>NZ_CP119108.1:0-2400000 GCF_029094505.1 Microbacterium horticulturae | reverse complement strand
CCGCTCACTCAACGGGCGGCGAAGCATGCGATAACCGCATTGAACTTCCGGTTCACACGCACAGCCACGCTCAGCCGCCCCGAGGAGCCGTGTGAACGGGAAGTTCAATACGTTCAGGAAGCGTCGTCGCGCGCGATCCAGGCACAGCGAGCTGCGGCATCCACTTTTGTTTTGATCAAATCAAGGGTAGAATAAAGGCATGCACACGCACGAGATCGACGAGTGGGATGCCGCGACCGCCATTCGTGCCGCGGGCCTGCGCGTGACCGACTCTCGGTCGGCCGTGTTCGACGCCCTGAGGAACCTGCCGCATGCCAGTGCCGACGCCGTGTACGCGCAGGTCGCGCCGCTGCTCGAGCACCCCAGTCTGCAGTCCGTCTACAACGCGCTGAACGACTTCGCCGACGCGGGCCTCGCGCGCCGCATCGAGCCCGCCGGGCGTCCGCAGCTGTTCGAGCTGCGTGTCGGCGACAACCACCACCACCTCGTGTGCACCGCCTGCGGTGCCGTCGTCGACGTCGATTGCGTCGTCGGCGAGGCGCCATGCCTGACGCCGTCCGCCACCGCGGGCTTCGTCGTGCACGAGGCCGAGGTGACCTTCTGGGGGATGTGCGCCGACTGTGCCGCATCCGCTGCCTGACTCCACAACCGCAACCGACATCGAAGAAGGGACATCAGATGACCGACAACATCACCGACGAATCTGAGGGCGTCATCCCCACGCCCACCGACGAGGAACAGCACGTCGCCGCCGAGGAGGCCGTCTGCCCGGTCATCCACGGCGCCAGCCCCGCCGGCGGGTCGAGCGCGCGCAACTGGTGGCCGAACCGGCTCAACCTGAAGGTGCTCGCGAAGAACCCGGCCGAGACGAATCCCCTCGACGAAGACTTCGACTACCGCGCCAACTTCGAGAACGTCGACCTCGAGGAGCTCCGCCGCGACATCGAAGAGGTCCTGACCACGCGGCAGGACTGGTGGCCCGCCGACTTCGAGAACTACGGCCCGGCGGTCATCCGCATGGCATGGCACAGCGCCGGCACCTACCGGGTGACCGACGGCCGCGGCGGCGGCAGCACCGGCCAGCAGCGGTTCGCGCCGCTGAACAGCTGGCCCGACAACGTGGGCCTCGACAAGCCCCGCCGTATTCTGTGGCCGGTCAAGAAGAAGTGGGGCAAGCAGGTCTCGTGGGCCGACCTCATGATCTTCGCGGGCAACGTCGCGCTCGAGCAGATGGGCTTCAAGACCTTCGGCTTCGCCGGCGGCCGCGTCGACGCGTGGGAGCCCGACGACGACGTGTACTGGGGCTCGGAGAACACCTGGCTCGGAGACGAGGAACGCTACGAGCCGGGCAAGAAGCGCGATCTCGAGAACCCGCTCGCGGCGACCCAGATGGGTCTCATCTACGTCAACCCCGAGGGCGTGGGCGGCAACCCCGACCCGCTCGAGCTCGCCGGTGACATCCGTGAGACGTTCGCGCGCATGGCAATGAACGACGAAGAGACCGTCGCCCTCATCGCCGGTGGTCACACCTTCGGCAAGACGCACGGCGCCGGCCCTGCCGACCTCGTGGGAGCGGCCCCCGAGGAAGCCCCGATGGAGCAGATGGGCATCGGCTGGAAGAACGCCCACGGCACGGGCAAGGGCGACGACCAGACCGCCAGTGGCCTGGAAGTCACCTGGACCTACCACCCGACCCGCTGGGACAACGAGTTCTTCCACATTCTGTATGCGTACGAGTGGGAGCTCATGGAAAGCCCGGCCGGCGCCAAGCAGTGGCGGCCGAAGAACGGCGCGGGCGCCGACATGGTGCCGATGGCGCACGACGCCACCACGCGTCGCGAGCCGCGTATGCTCACCAGCGACCTGTCGCTGCGCTTCGACCCGATCTACGGGCCGATCTCGCAGAAGTTCCGGGACGACCCCGACGCCTTCGCCGACGCGTTCGCCCGGGCCTGGTTCAAGCTGACCCACCGTGACCTGGGGCCGAAGACCCGGTACCTCGGCGAACTCGCGCCCGCCGAGGAGCTCATCTGGCAGGACCCGGTGCCCGCACCGCCCGCCGAGCTCATCACCGAGGTCGACGCCGCCACGCTCAAGCAGCAGATCCTCGCGTCGGGCCTGACCGTGCCCGAGCTCGTGGCCACCACGTGGGCGGCAGCGGCTTCGTTCCGCGGCAGCGACCGTCGTGGCGGCGCCAACGGCGCGCGCCTGGCGCTGGCCCCGCAGAAGGACTGGGAGTCGAACAACCCCGAGCGCACCGCCAAGGTGCTCGACGTGCTGCGCGGCATCAAGGAGGGCTTCGGCAAGGAGGTCTCGCTGGCCGACCTGATCGTGCTCGCCGGCAACGCGGGCGTCGAGAAGGCCGCGAAGGATGCCGGATTCGACGTCGTCGTGCCGTTCCACCCCGGGCGCACCGACGCCACGCAGGAGCAGACCGACGTCGACTCGTTCAGCTATCTCGAGCCGGTCGCCGACGGCTTCCGCAACTACGTCGGCCCGCTGGCGGCGGCCGCGGACCTGCCGGCGGAGTTCCTGCTGGTCGACAAGGCGAGCCTGCTGAAGCTCACCGCTCCCGAGATGACGGTGCTGGTCGGCGGCCTGCGTGTGCTCGACGCCAACTGGGACGGCTCGAAGTACGGCGTGTTCACCGAGCGCCCGGGCGTGCTCACGAACGACTTCTTCGTCAACGTGCTCGACATGGGCACCGAGTGGAAGCCGGTCGACCCGGGTTCGCACGCCTTCGCCGGCAGCGACTTCGGCACCGGTGAGCGCAAGTGGATCGGCACCCGTGCCGACCTGGTGTTCGGCTCGAACTCCGAGCTGCGAGCGCTGGCGGAGGTGTACGCCGCCGACGACGCGGGCGAGAAGTTCGTGAACGACTTCGCCGCGGCCTGGGGCAAGGTCACCGAGCTGGACCGCTTCGACCTGGAGTGATCCGCTGACGGCGCCCTGAGCGGGCGCAGCGAGGGCCGGTACTTCCGCACGGGGGTGCCGGCCCTTCGGCGTGCGCGCTCTTCGGCGTGCGCGCTCTTCGGTGTGCGGGCTGGTGCGGGCGGGCCCTTCGGCGTGCGGGCGGGCGCGGGCGGGTCCCCTCGGCGCATGACTTGCCGTAAATGGTGGGTGCGTGGCGATTCTGACCCACCACTTGCGGCAAGTCATCTGGGATCGTGGGCGGGGCGCCGGCACGCGGCATCCACTTGTCTACGGATCTGCCGCCCTGGTGGTCGCCGGCGCGCGGTGGCGACAGATACCCGGCCCGTGCGCGGGCGCGACGCGCCCCGCGTAGGCTCGGGGGACACGAAGGGAGCACCAATGGCACGCATTCTCATCATCGGCGCCCACGGCAAGGTCGCCCTGCGACTGGCCCCGCAGCTGGTGGCCCGCGGCGACACCGTGACCGGCGTCATCCGCAATCCCGCGCACGAGGGCGAGGTCGCCGCCACCGGAGCGGCGCCCCTGGTCGCCGACATCGAGCAGCTCGACGAGGACCAGCTCACCAACATCATCGCCGGCAACGACGCGGTCGTATGGTCGGCGGGAGCGGGCGGCGGCAACCCCGAGCGCACGTACGCGGTCGACCGCGACGCGGCGATCCGGTCGATGGATGCCGCGGCCGCCGCCGATGTGCGACGCTACGTGATGGTCTCGTACTTCGGCGCGCGCCTGGACCACGGCGTGCCCGAGGGTGACCCGTTCCACGCGTACGCCGAGGCGAAGGCCGACGCCGACGCGCACCTGCGCGCGAGCGGCCTGGACTGGACGATCGTCGCCCCGAGTTCGCTCACCCTCGACGAACCGACCGGTCGGATTGATGTGGCGGCCGAAACCTCGGGTTCCGTGCCGCGCGGGGACGTGGCATCCACCATCGCCGCCGTCCTTGCCGACGCGTCGAGCGGGCACAAGACGATCTGCTTCAACACCGGCCCGACGCCGATCGCCGAGGCCGTGGCCTCAGCGCCCGAGCGCTGAGCGCGGTCGCGCCGGGCTCGCACCCCCGCACAAAACGCTGAGAGTGCATCTGGTGGACGAGGAAGCGGGTATTTCCCTACCTCTCGTCCACCAGTTGCACTCTCACCGGTGAGGGTGAAGGCGCCGGGCCCGCGGCCGAGCCCGGGCCGCCCGGGCGGTCAGGCTGCCTGCGGCTCGGGGAACAGCGCGCGGTGGATCAGGCCGGCGAGCACGCCGCCCACGAGCGGGAAGACGATGAACACCCAGAGCTGGGCGAGCGGTCCGACGCCGCCGTAGATCGCCGCGGCGATCGAACGTGCCGGGTTCACCGAGGTGTTGTCGATCGGGATCGAAATGAGGTGGATGAGCGTCAGCGTCAGGCCGATCGCGATGCCCGCGAAGCCGACCGGAGCGCGCTTGCTCGTCGAGCCGGCGACCACGAGCACGAAGACACAGGTGAGGATGATCTCGATGACGATGGCCGCGCCGACGCCCCATCCGCTGGGGGAGTGCTCGCCGAATCCGTTGCTGGCGAAACCGCCCGATTGCGCGTTGCTCAGCCACTTGTCGGGGCCGAACAGCCCGATGAGCACCAGAAGCGTCGAGCCGACGGCACCGCCGACGATCTGCGCCACGATGTAGCCGGTGACGTCCTTCCAGGCGAAGCGTCCGGCGGTGGCCATGCCGAGGGTGATCGCGGGGTTGAAATGGCCGCCCGAGATCGGACCCCACGCGTACACGCCGACCAGCACGGTCAGACCAAAGGCCAACGCGACGCCGAGATGCCCGACGCCCAGCGGCGTGCCTTCACCGCCGACGGCGAAGTCTGCTGCGTACAGGGCGGTGCCCACACCGCCGAAGACCAGGACGAGTGTTCCGATGGCTTCGGCGACCATGCGGGTGACGAGCGGTGACGCTGCAGGTGTTGCATCCGACATGGGTGTCTCCTTTGCTCGGCGGCGCCGCTGGTAGACACGCCGATGTCGCGAGATTATCGGCACCTGCGGGCTGGCCGGGCGGTGCGACACGCGGTTGCGGGGTTTCGTCGTCCGGGCGAGCGCAATCGATCAGGCGAAGACGCTCAGCACGTACACCGCGAACAGCGCGAGATGCGCCGCGCCGTGCAGCGCCCCGACGCGTCAACTCGAGAAGGTTGCGATCGACAGCGCGAGCGTGGCGACGAGCAGCAGCATCCCGATCCCGTCCACTCCGAAGACGGGACTCTGTCGGCTGACCAGCCCGACGATCAGCACGGCCGGCACCGTCAGCCCCACGGTCGACACCAGCGCGCCGTGGCAGAGGTTGCTCACGCGCTGCATCTCGCCGCCCGGCCCGCGGCATCCACCCGGCTCGTTCGGTCGTCACAGATGACGGTTCTCCGGCCCGGAAACGGTCATCCGTGACGACTGAACAACACCCCTACAGCCGGCCGGCGGCCTTCAGCTGCAGGTACCGGTCCGCGATACGCGGGGGAAGCTCTTCGGGGCCGTCGGTGAGCGCGTCGGCGCCCGCGGCGACCACGGCCTGGATGACCCGGTCGGCGTCGGAGAGCGTCTGCTCTGCGGCCGCGGCGCGGAAGATCTCTCCGGCCGTGGCACGCGCGCGGGCCTGGGCGGCCAGGCCGGTGTCGGTGACGGTTCCGATCAGCACATGCGCACGGGCGATGAACCCGGGCAGCGTGCCGAGGAACCCGCGGGCGGCGGTGGCCTCGTCCTGCGCGGTCAGCAGCACGATCAGCGACGGCCGCACCGTGAGCGAACGGACGTGGGCGGCCACGGCATCCCAGTCGGTGTCGATGAGCGTGGGTTCGATGGGGGCCATTGCGTCCACCAGCGCGGGGAGCAGCTTCTCTCCGTCGACGCCGCTGACGCGTGCGCGCACGGCGCGGTCTGCCATCACGAGGTGCACGTGGTCGCCGGCCTGTACGGCCAGTGCCGCGAGCAGCAGCGTGGCTTCCATTTCGGCGTCCAGGCGTACGCCGTCACCGACGCGGGCCGCGGAGGTGCGCCCGGTGTCGATGACGATCACGATGTGCCGGTCGCGCTCGGGTCGCCAGGTGCGCAGCATCGTGGTGCCCGCGCGCGCGGTGGCGCGCCAGTCGATCGAGCGCACGTCGTCACCGCGCACATACGGGCGCAGGCTGTCGAACTCGCTGCCCTGCCCGCGCACCAGCACGCTCGTGGCCCCGTCGAGCTCGCGCAGCCGGGCGAGTCGCGACGGCAGATGCCGACGCGCAGTGAACGGCGGCAGCACACGGACCGCGCCGCGCACGTTCAGCCGCGACTGGCGCCCGGCCAGCCCCAGCGGCCCGACGCTGCGCAGCACCACGAACTCCGACACGAGCTCGCCGCGCCGGCGCGGCTGCAGCGGAACGTCGATGCGCAGCGGCACATCGGCCTCGAGGTGCACCACGGCGCGGGCATGGGGGGCGCCGGCGGTGGGCTGCCACGCGTCCCGCAGCTGGCCGTGCAGCTGCTGCGGGCCGCGCAGGGTGAGCGTCGTGTGCACGCGGCTGTCGCGCAGGGCGCGTCGGGGAACGGTGCGATCGACGTGCACCCGGCGCGGATCGGCCGCGACAGCGGCATCCACTCCCGCCGCCGCCAGGCAGAGCACGAGCCAGCCCCCCAGCGTCAGCCACGGGTCGACGCCCGCGATCGACAGTGCGACGACGGGCACCACGCCTGCGGCGAGGAGGAGAGGGAAGCGGCCGGTGAGGTGCACGATCAGATGGGAACCCGGGTCTGCTGCAGCACGGCGGTGAGCACCGCATCCACCGAGACGCCCTCGAGCGCCGCGTCGGGCCGCAGACGGATGCGATGCCGCCACGTGGGCACGAGCATCGTCTGGATGTGGTCGGGCGTGACGGCCGGGTATCCGCTCAGCCACGCCCACGCCTTCGCCGCGGCCAGCAGCGCGGTCGCCGCGCGTGGACTGACCCCGAGCTGCACCGACGGGCTCTGGCGGGTCGCGCGCGCGAGATCGACGAGGTACGCGAGCACGTCGTCGGTGACGGCGGTGGATGCCGCGGCTCGGCGCGCTGCGCGCAGCCGCTCGGCATCGACCACCGGTTCGATGCCCGCCAGGGTGTGCGGGTCGAAGCCGTCGGCGTGCTGGCGCAGCACCCGCAGCTCGGCGTCGCGCTCGGGGACCGACACAACGAGCTTGAGCAGAAAGCGGTCGAGCTGCGCCTCGGGGAGCGGGTAGGTGCCCTCGTGCTCGATCGGGTTCTGGGTCGCCGCGACCAGGAACGGGTCGGGCAGCTCGCGGGTCACGCCGTCGGCGGTGACCTGGTGCTCTTCCATGGCCTCCAGGAGCGCGGCCTGCGTCTTGGGTGGCGTGCGGTTGATCTCGTCGGCGAGGACGATGTTCGTGAAGATCGGCCCCTCACGGAACTCGAACTCGGCCGTGCGCGCATCGTAGACGAGCGAGCCGGACACATCGCCGGGCATCAGGTCGGGCGTGAACTGGATGCGCTTGGTGTCCAGGCCCAGCGCCTTGCTGAACGCGCGCACGAGCAGGGTCTTCGCGACGCCCGGCACGCCCTCTAGCAGCACGTGTCCGCCCGACAGCAGAGCGATCAAGAGGCCGGTCACAGCGCCGTCCTGTCCGATGACGGCACGGCCGACCTGCGTCCGGACGGCATGCAGGTCGTCGCGCAGGGCGGCGTCGGTGGGGTCGGAGCGGGTCGACTCGCTGTGCTCGCGGGGCGGCCGGGAGTCGGGAGGGGTCTGCGTCGGGTCTGTCATGGGGTCCTCCCCGTGTCGGTGGGCGGGTTCGTGTCGGGGCGCACCGCCTGGTGCACGCGGCGCTCGAGGTCGCGCAGACGGTCGCTGATCGTGAGCAGTTCGCGATCGGTGGCGGGCTGATCGTCGATGAGGATGCCGCGCACCTGGGCCCGGGGCATCCCGAGTCTGTCGGCGACGGCGTCGGAGATCTCGTTCGCCGGCGTCGCACGGCCCAGGCCCAGCACGCGGGCGAGTCGGGTGAGAGTGCCGATGCGCAGCCGGTCGGCGACGTGCACGCGGTCGCCGGAACGTGCGTACAGGCGTGCGCGGCCGTCGGTCGTCTCGGCGGCGCGCACGGTGACCGGCAGGTTCTCGGCGACCAGCGGGCCGAAACGGCGCCCCCGCCACACGGCGGCGGCGACGCCGACGAGCAGCAGGAGCACGATGACGGGCGACACCCATCCCGGCGTGAGCGACCCGAGATCGGCCGCGACCTCGCCGGCGTCGGCGTCGCCCGCCGAGGGCACGTACCAGATGAGGTCGGAGTGCACGCCGAGCAGGTTGACGCCCAGGGCGGCGTTGCCGTCGTCGGCGAGCGTCGCGTTCGTGAACAGTTCGGCCGCATCGAGAAGGGTGACGGTGCGGCCGCCGAGGGTGCGCTGCAGCAGAGCTGCGTCGCCGTCGACGGTGTAGCAGGCGGTGATGTCGGGGTCGTTCGGGGGTGCGAACAGCGTGCCGGGGGAGATCGATCCTGACCGCTGAGCGGCCGGCAGCGCGCAGCCGGGGCCGATCGGCTGGTCGGTGCCGTAGCCCGACAGCTCGGCGTCGAACAGCACACGTGCGGCGCGCGCCTGCGGCTGGGCGATCACGACGTCGTCGGCGCCGTCGGCCATCTTCTGGAACGTCGCATCCGACAACAGCGGGCTGTCGGGCAGCACGAGCGTGGCCATGGCCGGGAGGCGGTCGGTGCGGCCGGCGGCATCCAACGCCTCGTCGAGAGCGTGCCGGTCGCGCACGACATGCACGGCGACGCCGTGCTGATCGAGCACCCGGGCCAGGGCGCGGGCCCCGTCGGCGCCGGTCGACTCGGGGTCGAGCACGTCGCGGCGATTCCACTGGCCGAGGCCGGACAGGATCGTCGCGATGACGCCCACGACGACCACGACCACGCCGATCGAGACCCAGATGCCGACGCGCCGGCGACGCGTCGGCGGCGTGGCGGTCGTGACCGCCGTCACCGGACGGGCTCCGGTGACGGCACGCTGCGCCCGCGCACGGCATCGTCGACAGCCGCGATGAGCGCATAGCCGTCGGCGGTGCCGCCACGTCGCAGGTACCGCACATCGTCGAAGACGGCGGCTGCGGCATCCATCCGTTCTCCCTGGTCGGGGAACAGATCGCCCGCGCGCCGCGCGAAGGCGTGCACGGTCGCGCCGGGCACGAGCTCGACCAGCTCGCGCTCGACGAGTCCGAGGGCGAGGGCGCGGAAGCGCAGGATCACCGCCTCATCGAAGTCACCGGAGGAGGCGGCGGATGCCGCGGCACGGCGCAACTGCGCGGCGGTGCGGGTCTCGCTGTCGCCGAACAGATCGTGCGCGGTGGGAGCGGCGCGCCGCGACAGACGCGAACGTCCGGAGAAGATGACCGCCGCGACGATGAGTGCCAGCAGGACGACGGCGATGGCGACGGCCAGCCAGAGACCGAGCGTCGTATCGACGTGGGAGTTGAACAGGCGCTCGAAGAACTCCTGCACGGCCCGGGCGATGCGGTCGATCGGGGTCGGGTGCGCAGCCGCATACGCCGGGTCGCTGAGCTCGCGCTCTGCCCACCGGCGTGCCTGATCGCCATCGGGCGTCAGCGGCGGCTGCTCGGGATCGAAGGGGAAGAGGATCATTCGGGGGGAGTGGGCCCTCCGGGGGCGGTCCACTGCGTCGGGTCGGGCGCCGGCGGGACCGGCCCTTCGTCTCGCTCCCCGCGCTCGGGGACCTGCGGTGGCTGCGGCGGGGGATAGGCCGCGGCGGGCGGCTGTTGGCCGTACGGCGGTTGCCCGTACGGCGGCTGCCCATACGGGGGCTGCCCGTACGGCGGTTGTCCATACGACGGCTGCCCGTACGGCTGCTGCCCGTATGGCGGCTGCCCAGACGGGGGTTGCCCGTATGCGGGCGGGTAGGCGGCGGGCATGTAGCCGAGCGGCGCGCGAAGCAGTTCGCGCCCGATGTTGGCGCGGAACGGGTCGGGCAGCCCTGCGCCGCCCGCGTCGCGCCGCTCGACGTACGAGAGCAGGTCGAGGTCGAGCCCCTCCTTGCGCATGCGCGCGTCGATGTACAGCAGCGACGCCGCGGTCGCCTGCACGACGGCCGACACCGAACCGACGACCAGCGAGACCATCTCCGGCAGTGCCAGGGCGACCACCATGGTGATGATGGTCTGCGTGTTGGCGTCTCCGGTGGGGGCGATCACGCTGCCGGCAAGACTGCCGAGCAGGCTGAACGGCATCGAGATCGCATATGCGACGGCGCTGAAGATCACCTGCACGATCACGAGCACACCCAGCATCGGCCAGAACCGTCCGCGGCTCAGCCGCCACGAGCGGGCTATACCGCCGCGGATCGTGGCGTGCTCGAGCACGATGGCGGGCGCGGTGAGCAGCAGCTTGGTCGACAGCCACAGCAGCAGCGGGATGGCTCCGAGCACGGCGAGCACGGTGAGCAGGATTCCCGCGAGGGGCGAGAGCGTGCTGACCCCGATGACGATGCCCACGACGATCCCGATGCCCAGGACGAGGGCGGCCGTGAGCAGCAGCGTGTATCCGATCAGGCGCCACAGCACCGGCTTCACGTTTTGCCACAGCTCGCGCAGGGGCGCACGCTCGGCGACAGCGCCGCGCGCGACATCCATCACCACGACCGCCTGTACGAGCGTCTGCAGCGCCGCAGCGACAAGACCGGCCAGCCCCGACACCACCAGGACGATGCCGACCGAGCCGGCGGTGATCGTGTCGTAATCGGGCGAGGTCGTCGGGATGTTCTGCAGCCGGCTGAAGGCCCAGAACGAGGTCCCCGCCACGACGGCGACCACCAGGAGCGTCGCCAGCACCTGCACGACGAGCGCGAATCCCAGCAGGACCCGCGGGTTGTGCCGCAGGGCGCTGAACGAGCGCCCCAACACGGTGCCGAAGCTCAGAGGCTGCAGCGGGATGATGCCGGGACGGGATGCCGGGGTCCAGGTGGGATAGGCGGTCACAGAGTCTCCTCGTGCTCGGGCGGGCCCGAGAACCCATCGTGTCACACCCGCGCGCGGGCGCGGACAATCCCGGGCCGTGCTCGGCTACGCTGTGTTCAGGCGGTCGGGGACTGCGCCGCCGGTACGTGCCGCGGTATGGCCGCGCCGGATGAAGGACGAAACGCGTTCACATGACTTCTCGAATCCTGGTGGTCGACGACGACACCGCGCTCGCGGAGATGATCGGCATCGTGTTGCGCACGGAGGGGTTCGAGACCTTCTTCTGCGCCGACGGCGCCACCGCCGTCCAGGAGTGGCGTGCGCACCGGCCCGATCTCATCCTGCTCGACTTGATGCTGCCCGGCATGGACGGCATCGAGATCTGCACGCGCATCCGCGCGGAATCGGGCGTTCCGATCATCATGCTCACCGCCCGCGCCGACACGGCCGATGTGGTGCGCGGGCTCGAGTCGGGCGCCGATGACTACATCGTCAAGCCGTTCAATCCCAAAGAGCTCGTCGCGCGCATCCGCACCCGGCTGCGACCCGGTGCCCAGCCCGAGTCCGAGATGCTGCGCATCGGTGATCTGCAGGTGGATGTCGCGGCCCACGAGGTGCGCCGGGGCCAGTCCTCGATAGCCCTGACACCGCTGGAGTTCGAGCTGCTCGTGGCGCTCGCATCGAAGCCGCAGCAGGTCTTCTCGCGCGAGATGCTGCTCGAGCAGGTGTGGGGGTACCACTACAAGGCCGACACCCGGCTGGTCAACGTGCACGTGCAGCGGCTCCGTGCGAAGGTCGAGCTCGACCCCGACAATCCGAAGATCGTCACCACCGTGCGCGGCGTCGGCTATCGCGCCGGCGCCATCGTGTGAGGCGCGGGGTGCCCACGTGCCCACGGCAGCGGTGACCGTCGCCGGCCGTTCCGTCACCTGGCGGGACGGCGCATGGTGGCGGGCGCGCGCGGAGCGCATCGGCACGCTCTGGCGCCGCTCTCTGCGCTTCCGCACCGTCGTCATCACCCTCGTGCTGACCGCGCTGACGATCATCATCGCCTGCGTGTGGATGGCCCTGGCGATTCAGAACGACCTGTTCGAGTCGCGCAAGACGCAGGCGCTCACCGACGCGCGCCGCGCGGTCGACAGCGCGCAGTCGACGCTCGACAACGCCGTGGTGCAAGACGACCCCGTCCAGGTGCAGAATCTGCTCACCAGCATCCAGGGTCCTCTCTCGCAGCAGTCGGCGACCGACATGACTCTCGCGATCCGGGTGGACGCGACGCCCTCGCAGCTGGCGCCCCCCGGGTTCCGCTCGGGGGGACTGACCGAGAGCATGATCTCGGCTGAGCTGCGCAAGCACGTGCGTGACTCCGGCTCGGTCGACAAGCAGTGGGCGCAGTCGATCGCCCTGCCCGGGCCCGACGACAGCGTGCGCCCCGGCATCGTCGTCGGCCAGCAGATCGTGGTGCCCGACATCGGTCCGTACGAGCTGTACCTCGCCTATGACCTCGACGACGCGTCGTCGACGCTGAGTTTCGTGCAGGCGACGCTGTGGATCGTCGGGTCGGCGCTGGTCGTGCTCATCGGCGCCATCGCCTGGTTCACGCTCCGTGCGGTGACCACCCCGATCCGCGAAGCCGCCGACACGAGTGCGCAGTTGGCCGCGGGCGATCTCGGGGTGCGCCTGCGCGTGCGCGGCGAAGACGAGCTGGCGACCCTCGGCCGCTCGTTCAACGCCATGGCCGACAGCATCCAATCCCAGATCAACCAGCTGGCCGAGCTCTCGCTCGTGCAGCAGCGCTTCGTGTCGGACGTCTCGCATGAGCTGCGCACACCGCTGACGACGATCCGGCTGGCGACCGACATGCTCAACGACCACCGCGACGAGTTCGACCCGACCACAGCGCGCGCGACCGAGCTGCTGCACGCCCAGGTGCAGCGGTTCGAGGTGCTGCTGACCGACCTGCTGGAGATCAGCCGGTACGACGCCGGATCGGTGCAGCTCGAGCTCGAGCCGACGAGTCTGGCCCGGCTCGCCGAAGACGTGATCGCCTCGATGCAGCAACTGGCCGAGCAGCACGGGAGCGATGTGCGGCTCGTGGCGCCGGGCGGGTATTCGCCGGTCGACATGGACCCGCGCCGGATCCGGCGAATAGTGCGCAACCTGCTCGGCAACGCGATCGAGCACGGTGAGGGCAAACCCATCGTGGTGACCGTCGACAGCAATCAGCAGGCGGTGGCGCTGGCGGTGCGCGACTACGGGATGGGCATGACCGAGGCCGATGCCGAGCGCGTGTTCGACCGATTCTGGCGCGCCGACCCGTCGCGCAAGCGCACGATCGGCGGCACCGGCTTGGGGCTGTCGATCTCGCTGGGCGACGCGACGCTGCACCGCGGCACGCTGGCGGTCTGGTCGCGTCCCGGATACGGGTCGAACTTCGTGCTCACGTTGCCGCGCGGGTCGCATCCGGTGGAGGCGGGCTCGCCGCTGCCCACCGACCCGGGTGACGAGGCGACGGATGACCTCGGCCTCACCCAGCCCATCATCGTGAGCCGGCCGATGGACGGAGGGGACGCATGAGACGGGGGATGCTGCACCGGGCCGCGGCGGTCGCGATGGCGGCCGCGTTGGCCGTCATGCTCTCGGCGTGCGCCGGGCTGCCGACGTCGGGCCCGGTGTTCGCAGGTCTCCAGCCGGGCGCGGTCGCGCCGCCCGACTTCTCGTATGTGCCGGTCAAGCCGCAGGACGGGGCCTCGCCCGAGCAGATAGTGCAGGGCTTCATCGACGCGGGCATCGGCCCGGAGAGCAACTGGGCCATCGCCCAGCTGTACCTGGCGCCGTCGTTCCAGGGCAAGTGGAACCCGAGCGCGACGACCACCATCGACGACCGTTCGGCGCGTTCGTACGTCGCCACCGACGACGGCCACGTCGTGCTGACGGTGACGCAGCAGGCCACCGTCGACGCCGACGGCGTGTACAAGACCTCCGACGGCGGGCAGACTCCGCTGTCGTTCGAGCTGGCCAAGGTCGAGGGACAGTGGCGCATCAGCAAGGCCCCCGACGGAATAGTGCTGGGCGTCGACCAGTTCGCGAGCGTCTTCCACCAGTACCCGCTGATGTACTTCGACCCCGCATGGCGCTACCTCGTGCCCGACATGCGGTGGTTCCCGTCGATCAATGCGCCCACGCGCATCGCCACGGCGCTCATCGACGGCAAACCCAGCAGCTGGCTGGCGGGCAGCGTGGTCTCGGCGTTCACAGACGACGTGTCGCTCGACCCGGTGTCGGTGTCGGTCACCGGCAGCACCGGGCGGGTGGGCCTGACCCGCGCGGCGCTGTCGCTGGACCGTCAGACCCTCGACCGTATGCAGACGCAGCTCGTGTACAGCATGACGGCGGCGGGCATCTCCGACGTGGCGATGGAGTACAACTCCAGTCCGCTGACCGCCCAGCCCGTCTCGACCCGCTCCACCCGCATCGACCCGCGTGCGCTCGTGCAGACCGACAAGGCCTTCGGCTTCCTCGCGTCGGGCGGTGACGTCGAAGCGGTGAAGGGCGTCAGCGATGCGGTGGCCAAGCTGCATCCGGTATCCGCACAACTATCGGCGGACTACACGACCGCCGCGGTGCGCACCGGCGATGGGGCCGTCGCGCGGGCGTCGTCGACGGGCGGGGGAGCCGTTCTCGACCGCCGATCGGGCCTGGTCGATCCCGTGGTCGACCCGCAGAACTACATCTGGAGCGTGCCGTCGGCCGATCCGCACGCACTGATCGCGTACGCGCCGGACGGCAACGGCGTCAAGATCGCCGGCGCGTGGTCGAACGCGTCGCGGGTGACGGCGATGGCGCTCTCGCGTGACGGTACGCGGTTGGCGGCGATCGTCACGGTCGGCGGCCAGTCGACGATCGAGATCGCGGGCATCGTCCGTGATCAGAACGGCGTGCCGACCTCGCTCGGAGACTCGACGACGCTGGGCACCCTCCCGCACGCCGGAGTGTCGCTGACGTGGCTCAGCGACACCACATTGGGTGCCGTGGCGGGGACGGGCGGTGACACCATCGTGGTGCAGCAGACCGTGTCGGGCCCGGCCACCTCGACGAGCGCGCCCGACGACGCCGTGACCATCGCGGGCACGACCGGCACGACGGTGCGCCTGCTCGGTGACGACGGCACGCTGTACTCTCAGCGGGGCTCGAACTGGGAGAAGGCCGGCGCCGGGGTCCGCGTGCTCGGCGAGGCGCAGGGCATTCCACCGTCGCAGGGATGAGTCGGTTCCTCCCCAGGCACGGCGTTCTCCACAGATTGCGGGACCGAGCCCCGCGCGCGGGTGCGCGGCGGGCACCATCGAGACGTGGACGAGGTGTGGATGCCGGTGCGCGCCGCCTGCGCGCAGGCGCTCGCTCTCGCGTTTCCGGTGGAGTGCGCGGGGTGCGGGCAGCCCGACATCGCGCTATGCGATACCTGTCGCGGGATGCTGCACCCGCAGGTGGTGAAGCAGGTGCTGGCCGACGGGCTCACCGTGCGCAGCGCACTGCCGTTCGCCGGGGTGCCGGCGCGCGTGCTGCGCGCACTGAAGGAGGAGGGGCGCACTTCGCTCGCACGGGCATTCGCCCCGGCGCTCGCGGCGGCGCTGGGCGAAGTGCCCGGCGTGGTGGTGCCGGTGCCGACCTCGCGCGCCGCGATGCGCCGCCGCGGTTACCGCGTCGCCGAGCTGCTGGCACGGAGGGCCGGGGTCCGTCCGGTGCGCGCACTGCGCATCGTGCGCGCGACGGCAGACCAGCGCGGGCTGTCGCGCACGGCCCGCGCTGACAATGTCACCGGCAGCCTGCAGGCGACGCGGCGGCTCGACGGACTGGAGGTGATCGTCGTCGACGACGTCGTCACGACGGGCGCGACCCTGGTCGAGGCGGCTCGGGCCCTGCGCACGGCGGGGGCGCACGTGCGGGCGGCAGTGACGGTGGCGGCGACGCCGCGACACTTTCCCGATACGGCGGGCTGAGGCATCCATTCCGCATTTCCGGCTCTGGGCGAACGCCGACATTTCTCACGTCGATCGGAGGGGTGACACCCGGAGGCCTGCGGACTAGGTTGGGAGACACAAGGCGACTCAGGTCCGCCCTTGACCGGGGGGACCGGAACAAGGAGGTCAGGGATGGAAACCAGCATCGTCGGCGTGGGTGTGAGCGTCTCCGATCGGTTCCGCGGCGTGGTGGACGAGAAGGCCACCCGCATCGAGAACCTGGCACCGCGTGCCCAGCAGATGGACGTGAAGGTCACCCACAGGGCGTACCACAACGGCCACAAGGAGGACTCGACCGTCGAGCTCACCCTGAGTGGGAAGGGCCTTCCCGTGGTGAGGGCCGAGGCCGTGGACGGCGACAAGTTCACCGCCCTCGACCTGGCGGTCGACAAGCTCACCGAGCAGGTGCGGCGCGCGAAGGAGAAGCGCGTGGATGCGCGTCGTCGACCGCGCGGCGCTGTGCTCGACAAGGGAACCGGTTCGCTTGAGGGAGTCGACCTCCAGCCGGCATCCGTCGACGTGCTGCGCGCGGTCGCGACCGGTGAGATCCCGCTCGTGAGAGGGGAAGAACCGGAGGAGGACTACACGCCCGTCGTGATCCGCACCAAGCGGTTCGAGCCGGAGTGGATGACGGTCGAAGACGCCGTCGACCGCATGGAGCTGGTCGGGCACGACTTCTTCCTGTTCATCGATGCGCGCACCGACCACCCGAGCGTGGTCTATCGCCGCAAGGGCTGGGATTACGGCGTGATCTCGCTGACCGCCGCGGCACCACCGTCGGCAGAGCTGGCTTCGTAGCAGCACGTGGGGCGTCCCTCCGGGGGCGCCCCTTCTCCATGTCGGCGCTTCTGCGAGGCGTCAGTCCTCCTTGCGGACGGCTGAGTGTGGGGTGGCCATGCGGCAGGCTGGGTATCAGGCGGCCGATCGTGCGCCTCGAAGCGGGGCGCCGAAACGCTCGAAAAGTGCATTGAACTTCCTGTTCACATACGCCGCCCGCCATGACGCGCCCCGACGCGCCCATGCAGGGGCGCACCTGGTGTGTGAACGGGAAGTTCAATACCGAAAGAGGCCGTCGTCGTGGGCCCCGATACGTCGCGCATGACACAGATTACGAGACAGTACCCGACGCCGTGCACGAGCAGAAGGGCCCGCCCGGTGGACAGGTCACCGGGCGGGTCGTCAGACGCGCGGGCGGCTCGGAAGGGTTCGCCGCCCGCGCGAGTTCTCACGCCGCGCGCGTTCTCACGCTGCGCGCGTTCTCACGCCGCGCGAGTTCTCACGCCGCGTTGCGGATGAGGATGCGCCAGCGGTCGGGGCCCTGGTCGAGGTAGCTGGTGCTGAAGCGGTCCTCGTAGCGCGCCTCGAGCTGAGCCAGTAGCGGCAGCGGGTTGTGATTCGCCGAGATGATCAGGCCCGCGCCCGGCTTCAGCGCCTCGACCGCGCCGAAGATCGCCTGGTGGCGGATCGCGTGCGGAATGGTCTGCACGTCGAACTCGGGAAGGTCTTCGTTGACCTCGCCGCACGTGCACTCCGTGGCGTGGTCGTGCGCGGCTGCGCTGGCGGCATCCTCGCGGGACTGATGGATCTCGATGTTCGACATGACGTCTCCCGTCTGCTCGGCTTTCGCGATGACGTTCGCGAAGTTCGCGGCAAGTTTATTACACTGTATTCCGTGGAAAATCGTCGTGAGGGTAATCGGTCGACGCGGGATGCCACGAACGGCGGACCTTCGGTGATCGACGGACCCGCGA
Organism: Microbacterium horticulturae; assembly: GCF_029094505.1. Classification (NCBI taxonomy): domain Bacteria; kingdom Bacillati; phylum Actinomycetota; class Actinomycetes; order Micrococcales; family Microbacteriaceae; genus Microbacterium; species Microbacterium horticulturae. Next base: position 2,382,336 of record NZ_CP119108.1, on the reverse strand, counting down.
GGCGGCGTCTGTCGGCGTCGGGCAGGCGTCACTCCGAGACACGGGAGATGGTGCTGCGCATGGTCGAGGCGCAGAGCTCTCCGGTCTCGACGGCCGCGCTGTCGACCGCGACCGGACTGCACGAGAACACCGTGCGCGGACACCTCGACCAGCTGTATGCCGACGGATACATCGGGCGCGAGCGCGAGCCCGCCGCCGGGCGCGGGCGGCCGGCGTGGCTGTGGACCGCAGCGCGGCCCGACCCGGAGAACCCCTATGCAGCGCTGGCCGGTGTCTTGGCCGACTCGCTCGCGCAGGCCGGCGGTGACCCCATTGGCCGGGCGCGCGAGGCCGGGCGACGCTGGGGCCAGGAGATCGCGGCGCGGCGCGCGTCCATCGCCGCGGCCGAGGTCGCGGCATCCACTCCGCCGTCCGAAGCCGCGCAGCTCCCTTCCCCGCGACAGACCGTGATCGACGTCATGCGCGAGCAGGGCTTCGCGCCCGAGGACCGCGGGGACGACGTGATGCTGTCTCGCTGCCCGCTCATCGAGGCGGCGACGAGGCATCCCACCATCATCTGCGCCGTCCACCAAGGCATGATCGACGGCGTGCTCGCCTCGACGGGCGACGAGGCCGACACCCGGCTCATCCCGTTCAGCGCGCCCGGCCGTTGCACTCTGCAGCTGCGGATCGCCCGATGAGCGCCCGCCGTCGCCGCGGACCCTCGTGGCGCCTGCTGTGGATTCTGCCCGCCGGCCTCTCGTTGCTGGCCGGACTCGACGCCGCCCTGCTGCTGCTGGGCGTGCCCGCACCGGTGAGCGCGGCGCGGCTGCCCGATGTGCACGGCATGCTGATGGTGCTCGGCTTCGTCGGCACCCTCATCGCCCTCGAGCGCGCCACCGCGTTGGCGAAATGGTACGGGTTCATCGCACCCGGGCTGCTGGGTCTGGGCGGCATCGCGCTGCTGGCTGATCCGGTGCCACTGGTGGCCGCGAAGGTGCTGCTGGTGGCGGGCACTGCCGCGTTCACCCTGATCTACATCCCGCTGTGGCGGCGCCAGTACGACGCGCCGCTGCTCGTGCAGCTGCTGGGCGCCGGGCTCGGCTGCGCGGGCTCGGTCATCTGGCTCACCCAGGCCACGATGGATCACGTGCTGCCCTGGCTCATCGGCTTCGTGGTGCTCACGATCGCGGCCGAACGCGTCGAGCTGGCGCGCATCACGATGGGCCCGAACGCGGGCAACCGCCTGCTCGTGCACGCATGGACCATCACGATCGCCCTGGTGATCGGCGTGATCTTCCCCGACGCGGGGGCGATCCTGCTGGGCCTCGCACTGCTGGCGATGGTGGCCTGGCTGATCGTGCACGACATCGCCCGGCGCACGATCCGGGCGAAGGGCGCCGCGCGCTACATGGCGGCCTGCATCCTCTCCGGCTACGTCTGGCTGGCCGTCGCCGGCGTCGCGCTGCTGTTCGGCTACCCCGACGCGCAGCCGGCGTACGACGCAATAGTGCACGCCGTCTTCCTCGGCTACACGATCTCGATGATCATGGCGCACGCCACAACGATCCTGCCCGCGGTGCTGCACATCGATCTGCCGTACCGCGCCGCGTTCTGGGTGCCGGCGGCCGTGTTGCAACTGAGCCTCATCGTCCGCCTCTGGATCGGCGACGGCCTCGCCCAGCCCATCGGCTGGCAGGTCGGCGGCGTGCTCGGAGTGATAGCGCTGCTCCTGTTCGTTGTCACGGCCGTCACGAGTGCGATCCTCGGCCCGCCGAAGAAGAATGAGAAGAGACGGGATGCCGCTCCCGCCCGGGTCGCGGCATCCCACCCGGTTTCCTCCCGCGTGCCGACGACGTCGCGCCCCGCCGCCGACACTCCCGAAGGACAGGAATGAGCTCCCCGAAGCCTCCCGTCGCACCCAAGAACCCCGACGACAAGGCGCCGGGCCGCGGATTCTGGGCGCTGCGCGACATCCCGACCCTGCTCTGGCTGGTGCTCGTGGCGGTGGCCGTCGTCACGCACCGGTGGCTGCCCGAGCCCCGCTGGCTGATGATCCACCTGCTGCTCCTGGGCGGGGTCACCCACGCGATCATGGTGTGGAGCCAGTACTTCTCTTACGCGCTGCTGCGCTCGTCGCCGACCGTGCGCGGGCGACAGCTGCAGAGCTGGCGGCTGGCCCTGACCAACGGCGGCGCGGTGCTCGTGGTGGCAGGGGTTCTCTCGACGGTGTGGCCGCTGACCTTGGTGGGCGCGGCCGCGTTGATCGCCGGCGTGATCTGGCACGGCGCGAGTCTGTACGCACGTTCGCGCAAGAGCCTGCCGGGCCGGTTCGGCAAGACGATCCGTTACTACATCGCCGCAGCGGCGATACTGCCGATCGGCGCGGCACTGGGCGCCTGGCTCGCGCACGACAACTCGGCCGCGAACCTCGTGCTCGCGCACGCGCTGCTGAACGTGCTCGGCTGGATCGGCCTCACCATCGCCGGCACGCTCGTGACGCTGTGGCCGACGATTCTGCGCACGCGCGCCGACGAGCATGCCGCGACCGGAGCCGCTCGCGCGCTGCCGGTACTGGCCGCCTCCGTGCTGGTGGCTGCAGCAGGGGCTGCCGCAGCCCTGCTGCCGGTTCTGGTCACCGGCCTGATCGGCTATGTCGTGGGCCTGTCGATCATCGGGGTGTCGCTGTGGCGCGCCGCCCGTCAAGCGCCGCCGCGGAGCTTCTCGGCGCTGTCGATCGGCATGGGCGTGCTGTGGTGGATCGGGAGCGTGATCTGGCTCATCGTCGCCACGATCGTCTCGTTCCTCGGCGGCACCGGGTTCGACGGGGTGCCGGATGCCGTGGACCAGATCGTCCCGTTCCTGGCCGCCGGTTTCGCCGCCCAGGTGCTGCTGGGCGCGCTCAGCTACCTCATCCCCGTGGTGCTCGGTGGCGGACCCACACCGGTGCGCATCGGCACCACCGTGTTCGACCGTGGCGGGGCGCTGCGCATCGCCGTCGCCAACGCCGCGCTCGTCGTGTGCGCTCTGCCCGTGTCGAGCCTGATGCGGGTCGTGGCATCCCTTCTCTTCTTCATCGCGATGGCGTCGTTCCTCGTGCTCATGCTGTTGGGCATGCGCGCGCAGGGGCGGGCGAAGAAGTCGGGCGAAGGGCTGGCCGCGACCAAGGCCGGGATGGCCTCGGGCGACCGCCCGCACGGGCCGATCAGACCCGAGGGCGACAAACCTCACCGTGCCGGGCAGGCGGTCGCGGGGCTGCTGGCCGTCGTGCTCGCCGTCGCGGTGACCGCTGCCGTCGACCCGGTCTCGCTCGGGTGGAGCGCGTCGGCCGGAGCCGCCGATGCCAACGCGCCGGTCAAGGTCGTGCAGGTGCAGGCGACGAGTTACAAGTACACGCCCAACACGATCGAGGTGCCCGCGGGCACCCGGCTGAAGATCGAGCTGACCAACGTCGACACGTCGATGGTGCACGACCTCGTCTTCTCGAACGGAGTCGCAGGCCATCGCCTCTCGCCGGGTGAGAGCGAGACGATCGACGTGGGTGTGATCACCGCCGACCTCGACGGCTGGTGCTCGATCATCGGTCACAAGCAGCTCGGTATGACCATGACAGTGAAGGTCACGGGGGCTGCGGCATCCACCGCCTCTCCGTCACCCTCGGCGACCGACGACATGGGCGACATGGACATGGGCGATATGGACATGGGGTCGACCTCGGGGATCGACCTGTCGGCGGATCCGGGGCCGGGCTTCGAGCCGTACAACGCGAAGCTGCCGGCGCTGGCCGCGTCGTCGAAGCCGGTGACAAGGCGGGTGACCATGACCGTCACCGACAAGAAGATCGAGGTGGCGCCCGGCGTGACGCAGACGTTGTGGGTGTACAACGGCACGGCGCCCGGACCGGTGCTGCACGGCAGGGTCGGCGACACATTCGTGGTGACGTTGATCAACGACGGCGACATGGGGCACTCGATCGACTTCCATGCCGGATCTCTCGCACCCGACGAGCCGATGCGCACGATAGCACCGGGCGAGAGTTTGACCTACACGTTCACCGCGACCCGCTCAGGCATCTGGATGTACCACTGCTCGACGATGCCCATGACCGCGCATATCGCCAACGGCATGTACGGCGCCGTGGTCATCGAGCCGAAGGAGCTGCCCGCGGTGGACGAGTCGTACGTGCTCGTGCAGGGGGAGTACTACCTCGGCTCGCACGACGGCGGATCCGTCGACACCGACAAGATCGCGGAGGACCGCCCCGACCTCGTGGTCTTCAACGGCTACGCGAACCAGTACGACCACGCACCGCTGACGGCCGCCGTGGGTGACCGGGTGCGCGTGTGGGTGTTGGATGCCGGGCCCGACCGGTCCACGAGCTTCCACATCGTGGGCGGGCAGTTCGACACCGTGTGGAGCGAGGGGCGGTACCTGATCAAGGATGCGACCGACACCGGCTCGCAGGCGCTGGGCCTGATGCCTGCGCAGGGTGGCTTCGCCGAGCTGTCGTTCCCCGAGGCCGGGCACTACCCCTTCGTGTCGCACTTCATGATCGACGCCGAGCGCGGCGCCCACGGCATCTTCGAGGTGACGAAGTAGGAGCCGGATGCCGCGGCCAAGCCTCGAGCCGCGGCATCCACTCTTCGTCGGTGGCGCGGCCGCGGCATCCACTCGTCGTTCGCCGTTCGGTCGTCACGGATTACCGTTTTGTCGCGCTGAAACCGTCATCTGTGACGACTCAACCGCGTGCCGGGCCGCCTTCGATGACAAACTTTGCCATCGAAGCTATCCTGAACGCATGACCACCATGAACATCTCGCTGCCCGACGAGCTGAAGGAGTTCGTCGAGGCGCAGGTGAGCGAGCGCGGGTACGGCACGAACAGCGAGTTCGTGCGCGACCTGATTCGTCGCGAGCAGAGCCGCGCGCGCGTGCGCGCACTCGTGGTCGAGGGCATGGCGTCGCCAGAGGGATCGGAGATGGATGCCGCCTACTTCGACCGTCTGCGCGAACGGGCACACGGCGTGCAGAAGTGACAACGCATCGCGTCGTCACTTCTCGCCGTGCGGATGACGACATCGACGAGGCCGTGTCGTACTACGTAGCCGAGGGCGCGCCAGACGCCGCGTTCGGGTTCATCGACGCGCTCGAGGCCGCGCGCAACGTGCTGGCCGAGCATCCTTGGATCGGTTCGACACGCCTGGCCGTGGAAATCGGCGTCGACGAGGTGCGCAGTCTCGCGCTGCGACGGTTCCCGTATGTCGTCGTTTACACGGTCGATGACGATGCTGTGCGTGTTCATCGCGTGCTGCACACGCATCGCGACATCCTGTCAGAGTTCTTCGGATCGTGGGGCGAGCGCGACCGAACCCGCGTTCCGGGTCAAGGATCCGGCGTGCCCTCGCGCGGCGCTCACCCGATGGGGCTGCCGTCGTTCGGTCGTCGCGGATTACCGTTTTGTCGCGGGAAAATCGTCATCTGTGACGACCGAATCGACGGCGCGAATTTCGGTCGTCATGGATTACCGTTCTGTCGCGGGAAACCTGTCATCTGTGACGACTGAATCCGCGCGTGCGCGGCTGCCCAACGGCGACCGGCTCGACGTGCCTCGCGGTGCATTCAGCAGGCAGTATCTGCGGGCTCGATCGTGGAACACCGGTCAGAAGTGACTGCTGAACAGGAGCCCTTTGCCACCGCGGCCCGGAGCGGCCTCATGCGATAGCCGTGCGGCGGATGAGATCGGGCGCGCGGGGCGGGATGAGCCAGGATGCCGCGGCCATGACCAGCGGCAGACCGAACGCCGTGATCGCGAGCCAGAGCCAGGGGACTTCGGTGAAGCGCAGGTAATCCGCGGTCGTCTGCGCGACGCCCCACGTCGGCAGTAGCGACGCGGTGACGCCCACGGCCGTGCCCAGCCCGACCACGATCGCCGCCTGCCAGGCGCTCACCACGCGCCGCGTGGTCGGGCGCGCACCTACGGCCGTGAGCGTGGCATCGTCTGGGCGTCGTTCGAATCGGCTGAGGCCCAGGCAGATGGAGCCCGCGCCGATCACCAGCACCGCCGTCGCGGCGCTGATGAGCCACAGCACCGGGCTGACCGCGGCCGGACCCTTCTCGGCGTACACGCCGATCCGGCCCTCGCGCCCGATGCGGATGTTTGCGGCATCAGCGGTCATCGCGTCGATGACAGAGTCCGCCGGTGGGGCCGCATAGGTCGCGACGATTCTCTCCGGCTCGAGCGACATCCCGAGTTTCCCCGCAGTGGCAGTGGCGATGTACACGACATCCTCCTCCTGCGGGTACGGCACCGCGACCGATCGCATGGGAACGGTGTGCAGCGCCGCGGGTCCGGAGGAGCCTCCCTCGGTCGTGACATATTCCGATTGTCCCGCCGCGGTCCATTCGGCGATCGTCGCAGTGTCGTCTCCGAAGCCATAGCGGTCGACGGCGAGTGCGCTGCCGTTGCGAAAGGCGTCGAGGTCGGCGACGCCCAGAGAGACGCCCAGCAGGGTCGTGAGGTCGTCGGGCGCGATGACGCGCAGCGTGGCGCCGAACAGATACCGGTAGTCGTCCCGGCAGTGTGCACACGAGGGGTCTTCGCTGTGTGCTTTGGCGACCGACCACGCCCTGGCGGTCGGATCCTGTGCCTCAAGAGTGTTCGGGTCGAGGGTCGGCTCGGCGGGGGTCGAGACGAGGGCCGTCGTTCGCGGCGTCGAGGCAGCGAGGACACTGCGAGCGGGATCGAGGAAGGTCTTGGTATCCGACATGTGGTCGCCCCACATCCAGACGGTCACCGTTCCCGGATGGCCCGCCCACCGGTACGTCCGCGTGGTGCCTGCCGATAACATCGCCGTCATCGACAGGGCGAACGATGCCACGAACACGCACGCGGCGATCGCTGCGAACGCCGGCACGACGCGCGAGGGATTGGCTGCGGCATCCCGACTCGCCAGACGGGCGCCCACTCCCATCCGCGACAGCACGCGCGAGAGCACCGAGAGCGTCCAGTGCCCTCCGACGATCATGCCGACCTGGAAGACCAGTGGGCCGGCGATGATCGCCCCCAGCGCCACCGCGCGCCATGGGCTCTGGTAGTCGATCGGCTTGGCTGCGTTCAGCGCGGCCATAAGCAGCGCTCCGGCGATCGTCGCTGCCATCCCGAGCACCATCAGGCCCACGCCCCATGCGGGGCGATGCGGGCGAAGCCTCGCCGGCCGGCGAGAGCCCCGCAGCGCCGCCAGCACATCGCCGCGAGTCGCCGAGCGTGCGGGTGCTGCCGCCGACAGCAGTCCGACGGCGACCGCGAACACGACGATCGCGATGACCATGGGCCAGGGGACGTTCCAGCCCCAACCCGAAGTCAACGAGCCGACGACGTGGTCGTCGAGCAGGGTGCGCGCGGCGGCGGTCAGCCCTAGTCCGAGCAGCGCGCCGACCGCGCCTCCGATGAGCCCGAGTACGGCGCCCTGCAGCAGGACGACGCGGAACACGTCCGCTCTGCGCGCGCCCACGCTGACCGCGACGGCGAGCGAGCGCGCCTGGCGTCGTGCGGAGACCGCGAACGCGGCGCCGGCCAACAGCACGACGAGGTAGCCCTCGAAGGCTGCGCCGACGCCGGTATACGCGGCCGCCGTCCACATCGCGCCCGCATCGTCGCTGGCCAGTCGTGAGCCGGCAGGCGGATCGAGGACGAGATCGCGGGCGAAGGCGACGAGCCCAGCGTGGTTCAGCGCCGGCAGCGTCTGGACATCAGGCTGCCAGTCGGGCGTATACCAGCGAGCGGCGCCGGAGTCGGTGACCAGATCACCCGGCTCAGTCAGAAACAGCTGGTTGACGCCCGGGGGCTCGTCGAGCTCGCGCATCGTGCCCGTGATCGTCAGCGTCGTGTGCTCGTCGGGGAAGGTGACAGTGCCTCCGATGTCCATGCCGAGCCGGGCGAGCAGGCCCGGGGTCACCATGGCTTCGGAAGTGGACGCCGGAGCCGTGCCCTCAAGAACCGTGTAACGTCCGGCGAACACGGGATCCCACACCGGGCCGGTGGTCGTCGCAACATGCGCGGTGCCCGCTGCCGTCTCGACGTACGCGGTGCCGCCCTGGTGGACCTCGATGGTTCGGGTCCCCGGCGGCAAGAACGCCTGAGGGCTCGTGGGGGCCGCGTTTCCCCGGTCGTCTTCCTCCTGCGCACCGTCCATGGCGAACGACAAGGGGTCGTCGATGGCCTGTTCTCTGAGCGGGTTCGCACCACCGACGATCTGGACCCATGCCTGGTTCTGACCGAGCTCGAGCGTAACGTGCTGCTGCGGAGTGGCCTGGTGGCTCGCCCAGAACACGACCCCCGCTGTCAGAGCCATCACCGGCAGCGCCACGAGCGCGACGACGAGTGCGCTCGAGCCTTTGGTGCGCCGCACCTGCCGCCAGGCGAGCCGCAGGTCGACTCGCCAACGCGCCCACGCGCTCGGCCGGCCGGTCATGCGATAGCCGTCCGGCGGGTGAGGTCGGGCGCGCGGGGCGGGATGAGCCAGGATGCTGCGGCCATGACCAGCGGCAGGCCGAACGCCGTGATCGCGAGCCAGAGCCACGGCGTGGCGGCGAACGAGTAGAGGCCGTTGGAGGCCTTGGTCAGCGCCCACGCCGAGATTGTGCCCGAGACCGTGCCGACGACCGTGCCGATGCCGACAATGGTCACAGCCTGCCAGGCGCCGATGCCCCGGCGGATGCGGCCGCCCGCGCCGACCGCAGCCAGCGTCGCGTCGTCGGGGCGTCGCTCGAAGCGGGCGAGGCCCAGACACACCGAGCCGGCGCCGAACACGAGCACCATGGCCGCCGCAACGATCAGCCACAGCACCGGGTCGAACGACGCGGGGCCCTTTTCAACCTGCACGTTGAGGACTCCGTTCGAGCCGATACGCGTGTTCGCGACGGCGGCGGTGATCCCGTCGACCACTGACGTCGACGGCGCCTTCGGGTAGAGCGCGTAGAGCGTCTGCGGTTGCAGCGCCATCCCCAGGCGCTTCGCCGTGGCCGTGGAGATCACCAGCTGCATGCTGCCCTGCGGATACTGCAGCGACGCGCGCATCATCGGGATCGAGGTGGTGCTGATGGGCGAGGGAAGGGATGCCGCTGGCGGTGGTGACTGTGAATACGCTTGCTGGCGGAAGTCGGTCAGGGAAGCGGACTTCCACATGGAGACCGTCACCTCCGAGTCGTCATCGAGGTTCGGGAATTTGGCGATTGACAGCGCCGTTCCGTCGCGGAAGGCGTCGCGGGCGGCTGCGGGCACGGGGCCGAGCACCGTCTCGAGGTCGTCGGGAGAGAGTACGGCGACCTGCCCACCAGCGTCATAGACGAACGACGGATCGTTGGCGTGACCTGTTGGTGTGGTCAACGTCCACTCCGGCGCGTCCGGGTCGATCGGATTGCCGTCATCGTCCGTCACCGGCTGCGCCGTCGTCCAGACAGTGGCGGTCTTGGTTGCACCGGTGCCGGCAACGACGTGTCGAGCAGCCTCGACGAAATCGTCGGGATGCGTGGCGGCATCGTCGCCCCACATGCCTACCGCGACCGTGCCCGGATGGCCTTCCCAGCTGTAGTTGTCATTGGTCTCCCTCGCGGTCATGCCCACGACCGAGATCGAGAACGCGGCGACGAACACGCACGCGGCGATGACCGCGAACGCCGGGACCACCCGTGAGGGGTTGGCCGCGGCATCTCGCCCCGCGATTCGGGCAGCGAGCCCCCATCGCGACAGGACCTTCGCCACCTGCGCGAGGGTGAAGTGGCCGGCCACGATCAGCCCGATCTGGAAGACGAGTGGTCCCAAGATCGCGGCGATGATGAGGGTCGCGTGCAACTGTCCGGTCGGGTCGGCGTTCGTGGCGCGGTCGAGGGCCGCGGTCCCGAGAGCGCCGCCGATGGACGCGATCAGTCCCACCGCCATGACCAGCAACGCCCACAGCGGTCGGCGGACGTTGAGCGTGACCGGTCGGCGCGACCCGCGCAGTGCGGCGAGCGGGTCGCCGTGGGTCGCGGCACGCGCGGGTGCGATGGCAGAGATCGTGCCGACCAGTATCGCGAACACCACGACTCCGACGATGACCAGCCATGGGACGTCGTAGCTCCAGTGCCCCCAGAACGAGCCGGCCACTCCGTGGTCGGTGACTGCGAGCAGAGCGAAGCCGAGCCCGACACCGACCGCCGAGCCGAGCACGCCCCCGACCGCCCCCAAGACGGTGCCCTGCAGCACGACGATGCGGAACACGTCAGAGCGCGAAGCCCCCACGCTCACCGCCATCGCGAGCGAGCGCTCCTGGCGCCGGGCGGCCACGGCAAAGGCGGCACCGGCCAGCAGCACGACCAGGTACCCGCCGAACGCCGCAGCGATGGTCGCGATGGTCACACCCACCCAGAACCACGAGCTGTCGGTGCCGTTCGCAACCGTGGCGCCCGCGGGTGGATTCACGGCGAGGTCGCGGGCGAGGGCGACGTATCCGTCATGGTTCAGTTGCTGGAGCTGCGCGTAGTCAGGTTGCCAGTCGGGCACGAACCAGCCCGGGACACCGCCCTGCACCAGGCCGGAGGCCGCCGCGGGCAGGAAGATGACGTCGTCGCTCGGCTCACGATCACGCTCGCGCAGGGTCCCCGTGATCGTGAATGTTCGGTCGGAGTCGGTGAGGGTCACCGTGCCGCCGATCGACGCCCCCAGTCGCTTCAGCAGGCCCGGGCTCACCATCGCCTGCGCGCCGGTCTCCGGTGCCGATCCATCGAGCGTGACATACCGACCGGTCAGCACCGGATCCCACGCAGGGCCGGTCACAGCCTCGACCTGGCCGATGCCTCCCGCCGTGTTCACCGACACGCTGCCGTACTGCGTGACCTCGATCGTGCGGGTGCCGGCCGGCACGGCGCCGGCCACATCGGTCGGAGCCGGTCCTTGCTCGTGGATCGGATCACCGTTGTCGTCGACATCGACGTCGGCCCAGTTCGGATCATCGACCGCCTGCATGCGGCTCGGGTCGGCGCCGCCGGCGATGCCGACCCACGACTGTCCCTGGCCGAGCGCCATGTCGGCCCGCTGGGCCGGCGTGCTCATGTGGCTGTCTGCGAACACGACTCCGCCCGACAGGGCGAGAACCGGCAGCGCGACGAGCGCGACCACGAGCGCGCTCGATCCCTTCGTGCGGCGCACCTGCCGTCCGGCGAGCCGCAGGTCGGCGCGCCAGCGCGCCCACGCGCTCGGGCGGGCTGTGCCGGTACGCGCGCCGCGGCGGGCCGCGGCACCCCGCCCCCTCATCGCGCGGCCTCGGTCGAGGTCAGGTCCCTGAGCGAGCGCAGCGAAACCGGGGGCCGCGGGCCGCGGCATCCACTCTGCTCCTCGCCTGAGGCGAGGGGATCTGCCGACGCGAGGGCCGAATGCGGCGAAAGCGCCCTCGCCTCGGCCATTCCCCTCGCCCGAGGCGAGGGCCGGGTCGCCCGGCGCTCCGGCCGGACGAATCGGCGCTGCGCGCCGCGCGCGGGGCGATGCGCGCTCACGCCGGCACCTCGGCCAACACCTCGACGCCGTCGCGCCGGGTCTCGTCGACGATCCGCCCGTCGCGCAGGAAGACGATGCGATCGGCCCACGCCGCGTGGCGCGGCTCGTGGGTGACGAGGATGGCGCCGGCTCCGGCATCCACTCGCGTGCGCAGCACCTTCAAGACGAGTTCGCCGGTGACCGAGTCGAGCGCGCCGGTCGGTTCGTCGGCCAGGATCAGACGCCGCCCGCCGACCACGGCGCGGGCGATGGCGACGCGCTGCTGCTGCCCGCCCGACAGGTCGTCGGGGTAGGCGGCGAACTTGTCGGCCAGATCCACCGAGGTGAGCGCATCCCGACCCGCACGACGCGCCGGCCGGGCTCGGAAGCCGTCGAGCTCCAGCGGCAGCGTGACGTTCTCGAGCGCCGTGAGGGTCGGAATGAGATTGAAGTCCTGGAACACGAAGCCCAGGGACCGACGCCGCAGCAGGGCCAGCTCGCGCGGCGACGCGGTGGAGAGGTGACGCCCCTCGACGATGACCTCGCCGGTGGTGGGATGCGCCAGCCCGCCCGCGATCGAGAGCAGCGTCGACTTGCCCGAACCCGACGCGCCCATGATCGCGACCAGCTCGCCGCGCGCGACCTCGAGGTCGACGCCCGACAGGGCCGAGACGCTCGTCTCGCCGACCCCGTACTGCTGGCTCACTCCCACCATGCGCAGGATCGCTTCGCTCATCGGACCGCCTCCGTCTTCTCGCTCTTGACTGCTCTGTCTGCTGCGGCGCTCGCCGCCGGCCGCCCGCGCTTCGGTCGCTCGGTCGACAGCTCGAGCTCCATCGCGTGGTGCGGACGCATCGCGAGCCGCTGCTCGGTGTGGTCGAGCCACCGCACCTCGGCCTCGGCCTGGAAGATCATCGAGTCGACGACGAGCGACCAGGCAAGCTCTTCGGGCCCCTCGGGGTCGGCGCCGGCGTACTTGGCGCGGTTGAGCTCCTGCAGCTGCGCGAGCGACGCCTTGCGCTGCGTCTGGATGACCTCGGCCACATCCACGCCCGGCAGGGTCGCCGCCAGCGACAGCTTGATCGCCAGCTCATCGCGCGTGCCCTGCCCGCGCTCGACGGGGGAGTCCAACCACGAGCGCACTTCGGCGCGGCCGGCATCCGTGATCTCGAAGAACACGTGGCCCTGCTCGTCGACCTCGCCCTTGGCGACGAGGCCGTCGCGCTCGAGGCGCTCGAGCGTGTTGTAGATCTGGCCGACGTTCAGCGGCCAGGTCGACCCGGTGCGCCGGTCGAACTCGTGGCGCAGCTGATATCCGTAACAGGCGCCCTGATCCAGGATCGCCAGCAGACTCTGCTTGACCGACATCGGCCCGCCTCTCATAGGTGTTTTCCGAGTATGTAGTTGCCGAGTATATACATACTGAGAAACCAGAGGGAAGAAGATTCTGGGTGGCGTGTCGCGGGCCGTGGATAACTCGCCGGCGGTGTCGGCCGGCGACGCGCAATGTGAAAGATCTCGCGCCACTGGGTGTGCGCGTGTGCGACCCGTGGAGCGGCTGAGGTAGACCGCGATGCCCCGATAACGTGTGGTGCATGGATGCCACTGACGCAGCGCCGGGTTCCGCACGAATGGTTCGTCCGACCTGGGTGTGGGGCGGCATCTGCCTGGCGGCCAGTGCCGTACCCGGCTTGCTGTGGCAGGCCATCGCACCGCTGGACGTCACCACCGCCGTCGCGTTCGTCGCCGATGCGCTGTGGTGCGCGTCCCTCGTGCTGTTCGCGATCGGCCGGGACAGCGTCGTCGCGCGGCGGATCGGCGGCACCATCGTGCTGTGCGCGCTGGCCGTATGGCCGCTGCTCGTGCGCGTCGTGGCGCCGATGATCCCGCTGCTGAATACCCCCGTCGACCGCGACAACGAAGACGCGAAGGCCGTCGTGGGGATCAGCCTGCAGCTGGTCCCGGTGGTACTCGCCGTCATCGCGGTCGTACTGGTGTGGCGGGCGGCGGTCATCCCGCGCGCCTACCGCTTCACGCCGCTGATTGCGCTGGTGCTGTGCGTGGTGCCTCCGCTCGGCCAATACGCCGCCGGCGGGATCCTGCTGTCGATGGACACGAGCGCCCTCTTGGCCTACAGCGCCCTCATGATCGTGAGCCGCACGGTCGCCCTCATCGGACTGGGCGTCGTCGCTATCGTCGCGGGCCTTCAGCCGCACGCCGTCGCGCCGGTTCGCGTGTACTCGTCGTCGGGGGAGTGAGCCGCACAGCCCGACGCTCTCGCACGGCGTTCGCGCATCGGCGCCGCTCGGGCGGGGCGGCCCGACGCGCCGCGCCCCGGCATCCCGCACCGTTCCAACGCCCCGTCCCGCGGCATCCACCCATCCGTCTGCCAGCACCTTCAAAGGCCGCCGGTGGATAACATGGGTGGGTGTGCCCGGTTCGATCCCGCGCACCGCTCACACCCGATAGATGGAGATCCTCCGTGGCCAATGCTTTCGAGAAACTTCTTCGCGCCGGTGAGGGCCGCATTCTGCGGCGGCTTCAGCAGGTCGTGAAGGCCGTGAACGCGCTCGAAGACGAGTACTCGGCGCTCACGGACGACGAACTGCGCGACGAAACCGCCCAATTCCGCGAGCGGTACAAGAAGGGCGAGTCGCTCGACAAGCTCATGCCCGAGGCCTTCGCCGCGGTCCGCGAGGCCGCGCGACGCACGCTCGGTCAGCGTCCGTACGACGTGCAGCTGATGGGCGGCGCGGCCCTGCACCTCGGCAACATCGCCGAGATGAAGACCGGTGAGGGCAAGACGCTGGTGGCCACCCTGCCCGCCTACCTCAACGCGATCGCCGGCGAGGGCGTGCACATCATCACGGTGAACGACTTCCTGGCGTCGTACCAGTCAGAGCTGATGGGGCGCGTGTTCCGTGCCCTGGGCATGACGACCGGCACCATCATCTCGGGGCAGACCCCCGACGTGCGCCGCGAGCAGTACAACGCCGACATCACGTACGGCACGAACAACGAGTTCGGCTTCGACTACCTGCGCGACAACATGGCGTGGCAGAAGTCCGATCTCGTGCAGCGCGGCCACTTCTACGCCATCGTCGACGAGGTCGACTCGATCCTCATCGACGAGGCCCGCACGCCGCTCATCATCTCGGGCCCGTCGTCGGGCGAGGCGAACCGCTGGTTCAACGAGTTCGCGAAGGTCGCCAAGACCCTCGAGGCCGGCGTCGACTACGAGGTCGACGAGAAGAAGCGCACCGTCGGCGTGCTCGAACCCGGCATCGAGAAGGTCGAGGACTATCTCGGCATCGAGAACCTGTACGAGTCGGCGAACACCCCGCTCATCTCGTTCCTGAACAACTCGATCAAGGCCGTTGCCCTGTTCAAGCGCGACACCGACTACGTCGTCATGAACGACGAGGTCATGATCGTCGACGAGCACACCGGCCGCATTCTCGTCGGGCGCCGGTACAACGAGGGCATCCACCAGGCCATCGAGGCCAAGGAAGGTGTGCCGGTCAAGGCCGAGAACCAGACCCTCGCAACCGTCACGCTGCAGAACTACTTCCGCCTGTACGACAAGCTGTCGGGCATGACCGGTACGGCCGAGACCGAAGCGGCCGAGTTCATGTCGACGTACAAGCTGGGCGTCGTGCCGATCCCGACGAACAAGCCGATGATCCGCAAAGACAAGTCCGACCTCGTCTACAAGAACGAGCCGGCGAAGTTCGTGCAGGTCGTCGAGGACATCGCCGAGCGTCACGAGAAGGGCCAGCCGGTCCTGGTCGGCACGATCAGCGTGGAGAAGAGCGAGTACCTCTCGCGCATGCTCGCCAAGAAGGGCGTCAAGCACGAGGTCCTCAATGCGAAGAACCACGCGCGCGAGGCCGAGATCGTCGCCCGCGCCGGGCGCCTGGGCGCCGTGACCGTCGCCACCAACATGGCAGGTCGCGGTACCGACATCATGCTCGGCGGCAACGCGGAGTTCCTCGCCGTGCAGGAGATGCGCAATCGCGGCCTCGACCCGGAAGAGACGCCGGAGGAGTACGAAGCTGCGTGGGACGAGGTCTACGAATCCGTGAAGGCGAAGGTGGATGCCGAAGCCGAAGACGTCGTGAAAGCCGGGGGCCTCTACGTCCTGGGCACGGAGCGCCACGAGTCGCGTCGCATCGACAACCAGCTGCGCGGTCGTTCGGGCCGTCAGGGAGACCCGGGCGAGAGCCGGTTCTACCTGTCGCTGACCGACGACCTGATGCGGCTTTTCCAGTCGGGCGCCGCCGAGGCGATCCTCGCGCGCACGAACTTCCCCGACGACGTGGCCATCGAGTCGAAGATGGTCACCCGTGCGATCCGCAGCGCGCAGTCGCAGGTCGAGGCACGCAACGCCGAGATCCGCAAGAACGTGCTGAAGTACGACGACGTCCTCAACCGCCAGCGCGAGGCTATCTATGCCGACCGGCGCCAGATGCTCGAGGGCGACGACATCGAAGACCGCGTGCAGCACTTCATCGAAGACACGATCAACGAGATCATCGACGACCACACTTCGGTGGGCCACACCGAGAGCTGGGACTTCGACTCGCTGTGGACCGAACTGAAGACGCTCTACCCGGTCAGCGTGACCATCGACGAGGTCGTCGCCGAGGCCGGCAACAGGGGCCGGATCACCCCCGAGGTGCTCAAGCGTGAGATCCTCTCGGATGCGAAGATCGCGTACTCCAAGCGTGAGGAGATGCTCGGTGAGCCGGCGATGCGCGAGCTCGAGCGCCGCGTCGTGCTGCAGGTGCTCGACCGCCGCTGGCGCGACCACCTGTACGAGATGGACTACCTCAAGGACGGCATCGGCCTGCGCGCCATGGCCCAGCGCGACCCGCTCGTCGAGTACCAGCGCGAGGGCTTCCAGATGTTCCAGACGATGATGGGCCAGATCAAGGAAGAGTCGATCGGCTACCTGTACAACCTCGAGGTCGAGGTGCGTCGTGAAGGCGAAGGCGAGCTCGACGTCGAGGCGAAGGGCTTGGTCGCTCCCACGCAGGACGCCCAGCGGCTCGAGTACTCGGCCTCGAACGAGGGCGGCGAGGTCGAGGTGCGCAACGACCGCGGCCAGGTGCAGCAGGCGGCGACCAGCCGTGTGCGCCAGGCGGCGGCCGCTGCGCAGGCGGCACAGGCGCCGGCGCCCGAGCAGCCCGCCGCTCGCGGGGCGTTCGGCCAGCCGACGTCGGCGCCGCAGCAGGGCGACAACGACGCGGCGCCGCAGAACCGCGCCGACCGTCGCGCTGCGCAGAAGCGCAAGTAGGCCGCGGGCCGCCGCGCGCGGCATCTGCAGGGTCGGCCCCTCGCGTGATCGCAAGGCCGGCCCCGCGCGGGCGGACCGGCCCTTCGTCCCCTTGCGGCGCTCGTCGCGGTGCTCATCGCGGAGATGCCGACCTGAGGCATCCACCCGCACTTCCCGTCCTCGCTTGCCTTTCGTTCGGTCGTCGCAGATTACCGTTTGGCGGCAGAGAAGTGGTCATCTGTGACGACTGAACCGTCGTATGCGAAGGCGGGAGAGACGCGATCGAGGAGCACGAGCGGGTGGATGCCGCAACCTGGGGTGGCGGGGGTGCCGCGTGGGCAGCGCTATCCTGAACGGATGAATCTCCGCCCTCTCGACCAGTCGAACAAGCTCAAGGACGTCCTCTACGAGATCCGCGGAGCTGCCCTGGCCGAGGCAGGACGACTCGAGGCCGACGGGCACAAGATTCTGAAGCTCAACACCGGCAACCCGGCGATCTTCGGCTTTGACGCGCCCTACCAGATCGTGCGCGACATGATCGAGGCCGTGCCGTATGCGCATGGCTACAGCGACAGCCGCGGCATCATGTCGGCGCGCCGTGCCGTGGTCTCACGGTACGAGCAGATCCCCGACTTCCCGAAGTTCGACCCCGACGACGTGTTCCTGGGCAACGGCGTGTCCGAGCTCATCACGATGACCATGCAGGCGCTGCTCGACGCGGGCGACGAAGTGCTCATCCCGTCACCCGACTACCCCCTCTGGACGGCCATGACCAGCCTGGCCGGCGGCACCCCGGTGCACTACCTGTGCGACCCGGAGGGCGACTGGCAGCCCGATCTGAAAGACATCCGCAGCAAGATCACCGAACACACCAAGGCGATCGTCGTCATCAACCCGAACAACCCGACCGGGTCGGTCTACACCCGCGAGACGCTGCAGGGGATCGTCGACATCGCCCGCGAGCACTCGCTGCTGCTGCTGGCCGATGAGATCTACGACCGCATCCTGTACGACGGCGCGCAGCACATCAACCTCGCGACGCTCGCACCTGATCTGCTGTGCCTCACCTTCAACGGCCTGTCGAAGACCTATCGGGTGGCGGGCTACCGCAGTGGCTGGGTCGTCATCACCGGCCCCACGCAGCACGCCACCGGGTTTCTCGAGGGCATCAACCTCTTGGCATCCACGCGTCTGTGCCCGAACGTGCCGGCGCAGCACGCTGTGCAGGCGGCGCTGTCGGGGGTGCAGTCCATCGACGCGCTGATCGGGCCCACCGGGCGCCTGCACGAGCAGCGCGACGTCGCCTGGGAGGGGCTCGAGGCCATCCCCGGGGTCACCTGCTACAAGCCGCACGGGGCGCTGTATGCGTTCCCGCGCCTCGATCCGAACGTCTACGAGATCCGCGACGACGAGAAGCTCATCTACGACCTGCTCGTCGCCGAACACGTGCTGGTTGTGCAGGGCACCGGCTTCAACTGGCCGACGCCCGACCATTTCCGCATCGTGACGTTGCCCGAGTCGCGGGTCCTCGCCGACGCCGTGGAGCGGATCGGCAACTTCCTCGTCTCGTACAGGCAGTAGCGCTCGTACAGGCAGTAGCGCACGGTGCTGTGCGGGCCGGCCCGCACAGCATCACAGCAGCGCGACGGACGATGCGCGCCAGCGGTGGTCCAGCCCTTCGAGGCGGATCGCCAGGGCACGCGTGCGGGCGGGGCCGCCGATGACGACGACGGCCTCGACCGCGTCGTCGGCGGGCGCCGTCATGTGCACCGAGCGGACGGCGTGCACCGGGCGCGCGGCCGACACGCCGCGTGCGCTGCGCGCCCGGGTGGCCAGCGCCGCGCGTGTGGCAAGCGATCGGAAAGCGTCTTCGGTCATCCAGCGTGCGAGCTGATTGACATCGCGGATGCCGGCGAGCACCTCGAGTACGCCCTGGGTGAGGTTGCGGAGGAGGGGCTCGGGGTCGGGCAGCTGGTCGGCGCTCGTGCGTTCGGCGGCTCCCGGATCCGGGTCGCGCACATACCGCGAGACGGATGGAACCGCTGAATACATCGCCATCGAACACAGCCTCTCGTCATCGCCGGGCGCCCGACGCGTCAGGTCAGGTCTTCCGGGCACCAGTAGAGCACACAGCGAACTCCCAGCATGATGAGAACCCTCTCACCTGTGGATAACTTTCCGGCCTGATCGCCCCGATCGCATACTCTCTCACCGTGCGGTGGGACAGGTTCTTCGAAGACCTCGAGGGTCAGCTCGACTCCGAATGGGAGGCTGAGCGGGCGGCCCTCGACTCCGAGGCCGAGCGGCTGCGCATCTCGCGGTTGGGCCTGCGCGAGCGGCTGCAGACGCTGGCCGCGGACTCCGGATCAACCGTGACGGTCGATCTCGCCGACGGTGCGGTGCTCACCGGTACGGTCACCGCCGTCGGCGCCGACTGGGCGGCGTTGCAGAGTTCTGACGGGCGGACGACCGTCGTCGCTCTCGATGCCGCGGTCGGGATCGGGATGCCGGAGGCCGAGCTGCTGCGCAGCGCCCGCGCCGACGCGCCCGGCCCTCGGCGCCTCGCGGAGCGCATGACGCTGGGCTTCGTGCTGCGCAATCTCGCGCGTCGCCGCGTGCCGGTCACGCTGCATCTGCGCGTGGGCCGGAGCCTCGTCGGCACGATCGACCGCGCTCTGGCCGATCACCTCGACGTCGCGCTGCACGACGTGGATGCGCCGCGTCGGAGCGGAAGCATCCAGGGCGTGCGCATGGTGCCGCTGTCGGCGTTGGCGTGGGTGCGCATCGAGGCACGCGACGTCGGCGTCTGAGCGATACCGGCCGACGTGCCGGCTCAGTCGGGGCGGCGCACTTCGCCCGTGCCCCACAGCTCGGGAAAGCTCGCCGCGTTCGACTGGCGCCACAGCGCCATCCGCCGCGTCTGCTCGGTCTGTTCGTCGAGGTAGGCGGCGACACTGTCTTCGGCGATCCGCCAGCGCGCGGGGGTGCCCACACGCACGCCGCGCAGCTGCCCTTCGATGGCGAGGGCGACGACCTCGTCGACGGACAGGCCGAGGACCTCCGCGACCTCGGCAGGAGTCACGAAGCGCTCCGGGGCAGGGGGCGTGTCGGGCATGCACTCATTATCGCGGGGAACGGAGCGCGTGCACCTTCCGGATTCCGCCTGTGGATAACTTTCGACGCTCTTCTCCCGACTGCGGCACGATGAAGACATGACAGCTGTGGAAGACCGTGTCGCCGCGCCGCCGATCCCCACCCCGGTGCGGCCCCGCCGGCGCGGATTCTGGACCGACATCCGGTTCTTCCTCGGTGTGGGACTCATCGTCGCCTCCATCGCCGGTGTGTGGGCCGTGGTGGCCCTGTCGCGGCAGACGGCTCCCGTCTATGCCGCCGCGCACACGATCGTGCCGGGAGATGCGATGACCACCGCCGACTTCACCGTCGTCGACGTGTCGCTGGGGCGATCCGGCGACGCCTATCTGGCACCCGGAGCAACCCTCGACGGCCTGGTGGCCACGCGCACGATCGGCGCCGGCGAGCTGGTCCCCATCGCCGCGGCCGCGCCGGCTGCGCAGTCGGAGACGACGACCGTCGTCGTGCACAGCAGCGTGACGGTGCCCAGCGGTGTGGTCGCCGGCACGGCGGTCGACCTGTGGGCGGCGATGCCCACCGAGGACGGCGGGTACGCGACCCCGAGCGTGCTCGTCGCCGCAGCCACGGTCGTGTCGGTGACGCACGACGACTCGATGATCGGCGGCGGTGCCGACGCGGTCGAGCTCGTGATCCCGCGTGCAGACGTCGCGGCCGCGCTCGCCGCGATCGCCGCCGATGCCGAGCTGTCGGTCGTGCCGGCGGGAGGGCGCTGATGCCGACCGTCGTCGTCGCAGCATCCCACGCCGCGCAGCTGGCCGACGACCTCATCCGCGCCGGGGTGACCGTGCGCGCGACCGTTGCGCCCGAACAGCTCGCCGCCGGTGCCGCCGCCGGTTTGCTGACCGGAGTCGATGCGCTCGTGCTCGAGGCCACCGCGCGCGCGCTCACCCCCGAGCTCGTGCAGGCGTGCGATCGTGCAGGCGCCCGGATCGTGCCGCTGTGCGCGGGTGATGATGCCCGCCGCGCCGCGGCGTTCGGGCTGGGTCCGGTGCTGCCCGCCGACGCTGACGCGTGGACCATCGCCGAGATCTTGGCAGCCCCGGCCGCGGCTCCGGCGCCGGTCGCACCTGCCACGGCGGGACAGATCATCACGGTCTGGGGCCCGCACGGCGCGCCCGGTCGCTCGACCTTGGCGATCGAGATCGCCTCCGAGCTCAGCCGCGGCGGGCGTCGGGTCGGACTCCTCGACGCCGACAGCCACGCGCCGTCGCTGGCGCTCCTGCTGGGGCTCGCCGATGAGGGCCCCGGGTTCGCGGCCGCCTGCCGGCAGGCCGAGCGCGGCGTGCTCGACGCCGCCGAGCTCGATCGCATAAGTACCCCCGTCCCTGTCCGCGACGGCACGGTGGCGGTGCTGCCGGGCATCAACCGGCCGGGGCGCTGGCCCGAGCTCGGCGAGCGACGGGTGAGCGCCGCGCTGGGGGCGTGTCGAGACTGGGCCGAGTACACGGTGGTGGATGCCGCGGCCGCCCTGGAGAGCGACGAAGAGATCGTCAGCGACCTGACCGACGGACCGCGTCGCAACGCCGCCGCCCTCGCGGCGCTGCGTGCCGCCGATCGGATCGTCGCCGTGCTCTCGGCCGACCCGGTGGGCGTCGCACGGTTCCTCCGCGGCTACGGCGAGCTGCGTGCGGTCGTCGGCGCCACACCCATCGCGGTGATCGCGAACAAGGTGCGACCTGGGGCGCTCGGCATCGATGCGCGCGGGCAGATCCGGCGCACGCTCGAGCGATTCGCCGGCATCCGCGATGTCTGGTTCGTGCCGCTCGACGTGCGTGGGGTGGATGCCGCGCTGCTGGCCGCACGGCCGATGGCCGACATCGCACCCAAGAGCGCATTGCCGCTGGCCGTGCGCCGATTCGCGGCCGACGCCATTGCACCGCCGCTGGTGTTCACCCGCGCCGAGCAGCGGAAGATGCGGACACGGCCGCGGGTGCGCGTCGCGCAGGGGGTTACGGCACCGTAGGCTGATTCCGTGTCGACGCTCACTGATCTCGTCTACGCCCAGGGCCTGTCCAATGAGGCCGACGTGGAATGGCTGCACCGCCTCGCCGGTGACGGACAGCTGCTGGCCGACCTTGCCTCTGCTGACATCGTCATGTGGGTGCCGACGGCCGACACGCAGTTCACCGCCGTCGCGCACACCCGGCCCGGGGGAGCGGCGACGCTCTTCTACCGCGACATCGTCGGCGAGCGGGTGCGCCCGCAGTGGCGCGCCCAGGTGAAGTCGGCATTCACAAGCGGGCAGATCGTCGACTCGGCCTCGCCCGACTGGTTCGAAGAGACGCCGACGCGCGTGCGCGCGGTGCCGATCGTGCGCGAGCCGCCGCGCCCGGGGGAGCAGCCCAAGGTCATCGGTGTTCTCACCCGCCACACGAACCTGAGCGAGGCGCGCACGCCGTCGCGGCAGCAGATCACCTTCAACGAGTGCGCCGACGACCTGTTCGGCATGATCGCGTGCGGCGATTTCCCCGATCTGTCCGCGCCGACCGGTCCCCGCCGCGGCGCTCCGCGCGCTGCGGACGGCCTGATCCGGCTCGATGTCGACGGCATGGCCACCTTCGCGAGCCCCAACGCCCTCTCGGCGTTCAACCGGCTCGGATTCGACGACGAGCTCGAGGGCGAGTCGCTCGTGAAGGTCGTCACCGACATCCTGCCCGAGAAGAGACAGTTCGACGAGTCGCTGCCGCTCGTGCTCACCGGCCGGGCTCCGTGGCGCGCCGACGTCGACGCCCGGGGTGTGACGATCTCCCTGCGCACCATCCCGCTGCGCGATCACGGCACCCGTATCGGCGCCGTCGTCTTGTGTCGCGACGTCACCGAGATGCGTCATCAGGAGCAAGAGCTCATCACCAAGGACGCCACGATCCGCGAGATCCACCACCGGGTGAAGAACAACCTGCAGACGGTGGCGTCGCTGCTGCGCATCCAGGCGCGTCGCACGCACTCAGACGAGGCGCGCGATGCCCTGACACAGGCCATGCGCCGCGTATCGGCGATTGCGGTCGTCCATGACACGCTCGCCCAAGGGCTGGCGCAGGCCGTCGATTTCGACGACGTCTTCCAGCGCGTGCTCAAGCTCGTCGCCGAGGTGGCGGCCGGTGCGGGCACGCAGGCCAAGACGCACACGACGGGGCGCTTCGGGACCTTGCCCAGCGAGTACGCGACGCCGCTGGCGCTCGCGTTGACCGAACTGGTCACCAACGCCGTCGAGCATGGGCTGGCCGGCAAGGAGGGTGACGTCGAGATCAGCGCCGAGCGCACCGACGAGAAGCTCGAGGTGCGGGTGCGCGACACAGGCGTGGGACTGCCCGAGGGGCAGGTCGGTCAGGGCCTGGGCACCCAGATCGTGCGCACGCTCATCCAGGGTGAGCTCAGCGGATCGATCGACTGGCACACGCTGAATGGCGAGGGTACCGAGGTCACGATCGACATTCCGCTGCGCTATCTCGAGCGCGACGTCGTCTGACGCGCCTCGACGGCAGGGACCGACCCGCGCGCGGCGCGCGTGTCAGGAGGCGCGGCGGGCGCGGGCGGCGCGGCGCTTCAGGGCGCGACGCTCGTCCTCAGACAGACCGCCCCAGACGCCGGAGTCCTGACCGGTCTCCAGCGCGTACTGCAGGCAGATCTCGGTGACCGTGCACCGGGCGCACACCGCCTTGGCCTTTTCGATCTGCTCGACGGCAGGACCGGTGTTGCCGACCGGAAAGAAGAGTTCCGGGTCGACTGTGAGGCAAGCGGCTTTGTCGCGCCAATCCATGGGGGTGCTCCTTGAGTGAGACGTCACGTGGTGTCGTGTCGGGTTCGGTCCCAGGTCGGATTCGGGTTCCGGTAACCTGGACGTTGCGCGAGCGGAATGCTCGCCCCACCGCGCTGTGGGAGCACACAACATGTTCCATGGTTCCACAGCGGTGCGGTCTAATCAAGGGTTTTCTCTGGTGAAAACCGTGCCGTGTGCTGTCAGTCGCCCGAGAGGCATGGAGGGTGCTGACAAACGCTACACACTGTCTCGAAAGGGCGATGAACGATGCAGACAAACCCCGCGGCGCGCGTGGCTGCGATCGTCCTCGGGCTGCAGGCTCTCGGCATCCTGGCCCTCGCTGTCTGGCAGATCATCGCGCTCGGTGAGGGTGACTCGGTCTCGATCGCCAGCGGCATCGCCCTGCTTGTGCTGACACTCGTCGGGGCGGTCGCGGTGGGCGCCTTCGCGGTCGGCGTCGCGCGCGGCATCTCGTGGGGCCGCTCCGGCGGGATTGTCACGCAGCTGCTCATCCTCGCCGTCGCGCTCGGAGCGGCGACCGGAGGATATGCCCATCCGCTGATCGGACTGGCCATCGCCGTGGTCGGCGTCGTGGGCCTCGTACCGTTGATCCTCGACGTGCGCCGCGCGGGCGCCGAGCGGCGTGCCGACGATGCGTCGAACGACGGTGGGCGCCGCTAGCCGAGCTGTACGACCTGGGTGATGCCGGAGGAGGAAGCGGCCATGAGGCCCAGACCGATCGCCAGGGCGAGTGCTCCTCCGATGATCGCGAAGGTAGCGAACAGCTTCCGATTGATGCCGTGCGACACGAACGCGAGGATGGCGTTCACCAGCACGGCGACCACGCCGACGGGCAGGAACGCCATTGTCAGTCCCACGGTGAGGGCGCCTTGAACGACGATCACTACTCTGGTCGCGAGTGTAGCCGGAGTAACCCTGACCTCGGACCGGCCGCCACCCGCGGCTGTCGTGTTCGTCATGCGCCCAACGTACAGCGACCGCCGGGGGCCGCGCTAGTCGATCCCCAGCGTCTTGCGCAGGCGCGCCACGTGCCCGGTGGCCTTGACGTTGTACTGCGCGTGCGTGACGACGCCCTGCTCGTCGATCACGAACGTCGAGCGCAGCACGCCTTCGATCTTCTTGCCGTAGTTCATCTTCTCGCCCCAGGCGCCGTAGGCGTCGTGCACGGCGTGGTCGGGGTCGCTCAGCAGCGTGAACGTCAGCCCGTCGCGCTCGCGGAACTCGCGCAGCTTCGCCGGGGTGTCGCGCGAGACGCCGAGCACGGTGTAGCCGGCGCCGGCGAGTGAGGCGATGCTGTCGCGGAAATCACAGGCCTCAGTGGTGCACCCGGGTGTCATCGCGGCGGGGTAGAAGTACAAGACGACCTTCTGCCCGCGCTTCTCGTGCAGGCTGAGGCTGTTTCCGTCCTGATCGGTGAGCGTGAAATCGGGCGCGGTGTCTCCAGCATGCAGAACGGTCATGACTCCAGCCTACGATGCGGGATGCCGCGACTCACCGCCCGTGCGCGGCATCGGTGAACGTCGTCAGCAGTCGCTGCAACGAGTCCAGGCGGCCCGCGGCCCCGGCGCCCAGTCGGCCGTCTGCGACGGCCTCGGGGATTGCGCAGTCGGGTGCGTCGGGCAGGTGCGTGCAGCCGCGCGGACAGTCCTTCGCCACCTCGGCGAGGTCGGTGAACGCGTCGAGGATGTGCGCGGGGTCCACGTGCCCGAGACCGAACGAGCGCACCCCGGGTGTGTCGATGACCCAGCCGGCGCCGTCGGGCCCGCGATAACGCAACGAGACCGTCGAGCTCGACGTGTGCCGGCCCCGTCCCGTGACCTCGTTCACGTGCCCGGTCGCGCGCTGCGCGTCGGGCACCAGGGCGTTCACCAGGGTCGACTTGCCGACGCCCGAGTGCCCGACGAACACGGTGGAGTGTCCGACGAGCGCGGCGCCGATCTCGTCGACGGGCATGTCGCCGCGCGCGCTCGTGAACACCCGCAGGTCGATGCCGTCGAAGTGCTGCAGGAACGCCGTCGGGTCCGCCAGGTCGGTCTTCGTCACGACGAGGAGGGGTTGGATGCCGGCATCCAGCGCCGCGACGAGGTAGCGGTCGACGAGCCTCTCCCTCGGCTCGGGGTCGGCCGCGGCCACGACGATGAGCATCTGGTCGGCGTTGGCCACGACCACTCGCTCGACCTGATCGGTGTCGTCGGCGCTGCGGCGCAGGAGGGTCGTGCGTTCGGTGATGCCGACGATCCGGGCGAGCGAGCCCTCGATGCCGGACGTGTCGCCCACGATGCGCGCGATGTCGCCGGTGACGATCGGCTGCCGGCGCAGTTCGCGGGCACGCGTGGCCGTCACTTCGTGCTCGTCGGGGCCGTCCTCTTCCGCAAGCACGGTGTAGCGTCCGCGGTCGACTCCCAGAACCCGGGCGAGCACGGCGTCCTCGTGGGCGGGTCGCCGCTTGGTGCGGGGACGATTGGCCTTGGGGTTCGGGCGGACGCGCACATCCGACTCGTCGAACTCCGGTTCGTCGTCGTCGGTGTCGTCGAGCCAGCTCATGGCGCGGACGCGGCTAGGCCGCGGCATCCCCCGACTCGACGCCCAGCATGCGGGCCCACAGCTGCGGGAATTCGGGCATGGTCTTCGCTGTGGTGCCGATGTCGTCGACGTCGACACCGTCCACGACCAGGCCGATGAGGGCCCCGGTGGTGGCGATGCGGTGGTCGTGGAACGCGCGCCACACCCCGCCGTGGAGGCGGCGGGGGAGGATGCGTATGCCGTCGTCGAGCTCTTCGGCCTCGCCGCCCAGGGCACGCAGGTTCTCGATGAGCGCGGAGATGCGGTTCGTCTCGTGGCCGCGGATGTGGCCGATCCCGTGGATCGTGGACGGCGTCTCGGCCAGGGCGGCCAGACCCACGATCGTGGGGGTGAGCTCACCGGCGGCCGACAGGTCGAGATCGACGCCGGCGATGGTGTCGCCGCCGGTCACGTGCAGCGCGCCGCCCCGGCGCTGCGTCCGCGCGCCCATGACGGTGAGGATGTCAGGCAGGAGCGCGCCCGGCTGTGTGGAGTGGACGGGCCAGCCGGTGACCGACACCCGGCCGCCGGCGACCATCGCGGCGGCCAGGAACGGCGCGGCGTTGGACAGGTCGGGCTCGACGTGCACGTCCTTGCCGCGGATGGGGCCGGCCGGGACCACCCACTCGGTACCGCTGGGGCGCTCGACGTTCACGCCGCGATGGGCGAGGGCCTCGATGGTCATGTCGATGTGCGGCATGCTCGGCAGCCGCTCGCCCTCGTGGATGAGGCGCAGGCCGATGTCGAACCGGGGCGCGGCCAGCAGCAGCCCGGTGACGAACTGGCTGGTGGCGCTCGCGTCGATCGTCACCTCACCGCCGCGGATGTGCCCATGGCCGCGCACCGTGAACGGCAGGGCCCAGCGGCCCTCGTCGTCGACATCGACGCCCAGGTCACGGAGGGCCTTGATCATCGCGCCCATCGGTCGATGCAGCGCGCTCTCGTGGGCGGTGAGCGTGATGTCGCCCTCGACCAGGCCTGCGACCGGCGCGAGGAAGCGCATGACGGTGCCCGCCTGCCCGCAGTCGATCTCGCCGGACGCGCCGGAAGCCACCAGGGGGGTGATGTGCAGATCGTCGCCGAACTCGCCGTCGCCGGGGACCGGCTCGACCCCGACGCCCAGGACCCGGAGCGCCTCGATCATGCGATCGGAGTCGTCGGAGTGCAGCGGCTCGCGCAGGGTGCTGGGGCCGTCGGCCAGCGCCGCGAGCACGAGCTCGCGGTTGGTCAGCGACTTGGAGCCGGGCACGGTCACCACGGCCTCGAGGGGGCCGCCGGCCGCCGGAGCGTGCCAGAAGCCGGTCGAAGAGGTCGTGCCGGACGTGCGTGGTCCGGTGGAAGGGGAATACCGGTGATCGCTCATCGCGTTCTACCCTAACGAACCCAGGAATGGAGCCGGATGATCGCCACTCTGGAACGTCATGCCGCGTCGCAGACGCCGCACGTAGACTTGCGGACGATGGATGAGTCGCAGACCGCGGTCGACGCGCGCACGCAGTTCGAAGAGCAGGCCCTGCCGTACATGGATCAGCTGTACGCGGCTGCGATGCGCATGACGCGCAATCCCGCGGATGCGGCCGATCTCGTGCAGGAGACGTTCGTGAAGGCGTTCGGCTCGTGGAAGACGTTCACGCAGGGCACCAACCTGAAGGCGTGGCTCTACCGCATCCTCACGAACACCTACATCAACACGTATCGCAAGAAGCAGCGCGAGCCCTACCAGAGCCCCATCGACGATCTGCAGGACTGGCAGCTGGGCGGCGCGCAGTCGACGACGTCGACCACAGCCCGGTCGGCCGAGGCCGAAGCGATCGACCGGATGCCGGCATCCGTCGTCAAAGAGGCGCTGCAGTCGATCCCCGAAGACTTCCGCATGGCGGTCTACCTCGCGGACGTCGAGGGCTTCGCCTATCAGGAGATCGCCGACATCATGAAGACCCCGATCGGCACGGTCATGAGCCGCCTGCACCGTGGCAGGCGCTTGCTGCGTGACTTGTTGTCCGATTACGCCGCCGAGCGCGGCATCACCGCATCAGGGAGTGAGAAATGAGTGACTGCGGCTGCGAGAAGGCCCGCAAAGACCTCGAGGAGTACCTTCGCCACGAAGTGTGCAAGACCGAGGAGGCCGACATCCGCGCGCATCTGGAAGAGTGCCCGGGATGCCGCGACGAGGCGCTCGTCTCACGCACGCTGACCGAGGTGCTGGCCCGCTCGTGCAAGGAGGCAGCGCCCGAGCAGCTGCGCGAGATCGTGCTGGCACGACTGCGCGCGGAGCACACCGTCGCGCAGTGACCACGGTCACGGTGTGAACACGCGCAGCGCCGCGGGAACGGCATCCACGCGCACCGGCAAGACGCCCACGGGGTCGCCGTCGGCATAGCCGGTGGCCTCGGGCGCGTCGATCCGCACACTGCGCGCGCGGTACGTCGAGACGATCGGCAGCGCGGTGTGCGTCGCCGTGTAGATCGTCGGCAGCACCCGCAGCAGAGGCAGCCGACCCGTGGCATCCACCGTCGTCACATCCAGCAGCCCGTCGGCCAGATCCGCGTCCGGGCACATGCGCAAGCCGCCTCCGTAGCTCGGTCCGTTGCCGATGGCCGCGAGCACGAGGTCCTTCTCCAGACGGGTCGTCGTGCCGTCTTCACGCTCGATGTCGAGCGTGAACGGCAGGGAGTGCAGCTCGAGGAACTCGATCAACAGCGCGATCGTGTAGCGCGACCCGCCGCGCGGCCACCGCATGCGGTTCGCGCGGTCGTTGACCCGCGCGTCGAAGCCGCTGGCCAGCACCGTGCCGAAGAGCATGGTGGACCCGTCGGCGCGGGTCAGACGCGCCAGGTCGACTTCGCGGGTGCGCCCCGCCGCGACGGCGTCGGCCGCGGCATCCACTCCCATCTCGTGCAGTCCGAGGGCGAAGGCGAAATCGTTGCCGGTGCCCACCGGCACGATCCCGAAGGGGATGCCGGTGCCGGCCAGCTCCTGCAGGGCGACGTTCACCGTGCCGTCGCCGCCGGCCACGAGCACGCCGTCGGCGCCCGCGTCGATCGACATGCGCAGCAGCTGCGCCGACTCGGCCGCGGAGCCGCCGGAGATGAGCGTTGTCGACACGCCCTTGCCGCGCAGGCGCTCGGCCGCACGCCCGGCGGCGGCCAGCGACGCCCCGCTGCGGGCGGCCGGGTTGACGAGCAGCGCGATGCTCACGGCGCTCCTCTCGTGGTCGCTGCCGCCCTCGAAAACGCTGAGAGTGCACCTGGCGGACGAGAGAGCGGTTGCTTCCCTATCTCTCGTCCGTCAGATGCACTCTCACGGTCGGGCGGTGGCGCGGCGGTGGTCGCGGATGCGACTACAGGGTCGTCGCCTGCGAGATGATCGCGGCCGCCTCGGCGGCGTGCACCTTCGGTGACCCGGTCGCCGGGCTCGCCGACGCGGCACGTGAGATGCGGCGCACCGGGCGACCGCCCAGGTGCCCGACGACCTCGAGCGCGATGAACGGCCAGGCGCCCTGGTTCTCGGGCTCGTCCTGCACCCACACCAGCTCGGCGTCCGGGTACTGCTTCAGCACCTCGTTGAGCTCGTCGACCGGGGCGGGGTAGAACTGCTCGAGGCGCACGAGGGCGATCTCGGGGTTCGGGTTCTTCGTCAGCTCGGCCTTCAGATCCCAATGGATCTTGCCCGAGTGCAGAAGTACGCGCTTGACGCCGGCGGGCTCGACGCCGCGGTCGTCGCCGAGCACGGGCTCGAACTTGCCGGTGAGGAAGTCCTCCACCTGGCTGGTCGCACCGCGCAGACGCAGCATCGCCTTCGGGGTGAAGACCACCAGCGGACGGCGCGGACGCGCGTACGCCTGGCGGCGCAGCAGGTGGAAGTAGGAAGCCGGCGTCGACGGCCGCGCGACGGTCATGTTGTTCTGCGCGCACATCTGCAGGTACCGCTCGATGCGGGCCGACGAGTGGTCGGGTCCCTGGCCCTCGTAGCCGTGCGGCAGGAGGAGCACGACGCTGGACTGCTGGCCCCACTTCTGCTCGGCGGACGAGATGAACTCGTCGACCACCGACTGGGCGCCGTTGGCGAAGTCGCCGAACTGGGCCTCCCAGAGCGTGAGCGCCTCGGGGCGCTCGACCGACCAGCCGTACTCGAAGGCCATCGCCGCGTACTCGCTCAGCAGCGAGTTGTAGACCCAGAAGCGCCCCTGGTTCGCCGACAGGTTCGTCAGCGGGATCCACTCCTGGCCGTTCTCGCGGTCGTGCAGCACCGAGTGGCGCTGCACGAAGGTGCCGCGCTGCGAGTCCTGCCCGGCCAGACGCACCGGGGTGCCCTCCAGCAGCAGCGAGCCGAACGCGAGCAACTCGCCGAAGCCCCAGTCGATGTCGCCGTTGCGGCTCATGTCCAGGCGCTTGTTCAGCAGCTTGTCGAGCTTGGGGTGCACGGTGAAGCCGTCGGGCTTGTTGACGAACGCGTCGCCGATCGACTCGATGACGGCCCGGTCGACACCGGTGGTGTCGGGCTCGCCCGAGAAGGTATCGGCGGCTGCGGCATCCGTCGCCACCACCGGCGAGGTGCCGGTCTCCGCCGCGTGGGTCTCGGCGAAGGCGACCTCCAGACGATCCTGGAAGTCCTTCTTCGCGGTCTCGTACTCGTCTTCGGTGATGTCACCGCGGCCGACGAGCGACTCGGTGTACAGGCGGCGGACCGAGCGCTTGGCCTCGATGAGGTTCGTCATCAGCGGCTGCGTCATCGACGGGTCGTCGCCCTCGTTGTGACCACGGCGGCGGTACGACACGATGTCGATCACGATGTCGCGGTGGAACTCCTGGCGGTACCGGAACGCCACGTCGGCCACGTGCACGACGGCCTCGGGGTCATCGCCGTTGACGTGCAGGATCGGCGCCTGGATCGTCTTGGCCACATCGGTCGCGTAGACCGCGGTGTGACCGTCGTTGGGCAGCGTCGTGAAGCCGACCTGGTTGTTCACGACGACGTGGATAGTGCCACCGGTGCGGTACCCGCGCAACTGCGACATCTGCAGGGTCTCGACGACCACGCCTTGCCCTGCGAACGCGGCATCGCCGTGCACGAGGATCGGCAGGTAGGTGAACGAGCCCATCGGCTTGCGGTCCTGCTTGGCGCGCACGATGCCCTCGAGCACGCCGTCGACGGTCTCGAGGTGCGACGGGTTCGCGGCCAGGTGGATCGGCAACTGCGAGCCGTCGTCGGCGACGAACGTGCCGTCGGTGCCCAGGTGGTACTTGACGTCGCCCGAACCGCTCTTGTTGCCGACGGCGACCGAGCCCTCGAACTCGCGGAAGATGTGGCTGTACGTCTTGCCGGCGATGTTCGTGAGCACATTCAGCCGGCCGCGGTGGGCCATGCCGATCGCGGCGCCGTCGAGGCCGGCCGCGGCCGCGCCCTGCAACGTCTCGTCGAGGAAGGGGATGAGCGACTCGCTGCCCTCGAGGGAGAAGCGCTTCTGGCCCACGTACTTCGTCTGCAGGAAGGTCTCGAACGCCTCGGCCTGATTGAGCTTGCTGAGGATGCGCAGCTGCTCGTCATGGCTGGGCTTCTGGTACGGGACCTCCATGTTGTCCTGGAACCAGCGGCGCTGGGCCGGGTCCTGGATGTGCATGTACTCCACGCCGATCGTGCGGCAGTACGAGTCGCGCAGGACGCCGAGGATGTCGCGCAGCTTCATCTGGCGCTTGCCGCCGAAGCCGTTGGTGACGAATTCGCGGTCGAGGTCCCAGAAGGTCAGGCCGTGCGTCTCGATCTCGAGGTCGGGGTGCGTGCGCTGCACGTACTCGAGCGGGTCGACATCGGCCATCAGGTGGCCGCGGACGCGGAACGAGTTGATCAGCTCCTGCACACGGGCGGTCTTGTCGACGCGCTCGGCGATGTCGACCTTGATGTCTTGCGCCCAGCGGATGGGTGCGTACGGAATGCGCAGCGCGGCGAAGATGTCGTCGTAGAAGCCGCGCTCGCCGATGAGCAGCTCGTGCACCTTCTTCAGGTACTCGCCCGAGCCCGCGCCCTGGATGACGCGGTGGTCATAGGTGCTGGTCAAGGTGATGGTCTTGCCGATGCCCAGCTCGTTGAGCGTGCGGGCGCTCGACCCCTGGAACTCCGCCGGGTACTCGAGGGCACCGGCGCCGATGATGCAGCCTTGGCCCTTCATCAGGCGGGGGACCGAGTGCACGGTGCCGATGCCGCCCGGGTTGGTCAGCGAGATCGTGGTGCCGGCGAAGTCGGTGGCGGTGAGCTTGTTCGCCCGAGCGCGCTTGACGAGGTCTTCGTACGCGGCGAGGTACTCGCTGAACGTGAGCGTGTCGGCGCGCTTGATGCTCGGCACGAGCAGGGCGCGGGTGCCGTCGGGCTTGGGCAGGTCGATGGCGATGCCCAGGTTGATGTGCGCGGGGGCGATGACCGACGGCTTGCCGTTGACCTCGCCGTAGTACACGTTCTGGGTCGGGAACTCCTTGAGCCCCTGGATCATCGCCCACCCGATCAGGTGGGTGAAGCTGACCTTGCCGCCGCGGGAGCGGGCCATGTGGTTGTTGATGACGATGCGGTTGTCGATCATCAGCTTCGCCGGGATCGTGCGCACACTCGTCGCGGTGGGGACCGTCAGCGACTGGTCCATGTTCGCCGCGAGGGTCTTGGTCATACCGCGCAGCGGCGTGACGACATCGTCGTCATCGGCGGTGGATGCCTCGGCCTCGCCGTTCGCGGCGGGCTTCACCTTCGGCGCCTGGGCGGGGATCGGCTGCGGAGCGGCCGGCTTCGCGGTGGTGCGCGCCACGGGCTGGCTGCCGATCACCGGCACCGGCGCGGTCACCGGGTGCGCGTCGGACGATGGCGTGGTCACCGGCGGAGCCGTGGTGGCCGTGTCATGCGACCCCCCGACGCCGCTCGTGTCCACGGGATGATAGTCCTCGAGGATGGGCCACCACGACTTGTCGACAGAGTTCTTGTCCTTCTTGAACTGCTCGTAGAGTTCGTCGACGAGCCATTCATTGGCCCCGAACTCTCCTTCGCTCGAAGTCCCGACGCCTGTCACCTGGCTCGACACGTTCGCTCGCCTGCTTTCCTCGCTGAGATCTGGGTCTGCGCCCTGCTCGGTTGAGCCACTGCGCACGACCACCAAGCCTAGTCCCCTCGCCTGTGCGCTCGCTTCGCGCCACGGCATGCGGGTGGGTGCGAATGCGCCGCTCTTTCCCTGACGGAAGGAATCGCTAGCCTTGACAGCATGGAGTTCTACGGGGAGCAGCCCGCGGTCGATCTGACGTACTCCGACGTCTTCCTCGTCCCGCGCCGCTCAGACGTCACCAGCCGGCTCGACGTGGACCTGTCGCCGGGCGACGGGACGGGCGCGACGATCCCCCTGGTGTCGGCCAACATGAACTCCGTCACCGGCGCGCGACTGGCCGCGACCCTGGCCCGCCGCGGTGGCCTCGGCGTCCTCCCGCAAGACATGCCGCTGCAGGAATTGGATGCCGCGATTCGTTGGGTGAAGGCCCAGCCGGCGCCGTGGGACACGCCGATCGTGCTGCCCTCGCACGCGACGGTCGCCGATGCCGCCCGCATCCTGCCCGCACTCGAGGGTTACGGAATCGTGGTCGCCGACGACCCGGTGGAGGGGATGACCCTCGATGGCGTCCGCGGCGTCGTGCCGGCCAGCCGCCTGGGTACCGCGCTGCCCGACGCGCAGCTGGGCGACCTGGTGCACGCCCGCCCCACGGCGATCGACGCGGAGGACGTCACCGACGCTCGGCACGCGTTCGACCTCATCGTCGACGCCGAGGCTGAGACCGTGTGCGTGCTGCGCCACGGCGCGCTCGTCGGCACCCTCTCGCGTCGCAGCGCTCTGCGCGCGACGCTGTACCGCCCCGCCGTCGACGCCGACGGACGGCTCATCGTGGCCGCGGCGATCGGCATCAACGGCGACGTGCAGGCCAAGGCCCAGGCGCTGGTCGCGGCGGGCGTCGACGTGCTCGTGCTCGACACTGCACACGGTCACCAGGAGGGGATGCTGCGGGCGCTGCAGAAGGTGTCGGAACTGAACCTCGGGCTGCCCCTGGTGGCGGGCAACATCGTGACCGCCGAGGGAGTGCACGACCTCGTCTCGGCCGGTGCGTCGATCCTCAAGGTCGGCGTCGGCCCCGGCGCCATGTGCACGACCCGCATGATGACGGCGGTCGGGCGCCCGCAGTTCTCCGCCGTGCTCGAGACCGCCCAGGCGGCGCGCCTGATGGGCGCCCACGTGTGGGCCGACGGGGGAGTGCGCTACCCGCGCGACGTCGCCCTCGCATTGGCGGCCGGTGCGGCATCCGTCATGATCGGATCCTGGTTCGCCGGAACCGTCGAGGCCCCCGGCGAACTGCTGGCCGACGCCGACGGCCGCGCCTACAAGGAATCGTGGGGCATGGCCTCGACGAAGGCCGTGCGTGAGCGCTTCGGTCGTCTGGACGCCTACGGGCTCGCCCGCAAAGAACTGTTCGCCGAGGGCATCTCGTCGTCGAAGATCTACCTCGACCCGCTCCGGCCGGGCCTGGAGGACCTCCTCGACATGATCACCTCGGGTGTGCGCTCGTCGTTCACGTACGCAGGCGCCCGCTCGGTGCCCGAGTTCCACGAGAACGCGCGCGTGGGCCTGCAGTCGGCCGCCGGCTACGAAGAGGGCAAGGCGCTGCCGGTCAGCTGGTAGCTGTTCGCTGCTGTCCTCCGGGGCTCGGGCTGTTCGCGCTGTCGTTCTTGGCGCGGCATCCACCCTTCCGGCTGACATAGAATATTCCGCACGATGGACGACCCGCCGAGTTGCAGACGCCCGCCCCACGAACCCGGCCCCGTGAATCGGGGTGACGCGTGATGGACTACATCCTGCTGGGCGTGGGGCTCCTGCTCACGATCGGCACCGGGCTGTTCGTGGCGAGCGAGTTCGCGCTCGTCAACCTCGACCGGGCCGACCTCGAGGCCCGCCAGGCGCGCGGTGAGACCCGCATGGCGCTCACGATCGCCGCGCTGCGCAAGACGGCGACGCACCTCTCGAGTGCGCAGCTGGGCATCACGCTGACCACGCTGCTGACCGGTTACACCATGGAACCGGCCATCTCGAATCTGCTGCGTCCGCTCATGGACGGGTGGGGGATCCCGGATGCCGCGTCGCGGCCGATCTCGGCCGTCATCGGTGTGGCGATCGCGACGATCCTGTCGATGATCCTCGGCGAGCTCGTGCCCAAGAACTTCGCGCTCGCGCTGCCGCGGCAGACGGCCAAGCTCGTGCTGCCGTTCCAGGTCGCCTTCACAACGGTGTTCAAACCGGCGGTTGCGCTGCTGAACGGCTCGGCGAACGCGGTGCTGCGCGCCATGGGCATCGAGCCGAAGGAGGAACTGTCGGGAGCCCGTACCGCCTCGGAACTTTCGAGCCTTGTGCGTCGCTCGGCCAGTGCGGGCGTGCTTGAGATGGACACGGCATCGCTCCTGGACCGGAGCCTGCGCTTCTCGGAGCTGACCGCCGCCGACGTGATGACCGCGCGCCCGGGCGTCGAGGCGCTCGCCGCCGACGACAGCGCCGAGGACGTCATCCAGCTCGCCCGACGCACCGGGTACAGTCGCTTCCCGGTCTACGACGACTCGATGGACGACATCATCGGCATCGTGCACCTGAAGGCGGCGGTCAGCGTGCCGCGCGACCGCCGCGCCGATGTGCCGGCTGCGGCGCTGGCGCAGGAAGCGCTGCGGGTGCCCGAGTCGGTGCATCTGGACTCGCTGCTGGCCGAGCTGCGCTCGCGCGGGTACCAGGTCGCAGTCGTCGTCGACGAGTACGGCGGGACCGCGGGCGTCGTGACGCTGGAGGACCTCGTCGAAGAGATCGTCGGAGAAGTGCTCGACGAGCACGACCGCCGCCGCGCCGACTTGGTGCGCGGGGGAGAGACCCTGACCTTCCCGGCCGACTGGCGCCCTGACGAGCTGCGCGACCGCGCGGCGGTGCGGGTCCCCGAGAATGACGTGTACGACACCGTGGGCGGCTACATCATGAGCGTTCTCGAGCGCATCCCCGCGGTGGGCGACGCCGTCGAGATCGAGGGCGGCACGCTGACCGTCGCCCGCATGGACGGGCGGCGCATCGACCGGGTGACGTTCACGCCCGTGCCCAGTCCACTCGAGGGCGAAGGCGGTGAGCTGGCATGAACGACTGGGCCGGAATCGTCTGGCTGGTCATCCTGCTGGCCGGCAACGCCTTCTTCGTCGGTGCGGAGTTCGCCGTCGTCTCGGCGCGGCGCTCGCAGATCGAGCCGCTCGCCGAGAACGGATCGCGCGCGGCCAAGACGGCGCTGTTCGCGATGGAGCACGCGACCCTGATGCTGGCGACCACGCAGCTGGGCATCACTATCTGCTCGCTGCTGATCCTGAACGTGTCGGAGCCGGCGATCCACCATCTGCTCGCGGGACCGCTGGGCCTGACCGGTGCGACCGAGGCCGTGGTCGACGTCCTCGCGTTCGTCATCACGCTGCTGCTCGTCTCGTACCTGCACGTGGTGTTCGGAGAAATGGTGCCGAAGAACCTCGCCTTCTCGGTCCCCGACCGTGCCGTGCTGATGCTCGCGACACCGCTCGTGTGGCTGTCGAAGGTGTTCCATCCGATCATCGTCGTGCTCAACTGGCTGGCAAACGCCGTCGTCAAGATCTTCGGCGTCGAGCCCAAGGCCGAGGCATCCTCCACCTTCACGCTCGACGAGGTAGCGACGATCGTCGACCAGTCACGTCGTGAGGGAGTGCTGCAGGATGCCTCCGGCACCGTCGCCGCGGTGGTCGAGTTCACCGACAAGAAGGCCGCCGACATCGCCGTGCCGCTGGCCGACCTCGTGACGCTGCCGCGGACGACAACGCCGGCCGAGATCGAGCACGCAGTGTCGCAGTACGGCTTCTCGCGCTACGTGATCACGGGCGACGACGGCGAGCCGATCGGCTACGTGCACCTGAAGGACGTGCTGCGTGCGGCAGAGGATCCGGTCGCGCCGGTGGACGTGGAGCAGCCGATCCCGGCCAAGCGCATCCACCACATGGTGCCGGTGCTGCAGACGACCGACCTCGAAGACGCGCTCGCTCTCATGCGCCGTGCCGGGCGTCACCTCGCGCAGGTGCGCGACCGGGACGGCAGCGTCACCGGGGTGCTCTTCCTCGAGGATGTGCTGGAAGAGCTCATCGGCGAGGTGCAGGATGCCACGCGGCGGGGCCGCCGCACCCGCTGACCCCCACCCGCCCCGCCCCGCCTCTCGCGAGGTCGTACGTGATTTCGCGAGGTCGTACGTGATTTCGCGAGGTCGTACGTGATTTCGCGAGGTCGTACGTGATTTCGCGAGGTCGTACGTGATCCCGCGAGGTCGTACCCGTTCTCGCGAGGTCGTCAGCGCCGCGGCCGCGCCCGCTCGTACTGCGGCGGCCAGTAGTCGATGTCGTCGCCCAGTTCGAACGCTGCACGCAGGGCGAAGTGCGGGTCGCGCAGCCACTCGCGCGCGGCCATGACGGCGTCGGCCTCGCCGTCGCCGACGATCTGCTCGGCGTGCGCGGCGTCCTCGATGAGTCCGACGGCGCTGACCGGCAGTCCGGCCTCGCGACGCACGTGTGCGGCGAACGGCACCTGGTAGCCCGGCCCGAGCGTGATCTTCTGGTGCGCGACGAGCCCGCCGCTGGAGACGTCGATGAGGTCGGCGCCGTGCTCGCCCGCCCAGCGGGCGACCGCCGTGGTCTGGTCGAGGTCCCAGCCGCCGACTGCCCAGTCGGTGGCCGACAGCCGGACGAACAACGGCGCATCCGGGACCTCGGCCCGCACCGCATCGACGACGCGCAGCAGCAGCCGGGCACGGTTCTCGAGCGACCCGCCGTACTCGTCGTCGCGCACGTTCGACAGCGGCGAGAGGAACTGGTGCAGCAGGTATCCGTGCGCTCCGTGGATCTCGAGCACCTCGAAGCCTGCCTCATGCGCGCGGCGTGCGGCTGCCGCGAAGTCGGCGACCACCCCGTCGATGCCGTCGATGTCGAGCGCCGCCGGTGCCGCGAAGTCGTCGAACGCGAGTGCCGAGGGTGCGACCGTCTGCCAGCCGCCCTCGGCTGCGGGCACCGATCCGCGCTGCGGCGCGAACGGCGGCCAGGTCGAGGCCTTGCGCCCGGCGTGCGCGAGCTGGATGCCGGCGATCGCGTCGCGCGCGCGGATCGCGGCTGCGATCGGCGCCCACGCGTCGCGCTGCGCGTCGGTCCAGATGCCGGTGTCGTCGGGCGAGATGCGTCCCTCGGGGTTCACCGCGGTGGCCTCGGCCATCACGAGGCCTGCCCCGCCGGATGCGAACTGCGCGAGATGAACGTGGTGCCACTCCTGCGGCATCCCGTCCCGCGCGCTGTACTGGCACATCGGCGAGACCCACAGGCGGTTGCGCAGGGTGAGACCGCGGATGCTCAGCGGGTGGAAGAGGACGCTCATCGGGATGCTCCGGGTAGTGTGTGGCCATGGGAGAGCCGGTGACCTGGACGGCAACCGACGCGGCAGCGCATCTGCACGCGCCGACGGCCGGTGACGACAAGTATTCCCGCGGCGTGGTCGGGGTTCAAACCGGCTCCGCGCAGTACCCGGGCGCGGCGGTGCTCGGCGTGGAGGCCGCGTGGCGCACAGGCATCGGCATGGTGCGCTACCTCGGTGCCGCCCGCGAGCCTGTGATGGCGCGGCGCCCCGAGACCGTGACCGCGGACGGCCGGGTGCAGGCATGGCTGATGGGATCGGGAATGGATGCCGCGGCTCTGCCGCCCGCGGTGGCCGACGATCTGCGCGCGGCGCTTGCAGGCACCCTGCCGGCGGTCGTCGACGCCGGGGCGCTGGAGCTCGCGGTGGGTGCCGCGGCGCCCGTCGTGGTCACGCCGCATGCCCGCGAGCACGACGTGCTGCGCAAGGCGCTCGGCCTGGAGCCTGCGGGCGCTGGGCGCGTGGCCGCCGCGCACGAGACGGCTGCAGCCCTGGGTGGGGCGGTGCTGCTCAAGGGTGCGGAGACGATCGTGACGACGCCGTCCGGCTGGACGGCGCGGGTCGATGCCGGCACGCCCTGGCTGGCGACCGCCGGCACCGGGGACGTGCTGGGCGGTGTGCTCGGGGCGGTGGTGGCGGGCGCGCAGGCGCGCGCCGAGGCCGAGGGGGAGACGCTCGGTGCCGACGACCTGGGGCCCTTGGCCGCGACCGCGGCCTGGGTGCACGGGCGCGCGGGGGTCATCGCGGCGCTGCGCGCCGGCGCAGGGATGCCGGGCCCGATCACGGCACTCGACGTGGCACTCGCGCTGCCCGAGGCGGTGGCCGCGGCATCCCGCCACTAGGGCGGTCTCGGTGCCGGGAGGGCGCTCTCGGCGGGTCTATGGGTGGGCCCGCATAGGATGTCGAGGTGGCGAGACGGGGTTGGCTCTGGGCGGCGTTCGTCGTGGTGCACCTGGGCGTCGCGACACTCGGCTGGGTGATGCCCAACCAGCCGATGGGTGACGTCTACCTCGTCTATGAGCCGTGGTCGCGCGCGGCGCTGAACGGCAGCGGGATCGTCGGCATCACCGAGGCCTGGGTGTATCCGCAGCTCGCGCTCGTGCCCATGGTGCTCGCGCACGGCTTCGGGTGGATCCACGGGTACATCGTCGGCTGGGCGATCCTCGTCACGGTCTGCAACGCGCTCGCCTTCTGGCTGCTCATCGGCCATGCGACCTCGCGCGGCCGGCGCGCCGGCGCATGGTTCTGGCTGGCCGCTATCGCATGCCTGGGGCCTGTGGGTCTCTACCGCATCGACGCCATCACGATTCCGCTCGCGATCGCCGGGTGTCTGTGGCTGGTCGGACGCCCCTGGCTGGGGTCGATCCTGCTGGCGGTGGCGACCTGGATCAAGGTGTGGCCGGCGGCGATCCTCGCGGCGGCCGTTATCGCCGTGCGGCGACGCCTGGCCGTCATCGGGGGCGCCGCCGTCATCTCGGCGCTGACGCTGCTCGCGATCGTCGCGGCCGGCGGCGTGGCCTACGCGTTCGGCTTCGTCGGCGACCAGACCGGCCGCGACCTGCAGATCGAGGCGCCGGTCAGCGCGCTCTACATGTGGCGCGCCGTCGCGCGCATCGACGGGTCGTTCATCTTCTACGACCAGGACATGCTCACCTTCCAGGTGACAGGCCCCAACGTCGACGTCGTCATTGCGCTGATGACCCCGCTGCTCATCGTCGCGATGGCGGCGGTCGCCGTCCTCGGGGCGGTGAAGGCGTGGCGCGGGGCATCCTTCGCGCGTCTCTTCCCCGCGCTGTCGCTGGCTCTGGTCACCGGCTTCATCGTGTTCAACAAGGTCGGGTCGCCGCAGTACTTCACCTGGATCGTCGTGCCCGTGCTCCTCGGACTCGTCATCGAGAGGCGCCGCTGGTGGGGCCTCGCGGCGTTGG
The DNA here is from genome assembly GCF_029094505.1 of Microbacterium horticulturae. NCBI lineage: Bacteria > Bacillati > Actinomycetota > Actinomycetes > Micrococcales > Microbacteriaceae > Microbacterium > Microbacterium horticulturae. Next base: position 2,341,648 of record NZ_CP119108.1, on the reverse strand, counting down.
TGCTCGTGATCTCGGCGCTCACGCAGGTGGTCTACCCGATGACTTACAGCGGCCTGCTTGCCGCTCACGCGGGGCCGGTCGCGGTGCTCACCGCCCGCAACGCGCTCACGGTCGCGCTGTTCGCCTGGAGCGTCGTGCGGGTCGCTCGGATTCCGGCGCGGATGCCGCGGCCGGCGCGTGCGCTCGCCGCGGTATCGCTCGCCCGGCACGACGCGGCCCGCTAGCGGCGGGTCCGCGGTAGCGTCGAGTCATGCTCATCGCCTTCTCCGTCGCCCCGTCCGGTACCGGTCGCGAAGACGGCTCGGTGCACGACGCCGTGGCTGCCGCGGTCCGCGTCGTCCGCGAGTCGGGTCTGCCGCACCGCACCACCTCCATGTTCACCGAGATCGAGGGCCCCGACTGGGACACCGTGATGGACGTCGTCAAGCGGGCCACCGAGGCCGTCCTGCCGTTCGGCTCGCGGGTCTCGCTCGTGCTCAAGGCTGACATCCGGCCGGGGTACTCCGGCGAGATCGACGCGAAGGTCGAGCGGCTCGAGCACGCGCTGGACGAGGACGCGTGAGCGACGACCACCTGCCGCTGGCCGGCACCGCGGTCCTGCTGCGTGACGGCGTCGCCGGCCTCGAGGTGCTCATGATCGAGCGCCCCGACCGTGGCTCGTTCGCCGGAGCCTGGGTGTTCCCCGGCGGCGGCCTGGAAGAGAGCGATCGGATGCCGGGAGCCGAGCTCGTCGACGACGCGCGCCGTGCCGCGGCCCGCGAGACGGCCGAGGAGGTCGGACTGGCCATCGACCCCGACGAGCTCGTGACGCTCAGCCGCTGGACACCGCCGACGGCGCCACCGGCCGGCGCACCCAAGCGCGTCCGCACCTGGTTCTACGTCGGTGCGGCCTCCGACGCCGAGCTCACCCCGTCGGCGGCCGAGGTCGTCACCGCGGCGTGGGTGCAGCCGGGCGCGGTGCTCGCCCGCCACGGTCGAGGCGAGATCCGCCTGTATCCGCCCACGTGGGTCACGCTGCACGGCCTGACGGCGCACGGCGATGTCGCGTCCGCTCTGCAGGCGGCGCGGGATGCCGCGCCCGGCATGTTCGCGACGGTGATCCGTGAGCGGGTCTTCGTCTGGGAGCCCGACGTCGCCTGTGACAAGAGCGTCGAGCTCGCGGCATCCGGCCCCCGCCACAGGCTGCACGCCGAGGCGCTGCCGTGGCGATACGAGGTGTCGAGCTAGGCGTCGAGCAGCCGCTGCAGGTGGTGGCCGACGAGGTCGGTCTCGATCAGAAAGCCGTCGTGCCCGAAGTCGCTCGTGAGCACGACCGCCTCGTTGCCGTCGAGGGTGTTCGGGATGCCGCGGGCGATGCGATGCTGCCCGTCCACCGGGAAGAGCCGGTCGGTGTCGATGCCCAGCACCAGTGTGGTCGCCGTCACCCGAGCGAGGGCGTCTTCGATGCCGCCGCGGTCGCGCCCGACATCGTGCGAGTCCATGGCCTCGACGAGTCGGATGTAGCTGTTCGCATCGAACCGGCGTGTGAACTTGTTGCCGTGGAAGTCGAGGTAGGACTCGACCGCGAACCGGCCGTCGTGCCCCAGCGGTGAGACGCCCGACTGCCAGGAGCGGCTGAAGCGCATGTTCAGCTCGGCGGGGCTGCGGTAGTTCAGCAGCGCCATACGGCGGGCAAGCGCAAGGCCCCGGTGCGGCCCATTGCCGGAGCCTTCGTCGTAGTAGTCGCCGCCGGCGAAGTGCGGGTCGATCTCGATGGCCTCCAGCTGCACCGAGTTCAGCGCGATCTGGTCCGCGGTGTTGAACGGCGGCGACGAGAGCACAGCCAGGCGCGCCACGCGTTCGGGGGAGGAGATCGCCCACTCCAAGGCGTGCATGCCGCCCATCGAGCCGCCGATCACGCCGGCCCAGCGCTCTATGCCGAGCGCATCGGCGAGCCGCTGCTGGGCGGCGACCTGGTCGCGGACCGTGACGTACGGAAAACGCGAGCCCCACTCCCTGCCGGTGGGGCCGATGCTGGCGGGTCCGGTGGAGCCCTGGCATCCCCCCAGCATGTTCGGGGCGATGACGAACCAGCGGTCGGTGTCGACCGCGCAGCCGGGGCCCACCACGTCCTCCCACCAGCCGACGGTGGGATGCCCCGGACCCGCCGGCCCGCGGACGTGGCTGTCTCCGGTCAGCGCGTGCAGGATGAGTACGGCGTTGTCGCGTGCGTCGTTCAACTCGCCCCACGACTCGTACGCCATGCGCACGAAGGGCAGCTCGGCGCCGTTCTCGGTGCGGAACGCGCCGATGCCGACGAAGCGGCGGTCGCCCGGTGGATCGCCGTCGCGCCACGCGCCGGTGGCCGGCGGGCGGCCCAGGAGCGACCGGGCATCGGCCTCGGTCACCGGTGCGCTGGGCACGGTGTCCTCCGAGGTCTGCTGCCAATCCATGGACCCATTCTCCCGTATCGGTGTGGCGCGTCCCCGGCTGTTACGCCCCGGCGTGTGCTCCGGGTCTGTGCGTTCCCAGGGTCTGCGCGCTCCCAGGGTCTGTGCGTTCCCAGAGTTCGGAGGATCGCGCGAAGTTCGGAGCTTTCGGGCGAATGAGTCCGAGCTTGGTCGCGTGCTCCGAAGTCTGTGAGGCGAGGCCCGGCGGGAGGCGGGGCCCGGCGGAGCGGCGCGCCCGGCGGGCGGCGAGGCGCGGCGGGCGGCGAGCCCGGTGGGCTGCACGCGGAGCAGGCGTCGCCGGTTCGGCCACGGTGTCGGAAGTGCGGCGTACTCTCGCCCGCATGGACACGACGACGGAGTACTTGATTTCCGGCGACCCGGCGATCCGGTGGCAGGTCATGCGCGACCTGCTCGACGCGCCGGCCGACGAGGTCGCGACCGAGCGTGCGCGGGTCGCGCGCGAAGGATGGGGCGCGCGCCTGCTCGACGAGCAGGGGGCTGACGGCCTGTGGGACGGTGGCGTGTACCGGCCCGGGTGGGCCGACGAGTCGCGGCCGATGTACGACGCCTGGACGGCGACGCACTTCAGCTTGCAGCAGCTTGTCGACTTCGGCGTGGACCCGGCCGATGCCCGCGTGCGCACGGCGATCGCGCGGGTGCGCGAGAACGTGCGCTGGGACCACGCGGGCGAGCCGTACTTCGCAGGCGAGACCGAGCCGTGCATCAACGGTGTGGTGCTCACTGTCGGCGCGTATTTCGGCGAGATGGACGACAGCGCGGTCGCGGCGCTGCTGTCCGTACAGCTGCCCGACGGCGGGTGGAACTGCTGGGCCGAATACGGCGCCCGGGTGGCGTCGCTGCACTCGACGATCTGCGCGCTGGAGGGGCTGTTGGACTGGGAGCGCGCCACCGGTGGCACCGAGACCGCGCGTGAAGCTCGACGCCGGGGTGAGGAGTACCTGCTCGCACGCGGTCTGTTCCGCCGCCGCAGCACCGGTGAGGTCATCGACCCGCGGTTCACGATGGCCTCGTATCCGGTGCGCTGGTTCTATGACGTGCTGCGCGGTTTCGAGTACCTGCGCCGGGCACGCCCCGAGCGTGATGAGCGCTGCGCCGAGGCGGTCGAGCTGGTGCGCGGCAAACGCGACGGCGACGGGCTGTGGCATCTCGAGAACGTGCACGAGGGGCCGACGCTGTTCGACCTGGAGGAGGTGCCGGAGGGCTTTCCGAGTCGCTGGGTCACCCTGCGCGCGCTGCGCGTGCTGCGGTGGTGGGATGCCGCTGATCCGGCACCTGCGCAGTAATGACAAATGCCCCGCCCGGCCCGTGCGAACGGGCGAGGCGGGGCACCGTGAGGAGATCAGACGCGGGCGGCCTCGCGCACTTCGTGCGCGGCGGCGAGCGCCTGCTCAAGGTCTTCCTTGAGGTCCTCGACGTTCTCGAGGCCGACCGACAGGCGCACCAGGCCCGGCGTGACACCGCTGGACAGCTGCTCTTCCGGGCTCAGCTGCGAGTGGGTGGTGGATGCCGGGTGGATGACCAGCGAGCGGACGTCGCCGATGTTCGCGAGGTGGCTGAAGAGCTTCAGGTTGTCGACGAATGCACGGCCGGCGTCGACGCCGCCGGTCAGCTCGAACGACAGCACGGCGCCGGCGCCCTTGGGCGCGTAGGTGTTGGCGTTCGCGTACCACGGCGAGCTCGGCAGCCCGGCGTAGCTGACGGACGCGACGTCGTCACGGGCCTCCAGCCATTCGGCGATCTCCTGCGTATTCTGCACGTGGCGCTCGATGCGCAGCGACAGGGTCTCGATGCCCTGGATGAGCTGCCAGGCGCTGTTCGGCGAGATGGCGGGGCCGAGGTCGCGCAGCAACTGCACGCGCGCCTTGATGATGTACGCGATCCCGTCGCCGAGCACACCGGTGTAGCTGACGCCGTGGTACGACGGGTCGGGCTCGGTGAGACCGGGGAAGCGGTCGGCGTGCTGCGACCACGCGAACGTGCCGCCGTCGATGATGGCCCCCGCGATGACCGTTCCGTGCCCGCCGAGGAACTTCGTCGCGGCGTGCACGACGATGTCGGCGCCGTGCTCGAACGGACGGATGAGGTACGGGGTGGCGATCGTGTTGTCGACGATGAGCGGCACGCCGGCGGCATGTGCGATGTCGGCGACCGTGCGGATGTCGAGCACGTTGATCTTCGGGTTGCCGATGGTCTCGGCCAAAAACGCCTTGGTGTTCGGCTGCACGGCCGCGCGCCAGGCTTCGGGGTCGTCCTGGTCCTCGACGAACGTGGTGTGGATGCCGAGCTTGTCGAGCGTGTAGCGCAGGAGGTTGTAGGTGCCCCCATACAGTGCCGACGAGGCCACGACGTGGTCGCCGGCGCCCGCGATGTTCAGGAGCGCGAGGGTGACCGCAGACATGCCCGACGCGGTCAGAAGGGCACCGGTGCCCCCCTCGAGGGCGGCGAGGCGCTGCTCGACGACGTCCTGCGTCGGGTTCTGGATGCGGGTGTAGATGTTGCCCGTCTCAGCGAGCGAGAACAGGTTCTGCGCATGCTCGGTGTCGCGGAACACATACGACGTGGTCTGGTAGATGGGCGTGGCGCGCGCGCCGGTCACCGGGTCGGGCTGGGCACCGGCGTGGATCTGCGCGGTCTCGAAGCGCCAGTTCTCGGAAGCGGACATGGGATCTCCTCGGGTCGTCTGCGGCCGCGCGTCGCCGTGCGGCTTCTTCGAGAGTACGGAGCGGGCCTCTTGTCAACAACGCGCGGGAAATGTGACGTAACCTCCCGCGCGGCCGCGCAGGTAGCGTTGTCGTATGAGCAGACGAGCAGTTGTCACCGGCGCCAGCTCCGGAATCGGGCGCGCCACTGTCGAGGCCCTCCGGGCCACCGGGTGGGATGTCGTGGCGGTCGCCCGCCGCGCCGAGCGCCTGGCCGAGGTCGAGGAGCAGACCGGCGCCGCCGCCTTCGCCGCCGACCTCACGAAGCAGCAGGACGTCGACGCCCTCGCGGGGTGGCTGGGCGAGACGGGTCCGGTGGACGCGCTCATCCACGTCGCCGGGGGAGCGCGCGGCGCCGACAAGGTGGAGGACGGCAAGCCCGACGACTGGCAGTGGATGTTCGACGCGAACGTCATGTCGGCTCAGCGCGTCACGGCAGCGCTCCTTCCGCAGCTGCGGCGCGCCGCGGCATCCTCCGGTCACGCCGACACGGTGTTCGTGACCTCGACGGCCGCGCAGGGCGCCTACCCCGGCGGCGCGGGCTACAACGCCGCGAAGGCCGGCGAGTCGATGCTCGCGCACGCGCTGCGCCTCGAGTTGAACGGCGAGCCCATCCGCGTGATCGAGATCGCGCCCGGCATGGTGCACACCGACGAGTTCACCCTCAACCGCCTTGGCGGCGACGAGACGGCCGCCGAGAAGGTGTACGCGGGGGTGGATGCTCCGCTCGTCGCGAGCGACGTCGCCGACGTGATCGCGTACGCCGTGAACGCGCCCGGTCACGTCAATCTCGACCTCATCACGATGCGCCCCGTCGCACAGTCGGCGCAGCACCTGCTCGCGCGCGGACCGCTGCGGGTTCGCGAGTGAGCATCCACCTCGTCGGCGGCGGGTGGCAGGACGAACCGGACGGGCTCGCCTATCGCGCGTTCGTCGCCGAGGCGACCGAACGCGCCGGCGCCGCCGGAAGGGACGTGCCCCGCGTCGCGATCATCGCGGTGCGGGACGGCGACGGTGACCAGCACGCTGCGAAGCTGATCGATGCCGTCAGCGCGGGCGGCGCGATCGACGCGGCGGTGACCGCCGGCGGACTGGGCGACGCGATCCCGGCTTCGGCGTTCGAGGATGTCGACGGCATCGTCGTGGGCGGCGGCTTGACTCCCGTCTACCGTGACCGGCTCGAGCCGCACTTCGACCTCATCCGCGCGCTCGTGGGCTCCGACATCCCCTATCTCGGATTCTCCGCCGGGTCTGCGATCACCGCCAGCCGTGCGATCGTCGGTGGCTGGCGCATCGGGGGAGTCGAGATCGCGCCCGAGGCGGTGTCGGAAGACCTCGATGAGCTCACTGTGCAACCGGGCATCGGCCTGGTCGATGTGTCGGTCGACGTGCACTCCGCTCAGTGGGGTGCGCTCTCTCGCATGGTCGCCGCGGTCGAGGCGAAGGCGGTGGACGCCGTGGTCGGCATCGACGAGAACACCGTGCTGATCGCCGGGCGCGGGCCCCTGCGGGTTGCGGGCACCGGCAGCGTCTGGACCGTGACACGCACCGACGAGGCAGCGGGCGAACCGGGCGTGATCGTGCGCACGCTCGGTGCCTGAAACACCAGGGGGTTGCATCTGGCGCCGGGATGGGTAGCGTGGCCGGTCTGGACGGCGCTTCGCGCCGGAAGGAGGTTCCAGATGTCTCGACAGCCTCGAGACCCCACACAGGTCACGGCGCAACCCGCTCTGACCGGATCGACCGGACGGCGCTGGCTCATCTGGGGCGCACTGCTCGGCGCGGTGGCGCTCGTCGTGCTGGGTCTGCTGGTGCAGGTCGAACCGGTCACAGCCCTCATCGGCTGCGGCCTGGTCGTGCTGCTCTACATCGCGATGGTCGTGGTGCGCGTCGCGGTGCGTCCGCACCGTGCACGCCTGCTCACGCTGGCCTGGCTCCTCGGCGCCATGGCCGCGTGCGCACTGGTGTGCGTGCTGCTGGTCGGTGCCGTCGCGCGACTGACGACCGGCTGACGCCCGATAGCCTGGAGGTGTGATGCCGACACGCCGGAGGGGCCGCCGATGAGCGATGAGCGGGAAGTTCTGACGTGGGACGGCTTCGGTGCGGCAACACGGTCCCTCTCGCGCGAGATCGTGGCGTCTGGCTTCGCGCCCGAGGTCGTCGTCGCGATCGCACGCGGAGGGCTGCTGCCCGCCGGAGCTATCGCCTACGGACTCGGAGCCAAGAACTGCGGTGCCATCAACGTGGAGTTCTACACCGGCATCGGCACCGTGCTGGACGATCCCGAGCTGCTGCCGCCGGAACTCGACATGACCTACCTCGACGGGCGGCGGGTGCTGCTGGTCGACGACGTCGCCGACAGCGGGCGCACGCTCGACCTCGCCGTGCGACTGCTCACCGAGCAGGGTGCGCAGGTGCGCTCGGCCGTCATCTACACGAAACCCACGACAATCCTCGAACCCGACTATTCGTTCGCCCGGACCGACCGGTGGATCGACTTCCCGTGGTCGGCGCGCGGGTCGGTCATCGAGGAAGACAGCGGTCAGGAGGCGCGGCCCTGACATGGCGATGACACTGCCCGAACTCGCCGAAAGGGGCCTGATCGACGGCGGCTGGGCCCGTGAACTGCAGCCGGTGGCCGGCGACATCGCCGCCATGGGCGAGCGCCTGCGCGCCGAGGTCGCAGCCGGCCGCCACTATCTGCCCACGGGTGACCGCGTGCTGCGGGCTTTCGCAAGACCCCTGTCGGACGTCAAGGTGCTCATCGTCGGGCAGGACCCGTATCCGACGCCCGGTCATCCGATCGGACTGTCGTTCGCGGTCGACCGGCAGGTGCGCCCGCTGCCGCGGAGCCTGGGGAACATCTACCAGGAGCTCGAGGCCGACCTCGGCGTCCCGCGGGCATCGCACGGCGACCTGTCCGCATGGAGCGATCAGGGTGTCATGCTGCTGAACAGGGTGCTCACGGTCGCGCCGGGAGCCCCGGCATCCCACCGCGGCTGGGGCTGGGAGAACGTCACCGAGCACGCCATCCGGTCACTGGTGGCGCGGGGCGGTCCGCTCGTCGCCGTGCTGTGGGGGCGGGATGCCGCGAACCTGCGCCCGCTGCTGGGCGAGACGCCCATCATCGCCTCGGCCCATCCGTCTCCGCTGTCGGCGAGCCGAGGCTTCTTCGGCTCGCGACCGTTCTCACGAGCGAACGAGCTGCTCGCCGAGCAGGGAGCGACTCCGGTCGACTGGCGCCTGCCCGGCTGACCGGCGTCGCCTGTCGTGCTCTCTCAACGATCGGGGTGAGAGCCGGTGCCGGACTCGGGGTCGTGCCCGGTGCGCTCCTGCTCGAACGACTGCACCTCGGCGACGAGGTCGCGCCACGGGCCGTGCAGCTGCGTCTCGGGAACGTCCGCACTGCGGTCGTCGGCACCCAGCTGCGCTTGAATGTGCCAGGTGAACCGGTCGGGTGCTGGGGCAGGTGCCGCGGCATCCGGTTCGTCCCACGGACACTGCCGGATGAGCATGACCCAGCGCTCCCGCTGGGGCTCGGGCGGCTGCGCGTTCCACTCGCGGCGGAGTCCGGCGAAGCCGCCGGTGCGCACGACCGTCACCGAGACGGCGGGTTGATCAGTCGGTTCCATCCGAAAGCACACCGACGCCGGTCCAGGCGGTGCGGACGGCGTCGACCTCCTTCGACTGTTCACCGTACTCCGTCTGGGCGACCTTCAGGGTGGCATCGGCGAAGGTCGCGAACGACGCGTCCTGCGGCAGCGTGCCGGCGGTCACGGTCTTGTACCAGATGAGCCCCGCCGTCTCCCATGCCTTGCCGCCGATGGCGGTCGCCGCGAGGTAGAAGGCATGGTTCGGGATGCCGGAATTGATGTGCACGCCGCCGTTGTCTTCAGTCGTCTGGACGTAGCCGGCCATCGTCGCCGGCTGCGGGTCTTTGCCGAGCACGTCGTCGTCGTACGCGGTGCCGGGAGCCTTCAGCGATCGCAGGGCCACGCCGGTCACCTGGTCGGAGAAGATGCCGGCGCCCACGAGCCACGATGCCTGGTCGGCGGTCTGCCCGAGGTGGTACTGCTCGGTGAGCACGCCGAAGACGTCGGAGATCGATTCGTTCAGCGCGCCGGACTGCCCTTGGTAGTCGAGGCCACCGCTGGCCTCGGTGACCCCGTGCGTGAGCTCGTGCGCGATGACCGTGAGCGACCCGGTGAAACCCGTGAACACGTCGCCGTCGCCGTCGCCGAAGACCATGCGCTGCCCATTCCAGAAGGCGTTGTCGTAGTCCTGGCTGTAGTGCACTGTGGCGTCCAGCGGCAGTCCGTGGCCGTCGATCGAGTCGCGCTGGTAGGCGCTCCAGTAGAAGTCGAAGGTCTCGCCCAGGCCGTCGAACGCCTGGTTGACGGTCTCGTCGGCGACCGGCTCCTGATTCTCGGTGCGCACGGTGTCGCCGGGCAGTGTCTCGGTGTTGTGCGCGTCGGCGATCGTTCGGTCGGGACTCGGCGCCGTCTCGGCCACGAGTGTGTCGCCCTCGACGGAGAGCTTCAACGTCGCGTGCCGCGGACTGTAGTCGCGCGGGGCCATGAGCGTGCGCTGCGCGGCCTGAGCCGCCCGCGCGAGGTGCGGCTTGTCGGTGGCGGCGATGCGGTTCAGCAGGAATGGAGGGACGATCCCGTAGCTCATGCCCTGAGCGTAACGTCAGCCGGCGACATCCGGCCCGATCGCCGGGATCGATGCGAGCAGATGCCGCGTGTAGGCGACCTGCGGATCGAGCAGCACCTTCTCGGTGGGGCCCTCCTCGACGATGCGGCCGTCCTTCATGACGACCACCTCGTCGCAGAGGTTCTGCACCACGCCGATGTCATGCGAGACGAGCACGAGGCTCATCCCGTCGCGCTCGCGCAGGCGCGAGAGCACCTCGAGGATCTGCGCGCGCACGGTGACGTCGAGCGCCGACATCGGCTCGTCGCCGACGAGCAACCGCGGGCGGTGCACGATGGCGCGGGCCAGGGCTATGCGCTGACGCTGTCCGCCCGAGAACTCATGGGGGAAGCGCGCGGCCATCTCGGGCTCGAGCCCGACGTCTTCGAGCACCTCGCGGACGCGCTCGCGTCGTCCGCTGCTGCCGGCCGAGCCGGAGCCCGCGATGCCCATGGCCCAGAGCGGCTCGCCGACGATCCGCCCCACGCTCATGCGCGGGTCCAGTGATGCGTACGGGTCCTGGAAGACGATCCCCGTCTGGCGGCGCAGCCAGTGCAGCGAGCGGGCGCCGGCTGCGGCATCCACCGTCTTCCCGTCGAAGACCACGGAGCCCGACGTAGGCGTGTCCAGCGCCATCAGGAGGCGCACCAGCGTCGACTTGCCCGAGCCGGACTCGCCGATGACACCGACCGCAGAGCCTTCTCGCACGTCGATGTCGGCGTCGTCGAGCGCGGTCGAGACGCTGCGCGGGCGCCAGGGAGCGGTGCGCGGCCCGGGGTAGCGGCGGGTCAGGCCGCGTGCGCTCAGCAGGAAGCTCATGCCCGTCCTTCCGGTCGCCACAGAGTTGCCGTCGCGTCGCGCAGCAGCCCCTGTGTGACGGGCGACGACGGGGCCGTGAGCAGGCTGCGCACGGGTGCGGTCTCGACCACGTGTCCGTGCTCGAGCACCACGCCCTCGGTCGCGATGTGCGAGAGCACCGCGAGGTCGTGCGTGATGAAGACGAGCGACATGCCGTCATCGTGCACGAGCCCGGCCAGAAGTTCGAGGATGTCGGCTTGGATCGTGACATCGAGCGCTGTGGTCGGCTCGTCGGCGATGAGCAGTCTCGGCCGGCACGCGAGCGCCATCGCGATGGCCACGCGCTGGCGCTGGCCGCCGGAGAGCTGATGCGGGTACCGGTCGACGATGTGCTCGGGGTCGGGCAGCTTCACGCGCGCGGCCTCGGCGATCGCCCGCACACGCGCCTCGCGGCGCGTCACCCGCTCGTGGATGCGCACGGCCTCGGCGATCTGGCGGCCGACGGTGCGGATCGGGTTCAGTGCCGTGCGCGGTTCTTGGAAGACGATGCCGATCTCATCGCCGCGGATGCCGGCCAGCTCGCCGTCGCGCATGCCGATGAGCTCGCGGTCTTTCCACAGGATCGATCCCGTCGCCTCGGCGCCGTCGGGCAGCAGCCCGAGAATCGCCAGCGCCGTCAGCGACTTTCCCGAGCCCGATTCGCCGATGAGGCCCACGCGCTGCCCGTCGGCGACGTCGAAGGAGATGCCGTCGACGACCGGGCGTCCGCCGATCGTGATCACCAGATCGCGCACCGACAGGCTCATGCGACCACCACCGGCTCGTGCTTCTCACGCCGGCTGAGGGTCGGGTCGGTGGCTTCGCGCAGCGCGTCGCCGAGCAGATTCAACCCGAGCACCGTGAACGTGATCGCCAGCCCCGGCCACAGCACCGACAGCGGGTGCACCGTGAGGAACTGCTGCAGCTCGGCCAGCAGCAGCCCCCAGCTCGGCTCGGTCACCGACGCGCCCACGCCCAGGTACGACAGGCCCGCCTCGGCGAGCACGGCCACGGCCATTCCCCACGACAGCTGAACGATGAACACGGGCGCGATGTTGGGCAGCAGGTGCCGGTACAGGTTCTGTGCCGGGGTGAGCCCCGACGCGCGCGCGGCCAGCACGAAGTCGCTGTGCAGCACGCGGCGCAGTTCGGGCCGGGCGACGCGGGCGATGTTGACGCTGAAGCCGATGCCGACCGCCCAGATCACGACCCAGAGCGACCGCCCGAAGATTGCCGAGATCATGAGCGCGATCAGCAGCACCGGAAATGCGATGAGGATGTCGACGAGCACCGCCACCGACTCGCGCACCCAGCGGGCGGTGAGAGCCCCCAGCGAGGCGAGGGCGATGCCGAAGATCCCCGCGATCACGGCCGATCCGACCGCGACGAACACCGTAGTGCGGGCACCGCTCATGACGAGACTCAGGATGTCGCGGCCCGAGCCGTCCGTGCCCAGCACGTGCGGCCAGCCGGGGCCCTGCCAGCGGGCGGCGATGTCGACGTGCTGCGGATCGAACGGGGTCCACACCAGCGAGACGGCCGCTGTCAGGGCGATGACGATCACGACCACGATGCCGAAGCGGCCCGTCGACAGGCGCCACAGGCGACGCAGCCATGCCCCGCGGCTCATGCGGCCTCCCGCTGCCGGGGGTCGATGACCCGGTGGAAGAGGTCGACGATGAAGCCGACGATGAGCACGAAGCCGGTGAGCACGAGAAGCTCGCCCTGCACCTTCACCAGGTCGCGGTTGCCGACGTCGGTGACGAGCATGCGTCCGATTCCCGGCAGCGAGAAGAGCTGCTCGATGACGACCGCGCCCACGATGATGCCCGCCACTTGCAGCCCCAGCACCGTGATCACCGACAGCGCCATGTTCGGCAGCCCGTGGCGGATCAGCGCCTGCGTGCGAGTCAGGCCCTTGGCTGCCGCGGTGCGGACGTAGTCCTGGCCCACAGCCTGAAGCGTGGCGCTGCGCACGAAGCGCAGCAGCATCGCCCCCTCGACGACGCCGATGGTGATCGCCGGCAGCAGCAGGGCGCGCAACGCGTATGCGGGCTGGTGCCACCCTGCGCGGGGAAAGCCCTGGGCGGGAAGCCAGCCGAGCCACACCGCGAACACGACGACCAGCATCATCCCGGCCCACACGACCGGGACGGCGGCCACCGCCTGCGACGAAACGTTGATGGCGGTGCCGCCGGCGCGCTCCCGCAGCATCGCCGAGAGCACCCCGAGCGGGACGGCGATGACGAACGCGACCACCATGGCCATCAGCCCCAGGGGGATCGTCACCTGCGCCTTCTGTGCCAGCTCGCCCAGCACAGGGCTGCCGGTGATCAGCGAGGTGCCGAAGTCGCCGCGCAGCACTCCGCCGATCCAGTCCGCATACTGCGCCGGCAGCGGGGCGCCCAGGTTCAGGTCGTCGCGGATCGCGGCGATCTGCTCCGGCGTGCTGTTCGTGCCGGCGATCAGCTGCGCCACGTCGCCGGGCAGCACCCGGAGGGTCAGAAAGATCAGCACGCTGGCGACGAACAGACCCACCACCAGGAGGGCCAGTCGCGTCAGCGCGTAGCGCGTCACTGCGAGCTCTTGGCGATCTCGAACAGGTTCAGGCGCTCGTTGACGCTGTCTTTCGGCATACCGGTGATGTTAGTGCCGACGGCCACGACGGATGCGCCGTTGTACACCCAGTCGGCGGCCATGTCTTCGGAGACGATGCGGGCGGCCTTCTTCAGGTCGGCTGCGGCTTCGTCGTCGCTGGTGGCGCTGCGGGAGTCCTGGTACAGCTGCTGCACTGTCGGGTTGTCGTAGGTGAAGTAGTAGTCGGGGTTCGCCCAGTTCTCGAAGTCGCGCGCCTCGGTGTGCAGCACGAAGCTCAGCTCGTAGTCCTTGTTGACGTACACGTCGTTGAGCCAGGTGGGGAACTCGACGGCGTCGACCTTCAGCGTGATACCCACGGCGTTCAGATCGGAGACGAGGATCTGCGGGATCGTCGTGCCGTAGCCGTTGTAGATGGTGAGGTTCAGGGTGATGCCCTCGGCGCCCGCCTCCTTCAGGAGCTTCTTCGCGGCGGCCGGGTCGTACGGCGCGACCGATGAGAGGTCTTCGTAACCCGGGTCGAGTTCGGGAATCGGCCCGAACAGCGTCTGGCCGGCGCCGAGCGCCTCGATGACGGCCTTGTGGTCGATGGCCTGGCGGATCGCCTGGCGCACGCGCTTGTCCTTCAGCCACTTGTTGGTGCTGTTCATCGCGAGCGTGCCCTTGTCGGTCGACTTGCCGAGCACGACCTTGTAGTCGCCGTTCGCCTGGATCTGGTCGGTCAGGTTCGCGTCGAACCCGGTGACCACGTCGACCTCGCCGGCCTGTGCGGCATTGAGGGCGGCCTGGTTGTCGGGGATGTAGTCGAAGACGACCTCTTTGACCTTGGCCGCATCGCCCCAGTACTTGTCGTTGCGCTCGAACGTGATCGAGTCGCCCTGCTTCCAGCTGCCGAGGACGAACGGTCCGGTGCCGTTGGCCTCGGTCTTGTAATCGACCTTGTCGCCCTTCTTGAGGATCACCCCGGCGCGGCCGGAGAGGTTCCACAGCAACTGCGAGTCGGGCTCGCTCATCGTGATCGTGATGGTCTGGCCGTCCGCTTCGATCGACTTCACGCGCGAGAGCGTGTCGGCGTCCGCCCAGCCGGACTGCTTCTTGTGCTGCTCGAGCGACCACACCACGTCGGCGGGGGTGAGCTTCTGACCGTCGGCGAACGTGACCCCCTCGCGGAGGGTGAACGTGTAAGTGAGCCCGTCGTCGGACTTCTCGAACGCGCTGGCCAGCTCCGGCTCGATCTTCTGCGCGGGTGTGCGGCGCACCAGGCCCTGGTACACGTTGTCCATGAGGATCTGGTCGAGTGCGGCACCCGCCGTCTGCCGGATGTCGAGGTTGCTCGGCTCGAGCACCAATCGGATCGCGACCGATGCGTCGGGGTTCGGCGTGCCGGCGCCCGTGGTGGGCTCTGCCCCGCCACCGGTGCAACCGGTCAGTGCGAGGGCAGCGACGGTGACGAGGGCCGTCGCGGCGGCGAGGGTACGACGATGCATGGGGTTCCTTTCAGGCTCCGGATAAGCCTAGAGCGCCGGTGTCGCTGTGATCGACACGGTGCCTGCGTAGTGAAACAGAGCACAGACCCGCCGTCATTCCCCGTGCTGCGCGAGCAATCGCCCGAGGGCGACCGGCGCGTCCTCCTGCAGGTTGTGGCCCCCCGTCAGCACGGCCTGGCGCGCTGCCGGCAGGCGCGCGGCGAAGTCGGCGGCCTCGGCATCCGTCACGAATCCGTGCTCGCCGCGGACGAGCGTGATGGGCGCGGTCACGGCGGCGAGGTCGTCCCATCCCGTCTCGTCCAGCACCGCGGTGGCGGGCGTCGCCTCGGGGTGCGCGGCCATCATCGCGGCGAGGTGCGCGAAGTGGTGCTTCCACTCGACGCGGCCGTCGGGGCGCATGCGCGAGTTGAGGAACACGCCGCGTTCGGCGGCCGCGGGCGAGCCGCCCAGGCCGAAGCTCAGCGCCCGCTGCACGAGCTCGTCGCGGCTGGCCCAGTTGGTGGGACCCGCGAAGAACTGCGCGATCTGCTGCGCGTTGCCGGCCGGGTCGATGCCCGGCGTGATGTCGATGACGACCAGCTCGCGGACGAGTTCGGGGGTGGATGCCGCGACCGCCGCCGCCACGAGACCGCCGAGCGATTGCCCGACCAGCAGCTGGGGGCCATCGGTCCACGCGCGCAGCGCCGTGGCGACGTCAGGTGCCAGCACAGGGGCGACGTAGGCGGCGTCGTCGCGCCACGACGAATCGCCGTGACCGGGCAGGTCGATCGCCAGAGCCGGCAGGCCGAGCGCGAGGATCGTCGTGTCCCAGGTGTGCGCGTTCAATCCCGCTCCGTGCAGGAACGTCACCTGAGGAGCGGCATCGGGCGTGGATGCCGGAGCCCAGCGCAGCGCGGAGAGGGTGCGCCCGTCTTCGAGCGTGAGGTTCAGCCGCTCGCCGCGCGGCAACGCGCCGTCGATGCCGTTCTCGGCGGCCTGTGCGGGAAGGAAGGCGAACTCGTCGAAATCATCATCGATCACCCCGACATCATCCCGCAGATAGGCTGGCGCCATGTCTGACGAGCCTCGCGTGCACCTGTCCCGCGCCGCCATGCCCGCCTACAAGGCGCTGGAGGCGTTCTCCAAGACCGTCAAGGAGATCGCCGACGAGGCCGGCATCGATGCGCGCCTTGCCGAGATCGTGCAGCTGCACGCCTCACAGTTGAACGGCTGCGCATACTGTGTGCGCGTGCACGTCGACCGCGCGACGGAAGCGGGTCTGGACGCGGATCTGGTGATGCAGCTGGCCACGTGGCGCGAGTCGGGTGTGTTCACCGATCGTGAGCGGGCCGCGCTCGAACTGACCGAGGTGTTCACCTTCATCCACGACGGCGGCGTGCCCGACGAGGTGTACGACCGAGTCGGGGGAGTGCTCTCCGAGAAGGAGTACGTCGCGCTGTGCTGGATCCTCGTTTCGATCAACTCCTTCAACCGGATCGCGATCGCCGGCCGTTACCCGGTCCCGCCGCGCGGCTGATCTGCGCCTCTTCGACCGCTCTCGCCGAGAACTCGATGCGAGAAGGTTAGGCATGCCTATCCTTGGGTTACACTGAAGGGGATATGGCCACCACAACCACCTCCCCGATGAGCGCCGTCGCCCGCCGCGTGGCGCGCCGTGGCATCGTGCAGCATCTGATCGCTGCCGATGAAGCCTCGCTCGGCGAGCTGCAGGCGCTGCTGGCGACACTGCCGATCTGCGCGACCGGCCGCGTGTTCGTCGAGGTGCCCGACGCCTCGTGGATCGGCGCGCTCGACGTGCCCGGGCGCATGACGGTGTCATGGCTCGACCGCTCGCGCCGCACCGGCCGTGTCGGATCCGGACGCAGCTGTCACCGCGGCGAGGCGTTGGCACGTGCGGTGAACGCCTGGGCCGACGAGATGATGTGCGCCGACGACGACCGGACGCGCGTGTTCCTGCTCGGCGGCTATCTCGGCACGGCCGACATCGTCGACCACCTGGGTGAGCACCTCGGCCGCGACGCCGCCACGCTGCACGTGCCCGCCGAGTACGGCCTGGCCTGAGTCCCGCTCCGTGCCCGGCGACGCAGTCGGCCCGCGCCGCCCCGCGCCCCGCGCCGGCTCGCGCCCCGCGCTGACCTCCGCCCCGCGCCGAGCTGCAGCATCCTGCCGTCACTTCAGTCGTCACAGATGACCGCTTTTTCCCCGCAGACTGGTCATCCGTGGCGACTGAAATCGCGGCGAAGAATTCAGTCGTCACAGATGACCGCTTTTCGTGCGGAAGATGGTCATCTGTGACGACCGAACACCGCACGCCTCGGACCGATGTCTGCACGCGCCAGGTCGGCCGCGACGCCGCCACGCTGCACGTGGCCGCCGAGTACGGCCTGGCCTGAATCAGGCGCGCGGCACGTAGTTGCCGTCTTCGAGCCCCGCTTCGATCTCGAAGCGGTTGCGCAGGGGATCGGTTCCGGCGAACAGGTAGAGGAACGGCATGAGGATGCCGTAGCGCTGCCATTGCCGCGCGTGCACGGCCTCGTGGCGCAGCACCGACGCGCTGGGCGTGTCATCGCCGGTGAGGAAGCACCGGCCCACGCAGACGCCACCCCGGCGGAAGGTGCGCGGCGGCATCCCCTGGAACACCCACAGCTCACCGTGCCGCTCGATGCGGCCCGTGCTCCAGATCGACCCCCAGATCCAGCCGACCGCCGTGCCGTACCAGGCGCCGGCGCGGCTGATCGGTGAGTCGAGCAGAAATGCGGGGATGAGCCGGTCCCACCTCCGGCCGCGGGCGACGGCGCGGTCGGCGCGCTCGCGCCAGCCGGTGGGCGGCGTAGGGATCGGGCTCATGCGAGCGCTCCGACCAGGCGCAGGATCGTGCCCAGATCGTCGACGGCGGCATCGGGGGTCACCGGGGCGAAGCCGGTCAACGACGCGCCGACGAGCGGCGCGTGCGCGCGCAGGCGCCCGATCGCCGTCACCAGCTCGGCCGCGTGCGCGCCGAACGGCACGGCCATGTTCACACCGGTCATCTCGGTGGGGTCGAGCACGTCGAGGTCGATGTGCACGTACACGGCCGCGGCATCTCCGACAGCCTGCACGAGCGCGTCGGGGTCGGCGAGGCTCTCGGCGAAGAGATGTCGCATGCCGGTGGCGGCGAGGTAGTCGTCTTCGGCTGTCTCGAGGTCGCGGGTGCCGACGAGCACCGTGCGTTCGGGGGTCAGCCCCGGTCCGGTCAGTGACGGCTCGCCCTCGCCGAGAGCGGCGCGCAGCGCCATGCCGCCGAAGGCCCCGGTGGGCGACGACTCGGGTGTGTGCAGATCGCCGTGGGCGTCGCACCAGACGACCACGATGTCGGGATGCCGCGCGGCAGCGTGCGCGATCGCGGCGACGGCGACGCCGCAGTCTCCGCCGACGACCAGAGCGTGCTCATCGGAGGCGCCGAGCTCTTCGTCGAGCAGGCGCCGGGTGTGCTGGAGGGCGCTGAGGCGACGCACGGCGGTACCGAGCGACTCACCGGCCTCGAGGGGCACCTCCACATGCGTGCAGGCGGAACGAGGGAGATCCCCGGCGATGGCGGTCGCGCCGTCGACGAGGAGCATGGCGCGCGACGACACCGACCCCTGCCACTGTGGCGCGATGATGAATCGGGTCATCGACACTCCTCACTCCACGCCGCGCACTCGGAGACGGCGGGATGCCGCGGCCCGCGCGCGTCACGCGGCCGCGGCACCCTCATCCTGTCACTGACCGGGCGTGTACGGCGCCGACGAGATCTCCGCGGCGGCGGCGGGTGCGGCCACGGCCGGCTTGTTTCCGGACTTCAGCGCGGCCAGCCGGGCATCGACCTCGGTGAGCTCGCCGATGTCGTCGAGCGAGTTGAACTGTGCGTCCAGGCTCGACGCGGCCAGCTCCTGCTTGCCCTGGGCAAGCGCCTCTTCGCGACGGATCTTGTCTTCGAAGCGTCCGAGGTCGCTCGTCGGGTCCATGACGTCGATGGACTTCACGGCGTCGGCGACCTTGTTCTGGGCCTCGGCGGTCTTCTGCCGTGCTATCAGCTCGGACGACTTGGCCTTGAGCTGGTTCAGCTTCTCCTTCATGCCGTTGAGGCCGTCCTTGAGCTTGGCGACCGCGTCGTTCTGCGCAGCGAGCTGCGGCTCGGCGGCCTTCGCCTCGTTCTCGGACTGGATCTGCCGCTGCAGGGCGACCTTGGCGAGGTTGTCGAACTTGTCGGCGTCGGCGGTGTCTCCCGACGCGCGCAGCTCGTCGGCCTTCTTGCTGGCGGCGAGGGCCTTGTTGCCCCACTCTGTCGCGGCCTGGACGTCCTCTTCGTGGTCGCGCTCGAGCAGCCGCAGGTTGCCGATGGTCTCGGCGATCGCCGACTCCGCGTCGGCGATGTTGTTCGTGTAGTCGCGCACGAGCTGGTCGAGCATCTTCTTGGGGTCTTCGGCAGAATCCAGCATCGCGTTGATGTTCGCGCGCACGAGCGTGGAGATCCGGCCGAAGATGGACTGCTTGGCCATCAGGGTTCCTTCCTGTCGAGGGTCATTGTCGAATCGAGACTGTGGGTGCCGGTCAGAAGCGACCACCTCCCCGGCGGCCACGGGTGCCCCCGCCGCCGAAGCTGCCGGCGCTGAAACCGCCTCCGCCTCCGCGACTCCGACCGCCTCCACCGCCGAAGCCGCCGCCGAATCCGCCGAAGCCGCCGCCCCGTCGGGCTCCGCCTCCGCCGAGCAGCGAGTTGATGACGATGCCGCCGAGGACGGCGCCCATGACGTTGCCGCCCCCGCCGCCCGAGCCGCCGCCGAAGAGGCCGCCGGCGCCCGCCCCGCCGAAGCCGCCGACGTCGTTCTGCGCGAGTTGCAGGGCCTGGCCGGCGAGTTGATCGGCGCGCTGCGCGTGCTGCAGTGCCTGGTCGGGTGCGGTGGTCTGCAGCTGCTGCGCCTGCGCGAGCTCGGCGCCGGCCTGTGCAAGACGCGTGCGGGCATCGGTGCCCACGGCCCCGCGGCGGGCGGTGACGTAGTCCTCGGCGGCCGACACCTGAGCCTGAGCCTGCATCATCATCTGGCCGAGCATCTGCTGGGCGCGCTGCGCGCGGGTCGCGGCATCCCGCGCACCCTGCAGCACCTGGTCGATCTGGGCGTTGACGGCCTCGAGCGCCTTGAGCGTGGCCAGCGGATGCTTGCTCGCGGCCGCCATGTCGGCCTTGGCCGCGTCGACCTGCGTGCGGGTCGCGGCCACCGCGGCGGCCACCTGGCCGTTCGGGTCGGGCACCGCGCCGGCCAAGGCGATGTCGCCTTCGAGGTCGACGATCATGGCGGCGATGCTCTTCTCGCCGGTGGCCAGGTCAGACCCCAGCTTGCCGATCGCGTCTTCGAGGAGCTTCGCCTGGTCGACGGCCTGCTCGGCCGCACGGATGGCGACAGCGGCCTGCCCGCCGTCGCCGGAGGCCAGATGCTGCTGCGCCTGCGTGAGCTGCTCGTCGGCGAAGGCGAGCCGCTGCTGCGCCTGCGCCGGGTTGTCGGCCACGGTGGCCAGCGCCTCGGGCGCGTATGACGCCTGCAACTGCGTGAGCGTCGCGGTCGCAGCATCCATCGCCGCTGCCGCCTTCTCGCGCTCGGTCTGCACCTGCGCCAGGGCCTGCGGCGCGTTCTGCTCGAGTTTGCGCAGCTCGTCGAAGGCGGCGGCCTTCTCGTCGAGGAGCTTGTTCGCGTGCGTGCACAGGTCCACTATCTGCGTGTTCCAGGCCCGCTGCTGCTCGTCGGTGTCCTCTTCGGCATCATCGAGCTTCTGCTTGAGCGCGAAGGCCTGGTCGAGGTCCTTCTTGGCCTGCTGCACCGCGGTGGTGAAGTCAGCGGTGGCCGCATCGCCGAACTGGGCGGCGGCGAATCCGAGCTCCTGCTCGCTGGTGCGCACGGCATCATCGGTCTGCACGAGGGCGGAACCCGCGCGGCGCGCGAGCTCGGCGGTGCTCAGCTTCTGCAGCGCGGGGCCCGACGCGGTGGCGGTCTTCTTGCGGCGGGAGCGAACGATGAGCCAGACGATCACGATGATCGCGACGATGACCAGGATGATGACGACGATCCAGACGATGCCGTTCGAGCCGCTCGCCGCGCTCGAGGCCCCGCCGGAGCCGCCGCCGGCGGCGTCCTTCAGACCGTCGGCCGCGGCGCTGACCGCGCCGGCCCAGTTTCCGGCCGACAGCGTCGGCTGGATTCGCTCGTTCTCGATGTTTCCCAACGCCTCTTCGGAGACGGGGCCCGCCGAGTCGCCCGACAGGTAGAACTGCCGCGAGTCGACCGCGATCGCCAGCAGATACTGGTTCGGCCCGAGGCCGTTATCTTCGGCGGTCTGGTTGGCCCAGTCCTCCGACGAATCCGCGCCGGTGAAGGTGGAGACGAAGACCGTCCACAGGTTCATATCGGTGCTGTCGGCGAAGTCTTGCGCCGCCCGCTCGGCGTCGGCGAGCTCCGACGAGCTGAGCACACCGGCGTCGTCGAGGACGTAGTCCTGGCCGAGCGTGACCGGGTCGGTGGCGCTCGCGGCGACGGCCGGGGCCAGAACGAGGGCGGCGCACGCCGCGACGACGGTGATGAGGCGGCGTAGACGCATCCGTGTCCCTCCCCCAGGACGCTTGCTTGAAGGCGAGTCTATTCAGTCTCGGGCATATGACGGTAGGGGGTGCGTCGCTGCCGGCGATGCGGTTCGCGGGCGGCTACGCTTACCGGTTCGGAAGGGTCTGGGGCAGGGGAGGTTCGCCGATATGGACGACCGCTATGGGGCCGATGTGCTCGCGTCGGGATGGCGCACCCAGTTCCAGCGCGAGCTGGAGCGCGTGCCGGCAGACCGCGACGTGGTCGTCGAGGTCGCCGAGGACGGGTACTGCGGCGCAGTCGTCTCGGTCGAAGGCGGTCTCGTCGAGCTCGAAGACCGCCTGGGCAAGCGGCGCGTGTTCCCGCTCGGGCCGGGCTTTCTCGTCGACGGCGAGCCGGTGATCCTCGCCCCGCCGACGCCGAAGGCCGCGCAGAGCGGGCACACGCGCACGGCGTCGGGATCGTTCGCCGCCGCCGACCAGCGCGCCCGCGTGGCACGCGCGAGCCGCATCTTCGTCGAGGGCCGGCACGACGCCGAGCTCGTGGAGAAGGTCTGGGGCGCCGACCTGCGCGCCGAGGGCGTGGTGGTCGAGTATCTGCAGGGCGTCGACCTGCTGGATGCCGCGCTGCGCGACGACCCGCCGTCGGACAGTCGGCGCTACGGGGTGCTCGTCGACCACCTGGTGCCGGGTTCCAAAGAGGCGCGCATCGCCGAGGCCGTGGAGCGGGGACCGCATGGTGCGCACGTGCGCATCGTGGGGCATCCCTTCATCGATGTCTGGCAGTGTGTGCGGCCGTCATCGCTCGGCATCTCGGCGTGGCCGGTGATTCCGCGCGGCATCGAGTGGAAGGTCGGCATCTGCCGCGCGTTCGGATGGCCCGCCGACGACCAGGCCGACATCGCGCGGGCGTGGCAGCACATCCTCTCGCGCGTGCACACCTACCGCGACCTCGAGCCGGCGTTGCTGGGCCGGGTCGAGGAGCTCATCGACTTCGTGACCGTCTGAGCGCCGCATACGCTTGTCACGTGCCCACCCCCGACCCCGACTACCGCAAGAAGACCGTCTCGTTCGTGCGCCGCAGCGGGCGCATGAGCGAGGGGCAGGAGCGCGCGTGGGCCGAGCTGTCGCCCCACTACCTGATCGACGTGCCCCGCGACGTGTCGACGACGAGTGTCGCGCGCGATGCGCACATCGATCCGGCGACGGTATGGGGGAGGTCGGCGCCGCTTGTGGTGGAGATCGGCTCGGGTCAGGGGCATGCGATCGTGCATGCGGCATCCACTCGTCCCGACGTCGACTTCCTCGCGGTGGAGGTGTTCAAGGCGGGCCTTGCCCGCACGATGAAAGACGCGGATGCTGCCGGCGCCCACAATCTGCGGCTGGTCGAGGCGAACGCGCCCGAGGTGCTCGAGCACCTGCTGCCGGCGGCGAGCGTCGATGAGCTCTGGGTGTTCTTCCCCGACCCGTGGCACAAGAAGCGGCACGTGAAGCGGCGGCTCATCGCCCCCGAGTTCACGGCGCTCGCGGCGCGCGCGCTGAAGCCCGGGGGCGTGCTGCGTCTGGCGACCGACTGGGAGGACTACGCCCTCCAGATGGTGGAGGTGATGGATGTCGCGCCCGGCTTCGATCGCGCGTTCGAGGGGGAGTGGGCGCCGAGGTTCGACGGCCGCGTCATGACCGCGTTCGAGCGCAAGGGGCTGGCTGCGGGCCGCGAGATCCGCGACGTGGCGTACGCGAGGGTCTGAGGGGGCGCTTTCGTCGCCTCGGTGCGCGCGTCAGCGAGGGATGTCGCGGCTGCGCCTCGTGCGGGATGCGAAGAGGGCCCGTCCTTGTGGACGGACCCTCTCCACGTCTCGTGCCCCCGACAGGAATCGAACCTGCGACCTTTGGTACCGGAAACCAACGCTCTATCCCCTGAGCTACGGAGGCGTACCGATCAAGACTATCAGTGCGAAGGCGCCGCCTCAGACCGCGGTGCGGACCCGCTCCGTGAACCAGAACACGCCGCTCGGGAGGCGGCGATCGCCCGGGCCCGCGCCTTGGCCCCGGAGAGGTGGCATGGGGCATGCGGCGGGGCGGAGCCGCAGTAACGGGCACCCGACCGCGACGCCGCGCCGCGGCATCCCGAACCTGCGCCAGGATGGTTCGGTGACCATTCCCGCCCCCGCGCCCAAGTTCGCGGTGCTGCGCAGTTGGAAGACCGCGCCGTACCTCGTGGGCGCCGGCCTGGCGATGATGGGCGACAACATCGAGCACGTCATCACGTACCTGGTGCTGTGGAACACGTTCCACTCGCCGATCCTGGTGGGCTTCCAGCTCGTGAGCCACTGGCTGCCGTACCTGCTGCTGTCGGTGTACGCGGGCGCGCTCGCGCAGCGGTTCGACTGCCGGCGGATCATCCAGGGTGCACAGATCCTGTTCATGTTCGTGTCGTTGTGCTGGGGCATCCTGTTCCTCACCGGAACGCTGCAGCTGTGGCAGGCCTGCGTGCTCCTGGTGCTGCACGGGCTGGCGGGCTGCCTGTGGGGACCGGCCGAGCAGATGATGCTCTACGACTTCGCGGGGCGCGAGCAGCTGCCCAGCGCCGTGCGGATCAACGCGACGTTCCGCAGCCTGGGCGTGCTGTTCGGGCCGGTCGTCGGCTCGGTGCTGCTGCTGACTCTCGGCACGACGTGGGGCATCTTCGCGAACATCGTCTTCTACCTGCCGCTGACTCTGTTCCTGGCGCGCACGAAATTCACCGGGCACTCGCGTGAGGGTGTGTACCAGACCGGCCGTGTCTCGCTGTGGCAGTCGTTCCGGGTGCTGGGTACGGTGCGCAAAGACCACGTGATCATGGGGATGCTGATACTCGCAGCCCTTGCGTCGGTGTCGATCGGTGCGGTGCTGCAGACGGCGATGCCGGTGTTCGGCAACGAGCTGACGCCGGCGGGCGCCGACGGCGAACTGGTCTACGGAGCGTTGCTGTTCGCGCTGGGGATCGGCGGTGTGGTCGGCGGCTTCTTCCTCGAGGCGAGCGGCTGGATCCCGCCGACGGTGCGCACAGCGGTGATCAGTTCGATCACGTTCGGCGCGTTCGCGATGCTGTTCGCTTTCACCGGGTCGCTCGTGGTGGCCCTCATCGCGCTGGTGCTGACCGGCTTCTCGCAGATCACGGCGACCTCGACGGGGCAGGCGATCGTGCAGCTGGAGGCCCCGGCCGCCGAGCGAGGCCGGGTGCTGGGCGCTTACAGCATGTTCGGCCCCGGCATGCAGACGTTCAGCGGGGTCACGATCGGGGCGCTGGGCACGCTTGTGGGCATCCCGATCACGGTCGTCATCGGGGGAGCCGTGCTGGTGGCGGGTGCTCTCTTGACGGCGCTCTACATACGCGGGAGCGCGCGCCGCGCCGAGGTGTGACGGCGCGGCATCCGGCGATGGGGCTGGATGCCGCGAGACCGGGCACTCCTGCCCAGACCGGGGACGACGCCCGGGGTCTGGACGGAAGGCTCCCTGTCTCGGCGATGGCGGCGAAGCCGGCGATGGATGCCGCGGCCTCGCACCCGCGACCTCAACCGCGCCGGCCTCAACCGCGCCGGCCTCAGCTGCGCCGGCCTCAGCTGCGCAGGGCCTCAGCTGCGCAGCGGACGCAGAGCGTCGGTCAGTGCAACGAGCTCGTCGAACTGGGCGTGCAGCATCCGCTCATTGCTCTCGCGCGGCTGGAAGGCGCCGTCGTCGTCGAGCTGCTGGGCGGCCCAGGCAAGCTCCACGTTCGAGCTCGTGGGAACCAGACCCAGCGCCTGCTGCACCGGGCGAAGGGCGACCACGCCGCGCGTGCCGCCCGAGATGCCGCCGTAGCTGACGGTGCCCACGGGCTTTCGGCGCCATTCCTGGTGCAGATAGTCGAGCGCGTTCTTCAGGCTCGGTGTGAAACTGTAGTTGTACTCGGGCTGCACGAAGATGTACGCCTCCGCGGCATCCACTCGCGCGCTCCAGGCCTTCGTGTAGTCCTTCGTGTACTGGCGCAGGCGCGGGTGGTTCGGCTCGTCCATCAGCGGCAACGCGATCTCTTTGAGATCGGCGAAGTCGATGTCGAACCGGCCGTCGGCTTCGGCCTCCTTCAGCACCCACTGGGCGATCGGCAGGCCGATGCGTCCCTCACGCACGCTGCCGACGATGATCATCAGTCTGGTCATTCACCGTTCCTCTCCGAGATGTATTCAACGGCATCCATTCAACCCCTCCGGAAGGGTGCCTTCGACCACGGAGAGCGAAAGGGAGTGGATGCCACGGCTGAGAGCTCTGGGACGGGTGGGCTTCGGCGGCAGGCCAGAGCTGGGGAGGATCTCGGTGGCCGGTGGCCGGTGGCCGGTGGCCGGTGGCCGGTGGCCGGTGGCGGGTGGCCGGTGGCGGGTGGTCGGTGGTCGCGGTCGATGGTCGCGTGGTCGCGTGGTTGGTGCTCAGTGGTCGCGCCGCTGCGAGTCGCGGGCGAGGTGGCGGGTCGTTGGCTGGTGAGTCGCGGGTGGGCTCGCGAGTCGCGGGCAGGGCGGTGAGTTGCGGGTAGGACGGTGAGTTGCGGGTAGGACGGCGAGTCGCAGGCAGGACGGCGAGTCGTAGGTGGGTGGCGAAGGGATACCTGGCGCGGTCGACGCCGGTGCGGCCCGCGGTCGCTGAGTCTGGTGCGGCCGGGGACCGCAGAGTCTGGTGCGACTGTGTTCTGGTGGCCCTTCAGGCTGGGGAGGATGTGTGTGGTCGGTGGCAGCTGACGGTCAGGGTGGCATCAGGCGGGAATCTCGGGGCGAGGTCTTCTGGCGCCAGGATCATCGCCGAGGATCGATGAGATGTACTAAAGTAAGGACCGGTATCGGCCGAACGTGAATGTGCCGTGAAACGGACGTAAGACCGGCCACAGCGGATAAGAACTCCTCACAAAAATCCCTTGCAAGTCGTAGCGATGTTCGATACTATGGTGGTATCGGTTCATTCGGGAAGGGGGCTCGCGGTGTCAGCGTTGATGGGTGTGTCTCCGGTGTTGGCGGAGGTGGATGAGCTGTTGGATTCGCTGGTGTCGTCGCGGGAGGCGGCGGGGCGGGCGTTTGCGGCGGAGATGTTCTTCTTCGCGCGGGTTGCTGATCTGGTGCAGCGGCGTGAGGCTGAGCGGGGGGCCCGTACGGATCGGGCGGTGGTGGATGCGTCGCAGTTGGCGATGCGGGAGTTGTTCGCGGAGATCGCGGCCGGGTTGCGGTTGAGTGAGTGGCAGGTGGCGCGGAAGGTGTCGCAGGCGTCGACGCTGGTCGGGTTGTTCTATGAGACGTTGTGTGATGCCAGTGGTGGGGAGTTCTCCGGGGAGCACGCGGTCCTGATCGCGGAGGCCGGTGTGGTCATCGATGATGCGGTGGTGCGGGCCCAGTTTGAGGCGGTCGCGCGGGATATGGCGCGGGAGATGACGCCGGCGCAGTTGAAGGCGGCACTGTCGGGCCTGGTGGTCCGGTTGGATCCGGAAGGGACCCAGCAGCGGGTGCGGGAGGCGGTGGCGCGGCGGAAGGTGTCGGTGCGGGAGGTGGAGCCTGGTCTTGCCCGGATCACCGCGGATGTTCCTGTCGCGGAAGGGGTGGGCGCGGTCGGGCGGTTGCGGGAGGCGGCGGCGGTGCTGTTCGGGCAGAACCAGGCCGAGAAGACCGCGCACGAGGCCACCACCACGGCCGCGGCCGATAGTGCTGGTGCCGAACCCGCCGATATCGCCACCGACGCTGATGCGAAGACCGGTGATGCGGCCAGCGGTGCCGAAGCCGGCGCCCAGGCCGACGACTTCGACGCGGGCGGGGGTGCCGGCTCTGACGCGGACGCGGGGGACTCGGCCGGGCCGGTGTTTGATGACCGGTCGGTGGCGCAGATCATGGCGGACATGTTCTGTGACCTGCTGCTGACCGCCCCGTTCGCCGGGCATGGTGCCACGGATGATGCGCGGGATGCGCTCTCCGCGATCCGCCCCCAGGTGCAGGTCACGATCCCTGCCGAGACTCTCACCGGTGCCCGGGTGGGTGGGGCCATGGTCGACGGGATCGGCCCGGTCGGCGACGACACCGCACGGCGGCTCGCGGGCGGGGCGGGCATGTGGTCGCGGGTGTTCACCGACCCGGCAACCGGGGTTCCGGTCTGTGTGGACCGGTACCGGCCCTCGAAGAGACAGAAACGGTTCCTGCAAGCACGAGACCAGCAGTGCCGGTTCCCCGGATGCCGCCGACGCGCGGTCAAATGCGATATCGACCACACGGTTCCGCACGCCGCGGGCGGTCCGACGTGCCTGTGCAACCTCGAACACTTCTGCAAGAGGCATCACACCGTCAAACACGACACCGCGTGGGACGTCGAACAGCGCGCCGGCGGGGTACTGATTTTCACCGCACCCACGAAACGCACGTATGCGACAAGACCACCAGGCACGGTCAGATTCGAACCCGTCGCCCTGATCGACCCCGACCCCCACGACCAACACATGATCGCCACGCAATACGCGAACGACCCCGCACCCTTCTGAGCTGGGCCGGGGGGATGCGTGCGGTCCGCGTGTCAGCCGCGCAGAAGCGCCAACGCCCCGTCGCGGAGCGGCGCCAGCGCTCCTTCGAACAGTACGACCTCGTCGAGCATCGTGCGCAGCAGGCGCTCGTTGTTCTCGGTCGGTTCTTACTCGCCCTCGTCGCTGATGCGCTGGGTCGCCCATGCGAGCTCGACGTTGACGGTCGTCGGCACGAGCCCGAGGAGGGCCTCGACTGGCCGGATCGCCGCCGTCCCACGAGTACCGCGCGAGGTCCCGCCGCGGCATCGACGCGGGCGCTCCAGGCCTGCGTATGCGTCCGTCCATGCCCCATTCCGAGTGTGTCGACAGGTTACGGCTTCACCCTCAGGGGATCGTCGGGCACAAGCATCTAGAATCGGTCCTCTATGGATCCTGAAGCCCTCTCCGCAGCCTTGCTCGACGTCGTCCGCCCGCTCGCGGAGGCGCGACGAGCCGGATCCACCGAGGGCCTGACGCCCGCTGATCTGCCCCTGGAGCGGCCGAAGAACCGCGAGCACGGCGACTGGGCGTCCAACGCGGCGCTCAAGCTCGCCAAGAAGGTCGGTGCCAGCCCGCGTGAGTTTGCGGCCGAGGTCGCAGACGCGCTCGGTGACGTCGCCGGCATCGCGTCGGTGGAGGTCGCCGGTCCCGGATTCATCAACGTGCGGTTGGATGCCGCGGCCGCCGGTTCCCTCGCGAAGACCATCGTCGACGCGGGTGCCGCATTCGGCACCAACGAGTCGCAGCGCGGCAACACCATCAACCTCGAGTTCGTCTCAGCGAACCCGACCGGACCGCTGCACATCGGCCACACTCGCTGGGCGGCGCTCGGTGACTCGATGGCGCGCCTGCTGCTGGCCAGCGGGGCGACGCTGGTGCGAGAGTTCTACATCAACGACGCGGGTGCCCAGATGGAGCGGTTCGCGCGCTCGGTGCTGGCGGCCGCCAAGGGCGAACCGGCCCCCGAAGACGGCTATGCGGGTGCGTACATCGGAGACCTGGCCCGCCGCGTGCTCGAAGTCGAGCCCGACCTTCTCGACAAGCCCGCCGATGAGCAGCTGGCGACGGCACGTGAGCGCGCCTACGCCTTCCAGCTCGCCGAGCTGCAGGCCTCGCTCGAGGCGTTCAACGTGCACTTCGACGTCTGGTTCAGCGAGCGCACCCTGAAGGACGGCGACCCGAGCCTGGTCGACGAGGCCGTCGACCGGCTGCGCCAGCAGGGCCACGTGTTCGAGGCCGACGACGCCGTCTGGGTACGCACCACCGAGTTCGGCGACGACAAAGACCGGGTGATCAGGCGCTCCAACGGCGAGTACACGTACTTCGCCTCTGACGCGGCGTACTACCTGAACAAGGGCGACCGCGGCTTCGCGCACAAGATCTACCTGCTCGGCGCCGACCACCACGGGTACGTGCACCGCCTGAAGGCGATCGCGGGCGCGGCCGGTGAAGACCCGGAGAAGGACGTCGAGGTGCTCATCGGGCAGCTCGTATCGGTCAACGGCGCACGGCTGTCGAAGCGCGCGGGCAACATCATCGAGATGGACGACCTGCGCGCGTGGCTCGGCACCGACGCGCTGCGCTACTCCCTCGGTCGCTACCCGGCCGACTCGCCGCTCACGCTCGACCCCGAGCTGCTGCGCAAGCGCACGAATGACAACCCTGTCTTCTACGTGCAGTACGCGCACGCCCGCACGCACAACGTCGCCCGCAACGCCGACGACGCGGGCGTCATTCGCAGCGTGTTCGCGCCTGAGACCCTCACGCACGAGACCGAGGCGGCCCTTCTGGGTGCGCTGCAGGAGTTCCCGCGCACGGTGGCGTTCGCCGCCGAGATGCGCGAGCCGCACCGGGTGGCGCGCTACCTCGAAGAGCTCGCCGGGCTCTTCCACCGCTGGTACGACAACTGCCGCGTCATCCCGCTGGGAGACGCCCCGATCGAACCCGTGCACCACACTCGCCGGTGGCTGAACGACGCCACCGGACAGGTTCTGCGCAACGGCCTGGACCTTCTCGGAGTGAGCGCGCCCGAGCGGATGTGACCGGAGGAGAGATGGCCGAACGCCCCACCCAGCCGGAAGACCCGACGGAGCCCATCGTGGTTCCGCCGAGACCGCCGCTGCCGGGGGACGAGCAGGTCATTCCGCCCAAGCCGCCGTTGCCCGGGCCGGGGCCCGGCCCCGAGCCGCACGAGCCCGCTGCAGAGCCCGAAGCGACCACACTTCCACTCCCGGTCGTGGGGGCGCCGCAGCCGGGCTATCCGCAGACCGCCGCGTATGCCCACCAGGGTTACCCGGAGACCGCCGCCTACCCGCAGGCCGCGGCATCCACCCCGCCGCCCGCGAAGCAGCAGAAGCCGAAGAAGAAGCATCGCGCCGTGACCGCGCTCGTCACGACACTCGTCATCGTGGCGGTGCTGGCCGGCGCCGGCGTCGTCGGCTGGTTCGCCGGTAATTCCTGGCTCAAGAACAAGGTCGTCGCCGAGGTCACCGAGCAGACGCGCACGGCGCTCGACCTCGACCCCCGCGCGGAGGTCGATGTCGACGTCGACGAGCCGATGATCCCGCAGGTGGTTTCCGGGCGACTCTCGGCGCTGACCGTCACGGTGCCCGAAGCGCCGCTGGGTGGTGCGACCGGCAAGCTGACCGTGCACGCGACCGATGTGCCCACGAGCGGCGACGGCGCCGTGGGCAGTGCCGATGCGACGGTGAGCCTGACGCCCGACGCGCTCACCAAGCTCATCGGCAACTTCGATGACACCGTCGCAGGTTCGCTCAAGGTCGACGACGGCAACGTGGTCGTCGACCTGAACCCCGCCCAGTTCCTCTCCGGCATCTCGTTCGCCCTGACGTTCACGCCGAGCGCGAAGGATGGCGAACTTGTGCTCACGCCTGAGAAGTTCACGGTCGGCGGGCTGAACATGAGCGCCGACACGATCCGGGCCCGCTTCGGCAGCCTGGCCGACGGCATCCTCGCCGATCGCACCGTCTGCGTCGCCGATCAGTTCCCGAAGGGACTCAAGCTCTCGAAGATCGACGTGGGTTCCGACAGCGTCGATGCATCGTTCACGGTCGATCCGAACATGCTCTCGGACGCCTCGTTACAGAAGCCGGGCACGTGCGGCTGACCCCGCTAGACTTGCCACAACCACCCGGTGCTTGCGTCGACGCCCGGCGAGCGACGCGACCGGACACTTCCGTTCCGGAAACGCCGCACCGCAGCATCCCTCGATTGGTCCCCCTTGTCCGCCTCACCCACCCGTGACCCGCTGCCCGTCCCTGCCGACGCCGACGCCCTGCACGAGCGGGTCTGGCCGGGGTCCGCGCATCGCGACGACGACGGCACGCTCGTGCTCGGCGGTGTGACGGCCACCGAGCTCGCACAGACCTACGGCACGCCGTTGTACGTCGTCGACGAGGCCGAGGTGCGCACGCACGCGCAGCGCACCGTCGCGGCCTTTCGTGCGGCGGCCGCACCGCACGGCGTCGCCGTGCGCGTCTATTACGCGGGCAAGGCGTTTCTGTGCACCGAGATCGTGCGGTGGACCGCCGAGGCCGACATGAGCCTCGACGTGTGCAGCGGGGGAGAGCTGGAGGTCGCCCTCGTCGGCGGCGCCGATCCCGCGCGCATCGGGTTCCACGGCAACAACAAGTCGGTGGCCGAGCTCACCCGCGCGGTCGAGGTCGGGGTCGGCACGGTGATCGTCGACAGTCCGATCGAGATCGAGCGGCTTGCCGCGATCGCCGATCGGGCGGGGGCCGTGCAGAACGTGCTGCTGCGCGTCAACAGCGGCGTGCACGCCGAGACCCATGAGTTCCTCGCGACGGCGCACGAAGACCAGAAGTTCGGTTTCGCGATGGATGCCGCGCCCGCTGCGGTCGCGCGCATCCGAGAACTCCGCTCGCTGAGCTTCCAGGGCCTGCACTGCCACATCGGTTCGCAGATCTTCGGCGTCGCCGGCTTCGCAGAGTCCGCGTCGCGTCTGGTCGATCTGCACGCGCAACTGCTCGAAGGCGGCCCCATCCCGCTCCTGAACCTCGGCGGCGGGTTCGGCATCGCCTACACCCCGGCCGACGACCCGACGCCGATCGAAGACCTCGCCGCCGGCATCGTCGACGCCGTGGCGCGCGAGTGCGAGGTGCGCGGCATCCCGATGCCCGATCTGGCCTTCGAACCCGGCCGCGCCATCGTCGGCCAGGCCGGCGTCACGCTGTACGAGGCGGGCACGGTCAAGCCCGTCGAACTCGACGAGGGCCGCCGGCGTCTCTACGTGAGCGTAGACGGCGGCATGAGCGACAACGCCCGCCCCGCGCTGTACGGCGCCGACTATTGCGCGCGCATCGCCTCGCGGGTCTCGGGGGCACCCCCGGCACTGGCGCGGGTGGTCGGCAAGCACTGCGAGTCGGGCGACATCGTCGTCGACCAGGAGTACCTGCCCGCCGACGTCGCGCCCGGCGACCTGCTGGCAGTGCCCGCCACCGGCGCGTACTGCTTCTCGCTGGCGAGCGCCTACAACTACCTGACACGTCCGGCCGTCGTCGCCGTGCGTGACGGAGCCGCCCGCGTCATAGTGCGCGGTCAGACCATCGCCGACCTGCTGCACGCAGACGTCGGCGCAGAAGGGAACGCATGATCGACCACCGTCGCCTGCGCATCGCACTCCTGGGAGCCGGATCCGTCGGATCCCAGGTGGCGCGCCTGCTCCTCGAGAACACCGACGAGCTCGCCGACCGCTCCGGTGCCGCGCTCGAACTGGCCGGAATCGCCGTGCGCGACGTGACCGCACCGCGTGATGTGGACCTGCCCGCCGAGCTGCTCACCACCGACGCCGAGACGCTCATCGTCGGCAGCGACATCGTCATCGAGCTCATCGGCGGCATCGAGCCCGCGCGCGAGTATCTGCTGCAGGCGTTGAACTCGGGGGCCGACGTGGTCACCGGAAACAAGGCGCTGCTGGCCACGCACGGGTCGGAGATCTTCGACGCGGCCGATCAGGTGGGCGCATCGGTGTACTACGAGGCCGCGGTGGCCGGCGCCATCCCGATCATCCGTCCGCTTCGCGATTCCCTCGCCGGAGACCGAGTCGACCGCATCGTCGGAATCGTCAACGGCACCTCGAACTACATCCTCGACCGGATGGACCTCGAAGGTGCCGACATGGCCGAGATCGTCGCCGACGCGCAGCGCCTCGGCTATGCCGAGGCCGACCCGACCGCCGATGTCGAGGGATTCGACGCCGCGCAGAAGGCGGCGATCCTCGCGAGTCTGGCATTTCACACGACCGTCCCGCTCGATGCCGTGCACCGTGAGGGCATCAGTGGCATCACGAAGCAGATGATGGATGCCGCGCGGCACGCCGGCTACGTCATCAAGATGGTCGCGGTATGCGAGCGGCTGACCGGCCGCGGCACGGCATCCGACGGCGAGGCCATCTCGGTACGGGTCTATCCCGCACTCATCCGGCGCGAGCATCCGCTGGCCAGCGTGCACGGTGTCAACAACGCCGTGTTCGTGCAGGCCGAGGCCGCCGGCAATCTCATGTTCTACGGCGCCGGCGCCGGTGGGGTGCAGACCGCATCCGCCGTGCTCGGCGACGTCGTCTCGGCCGCGCGGCGTCACATCGCCGGCGGTGCGGGCGTGGGCGAATCGACCCGGGCCAACCTGCCCACGGTCGACATCGGTCAGGTCGTCACCCGGTACCAGATCACCCTCGAGGTCGACGACCGCCCCGGCGTGCTCGCCCGGGTGGCCGGCCTCCTCTCCGACGGACGTGTCTCGATCGCGACCGTCGAGCAGACACTGGAACACACCGACGAGGGCGCGGCATCGGCCCGCCTGGTCATCGGCACGCACAAAGCTTTGGAGCAGGATCTCAGCGAGACCGTCACGCGGCTCGCCGAGGACGACGTGGTCGAGCGCGTCGTCTCCGTCCTGCGTGTAGAAGGAGACTGAAATGGCACACGTCTGGCGCGGAGTGCTCCGCGAATACGCCGACCGGCTCGGCGTCACCGACACGTCGACCGTCGTGACCCTCGGCGAAGGCGGAACCCCGCTGATCCCCGCTCCCGCGCTGTCGCAGCGCACCGGTGCGGAGGTCTGGGTCAAGTTCGAGGGGATGAACCCGACCGGTTCGTTCAAGGACCGGGGCATGACGGTGGCGCTCTCGCGCGCGGTGGAGAAGGGCGCGAAGGCGGTCATCTGCGCATCGACCGGCAACACCTCGGCGTCGGCCGCCGCCTACGCCGCGCACGCCGGCATCACCGCCGCGGTGCTCGTGCCCGAGGGCAAGATCGCCATGGGCAAGCTCAGCCAGGCCGTTGCGCACGGCGGCACGCTCATCCAGATCCGCGGCAACTTCGACGACTGTCTCGAGATCGCCCGCGAGCTGTCTGACAACTACCCGGTGCACCTGGTCAACTCGGTGAACCCCGACCGCATCGAGGGACAGAAGACCGCCGCCTACGAGATCGTCGAGCAGCTGGGCGATGCGCCCGACTTCCACTTCATCCCGGTCGGCAACGCGGGCAACTACACCGCCTACACGCGCGGCTACCGCGAGGAGGCCGCACGCAGCGCCTCGACCCGCGTGCCCCGCATGTTCGGCTTCCAGGCGGCAGGCTCCGCGCCCATCGTCCGCGGAGAGGTCGTGACCGCGCCCGAGACGGTGGCCACCGCCATCCGCATCGGGAACCCCGCCTCGTGGCACCTTGCGCTGGAGGCTCGGGATGCCACGAACGGCTGGTTCGGTGCCATCGAAGACCCCGCGATCCTGGCGGCGCAGAAGCTGCTGGCCTCCGAGGTCGGCGTGTTCGTCGAGCCGGCGTCGGCCATCAGCGTCGCGGGTCTGCTCGACCGCGCCGAGGCGGGCGTGATCCCGGCCGGCGCCCGCGTCGTGCTCACGGTCACGGGCCACGGTCTGAAGGACCCGCAGTGGGCCCTGCGCAACACCGACGGCACCGAGGTCGCCCCGATCGTCGTGGACGCCGATACCCGTGAGGTCGCCGACGTGCTCGCGCTGACCGGCGCGGAGGCGACCGCGTGAGAACCGCCCCGCCCTCGCCGGCGGCGGTGCCCGGTCGGGCCGTCGCCGTGCGGGTGCCCGCGACCAGCGCCAACCTGGGGCCCGGATTCGACACGCTCGGGCTCGCCCTGAGCCTG
Source organism: Microbacterium horticulturae (assembly GCF_029094505.1). Taxonomy (NCBI): domain Bacteria; kingdom Bacillati; phylum Actinomycetota; class Actinomycetes; order Micrococcales; family Microbacteriaceae; genus Microbacterium; species Microbacterium horticulturae. The sequence continues at coordinate 2,306,600 of NZ_CP119108.1, read as the reverse complement.
TACGACGAGCTCGTCGTCACGGCGCTGGAAGAGGGCGAGGTGCAGGTCGACGTCGAGGGGCCGGGGGCCGATCTCGTGCCCCGCGACGCGTCGAACCTGGTGATCCGGGCCATCGCGTACGCCTTCGAGTCGGTGGGGCGGCGGATGCCCGGGATTGCGCTCACGCAGCGCATCGTCATTCCGCACGGGCGGGGGCTGGGCTCATCCGGCGCCGCCGTGGTCGCGGGCCTCCTGGCCGCCCGCGGCCTGCTGGCCGGTGACGTCGAATTCGGTCCGTCGCTGCTGCTGCGCCTGGCCACCGAACTCGAGGGCCACCCCGACAACGTCGCCCCGGCACTGTTCGGCGGGCTCACGATCGCCTGGATGGATGAGAACGGGCCGCAGTACAAGAAGCTGCTCGTGCATCGCGGCGTCTCGCCGGTGGTGTTCGTCCCCGAGTCGACGATGCCCACGCGCATCTCGCGGGAGCTCACGCCGCTCCAGGTCACCCGCGAGGACGCCGTCTTCAACGTGTCCCGGTCCGCGCTGCTGATCGCGGCGCTGACGCAGAGCCCTGAGCTGCTGCTGGCCGCCACCGACGACAAGCTGCACCAGAACTACCGTGCGCAGGCGATGCCCGACACCGACACCCTGGTGCGCGGCCTGCGTCAGGCAGGGTTCGCCGCCGTCTTGTCGGGGGCTGGGCCCAGCGTTCTCGTCATGGCCGACGGACCCGGCCGTCGCCTCGAGGCGGCCCGTCTCGCGGCATCCCTCACCAACACGCCCTGGGAGTCTCTGATGCTCGCCGTGGACTTCAAGGGTGGTACAGTGAGGGAGTATACGGAGGGTGCTTCGCAGCCTGTGTCGTCCGCGACATAAGGCCGCGAGAATCAAAACCTCCATCGCACTTCTGCGAACCCCCGCATTGCCCCCGACAGCCGGCGTCATCGATCCGGTCAGGTCCTGAGGGCCTGTCCAGGTCGGAGCCCCGGTTTCCGGGTTCATCGGCGCGCGTCGACGACGGCGCCGTGCGGGTCAGCTCCATCCATTCGTTTCACAAGGGAGAACTCGTGGAGTCCATCTCCGAGATCCACACCGACGCCCCCGCCGCGGATCGCACCGTTGCGTCCGACGCGGGCAGCGCCGCAGCTCAGGCACCCACCGCTCCGGCGGCAGACACCGCGTCCGCTGCCGCGGAGGCGGCCCCGGCCACCGCGCCGCGCAAGCGCGCGCCGCGCCGCGCCAAGACCGAGGTCGTGACGCCCGAGTCGTCCGCACCCGAAGCACCGGCCGAAGCACCGGCACCGGCCGCAGCCGACGCTGCGAACAAGAGCGCAGACGCGGCCGAAGAGCCGGCCGCGAAGAAGCCGGCGACCAAGCGCCGTACGCCGGCGAAGAAGAAGGCCGCCGCTGAGGCGCCCGTGTCCGACGCCGCTCCGGCCGAGGCACCTGCCGCCGAGGCGCCCGTGGCAGACGCGACGCTCGCCGCCGACAAGCCCGCGAATGCCGACAAGCCCGCCAAGGGCGGTCGGGGCGCCAAGAAGACGGCCGCGAAGGCCGACGCGCCCGCTGCGGGCGACAAGAACGACGCGACCGATACGCGCGACGGTGACCAGAAGCCCGTCGGCGAGAAGGCCGGCAAGGCCGACAGCACCGACAAGGGTGACGAAGGCGACAAGAAGCAGGCCTCGGGCGAGAGCACCGACGGCGGCCAGAACGACAACGGCCAGAACGAGGGCGGCGAGCAGTCCGGCCGGCGCGGCCGCAACCGCAACCGCAACCGCAACCGCAACGCGAACGGCAGCAGCAACGGAAACGGCACCCAGAACGCCGCGTCCGATGATGACGAGCAGGCCGGCGGCAACAACCGCAACCGCCAGCGCAACAAGCGTCGCGGCGGCCAGCAGAACGACGAGTTCGACACCGAGATCAGCGAGGACGACGTCCTCATCCCGGTCGCCGGCATCCTCGACGTGCTCGACAACTACGCGTTCGTCCGCACGAGTGGCTACCTGCCCGGCGCGACCGACGTCTACGTGTCGCTGGGTCAGGTCAAGAAGTACAACCTGCGCAAGGGCGACGCGATCGTCGGCGCCATCAAGCAGCCGCGCGAGGGTGAGCAGTCGGGCCGCCAGAAGTACCACGCCCTGGTCAAGGTCGACTCGATCAACGGCCTGAGCACGGAGGATGCCGCGACCCGCGTCGAGTTCTCGAACCTGACGCCGCTCTACCCGCAGGAGCGCCTGCGCCTGGAGACCGCGCCCGAGAAGCTCACGCAGCGCATCATCGATCTGGTCGCCCCGATCGGCAAGGGTCAGCGCGGTCTCATCGTCGCACCGCCCAAGGCGGGCAAGACCATCGTGCTGCAGCAGATCGCCAACGCCATTGCGATCAACAACCCCGAGGTGCACCTCATGGTCGTGCTCGTGGACGAGCGGCCCGAAGAGGTCACCGACATGCAGCGCACCGTCAAGGGCGAGGTCATCGCCTCGACCTTCGACCGTCCGGCAGAGGACCACACGACCGTCGCCGAGCTCGCCATCGAGCGCGCGAAGCGCCTCGTCGAGCTGGGCCGTGACGTCGTCGTGCTGCTCGATTCGATCACCCGCCTGGGCCGCGCGTACAACATCTCCGCACCCACGAGCGGCCGTGTGCTGACCGGTGGCGTCGACGCTTCGGCGCTCTACCCGCCCAAGCGGTTCTTCGGCGCGGCGCGCAACATCGAGAACGGCGGATCGCTCACGATCCTGGCGACCGCGCTCGTGGAGACCGGCTCGAAGATGGACGAGGTCATCTTCGAGGAGTTCAAGGGCACCGGCAACAGCGAACTGCGCCTGAGCCGCCAGCTGGCGGACAAGCGCATCTTCCCGGCGGTCGACGTCAACGCGTCCAGCACCCGTCGCGAAGAGATGCTGCTCTCGCCCGACGAGGTGAAGATCACGTGGAAGCTGCGTCGTGCCCTCGCGGGCCTCGACCCGCAGCAGGCGCTCGAGGTCGTGCTCGGCAAGCTCAAGGAGACCGGCTCGAACGTCGAGTTCCTCGTGCAGATGCAGAAGTCGATCCCCGCACCGACCACGAACCACGCCGGCGGCCACAGCCACGGCCACGAGAACAGCATCCGCTGAGCCTGACGTGTCCGAGCCCGCGATGTTCGACTCCGTCAAAGCACTGGTCGAAGAGCACAAGGCCGTCCAGGTCGAGCTCTCCGATCCGGCGGTGCATGCCGATGCGGCGCGCGCCAAGCGTGTGAACCGCCGGTACGCCGAGCTGTCGAAGATCGTGGCCGCGCACGACGCGTGGATCGCGGCATCCGACGATCTCGATGCGGCACGCGAACTCGCGAAGGAAGACGAGGCCTTCGCCGAGGAGGTCCCGGCGCTCGAGGAGCAGCTCGCCGCAGCAGAAGAGAAGCTGCGGCGGCTGCTCATCCCGCGCGATCCCGACGACGCCCGCGACGTCATCATGGAGATCAAGGCGGGGGAGGGCGGTGCCGAGTCGGCGCTGTTCGCCGCCGACCTGCTGCGTATGTACCTTCAGTACGCGGCCTCGCAGGGATGGAAGACCGAACTGCTCGAGCGCAATGAGTCCGATCTGGGCGGCTACAAGGACGTCCAGGTGGCCATCAAGGGGTCGTCGACCGACCCGGCGCAGGGCGTGTGGGCCCACCTGAAGTACGAGGGCGGTGTGCACCGCGTGCAGCGCGTGCCCGCCACCGAGTCGCAGGGACGCATCCACACCTCGACGACCGGCGTGCTGGTCTTTCCCGAAGTGGATGAGCCCGACGAGATCGAGATCAACCCCAACGACCTGAAGATCGACGTCTACCGGTCCTCCGGGCCCGGCGGGCAGTCGGTGAACACGACCGACTCGGCCGTGCGCATCACGCACGTGCCGACCGGCATCGTCGTCTCGATGCAGAACGAGAAGAGCCAGCTGCAGAACCGGGAGGCGGGAATGCGCGTCCTGCGCGCCCGGCTGCTCGCGCGTCAGCAGGAGGAGCTGGCTGCTGCGGCATCCGACGCCCGTCATTCGCAGATTCGCGGGATGGACCGGTCCGAACGGATCCGCACCTACAACTTCCCCGAGAACCGCATCGCCGATCACCGCACCGGATACAAGTCGTACAACCTCGACCAGGTCATGGACGGCGCCCTGGGCCCCGTGATCGAGTCGTGCATCACGGCCGACGAAGAGGCCCGACTGGCCGCCCTCGCCGGCGACGCCTGATCGCCGCCGCGCCGCCGCGCCGCTAGGGTCGGAGCATGATCATGTTCCTGCTGCGCGCGCTCATCTTTCTGCTGTCCGCGGCGCTCGGGCTCGTGGTGGCCGATCTCATCCTGCCCGACTTCACGATCGGGTGGCACGACTGGTGGGGCTTCGTGCTCTGCGTGGTGATCTTCGCGATTCTGCAGAGCGTCCTGGCGCCGTGGATAGCACGCATGGCGAAGCGTTACGCGCCGGCGCTGCTGGGCGGTATCGGCATCGTCTCCACGCTCATCGCGTTGCTCATCGTCGTGCTGCTGCCGATCGGCGGCCTGCGCATCACGGGCGCGCTGGCCTGGGTGCTCGCACCCGTGATCGTCTGGGCCGTGACGGCACTGGCGACACTCCTGCTGCCGATGCTCCTCGTCAAGAAGAAGGTGCGGGCGAGCCGCGCCTAGATGTAGTACTCCGGCGCCGCCAGCAGCGAGCGGGTGTCTTCGCCGGGTACCCGCGGGCGTGGCTTGGCCGGGATGCCGACGAGGATGCTGTCGGCCGGGGCGTCCTTGGTGACGACGGCGTTCGCGCCGATGACCGAGCCCGCGCCGATCGTGATCGCACCCAGCACCTTGGCACCGGCGCCGACGGCGACGCCGTCACCGAGGGTGGGATGCCGCTTGCCGCCCTCCCGCTGACGGCCGCCGAGCGTGACGCCGTGGTAGAGCATGACGTCGTCGCCGACCTCGGCGGTCTCGCCGATCACCACGCCCATCCCGTGGTCGATGAAGAACCGACGCCCGATCGTCGCACCCGGATGGATCTCGATGCCGGTGAGCCACCGGGTCAGCTGTGAGCCGGCGCGTGCGAGCAGCCGCAGCCGGCGGCGCCACAGCGCGTGCCAGACGCGATGAGCCCAGATGGCGTGCAGGCCGGGGTACAGGAGAGCGATCTCGAACGAACCGCGCGCAGCCGGGTCGCGCAGCCGCGCGGCTGCGACATCCTCTCGAATCCGTCCCCAGGTGCCCATCTCAGCCTTCGCGCACGTCCGCGAACAGCGCCGTGGTCAGGTAGCGCTCCCCGGTGTCGGGGATGATGACGACGATCTTCTTGCCGGCGTTCTCGGGACGTGCGGCGACCTGCAGCGCCGCCCACGTGGCGGCTCCCGCCGACATTCCGCAGAGGATGCCTTCCTGGGCAGCGAGCGCGCGCGAGGTGGCCAGGGCGTCGTCGAAACCGACGCCGATGACCTCGTCGTAGATCGAGGTGTCGAGCACAGGCGGCACGAAGTTGGGGCCGATGCCCTGGATCTTGGCGGGGCCCGCGTGGCCCTCGGCCAGCAGCGGCGAGTCGGAGGGCTCGACGGCGATGACCTTCACGTCGGGCTTGCGCTCCTTGAGCACCTGGCCGACGCCGGTGATGGTGCCGCCCGTGCCGACGCCCGCGACGAAGATGTCGACGTCGCCCTCGGTGTCGCGCCAGATCTCCTCGGCGGTCGTGGTGCGGTGGATCTCGGCGTTCGCCGGATTCTCGAACTGCTTCGCGAGGATCGCGCCGGGCGTCTTGGCGACGATCTCTTCAGCGACGGCGATCGCGCCCGTCATGCCCTTGTACGGGTCGGTGAGGACGAGCTCAGCACCCAGGGCGCGCAGCAGATAACGGCGCTCCTTCGACAACGACGCCGGCATCGTGATGATCACCTTGTAGCCGCGCGCGGCACCGACCATCGCGAGCGCGATGCCCGTGTTGCCGCTCGTGGACTCCACGATCGTGCCGCCCGGCTTCAGTTCGCCCGAGGCCTCCGCCGCGTTGACCAGAGCGATGCCCAGGCGGTCCTTCACGCTGGAGCCGGGGTTGAAGAACTCGAGCTTGGCGAGGACCTCGGCGTCCACCCCCTCCGTCACACGGTTCAGCCGCACGAGCGGCGTCTCACCGAACGTCGTGGTGATGTCAGCGTGGATTCCGGGCATGGAGGTGCCTTTCGGGTCGTCGGCGGTTGTGCATTCTGCGGTCGTGCTCAGCCTACGGCCCGCGGGTCGGTGGGCGTCACAAAGCGTCACCGGATGTCACACGTGGTCACCCGTGCCCCGAGGCGCTCTCCTGCGCTCTACCGTCGGAGGACGTCGAAGAGGAGTCCGCACATGCCCCGATCAGTCCGCCCGCGACTCGGTTTCTTCACCCGTGTTCTCGAAGAGGCCACTGCCGCAGACCGCTTCCGCTTCGCCGTCGAGCAGATCGTGGCCGCAGAGCGCGCCGGCTTCGACACCGCGTGGGTCGCCCAGCACCATTTCGACCGGGAGGAGGGCGGACTGCCCTCGCCGTTCGTGCTCCTCGCGTACGCGAGCGCGTACACGGAGCGCATCGTGCTGGGCACCGGGGTCGTCGCGCTTCCGCTGGAAGATCCCGTGCGGGTGGCCGAGGACGCCGCGGTGCTCGCCCGGTTGTCAGGCGGCCGGCTCGAGCTGGGCCTGGGGAGCGGGCAGCCGGATGCCTCCTTCGCCGCGTTCGGGAGGGATGCCGCGACCCGGCGGACGGTCTACGCAGAGCATCTACGCCGCCTGAGCGATGCCCTGGCCGGTCGTCCGCTGACCGCAGAGGGCGCGGCGCTCTACCCGGCCGCGCCCGAGCTCGGCGCCGCGCTGTGGGAGGCCACGTTCTCCCGGGAGGGCGCCGCGCGGATCGGGGCGGTCGGGCACGGGCTGATGCTCTCGCGTACGCAGCCTCGCGAGGCCGGAACGCTCGCCGACGCGCAGTCGCCGATAGTGCGGGCCTACCTGGATGCGCTCCCGCCGCATGTCACGCCGCGGGTGTTCGCATCACGTACGGTCTTCGCGACCGACGACCGCATCACGGCCCGTGCGCTCGCCGAGCGCGCGCTGGAACGCGCGGTGCCGCTGGCCGCGCGCGCCGGCATCGCCGTGCCGGAGGGCGTGTCCACGGCCGAGGCTCTGGCGTTGCTGGACGTGCACGTGGGCACGCCCGCCGACCTCGTGCACGCACTGACCGCCGACTCCGTGCTGGCCGAAGCCACCGACATCGTGTTCCAGGCGCACCCCGTGGATCCACCGCACGAGCTGGTGCTGCGGTCCATCCACCTCATCGCGAACGAGATCGCGCCCGCGCTGGGCTGGCAGCGCAGCAGGTTCGCCGCGGCGTGATCAGTGCGCGGCGTCGTACGCGTCGAGCACGGTGGCCGGTATCCGGCCGCGGTCGGAGACCTGATGTCCGTTGTCGCGCGCCCACGCGCGGACGGCCGCGAGGTCGCGACGTCCCGCGGAGGACTTGCCCGACGAGCGGCGGCGGCCCGAGACCGTGCGGGCGGCCGACACGTAGGGTGCGAACAGCTCGCGCAGTGCGTCGGCGTTGTCGTCGGTCAGATCGATCTCATAGCCGACGCCTCCGAGCGAGAAGAGAACGGTCTGACCCTCGCCGGGTCCGAGGACGGTTCCGTCGATGTCGTCGACGAGCTGATGAACGATTTTTCGAGCCATGAATTCAGCCTATTCGTGCTTTGAGCTTTTCGCTAAGGCAGAATTCCGGCGCGTCGTGCTTTGGCGACCGCAGAATGGCGGGTTGAGGCATCCAATTTCGACATCGCCGAAGCGAGATACGACTTGACGGTCGTCTCTTTCAAGCCCAGTGCCACCCCGATCTGTGCATTCGTCGATCCCAATGCCGCACACGCGAGCACATCTGTTTCCCGTGGAGAGAGCGAGGCATTCATACCGATCTCGAAATCGGCCGGAGAAGCCGGTGCCAGCTTCTCGTGCAATCGCGTGAGCCTTTCCCGTATTCCGGCGTCGCGCACATCGGCCGCGATACGCCGCAATTCGGCATACGTCTCACGAAGCTGTTCGCGCGCCACGGCCGGCATCGCTTCGGCGGCCGGCTCGAGGCGCGCACGGGACAGGCGGCGCTCGACCTCGTCGCGGATGCGCAGCTCGTCGGCCACCGCATCGGCCACGGCCACCGCGGGGCGCGCTGCCACTTCGGCGCCCGGAGCCTGGCCCCAGGAACCGCAGTACAGCACGCCGCGCGGGGTGCCTGCCACCACGATCGGCACAGCGAACAGGGTGGCGATGCCCTCGCCGAGCACCATCCGGTCGTAATCGTGCGTGATGCTCTTGGCCGTGCGGTAGTCCAGAGCCAGCCGTGGTCGCGTCTCGAGCACGGCACGCCCGCCGAGCCCGCGGCCCGACTCGACGATGAGTGTTTCGAGGTGCCGTGTGCGCGCCCCCGACACCGCGCTCACGTGCACGGCGCCATCGCGCAGCATTCCGCCGAACGCGACCGGAAACCGTGTGCGCCGCGTGAGATCCGAGACGGCTCGCGCGATGAGATCAGTATCGGAGTCGGCGGCGGACGCTCTCACGCACGACCTACTTCCGGGGGAGACGAGGGTGGGCGGATTTTTCGTAGCGTCAACCTTACTACGCGCCTGTCACGCGATGATGGGCGTTCGCCGGCCACACCGGAGATACCGATGATGTCGCTGTTCAGAATTCGGAGTGTTCCGAGAATGGAAGAAGAGGCAGCGCAGTTTCTTCTTGCGTCGTCGGTGGCATTCCTGCTCGGGTATTTCGTCTCTGTTCTCCTGTCGTCCTTTCATCGATGTCGCGTCGACACGGGCCGCGGGCGGCCTACTCGCCCGCGGCCCGTTCGTGTTCGAGGAGGTAGCGCTTCACCTCCGCGCGCCCCCCGTAGCCGCCGATCGATCCGTCGGCGCGGACGACCCTGTGCACCGGAACGACGATCGAGAACGGTGTGCGTGCGCAGGCGTTGCCGACGGCGCGGGCCGCCCGCGGGATGCCGGCCGTCACCGCCACCTCGCCGTACCCCGCCGTCTGTGCATAGGGGATGCGGCAGACGGCTTCGAGCGCGTCGCGGGAGAACCCGCGGACCAGGCGCCAGTCGAGCGTGAGGTCGAATGCCGTGCGGCGATGCTCGAAGTACTCGTCGAGTTGGCGGCGTACGTCATCGGCGTCGCTGTCGTCACGGCCCGGCACTGTGTGCAACAGGACGGTGAGGGCCGCGAGCTGTTCGTCGACGTCGCGCTCGCTGCCGTGCAGGACATGCATCGAGACCAGGCCCGCGGCAGTCGTCACCAGGAGGACGTCGCCCACGGGGGAGGGGTGAACGGTGAAGGTGGCTTCGGTCATGTCTCCATCCTGGTCAGGCGCGAGGCCGCGCGGGAGTCGTGGCGGCCGATCGGTGGAGAACTCGTCACGGACCCCCGCCTGTGGAGGAACCGCCGATCACCGCGCGTGTCTCAGGCGCAATAGCGCGAAACTCGGGGCTGGATGCCGCTTGCGCCGGGCCGAGCCGCTTAGGGTGTTCCTGTGTGGCGAGGTGAGGGACGTGCGGTGGTCGGCACGGAAGACGACGTGGCCCCGACACCGGTGACCCCGGGGTCCCTCAGACTCGCGGAACCGGGGGTGACCGTCATGCACGTGGCAGAGCCGGAGCGGGAGCGCATTCGCGCGCAGGCCGCGCGCCTGGGCGGTCGCTCGACATTGGTGCAGTTCAGCGACGGACGCGACCCCCTGATCGAGATCACCAAAGCGCACCCGGGCAGCCTCCCGCAGTTCATCACGGGGCGATCGACGCTGTTGTCCAATCTCTTCCGCGACGAGGTCGCGCTGCGCACCGCGCGGCTGGCCGCCGCCCAGATCGCCTCCAAGAGCGTCGAGCTGCTCACCTCGCGCGGACTGGACGCCGTCCGACTCGCGGTGGGGCTGGCCGCCTGGGAGCTCGGGGACGAGAGCTTCGTCGCGCCGGTCCTGCTGCGCCCGACCGCCATTCGCCGGCACCACACCGACTTCGAGCTCAAGCTGCACGGCACCTTCACGATCAACCCCGAGCTCGTGCGACAGCTGCGCGACCGATTCGGCGTCGAGATCGACGGCACGCAGCTGGCGGCTCTGGCAACCTCGGGCGGCGTGTTCAAGCCGCAGCCGGTCATCGATCACCTGCGGCAGCTCACCGCGCACATCCCGTCGTTCAGCGTGCGCCCCCGACTGGTGATCTCCACGTTCGCCGATGTCGGGGCGCGGCAGGCGCGTGACCTGCGCCGACTCGACCATCCGCTGCTGAACGCCCTCGCCGGGCATGAGGACGACCGCGAGCTGCTGTCGCTGCGCCGGGACGCGCCGCCGGTCACCGACCCCGATGAACGACCCCCGGCATCCGACACCTTCCTGCTGGACGCGGACGCCGAACAGGAGCACGTCCTGGCGCGGATCGTCGACGGGCAGTCCCTCGTCGTGCACACGCTGCCCGGAACGGGCGGCACCCAGACCGTCATCAACGCGCTCGGCGCGCTCATCGACGATGGCAAGAAGGTGCTCGTGGTCAGCGCGCGCCGCTCGACCCTCGAGGGCGTGCGTCATCGTCTGTCGGGCATCGGTCTCGACGGGCTCGCCGCATCGCCGGCGCACCTGCGGCGCGACCTCATCCGCGCGATCGGCCGCAATGAGAAGGCGTCCGCCCCGAAGAACGCCGAGGTCGACGACGCGCTGGTGCGTCTGCGCACCGTGTTGCGCGATTACCGTGGCGCGCTGACCTCGATCCGCCCCGAGCTGGGCGTCTCCGCGCTCGACATCGCGCGGGAGCTGACCGCGCTCGCCGCGGTGAACGAACCGCCGACGACCCGGGCGCGCTTCGATGCGGCGACGCTGCAACGGCTGAAGGACGCACGTCGCACGGCGGCCGACAAGCTCGTCGCGGCGGCACAGCTGGGCGAGTTCCGCTTCGGTCCCGACGATTCGCCGTGGTACGGCGTGACGTTCCCCACGACGGCTGCCGCGCGCGACGCCCACGCGCTGGCACGCACCCTGCATCGTGAAGACGTGCCCGCCCTGCTCGAGCGCGGGTACGAGCTGGTCGCCAAGACCCGAATGCGGCCCTTCCGCACGATCACGGAGCTGGGCACGTACCTGCGACTGCTGCAGGGCGTCCGCGACTCTCTCGACAAGTTCAGTGCGACGGTGTTCGAACGTCCGCTGACCGAGCTCATTCAGGCGCACGCGCCGCGGCGTGATGCGCCGAACCTCAAGGGCGCCGACCGGCGCCGCCTCCGTCGGCTTGCGCGGGAGTACGTGCGTCCCGGCGTGCACGTCACCGACATGCACGACGCGCTCGTGCGCATTCAGCGCCAGCGCAGCGAGTGGGAGTCGTTCGCCGACCAGGCCGTCGCGGGCCCCGAGGTGCCGGTCGGCATCGGAGAGGTCGCGGCACTCTGGGAGCGCACGCAGGTCGGTCTCGAGCGGCTCGACGAGATCCTCGGCCGTAGCGAACCGCTGGCGGCGCAGCCGGTGCAGGCTCTCATCCGGTCGCTCGGCGGACTCGCGGCCGACTCCGCGTACTTCGAGAACCTCGTCGAGCGCGCCACGCTGCGCACAGAGCTGGCTCAGATGGGCCTCGAACCGCTCCTGCTCGAGCTGAGCGTGCGCCACGTGGCCGAGGAACAGGTGCGTGCCGAGCTCGAGTTCGCCTGGTGGCAGTCGGCGCTCGAGCACCTGCTGCGCACCGACCGGGCGCTGCTGGGCGCGAACACGAGCGTGGTCGATCGATTGGAGCGCGACTTCCGGCTCGTCGACGAGGCGCACGTCGCGGCATCCGGTCCGCTTCTGGCCGCACGCCTCGCAGCGCAGTGGCGCATCGGCCTGGTGGACCACGCCGACGAGGCCGAACGCCTCAAGCGTGCGTTGAAGGCCGGTGAGATCACCGCGGCGGGCCTGCTGACCATCGCACCGACGCTGTCAGAGACCCTTGCGCCGGCCTGGATCGCGTCGCCCTACGACGTGTCGCAGATCCCCGACGACCTCGCCTTCGACACCGTGCTGATCGCGGACGCGGGGGCTGCCAACCTCGCCGAGGCGGCGCCGGCCCTGCGGCGGGCGCGCCAGGTGGTGGCCTTCGGCGACCCCGTGACACAGCAGCCGACGCCGTTCCGCGTCGCTGCGGGCCGCGCCCCCGTGGAGCGGGAGGGTGACGACGAGGACGAACCGTTCGACACCGTGAGCGTCTTCGAGCGTCTTGCCGAGCTCGTGCCGGTCGAGACGCTGACGCGCAGCTACCGTGCGGGCGGCGAAGACCTGGCCGAGCTCGTCAACGACGCTTTCTACGGCGGTGAGCTGGTCTCGTTGCCCTGGGCCGGCTCGTACCTCGGACGGGGGAGTCTGACGGTCGACTACGTCGAGGGTGGCATGGGCGTCCCCGACCCGCAGACCGGCGCGGTCGAGAGCCCGGACGCCGAGGTCGCCCGGGTCGTCACGCTCGTGGTCGAGCATGCCGTCAATCGCGGTGGCGAATCGCTCATGGTCGTCACCGCGAGTGCCAAGCACGCCGAGCGGGTTCGTGCGGCGGTGGATGCCGCGTTCGCCGGCCGTGCGGACGTCGCCGATTTCCTCTCCCGAGACACCGCAGAGCCCTTCGCCGTCCTGACCCTGGAGGAGTCTGTCGCCGAGAGCCGCGACCGCGTCGTCTTCTCGCTGGGCTTCGGCTTGACCCGACATGGACGCGTGCTCACCGACTTCGGCGACCTGTCCACCCCGGACGGTGAGCGGCTGCTCACGGTCGGCATGACCCGGGCGCGCCGGTCGATGGTCATCGTGTCGTGCATCCGCCCGTCGGCGTTCGACGAGGGAAGGCTCGAGCACGGGGCATCCACCCTCATGACGGTATTGGGCGGCATCGCCGCGCGTGCCCGCGAGGCACGTCTCGAAGACCTCGCCGACCCGCTCACCCTGGCCCTTGCCCGCGAGCTGCGGCGCCTGGGCGTCTCGGTCGACGTGCACTACCGGGGGCTGCTGCCCCTGGTCGCGCAGTACAACGGCAAGGCCGTGGTCGCCGAGTCCGACCCCGAGGCCGCGTCGGGCTCTCTGCGCGAGGCGCTGCGGCTGCGTCCGCAGGTGCTGCGCCGGCTCGGGTGGCATTATGTGCGCGTGCACTCGTTCGACCTCTACAGCGACCCGGCGGCGGTCGCCATTCGCATCGCCGGAATCCTCGGTGTCGACCCGGAGACACCGCGCGCCGACGCCGAGACCCAGCCCATCGATGTCGACTGACGATCCGCGCGAGCGGCAGCACGTGGTGCACGTGCCGGGTTCACGTCGCGCCCGGCTGACGCCGGCTCCGGGCACACGTGAAGAACCGGTCCCGGCCGACGAGGGAGACCTCGAGGCCGAGACCGGTCCGAATGATGAGAGGATGCGGCGCGAGAAGCCGCCGCACTACTAGCTCTTCTGCTTCTCCAGCAGATCGCGGATCTGCACGAGCAGCTCCTGCTCGCTGGGCAGTGCCTCGGGCTCTTCGGTGACGCCCTCGGCGAGCTTGGCCGCGCGGTGCTCCTTGTAGCGGTTCATCGGGTAGACGAAAACGAAATAGACGACGACGGCGATGGCGAGGAAGCTGATCAGCGCCGTGATCAGGTTGCCGACGGGGAAGACGACATCCCCGTGCAGCCCATGGAGGGTGAAACCGATGTTGCCGTTGTCATCGGCCTTCCAGAACAGCGAGATCAGCGGATTGATGATGCTCTCCACGATCGCCGTGACGACCGCGCTGAAGGCGGCGCCGATGACGACCGCGACGGCAAGGTCGATGACGTTGCCGTGGGCGATGAACTCTCTGAAGCCTTTGATCATGTCGGTCCCCCCGGATGTTCGCCGACGTGCGTCGGTCACGAGCCCGCGGCTGCGGGGGAGGCTTTTGTCTCCGAAGACGATGATGTCGAAGACGGCGCCGAAGCGCCACCCGAATCGCCGGAGGCGGTCGCCTTCCGCGAGTCGGTGCGGTAGAAGCCCGAGCCGTTGAAGGTGACGCCGATCGACCCGTACTGTTTGCGCAGCGCACCGCCGCACTCGGGGCATTCGGTCAGCGCGGCGTCGGCGAACGACTGGACGGCGTCGAAGCGGTGACCGCAGTTCTTGCAGGCATAGGCGTAGGTGGGCATTGTTCTCCGGATTCAGCGTCCCTCGGGCGCGAGGGTGATGGTGCGCGTGGGGGTGACCACGCCGGTGACGGGCTGATCGTGCAGATCGCGCGGGACCTCGTCGAGCAGCTCGGTGTCATAGATGACGGCGTACACCGGCGGGCAGTTCTGGATGGACCCGATGGTCTTGTCGAAGTAGCCGCGACCCCAGCCCAGGCGCATCCCGGTGCGGTCGACGGCCGCCGCCGGGATGATCATGAGGTCGACGTCGTTGACGGCGATGGGGCCGAGCAGTTCGCCGACCGGCTCCGGGATTCCCAGGACGCCCTCGGTGACGTCCGCGTCGGGGTCGGCGACGACCCAGTCGAGCAGGCCGTCGACGCGGGTGATCGGGAGCAGGACCCGGATGCCGCGGGAGGTGGCCGCGTTCAGGAACGGCCGGGTCTCGGGTTCGGCGCGCGCCGACAGGTAGCACGACACAGACCTCGCCCCGAAGTGGTCGACGAGAGCCTCGAGCTGGGCGGCGAGACCGGCTGCGGCATCCCGCCTCGCCGCCTCGGTGAGCAGCTGGCGTCGTTCGCGCAGCTCGGCGCGCAGGGCGCGCTTCGCGTCATCGATCGGGTCGGCCATGCACCGATTCTACGGTCGCTAACATGAGAGCCATGTCACATAAGCCCTTCAAGGCCGTCATCCCTGCAGCGGGTCTGGGTACCCGCTTCCTCCCTGCGACCAAGGCGATGCCGAAGGAGATGCTGCCGGTCGTCGACAAACCCGCTATCCAGTACGTCGTCGAAGAGGCGGTGTCCAGCGGGATCGAGGACGTCCTGATCATCGTCGGACGCAACAAGAACAACATCGCGAACCATTTTGACTCGGTGCCCGAGCTCGAAGACACTCTCAAGCGCAAGGGCGACGACGCCAAGCTTGCGAAGGTGCAGGAGTCCAACGAGCTCGCCGACATCCACATCCTGCGTCAGGGCGAGCCGCGCGGGCTCGGCCACGCGGTCGCGCGTGCGAAGGCGCACGTGGGCGACCACCCCTTCGCGGTGCTGCTGGGCGACGACCTCATCGACGAGCGCGACCCGCTGCTGCCCAAGATGCTCGAGGAGTACGACCGCCGCGGTGCCACGGTCATCGCGCTGATGGAGGTCGACCCGTCGCAGATCCACCTGTACGGCGCGGCCGCGGTCGAGCCGACCGACGAGACCGATGTGGTGCGCGTGACCGGCCTGGTCGAGAAGCCCTCGGCTGAGGACGCCCCCTCGAACCTCGCCGTGATCGGCCGGTACGTGCTCTCACCGGACGTCTTCGAGATCCTCGAGCGCACCGAGCCCGGCAAGGGCGGCGAGATCCAGCTCACCGACGCGCTCCAGGAGCTCGCGGGCGACCCCGATGCCGGCGTGTACGGTGTCGTGTTCCGCGGGCGTCGTTACGACACCGGCGATAAGGTGGACTACATCAAGGCCATCCTTCAGCTGGCCGTCGACCGAGAGGACCTCGGGCCGGAGCTCCGGCCGTGGGTCAAGGGGTTCGCACAGTCGCTGTAAGCGGTCGGGAGGAGCGACATGGACCTCACTGATCCGCAGCGTCATGGGCCGGTGTCGATCCGGCTGATCCGCCAGAAGGACGCGCGCGTGCTGCAGCAGGAGCTGCTCTCGAACCGTGCGTGGCTGCGGCCCTGGGAGGCCACGAGTCCCGACGGCCCGGTCTCGCTCGACATGCGCTTGGGCATCCGCCGGCTGCTGCAGCAGTACCGCGACGGCAGCGGTGTGCCCTTCGTCATGGAGTGGGAGGGCGAGGTGGCCGGGCAGCTCAACGTGTGGGGGATCTCTCGCGGCTCGCTCGCGTCGGCGACGATCGGGTACTGGGTGAGCGAGAGGTTCGCGGGCCGCGACATCACGCCGACCGCCGTGGCGCTCGCGACCGATATCTGCTTTCGCGACCTGCGGCTGCACCGGATGGAGATCTGCATCCGTCCCGAGAACAAGGCGAGCCTGCGGGTCGTCGAGAAGCTCGGATTCCGGTACGAGGGATTGCGCCGTCGCTTCATCCACATCGACGGCGACTGGCGTGATCACTATGCGTTCGCAGTGACCCGCGAGGACGCGCCCGAAGGCGTGCTGGGCCGATGGGTGTCGGGGCACGCGCCGCGCGACGCGGCATCCATCCCTCCCGCCGACCGGTTGCCCGCCTGAGGCCGGCACTATCGCTCATCCGACACGCGCCCGGGTGTCGGGGTACCGGGCGCGGCGTCGCTTACCGTGGTCAACATGGGTGGGCAGGTGTTGGGTGGGGGGATCATCGTCTTGGTGGCGGTGGTGCTGTGGCTGGTGTATCTGTTGCCGAGCTGGTACAGCCGGCATCAGTTCGACGCTGCGCAGCGCAACGCTGTGCGGCTGAATCAGGCGCTTCGGGTGCTGGCCGAGACGAGTGAGACGCCCGACGAAGTGCGGGTGGAGCTGAATGCGCGCACGGCGCTCGCGCAGCAGAAGCTGGCGCGAAAGGCGCAGGCCGAGCGCGAGGTGCTCGCGCGCAGGGCGCAGTCCGAGCGCGATGAGATCGAGCGTCGCACCCTCGCCGAGCGCGAGCAGGCGGAGCTGGCGCGCCGGAAGGTGCAGCTCGAGCAGGCTCGCATCGACCGCGAGCGTGCCGATGCCGAGCGCGTCGCCGCCGAGCAGCGTGCCCGCGCCGAAACCGGTGCTGCCCGGCGTCTTCCCGCGGTGCGCCGCGCGCGTGCGCGCCGTCGTGCCCGGCTGAGTGTGACGGTGACGGGATGCCTCGGCCTCGGCGCCACCGGATGGGGCGTCTTTCTGCTGCTGACGGGCGGCACCGCCGCCCCCGTGTGGATCGGTGGTGCCGTCGTCGTGGTGTGCGCCCTGCTGCTCGCGCAGATGGCCCGGGTCACAGCCCGGTCGGCCCCCCGGCAGCAGCCCGTGGCGGTGCCGACGGCACCGCGCCGCGTCGTGCAGGAACCGCAGGACATCTCCCTGGCCGACGAGCGCGCCTGGCAGCCGCGTGAGCTGCCGCGACCGCTCACCGCCTCGCAGGGATCGCGTGCGGCCGCTGTGCTGGCCGCTGCTGCCGAGCGCGAGCAGCTGCGCCAGGCGGCTCTCGACGAGGCGCTCGTCGAACGCGCGGAGCAGCAGCGCCCGCCCGAGCTCGACAGCGCACGGCTCGCGCGTATGGGCCGTGTCGACGACGCCGAGATAGAGGCCCACGTGCGCGCCCTGCTGGCCAGCCGCGCCAGCTGAGCGACTCAACCGTCGGCGAGCACCTGCTCGCGGGCGAAGCGGCCGAGGGCGGCGAGCTCGGGATGATCGTCGCTGCCGGTGAGCAGCGCTGAGGTGATGCGGGCCGCCCAGGCGCGTGCCCGGGCCCACAGTGCCTCGTCCACCGCGACGTCCGTGCCCGCGGCCGCGGTGTAGCGCGCTATGAAGGCTGCGCGGCCGACCGGCGTGAAGGTCAGCCAGGCGGTCGCCAGATCGGTCGCCGGGTCGCCCGCGGTCACGTCGCCGAAATCGATGAGCGCGCGCAGGCCGGTCGCGTCGGACAGCATGTTGAGCGGATGCGGGTCGCCGTGGACCCACAGCGCGCGGCCGGGATGCCGCGGCGCGGCCGCATCCGCGTCGTACCGTGCGCGCAGCCGGCCGGTCGGATCGGCGCTGTCGATGCGCGCACGGGTGATGTCAGCGCGCTCGGCCAGCGGCTCGCCGCGCACCGGGTTGCGCGGCGCATCCCCATCGGCGGGTGTGTGGAGAGCCGCGAGCGTATCGGCGAGGTCGGCGGCCCAGCGGTCGCGGTCTGCCGACTGCTGACGAAACGCCGGCTCGCCGGGCAGCCAGGGCACGACCGACCACGACCACGGGTAGAACTCCGTGGGTCGCCCCACACGCACGGGCACCGGGACCGCCACCGGCAGCCGCGGGGCGAGTCGCGGCAGCACGAGCTGCTCGTGCTCGACGAGTACGGCGGCCATTTCGCGACGGGGTACTCGCACGGCCAGGTCGTCGCCGAGCCGGGCCATGACGTTGTCCCACCCGTGCGCCGCGATCGAGATCGGATGCCCCGCGAGGTCGGGGTGCTGCGCCACCAGCAGGCGGGCGACGAGCTCGAGCGTCACGTCGACCTCGGCGGCGGGCATGCGGGCCATCAGGCCAGCGGAGCCATGGCGGTGCGCGCGGCGATGACGAAGGCGCGCGCAAGGTCGGCCAGCGGCAGCTCGGGCTCGCCGTGCGATGCCTGCCCGGCGCCCCACGGCACATGGATGAAGCCGGCGCGCCGGGCGGCGTCCACGGCGTTCGCGAAGACGTGGTTGCACACGTAGGTGCCCGCCGACATCGAGAGGGAGGACGGGATGCCGGCCGCGGTGACCGCGCTCGCGATCGCCTTCACCGGCACGGTCGCGAACCATGCAGGCGGACCGCCGGGCACGCTCGGCACGTCGACGGGCTGCATGCCGGCGTTGTCGGGGATGCGGGCGTCGATGAGGTTCACTGCGACCCGCTCGATGCTCACGGTGGCGCGGCCGCCCGCCACCCCCGTCGCGAGCACGACCTCGGGGTCGTGCTCCGCGATCAACGCGCGCAGGCGGACGGCGGCATCGGCGAACGTCACCGGCAGCACGGCGGTCACGAGCTGTTCCGGCCCCTGCCACAGCTCGGCGGCGAGGCGTACGGCATCGCCGGAAGGGTTGACCGGATCGTCGGCGAACGGTTCGAACCCGGTCAGCAGCACCCCGCTCACGCCGGCACCAGATCGATCTGGCCGTTCGCGATGTCGGAGCGCGTGAGGCGCAGCTGCACGGTGGCGCCGGCTGCGGCATCCAGCCCCGGCACGTTCACCGAGACCAGCGGACCGGTCAGCTGCACGCGTGCGCCGTCGCCGCGGTGGCCGAGCACCACGCCGGTGAACACCTTGTTCTCGTACCCGGTGAGCACGGCCGCCTCGACCCGATCGACGGTCGCGTTGTCGAGACGCGCGGCGCGCTGACCGGCCCGGCCCATGAGCTTGGGCAGCTCGTGCAGGCTCTCGCGTGCCCAGGTCGGAACCTCGCGGCCGTTCGCCAGCGCGTCGCACACGACGAGCGACCACCGGTCGACGAGCCGGCGCAGGGGAGCGGTGGTGTGCGCGTACGGGGCGGCGATGGCCGACTGCAGGGTGTCGTCGGGCAGCTGCCCGTCGAACGCGGTGTATCCGGCGCCACGGAACAGGCTCGCCGCGGCGTCCTGCACCGCCAGCGTCGCCGCGTCGTCGCCGTGCAGGCCGCGCAGGTACTCGCCGTAGGTGACGTCTTCGGGCCACGGCAGTCCCAGTGCGACGGTCTGCGCCCGGAAGGCCGCGACGTCGTCGGGGTCGGCGGACGGCATCGTGCGCAGGATGCCGACACCGCCGTCGAGCATGATGCGCGCGGCCGCCATGCCGGTCAGCAGCGAGACGTGCGCGTTCGAATCCTCGACCGGCAGGGTGCGGCGCCGCTCCAGCCGGTATGTGCCGTCGACGGGCGTGACCTCGATCTCGGGTGCGTTAAGGCTCGCGCCTCCGCGTTCGCTCTCGCGCTGCGAACGCTGCTGCCCGAACCACGGCAGGTTCTTCAGAGACTCGGGACCTGATCCGTCATCGATAGCGCGCTGCGCCTGGGTGTACGTCCACTGCCGCCGGGAACGGATCACGGCTCGCCGCAGCGAGGTCGCGACCGGTTCGGCGCGCTCGTCGAGCTCGAACCGCCACACGAAGGCGAGACGGTCCTGCCCCTCCAGCAGCGATGCCGCGCCCTCGCTGAGCACCGGCGGGTGCAGCGGGATGCGCCCGTCCACCGCGTACAGCGTCTCGCCGCGCTCGCGCGCCTCGGCGTCGATCGCGCCGGTCGGGCGCACGAACGCGGGCACATCGGCGATGGCGTAGTGCAGGATGCCGCCGGTCGCCGTCCGCTGCAGGTGCAGCGCCTGGTCGAGATCGCGGGACCCCTCGGGGTCGATCGTGAGGAACTCGATCTCGCGCAGGTCGGGCAGCTCCGGCCCCGGTTCGGCGCGCACGTCGCGGGCGGCCGCATCGGCTTCGGTCAGGACCTCCGGCGCGAAGCCGTCGGGCAGTTCGAGTTCGGCGCGCAGCGCCTTCAGCGAAGCGGCCAGGGCGTCCCCGGCCGCGGCGGACACCAGATGGGGGTGACGACCGGGCACGTGGTCAGTGTACGGGGCGCGCCCGGAACCGCGGCATCCACCCCTCTAGACTGGATGATCGTGGTCACCCGTCTCTCGAAGTTCTTCGTCCGCACACTGAGGGAAGACCCCGCCGAGGCGGAGGTCGCCAGTCACAAGCTGCTCGTGCGCGCCGGTTACATCCGGCGGCAGGCGGCCGGCGTGTTCGCGTGGCTGCCGCTCGGCCTGCGCGTGAAGGCGAAGATCGAACGGATCGTCCGCGAGGAGATGGAAGCCGCCGGTGCCCAAGAGGTGCACTTTCCGGCGCTCATGCCCCGCGACCCGTACGAGGCCACCGGCCGGTGGAACGAGTACGGCGACCTGCTGTTCCGCCTGCACGACCGCAAGGGCGGCGACTATCTGCTCGCGCCCACGCACGAAGAGGCTTTCACGCTGCTGGTGAAGGACCTGTACTCGTCGTACAAGGACCTGCCGCTGACGATCTACCAGATCCAGGACAAGTACCGTGACGAGGCCCGTCCGCGTGCGGGCCTGCTGCGCGGCCGCGAGTTCACGATGAAAGACGCGTACTCGTTCGACTACACCGACGAGGGGCTCGACTCCTCGTACTTCGCGCAGCGCGATGCGTACGAGCGCATCTTCCAGCGCCTCGGCCTGGAGTACGTGATCGTGAAGGCGGATGCCGGGGCCATGGGCGGCTCGCGCAGCGAGGAGTTCCTGCACCCCACGGCGGTCGGCGAAGACACCTTCGTGCGCTCGGACGGCGGCTACGCCGCCAACGTCGAGGCGTTCACGACCGTCGTGCCCGACGCCGTGCCGTTCGACGACGCACCGGCGGCCGAGATCTTCGACTCGCCGAACACGCCCACCATCGACACGCTCGTCGCGCACAGCAACGCGGTGCTCGACGGCGACTACACCGCCGCCGACACGCTGAAGAACGTCGTGCTCGCGCTCACCCACCTGGACGGGACCCGCGAGCTCGTGGTCGTGGGCATCCCCGGCGACCGCGACGTCGACGACAAGCGCGCCGAGGTGGCGTTCGCGCCGGCGGAGGTCGAGGCGGCCACGCCCGAGGACTTCGCGAAGCACCCCGGCCTGGTCAAGGGCTACATCGGACCCTGGTCCCCGACCGGGCCCGTCCTCGGCGAGGAGTCGGCCACCGGCATCCGGTACCTGCTCGATCCTCGCGTCGTCGACGGCACGCGCTGGATCACGGGTGCCAACATCGACCAGAAGCACGTGCACTCGCTCGTGGCGGGCCGCGATTTCGTCGGCGACGGATTCGTCGAGGTCGCCAGCGTGCGCGGCGGCGACCCGGCCCCCGACGGCTCCGGTCCCGTGCATCTGGCGCGCGGCATGGAGATCGGCCACGTCTTCCAGCTCGGGCGCAAGTACGCCGAGGCGCTGGGACTGAAGGTGCTCGATGAGAACGGCAAGCAGGTCACCGTCACGATGGGCTCGTACGGCATCGGCGTGACCCGCATCCTCGCGATCATCGCCGAGCTGAACAACGACGACCGCGGGCTCATCTGGCCCGCGTCGGTCGCGCCGTTCGACGTGCATGTGGTGGCCACCGGCAAAGACAGCGCGGCGTTCGATCTGGCCGAGAAGCTCTCGGCCGAGCTCGAGGGTGCCGGGTTCGACGTGCTGTACGACGATCGTCCGAAGACCTCGCCCGGGGTGAAGTTCGGTGACGCCGAGCTCATCGGCGTGCCGCGCGTGCTCGTGGCAGGTCGCGGCGCGGCGGCAGGCGAAGTCGAGCTGTGGAACCGGCGCACCGGCGAACGTGAGACGCTGCCGGCCGCCGACGCAGTCGCGCGGCTCGTCGAGGAGCGCTGACGCCTTCGGCGCATGCGAAGGTGGAGGCATGGCTGATTCTTCCCCGAACATGCTGCCGAGCGAGGTCACCGAAGCACTGAGGCGGGCGCTGGATGCCGCGGGCATCGATGAGCACGAAGACCTGGTCGCCCGGATCCTGGCCACCGGTGTCGGTCTCGGCATGGACGACACCGATCGGCTCGATCTGAAGATCACCTCGGCGGCACTCACCGAGATGCGCTCGGCGTTCTCGCTGTTCGCGCCCTACCGGGCAGTCTCCAAGGTGACGGTGTTCGGCTCGGCCCGCACCAAGCCCGACGATCCGCTGTACCGGCAGGCGCGCCGGGCCGCGCACATCCTCTCCGAGCACGGATGGATGGTCGTCACCGGAGCCGGTCCGGGCATCATGCAGGCGGGGGCCGAGGGCGCCGGAACCGACCGATCGATCGGCGTGTCGATCCGGCTGCCGTTCGAGGAGAAGCCCAACGCGCTGCTGGCCGACAGCGAGAACGTCGTCTCGATGAAGTACTTCTTCACGCGCAAGCTCATGCTCATGAAGGAGTCGCACGGTTTCATCTGCCTGCCCGGCGGCTTCGGCACGATGGACGAGATGTTCGAGCTGCTCACGCTCCAGCAGACCGGCAAGGCCGAGCCGATGCCGATGGTGCTGCTCGACGAGCCGGGCGGCACGTTCTGGGGCGGGCTGCGCCGGTTCGTCGACCAGCACCTCGTGCCGGCCGGCGTCATCAACGCCGACGACTTCGACCGCGTGCTGGTGACCGACTCCGTGCCTGCGGCCATCGCCCATATCCTCGGCTTCTGGCGCAACTACGACTCGTTGCGGTGGGTGCGCGAGCGCCTCGTGCTGCGCATCCGCACGGCGCCGACCGACGCGCAGCTGGCCGAGCTCAACGAGCGCTTCGCACCCCTGCTCACGCAGGGTGAGATCGAGCGCACCGGGCCCCTGCGCGACGAGCAGCACGACGGCGATCGGCTCGAGTTGCCGCGTCTCGTGATGCACTACAACGCGTTCGAGGTCGGCGATCTTTACCGGCTCATCGGGGCGGTGAACGACTGGGTCGAGGACGGCGACGACGTCGACGACTGAGGACGGCCCCGTCGGCGGTGCCTCGGCCGGGCCGACCTATCATGGCACGATGACGGATCGCGGTACTCGGCGGTGGAGCGCCCTGCCCGGCCTCGTCTCACAGGCGCCGCCGCGCGCCTTGATCGTCGTCGGCGCGGTGGTGACGATCCTCGGCGTGCTGATCATCACCCGGCCGCTCACCTCGCTCGTCCTGCTCGGCGTGTACGTCGGCGCCAGCGCGGTCATCTCCGGGGTGGTCGAGCTCGTCTCCCGGCACCGGTCACCGGCGTGGTGGACGCGCATCTTCGCGATCGTGTGGATCGTCGCGGGGATCCTCGTGCTCGTCTGGCTCGGTTCGAGCCTGAACGTGCTGCCGACGGTGCTGGCGATCCTGCTGCTGGTCAGCGGCGTCGCCGCAGTGGGCGACGCCCTGATCCCGACCACTTCGGGGGAGCCGCTGCGGGCCAGCCAGCGCGTGCTCTCGGCGGTGTGGGGCGGCGCGCAGGTGGTGTTCGGCATCCTGTCGTTGACCTGGCCGGATGTCACGGTCCTGGTGGTCGCGGTGGTGTTCGGCGTGCGCACCCTGGTGTTCGGGGCGACCCTGCTCGTGCGCGGCATCGTGCTGCTGCGCAGCCGGCCCGACCGCGGCGGACGGCCGCTGCCGGCCCGGCGTCCGCATCCGCGCGCGGTCGATGCCGGTCGCTACGCGCTGTCACTGCTGCTCGTGCTGACAACGGCGGGTGGCTGGTTCCTCAACGGCTGGCTCGAGGACGGCGCACCCGTGGTCGACGCGTTCTACGACCCGCCTGCCACGCTGCCGTCGGGACATGGCGAGCTGATCCGCACGTCGGCGTACGGAGGCACTATCCCGCCCGGGGCGACGGTGACGCGCATCCTCTACTCGACCACCGACGCACATGGGCAGCCGCTCGCCGCCAGCGCACTGGTCATCGTCCCCGAGGAGGAGATCCAGCTCACGCCGCACCCGGTCGTCCTCTGGAATCACGGCACCACCGGCGTCGCGCGCGGCTGCGCGCCGAGCCTCACCGACAGTGCCGCCACCAAATGGGCGATCCCGGGGCTGGACACCGCTATCGCGCACGGCTGGATGGTCGTCGCGCCCGACTACGCCGGGCAGGGCACGCCGGGTGTCTTCCCCTACCTCATCGGCCAGGGTGAGGCGCGATCGGCGCTCGATGCGGTCGTGGCCGCCGAGAAGCTGCCGCATGTCTGGGCCTCCGATGACGTCGTCGTCTGGGGCCATTCCCAGGGCGGTCACGCCGCACTGTGGGCGAGCCGCGTCGCGAAGAAGTACACCCCTGACCTCAACGTGCTCGGGACGGCGGCACTCGCGCCGGCGGGCGACCCGCTCGCTCTGGCCCGCGACCTGACCGCCGGGTTCGCGAGCCCCGAGCTGACCGTGCTCACCGCCTGGGTGCTGGTTCCGTACTCCGAGACGTACCCCGATGTGCGCTTGGCCGACTACGTCTCACCGGGCACGCGCGCCATCGTCCGCGAGCTCGCGCAGCGGTGTCCCAGCGAACCGGCGCTGATGGTGTCGGTGCTGGCGGCCCTGGGCATCTCCGAGCATCAGACGTTGTACATCGGAGATCTGACCGCCGGCAACCTCGGCCGGCGCCTGGGGCAGAACACCGCCATGGGCACCTGGACGACGCCGCTGCTGATCCAGTGGGGGGCCGACGACGAGGTCATCCCGACCAGTCAGCAGGTGGCGTATGTGAAGCGCCTGTGCGAGGCGGGCAACGACGTCGATTGGGTGGAGTATCCGGTCACTCACCACCAGGACATCCTCCAGCCCTCCTCGCAGGCGCTGTCGAAGCTGCTGGACTGGACCGGCGGACTGTTCGCGCACCGGGGCGCTCCCGCGTCGCGCTGCGGCTGACGGGCATCCTCACAGATTGGGCGGACGCGGCATCCGGTAACGTTGTAGGGATGCCGGCGCGTGTGCGCGCCTGCGAAAGCTGAAGAGGGAGGCCGCGATGGATATCGACCTGGGACTGCTGCGAACGGTCGAGCGGGAGAAGGAGATCCCCTTCGATGAGCTCGTGCACATCATCGAACAGGCGATCCTGACCGCCTATGCCAAGCACACGTCCGCCACCGGCACGCTGCCGGACGGCGCGCGGGCGCAGCTTGACCGCAAGACCGGTCACGTGGCGGTGTTCATGCCTTTGCTCAATGACGAGGGCGCCGTCATCGGCGAGGAAGAGAGCACCCCCGAAGACTTCGGACGCATCGCGGCGTTCGCCGCCAAGCAGGTGATCAGCCAGCGGCTGCGCGACATCGCCGACGACGCGGTGCTCGGTGAGTTCCGTGGCAAGGAGGGCGACATCGTCGCGGGCGTCGTCCAGCAGGGGCCGAACCCCCGTATGGTGCACGTCGACCTCGGTACCGTCGAGGCGATCCTGCCGCCCGAAGAGCAGGTGCCGGGCGAGGACTACGCGCACGGTGCGCGCCTGCGCGTGTACGTGACGAGCGTGTCGAAGGGCACCAAGGGTCCGTCGATCACGGTCTCGCGCACGCACCCGGGCCTTGTCCGCAAGCTGTTCGCGCTCGAGGTCCCCGAGATCGCCAGTGGTGTCGTCGAGATCATCTCGCTCGCCCGTGAGGCCGGGCACCGCACGAAGATCGCGGTGAAGGCCAATGAACCGGCGGTGAATGCGAAGGGCGCCTGCATCGGCGAACTGGGACGCCGGGTGCGCGCGGTCACCGACGAACTGGGCGGGGAGAAGATCGACATCGTCGACTACGACCCCGAGCTGGCGAAGTTCGTCGCGAACGCGCTGTCGCCGGCGAAGGTGACGTCGAGTTTCATCCTGGATGCCACGACCAAGGCCGTCCGCGCCCTCGTGCCCGACTACCAGCTGTCGCTGGCGATCGGCAAGGAGGGGCAGAATGCCCGGCTGGCAGCGAAACTGACCGGTGCGAAGATCGACATCCAGCCGGACTCGATTCTCGAAGGCGCGTGACAGGGTAAGATGGACCCCGTACGAACGTGCGTCGGGTGCCGACGGCGTTCCTCCCGGTCCGCCCTCCTTCGAGTGGTGGCCATCGATTCCCGCCTCGTCCTCGACGAACGCGCGTCGATGCCCGGGCGGGGCGCCTGGGTTCACGACACGGGTGAATGCCTACGGGCCGCACTGCGGCGACGGGCGTTCGTACGCGCATTGCGTGTGTCAGGTGCGCTTGACACGCAGACCATTGAAGAGCATCTGCAGCGAAAAGGCTGAACGGCTATGGAAACAAAGTGAACGGCTCGAAATGAGACCCGTCCGCGACTAACGGTCTGCCCTGTCCGGGGGAGACCTCAGACAGGAGAATTGTGGCAAAACCACGCGTGCACGAGATAGCTTCCGAGCTCGGCGTCGACAGCAAGGTCGCCCTCGCGAAGCTCAAGGAGCTCGGCGAGTTCGTCAAGAGCCCGTCGTCGACCATCGAGCCCCCGGTGGCCCGTAAGCTCCGCAACGCCCTCGCGGCCGAGGGCGTGAAGACGTCCGGTGACGGCGCCGCCGACGGCGGCAAGCCGCGGGCGGCCGGCGGTCCCGGCCCGGCAGCGCCCGCGGCGCCCAAGCCGCAGGCCGCCAAGCCCGCAGCGAAGACCCCGGCGCCGGCAGCGCCCGCGGCGCAGCCCGCTGCGGCCGAGGCCCCGAAGCCCGCAGAGGCCGCGCCTTCGGCGCAGGCAGCCCCCGCGGCCCCGGCTCCGGCCGACGAGAAGTCCTCCGCGCCCAAGCCCGGCGCGCCCACCCCGGGCCCGCGTCAGGGCGGCCCCCGCCCCGGCAACAACCCGTTCTCGTCCTCCCAGGGCATGGGCCAGCGTCCGGCGGGTCCGCGTCCGGGCAACAACCCGTTCGCCCCTTCGCAAGGCATGGGGCAGCGCCCCAACCCCGGCAACATCCCGCGCCCGCAGGCGCCGCGGCCACAGCCGCCGCGTCCGGGTTCGCCCCGTCCGGGTGCTCCGCGTCCCGGTCGTCCGGGCGGTGGCGGCGGTCGTCCGGGTCGTCCCGGTGGCGGCGGCGCGCCGTTCCAGCAGCGTCCGGGTCGTCCCGGCGCGGGCGCAGGAACCGGCGGCGGCTTCCCGAGTCGTCCGGGCGGCGGGTTCGCCGGCCGTCCCGGTGGTGGCGGCCGCGGCCGTGGCGGCGGTACAGCCGGTGCGTTCGGCAAGGGCGGCGGCAAGTCGAAGCAGCGCAAGTCGAGGCGCGCGAAGCGGCAAGAGTTCGAGATGCGGTCGGCGCCGGTCGTCGGCGGCGTCAACGTCCAGAAGGGCAATGGCGAGATCATCCGGCTGCGTCGCGGCGCGTCGATCTCGGACTTCGCCGACAAGCTCGAGGCACTGCGCGGGTACACCGTGCAGCCGGGCACGCTGGTGACGATCCTCTTCAACCTCGGTGAGATGGCGACCGCGACCGAGTCGCTTGACGAAGCGACGTTCGAGGTGCTCGGCGAAGAGCTCGGCTACAAGATCCAGATGGTCTCGCCCGAGGACGAAGACAAAGAGCTCCTCGAGGGCTTCGGTCTCGACCTCGAGCAGGAACTGGCCGACGAAGACGACTCCGATCTGGAGATCCGTCCGCCGGTGGTCACCGTCATGGGCCACGTCGACCACGGCAAGACCCGTCTGCTGGATGCCATCCGACAGACGAACGTCGTGGCCGGCGAGGCCGGTGGGATCACCCAGCACATCGGTGCGTACCAGATCTGGACCGAGCACGACCAGATCGAGCGCGCGATCACCTTCATCGACACCCCGGGTCACGAGGCGTTCACCGCCATGCGCGCCCGCGGTGCGCAGGTGACCGACATCGCGATCCTCGTGGTCGCGGCCGACGACGGCATCATGCCGCAGACGGTCGAGGCGCTCAACCACGCCCAGGCGGCGAACGTGCCGATCGTGGTCGCGGTCAACAAGATCGACAAGCCCGACGCGAACCCGGCCAAGGTGCGCCAGCAGCTCACCGAGTACGGTCTGGTTGCAGAGGAGTACGGCGGGGACGTCATGTTCGTCGACGTCTCGGCGCGCGAGAACATCGGCATCCAGGAACTGCTCGACGCCGTGCTGCTGACGGCCGACGCGGGCCTGGACCTGCGGGCCAACCCGAACAAGGCGGCTCGTGGTGTCGCGATCGAAGCGAAGCTCGACAAGGGCCGCGGTTCGGTGGCCACCGTGCTGATCCAGTCCGGCACACTGCGCGTCGGTGACGCCATCGTCGCCGGCACCGCCTTCGGGCGCGTGCGGGCGATGCTCGATGAGAACGGCGACGCTGTCGAAGAGGCCGCTCCCTCCCGTCCCGTGCAGGTACAGGGTCTGAACTCGGTGCCGCGCGCCGGCGACACGTTCATCGTGACCGAGGAAGACCGCACGGCGCGTCAGATCGCTGAGAAGCGCGAAGCCGCCGAGCGCAACGCCCAGCTGGCCAAGGCCCGCAAGCGCATCTCGCTCGAGGACTTCACGAAGGCGCTCGAGGAGGGCAAGGTCGAGTCGCTCAACCTCATCATCAAGGGCGACGTGTCCGGTGCCGTCGAGGCGCTGGAGGAGTCGCTCATGAAGATCGAGGTCGACGACTCGGTCCAGCTGCGCATCCTGCACCGCGGTGTGGGCGCCGTCACCGAGTCGGACGTCGACCTGGCCACGATTGACAACGCGATCATCGTCGGGTTCAACGTGCGGCCGGACCAGAAGGCACGCGAGCGCGCACAGCGCGAAGGTGTCGACATCCGGTTCTACTCGGTGATCTACTCCGCGCTGGAAGACATCGAGAACTCGCTGAAGGGCATGCTCAAGCCCGAGTACGAAGAGGTCCAGTCCGGTGTCGCCGAGATCCGCGAGGTGTTCCGCTCCTCGAAGTTCGGCAACATCGCCGGTGTGATCGTCCGTTCGGGCACGATCACCCGCAACGCGAAGGCCCGCGTCATCCGCGACGGCGTCGTCGTCGCGGACGGTCTGGCCATCGAGTCGCTGCGTCGCTTCAAGGACGACGTCACCGAGGTGCGCACGGACTACGAGGCCGGTATCGGCCTCGGCAAGTTCAACGACATCCAGGTCGGCGACGAGATCGAGACCACCGAGATGGTGGAGAAGCCCCGCGCCTAGCGCGACGTGGGGGACGCCTGCGGGCGTCCCCCACGCACAGGAGGAATCATGACTTCGGAACGACAGGCACGCCTGGCCGACCGCATCCGCGTTCTCATCGCCCAGCGTCTGGAGAAGGGGCTGCGGGACCCGCGCCTCGGCTTCGTGACGATCACCGACGTCAAGGTGACCGGCGATCTGCAGCACGCCTCGGTGTTCTACACCGTGCTCGGCGACGAGAAGGAGCGCACGGACACGGCGGACGCCTTGAAGGCGGCGACCGGGATGCTGCGCAGCGAGGTCGGGCGGCAGCTGCAGATCCGTCTCACGCCGACTCTCGAGTTCATTCCCGACGCGATCCCCGAGAACGCCGGCCACATCGAAGATCTGCTGCGCGAGGCGCATGAGCGCGACCAGCACGTGGCCGGGCTCGCCGCCGGCGCCGCGTACGCCGGCGAAGCCGATCCGTACGTGAAGCCGCGCGAGCTCGACGAAACCGACTGACCCCGGCACCCGGGGCCGGAATCCCGAAGATTACAACTCGCTCATCTTCGGGCGTGTCCGGACGCCACGGCGATTCGGTATGGCGGCGCGCCGTCGTCGACCGATAGCGTGATGCGCGTCCGTGTCCGGAAGTCCCCCGTTCGGGTGGGCGTCGCCGGCGGTGAACCACACCGTCGCGCGACCGGGCTGTTGGCACGAAGGAGTGTCGTTACATGACCAGTACGTTCCGATCCAGAGGGCGGTCGCTGGCCGCCCTCTCTGCTGCCGCCGTCGCGTGCGCGATGATGTGGCCCGCGGGCGCCAGTGCGGCCACCGCGTCGGATGACCAGAACCCAGACGCCGTCCCCACGGCATCCCACGGGGTCCTCTCCGCGTCGAAGCTCGCCGGGGGCCTGGACCGCATGACCGGACGCCAGTCGGTGTTCGTGCAGCTGAGCGGTCAGGGCGCGGCCGCGGCCGCCGATGACGCCAAGAGCGCCGGCAAGAGCGCGAGCGCGCAGAAGGCCGACGCGAAGGCTGCCAAGGCGGAGGCCCGGAAGAAGTCCGACGCCGTCGTCAAGGACGCCCGGGCGAAAGACCGCAAAGCGAAGGAGCTCTGGCAGGTCGGCAACGCGCTTCCCGGCGTGGCGATCACCGCAGACGTCAGCGCGATCAAGGAGATCGCCGACCGCGCCGATGTGGTCAAAGTCACCCCGCTCGTGCCCAAGCACGCCCTCAACGCGAACGCCACCGATCTGACGAACACGATCGCGACGTGGCAGAAGACCGGGAACACCGGCGAGGGCGTCACGGTGGCGATCATCGACACCGGTCTGGACTACACGCACGCCGACTTCGGTGGCGAGGGCACCACGGCGGCGTGGGATGCCGCACACGCCGACAATGCGAACGCCGACTGGTATGACACCCTGACGGCGGCCGCGAAGGTCAAGGTCGGCGGCGGATACGACTTCTCGGGCGACGACTACAACGCCGACCCCGACGCCGAGGACTACCAGCCGGTCGCCCACCCCGACCCCGACCCGATCGGCTGCGCCGCCCACGGCACGCACGTCGCGGGCATCACGGCCGGGTACGGCGAGAACGCCGACGGGTCCACGTACACCGGCGACTACGACTCTCTGAGCGCCGACGACGTCGCGAAGATGAAGGTCCTGCCGGGCACGGCGCCGGAGGCGACCGTCTACCCGCTCAAGGTGTTCGGCTGCACCGGCTCGACGGATGTCGTCATCCCCGCGCTCGACCGCGCACTGGATCTGAAGGGTGACGGGTCGATGGTCAAGGCCGACATCGTCAACCTCTCGCTCGGTGCCGACTACGCCACGGTCGACGATCCCGAGAACGACGTCGTCGACGCCCTCGCCGCGCAGGGTGTGCTGCCCGTCATCGCGATGGGCAACAACGGCGACCTCACCGACACCGGTGGTGCGCCCGGCAACGCGGTCGGCGCTCTCGCGGTGGCGAGCACCGTCGACGCCTACCAGCAGATGGACGGGCTGCGCGTGGATGCCCCGGCCGATGTGGCCGGCATCGTCACCGGTCAGAACTCGATCGCCTACGACTGGAGCAGCGCGCCGGTCAGCGGCGACGTCGTCGCGCTTTCGAGCGCCGACGCCGACGGGTGCGAACCGCTGTCGGACGCGGACGCAGCGACCGTCAACGGCAAGGTCGCGTGGCTGACGTGGGACTCGAACGACGCCGCCCGTCGATGCGGCTCGGCCGCACGCGCGGTGAACGTGAAGAACGCGGGTGCCATCGGTGCGGTGTTCACGGGTGATGTGAACCCGTTCACCGCCGGCATCACCGGCGACGCCGGCATCCCGGTCTTCCAGCTCACCAAGGGCTCGACCGAGAAACTGGCGGCGGCGCTGGAAAGCGGGCAGCTGCGGGTCACCTTCGACGGCAGCCTCGCGCTGACTCAGGCCGATGTCGACCCATCGATCAACGATCTGATCAGCTCGTTCTCGTCGCGCGGCACGCACGGCAGCCTGGGCGTCGTCAAGCCCGATGTCGCCGCCCCCGGCGACACGATCATGTCTGCGGGCATCGGCACCGGTGACGGCGCCATCAACATGTCGGGCACGTCGATGGCAACGCCTCACACGGCCGGCATCGCGGCGCTGGTGAAGAAGGCGCACCCGCGGTGGACGGTCGAGCAGCTCAAGGCCGACATCATGAACACCGCCGGGCACGATGTCTACACCGAGCCCGGTCAGACCGGTGACGTGTACGGGCCTGCGCGGGTCGGTGCCGGTCGCATCGACGCCCGGGCGGCCGTCGACAACACGCTGCTCGTGTACTCGAAGGACACGAAGGGCGGCGTCTCGGCCTCGTTCGGTGTCGTCGAGGCACCCGCGACGCGGTCGACGGTGCGCAAGACGATCACGGTCACGGTGCAGAACACCGGACGTCGCAGTGTCAGCGCCGACCTCTCGTACGCGGCCGCCGTGTCGCAGCCGGGCGTCAGCTACACCGTGTCGCCCCACCGCGTGACGGTGCGGGCCGGTCACAGCGAGCGGGTACGCGTCACCATGACGGTCCGTACCGCCCAGCTGCGCAACACGATCGATCCCACGATGGCCGTCGACCAGTCCGGTGTGGCCCGGCAGTTCGTCGCCGACGCGTCCGGTCGCCTCATGGTCGACGTGCGCGGCTCGTCGGCGAACGCGTTGCGCCTGCCGGTCTACGGCGCCGCCAAGCCGGTGTCTCAGACGAAGGCCGTCGACAACAACCGAGGCGACACGCGAGCGCTGCAGATCCGCGGCGAGGGCGTGAGCCAGGGTGACGGTGCGACAGCCTACGACTCGCTCGTCTCGGTGGCCACGCTCGGCGCCACGAGCTCCCGCCTGCCGGTGTGCCGCGGCACACAGACCGAGAACTGCACGGTGAACGAGACCGCGCGGGCCGGTGACCTGCAGTACGTGGGCGCCGGATCGTCGGCCTCGGGTGACGGCTACGCCGACGGATGGCTGTGGTTCACGATCTCCACCTACGCGGACTGGGCGACCGTCGGCAACTCGACGATCCCGTACGTCGACATCGACACCACGGGCGACGGCAAGCCGGACTACGAGGTGTACGTGCAGAACCTCGACGCCACGGACGTTCTTCTGGCCAACCTCGTGGACCTGAACACAGGAAAGGTCATCGACCTCGAGCCGGTGAACTTCCAGTTCGGCGACGTCAACACCAACGTGTTCGACACGAACGTGCTGTCGATCCCGGTCTGGCCGGCCAAGATCGGTGTGACCGACGATGCGACCGCGTTCCCGATCACGTACACGGTGGGAACGAACAGCTACTACACGGGCAACGCGAACGGCGACATCGACGATGTCGGTCCGATCTCGTACGACGTCGTGAACCCGGCCATCGCCGTGGACGCGCCGTTGTACCTCGATGAGGGCGGCACCACGATCCCGTACACGCTGGCCGGCGCCTCGTCCGGGTCGACGGCGAAGAACAGCAAGGGCAAGGGACACGGGCACGGGAATGGACACGGGCACGGTGACAAGACCACGGCGCAGGCCCTGGTGACCCACCTGCACGGCGCCTCTGGGCACCGCGCCGAGGTGGTCAAGCTCAAGGGCTGATCCCCAGGAAGACGAGGAGGGCGGTCCGGCGCGTGCGCCGGGCCGCCCTCACCGTGGCAGGCGCAGAACGCCGTGGGATGCCTCGATGAGTCCGTCCGCGATGAGCGAGTCGATGGCGCGATCTCGTTGCAGCGGATCGGGCCAGCCGGTGAGCACGTCGTGGATCGGCACCGCGGTGCCCGCGGCATCCCGCAGCGCCTTCAGCACGGCGCCGCGTGCCTGCCGGTCGCTGCCCTCGTAGCGCGCCTGTTTGCGGCGCGCGTCGCCGGTGTCGGGGTATCCGGCTGCGCGCCACGCGCACACATGCGCGATGGGGCACACCTCGCATCGCGGCGTGCGCGCGGTGCACACGACGGCGCCGAGCTCCATCGTCGCCGCGTTCATGATCGCGGCCTCATCGTCATCGGCCGGCAGCACTCCGGCGAACCGGTCGAGGTCGCGCCGCGAGGGTGCGCCCGGCTGTGACCGGGCCTCGATCGCCCGCGCGAGCACCCGCCGCGTGTTCGTGTCGACGACGGGGTGCCGCTGTCCATAGGCGAACACCGCGACCGCCCGTGCGGTGTAGTCGCCGATGCCCGCGAGGGCGAGCAGGGCGTCGACATCGGCCGGCACTATGCCGTCGTGACGGTCCCGGATCTGCACGGCCGCACGGTGCAGCCACAGCGCCCGTCGCGGATAGCCGAGGTTGGCCCACCGGTGCACCGCCTCGGCAGGAGGCTCGGCAGCGAGGGCGGACGGGGTGGGCCACCGGGCGAGCCAGGCGTCCAGGTGCGGGATGACGCGGGTCGTCGGCGTCTGCTGCAGCATGAACTCGCTCACCAGCACGCCCCACCCGCCGTACTGCTCGTGGAACGCGTCGCGGCGCCAGGGGAGATCGCGGGCGTTCGCGCGGTACCAGGCGACCAGCGGCGTGGCGAGGTCGGGGGAGCGGTGGGGCACTCCGCGAGGATACCCGCCGAGCGAATAGGCTGAGGGCATGCGGTTGCCGATCACCCCTGCGAACACGCTGCTGCGCGGTCTGCGCGACCAGTTGCGTCAGCATCACGCGGGCGGGCGGCTGATCGTGGCCGTGGACGCCCTGCCGTCCACACCGACGGTGGGGTTCGCCGATGCCTTCGCCGCGGTGATCGCCGAGGACGGCTCGGACGTCTTCCGCGCCTCGGCCGACGGCTTCCTCATTCCGCGCGGGCGGCGTCGCACCATCGAGCGCGAACCCGCCTGGGTCGACGAAGAGACGTTCCGTCGAGTGCTCGTCGACCCGTTCCGCAATGGCGCGCACACCTCGGCGGCGACGGGCTTCCAGCTGCAGGCATGGGACGAGCAGCGTGATCAGTCCACCGAGGCGCGGTGGGTGACCGCCGGCGACGATGCCGTCCTGCTCGTCGACGGGCCGTTCCTGAACACGCCGTCGCTGCGCGGCATCTGGCACTTCTCCGTCTGGCTCGAGATCGCCGACCGGGTGCTGGCGATGCGTCCGGGGCGCTCGATGGACGCGCCCCACACGCGTGTCGAGCTCTCCTACCTGCGTGAAGAGCCGGTGCAGCGGGCCTCGGCGCTCGTGGACATCACGGACCCCCAGCATCCCGTGCAGGTCTTCCGGGATTCGTGCTGATGGGCGGTCCGAACGGCATCCTGCTCGTCGACAAGCCGGGCGGGATCACGAGCCACGACGTCGTCGCCCGCGCCCGGCGGGCTCTGGACACGCGCAAGATCGGCCACGCCGGCACGCTCGACCCGATGGCCACCGGGCTGCTGATCCTCGGCGTCGGGCCCGCTACGCGCTTGCTCACCTATATCGTGGGCCTCGACAAGGACTACAGCGCCACGATCCGGCTCGGCGTCTCGACCGACTCCGACGATGCCGACGGCGAGGTGACCGGCCGCGCGGAGGCATCCGCCGTCGCCGCCCTCTCGCGCGAGCAGCTCGATGCGGCGATGGCGCAGCTGACCGGACGCATCTCGCAGGTGCCCAGTCGCGTCTCGGCGATCAAGGTGAACGGCCGTCGCGCCTACGATCTCGTCCGCGAGGGAGTCGAGGTCGACCTCGCCGCCCGCGAGGTCACCGTTTCGTCCTTCCTGCTGCGTGCCGCCCGCCCGGCTGACGAGGGATGCCTCGACCTCGACGTCGCCGTCGCGTGCTCGAGCGGCACCTATGTCCGCGCTATCGCCCGCGACCTCGGCGCGGCGCTCGGGGTGGGCGCGCATCTCACGTCGCTGCGGCGTACGCGTATCGGCGAGTTCGCCGTGGAGGATGCCGTCGCCGTCGACGCGATCGGCGCCGAAGGGCTGATGGCGCCCGCACAGGCCGCGCTCCGGGTGCTTCCTGAAGCGCTCGCCGATCCCGATCAGGCCCGCGCGCTGCGCCAGGGCAAGCGGGTGGCAGACCTCGGCGGTGCCTTCAGCGGCCCCCGTGCCGCCGCCATCGCGCCCGACGGCGCTCTCATCGGCGTCATCGAGCGTCGTGGTGCCGAGGTCAAGAGCATCATGAACATGCCCGAGGAGCCGCATCCATGATCCTGTGGTTCACCATCGTCACCCTCGTCGTCGCGGTCGGCGCCGGCGTGGTCGGTGTCGTGCTGGGACTGTCCGGACGCCGCCCGGGTGACGTCACGGTCGGTGCGCTGGCACTGCTCGAGCTGCTGCTGGTCGCCCAGATCGTCATGGCGATCGCAGCGCCCTTGGCGGGCAATCCGCCGACCGGCAGCCTGCTCGAGTTCTGGGTGTACCTCGTCTCGGCGGCGCTGCTGCCGCCGGCCGGTGTGCTCTGGGCGCTGCTCGAGCGCAGCCGCTGGAGCACGGTGATCATGGGCATCGCGGGCCTGGCCGTCGCCGTGATGGTCTGGCGCATGCACGTGATCTGGACCGTGCAGGGAGCGTGAGGCTCAGCGCTTGGCGAGGTAGGCCGAGTGCACCCAGCCCGTCTTGCCCTTGTAGGCGACCTTGCGCCAGACGCCCTGTGTCGCCTTCACCGCACCCACGTTCGCTCCGCGGGGGATGACGAGGACGCGCGTGCCGCTCATCGATGCGGCCTTACGCAGGTTGAGGGCGGCAGTCGTCTTGTAGGTCGTCGCCTTCTTCACGGGCGTCGCCGGGGTGGTCGCCGGCTTTGCCGCCGGCTTCGCCGTGCTCGACGCCGTGGTCAGATAGGCCGACGAGACCCAGCCGGTCTTCTTCTTGTAGGTGATCTTGCGCCAGGTGCCCTTGTTCGCCTTCACCGCGCCGACGCTCGCGCCACGGGGGATGACGAGGACGACCTTGCCGCTGAGCGAGGCCGACGCGCGCAGATTGAGCGCGGCGGTGGTCTTGTAGCTCGTCGCGGGTTTCGCCGTGCCGCCGGCCGACCCCGCGGGCTCGGGGGTGGGCTTCGGGACGACCGGCTTGTTCGGCGACAGGTACGACGATGAGATCCAGCCGCTGGTCGAGCCGGCCTTGACCGGCAGGAATCCTGCGGTCGACTGGCCCGGAACGTGGACGACGGATGTGCCGATGGGCAGGGTGCGGATCGACGAGTACGCCGTGGAGGGGCCGGTGCGGAAGTTCACGGCCGTCGTCGTGTAGTAGGTGCACGTCGCCGGCGGCTTCGAGGCGTAGATGGCCGTCGCGCCGCCGTAGAGGTCGACGCCGTGCGCCTTCATGAACGGCACCGGATCGAGTGAGACCGCCGAGCCCGGCTCGCCCTTCCAGATCTCCAGATGCAGGTGGCTGCCGGTCACTCCGCCGCTGGCACCGACCTCGCTGATGCGCTGGCCCGCCGAGACGAGCTGGCCTACCTTCACGCGTGTCGTCGACTTCCAGATGTGGTAGTAGATCGAGGTGTACGTGACGGTGCCGATGCGGTGGCGCAGCTTCACATACCCGGCCCGCGACGAGGTGCCGTCGACGGTGGCGACGACCACGCCGGCGGCCACCGCGTAGATCGGACGCCCCTCCGGCGCCGCGAGATCGACGCCCAGGTGAAAGGTCGAGGCTCCTGGCAGAGGCATGCAACGCCCCCCGTAGAACGACGACACGGTGTAGGACTCCGCTTTCAACGGGGTCCGGAAGACGGTGGCCTGCGGCGGCGCCGCCTCCGCCGCGGAGACGGCGTGCGGCGCCGCGGACGCGGCAGTGACGGGACCGGCGAGCGAGATGACGAGGGCGACGGCCGTGGTCACGGCAGCGAGGACGGAACGAGAGGGGAGCATGGGCGACACTTCGATGAGACGGATACGGAGCGACGACGTGTCGCATTGGAATATTGTCATCTTCCGGGGTGTCTGTCTATTGGCGAGATGAATGAGGTGTATGTGGCTCATGTTGTCGAGGCGCACCGAAACGGTCCTGTCGCTTGGTGGACGTAGGATCGAATGGTCATGTCTTCGCCCTCCCGCCCCCGCCGCATGACCGGTATCGGTCGCGTTCTCGTCGTCGTCTATGCGATCCTCGCGCTCGGCGCCACCGGCCGCTCGGTCGTGCAGATCATCGAGCGCTTCCACCACGCGCCGCTCGCCTTCACCCTCTCGGGTCTGTCGGCCCTCGTGTACATCCTCGCGACGCTCGCGCTCATCTTCTCGGCGTCACGCGTGTGGTATCGCATCGCGTGGGTCGCGATCGGCTTCGAACTGGTCGGCGTGCTCTCCATCGGCACCCTGAGCGTGGTGCGCCCCGATCTCTTCCCCGAGGCGACCGTCTGGTCGTTCTACGGGATGGGTTACGTCTTCATCCCGCTCGTGCTGCCGTTCCTGGGACTGTGGTGGCTCTTCGCGCACCGGCCGGTCGCGGCATCCACCGCAGAACCGGCGGTGGCGAGCTGATGCGCATCTTCCGCGATCCGGCCGAGGTGCCGGCGGGCTTCGGCCCGTCGGTGGTGGCGATCGGCAAGTTCGACGGTGTGCACGCCGGGCACCGCGCGATCCTGGAGCGGGCGAAGGTGGATGCCGCGGCCGGCGACGCACAGGTGGTCGCCGTCACCTTCGACCGCAATCCGCTGGCGACGCTGCGCCCGGAGATCTGCCCCGACGACGTCACGGGCCTGCATCAGAAGCTGCAGCTGCTGAATGAGACCGGCATCGATGCCGTGCTGGTGCTGAGGTTCGACGCCGAGATGGCGTCGCAGCCGGCCGAAGAGTTCATCGAGAGCGTGCTCGTGCGGGCGCTGGGCGTGCAGACGGTGATGGTCGGGCGCGACTTCCGCTTCGGCCGCGGCGGCGCCGGCAGTCCGGAGCTGCTCGAGCAACGGGCGGCGCAGCACGGCTATCGCGTCCACATCATCGACGACGTGCGGGCCATCACCTCGGAACGGCGGGTGTCGTCCACCTGGATCCGTGAGGCGCTGAGCGCCGGCGACGTCGAGACGGCCACCCGCCTGCTGGGGCGGTCGCACGCGGTGTGGGGCGAGGTCGTGCACGGACTCAAGCGCGGCCGCGAGCTCGGCTTTCCGACGGCGAATCTGTCTGCGCAGATGGAGGGGTACGTGCCCGCCGACGGCGTGTACGCCGGCTGGCTCGTCGACGAGGCTCCCCGTGACGGTCTGCGCCGCGGCATCCGGTACCCCGCCGCCATCAGCGTCGGCACCAACCCGACCTTCGACGACGTGCCGGTGCGCGTCGTGGAGGCGTATGTGCTCGACGAGACCGACCTCGATCTGTACGGTCACCACGTCGAGATCGAGTTCACCCACCGGGTGCGGGGCATGATCGCCTTCGACGGCATCGAGGCGCTCACGGCGCAGATGGCCGAGGATGTGCGGCGCGTGCGGGAACTGCTCCGCTGAAACCGCGCACAACCACGCGCGATCTGTGTACGGTGATCGTGACCGACGCGCTGCGCTCACCGGGAGGACCCATGACCACGATCACACCCGCCCCGGTGTCGCGCTTGCGCCGCATCGTCGTGGTGGTCGTCATCGTCGCCTTCACGCTGGCGGCCATCGGCGGCATCATCGTGCTGCTCGGCGGCGAGCTCGGCGAGACCGGCTCGCGCATCCTGACCACGACCTCGGTCGTCGGCGCGTTCAGTCTGGCCGTGCTGTGCTGCGCCACCCTGCTCGGGCGGCCGTTGCAGGCATTCGGGGTTCTGGGCGTCGCGGTCTCGGTGATCGCCGGCATCTTCGTCGTGTGGACCGTGTGGTTCCAGGATTCTCTGCCCGATGCCTGGGATACCGTCAGCCGGATCGTCGGGACCGCTTCTGTGCTGGCGGCAGCGTTCGCGCTGGCGAGTCTGCTTCTGCTGCTGGCCGATCGACATCGCGCGGCGGTGCGGATCGGACTCATCCTGACCCTGGTGCTGCTCGCGGTCGCCACGGTGATGTTCGTGTTCGCCTTCTGGAACGGCGACATCTGGAGCTCGGACGTCTTCTCCCGGGCCCTCGGCATCATCTCGATCCTGGTGGCGCTCGGCGCGATCGTCGTTCCGGTGCTGTCGTTGCTGCTGCCCGACGCCCGCCCGGGTTCCCTTTCTCACGCCGCCGCATCCCGGCTCGAGTCCGAAGCGCATCGTCGGGGGATCACCCCCGATGCGCTCGTGGCCGAGCTGCTGGCGGCATCCACCACTCCCTCATCACCGGAGGACCGATGACCACACGCGAACTGAGCCGCCGGACGGCGGTCGACATCCTCGGCGACGCCCCCGACGACGTCACCCTGCGGCGTTTTCTGCACGGCCTGCCGGGCGTGGACGCCGTCGGCCTCGAGCAGCGCGCCGCCGCTCTGAGCACCCGCTCGATCAAGACCACGTCGAAGAAGTGGGCGCTGGACCGCATCGTCGGGCTCATCGACCTGACCACGCTGGAAGGCGCCGACACGCCGGGCAAGGTGCGCTCGCTCGTCGCGAAGGCGCAGCATCCCGACGCCGGCGATCCCTCCTGCCCGTCGGTGGCGGCGGTGTGCGTGTACGGCGACATGGTGCCGCACGCGGTCGCCGCCCTCGGCGACCGGCACGGCGACCCCGACGAGGGCGGTATCAGCGTGGCAGCGGTGGCGACGGCGTTCCCCAGCGGCCGGGCGTCACTGGCGGTCAAGCTCGCCGACACCCGCGACGCCGTCGAAGCCGGGGCCGACGAGATCGACATGGTGATCGACCGGGGTGCATTCCTCGCCGGCGACTACGCCACGGTGTTCGACCAGATAGTGCAGGTCAAGCAGGCATGCCGTCGCGACGACGGCACCTCGGCGGCGTTGAAGGTGATTCTCGAGACCGGTGAGCTCAACACCTACGACAACGTCAAACGGGCGTCGTGGCTGGCCATCCTCGCCGGAGGCGACTTCATCAAGACGTCCACCGGCAAGGTGCAACCCGCGGCGACTCTGCCGGTGACGCTGCTGATGCTCGAGGTGGTGCGCGACTGGCACCGGCTCACCGGTGAGCGCATCGGCGTGAAGCCCGCCGGCGGCATCCGCACGTCGAAGGATGCGGTGAGATACCTCGTCACCGTCGCCGAGACGGTCGGCGAGGAGTGGCTGGCGCCGCACCTGTTCCGGTTCGGCGCATCCAGTCTGCTCAACGACGTGCTGCTGCAGCGCCAGAAGATGACGACCGGCCGGTATTCCGGCCCCGACTACGTGACCGTCGACTGACGGGGGAGTGAGAGATGGGATTCCTCGACTACGCACCCGCGCCTGAATCGCGCGGCATCCTGCACCTGAAAGACGCGTACGGGCTGTTCATCGACGGCGAGTTCGTCGACGGCACCGGCGACTCGTTCACGACGATCTCACCTGCTGACGAGTCGCGCATCGCCGAGATAGCGAGCGCGTCGGACGCCGACGTCGACGCGGCCGTGGCCGCTGCGCGTCGTGCGCACACCAAGGTCTGGGCCA
This sequence comes from Microbacterium horticulturae, assembly GCF_029094505.1. Taxonomy (NCBI): domain Bacteria; kingdom Bacillati; phylum Actinomycetota; class Actinomycetes; order Micrococcales; family Microbacteriaceae; genus Microbacterium; species Microbacterium horticulturae. The sequence goes on along the minus strand of NZ_CP119108.1, from coordinate 2,265,446 downwards.
AGATGAGCGGCCGTGACCGCGGCAAGTACCTGTTCCGCATCGCCCGGCTCGTGCAGGAGCGGGCCCGCGAGCTCGCGGTCGCCGAGAGTCTCGACAACGGCAAGCCGATCAAGGAGAGCCGCGACGTGGACGTGCCGCTGGTGGCGGCCTGGTTCTTCTATTACGGGGGGTGGGCCGACAAGCTCGACTATGCCGGCCTCGGGGCCGACCCGCACTCCCTGGGGGTCGCCGGTCAGATCATCCCGTGGAACTTCCCGCTGCTCATGCTCGCGTGGAAGATCGCGCCGGCGCTGGCCAGCGGCAACACCGTGGTCCTCAAGCCCGCCGAGACCACCCCGCTGTCGGCGCTGATCTTCGCCGAGATCCTGCAGCAGGCAGAACTGCCGCCGGGCGTGGTCAACATCGTCACCGGCGCCGGTTCCACCGGGGCGGCCCTGGTACGGCATCCCGACGTCGACAAGATCGCCTTCACCGGCTCGACCGGGGTCGGGCGCGAGATCGCACGCACCCTCGCCGGCACCGGCACATCGCTGACGCTCGAGCTCGGCGGCAAGGCCGCGAACATCGTCTTCGACGACGCGCCGATCGACCAGGCGATCGAGGGGATCGTGAACGGCATCTTCTTCAACCAGGGGCATGTCTGCTGTGCGGGCAGCCGGCTGCTCGTGCAGGAGTCGATCCACGACGAGGTCATCGACCGGCTGAAGAACCGCCTGTCGACGCTGCGGCTGGGCGACCCGCTCGACAAGAACACCGACATCGGGGCGATAAACTCCGCCGAGCAGCTGCAACGCATCCGCACGCTCAGCGACGTCGGCGAGGCCGAAGGCGCCGAGCGCTGGACGGCCGACTGCGTCATCCCCGACAAGGGGTTCTGGTTCGCCCCCACGGTGTTCACGGGTGTCGAGGCATCCCATCGCATCGCCCGCGAAGAGGTCTTCGGGCCGGTGCTCTCGGTGCTCACCTTCCGCACGCCCGCCGAGGCGATCGCGAAGGCGAACAACACCCCGTACGGACTGTCGGCGGGCATCTGGAGCGACAAGGGCTCGCGCATCCTCGCCGTGGCCGACAAGCTGCGTGCAGGCGTGGTGTGGGCCAACACCTTCAACCGGTTCGACCCGGCCTCGCCGTTCGGCGGCTACAAGGAATCGGGCTACGGCCGCGAGGGCGGCCGGCACGGGCTGTCTGCGTATCTGAAGCCCGCCGGCACGGCGCCGAGAGCCGTCGCCGCGACGCCGACCCGCAAGGAGGTGGCCCGATGAGCGCCCGACTCACCGTCCCCAAGACCTACAAGCTCGCGATCGGCGGAAAGTTCCCGCGCAGCGAATCGGGCCGCACCTACGAGGTGCGCTCCGCGAAGGGCGACTTCCTCGCGAATGCGGCTCTGGCCTCGCGCAAAGACGCCCGCGACGCCGTGCGGGCGAGCCGCTCGGCCGTGTCGGGCTGGGCAGGGGCCACCGCGTACAACCGCGGGCAGGTGCTCTATCGGGTCGCTGAGCTGCTCGAGGGGCGCCGCGCGCAGTTCGTCGACGAGATCGTGGCGCAAGAAGGCGTGACGGCGGCGGTGGCCGGAGCACAGGTGGATGCCGCGACCGACCTCTGGGTCTGGTACGCCGGCTGGTGCGACAAGTACGCGCAGGTCGCCGGGGGGCTGAACCCCGTCGCAGGCGCGTACTTCAACATCTCCGCACCCGAGCCGACCGGTGTCGTCGCGATCATCGCGCCGCAGAACAGCGCGCTGCTCGGACTCACGGCCACCGTTGCGCCCGCTCTGGTGGCCGGTAACACCGTTGTGGTCGTCGCCAGTGAGCGGTATCCGCTGTCGGCCATCAGCCTCGCCGAGGTTCTCGCCACCAGCGATGTGCCCGGCGGTGTCGTCAACGTGCTGACCGGATCGGCTGCTGAGCTTGCGCCGCATCTGGCCGACCACGCCGACGTCAACGCCCTCGATCTGGCCGGCGCGGGAGATATCGACTGGGTCGACCTGCAGATGCGGGCGGCCGAGACGCTCAAGCGCGTGCTTGTGCCGGCCGAACCGGTGCCCTCGCCGCAGCGCATCGCCGCCTTCACCGAGGTGAAGACGGTCTGGCATCCCAAGAGCGTTCTCTGACCGCGCGCGCCGCGTGATGCTCCGGGAGCGTCAGTCGTCATGCGGCGGCAGATTGCGGATGCCGGCGAAGGAGATCGCACCCCCGACGGCCAGCAGCGCGGCGGTGAAGACGACGGTGCGGTGAAAGCCCGCGAGGTCGAGCGCGCCGCCCGCTATGACGCCCAGAAGCGCCACCATGATCAAGCCCGCGACACGCGCGACGGCGTTGTTGACCGCCGAGGCGATGCCCGAACGCGCCGGGTCGATGGCCCCGAGGACGGCCGCGGTCAGCGGCGCCACCGTCAGCGTCAGCCCGATTCCGAACAGGATGACCGAGGGCAGCACCTGGGTCCAGTAGTCGAAGTCGTCGCGCACGGTCAGCAGCAGCGCGACACCGACCGCCATCACCAGCGGCCCGATCGTCATGAACAACCGGGGGCCGCTCTTGCCGGCCCAGGTGCCCACCTTCGCGCTGAACAGGATCATGATGACCGTCGAGGGCAGGCTCGCAAGCCCTGCCAGGGTCGCGGGCAACCCGGCGCCCTGCTGCAGGTACACGCCCAGCGCGAGCCCGTTCAAGCCCAGCGCGCCGTAGACGAACCACGTGGCCAGGTTGCCCGCCCAGAAGTTTCGCACCCGGAACAGGCTGAGCGGCATCATCGGCGCGCGGGCGAATCGCTGCCGCACGATGAAGCCGGCAAGGCACACGAGGCCGCAGGTCAGCGGGATCCAGATCGCGGGCGACGACCAGCCCAGCCGCTCCTGCTCGATGAGGGCGAACACGGTGCCCGCCAGCCCCGCGGTGCACAGCGCGGCACCCGTCCAGTCCACGGTCGCACCGGGCTCGCGTGCGTCGCGCTGATGCAGGGTCGCCAGCAGCCACAGCGTGACGGCGATCGGCAGCACGTTGATGAGGAACACCAGTCGCCACGACACGAGATCGACGAAGACGCCGCCGAGCACCGGCCCCACGAGCATGGCGGCCGTGGTCGCGCCGGTCCAGGTGCCGATCGCGCGTGACTGCGCGGGCCCGCGGAACGTCGAGGTGATCAGGGCCAGCGAGCTGGGGACCAGCAGTGCGCCGGCGATGCCCTGCACGCCTCGCGCGATCACCAGGAAGAGAGGATCGGGTGCGGCAGCGATGGCGAGCGAGGCGACGCCGAAACCGATGAGCCCCGCCCGCAGCACGACGATCCGACCGAAGACGTCGCTCAGCGATCCCGCGACGAGGATGAGCGAGCCCAGCGTGATGAGATACGCATCGACCACCCACTGCTGGGTGACCAGGCCCCCGCCGAGCTCGCGCTGAATGGCCGGCAGCGCGACGTTGACGACCGTGCCGTCGAGAAAGGAGACGAACGACGCCAGGATCGCGATCAGCAGCACCCGTCGCTGCCGGCGATCCGTGGCATCCACCTTCTCGTCTTCCACGATCCACACCCTAGACCCGAAATACCCCCAGGGGGTATATGGTTGAGGGTATCGACACCCGCTGAATCGGAGGAACCATGAGCACCACCACGTATCGCGTCGAAGGCATGACCTGCAACCACTGCGTGCAGGCGGTGACCCGCGAGGTCTCGGCTCTGCCGGGCGTGGACGAAGCGGTCGTCGATCTGCAGGCACGGACGCTCGCTGTCAGCGGCGACGCGGCTGAGGCGGCTGTCGCCGCGGCGGTCGAAGAGGCGGGCTATGCGCTCGCCGCGCAGGCGTCATGACCCGCGAAGCGACCCTCGACATCGAAGGAATGACGTGCGCGAGCTGTGTCGCCCGCGTCGAGAAGCGGCTGCGGTCGGTCGAGGGCGTAAGCGCAGCGGTGAACCTCGCCACCGAGTCGGCGAAGGTCAGCTTCCCCGAGGGTGTCGATGAGCAGCGGCTCGTCGAGGCCGTCCGGCAGGCGGGCTACGACGCGCGCCTCCGTGTGCCCGACAACCACTCCGGACACCACCACGACGTCGAAGATGCACCCGGCGCGACGACGCTGCGCACGCGCCTGATCGGCAGCGCGATCCTGGCGCTGCCGGTGGTCGTGCTCGGGATGGTGCCGGCCTGGCAGTTCCCCGGCTGGCAGTGGGTATCGCTCGTGCTGGCCACGCCGATCGTGCTGTGGGGCGGTTGGCCGTTCCACCGCGCGACGTTCGCGAACCTGCGGCACGGCGCCATGACGATGGACACCCTGATCACCCTGGGCACCGGTGCCGCCTACCTGTGGAGCGTGTGGGCGCTCGTGTTCGGCACGGCCGGCATGATCGGCATGCGCCACGGCTTCTCACTGCTGCCCGACGGCACGCCCGCGAGCTCCATGGTCTACTTCGAGGTAGCGTCGGCGGTCACGGTCTTCCTGTTGCTGGGGCGCTTCATCGAGCAGCGCTCGAAGCGGCGCGCGGGCAGTGCTCTGCACGCGCTGCTCGCCCTCGGCGCCAAGGACGTCGAGCTCGCCGACGGCGCCCGTGTGCCGATCGAGCGACTGCGCACCGGCGACGTGTTCGTCACGCGCCCGGGCGAGACGGTCGCGACAGACGGTGTGGTGCGAAAGGGCGCGGCATCCATCGATCAGAGCATGCTCACCGGTGAATCCGTCCCGGTGGATGTGACGGAGGGGGATGCCGCCACCGGCGGCACCATCGTCGCCGACGGGCGCCTGCTGATCGAGGCGACCTCGGTCGGCGACGACACGCGTCTGGCGAAGATGGCGCGTCTGGTCGAAGACGCCCAGACCGGCAAGAGCCGGGTGCAGCGGCTTGCCGACCGCATCTCGGCGGTGTTCGTTCCCGTCGTGATCGCGCTGGCCGTTCTGACCCTGCTGGCGTGGCTCGTCGCCGGGCAGCCGGTGGCCGCCGGCTTCACGGCGGCGGTCGCCGTGCTGATCATCGCGTGCCCGTGCGCCCTGGGCCTGGCGACCCCGATCGCGGTCCTCGTCGGTACCGGGCGCGGCGCGCAGCTGGGCATCCTCATCACCGGCCCGGAATCGCTCGAGCAGACCGAGAAGATCGACACGGTCGTGCTCGACAAGACCGGCACGGTCACCAGCGGCCGGATGACGCTCGTCGACGTGGCCGTGGCATCCCACAGCCGCCGTGACGCGGCGCTGGCGCTCATCGCCGCGGTCGAGGCCGGGTCCGAGCACCCGGTGGCGCGTGCGATCGTGGACGCGGCCGATGCCGTCCCCGCGGTGGATGCCTTCCGCAGCCACGCCGGACACGGCGTGACCGGGGACGTCGACGGCAGGCAGGTGTTCGCCGGGCGCCCGTCGTTCGCGGCTGCGCAGGGCGCGACGGTGCCGGACGAGCTCGCCGACGCGGTGACCCGCGCCGAGCAGCGCGGTACCGCCGTGGTGGCGGGGTGGGCCGAGCCGGGAGAGCGGCCGCGGGTGCGAGCCGTGCTCACCGTGGCTGACACCGTGCGGCCCACGAGCGCCGACGCGATAGCGCGCCTGCGCACGCTCGGGCTGCGCGCCGTGCTGCTCACCGGCGACAACGCCACCGTGGCCGCGGCCGTGGGCGCCGAGGTCGGCATCGACGACGTCATAGCCGGCGTCGTGCCCGAGCAGAAGGTCGCCGAGATCGCCCGGCTGCAGCAGGAAGGGCACCGCGTCGCGATGGTGGGCGACGGGGTGAACGATGCCGCAGCGCTGGCCACAGCCGATCTGGGCATCGCGATGGGCGGCGGCACCGACGCGGCCATGCATGCGAGTGACATCACGCTCGTGCGCAGCGACCTGGGCGCTGCGGTCGACGCCGTTCGGCTCAGCCGACGCACGATGGGCGTCATCCGCGGCAACCTCTTCTGGGCGTTCGCGTACAACGTGGCAGCGATCCCGCTGGCCGCGTTCGGGCTCCTCAATCCGATGATCTCGGGTGCCGCGATGGCGTTCTCCAGCGTGTTCGTGGTGCTCAACAGCCTGCGGCTGCGCCGCGCGCCGTGACGTCGGTGCGCGAAATCTCCGCGCGGATGCCGTAGAATACCCAGCGGGGGAGCGGCACGCGCAGAAGCGTGATGTTCGCCGCCGCCCCAGCTCCGCAGGCTTCGCCTTCCCGTCGCGGAGCCCGCACGAACCACCGGTCTCCGGCGACACCGCAGCAGCCGGTCACTCACGCTCAGGAGGAGCATGCCGACCACGGCACCCGCGCAGACGCGCCGCCGCTCGTCGTCCGCACGTCGCGACGACGAGGCACCCATCATCCCCATCCTCGCCCGCAAGGTCCGCGAGGTCGAAGCCAAAGCCCAACGCGGCAAGCTCGGCCCCACGAACCGGGTGAAGTTCCAGGTCATCGCCTTCCTGGTGCGCGAAGAGCGTGCCCGGGTCAAGAGCGACACCGAGCTCGCCGACGCATCGCGCGCCGAGCTGCTCAAGCGCCTTGACGGCGTCGCGACGATCCTCGCCAAGACGGCGGCGCGCGACACCTCGCTCATCCAATTGCTCGAGGTCGACCAGGCGACGTCGCCGGTCGCCAAGCGCATGCGCCGCGACTGGCTGCTCGAGTCGGGCGCGGAGCTCGCGCCCGACGAGCTCATCATCACCGATGTCGCTCCGGTCGTCGCCGCGGCGCCCGTCGTGCCCGCCGCACTCGCCGAGCGCCAGGTGGTGCCGCCGCAGATCGAGGCGCGCCGTGAGTCGCACCCGTTCCTGGCCCCCGACCTGCTCCTGCACGCGCCGAACGCGACGCCGCGCCGGCGCCTCGACAGCTGGGAGCTCATGGGGCCCCTGTACAAGGCGTTCGAGTCGGGCGCCGGCGGGGGAGCGGCCACAATGGAGCTGCCCGAGGTTCCCGAGTTCGACCGGCTCTCGCCGCGCGGACGCGAGATCATGCCGCACCAGTCGCGGTTCCTCGAGGCCGTGCGCGACGGTCATCGCACCTTCCTGCTGGCCGACGAGCCGGGCCTGGGCAAGACCGCCGAATCGGTGCTCGCGGCATCCGTCGCCGATGCCTACCCGCTGCTGGCCGTCGTTCCCAACGTCGTCAAGATGAACTGGGCGCGTGAGGTCGAACGGTGGACGCCCCAGCGGCGCGCCACGGTCATCTCCGGTGACGGCGAAGACGTCGACGCCTTCGCCGACGTCTTCATCATCAACTATGAGATCCTCGACCGGCACCTCTCCTGGCTGAGCACGCTCGGATTGAAGGGCCTGGTCGTCGACGAGGCGCACTTCATCAAGAACCTGACCTCGCAGCGATCGCAGAACGTGCTGGCGCTGGCCGCGAGCATCCGCGAGCAGATCAGCGACCCGCTGCTGCTCGCGCTGACCGGAACGCCGCTGATCAACGACGTCGAGGACTTCGACGCCATCTGGCGCTTCCTGGGATGGACGAACGGTGCCAAGCCGGGCACCGAGCTCATGGAGAAGCTCGACGCCACCGGGCTCACGCCCGCCGACAAGGCGTTCTACCCCGAGGCCCGCGACGCGGTGATCTCGATGGGCATCGTGCGGCGCAAGAAGAAGGATGTCGCCGCCGACCTGCCCGACAAGCTCATCGCCGACCTGCCGGTCGAGCTGGATGACGAGTTCGGGCGTTCCATCCGTCAGGCCGAGCAGGAGCTCGGCGAACGCCTGGCCGCCCGCTACCGCCGGATCATCGAGGCGCGCGGCGACCGGGGACTGGCCCCCGGCGAGATCGACGACGACATCGTGCGTCTGGTCGCACAGAACGAGCTCGACGAGTCGAAGGCCGCAGGCACGGGCAGCGAGAACGTGTTCACGATGGTGCGGCGCATCGGCCAGGCCAAGGCCCAGCTCGCGGCCGACTACGCCGTGCAGCTGCACCGCTCGGTGGGCAAGGTGGTCTTCTTCGCCAAGCACATCGACGTGATGGATGCCGCAGAGGCCCACTTCGCGGCATCCGGCGTCAGATACGTCTCGGTGCGCGGCGAGCAGTCCACGCCCGCGCGCCAGGAGGCCATCGACGCGTTCAACAACGACCCCGATGTCGGCTTCGCCGTCTGCTCGTTGACCGCCGCCGGAGTCGGGCTGAACATGCAGGCAGCATCCAACGTCGTGCTCGCCGAGCTCAGCTGGACCGCCGCCGAGCAGACGCAGGCCATCGACCGCGTCCACCGCATCGGCCAGGACGAGCCGGTCACCGCGTGGCGGATCATCGCCGCGCACACGATCGACACCAAGATCGCCGAACTGATCGACTCCAAGCAGGGCCTGGCGGCCCGCGCGCTGGACGGCGAGGTCGTCGAGCCGGGCTCGAGCGACTCGGTGCAGCTGTCGGCGCTCATGCACCTGACCCGGCAGGCTCTGGGCGGCCACTGAGGCGCCCTGCCCGCCGTGTGGCAGGGCGCGGCCGGCGGCAGTAGTGTCGTGGATGGCGACGTTGCCGGCATCCCTCCCCCTCAAAGCAAGGACCTGCGCATGAAGATCGGCATCCTGACCAGTGGCGGCGACTGCCCCGGACTGAACGCGGTCATCCGCGGTGTGGTGCTCAAGGGCACGACCGCGTACGACATGGAGTTCGTGGGCATCCGCGATGGATGGCGCGGCGTCGTCGACGCAGACTTCTTCCCACTGACGCGACACGATGTGAAGGGCCTGTCGAAGGTCGGGGGCACGATCCTGGGCACCAGTCGGACCAACCCCTACGACGGTCCGCGGGGCGGCGCCGAGAACATCGCCAAGACGCTGTACGGCCATCGCATCGACGGCATCATCGCCATCGGCGGCGAGGGGACGCTGGCGGCGGCCAACCGTCTGGCGAACGACGGCATCAACGTGCTGGGCGTGCCCAAGACGATCGACAACGACCTGCGTGCGACCGATTACTCGTTCGGCTTCGACACGGCCGTGAACATCGCGACCGAGGCCATGGACCGGCTGCGCACGACCGGCGACTCGCACCAGCGCTGCATGGTGGCCGAGGTCATGGGGCGCCACGTCGGCTGGATCGCCCTGCACGCGGGCATGGCCGCCGGCGCACACGCGATCTGCATCCCTGAGGTGCCGATGTCGATCGACGAGATCTGCGACCTGGTGTCCAAGGCCCACGACCGCGGCCGCGCGCCGCTGGTCGTCGTCTCCGAGGGCTTCACTCTCACCGGTATGACCGAGGCGTACAGCGACAAGGGACTCGACGCCTTCAACCGCCCGCGGCTGGGCGGCATCGGCGACGTGATAGCGCCCGAGATCGAGCGCATCACCGGCATCGAGACGCGCGCGACGGTGCTGGGCCACATCCAGCGCGGCGGCTCGCCGTCGGCGTTCGACCGGGTGCTGGCCACCCGACTGGGTCTGCACGCTGCCGATGCGATCGTCGAAGGCGCATGGGGGCAGATGGTCGCTATGCGCGGCACCGACATCGTGCGCGTCTCGTTCGACGAAGCCCTCGGCGAGCTCAACACCGTGCCGCAGTACCGCTACGACGAGGCCGCCGCGCTCTTCGGCTGACGCGGCGCGATCGCCGCAGTCGCCGGAACGGCCCGGCAGAACGTCGGTCAGCGCCGGCGACACGCCGAAACCGGCTGTCACAGCTTGTCAGGCGCCCGCCACCCCGAGCACGTCGAACAGCCAGGCGAGCTCGTAAGCGCGCTCGCGCCAGGCGTTGTAGCGCCCGCTCACGCCGCCGTGGCCGGCGACCATCTCGCACTTGAGGAGGGCGTCGGCTCCGGTCTCGCGGAGAGCCGCGACCCACTTCGCGGGCTCGACGTACAGCACGCGCGTGTCGTTGAGCGAGGTGACCGCGAGGATGCGCGGGTATGCGGCATCCTCCCGCACGTTCTCATACGGCGAGTACGACTGCATGTACGCGTACACGGCGGGGGAGTGCAGCGGGTCGCCCCACTCGTCCCACTCGATCACGGTGAGCGGCAGCGACGGGTCGAGGATCGACGTCAGCGCATCGACGAACGGCACATCGGCGAGAATGCCGGCGAACAGCTCGGGCCGCATGTTGGCGATGGCGCCCATCAGCAGGCCGCCGGCCGAGCCGCCCTCGGCCACGAGACGGTCGGGAGTCGTATAACCTGCGCCGATGAGATGCTCCGCACAGTCGAGGAAGTCGGTGAACGTGTTGCGCTTGCGCATCGTCTTGCCGTCCTCGTACCACTGCCGGCCCATCTCGCCGCCGCCGCGCACGTGCGCCACGGCGAACACCACGCCGCGGTCGAGCTCGCTCAGCCGCGCGACCGAGAAGCCGGGCTCGATGGAGTGCTCATACGAGCCGTAGCCGTACAGATGCAGCGGACGCGGTGCGTCGTCGGGGGCGCCGAACGAGCGCTTCCACACGAGCGAGATGGGTACCTGCACGCCGTCGTGCGCCGTCGCCCACACCCGAGCCTGGTCGTAATCGGCGGGGTCGTAACCGCCCAGCACGGGCTGGCGCTTGCGCAGCAGTTTCTCGCCGGTGGCCACGACGTAGTCGTACACCGTGCTGGGCGTGACGAACGACGTGTAGCCCAGGCGCAGCACCGGCGGTGCCCACTCCGGGTTGCCGGCCAGGCCGGCCGCATACAGCGGCTCGTCGAAGGCGAGCTCACCGATGGCACTGGTCGCATAGTCGAACATGCCCAGCCGCGCCAGGCCCTCGCGCCGGTACGCGATCACCGCGAAATCGCGGAACGTCGACAGGCCCAGCAGCCGGCGCCCCTGCTCGTGCGGCACGACGACGGTCGGCGACGCGTCGGGGGTGGATGCCGCGACCCGCACGAGCTCGAAATCCAGCGCGTTGCGGTTGTGCAGGATGTAGAGCACGTCCTCGCCGTCGACGACGGCATGGTCGCTGTCGTATTCGACCCCCTCCTCGCGCGGCCACACCACACGCGGCGCCGAGCGCAGGTCTGCGGCATCCACCAGCCATTCCTCGCTCGTGATCGACGAGCCGGCCGCGATCATCAGGTAGCGGTCGCTGCGGGTGAAGCCCGCGCCGAGCCAGTAGCGCTCGTCGGGCTCATGGAACAGCTGCACATCGTCGCCCACGGGGGTGCCGAGCTCGTGCAGCCACACCGTGTCGGGGCGCCAGGCGTCGTCGACGGTGAGATAGACGATGAAGCGGCCGTCGGGGGAGAAGGATGCCCCGGCCGACGTGTTCGGGATCTCATCGGGCAGGTTCTCACCGGTGCGCAGATCGCGCACCTTGAGCGTGTAGCGCTCGTCGCCTTCGACGTCGACGCCGTACAGCAGCAGTGTGCTGTCCTTCGAGACCTCGAAGCTGCCCAGGGAGAAGAACTCCTGGCCGTCGGCCTCGACGTTGCCGTCGAGGATGACCTGCTCGCCGTCGACTTCGGTGTCGGGCGACAGCTCGGGGGGCGTCCAGTCGTCGGGCGACGAGAGCGGCGCGCGGCAGTGGATGCCGTACTGCTTGCCCTCGAGCGTGCGGCCGTAGTACCACCAGTCGCCCTGCCGGATGGGGACCGACAGATCGGTCTCCTTCGTACGTCCTTTGATTTCGTTGAAGACGTTCTCGCGCAGGCCCGCGAGGTGCGCAGTGCGCTCCTCGGTATAGGCGTTCTCCGCGTTCAAATGGTCGATGACCTGAGGGTCTTCTTTGTCTCGCAACCACTCGTACGGGTCGATGAAAGTGTCGCCGTGATGCGTGCGCTCGATCGGGCGACGCGGGGTGACGGGAGCGAGTGGGGCTGCAGCGCGGCGAACATCGGTCACGCGACCACGTTAGTCGCCGGATCTGAGAGCCGGTGGTTCACACCGGCAGGGCGGGCATGAGAGGATTTCACCCGGGACCGGGCAGCCGGGCATCCCCAAGTCGTGAACACTTCGTTCGCATCGTCGGCTTCGCCGGCATCCCTCGATCCCTGACTCCGGAAAGCGAACGGTGGAAACCGCAGCCCTGATCGTCGTGCTGGTCATCGCGCTGGCTCTGTTCTTCGACTTCACCAACGGATTCCATGACACCGCGAACGCGATGGCGACGCCCATCGCGACAGGCGCGCTCAAGCCGAAAGTCGCGGTGGGCCTGGCCGCCGGCCTCAACCTCGTCGGCGCGTTCCTTTCGACGGAGGTGTCGAAGACCGTCTCCCACGGCCTCATTCGCGAAGACCAGATCAGCGCCAGCCATGTGGACTTCCTCCCGTTGATCTTCGCCGGCCTGGTGGGTGCCGTCGTCTGGAACATGCTCACCTGGCTGCTCGGCCTGCCCTCGAGCTCCTCGCACGCACTGTTCGGGGGGCTGGTCGGAGCGACCCTGGTCGGGTTCGGCCTCTCGGGTGTGGACTTCGGGGTGCTGCTGAGCAAGATCATCCTGCCGGCGCTGCTGTCTCCGCTCACCGCCGGGGTCATCGCGTTCCTCGTGACGCGCATGGCGTACGGGATGACCCGTCGCTACGACGGCAAGCCCGACGGCCGCAGCGGCTTCCGCTGGGGGCAGATCTTCACCTCGTCGATGGTCGCCCTCGCCCACGGCACGAACGATGCGCAGAAGACGATGGGCATCATCACTCTCGCGCTGATCATGGCCGGGTGGCAGGACAAAGACAACGCCGACCCCCACATCTGGGTGATCTTCGCCTGTGCGTTCACTATCGCACTGGGCACCTACCTCGGCGGCTGGCGCATCATCCGCACCCTCGGCAAGGGACTCACCGACGTCAAGCCGGCGCAGGGCTTCTCCGCCGAGACGTCGACGGCAGCCACGATCCTCGCCTCCAGCGCCCTCGGCTTCGCGCTGTCGACCACGCAGGTCGCATCCGGATCGGTGATCGGATCGGGCCTGGGCCGACGCGGCTCGAAGGTGCGTTGGGGCACGGCCGGCAAGATCGCCATCGGCTGGCTGCTGACGCTCCCGGCGGCAGGTCTCGTGGGGGCATTCGCCGCCCTCATCGTTCGCTGGCTGCCCACCTGGGGTCTGCTGGTGGATGCCGTCATCGCCCTCGTGGTGATCATCGCGCTGTTCCTGCGATCGCGTCGTGACGCCGTCACCGCGGCAAACGCGATGAGCGACGTCGCCGAGTCGGGGCGCGCGATCAAGGTCAAGAAGAACCCGCCGCCCACGCGCCGGCAGCGCGCGATCATTCGTGAGCAGGAGCGACTGAAGGCCGAGGAGAAGGCCCGCCGCAAGGCCGAGGAGCGCGAGCGCGAGCGCCGCCGTGCCGATGAGGAGGCACGCCGCAAAGCCGAGAAGAAGGCCAAGGCCAAGGCCGACGCGAAGAAGAGCTCCGACGAGAAGAAGAAGTCGGACGCCAAGAAGAAGGCCGACGCCAAGAAGAAATCTGCGAACGGCGACGGCAAGAAGAAGGATGCTCCGGGCGCGAAGAAGCCCGAGGGCAAGAAGGCCGAAGCCGGGAAGGGCGGCAAATGAGTCTCGACATCGATTGGTTGGCGTTCATCCGCGTGTTCGTCGTGGCACTCATCGGCGCCGTGCTCGTGGTCGGCTTCTATGCGGCCGGGCTGCGCATGCTCGTGCGCGCGGGGCGGGTGCCGGTGGTGGCACCGGCGGAGTTCACCGATGCGATCACGGTGATCAGCCCGAAGCAGGCGGCCAAGGCCGAGAAGGCCGCGGCGAAGGCGGCGAAGAAGAGTCCGCTCACCCAGGGACAGAAGACCCTTGCACTGTTCGCCGCCTATGGATCCTTCGGCCTGTGTGCGCTGGCCGTGCTCGGCGGCATCCTGCTGATCGTCCTGCACTGACTGCACAGCGGTGGGGGACCCCCTCGTTAGGGTGGGGACATGGATGCCGCTCCCGTCCAGTTCGGATCGCATGAGCCCGCCCGGCGGGTGATCGTGCATGTCAGCGACACGCACTTCCTCGCGGGCAACAGGCCGCTCGGCGGCGCCTACGACACCGCCGGCAATCTCGAGCGCACGCTCGTCGCGATAGAGGCGCTCGCCGTCCATCCCGACGCCATCGTCTTCACCGGCGACCTCACCGACCTCGGCGAGCCCGCGGCATATGCCGCGCTGAAGGCGGCGGTCGAGCCGGTGGCGCACCGGCTGGGCGCCCAATTGGTGTGGGTGGCGGGCAATCACGACGAGCGGCCCGAACTGCATCGTGACCTGCTCGGCGAGCAGCCGAGCCAAGAGCCGGTGACGGCCGTCTACGACCTGCGCGGTCTGCGCCTGGTCGCGCTCGACACCTCGGTGCCCGGCTGGCACCACGGCGACCTCGACGAGGCCCAGCTCGCATGGCTGCGCGAGGTGCTGGCCGAGCCAGCGCCACTGGGGACGGTCCTCGCTCTGCACCACCCGCCGCTGCCCAGCCATCTGCCGCTGTTCGACATCCTCGAGCTGCGGCATCAAGACGCGCTGGCGGAGGTGGTCCGCGGCAGCGATGTCCGCAGCATCCTGGCCGGCCATCTGCACTATTCCACCCACGGCATGTTCGCCGGTGTCGACGTGAGCGTGGCGGCCGCCACGTGCTACACCATGAACCTCGCGCGTCCCGCCGCACGGGTGAACGGAATGGATGCCGCGCAGTCGTTCCACCTCGTGCACGTGTACGACGACACGATCACGCACGCGGTGGTGCCGGTGGTCGAGGCGCCGACCGCCGACTTCTTCGATGAGGCGTGGCTTGCGCGCATGGCCGCGCTCACTCCCCGGGAGCGACACGAGGCGTTCTCTCGCAAACCTCTCCGGTGAGCATACGTCGCGTCCAATCGAGCGAATCGCCTCGCCACCACGTACAGAATGGGCGGGGGAGTGGGCGAGTAGGCTCGAGAACACCACCGATCCGTCGTGACCCACAAGGACGCACAATGGCCGCAACGTCGCGCACCCGCACCGAGACCGACTCGCTCGGCTCCCTCGAAATCCCCGCCGATGCCTACTGGGGCATCCATACCGAACGGGCTCTGGAGAACTTCCCGATCGCGAAACGGCCGATCTCGGTCTACAGCGATTTCGTGCGAGCGCTGGCCATGGTCAAGCAGGCCTCGGCCCGGGCGAATGCCGAGATCGGCGTGCTCTCGCACGACAAGGCCGACCTCATCGACCGCGCGTCGCAGCTCGTGATCGACGGCAAGTACCACGACCAGTTCGTCGTGGGCGTCATTCAGGGCGGCGCCGGCACCTCCACCAACATGAACGCGAATGAGGTCATCACCAACGTCGCGCTCGAGCTGGCCGGGCGGGAGAAGGGCGACTACGCGTTCCTGGCCCCGATCGACGACACCAACCGCAGCCAGTCGACGAACGACGTGTATCCGACGGCCATCAAGATCGGCCTGTCACTCGTGCTGCGCACCCTGCTCGACGAGCTCGATCTGCTGCGCAAGAGCTTCCTGAACAAGGCCGTCGAGTTCCACGACGTGCTCAAGGTCGGCCGCACGCAGCTGCAGGACGCCGTGCCGATGACGCTGGGGCAGGAGTTCCACGGCTTCGCCACGACACTGGGCGAAGACCTGCAGCGCCTCACGGAGAACGCGAGTCTGCTCACCGAGATAAACATGGGCGCCACCGCCATCGGCACCGGCATCACGACGCACCCCGGCTACGCTCGCTCGGTGCTGCGTCACCTGCGCGAGATCTCCGGCGTCGACCTGTCGACGGCGTCCGACCTCGTCGAGGCGACGAGTGACACCGGCTCGTTCATGTCGTTCTCCTCGTCGCTGAAGCGCAACGCGATCAAGCTCTCGAAGATCTGCAACGATCTGCGTCTGCTCTCCAGCGGCCCGCAGGCGGGCCTCGGCGAGATCAATCTGCCGGCCCGCGCGGCCGGCTCGTCGATCATGCCGGGCAAGGTCAACCCGATCATCCCCGAGGTCGTGAACCAGGTGGCCTTCTCGGTCGTCGGCGCCGACATGACCGTCACCATGGCGGTCGAGGGCGGCCAGCTGCAGCTCAACGCGTTCGAGCCGGTGATCGCCCACTCGATCTTCCAGTCGATCACGTGGATGCGGCAGGCCATGTGGACGCTGCGCGTCAACTGCGTCGACGGCATCACCGCGAACCGTGAGCGGCTGGGCGCGATGGTCGGCTCGTCGGTGGGCGTCGTGACCGCGCTGACGCCGTTCCTCGGGTACGCCGCGTCAGCGGCACTCGCCAAGACCGCCCTGCTCACGCACCGCAACATCGCCGACCTGGTCGTCGAGGCGGGCCTCATGACACGCGAAGAGGTGTCCAAGCAGCTTTCGCCGGCGCGCTTGTCGGGGCTGGAGACGATGACGGCGGCGATCCCGGTGGTCCAGGCCGCCGAGAATGTCGTGGTCGACGAGAACGTCTGATCGGCGACACGACGTCTCGGGGGCTGTCGGTGCGAAGCCGCGGCCGATAGCGTGGGGGACGAATCTGTCCCGTACCGGAGGTACTCCATGTCCGACCCGCAGAACCCCGAGCAGCCGCAGCAGCCCGGCCAGTCCGGCCAGCCGCAGCAGCCCGAGCAGCCGCCGACAGCGCCTCCCGCTCCTGAGCCGCCCGCGTACGCGCAGGCGCCGACAGCCGGTGAGGCTCCGTACGGTCAGGCGCCGGCATACGGCGCCGGCTACCCTCAGGCGCCCGCCTACGGCCAGCCCGCGCCGTCGACGACCTACCCCGGCAAGACGATGGGAATCGTCGCCTTCATCCTCTCGCTGGTCGGACTTGTCACCAGCGGGCTGGGAGCGCTGATCGGCTTGATCCTCGGCATCGTCGCGCTGTCGCAGAGCAAGAAGGCCGGCCAGAAGAACGGTCTGGCGCTCGCCGCGATCATCATCGGCGCGATTGTGCTCGTGCTGACGATCATCGGCCTGATCGTCCTCTTCTCCTTCCTCGCGGCGGTGGCCGGGGCGGCACAGCAGTGCGTCACCGATCCGAACACGGTCGTGCAGGTGTGGGGCTTCTCGTTCCCCTGCGCGTCGAGCTCGTACTGACACGGTGAACGTGAAGGGGCGGCGGAGTGATCCGCCGCCCCTTCACGTTCACTTCTTCAGTCCAGGATGCGGCAGTGCGTGGTCAGCTCGCCGATTCCGTCGATGCCGACCGTGACGGTCGACCGGTCGCGCAGGAAGATCTGCGGCTCGCGCGAGTAACCCGCGCCGCCGGGGGATCCGGTCGAGATGAGCGTGCCGGGCAAGAGGGTGATCGACTGCGAGAGGTGCGCGACCAGCGTGCTCACCGGCCGGATCATCTGCTCGGTCGAGGCGTCCTGCACCGTGTGCCCGTCCACGATCGTCCAGATGTGCAGGTCCTGCGGATCGGGCACCTCGTCGGCGGTGACGACGAACGGGCCGGTCGGGGTGAACCCGTCGAACGACTTGCAGCGGCACCACTGCGCTTCGGAGAACTGGATGTCGCGGGCCGTGATGTCGTTGACGACGGTGTATCCCCAGACATGGTCGAGGGCGTCATCGGCCGCGACGTTCCGTGCCGGCGTGCCGATGATGACGCCGAGCTCGGCCTCGTAGTCGACCGACTCGCTGAGTGCGCGCGGCCACGATGTCGTCGCGTCGTGTCCCGACAGCGAGTTCGGCCACAGCGTGAACACGGTGGGCGCGGTGTCGGCCTTCAACGCGAGCTCGCTCGCGTGCGCCGCGTAGTTCAGACCGATCGCCAGCACGACCGGGGGTGCGAGGACCGCCGAGGCGAAGCCGAGGCCGTCGAGAGGATGCCCCGTCCCGGCGGCGTCTGCGGCATCCCGCACCCGGTCCAACAGATCGTCTCCGCCGGCGATGAGCTGCTCGAGCGTCGCCGGGCCGTCGTCGACCAGATCGGGTACCAGGTGCGCTCCGCCGCCCGTGACCGCCGCCAGTGTCGGTTCGGGGCGACCAGGGGCGAGAACGTGGGCAAAGCGCATCCTTCGAGGCTACCGCCCGCTGCTGAGAGCACGTCAGGCCACGGCCCGATGGCACGCATCAGCGTCCCCGTATGCTGATCGTCATGTCGTATCCCTCCCCGCTCGCGCGCGGTTATGACGGCGCGCCGACACCGACCGCACCGGCTCCTGCGCCGGCGCCTGCCGCGCTGCCGACGCTGCCGACGTTGCCGTCGAAGGGGCGGCGTGCGTTGCCTTGGCTGTTCGGCGTGCTGGTGGTCGTGCTGCTGGGCGTGGCGGCGTACTTTCTGGAGGCTCTCGGGCCCGCGGCATCCATCATCGGTCTGATCATCGCGCTGCTCCCGCTGACGGCCGTCCTGCTGGCGGTGCGCCTCATCGACCGGTGGGAGCCCGAACCGCGCAGCCTCGTGATCTTCGCCGTCGCGTGGGGGGCGATCGCCGCCGTCGCCATCGCCCTCGGCGTCGATCTGCTTCTGACGCTCCTGTTCGGCAGTGCCGACACCCCCGCGCGGGAGGCGGTGCAGGCTGTCGTGCAGGCGCCGATCGTGGAGGAGTTCGCAAAGGGACTGGGTGTCTTCCTCGTCTTCGCCACCGCGCGGCGGGCATTCGACGGCCCGGTCGACGGCGTCGTCTACGGGGCACTGGTGGCAGCGGGGTTCGCCTTCACCGAGAACATCCAGTACTTCGCGGTCAGCATGATCGAGGGTGGCGCGGGCCAGCTGACGATGACGTTCTTCCTCCGGGGCATCCTCTCGCCGTTCGCGCACGTCATGTTCACGAGCGTGACCGGCTTCGCGCTGGGGCTGGCGGCTCGCCGTGGCCACAGCACCGGCGCGGCGATCGGACCGTGGTTCGTCGGGATGGCAGGGGCGGCGATGCTGCACGGGCTGTGGAACGGCTCGGCGCAGTTCTTCGACTTCTTCGCGCTGTATGCCACCTTGCAGGTGCCGCTGTTCGTGCTGTTCATCGTCGGCATCGTCCTGCTGCTCCGCGAGGAACGGAGGCTGACGGCCGAGCGGCTGGGCGAGTACGCGGCGGCGGGCTGGTTCACGCCGCAGGAAGTCACGATGCTGGCCACCCGACGCGGTCGCCGTTCGGCACTGGAATGGTCGCGTACCCTGCGCGGGGATCGCACCGGCGTCATGAAGGGGTTCATCCGGGATGCCACGACGCTCGCCACGGTGCGGCAGCGCATCGTGAGCGGGCGCGACAAGAACGCGGCCTCGGACGAGAGCACGCTGCTGGCCCGCACGATCGCCGCACGGCGCGCGCTGTTCCCGCCCTGATGCTTGACGGGTCCGGGAGGGAGTGTCATCCTGGTGACAG
Source organism: Microbacterium horticulturae (assembly GCF_029094505.1). Classification (NCBI taxonomy): domain Bacteria; kingdom Bacillati; phylum Actinomycetota; class Actinomycetes; order Micrococcales; family Microbacteriaceae; genus Microbacterium; species Microbacterium horticulturae. The sequence goes on along the minus strand of NZ_CP119108.1, from coordinate 2,246,393 downwards.
ATCAACTCAGCGCTCGGTAGACACGCAGGCATCGCCGCGGCACCGGGCGCTGAGTCTTTGCCCTGGGCTCGTTCTCTGCTCGGCTTCTGCGTTGACCGCTCGGGTCGCGTCGGGTTGGATGGAAGACATGACTGACAACCGCACGAAGCCCGAGATCGACGCCCCTGAGGGGCCCGCGCCGTCCGACCTCGTCATCCGCGACCTGATCGTCGGGGACGGCGCCGAGGCGCAGCCCGGCGACACCGTCACCGTGCACTACCTGGGCGTCGAGTACGAGACCGGTGAGGAGTTCGACTCGTCGTGGAACCGCGGTGAATCCATCCAGTTCCCGTTGCGCGGCCTCATCCAGGGCTGGCAAGACGGCATCCCGGGCATGAAGGTCGGTGGCCGCCGCGAGCTGGTCATCCCGCCGCATCTGGCCTACGGCCCGGCGGGCGGTCATTTCTTGGGCGGTAAGACGCTCATCTTCGTCATCGACCTCATCGACGTCGCGTAGCAGCACGCAGGAGTGTCGGGGGATGCCGCGGGCTGCGGCATCCCCTCCTTTTTTAATTCATGGGAATAGACCTCGCCCGCGGACCGTTTCATCACTCGTACGCGTCCGAAAGGACGCCCCGCACACCCCCATCAGAAGGATCGACAAATGACAGACACCACGACCGCCACCCCCGAGATCGCCGGTTACAAGGCGGGCACCTGGGTGCTCGACGCCGCCCACAGCGACGTGCAGTTCACCGTCCGCCACATGATGATCTCCAAGGTGCGCGGCACCTTCGGTGTGAAGAGCGCCACGATCATCGCGCCGGAGAACCCGTTCGACGCGAAGATCGAGGCGACCGTCGACGTGACGTCGGTCAACACGCGTGACGAGGGCCGCGACACGCACCTGCGCTCCGCGGACTTCTTCGACGCCGAGACCTACCCGACGATGGAGTTCCACTCCACCGGCGTGCGCCTCGAGGGTGGCAAGTTCCTCGTCGACGGCGAGCTGACCCTGCACGGTGTCACCAAGCCCGTCACCTTCGATGTCGACTTCGGCGGCTTCGGCCAGGACCCCTTCGGCAACTACAAGGCCGGCGCGACCGCCACGACGGTCATCAACCGTGAGGACTTCGGCCTGACCTGGAACGCCGCGCTCGAGACCGGCGGCGTGCTCGTCGGCAAGGACGTCACCATCGAGCTCGATCTGCAGGGTTCGCTCCAGCAGGACTGAGTCTGTTTCTTCGGAGGAGTGGATGCTGTGGCATCCACCCCTCCGTCGTTTCCGTCGTTGTGCGGGTCAGGGCTCCGGGTGCAGGGCGTCGTACGCGCGGAACCTCGGGTGCATCCGCACCAGCAGAGCGACGAGGCCCATGATGATGACGCCGCCCAGCAGCGGAGGGAACCACAGGGCCGTGACGGTCGCGAGGGCTCCGGCGTAGAGGGCGCCCACGCGCGGTCCGCCCGCGACCACGACGATGAAGATGCCCTGCAACCGCCCGCGGATCGCGTCGGGCACGGCGGACTGCATCATCGTCGAGCGGTAGATGGCGCTGACGTTGTCGGCTGCGCCCGAGATCGCGAGCATGAGCGCGCCGACGGCGATCAGGGCGACGTTGGCGGAGTGCTCGCCGAGATCGGCCGGCGCGAACCAGCCGAGGGCCGCCGCTCCCAGCACGAGTCCGAACGCGAGGATCGCCGCCCCGTACACGATGACGGCGCGCTCGATGCCCAGGCCGTGGCGGCGCACGCGCCCGACCGGGCCGGAGAACAGGCTCGAGCCGAATGCGCCCACGGCGACCGCCGCGGTGAGCACGCCGGTGGTGATGGCGCCGCCGCCGAGCAGCACCGCGCCGATCGCGGGGAAGAGCGTGAGCGGCTGACCGAATGTCATCGCCGTGATGTCGACGAGGTACTGCACGCGGATGTTCGACGCGCGCTTGAGGAACCGCCAGCCGTCCTTGAGCGATTCGAGTCCGGGGCGCACGATAGTGCCCTCCGGGCGGATCGAGGGCAGGGTCCACAGGCCGAGGAACAGCGACGTCATCATGATGACGTCGATCGTGTACGTCCAGCCGTAGCCCGACACCGCGACCAGCACGCCGGCCAACGCAGGGCCGGCCATGATCATGAGACCGCTGGAAATGCCGCCCAGCGCTGAGGCAGCCGGCAGCAGCTCGATCGGGATCAGCCGCGGCACGATGGCCGAGCGTGCGGCCTGCACGATCGAGTTGGCCGCGGAATTCACGATCGACAGCGCGTACAGCCACCACTGGTTCTCCCAGCCGCCCCAGGTGAGGACGGCCAGCAGCAGGGTGGAGGCGAAGGTGACGGATGCCGCAAGCAGCGCGACGACGCGGCGGTCGAAGGCGTCGGCGAGCATCCCGCCGTACAGGCCCGCGATGATCATGGGCACAAGGCCGGCGACGGCGATCATCGACACCGCGAAGGTGTCGTGCGTGATGGCGTACATCTGCAGCATCACCGCGACGATCGTGAGCTGGCCGCCCAAGCCCGAGAGGGTCGAGCCGATCCACAGGCGGGCGAACGCGGGGGACGTGGTCAGCGGACGCAGGTCGATGAAATGCTCACGCGAGAGCCTCGCCATCACCGGAGTGTCCACATCGCGCGTCGCACGAGAAGAGATTACTCGTCGATCTCGATCCGCTTGATCCGCGCCGTGTGGCCGCGCACGATGCGCACGGCGCGGGGTGCGACGCCGAAATGCGCGGCCAGCGTGCGCTCGACGCCTGCGTTGGCCGCGCCGTCGACGGCGCGCTCGCGGACGTACGCCACGAGACCGTCGGCGCGGGGCGGATGCCGGGCGGTGGCATTGTGAGGGGGATGGTGGTTCGTGCACCGTGGGTGAACGACACCCGAACCCATACGAAAATACGAATGATCATTGTTCACGATGCCGATGGTGTTTTGTCTCGGGGGGAACGCCGTGAGCACCGAAAACAGGTGAGAGTCATCAAACCCGCCCTTGTAATACGTACGCATGTTCGATACTATGGGGGTATCGGTTCATCCAGGGAAGGAGGCTCATCGTGTCACTGTCGACGGGTGTGGCTCCGGTTCTGTCTGAGGTGGATGAACTGCTGGATTCTCTGGTGTCCTCGCGGGCGGCTGCGGGGCGGGCGTTTGCGGCGGAGATGTTCTTCTTCGCCCGAGTCGCGGATCTGGTGCGGCGGCGTGAGGCCGAGCGTGCGGCCCGGGGTGGGCGTGAGGGTGCGGTGGTGGATGCGTCGCAGTTGGCGATGCGGGAGTTGTTCGCGGAGTTGGCGGCGGGGCTGCGTCTGAGCGAGTGGCAGGTGGCGCGGAAGGTGTCGCAGGCGTCCACGCTGACGGGGTCGTTCTATGAGACGTTGTGTGATGCCAGTGGCGGTGAGTTCTCCGGGGAGCACGCGATCCTGATCGCGGAGGCCGGTGTGCAGATCGCCGATGAGGGTGTGCGGTGCCAGTTCGAGGCGGTTGCGCGGGATATGGCCCGGGAGATGACGCCGGCGCAGTTGAAGGCCGCCCTTTCGGGCCTGGTGGTCCGGTTGGATCCGGAAGGGACCCAGCAGCGGGTGCGGGAGGCTGTGGCGCGGCGGAAGGTGTCGGTGCGGGAGGTGGAGCCTGGTCTTGCCCGGATCACCGCGGACGTCCCGACCGCCGAGGGTGTGGGTGTGGTGGCCCGGCTGCGGGAAGCGGCGACCGTGCTGTTCGCGCAGAACCAGGCCGAGAAGACGGAGCACGACGCGGGCACCGCGGCGACGCAGTCCGGCGCTGACGCCGAGTCCGGTGCTGCCGGACCTGCGGCAGCCAGACCCGCCGGAACCGGCGACGCTGATATCGTCGCCGCCGATGCGGAGACCGAGCGCGCGGCCGCCGGTACCGGCACCGGTGCCGGCTCCGAGCGCGCGGCCGGTTCCGAGGCCGCGGGCGGCAACGCCGGCAACGTCGGCAACGCCGAGGCCGGTGCTGATTCTGGCGGGGCGGAGGCCCCGGTGTTCGATGGGCGGTCGGTGGCGCAGATCATGGCGGACATGTTCTGCGATCTGCTGCTGGCCGCCCCGTTCACCGGGCACGGGGCCGATGATCAGGCGCGGGATGCGCTCTCCGCGATCCGCCCGGAGGTGCAGGTCACCATCCCGGCCGAGGTGATCACCGGTGCCCGGGTGGGCGGCGCGGTCGTCGACGGGTTCGGGCCGATCGACGACGACACGGCCAGGCGGCTGGCGGGTGGGTGTGCGATGTGGAGCCGGGTGTTCACCGACCCGGTCACCGGGGTCCCGGTCTGTGTGGACCGGTACCGGCCCTCCAAGAAGCAGAAACGATTCCTGCAGGCCCGAGACCGGCAATGCCGGTTCCCCGGATGCCGCAGACGTGCGCAAAAATGTGACATCGACCACACGATCCCGCACGCCGCGGGCGGCCCGACATGCCTGTGCAACCTGGAGCATTTCTGCAAACGCCATCACACCGTCAAACACGACACCGCCTGGGAGGTCGAACAACTCTCCGGCGGGGTGCTGATCTTCACCTCGCCCACGAAACGCACGTACGTGACAAGACCGCCAGGCACCGTCAGATTCGAGATCGCCGCCCTGATCGACCCCGACCCCCACGACCGGCACACGATCGCGGCGCAATACGCGAACGACCCCGCACCCTTCTGACCGAAGGCGGTGCGGGTGGCGCCCCTGCGTATTCGTCAAGTGGGCAAAGCGTAGAGGACGTCGGAGCGGTGCTGGCCATCGTCGGCGGCGGGTACAGCGAGTATGTGAGCTCCGGGAGCAGCTCGCGTGTGGCGCGGGCGCTCCCCGGGCGGTGGGCGGCGTGGCCGCGCAATGCTGTAGACTGATTCGGTTGCCGTGAGAATCGGCCGCGGATAAAGAGAGCTCGCGCACTGGGCGACGGGCACCGCGCAACGGATGGAAAGGGGACCGCTTTATGGCACTCGAGGCAGAAGTCAAGAAGGCGATCATCGAAGAGTACGCGACGCACCCCGGTGACACCGGTTCCCCCGAGGTGCAGGTTGCGATGCTGACGCAGCGCATCAAGGACCTCACCGAGCACCTGAAGGAGCACAAGCACGACCACCACTCGCGTCGTGGCCTCTTCTTGCTCGTCGGTCAGCGCCGCCGTCTGCTCGGCTACCTCCAGGACGTCGACATCAACCGTTATCGGTCGTTGATCGAGCGTCTCGGACTCCGCCGCTAGCGCGACCAGCGTTCAATCGCTCCAAACATTCTTGTGAGGGCCGCCCCTGGTGTGGGGCGGCCCTCAGCTTTGTGTCTGGACTGTCGTTTCGGCGCGCTTCGTTCGCTCAACGACCAGCGCCGAGCAGATCCGAATGCCAACGCTCCGCGACATCCGGGTGTGCGCGCAGGCGCGACTTCAGCGCGTTCTCGCCGTACAGCGCGTGGATGGGGTTCATCGGGTCCTGCGTGACGCCGCGTGCCTGCGCGGCCAACTCCGCGGGCAGCTCGATGAGCGGCAGCGTGCGGTCCAGCTGCGGGTTGAAGAAGAACGGCACCGAGATGCGATCGTCGGGGAATCGCGGCGAGATCACCCGGTGATTCGTCGCCTTCAGATAGCCCTGCGTCGCATACTCGAGCTGTTCGCCGATGTTCACGACGAACGCGCCCGGAACCGGCGGGGCATCCACCCACGCGCCGTCGCGCTCGACCTGCAGGCCGCCCTTCCCAGGCTCGACCCACAGCAGCGTGAGCACCCCTGAATCCTTGTGCGCACCCACACCCTGACTCGGATCCTCCTTGCCGGGATAGCGCACGATCTTCGTCAGTGTCGACGGCTCACCGAAGTGTGCGTCGAAGTACGACTCTTCCGCACCCAGTGACAGCGCCCACGCCCGCAGCAGCTTCCGTGACACCCCTCGCAGTCGGTCTTCCCACTCGGTGACGACCTCGCGCAGTTCGGGAAGTGCGGCCGGCCACAGGTTCGGCCCGATGAGCCGCGCGAACGCCGGCGCGCCGTCCCACTCGACGGCGGCGCGCTCCGGTCCGATGTCGATCTGCTCACGCCAGTCGACCGTGCCCTGTGTCCGCTCGCCGCCGATGCGCGTGTAGCCGCGGAAGTGCGGGCTGTTCACGTTCTCGATGGCGAGCTTGTCGGCTTCGGACAACGCAAAGAACGCACGCGCGGTGCGCAGCAAGCGCGCTTCATGCTCGGGCGAAACGCCCGTGCCGGTGAGGTAGAAGAAGCCCACATCGTGGGTGGCGGTCCGCAGATCGTCGCGGAACTGCGCGGCGGCGTCGGCTCCGGCATCCAACCGTGACAGATCGAGGATCGGCAGGTTCGTCTGGCTCATGGGATGACGGTAGACGGATGCCGCAGTCCTGTGCCCGTGTGTTGCCGCAGATGACCACGCCGTGACGCCGTGTTACCCATGTGGCATCCATCATCCGGGAATAACCTGGCTTCGCGTGCGTTTCACCAAGTGCATTCACTTGAATAGAAACGGATGTCACGAGCATCCGGAAAGCGAGCAGACGACGTGAGTGAGACAGACGCGGCCGGCCAGATGCAGTTCGGCCTCTTCTCCGTGAGCGACATCACGCAGGACCCCACCACCGGCGTGACGCCGAGCGAGGCGGAGCGCATCCAGGCGACCCTGACCATCGCCAAGCACGCCGAAGAGGTAGGCCTCGACGTGTTCGCGATCGGCGAGCACCACAACCCGCCGTTCTGGTCGTCGTCGCCGACGACCACCCTCGCCTACATCGCCGCGCAGACCGAGCGCCTCATTGTCTCGACGGCGACGACCCTCATCACGACGAACGACCCGGTGAAGATCGCCGAAGACTTCGCGGTGCTCCAGCACGTCTCCGGCGGCCGCGCCGACCTCATGCTGGGCCGCGGCAACACCGGCCCGGTGTACCCGTGGTTCGGCAAAGACATCCGGCAGGGTCTGCCCCTGGCCATCGAGAACTACGCCCTGCTGCACAAGCTGTGGCGTGAAGACATCGTGGACTGGGACGGCAAGTTCCGCACCCCGGTGCAGGGCTTCACCTCCACGCCCCGCCCGCTCGACGGCGTGCCGCCGTTCGTCTGGCACGGGTCGATCCGCACGCCCGAGATCGCCGAGCAGGCAGCGTACTACGGTGACGGCTTCTTCGCGAACAACATCTTCTGGCCTGCCGAGCATTACCAGCGCCTCATCGAGCTGTACCGCCAACGCTGGGCGCACTACGGTCACGGCGATCCGGAGACGGCCATCGTGGGCTTGGGCGGTCAGGCGTTCATGCGCAAGAACTCGCAGGACGCGATCAATGAGTTCCGCCCCTACTTCGACAACGCGCCCGTGTACGGCCACGGCCCGTCCATGGAGGACTTCACGAAGATGACGCCGCTGACGGTCGGCTCGCCGCAGCAGGTCATCGACCGGTACGCGGGTATGCGCGACCTCTTCGGCGACTACCAGCGCCAGCTGTTCCTCATGGATCACTCCGGCCTGCCTCTGAAGACCGTGCTCGAGCAGATCGACATCCTCGGCGGCGAGGTCGTCCCGGTGCTGCGCAAGGAGCTCGCGAAGAACCGGCCCGCGACCGTTCCCGACGCCCCGACCCACGCCGGGCTCGTGAAGACCGCGTACGGCGACGGGCCGGTGCGCCAGCCCCGCCCGAACGCCAACCGCGGCGACAACGTGACCGGCGGTTCGCCCTATCAGGACACTCCGACGCCGCAGGGAGCCGCGTTCGGCTTGGGCGGTGCGCGATGAGCGCCGCCCGGCGCGTCGCCGTCGTCGCCGCGGGGCTGTCAACCCCGTCGTCGACACGGATGCTGGCCGATCGCCTCTCGGCGGCGGTCGTGAAGCACCTGGATGAGCGCGGGATCACCGCGACCGTCGACACCTTCGAGCTGCGTGACGCCGCGCACGACATCACGAACAACATGCTCACCGGGTTCGCCGGCGCCGAACTCGAGTCGATGATCAACACCGTCGTGTCGGCCGATGCCCTGATCGTGGTGACGCCGATCTTCTCGACGAGCTATTCCGGGCTGTTCAAGTCGTTCATCGACGTGCTCGACAAGGACGCATTGATCGGCAAGCCGGTGCTCATCGGTGCGACGGCCGGCACGCCCCGGCACTCGTTGGCGATCGACTACGCCATCCGACCGCTGTTCGCGTACCTGCACGCGGACGCCGTCTCGACGGGCGTGTTCGCCGCGAGCGACGACTGGGGGAGTGCCGGCGACCAGGTCGCGACGTTGGGCGAGCGCATCGAGAAGGGCGCGGCCGAACTCGCCGACGCCGTCGCACGGCGGGAACCCGCCTCGAACTCCGACCCGTTCGACCCGGAGAACTACCTGCGCGGGGGCAGCTCGTTCGACCACCTGCTCGGCGGCTTCGCGGGGAACTGATCCGTGAACCCGGTCGTCAAGACGCGCCCTGGCGCCCCGGCTCGCTTCTTCGAGGCCGAGGCGGCGGGGCTGCGCTGGCTGGCTGCCGCAAGAGGCGCTCGTATCGCCCGGGTCATCGAGGTCTCGCCAGGCCGCATCGTCCTCGAGCGCATTGAGACCGGGAGAGTGGATGCTGCGGCCGCGGCATCCTTCGGCGAAGCCCTCGCCATCATGCACGACGCCGGCGCCGCCGCCTTCGGTGCGAAGCCCGACGGCTGGGATGGGCCTGTCTTCATCGGACGCCTGCAGCAGTCGTGCCGCCCCGAGAAGAACTGGGGTGCTTTCTACGCCGAGCAGCGAGTCCGGGCGTTTGTGGCGCCGGCGGTCGAGGCCGGCAACCTGACTCCTGCCGACGCGACTGTCGTCGAGCAGGCGTGCGACGTCATCGCCGCGGGCGCCTTCGACGACGACGAGCCGCCCGCGCGCATCCACGGCGATTTGTGGAACGGCAACGTGCTGTGGTCACCCGAGGGCGTGGTGCTCATCGATCCGGCAGCCCATGGCGGGCATCGTGAGACGGATCTCGCCATGCTCGACCTGTTCGGCTGTCCGCACCTCGACATCATCGTCGGTGCATATGAGCGGGCTCACCCGCTGAGGGCAGGGTGGCGTGACCGAGTGCCCGTGCACCAGCTGCATCCGCTGGCTGTGCACGCGGTCGGTCACGGACCGGCCTACGGTGCGGAACTGGTGGATGCCGCGCGTCGGACGCTCGCACTCGCGCGGTGACGGCGGGTCAGAGTCAGCTCACCCGCTCTTGCGGCGGAACTCCCGCTTGTGCCCGGCCCGGCCGTGCGGCTCGTTCACGGCGCCCTGTCCATCGAGATGTGACTGCCCGTCGCGCTGGTGCGCGCTCTTCTTGTCGAGCGCCTCGCGGAACTTGCGCTTCATCTCGTCGGATGCCGCACCCGGGTTCTCGTCGTTGCTCATGTCTTCAGCGTACCCATCACGAGGCGGGTTCGACACGGCGGGTGTGTCGTCAGTACCAGTGCGGGTCGTGACTCATCTCATGACGCCATGCTCCGCACGGCGTGCCGTAGCGGTCGGAGATGTAGGCGAGGCCCCACTGGATCTGGGTCGCGGCGTTCGTGCGCCAGTCGGCGCCGGCCGCGGCCAGCTTGCGCGCCGGCAGTGCCTGCGGAATCCCATACGCGCCGCTGTATGGATTCAGCGCGTTCCAGCGCCACCCCGACTCCATGTTCCACAGTTTCACGAGGCAGACGTACTGCGCGTCGCCCCAGCCGTATGTGCGGATCGCGCGCTGCGCATACGCCCGTGCCTCGGAGGGGGAGAGGGCGCCGCCGAGCGGCGTGGCGGTTCCGACGGAGGCGGGGGCCGCGGCCGACTCCTCGTTCGAGGCCGCCTTCTCGCGCCGGTTCTGCTGATCGGGCGCTTGCGCGGCGACGCGCACGCCGATGTCGTATCGGCGCTCGGTTGCCGCGGTGGAATCCTGGAGAACCGCGAGTTGGGCGTACAGCGTGTCGATGTTCTGCTGCAGCTGCGCCGCGAGGGCGTTGGCCTCGTCGGCGGCCGTCGCCGCCGCCCTGGCGGCTCGATCCGCCTCGTCGGCGAGACGCTTTCGCTGGGCCTGGGCGGCGAGGGCGCGGTCGCGAAGCGAGGCCGCCGTCTCTTCGTCGGCGCGGGCCGTGGCGGCGGCGTCGTGCCACCAGCCGGTCAGGTTCGACAGTGCGTTCAGCCGCGCGAGCAGCTCGTCCGGGTCGTCGGAGGCGAGGAGTTGCACGGTGAACCCCTGCTGACCTTCGGCCGCCGCGAGCGTGCGCGCGAGTTCGGCGATGGTGGCGGTGCTGCGCCGCGATCTGGCGGCCGCCGCGTCGGCGCGGGCGGTGAGTGAATCCGCTCGGTGGCCGGCGGCCTCGCTGGCGGCTTGGGCCTTCTGTGCAGCGGCCTGGGCGGTGACCGCCTTCTGTGACGCCGTGGCAGCGGCATCCAGAGCGGCGGTCAGCGCGTCGTCGACCTGAGCGATCTCCGTCGCCGTCGCCTCGGTACTGTCGCGTGCCGCCTGCACTTCAGCCCAGGTGGGGTATCCCGGTGCTGTCGGCGGCGGCGTCTCCTCGCCCGCGCGCGCCGCGCCCGCCACCGACGGTGCCAGCAGCATCACCGCCGCGGCGACGGTCGCGCTCGTCACCAGACGGGAGAGGGCGCGCCATCCAGCGATGGGCATGCAGAACAGGCTACGCGCGATCCGCGATATCGGGCAATGCCCTGATAAGCTCGTGAAGGCTGCCTTGTGGCATCCGCTCAATTGAATACTGAGCTCATGGAGCAGGCGGGCAGGAAGCTGGTCCCCTGTGGTGGGTTCCTCTCGACTCGAGGGTGATCTTCTACTGGTGACCAGCGCAAGCGGCCTACGCGATGTCGTCGTGCATGCACGACGTCGGCGCGCGCTCATATCTGCCTGCTTCTGCTCCTTCGCAACCACTCGCCCGCGAGACGCGCGGACGAGTCTAAACAAAGAAGGAGAGACCTCTTGGAAGGTCCTGAAATCACCGCCGCCGAGGCCGTTTTGGACAACGGTCGCTTCGGCACCCGTACCGTCCGGTTTGAAACCGGACGACTTGCCCAGCAGGCGCAGGGCGCCGTCGCCGCCTACCTGGACAACGACACCATGCTGCTGTCGGCGACCAGCGCCGGCAAGCACCCTCGTGAAGGGTTCGACTTCTTCCCGCTGACCGTCGACGTCGAGGAGCGCTCGTACGCCGCCGGCAAGATTCCCGGCTCGTTCTTCCGCCGCGAGGGTCGTCCGTCCACCGACGCGATCCTCGTGTGCCGACTGATCGACCGCCCGCTGCGCCCGTCGTTCGTCGACGGCCTGCGCAACGAGGTCCAGATCGTCATCACCGTCCTCTCGATCGCACCGGGCGAGTTCTACGACGCCCTCGCTATCAACGCCGCATCCGCCTCGACGCAGATCTCGGGTCTGCCGTTCTCCGGCCCGATCGCCGGTGTCCGCCTGGCCCTCATCCCGGGTCACGGCGAGCATGAGGACCAGTGGGTCGCGTTCCCGAACGCGCAGCTTCTCGAAGACGCCGTGTTCGACCTCGTGGTCGCCGGCCGCGTGCTCGACGACGGCGACGTCGCGATCATGATGGTCGAGGCCGAAGCCACCGAGCACAGCTGGAACCTTATCAAGGGCGGCGCCACCAAGCCGAGCGAAGAGGTCGTGGCCGGGGGCCTGGAGGCCGCCAAGCCCTTCATCAAGCAGCTCGTGCAGGCGCAGGCCGAGATGGCGGCGAAGACCGCGAAGGAGCCGGGCGTGTACCCGGTCTTCCTGCCCTACTCGCAGGAGACCTACGACTTCGTCGCGAAGCGCGCCTACGACGAGCTCGCCGGCGTCTACCAGATCGCCGACAAGATCGAGCGTCAGAACGCCGACGACGCCATCAAGGAGCGCGTCAAGGGTGAGCTCGTTGCCGCCGTCGAAGCCGGTGAACTGGCCGAGATCGCCGCGACCGAGTTCTCGGGCGCTTACAAGGCCGTCACCAAGAAGATCGTGCGCGGTCGGATTCTCTCCGAGGGCGTGCGCATCGACGGACGTGGCCTTGCCGACATCCGTCCGCTCGACGCCGAGGTGCAGGTCGTGCCCCGCGTGCACGGCTCGGCCATCTTCCAGCGCGGCGAGACCCAGATCATGGGTGTCACGACGCTGAACATGCTGAAGATGGAGCAGCAGATCGACTCGCTGTCGCCGGTCACGCACAAGCGCTACATCCACCACTACAACTTCCCGCCCTACTCGACCGGTGAGACCGGCCGGGTCGGAAGCCCCAAGCGTCGCGAGATCGGCCACGGGTTCCTGGCCGAGCGCGCGCTCGTTCCGGTGCTGCCGAGCCGCGAGGAGTTCCCGTACGCGATCCGTCAGGTCTCGGAGGCGCTGGGCTCGAACGGCTCGACGTCGATGGGCTCGGTGTGCGCCTCGACCCTGTCGCTGCTGAACGCCGGTGTGCCGCTGCGCGCTCCGGTCGCCGGCATCGCGATGGGCCTGGTCTCCGACACCGTCGACGGCCAGACCCGCTACGCGGCCCTGACCGACATCCTGGGGGCCGAGGACGCCCTCGGTGACATGGACTTCAAGGTCGCCGGCACCAGCGAGTTCGTCACCGCTATCCAGCTCGACACGAAGCTCGACGGCATCCCGTCGCAGGTTCTGTCGGCGGCGCTCAAGCAGGCGCACGACGCGCGCATCACGATCCTGAACGTCCTGAACGCCGCCATCGACGGCCCGGACGAGATGGCTCCGACCGCGCCGCGTGTGATCAGCGTCCAGATCCCGGTCGACAAGATCGGCGAGCTGATCGGCCCCAAGGGCAAGACGATCAACGGCATCCAGGACGAGACCGGCGCCGACATCTCCATCGAGGAGGACGGCACCGTCTACATCGGCGCCGTCGACGGACCGTCGGCCGAGGCCGCGCGGGCCCAGGTCAACGCGATCGCCAACCCCACCAACCCGGAGGTCGGCGAGCAGTTCCTCGGCACCGTCGTGAAGATCGCGACGTTCGGCGCGTTCATCTCGCTGCTGCCCGGCAAGGACGGCCTGCTGCACATCAGCGAGATCCGCAAGATCAACGGCGGGAAGCGCGTCGAGAACGTCGACGACGTGCTGTCGGTCGGCAAGAAGATGCTGGTGCGCATCACGAAGATCGACGACCGCGGCAAGCTGTCGCTGGAGCCCGTCCTCGAAGAGGCCGCCGACCAGGAGGGGCGCGACGCCGCCAACCAGGGTCCGGTGGGGCCTGCCGAAGGCTGACTCGATCTGATCTGAGATCGGATGCCCGTCCCCACTCCGGGGGCGGGCATCCTTTTTGTCCGGGTCACGGCGCGTTTGTCCGCCGAACGGGGGACAGCGGGCGCGGATGTCGACAAAGCGTTACGGAATGTTTACTCTGATGGCCTTCAGTGGTGCTGATCGTCACACCGCGTGACTTACCCTCGTAGTACGCGCCGGGGGGCGCGCACAGTGATCACGCGGATCGCATCGATTCGTGAGGGGGTGAGGGATGAGTCGCGCCGACACCGATGCGCAGCAGACGAACGCCGTCACCAGGCGGGTGCCTCCGCTCCCGGTGCACCCGTCGGCTCCCATCCCCGTGCAGGGCGACCCGGTCGGCGCCGCCGTGCGCACGCGCTTGGGCGATACCGGCATCGATGTCTTCCCGCTGATGCTCGGAGGCGCAGAGTTCGGCTGGAACGTCGACCTCGAAGCAAGCCATGAGATCCTCGACCGGTATTGCGAGCTCGGCGGCAACGCGCTGCACACCGCCGATGGTTTCACCGGCGGCCGTAGCGAGCACATCATCGGCGAGTGGCTGCGCACGCGTGGCACCCGCGACGACACCGTTCTCGCCGTTCGCGTGGGCGGTCACCCCGACAACCCCGGAACCGACCCGGTCAACCTGGTACGCGCGGTCGAGGCATCCCTCACTCGCCTGAACACCGATCGCATCGACGTTCTGTACGTGGATGCCACAGCCGGCGTCGCCGTGATGGAAGACACGCTCGCCACCGCGGAGTGGCTCGTCGAGTCGGGCAAGGCGCGCAGCATCGGCGCGTACGGCTTCACCGCGGAGCAACTGGTCGAGGCGCGCATCCTCTCGTCCGCAGGATATCCGCGGCTCACCGTCATCGACGTGCCCTTCAACGTGCTGCGCCGCCGCGACTTCGACGATGACCTGCGACTCGTCGTCGGTGCACAGGGGATCGCCGTCACGCCCTCGCACGCGCTTGAGCACGGGTACCTGTCGGGGCGGCACCGCACGCGCGGTGACGTCGGCCGCTCGGTGCGCGGCTCGCAGATCGCCGGCAACATGAATCGTCGTGGCGCGCGCACGCTGCGGGCGCTCGACGCGGTCGGCATCGAGCTGGCCGTGCCGACCGCAGCCGTCGCCGTGGGCTGGCTGCTCGCACAACGTGCCATCACGGCGCCCATCGTCAACGCGTACGCGCCCGACCATGTCGAAGAGCTCGTGCAGGGCGTGGGAGTGCGGCTCAGCCGCATGCAGCTGGCGGAGATCGCACGCGCCGCCGCGTGAACCCTCTCGCGCATTGACCCGGCCCACGCGGCGCCGTGCCACGGCGCGGTCGCTTAGGGTGGAAGAGGGGCTTCGGCCCGCCTACCTCCCCCGATGAAGAGAGAGAGCCCGTGACGCATTACATCTACCTCGTGCGGCACGGCGAGCATCAGGATGCGGACCAGGGGGTGGCCGACGGACCGTTGTCGCCGCGTGGCCGCCGTCAGGCTGAGGCGCTCGCCGATCGACTGTCGGGACTGCCGCTGAGCGCGGTCTGGCACTCACCGCTCGAGCGCGCCGCCGAGACGGCCCGCGCCGTCGCCGACCGGCTGCCGGCGGTCGACCCGCAGCCTTCTGCGCTGCTGTTCGACTGCGTGCCGACCGGGATGACCGAAGAGACCCCGGCGGTGTACGAGCCGTTCTTCGGCTCGGTCACGGAAGAGGAGATCGACGCGGGCCGGGCACAGATGAACGATGCGATCAACGCGTTCCTTGTGCGGAAGCAGGGCGATGTGCATGAAGTGCTCATCACCCACAACTTCGTGATCGCCTGGTTCGTGCGCGAGGTTCTGCAGATGCCGGAGTGGCGGTGGATGACGCTCAATCAGGCGCACTGCGGACTGACCGTGATCTCCCAGAAGCCGGGACGCCCGTGGACCCTGCTGACCCACAATGACCTCGCCCATCTGCCGTTCGAGTTGCAGACAGGCCTGCCTGAGTCGCTGCCGGTGTGATCGGGCTAGGACCCGAGCGCCTTGCCGTACCAGCGCGTGGCGTTGGGGTTGTCATTGTAGGGCTCGATCTCGACGAACCCGGATGACGCGTAGAGTCCGCCCGCGGCGGTCAGCGTGTGATGAGTGTCGAGGACGAGCTCGGTGGCGCCCCACTCACGGGCATGCCGCTCGAGCTCGTTCAGTAGCATCCGGCCCCACCCCCGTCCGCGGGTGGACGGCTTCAAGAAGAGGTGTTTGACCTCGTAGCGCACGCCCGTGCCGCTGTCGGGCAGGCGCCGGATGCCGCCGCATCCCACCGCCTGTTCCTCGTCGTCGCGGACGACCAGGAAGATGCCCGCCGGCGGCTCGAACATCGCGCGCGGCGGGCTCGCCGGCGTGTATTGACCGGGAAAGCTCGCGGCCCGCATCGCGACGTAGTCCGCGAGCAGTCCGCGCGAGATCGGGTCGTCGACGGGAAGGGGCTGTACAGACGCCATGGAACGAGCGTATCCGTGCGTCCGCGCCACGCCGCGCACCGTAGGCTGGAGTCATGACGACACGTGTGGCGATCGTGGGCGGCACGGGTAAGCTCGGCGGCATCATCCGTTCGGTCGTTGAGGCCGAAGACGGATTCGACGTGCACGCGACCCTGTCGTCGCGCGATGACATAGCGCTCATCGGCGGCGCTGATCTGGTGGTGGATGCCTCGACCCCGGCCGTCTCCGTCGACGTCGTTCGCGCGGCTGTGGAACGCGGCATCAACATCCTCATCGGCACGTCCGGATGGTCGTCCGAGCGGATCGCGCTTGTGCGTCCGCTCGTCGAGGCCGCCGGCACCGGCGCGGTGTTCATCCCGAATTTCTCGCTCGGCTCGGTGCTGGGCTCGGCGCTCGCGGCCGCGGCCGCCCCGTTCTTCCCGTCGGCCGAGATCGTGGAGGCGCATCGCGACACGAAGGTCGACTCGCCCAGCGGCACCGCCGTGCGCACCGCCGAGCTCATCGCGGCTTCGCGTACCGAGCAGGGTCCGGTGCTCGCCCCGCACGTCGACCAACGTGCTCGCGGACAGCAAGTGGCCTCCGTGCCGGTGCACTCGCTCCGCCGCCCCGGTGTCATCGCTCGGCAGGAGGTCATCCTGTCGGGCGCCGGCGAGTCGCTGTCGATCGTGCACGACACCGTCGACTCGGCCGCGGCCTATGCCCCCGGCATCCGTCTCGCCCTGCAGCATGCCGTGGAGGCGCGCGGAGTGGTCGTCGGACTTGACAGCTTCATCGACATCGGCCTCGGCCGGCGATGAAGGCGTTCAAGACCCGCATCGTCATCGGCGTCATCGTGGTGGCGCTCGTGATCTACCTCGTCGTGATCGCGCGATCGGCGTGGATCATGCTGGCGACCGGACGGCCGGTGGCGATCATCATAGGCGTGTGCCTGGTGATCCTGCCGGTGATCGCCGCGTGGGCCATCGCCCGCGAACTGTGGTTCGGTGTTCGTGCGGAGCGCGCGGGACGCCGCCTCGAGACCGAAGGCGGGCTGCCCGACGACGACGTCGCCGTGTACAGCAGCGGCCGGGTCGTGCGTGATGATGCCGACGGCGTGTTCCCGCGCTACCGCGAAGCCGTCCAGCAGAGGCCCGACGACTGGCGGGCCTGGTACCGTCTCGGGCTCGCATACGACGCCGCCGGCGACCGCAAGCGGGCGCGCAGCGCGATCCGTCAGTCGCTCAAGCTGGAATCCGACAGAACCTGAGCGACGGCGTCGTCGAGGTCGGTGTGCCGGAACGAGAAACCGGTGGCGCCCAGAACGCCGGGCACGACATGCGCATCGGCCAGGAGCAGACCGTCGGCCGCTGCGCGACTGAGCGCGAGGCGCAAGGCCCACGCGGGTGCCCGCAACAGGTACGGCTTGTTCATCCGCACCGCGAGCGCGAACCCGATGTCGTTCGCGGTTGCGCGCGTGGGGGCGGCAAGGTTCACCGGCCCGTCGACCTCGGCATCTATGACGTGCCGGATGGCGCGCACCTCGTCGTCGAGCGAGATCCACGGCCACACCTGGGTGCCGCGGGCGAGGGGCCCGCTGAGGCCCATCCGGGTGAGGGCGATCAGCGGCGCCAGCACACCGTCGCGGTGGATGACGGGAGCTGTCCGCAGCAGGGCCACCCGGGTCTGCGTGCCGGCGCGGAGCGCCGCATCCTCCCACTCCACGCACAGCCGGGCGAGGAACGTGTTGCCCGGCCCGGCGTCTTCTCGCAGCGGCGCACCCGGTGCGCTGCCGTAGTAGCCGACCGCCGAGGCGTTGACCAGTGCCGGGGCGTCGGAGCCCAGTGCTCGCACAGCGGCGGCGAGCGTGCGCGTGGGAGTCAGGCGCGACCACAGCAGCGTGCTGCGATAGCGGGCGGTCCACGGCAGGCGGCCGATGCTCGCGCCGTTCAAGCCGACGACGGCGTCGGCGCCTGCCAGCACGTCGGGATCGAGAGGCTCGGCGGCGGTGAGCCACTCAACCTCATCGGGGGTGCGCGGCGCGCGCCGCACCAGGCGCGTCACCGCGATGCCGTCCGCGCGCAACGACGCGACGAGCGCCCGGCCGATGAGGCCGGAGGCGCCCGCCACGACGATGCGGCGGGCAGCGGGGGAGACCTCAGCCAAGCGATGCCTCGAGGGTGATCTCGACCCCCGCCAAGGCCTGCGAGACCGGGCACCCGGCCTTGGCCTCTTCGGCGATGCGATCGAAGTCGGCCTCGTCGATCCCCGGCACGACCGCCGAGACGTTCAGGTGGCTACCGGTGATCCCGGTGCCGGGGGTGAAGGTGACGGATGCCGACGCCTCGAGACTCTGCGGCGGCACGCCGTGCTGTGTGAGAGCGTTCGAGAGCGCCATGCAGTAGCAGGAGGCATGGGCGGCGGCGATCAGCTCTTCAGGAGTGGTCACCGATTCGGAGCCCTCGCTGCGGGCCTTCCAGTTGACGGGATAGGGCCCCTGGCCCGAACTGGTCAGGCTCACCTGGCCGGATCCTTCGAACAGTGTGCCCTTCCACTGGGCGGTGGCTTCGCTGGTCACGCTCATGGGGTCCTCCGTCGGTCGGCGTGACGCCCAGCCTACGCGGCCGAGCGACGCCCGACGAGGCCCGCCCGTTGCAGCAGCAGGTACAGCTGGCAGCCGAGGCAGAACCCGAAGGCCGCGTTCAGGAACGCCGCGATGAAGGCGGCCGCCGCGGCGATAGGCAGCCCCCACGGCACGCCGCAGAGCTGCAGGGCCAGGCCGATGACGCTCACGAGCAGTCCGACGCCCTGTGCGAAGCGCGGGGGGCGCGGGTCCTCGAGCTCGGCCGGCGGCGCCAGCCGCGGCTGCACGAGCTTCCGGTACAGGGCGCCCCAGGGGGCCGTGCGCGGCGAGAGGACTCCCCACAGGAAGAGGAGCGCCACCACGAGCAGGAGGAGGAACGCCGGGTCGAGGATGCGCGCCCCGATCGGCGCGGTGACGAGGATGAACGACAGGGGGAAGAAGGTCTGGCTCGACAGCGGCTGGTACGCGAACCAGCCGAAGCTGGCGGCGCCCTGCGCCGTGGAGATCCCGGTCAGCCCGAGCACGATGACGAACAGCAGCAGGAGCGAGGTGATGGCGGCGCCGAAGCGCGGGCCGCGCGGGTCGATTCCGACGGGGCCGTCAGACATGGGCGGGGTCTCCGATCACGCGGTCGAGCTCGGCGGCGACGGCATCCTTGCGCGGCACGCCGGCGAACCGCGAGCGGACGGCACCCGTGGCATCCAGCACGAACACGGTCGGCGTCTGCAGGATGTGCAGGCGCGTCGCCAGGTCGGCGCGATGGGTGAGATCGACTTCGGCGAGGGCGACGCCGTCGGCCTCGCCCGCGATGGTGTGCAGCATCCGTCGCACCTGAGGGCAGCGGGTGCACAGTTCGGTGCTGAACTGCACGAGGGTGGCCTGTGCTCCGCGGGCGCCGGCGTCGAGCCATTCCGATCCGGTCGCGACGGCTCGTCGCGGGCGGCTCTCGCGTCGCCGCAGCGCCCAGCCGACAAGAGTGGTGACCGAGACGAGTGCGACGACGACGAGCACGGCGATCCACGGGGGCATGCTCCGACGGTAACCGTCGCCGCGCCGGTGCCGGGCCAGGATGACGGACTATGTCGGCGGTATCGTGGCAGGCGTGAGCATCTCCACGCCGTACGAGGACCTGCTGCGCGACGTGCTCGCGCACGGCACCCACAAGAGCGACCGCACAGGCACCGGTACGACCAGCGTGTTCGGGCGTCAGATCCGTTTCGACCTGTCGCGGTCGTTCCCGCTCATCACGACCAAGCGCGTGCATTTCAAGTCGGTCGCGTACGAGCTGCTGTGGTTCCTTCGGGGCGAGTCGAACGTGGCATGGCTGCGCGAGCACGGCGTCACGATCTGGGACGAGTGGGCGGATGCCGCGGGTGAGCTCGGTCCGGTCTACGGCGTGCAGTGGCGGTCATGGCCGACGCCCGACGGCTCCCACATCGACCAGATCTCGCAGGTGATCGAGCAGATCCGCGAGACGCCAGACTCGCGGCGCCTCATAGTGTCGGCGTGGAACGTGGGTGAGATCCCGCAGATGGCGCTGGCGCCCTGCCACGCCTTGTTCCAGTTCTACGTCGCCGACGAAAGATTGTCGTGCCAGCTGTACCAGCGCAGCGCCGACCTGTTCCTCGGCGTGCCGTTCAACATAGCTTCGTACGCGCTGCTGACGCTCATGGTGGCGCAGCAGACGGGCCTGGAGCCGGGCGAGTTCGTGTGGACCGGCGGCGACTGCCACATCTACGACAACCACCGCGAGCAGGTCGCCGAACAGCTGAGCCGCGACCCGTACCCGTACCCGACGCTGCGGTTCGCCCGCAAGCCCGCGTCGATCTCCGACTACGAGTACGACGACATCGTCGTGGAGAATTATCAGCACCACCCGACGATCCGCGCTGCGGTGGCCGTCTGACATGCTGGTCGGCATGATCTGGGCGCAGGCCCGCGGCGGGGTCATCGGTGCCGACGGCGGCATGCCCTGGCACGTGCCGGAAGACATGGCGCATTTCAAAGAGATCACGATGGGTGCGCCTGTGGTGATGGGTCGACGGACCTGGGAGTCGTTTCCCGAGCGCTTCCGGCCGCTGCCGGGCCGGCGCAACATCGTCGTCACGCGCAACGACGGGTGGACTGCGGCGGGGGCCGAGCCTGCTGCGTCGGTGGATGCCGCGCTCGCGCTGGCCGCGGAGGGCGACCCGGGGACGGGCACGGGCCGGACGTGGATCATCGGCGGCGGCCAGGTCTACCGCGAGGCGCTCGCCCGTGCCGACCGGCTCGAAGTCACCGAGCTCGACCTCGACGTCGCCGGCGACACGACGGCGCCGAGCACCGAGGGATGGCGGGTCGTGGCGTCCGACCCGGCGGACGGGTGGCACACGTCGCGCAGCGGCATCCGCTACCGCTTCGTGCGCTACGAGCGCTGACGCGCGGCTGCCGCGCGGCAGGCGTTAGCCTGTCGGCCATGGTGACGGCACTGGTGACAGGGGCGAGTTCGGGGCTGGGCGCGGAGTACGCGCGGCAACTGGCGGATCGAGGTGCCGACCTGGTGCTCGTCGGCCGCGACGCCGCGGCGCTCGACGCCGTTGCCACGCAGGTGCGCGAACGCGGGCGCGAAGCAGAGGTGCTCGTGGCCGATCTGCTCGACGCCGAGGCGCTCGCCGCGGTGATCGCGCGGGTCGTCGACGCGCAGCATCCCGTCGAGATCCTCGTCGACAACGCGGGGTTCGGCATGTCCCTCGCGTTCGAGCGCAATGATGTCGAGGCCGAGGTGCGGCACCTGCGACTGCACGACGAGATCCCGCTGCGGCTCATGCATGCGGCGCTGGGGCCGATGCTCGAGCGGGGCCACGGGCGCATCCTCAACGTCGCCTCGATCGCCGCCTTCATGCCGCGTTCGACCTACGGCGCCGTCAAGCAGTGGCTCGTCTCGTTCACCCGCTGGGCGAACGTCACCTACGGCCCGCGCGGCGTAACGGTCACGGCCGTGTGCCCCGGATTCGTGCACACGAACTTCCACGAGCGGCTCGGCCTGCAGCCCGGACAGGAGGGCATCGCCGGGTGGATGTGGCTGGATGCTGCGACCGTCGTGCGCGAGTCACTGCGCGACCTCGCCCGGGGCCGGGCCGTGTCGGTGCCGTCGCTGCGCTACAAGCTCATCCGTCGGTTGCTGCCGCTGCTGCCCGACCGCCTTGTCGCGGGCCTGGGGCAGCGCGGGCGCTGATCGCTTCACCGTCGACGAGGGCGAGGTCGTGCGCTATGCGGGGGCGGTCCGCGCGCACCGCGCGGCAGCGAACCGATAGCCTGAGAGCATGACTCACGCGGGCAATCCCTTCGGGCAGGTACTCGTCGCCCTCGTCACGCCGATGACGGCGGACGGCGAGGTGGACTGGCCTGCTGTGGAGAAGCACATGGACGACGTGGTCTCCGCCGGAGCGGACGGCCTCGTCGTCACCGGGACCACCGGCGAGACGAGCACGCTGACCGACGCCGAGAAGATCCGCCTCGTCGAGATGGGCAAGGACGTCGCCGCAGGTCGCGCCAAGATCATCACGGGCGGCGGGTCGAATGAGACCGCGCACGCGATCCAGCTGTACCGCGACAGCGCCAAGGCCGGCGCCGACGGCATCCTCGTCGTCACGCCGTACTACAACAAGCCCACGCAGGCCGGCATCCTCACGCACTTCCGGCTCGTCGCCGACGCGACCGATCTGCCGATGATGCTCTACGACATCCCCGGGCGCACCGGTGTGCCGATCGCTTATGAGACGCTGCTGCGCCTCGCGAAGCATCCCAACATCCTCGCCGTGAAGGATGCGAAGGGGAACTTCAGCGAGGTTTCGCGCGTGCTCAATCAGACGGACCTGATGTACTTCTCCGGCGACGACACCAACGTGCTGCCGCACCTGGCGATCGGCGCGACCGGCCTGGTCGGCGTGACGGCGAACATCGCCGCGCAGCCGTACCGGACGATCGTGGATGCCGTGAACCGCGGCGACCTCGCTGCGGCGACCGCCGAGCACAAGAGGCTCGAGCCGCTCGTGCGCGCGGTCATGACGCATGTGCCCGGCACCGTGTCGGCGAAGTACATCCTGCATGGTCTGGGGCGCATCTCCAGTCCGCGGGTCAGACTGCCCCTGGTGGGGCCTGAAGAATGGGAGGCCGCCATCATCGAAGACGAGCTCGCACTGGTCGCCGACGTCGAAGGCGTCGACTTCTCCAACTTCCGCCCCGACCGCAATGCGGCCGCCGGCGGCGCACTGCCGAAGATCTCGGGGACGACCCGATGAGCTTCGCAGAGGTCCTCGCGCCGCCCGCGCTCGAGCCCGACACCCTGCGCATCACCCCGCTCGGGGGCCTCGGCGAGGTCGGCCGCAACATGACCGTGTTCGAGCTGAACGGGCGCCTGCTCATCGTCGACTGCGGTGTGCTCTTCCCCGAAGAGAACCAGCCGGGCGTCGATCTGATCCTCCCCGACTTCGAGCCGATCAAGAATCGGCTCGGCGACGTCGACGGAATCGTGCTCACGCACGGCCACGAAGACCACATCGGCGCCGTGCCGTACCTGCTCAAGCACCGGCCCGACATTCCGCTGATCGGCTCGGGGCTGACCCTCGCCCTCGTGGAGGCCAAGCTCAAGGAGCATCGGCTGAAGGCGTACACCCTGACCGTGAAAGAGGGGCAGCGCGAGCAGGTCGGGCCGTTCGACCTCGAGTTCGTCTCGGTGAACCACTCGATCCCCGACGCGCTCGCGGTGGCCATCCGCACCGTGGCCGGCACGGTGCTGGCCACCGGCGACTTCAAGATGGACCAGCTGCCGCTTGACGGCCGGCTCACCGACCTGCGCGCCTTCGCGCGGCTCGGCGAAGAGGGAGTCGACCTGTTCATGGTCGACTCCACCAACGCCGATGTGCCCGGGTTCACCGCGCTCGAGCGGTCGATCGGCCCGGTGCTCGACCAGGTGATCGGCAAGGCGCCGCGTCGCGTGATCGTCGCGAGCTTCTCGAGCCACGTGCATCGCGTGCAGCAGGTGATCGACGCGGCGGCAGCCCACGGGCGCCGGGTTGCGTTCCTCGGCCGCAGCATGGTGCGCAACATGACGATCGCCGAGCAGCTCGGGTACTTGAACGTGCCCGAGGGTGTGCTCATCGACTACAAGAAGGCCAAGGACCTGCCCGACGACAAGATCGTCTACATGTCCACGGGCTCGCAGGGCGAGCCGATGGCCGTCCTCAGTCGGATGGCCAACCTCGACCACGCGATCGAACCGGGCCCCGGCGACACGGTGATCCTGGCATCCAGCCTCATCCCCGGCAACGAGAACGCCGTCTACCGCGTGATCGACGGGCTCACGAAGCTCGGCGCCACCGTGGTGCACAAGGGCAATGCGAAGGTGCACGTATCGGGTCATGCCGCCGCCGGCGAGCTGCTCTATTGCTACAACATCGTCGGCCCGCGCAACGTCATGCCGATCCACGGCGAGCACCGGCACTTGAGCGCCAACGCCGCTTTGGCACAAGACACCGGGGTGCCTGCCGAGCGGACGATCCTCGGCGAGAACGGCACGGTCGTCGACCTGCGCGACGGCGTTGCGAAGGTGGTCGGGCAGCTTGACATCGGCTTCGTGTACGTCGACGGCTCGACCGTCGGAGAGATCACGGACGCTGACCTGAAGGACCGCCGGATCCTCGGCGAAGAGGGGTTCATCTCCGTGATCGTGGTCGTCGACTCCGCCACCGGGAGGGTCGTCTCCGGGCCCGAGGTGCACGCGCGCGGTTTCGCCGAAGACGACGCGGTGTTCGAAGACGTCAAGCCCAAGATCGCCGCGGCGCTGGCTGAGGCCGTCCACGCGGGTGTGCGCGACAACCATGCGCTCTCGCAGGTCGTGCGTCGCACAATAGGCCGCTGGGTGAACCAGCGTCTGCGTCGACGCCCGATGATCGTTCCCTTGGTGATCGAGGCGTAGCGACAGGGCCGCAGAGCCGGAACGACGGGAAAACCGCGTCGTTCCGCGGAAATGTCGGCGCCACGCGATACCGTGGAGCAATGCCGAAGAGCACCACGAGCAGTCGTACGCCCGCCAAGGGCTCCTCGTCGCGTGCCAAGAAGCCGGCACCGGCCCCCAAGCGCTACGTCGGCGAGCCGGAGAAGCCACCGGTCGTCGTTCGCGCCTGGCTGGGGCTCGCCCATGTCGTCGGTGGGCTGTTCCGGGCGTTCGGCCCCGAGACTCTCGAGAAGGATCAGCGCCGCGACGGCTTCCCGTTCCTGATCGTGCTGCTCGCAGTCGCCGGCGCCGTCGTGGAGTGGTTCCTGATCGGTTCGCCGGCCTCGGCGAACATCAGCGCCTACTCCGTGGGCGGGCTCGTCGGGCGCACCGCCTTCATCATGCCGGTGCTGCTCATGCTGCTGGCCGGCTGGCTCTTCCGACACCCGGCATCGGTGCACGACAACGGACGCATCGGCATCGGCTTCGTGCTGTTCGTCTGGTCGATCGCGGGTTTCTGTCATCTGTACGGCGGCCTGCCGAATCCCCGCGACGGTCTGCCGGCGCTCAGCGTCGCGGGCGGGCTGTTCGGCTGGATGATCGGCGCTCCGCTGAGCTACCTCACCGTGCCCGGCGGCACGGCTGTCCTGGCACTGTTGGCGGCCCTGAGCGTGCTGATCATCACCCGCACCCCGCCGAACCGTATCGGTCAGCGGCTGGGTGACCTTTACGCGTGGATGTTCGGGGCCGAGCGCGTCGAGAAGGCCGAAGCCGATCCGTCCACGGCGAAGACCGTCGCGTTCGCCGAGCCCGACGACGATGCGGGCGCCGACGACAAGCTGCCCTGGTGGCGCCGCAACAAGACCGGCCGCGAAAAGGATGTCGACGGAGACCTCGGCTCGGACGATCTCACGACGCTGCTCACCCCCGCCGACGACCACGGCGGCTTCGAGCAGGCGATCGCCCCCGACCCGGCACCGGCTGTGTCTCCCGAGGCCGCGACCGAGATCATCGACCCGAAGGTGCTCGCGGGCGCGCAGCGCGCGGTGGCCGGGGCATCGGCCACCGGCCTCTCCGACGACAGTGACACCGGTCCCGTCGACGGCGAGCTGCCCGGATTCACCGGCATCGGCGGCACCGGCAACGGCGCTCCGCCATCGGCGCCCTACACGCTTCCCTCCGCACAGAACCTCGTCGCCGGTGAGCCGGGCAAGACACGCTCAGAGGCCAACGACATGGTCGTCGCGGCGGTCACCAATGTTCTGCGCGAGTTCAAGGTCGATGCGCGAGTCACCGGCTTCTCCCGCGGGCCGACGGTGACCCAGTACGAGATCGAGCTCGGGCCCGGGGTCAAGGTGGAGCGCATCACGGCTCTCACCAACAACATCGCCTATGCCGTCGCATCCAACGAGGTCCGCATCCTCGCCCCGATCCCCGGTAAGAAGGCGATCGGCGTCGAGATCCCCAACACCGACCGCGAGATCGTCACGCTCGGCGATGTGCTGCGCTCGCCGGCGTCCCAGAACTCGCACCACCCGATGACGATCGGCGTCGGCAAAGACGTCGGCGGCGGTTTCGTGGTCGCCAACCTCGCGAAGATGCCGCACCTGCTCGTGGCCGGGGCCACCGGCTCGGGTAAGTCGAGCTTCGTCAACTCGATGATCACGAGCCTACTCATGCGTGCCAAGCCCAGTGAGGTGCGCATGGTTCTCATCGACCCGAAGCGCGTCGAACTGACCAGCTACACCGGGGTGCCGCACCTGATCACCCCCATCATCACGAACCCCAAGAAGGCGGCCGAAGCGCTGCAGTGGGTCGTCAAAGAGATGGACATGCGATACGACGACCTCGCGTCGTTCGGCTTCCGCCACATCGACGACTTCAACAAGGCCGTGATCGCCGACGAGATCCAGCTGCCGCCGGGCAGTGAGCGGGTGCTCAAGCCCTATCCCTACCTGCTGGTCGTGGTCGACGAGCTCGCCGACCTCATGATGGTCGCCCCGCGCGACGTCGAGGACTCGATCGTGCGCATCACCCAGCTCGCTCGGGCGAGCGGCATCCACCTCGTGCTGGCCACCCAGCGGCCCTCGGTCGACGTGGTCACCGGCCTCATCAAGGCGAACGTGCCGTCACGTCTGGCGTTCGCAGTGACCAGCGTCACCGACTCGCGCGTCATCCTCGATCAGCCCGGCGCCGACCGACTGATCGGTCAGGGCGACGGATTGTTCCTCCCGATGGGGGCGTCCAAGTCCATCCGTGTGCAGGGCGCCTGGGTCAGCGAGCCTGAAATCGAGCGCGTCGTCAAGCACGTCACGAACCAGGCCAAGCCCGAATATCGCGCCGACGTGCAGGCGGTCGTGCAGCGTAAGGAGGTCGACGCCGACATCGGCGACGACCTCGAGCTCCTCCTGGCGGCGGCCGAGCAGATCATTTCGACGCAGTTCGGCTCGACGTCGATGCTGCAGCGAAAACTCCGCGTGGGATTCGCGAAGGCGGGGCGCCTCATGGACCTGCTGGAGTCGCGTGAGATCGTCGGCCCCTCCGAGGGGTCGAAGGCGCGCGATGTGCTGGTGGCGCCCGAGCAGCTGCCCGAGGTGCTGGCACGCCTGCGCGGAGACGAGCCGCCGGCGCCGGCCGCGGCATCCACCACCCCTCCCGAGCCGTACAGCGGGGACCCGGTCGAGGCGCAGTTCGACGGGCTGCCGGAGGTCGAGGCCGACGGCGACGAAGACGCCTGGGGCCTGACCGGCCGCGAGTGAGCGGAGCTGGGATACTGAGACGGTGAGCGTTCCCCGCCAACTGCCCAACACGATCACGATCGTGCGCATTCTGTGCGCGCCGGTCTTCCTGTGGATGCTGCTGGCCGACGCCGGCGCCGATGGGCCGCTGCGGTGGTGGGCGGCGGTGCTGTTCATCGTCGCGATCGCCACCGACGGCATCGACGGGCACATAGCGCGCAAGAACGACATCGTCACCGACCTGGGCAAGATCCTCGACCCGATCGCCGACAAGGTGCTCACCGGTTGTGCGTTCGTGGGCCTGTCGATCCTCGGCGAGCTCTGGTGGTGGGTCACGATCATCGTGCTGGTGCGCGAGTTCGGCATCACGGTCTACCGCTTCATCGTCGTGGGCGACCACGTGCTCGCGGCGGCATGGATGGGCAAGCTGAAGACCGTGGCGCAGGCGGTGGCGCTGAGTCTGGCGCTGCTGCCGTTCTTCACGCTCATAGGCGACTGGGTTGTGTGGGTGAATTGGGTGCTGATGGCGATCGCCGTCGTACTCACCGTGGCCAGCGGCATCGACTATGTCGTCGCCGAGGTGCGGGCGGCGCGCGCGAAGAGGGCGACCCGATGACGGCTCTGCCAGAGGCCGAAGAGGTTCTGCGGCGACTGGGGGAGCGCGGATGGTCGATCGGCGTCGCCGAGTCGCTCACCGGGGGACTGCTGGTCGCGTCGCTCGTCGACGTGCCCGGGGCCTCAGCGCACGTGCGCGGCGGCGTCGTCGCATACGCCACAGATCTGAAGCACACGATCTTGGGGGTGGATGCCGCGCTCCTGGCCGCACACGGCGCGGTGCATCCGGAGGTCGCACGGCAGATGGCCGCTGGGGTGCGCACCGTCACCGGGCGCGAGGGCGTCGGTGCCGACGTCGGTGTGGCCACCACCGGGGTCGCCGGGCCGGACGCCCAGGACGGACAACCGGTCGGCACGGTGCACATCGGCGTGTCGACGCCGGAGGGCACGCGGGCCGTGACTCTCACGCTCGACGGCGGTCGGGACGAGATCCGCCGCGCGACCGTCCGGCACGCGCTGCGGGCACTCGTCGACGCACTCTGACACGTCGGGAACACCCGGCGTCACAGTTGCGTTTCATTCGGCGATTCCCATGTTTTCCACAGAGCGTGGGATTAGTCTGACCGGCACAGGTGTTGTACTGTTATGCACCCGGACAGCGAGGGAATCACGGTGAGGAGGGGGCCGAAATGATCCTGGTTCGACAAGAGGTCGGCGAAGTGCTGCGCGACTTCCGCCAGCAGAAGGGGCATACCCTCCGACAGGTCGCCGGCCGCGCGAGCGTCGCGCTCGGTTACCTCAGTGAGGTCGAGCGTGGTCAGAAGGAGGCCTCGAGCGAGATCCTCGCTTCGGTCGCCGAGGCGCTCGACGTGCCGATTTCGACCATCATGCGCGAGGTCGGCGATCGTATCTCCGTGCTCGAGGGGTTGCAGACCTTCCCCGACGTCGTCCCCGACGACCTCGTGGCCGAGGTCGGCCCCGAGCTGTCGTTGCGCTGACGCGTGCGGCGCAGCGAGTTCCAGCGCGCGGTCGCCGGCGAGTTCGGCTCGCGAGGCGCGGCATTGATCGCGGATCTGTCCCTGCCGTCGTTGGGCGGACGTACGGCGACTGAGGCGATGGATGCCGGCATTCCGCCGCGCGACGTCTGGTTTGCGCTCTGCGAAGAGATGGATGTGCCCGACTCGCACCGTCATGGTGTGGGACGCCTCGAACCGCGTCGCTGACCGTTCGCCGCGCGGCGTGTCGTCGAAGATAGCTTCGAGGTGCGCGTAGGCTCCTGCACAGGGGAGTCGCGAAGGCTCTTGTCCACAGATTGGGGCGATCCGGCGTTGGATGTCGGAACCCGTCCCTACCGTAGACAGCGTCGAACGACACCCACGCCTTGTCGCAGCATCCACCCCTCCGGGGCGGTCGCGACAGCCTACAGGCGACGGAACACGAGTGCAGAAGGAGCACGTCATGCCCACACCTCAAGACCGCGAGAAGGCCCTCGAATCGGCTCTTGCGCAGATCGACCGGCAGTTCGGAAAGGGCTCGGTCATGCGGCTGGGCAGCGACGAGCGCGCTCCCGTCGAAGTGATCCCCACCGGGTCGATCGCTCTCGACGTGGCCCTCGGCGTAGGAGGACTGCCCCGCGGGCGCATCGTCGAGATCTACGGCCCGGAGTCGTCGGGTAAGACCACGCTCACGCTGCACGCGATCGCCAACGTGCAGAAGGCCGGAGGGATCGCGGCGTTCGTCGACGCCGAGCACGCCCTCGACCCCGACTATGCGAAGAAGCTCGGCGTCGACATCGACGAGCTGCTCGTGTCGCAGCCCGACACCGGTGAGCAGGCGCTCGAGATCGCCGACATGCTGATCCGCTCGGGCGCCATCGACCTCGTCGTCATCGACTCGGTGGCGGCCCTCGTGCCCCGCGCTGAGATCGAGGGCGAGATGGGCGACTCGCACGTCGGCCTGCAGGCGCGCCTGATGTCACAGGCGCTGCGCAAGCTCACCGGCGGACTGAACCAGACGAAGACGACCGCGATCTTCATCAACCAGCTTCGCGAGAAGATCGGCGTGTTCTTCGGCTCACCCGAGACCACCGCGGGCGGCAAGGCGCTGAAGTTCTACGCGTCCGTGCGCCTCGACATCCGTCGCATCGAGACGCTGAAAGACGGGACGGACGCTGTCGGAAACCGCACGCGCGTGAAGGTCGTCAAGAACAAGATGGCCCCGCCGTTCAAGCAGGCGGAGTTCGACATCTTGTATGGCATCGGCATCTCGCGAGAAGGCAGTCTCATCGACTTCGGCGTCGAGCAGGGCATCGTCAAGAAGTCTGGCTCGTGGTACACGTACGAAGGCGACCAGCTCGGGCAGGGTAAGGAGAACGCCCGCAACTTCCTCATCAAGAACGAGGATGTCGCAGCCGAGATCGAAGGCAAGATCAAGACGAAGCTCGGTATCGGCGTGCCCAAGGCCGTTGAGACGCCTGTCGAAGACGAGCTGGCCGAGCGGCGCCCGGCCTGATCGTGGCTGCGGACAACGGGGGCGACGACACGCTCGCCCCCGTCATCCCGCTCTTCGGGGCGACCGATGCCGACTCGTCGGCCGACCCACGAGCGAAGCGAGTCGAAACGACACCACAGTGGCGAACGACGTGGGACGACGACGACCTCCACGACGATCTCTCGAGCATGGCCGACGAGGTCGATGAATGCACGCAGATCGAGCGTGAGATCGCCGAACGCAACCTCACCCGCAAGCTGCGCACGCGTCAGCTGTCGGTGTCGGAGGCTAGAAGCGTCGTCGCCGAGCGCGACCTCGACGAGACGATGATCGAGGCAGTGCTGCACGACTTCGTGCGTCGGGGCTACCTCGACGACCGCGCGCTGGCCGAACAGCTGGTGCGGGCGGGGGTGGAACGCAAGGGCCAGGGACGCACGGTGATAGCGCAGTCGTTGGCCAAGCGGAAGATCCCGCGTGAGATCGTCGACGCGGCACTGGCCGCCCTGCCCGATGACGACGCCGAGCGGGCTCTCGAGTTCGCACGGCAGAAGGCGCGTTCCATGCGCGGACTCGAACACGACGTGGCACTGCGTCGTCTCATCGGGCAGCTCGCGCGCCGGGGCTACGGCGCTGCGGCGATGGATGCCGCGCGTCAGGCGCTGGACGAACTCGCACAGTGATGCGGCCTCGCCGTCACGCGGCGGCGAGCACCTCCTCAAGGCGTGCGACGGTGGCTGCGTCGCCGAGCGCGGTGCCCGGCAACGCAGCGGTGGCCGCGCCGCACGCCATCGCGGTGCGAAAGGCTTCCGCTCCGCCGCGTCCCTGCGCCAGCCGCAGGACCATCCCCGCGAGAAAGGCATCGCCGGCGCCCACGGTGCTGCGCACGGTGACCGGCGCCGCCGGTAGCTGGAGTACCTCGTCTTGCGAGACCAGCACGGCACCGGCCCCGCCCAGGGTGAGGGCGACGTAGGCGCTGCGCCCGTCGGCGATGAGTTGCTGCGCCGCGTGGATCTGCGTGTCGAGGTCGGAAATGTCGGCGTCGACGAGCTCGGCGAGCTCTCGCCTGCTGGGGGCGACCACATGCACGTGCTCGTCGAGCGCGGCGCGCAGCGAGGGTCCCGACGCGTCGATGATCGCGTGGGCGCCGCGCCGGGAGGCGAGCCGTGCGACACGGGCGTAGAAGTCATCGGGCACCCCCGGCGGCAGACTGCCGCTGGCAACGATGTAGCCGCCCTCTGGCAGGTCCTGGTCCACGGCGTTCAAGACCGCCTGCCATTCGCGCTCGGCGAGTTCAGGACCCTGCAGCACGAAGCGGAACTGCTGCCCGGTTGAGTCCTCATCCACGGTGAAGCTCTCGCGGGTGCTTCCGGCGATCGGGATCACCCGAGCGGGGAGCCCTTCGGCTTCGAGCAGCTGCCGGTAGGCCTGGCCGGTGGGCCCGCCGGCCGTGTACAGCGTCGTCGTGATGCCGCCGAGGTTCCGGATGGCACGAGAGACGTTGACACCCCCGCCGCCGGGATCCAACCGTGTGCCACCGCACCGCAGCTTGTGCTCGGGAACGACGCGCTCTGTTGACGTCGTGACGTCGAGCGCAGGATTCACGGTGACCGTGAGGATGGGGGCGTGGGGGCGTGCATCGTCGGACATGTCGCCAGAGTAGCGAGGTCCAGATTATGAGAGCGGATTAATATATTCTCGCTATGAGAACGAATGTCCCGATGGACCGCGCGCATTCGTCATCGACACAGCTCAGACCGAAGGGAACCGTATGACCGCCACCCCTCCTGCACCGGAGTTCACCGCGCCGGGACCGGCACCGAAGAAGAAGCCGCACGTGCTCAGCATCATCGCGCTGATAGTCGCCGTCATCGGATTCATCTTTGCGTGCGTTCCTGGCGCTCTCATCGTCGGCTGGATCCTGCTGCCTATCGCCTTTGTGCTCTCGCTCGTTGCGCTTTTCCTCAAGGGAAGCAAGTGGCCGGCGATTACTGGCCTCTTGCTTGCGATTGTTGGGACGATCGTCGGGTTTGTCGTATTCTTCGCGCTCGTCGCCAACGCGGCTACAGAAGCGTTCGGGACCGAGACCACCAGTTCCCAGTCATCCACAGGCTCCGGCACCGAAGAAGCCGCCACGGCGGCGAAGGAAGACACGGAGAGCGACTACACAGTGACCATAGATGACGCCACTCAGGCGAAGGACTACGAGGGCAAGCCGGTCCTCGTGGTCGATTTCACCTTCACGAATAACAGTGATGAGGCTGCGAACTTCATGTTCGCCGTGTCGACGAAGGCGTTCCAGGACGGTGTGGAGCTGGACGACGCGATCCTCACGGACGATGCATATGACTCTTCGAGCGCGACGAGGGACATCAAGCCAGGCAAATCGATCCCCGTGCAGTGGGCATACAACCTTGATGGAAAGAACGACGTCACGATTGAGGTGTCGGATCTTCTGAGCTTCGACGACGCTCCGACGGTCACGAAGACCTTCACCGTCAAGTAGCCGACGCGGCGGAGAGGGAACGAGCTTGGCGTCGGGCATGGACAGGCGCCAAGCTCGTTCGTCGTCTCGGTGTCGAGTTGCTAGCCGGAAGGAGGGCTGCCTTGGCC
The DNA here is from genome assembly GCF_029094505.1 of Microbacterium horticulturae. NCBI lineage: Bacteria > Bacillati > Actinomycetota > Actinomycetes > Micrococcales > Microbacteriaceae > Microbacterium > Microbacterium horticulturae. The sequence goes on along the minus strand of NZ_CP119108.1, from coordinate 2,213,836 downwards.
ACCCGAGAATCCGCCACCCGAGAATCCGCTGCCCGAGAACCCACCGCCGGAGAATCCGCCGCGACCGCTGTTCGAACCGCTCAGCCCCGAGAGGCCGCTGCTCGACCCGCTGTCGTCGTCGCTGTCGGACGTGATCGCCTGGTCGAAGTCGGCGAGGATCACCTGCTGGCCTGCTTCGAGGCCCTTCGTGATCTGGATCCGCTCGCTGCCCTGAGCGCCGACCTCCACTGAGACCGTCGAGGGGGCGCCGTCCTTCAGCACCCGCACCGTCGACGTCGAGCCGGCCGTGGTGACCGCCGATGTGGGCACGGTGAGCACGTCTTGCGAAGTCGACACCGTCACGGTCGCCCGTGCCGTCGCGCCGATGCGCAGCGCGTCGTCGCCGGCATCGATCGCGACGGTCACCGAGTACGACGGCGTCGATGTCTCGGAGACGTTCTGCACTCCGATCGTCGCGACCCTTCCCGTGTAGGTCTTGCCGAACGCGGGAAGGGTGATCGAAGTCGTCTGCCCGCTGGCGACCTTGGCGATCTTCGCGAGCGGCACGGTGGAGGTCACGATGTACCCGCCGTCGCTCTGCACCGTGATGACGGCGCTCGTCGAGGCGGCGGAGACCTCATCACCCTTCGCCAGGGACACGGAGACGACTTTGCCGGCGATCGGGCTCGTGAGGGTTGCGAACGTGAGGTTCTGCTTCGCGATGGCGACGTCGGAGGCGGCGACCTCGATCTGGGCGCGATCGGCGAGGATGTCTTCCGCGGTGATGGTCTTCGTGCTCGCTCCCGAGCTGGAGCCCGAGACGGAGCCCGAGGGGCTGCTGCCCGTTCCCGCGGAAGTGGAGGTGGTGGATGCCCTCGCGGCGGCAGACGTGCTCGCCGAGGTGGACGGCGTCGGGGCGGCCGACGCGCGGGGAGATGCGCTGGGCGCAGGGGTGCTTGCGGAATCACCGGTCACCCTGCTGGACGATCCGCTCGTGTTGCCCTTGAGCGCGGTCGTCAACGCCGCCACGGCATCGTCGAGGGCATCCGCGGCCTTCTGGAGCGCGTCCTGCGCATCTGCCGTCGCCTGCTGCGCGTCGAGAGTGTCGGAGATCGACGTCTGGCAGTCCTTCAGCAGCGACTGGCTCGCGGCGAGCTGATCGGCGGCGGTCGAGCCGTCTGTCGCGTCCGTCGTGCCGGCGTCGGATGGGGCGGCGTCGGTGTCACCGGACGTCGCATCGGCGGAGTCGTCGGATGCCGCATCGGCGTCGGTGTTCTCGCTTGCGCCGTCGGAGGTGGTGCCGTCGCTCGCACCGTCGGCCGCGGCATCCGCGTTTGTCGACGGAGTGAGGGTGCCGTCGGCGTCGATCGTCGCGTCGAGGAACGGCGCGCAGACCGTCTGCGCGTCCGCCGTGGCCTGTGCCGACGTGCTCTCCGCGTCCGTCGCGATCGCATACTGGCCGAGCAGCGCCTGCTGGGCGTCGGTCACCTTCTTCTTCGCGGCCGTCACGGCGGCGCTGGAGTCGGCGGGAGTCGTGGATGTCCCCTCTGCCGAACCTGGCTGGGTCGAACCGTCGTGTGTCGAACCGGAGGGCGAGGAGCCTCCCGAGCCGGTGGGGACGGTTCCGGCGGAGGGCGAGCTAGCAGATGTTGAACCGCCGGACGATGAGCCGCCGCCGGACGATGAGGATCCCGTCGGCTCGGTGGTACGGGAAGTGCCCGTGCTCTGGGCGTCCAAGTCGTCCTCGAGCTGCTGCTTGGCCGAGGCCAGTGTGTCTTGGGCGGTGGTGACGGCGCTCTTCAGCGAAGTCTTGTCGAGGGTCGCGAGCTTCTGCCCGGCGGTCACCTCGTCACCGAGGGCGACGAGCACCGAGCCGACCGTCCCGGAGACCTGGAACGCCGCAGCCACACTGTCGGCGGATGAGACCTGGCCGGTCAGGGCGAGCGTCTCGGTGACGTCCGCCGTTTCCGCGGTCGCGAGCCGATACCCTGCGTCGTCACTGCGGGTGGTCGCGAACGCGACACCGGTTCCAGCGCCGACGACGAGCACGGCGACCGCGCCGGTGGCGATGAGCTTGTTGCGTCGCGTCGCCAGCAGCCCGCCCAGCCCGTGACGCGCGGGAGCGGTCTCAGCCATTCGTGGTCCCTTCGTCGTCCTGGCCGGGACGCTGTCCACCGTGGCCGCCGAAGCCCATACCGGTCGAGCAAGTGCCGTCGTCGGACGGGTCGGACAGGGTCAGCGCCGTCGCATCGAAGCCGCCCTTGTCGTCGGCGGTGCCGGTGGCCCGCACGCACAGCCCCTCGGCGATGGCGCCGGCCGTGGCATCCTTCGTCGCCGTCACAGTCGTGTCGCTCGACAGGGTGACCGTCTTCGTGGAGGTCGAACCGTCCTGCGACGTGGTCTGCACGGCCAGCGACGTGGTGCTCGCCTTCGTCACCGAGCCGGTCGTGAATCCGCCGAACCCGCCGCGCTGCCCGCTCGACGGCATCCCGGACGGAGCGCCTGAGGGAGCCGTGCCGTCCTGCGGCATCCCCGTCGGCATCCCGCCGGCCTGGCCCTGCGGCATGTCGGTGGGCGCGCCACTCGGTCGCGCGCCGCCGCCGAATCCGCCGCCCCCGCCGAATCCGGTCGAGCACGTGCCGTCGTCGGCCGGCTGTGTGACGGTGACCGTGGTGGCCGTGTCGTCGTCCTGTCCGGTGATGGCAGTCACGCAATCGCCGACGGCGATGCTCGACGCCTTCACCGTGCTGGTCTGCCTGACCGTCGTGTCGTCGGTGTAGCGCACCGTGGTCTGCTCAGAATCGCCCTGCACCTGCACGGTGCCGTCGTCGACCGCGGCGATGAGACCGAAGACTCCGCCGCCTCCGGCCTGGTCGCCGCCGTTGGGCTGTCCCTGTGCCGGGGAAGATGCGCTGGGCGCCGGGTCGGCGCTCGCCGAGGCGCCGGAGCAACCGGCGAGGGCGATCATGAGCGCCGCGCCCCCGGCGAGCGAGACGGCGAGAGCCGTACGGCGGCGGGTGAAGGTGATGTTTCGCATGGATGTCTCTTCTTTCGTCATTCGCTGCGAAGCGCGTCGATGGGGGTGAGGCGTGCGGCGCGGGTCGCCGGGTACACGCCGAAGACGAGGCCGATCGCGACGGCGACGCCCAAGGCCAGGAACATCGTCGGCACGGAGGCGATCACGGAGCTGCCGATGAGCGGGGGAAGCACCCAGGTGGCGACCAGACCGATGAGCACACCGAGCACGCCGCCACCGAGGCCGAGGATGGCCGCTTCCACGAGGAATTGACGGCGGATGGCCCCCGGCGGTGCGCCCAAAGCTTTGCGCAGCCCGATCTCGCGGGTGCGCTCGGTCACCGACACCAGCATGATGTTCATCACGCCGATGCCGCCCACGAGCAGAGAGAGCGCGGCGATGCCGGTCAGCAGCACGGTCAGCGTCTGGTAGATCGAGGTCGCGGTGTCGACGAGGGCGTCTTGGCTCGACACGGTGAAGTCGGCGCTGTCGGCGTCGGTGATGCCATGCACGTTCATCAGGATCGCGTTCACCTCCTGGTACGCCGCCGACAGCACCTGATCGGAAGCCGCCTTGACATAGATCGTCGACACGCTGTCGGCGCCGGTCCCGCCCATGACGGTGTCCGCTGCGGTGGACAGCGGGACCACAGCGAGGTCGTCGAGGTTGGTGGATGAGCTGGAGCCGGCGGCGGCCAGCACGCCGATCACCTCGAAGTCGGTACCGTCGATGGTCATCGTCTGACCGATGACGGATGTGGTGCCGAACAACTCGTCGGCGGTCTCCGAGCCGATCACCGCGACGTGCGCCTCGGCGTCGTACTGCTCCTGCGTGAAGAATGAGCCGACCGCGAGCGTGCGCGAGCGTACCGTCGGCCATGACACCGACGTTCCCGTGACGCTCGTGGTCCAGTTCGTCGTACCCGCTTCGAGCGACAGCGACGAGGTCTTCTCCGGTGCCACGCCGCCGACGTCGGGCGCCGCCACCGATGAGTGCAGTGCCTCGGCGTCGGTCGCCTTCAACGTCGCCGCCGAGCCGAAGCCGCCGCGCACGCCGCTCGAGTCGGTGCTCGAGCCGGGGGAGACGATCAGCAGATTGCTGCCCAGCGAACTTATCTGCTCGCTCACATCCTTCTGGGTGCCCAGTCCGAGCCCGACCGTGACGACGACCGCGGCGATGCCCACGAGGATGCCGAGGATCGTCAGCAACGACCGCAGCGCGTGCGTGCGGATAGCGTGCCACGAGGTGGCGAGAGTCTCCGACCAGTTCACGCGGCGGCCTCCTCGGCGTGCGTGTTCGAGACGATTAGGCCGTCGCGCACCGTGACCATCCGTCGCGCCCGGCGCGCGACGTCGTGCTCGTGGGTGATGAGCACGATGGTGCGGCCGGCGGCGTGCAACTCGTCGAATAGGCCCAGGACGTCATCCGTCGAAGCGGAGTCGAGGTTTCCGGTGGGCTCGTCGGCGAGGATCATCGTCGGGTCCCCGGCCAGTGCCCGGGCCACCGCCACCCGCTGCTGCTGGCCACCCGACAGCTCGCCAGGACGGTTGTTCAGACGGTCGGCCAGGCCCACGCGCTCGAGGGCCGCCGCGGCGCGCTCGCGCCGCTCGTTCTTCTCGACCTGGCCGTAGACCATCGGCAGCTCGACGTTGCGCAGCGCGGTCAGGCTCGGCAGCAGGTGGAACTGCTGGAACACGAACCCGATCTGTCGATTGCGCACGCGTGCCAGGGCGACCTCGCTGAGCTTCTCGACGTCTTCGCCGCCGAGGCGGTACGAACCGCTGGTCAGCACGTCGAGGCATCCCAGGACATTCATCAGCGTCGACTTGCCCGACCCCGACGGTCCCACGATCGCGACGTATTCGCCCTCGTCGACGGTCAGATCAATACCGCGCAGGGCCTCGAACGAGATCTCCCCGCTGCGGTACGTCTTGCGGGCGCCGGAGAGTTCGATGACGGCGCTCACTGGTTGCCGCCCTGACCGCCGGGGAAGCCGCCGCCCTGGCCACCCGTGCTGCCGCCGGGGAAGCCGCCGCTGGGCATCTCCCCGCCGCCGGGGAAGCGGCCCGTGCCATTCTGGCTGTTCTGCGTGCCGCTGTCGCCAGAAGCGCCTCGCGGAGTGAACGAGGCCACGAGCACCGAGTCGCCCTCGCTGAGGCCGGAGGTGATCTCGGTGTAGTCCTCGGCGGTGTCGCCCGTCTTCACCGTCGTCTTCTTCTGCGTGCCGTCGGACGCCACGACCGTGACGGTGCTCGTGCCGTCGGCGGTCGTGACCGCCATCGATGGGACGGCGAGTACGTCGGTGCGGCGCTCGTACACGATCGAGATGTCGACCGAGACGCCGTCGAACAGGCCCTTGCCCTTGCCGGTGATCGCGATGGTGACCGGATATTCGGCCGACCCCGACGTCGTGGACGGCAGCAGCCCGACCTCGCTGACGGTGCCGTAATACGCGGTGCCGTCGTCGGTGCTCAGCTCGACCTGGTCGCCCTTCGTCACGTTCGCGATGTCGGTCTCACCGACCGAGACATCGACGGCCCAGGAGTCGGTGCTCACGATCGTGAAGGCGGCGCTCGACGAGCTCGACGAGCTCAATGAAGCGGACGTGGATGCTGTGCCCTGTCCGCCGGCAGACGAACCGCCCGTGCCTCCTGAGGTGCCGCCCGTGCCGCTCGAGGATCCGCCCGATGATCCCGACGAGATCTTGTCGCCCACGGCGATGTCGACGGCGCTCACCAGCCCCGCGTCGGGGGCGACCAGAGTCGCGTCGTCCATGGCGTCTTCGGCATCCGACACCGAGGCTTTCGCGACGTTCACGGCCGCTTCAGCCGCCGAGACCTGAGCCGTGGCGGCGCTCGTGCCGTCCGCGGCATCCTCCGCCGACGCCAGCGTCGCCTTCGCTTCGGCCAGATCCGCCTTGGCCTGGAGCAGGTCGGCCTTCAGCTGGAGGGTGTCGACGGTGGCCAAGGTCTGCCCCTTCTTGACCGTGTCGCCCGCCGCGACCTTCACGGCGGTCACCGTTCCCGACACTGCGAAGCTCACGCTGTCTTCGATGGCGGGGGTCACGGTGCCGGTGGTCGACACCGTCTTCTCCATCGTGCGCAACGCGGCGGTTGCGGTACGGGTGATGGTCTGGGTGGCGTCGGCCTGGCTGGGGATCGCGAAGCCGAAAGCCCAGACCGATAGGCCGACGGCGGCCACGGCGGCGATGCCGGTGGTGAACCAGGCGCCTCGGGGGACGCTGCGGAAGAATGTGCGCGCTGTCATGCGGATCGGCTCTCCTCGGGTGAGCTCGCGATGCGGGTCGGCGACGACGGTACGCGGCGTGGCGATGGAAGACGTTTCGGCCGGTGATGAAAGTCCTATGGCGGCCCAGCCCGCTCCCGCGTCGGTGCGGGCCCGAACCCGCTCGTCGCCTCGTAGAATGGCCTGATCATGTCTCTTGTCTCTTCTGCCGTCTCCTCGGCGCCGACGCTCATCGCGCCATCGGCCGCCGCCGTCGACGCCGACGGTCGCATCCGCACGTACGAGGTGCGCACCTTCGGCTGCCAGATGAACGTGCACGACTCCGAGCGGCTGGCCGGTTCTCTCGAGAGCGCCGGCTACGTTCCCGCCGCCGACGATCAGGACCCCGACGTCGTCGTGATCAACACCTGCGCGGTGCGCGACAACGCGGCCGGCAAGCTGTATGGCACGCTCGGGCATCTCAAGAGCAAGAAGGACGCCCACGCCGGCATGCAGATCGCCGTCGGGGGATGCCTCGCCCAGATGGACAAGCAGGCCGTTCTCGACAAGGCGCCCTGGGTCGACGTCGTCTTCGGCACGCACAACATGGGATCTCTCCCCGGCTTGCTCGAACGCGCTCGGCACAATGGAGAAGCCGAGCTCGAGATCCTCGAATCTCTCGAGGTGTTCCCCTCCACGCTGCCCACCAAGCGTGACAGCGCGTACAGCGGCTGGGTGTCGATCTCCGTCGGCTGCAACAACACCTGCACGTTCTGCATCGTCCCGAGCCTGCGCGGCAAGGAGAAGGACCGCCGGCCCGGCGACATCCTGAACGAGATCCGCCTGCTCGTCGACGACGGGGCCGTCGAGGTGACGCTGCTCGGCCAGAACGTGAACTCCTACGGCGTCGAATTCGGCGACCGGCAGGCGTTCGCGAAGCTGCTGCGCGCGACCGGCGACATCGAGGGGCTCGAGCGCGTGCGCTTCACGAGCCCGCATCCGGCGATGTTCACCGACGACGTCATCGACGCGATGGCAGAGACGCCGAACGTCATGCCGCAACTGCACATGCCGTTGCAATCGGGCAGCGACCGCGTCCTCAAGGCGATGCGCCGCTCCTACCGCAGCGCGAAGTTCCTGGGCATCCTCGATCGCGTCCGCGCGAAGATGCCCGACGCCGCCATCACGACCGACATCATCGTGGGCTTCCCCGGCGAGACCGACGAAGACTTCGAAGACACCATGCGCGTGGTCGAGCAGGCCCGGTTCTCCAGCGCCTTCACCTTCCAGTACTCGATCCGCGAGGGCACGCCCGCCGCGACCATGGAAGACCAGGTGCCCAAAGAGGTCGTGCAGGAGCGTTACGAGCGACTGATCGCCCTGCAAGAGCGCATCTCGCTCGAAGAGAACGAGATGCAACTGGGCCGTGAGGTCGAGGTACTCGTCTCTTCCGGTGAAGGAAAGAAGGATGCCTCCACCCACCGTCTGACCGGACGCGCCCGCGACAACCGGCTCGTCCACTTCGAGGTGCCGGCCGGCTCCGACCTGCCCCGCCCGGGTGACATGGTGACGGTGACCATCACCCATGCCGCCCCCTTCCACCTCCTGGCCGACGCGCCCGACGGTGCGCCGCTGCGCATTCGTCGCACCCGCGCCGGCGACGCGTACGAGCGCGGGCAGTCCGACTCGTGCGCGGTGCCCTCGCACGGCGGTGCATCCGGCGGCGCGGTATCGCTGGGCATGCCCACGATCGGTCTGCGGCCGTAGTTCGTTGAGCTCACTGTGGGCGATCGTCGGCGCCACGGGCACCGGCAAGACGGCGCTTTCGCTCGATCTGGCCGATGCGCTCGCCGACTCGGGCACGCCGGCCGAGGTCGTCAACGCCGACGCTATGCAGCTGTATCGCGGCATGGACATCGGCACGGCCAAGCTGCCAGAAGCGCAGCGCCGTGGCATCCCACACCATCTTTTCGATGTGCTCGGTGTCACCGAAGACGCGGCCGTGGCCCGTTATCAGGTCGAGGCGCGCGCCGCGATCGAGCAGATCTTCGCGCGCGGAGCCGACGCGATCCTGGTGGGGGGCTCGGGGCTGTACGTGTCGAGCGTGCTGTACGACTTCCGTTTTCCGCCGCGTGACGACGCCCTGCGTGCCGAGCTCGAAGAAGAAATCGCCGAACAGGGACCCGCGGTGCTGTATGCGCGACTGCACGCCCAGGATCCGGCGGCGGCCGCGAAGATGGACTCGCGCAACGGACGCCGGATCGTCCGGGCGCTCGAGGTGCTCGCGCAGGGCGAGGCCACGCACGGTGCCGCGTTGCCGGATGAGCCCGTGCTGTGGCATCCCGACACCCGCATCATCGGCACCCATGTCGAGCGTGCCGAGCTCGTGCCCCGGCTCGACGAACGCGTCGCGCAGATGTGGCGCGACGGTCTGCTCGACGAGGTCGCCCGGCTGCGCGACACGGGTCTGGAGCGCGGCACGACCGCCCCGCGCGCCATCGGTTACGCGCAGGCTCTTGCGCAGCTGAAGGGCGAGATGAGCGAGGCCGATGCCATCGCGCAGACGCAGGCGCTCACGCGCCGTTACGCGCGTCGGCAGGTGTCGTGGTTCAAGCGCTACGCGGGTCTGCGGTGGGTGGATCCGGGGGTGGATGCCGCAAGCCTGCGCTAGCGGCGGATCGCCGACGCGTGACGGTGTCGGTGGCCCCCGCCATGCTGAGGTGATGGCCACCCACTTATACACGGCGTCGAGCCTCGACGGGTTTCTCGCCACGACCGACCACTCGCTCGATTGGCTGCTCAGGCAGAGCATCGATGAGAACGGCCCGATGCACTACTCGGCGTTCATCAAGGGCATCGGCGCGCTGGCGATGGGCGCGTCCACCTATGAGTGGATCCTCGCGCACGACGACGGACCGTGGCCCTACACACAGCCGACATGGGTGTTCACCCATCGCGAGCTGCCCGTCGCTGCCGGCGCCGACATCCGCTTTGTACGAGGCGATGTGCGCCCCGTGCACGCCGCCATGACCGCGGCCGCCGGCGACGACGATCTCTGGGTGGTGGGTGGGGGAGAACTGGCGGGCCAGTTCGCGGACGTCGGGCTTCTCGACGAGGTGTGGGTCCAGTACGCCCCGGTCACGCTCGGTGCGGGTGCTCCGCTGCTACCGCGCACGCTCGATCTCGAACTGGTCGAGGCGGCGCGCAACCGCGACTTCCTCTGCGGGCGGTACCGGGTTCTGCGATCCTGACCCGCCCGTAGGATGGTCCCGATGACCACCACGATCTCCTTCACCAAGGGCCACGGCACCGGCAACGACTTCGTCATCGTGCCCGACCTCGACGGCGCGCTCGACCTGTCGACCGATCAGGTGGCAGCCCTGTGCGATCGCCACGTCGGCATCGGCGGCGACGGGATGCTGCGGGTCGTGCGGTCCGCGGCGATTGCGGCGGGGGTGGATGCCGCGGCCGCCGGCGCGGAGTGGTTCATGGACTACCGCAATGCGGACGGCTCGATCGCGGAGATGTGCGGCAACGGCATCCGGGTCTTCCTGCACTATCTGCTGAAGACCGGCCTCGCGCAGCTGCCTGAGCACGGCGAGATCCTTATCGGCACCCGCAACGGCCCGTTGCGCATGACCCGGAGCGAGCTCGGCTATGAGGTAGATCTCGGTGCTTTCCGTGTCGAGTCCGGCGACGTGCTCGTCCGCGCCCGGGGTCTCGAGGTGGCACGGCCCGGGCTCGGGGTCGACGTCGGCAATCCGCACGTGGTGGTCGCGCTGTCCAGTGACGCCGAGCTTGACGGGCTCGACCTCACGGCGATCCCGATCCTCGAACCGGCGCCGCCGGCCGGCACCAACGTCGAGTTCGTCGTGCCCGCAGACCCGCTGGTCGTCGACGGCACCGGTCGGGTGCGCATGCGGGTGTTCGAGCGGGGCGCCGGCGAGACGCTCAGCTGCGGCACGGGCGTGAGCGCCGCCGCGCTCGCGGTGCGCGAGTGGGCCGGAGCATCGGCCCCCGACAGCTGGCGGGTGGAGGTGCCCGGCGGCACGCTCGGTGTGCGCATGGTCGGCGATCATGTGCTGCTCTCCGGGCCCGCGCAGCTCGTCTTCTCGGGGCAGATAGCGCTGGCTTGACGGGTCATGCGTACGCGGCGGAGCATATGGTGACGCGCTCGGACGTCTTCTACGCGGAGCTGCCCTCCGACGTGATCCACCGTGCCGTGCACGCCGCCCTCGGCGACCATGTGCACGTGCGGTCGTGGCGCGAACTGCACGGCGGTCTGTACAACCTCACCTACCTGGTGACCCTCGACAGCCACGACTGCACGCGGGTCGTCCTGCGTGCGGGGCCGCCGTCCGCCCACGAGTTGCGCAGCGAGTTGCGGCTCCTCAAGAGCGAAGTGTCGGTGCTGCCGCTGTTGGCGAATCTGTCCGTCGAGGTTCCGCGGACGATCGCGTTCGATGGGAGTCGGTCTGTGCTGGACCGCGATGTCGTACTCCAGACGGTTGTGGAGGGCGTCCCCGCCATTCCGGTGGTTCGGGAGCTGTCGGGCCCTGCCCGCGCCGCGTACTACATGCAGCTCGGTCGGATCACTCGCGAGGTGCACGCGATCGAGGGCACCGCGTTCGGAGCCGTGCTCGGGCCGCCGCGCACCCGCCTTGCCGAGGCGCTCGTCGACGCGTTCGAAGCGATCACGGCGGACTGTCGCGCGCTCGCTCTCGATGAGGGTGACCTGCCGCGCGTGTCGGCCTGGGTCGCTTCGCACACGGACGTGTTCGAGGGCGTTGTGACCCCACGCCTGCTGGCGGGCGACCTGTGGACGCCGAACGTGCTCCTCGCTCACGCAGAGGCCGCGCAGCCGGTGATCACCGGCGTGGTGGACTTCGACCGGGCGTGGTGGGGCGACCCGGCCGCGGACTGGACGATCTGGATGGCGCGGCGATTGAACGCACCGGACCGCGATGCCTTCTGGGACGGCTACGGCGCCCTTCCGTACACCGACGAGGGGGCGGCCGCCCGCTCGCTCGTCTACGAGGCGCGGCATCTGGGCGCGGTGCTGCTCGAACGGTCGAGGCTGGGCGCGTCGCCCGAGCGCATCGCGGAGACGCGGGATGCTCTCGGCACGATCTCCGCGGCGCTGGCCTCGCTGTCGTTCCGCGGCTCATGGTCCGTTCAGGGTGGTTCCATAGGCTGGATTCCGAGCGACGCGATCGGAGGCACATGATGCTGACAGACAAGAGAAGGCTGCTGTGGGCGGGGCTCGTGGTCGCCGGAGTCGCCGTGATGAGCGGGTGCAGCGCGAGCACTGCTCCCGACGATGCCTCCACCACGGAGGGCGGGGCTCCCGCGGCATCCACCGCCCCTGTTCCCGGCGCCACGGAGACCACCCCCTCCGCCGATGCATCGGCACGGACGGCAACCGCCCTCACCGCGATCGACACGGCCGAGAAGGCCGTGAGCGACGGTCAGGTGTTCGACCTCGAGCTCGACACCGATGACGGCGTGACGCTGTGGGAGGTCAAGGTCGCAGGCAGGGGCGGCACGCAGTTCGACCTCGAGCTGTCTGAAGACGGCACGACCGTGCAAAGCAAGCACGAGGACACGACTCCCGACGACGACATCGCGAAGCTGGCGACGTCGACGCTCACCGTGCGCGATGCCCTCGCGGCGGCAGCCGAGCATGCCGACGGCGACGCCAAGGTCACGGCCGCCGAGATCGACCGCGAGCGTGACGGCACCATCACCTGGGAGGTCACCCTCGGTGGCGACGACGGCATCACCGTGGTGATGGATGCCGCGGATGGCCGCGTGATCCGCTCCGGTCCCGACGCGGGCTGAGTGCTGACGAGCGAGGGCTCACACTACGGCAGCTCGATGGGCTCCGTCATCGGGGTCCCGTGGCGCCGCACCTTCAGCACACGATAGCCGCGGCCGGTCGCCGCGCGATGAACGCTGAACGTGTCGTCGAGAGTGGCGGCGAGCCAGCGCTGCAGCGAGTCCGAACCGAGATTGCGCTGCACCACCAGCCACGCGTCGCTGCGCTCGTCCAACCGTGGCAGCCAGCGCAGCAGCATGTCGTGCAGCACGTTCTTGCCGACCCGGATGGGCGGGTTCGAGCGGATGCCGCGGAACACGATGTCGGCGGGAACATCGTCGGGCAGCACGGCGTTGATGTTGTCGAGGCCGAGGGAGGCGGCATTGCGACGGACCAGATCGAGAGAGCGCTCATTCACGTCGACGGCCCAGACCGTGGCGTGCGGAGAATCCAGCGCGATGCTCAGTGAGATCGGGCCCCAGCCGCAGCCGAGGTCGAGGATGTCGCCGCCCGGCGGCGGCGGAGGCGTGTTCGCCAGCAGCACCTGGGTTCCGGCATCCACGCGGTCGGGACTGAACACCCCGCCGGCGGTCGTGACCTCGATGTCGCGACCGGCCAGACGGACCGTGATCGTGCGGAGATTCTCGGCACTGGCGGGCGACGCGCTGAAGTAGTGGTCACCGCTCATGATGCATCAGCGTAGTGGAAGGAAGCGCCGTGCCGGAGACTAGAGTTGATCGAATGGATGAGACCACGCCGGACCCGGTCGATCGCGTCCTCGCGCGCGCCGACGCGCACTCCGGAGTGCGCGTGTTCGGCGCCGCGCAAGCGCTGCAGGACGAGACGAGCGCCGTGGGCGGCGACACCGACGGCGAGCAATGGGATCGCGAGGAGCGCGCGGCTCTGCGCCGGGTGCCCGGGCTGTCCACCGAACTCGAGGATGTCACCGAGGTCGAGTACCGCCAGCTGCGGTTGGAGAACGTCGTGCTCGTCGGCGTGCACCCGCAGGGCGAGACCGAAGACGCCGAGAATTCGTTGCGCGAGCTGGCGGCCCTCGCCGAGACCGCCGGTGCTGTCGTGCTCGACGGCATGCTGCAGCGGCGCCCGCATCCTGACCCCGCGACGTATGTCGGCCGCGGCAAGGCGCTGCAACTGCGTGACGTTGTGGCGGCGCTGGGCGCCGACACCGTGATCGCCGACACCGAGCTCGCCCCCAGCCAGCGACGCGCCCTCGAAGACGTCGTGAAGGTCAAGGTCATCGATCGCACCACCGTCATCCTCGACATCTTCAGCCAGCACGCCAAGAGCCGGGAGGGCAAGGCGCAGGTCGAGCTCGCGCAGCTCGAGTACCTGCTGCCGCGCCTGCGCGGCTGGGGCGACTCGATGAGCCGTCAGGCGGGCGGCCAGGTCGGTGCCGGGGGAGCGGGCATGGGCTCGCGCGGTCCCGGTGAGACCAAGATCGAACTGGACCGGCGCCGCATCCGCACCCGGATGGCACTGTTGCGCCGACAGATCAAGGAATTCGGCCCCGCCCGCGAAGCCAAACGCGCCGAGCGCAGGCGGCACACGGTACCGTCGGTGGCGATCGCCGGCTACACGAACGCGGGCAAGTCATCGCTGCTGAACCGGCTGACCAGCGCTGGTGTGCTCGTCGAGAACGCGCTGTTCGCGACGCTGGATGCCACGGTCCGGCGATCCGAGACGGCGGACGGGCGCGTATACACGCTCACCGACACGGTCGGCTTCGTGCGCAACCTGCCGCATCAGCTCGTCGAGGCGTTCCGCTCGACCCTTGAAGAGGTCGCCGACGCCGACGTCATCCTGCACGTCGTCGACGCGTCGCACCCCGACCCGGCCGCACAGCTGGCGACGGTACGCGATGTCATCGGCGACGTGGGCGGCCGCGACATCCCCGAGATCGTGGTCTTCAACAAGGCCGACCTCATCGACGACGACACCATGCTGCTGCTGCGCGGACTGGAACCGGCGGCGCTGTTCGTCTCGAGCCGTACCGGGGCGGGCATCGACGAACTGCGCGAGCACGTCGAGCAGACGCTGCCGTTGCCGGCCGCCGAGGTCACCGCCCTCGTGCCGTATGACCGGGGCGATCTCGTCTCCGCAGTGCACGAGACCGGGATCATCCTCGATCAAGCGCACGAAGAGGGCGGCACCTTCCTGCACGCCCGCGTGGGAGCGCACCTTGCGGCGCAGCTCGCACCGTTCCTCGTGGCGCGCTGAGTCCGCGCGTCAGCTCAGGGCCAGCGGGTCCACCCCGTCGGGCGCGAAGCCGAAGACCGCGCCGAGGAACGCGAGCTCCTTGCGCAGCACGTCGATGGTCGTCTCCGGGCGCCGGAAGCCGTGCGCCTCGCCCTCGTACAGCACGAAGGCGTGCGGGATGCCACGCTCGGCGAGTGCGGCACGGATGGCCTCCGCCTGGCTCGGCGGCACGACCGGGTCGTCGGCGCCCTGCAGCAGCAGCACCGGCACCCTGAACCGCTCGGAGTGCGACAGGGGCGAACGCTCCAGGTACACGGCCTCGGCTTCGGGAAGCGGACCGATGAGCCCGTCGAGGTAGCGCGACTCGAAGTCATGCGTATCGGAGGCCAGTGCCCGGGCGTCTCCCACGCCGTAGCGCGAAATCCCGGCGCCGAACACGTCCGTGTTCGCCAGGGCGGCGAGCACCGTCCAACCGCCGGCCGAGCCTCCTTCGATCGCCAGGCGTGCGGCATCCGCCCGCCCTTCGGCGGCCAGGCCCGCCGCTGCCGCGGCCACGTCGTCGACGTCGACCACGCCCCACTGACCGCGCAGGCGCTCGCGATACGCACGGCCGTAGCCGGTCGATCCGCCGTAGTTGACGTCGAGCACGCCGATGCCGCGGCTCGTGAAGTAGGTGACCTTCGCCGATGCGGCGGGGCCGGTGTGCGAGGTCGGCCCGCCGTGCACGAACACGAGGTACGGGGGCAGCTCGCCAGCCGGGGCCGTGGCCGCAGGACTGGTCGGCGGATAGTCGAAAGCGTGGACCTCGCCGTGGGGCCCCTCGAACGTGACGGCGCGCGGCGTCGGGTTCCATTCCCTCGCCCAGGCGGCCTCGCCGCCGGCGATGCGCTCGGTTCCAGACGGGTCGTCGACGTCGATGAGCCAGACCGCGGGCGGCCCCGCCGCGCCGGCGCCGGTCGCCAGCACGTGACGTCCCCGCGCGTCTTCGATCGACACGTTGGCCGACACATCGACGGGGAGGGGGGATGCCGTGCCCGTGGCCTCGTCGATGACGACGAGCTCGTCGCCCCCGTTCGTGCGGACGGCCACGACACGTCCGCCCTCGACCGGCTGGAACCAGCGGGTCCCCAGCACCCAGACCGGCCCGCCGGTGTCGGCGTCGACGGGTGAGACCGGGCGCCGCTCCAGGTCGGCCGAGATCTGCACCCGCCAGAGGTTCCAGCGTCCGGTGGTGTCGTCGGCATACAGCAGTGCATCAGGGTCGACCCAGACCGGCTGCACCGGCGAGCTGTCACCGCCGGCGACCGTCACCGGGTCGGTGACGCCGTCGGGGCCGATCCGGCCTACGCGCAGCTGGGCGCGGTCCCAGGGCATGTCCGGGTGGTGCCACGCGATCCACGCGAGCCGTTCTCCGTCGGGGGAGAGGGCGGGATGGGCGACGAAGTCGCTCCCGGCAGCCAACGACCGCACCGTTGCGTCAGCGACGATCTCGACGATGTCGTGGGCAACCCGATCGTCGCGGTGCGTCTCGCGCACGGCCAGCAGGTGCCCGTGCTGCCATGACAGGCCGCCGAAGCGCACGCCGACGTCGGGAGCAGTCAGCCGGCGCGGCGCGCCGCCGGGGGTGTGCTCCCACACGGTCTGATCGCTCTTCTCGACGAAGAAGAGGCGGCCGTCGTCGGAGGCCGTCCACGCGCCGCCGCCGTACTCGTGCACGCGCGAGCCGACGTTCCACGGGGCCGGCAGCAGGACGCCGTGACGGCGTGAGCGCACGGTCATGCGGCCGCCTTCGGCCGGCACCGACTCACCCCACCACACATCGTCCGCGACGAAACGCGCGCCGTCGAGGCGCGGGGAGGACGAGGCAGCGGCCTCGGCGGTGATCGGGGACGGCCAGGTGCCGTAGGGCAGGGTGACAGGCATCTCCCCACGCTAACCCGTGACGTCACGCGGTGGGCATATACCTCTGGAGATATGGACCTCGCAACAGTGCGTCACACCGTGTGACGAGCGATGACGAAGCGTCTACCGTGGACCCATCGTCGCCCGGGTCTTCCCGGGCAGGAGCGACAGCCGAGCCCGGCACCCGCCCGCACACACCGCGCCATCGCGCGCGTCCGCGGCCGCCCGGCCCTTCGCACTTGCCCACCGAACAGGAAGCACCATGACCCTCGCCGACGACCTGCAGCGTCCCTGGGCTGTCGCGCCGTTCTCCTTCGAGGTCTACCCGCCCCGCACCCCGGCCTCGGCCGCCGCCTTGCACGACACGCTGCAGCGGCTCGCCGCGGCGGGCCCGCGGTTCATCTCGGTGACCTACGGCGCGGGCGGCTCCACCGGCGGACCCTCGCTGGAGGTGCTGAAGTACCTGCGCACCCACACCGATGTCGAGCCTCTCGCGCACCTGACCTGCGTGGGCAACACCTATGCGGGGGCGGCACGTCTCATCCGGGAGTTCCTGGATGCCGGCATCCGCAGCTTCCTCGCTCTGCGCGGCGACCCGCCCGCAGGATCCGTCGAGGGCGACCCGTTCCTCGGCGACCTGGAGTCGGCTGCCCAGCTCGCGCAGCTCATCGACCGCGTGCAGGCGGAGCGGGCCCCGTATGCCGAAGCGGGCATACGGGGGCTGCCGCGCGCGGCCCGGGTGGTTCCCGGAGAACACGTCGAGATCGCCGTCGCGGCGTTCCCCAACGGCCACCCTCGCTCCCGGCACCCCCGGGAGCACATCGATGCGCTGCTGGCCAAGCAGGCGGCCGGGGCGACGTTCGCCATCACCCAGCTCTTCTTCCACGCCGACGACTACCTGGGCTTCGTCGACCGGTCTCGCGCGGCCGGGGTGACGATCCCGATCCTGCCCGGCATCATGCCGGTCACTTCGCCCCAGCGCCTCTACCGCGTGCTCGAGCTCTCGGAACAGGATGCGCCCGCCGAGCTCTCGATCGCGCTGCAGATCGAACCCGATCCGGTCCGGCAGCGGGCGATCGGCATCAGCTCTGCCGCACGCCTGGCGGCCGAGGTCGTCGCGGGCGGCGCCCCCGGCGTCCACCTGTACGCGTTCAACAGCCACGAGACCGTCCTGGCCGTCCTCGACGAGGCCGGGATCCCCACCCCCATCCAGAAGGAGATCGCACGATGACCGCATTCCCCGCCGGGACGATCCTCGGCTACCCCCGCATCGGCCGCCGCCGTGAGCTCAAGCGCGCCGTCGAGGCGCACTGGGCCGGCACCCTCGATGAGGCGGCGCTCGAGCACACCGCCGCCGAGTTGCGGCGCGCCACGCGCGAGCGCCTGGCCGCGCTCGGACTGGGCCGTGACGACTCGTCCATCCCCGAGTCGTTCTCGTACTACGACCAGGTTCTCGATGCGGCCGCTGCCGTCGGCGCGCTGCCGGCGCGGTTCGCCGACCTGCGCGAGGCCGACGGCTCGATCGGCCTGCGCGCGTACTTCGCGGCAGCCCGCGGCGATGCCGAGCGCACCCCGCTGGAGATGACGAAGTGGTTCGACACGAACTACCACTACCTCGTGCCCGAGATAGCACCCGAGACGGTCTTCGCACTGTCGAGCCACCGCTTCGCCCAGCAGGTCGCCGAAGCCCGGGCCGACGGCGTCGTGACGCGGCCGGTGGTCGTGGGGCCGGTGACGCTTCTGGCGCTGTCGAAGCCCGCCGACGGCGCGCCGGAGGGCTTCGTGCCGCTGAGCCGGATCGATGACCTGCTGCCCGTCTACGTCGAGCTGCTCGCGGCACTGCGCGCAGCCGGCGCCGAGTGGGTGCAGCTGGACGAGCCCGCTCTGGTCAGCGAGTCGCTGGAGGTCGCCCCGGCCGATCTGGCCGCGGCCGCCGAGCGCGCCTACGCGGTGCTCGGCGGGGCCCACCACCGGCCGCAGATCGAGGTGGCCGCCGGCTATGCACAGCTCTCCGAGGAGAGCTGGCGAGCGCTCGCCGCCGCTCCGATCGACGCCATCGCCGTCGACCTGACGCGCGGTGAGGTTCCCATCCCCGTTTCGGGGCTCGCATCGAAGACGCTGATCGGCGGCGTGGTCGAGGGGCGCAACGTCTGGCGCGGCGACCTGGCGGCGGCGTGGGAGAAGCTCGAGCGACTGAAGGCGCTGGGTGCGGCATCCACTGCCGTCGGCACCTCGACATCGCTGCAGCACGTCCCGCACGATGTCGACGACGAGCCCGACCTCGATGTCCGGTTGAAGAGCTGGCTCGCCTTCGCCGATCAGAAGGTCGGCCAGGTCGCGGTGCTCGCCCGTGGACTCGTCGACGGTCGTGCGTCCATCGAAGCCGAGCTCGCGGCTGCCACCGCGGCGTTGGCGGATCGCGCGGCCGCCGACGGCGTGCACGACGGTGCGGTGCGTCCGCGTGCGGCGTCGCTCGACGCGGCGGCGTTCGACCGCGGCCCACAGGACGAGCGGGATGCCGCGCAGGAGGCGCTCGGACTGCCGCTGCTGCCCACCACCACCATCGGGTCGTTCCCGCAGACCGCTGACATCCGCCGGGCACGGGCCGCGCACGACCGCGGCGAACTGTCGACGTCTGACTATGAGGATGTGCTGCGACTGGAGATCACCTCGGTCATCGGTCTGCAGGAGGAGTTGGGTGTGGACGTGCTCGTGCACGGCGAGCCCGAGCGCAACGACATGGTGCAGTACTTCGCCGAGAACCTCGACGGTTTCGCCGTCACGCGCAACGGCTGGGTGCAGTCGTACGGGTCGCGCGCCACGCGCCCGTCGATCCTGTGGGGCGATGTGTCGCGCCCCGCACCGATCACCGTGCGCTGGGCGCAGTTCGCACAGGCGCTGACCGAGAAGCCGGTCAAGGGCATGCTCACCGGGCCGGTCACGATCCTCGCATGGTCGTTCGTGCGCGACGACCAGCCGCTGGCCACGACCGCCAACCAGGTCGCACTGGCTCTGCGTGACGAGATCGGCGACCTCGAGGAGGCCGGGATCCGCATCATCCAGGTCGACGAGCCCGCCCTGCGCGAGCTGCTGCCGTTGAAGAAGGGTGACCAGCCGGCCTACCTCGATTGGTCGGTGGCGTCGTTCCGACTCGCGACGGCGGGCGCGGATGCTGCAACCCAGGTGCACACGCACCTGTGCTACTCGGAGTTCGGGGTCGTCATCGACGCCATCGCAGCGCTCGACGCCGATGTGACGTCGATCGAGGCCGCGCGCAGCCGTGGAGAGGTCATCGCCGACATCGCCGAGTCGGGCTTCTCCCGGGGCATCGGCCCCGGGGTGTACGACATCCACTCGCCGCGCGTGCCGCAGGTCGACGAGATCGTCGACCTGCTGGAGCAGGCGGTGAACTCCATCCCCGTGCGCCGTGTGTGGGTGAACCCCGACTGCGGTCTGAAGACGCGTGCGTACCCGGAGACGGTGGCGGCCCTCGGCAACCTCGTCGCGGCCGCCGAGCGTGTCCGTGAGGGGCGCCTGGCGCGCGTCTGACCCTCGACGGCGAACGGCCCCGGGAGCGCATCCCGGGGCCGTTCATCGTCGGTGCGGTCTCAGACCGCGCGCAACACCGCCACCACCTTGCCGAGCACGACTGCTTCATCGCCGAGGATCGGTTCGAACGACGAGTTGCGGGGGAGCAGCCAGGTGTGGCCGTCGCGCTGGCGGAACATCTTCACTGTCGCCTCGCCGTCGAGCATCGCAGCGACGATCTCGCCGTTGTCGGCGGTGTTCTGCGCACGCACGACGACCCAGTCGCCGTCGCAGATGGCGGCGTCGATCATCGACTCGCCCTGCACCTTGAGCATGAACAGCTCGCCCTTGCCCACGAGCTGACGCGGCAGCGGGAAGATCTCCTCCACCTGCTGCTCGGCGGTGATCGGCACTCCGGCGGCGATCTGGCCGACCAGCGGAACGAGCGCGGCGTCCCCGACGGCGGGCGCGGAGTCAGCGGGGTTCTCCGCAGACGTGCCGGGCAGATCGATGAGGATCTCCATCGCCCGCGTCTTGCCGGCGTCGCGGCGCAGGTACCCGCTCAGCTCGAGCTGGTTGAGCTGGTGGGTCACGCTCGAGAGCGACTTGAGTCCGACGGCATCGCCGATCTCGCGCATGCTCGGCGGGTAGCCATGGCGGGTGATCGACTGCTGGATCACCTCGAGGATGGCCATCTGCTTGTCGCTCAGGCTCTTTCGTCGCCGTGTCTGCCGGCGCATTCTCGGCACCTGCGGCGCCGGTGTCGTGGCGTCCTGCGATGCGTCGCCCATGTCAGCTCCCGTTCTCGCCGCTGCTGCAGCTTCTTCGAATGTCGGAGGTCCGTGGTGAGGTGTCCTCATCGAAACGGTATCCGCTTCCGAGTCGGATCGGCGTCAGCCCGCGGGCGTGTCGTCTTCGATTCGGATTCGGATCCCGATCCCACTTGACAGAGTACAGCATCGAAACTAGATTCGGAAGATAGATTCGGTACGGGACGCCCCCGGCCGGGCTCCCGCACCGAATCTCTTCACAGCATCCAGGAGGAGCCATGGTCACGATCGCCCCGACAGCGCAGCGTGTCACTCATCTGCGTCTGACCGCCCGCGGACGCCGCGTCCTCGCGGCGCTGGTCGCGCTTCCGATCGCCGCCGCCATCGCGGCGGCCGCCGTCGGCGGGGGCGCAGCCCTCGCTTCCCGTGACGCGGGCGCTCCGGCGGGTTCGTTCGCCACGGTCACGGTCTCGGCCGGCGACTCGTTGTGGGGGATCGCCCAGCGCGTCGCACCGCACGCCGATCCGCGCGACGTCGTCGACGCCATCGTGCGTCTGAACGCGCTCGAGGGTGTGACGGTCACACCCGGCGAAGTCCTCTCCCTTCCCGCGGATTACGCTCCGGCCGGCTGACGGACGGGTGCGGCTCTACGATGGAGCGGTGAGCCCTCGATTAGACGACTTGCCCGTTCGTGATGATCTGCGCGGCATGAGCCCGTACGGTGCACCGCAGGCGCGCGTGCCCGTCGCCCTCAATGTGAATGAGAACACCCACCCCGTTCCCAAGGAGGTGGCCGACGACATCCTCGATGCCATAGCCCTCGCCCTCCACGACGTGAATCGCTACCCCGACCGGGAGTTCACGCAGCTGCGCGAGGCCTTCGCCGAGTATCTCGGCCACGGGCTGACCCGTGATCAGCTCTGGGCGGCGAACGGGTCGAACGAGGTGTTGCAGCAGGTGCTGCAGGCGTTCGCGGGCCCGGGGCGCACGGTGTTCGGCTTCGCACCCACCTATTCGATGTATCCGCTCCTCGCGCGGGGCACGGGAAGCGCGTGGGTGGCCGGCGAGCGGGGCGTCGATTACACGATCGAGCCGGATGCGGCCGCAGCCCAGGTCGCCGAGGCGAAGCCCGATGTCGTGCTGCTGTGCTCGCCGAACAATCCGACCGGTACCCCGATGCCCATCGATGTCATCGAGCGGGTGTACGACGCGACCGACGGCATCGTGGTGGTCGATGAGGCGTATTGGGAGTTCGCCCCGCGCGACGAGCGCTCCGCTCTGACGCTGCTGCCCGGGCGGGAGCGCCTCGTCGTCTCGCGGACGATGAGCAAGGCGTTCGCGTTCGCCGGGGCGCGTGTGGGCTATCTGGCGGCCGACCCGGCCGTGACCGACGCACTGCGCCTCGTGCGGCTGCCCTACCACCTGAGCACACTCACGCAGGCGGCGGCGCTGGCGGCCCTGCGGCATGCGCCGACGATGCTCGCGACCGTCGATGACATCGTGGTCCAGCGCGATCGGATCTCGGCGACGCTCGAGGCGCTGGGCTACAAGCCGTACGAGTCGTGGACGAACTTCGTGCTGTTCGGCGGTGTCGACGAGCCGACCGCGACCTGGCAGGCGCTCCTCGATCGGGGCGTGCTCGTGCGCGACGTCGGGCTGCCCCGCAGTCTGCGGGTGAGTGCGGGTACTGAGGAGGAGACCAGCGCGTTCCTGGACGCCCTGGCCTCGATAGACTCGGCGTCATGACGACCGCCGCGTCCCGCACCGCCTCCCGTTCGCGTTCGACGAGCGAGTCCTCGGTCGAACTCGAGCTCGACCTCGACGGCACCGGCGTCGCCCACATCGACACGAGCGTTCCGTTCTTCGATCACCTGCTGACCGCCTTCGCGAAGCACTCGCTGACCGATCTGACGGTCCGCGCGTCCGGCGACACGCACATCGATGCGCACCACACTGTGGAAGACGTGTCGATCGTCCTCGGCGACGCGATCCGCGAGGCACTGGGCGACAAGGCCGGGATCTCGCGGTTCGGCGACGCGCTGGTGCCGCTCGATGAAGCACTCGCGCAGGCCGTCGTCGACATCAGCGGGCGCCCCTTCCTGGTACACGAGGGCGAGCCGGCCGGCTTCGAGCTGCATCTGATCGGCGGCCACTTCACGGGCTCGCTCGTGCGGCACTCCTTCGAGGCGATCACGTTCCACGCAGCCCTCACCACGCACGTGCGTGTGCTGTCGGGCCGTGATCCCCACCACATCGCTGAAGCCGAATTCAAGGCCTTCGCGCGCGCGTTCCGCGGGGCCAAGGCGCTCGATCCCTCGGTGCGCGGCATCCCCAGCACGAAGGGTGCGCTGTGACCTCGAAGCCGCTCGTCGCGGTCCTCGACTACGGCTCGGGAAACGTCCACTCGGCGGTCAAGGCGCTTCAGGCCGCAGGCGCCGATGCACGACTCACAGCCGATCGACGGCTCGTGCACGACGCCGACGGACTCGTCGTGCCCGGCGTCGGGGCCTTCGCAGCCGTGATGAAGGCGCTGCGTGACATCCGCGGGGACGAGCTCATCGACCGCCGTCTCGCCGGTGGTCGGCCGGTGCTCGGCATCTGCGTGGGAATGCAGGTGCTGTTCGGACGCGGCGTCGAACGGGGCGTCGACACCGAGGGGCTGGGGGAGTGGCCGGGCGTGGTCACCGAGCTCGACGCGCCGCTGTTGCCCCACATGGGCTGGAACACCGTGCGCCCCGACAACGGAAGCCGCCTTTTCGCCGGCATCGAGGATGAGCGCTTCTACTTCGTGCACTCGTATGGGGCCACACAGTGGAACCTGCAGGTTCAGCCGCCGTTCCCCGAGCCGATCCTCACCTGGTGCGACTACGGGGCTGTGCCGTTCCTGGCCGCGGTCGAGAACGGGCCGCTGGCGGCCACGCAGTTCCACCCCGAGAAGTCGGGCGAGGCAGGCGTCCGTCTGCTCTCGAATTGGATCGACAGCCTGCCGCGGGCTACTGTGTGACCTCGTGCCCAGTGATTTCGCCGCCACGCCCGAACTGATCCTCCTGCCCGCCGTCGATGTGGCCGACGGCAAGGCGGTCCGCCTCACCCAGGGCGAAGCCGGCAGTGAGACCGACTACGGCGACCCGATCGAGGCGGCGCTGGACTGGGCTCACCAGGGCGCGCAGTGGGTACACCTCGTCGACCTTGACGCGGCGTTCGGGCGTGGAAGCAACGCCGCCATCCTGCGCAAGGTCATCCGCCAGCTCAAGGGCGTGCAGGTCGAGCTGTCCGGCGGCATCCGCGACGACGCTTCGCTGGAGGCCGCGCTCGAATCGGGGGCTGCCCGCATCAACCTCGGCACCGCGGCGTTGGAGAACCCGGAGTGGGCCGCGGACGTCATCCGCCGATACGGCGACGCCATCGCGGTCGGTCTCGACGTGCGCGGCACGACGCTCGCCGCCCGCGGCTGGACCCGTGAGGGCGGCGACCTGTGGACGGTGCTCGCGCGTCTCGAAGACGCCGGGTGCAGCCGGTACGTCGTCACCGATGTCACGAAGGACGGCACCCTGCGCGGCCCGAATCTCGATCTTCTGCGTCAGCTGACCGAGCGCACCCCCAAGCCGATCGTCGCGAGCGGCGGCGTGTCGAGCCTCGACGACATCGCGGCGCTGCGAGAGCTCGTGCCGTTGGGCGTCGAGGGCGCGATCATCGGCAAGGCTCTCTATGCGGGCGAGTTCACCCTCGCCGAGGCGCTGGATGTCGCACGGAACTGACGAGAGCTGCGGGCACGACCCGCACATCACCGACTCGGCAGGCGTTCCGTGGGCCGGCCGGTCGTTCCGCGCCAATCCGCACTCCGGCGACGACGGGTCGGCGGACCCGGCGCTGCTGGCCGCGCTGACGGCTTTCACCGGCGGCGCTGGTGACCGGGTCGCCATCGTCGACGCTTACCGGGACGCGCGGCTGCTGATCCCGCTGGTCGCCGAGAAGGGCGACGAGGGCGTGGGGCCCACGGGGCTGCCCGTCGACAAGACGCAGGAGCTCTCGATCGTGACGGTGGCAGCGCCCGACGGGCGGCGTGTGCTGCCCGTGTTCTCGTCGGTGCAGGCGATGGGACGGTGGGATGCCACGGCCCGCCCGGTTCCGGTCGAGGGCGTGCGCACGGCCCTGGCGGCCGTCGACGACGAGACCGACCTCATCGTGATCGATCCCGCGTCCGACACCGAGCACGTCCTGCGACGGCCCGCCGTCTGGGCCATCGCACAGCAGATCGGGTGGGAACCGAGCTACCGCAGCACGGACGTGTTCACAGGTCTCCAGGAGAGCGTCGCCCGCGAACTCGCCGTCATCGACGTCGCGGTCGCCGACGGCGACCCGTCGGGGCGCCTGCGTGGGCCCGAACTGCTCGTGCACCTGAAGCTCGTCGACGGACTCGGCCAGGAGCAGCTCGACGCCGTGCTCGCACGGCTGGCCAAGCGCTGGGCCGCCGACGACCGCATCGCGACGCTCGTCGACTCGTTGAGCGTGAAGCTCAGCCGCTGACGGTCAGGAGACCGGGCCCGTCCACTTCTCGCCCGGACCCTTGCCGATCGGGTCGGGTACGGGCGATGCCTCGCGGAATGCCAGCTGCAGCGAGCGCAGCCCGTCGCGCAGGGGCGCGGCATGCGCGCTGCTGATCTCTGGTGAGCCCGCGGTGATAAGGCCCGCCAGAGCGTTGATGAGCTTGCGAGCCTCGTCGAGGTCGAGCTGCTCGCCCGGCTCATCGGCCAGGCCCAGCTTCACGGCGGCGGCGCTCATCAGGTGCACCGCAGTGGTCGTGATGACCTCGACGGCCGGCACATCCGCGATGTCGCGGGTCGCGGCGGCGGCGCGCTTCTCCTGCTCTTCCCAGCGCGCCTGGCGCGCGACATCCTCGTTCGAAGGGCCAGCTGTCGTGTTCACGTCGTTCTCTCTGATAAACTAGGCGGGTTCCGGGCTCTGCGCCCGGTTCGAAAGAGGATCACATCCCACCCGCGCTTGCCGTTCCAGGCTACCGGGTCATTGCACTCCGCCGGTTCACCGGCAGTCAGGGTGCGGAGCCAGTGCGTCACGCATTGTGCGGGTGGAGTGTGCCTTTGCCCGTGACGCACCCCGCGTCGCGGTCATCCACCGCACGAAGAGGAGTTCCGCATCAGCGATCCCCGCACCAACGAGCGCATCCGCGTCCCCGAGGTCCGACTCGTCGGACCCAACGGTGAGCAGGTCGGCGTCGTCGCCATCCAGGTTGCGCAGCGTCTGGCTCAGGAGGCAGATCTCGATCTCGTCGAGGTCGCGCCCAACTCGAAGCCGCCCGTGGTCAAGATCATGGATTACGGCAAGTACAAGTACGAAGCCGCCCAGAAGGCGAAGGAAGCCCGCCGCAACCAGGCCAACACGGTCCTGAAAGAGGTCCGCTTCCGCCTCAAGATCGAGGCCCACGACTACATCACCAAGCTCAAGCGCGCCGAGGGCTTCCTGGAGGCGGGTGACAAGGTCAAGGCCATGATCCTGTTCCGCGGCCGCGAGCAGCAGCGCCCCGAGCAGGGCGTTCGTCTGCTCAAGAAGTTCGCCGAGGATGTCGCCGAGCTGGGTACGGTCGAGTCGAACCCGCGCATCGACGGTCGCAACATGGTCATGGTGATCGCACCGCACAAGAACAAGTCCGAAGTCAAGACCGAGCAGAACGCCCAGCGCGCCGCCAACAAGCAGGCCGCCCGCCAGGCGAAGGCTGCGGCCTCCGGCCCCTCGGACACTCCTGCGGACCCGGCCGAATAGGCCCCCACACGCTCCCGCACCGCGCGGGACACGCCTTCCCGCGACAGCGGGATGCACAACGAAGGAAGAGACATGCCGAAGCAGAAGACGAACTCCGGCGCCAAGAAGCGCTTCAAGGTCACCGGCAGCGGAAAGATCATGAAGCAGCAGTCGGGCATGCGCCACAACCTCGAGGTCAAGTCCAGCCGCCGCACCCGCCGGCTGAACAAGGACGAGGCGATCTCGCCGGCGAACGCGAAGAACGTCAAGAAGCTCCTCGGGCGCTGAGCGCACCGACTGCACGTTAGGAACGAAACGAAATGGCTAGAGTCAAGCGGGCCGTCAACGCCCACAAGAAGCGTCGCGTCATCCTCGAGCGCGCCTCCGGTTACCGGGGTCAGCGTTCGCGGCTGTACCGCAAGGCGAAGGAGCAGGTCACCCACTCGCTCGTCTACGCGTACCGCGACCGTCGCAAGCGCAAGGGCGACTTCCGCCGCCTGTGGATCCAGCGCATCAACGCCGCGAGCCGCCAGAACGGCCTGACCTACAACCGTCTCATGCAGGGGCTGCGCCTTGCCGACGTGCAGGTCGACCGTCGCATGCTCGCTGACCTCGCTGTCAACGACCAGGCCGCGTTCAAGACTCTCGTCGAGACCGCGAAGAAGGCACTGCCGGAGAACGTGAACGCCCCCAAGGCGTGAGCTGATCCTCCCGAACGGGCGTCCCTGCGTGCAGGGGCGCCCGTTCTCGTTCGCCTCGCCCCCATAGACTGAGGGCGTGCTGGAGAACCCGCGATCTGCCCGCGTGCGCACCGTCGCAAAGCTCGTCAAGCGTCGCCATCGCGACGAGACAGGGCTGTTCCTGCTCGAGGGCCCGCAGGCCGTGCGTGAGGCGCTGACCTACCGGCCGGACGGGATCGTCGAGCTGTTCGTCACACCGACGGCCGCCCAGAAGCACACCGATCTGGCCGAGCGCGCCGCCGACGCCGGTGTCGAGGTCGTCTACGCGACCGAGCAGGTCGTCGAGGCGATGGCCGACACGGTCACTCCGCAGGGAGTGATCGCGGTCGCCCAGCAGTTCCCGGTGCGCATGCGCGATGTGCTCGCGGCATCCCCCCGGCTCATCGCTATCTGCGAGCAGGTGCGCGATCCCGGCAATCTCGGCACCATCATCCGCGCTGCCGACGCCGCCGGCGCGGACGCGGTGATCCTCACCGGGCGCACGGTCGACCCGTTCCACCCGAAAGTCGTGCGCGCCACAACGGGTTCGCTGTTCCATGTGCCGCTCGCACTCGGCGGGGAAGCGGTGGATGCCGTCACGGCGGCGCGTGCGGCCGGGCTGCGTGTTCTCGCGGCCGATGTGAAGGGCGCCGACCTTCTCGCGGCGCGCGAGTCGGGGGTGCTCGCCGGCTCTGTCGCGTGGCTGTTCGGCAACGAGGCGCGCGGGCTCGACGACGAGGTGCTGAGCCTCGCCGACCAGGCGCTCCGGCTGCCGATCTACGGCCGCGCCGAATCGCTGAACCTCGCCACGGCGGCGAGCGTGTGCCTGTACGAGACGGCCTTCGCGCAACGCGCCTCGATCACGGATCGGTAAACGTCCCGCGCCGAAGTCGCGGATTACCTGAGCGGTTGCTTAGTGTTGTCTGCATGACGATCCCCGAAGACGCGGCTCCGAAGACGTCGAACATCTCTGTTCGACGCGGTGACCCGCTCGTTGTGATCACGGACGTGCAGAAGCACTACGGCGATTTCCAAGCCCTCACAGACATCAACCTCACGGTCAACCGCGGTGAGGTGGTGGTCGTGATCGGCCCGTCCGGCTCCGGCAAGTCGACCCTGTGCCGCACGATCAACCGACTCGAGACCATCACCAGCGGCACGATCACCATCGACGGCGCCGAGCTGCCCAAGGAGGGCAAGGGCCTCGCCCAGCTGCGCAGCGACGTCGGCATGGTGTTCCAGTCGTTCAACCTCTTCTCGCACCTGACGATCCTCGACAACGTCACGCTCGGGCCGATCAAGGTCCGCAAGATGAAGAAGGCGGACGCCGAAGCGCAGGCACGCATTCTGCTCGAGCGCGTCGGCGTCGGTGCACAGGCCTCGAAGCTGCCCGGCCAGCTCTCCGGCGGGCAGCAGCAGCGCGTGGCCATCGCCCGTGCACTCGCGATGAACCCCAAGGTGATGCTCTTCGACGAGCCGACCAGCGCGCTCGACCCGGAGATGATCAACGAGGTGCTCGACGTCATGGTCGAGCTGGCCCAGGACGGCATGACGATGATCGTCGTCACCCACGAGATGGGCTTCGCCCGCAAGGCGGCCGACCGCGTCGTGTTCATGGCCGACGGCCAGATCGTCGAGGAGGCCACGCCCGAGGAGTTCTTCACGAACCCGTCGTCGGCGCGCGCCAAGGACTTCCTCTCGAAGCTCCTCACCCACTGACCTGCACCCCTGACAAAGGAGAAACACATGCGCAAGACACGCATCCTCGCGAGCCTGAGCATCGCCGCCGTCGCGGCCATCGCGCTCACGGCGTGCAACAGCGGCACGCCGGGCGACACCGGGAACGGTGACAACGGCGACGGCGGAAGCAACACGCCGTGGACGGTGGCCACCGACGTGAGCCTCACCGACAGTCCCACCTTCGACCGCATCCAGAAGGCCGACAAGGTGACGATCGGCGTCAAGGAGGACCAGCCCGGCCTCGGTTACCTCGACACCACCACCAACAAGCGCAGCGGCTTCGACATCGACATCGCCCGCTGGATGGCGGCATCCCTCGGCTACGGCGAAGACAAGATCACCTTCAAGCCGATCGCGTCCGCGAACCGTGAGCAGTCGATCGTGAACGGCGACATCGACTTCTACGTCGGCACCTATTCGATCACCGACAAGCGTAAGGAGCTCATCTCCTTCGCCGGTCCCTACTTCATCACCGGGCAGGGCCTGCTCGTCGCCAAGGACAACGACACGATCACCGGCAAGGACTCGCTGACCGCCAGCGACGTGGTGTGCTCGGCGACCGGGTCGACCTCGATCCAGCGGATCAAGGACGAGACCCCGGCCAAGACGAAGGAGTACGACACGTACTCGACCTGCGTGCAGGACCTTCTGCAGGGCCAGGTCGACGCGGTGACCACCGACGAGGCGATCCTGCTCGGCTACGCCGCGCAGGACCCCGACCACCTCAAGACCGTCGGCGACGTGTTCAGCGAGGAGCGGTACGGCATCGGCCTGGCCAAGGACGACACCGCGCTGCAGACGTTCTTCAACGACACGCTGACCGACGGCCATGACATCTGGCAGAAGATCTTCGACAACAACCTCGGCAAGTCCGGCGTGACCGCCGAGCAGCCGAAGGTCGACCCGGTCGGCTGATCTGTGACGCCGGGCGGCGGTGCGCCGCCGCCCGGCTCCCATATCGGAGACAGACCGCGCACGATCGGACAGGAAGAGAGGCGACATGGACGAGGTCGGGCACCTGTGGTGGCAGGCCATCGAAGGGACGCTGGTCCTGTTCTTCGCCGGCGGGGTGATAGCGCTCGTACTGGGCTTCATCGTCGGGGCGATGCGCGTCTCGCCGGTGCCCATCGCCCGCGCGGTCGGTACCGTGTACGTGAACTGGATCCGGAACACCCCGCTCACGCTGGTCATGTTCTTCTTCGCGTTCTGCATCCCGATCCTGCTCGGCCAGCGCATCAACGCCATCATGCTGGCCACGATCGCGCTCGGGGTCTACACCGCCACCTACATCGCCGAGACGATCCGCTCGGGCGTGAACACCGTCCCGGTCGGGCAGGCTGAGGCCGCCCGGGCTCTGGGGCTGGGCTTCGGTCAGGTGATGAGCCTCGTCATCCTGCCGCAGGCGTTCCGCTCGGTGGTGCCGCCGATGATGAGTGTGCTCATCGCGCTCCTGAAGAACACCACGGTCGCCGCCGGATTCTCGGTGCTGAACCTCGGATCGGTGACCGCGTATCTGAGCGAGCACCGCACCGCGAGCGCAGACAACATCTTCCAGGCGATGGTCACCGGTGAGAACCAGCTTCTGACGCTGCTGCTGATCGCCGTGATCTTCGTCGTCCTCGTTCTGCTTCTGGCCTGGTTGCAACGGGTCCTCGAGCGCAAGTGGAAGGTCGAACGATGAGCTCCGTCCTCTACGATGTGCCCGGGCCGCGCGCCCGTCTGCGAAACCGCGTGCTCGGCGTCGTCACGATCCTCGTGGTGCTCGCGCTCATCGGTCTCACCGTCTGGCGGCTGTATGCGACCGGGCAGTTCACTGCGCAGAAGTGGTCGATCTTCGGATACACGGCCATCTGGATGCGCATCCTCGACGGCCTCTGGCACACCCTCTCGGCGTTCATCGTCGCGGGCGTCGGTGCGCTGATCCTCGGCTTCATCCTCGCCGTCGGGCGGCTCTCCGACCACGCATGGATCCGTGTGCCCGTCGGTTGGATCGTCGAGATTCTCCGCGCCATCCCCGTCCTGATCTTCATGATGCTGATGTACTACGGTCTGCCGACCGTGGGAATCAAGGTCACGCCGTATGTGGCCGTCGTCGTGGCACTTATCGCCTACAACGGTTCGGTTCTGGCCGAGGCGATCCGCGCCGGCGTCGAGTCCCTGCCCCGCGGTCAGAAGGAGGCCGGGTACGCGATCGGCCTGCGCAAGAACGGCGTGATGCGTCTCATCCTGCTGCCGCAGGCCGTGCGGGCCATGATGCCGGTCATCATCTCGCAGCTCGTCGTCGCGCTGAAAGACACCGCACTCGGCTTCATCATCACGTACCCCGAGTTGCTGTACGTCATCAAGCTGCTCGGCACGCAGATCCAGTACGGTTCGCCGCTCGTGCCCGCCGCGATCGTCGGCGGTTCGATCTACGTGGCCCTGTGTCTGCTGCTGTCGTATGTCGCCTACCGCGTCGAGAAGAGGATGCGCCGCTCGCCGAAGGCGCCGCACCTCGATCCCGGCGACGGCGGCGACCCCACGACCGCGACCGAGCGGATCGCGGTTCGTCGGGGACTCGGCAAGTTCGACGGCCGCCAGGCCTGAGCCGTCCGGGGCGCGGCCTGCGCCCCGGTAGACTCGATTCTCGTGTCCGACGAGGTTTCTGAGATCACCCCTGAGGCGGTGGATGCCGCGGTCGAGGCCGCGCTGGCAGCCATCGCCGCCGCGACCGACACGGCCGCGCTGAAGGCCGCGCGCACCGCGCACTCCGCCGAGGCCTCGCCGCTGGCGAAGCTCAACGCACGCATGCGCGAGGTGCCCCCGGAACGCAAGGCCGAGTTCGGCAAGCTCGTCGGTCAAGCCCGAGGCCGGGTCAACCAGGCGTTCGTCGCCCGCGAGGGCGAGCTGGAGGCCGCCGAGACCGCGGCGCGCTTGGAGGCGGAGCGGGTGGATGTCACGGCGCTGCCGTCACGCGCGCGCGTCGGGGCGCGGCATCCCCTCACCCTCCTGCAGGAGCAGATCGGCGACATCTTCGTCGGCATGGGCTGGGAGGTCGCCGAGGGCCCCGAGCTCGAGCACGAGTGGTACAACTTCGACGCCCTCAACCTCGACCCCGACCACCCGGCCCGCCAGATGCAGGACACGTTCTACGTCGACCCGCCCGAGCGGCACCTGGTCATGCGCACGCAGACCAGCCCCGTGCAGATGCGCTCGATGCTCACCCGCGAACTGCCGATCTACATCGTCTCGCCGGGGCGCGTGTTCCGCACCGACGAGTACGACGCCACCCACCTGCCGGTCTTCACCCAGGTGGAGGGGCTCGTGGTCGACAAGGGCATCACGATGGCGCATCTGAAGGGCACACTCGATCACCTCGCGCGCCAGCTGTTCGGCGCAGAGGCCAAGACGCGCCTGCGGACCAACTACTTCCCGTTCACCGAGCCGTCCGCCGAGTTCGACCTGTGGCACCCCACCTTCAAGGGTGGCGCCCGCTGGATCGAGTGGGGCGGCTGCGGCATGGTCAACCCCAACGTGCTGCGCGCCGCCGGCATCGACCCCGAGGTCTACAGCGGCTTCGCGTTCGGCATCGGCGTCGAGCGTGCGCTCATGTTCCGCAGCGATGTGCAGGACATGCGCGAGATGGCCGAAGGCGATATCCGTTTCAGCGAGCAGTTCGGGATGGTGGTGTGATGCGCGTCCCGCTCTCGTGGCTGCGTGAATACGTCGATGTGGCGCCGGAGGCGACTGCGGAGGACGTCCTGGCGTCGCTGGTGTCGGTCGGCTTCGAAGAGGAGGACGTGCACCGCTTCGAGGTGTCGGGCCCGGTGGTGGTCGGGCAGGTGCTCGAGATGACCGGTGAGCCGCAGACCAACGGCAAGACCGTCAACTGGTGCCAGGTCGACGTCGGCGAGGCGAACGGCGGCGTACGCGGAATAGTGTGCGGTGCGCACAATTTCGGCGTCGGCGACAAGGTCGTGGTGACGCTGCCAGGCGCCGTGCTGCCCGGCCCGTTCCCGATCGCGGCGCGCAAGACCTACGGCCACGTCTCCGACGGCATGATCGCGTCGGCTCGCGAGCTCGGGCTCGGCGACGAGCACAGCGGCATCCTGCGGCTGGCCGACCTGGGCATCGACGCGCCGGTGGGCAGCGACGCCGTCAGCCTGCTCGGCCTCGACGACGTCGCCGCCGAGATCAATGTCACGCCCGACCGCGGCTACGCGCTGAGTCTGCGTGGCGTGGCGCGCGAGTATGCGCACGCCACCGGCAGCGCGTTCCGCGACCCGGGCGTGCGAGAGTGGGCGCAACTCGAACAGCCCGAGGGCGGCTTCTCGGTCGCCGTCGTCGACGACGCCCCGATCCGCGGCAACGTCGGCGCGACGGAGTTCGTCGCGCGCATCGTGCGGGGGGTGGATGCCTCATCCCCGACGCCCCCGTGGATGATCGCCCGTCTCGTGCTGGCCGGCATCCGCTCGATCTCGATCCTCGTCGACATCACGAACTACGTGATGCTCGAGCTCGGCAATCCCATCCACGGCTACGACCTCGACAAGCTGACCGAGGGCATCACCGTGCGTCGCGCGCGGCCGGGTGAGAAGCTCACCACCCTCGACGACCAGGTGCGCGCGCTGGACCCCGAAGACCTGCTCATCACCGACGGCTCGGGCCCCATCGGCCTGGCCGGCGTCATGGGCGGCGCCACCACCGAGATGGGATCCGAGACGACCAACGTCCTCATCGAGGCGGCCGTGTTCGACCCGGTGACCATCGCCCGCACCGCCCGGCGCCACAAGCTGCCCAGCGAGGCGTCACGGCGCTTCGAGCGCGGCGTCGATCCGCTCGTCCCGTTCATCGCTGCACGCCGCGTGGCCGACCTGATGGTGGAGCTGGCCGGCGGCACGCTCGACACCGAGACCGGCGGCGCGCTGTTCGCCTCCTACGAGCGTGAGGCGATCGCCCTGCCCAAGCCCTTCGCCCCGGCGCTGGTGGGGGTCGACTACGCGGATGACGAGACCGCCGAGGCCCTGACCACGATCGGCTGCGACGTCTTCGACGCGGGCGACCACTGGCTGGTCACCCCGCCGTCGTGGCGTCCGGACTTGACCGACAAGTGGACGCTGACCGAGGAGGTGGCCCGCATCGTCGGGCTGGACCGCGTGCCCTCGGTGCTGCCCACGCCTCCGTCGGGCCGCGGCTGGACGCCGAGCCAGAAGGGTCGGCGTCGCGTCGCGAATGCCCTGGCCGCGGCCGGTCTGGTCGAGACGCCGTCGTTCCCCTTCACGACCGCCGAGCAGAACGATCTGCACGGCTCGGCCACCGGCGAGCACCTGCCGAGCATCACGCTGGCCAACCCGCTCGACGGGCATGCGCCGTCCCTGCGCCGTTCGCTGGTGCCGGGGCTTCTGCAGGTTGCGCACCGCAATCTGTCCCGCGGGCTCACCGACCTCGCCCTGTTCGAACTCGGGTCGGTGTTCCTGCCCGAGCCGGGCGTGGAGTACGGCACCGACGAGGTGCCGCCGCCCGCGCAGCGCCCCGACGAGGCCACTCTCGCGGCGCTGGATGCAGCCCTGCCGTCCCAGCCCCGCCATGGTGCGGTCCTTCTGGCCGGCAATCGCATCGCTAAGCAGCCGGAGCAGCCGGCCGTGCCCATCGACCTCGCCGACGCGCTCGACGTCGTCAGGGTGATCGCTGCCGCGGCGGGAGTGGACCTCGAGGTCGCCCAGGGGGAGCGCGCGGCGCTGCACCCGGGCCGCACTGCGGTGCTGAGCGTCGCCGGCCGCGAGATCGGCTATGCGGGTGAGCTGCTGCCTCAGGTCGCCGCCGACGCCGACCTGAATGGGCGAGTGTATGTCGCCGAGCTCGACCTGGATGCGCTGCTGGGCGCGGCCGGCGAGCCGGTGGCCGCGGCATCCCTGTCCACGCAGACGGCGGCCACGCAGGACGTGTCGCTCGTCGTGCCGGTGGAGGTGCCGGCCGGCGCCGTGCGCCGTGCGCTCGAAGACGGCAGCGGCGCGCTGCTCGAATCGCTGCGCCTCGTCGACGACTACCGTGGGCAGGGCGTTCCCGAGGGAACGAAGAGCCTGACGTTCGCGCTGCTGTTCCGCGCCGTCGACCGGACGCTGACGGCGGCCGAGGCGACCGCGGCGAAACTGCAGGGCGTGGAGCGTGCGGCCGAGCGCTTCGGCGCGAAGATCCGCGACTGACCGCCGACGCCGCGCTAGCGTGAGAGTATGCCTGAGACGCTGATGCTCACCGTCCCCGACGGAACGACGTTCGACGCCCACGTGGCCCGCCCCGCGGGCGAGGCGCGCGGGGGGCTCGTCGTGATCCACGAGATCTGGGGGCTCACCGACCACATCCGCGCCGTCGCCGATCGGTTCGCCGGCGAGGGCTATGTGGTCATAGCGCCCGACATCCTGAGCCATGCCGGTGTTGCGCCGGCGATGGGGCAGGAACTGTTCGCGCTCATGAACTCCACCGACGAGGCCGCGCGCACCGCGGCGCAGCCGCGCATGCGCGAGGCGCTCGCCGGCGGTCGTGCCCCCGAGTACGCCGGGTGGGCGGTCGGCGCCCTCACGGCGGCGATCGATTGGCTCGACGAGCAGCCGGGCGTCGACGGACGCGTCGGGACGGTGGGCTTCTGCTTCGGCGGCACCTACGCGTTCCTTCTGGCGGCAGCCGACGACCGTGTTCGTGCCGCGGTGCCGTTCTACGGCACGGCACCCGACGAGAGCCGCATGCCGAGCATCCAGGGCGCGGTGCTGGCGCTGTACGGCGGCAAGGACGCGGCGCTGATGGACGCTCTGCCGACGGTGCGACGTGACATGACGGCCGCGGGCGTCGATTTCACCGCGGTCGTGTACGACCGCGCCGAACACGCGTTCTTCAACGACGCCGGCCTGCGGTACGACGCCGATGCGGCCGCCGACGCATGGGACCGCACGAACGCGTTCCTCGCGCTTCATCTGTGACACACGATTTGCGGATGCCGCGCCCCGGCGGCTATCGTCGGGCCATGCCTTCGGCCGCGAACCTCGAGCAGCTCCGTGTGAGCCTCGGTTGCGCGCGTCGACGTCTGGGCGACCGCCGACTCTAGGCGATGCTGCATTCCGTCCCTCGGGGCGGGAAGGGCGTCGCCGTCATCGGTCCGTGCCGGCTCAGCCCCGGCGATCCCAGAAACTAAGGTAGAAGAATGACCTATTCGGTCGCCGTCTCCGGCGCCTCCGGCTATGCGGGAGGAGAGATCCTCCGCATTCTCGCCGCACACCCCGACATCGACATCCGCACGGTCACCGCGCACTCGAATGCCGGGCAGCCGCTTGTAGCGCACCAGCCGCATCTGCGTTCGCTGTCGCATCTGACCCTGCAAGACACGACACCCGAGATCCTCGCCGGCCACGACATCGTCTTCCTCGCGCTGCCGCACGGACAGTCCGGCCAGTACACCGACGCGCTCACCGACGTCGGGCTGGTCATCGACGCCGGCGCCGACCACCGGCTCGTCTCGCACGCGGCGTGGGACGCGTTCTACGGCGGTGACTTCCACGAGCCGTGGGCGTACGGGGTTCCCGAACTGCCGACGGCGACCGGCAAACAGCGTGCGAACCTCGTGGGCGCGACCCGGATCGCGGCCCCCGGCTGCAACGCCTCGACCGTCGCGCTCTCGCTGGCGCCCGGCGTCGCCGCCGGCGTGATCGACGCGACCGACCTCGTCGCGGTGCTCGCGGTCGGGCCATCCGGCGCCGGCAAGAGTCTCAAACCGCATCTGCTGGGCAGTGAGATCCTCGGATCTGCGAGCCCGTACTCCGTCGGGAGCGTCCATCGGCACATCCCCGAAGTCGCCCAGGCTCTCCGGGCGGCGGGCGCCGCCGACGTGCACCTCTCCTTCACCCCGGTGATCGTGCCCATGGCCCGCGGCATCCTGGCCACCTGCTCGGCACGCATCGCCCCCGGCGTCACCGATGCCGACATCCGTGGCGCGTGGGAGCACGCGTATGCCGGCGAGACGTTCGTGCAGCTGCTGCCTGAGGGCGTGTATCCGCGCACGGCCGACGTCATCGGCGCGAACACGGCGCTGATGGGGCTGCACATCGACCGCGACGTGAACCGCGTCACCGTCGTCACCGCGGTCGACAATCTCGTCAAGGGCACGGCCGGTGCGGCCGTGCAGTCCATGAACATCGCGCTGGATCTCGACGAAGGCCGCGCCCTCACCGTGAACGGAGTCGCACCGTGACCGTCACCGCAGCGAAGGGGTTCGAGGCGGCCGGCGTCGCCGTGGGTCTCAAATCCACCGGCAGACCCGACGTGGCAGTCGTGGTCAACCGCGGCCCCGCCAAGGTCGGGGCGGCCGTCTTCACCAGCAACCGCGCCAAGGCGAATCCGATCCTCTGGTCGGAGCAGGCCGTCGGCGACGGCGTCGTCGAGGCGGTCGTGCTCAACTCGGGCGGAGCGAACTGCTTCACCGGCAGCTTCGGCTTCCAGACCACGCACCAGACCGCCGAGAAGGCGGCGGAGCTGCTCGGGGTGAGCGCGGGCGACATCCTCGTCTGCTCGACCGGGCTCATCGGCTTCGGTGACGAGGCCTTCCGCGCCAAGGTCCTCGACGGCGTCACGAAGGGCGTCGCGGCGCTCTCCGCCGACGGGGGCGAAGCCGCGGCATCCGCCATCATGACCACCGACACCGTGAGCAAGACCGCCGTGCGCACCCGCTCCGGGTGGACGATCGGCGGCATGGCGAAGGGAGCCGGGATGCTGGCGCCGGGCCTTGCCACGATGCTCGTCGTCATCACGACCGACGCGGCGATCGACGCCGCGCAGGCCGACGCCGCGCTGCGGGCAGCCACCGGGGTGAGCTTCGACCGGCTCGACTCCGACGGCTGCATGTCGACCAACGACCAGGTGACCCTGCTGGCATCGGGCGCCTCCGAGGTGACGCCCGATCTCGAGGCGTTCACCGCCGAGCTCACCGACCTCTGTCAAGAGCTCGCCCGCAAGCTGCAGGGCGATGCCGAGGGCGCCAGCCACGACATCACGATCGAGGTGCGGCACGCGGCATCCGAGTCCGACGCCGTCGAGGTGGGCCGCTCGGTGGCCCGCAACAACCTGTTCAAGGCGGCGATCTTCGGCAACGACCCGAACTGGGGTCGCGTGCTGGCGGCCATCGGTACCACTCGGGCCGATTTCGACCCCTACGACACCGACGTGTGGATGAACGGGGTCCGGGTGTGCACCGAGGGCGGGCCGGACGCGCCCCGTGACGACGTCGACCTGACACCGCGTGCCACCCACGTGGTCATCGATCTGAAGACCGGCGAGGCCACCGCGACGATCCTCACGAACGACCTCACGCACGACTACGTCCACGAGAACAGCGCGTACTCCTCATGAGCGAGATCGACCTGCAGCGCACCGACCCCGCGAAGGCCTCGGCCAAGGCGCTGACCCTCGTCGAGTCGCTTCCGTGGCTTCGGCGCTTCCGCGATCAGATCATCGTGATCAAGTACGGCGGAAACGCTATGGTCTCCGACGAGCTGCAAGAGGCGTTCGCCGCCGACATAGCGTACCTGCGCTACGTCGGCGTGCAGCCGGTGGTGGTGCACGGCGGCGGCCCACAGATCTCGTCGATGCTCGACCGACTTGCGATCCCCAGTGAGTTCAAGGGCGGCTACCGGGTCACCTCGACCGAGGCCATCTCGGTCGTGCGCATGGTGCTGACCGGTCAGATCAACCCGCAGCTGGTCGCGAAGATCAACGCCCACGGACCGATCGCCACCGGGCTGTCGGGCGAAGACGCGGGGCTTTTCGGCGGCCGCCGCCGCGGCGTCGTCATCGACGGTGTCGAGCATGACCTCGGCCGGGTGGGCGACGTCGTGCAGGTCGATCCGCAGCCCATCCTCGACCACCTCGCCGCCGGCCGCATCCCCGTCGTCTCATCGATCGCGCCCGATCTCGACAATCCGGGGCACTCGTTGAACGTGAACGCGGATGCCGCGGCCGCCGCACTCGCTACAGCGCTGAACGCCACGAAGCTCGTGGTCCTCACCGACGTGCCGGGCCTGTACGCCGACTGGCCGAACCGCGACTCGCTCGTCTCGCACCTGACCGCGACCGAGCTGCGCGAGATGATGCCGCGACTGGAATCAGGCATGATCCCCAAGATGCGCGCATGCCTCGACGCGGTCGAGTCCGGCGTCGACACGGCGGCCATCATCGACGGACGCGTGCCGCACTCGGTGCTCGTCGAACTCTTCACCCAGCACGGCATCGGAACGGAGGTGGTCGCGCAATGACCACATGGCAGGATGAAGCCTCCCGCGATCTGCTCAACCTCGGCGGACGGCTCGCGCTGCTCGTCCGCGGCGAGGGCTCGCACGTATGGGACGCCGACGGCACCCGCTACCTCGACTTCCTCGGCGGCATCGCGGTGAACGCACTCGGTCACGCGCACCCGGTGTTCGTCGACGCCGTCTCACGACAGGCCGCGACGCTGGCGCACGTGTCGAACTACTTCGCCACGCCGCAGCAGCTCGAGCTGGCCGCACGCCTCAAGCGCCTGGCGGGCACCGGCGAGCGTGGGCACGTGTTCTTCGCGAACTCCGGATCCGAAGCCAACGAGACTGCGATCAAGCTCGCGCGGCTGCACGCGCACAAGACCGGCAAGCGCACGATCGTGAGCCTGAACGGCGCCTTCCACGGGCGGACAATGGGGTCTCTGTCGCTCACGCCCAAGCCCCTCTACCAGGACCCGTTCCAGCCGCTGCTGCCCGACGTGGCGCACATCGATCCGACGATCGAGGCGCTCGAGGCCGGCATCGACGACACCGTCGCCGCCCTCGTCGTCGAGCCCGTCCAAGGCGAGGCGGGCGTCGTGCCGTTGCCGGACGGCTTCCTCAAACGCGCACGGGAGCTCACGACCGCGCACGGCGCACTGCTCATCGTCGATGAGGTGCAGACCGGCGTCGGGCGCACGGGGGAGTGGTTCGCGTTCCAGCGGGAGGGCATCGTGCCCGATGCTATGAGCCTGGCCAAGGGCATCGCCGCCGGCTTCCCGCTCGGGGCACTGGTGACCTTCGGCGACCATGATCTCTTCTTCCCGGGCACGCACAACTCGACGTTCGGTGGCAATCCGCTGGCCACCGCTGTGGGCAGCGCCGTGCTCGCCGAGATCGAAGACACCGGCCTGCTGCAGAACGTCACCGACCGCGGCGCCCAGCTGCGTGCCGCTGTCGAGGGTCTGCCGCTGGTCACCGGCACTCGCGGTGCGGGTCTGCTGATCGGGATGACCCTGTCGGCGCCCGTCGCCGGCGAGGTGCGGGATGCCGCCCAGCGCCGCGGCCTGATCGTCAATGCGCCGACGGCCGATGTGATCCGCATCGCGCCCGCGTACACGATCGGCGATGCCGAGGTCGATGAATTCACCACCCTGTTCTCCGCCGCTCTCTCCGAGGTCGCGGCATCCGACATGAAGGACAACGCATGACCCGCCACCTGCTCCGTGACGACGACCTGACCTCGGCCGAACAGGCCGAGATCCTCGATCTCGCGATCGAGCTGAAGAAGGACCGCTGGGCGAACAAGGCGCTGTCGGGTCCGCAGACCGTCGCGGTGATCTTCGACAAGTCGTCGACCCGCACCCGCGTCTCGTTCGCGGTGGGCATCGCTGACCTGGGCGGCTCGCCGCTGATCATCTCCACGGCCAACAGCCAGCTGGGCGGCAAGGAGACGCCGTCTGACACGGCACGGGTGCTCGAGCGCCAGGTGGCCGCGATCGTGTGGCGCACGTACGCGCAGGCCGGGCTCGAAGAGATGGCGCGTGACACCCGCGTTCCCGTCGTCAACGCACTGAGCGACGACTTCCACCCGTGCCAGCTGCTGGCCGATCTGCTCACCATCCGCGAGCACAAGGGGAGTCTTGAGGGCCTCACCCTCGCCTTCTTCGGCGACGGTACATCGAACATGGGGCACTCCTACGTGCTGGCCTGCGTGACCGCCGGCATGCACGTGCGCGTCGCATCCCCCGAGGCCTACGCGCCCCGCGAAGACGTCGTGGCCGACGCCGACCGCCGCGCCGCCGAGACGGGCGGCTCGGTGACGCTGTACACCGACCCCAACGAGGCCGCCGCCGGTGCCGACATCATCGTCACCGACACCTGGGTCTCGATGGGCAAGGAGGAGGAG
This sequence comes from Microbacterium horticulturae, assembly GCF_029094505.1. Taxonomy (NCBI): domain Bacteria; kingdom Bacillati; phylum Actinomycetota; class Actinomycetes; order Micrococcales; family Microbacteriaceae; genus Microbacterium; species Microbacterium horticulturae. The sequence goes on along the minus strand of NZ_CP119108.1, from coordinate 2,173,006 downwards.
AAGCTCGAGCGCATCCGCGACCTGGGCGGCTACAAAGTCACCACGGAGCTGATGGGGCTCGCGAAGGACGACGCGATCTTCATCCACTGTCTGCCGGCCGACCGCGGCTACGAGGTCGACGCCGAGGTCATCGACGGCCCGCAGTCGGTCGTGTGGGACGAAGCCGAGAACCGCCTGCACGCGCAGAAGGCCATGCTCGTGTGGCTGCTGCGCCAGAACGGCACCTCGCGGGAGGACGCGGCATGAGCGAGCACGGCACGAACGAGGGTGCTCTGTGGGGCGCCCGGTTCGCCTCCGGTCCCTCCCCAGAGCTCGCGGCGCTGAGCAAGTCCACGCACTTCGACTGGGCGCTCGCGCCCTATGACATCGCCGGGTCGCGCGCCCACGCGGTGGCGCTGCACGCCGCAGGCTACCTCGACGACACGCAGCTGAGCGGTATGCGTGACGCCCTCGACCGGCTCGAGGCCGACGTCGCCTCCGGCGCGTTCGTCGCCGCTGACAGCGATGAGGACGTGCACGGCGCACTCGAGCGCGGACTCATCGAACGCGCCGGTGCCGACCTGGGCGGGCGTCTGCGCGCCGGTCGCAGCCGCAACGACCAGATCGCCACCCTCGTGCGGCTGTATCTTCTGGACCATGCGAAGAGCGTGGCCCACGGCATCCTGCGCCTGATCGACGCGATAGTGTCGCAGGCCGAGGCGAATCCCGAGACGATCATGCCGGGACGCACGCATCTGCAGCACGCGCAGCCGATCCTGCTCGCGCATCACCTGCAGGCCCACGGCTGGCCCCTCGTGCGTGACCTGGAGCGCCTGCGCGACTGGGCGGCGCGTGCGCGCGTGAGCCCATACGGTGGGGGAGCGCTCGCCGGCTCCAGCCTGGGGCTCGACCCTGCTCTCGTCGCCCGTGAGCTGGGCCTGGACCGCCCGTCCGAGAACTCGCTCGACGGCACGGCCGCCCGCGACGTGGTCGCGGAGTTCGCGTTCATCGCCGCGCAGATCGGCATCGACCTCTCCCGCTTCGCCGAGGACGTCATCCTCTGGAACACGCGCGAGTTCGGCTTCGTGACCCTCGATGACGGCTACTCGACGGGCTCGAGCATCATGCCGCAGAAGAAGAACCCCGACATCGCGGAGCTCGCGCGTGGCAAAGCCGGCCGCCTCGTCGGCAATCTCACGGGCCTCCTCACCACACTCAAGGGGCTGCCCATCGCGTACAACCGCGACCTGCAGGAAGACAAAGAGCCCGTCTTCGACTCGGTCGACACCCTGGAGCTGCTGCTCCCGGCATTCGCGGGCATGGTCGCCACGATGCGATTCGACACGGAGCGAATGGCGCAGCTGGCGCCCGAGGGATTCTCGCTTGCGACCGACGTCGCCGATTGGCTCGTTCGCCAGGGCGTGCCCTTCCGCGATGCACACGAGATCTCCGGCGCCTTGGTGCGCGCCTGCGAGCAGCGGGGACTCGAGCTGCAGGGCGCCTCGAACGAGCTTCTCGCCGAGGTCTCGTCTCATCTGACCCCGGCCGTGCGCGACGTCCTCACGATCGAAGGCTCCGTCGGCAGTCGCGACGGCGTCGGCGGCACGGCCCCCGCGCGCGTGGCCGAACAGCGTGCCGAGCTGGTGGCACGGGCGCAGGGTGCGGCGCACACGCTGGGTCTGTGATCCGCCTGCTGATGTGAGTGAAGGGTCGCACGACGGCGGCGTGACCGGCTTATGGTTCGCGTTTGATAAGCCGAAAGCTCATTATCGCCCAATATAAGTGATACGCTCATTGCATGGCTGTCGCAGTGATCGTGGACATCGTCGGCTCCCGACGCATCGCCGACCGTACTTCGGCGCAGCGAACGATTGACGGTGTTCTGCAGAGGCTCACCGAGGACGGGCCGCCGGTCGACGTGCCGCTGCACCCCATCGTCGGCGATGAGATGCAGGGCGTCTATCCACACCGGGATGCCGCATTGCTGGCGACCCTGCTGTTCCAGCTCGCACTGCCCGACGGTATCGAGTGCCGGTTCGGCGTCGGTCTGGGCGAGGCGGGAGAGATTCCATCCGCGTCCGGAGGTATCTCCGAGGGGACCGCCTGGTGGGCCGCCCGGGCCGCGATCGAAGACGTCGAGGCTCTCGCAGCGAGCGCCGTTGCATCGGCACGCACGCAGGTGGCGCGCTGGTCATCTGACGCGGTCTCGTCCGGTGCCGCGTCAGAAGACGGTGACGATCTGCGAGTGGTCAACGCCTATCTTCTCGCCCGCGATCACCTGGTCGCCCAGATGAGCGAGCGCTCGCGGCGGCTCACCTATGGCCGCTGCGTCGGCGCCACCCAGCGTGCACTCGCCGCAGCCGAAGGGATCACGCAGTCCGCGGTGTCGCAGGCGCTGGCGTCGTCAGGGGCGAATGCCGTGGTGGAGGGCTTTCGGCTGCTGCGGGGCTGAGCTCACCACACGGCAAGGCGCAGCAGCGCGCCGACCGCGCATGCCCAGACGAGACTGGCGAGGGTGCCGATGATGAAGCGCTCCCGCGTCTCGGGCTCACCCAGCTCGGAGAACCGGCCGATGCCCTTGATCGCCACGACGACGGCGATGGCTTCGGGATATCCGACGACGATGGAGATCACTGCGGCGAGTCGCTCGAGATATCCGATCACCGTGCCCCCGCGCATCAGAGTGCGCGGGGCTTCGGGCGCGGCATCCTTCTCCTGCGCCACCACCACGATCCCGCCGTCTTCCGTCTCACGCACGCGCGCGCCCGCGGCGATCTCCAACAGGCGCCGAGCCACCGGGTTGCCGCCGATGACGGCGACGGCGATGCCCAGGGCGGTGAGGATGACGCCCATGATCGCGGGGACGTTCACCGGGGCGAGGGCGACGATGACCAGCGCGATGACGACGAGGATGCCCGCGACCAGAAGGGCGGTGGTGGATGGATGCCGCAGGGAGACCACGATCAGCACGAGCGCCGCACAGAGCGCGAGGAACAGGAAGATCGACAGCGCCGCGGTCAGCAGCACATCCGCACCGGGGAAGAACTCCATGCCCGCCAGTCTGGCATGACGTGTCTGTCGGGCAGGGGTGACGCCGCCGACCCGGGGGATGGCCGGCGGCGCAAAGGGCGTACCCGGGGTCGCCCGATACGGCGACGCACCGCGGGTAGGATGCCCCGACTGCCGACGGGGCCCGAGATGGGGGAGGAGCTCCGTCGGTGACCTCAGTCTAACACATGTGGTCAGACCACACTGGCCGACGCCGCCTGATCGGTGTTCGCTCGCGGCGAAGTCAGAGAGAACGTCGCTGATACTCTGAACGGCGTGTCAACACCCGCTCTGAGCGCCCTCGCTCCCGCCAACGACCAGACGTTCGAGAACGTCTGGGACGAACTGGTGTGGCGCGGGCTGGTGCATGTCTCCACCGACCAAGAGGCGCTGCGCGCCGTGCTGGGCGGAGACCCGATCACCTATTACTGCGGGTTCGATCCGACCGCGCCCAGCCTGCACCTCGGCAACCTCGTGCAGCTGCTTCTCCTGCGCCGCCTGCAGTTGGCAGGGCACAAGCCGCTCGGGCTCGTCGGCGGCTCGACCGGACTGATCGGCGACCCGCGTCCGACGGCTGAGCGCACCCTGAACACACGCGAGACCGTCCAGGAATGGGTGGAGAAGCTGCGCGTCCAGGTGGAGCGATACCTCAACTTCGAGGGCGAGAACGCCGCGCGCCTGGTGAACAACCTCGACTGGACGGCGCCCTTGTCGGCGATCGATTTCCTGCGCGAGATCGGCAAGCACTACCGCGTCGGCACGATGCTCAAGAAGGACGCGGTCAGCGCCCGGCTGAACTCCGAGGCGGGCATCAGCTACACCGAGTTCAGCTACCAGATCCTTCAGGGGCTCGACTACCTCGAGCTGTTCCGGCAGTACGACTGTGTGCTGCAGACCGGGGGTTCCGATCAATGGGGCAATCTCACCAGCGGCGTGGACCTCATCCATCGGGTGGAGGGGGCGTCGGTGCATGCCATCGGCACGCCGCTGATCACCAACAGCGACGGCACGAAGTTCGGCAAGAGCGAGGGCAATGCGATCTGGCTCGATGCCGAGATGTGCAGCCCGTACCGGATGTACCAGTTCTGGCTGAACACCGATGACGCCGACGTGGTCGACCGGCTGAAAGTCTTCACGTTCCTCACCCGGGGCGAGATCGAGGAGTACGCGCGCCTCGTCGAGGCCGAGCCGTTCCGGCGCGCGGCGCAGAAGCGGCTGGCAGCGGAGGTCGTCACGACCGTGCACGGGCTGGATGCCGCGACCGCCGTGGCGGCGGCCTCCGAGGCACTGTTCGGCAAGGGCGATCTGACCACGCTCGACCCGCGCGTGCTGCGCAGCGCCCTGGAGGAGCTGCCGCACACCGAGGCCTCGATCGAGACCACCGTCGTCCAGGCGCTCGTCGACACCGAGCTCGTCGCGAGCCTGAGCGAAGCGCGGCGCGCCATCGCACAGGGCGGTGTCTCGATGGACGGCGCACGTGTCGAAGACGAGGGGGCACTGATCACCGGAGCCCTTCCCGGGCGGGTGTCGGTGCTGCGACGCGGAAAGAAGACGCTGGCCGGGGTGTTCGTCACGGCCTGAGCTATGCCGTTCACGCCCAGCCACGCGATCGTCGCGCTCCCGTTCACGCGGACGCCGCTGGCGCCCGCTGCGGTCGCGGTGGGCGCCATGACGCCGGACCTGCCGCTGTTCCTGCGTGGCACGGCGGTCGACTACGGGTGGACGCATGATCCCGCCTGGTTGCCGGTGACGGTCCTGCTGGCGGCGGTGCTCCTGCTGGTGTGGCGGTGCATCTTGCGCCCTGCGGCCCGTGAGCTCGTGCCGGCGTTCGTCGCGTGCCGGCTTCCGGCCCAGTGGGATGCCGGCGCTGCCGATGCCGCGCGCGAGACGTTCTCACGTCGTGGCGTGCGGAGGGCATCGGCCACCAGCATCCTGCTCCTGGTCGCGGCTCTCGCGATCGGCGTCGCCTCGCACCTGGCCTGGGATGCTTTCAGCCATGAAGGCAGGCTCGGCGTGGAGCTGGTGCCCGCGCTCAACGCGAGCTGGGGGTCGCTACCGGGGTACAAGTGGATCCAGCATGGCTCGAGCATCATCGGCCTCGTTGTGCTGGCGGTGTGGGCTGCGCTCTGGTGGCGACGGACGCCGCCGCGGCCGCTGCGTCGAATGACGGCGGAGTGGATGCCGTGGGCCTGGCTCGCCGCGTTGCCGCTCGCACTCGTCGCGGCGTGGTTCATCGGGCTGGCCGTGTACGGGCCGCTCACGCCGACATTCACAACGGCGCACCTCGCGTACCGTGTGCTGCCTCCGGCCTGCGCGATCTGGGGAGTTCTCACGCTCCTGGCGTGCGGGGCGGTTCAGTTGCGACGTCGAGCGTTCTAGACTCGCCGCATGGATGACCCGGACCGCCCGGGGGCGGGGGCATGGCTGCCGGCGACGGACGACATCGAAGGGCTTTGCGAGGCGGCCCAGAGCTGTCGGGGCTGTGAGCTCTGGCGCGAAGCGACGCAGACGGTGTTCGGTGACGGATCCGCGCCGGCGGAGCTCATGCTCGTGGGCGAACAGCCCGGCGACCGTGAAGATCTCGCGGGCGAGCCGTTCGTCGGGCCGGCCGGTCATGTGCTCCATGACGCGTTGGAGGCCGCGGGGATTCGGCCGGACAGCGTCTACACGACCAATGCGGTCAAGCATTTCCGCTTCGAGCAGCGGGGAAAGCGCCGCATCCATCAGAGCCCCCAGGTCGCGCATATCCGAGCCTGTCACCCGTGGCTGGAGGCGGAGGTGGGCGCTGTGGACCCGCGAACCATCGTCTGTCTCGGTGCGACCGCTGCGCGTGCCGTGCTGGGGCGGACAGTGCGCATCGGACAGGAGCGGGGCCGCATGCAAGAGGCCGAGGGCCGGCGGGTCATGGTCACGGCGCATCCCTCGGCGATCCTGCGCGTCCGCGACGAGCGCGAGCGCGCGAGTGCCTTCGACGCGCTCGTCGCAGACCTCCGGGCCGCGGTCGCCTGAACTCCGCAGGTCGCCTCAACTCAGGCGGACCACTCCGCACGGTCGCCGCCCCAGGGGCGCGGCGCGCGAAACCGACTCGGTCCGCCCGGGTATGCGATGGCGGGTGCCGCGGTCGTGATGCGTCGTCCGTCGACCTCGAACGTCTGCGAGTGTCGTTCCCACGAGGGCGCTTGGGCGGCGCGAACCGTGGGGGAGTGCGGCAGGCCGAGGAGTTCCGCCGCGATACGGCGCAGTGATGTCGAGACGAGCCATGACCCGCCTTCCGCGCTGCGCCGTGCCAGGGCCGTCATCACGCCCGCGGCGAGAAGGTAGCCCGTCGTGTGGTCGAGCGCCTGGACCGGCAGGGTGCCCGGCGCCTCGGGCGTGCCCTCGACGAGTGCGATGCCGCTCGCAGGCTGGACAAGACTGTCGAACCCGCGCCGATCGGGATCGCTCCAGGCCGAGTGCTGCGCGACGATGAGCCCGGGTCGCTGCCGGGCGAGGGCGTGCGGAGTGATTCCGAGCCGCGTGAGACCCGAGGGACGGTAGCCCAGTGCGACGACGTCGGCGTCGGCGAGGAGTTCGTCGAACCGGCGCAGCCCCTCGGGAGAAGCGAGGTCGAGGAGCGCCGACCGCTTGCCGTGGCCGGTGTCGAAGTGCTGCGGCTCGAGCTCGGGCAGGTGCGGTGGGTCGATCCGCAGGACGTCGGCGCCGAGAAACGCGAGGGTGCGTGTGCCGACGGGGCCGGCGATCACCCGCGTGAGATCGAGGACGCGCACCCCGCGCAGGGGAGCGTGGGCAGACCGGCCCGGCAGCGGCCTCGGCTCGGCATCGGCGAGATGACGCAGCTCGATGACGGGGGCGGAGCGCAGCCGCTCGTCCTCTCGAGGATTCTCGGTCCGCACGGGTACGCACAGAGCGCCCGCGCGACGCGCGAGCTCGACGGCCTGGTCGGTGGGAAGAGCGATGAGGCGCTCGGCGAACTGCTCGCGCGTCGCCGTCTCGCTCAGGCCGAACCCGAGCCGGAGCGCCGCGCTGTGGTGCGGATAGTTCGCATGTGTGCGCACCCAGCCGTCAACGGTGCGGAAGAAGCCCGACATCGGCGAGAACATGGCGGGCTCGACCCCGTCGATCTCGACGCGGCTGCGATAGGCGACCGCGACACGATCGGGGTCCACCGTGTGGACCGCCCTGCCGGTGAGGCTCGCAGCGGCGCAAGACGCGGCGGCGACGGCGCTCCAGGCGAGGGCCGGAACGTCGGTGTGCGCGGGAAGGGGGACGGGATGCCGCGGGCCGACCGCGCCGGAGAGCTCGGATTCAGGCCGTTCCAGTGCGTTCCAGATACCGCGCAGAAGCCTGCCCGGTGCGGTCTCCGATGGCGGCATGAACCGATGCTACTCCGTGGCCGCGGAACGGATTTGCCGCGTGATCAGCCCGACACGCCCGGGGTGCAGCCGCGATTGGCTGGAACCGCCGATCGGTGCGTAAAGTATTACTTGTTCGCCCCAAAGGGAAGAGCGAAGCGGCCGAAAGGCCTCCGCCCCTCAAGCAGCGAACCACCTCCCATCCATTGATCCACGGTTTCAGAGCCGTCGGGTTGGTGATACGATGGGAACTCCCGATCGAGAGATCGGCGTGTCGAAGAGACAAGCCGCTCGGATCGGGTATGATTGTGAAGTTGCCCTGTGCGATGGTCTTGGTTGGCCGGGTTGTGGGTGCGTCCGATCCTTGAGAACTCAACAGCGTGCACTTGTCAAATGCCAAATTATCCTCGTCTGCCGGCCTTTTGGTTGGTGGTTGAGAATTCCTTTGGATCAATTTTATGGATGTCAGTGACATTCGTTTTTGGTCATGATTGAACTCGCTGCGATGTCTGCCGTTTTCCCGGTGGTGTTGTGGCTTTCGTTTTTTACGGAGAGTTTGATCCTGGCTCAGGATGAACGCTGGCGGCGTGCTTAACACATGCAAGTCGAACGATGAAGCCCAGCTTGCTGGGTGGATTAGTGGCGAACGGGTGAGTAACACGTGAGCAACCTGCCCTGGACTCTGGGATAAGCGCTGGAAACGGCGTCTAATACTGGATATGAGGCGTGGCCGCATGGTCTGCGTCTGGAAAGATTTTTCGGTTTGGGATGGGCTCGCGGCCTATCAGCTTGTTGGTGAGGTAATGGCTCACCAAGGCGTCGACGGGTAGCCGGCCTGAGAGGGTGACCGGCCACACTGGGACTGAGACACGGCCCAGACTCCTACGGGAGGCAGCAGTGGGGAATATTGCACAATGGGCGCAAGCCTGATGCAGCAACGCCGCGTGGGGGACGACGGCCTTCGGGTTGTAAACCTCTTTTGGCAGGGAAGAAGCCTTCGGGTGACGGTACCTGCAGAAAAAGCACCGGCTAACTACGTGCCAGCAGCCGCGGTAATACGTAGGGTGCAAGCGTTATCCGGAATTATTGGGCGTAAAGAGCTCGTAGGCGGTTTGTCGCGTCTGCTGTGAAATCCCGGGGCTCAACCTCGGGCGTGCAGTGGGTACGGGCAGACTAGAGTGCGGTAGGGGAGATTGGAATTCCTGGTGTAGCGGTGGAATGCGCAGATATCAGGAGGAACACCGATGGCGAAGGCAGATCTCTGGGCCGTAACTGACGCTGAGGAGCGAAAGGGTGGGGAGCAAACAGGCTTAGATACCCTGGTAGTCCACCCCGTAAACGGTGGGAACTAGTTGTGGGGTCCTTTCCACGGATTCCGTGACGCAGCTAACGCATTAAGTTCCCCGCCTGGGGAGTACGGCCGCAAGGCTAAAACTCAAAGGAATTGACGGGGACCCGCACAAGCGGCGGAGCATGCGGATTAATTCGATGCAACGCGAAGAACCTTACCAAGGCTTGACATACACCGGAAACGGCCAGAGATGGTCGCCCCCTTGTGGTCGGTGTACAGGTGGTGCATGGTTGTCGTCAGCTCGTGTCGTGAGATGTTGGGTTAAGTCCCGCAACGAGCGCAACCCTCGTTCTCTGTTGCCAGCACGTAATGGTGGGAACTCAGGGGATACTGCCGGGGTCAACTCGGAGGAAGGTGGGGATGACGTCAAATCATCATGCCCCTTATGTCTTGGGCTTCACGCATGCTACAATGGCCGGTACAAAGGGCTGCGATACCGCGAGGTGGAGCGAATCCCAAAAAGCCGGTCCCAGTTCGGATCGTAGTCTGCAACTCGACTACGTGAAGTCGGAGTCGCTAGTAATCGCAGATCAGCAACGCTGCGGTGAATACGTTCCCGGGTCTTGTACACACCGCCCGTCAAGTCATGAAAGTCGGTAACACCTGAAGCCGGTGGCCCAACCCTTGTGGAGGGAGCCGTCGAAGGTGGGATCGGTAATTAGGACTAAGTCGTAACAAGGTAGCCGTACCGGAAGGTGCGGCTGGATCACCTCCTTTCTAAGGAGCAACTGAGTGTCCCGCTTCGGTGGGGTGCTCCAGTACCCGGTTCCACACCGAATGTGTGTGGTCGGGGCTCATGGGTGGAACATTTGACATGACACCAGCGCGGCTGGTTTCTGTGAGTACGTCACATCTTCGGGTGTGGGAGGAAAGCGGGGATCGGGGAGCGGGGTGTCTGCACGCTGTTGGGTCCTGAGGGACCGGGCCCGCCGCTTTTGGTGGCGTGTTCTTCCTCTGGACTTGTTCTGGTCTTCCCCGGTTGGGGCAGGTCAGGCGGGTACCGCCCGTACGTTGAGAACTACACAGTGGACGCGAGCATCTTAAAGAATAGATGATTTTTTCGGCTCACAGCTTTTTGTTGTGGGTCGTGCTCATGTGATTTCAAGTCTTTAAGAGCAAACGGTGGATGCCTTGGCATCTGGAGCCGAAGAAGGACGTGGCAATCTGCGATAAGCCTCGGGGAACTGGTAAGCGAGTTTTGATCCGAGGATTTCCGAATGGGGAAACCCCGCCAGGCGGCGTGCCGACCTGGTGACTCCCGCCTGAATGTATAGGGCGGGTAGAGGGAACGTGGGGAAGTGAAACATCTCAGTACCCACAGGAAGAGAAAACAACAGTGATTCCGTGAGTAGTGGCGAGCGAAACCGGAAGAGGCTAAACCTAGTGTGTGTGATAGCCGGCGGGCGTTGCATGCTGGGGGTTGTGGGACTTTCTTGACTGTTCTGCCGGACAGTCGGCGTGACAAGAGCGTATAGGCGAATCGTCTGGAAAGGCGGGCCGTAGCAGGTGAGAGCCCTGTAGCTGAAATGCGTGTTCTTGGCGTGGAGAGTATCCCGAGTAGCACGGGGCCCGAGAAATCCCGTGTGAATCTGTCAGGACCACCTGATAAGCCTGAATACTCCCAGATGACCGATAGCGGACAAGTACCGTGAGGGAAAGGTGAAAAGTACCCCGGGAGGGGAGTGAAATAGTACCTGAAACCGTTTGCTTACAAACCGTTGGAGCCTCCTTAGCAGGGGTGACAGCGTGCCTTTTGAAGAATGAGCCTGCGAGTTAGTGATACGTGGCGAGGTTAACCCGGGTGGGGAAGCCGTAGCGAAAGCGAGTCTGAACAGGGCGTTCAGTCGCGTGTCCTAGACCCGAAGCGAAGTGATCTATCCATGGCCAGGCTGAAGCGACGGTAAGACGTCGTGGAGGGCCGAACCCACTTAGGTTGAAAACTGAGGGGATGAGCTGTGGATAGGGGTGAAAGGCCAATCAAACTTCGTGATAGCTGGTTCTCTCCGAAATGCATTTAGGTGCAGCGTTGCGTGTTTCTTGCCGGAGGTAGAGCTACTGGATGGCCGATGGGCCCGACCAGGTTACTGACGTCAGCCAAACTCCGAATGCCGGTAAGTGAGAGCGCAGCAGTGAGACGGTGGGGGATAAGCTTCATCGTCGAGAGGGAAACAACCCAGACCACCATCTAAGGTCCCTAAGCGCGTGCTAAGTGGGAAAGGATGTGGAGTTGCCTTGACAACCAGGAGGTTGGCTTAGAAGCAGCCACCCTTGAAAGAGTGCGTAATAGCTCACTGGTCAAGTGATTCCGCGCCGACAATGTAACGGGGCTCAAGCACGCCACCGAAGATGTGGCATTCGCACTTTCGACAGGCCTTCGTGGTCCAGTCGTGTGGATGGGTAGGAGAGCGTCGTGTGCCGGGTGAAGCGGCGGGGTGACCCAGCCGTGGACGGCACACGAGTGAGAATGCAGGCATGAGTAGCGAAAGACGTGTGAGAAACACGTCCTCCGGAAGACCAAGGGTTCCAGGGTCAAGCTCATCTTCCCTGGGTAAGTCGGGACCTAAGGCGAGGCCGACAGGCGTAGTCGATGGACAACGGGTTGATATTCCCGTACCGGCGAAGAACCGCCCCAGTCAATCCAGTGGTGCTAAGAGTCCTAGCCAGGACGTGCCGGATCCCTTCGGGGTGATGGTGTTCTGGTGAACGCTCGACCCCATGCTGGTGCGGCTAGCGTATTAACAGGTGTGACGCAGGAAGGTAGCCCATGCCAGGCGATGGTTGTCCTGGTGCAAGTGCGTAGCCCGACTCCTAGGCAAATCCGGGAGTCATGAAGGGTGAGACACGATGCGGATGAAAAGTGGGTGATCCTCTGCTGCCAAGAAAAGCATCGACGCGAGGTTCTAGCCGCCCGTACCCCAAACCGACTCAGGTGGTCAGGTAGAGAATACCAAGGAGATCGAGAGAATCGTGGTTAAGGAACTCGGCAAAATACCCCCGTAACTTCGGGAGAAGGGGGGCCATCCACTTATTAGGTTTTACACCGAAAGGGTGTGGTGGCCGCAGAGACCAGTGGGTAGCGACTGTTTACTAAAAACACAGGTCCGTGCCAAGTCGCAAGACGATGTATACGGACTGACGCCTGCCCGGTGCTGGAAGGTTAAGAGGAGCGGTCAGCCTTACGGCGAAGCTGCGAATTTAAGCCCCAGTAAACGGCGGTGGTAACTATAACCATCCTAAGGTAGCGAAATTCCTTGTCGGGTAAGTTCCGACCTGCACGAATGGCGTAACGACTTCCCAACTGTCTCAACCACGAACTCGGCGAAATTGCATTACGAGTAAAGATGCTCGTTACGCGCAGCAGGACGGAAAGACCCCGTGACCTTTACTACAGCTTGGTATTGGTATTCGGTGTGGCTTGTGTAGGATAGGTGGGAGACTGTGAAGCATTCACGCCAGTGAGTGTGGAGTCATTGTTGAAATACCACTCTGGTCACTCTGGATGTCTAACTTCGGACCGTGATCCGGTTCAGGGACAGTGCCTGGTGGGTAGTTTAACTGGGGCGGTTGCCTCCTAAAGAGTAACGGAGGCGCCCAAAGGTTCCCTCAACCTGGTTGGCAATCAGGTGGCGAGTGTAAGTGCACAAGGGAGCTTGACTGTGAGACTGACAGGTCGAGCAGGGACGAAAGTCGGGACTAGTGATCCGGCAGTGGCTTGTGGAAGCGCTGTCGCTCAACGGATAAAAGGTACCTCGGGGATAACAGGCTGATCTTGCCCAAGAGTCCATATCGACGGCATGGTTTGGCACCTCGATGTCGGCTCGTCGCATCCTGGGGCTGGAGTAGGTCCCAAGGGTTGGGCTGTTCGCCCATTAAAGCGGTACGCGAGCTGGGTTTAGAACGTCGTGAGACAGTTCGGTCCCTATCCGCTGCGCGCGTAGGAAGTTTGAGAGGATCTGACCCTAGTACGAGAGGACCGGGTTGGACGAACCTCTGGTGTGTCAGTTGTTCCGCCAGGAGCACCGCTGATTAGCTACGTTCGGGATGGATAACCGCTGAAAGCATCTAAGCGGGAAGCCGGCCTCGAGATGAGACTTCCATGGGCTTCGTGCCCGAGAGGCTCCCAGCTAGACTACTGGGTTGATAGGCCGGATGTGGAAGCACGGTAACGTGTGGAGCTGACCGGTACTAATAAGCCGATGACTTGATAACACTTTCATCGATCCTGCGATGATGTTTGCGTCCACTTTGTGGTTCTCGATGTGCGGTCGAGAACAGATTGACATATCCATAGAGTTTCGGCGGCCATAGCGAGAAGGAAACGCCCGGTCACATTCCGAACCCGGAAGCTAAGCTTCTCAGCGCCGATGGTACTGCAGGGGGGACCCTGTGGGAGAGTAGGACACCGCCGAACATTTTTCCAGAAATGGCCACCCTTGAGGTGGCCATTTCTGTTTTACGGCAGAATCAGCAGATGAGGTATCGACGTGGCTGAAGACGAAGAGCGCGCGAAGAGCGCCGGCGATGGCGAACAGCGTCGCCCCGCGCAGCGATCGGAACATAAGAAGTACAGCGCGCGCGGAGAGCAGCACGGGCGTTCCTCGGACCGCAGCCGCGACGCGGGCCGCGGAGACCAAAGGCCTTCTGGCGATCGCGGGGACCGTAAGCCCTATGGTGACCGTTCTGATCGGAAGCCGTATGGTGATCGCTCTGATCGGAAGCCGTATGGTGATCGCTCTGATCGGAAGCCGTATGGTGACCGTTCTGATCGGAAGCCGTATGGTGACCGTTCTGATCGGAAGCCGTATGGTGACCGTTCTGATCGGAAGCCGTATGGTGACCGTTCTGATCGGAAGCCGTATGGTGACCGGGGAGATCGTAAGCCGTATGTGGATCGTGGTGACCGGAAGCCGTACGGTGATCGCACTGATCGGAAGTCGTACGGTGACCGTTCGGACCGTAGGCCGTATGGCGACCGTGGTGAGCGGAAGCCCGATGCGGATCGTGGTGACCGGAAGCCGTATGGTGATCGCTCTGATCGGAAGCCGTATGGTGATCGCTCTGATCGGAAGCCGTACGGTGACCGTTCTGATCGGAAGCCGTATGGCGACCGGGGCGGCCATGGTCGGGTCGAGGGCCGCGATGACCGTCGCACCACGCGTCCGCCGCAGAGCGAGCGCGCGGACCGGCCGCTCGATCCTCGGCTGCCGGAGGACATCACTCCCCGCGATCTGCACCCCGCCGCGCGCAACGAGCTGAAGACATTGACCAAGGAGAATGCCGAGCGGGTTGCCCGCCACCTGGCGATGGCCGCTCGGCTGATCGATGAAGACACGGCGCTCGCACACGAGCACGCTCTCGCCGCGTCTCGTCATGCGGGTCGCATTCCGGTCGCGCGTGAGACGGTCGCCATCACGGCGTATGCGATCGGCGATTTCGCGCTCGCGCTGCGCGAGCTGCGCACATATCGGCGTCTGACGGGGCGCGATGACCAGATCGCGCTGATGGTCGACAGCGAACGGGGAATGGGCCGACCAGAGCGCGCTCTCGAAGAGGGGCGCGGGGTGAACCGGGCCGCACTGCCGACGGATGTGCGGGTGAACCTCGCGATCGCGATGTCGGGCGCGTGGCTCGACCTCGGTGACGCACAGCGCGCGCTTCAAGAACTGGAGATCCCCGAGGCGGATCCGGAGCGCGCCTTCGAATGGAGTCCCGCTCTCTTCTCGGCTCGCGCCGCCGTTCTCGGAGAGCTCGGTCGTGAGTCCGAGGCCGAGCGCTGGCAGGAGTTCGCTGATGTGGCAGCGGAGGCGCTCGACGAGGCCGCCGGCGTCGACGAGAGCGAGACGGTCTTCATCGAGGAGCTCGACGAGCCCGTGACCGAGGAAGAATCCGCGGAGTCCGAGGAGCAGGCTGCGCCCGTAGAACCGGACGTTCCCCGCGAGGGGGACGAGGCCTGATGGGGCTGTTCTCGCGACACCGGCAGACCCCCACCCCGCTCGACGGCGTCGATACCGTCCTGGCCGACCTCGACGGCGTCGTGTATGCCGGGTCGGGTGCGCTTCCGCACGCCGTCGAGAGCCTGACCCGCGTGGCCGCGGGCGGCGCCCGCCTCGGCTACATCACGAACAACGCGTCGCGCACCGACGCCCACGTCGCCGCACACCTGCGGGAACTGGGCCTTGATCGCACGACGCCCGAAGACGTCGTCACCAGCCCCCAGGCAGCGGTGCGGCTGTTGCGCACGCAGATACCGGCACCCGCGATGATCCTCGTCGTCGGGGGCGAAGGCCTGGTGAGCGAGGTGGAACGGGCGGGGTACACGGTCACGCGCAGTGCCGACGACGCCCCGGCAGCGGTGCTGCAGGGGTTCTCACCCGACATCGCGTGGACCGACCTTGCCGAGGCCGCTTTCGCCCTGAAGCTGCCGGAGGACGAGGGCGGCATCCCCTGGATCGCCACGAACACCGACTGGACCATCCCGCAGGCCCGCGGCATGGCGCCGGGCAACGGCACGCTCGTCTCGGCTGTGCACACGGCCGTGGGACGACTGGCGACCGTGGCCGGCAAGCCCGAGCCGCCGATCTACCATGAGGCCGTCGCTCGGTTCGGGGCACAGCATCCCCTCTTCATCGGCGACCGACTCGACACCGACATCGCGGGTGCCCATGCCGCCGACATCCCATCGGTTCTCGTGCTCACCGGCGTGGACCGGCCGCGCCACGTACTCGCGGCGCCGGCGTCGAGTCGGCCGACGTTCATCGTCGGAGACCTGCGCGAGCTCTTCGAGCCGTACCCCGCCACGCAGACGGACGGCGGCACGACCCGGGTCGGCGATGCGATCGTGCGCATCGACGGCGCCGATCTGCGTCTGGTGGCTGCCGGAACCCGTCCGATCGATCTCGTGCGGGCGGCAGCGGCAGCGGTATGGAACTCGGGGCGTGCGATCTTCGGCTTCCGCGTCGAAGAGGCGCTGTACGCCGACCCGTTCTTCCGTCCCTGATCGGAAGGCGGTTCGGTCTACCATGGGCACCATGGAACCGGGCGAACGGGACGAGCTGATCAGCAGGCTGCGAGTGATCGAGGAACAGCCGCTGTCGGAGCGCGCCGATGCCTATGCCCAGTTGCACGACGCCCTGGCCCGCGAGCTCGACGCGGGACCGGCAGGCCCGCGCTCGGCATGACGCAGCGTCTCGATCGGGCCCTTGCCGCGCGCGGCCTCGCGCGCTCGCGCACGCACGCACAGACCCTCATCGCGCAGGGCGCCGTGAAGGTCGACGGCTGTGCCGCGCACAAGCCGTCGACGCCGGTCGGCGATGAGGTGGAACTCACCGTTGCCGCACCCGACCATTACGTGAGCCGCGCAGCCCACAAGCTGATCGCCGGACTCGACGCGTTCGCGGTGAAGACTTCCGGACGCGTCGCCCTCGACATGGGCGCCTCGACGGGCGGCTTCACGCAGGTGCTGCGCGAGCGCGGCGCAAGCCCCGTGATCGCCGTCGATGTCGGCCACGATCAGCTCGTGGCCGAGATCGCCGCCGATCGCGAGGTCATCGCCGTCGAGGGATTCAACGTGCGGTACATGACGCGCGCGACGCTGAGCGAGGCCGCGGGCATCGCGGCACAGCCCGGGCTGGTGACCGGCGATCTCTCGTTCATCTCGTTGCGGCATGTCCTGCCGGCGGTGCGCGACGTCGCCACCGACGACGCCGACGTCGTGCTGCTCATCAAGCCACAGTTCGAAGTCGGGCGCACGGCTGTCAAAGGCGGCCTCGTGAGCAATCCGATCGCGCGCGCTGATGCCATCGCCCAGGTGCTGTGGTCGGCATGGGATGCGGGCCTGGTCACGCACGGTCTCATTGCGTCGCCGATCCTGGGGACGCACGGGAACCGCGAATACGTGGTGCATCTCCGTCCGGGATCGGGTGCCGATCCGTCAGAATGGAGGAACACCGTGGACGAACTGACAGGGGGCTCATGAGCGACGAGCAGCGCAGCATCCTCGTCGTCGCGCACGCCCTGCGCGACGACACCGTCGAGGCGGCAGCCCGGGTCATCCGGGCACTGCACGACGCGGGCGCGCGACCGGTGCTCGCCGCCGAAGACCGGGAGGAGCTCGCCTCACGGCGCAGTGCGTTCGGCGCGACGGCGGCACTCGGCACCGACGTGACCGTCCACGACATCGAATTGGCCGTCGTTCTCGGCGGCGACGGGACGATCCTGCGGGCTGCGGAGCTCGTGCGCGGCGGGTCCGCCCCGATCCTCGGCATCAACATGGGGCACGTCGGCTTCCTCGCGGAGATCGAGCGCGATGACATGGATGACGCGATGCGCCGTGTCATCGCGCGCGACTATCGCGTCGAGGAGCGCATGACCCTGTCGGTTCGGGTGAAGGATGCCGCGGGCCAGGTGATCTACTCGACCTGGGCGCTGAACGAGGCGACGGTCGAGAAGGCGAGCCGGGAACGGATGCTGGAGGTCGTCGTCGAAATCGACGGCCGACCGCTTTCGACGTTCGGGTGCGACGGCATGGTCGTCTCGACGCCCACGGGCTCGACCGCCTACAACTTCTCGGCCGGCGGGCCGGTGATCTGGCCGACGGTGGAGGCCATCTCGGTGGTGCCGCTGTCGGCGCACGCGCTGTTCGCGAAGCCGCTCGTGGTCGGCCCGGAGGCCTCTGTGGCGATCGAGGTGCTCGAGCGCACGAACGGCGTCGGCGTGCTCTGGTGCGACGGACGCCGTTCGCACGACCTGCCGCCGGGCGCGCGCGTCGTGGTCCGTCGGGCAGACGAGCCGGTGCGCCTGGCGCGCCTGCACCCGGCGGCGTTCACCGACCGGCTCGTGCGGAAGTTCCGCCTGCCGGTGGAGGGATGGCGCGGCAACGGAGACGGTCGAGGCGCCGGGCCGGCCACGTCATCGGGCGGGGGAGCCGCGGCGTGATCGAGGAGATGCGACTGCGTGATCTCGGCGTCATCGCGCAAGCGACGCTGCCGCTCGGCCCCGGCTTCACCGCGATCACGGGGGAGACCGGCGCGGGCAAGACGATGGTCGTCAGCGGCTTGAGCCTGCTGCTCGGCCGACGGGCCGACTCCGGCGCGGTGCGCGCGGGTGCCCCGCAGGCGTCGGTGGAGGGCGTCTGGCTCGTCGACGACGACGGACCGGTGGCCGAGCGCGCGCGGGACGCCGGCGGTGACGTCGAGCCGGCGGGTGCCGGCCGCGCCGAGCTCTATGTGGGGCGCACCATCACCGCCGAAGGGCGCAGCCGTGCCACCGTCGGCGGCCGCAGCGCTCCCGCCGGTGTGCTCGCCGACATCGCCGACCAGCTCGTCGTCATGCACGGTCAGTCCGACCAGTTGCGGCTGCGCTCAGCCGTCGCCCAGCGCGACGCGCTCGACCGCTTCGGCGGCGAGGCCGTCGCCGCGGCTCTGGCCGGATATCAGGAGGCCTTCAGCGCCTGGCAGGAGATCGACCACGAGCTGACGGCGCTGGTGACCGAGCGCGACACGCGCGCCCGTGAGGCAGAGGAGCTCCGCGCCCTCATCGCGGAGATCGAAGAGGTGGATCCGCAGCCCGGAGAGGACGACGATCTCACGGTGCGCGCCGAGCGCCTGGCGAACATCGAAGACCTGCGGGTGGCCGCGGCCACCGCACACGCCATGCTCTCGAGCGAAGACGATCAGCCGGACGTCGCTGCCCTGACCGGCGAGGCGCGCCGCGTCCTCGAGCGCGCGGGGGAGAGCGACCCCGAGCTGGCCGAATTCGCCACGCAGGCCGCCGACATCGCCTACCGCGCTGCCGACCTGGCCGCAGGGCTCTCCGGCTATCTCGCCGATCTCGATGAATCTGGCCCGCAGGAGCTGGCGGCGGTCGAACAGCGCCGGGCCCAGCTGGGCGCTCTGATCCGTCGTCACGGCGACCTCGCCGCGGCGATGGACCTGCTGCAGACCGGATCGGCGCGGCTCGTCGAGCTCGACGACGACACCGACCGTATCGAGCGGCTCTCGGCGGAGCGGGAGGCGGCAGCATCCACCCTCGACGCCGCCGCGGACGTCCTCACCGCCGCCCGCGTCGAGGCGGCCGCCCGGCTGGGCGCGGCCGTCACCGAAGAGCTGCATGCGCTGGCCATGCCCGACGCCCGCCTCGAGGTCACCGTCGTGCCCACCTCGGCGTCGTTGCACGGGCGGGATGAGGTGGCGATCCTGCTGGCGCCGCACCCGGGCGCCCAGCTGCGCCCCGTGGCGCGCGGCGCATCGGGCGGCGAGCTGAGTCGGGTCATGCTCGCGATCGAGGTTGTGATCGCGGCGACCGATCCGGTTCCGACGTTCGTGTTCGATGAAGTGGATGCCGGCATCGGCGGCGCTGCCGCGATCGAGGTGGGGCGTAGGCTCGCGCGGCTCGCCGAGTCCGCGCAGGTCATCGCCGTGACGCACCTCGCCCAGGTCGCGGCGTTCGCCGGCAACCACCTGACGGTCGTGAAGGCCGGCGACGGCACCGTGACCGCCTCGAGCGTGCGGCGCCTGGACGGCGCCGACCGGGAGGCCGAAATGGCCCGTCTGCTGTCAGGGCTGGCCGATTCGGACGCGGCGCTCACCCATGCGCGCGAGCTTCTCCAGTCCGCGCGCTCGTGAATGTGAGCGACCCGCGTCGGCACGAGCCGATGCCCGCCGATGCTATCGCCGTCGCACAGCGCCGCCCGACGCCGCTTTACCGCTGGCTGTCTGCGCGGCTCATGCGACTGGAACGCTGGGTGCGCTCGCATGGGTCGGTCAACCTCCGGTGGGGCATCGGGTTCGGCTGGGCGCTGATCATCGGCATCGGGCTGCTGCTGATCTTCGGGCCGGTGATCAACAAGCCCATCGGCTTCGACGACATCACCGCATCTGCCGAGGACGTCACCGGTACGTGGATCGCCCGGTCGTTCCAGGCCGACTACGTGCTGCACCGTGGCGACGACGGTCGCCTGCAGGTCGACGTGACGGAGCACATCACCGCGTTCTTCGCCGACGACGTGCGCGACGAGACCATTGAGCGCGTGATCCCGACGCAGTACGAGTCGCACGACCTGCACCCCACGCTCACCGAAGCGACGCTCGACGGGTCTCCCGTCCACGTGCACACCCGCACGACCGCTGACGGGGTGGCCTACGGTATTCCCCACAGAACGGGCCTTCGTGGAGATCACGACGTCGTGCTGCGCTACACGCTGCACGACATGGCCTACGCCGCCCAGGACAACTCGACGGGGCGCGACGAGCAGCTGTGGGAGTGGAACGCGTACGGACCGTCGTTCGGGCACGGCGTCGCAGAAACCGAGATGCACATCACGGTCCCGCGGACGCTCGCCGACGCGTACTCGCGGGAGCCGCGGGGCGGACTGTCGTGGTTGCTGGCGGCCGACTCGGCGCAGCTGGACCCGGAGAGCACCACCGGCGACACGGTGACGTACACCCTGACGAACGACCAGAGCCTTCCGCCGTATGCCACCTTCTGGTTCCGCTTCGCCTTCGAACCCGGCACGTTCGCCCTGCCGGCGCCGTCGTTCTTCTTCTGGGTGCAGGCGATCGGCCCCTTCGTGCCGCTGCTTCTGCTCGCGGCGACGCTGCTGTTCGCGCTCGCGGCCCGCGCCGTCGCGTGGTCGGACGCCCGCGGACGAGCCTGGTATGTCTACCGCGAGGAGCCGCCCGATGCCGTGAAGCCGGCTGTCGCGGCGCGGATCTGGCGGTCGGTGCTGAGCACGCCGCTGGTCGACGCCTTGGACGAGTATCGTCGCGGCGGTGACGCGGCGGCGAAACGCGCGTTGGTGCGCGCCGCCCGGCAGGCCGGCAGGCCGGGCAACCTGATGATCGCATGGACCCGGTATCTGCGCGGATCGGCGTGGAAGGACGTGTTCCGGCGGGGGCTGCGGCGTGTGCCGCGCGGCTTTGTGCGCGAGTCGTTCCTCGGCGCGGCGCTCGCATGGGCTGTTCTGCAGGCAGGCCTGGTACGACAGCTGTCGTATCAGGTGCCGCTCACACGGTATTGGTGGCCGGTGGCTGTCATGGCCGTCTCCGTGCTCGTGGCCGGTACCATCATCGTCATCGCCCTCACCGCGCGTCCGCTCACGCGAAAAGGGACGCTCGTCAAAGAGCAGCTCCTGGGGCTGCGACTGTATGCCGACCGGACACTCGCCCACGAGCGCATCAGCCTGAAGGACCCGCTCCTGCCGTACGTGGTGATGTTCGCGTCGCCGCGTCGCGCCGGCCGCCTGGTCCGCGCGCTCATCGCCCAGGAGGGCCTGAACGCCGATGTCGCCGCGGACCCGGCTTTCCTCTCCGCCAAGCGGCTGGCGGTGCGGTTCGCCGCCGTCCTCGCGGTTCCGGCTGCCATCGCCGTCGTCTCCTGGGTGCCCGCGAGCACCCAGTACCACTCGGACGACGCGGCGTATGACAGCGACGTGGTGCCCGGTGCGTACGGATTCTTCGTGAGCACGTTCTCTGCCCACGCCACACTGACCGGTGCACCCGGCGGCACTCCGCGACTGCAGGTCACCGAGCACCTGAGCGGAGCGGTCGAGGAGGGGTTCCGCAACGTGCCGCAGGTCGTGCGCATCTGGCACGACACCGTCAACGGACACCACGCGGGGCTGACGGTGACCTCGGTCGCCGTCGACGGATCTGCGGTCCCGTTCACTCAGAGCCGTCTCGACGGGCAAGCGCTGCTGCGCACCCGGTTGCCGGATGAGTGGCCGGGCGACCACGATGTGACGATCCGCTACACGCTCGACGACCCCGTCGCAGAGGTCTGGGCGGATGGCGGATGGCGGCAGCGGCTGCGCTGGACGGCGCTGAGCCCGGGGTGGCGCTTCGGCTGGGCGGGCGTCGACCACGACGTCGAGTCGGTATCGGTCTCGCTGACGCTCTCCGACGAGGTGCTGGATGCCGCGGCGCACGGTCGCGGCTGGCTCGGCGGCGGGGCGTGGCCCGACCTGGGTGTGCGTGATTTCGGGGCGCCGGCGCGGTCGGCGGCGGGAGTCCAGTACGCGGAGTGGTTCGCGCCCGACGCAGACGGTCACTGGCCTGAGCTGACCGCGGACGACGTCGTCTTCTGGTCGGACGACGACTATCTCGGCGCGCAACTGGAGTTCCCCGAGGGGACGTACGCGGCGGGCTCACGCGCAGCCTTCATCGCGGATGCCGCCATGCGCGCCCTGCCGATCGTTCTGCCGGTGCTGTGCGCGGTCATCGCCATCGGCGCGGCCCTGATCGGCATCGTCCGCGGACGGCGACCGATAGTCGGTGGCATGCGCGATGTGACGCGATGGGTGACGCCGTGGTTCGCCGCAGCGGCATGGATCCTGACCTTTTGGGCGACGCGCGATCTGGTGGGCGATGAGCCGGAATTCGTGCCGATCATGGGCAGCGCGGCGCTTGCGGTGGTGGCGACCGTGTGGATGTTCGTCGCGACACGGCATCGCCGGACGCCGACGCGCACCTCCCGCTCAGGCTCGCACTGATAGGATCGAAGCCCGTGATGCACAGTTCAGACTCAGACGATTCCGGACCTCTCGTCGACACCACGGCGACAGACGACGACACCACCAAACACATCTTCGTGACCGGCGGTGTCGTCTCCTCTTTGGGGAAGGGTCTGACGGCGGCGAGTCTGGGCAATCTGCTCACCGCGCGCGGGCTACACGTGGTCATGCAGAAGCTCGACCCGTATCTGAACGTCGACCCCGGCACGATGAATCCGTTCCAGCACGGCGAGGTCTTCGTTACGGACGACGGAGCCGAGACCGACCTCGACATCGGCCACTACGAGCGCTTCCTCGACGTCGACCTGAGCCAAGCCGCCAACGTGACCACCGGCCAGATCTACTCCACTGTGATCGCACGCGAGCGCGCCGGCGAGTACCTCGGCGACACGGTGCAGGTCATTCCGCACATCACCGACGAGATCAAGCGGCGCATGCGCCTGCAGGCGGACGCCGATCCCAAGCCCGACGTCATCATCACCGAGGTGGGCGGCACGATCGGCGACATCGAGTCCACGCCGTTCATCGAGGCCGCGCGCCAGCTGCGCCACGAGCTCGGCCGCGACAGCGTCTTCTTCGTGCACGTGTCGCTGCTGCCCTACATGGGGGCCTCGGGCGAGCAGAAGACCAAGCCCACCCAGCACTCGGTCGCAGCCCTGCGTCAGCTGGGGGTGCAGCCGGACGCCCTGGTGCTGCGCAGCGACCGGCCGGTCAGCGACGGCAACCGCAAGAAGATCGCGCTGATGTGCGACGTCGACATCGAAGGCGTCGTCAACACCGTCGACCTGCCGAGCATCTACGACATCCCGTCGACTCTGAACGACCAGGGGCTCGATGTCTACATCGCGCACCGGTTGGGCCTGGCGAGCAAGGCCGGAGAGGTCGACTGGACGCGCTGGCAGAAGGTCCTCGACGCCGTGCACAACCCGCGGCACGAGGTGACGATCGGTCTGGTCGGCAAGTACATCGACCTGCCCGACGCCTACCTCTCGGTCACCGAAGCGGTCAAGGCCGGCGGCTTCGCACAGGAGACGAAGGTCCGCATCGAGTGGATCCCGTCCGATGAGTGCGAGACCCCGGAGGGCGCGCAGAAGTCGCTCGCGCACCTGGACGGCATCGTCGTGCCCGGCGGATTCGGCATCCGCGGCATCGAGGGCAAGCTCGGCGCGCTGCGCTTCGCCCGCGAGCAGGGCATTCCGACGCTGGGCCTGTGCCTCGGCCTGCAGTGCATGGTGATCGAGTACGCACGCAACGTCGCCGGCATCGCGGGCGCCTCGTCGAGCGAGTTCGACCCCGACACGGCCGACGCGGTGATCGCGACGATGGCCGAGCAGGTCGACATCCTCGCCGCCGGCGAGCTGGGCGGCACGATGCGCCTCGGCCTGTACCCGGCAGACCTCGCCGAGGGGTCGCTGGCCGCCGAGGTGTACGGGGCCAACCGGGTCGAGGAGCGCCACCGGCACCGCTACGAGGTCAACAACGCGTACCGCGACCGCCTCAGCGATGCGGGGCTGGTGTTCTCGGGCCTGTCGCCCGACCGCAACCTCGTCGAATACGTGGAGCTGCCGCGCGACGTGCACCCGTACTACATCGCGACCCAGGCCCATCCCGAGCTGCGCTCGCGCCCGACGAGCGCGCACCCACTGTTCCGAGGACTCGTCGAGGCGGCGCTGGGCCGGCATCGCGCAAGCGAGCTGTTCGACGACGAGGGCGACGATGACTGAGCCGCTGCACGACGAACCCGCCCACGCAGAGGTCACCCGCAGCGACACCGTCTACGAAGGCCGGGTATGGAACATTCGCCGTGACGAGGTCTCGTACAACGGCGAGACCATCGTGCGCGAGTACATGGACCACACTGGCGCCGTTGCCGTGCTCGCCCTGGACGAGGATGACCGGATGCTGCTGATCAAGCAGTACCGGCACCCCGTGCGCACTCGCGAGTGGGAGATTCCCGCCGGCCTGCTCGACGTCGCGCAGGAGGACGCCCTGACCGCCGCGCAGCGCGAGCTCGCGGAGGAGACCGACCTGACCGCTGCGCGCTGGGACGTGCTGGCCGAGTTCTTCACGAGTCCGGGCGGCAGCGATGAGGCGATCCGCATCTATCTGGCACGCGATCTCGCACCGGCCGACGAGTCGTTCGACCGCGAGGCCGAAGAGGCCGACATCGAGCTGCGCTGGGAGCCGCTCGACGATGTGCTGGCCGCCGTGCTCGCGCGCCGCGTGCAGAACCCGTCGCTCGTGATCGGAGCGCTGGCCGCGCACGCCTCTCGTGCGGCGGACTGGAGCACCCTGGTCTCCGGCGACACGCCGTGGCCGCGCCGCACACGGCCCGTCGGCGCGGGTACCGGCGAAGGCTGAGCCCATGGAGCTCGACCGGGCGGTGGACGCCTTCCTGCGCCACGTCACGGTCGAGCGCGGCCTGAGCGAGCACACCGTGGCCGCCTATCGACGCGACCTGGGCGGCTACGTCGAGTGGATGTCGCAGCGCGACGTGACCGACAGCGCGCAGGTGACGGCGGCGCTGGTCGCCGAGTTCGTCGCGCAGCGCTCAGGGGTCGAGCCCCGGCCCGCGGCATCCAGCCTCGCCCGTCTGCAGTCCTCGGTGCGCGGTCTGCACCGCTTCCTGCAACGGGAGGAGATCGAGCCGGACGACCCGACGGGACGGCTGCGGCCGCCGAAGCTTCCGCAACGGCTGCCGAAGGCGCTGACGATCGACCAGGTCGAGCGACTGCTGGAAGCGCCCGACCCGGCCGAGCCCCTCGGCATCCGCGACCGGGCGCTGCTCGAGCTGCTGTACGCCACCGGAGCCCGTGTGTCGGAGATCGTGCAGCTCGATGTGGACGACCTCGCGCACGGCGATGTGCTGCGCGTGCGCGGCAAGGGCTCGAAGGAGCGCATCGTGCCGATCGGGCAGTATGCGCGTGAAGCCGTCGACGCGTATCTGACACGCGTGCGCCCCGAGCTCTCGCGGCGGGGCCGTGCGACGCCACGGCTGTTCCTCGGGGCACGCGGGGCTCCGCTGTCACGGCAGAGCGTGTGGCTGGTGATCCAGTCGGCAGCCGAGCGCGCACAGCTGAGCGCACACGTCTCGCCGCACACACTGCGCCATTCTTTCGCGACCCACCTGCTGCAGGGCGGCGCCGACGTGCGCGTCGTGCAGGAGCTGCTCGGACACGCTTCGGTCGCGACGACCCAGATCTACACTCATGTGAGTGCCGACGCGCTCCGCGACGTCTACGCGACATCGCATCCGCGCGCACGGTGACGCGCGAAAATCGCTCTGATCCGGCGACATCCCGCGCCGTCCGGCCGCGCGCGAGGCGATGTCATCGCTAGAATCGACCGGAAGGCACGACAAGGTCAGGAGTACGGTGGCGGGCAGCACGGCGAGCAAGACGCAGAAGTCGAAGGCCGCAGGCGACACGCCGATCGGTCCGACGGGGCGCCCCTACCACGGCTTCCCGACCCCCGCGCCCCTCGCGGGACACGGCCCGGCGCGCATCATCGCGCTGTGCAACCAGAAGGGCGGCGTCGGAAAGACGACGACCACGATCAACCTGGCGGCGGCGCTGGCCGGTTACGGGCGCAAGGTGCTCGCCGTCGACTTCGACCCGCAGGGTGCGCTGTCGGCGGGGCTGGGCATCGCGACCCACGAGATCCCGACGATCTACGACCTGCTGCTGGACGCCAAGCGCGATCCGCACGAGGTCGTCGTGCACACCGCCATCGAGAACCTCGACGTCGTCCCGGCCAACATCGATCTGTCGGCCGCCGAAGTGCACCTCGTCAACGAGGTCGCCCGCGAGATGACGCTGGCCCGTGCGCTGCGAGGGGTCTCGAACGAGTACGACGTCATCCTGATCGACTGCCAGCCTTCCCTCGGCCTGCTGACGGTCAACGCGCTGACGGCGAGCCACGGCGTCGTGATCCCGCTGGAGTGCGAGTTCTTCGCGCTGCGCGGCGTCGCGCTGCTCATCGAGACGATCGACAAGGTGCGCGACCGGTTGAATCCCGCGATCACGCTCGACGGCGTGCTGGCGACCATGTACGACCCGCGCACCCTGCACTCGCGCGAGGTGCTCGAGCGCGTGGTCGAGGCATTCGGCGACGACGTGCTGGAGACGGTCATCGGGCGCACGGTCAAGTTCCCCGACGCATCGGTGTCGGGGGTGCCGATCACCGAGTTCGCCCCTGAGCATGCGGCCGCACAGGCCTACCTGCGGCTTGCGCGGGAGCTGGTCGCGCGTGGCGCCGTCGCCTGAGAACGGCGCGCTGTCGCCTGAGAGCTTTCGCGTCTCGGTCGGGGGCTTCGACGGGCCGTTCGACCTGCTTCTGCACCTGCTGGGAACCCGCGAGCTCGACATCACCGAGATCTCGCTCTCGAAGGTGACGGGAGAGTTCATCGCCTACCTGCGCGAGCTGCAGGCCGAAGACGAGCTGGACGAGGCATCCGAGTTCCTCGTGGTGGCGGCGACCCTGCTCGACATGAAGGTCGCCGGACTCCTGCCGCAGGGCGAGTTCGTCGACGCTGAGTCGGTCGCTTTGCTGGAGGCGCGGGATCTCCTGTTCGCGCGGCTGCTGCAGTACCGCGCGTTCAAGGAGGTCTCGGCGTGGTTCTCGCGCTGCCTGGTACGTGAGGACCGTCGCCATGCGCGTGCCGTCCGCCTGGACGAGAAGTACCGCAATGCCGCACCCGAACTGGTCTGGACGCTCTCGCCCGACGACTTCGCAGCGCTCGCGCTGCTCGCGTTCGCGCCGAAGGAGATCCCCACGGTCGGACTCGACCACCTGCACGCGCCGCTGGTGAGCATCCGCGAGCAGGCGGCCGTCGTGGTGACGATGCTGCGCTCGGCGGGGAGCCTGACATTCCGCGACCTCGTGACCGGGGTCACGCAGCGCGGCGTCGTGATCGCCCGCTTCCTGTCGGTGCTCGAGCTCTACCGGCACGCCGCCCTCTCCTTCGAGCAGCTTGAGCCGCTCGGAGACCTCACCCTGACCTGGACCGCCGAGCGCTGGTCCGAGGAGAACCTCGCCGCACTGGGAGCCGACTATGACCGATGACGTCCACGCCGTCGCGCGCAAGCTCGAGGCGATCCTGCTGATCGTGGAGGAGCCGCAGAGTCTTGTCGCCCTCGCCACCGCGGTGGGCGAGCCCGTACCCGCCGTACGTCAGGCCATCGAGGGCCTGGTTGCCGACTTCGACGGCGAGACCGGCGGCCCGCGCCGCGGCTTCGAGCTGCGCGAGGTGGGCGGCGGCTGGCGGCTCTACGTGCGCGAGGACTACGACGATCTCGTCGGCGAGTTCGTGAACACGCAGGCGCCCTCCCGGCTCTCTCAGGCCGCGCTCGAGACCCTTGCGGTCATCGCGTACAAGCAGCCGGTCTCGCGGGGGCAGGTGGCGGCCGTCCGCGCCGTGAACGTCGACTCCGTCGTCCGGACGCTGCTGGGCCGGGGCCTCGTGACCGAGGTCGGCCACGACGCCGAGACCGGCGCGATCCTGTACGGCACCACCGACGCGCTGCTCGTGAACCTCGGCATCAATTCGATCGACGAACTGCCGCCGATCTCGCCGCTGCTCGACGACGTCGACGCGGTCGGCGCGGACGGACTCGACGAAGGGGGTGTGCGATGAGTGACGGTGGCCAGAGCGCAGAGGGCGTGCGCCTGCAGAAGGCTCTCGCGAACGCCGGCGTGGCTTCGCGCCGCGTCAGCGAGCAGCTCATCGTCGACGGGCGGGTGCGGGTCAACGGCACCGTGGTCACCGAACTCGGCAGTCGCATCGATCCCGAGCACGACCTCGTCGACGTCGACGGCACGGCGGTGCAGTTCGACCAGACCAAGCGCTACGTCATGCTCAACAAGCCCACCGGAGTCGTCAGCTCGATGCACGACGACCGGGGGCGACCTGACCTGCGCCGGTTCACGAGGGAGTGGGCCGAGCGGCTGTACAACGTGGGGCGGTTGGATGCCGAGACCAGCGGCCTTCTCGTGCTGACGAACGACGGCGAGCTGGCGCACGTGCTGGCCCACCCGTCCTTCGGCGTCACCAAGCTGTACATCGCCAAAGTGCGCGGTACGGTCACACCGCAGACGATCGCCACGCTCACGCGCGGCATCGAGCTCGACGACGGGCCGATCGCCGCCGATCGCGCGCGGCTCCTCGACCGCTCCGGCGGCACGAGCTTGGTCGAGCTCACGCTGCACTCCGGGCGCAACCGCATCGTCCGGCGCATGATGGCTGCCGTGGGGCATCCCGTCGACGAACTCGTGCGCCGCCGGTTCGGCCCGCTCCACCTGGGAACTCTCCCGGTCGGGGCGACCCGGGAGTTGACTAAAGTGGAACGCGGCGCGCTGCTGACCCTCGCGCGCCGTGAGCCGGGGGAGCCGACACCGCCGGAGGATGACCGGGAGACTCCATGAGCCAGAACACGACCGTGCCCGCACGGGGTGCTGCGCGCACCTCGGGGACGGTGCGGATCGTGGGGGCGGGGCTCCTGGGTGCGAGCATCGGCCATGCGCTCAGCGCCCTCGGCGTGGACGTGGCGCTCGCCGACACGTCACCGGCTCAGCTGCGCCTGGCCGTCGACTACGGCGCGGGGCGCGCGGCGCGTGACGGCGACCGCCCGCGACTGGTCGTGGTGGCCGTGCCGCCCGACGTCACTGCAGACGTCATCGCGCGTGAGCTCGCCGACTTTCCCGACGCGGTGGTCACCGACGTGGCAAGCGTCAAGTTCGAGCCGCTGCGCGTCCTGCGCGAACGCGGTGTCGATCTCGCCCACTACATCGGCTCGCACCCGCTGGCCGGCCGCGAACGCGGCGGCGCCATCTCGGCACGCGCCGACCTGTTCATCGGCCGCCCGTGGGTCGTGTGCCGGGATGGGGAGACCTCTCCGGCCGACCTTGCGGTGGTGGAGGGGCTCGCACTCGACCTCGGCGCGATGCCCTTGGAGATGGACCCGGCCGAGCACGATCGCTCGGTCGCGCTCGTCTCGCACGTGCCGCAGCTGGTCGCGAGCCTGCTGGCCGGGCGCTTCGCCGCCGCCCCCGACGGGTCGCTGCGGCTGGCCGGCCAGGGCGTGCGCGACACCACGCGCATCGCGGCGTCGGCCCCCGAACTGTGGGTGCAGATCCTCGGCGCGAATGCCGAGCCCGTCGTCGACGTGCTCGACGCGCTCGCCGACGACCTGCGCGACGTCGCCGATGCCCTGCGGCATCCCGACGCCCCCGGTTCGCGGCGGGCGGTCGCCGACACGATCCGGCGGGGCAACGAAGGCGTCGATCTGCTGCCCGGCAAGCACGGACAGAACCGCCGCTTCGCCCAGGTGGTCGTCATGGTCGACGACACCCCGGGCCAGCTGGGGCGCCTGTTCGGCGAGCTCGGCGAGCTCGATGTCAACGTCGAGGACCTGCGTCTGGAACACTCACCGGGCGCCCAGTTCGGCCTCGCCGAGATCAGTGTCGATCCGGGCGCTGCGCGGCGCGCGGAAGAGGGGCTGGCCGCACGCGGCTGGCGGATTGCGAGCACCACGAATGACTGACGTCGCCATCATCGCCATCGATGGACCGGCCGGATCCGGCAAGTCCAGCGTCTCGAAGCAGGCGGCCCGCGCGCTCGGGTACGGCTACCTCGACACCGGCGCTGCCTACCGCGCCCTGGCCTGGCATGTGCTCGAGCAGGGTGCCGACACCGCGGACTCCGCGGCCGTGCAGACCGCGGCATCCGACTTCCCGTACGCCATCTCGCTCGACCCCGACGACTACTGGGTGCGGGTGGGCGACGCCGATGTGACAGACGCTATCCGCGATCCGCGGGTGTCTGGGGCCGTCAGCGGGGTCGCACGCGTCCCCGAGGTGCGGGTGCAGGTCAACAAGCTGTTCCGGGCGCTGGCCGCGGCATCCGACCGCCCCGGCGTCATCATCGAGGGACGCGACATCACCACCGTCGTCGCCCCCGACGCCCCCGTGCGCATCCTGCTGACGGCCGCTCCTGAAGTGCGCGCCGCGCGCCGGGCCGCCGAGGTGACGGAGCAGGATGCCGCAGCCGTCGCCGCAGCACTGCACAAGCGCGACGCCTCGGACTCGAGCGTCGTCGACTTTCTGAACGCCGCGCCGGGAGTCGAGGTGGTCGACTCGACCGACCTCGACTTCGCGCAGACCGTCGACGCCGTCCTCGGCGTCGTCCACGAGAAGCTGGAGAACGCCGATGGGCGCTGACAACGAGTACGAGCCCGGCCAGGATCACCTGGCCGAACGGCTCGCCGACATCGACGAGACGCTCGCCGATCAGCGTGCCGAGGCGCTGCGCGCGTCGCTGGCCGACTATGAGCTGGAGGACGAGGATGCCGCGCTGCTGGCCGGCGTCACGCTCGGCGAGGACGGCATCGAGTATCTGCCGGCGCTGCCGGTGGTCGCGATCGTCGGCCGGCCGAACGTCGGCAAATCGGCGCTGGTCAACCGCATCCTCGGACGCCGCGAGGCCGTCGTCGAAGACACCCCGGGTGTCACGCGCGACCGCGTGATGTACAAGGCCGAGTGGCTGGACCGCCGTTTCACGATCGTCGACACCGGCGGGTGGGAGCCCGATGCGAAGGGCATCGACCGCTCGGTCGCAGCCCAGGCCGAGGTCGCCATCGACCTGTCGGATGTCGTGCTGTTCGTCGTCGATGCCAAGGTGGGGGCGACCTCCACCGACGAGCACGTCGTGCGCCTGCTGCGCAAGGCGGGCAGGCCGGTGTTCCTCGTCGCGAACAAGATCGACGACGCGCGGCAGGAGCCGGAGGCGGCTGCGCTGTGGAACCTCGGGCTGGGGGAGCCGTACCCCGTCTCCGCCATCCACGGACGCGGTGTCGCGGACCTCCTCGACATCGTCGTGAAGGCGCTGCCCGACGTGTCGGCGGTGGCCAAGGGCGAGATCGGCGGACCGCGTCGCGTCGCGATCCTCGGCCGGCCGAACGTCGGCAAGTCGTCGCTGCTGAACAAGGCAGCCGGCGAGGAGCGCGTGGTCGTCAACGAGCTCGCCGGCACCACGCGTGACCCCGTCGATGAGATCGTCGAGCTCGGCGGCAAGATGTGGCGCTTCGTCGACACCGCCGGCATCCGTCGTCGCGTGCACCTGCAGCAGGGCGCGGACTTCTATGCGTCGCTGCGCACGTCGGCGGCGCTCGAGAAGGCCGAGGTCGCCGTGGTCGTGCTCGACGTATCGCAGCCGATCAGCGAGCAGGACATCCGCATCATCGACATGGTGCTCGAGTCGGGCCGCGCGCTCGTGCTGGCCTACAACAAGTGGGACCGGCTCTTCGACACCGACATGGAGAACCAGGACCGCCGCCGGTACTTGGAGCGCGAGATCGAGCAGGACCTCGCACATGTGGCGTGGGCGCCGCGGGTGAACATCTCCGCGCGCACCGGCCGCCACCTCGACAAGCTCGTGCCCGCCCTGGAGACCGCTCTGGACTCGTGGGACACCCGCATTCCCACGGGCAAGTTCAACGCCTTCCTGGCAGAGCTCGTGGCCGAGCACCCGCACCCGCTGCGGGGAGGCAAGCAGCCGCGCATCCTGTTCGGCACCCAGGCCGGCACCCGCCCACCGACATTCGTGCTGTTCACGACCGGGTTCCTCGACCCGGGATACCGGCGCTTCATCCAGCGCCGGCTGCGCGAGCTGTACGGCTTCGAGGGCTCGCCCATCGTCGTCAACATGCGCGTGCGCGAGCGCCGCCAGCGCTGAGCGGTCGCGTGACGGGGGCGACCTCTCAGCCGTGACGCTGTGACAGGCTGGAGAGGTGAGGATCGAGTACCCGCGCCCCGGTGAGCCGCGACGTCCGTCGGGCCCACGCGATCCGGGCGACGCGTGGGTGATCACCGAATCCGGGGAGCGGTACTGGGGACGTTTCGGTGCCGCGGGACTGCTCGCGTACGACGCCGCGCGTGGAGTGCTGCTGCAGCATCGTGTGTCGTGGAGCCACCACGGCGACACCTGGGGTCTTCCCGGCGGCGCACGCCACGAGGGCGAGAGCGCCCGCGCCGGCGCGCTGCGCGAGGCGCAGGAAGAAGCGGGCGTTCCCGACGGCGCGGTGCGCGCACGGCTGATGAGCGTGCTCGACCTCGACGTGTGGACCTACGCGACGGTCGTGGCCGATGTCGTCCGGCCCTTCGAGCCGGTGATCAGTGATCCGGAGAGCGTCGCGCTGGAGTGGGTGCCGGTCATTGAGGTCGGCGACCGTCCCCTGCACCCCGGCTTCGCCGACGCGTGGCCGCGCCTGCGCGCGCTGCTCGAGGTGCGTCCCGCGCTCGTCGTGGACGCTGCCAACGTCGTGGGCTCGGTGCCCGACGGGTGGTGGCGCGACCGTGCCGGCGCCGCGGATCGGCTGATCGACGATGTCGGCCGGCTCGTCGCGGAGGGGGTGGATGCCGCGGCCCTCGGCCTTGGCGAGGGTACCTGGTTTCCCGAGACGAGCGTCGTGGTCGTAGGACAGGCGAAGTCCGTGGCCGACCGCGACGGCTCACGCGTGCGGACAGTGCGGGCCGCAGCATCCGGCGATGACACGATGGTCGACGAGGCCACACGCCTGGTCGATGCGGGACGCAGGGTGAGCGTGGTCACGAGCGACCGCGAGCTCGCCGATCGCTGCACGGCCGTCGGCGCCTCGGTGCATGGCGCGCGGTGGCTGCGCGACCTGCTCTGAGCGGCGTCTCCTGGGCTACGTCGCGGACTTCGCCTTGCGCACGAACAGGGTCTCGGTCTGCTCGAGTTCCATGCCCTTGGTCTCGGGGATGCGCCAGAGGACGAACCCGAACGACAGCAGGGCGAACAGCGCGTACATGCCGTAGGTGAACGGCAGCGACCACGACGACATCGCCGGGAACGTCACGGTCACGACGAAGTTCGCGAGCCACTGCGCGCCGGCCGCCACGCCCAGCGCCTTGCCACGGATGCGGCTGGGGAAGATCTCGCCCAGCAGCACCCACACCAGCGGGCCCCACGACGCGCCGAAGCCGACGACGAACACGTTCGCGGCGATGAGTGCGACCGGTCCCCAGGGCGCCCCGAGCGACACGTCACCGTGCGCGTTCGTCGTCGCGAACGTGAACGAGAGCGCCATCGCCGCGAGGGCGACGGTCATGAGCGCCGATCCGGTCAACAGGATCGGTTTGCGTCCGACGCGGTCGACGAGCACGATGGCGATGATCGTGACGAGTACGTTCGTGACCGAGGTGATGACGCTGATCAGGGGTGCATTCGTGAACCCGACCGAGTGCCACAGCGTCGTCGAATAGTAGAAGATCACGTTGATGCCGACGAACTGCTGGAACACCGAGAGGATGATGCCGATCCACACGATCGGCTGCAGTCCGAGCGCGGGGCCGCGCAGCGAGACGCCGGCGTTCTTGCGGTCGGCCTCGATCGCGTGGGTGAGTTCGTTCATGGTCTTGTCGAGGTCCGCCTTCGGCACGAGCCGGGAGAAGATCTCGCGCGCCTCGTCGGAACGGCCCTTCGCGATGAGGAACCGGGGGGACTCGGGGACGGTGAAGGAGAGGATGCCGTACACGGCGGCGGGGATGGCGCCGACGATGAACATCCACCGCCATGCCGGCATCCCGAGCCACAGCACGCTGTCTGCGCCCCCGGCCGACGTGGCCAGCACGGCGTCCGACAACAGGGCGACGAAGATGCCGAGAGTAATGGCCAGCTGCTGCAGGGAAGCGAGACCGCCGCGGATCTGCCGCGGCGCTATCTCGGAGATGTAGGCGGGCGCGACCACAGAGGCGATGCCGATGCCGAGGCCGCCGATGACGCGCCAGAAGCCGAGATCCCAGACGGTCACGCACAAGCCTGCGCCGATCGAACTGGCGAAGAACATGATGCCGCCCAGCAGCATGACTCTCAGGCGCCCCCAGCGGTCGGCGAGGTTGCCCGCGACCACTGCTCCGACCGCGCAGCCGAGCAGCGCGATGGCGACGACGAACCCGGTGATCACCGGGTTCAGCGTGAAGTCGTGCTGGATCGAGTCGACGGCGCCGTTGATGACCGACGAGTCGAAGCCGAACAGGAAGCCGCCCACCGCAGCGGCGATCGACAGGCCGATCGCCCGGCGCCCGTAAGGGCCGCGCAGGGAGAACGAGCCGGTGGGGATGGAATCGGAGTCGCTCATAATCGCCACCCTAGCCACGCGGCGACCGATCCGTCAGGGGGCGCCCCGGTACAGTGAGGGGATGCCCGTGACACTGCTGGGCGCGGCCGAGATCCGTGCCCTGGCCGCCGATCTCGACGTGACGCCCACCAAGAAGCTCGGCCAGAACTTCGTCGTCGATGCCAATACGGTGCGTCGCATCGTGCACGTGGCGCGCGTCGAGGCAGGCGAGCGTGTCGTCGAAGTGGGGCCCGGGCTCGGCTCGCTGACGCTTGCGATCCTCGAGACGGGGGCGACGGTCACCGCCGTCGAGATCGACCACCGGCTCGCCGCGCGGTTGCCCGAGACGGCCGCGGCGCACGACGTGCCCGACGGCGCCCTGACGGTGGTCGATGCCGACGCGCTGCGTGTCACGGACCTGCCCGGTGAGCCGACCGTGCTCGTGGCGAACCTGCCCTACAACGTCTCGGTACCGGTGCTGTTGCACTTCCTCGAGACGTTCCCCGCCCTGCAGCGGGGTGTGGTCATGGTGCAGGCCGAGGTGGGCGAGCGTCTCGCTGCCGCGCCGGGCTCGAAGGTCTACGGCTCGCCCAGCGCGAAGGCGGCGTGGTACGGACGGTGGCGGCTTGCCGGCACGGTATCCCGCCAGGTGTTCTGGCCCGTCCCGAACGTGGACAGCGTGCTGGTGGCGTTCGAGCGCGACGAGGTGCCGCGAGGGACGGATGCCGCACGCCGACGCACGTTCGAGATCATCGACGCCGCCTTCGGGCAGCGCCGCAAGATGCTGCGCCAGTCGCTCGCGGGAGTGCTCGGAGGCTCGGCTGCTGCCGCGTCGGCGGTGCTCGAGGCCGCGGACGTCGCGCCCACGGACCGGGCCGAGCAGCTCGGAATCGACCAGTTCGTGCGCATCGCCGACGTCGCTTGATCGATCGCGCTAGCCTCGGAGGATGACCGAAGAACCTCGCTTCCGCGACGACGTCCGCGACATCCATCGTCCGTACACGGCCGCCGATGACCGGTACTCCGGCATGGAGTACCGGCAAGTGGGAACGTCGGGGCTGTTCCTCCCGCCGGTCTCGCTCGGCCTGTGGTGGAACTTCGGCGACAACATCCCGTTCGACCGTCAGCGTGATCTCCTGCGCCACGCGTTCGACAATGGGATCACGCACTTCGACCTGGCGAACAACTACGGCCCGCCGTATGGAACGGCGGAGACGAACTTCGGGCGGATGCTGCGCGAGGACTTCCGCCCGTACCGCGACGAGTTGATCATCTCGTCGAAGGCCGGATGGGACATGTGGCCGGGCCCCTACGGCGACCTCGGCAGCCGCAAGTACATCCTGGCCAGCGCCGACCAGTCGCTGACGCGGATGGGGCTGGAATACGTCGACATCTTCTACTCGCACCGCGCTGACCCGCTCACGCCTCTGGAGGAGACGATCGGGGCGCTCGATACGCTGGTGCGCTCCGGCAAGGCCCTGTACGTGGGTATTTCGTCGTACAGCGCCGAGCGCACGATCGAGGCGAAGGCCATAGCGCGCAGCCTCGGGACGCCGCTGGTCATCCATCAGCCGTCATACTCGATTCTCAACCGGTGGGTGGAAGACGGCTTGACCGGCGCGCTGACGCAGGAGGGGATGGGCGCGATCGCCTTCACTCCGCTGGCACAGGGGCTGCTGACCTCGAAGTACCTGGGCGACGGCACCGCCGAGCGGGCTCAGCAGCGCTCGTCCCTGCCGGGCGGTCGGCTGTCGGACACGGCGCTCGCCGCCCTGCGGGGGCTCGACGTCATCGCGAAGGAGCGCGGGCAGACACTCGCGCAGATGGCGCTGCAGTGGGTGCTGCGCGACGGTGTCGTCGCATCGGCGCTGATCGGGGCATCCCGGCCGGCGCAGCTGGACGAGAACCTGGAGGCGGTGTCGGGGCCCGCGTTCGACACCGAAGAGCTCGAGCGGATCGACGCGCTCTCGGATTCCGTCGACGTCGATCTGTGGGCGGAGTCGACCCAGCTGTGAGCGAAGCTCTGGTGACCGAACGCGTGCATGCGCGCGCCCCCGGAAAGATCAACGTGTTCTTTCAGGTGGGTGCGCCGGGCGCCGACGGCTACCATGAGGTCGCTTCGGCCTATCAGGCGGTTTCGCTGTACGAGGACGTGTGGGCGACGCCCGATGACGACGTGACGATCGAGGTCAGTGGGCCGGTCGAGCTGTCGGGCGTTCCGCTGGATGATCGCAATCTCGCCGTGCGCGCGGCGCGCCTGCTCGCCGCCGAGATCGGGTACGACGGCGGCGTGCACCTGCAAGTGCACAAGACGGTCCCCGTGGCCGGCGGAATGGGCGGAGGATCGGCGGATGCCGCGGCCGCCCTCGTCGCCTGCGACGCCCTGTGGGGCGCCGGCCTGCCGACCGGGGAGCTGCTGAGGCTCGGCGCGGAACTCGGTGCGGACGTTCCGTTCGCGCTCATGGGCGGCACCGCGGTGGGTACCGGTCGGGGTGATCAGCTGAGCCCTGCGCTGGCCCGGGGCCGATTCGACTGGGTGCTCGTGGTCAGCGAAGAGGGGATGTCGACGCCCGAGGTGTACGCGGAGCTCGACGAGTACCGGGCGGGGGCGGCACCGCACATCCCGCCGACGCCCGCGCGACCCGCGGTGCAGCCGGCCGTGCTGCAGGCGATCCGTCAGGGCGACGCGCGCATGCTGGCCGCGGCATCCGACAACGATCTCACCCCCGCCGTGCTGCGGCTTCGTCCGACGCTCGACGACCTGATCGATCTGGGCCTGAGAGAAGACGCGATGACCGCGCTCGTGTCGGGGTCGGGGCCGACGGTCGCGTTCCTCGTCGAGGGGGAGCAGGCCGCGCTCGAGCTTCAAGTGGCGCTGAGTGCCGCCGGTCACGAGGCCCTGCATGTGCATGGGCCCGTTCCGGGTGCGCGCGTACTGCCGGAGTGAGCGAAGATCATCGATGACGTCAGGAGGATGGACATGGACGCTTCTCTTGCGACCCGCCACCGCGAGGCCGGTGTCGACGAGGCGGCGGCCGCACGATTGACCGAACGGGGTCTCTCCCTGCGGGTCGTACCGCACGAGCGCCCGGCGTACGACCACTGGTTGCAGGCGTCGGCGCGCGGGTTCCTCGACAGCGAGCGGACGGACGAGCAGATCGCGGCAGCGCTCGCGCGCTCGTCGTCCCGCCGGCTTCTGGGCGTGTATGACCCCTCGGCGCCGCAGGACGAGCTGCCGGTCGGCACGTTCGCGACCTGGCTCGACGATCTCGCCCTGCCCGGCGGCGTTGTGGTGCCCGCCGTGGCGGTGAGCGCCGTCACCGTGTCGCCGACGCATGCCGGCCGCGGCATCGCTCGGACGATGATGGAGGGCGAGCTGCGCCACGCGACCCGTGTGGGCGTGCCGATCGCGGCACTGACCGTCAGCGAGTCGACGCTGTACGGCCGATACGGGTTCGGCCCCGCCGTGACTGCCGCCACGTGGACGATCGAGACCCGTCGTGCGGGATGGATCGGCCCTGAGGCGACCGGGCGCGTGGACTACATCTCGCGGGAGCTGGCGCGCTCTCTCGCGCCCGGCCTGCACGAGCGCGTGCTGCGGTCGCGCCCGGGCGAGCTCGCGATGCCGGAATCGCACTGGGGGCGGTTCACAGGAACGGATGCCGATGCGGAGAAGCCGGGTGCGGTGCGTGCCGTGCAGTATGCGGATGCTGCCGGCCAGGTGCAGGGTGTCGCGATGTACACGGTCACGGAGAACGAGGACGACTTCACGAAGGCGACCGCGCGGGTGCAGTACCTCCTGGCTGCGGACGATGAGGCGTACGCCGGCCTGTGGCGTTTTCTGCTGTCGCTGCCGCTGGTGGCGACGGTCACGGCCAGCGAGCTGTCGACGGACGAGCCGCTGCTGTGGATGATCGCGGACCAGCGTGCCGCCCGCGTCAGTCTGACCGACCACCACTATGTGCGCATCCTCGATGTGCCGGGGGTTCTGGGTGCCCGCCGGTACGCGTCGCCCGGGCAGATTGTGCTCGAGGTGTCGGACCCGCTCGGGATCAGTGAGGGCCGTTGGCTGCTGGAGGCGGCTGAGAACGGCGAAGGTGGGATCGTCTCTGCCGAGGGCGTCGACACCGGGGACGTCCCGGTGCTGCGCACGGGCACGACCGAATTGTCGGCGATGTGCCTCGGGGGAGTGTCGGCGGCGGCGCTCGCCGCGGCAGGGCGCATCGAGACGACGGATGTCGCGGCCGTCGCCCGCATGCTCGGCTGGCACGTGCCGCCGCGGCTGAGCTTCTGGTACTGATGTCGGGCCCCTGGGCTACGGTGGAGAACACGCGAGAGGCGACATGGGAGGAACGACCATGAGAGCACGACTCGGTGAGACCACCATCGCGGAAGCCGACGAGTCCGACCTCGTCCGTATCGAAGGGAACTGGTACTTTCCTCCGCAGAGCGTCGACAGCGCGCTCCTGCAAGACAGCGACACCCCGTACACGTGCCCGTGGAAAGGTGAATGTCAGTACTACTCGGTGAAGATCGGCAATCAGATCCACAAAGACAGGGCCTGGGCCTACCCGACGCCGTACCCGAGCGCCATCGAGAAGGTCGGCACCGACTTCTCGGGGTACATAGCGTTCGCGCCCGACGTGGAGGTGGGCGACTGAGCGCGCCGGCCCGCCGGCGGGGCATCGCATGATCGAGTTCCGGGGCGTGACCAAGCAGTTCCCGGACGGCACCCGTGCCGTCCGGGACTTCGACCTGACCATCCCCGCGCACAAGACCACGGTCTTCGTCGGGTCCAGTGGCTGCGGCAAGACGACGCTGCTGCGCATGATCAACCGCATGGTCGACCCGACCGCGGGAGTCATCGAGATCGACGGCGTCGACATCGCCAGCAAGCCCGCCGTCGGGCTTCGCCGCAGCATCGGCTACGTCATGCAGAACGCAGGGCTGCTGCCGCACGAGACCGTCGAAGACAACATCGCGACGGTGCCGGTCCTGCAGGGAGTGAAGAGGCGGGATGCCAGAGCCCGGGCGCGCGAGCTGATGCACACCGTGGGCCTCGACGAGGGGCTCGCGCGGCGCTACCCCAGCCAGCTCTCCGGTGGACAGCAGCAGCGCGTCGGCGTCGCTCGCGGCCTCGCCGCCGACCCCAACATCCTGCTCATGGACGAGCCGTTCGGAGCCGTCGACCCCATCGTGCGCGCTGAGCTGCAGCAGGAGCTGATCCGTCTGCAGAATGAGATCGGCAAGACCATCGTCTTCGTCACGCACGACATCGACGAGGCCTTCCTGCTGGGCGACCAGGTGGTCATCCTCGAGGTGGGAGCGCAGATCGCGCAGGTCGGCACGCCGAGCGAGATCATCGAAGACCCGGCGTCCGACTTCGTCTCGAGCTTCATCGGCGCCGATCGGGGAGCCCGTGCGCTGCGCGTCAAACACACGCCGCGTGGCGCGGTCGTCGTCGATGCGCAGGGGCGCACGCAGGGCACGCTCATCGAAGAGGGAGCACCCGGGTGAGCTGGATCGCCGACAACATCGGGCTGATCCTCCAGCTGTCGCTCGTGCACATCCAGCAGAGCGTCATCCCGATCCTGCTCGCGTTCATCGTGTCCGTGCCGCTCGGTTGGATCGCCTGGCGCTATCGCCTGTTGCACGGGCCGATCCTCGTGATCACGGGCCTGCTCTACACGATCCCGTCGCTCGCGCTGCTCGCGCTGCTCCCGGTGTTCCTGGGGACGAGCTACATCAGCGACGTCAACCTGATCGTCGCCCTGACGATCTACGGCGTCGCACTCATGGTCCGCTCGGTCGCCGACGGGCTCGGCTCGGTCGACGACGACGCGCGACTCGCATCCGTGGCCATGGGCTACGGGCCGTTCCGGCGGTTCTGGGCCGTCGACTTTCCGCTGGCCGGTCCGGTCATCCTCGCGGGCCTGCGGGTCATGGCCGCCAGCACGATCGGGCTGGCCACCGTCGGCATCCTCGTGGGGGTCACGAACCTCGGCTACCTGTTCACCAACGGCCTGCAGCGGCGGATCCTCATCGAGGTCTTCTCGGGCATCGTCGCTGTGGTGGTCATCGCGGTGATCGTCGATCTGATCCTCGTCCTGGCGGGGCGGCTGCTCATGCCCTGGGCGCGGCGACGGCGCCGCCGCCGCGCGGCCGCCGTCGTCGCGCGGGAGGCGGTGGCATGAGCTTCCTCATCGACGCCATTCGATGGATCTTCGGCGGCGATCTCTCCGGAACCGACCCGATTCCGCTGGCTCTGGGCATCCATCTCCTCTACACCGTCGTCTCGGTCGCGGTCGCGATCGTGATCGCCGTTCCGGTCGGCTGGCTCATCGGCCACACCGGCCGCGGACGTGACGCCGCCGTCTCGATCTCGGGCGCCGCGCGCGCGATCCCGTCGTTCGGCCTGTTCATCCTGCTCGTGCTGCTGATGGGCGTGATCCACAAACCCGAAGCGGCCGTCGTGACATTCGTGATCCTGGGCATCCCGTCGATCCTCGCCGGCGCATACTCGGGCTTCGAGGCGATAGACCGCGCCGTCATCGACGCGGGACGCGCCATGGGCATGACCGAGTGGCAGGTGCTGTGGCGCATCGAGGTTCCGCTCGGGATGCCGCTGCTGGTCGCCGGCATCCGGTCGGCCGTGCTGCAGGTCGTGGCGACCGTGACGATCGCCGCCTACGTCGGCATCGGCGGCCTCGGCCAGTACATCATCGCCGGCATTCCGCTGCGGCAGCTGGAGATGGTGCTCGGCGGCGCGATCCTCGTCGCCGTGCTCGCACTCGTGCTCGACGGCCTGTTCGCGCTTCTGCAGAGCGCCAGCGTGCCCCGCGGGTTCCGCGGCCCGCGGCATCCCACCCGCGCGCGGCCGGCGGTCGCGACGACCTGAACACCACGAACCCCCTGAAGAAGGAGAAGCACATGCTCCGTGCACGCAAGACCCTGGCCCTCGCAGCCGTGTTCGCGGGTGCAGCCCTGGCCCTGGCCGGCTGCTCATCGAACAACCCCCTCGACGAGCCCTCGGGCGACAAGAGCGCCGACGCCTCGACGATCGTCGTCGGGTCGCAGTCGTACGCGTCGAACGAGATCATCGCCGAGACGTACGCGCAGGCGCTCGAGGGTGCCGGCCTGACGGTCGAGCGCAAGTTCAACGTCGGTCAGCGCGACGCCTACATGCCCGCTCTCGAGAACGGCGAGATCCAGGTGTTCCCGGAGTACACCGGCAACCTCCTGCAGTATCTCGACAAGACCGCGACCGCCACGACGCCCGACGATGTCTATGCGGCCCTGAAGGACGCCATGCCTGATGGCCTGACGGTGCTCGACCAAGCCACCGCGACCGATCAGGACTCGTACACCGTCACCAAGGCATTCGCCGACAAATACCATCTGAGTTCGATCGCCGATCTGAAGAACGTGACCGAGAAGCTCACCCTGGGCGGCAACCCCGAGCTGGCCGACCGCCCCTACGGTCCGAAGGGGCTGAAGAGCACCTACGGCATCGACATCGGATTCAAGGCGACCGGTGACACCACGGTCGAAGACCTCGTCGCCGGCACCGTGAACGTCGCCGACGTGTACACCTCGGACCCGCGGATCTCCACCGACGACCTCGTCGTGCTGAAGGATCCGAAGGGCATGATCCTCGCATCCAACGTCGTACCCGTGGTGACGACCGCGGCAGAAGGCACCGTGTCGGACATCCTCAACGCCGTCCAGGCCAAGCTCACGCCCGAGGCGCTCGTCGACATGAACGTCCAGAACACGGTCGACAAGAAGTCGGCGGCCGACATCGCGAAGGCATTCCTGGCCGACAACGGGCTGAAGTAGAGCGCGGGACCTCCCGCCGCCGCCGTCTCGAGGGGAGCGCGGCTCGGCGGCGACGGAGGTCCCGACTTCTCTCAGACGGCCAACGACCAGCCCAGGGAGAAGTTGAACGCGACGGCGACCATCAGGTACATCAGCCACAGCCCTGTGACGATGTGCCAGAAGCCGAGGGCCCGTTCGCCCCACTTCTGCCCGATCGCGGCGAAGAAGTCCGACAGATAGATGAGCGCCAGGCCGAGGAACAGCAGCCCCACCGGCCAGTCACCGGCCGCGAAGAAGACCACGAGACCGGTGACGGAGATGATGAAGAACGCGACGCACATGCCGGCGTTCGGGCGCGGGTCATTGCCGCGGTAGCGGTTGTACCCGATCGCGAACCAGTGGATGCCATACGCGGAGAACGCGAGAGCGGCCATGTACAGCGGTGCGTCTTTGAACACTTGGAACCAGGTCAGGCCGATGAACAGGATCACTCCGGTCACCAACTGACAGAATCCCGGCAACCAGATGCCCCACACCCCGGTGGCGCGGTCGACCCTCTCGTCTCTGGGCGGCCACCCGAACAGCTCCTGCGGGCCGTAGATCAGGTAGCCGGTCCCGAGCCCGAAGAAGCCGAGGGCCAGTGGTGGGAACATCGATACGGCGAATTGCATGATGAACCTTCTTAGATGAGGCTCCCCTCATCCACATGGTCCACCCGTGCGCTGCGGCGGTCAAGCACCCTTGGCAGCGCGGCGATTCACGCCTCGAGCTCCTCTGACAGCTCCAGCCAGCGCTCTTCGAGCTGAGCGCTCTCAGCGGTCAACGCATTGCGCTCCTTCTGCAGGCCCATCAGAGCGTCGTAGTCGTCGTGCGCTCCGGCGAGCCTTCCGTCGACCGCGGCGATCTCGTTCTGCAGCTTCTGCAGACGTCGATCGATCGAGGTGACCTCCTTTTCGGCGGCACGCCGGTCGGCGCCCGTCAGGCCGGGAGCGGATGCCGCCGCCCTGGCATCCCGCACCGCCGACGTCGGCCGGGCCCGCTGATCCGCGCGCAGGCGCAGGTACTCGTCGACGCCGCCGGGCAGATGCCGCAGCCGGTGATCGAGGAGGGCGTACTGCTGGTCGGTCACCCGCTCGAGGAAGTACCGGTCGTGCGAGACGACCAGGAGCGTGCCGGGCCAGGAGTCCAAGAGCTCTTCCATCGCCGCGAGCATGTCGGTGTCGAGATCGTTGGTCGGCTCGTCGAGGATGAGCACGTTGGGCTGGCTGAGCAGAACGAGCAGCAGCTGCAGGCGGCGCTTCTGTCCGCCGGAGAGGTCTTTCACCGGGGTCGAGAGCTGCACGCTGGAGAAGCCCATGCGCTCGAGAAGCTGGCCGGGCGTCAGCTCGGCGGCTTTCGACCCGGTGCCGAACGTGTAGGTCGTGCGCAGTCCCTCGAGCACAAGCCGCACCGGCTTGTGCAGGTGCTCGTCGAGCTCGTCCATGCGCTGCGAGAGGGCGGCCACCTGCACGGTCTTGCCGTGTTTGACCCGGCCTCCGGTGGGGGAGACGCTGCCGTCGACGAGCCCGAGCAGGGTCGACTTGCCGGCGCCGTTGACACCCAGGATGCCGGTACGCTCGCCCGGCGCGATTCGCCATTCGACCTCGTGCAGCACCTCGCGCGCGTCGCCGGTGTCGGGATCGGGATAGGAGACGGATGCTGCGAGCAGGTCGACCACGTCTTTGCCCAGGCGCGCGGTGGCCAGGGACTGCAGGGCCACGGCGTCGCGCAGCGGCGGCACGTCGGCGATCAGTTCATTGGCCGCGTCGATGCGGAACTTGGGCTTCGAGGTGCGGGCCGGCGCGCCGCGGCGCAGCCATGCCAGCTCGCGTCGGGCGAGGTTCTGCCGGCGCGCCTCGATCGCCGCCGCCTGGCGGTCGCGTTCCACGCGCTGCAGGATGTACGCGGCGTAGCCGCCCTCGAAGGGCTCGACGATGCGGTCGTGCACCTCCCAGGTGTCGGTGCAGACCTCGTCGAGGAACCACCGGTCGTGCGTGACGACCAGGAGTG
Source organism: Microbacterium horticulturae (assembly GCF_029094505.1). Lineage (NCBI taxonomy): Bacteria > Bacillati > Actinomycetota > Actinomycetes > Micrococcales > Microbacteriaceae > Microbacterium > Microbacterium horticulturae. Next base: position 2,128,768 of record NZ_CP119108.1, on the reverse strand, counting down.
CCCCCGCGTTCGCCGACCAGCGGTTCTTCATATGCCGGGCCAGCCATGCGATGCCCTCGACGTCGAGGTGGTTGGTCGGCTCGTCGAGCGCTATCACGTCGAGATCCTGTGACAGGAGCGCGGCGAGCGCCACGCGGCGCCGCTGGCCGCCCGACAGCGTGCCGATCCGTCCGTCCCACGGCAGATCCGACACGAGTCCGGAGATGATGTCGCGCACCCGGGCGTCGCCGGCCCACTCGTGCTCGGGGGCGTCGCCCACGATCGCGTGGCCGACGGTCTCGTCGTCGTCGAGGGTGTCCTGCTGCTCGAGCACGCCGATGCGCACGCCGCCGCGCACCGTGACCCGTCCGCTGTCGGGCTCAACCCGGCCGGTGAGCATGCCCAGCAGTGACGATTTGCCGTCGCCGTTGCGCCCGACGATGCCGACGCGGTCGCCCTCGTCGACGCCGAGACTGACGGAGTCGAAGACGACCCGGGTCGGATACTCCAGGTGCAGGGCCTCGGCCCCGAGAAGATGTGCCATAACCTTCCCAGGCTAGGGCACCGGCCTGAACCGCCCTCTCAGCCGGGTGCTCGCCGCGGATGCTCAGACGACGGGTTCGATCGCGAGCCGGATAGTGTCGCCCAGCTCGACGTCCTCACTGCGGCGGATCGCCTGCTTGATCGCGAAGACGTAGGTGCCGTCGGATTCGGGGAACAGGGAGGTGCTCCACCGCGACGAACCGAGCGTGGCGACGATCTTCACCGAGTCGAACCCGCCGCGTGGCAACGGCATGTCATGGATCTCTTCGGAGATCTCGGCCGGCACGCGTGCGAACACCCACAACTCGCGTCGCGCCTCCCAGCGGAAGAGCGTGGTCTCGAACTCGTATCGGATGCCCGCCATCCGCCCACTGTAACCAGGGTCAGTCGCCCTCGCGCCGGGTGCCGCCGCAACGCCAGCAGACCGCGCCGGGCGGGCCCTCGATCATCGCGCCGCAGTCTGCGCACAGGGCCGGAAGCCAGCACGCGGCATCCCCGCCCGTCGGCACCTCCACGCTCTGAAGCGCAGGCTTGCGGTCGTCTTCGCCCATGACTCCATCATGCGACGTCACGCGAGGTCGTGGCTCTCTCGGGCCTGTTCTGCATACGCGAGATCACGTCTCTGCACGCTTGCAGCGCGAAAAAGCGTGCACAGACGTGATCTCGCGGGTCGAGGCGCGTGACGGGGTCGCGCGCCGTCATACCCGGCCGGGTGCGCCGATCGCGCTGATACCTTCGCAGCATGACCGTCGACGCGCCTGCAGTCACCGCCGCACCTTCCGGAGGAGGGGTGGATGCCGCGGCCGCTGCGTCCACGCACGTGATCGCGCACCCGCACGTGCTGTATGTCGGAACCCCGGCCTACCTCATCTGCTCCACCAACGCCGACGGCTCACCGAACCTGGCCGCGGCGTCGTCACACTGGGCGCTGGGCGACATGCTGTGCCTGGGGCTGGAGGCCGAGGGGCAGACGGCGGTCAACATCGCCGAGCGGCCCGGCATCACCATCAGCTTTCCGTCGGCGCGGTTGTGGCCCGCGCTCGTGCGGCTTTCGCACCTGACCGGGCGTGATCCGGTGCCGATCGACAAGGCTGCGCGCTACACGTACGAGCATGACAAGTTCACCGCGGCGCGTCTGACGCCGCAGCCCTCCGACCTCGTCGACGCCCCGCGTGTCAAGGAATGCGCCCTGCAGTTCGAGGCCGAGGTGCGCCGGCTGACTCCGGGGCTGGACGGCAGCTACTTCATGGTCGAGGCCGAGGTGCTGCGCGTACACGCCGATCCGGCGCTCGTGCCCGAAGGCACCGGCGAGATCGACCCACGACGGTGGCATCCGCTCGTCTATGCCTTCCGGCATTTCTTCGACCGCGGCGATGAGGTCGGCTGGCTGCCGTCGAGCCGGCTCGCGCCGCCGCCGGTCATCGATTGACGACGGGCTCGTTCACAGGTCGAAGCCGAGACTGAGCTTGCGCAACAGCGTCGCCAATCGCTCGCGGTCGGTGCGGGTGAGCCCTGCCAGCAGAACCGCCTCGGCATCGACGAGGCGCGTGATCGCGGCATCCACCCGGGTCTTGCCGTCGCCGGTGAGCACGACGAGCACACTGCGTCCGTCGGCCGGGTCTGCCTCGCGGCGCACGAGCCGGCGACCGACGAGCCGATCGATGCGGTTGGTCATCGTCCCCGATGAGACCAGCGTCTGCTGCAGCAGCTGTTTGGGCGTGAGCTGAAAGGGCTCGCCGGCGCGGCGCAGCGCCGAGAGCACATCCCATTCCCAGGGCTCGAGCTCGCTGCGGCGGAACGCGTCGCGCCGGGCGTGATCAAGATGACGCGAGAGCCGATCGACGCGGGAGAGCACCTCGAGGGGCGAGAAGTCCAGATCGGGACGCTGCGTGTTCCACGCCTCGACGATCCGGTCGACCTCGTCATGCTCGGTTGCCATCCGTCCATTATTGCGAGGGATGCCGCGACCCGGCGCGTCGCCTGATCGCGTCGCCGGTCGCACCGCTTGATCGCGTCGCCGATCGCACGGTGCGCACGCCGGGTCATGGCAGACTTGATGTGGCCGCGGAAGCGGCGGTCCGCCGTGGTGTAATGGCAGCACGACAGCCTTTGGAGCTGTGAGGTCTAGGTTCGAGTCCTGGCGGCGGAGCATGACCGACACACAACTCGCCATCGTCATCCTCGCCGCGGGCCAGGGAACGCGCATGCGGTCGTCGCTGCCCAAGGTGCTGCATCGCATCTCGGGGCTGCCGCTTGTCGGACACGTGCTCGGCACGGCGCAGGCGCTCGACGCCGCGGAGGTGCTCGTGGTCGTCCGGCACGAGCGTGAGCAGGTCGCCGCCGCAGTGAGCGAGATCGCCCCCGATGCCCGCATCGTCGATCAGGACGAGGTGCCCGGCACGGGGCGCGCCGTCGAGGTCGCGCTCGCCCAGCTGGACGGGTTCGACGGCGACGTGCTGGTTCTCTCCGGCGACGTGCCGCTGCTCGATGCCGCGACCCTGGGCTCGTTCGTGGCGGGTCACCGCTCCGCGCAGGCAGCCGTCACGCTGATGACCGCCGTCGTCGACGATCCGAACGGCTACGGGCGGGTGATCCGCAACGACGCCGGCGACGTCGAACGGATCGTCGAGCAGAAGGACGCCACCGCCGCCGAGCGCGCGGTCGCCGAGATAAATGCGGGCGTGTACGTGTTCCGCGCGGCGACTCTCCGCGAGCACCTGCCCGCCGTGGGCACCGACAACGCGCAGGGCGAGAAGTACCTCACCGACGTGCCCGCTCTCGTGCGTCGCGCCGGCGGCCGGGTCGCGGCATCCGTCGTCGGCGACGCCACCGTCACGCTCGGCGTGAACGACCGCGCCCAGCTGTCGGACGTGGGCCGCCTGCTCAACGCGCGGACCGTGCGCAGATGGCAGCTGGAAGGCGCCACGATCCTCGACCCCGCCACGACGTGGATCGACGTCACCGCGACGCTGGCACAAGACGTCACCGTCCTGCCGAACACGCACATCCTGCGGGCGACGACCATCGGCGAGGGCGCGATCGTGGGCCCCGACACGAGCCTGGTCGACTGCGAAGTCGGTGAGCGCGCCGTCGTACGGCGTGCCGATGCCACGCTCGCGGTCATCGGTGCCGATGCGAACGTCGGGCCGTTCGCCTACCTGCGGCCTGGCACGTATCTGGGCGACGGTGGCAAGATCGGCACGTTCGTGGAGACCAAGAATTCGACGATCGGCACCGGCAGCAAGGTGCCGCATCTTTCGTACATCGGCGACACGACGATCGGGCGGGGCGTGAACCTCGGCGCCGGCGCCATCACCGCGAACTACGACGACCTCACCAAGCACCGCACCGAGATCGGGGACGAGGTGCACAGCGGGTCGCACAACGTCTTCGTCGCGCCCGTTAGGATCGGAGATGGCGCGAAGACCGGGGCGGGCGCCGTGATCCGCAAGGATGTGCCCGCCGGTGCCCTGGCCCTCAGCGTGGCACCCCAGCGCAACATCGAGGGGTGGGTCGAGAAGAACCGACCGGGTACGGCGGCGGCCGATGTCGCCTCCCGGTCCGCACAGAAGGCGGGCGATGGGCCACAAGGACAAGAAGGTTGATCTCGATCGCGAGCGTGGCATAGCGCCGGGCCTGGTCGCCAAGACGAAGAAGCGCCTGGTCGTCGCCTCCGGGCGCTCGCACAGGGCGCTGGCCACCGAGGTCGCCACGGCATTGGGCACGGAGATCGTGCCCACCGAATACCGGACGTTCGCCTCCGGCGAGATCCTGACCCGCTTCGAGGTCTCGGTGCGCGGCTGCGACGTGTTCCTCGTGCAGTCGTTCGGCCCGCCGGTCAACGAGTGGCTCATGGAGCTGCTGATCATGCTCGACGCGGCCAAGCGCGCTTCGGCGAAGCGCATCACAGTCGTCGCGCCCTATTACCCCTACTCCCGTCAGGACAAGAAGGGCCGTGGGCGCGAGCCGATCAGCGCGCGGCTGGTCGCCGATCTGCTGAAGACCGCCGGCGCCGACCGGGTCATGAGCGTCGACCTGCACGCGGCGCAGATCCAGGGCTTCTTCGACGGACCCGTCGACCACCTCTTCGCCAAGCCGGTGCTGCTCGACTACTTCAAGCGCACGCTGAGTGACGACGACCGGGAGAAGCTCACGGTCGTCTCGCCCGACACCGGGCGCGTGCGGGTGGCCGATCAGTGGTCGGACTCGCTCGGGGCGCCGCTGGCCATCATCCACAAGCGCCGCGACCCGAACGTGGCCAACCAGGTGACCGTCAACGAGATCGTCGGCCGCGTGCGCGGCCGGGTGTGCCTGCTCGTCGACGACATGATCGACACCGGGGGCACGATCCTGAAGGCGGCCGAGGCACTGAAGGCGAACGGCGCCGAGCGCGTCATCGTCGCGGCCACCCATCCCGTCTTCAGCGACCCCGCGGTCGAACGCCTGCAGAACGAGGTCATCGACCAGGTCGTGGTCACCGACACGATCCCCCTGCCCGACGACAGAATCTTCCCGAGCCTGACCATCCTTCCGATCGCGCCGCTTCTGGCGCGCGCGATCCACGAGGTGTTCGTCGACGGATCCGTGACGAGCATGTTCAACGGCGAGGCGTGACGCCCACCACATACTGAGCGAAGGGCGGTCGGCATGGTCGAGCCAGCAGTGCAAGACAGGCCGTACGCACAGACGGCCGACGAGGTCGCCGCAGCACTCGAGGCCGACATGGGCGGGTTGACCGCGGCGCAGGCGAGGGAGCGACTGGACGCCGTGGGCCCGAACCTGCTGCCCGAGCCCAAGCGCAAGCCGGCGATCCTGCGGTTCCTTCTGCACTTCAACGACACGCTCATCTATATCCTGCTGGCCGCGGCCGTGATCAAGGCGATCATGGCCGACTGGCTCGACTTCTGGGTGATCGTCGCGGTCGCCGTGATCAACGCCGTGATCGGCTACGTGCAGGAGGGGCGGGCAGAGAAGGCGCTGGCCGGCATCCGCGGGATGCTGTCGGCGGATGCCTCGGCGCGGCGCGACGGCGGTTGGCAGACGGTTCCGGCGGCCGAGTTGGTTCCCGGTGACGTCGTCCGGCTCGCACCGGGCGACCGGGTACCCGCCGATGTGCGTCTGTTCCAGACCTCTCAGCTGCGTATCGACGAGTCCGCGCTGACCGGAGAGTCGGTACCGGCGTCGAAGGACGTCGAGCCGGTGCCCGCCGACGCGGGGATCGGCGACCGTCACTCGATGGCGTTCTCCGGCACCATCGTGTCGGCCGGCCAGGGGCGCGGGATCGTCACCGGCACCGGCACGCGCACCGAGATCGGCACGATCCAGACGCTCGTGGGCGAGGCAGGCTCGCTCGACACGCCGCTGACCAAGCAGCTCAACGACTTCGGACGCAAGCTGACCCTCATCATCCTCGGCATGGCTGCGCTCATGCTGGCGATCGGCCGGTTCGTGCATCAGATGCCATTCGGCGACCTCATCTCGGCGACGATCGGCTTCGCGGTGGCGGCGATCCCCGAGGGCCTGCCCGCGCTGGTCACGATCACCCTCGCGATCGGGGTGCAGCAGATGGCCCGTCGCAAGGCCATCACCCGCAAGCTGCCGGCCGTGGAGGCGCTCGGCTCGGTGACGACGGTGTGCTCTGACAAGACCGGCACGCTCACCCGCAACGAGATGACCGTGCGCTCCATCGTCACTCCGGTCGCCTCGTACGACGTCAGCGGGCTCGGCTACGCGCCGGAGGGCGAGATCACCCGGGCGGGGGATGACGCGGCCCGGGGCGATGGGGGAGATCTGGCTGCCCTGCTGGCCGTCGCAAACCTCTGCAACGATGCGCACATCGTCGCCGCGGACGACGCGCCGGGCCAATGGAAGCTGGTGGGGGAGCCCACCGAAGGGGCGCTGAAGACCGTCGCCATGAAGGGCGGCGCGGTCTCTGCGGGCACCAAGCGGGTCGCGGTGGTGCCGTTCGACTCCGCGCACAAGCTCATGGCGACCCTCAACGAGTCGGCCGACGGGTCTCGCGCGATCCTCGTCAAGGGCGCGCCCGACCGGCTCCTGCGCCGTGCGCACGCCCAGCGGGGCGCGCACGGGCGTGAGCCCTTGAACGTCCTGCATTGGGAGGAGGTCATCGCCGATCTCAGCGGTCAGGGACTGCGCGTCCTCGCGGCGGCGCGGCTGCCCGCGGCATCCGATCTGCTCGATGTCACGCTCGACGACCTGCACGATCTCGAGTTCCTCGGTGTGTGGGGCATTCTCGATCCGCCGCGTCCAGAGGCCGTCGAGGCCATCGCCGACTGCCACCATGCCGGCATCCGCGTGAAGATGATCACCGGCGACCACGCCGGCACGGCGCTGGCGATCGCCCTCGAGATGAAGCTGGTGGACACCCCCGACGCACCGGTGCTGACCGGCACCGAACTCGAGGCGATGTCGCAGGAACAGCTCAAGGAGGTCGTGCGCGACGTCGACGTGTATGCACGCACGAGCCCGGAGCACAAGATCCGCATCGTGCGGGCGCTGCAGTCTCACGGCGAGGTCGTGGCGATGACGGGTGATGGCGTGAATGACGCTCCCGCGCTCACTCGGGCGGACGTGGGCGTGGCGATGGGGATCAAGGGCACCGAGGCGACCAAGGAGGCCGCCGAGATCGTCCTCGCCGACGACAACTTCGCCACGATCCGCAGTGCGATCCGCGAGGGGCGGCGCATCTACGACAATCTGCGCAAGTCGGTCGTGTTCCTGCTGCCGACCAACGGTGCGCAGTCGCTGGTGATCCTCGTGGCTATAGTCTTCGGGCTCGTGCTGCCGCTGACTCCGGTGCAGGTGCTGTGGGTGAACATGGTGACGGCGCTGACCCTGTCGCTCGCGCTCGCGTACGAACCGGCCGAGCGCGGGATCATGTCACGGCCACCGCGAAAGCCGGGCGGGTCGATCGTCTCGCTGCGCGAGCTCGGCTTCGTGCTGATCGTCTCGGTGCTCATCGGCGGTGCCACGCTCGCGGTGTTCTACACGGTCGCGGCCACCGGCGTCGACGTCGATTACGCGCGCACCGAAGCCGTGGCGATGCTCGCACTCGGGCAGCTCGCCTACCTGTTCAACTGCCGGTTCCTCTCACGGTCGAGTCTGTCGGTCGACGCGGTGCGCGGCAATCGGGTCGTGTGGTGGTCGGCGCTCGCTCTCGTCGTCCTGCAGCTGGTGTACACATACGTGCCGTTCATGAACGACCTGTTCGGGTCACGGCCGCTGGCGATCTGGTCGTGGGTGCTTCCGATCGTGCTGTCGATCGTCGTGTTCCTCGCCGTCGAGGTGCTCAAGGCTGTGCGCCGGCGCGGCGCGGCGTCTGTCGCATGATCGCGGCGCTGAACGCGTGGTGGAACCGCGTCTTCGCGGTGCTGGGACGCGTGTCGATGTACCGCCTCGCGCTGCTGAGCGTCGGCGCCCTGGCGGCGATCGCGTTCCTGCTGTCGCTGGCGGGGCTGGCGGGGCCCTCCTGGGACGAGATCCTCGCGACGCTGGCGGTGCTGCTGGTCGTCTGCACGGTGGTGGATGCCGCGTCCCAGCGCCTGCTGAAGCTGCCGTGGCGTATCGAATCATCGCTGATCACGGCCGGCATCCTCCTGTTCGTGCTGCGGCCGAGCGTCACGGTGCTGGGTCTTACCGGAATCGCGATCGCGGGGGCCGCAGCATCCGTCTCCAAGTACGTCCTCGCCTGGCGCGGACGGCACGTGTTCAACCCAGCGGCAGTGGGCGCGACCGTGCTCACGCTCATCTCCGCGACGAGCGGCGTCGCCGAGCTGGGCTACTCGTCGTGGTGGGTGGGCTCGCCGCTGTTCGGCCCGGTCGTGCTCCTCCTCGGTGTCGTCCTGGTCTGGCGCACGGAGAAGCTGCGGGTGATCGTGCTGTTCTGGGTGGTCGCGATCGCGGTCGGCGTCGTGGCGGTGGCCCAGCAGTACGCGCAACAGGGCGTGCCGGTCGATGTGTGGACGCTGGTGGTCCAGCAGCTCTGGGCCTCACCCGTGCTGTTCTTGGGCGCGTTCATGCTGTCGGAGCCACTGACCCTCCCGCCTCGGCGCTGGCAGCAGATGATCGTTGCGGTGGTCGTCGGCGTGCTCGTCGGGTGGGCGCCGCTGTTCGGCACGTTCCCGGTGGGGCTGGGCCAGGAGCGCGCGGTCCTCGTGGGCAATCTCATCGCCTTCGCGTTCGCGGTCCGTGCCGCGGTGCGCCTCGTATTCGAGGGGCGTGCGCAGTTGACGCCGACCGTGCGCGCACTGACCTTCCGGGCCAGCCGCGGTTTCACGTTCGCCGCGGGGCAGTTCCTCGAGCTCGACGTGCCGCACAAGCATCCCGACGCGCGCGGCACGCGGCGCGAGTTCAGCATCGTCTCGGCGCCCGAAGATCTGCCCACCGTGCGCATAGCCTTCCGTGACGGCGGCGGGCCTCAGTCGAGCTTCAAGAAGGCGCTGGCGGCTGTCGAACCGGGCCGAGCGCTGGCGGTGACCGGCGTGTGGGGCGACTTCGTGCTGCCCCGGCACTCGCGCGCCCCCCTGCTCATGGTCGCTGCGGGCATCGGCGTGACCCCGTTCATCTCGCACCTGCGGCATCTGACGCAGATCGGCGAGCACCGCGACGTCGTCGTGGTGTACGTGGCGAGGGATGCCGCGGAGCTGGCCTTCCGCGACGACCTCGAGCAGGCGGGGGTGAGCGTCATCGTGTTCACCCGCGACGAGCCGACCGGCATGCCTGGGAACTGGTTCTGGGCTCAGGGCGCGCGACTGGATGCGCACACCTTGCGACGGGCGGTGCCCGACATCGGCGAGCGTCACGCCTACGCGTCGGGCCCGGCCGCTCTGCTGGCCGACCTCGCGCCGACGCTGCAGCAGGCGCGATCGATCACGACCGACGCATTCAGCGGCTACTGACCCCGCGCGCCCGGGTCGGCGGGCCGCGCGGGCAGGCGCACCTCGAACGTCGTGTCGCCGGGGACGCTCTCGACCGTGATGGTGCCGTGGTGGGCATCGACGATGGCCTTGGCGATCGACAGCCCCAGGCCCGTCCCGCCGGTCTTGCGTGCGCGCGAGCGGTCGGCACGGGCGAATCGCTCGAACAGTTCGCCGGCGACGGCGGGGTCGATGCCCGGGCCGTCGTCGTGCACACTGAGCACGGCATCCTGCCCCTCCCGCTGCACGCGCGTGGTGACGGTCGTCCCCGCGGGGGTGTGCGTGCGGGCGTTGGCCAGGAGGTTCGCGATGACCTGGTGCAGGCGCGACATGTCGCCGGCGACCACGACGGGCTCTTCGGGCACGTCGACGATCCAGCCGTGGTCTCGACCGGCAACCTGGGCGTCGCCGGTGGCCTCGACGGCGAGGCGCGTGAGGTCGACGGTGCCGAAGACGAGCTCCTGCCCCTCGTCGAGGCGGGCCAGCAGCAGCAGGTCCTCGACCAGTGCCGTCATCCGAAGCGATTGCGCCTGGATGCGCTCGAGCGACTGCTGGGTCGTCTCGCCCAGGGCCGGGTCGCGCAGCGACAGCTCGGAATATCCGCGAATGGATGCGAGAGGAGTGCGCAACTCGTGGCTGGCGTCGGCGACGAAGCTGCGCATGCGCTCCTCATTGCGCTGGCGCGCCTGCAACGACGAGCCGACGTGGTCGAGGAGGGTGTTCAGTGCCGTGCCGACACGGCCGATCTCGGTGCCGGCGTCCGCCTCGTCGACGGGCACGCGCTCGGCGATCGAGACCTCGCCTTCGGACATCGGCAGAGCGGCGACCCGCGCCGCGGTGTCGGCGACGGTGCGCAGGGGATGCAGCCCGCGACGGATGACCACGGCGATCGCCACTGCCAGCAGCAGCAGACCCCCGAGCGTCACAAGTCCCACCGTCGTGAGGATCTGCGCGATCGTCTGGCTGACCTCGGTCAGCGGAAGACCCCCGGCCACCGCGTAGGCGTTGCCGGCGACGCCGGTGAGCATCCGGAAGGTGCCGATCGCGTCGACGGACACCGTCGCCATCCGGGAGTGCTGCAGCGCGGTGACCACCTGCTCGACCTGCCGGGCGGTGAGCTGTTGCACCTCGCCGTCGTCGGTCACATAGGCACCGGTCGGCACATCGCCGGCCGCACTGACCACGAGGAGGAAGCCCGGGCGACGAGGTGAGTTCTCGAGGGTGGAGTAGGCGACGTCCGAACCGTCGGCGAGACTGGGCCGGGGGATGCGCAGGCTGCTGACGGCCTCCTGCACCTTGTTGTCGAGGTTCTGCTGCAGGATCCCGCCGAGGATCGCGCTGGTGGCCAGCGCCACAGCGGCGAGGATGAGGGCCACGATGCCGATCACCGTGGCCATCAGCCGCGTCTGCAAGTTCAGATGCCGACGGGGCCGCCGCGGCGCGACCGCCGTCTGCGTCACTGCGGGGCTTTGATCATGTAACCCACGCCGCGCACGGTGTGGATCAGCGGCTCGTATCCCTGGTCGATCTTCTTCCGAAGGTACGAGATGTAGAGTTCGACGACGCTGGAGCGGCCGCCGAAGTCGTAGTTCCAGACCCTGTCGAGGATCTGTGCCTTCGAGACCACGCGGCGCTGGTTGCGCATGAGGTAACGCAACAGCTCGAATTCGGTGGCGGTCAGCTCGATCTCGCGCCCGGAACGCTCGACCTCGTGGCTGTCTTCGTTCAGCGACAGATCACCCACGCGCAGGATGGGCTCGGCCTCGGCCGACTGCGCGGTGCCGGCACGGCGCATGAGTCCCCGCAGCCGCGCGACGACTTCTTCGAGGCTGAACGGCTTGGTGACGTAGTCGTCGCCGCCCGCCGTCAAGCCGGCCACGCGGTCGCCGACGGCGTCCTTCGCGGTGAGGAACAGCACCGGCACGTTGTTGCCGCTGTGCCGCAGACGCTGCAGGACGCTCATGCCATCGAGATCGGGCATCATGATGTCGAGCACCATGGCGTCGGGCGCGAAGTCGCGCGCCGCCTGCAGCGCTTCGAACCCCGAGGCCGCCGTCTGCACGTCCCAGCCCTCCATGCGCAGCGCCATCGACAGCAGGTCGGTGAGCATCTGCTCATCATCGACGACGAGGATGCGCGGGGCAGAGCCGTCGGCGCGCTGGAGCGAGGTTCCCGAAGCTGTCATGGTCATGACTCGATTCTCCTGGGCGGACTGTGAGGGACCTATGGCAAACACTATGCCGTTCCTGTGAATCGCGGTACCCGGATAGGGAGGATCGTTGCGTCAGGATCTGCGCGGAGCGAGCAGGAACGCCAACAGCAGCATCAGCAGCATCCCGATCACAGCTCCCAGCGTGTTGGCGACGATGTCGCGCACGTCCGCGACCCGGGAACTCAGCAGGATCGCCTGCGAGCCTTCGATGGCCGTGCTGACCACAGCGCCGATCACGGGGGCGGTCCACCAGCCGCGCACACCGAACCACAGCACGGCGAGAATGCCCAGCGGGACGAACATCGCCACGTTCGCGCCGAACTCGACGCGATCGAAGGTGATCCACGCCGTCGACGAGTGCTCGGCGAACCATTGGAGCAGTCGGTCGAGGCCGGTGGCGATGGCCGAGCCGTAGGGCTGTGCGCGCAGCGTCATCCACCCGACCGCCCAGAGATATCCGAGCGTGAGGGCGGTGAGCACGAGCCGGGCGGCGGTGCGCTGGACGCGCATCGCCGCCGTCGCCCGTGTGGCGCTCAGTGCGTGTCCTCCGCAGCGACCTCGGAGCGGTCGCCCGACCACAGCGTGTGGAAAGTGCCCTCGCGGTCGATGCGACGGTACGTGTGCGCGCCGAAGAAGTCGCGCTGACCCTGGATGAGGGCCGCGGGCAGGCGGTCCGCGCGCAGGCCGTCGTAGTAGGCCAGCGACGAGGAGAACGCCGGGGAGGGGATGCCGGCGGCCGCGGCCGTTGCGACGATGCGGCGCCAGGCATCCTGCGCGCGTTCGAGAGCGGACACGAAGTACGGTGCGGTCAGAAGCACCTGCAGATCGGGCTGCTCGGCGTAGGCATCGGAGATGCGGTTGAGGAACTGCGCGCGGATGATGCAGCCGCCGCGCCAGATCTTGGCCACTGCGCCGAGGTCGATGCTCCACCCGTACTGGGCCGCGCCCGCACGGATCTCGTCGAAGCCCTGTGAGTACGCGACGATCTTCGAGGCGAACAGCGCCAGGCGCACGTCCTCGATGAACGCGTCGACGCCGTCGACCTGCAGCTCGTCAGCGGGGCCGGGCAGATCGGAGGCCACGGCGCGCTGCTCCGGGTGGCTCGACAACGACCGCGCGAAGACGGCTTCGGCGATGCCGGACACCGGCACGCCCAGGTCGATGGCGGTCTGCACCGTCCAGCCGCCGGTGCCCTTGGCGCCGGCCTGGTCGACGATGACGTCGACGAGCGGCGTGCCGGTCGCGGCATCCTGCTGCCGCAGCACCTCCGCCGTGATCTCGATGAGGTACGAATCCAGCTCGCCGTCGTTCCACTGCGCGAACACATCGGCGATCTCGGCGGGCGTCTTGCCGGTACCGCGGCGGATGAGGTCGTACGCCTCGGCGATCAGCTGCATGTCGGCGTACTCGATGCCGTTGTGCACCATCTTGACGAAGTGGCCAGCCCCGTCGTGGCCGACGTGCGTGACGCACGGCTCGCCTTCGGCGACCGCGGCGATCGATGTGAGGATGGGGCCGAGGGTGACCCACGCCTCGTCGGAGCCGCCGGGCATCAGTGACGGGCCGAGAAGCGCGCCCTCCTCGCCACCAGAGACGCCCATGCCCACGAAGTTGATGCCGGTGGAGCGGACGGCCTTCTCGCGGCGGATCGTGTCGGTGAACAGCGCGTTGCCCCCGTCGACGATGATGTCGCCCGGCTCGAACACGGTCAGCAGTTCGTCGATGACCGCATCGGTGCCGGCGCCGGCCTTGACCATGATGACGGCGGTGCGGGGCACGCTCAGCGACGCGGCGAACTCCTCGTAGGTGAACGAGGGGACGAAGCCGGCCTCGGGGTGTGCGGCCAGCAGCTCGTCGGTCTTGGCGCGGCTGCGGTTGTAGACGGCCACAGTGTTGCCCTCGCGTGAGGCGAGGTTGCGGGCCAGGTTGGACCCCATGACGGCGAGTCCGATGACTCCGATGTTGGCAGTGGCTGCGGGCACAGTGCTCTCCTTGATGGTGAGGGGCGGGGTCCCTCCCAGAGTACTGGGCGCGTCAGCGGCGCGCGGCCGTGTGTGTCTCTGTTGCGTGACAGCGCACGATGACCGTCGCGGGCCTCCGCGGATCAGTGCTTGCGATAGTTCTGGCGGCCGAGGTACCAGAACGACGCGACGATGCCGACGATGCCGATGACCACGACGAGGCCGACGTAGCCGAGCACAAGATCCGAAGCGAGCTGGGCATCCATGGTTTCCTCCGTGGTCGTTGCGGTGGGCGTCGTCTTCATCGTACCGGTCCGCCTGATAGACTCGGGATGCAACTTCGGCGAGGGACGCCGCGTCCGCCCGTTCGGCGGAATGGCGGTATCCGTGATCGACGCAGTGAAGCAGGCCCTGGTGGCTTTCCTCACGCGCATGCGTTCGAGTTGAACACGACCCCCAAATACATCCGGACCTGCGTCGCAGGTCCCGCAAGGAGATTCACATGTCTGAGGACACCACGGTCCACGCAGAACTGCGTGATAACTTCGGCAAGGGCTTCGCCCGCCGCCTGCGCGCAGCCGGCAAGATCCCTGCCGTCATCTACGGCCACGGCACCGACCCGGTGCACGTCGCGCTGCCCGGTCACCAGCTGTCGCTGCTCGTGCGTCGCGCCAACGCCCTCCTCGAGCTCGACGTCAACGGCAAGAACCAGCTGGCGCTGGTCAAGGATGTGCAGCGTGACCCGGTGCGCCAGATCATCGAGCACATCGACCTGCTCGTCGTGAAGAAGGGCGAGAAGATCGAGGTCGAGGTGCCCGTCGTCGTCGAGGGCGAGTCGGCCCCCGGCACGATGGTCAACCTCGACACCCAGACGCTTCGACTCGAGGTCGAGGCCACCCACATTCCCGAGCACGTCCTCGTGGATGTCACGGGCCGTGAGGAGGGCGACCACCTCACCGCCGGAGCCATCGAGCTGCCCAAGGGTGCCGCGCTCATCGACGACCCCGAGCTGCTGATCGTCGCGATCTCGGTTCCCTCCGCCGCTGCCGAGACGGAGTCGACGGAGCAGAACGAAGAGGCCGCTGAGGCTCCGACCGAGGAGTCCGCTGCGGAGTGACCCGCGTTTTCGTCGAGGGGGTGCGCGTTGCGTGCCCCCTCGACGCGTATCCGGAGGGATGAGGATGCCTCAGACATGGCTGGTGGTCGGCTTGGGCAATCCCGGGCCGCAGTATGAGTCGACCCGGCACAACGTCGGTCAGATGGTCGTCGACGAGTTGGCCTCGCGTCGTGGCGAGCGCTTCAAGACGCATAAGGCGGGCGCCCGCGTCGCCGAGACATGGGTGCGGCCTGGCGGAGACAAGGTCGTCCTGGCCAAGCTCAACTGCTTCATGAACGTGTCGGGCGGGCCGGTCGCTTCTCTCGCGCGCTTCTACGGCATCGACCCTGCCCACGTGGTGGTCGTCCACGACGAGCTCGACATCCCCTTCGACTCGCTCAAGCTGAAGATCGGCGGAGGGCACGGCGGCCACAACGGGGTTCGCGATATCGCCAAGGCGCTCGGGACCGCGGAGTTCTCTCGCGTGCGCGTGGGGATCGGCCGCCCGCCCGGTCGCCAGGACCCGGCCGACTGGGTGCTGGCTCCGTTCGCGGGGACCGATCGCGCAGGCCTGGCGATGGTGCTGTCTGACGCCGCGGACGCCGTCGAGCAGCTGATCGACGAGGGCCTCGTGGCCGCGCAGCAGAAGCACCACGCGCCGCGCGCGTGACGAGATCCGGTCGGGTCAGCCCACCGGCATGGCTGCGGCCGTCGCGTACCCGGCGAGCATCGTCATCGTGCCGGCCGCGGTGAACACGATGGGGCCGGCGACCGCGATGACCGCGGCCGCGATGCCCAGGGCACGCCCCCGGCCCGTGGCGATGGCGATGAGGCCCTGGATGAGCGCCCACATGCCGCCCAGCGTTCCGAGCCAGAAGGCGACCTCCAGCACGGCGACCCAGCCCTGCAGCGTCGACATCCAGCTCGGGTCGACGCTCTGGCCCACCGGCGTCGACGCGAACGCGTGCCCGGCGGCTTCGCCCAGGGGGTAACCGGCGATGGCGGCGCCGATCGACGCGGCGAGCACGACCACGGCGGCCACGATGAGGGCGACGAGGCCGAGCGTGCGCGAGGAGGGCGCGGCGCCGAAGGGGTCGTCGGTCGGTTCGGGCAGCGGGGCGAACAGATCGGAGCTCACGGCCCTCATCCTAGGGGCCGGAGCCGGAGTGTCCGTGGAGCGCCGTAGAATCCTCTGGTGACAGTTCCCGGGATCGCGCGCGCCCTCGCGCAGGCTGAGACCGTTCGCGACGCCTTGGCAGCGGCATCCGTCGACACCGACCTCTCGCTCGTCGAGGGCTTGAATGCGCCGGTGCTCGCCGCGCTCACCGAACGCCGCCGCGAGAGCGGACGCCCCGCTGCCCTGCTGGTGATCACGCCGACGAGCAGGCGGGCGGAGTCTGTCGGCCCGGCGCTGACCGAGCTTCTTCCCGGCGCGACGGTGCTCCACTTCCCGGCGTGGGAGACGCTGCCGCACGAGCGGCTGAGCCCGAGCGCCGAGACCGTCGGCCGGCGACTGGACGTGCTCCGTCGCGCACGCGAGTGGCAGGATGCCGCGGCATCCGGTCCGCTCGTCGTCACCGCGTCGGTGCGCGCGGCCTTGCAGCCGCTTGCGCCTGGGCTCGACGACGCGGCCCCCATCGTGCTGGCGACCGGTGCGCGCGGCTACGACCTGTCGGCGGTGAGCGCGCAGCTCGTCGAGCGCGCGTACCTGCGGGTCGACATGGTGTCGCGCCGTGGCGAGTTCGCGGTGCGCGGCGGCATCCTCGATGTGTTCCCGCCCACGGCAGACCATCCCTTCCGGGTCGAGTTCTTCGGCGACGAGGTCGATCAGATCCGTGCCTTCTCAGTCGCCGACCAGCGCAGTCTGCCCGGCGACGTGGCCCAGGTCGAGTTGCTTCCCAGCCGAGAACTGCTGCTGACGGCCGAGGTGCGCGAGCGCGCGCGGGGGCTCGCGGCGACCGCGCCGGGGCTGCAGGGCATGCTCGAGAAGATGGCCGAGGGCATCCCGGCCGAGGGAATGGAGTCGCTCACCCCGGCGCTCGTCGACGAGCTCGTCAGCCTCGTTGACTATCTGCCCGCCGGCACCGCTGTCGCGCTGCTCGACCCGGAGCGCGCCGTGACGCGCGCGATGACCCTCTCCGAGACCAACCGCGAGTTCCTCGAGGCGGCGTGGAGTGCGGCGACGGCGGGTGGGCAGACGCCCGTCGACCTGGGGTCCGGGGACTTCCTCGCACTGCCGGAGTTGCACGAACGCACGCGCGAGCGCGGCGGCGTGTGGTGGACCCTCAGCGCGTTCGACTCGGGAGCGGTGGATGCCGCCGCCGAGGGCCTCGTCGAGGCCGACGCCGTCGCCACCGATGCCGTGCGCGTCGACGGACAGGCCGTGCCCTCGTTCCAGGGCAACATCGACGGAGCCACCGGGCGCATCGCTCAGCTGATCGGTGACGGCTATCGGGTCGTCGTCGCCGCATCCGGTGCGGGGCTGGCAGACCGGGCGCGCGATGTGCTGGCCGAACGCGGCATCGCGGCACGCCGGGTCGACGAGGTGCTCGAGATTCCTGAGCCCGGTGTCGTGCACGTGGTCGTCGCCACGCTCGAGCGCGGGTTCGAGGCATCCACCGCCCGTCTGGCGGTCTTCACCGAGAACGAGTTCTACGGACGCACGATCGGTGCCGACTCGCGGGTCGTGCGCAAACTGGCCTCGCGTCGCCGCAATGTCGTCGACCCGCTGCAGCTGAAGCCGGGCGATCACGTCGTGCATTCCACCCACGGCATCGGCAAGTTCGTCGAGCTCACGCAGCGCGAGGTGTCCAGCGGCGGGCGCAACCCCGTCAAGAGCACCCGCGAGTACCTCGTGCTCGAATACGCGCCGAGCAAGCGGGGGCACCCCGGCGACAAACTGTACGTGCCCACCGATCAGCTCGACCTGCTCTCGCGGTACGTCGGGGGTGACGCTCCGAGCCTGTCGAAGATGGGCGGAAGCGACTGGGCCCAGGCCAAGGGCAAGGCCCGTAAGGCGGTGCGCGACATCGCCGTGGAGCTCGTGAAGCTCTACTCGGCGCGCATGGCGTCGAAGGGGCATGCCTTCGGTCCTGACACGCCGTGGCAGCGTGAGCTGGAAGAGGCGTTCCCGTTCGCAGAGACGCCCGACCAGCTGCAGACGATCGATGAGATCAAAGCCGACATGGAGAAGCCGATCCCGATGGACCGGCTGCTGTCAGGCGATGTGGGCTTCGGCAAGACCGAGGTCGCCGTCCGCGCCGCGTTCAAGGCGATTCAGGACGGCAAGCAGGTCGCGATGCTCGTGCCCACGACGCTGCTGGTCAAGCAGCATCTGGAGACGTTCGCCGAGCGCTTCGCCGGCTTCCCGGTCAAGGTGCGGCCGCTGTCGCGCTTCCAGACCGACAAGGAGGCGCGCCAGACGCTCGCCGGGCTCACCGACGGCACTATCGACATGGTCATCGGCACACACCGCATCCTGACCGAGAAGGTCATCTTCAAAGACCTGGGACTGCTCATCGTCGACGAGGAGCAGCGATTCGGTGTGGAGCACAAGGACGCGCTGAAGAAGCTCAAGGTGGGCGTCGACATCCTCGCCATGAGCGCGACGCCGATCCCGCGCACGCTTGAGATGGCGGTCACCGGCATCCGTGAGATGTCCACGCTGCAGACCCCGCCGGAGGACCGGCACCCCATCCTGACCTACGTCGGGCCGCGTAGCGACAAGCAGGTCGCAGCCGCGATCCGACGCGAGATCCTCCGCGAGGGGCAGGTCTTCTATGTTCACAACCGTGTGAAGTCGATCCAGAAGGTCGCTGCCGAGCTGGCCGAACTCGTCCCCGAGGCACGCATCGCTGTCGCGCACGGCCAGATGGGTGAGAACCAGCTGGAGCAGGTGGTCGACGACTTCTGGGAGCGCCGCGCGGACGTGCTGGTGTCGACCACGATCATCGAGACCGGCCTGGACATCTCGAACGCCAACACGATCATCATCGACCGCGCCGACAAGTACGGGCTGTCGCAGCTGCATCAGCTCCGCGGCCGTGTGGGCCGCGGGCGCGAGCGCGCGTATGCGTACTTCCTCTACGACGAGATGAAGCCTCTGTCAGAGACCGCGGCCGACCGGCTCGAGACGATAGCGGTGAACAACGACCTCGGATCGGGCATGCAGGTCGCGCTGAAGGACCTCGAGCTGCGCGGCGCGGGCAACCTGTTGGGCGCCGAGCAGGCCGGGCACATCGCGGGGGTGGGTTTCGACCTGTACCTGCGCATGGTGGGCGAGGCTGTCGCGGCCTTCCGCGGCGATGAGACCGAGGGGCCCACCGAGCTGCGGCTCGAATTGCCGGTGCAGGCGCGCATCCCCGAGACCTACATCGACAGCGAGCGGCTGCGCCTGGAGGCGTACCAGAAGCTGTCGGCGGCCGCGGCTGTGGCGGCCGCCGACGACGCGATCGACCTCGTGATCGACGAACTGCGCGACCGGTACGGCGAGCTGCCGGCCGAGACGGAGGGCCTGATCGCCGTCGCGCGTCTGCGCCGCCGCGCTGCGCGCTCGGGCCTGGCCGACGTGGTGGCGATGGGACCGAACCTGCGCGTCGCGCCCGCGAACCTGCCCGACTCGATGCGGGTCCGGCTGCAGCGCCTCTACCCGAAGGCCAAGCTCGTCGCCGGGGGAGAGGCGGTCGTCGTGCCGCTGCCCACGGCCGACGGCGAGCGTCTCGCCGACGGTGAGCTCATCGCGTGGGTGGGGCAGCTGCTGGACCAGCTGTGGCCGTTGCCGGTGACAGAGAAGGCCGAGTCGACGGCATCCTGACCCGCGTGTTGCCGGGCCGCGGCACGTCAGGCGGGCACCCGGCCTACGGCGAGCAGATGCGCACTGAAATCCCGGATGCGGCGGGCCGCGGCATCCACACCCGCACAGCAGAGTGGCCGCGATTCCACGGCGCCGATCTCATCGGCGGGGGAACGCGGCCACTCTGTGACGAGGAGGGGTCAGATGACGCCCTGCGCGTGCATCGCTGACGCGACGCGCTCGAATCCCGCGCAGTTGGCACCGACGACGTAGTCGCCCTCGTGGCCGTAGCGGCGCGCGGCGGTGAACGACGCGGCATGCACATCGCGCATGATCGCGCGCAGCTTGTGCTCGCTGTCGGCGAAGCTCCAGTGCTCGCGGCCGGCGTTCTGGCTCATCTCCAGTGCCGACGTCGCGACACCGCCGGCGTTCACGGCCTTGCCGGGCCCGAACAGGACGCCCGCCGACTGGAAGACCTCGACGGCCTCGGGCGTCGAAGGCATGTTGGCGCCCTCGGCGACAGCGCGCACGCCGCCTGCGACCAACGCCCGCGCGTCGTCGGCATCGATCTCGTTCTGCGTGGCCGACGGGATCGCGACATCCACCGGCACCTCCCACGGCCGACCGCCGTCGACATAGCGCGCACCCGGACGGCGGGCGGCGTACTCGGAGATGCGGGCGCGCTCGACCTCCTTGATCTGGCGCAGCAGGTCGACGTCGATGCCGGCCTCGTCGATGACGTATCCCGACGAGTCTGAGGCGGTGACGGGCAGGCCGCCGAGCTGGCGCGCCTTGTCGATCGCGTAGATCGCGACGTTGCCCGAGCCCGAGACGCCGACGCGCTTGTCTTCGAGGGTCTCGCCATGGACGGCGAGCATCTCCTGCACGAAGAAGACGGCACCGTACCCGGTCGCCTCGGTGCGTACCTCGGCACCGCCCCAGCCCAGGCCCTTGCCCGTGAGCACACCGGACTCGTGGCGGTTGGTGATCTTGCGGTACTGGCCGAACAGGTAGCCGATCTCACGGCCGCCTACGCCGATGTCACCGGCCGGCACGTCGGTGTGTTCGCCGATGTGACGGTACAGCTCGCTCATGAACGACTGGCAGAAGCGCATCACCTCGGCGTCGGAGCGGCCGTGCGGGTCGAAGTCGCTTCCGCCCTTGCCGCCGCCGATGCCCTGACCGGTCAGAGCATTCTTGAAGATCTGCTCGAAGCCGAGGAACTTCACGATCGAGAGGTTCACGGACGGGTGGAAGCGCAGTCCGCCCTTGTAGGGACCGAGAGCGGAATTGAACTGGATGCGGAAGCCGCGGTTCACGTGCTGGATGCCGTCGTCGTCGACCCACGGCACACGGAAGATGATCTGCCGCTCGGGCTCGACGAGGCGGTCCAGGATGCCGCTGTCGACGTACTCGGGATGCTCATCCAGCACCGGACCGATCGAGTCGAGGACTTCGTGGACGGCTTGCAGGAACTCGGGTTCATGCGGATTGCGGGCGACAACGCTGTCGTAGACGGAACGGACGGAGGCGGGAAGAGCAGTCAGAGTCGTTGTCACAATTGGGGGCTTTCTGCCGGGAGGCGGCGTGTCCACGGGGTGCGGGCCGTTTCACTTTACCCGGCGGTACTCTGTGACTCACGCGGATCGTCGTAACACAAGGGGCGAGGGATGCTGTTCGAACACGTGGGTGCGGGTCCGAAGATCGACGCGAGCGCCGTCGTGGCGCCGACGGCGGTGATCAGCGGTGACGTCACGATCGGCCCGGAATGTCAGGTGCTGCACGGAGCCGTCATCACCGCCGAGGGCGGACCGATCACCCTCGGCGCGAGCGTGATCGTCATGGAGAACGCGCTGATCCGGGCGTCCGCGGCGAATCCCGTGCACATCGGAGACCACACGCTCGTGGGGCCGATGGCCAGCGTCTCGGGGGCGACGATCGGCCAGGAGGTGTTCTTGGCGACCGGGACGCGGATCTTCAACGGCGCGCACATCGACGACGGCTGCGAAGTGCGCATCAACGCCGTCGTGCACCTGCGCACGCACCTCGCGGCGTCGACCGTCGTGCCGATCGGGTGGGTGGCGGTGGGCGAACCCGTGCAGATCCTGCCGCCGGACCGCCACGAAGACATCTGGAACGCCCAGCAGGAGCTCGACTTTCCCGGTTACGTGTTCGGCCTCGACCGCTCCACGCCCGACCTCATGGTGCAGCTCACCGAGCGCTACGGGCGCAGCCTCGCCCGCCACGCCGACGACCGGCGCCTGGACTGACCCGCCGGGGCGGGTCCGCCGGGATCACCCGGTGTTCTGGAGTCCTGCGGCGACGCCGTTGACGGTCAGCAGGAGGAGCCGCTCGAGTTCGGGATCCGTCTCGGCGCCTCCCGTACGCAGGGCGCGCAGAGCCCGCAGCTGCAGCAGCGACAGCGCGTCGACGTAGGGGTCGCGCAGCGAGACCGCGCGCTGCAGCACCGGCTTGTCGGCCAGGAGCGCGTCCACGTCCTTCACGATCGTGATCCAGCGCCGCGTGAGCGCCATCTCGGCCAGCACCTGCTCGGTGAGGTCGTCGCGCCCGCCGAGCGCGAGATAGCCGCGTGCAATCCGCTCGTCGGTCTTGGCCATGCTCATCGCCACGTTGTCGATCATCGTGCGCAGCAGCGGCCACTCCCGATAGGCGGCGCGCAGGAGCGGCACGTCTCCGACCGCCTCCAGCGCGGTGCCGAGCCCGAACCATCCGGCGAGGTTGATGCGCGCCTGCGACCACGAGAACACCCAGGGGATCGCCCGCAGGTCGTCGAGCGAGTCGACCGACAGGCCGCGGCGTGCGGGCCGCGAGCCGAGGGCGAGGCGACCGATCTCGGGCATCGGCGTCACGGTGGCGAACCACGAGGCGAAGCCGTCGGCGTGCACGAGCGTGAAGAAGCGGTCGCGGGATGCCGCATCCATCGTCTGCGCCACGTCGGCGAAGCGGCGGGCCGCGGCGCTGTTGCGCGTCTGCACCGACGGCGACGAAGCGAGCAGCGTCGCCGCGGCGACCTGCTCGATGTGCCGCATGGCGATGGCCGGCTCGCCGTACCGCGCGAAGATCACTTCGCCCTGCTCGGTGAGCTTGAACCGGTCGTCGACCGAATGCGGCGGCTGCGCGAGGATCGCGCTGTTGGCCGGGCCGCCGCCGCGACCCAGTGCGCCGCCGCGCCCGTGGAAGAGAGTGACCTCCAGCCCGGCGTTGCGCGCCCAGGTGGTGATGCGCTCCTGCGCCTCGTAGAGGGCCAGCGTCGCTGCGACCGGGCCGACGTCCTTCGACGAGTCGGAGTAGCCGAGCATGACCTCGAGCCGCCCGCCGTTGCGCTCCAGCGCCGCGGCGAACTCGGGGGAGCGGACGACCTCGTCGAGAATGGCCGGAGCCGCCTGCAGGTCGGCGAACGTCTCGAACAGCGGGATCACATCGAGGACGGGCGCGTCCTGTCCGTCGCCGACCGCGTAAGCCGCGAGGCGGTGCACGGCGATCAGGTCAGAGGCCGAGCGGGTGAACGACACTATGTAGCGGCCGGCCGCCGTCGGTCCGAAGCGCCGCTGCACGTGCGCGACGGCTCGGAAGGTCGCCAGCACCTCTTCGGTCTGCGAGCCGAGCTCGCCGCCGGCATCCAACTCGGCGAGCGCCTTCGCGTGCACGGCCGAGTGCTGGCGCACTTCGAGTTCGGCCAGGTGGAACCCGAAGGTCTCCACCTGCCAGATGAGGTGCTGCAGATGACCGTACGCGGCGCGCGCGGCACCGCCCTCGACCAGAGACCGCTGCACGATGCGCAGATCGTCGAGCAACTGGTCGGGGCTCGCGTACGCCAGATCTGCGTGTCGGGTCGCCGTGGCGGCGATGCGCTGTGAGATGAGCAGGACGACGCGGCGGTGGGTCTCGTCCGGTGCGTGCCGGGCGATGCGGGCCGCGGCATCCTCATCCTGATCGCGGTAGCGATCCCACAGCGCCATGACCTCGACGCTCGGCGGGGTCTGAGTGTCATCGAGGGTGAGGCTTCGGCCGGTACGCGCGGCGGAGCGCTCCAAGGCCTCCAGGGCGTGCTCGGAGGCGACCTCGGCAGCGCGCCGAGTGACGGCCGCAGTGACGAACGGGTTGCCGTCGCGGTCGCCGCCCACCCACGTGCCCAGTCGCACGAAGGGCGGCACCACGGGAGCGGTGCAGCCGGACGACTCGCCCTGCAGCGCGTCGTCGGCACGACGGTACACGTGCGGTGCGCCGGTGAACAGCGTCTCGTCGAAGACCGCGGTGACGGCGGTGACCTCGTCGACCGGCGACGGCTTCTCGGGGCGAAGGGGAGCGGTGCGCCAGAGCGTGTCGATCTCCTCCAGGATGCGTCGCCGTGCGCGTCGGCTGTCGGCTCCGTCGGGGACAGCGGCATCGTGTGAGTCGAGAAGCCCGGCGAGACGCCGGATGCTCGTCGACACCGCCCGCCGCCGCGCCTCGGTGGGGTGCGCCGTGAACACCGGGTGGAAGCGCAGCCGCCCGAGATGCCGGCGGGCCTCGTCGTCGCCGACCTCGGCGGCGAGCTGCACGAAGGCCGCAGCCAGCGAGTCGCCGGCGTCTTCGCGGTCGGGGCGTCCCTCGCGTTCGCGGAGCACCCGCACGCGCTGGTGCTCTTCGGCCAGGTTGACGAGGTGGAAGTACGAGGTGAAAGCGCGGGCGACCTCGTCGGCCCGGGTGACGCTGAACCCTTCGACGATGCCGGCCGCGTCGTCGAAGGCCTCTTGCGTGCCGTCGGTCCGCGCGCGGAGGGCGGCGATACGCAGCCGTTCGACGTCGTCGTACAGGCCCTCCGAGCCGCTCTCGCGCAAGACCTGGCCGAGGAGCCCCGCCAGCAGGCGCACATCGGCGCGCATCCGTTCGGGGACGTCGTCCGTGCGTTCTGACCGCCCGACGAGGGTGATCGCTTCGGTGGGAGTGGGTTCACGCATACTCTCCACGCTAGCCGGGCCCGGTGAGGTGGTTACGCCCGCTACGATTGACCCCGGTGTGCCGGGAAGTCTGGTCGGCGGGCGTCGCGCGTGCGGCGTCGACGATGACGGAGGCTATATGTCCCACCCCTTGCGTTCTCCCCGCCTGGCCGCGGTCCTGCTGCTGCTCGCGGCGGCCTGCGGCATCCTGCTGGCGAACTCGCCGGCGGCCGACGCGGTCTTCCGGGTGCAGCACTTCGCGCTCGGCATCCCGCACACGCCCTTCGATCTCGATGTCGGGGAGTGGATCGCCGATGGGCTGCTCGCGGTGTTCTTCTTCACGGTCGCCGTCGAACTGCAGTTCGAGCTCACGAGCGGCCAGCTGCGGTCGGCGCGCAACGCGCTGCTGCCGGCCATCGCAGCGGCCGGCGGCGTGGCGGCGCCGATCGTCGTCTACCTGCTGATCGCCGCGCCCGCCGGGTGGGGGCAGGGCTGGCCGGTGCCGACCGCGACCGACATCGCCTTCGCGCTGGGCGTGCTGGCCGTGGTCGGGCGCGGCCTGCCCGCGCGGGTACGTGTGTTCCTTCTGGCTCTCGCGATCCTCGACGACATCATCGGTATCGTGTTCATCGCCGTGCTCTTCGCCCACGATGTGAGCTTCGGGATGCTGCTGCTCGCGCTCGTGCTCATCGTGGTGTTCGGCGTGCTCAGCCGCACGCTGGGCGGCCGCTTCGGCCGGTCGATCGTCGCCGTGATGATCGTCGTGGCGGTCGCGGCGTGGGCGGTGATGCTCGCCTCTGGCGTGCACGCGACGATCGCGGGCGTGCTGCTGGGTCTTGCCGTCTCGCAGCGGCCCGGCATGCGGGCGGCCCACGTACTCGAGCCGTGGGTGAACGGAGTCGTGCTGCCGCTGTTCGCGCTGTCGGCGGCCCTCGTGGCGATTCCGAGTGCCGGCACGCTCTCACCGGTGTTCTGGGGTATCGCGCTGGCATTGCCCGTCGGCAAGCTCATCGGCATCGCCGGCACCGCCGCGATCGCGCAGAAGCTGCTGCGTCTGGCTCCGGCCGACCGCATCCACTTTGCCGATCTGATCGCCGCGGGCACGCTGGGCGGCATCGGGTTCACGGTCTCGCTGCTGCTGGCGAACCTTGCGTTCCTCGCCGATCCGGACATCCGCGACCAGGCCGTGCTCGGTGTGTTGTGCGGGTCGCTCGCCGCTCTCGCCGTGGCGGCGGTGGTCGTATCGTGGCGTGCACGAGCGCACAGGAGGCAGCAGGCATGACAACGCAGATGGCAGCGACGGTCGAGGGCGAAGGGCCGCTCGTCGTCTTCGGTCACGGGCTCACCAACGACGGCCGCACGATGGAGGACGCGGGCATCTTCGACTTCGCGCCGATCGTGGCGGCCGGTTTCCGGCTCCTGCGGCTGGACTGGCCGGCGCACGGCGCGTCCGAGGGACCGCTCGAGGCCGCCGCCTACACGTGGACGAGCCTCGCCGACGACTTCCTCGCGCTCACCGATGAGCTGCAGCCCGATGCGCCGGTGGCCGCGATCGGGTGCTCGATGGGCACCGGGTCGATCCTGACGGCCGCCGTCCGCCGGCCCGATCGCTTCTCGCGTCTTGTGCTCACGGCGCCCCCGACGGCGTGGGAGACGCGCGCGGCCCAGGGCGACATGTATCGGCAGATGGCCGATCTCGTCGAGACGCAGGGCCTGGCCACCCTCGAACGCGCACAGGCCGCCGTGCCCGCGCAGGGGATCTTCGCCGAGCTTGATACGCCGCTGCCGGTCCGCGTCTCCGAGCGGCTGCTGCCCACGGTGCTGCGGGGGGCCGCCGAGGCGGACCTGCCTCCGCGGGACGCTATCCGGGGGCTGGGTGTGCCCACGCTGATCCTCAGCTGGAGCGACGACCCGGGGCATCCCGTCTCCACCGGCGAGCAGCTGCACGAGCTGATCCCCGATTCGCGCTTCGCCGTGGCCGGGACGCTCGCCGAGACCCGGGCATGGGGAGCGGCCATCGCCGATTTCCTGTCGGAAGGGGAATGAGGATGCCGCAGCCGGGGCCCGTGGCATCCGACCCTCTCCGGCGGGTCGCCGAGGTCATGCACGCGGTGCGCGACCGCTGCGTGTGGACGCAGCAGATCACCCATCGCGACCTCGTTCCATACCTCGTCGAGGAGAGCGCCGAGCTCATCGACGCCGTCGAAGCGGGCACGCGAGACGACATGCGCGAAGAGCTCGGCGATCTGCTCTGGCAGGTGCTGTTCCACGCCGAGATCGCCGCGCGTGACACCGAGGAGCCCTTCGACATCGACGACGTCGCGGCGGGTCTCGAGCAGAAGATGGTGCGTCGGCATCCGCATGTGTTCGGCGACGCCGTCGCACGCACGCCCGACGAGGTGCTCGTGCTGTGGAACGCCGCGAAGGCCGTCGAGAAGCGCGAGCGCCGGTCGGTGCTCGACGGCGTGAGCCAGCGGATGCCGTCGCTCGCCCTCGCGCAGAAGCTGCTCGGTCGATCGGCCGAGGTCGCCGAGGCGCCGCGGGTCGTGGCGTCTGCGGAACCTGAGACCGAGGCGGAGCTCGGTGATGCGCTGCTCGCGCTCGTGGCTCACGCCCGTGTGAACGGGTGGGATGCCGAGAGGGCGCTGCGCGAACGGCTGCGAGCGCTTGAGGCCGATGTACGGCGTGCCGAGGCCGACCTGGAAGAATAGCCGTCGTGCCCACCGTGAATCCGCCGCGCGGCATGCGCGACTTCCTCCCCGCCGACAAGGCCCGCCGCGAGCGCGTGCTCGCCGTCATCCGCGAGCGCTATCGCGCGCACGGGTTCGACGAGATCGAGACGCCCGTGATGGAGGAATACGCCCGGTTGCACGCCGGTGTGGGCGGTGACAACGAGAAGCTCGCCTACAACATCCTGCGCCGCGGGCTCGACGCCGAAGCCATCCGCGCCGCGGCCGACGACCCGGCACAGCTCACCGATCTCGGGCTGCGCTATGACCTCACGGTTCCGCTCGCGCGTTTCTTCGCCAGCCATCGTGGCGAACTGCCGAGTGTCTTCCACGCGATCCAGATCGCGCCGGTGTGGCGCGCAGAGCGACCGCAGAAGGGCCGCTACCGCCAGTTCATGCAGTGTGACATCGACATCATCGGCGACGCGTCAGCGCGGGCCGAGGCCGAGCTGGCCGTCGCGACGCTCGACACACTCGACGCGCTGGGCCTCGAGGGCGGCGGCATCC
This sequence comes from Microbacterium horticulturae, assembly GCF_029094505.1. NCBI lineage: Bacteria > Bacillati > Actinomycetota > Actinomycetes > Micrococcales > Microbacteriaceae > Microbacterium > Microbacterium horticulturae. Next base: position 2,101,073 of record NZ_CP119108.1, on the reverse strand, counting down.
GCATCAACGACCGCCGGTTGCTCGACTGGATGCTGGAGCACTTCGGCTTCGCACCAGACACCCGCCCGGGTGTGCTCATCACGATCGACAAGCTCGACAAGATCGGGCCCGACGGCGTCGCCGCCGAGCTGCGCGAGCGCGGAGCCGACGTTGCGGCCGTCGACGCGTTCCAGGCGTTCCTTCGACGTCCACAGACTCTCGAGTTCCGCCCGTTCGGCGAAGGACAGGTGCGCAAAGCGCTGCCCGAAGGCGCGCCCGACGACGTGGTCGCGCACCTCGTCGGCATCGGTGAGGCAGTGGCGGCGGCGCGCCCCGGGGGCGACGGACCGGGCGGGGTGCCGCTCGTGTTCGACCCGTTCCTCGTGCGCGGCATGGGGTACTACACGGGCACGATCTTCGAGCTGTCGCACCCGAGCGTGAGCTATTCGCTCGGCGGTGGCGGGCGCTACGACGGCATGATCGGCCGCTTCCTCGGGCAGGACGTGCCTGCGGTCGGGTTCTCGATCGGATTCGAGCGGATCGTCGATCTCGTCGAGCAGGGGGTGGATACCGCGGCCGAGTCGGTCGTGCTCGTGCACGACAAGGACGTGCCGATCGCTGAGCTGGCAGCCCACAAGGCCCGCCTGATCGCCGGCGGTGCGCGCGTGCGGCTGGAGACGCGCACGAAGAACCTCAGGGGGCTCCTTGAGCGCGCGACCGCCGACGGCTACACCGCGTTCGCGACGGTCAGTGCCGGTCAGAACGAGCTGGAGACGAAGCCGCTGGTCTGAGATGTGTCAACAAAGTCTTGACACATCTGTCTGTCAACTGTACGTTGACACCTATGGAACACAGTAACAATGGCGCGGCGCGGCGCGTCGGCATCCGACCGCTCGTCGTGATCGCGACCACCGGCATCGCCGTGGGATTCGCCCTGGTGATCGTGTCGATCGGTCTGGACTGGCACGGGTTCGGCGGCGGCTTCGCCGTCGGAGCAGGCGTCGGGATGATGCTCGTCGGCGCCTATTGCTGGGGGTACTCCGGGGGCATGCACAGGCGGGCCTCCACACGGTGGTGGCGGCCGAGCGCGGGCGGATCCCGGTGAGCGATCTCGACGACACCGTCGGTCGCGCCGTGCTCGCCGCAGCCGGTGTCGCGGTCGAGGGGGACGCACTGGACGTCGACGGCCACCTCGCCATCGTGGGGGCGAGCGCCCGGGCCCAGCGGGCTTCCGACGACCTCTTGCATCGGTCGGTGACCGCCGCGCGCGCGGCGGGCGCGAGCTGGGCCCGCATCGGCACGGAACTGGGGATGTCGCGCCAGGCCGCGCAGCAGCGATTCGGCGCCGCAGCCGATGCCGAGCCCGTGCAGGAGTCGGAGCGATGGCTCGGGCCGGTCACGGCGTTCGATGAGATGCGCGAACTCTCGCTTGCCGGCCGCGCCGGCTGGCACACGGTCGAGGCCGGCCTGTTCGTGCACCGCATGGTCCGCACGCCGACGCAGTGGGAGCATCGGCGCACCCTGTGGCGCATGACGGCGGCCGACCGTACCGCGGGATGGACGATCGGTTGTCGTTCGTTCCCGTGGGTCTACCTCATTCGTGACACCGGAGAACCGGCGCTCGCCGACGTCGGCGAAGAGTGATGGTCGCCCTCCGCGGCCCGAGCGCGCTCAGGCCTGCTGTGCGGCGGCCCATTCGGCCACGCGCGCGGCGCTCTCCTCTTCGCTGAGGTCCTCGACACGGGTCATCAACGACCAGCGCACCCCGAACGGGTCGCGGATGCTCGCGTATCGGTCCCCGGAGACGAACGTCGAGGGCGCCTCGCGCACGGTCGCTCCGGTGGCGACGGCGCGCTCGGTCGCGGCATCCACGTCCGGCAGGTACAGTCCCATCGAATAGCAGTCCTCGTCGCCGTCCGGTGCGGGAACGAGCCCGTACGCGGGTGAGGGGTCTCCGATCTGCAGGCAGCCGAGGCCGAAGTCGACGGTGGCGTGCACGACGACGCCGTCGAACTCGGTCGCGTCGACGATGCGCGCGCCGAACACATCGCGGTAGAAGTCGAGGGCGGCCCGCGCGTTCGCTATCGCGAGGAACGGGGTGAGGCTCGTGGCGCCGTTCGGGCGGCCATCGGTGGTGTGGGCGCCGGAGACGCCGGTGGTGTTCTCTGTCGTGTCCATGGCATCGACGCTAGAAGCTCGCGTGAAGCCGTCGCTTGGACATTCGCGACACATTCGCTCTACTCTGACGCGATGGGACCGGAGGTGCCGCTCGACCGCACGCGCGGCGTTCTGCGGCCCGACGAGCTGCCGCGTTTCACCCGCGCGGAGCCGGTGGGTGCGGCATCCGAGCTCGTCGAGTGGTACTGGGTTCCCGAGTGGGATCTGCCGCCGGGCGTTCCATCGTGCCAGAGCGTGCTCTCCTATCCCGCGGCGAACCTCGTCATCGACGTCGAGGAGGTGACGCTGCACGGCGCGACCACGCGCCTTTCGCATCGCACGCTGATCGATTCGGGATGGGCTGTGGGCGCGCTGCTGCGGCCGGCAGGGTTCGCCGGTCTCGCCGCGGATACAGCCGAACTCGTCGACAGCGAGCGCCGCATCGGCGCCATCGACCTGCGCACGCGCGTGGCACGGGCGATGCGCGGCGGACTGATCGCGGAGGCCACCGGGATCGTGGGGCACTGGCTCGTCGATCGCATCGGTGCCCCGACGCCCGAGATGCGGCTCGCGAACGAGATGGCGCGCCTGCTCATGACCGACGCGACGGTTCTGCGGGTCGAAGATGCGGCGGCGCGGCTGAACGTCTCGGTGCGCACCCTGCAGCGGCTCGCACATCGTACGGTCGGGCTGCCGCCCGCGGCGATGACCCGGCGCCGGCGGCTGCAAGAAGCCGCACAGCGCGTCCGTGAGCACCCCGATGAGCCCCTGTCGGCGATCGCCGCGCAGCTCGGGTACACCGATCAGGCCCACCTGGCGAACGACTTCCGGAACGTGCTGGGGTTCACGGCGTCTTCGTACCGAGGATGAGGATCAGGATGCCGCGGCCTGCGTCACGCGCTTCTTCTCGCGGATGTACACCTCGCGGCGTACGTGCGCGACGACGTCGCCGTCGCGGTCGGTGATGTCGGTCTCAAACCACTCGAGGACCTTCACACCGCCCCGCGCGTGCTCACGGATCCGGGCGACACGCTCGGGAGAGACCACGAAGCGGGCGGTGAGCACGCCGCGCCCGGGCTTGACGAACTCGATCTCACCCTTGGTATCCCAGATCACGTAGTCGCGGCCCAGCTGATGCATGACGAGCATGAAGAAGTACGGGTCGGTCATCGCCGACATCGAGCCGCCGAACGCCGTCTTCACATAGTTGCGGGTGAACACATTCACGTGCAGTTCGACGGTGGCGCTGGTCCAGTCGTCGGAGAACTGCTTCACGCGGATGCCGCTGAACAGGTTGGGGATCCACAGGCTCATGCCGAGAGCGAGGCGGCGGGGAGTGACACGCATGGAGAACAGGATGCCGAATCCGCCGTCGCTGCGCGGCATCCGCTGTGCTGAAGGGACAAATTCTTGACCGTATTGTTCTACTTGAACTAGAATAAAGGCGTGTTGGTTCGCATCGACCCCGCCAGCGACGCGGCCCTGTACGACCAGGTCGCGGCGTCGTTGCGTGCCGAGATCGCAGCGGGACGCCTGGCCGCCGGCGACCGCCTGCCGGTGGCGCGGGAGGTCGCGGCATCCCTCGGAATCAACGTGCACACCGTGCTGAAGGCGTATCAGAACCTGCGCGAGGAGGGGCTGGTCGATATGCGCCGCGGGCGTGGGGTCGTCGTGACCGCCGCTGCCGCGTCACTGGCCCTGCTCGCCGATGACATCCGCGCGCTCGTCGCTCGGGCCGCCGCCCTCGGGCTGTCGCCTGCGACTCTCGCCGCTCTTGTGAAGGAGACCACTGTATGAGCCCCGATGTCCGTCGTGCACGCCGCGCCTTCCTCTGGGTGGGGGTCGTCGTGCCGGTCGTGATCACCCTGCTCTCGTCCCTTGTGATCGCGTTGTGGCTGCCCGATCTGCCCGATCCCGCGGCGACGCACTGGTCGGGTGGCGGTGGGCCCGACGGGTTCGGGCCGGCGTGGACGTACCTGGCGATCGGCCTGGGTGTGCCTCTCGGACTTATCGCGTTGTTCGCCGTGTTCGCGCTGTTCGCCCATCGGGTGCCCCCGCGCGACCCGAACGGGCCGCAGTGGTCGTCGACCGCGCGGCTGCTGGGGGCGATGAGTCTCGGTGTCAGCGCGATGTTGGCCTGGATGATGCTCATCAGCGTCGGTGTTCAGCGTGGCCTTGACGACGCGGCGGAGACACCGGACATCACCGGCTGGGTCTTCGTCGGGTGCGCTGGGGCCGTGTTGGTCGTGGTCGCGGGGTGGTTTCTGCAGCCGCGAGTGACGTCCACCGGCACCCCAGCCGAGGAGGTGTCGCCGATGGTTCTCGCGCCGGGGGAGCGCGCTGTGTGGACCGCAACTGCCACGACGGGTCGTGCGGGTGTGGCCACGCTGACTGCGCTGTTTCTCGTGCTTGCCGCAACCGCGGTGGTCATGTGGGCGCTGGAGGAGCCGTCGTGGTGGGTTCTGGGACTCGTCTGTCTGCTGCTCGGAGCGCTCATGCTGACGATGCTGACCTTCCGGGTACGGGTGGACACGGCCGGACTTCTCGTGCGGTCATCGGCCGGCTGGCCGCGGTTCCGCGTGCGGCCCGATGACGTCGCAGCGGTCCGGGTGGTCCCGGTGCATCCCTTCGCCGAGTTCGGCGGGTGGGGCGTGCGGCTGTCGACCGACGGGCGCTTCGGTGTCGTGCTGCGCACCGGCGACGCGCTGGAGGTCACACGCCGAAGCGGCCGGACCTTCGTCGTGACGGTGGATGATGCGGCGACCGGGGCGGCGCTGCTTTCTGCCACTGCGTCGGCCGCGGCATCCCGCGTCGATCGAGAGGAGTCGAGATGACCGACATCGTGCAGAAGGAGCCGGCGCGGGTGCCCTGGCCGGCGGTGATCGTGTACATCATCGTCGCGCTCGGCCTCGGCTGGCTGGTCGCGCTGCCGCTGTGGGTGTCCGGTGACGGACTGGCTTCGCCATGGGCTCCGTGGATCCTGCGCGGGATGATGTTCGCGCCCACGATCGCGATGCTGGTCGCGGTGTTCGCGATGCGCACCCCGCGAACAGGTCGGTTGCGGTTCCTGGGGATGTGGCCGTTGCGCCCGACCGGGCGGTTCATCGGGATGCTGGTAGTCGCGTTGTTCGCGCCGATCGTCGTGGTGGTGGTCACGACGTGCGTGGCGGCGGTGCTCGGACTCGTGCGGGTGGATCTCGTGAACTTCTCCGGGTACGCACAGCAGTTGCAGGCGCTCGCGCCAGGCCAGCCGCTGCCGCCGATGGTGGTCCTTGTGATCGTGCAGCTCGTCATGATCCCGGGCGGCGCGCTGGTCAACAGCATCTTCACGGCGGGGGAGGAGTTGGGCTGGCGGGGATGGCTGCTGCCCGCCTTGCGGCCCCTGGGGACGTGGCCCGCGATCGTGTTGACGGGCATCGTGTGGGGCGTCTGGCATGCGCCGGTGATCCTGCTCGGCTATGACTTCGGGCGCACCGACGTGGTCGGCGTGCTGCTGATGATCGGCGCGTGCGTTGCGTGGGGTGCGCTGCTGGGGTGGCTGCGACTGCGCAGTGCATCGGTGTGGCCCGCGGTACTCGCCCACGGATCGCTGAACGCTGTCGGCGGACTCATCCTGCTGCTGGTCGCCGCGGGTGAACAGCCCGATCTGGCGATCGTCGGCCCGCTCGGGGTCATCTCGTGGTGTGTCCTCGCGGTGTTCGTGGTGCTGCTTGCGCTGTGCGGACAGTTCCGCAATCAGCCGTCGCCCGGCGAGCAGGGGATGACACGCACGGCCAGAGGCGGAAGGATCGGAGCATGAGTCTGCAGATCCACGCCGTGCTCGAGCCGCAAGGCCCCGCGACGGCAATAGAACTCAGCGATGCGCAGGTGGACGAGCTCGGAGGAGGCCGTCGCACCGCCGTGCGGGTGACGATCGGCGACCGGTCCGCGCGGCTGCGCCTGGGCGTCATGGGTGGGAAGAACCTCATCGGGATGTCGAAGGCGGCGCGGGCGGAGCTCGGCGTCGAGATCGGCGACACGGTCGATGCCCTCGTGGAGCTCGACGAGGGGGAACGGACGGTGGAGGTGCCCGCGGACCTCGCGGAGGCGTTGGATGCCGCGCCGGGTGCGCGAGCTGCGTTCGACGCCCTCGCCTTCACCTACCGCAAGGAGCACGTGCGCGCCGTGACCGAGACGAAGCAGCCGGCCACGCGCAAGCGTCGGATCACGAAGATCGTGGAGGGGCTCTCCACCGACGCGCCTGACGTCACGACCGCGGGCATGACGCGCGGCTCTGAGTAGACTCGTGGCCGGACCGATGACGCTCCGCGATCTTCAGACCACTACTCAAGGAGTCACCGTGGCACTTATCGAGGCAGTCAACGCGCGCGAGATCCTGGACTCGCGCGGCAACCCGACCGTCGAGGTGGAGGTGCTCCTCGACGACGGCATCGTGCAGCGTGCGGCCGTCCCGTCGGGCGCGTCCACCGGCGCCTTCGAGGCGTACGAGCTGCGTGACGGCGACAAGAGCCGGTACAGCGGCAAGGGCGTGCTCAAGGCCGTTGCCGCGGTCGTCGACGAGCTGGGACCTGCCGTGGAAGGGGTGGATGCCGCAGACCAGCGCGTCATCGACGAGATCCTCATCGACACCGACGGCACCGAGAATAAGTCGCGCACGGGCGCCAACGCGATCCTGGGTGTGAGCCTCGCGGTCGCCAAGGCCGCCGCCGACAGCGCCGATCTGCCCTTGTTCCGCTACCTGGGCGGCCCGAACGCGCACGTGCTGCCCGTTCCGCTGTTCAACGTCATCAACGGCGGCGAGCACGCCGACAACGGCATCGACTTCCAGGAGTTCTTCCTCGCCCCGATCGGTGCGGACTCGTTCTCCGAGTCGCTGCGCTGGGGAGCAGAGACCTACCACGTCCTCAAGGGCGAGCTGAAGGCCGCGGGCTTTTCCACCGGCCTCGGCGACGAGGGCGGCTTCGCCCCCGACCTGCCCAGCAACCGCGAGGGTCTCGACTTCCTCGTCAAGGCGATCGAGAAGGCGGGCTTCACGCCGGGCCGCGACATCGCCGTGGGGCTGGACGTCGCCGCCACCGAGTTCTTCGCCGACGGGGTCTACACCGTCGAGGGCAAGCCGTGGTCGGCTGAGAAGCTCACCGACTACTTCGCGGGCCTGGTGAACGACTACCCGATCGTCACGATCGAGGACGCGCTGGCCGAGGATGACTGGGACAACTGGAAGGCCCTCACCGACAAGATCGGCACCCAGGTGCAGCTGGTCGGCGACGACCTGTTCGTCACCAACCCCGAGCGCCTCGCCAAGGGCATCCAGCTCGGCGTCGCCAACTCGCTGCTGGTCAAGGTCAACCAGATCGGCACCCTCTCCGAGACGCTCGACGCCGTCGAGCTCGCGCACCGCTCGGGCTACACCACGATGTTCTCGCACCGCTCGGGCGAGACCGAAGACACCACGATCGCCGACCTGGTGGTCGCCGTGAACTCGGGTCAGATCAAGTCCGGCGCGCCCGCCCGCAGCGAGCGCGTCGCGAAATACAATCAGCTTCTGCGCATCGAAGAGGAGCTGGGCGACGCGGCGGAGTTCATCGGCCGCGCGGCCTTCCCGCGCTACAAGGGCTGACGCCGCCACAGGCGTACGGAAGGGGGAGTCATGGTCCGCAGGCCGACTCCCCCTTCTCCTGTCTCCGAAACGGCCGATCGGTCACCACAGAAGGCGAAGAAGACGCGGGATGCCGCATCCACCCCACGCCGCACCGTTGATGTGCGCGCATGGCTGGCCGGATCGCGGCTGTCGGGCTTCACGGCCATCATGCTCGGGCTGGTGGTGATAGCGGTCTTCGTGCTCGTGCCGACGGTCGGTACCTACATCGGACAGCGCCAGCAGATCGCCGAGCTCGAGCACTCGGTGCAGGTCACGAAGGAACAGATCGCCGAGCTGAACCGACAGCGCACCCGCTGGGACGACCCCGCATACATCACGACGCAGGCGCGCGAGCGGCTCTACTTCACGAAGCCGAGCGAGATCGTGTACCTCGTCGAGGACGATCTGCCCGACACCGACATCCCGCGCGACAAGGCACCGGTCAGCGACACCGTGCAGACGACCAAGACCGATTGGATGTCGCAGTTCGTGCGGTCGCTGGCCGCATCCGGGCTCGCCAAGACCGCGGTCGCGTCGACCGACGACCCAGGCTCGTCGCGGCATCCGGCCCCGTCCCCGTCCGGTTCCCGGTGATCGCTCGGGCGCTCCCGCTAGCCTTGTCGACGTGACCACTGAGCCGTTCGCCCCTGTCGACGACGCCGACCTCGCCGTGCTGCGTGCGCAGCTCGGTCGCCCCGCCCGCGGTGTCATCGGCATCGCCGCGCGCTGCGTGTGCGGAAACCCCACTGTCGCCGCGACCGCGCCGCGACTGCCTGACGGCACGCCGTTCCCGACCATGTACTACCTCACACACCCGGCCGCGACCGCGGAGATGTCGCGGCTCGAGGCGGATCACGTCATGCGCGAGCTGCAGGACGCGCTGGCCACCGACGCCGAGCTGCAGGGGGCGTATCGCCGCGCGCACGAGGCCTACCTCGCCGACCGCGCGCAGTTCGGGGACGTTCCCGAGATCCACGGCATCTCCGCCGGGGGCATGCCCACGCGCGTCAAGTGCCTGCACGCCCTGGCCGCACACGCGCTGGCCGCCGGCCCCGGTGTCAACCCGATCGGTGACATCGCGCTCGAGCGCTCGAACTGGTCACCGCAGCGCTGTGCATGCGCCGAGCCCGGTCCGCTGCTGCGCGCTGACGCCGACACGCCCGGCCCTGCGGGGGGACGCGCATGATCCGACGGCTCGCCGCTGCACTGCTGGCCGGGGCCGTCGCGGTGCTCGCCTGCACCGCGGCGTCTGCTGCACCCGCAGACGAGAAGGGCGACGACGACTCGATCCGCTCTCAGGAGTATTGGCTCGACGAATACGGCATCACCAAGGCCTGGGAGACCACGCAGGGCAAGGGCGTGAAGATCGCCGTCATCGACACCGGCGTCGGTCATGCTCCTGAACTGGACCCCGCGGTCGTCGGCGGCACCGACGTGTCCGGAGCGGGCACCTCCGACGGACGCACGCCGGTCGGCACCCTCGACGCCAATCACGGCAGCTGGGTGGCGTCGCTGGCGGCTGCGCGCAACCACGGAGACAAAGAGGCGATGATCGGTGTCGCGCCGAAGGCCGACATCCTCTCCATCTCGATCGGCTTCCCCGATGCGAGCCCGCCCGTGCCGTTCACCGAGCAGGTCGTCAAAGCCATGCACTGGGCCGTCGACCACGGCGCGAAGGTGATCAACCTGTCGTTCACGACGAACACGCTCGACTGGGACGAGAGCTGGGACGACGCGTTCCTCTACGCGTACCAGCACGACGTGGTGGTCGTCGTGGCCGCCGGCAACCGGGGGAGCGGCACGGGTGTCGTGGGCGCCCCCGCGACGATCCCGGGCGTGCTGACGGTCGCCGGCGTCACCCCTGACGAGAAGGCCAGTCGCGACGCATCCACGCAGGGCATCACGATCGGGGTGTCGGCGCCCAGCGAGCGGCTGCTCGGCGTGTCCGCCGACGGTGAGGTCGTGTTCTGGGAGGGCACGAGCGGCGCCGCACCCATCGTCTCGGGGATCGTCGCGCTCGTGCGTGCCGCGCACCCGAATCTCGACGCCGAGAACGTGATCGAGCGCGTCACCAAGACCGCCCGGCGCGCGCCGGGGATGACACAGGTGCCCAGTTCGCTGTACGGGTACGGATTGGTGGATGCCGCGGCTGCGGTCGCCGACACCGTGCCGCTGGTCTCGGGCAACAGTCCGACGCATCAGCTCGAGGAGTGGATAAGGCTGTACCGGCGCGCGCCCGTGCAGGCCTCGCAGTCGCCCGCCCCGACCGAGAAGGCGGTCGAGGTGCCGCCCCTGCCGCGTGCGGACCGCGTCTCGACGCCCGTGTCACCACTCCTGCCTGACCGCGACAGAGTGCTGTATGGCAGCATCCCACTGATGGCGGTGACGGTGCCCGCTATACTGGTGCTCTTGGGTGTCACCGTTGCTGCCCGTCGTCTTCGTTCGGCGCGCCCGCCCGGCGCGTCACGCCGCAAGAATCTCTAGGAGTTCTCCACACCGTGAACACCGCCGCGACCACCACGCCCCGGATCCTCATCGTCGGCGGTGGGTACGCCGGCTTCTACACCGCCTGGAAGCTGGAGAAGCATCTCCGCAAGGGCGAGGCAGAGGTCACCATGGTCGACCCGCTGCCCTACATGACCTACCAGCCGTTCCTGCCGGAGGTCGCTGCGGGGTCCATCGAGCCGCGCCACGCCGTCGTCGCCCACCGTCGTCATCTCAAGCGCACGACGGTCATCAACGCAAAGGTGACCGGCATCGACCACGCGCACAAGACCGCCACGCTCACGGGCGCCGACGGGCAGACGTGGCAGCACGAGTACGACCAGATCGTCGTCACCGCCGGTGCGGTCTCGCGCACCTTCCCGATCCCCGGCATCGCCGACAACGCGATCGGCCTGAAGACGATCGAAGAGGCCGTCGCCGTCCGCGATCGCCTGATGAGCAACTTCGACCGTGCCGCCGCGTTGCCGGCGGGCCCCGACCGCGATCGCCTGCTGACCGTCATCGTCGTGGGTGGCGGCTTCGCGGGCATCGAGGCGTTCGCAGAGCTTCGGTCTCTGGCATCCGCCCTTCTGAAGAACTACCCGCAGCTCACCTTCGAAGACACGCACTTCCACCTCATCGAGGCGATGGGGCGCATCATGCCCGAGGTCTCGCAGAAGACGAGTGAGTGGGTGCTGAAGTCGCTCGCGAAGCACGGCGCGTACGTGCACCTCGACACGCAGGTGACCAACGCCACCGACGGCAACGTCGAGGTCTCCACCGGCGAGGTCTTCCCGTCCGACCTGATCGTCTGGACCGCCGGAGTGATGGCCAACCCGACCGTGGTGCGTGGCGGCGACCTGCCCGTCGAAGAGCGTGGTCGCATCCGCACGCGCGCCGACCTGCGCGTGGGCACGCCCGAGGAGTTCGTCGAGGGCGCCTGGGCCGCCGGTGACGTCTCGGCCGTTCCCGACCTCTCGGGCGGCGGCGTGGGCGGCTTCTGTGTGCCGAACGCGCAGCATGCCGTGCGTCAGGCCAAGCGCCTCGCGAAGAACCTCGTGGCGGTTCTCCGCGGCGAGAAGACGACGGACTACTTCCACAAGAATGCCGGTGCGGTTGCGGGCCTGGGCCTGTACAACGGCGTCTTCCAGTCAGGCAACCTTGCACTCAAGGGCTTCCTCGCGTGGTGCGCCCACCGCGCCTACCATGGCCTGGCGATGCCGACGTGGGAGCGCAAGTGGCGTGTGCTGTGGGGCTGGTGGAACAACTTTTGGCTCGGCCGCGACATCGTGAGCCTCGAGGCCGTGCAGACGCCGCGTGCGGTCTTCGAGCAGTTCGCGGCCCGCCCCCGTCCGCCGCAGCCGGCCGAGGCCGCGCCGAAGAAGGACGAGAAGAAGGCCGACGGTGCCGGTGCCGGAAAGAAGCCGGTCGAGTCGCAGGCCAGCGCCTGATCGATGCTCTTCGGAACGCCCGCGACCCGCACTGGGTGGCGGGCGTTCCGCGTCCCCGCGCCGCTAGGCTGACGGCGACGGCCCCCATAGCCCAATGGCAGAGGCAGGCGACTTAAAATCGCTTCAGTCTGGGTTCGAATCCCAGTGGGGGCACGGATCGCGGTGTCGCGCAGTGCGGCGGCGCTATGCGTCCGCATGCCGGGTGAGACACGGGCTCGGGCCCACGCCGGTGGAGGCTCGATGTCAGAGCGCTCCGATCTCCCCGCCGTCCGCAAGGTGGAGGAGAACTTCACGGGCCCGTTCGACAGCGGCGGATGTCTCATCGCCGTAGGCGGCTGCCGCGGCCAGTCCTTCGGCTGCGCGCCGGACGATCATGATGCGGTCGGAGCCAAGGCCGTCGGCGGCCAAGTTCTCGTTCCACCAGTGTGCGTCGGCGGCAGCGATCTCGGCGACCGTGGGTATCTGATAGATGCCTGCCCAGGTCGGCGCGGCGGTGAAGTACTGCACGGTGGAGCGTGAACCTGAGGTCATGGCGCGGACGTAGGCGCGGAGGAGCTTGCCCGGAGTGTTCTCCGAAAGATCGAGATGGCTCATCACGTTCTCCCGAAGCTGCTGTTGAGCGTCGTCGACGAGCGCGACGATCAAGGCTTCCCGGTTGGGGAAATGGTGTTGCAACCCGCTCTTCGAGACGCCGGCGCGCTTCGCGATGTGGTCGAGCGAGACGCCGGTGCCTCGTTCGACCATCGCTTCGGCCGCAGCCGTGAGGACGGCCGCCCTCGTTCGCTCGGCGTTGCGCGTCGTGCGCCCCTTGTGACCGTCCGCGATGTCCATCGTCGGGCTCCTTCCGTAACCGTCATCCTTCACCCTCGATCGTGCCGCAAAGCCCCGCACGGTGAGGTCAACCTGGAGAGATCCTCCCAAAAGGCTATCGGACCGGACGTACCGGCCGTACGGCCGGTAATCTCTCCTGTGTGACTTCGACGACTTCCCTGCCGGTGACGGCACGCCGGTGGGCGGCACTCGGCATCCTGACCCTCGCCGTGCTTCTCCTGGCCATCGACGGCACGGTTCTCGCGCTAGCTGTGCCCGCCCTGACCGCCGACCTGAACCCCACCGCGACCCAGCTGCTGTGGATCGGTGACATCTACTCGTTTGCCCTGGCCGGCCTGCTCGTGACGATGGGGAATCTGGCCGACCGGATCGGCCGGAAACGGCTGCTGCTGATCGGCTCGGTGGGCTTCGGGCTCTCGTCGATTCTGGCGGCGTTCTCGCCCACGCCGGAGGTCCTTATCCTCGCTCGCGCGATCATCGGGATCAGCGGCGCGACGATCATGCCGTCGACGCTGGCTCTCGTCCGGAACATCTTCTCTGACCCGACGATGCGCACTCGTGCCATCGCCGTGTGGGCAGCCGGCGCGACCGCCGGCGCTGCGGTCGGCCCCATTGTGGGCGGCGCGCTGCTGGAACACTTCCACTGGGGCAGCGTGTTCCTCATCAATGTTCCGATCATGGTTCTCGTGCTCGTCGGCGGACTCTTCCTCCTGCCGGAGTCGAGGGACCCTCATGGTGCGCGCATAGACCTATGGTCTGCGGTGCTGTCGTTCCTGGCGATCGTCTCGATCGTCTTCGCCATCAAGCAGGTGTTCGCGAACGGGTTCGACTGGACGACCCCGGTTGCGGTCATGCTGGGCCTGATCGCCGGAGGGCTGTTCCTGCGACGACAACGCACTCTCGACCGGCCCCTCATCGACGTCTCCCTGTTCCGCTCGCCAGCGTTCAGCGGGGCTGTGGTGGCCAACACCGTGTCGATCTTCGCGTTCGTGGGCCTGTTGTTCTTCTTCTCTCAGTATCTGCAGCTCGTCCGCGGTCTCGGTCCGTTGGAGGCTGGTCTGACCGAGTTGTCGGCGACTGTGGCCTCGATCGTCGTCATCGCGTTCGCAGGGCACATGCTCGGCAAGCTCGGCCGCGGCCGCGCGATCAGCGTCGGACTCGCTTTCGGAGCGATAGGACTCGCCGTGCTGGCTTTCGCGGAAGGGATGTCGGGTTTGGTGGGCATCCTCATCGGGTTTGCGATCGTCGGGTTCGGCGCGGGGCTGGCGATGACGTTGACCACCGATGCGGTCGTCAGCGCCGCACCCCGCGAGCGCGCCGGTGCCGCCTCCTCCATCGCGGAAACCGCCTACGAATTGGGCGCCGCGCTGGGCATCGCCGTGCTGGGTTCGCTGCAACTCGCTCTGTACCGGTGGAACCTGCCCCCGATCGCGGATGAGGTGATCGACACCAGCGTGCGCGAATCGCTCGCGACAGCGATGTCCCAGCTCGACTCCGCTGATGCTGCGGTCCGGGCTGCGATCGAACAGGCACAGCATGCGTTCACTCTCGGCATGCAGTGGACCTCGGTCATCGCCGCGATCCTGCTGGCGATTGCCGCCGTCATCGCCTGGATCGCCATCCCGTCTCACAAGATCCCAGACCCCGTGAGCCACTGACCTGTCAGGAGAGCCCGCCGCAGACGAACGGAGAAGTAATGACAATCACCCGCACTACGAATGTCGACGTGGTCATCGTCGGCGCAGGTCTGGCCGGACTGTCCGCCGCAGATCGGCTCGCCCAGGAGGGCCACGACGTCATCGTCCTTGAAGGACGCGATCGGGTGGGTGGCCGCATCCGGAGCACGGAAGTCGCCGGGGTTCCCGTCGACGCCGGCGCCACCTGGATCGCACCCGACCACGATGCCCTCCACGCTCTCATCCGGCGACTGGACCGGACGACCGTCCCGCAGTTCCACCAGGGCAAGGGCGTCCTCTCCTTCGGAGGTCGCCGCAAGGCGGAGGGCCTCACTGCGCTCATGCCCTGGGTGACCCTCGACATCGCCCGCGTCTTGCGTTCTCTTCAGAAGATGGCCGACGCGATGCCGATGACATCGCCGTGGGAACACCCGCGCGCCGCCGGCTACGATGCTGCAACCCTCGGCGAGTGGCTGACCAAGAAACGAGCGCTGGAGGGAACACGCAAATTCGTCGGCATGATCGCCATGGTCCACTTCGGCGCCCCCGTCAGCGACATCTCGCTCTTCAACGTCCTTCGGTACGTCAAGACCCTCGGCGGTTTGGAACACATGCTCGCCGTCGAAGGGGGCGACCAGCAGGATCGTCTCGTGGGTACCACGCAGGGACTCGTCGACCGCTTCGCGGAGACCCTGAGCCCCAGGGTGATCGTCGATGCGCCCGTGCAGAGGATCGTGACCGACGGCGACCGCGTCACCGTCCACACGGCCACGGACGTGATCGAGGCCCGCTTCGTCATCGTCACGGCCGCGCCCTCACACCGCGCGGGCATCGTGTTCGAGCCCGCGCTGCCCGAGCGTCATTACGGACTCTCCCGCACGTGGCGGCTCGGCGCCCTCAGCAAGGCGTTCGTCGCTTACGACCGCCCCTTCTGGCGTGATGCCGGTCTCTCCGGCGAGGGCGTCTCCGACGACGACACCGTCTTTCTCACCTTCGACGTCAGCCCCAGACCCACTGGGCCCGGCATCCTCATGGTGTTCTGCGACGCTCGTGGTTTCGACGGATACGACCGTGACGAACGCTCCCGCCGCGTCATCCGACATCTCATGCACCTGTACGGGAAAGACGCCCGGCGCATCGTCGACTATGAAGACTTCGCGTGGGGCAATGACACGTTCGCCCCGGGTGGCCCCAACCCCGCGGTCGCGCCCGGGGCATGGACGTCGTTCGGTCCGTTCCTGCGTGAACCCGTCGGACGTGTTCATTGGGCAGGCACGGAGACGGCCGATCAGTTCTCGGGCACCATGAACGGCGCCATCCTGTCCGGCCATCGAGCAGCGGCCGAAGTGTCGACTCGGCTCACCACTTCGGTGAAGTGACCATGCGGCGGTCACCGAAGAAGATGTCACCGACCACCGTGCCAGAACCGGCTCCTCCTGTGGACAACGTGCCGCCCGGGGTCCGCCTTGCGGCTGCGTGGTCGTGGCGCATGCTTGTCATCGCCGCGGCCATCTCCGTCGTGGGATTTCTCATCGTGCAGCTGCGCGAGATCGCCATTCCTGTGTTCGTGGCGATGGTCGTCTCCGCCCTGCTCGTGCCGTTCAGAGATGGGATGATCCGCGCTCGGTTCCCCCGATGGGCTGCCGTCGCCCTCGCCGAACTGAGCGTCATCGTCGGCGTCAGCCTTCTCCTCTACCTCGTCGTCACCCAGGTCGGAGCGGGATTCGGTGCGTTGCGGGAACGAGCGCTCACCGCGCTCGAGGACTTCGCGGCCTGGCTTGCGGCATCCCCTCTTCATATCACCGACGGTCAGCTCACCGAGCTCGCGGACCAAGGGTGGGCAGCGCTCCAGGCCAACGCCGGAAGCATCCTGCCCGGTGTACTCTCTGCCGGCAGCACGGTCGGCCACGTGCTCGTCGGCATTCTCCTGGCACTGTTCACGACGCTGTTCATCCTCATCGACGGCGACCGCATCTGGTCCTGGACTGTCCGCCTGTTCCCGAAGAACTCGCGCGCCGCGGCCGACGGCGCCGGACGCGCGGGGTGGGGCACGCTCCAGTCGTTCGTCAAAGTGCAGATCCTCGTCGCCATCATCGACGCCGTGGGGATCGCGGGTGGCGCCGCGCTGCTCGGTGTGCCTCTTGCCATCCCGATCGGTGTGCTCGTCTTCCTCGGATCGTTCATCCCGGTCGTCGGTGCCATCGTGACCGGTGCGTTCGCCGTCGCCATTGCGCTCATCTACAACGGATGGGTGATCGCCGTCGTCATGCTAGCCATCGTTCTGCTGGTTCAGCAGATCGAGGGGCATGTGTTGCAGCCTCTGGTCATGGGCAACGCCGTCAAAGTGCATCCACTTGCTGTCGTCCTCGCCGTCGCGGCCGGTTCGATGATCGCCGGCATACCCGGCGCGTTCTTCGCCGTCCCTCTCGTTGCCGTTCTCAATTCCTCCATCTCATATATCGCGAGCGGACACTGGCGTGCAGAGGCAAGCTCTCCTCCTGTTTCCCCGGCGCCGCATGACTCGGGACAGATGCCGGCGCGCCGGCGACGCTGGATCGGGGGCACACCGCGCTGAGCGCTTCGCGGTAGCCTTCCGGCATGCTTTCGATGCTTCGTCGCCGGGGGTGGCGGGTCGCGATCTCCCTCATCCTGGTGGCGATCGAGGCCGCGGTCGGCGTGGTCGTGCCGTTCGCGATCGGTCTTGCCGTGCAGGACTGGGTGGAAGGCTCGTCGCGCGGGGTGATCTTCCTCGCGGCGACCGGCGCGATCGGCACCGCCGCTGCGGCGATCCGGCGACTCCACGACGTGCGGTTCTACGGTGCCGTGCGGCTCGATGCGACCCTTGGCGTGACGGAACAGCACACCGCACTGTCGGTCAAGGCGGCACGTGTCGCCATGCTGGGCGAGGTGGTCGACTTTCTCGAGTACTCGCTCCCGGACGTGGTCGCGAGCGTCCTGGCGTTCGTGGGCGTGCTCATCTTCCTCGCAACGCTCGACGTCGGGGTGTTCATCGCGGCGCTCATGGTTGCGGCGGCAATCGCCGCGGCATACGCGTTCACGACATCGCGAACGCTGCGTTTGAACCGCGCGTACAACGACGAAGCCGAACGCCAGGTCGACGTCCTCGGCCGGTCCGAGGCGCCGGATGTGCGCCGCCACATCAGCCTGCTCAACAGCTGGATGGTCAAGATGTCGGACTTGGACGTGGTCAGCTTCGCGATCTCGGGCGTCCTCGCGACGGCCCTGCAGGTCTACGCCGTCATCGTCGCTTCGGGACGCGAGATGGAGGTGGGATCGGTGCTGTCTCTCGTGATGTACGTCGTGGAGTTCTCGATGCTGGCCGCGATCCTGCCATCGGCGTGGCAACAATATCTCCGTCTGAGAGATATCCTTGCGCGCCTGCGCGCGCCCGTCGCAGGGTGACATCGGCCTCGTGCTTCACTACCGTCGAAGACATGCATACCGAGCCGTCGAATCAGCGCCTTCGCGCGGTGTTCATCGTGGGGACGCGACCCGAGGCCATCAAAATGCTTCCCCTCATCGTCGCGATGCGCGACAGCACCCACTTCGAACCTGTCGTGGTCTCCACCGGCCAACACGCGGAGATGGTGGCTGCGGTGCTGTCGATCGGCGACATCCGACCGGACGTGGAGTTCGAGCTGCCCACCGGCCCGCGTTCGCTCAACGACCTCTTCGCTTTCATCCTCACCCATCTCGAGGACTACCTCGGCGAGCGCTTCGGGCCGCCTTTGCCGCCCGCAGAAGCCAGCTATGAGAACGGCTATCCCGCTGCCTGCTTCGTGCACGGCGACACGACGAGTGCGGCGGCGGCTGCGCTCGCAGCCTTTCATCTGCACCTTCCGGTCGTGCATGTCGAGGCGGGGCTGCGCACGTCGAACACGCTGTCTCCCTTCCCGGAAGAGCTGAACAGGCAGCTCATCTCGCGGATCGCCGCGCTGCATCTTGCGCCGACCAACCGCAATAAGGCGAACCTCATGAGTGAGGGCATCCCCTTCGGGCGCGTGTTCATCACCGGCAACACGGCCATCGACGCATTGCACCTGGCCGCGTCCGACGACACCCGCTTCGAAGACGCACGGCTGGCCGACCTCGACGCCGCGCACCCTCCACGGGTCGTCGTCGTCACAGCGCATCGGCGTGAGAACTGGGGGAGGCCCCTGGAGCGCGTCGCCGACGCGGTCGCACAATCCGCGCAGGAGTACCCCGACGTGAGGTTCATCGTCGCGCTCCATCCCAATCCGGCCGTCAGCGGCATCCTCACCTCCCGGCTCGCCGACTGTCCGAACGTGACCCTCGTCGCGGCGATGAAGTACGTGGAGTTCGCGCACCTGCTGAAGCTCGCGACGCTGGCGATCACGGATTCCGGCGGAATCCAGGAGGAGGCGCCCGCTCTGGGCACGCCCGTCATCTGCGTGCGTGAGACTACCGAACGGCAGGAGGGGGTGGATGCCGGGACCGTCGAACTGGTCGGGACGTCGACGGAGCGGATCACGGCTGCTGTCCGATCGCTGCTCGACGACCCCGACGAGCTGCGTCGCCGGAGCCGCAAGGCGAATCCCTACGGTGACGGCAACGCATCGGTGCGCATTGTGGCGGCTCTCGAGCACATCATCTTCAACGCTCCTGCACCGGCGCCGTTCGGGCCTGGCTTCGAGCGCAACACCGTCCTTGCCGCGGGAGGCAGCGATGACCCCGCCGAGAGCGGGTGGGTGGCGTCCTGGCCGTTGCCTGCAGAGGATGGATGAGCCCGATGCTCGATCTCTATGGGAACGCACCGGTCTGGAGCCAGGTGCTCGACTGGATCGTCCTGGTTGTGATCGTCTCTTCGGCGGTGTCCCTGATCACGCTGCTCGTCGTGGCGGCGCGCTACCGGCAGCTCGCGCGTCGGCGGGTGGGGGCGCACGGTCTGCGCGATGAGAGCGAGTTCCTCTGGGTGTTCCTCGT
This sequence comes from Microbacterium horticulturae, assembly GCF_029094505.1. NCBI lineage: Bacteria > Bacillati > Actinomycetota > Actinomycetes > Micrococcales > Microbacteriaceae > Microbacterium > Microbacterium horticulturae. Next base: position 2,081,889 of record NZ_CP119108.1, on the reverse strand, counting down.
GCCTGCGCTCAACGAGGAGGTCACGATCGCCGACAGCGTCTCGAGGCTATGCACGACCGAGGCGACGCACGCGGTCTTCCTCGTCATCGACGACGGGTCCGACGACGACACCGCGCGCATTCTGGCCGGCCTCGACGACCCGCGACTGCGCGTACTCGCCCGTACGGCACCGGATGCGCGTGTCGGAAAGGCGGCCGCCCTGAACGCGGCCTACCAGCACCTGCGCGAGCGCGTGCTCGCCGAGCCGTCGTTCAGAGGATGGGGCGACGACGACGTGATCGTGGCGGTGGTCGACGCCGACGGCCGCGTCGACGCACACGCGCCGACCGCCGTCAGCCTGGACTTCAGCGACCCCCGTGTCGGCGGCACCCAGCTGCTCGTCGAGATCTACAACCGGCGCACCCCGCTCACCTGGGCGCAAGACGTCGAATTCTCGTCGTTCGGGCGCGTGTTCCAAGCCGGCCGGTCGTGGTGGGGCACAGCGAACATGGGCGGGAATGGTCAGTTCACGCGGTTGGCCGCGCTCCGCGCCGTCGACGACGGGCGCGGGCCATGGCGCGATCGCCTCACCGAGGATCAGGACCTGGGCGTGCGCATGATCCAGGCGGGCTGGCGGGGCACGCAGAACAACAGCGCACGGGTGCGCCAGCAGGGGCTCAACTCGCTGCGGCGGCTGTACCGGCAGAGGGTGCGGTGGGCACAGGGCAACTGGCAGGCGCTGTCTCTGTTGCGCGGAGTCGGGCGTCCCTCGTTGAAACTCTTCGGACTGATGGACTGCGTCTTTTACCTGCTCACGCCCGCGCTGCAGCTGGTCACCGGCGTCGCCTTCGTCACGGCCATCGTCCTGTGGACGCTGGGTATCTCACCGTACGAATCGTCGATGTGGTGGGTGATCCTCCTCTTCGCGATGCTGGCCTTCGGACCCGGGCTGATCACGATGCTGATGCGTGCGGGGCGCTGGTACACGGCGCCGTTGGCGGTGATCCTGGTGATTCCGTACCTCGTGTATGCCTGGATCGTGTTCCCGGTACTCGCGGTCGCACTGATCCGACAGCTCGCCGGGCGCACGTCGTGGGCGAAGACCGCACGCGAGAGCATCGCGGAGCAGACCCCCGCGGAGGTGTGATCGGAGGGTCGGCAGCCGTTCTATGCTGGACGGGACGTCGAAGCGCGAAGGAGCCCGAACCGATGAGCCTCGACCTGCTCGCGGCACCCGACACCGCCGCCCGACCGTGGGACGACCCCGCGCCGTACTGGCGTGCGATGACGGATGCCGTCTCCGACCTCTCCGGCGCTGTCGCCGCCATCAACGTCGCCGCGCTGCGCTACAACGCTCTTGACATGGTCGTACGCGCCGGCGGCGTACCGATCCGCGTGGCGAGCAAGTCCGTGCGTGTGCGCGAGGTGCTCGACGCGACCCTCGCGCTGTCGGGATACCGCGGCATCCTCGCCTTCACCCTGCCCGAGGCGCTCTGGCTGGCCCAGACCGGGCACGATGACATCGTCGTCGGCTATCCGACCGCGGATCGCGCGGCCATCGCGCGGCTGTGTGCGGATGAGGATGCCGCATCCCGGATCACCCTCATGGTCGACAGCCTCGATCAGCTCGACCTCGTGGACGCGGTTGCCGCACCGGGAAGGCGGGCGCGCTTGCGGTTGTGCATCGACGCCGACGCGTCGTGGCGCGCACCCGGCCTGGGCCACATCGGCGTCCGGCGCTCGCCGGTGCACGAGGTTGCCGAGGTCGCGACGCTGGCGCGTGCGATCGTCGGACGGGATGGTTTCGCCCTCGTCGGTCTGATGATGTACGAGGCACAGATCGCCGGGCAACCCGACAAGGACGGCGCGTCCGACCCTGTGATCCGCTGGATGCAACGCCGGTCGGCTGAGGAGCTGCTCGCGCGCCGCGCCCGGATCGTGGGTGCGCTCCGTGAGATAGCGTCGCTTGAGTTCGTCAACGGCGGCGGAACGGGTTCTCTGGAGCTGACGGCGTCCGACCAGGCTGTCACCGAAGTCACCGCCGGCAGCGGCCTGCTCGCCGGGCATCTCTTCGACCGCTACCGCATTTTCGATCCGGCACCGGCGGCCGCCTTCTCGCTCGAGGTCGTCCGCAGGCCCACGGAGTCCATTGCGACGGTGCTCGGTGGCGGGTGGATAGCGTCGGGGCCCCCGGTCGCGTCCCGGCAGCCGCTGCCGGTGTGGCCGCAGGGTCTGCGCACGCTGGGCCGCGAGGGCGCCGGTGAAGTGCAGACACCTCTGCAGGGTGAGGCTGCGCGTTCGCTGCGCGTCGGCGACCGGGTGTGGTTCCGCCATTCCAAGAGCGGGGAGCTCGCGGAGCGCGTCAACGCGTATCACCTCATCGAAGCGGATCGCGTCGTCGGCGAAGCGCTGACCTACCGCGGGGAAGGAAGGGCCTTTCTGTGACTCGACCGGGCGGCGAATGGCGCAACTGGGGACGATCGGCACGCATCCGGCCGCAGCGGGTGGAATATCCGAACAGCACCGACGCGGTGCGCCGCGCGGTGCAGTCGGCGGCGCGGGTGGGGCTGGCGGTCAAGGCGGTCGGCGCCGGGCACAGTTTCACCGGCATCGCCGCGGCGCCGGGAGTGCTGCTCGACCTGCGTGACCTGTCAGGGGTCGTCCGGGTCGACCGCGAGCGGGAGCAAGTGACACTGCGTGCCGGCACCCACCTGTACAGCATCCCGGCGCTGTTGCGCCCCTACGGGCTCGCGATGGAGAACCTCGGCGACATCGACCGGCAGACGATCGCGGGCGCCATCTCGACGGGCACGCACGGCACCGGCGCGCGGTTCGGCGGCATCGCCACTCAGGTGGTGGGGGCCGTGCTTGTGACCGCGGATGGCGAGCTGCTCACCGTCGACGACGAGCATGAACCCGAGCTGCTGCCCGCGGTGGCGCTGGGCTTGGGCGCCCTCGGCGTCCTCGTCGAGGTCACGCTCCAGTGCGTGCCGGCCTTCGTGCTGCACGCCGTGGACGAGCCGGGGCCGCTCGCAGAGGTACTCGACTCGATTCCGGCACGCAGCGCTGACGCCGACCATTTCGAGTTCTACTGGTTCCCGCACACCGACGTCGGGCTGACCAAGACGAATACCCGGCTGCCCAGGACCGCACCGCGGCATCCCCTTCCGGCAATGGCGAAGTGGGTGGACGAAGAACTGCTCTCGAACGCCGTGTACGGCGCTGTCTGCGCGGTCGGCACCGCCGTGCCGGCCGTCGTGCCGTCATTCTCGCGGCTCGCGGTCACGCTGACCGGAGACCGGGAGTACACCGACTGGTCGGACCGCGTGTTGACGCAGCACCGCGGGGTCCGTTTCCGCGAGATGGAGTACGCCCTGCCGGCCGAGAACGTGCGAACCGCCTTCGATCGGCTGCGCGCGCTGATCGATGAGCAGGGATGGCGGATCTCGTTCCCCGTCGAGGTGCGCTTCGCCGCAGCCGACGATCTGTGGCTGTCGACCGCCTACGGCCGTGACAGCGCCTACATCGCCGTGCACCGGTATTGGCGCGAGAACCCCAGCGACTACTTCGAAGCCGTCGAGCAGATCATGCTCGAGCTGGGCGGGCGCCCGCACTGGGGAAAGATGCACACCCTCGATGCGCGCGTCCTGCGCGATCGGTACCCGCGTTTCGACGACTTCGTCGCGCTGCGGGATCGCCTCGACCCCGACCGACGGTTCGAGAACTCTTATCTCCACCGTGTCCTCGGTGAGTAACGGCTGAGAGTACCCCCGGCCGTGCCGGCCGGTTCGTGGCCCCCGGTTAGGATGGGACAAATCGAACGGAGAGTTCCCTGCAATGGAATGGCTGATCCCGGTAATCGTCGTCGTCGCAGTGATCCTCATCATCGGGATCTACCTGTGGGCCACCTACAACTCCCTCGTGCAGTTGAACGTGCGCGTCGATGAGGCCTGGAGCGACATCACGGTGCAGCTCAAGCGTCGTGCAGACCTGTTGCCGAACCTCATCGAGGCGGTGAAGGGGTATGCGGCCCACGAGAAGGCCGTGTTCGAGAACGTCACGCAGGCGCGCGCGGAGACGCTGAACGCGTCGGGTCCCGCCGATGCGGGCGTCGCCGAGGGGCACATGCAGCAGGCGCTGAAGTCGATCTTCGCGGTCGCCGAGGCCTACCCGCAGCTGCAGGCGAGCCAGAACTTCCTCCAGCTGCAGCAGAACATCGTCGACACCGAAGACAAGATTCAAGCGTCGCGTCGGTTCTACAACGGCGGAGTGCGCGAGTTGAACACGAAGATCAAGGTGTTCCCGAACAATCTGTTCGCGCGCAACCTCGGCTTCAACGAACGCGAGTTCTTCGAGGTCGTCGACGGTGCGGCCATCGCCGAGCCGCCCAGGGTCCAATTCTGACCTTCTGACCGTTGTACTCGGCGATCGCGCGCAACAAGCGCAACACGTGGTTCATCCTCATCGCCTTCGTCATCCTGCTCGGGCTGCTCGGTGCTCTCATCGGATGGCTGGCAGGCAACAACTGGTGGATCACCGCCTTCATCCTGTTGTTCGCAGGCGGGTACGCGACGGTGCAGTATTTCAACGCCGACCGGCAGGCCATCGCGCTGTCGGGAGCCTTCGAGGTCGACAAGCAGAGTGCTCCCCGGTACTACCGGCTCGTCGAGAACCTCTGCATCACGACGGGGACCCCGATGCCGAGGCTCTACGTCGTCGAAGATCCCGCGCCCAATGCGTTCGCGACGGGGCGCGACCCCGAACACGCGGCGATCACGGTGACGACGAGCCTGTTCGAGATCATGACCGATCGCGAGCTCGAGGGCGTTCTCGCACATGAGCTCGGGCACATCCGAAACTACGACATCCGGGTCTCGATGATCGTCTTCGGCCTCGTCGTCGCCGTCGGCATCATCGCCGACATCCTGCTGCGGATGACGTTCTTCGGCGGTGGACGTCGCAACAACAACGGGGGCGGGGGGCAGGCGCAGCTCATCTTCCTGCTGCTCGGCATCGTCGCGGCCATCGTCGCCCCACTGCTCGCGGGCGTCGTGCAGGCGGCGATCTCGCGTCAGCGGGAGTACCTCGCCGACGCCACGAGCGCGATGACCACGCGCGACCCCGACGGCTTGGCCTCGGCGCTGAACAAGCTGCAGACCCATGGCCGTCCGCTGCAGAAGGCCAACACCTCGATGGCGCATCTGTGGATCGCCGATCCGCTCCGACCCAACGCTCTGCAGCGGATGTTCTCCACGCACCCGCCGATCCCCGACCGGATCGAGCGCCTGCACACGATGGGCGGCGGCTTCTAGTCCACGTGCAGTGACATCGTCGTGCCGTCGAAGACGATGCGACCGCGCAGCGCCCAGTCGTCGGTGCGATAGGTGATGGTGCGGGATGCCCCGTCCCAGGCCTCGCCCCGGGCCGTGGCCGTGATCCGCCCACCCGTGGCCGCGAACGTGCTGCCGTCCCTGGCCAGCCTCACGGCGGGACGTCGATCGATACGGAAATCGAGTCGCTCGAGGGTGCGCAGGTCGGCCGCCCAGGGCACTCGCAGTCCGCAGTGCGCAGGGACGACGGCGGTGGATGCCGCGCAGCGGTCCTCATACGTCGCCAGCTGTTGTTGCGCCCTGTCCGTCGCGCCGGCGGCGAACGACACCTGCAGCTTCGCGGTGACCGGCGTCGCGTTCGTCACCGCGACGTGGGACCGGCCAGAGAGCAGATCATCGGGCAGCGGCGTGATCTGATACTCGGCGGGCAGGAGCATGACCGGTTCACCGGCGGGGGTCGTCGCCCTCCCCACCCGGACGGCGTCGCCGAGAGTGGGCGTGACGGTGAGGGTGCCGAGGAAGTCTCCGTTCAGACGGTAGTCCCGGCCGTGGCGGGCGAGCAGGAAGCCCACGGTGACCTCGTCGCCCGCCAGACGCGCGGTGGCGCGCACGCTCCCGTCGTCGCGGATCGTTTCAATCCGAGCATGCGTGATGTGAGCAGAAGCGCCCTGGAACGCGTCGCCGATGCGGGCCCGCTCGTCAGCGGACAGCGAGGCGCCCTCCATCATCGAATCGAGAGTGTCGGCGTCGCCGGTCTCCAGAGCATGCAGGTACTGCTCGGCCGTATCCTGCAGCGACGGCGGACGCAGCATCCACCATCCGGCGACAGCAGCGCCCGCAACGACGACCGCCGCGGTTGCGGTCAGCGCGATGACGGTGCGGGTCTTCACATGATCACGCTACCCGCCGCGCCGACCAGGTCTCCTGTCGTGCGCGGCCATAGACTGGCCGGGTGGCACAGTCCGACGGCACCCCGCGGCCCTCGCTGCGCGAGGCCTTGATGCAGCGCATCGTGAGCACCGAGTCGAGTGCGACAGTCCCGAGCGGACTGCGCATCGCCGCCGCCTTCGCGTGGCGACTGCTCGTGGTGGCCGCGGCACTGGCGCTCGGGATCTGGCTGATCATCGAACTGAAGCTCCTGGTCATCCCGCTACTGGTCGCGATCCTCGTCACGGCGCTGCTGTGGCCGGCATTCGCGTTCATGCTGCGTCACCGGGTGCCCAAGGTGCCGGCGATCGTGATCTCCGTGATCGGCACGCTGGCCATCGTCGCCGGGCTCATGTGGCTCGTGGGCTGGCAGATCGGGGCGCAGTGGGCATCGGTGCGAGAGCGGACGGCGGGTGCCATCGATTCCCTGCGCCAGGGCCTCGTGACCGGGCCGCTGGGACTCACCGAAGCGCAGATCGACGACATGCTGCATCAGCTCGGGCAGTTCCTGCAGCAGCAGGCCGATCTGCTCTGGTCGGGGGCGCTGGCCATCGGCAGCACCGTCGGGCACATCGGCACCGGCTTCGTGCTCTCGGTGTTCATCCTCCTCTGCCTGCTCACCGACGGCGCCGGCATCTGGCGGTGGACCGTGCGGCTGTTCCCGAAGCAGGCGCGCGTGGCCATCGACGGCGCGGGGCGCGCCGGGTGGAACACGCTCGTGAACTACGCGCGCACGCAGCTTCTCGTCGCGACCATCGACGCTGTCGGCATCGGGCTGGGCGCATTCCTGCTCGGTGTGCCGCTGGCGGTTCCGGTGGCCGTCCTCGTCTTCCTCGGTTCGTTCGTCCCCATCGTCGGGGCCGTCGTCACCGGGATCCTGGCCGTCTTCCTCGCGCTGGTCTACAACGGCTGGTGGATAGCGTTGTGGATGCTGGTGGTCGTGCTCGGCGTGCAGCAACTGGAAGGGCATGTGCTCCAGCCGGTGGTCATGGGCTCGGCGGTCAAGGTGCATCCGCTGGCGGTCGTGCTCGTGGTGGCCGGCGGCGCCATGATCGCGGGAATTCCGGGTGCGCTGTTCGCGGTGCCGCTCGCGGCGTTCATCAACGTCGTCGCCGTGTACCTCAGTCACAAGGCATGGAAGGGCGATGCCGCCCTCGAAGACGTCGATCTCATCTGGAACACGGTGCCCCGCACCAGGAAAGGCAGCGCATGAGTGCACTCACCCTCGCCGACTTCGAAGACGCAGCTTCGGCGCTGAGGGGGGTGATCGCCGAAACGCCGATCGATCAGTCGCTCTACCTGTCGGAACTGCTCGGCGTGCCCGTGCATCTGAAACTCGAGAACCTGCAGCGGACCGGCTCCTTCAAGGTGCGCGGCGCCAGTTACCGACTCTCGCGGCTGACCGCAGAGGAACGCGCGCGCGGGGTCGTGGCGGCCTCTGCCGGCAATCACGCGCAGGGCGTCGCCCTCGCCGCGCAGCAGCTCGGGATCGCCGCCACGATCTTCATGCCGCTGGGCGTGCCGGTGCCCAAGCTCCTGGCCACCCGCGGTTACGGTGCCGACGTCGTGCTCGAGGGGACCACCGTCGAGACGCCGCTGCGGCTCGCCGCGGAGTTCGCCGAGCGCACCGGCGCGGTGCTCATCCACCCGTACGATCATCTCGACGTGATCACCGGACAGGGCACGCTGGGCCTCGAGCTGTGGGACGCCCTGCCCGACCTCGACACCGTGATCGTCGGCATCGGCGGGGGCGGGCTGATCTCCGGCGTCGCCGCGGCCGTGAAAGCGCGCGCAGCCGCCGAGGGGCGCACGGTACGGGTGATCGGCGTCCAGGCGGCCAATTCCGCCGCCTATCCGCCTTCTCTGGCCGCGGGACACCCGCTGGAGGTCGCCACGACTCCCACGATCGCAGACGGTATCGCGGTCGCACGCCCGGGCGACATCACGTTCGATCTCGTGCGCGAGCTCGTCGACGAGGTCGTCACCGTGACCGAGGACGACATCGCCCGTGCCCTGCTCGTGCTCCTGGAACGCGCCAAGCAGGTCGTCGAGCCCGCGGGAGCAGTCGGCGTCGCGGCGATCCTCGCCGGCAAGATCGAGGCATCGGGCACGACGGCGACGATCCTGTCGGGCGGCAACATCGACCCGTTGCTGCTGCAGCGCGTGGTCGCACACGGGCTCGCGGCGTCCGACCGGTACATGTCCCTGCGCATCCCGCTGCCCGATCGCCCCGGCCAGCTCGCGCTCGTCTCGGAGCTGCTCGCCCAGGCCGGCGCGAACGTCATCGAGGTGCTCCACACGCGGCACGGTCAAGGACTGCAGATCAGCGAGGTGGTCCTGCAGCTGAGCGTTGAGACGCGCGGGGCCGAGCACCGCGCGCTCGTCATCGACACGCTGCGCGGGGCCGGTTTCGACCTCGAAGTCGTCGAAGACTGACGGGGTCAGCTGGGGGAGTAGGTCTCGACCTTGACGATCTCGACGGCGATCTCGCGCCCGTTCGGCGCGGTGTAAGAGGACTTCTCGCCCTCTTTGAGCCCGATGATCGCGCTGCCCAGCGGTGAGGCCTCGCTGTAGACGTCGAGGTCGCCGCCCGCGGCGATCTCGCGGCTGCCGAGAAGGAAGACCTCTTCGTCGCCCGCGACGATCGCGGTGACGACGGTACCGGGCTCGACCACGCCGTTGCTGGCGGGGGCCTCGCCCACCACGGCGTTCTTCAGAAGCGCCTGCAGCGTGCGGATGCGGGCCTCCTGCTTGCCCTGCTCGTCCTTGGCGGCGTGGTAGCCGCCGTTCTCTTTGAGGTCGCCCTCTTCGCGCGCCGCCTCGATACGCTTCGCGATCTCCTCTCGACCGGTCGTCGAGAGGTGCTCGAGCTCGGCAGCAAGACGGTCGTAAGCCTCTTGCGTGAGGAAGGTCACCGCAGCATCGTCGGACACGTCTTCTCCTTCGGTCGATGTGGACTGTCGTCTCACCGGATAAGCCGAGACGCCCCGGCACCCTGCCGGAGCGTCTGTTTCTGCAGGTACCCTATTCCACCCAGCAGGCGTTCACCAAACCCGTCGTCGCCACGCCGATCGTCGGAATCGTCTCGCGGTACGCGTTCGTGTGCTGATCGGACGCAGGGAGGTGCACGACCTTCCACCCCACGATGCCGTGGTCTTCGTCATCGGCCTCCAGAACGCACACGACGCCGCTGTCGTGGGCCGAGGTGACCTGGAACGACACCGTGACCGTACGTGCGTCGACCACTTCGTAGCCGGTTGCCGTGGCATCCACCGACGACGATGTGCTGCCCCATGCCATCCAGATGAGAAGCGCGCCCACGATCACCGCGACGACGACCCCGATCGTCCATGCCCACGCGCGCGCGTGCGGAGAGCGCGTGCGGCCATAGCGATCGTCGAGCATCTGCTGCGTGGTCATCGCGGCTCCGTGGGGAATAGGCTGGAAGTCCAGGCTAAGCGCTCCGCGCGGAATGGGGAAAAATGCACGCTGCGATCGCCGCTCTCGCGATCCTCGCCGACGTCACGACCACCCCGAGCCCGTCCGGTACGCCCGATGCGTCCACAGTGACGCCGGGGCCGTGGGGCTTCATCGTGGTCGCCGTCCTCGCCGTGGCCGTCATCCTGCTGCTCTGGGACATGCTGCGGCGCATCCGGCGTGCACGCTATCGGGCGCAGGTGCGCGAAGAGCTCGACGCCGAGCAGGCGGAAGGGGCCGAAGCCGCGCGAGCCACCGAGACCGATTCCGAAGACGTCGACGCCTCCGGCGACGACCGGGAGTGATCCGCTGCGGTCGCGGCGACCGTCACCCGAGGTGGAACGCCGGGTGCAGAGCGATCAGCAGGGACGCCGTCCAGTGGCAGAGGAACGCGAGCACGGTGCACACGTGGAAGATCTCGTGGAATCCGAAGCGACCGGGCCACGGATTGGGACGCTTGAGCGCATAGACCACCGCACCGACGGTGTACAGGATGCCGCCGACGATGACCAGCACCATCATGGGAACACTCGCCTGGAACAGCGGAACGATGTACATGATCGCAGCCCAGCCGAGAGCCAGGTACAGGGCGACGTAAAGCCACCGCGGCGCGTTGATCCAGAACACGCGGAACAGGATGCCGAGGACCGCGCCCGTCCATACGATCGAGAGCAACAGCACAGTCTTCTGCGTGGGCAGTGCCAGGACGGCCAGGGGCGTGTATGTGCCGGCGATGAGCAGCAGGATGTTCGCGTGGTCGATGCGCTTGAGCACGGCCTTGGTGCGGGGCTTCCAGTTGAACCGGTGGTACAGCGCCGAGTTGCCGAACAGCAGCAGCGACGTGGCCATGAAGACTGCACTGGCCCACTTGGCCGGGGCGCCCTCCGCAAGGACGATGAGGACGATGCCGACGGCGATGGCGACCGGGAACGTGCCCGCGTGGATCCATCCGCGCCAGGTGGGTTTGATCTCCTCGGTGGCATCGGCCTTCGCCGCGTCCAGCAGCGGCAGCTGCGGCATCTCGGCCTCTCCGTCGGCCGGAGGGGGCGAGGTGTCGGACGGTCGGCTGCGGCGGCTCATCCTCCGAGCCTAGGGCGTCGCGCATGCCGCGACGGGAACATAGGAGATGCGCCGGAGCGGTAGCGTGGTCTCGTGACGTCCGAGCGGTCGAACCCGGGGCAGGGGCCCCTCTACCGGCTGTACATCAGCCGGTTGCGCAGGCAGATCCCACCCGAGTCGGTGCCCGGCCATGTCGCCATGATGATCGACGGGAACCGGCGGTGGGCGCGACAGCTCGGGTACCACTCCGCCGCCGAGGGGCATCGTGCGGGCGCTGCCAAGATGCGCGAGTTCTTGGAGTGGTGCGATGCCGTCGGCGTGAAGGTCGTCTCGCTGTATCTGCTGTCGCTCGACAACCTGCGCAAACGCGAGCCGCAGGAGCTCTCTGACCTCATCGAGATCATCGCGGAGCTGGCCGACAGCCTGTCACGTGTCAAGAACTGGCGCGTGCAGCACGTCGGGCGTCGCGAAGCCGTGCCGGCGGATCTGGCGCGGGTGCTCGCCGCGGCGCAGGAACGCACGAGCGGCAACGACGGCTTGCACGTGAATCTCGCGGTCGGGTACGGGGGACGAGGCGAGATCGTCGATGCTGTGCGCAGCATCATCCAGCAGCACGACGAGCGCGGCGGCACGCTCGAAGAGCTCGCAGCCAGTCTCACGCCCGAGCAGATCGGCGAGCACCTGTACACCGGCGGGCAGCCCGACCCCGACCTCGTGATCCGCACCTCGGGGGAGCAACGGCTGAGCGATTTTCTGCTGTGGCAGTCGGCGCACAGCGAGTTCTACTTTGTGGAGGCGCTCGGCCCCGATCTGCGCGAGGTCGATTTCCTTCGGGCGATCCGTGACTACGCGGACCGGGAACGACGATTCGGCGGGTGAGCGCGCAGCAGGCTGAGATGTGGCCAGACCATGCCACAATGACACCGTGAGTGATCTGGAAGCCTACATCTCGTCGTTCGAGGCGGAACCCGGCTATCTCGACTGGGCGGCGTTCGGCCCCCTCTCGCCGCGCGTGCGCGATGAGATGCATGCTGACGCCGAGCTCCTCGGCACCGGGCGGCGCTCGAGCATCGACCTGGTGCGCGGACACTCCGACGTCGCACGCCGGCTGTTGGCGGAGCTGCTCGGCGCCGACGTCGCCGAGGTGACGCTGCAGCCGTCGACCTCGTACGGCCTGATGCAGGCCCTGTACGGGCTCCGCGGTGGAGTGCTCGTCTCCCGTGGCGAATTCCCCAGCCTCACCGTCACCGCGACCCGGGCGGCGGCGGTGCGAGACGACCTGCGGGTGCAGTGGATGGAGCCCGACGGTGGATTCGTGACTCCCGACACGGTCCGGTCCGCGCTCACCGACGAGACCACAGCGGTGGCCGTGAGCCTGGTCGACTTCCGCACCGGATACCTGGCCGACCTCGGTGCGCTGCGCGACGTCGTCGGCGACCGGCTGCTCATCGTCGACGCCATTCAGGGGTTCGGGGTGACCGATGCGGACTATGCGGCGGCGGACGTCGTCTGCGGCAATGGTTACAAGTGGCTGCGCGCGGGCCGGGGCGCCGGGTGGGCTCGCTTCACGTCCCGCGCACTGGAGCGACTCGAACCCGTCTTGTCGGGCTTCTCCGGAACCGAGGTGGACCTGCCCGTCGACGAGGTGCCGAACGTGGCGCCCACGGCCCGTCGATTCACCGTGACGGCCGACGACATGCTCGCGGCGGGACGTCTTGCCACCGGCTTGGAGGAGGTTCGGGATGCCGGAGTGCCGGCCATCGCGGACGCCGTGGCCGACCGAGCCGATGAGATGATCGCGTACGCGGACGAGCACGGCATTCCGGTGGTCACCCCGCATGAGCGCGAGAACCGCGCGGGCATAGTGGTGCTGCGCCCCGAAGCGGCCGACGTCTCGGCGCTCTCGGCGGCACTGGTGAACCGCGGCGTCACCTTCACCGCGCGCGCGGGGTCGGTGCGTCTGGCCGCGCACGCGGGCACCGGCGACGACTCGATGCGTCTGCTGGTGGAGGCGCTCGGGGCCTTCTCGACCTATCGCGCCCGCTGACCGTCACGAAGAGTTAACGCGCCGTTGGCGTGTCGAGTCCGCGCGGAGCCGCAGCGGCGTCGTACGTTCATGGCATCGGGCAAGGTGCCCGGTCGAGTCGACCGATCGGATCGCGACTCGTGGCCCCGGGTCGACTTGTGGGAGCCGGGACGGACGTCCCGGGTCAGGAGCAGGTTGTGACCACTCGAGCCCTGCAACAGGAACAGTCCCGTACCCAGGCACCCGCCGCCGATGGCGGGGCACCGGTGACCCGCGACACGGCGTTGCGCACGTACGTGCTGGACACCTCTGTGCTGCTGAGCGATCCGCGGGCGCTGTTCCGCTTCGCGGAGCATTCCCTGGTCATCCCCGTGGTGGTCATCACCGAGCTGGAGGGGAAGCGGAACGACCCTGAGATCGGCTACTTCGCCCGTCAGGCGCTGCGCCATCTCGATGATCTGCGCGTCGAGCACGGTCGTCTCGACTACCCGGTTCCCGTGGGCGACGGGGGCACGCTGCGCGTCGAGCTGACGAACATCGATTCCTCGGTCCTCCCGGCGGGTCTGCGACTCGGCGACAACGACACGCGCATCCTCGCCGTCGCGATGCACCTCATGGATGACGGGCAGGCCGTGACTGTGGTCTCCAAGGATCTGCCCATGCGCGTGAAGGCGGCATCGCTCGGCATCAGTGCCGAGGAGTACCTTGCCGAGCAGGCGCTGGACTCGGGATGGACCGGTATGGCCGAGATCGACGTCTCGGGCGACGAAGTGAGCGACCTGTACGAAGCCGAAGTGGCCGTCAGCGAGAGCGTGCGCGGTCTGCCGGTCAACACCGGCCTGGTGGTCCACTCCGAGCGCGGATCGGCGCTCGGACGCGTCACCGGCGACGGTTCGTTCCGTCTCGTGCGCGGCGACCGCGAAGTGTTCGGTCTGCACGGGCGCAGCGCCGAGCAGCGCGTCGCGATCGACCTCCTCCTCGACCCGGAGGTGGGCATCGTCTCGCTCGGTGGGCGTGCCGGCACGGGCAAGTCGGCGCTGGCGCTATGCGCGGGCCTGGAGTCCGTGCTGGAGCGACAGCAGCAGCGGCGCATCATCGTCTTCCGCCCGCTGTTCGCCGTCGGCGGGCAGGAGCTCGGGTACCTGCCCGGGGACGCGCAGGAGAAGATGAACCCCTGGGGGCAGGCGGTCTACGACACGCTCTGTTCGGTGGTCTCGGCGAACGTCATCAATGAGGTCATGGAACGGGGGATGCTGGAGGTGCTGCCCCTCACGCACATTCGGGGCAGGTCGCTGCACGACGCATTCGTCATCGTGGATGAGGCGCAGTCGCTGGAGCGCAACGTGCTGCTGACAGTGCTCAGCCGCATCGGACAGAACTCGCGTGTCGTGCTGACGCATGACGTGGGGCAGCGCGACAACCTGCGCGTGGGCCGGCACGACGGTGTGGCGTCGGTCATCGAGACTCTGAAGGGACATGACCTGTTCGGTCACGTTACGCTTGTCAGGTCCGAGCGCTCACCTATCGCCGCCCTGGTGACCGATCTGCTCGAGACAGGAGAACTCTCCTGATCACAACGTGAGAAGAGTCTCACCGTGGGGAGTCGTTCAACTCCGGTGTAAAGCGGCACGATGGAGGAGCGGGGCACTCTGCCGCGTACTGGAGGGAACGTGGACGCACGGACAGCGTTGTTGGCGGGCACAGGAGCGGCCGTCGCCGTCGCCGTCGCGATGACGTGCGGGGTTGCCGTCAGTTCTGCCGGCGCGCTCGCTGACAAGCCCGGCACGGTTCTGCGCGATTCCGCCGTCGTGGTGCCCGGAAGCCCCGCGCCGACGTCGCCGCCCGATGCGGACGACGGTGCTCCGGAGACGGTCGCCGCTCCCGCTCCGCGCGACATCGGCGGCACCCACAACGAGTCGGCGCCGACCAAAGAGACCGCGACCGCACCCGTCGCCGGAGAGCAGGGCGCGAACGACGCGTCGGAGCTGCCGGAGGCCGACTCGCCCGCGGGGCCGGACCACGATGCGGGGAGCACGGCCGGCGACCCGGCCACGAGTGCTCCGACCCGCACAACCGATGCATCGGCGTCAGACGACTCCGGCGACGATGCGGCGTGGATGGCGGAAGAAGGCACCCATTTCCGGGAGCGCATGCGTGAACTCGTCGAGCGATGGGAGAAGCGAGAGGCGAAGAAGAACACGCATGTGGGCGAACAGTTCACTCAGAAGGCACACAAAGATCCCTCCGCCGACACGACAGAGGAGAACTCCGGATCGGGGCATCCCCGTGACCGATCCGGATGGCAGAAAGGGCAATCGCACCGTTCCCCAGACGACCGCGATTGACGTGGTGGGACTCCCCACATGCCCGCCACCCCCACCCCCGGCGTCCCCAGCGCCGGGGGTTTCTGCATGTCTAGCCCCAGCGGTACCCGGCGCCGCGGACGGTGACGATGTGGTCGTGACCCACCTTGCTGCGCAGATACCGGACGTAGACGTCGACCACGTTCGAGCCGGGGTCGAAGTTCAGCCCCCATACCTCACGGAGCAGCCACTCTCTGCTGAGGACCTCTCCGGGATGTCGGAGGAACTGCTCGGCCAGGGTGAACTCCCGCGCCGACAGTTCCACGTCGTGTCCGCCGACCGTCGCACGACGGGCCAGGAGATCGAGTTCGACATCGTCCTGACGGAGGATGAAGCCGCGGCGGGGCGACGACTCGCGCAGCCGTGAGCGGACGCGGGCCAAGAGCTCTTCGAAGGCGAAGGGCTTGGGAATGTAGTCGTTCGCGCCCGATTCGAGGCCGTCCACGGTGTCGCGTGTGCTGGTGCGCGCCGTCAGCATGATGACCGGAAGCGTTGAGCCGTCTGCCCGCAGCGAGCGCAGGACCTCGAAACCGTCCATCTGGGGCAGGCCGATGTCCAGCAGGACCAGGTCGACCTCACCGGAGAGCGCGATCTCGAGGGCGCGGTCGCCCTCCTCCGCGAGCTCCGTCTCATACCCCGCGGACTCGAGCCCGCGGCGGATGAACGAAGCTATCTGCGGCTCGTCCTCCGCGATGAGGATCCGTGTCATTCTGCTGCCTCTCTCTGCAACACCACATCGCCCGCGCGTACCGGTTGCGGCAGCTGCGGTTCGGGAGTGCGCACCGGAATGCGCAGAACGAAGGTGGCGCCGCCGCCGGGGGTGTCGGCGATGTCACACGCCCCGGCGTGTGCCTTCATGATGGCATCGACGATCGCCAAGCCGAGGCCGGACCCGCCCACGGTGCGCCTTCCTCCACCGCGATCGAACCGGCGGAAGATGCGGTGCCGAGCTGCCGGCGGGATGCCGGGGCCGTGGTCGCGCACCCACAAGCGCACCTCGCTGGCCGATGCGGTGCTGCCGACCTCCACCGGTGCGCCGGCGGGCGTGTACTTCGACGCGTTGTCGGCCAGCTGCAGCCAGGCCTGCAACAGGCGGTCCGGGTCGCCGTACACCCGTGCATCGGCGATGGCATCGAGCTGCCAGGTATGTCCGGGGATCACCTCGATGAGCTCGCCGAAGCGGCGCGTCAGCTGCGCCACGTCGACCTCATGCACCGCGAGCGACTCCCCGCCCTCCACACTCGCGAGCATGTCGATGTCCTCGACGAGACGCGTCATACGATCGAGCTCGGCGATGCCCAGCGCGCGTGTGTTGTCGACGTCGGAGGGATCTGTGGCATCCATCAGCTCCAGATGGCCCCGCACGACCGTGATGGGCGTCTTCAGCTCGTGGCGCACGTCGTCCAGCAGCTGGCGCTGTACGTCGACCGAGCCCTCGAGTCTGTCGAGCATGGAGTTGACGGTGCGGGTCATGTCGGAGATGTCGTCGTTGCCCTGCGTCGGGATGCGGGTGCCCAGGTCGGAGATGGTGATCGCATCGGCGGTGTCGCGCAGGTGCTGGATGGGGGAGAGGAGACGTCCGGCGACGAACCAGCCGACACCGCCGATCGCCACCAGCACGGCGATCGCGGCGATGCCGTAGGTGATGATGGATGCCGTCACGGGAGCGAGTTCCGCACCGAGATCGACGGCGCGGATGTAGACGCCCGTGGCAGGGTCTCCGACCATGGTCACCGGGATCGCTATGTATCGGAGTGAGCCCTGGGGCGTGACGACCGTCCCGCGCACGGCCTTGCCCTTGCTCTTCGCCGTCTCGGCGAGCGCCCGGTCGATGAGAACGGTGTCGCCGGAGATGTCGAAGCCGCTGAGGGTACGCGGCTGATAGCGCGCGCGCCCGTCGATCAGCGCGACCGATGCTTCGTTCTGTGCGGGAACGAGGCGTGCGACGACGTCGTGCAGGTAGTCGGCGACGGAGGTGTAGTCGCCGACGTCGAGAACCTCGGTCGCGGTGGTGGCTGACGGGTCGGGGGTCGGGGCAGGTGTGGCGGGGACGTTCTCGGACGCCACGGTGCGCAGCGCCTCCACCTGCGACGTCAGGCGCAGATCGACGCCATCGATCACGCGGTGGCGCTGAACGATGAAGGTCACGCTGCCGACGATCGCCAGCCCCACGCACGCGACGGCGACGATCGCCCCCAGAATCCGGGTGCGCGCGGAGATGGGTCGGCGCGAGCGGTGCACGGTGCCATTATCGCCCCCGCCGGCCCATCTGCCGCATTCGGCGGGTCAGCCCGCGTGGGTCATCGACAGCACGTCGAGCTTCTCGTCGAGCTGCGCCTCGGTGATCTCACCGCGCTCGACGTAACCGAGGTCGATCACGGCCTCGCGGACCGTGATGCCCTTGGCGATGGCGTGCTTCGCGATCTTGGCCGCAGCCTCGTAGCCGATAATCTTGTTCAGCGGCGTGACGATCGACGGAGACATGCCGGCATAAGCCGCAGCGCGCTCGACGTTGGCCTCGAGCCCGTCGACGGCCTTGTCGGCCAGCGTGCGCATGGCGTTCGAGAGCAGACGGATCGACTCCAGCAGCGCCGTGCCCATCACCGGAATCGCGACGTTCAACTCGAACGCGCCCGAGGCGCCCGCCCAGGCGACGGTGGCGTCGTTGCCGATGACTCGCGCGCACACCATGAGCGTGGCCTCGGGGATCACCGGGTTGACCTTGCCGGGCATGATCGATGAGCCCGGCTGCAGGTCGGGGATGTGGATCTCGCCGAGACCCGTGTTCGGGCCCGAACCCATCCACCGGAGATCGTTGTTGATCTTCGTGAGCGAGACGGCGATCGTGCGCAGCGCGCCCGACGCCTCGACCAGACCATCGCGGTTCGCCTGCGCCTCGAAGTGGTCCTTCGCTTCGCTGATGGGCAGCTCCGTCTCGGCCGCGAGCAACTCGATCACCTTCTGCGGGAAGCCCAGTGGCGTGTTGATACCGGTGCCCACCGCGGTGCCGCCCAGGGGCACTTCGCCGACGCGGGGGAGTGCGGCGCGGACGCGCTCGATGCCCAGGCGCATCTGCCGCGCGTAGCCGCCGAACTCCTGCCCGAGGGTGACCGGAGTCGCGTCCATGAGGTGCGTGCGCCCCGACTTGACGACGTCCTTCCATGCCTCCGCCTTCGCCTCGAATGCGACGGCGAGATGGTCGAGTGCCGGGATGAGATCGTCGATGAGCGCCTGCGTGACGGCGATGTGCACCGACGTCGGGAACACGTCGTTCGAGGACTGTGAGGCGTTCACGTGGTCGTTGGGATGCACCGGCGAACCGAGCTTGCGGGTCGCGAGGGTCGCCAGCACCTCGTTCATGTTCATGTTGGAGCTCGTGCCCGACCCGGTCTGGTACGTGTCGACGGGGAACTGATCGTCGAACTTGCCGGTGATGACCTCGTCGGCGGCGGCGGCGATCGCATCGGCGACGGCGCCATCGAGCACGCCGAGCGACGTGTTTGCCAGGGCGGCGGCCTTCTTGATGCGGGCCAGCGCGGCGATCTGCGTCGACTCGAGCCCTTTGCCCGAGATCGGGAAGTTCTCCACGGCACGCTGGGTCTGGGCGCTGTAGAGAGCGGTGGCGGGCACCCGCACCTCGCCCATGGTGTCGTGCTCGATGCGGTATTCGGTCTCAGTCACTTCTTCGTTCCTCCTGAATGCGATGTGCGGACGAGGTCACAGCCCCGGGATCGAGACGGCGCCCTTGACGACGTGGGGCACGACCGTGCCCTCACCGAGACGATAGATCGCACCCACGATGCCGAGGCGTCCGTCGGCGACGGCGTCGGCGACGATCGTCGACGCCTGCAGCAGCTCGTCGACGGTCTCCTGGATGTGCTCGACGCCGACGGCGTCTGCGTCGGCCGCCGACGGCTCGGTGTCGCCCGTGCGTGCCACCCGGTGGACAGTGGGCACGATCGGGGCGATGAGCCGCCAGATCTTGGCGGGCAGCTCGGGAGCGTCAGGGCGGGTGCTGTCGATGGCCGCGCGCACGGCGCCGCACGCCTCGTGCCCGAGGACCACGAGGATCGGCACATCGAGGATCGCCACGGCGAACTCGATGCTGCCCACCATCGAGGGCGAGACGACCTGGCCGGCGTTGCGCACCACGAACATGTCGCCGAGGCCTTCATCGAACACGATCTCGGCGGCGGGGCGTGAGTCGGAGCAGCCGAACACGACGGCGTGCGGGTGCTGGCCGTCGGTGAGTTCACGACGGCGGTCGGGGGTCTGCCGCGGGTGCAGAACCGTGCCCTGCTCGAACCGCGCGTTCCCCTCCGCCAGTCGGTCCCAGGCCTGCTGCGGTGTCAGCCGCACGCGTGTCGTGGTCATTTCGTGTCCTCTCGCATCGCTTCGATCTGGTCTGTGAGCCCCGATGCGGCGACGGCCGCGGTCTTCGCGTCCGTGGCGCCGTATACGAGGACGCGGTCGGTGCCGGCATCCGTCCCGATGGCGTAGCTGATGTTGCCGGCGGCGGCCGGGTCGTTGATTCGGTAGCGGGTCCAGTCGATGCCGTCGATGGTCACACTGCCGTCGGCGGCGGCGCCATTGAGAAGCCGGGCGTCCCACGCGGTGTCGGCGTCGAAGCCCTGGGCGATGCGGAGGAAGCCGGCATCTTCACCCGTCGCGTACACGATGGTCCAGGTCGGCGTCGCGTCGCCGGCGACCCGGGCGGAGTTCGCTCGCCACGAGCCGGGAACGTCGGGAACGATGACGGTGCGGCCGTACGACGACGCCGCGTCGCTCGCGACCGATGCCACATCGATGGCGGCCGGTTCGCGAACATCACCGCGCGGCACGATCAGCACGATCAGCACGACCACCGCGAGAACCACGATGAGCGCCGCGACGAGGTTGCGCACGGTCTGGCTCGACCGGTAGACGCGCGATGACTCGGCCTTGCGGGCCGCCGTCTCGTCGGGGGTCTCCGGGCGGCCGAGCTCCGCGACGATGCGGTGTGAATCGGCCATCAGCCGTCGGCCTCGGTGCGCTCGCGCGCGTCGTCGAGTCGCCGCTTGGCACCCAGGAGCCACTCCTCGCAGCGGCCTGCCAGGGCCTCGCCACGCTCCCACAGCGCCAATGAGTGCTCGAGTGTGGGGGCACCCTGCTCGAGTTCGGTCACCACCCGCACGAGCTCATCGCGGGCCTGCTCAAAAGTGAGCTCGGCGACGTCGGAGGGCGTGGCGGGAGTGGAATCCGTCATGCTCTATAGCTTAGTTCCGGCTTCGGACGTGCCAGACTCGGGCACCTCGCCCTCCGAGACGGCGGCGATCGAACCACGGTCGAGGTTCACTGTCATCCGTGCGCCCAAGGGCGCCTGCGCGGCATCCCGCACGATCGTCCCGTCCGCCAGATGTGCGATGGCGTAGCCGCGCGCCAGAGTCGAGGCGGGTGAGAGAGCGCGCAGGGTGGCACGCAACTCAGCGATGCGGCGGGACTGCACGTCCACCCGGCGATCGACCACGTCGCGCCCGCGGGCGGCCAGGAGCATCAGGTCATGGGTGCGGCCGATCAGCAACGATTCGGGGGCGCGCAGGACGGGTCGGCTGCGCAGCTGCTCGAGGTGGGCGATGTCGTGGCCCAGGCGGGCGGTCAGTCGCGAGGTCAACCGCGAGCGCAGCTGGGCGACCAGGGCGCGCTGCTCGCCGACGTCCGGGACCACGCGCTTGGCGGCATCCGTCGGCGTCGAGGCACGCAGGTCGGCGACGTCGTCGAGGAGCGGATGGTCGTTCTCGTGCCCGATGGCGCTGACGACGGGGGTGGATGCCGCAGCCACCGCCCGCACGAGGCGCTCGTCGCTGAAACCCAGCAGCGTCTGCGGATCGCCGCCGCCGCGGGCGATGATGATCACGTCGACCTCGGGGTCGGCGTCGAGGCGCGCCACAGCAGCGAGGACGTCGGGCACGCACCTGTCGCCCTGCACAGCCGCGTGCACGGTACGGAAGTGCACCTGCGGCCACCGCAGCTCGGCGTTGCGGTGCACGTCGCGTTCGGCGTCGCTGCGTTCACCGGTGATCAGTCCGATGCAGTGAGGCAGGAAGGGGAGACGCTTCTTGCGGGCCGGGTCGAACAGGCCCTCGCTGCGCAGCTGTGCGCGCAGCCGCTCGAGGCGCTCGAGCTGGGCGCCCAGTCCCGCGTGCCGCATCTGCGAGACGACGAAGCTGAAGTCGCCGCCTCTCGCGTAGTAGTCGGGCTTGACGCAGGTGACCACCCGGTCGCCGACCGCGAGATCGTCGGTGAATCGCGCCCGTACGCTCGACCACAGGCGAAAGGAGAGGACGGCGTCGCCGGCGAGGTCCTTCAGGCGCCCGTACACCGAACCGCCGCGCACGTTCCACGAGGTGATCTCGCCCTCGACCCACACCGAACCCCACTTCTGCACGAAGCCGTGGATCGTCTCGTTGAGGCGGGATACCGAGGTCGGCCCCTCGCTCGATGACTCGCGGGGATGCACCGAATCCGCCGGGACCGGCCGGTCTGTGGCATCCGCTGACGAATCCGGGACGAACGTGGTCATGTGGTCCTTCCGTCGACGGGCGGCTCTCAGCGGCGCGACCGTACAATCGAGGGGTGAGCACCCCCGCAGTCCACCTGCCCGTGCCGCGCGTTCCCACGCGTGAGGGGCGGCGCGCCGCGCGGCTCCAGGATATCCCGGTGGACGGACACAAGCGGGTCCTGCTGGCCGCCCCGCGCGGATTCTGCGCCGGAGTGGACCGGGCCGTGGCCGTCGTGGAGCGGGCGCTGGAGCAGTACGGTGCGCCCGTGTACGTCCGCAAGCAGATCGTGCACAACATCCACGTCGTCCGCGAGCTCGAAGAGCGCGGCGCGATCTTCGTCGAGGACGTCGACGAAGTTCCGCCAGGGGCCCGCCTGGTGTTCAGCGCGCATGGCGTTTCACCGGCGGTGCGCGGCGCGGCCGACGAGCGCGGGCTGCAGACCATCGACGCCACCTGCCCGTTGGTCACCAAGGTGCATCGCGAGGCCGTGCGGTTCGCACGCGACGATCGCGAGATCCTGCTGATCGGCCACCATGGCCACGAAGAGGTCGAGGGCACGGCGGGCGAGGCGCCCGGCCACGTGACGGTCGTCAATTCGCCCGACGATGCCGACACCATCGAGGTGCGCGATCCGACGCGCGTCGTGTGGCTATCGCAGACGACGCTGTCGGTGGACGAGACGATGGAGACCGTGCGTCGGCTGCGAGCGCGGTTTCCGCAGCTGGCCGATCCGCCGACCGACGACATCTGCTACGCCACACAGAACCGTCAGACCGCGATCAAGAAGGTCGCGTCGCAGGCCGACGTGGTGATCGTCGTCGGCTCGGCGAACTCGTCGAACAGCGTGCGGCTCGTCGAGGTGGCCCGCGAGTACGGCGCGCGCGCCGCGTATCGCGTCGATCATGGCGACGAGATAGCGCAGGACTGGCTCGAGGGCGCCGTGACGGTCGGCGTCACCAGCGGGGCCTCCGTTCCCGAGGTGCTCGTGAGCGAGGTACTCGCTGAACTCGCGGATGCGGGCTATGCCGACGTCGAAGAAGTCCACACCGCACAGGAGGATCTCACGTTCGCCCTGCCCAAAGAACTGCGTCCCGACCCCGCGCACGGACGGGGAGGGCGCCATGAGTGACACGAGCAATGGCGAGCGGCCGCGGCCGCAGTACGGCGAATACGCGAGCGCCGCAGAGCAGCGCGCACGCATCCAGGTGCCGCACCCGGAGGATCTGCCAGCGCAGGCTCCGTCGACGCCGGCGCCGCCCGCACCTCCGATCTGGGGCACGATGCCGGCGTCGCCGGCGCGCCCCGCACCCGGCGAGATGGCGAACCGCGTCATCACGATCGGGCTGCTGGCTTATGGGGCGGTCAGCGTCGTCGTATCGTTCTTCTCCTTGCTCGACCTCGCGACGATCATCGAGAACGCATACCGGGCGGCCGGTATCGGCGCGTCCTTCGCGAACGGTGCGTCGGCACACGCGTGGGGAATCGCTGCGGCGATCGTCCTGGTCGTGGGGTTCTCTGCCACCGCGTGGTGGGCCGTTCACGCCATGCGGCGCGCAAAAGTCTCGTGGTGGATCCCGCTCGTCGGCGCCGCAGTCACCTACATCTTCGTGTCGGTGTGTGCAGCCGTGCCCATGTTCACCGATCCGGCGCTCCTGCGCTACATCACCGAACTCTCGTGAGCGGGGAGCAGACTGGGAGGATGCGCTTCTCCCGTCGAGTGTCCCTGCTGGCCTTCATCGCGGCGATCGCCGCCGGCGCGCTGAGCGGCTGTGCGGCCGATACCGGGCCGAAGACGGTTCTCACGACGGTGAAGACCTCGGTGGGCGAGACCGTCGCGGATGCCGATGGGCGGGCCGTCTACCTCTACTCCGAAGACGAACAGGGCTCGGGCAAGAGCTCGTGCGACGCTGCGTGCCTGGCGTCGTGGCCGGCGGTGACGACCGACTCGACCGATCCGCAAGGTACCGGTATCGACGCCAAGATCGGCGAGATCCCGGCCCCCGGCGGCGGCTACCAGCTGACGCTGAACGGGTGGCCTCTCTACTACTTCGACGGCGACACCGTGCCCAAGACGATCAAGGGGCAGGGGATCGGCGGAGTCTGGTGGCTGCTGACACCCGCCGGTGACCGCATCACCGACATCGGACGATGAAGAAGGGGGATGCCGCGGCCGCGGCATCCCCCTTCTTCTGATCGAGCGGGTCTCAGGAGGTGCTCTGACCGTACGAGCCCAGCTGCTTGGTGGCCTCGACGACGCGGGCGGCCATCGCCGACTCGGCGACCTTGCCCCACGCGCGCGGGTCGTACAGCTTCTTGTTGCCGACCTCGCCGTCCACCTTGAGGACGCCGTCGTAGTTCTGGAACATGTAACCGGCGATCGAACGCGTGAACGCGTACTGCGTGTCGGTGTCGATGTTCATCTTGATCACGCCGTTTGCGACGGCTGTCGCGATCTCCTCGTCGCTCGAGCCCGAGCCGCCGTGGAAGACGAGGTCGAGCGGCTTGGCGCCCGTGCCGAAGCGCTCGGCGATGCCGGTCTGGATCTCACCGAGGAGCTCCGGGCGCAGCTTGACATTGCCCGGCTTGTACACGCCGTGCACGTTGCCGAAGGTCAGCGCGGCGATCCATCGGCCGTTGTCGCCGAGACCGAGAGCCTCGACGGCCTTGGCGACGTCGCCGGTGGTCGTGTAGAGGGCGTCGTTTGTGCCCTCGTGCTTGACGCCGTCTTCTTCGCCGCCGACGACCCCGATCTCGACCTCGAGGATCGCGTTGATGTTCTTGAGGCGGGGGAGGAGTTCCTTGGCGATCTCGACGTTCTCATCGAGGGGGACCGCCGAGCCATCCCACATGTGCGACTGGAAGATCGGGTTGCGCCCGGCTTTGACCTCTTCTTCGGATGCGGCCAGCAGCGGCAGGACGAAGTCGTCGAGCGCGGGCTTGGGGCAGTGGTCGGTGTGCAGAGCCACCGTGATGGGGTAGTTCTTGGCAGCCTCGGTCGCGAACTTCGCGAAGGCGATGGCACCGGTGGCGCGGGCCTTGACGCTCTGACCGGCGAAGTAGTCGGCACCGCCCGTGGTCACCTGGATGATGCCGTCGGAGCCGGCCTCGGTCAAGCCCTGCAGGACGGAGTTGATGGTCTGCGAGCTGGAGACGTTGATGGCCGGGTACGCGAAGCCGCCGGCTTTCGCGCGGTCGAGCATTTCTGCGTACTGGTCGGGGGTGGCGACGGGCATGGCGTGCGCTCCTTGGTCGTGAGGTGGATCGACTCCTCACTCTAGCGAAGCCGGCCTGTCGCGATCAGTGCAGTGCCGGGAGACAGGGATGCCGTGGCCTTACCCCCGCGAAAGAATCACTGAATCTTCGTGACGATCCGCCGTGAATCGAGCGCATTTCTGCGGCTCACGTGGCTATGGTGAGGGCATGGTGAGTCTCACGACCGACAAGAACGATCCCGACCTCGTCGATACGGCGGAGCCCGTGCTGCGCCCGGACCGCAACATCGCGCTCGAGCTCGTGCGGGCCACCGAGGCGGCGGCGATCCGTGCCGTGCCGTTCATCGGGCGTGGCGACAAGGAAGGCGCCGACGGTGCGGCCGTCGACGCTATGCGGGCATTCCTGGGGACCGTCAGCGTCGACGGCACGATTGTGATCGGCGAGGGCGAAAAGGATCACGCGCCGATGCTCTTCAACGGCGAGAGGGTCGGGAACGGTTCGGGTCCGCAGTGCGACATCGCGGTGGACCCCATCGACGGCACGTCCCTGACCGCAGCCGGCCGCAACAACGCACTGTCGGTGATCGCCGTCTCTGACCACGGGACGATGCTCGATGCTTCGACCGTCTTCTACATGGACAAGCTCGTGACCGGCCCTGCCGGCGTCGGTGTCGTCGACATCCGTCTGCCGATCAGTGAGAACATCCGTCGTCTGGCCAAGGCGCTCGGCAAGCCGGTGGATGAGATGGTGGTCTCCGTGCTGCACCGTCCGCGTCACGAGAAGCTCATCGACGAGATCCGCGCTGCGGGCGCCGGCACACGGCTGATGAGCGACGGCGACGTCGCGGGTGGTATCAACGCGGCCCGTCACAACGCGCGTACCGACATGTGCGTCGGCATCGGCGGGAGCCCCGAGGGGATCGTCACCGCATGTGCGATCAAGGCACTCGGCGGACACATCCAGGGGCGCCTGTGGCCGCGTGATGACGACGAGAAGCAGCGCGGCGTCGACGCCGGTCTGCAGTTCGACGGCCACGTGTACGAGGCCGACGACCTCGTCGAGGGCAACAACACGCTCTTCGTCGCAACCGGTGTCACCGACGGCGGGCTGGTCGCCGGCGTGCGCCGTGACGCCGACTACGTCTACACCGAGAGCGTGGTGCTGCGCGGTGCGTCGGGAACCCTTCGCCGCATCTCTTCGGAGCACGTCGTCTCGAAGTGGCTCTGACGGCCGATTCCGCGCCGTTGCGCGGCATCGGCCGGCTGTCGTGCGAGAATTGACGCGGTCTGCGGGTTGCCCGCAGACGCTCAGGACGGCGACGAGAGGGGCCAGCTCATGGCGGGCGAGAAGCCGGAACCGGCGCCGCGCACCGGTGCGCAGGCGGTCGTCGCCGACGCCATGTCGCGCACCGGCGGGCATCAGAAGATCGAGATCGATCCGGCACGCCGACCCGACGTGCTGTTCCGCAAGCGGAAGGCCGACGGCGAGCTCGTCAGTTCGTGGTGGATGATCGGCGCGTTCGTCGTCGTGTCGGGCGTCGCGATCCTGCTGTTCCGCTTCATCCCGGGCGGCTGATTCTGCTCGGACCGGTCGTCTTCTGGCGTGGTCACCTGACCTCGCGGGTGCTCATTCGTCGCGCGCGTTGACCTCTTCGTCAGCAGTGTCGATCCTCTCGCGCAGTTCGCCGAGGTCGGCGGAGACGAGCGTGGGAGTCTCCGTGAACTCGGGCGCCGTCAGCCGCTTCGTGCTCTTCTCGATGGCGGGGGCCTCACCCAGGGCGTCGAGCTTCGTCTGGTCGATGCCCGGAAAGCGCCGCGCGCTGACCAGCACCCGTGTTTCGAGTGAGCCCGCGAACCGGTTGTAGCTGTCGACGGTGCGCTCGATCGCTCGGCGCAGGTCGTCGGCGTGCCCGGCGAGCGAGCCGAGCCGCCCATACAACTCGTTGCCGAGATCGAACAGCTTGCGCGCTTCTTGCGACACATCCTGTTGCGTCCAGGTGTAGGCCACGGTCTTGAGCACCGCCCAGAGGTTGACCGGAGAGGCCAGCGCGACACGCTTGCCGAATGCGTAGTCGAGAAGTGTGGGGTCTTCGTCGAGAGCTGTCGACAGCAGCGACTCGCTGGGCAAGAAGCAGATGACGAACTCGGGGCTCGACGACATGCCGGCCCAGTACGTCTTCCGCGCCAGCGCGTCGATGTGGGCGCGGACGGCCTTCACATGCTTGCCCATCAGCGTCGTGCGGCGTGCCGCGTCATCGCCCTGGGCCGTGACCGGGATCGCGCTGGCCTCGAGGTAGGCGTCGAGCGGAACCTTCGCGTCGAGTGCCAGCGCCTTGTCGCCGGGCAGGTGGATGACCATGTCGGGACGCCCTGCGCCGGCATCGGAGGTGATGCTCGTCTGCACGTCGAAGTCGACGAAGCGAAGGAGGCCTGCGGCCTCGACCACGCGCCGCAACTGGGTCTCGCCCCACACCCCGCGGGTCGCCCCGGAGCGCAGGGCTCCCGCGAGAGACTCGGTCGTCGCGCGTAACGCCTCCTCACTCGCGGCCGCCCGCCGCAGTTGTTCAGCGAGCGTTCCGTACTGTGTGTGGCGGTCGTGCTCGAGCACGTCGACCTTGCGCTGCATCTCTTGCAGGGTCTCGCGTACGGGCTCGAGTGCGCGCAGCACCGACTGCTCGCGGCGCTCGCGTTCTTCGCGCGCGGCCTGGTCGGCGCGGGACTGCTCGGCGAAACCGCGGTGCAACTCGTCTTGCCGAGCGACCCGGTCACGCAGCGATGCCGTCTCGGTCTCGGCGGCCGCCGCGCGCGCGAGCAGCCGTGCGCGCTCGTCGGCGCCGCGCAGGGCGTGCAGCGCCCAGCCCGCCACCAGCCCGATGGCGAGGCAGACGGTGGCGATCAGTGCGACCCAGAATGCGTCCATGCGTCCATGATGGACGGAGCCTCCGACACCGGCCGTTCTGGGCCGCGGGTCGGCGCTGGGCGATTGCCTGGTCGTGGCCCTCGCCTGGGGCGAGGGGAAATGCCGACGCGAGGAGCGATTGGGCGGATTCGGCCCTCGCTCCGACAGATCTCCTCGCCCGGGGCGAGGGCGTGAGCGTATCGAGAGCGCGTGCGCAGAGAAGGGGCGTCCCTGGCCGAGACGACGGTCAGGCGGCGAAGACGGGCTCCGCAACCGGCGCCGCGACGTCGATCGTCTTGACCCTCAGCCCGTGCGCGTCGGCGAGCGCGTCGACCGAGCCGGCGCCGGCGCGGGCCGCGGCATCCATCGCTATATGGGCGCACGCGAGCGCATCGGCCGTCGCCTCGTGATGGGCGAAGCCGGTGAAACCCGCCGCGGCGGCCGCCAGCGGCAAGCGGTACGAGGGCAGCTGGTAGGCGCGGCGGGCCAGCTGCAGGCTGCAGAGGTACCGATATGGCGGGCACACATCGCCGCTGGCCTCGCACGCACGCCGCAGCACACCCATGTCGAAGCCCGCATTGTGCGCGACGAGCACGTCGGCGCCGGCAAACGCGGTGAGCTCGTCGAGCTGCTCGCTCCACGTCTTGGCGTACTGCACGTCTTCGGGACGGATGCCGTGGATGCTGATGTTCACGTCGAAGAACCGGTCATGCCCGGCCGGCGGGCGGATGAGCCAGCCCGTCTGCGCGACGACCTCGCCGTCGCGGACGCGCACGAGTCCCACCGCACACGCAGAGGCGCTGCTGGAATTCGCCGTCTCGAAATCGATAGCAGTGAAGTCCATGGGCACGGATCCACTTTCACCTGCGAGACACGCCACCGCGGCGAGGCGCGCCGTAGGGTGAGGTCATGGCCACACGTGAAGAGATGTCGCGGTCGTTCGGTGCCGCCACCGATGCGTATGAAGCGGGACGCCCCGAGTACCCGGCGGAAGCGGCGGAGTGGATGCTGCAGCCGGTGCGCACGGACGGGCGCCGTGTGCGCGTGGCCGATGTGGGAGCCGGTACCGGAAAGCTGACGCGTGCGCTGGTAGAGGCCGACGCCGAGGTCGTCGCGGTCGAGCCCGATCCGGCGATGCTCGACGCGCTGCGCGCGGCGGTGCCCGGTGTGCCGACGTTCGCGGGAACAGGGGAGTCGCTGCCGCTTCCCGACGGGGCGCTCGATGCGGTGGTGTTCGGCCAGGCGTGGCACTGGGTCGATCCGGCTGCCGCCTCGGCGGAGGTGGGCCGGGTGTTGCGCCCGGGCGGCGTGCTCGGGCTGGTCTGGAACATCCGTGATGAGGCCGTCGAGTGGGTCGCGGCGATGACCCGCATCATGCACGGCAGCAATGCGGAGGTGATACTCGCCGAAGGTGGCCCGACAGTAGCCGAGCCGTTCGGCGCTCTCGAGTCGCAGTCGTGGCACTGGGTGCGTCCGATGACCCGCGCCGCGTTGTTCGACATGGCGCACTCGCGCAGCTACGTCATCACCGCCGACGACGCCGAGCGCGCGCGCATCGACCGCGAGCTGGGCGCGGTGTTCGACCGCATCGATGCCGTCGGCGACACGGTCGTCGAGCTGCCCTATGTGACCACGGTGTTCCGGGCGCTGCGGCCGTGAGCGGCGCGATCACCGCCGTCTGTTTCGACCTGGACGGAACGCTGCTCCGCGACGACAACGCAGATCGGGTCGTGCGTGCTGTCGCATACGAGCTCGGCGAACGGTGCGGCATCGACGCCGACGTCCTCGCGGCGGCGAACCAGCGCGCCTGGAACGACTACTGGCCCGAGGCCGGTTCCGCATGGCTGCGTGGCGACCTGCCCGCTGATGCGGTTCCGCGCGAGGTCTGGCGGCGTGCGCTGGCGACCGTTGGAGTGGATGATCCGACGGCGACCGAAGCCGCGGTGCGCCTGCACGTGCAGCTCGAGAGCTCTGCGCACGAGCTGTACCCGGAAGCAGCCGAGGTTCTCACGGCGCTGCGGTCCCGCGGCATCCTGACGGCGATCATCACCAACGGCCCGAGTGCTGTGCAGCGCGCGAAGCTCGAGAGAGTGGGGCTCGACGGGTTCGAAGCCGTGATCGTGTCGGGCGAGGTGGGTATGGAGAAGCCGGATGCCGGCATCTTTCGGACCGCACTCGATCGGCTCGGGGTCGATGCCGCAGCGACCGTGCACGTCGGTGACAACCAGTCGGCTGATGTCGCCGGGGCCTCCTCAGCCGGCCTGACCGCCGTGTGGATCAATCGCACGGGCGCGGAGAAGATGTCTGATCCGGACCACGCGATCACCGACCTCCGAGGACTCCTGGCCATCGTGGGCTGACGGGCCGCGGCATCCACCCCCGTAGACTGGACTCCCGTGGCCCTCACCATCGGAATCGTCGGACTGCCCAACGTCGGCAAGTCCACCCTGTTCAACGCCCTGACCCGCAACCAGGTGCTCGCGGCGAACTATCCGTTCGCGACGATCGAGCCCAACATCGGGGTGGTGAACCTGCCCGACGAGCGGCTCGACCGGCTCGCCGAGGTCTTCCACAGCGAGCGGATCGTGCCGGCGACCGTGTCGTTCGTCGACATCGCCGGCATCGTGCGTGGAGCGAGCGAGGGCGAGGGGCTGGGCAACCAGTTCTTGGCGAACATCCGCGAGGCCGACGCCATCGCGCAGGTCGTGCGCGGGTTCGCCGACGACGATGTCGTGCACGTCGAGGGCGAGGTCAACCCGAAGAACGATCTCGAGACGATCGGCGCCGAGCTCATGCTGGCCGACCTGCAGACGCTCGAGAAGGCGATCACGCGGTACGAGAAAGAAGTCAAGGGTCGCAAGATCGACAAATCGGTGCTCGAGGCTGCGATCGCGGCGAAGGACGCCCTCGATCGCGGCGTGCTGCTGTCGGCGTCGGGCGTCGACCTCGCGCCGATCAGGGAGTTGGGACTGCTGACGGCGAAGCCGTTCATCTTCGTGTTCAACGTGGACGAGGCGGTGCTGACGGATGCCGCGCGCAAGGCGGAACTGGCGGCGCTGGTGGCTCCCGCTCAGGCGGTCTTCCTCGACGCGAAGATCGAGTCGGAGCTCATCGACCTCGATCCGGAGGATGCCGCGGAGCTGCTGGCGTCGACCGGGCAGGACGAGTCAGGTCTCGATCAGCTGGCACGCATCGGATTCGACACGCTCGGGCTGCAGACATACCTGACGGCAGGCCCGAAGGAGGCCCGTGCGTGGACGATCGGCAAGGGCTGGAAGGCGCCTGCTGCGGCCGGCGTCATCCACACCGACTTCGAGAAGGGCTTCATCAAGGCCGAGGTCATCTCGTTCGACGACCTCGTCGAGCTCGGTTCGGTCGTCGAGGCGCGCGCCCACGGCAAGTCGCGTCTGGAGGGCAAGGACTACGTCATGCAGGACGGCGACGTGGTGGAGTTCCGGTTCAACAACTGACCTGACTCCCGGTCGTTGAGCGAGCGCAGCGAGACGAAACGTACAGGCGGCGCACTTCAGACAAGGCTGTACTGGCACGATAGTTCGGTGTCTCCTCGTGATCTTGAGCCCTCTCTCGTCCCCGAGCTTCTCGTCTCCGAGATCGGCGCAAGCGTCGACTTCTGGTGCGGGCTGTGCGGATTCGAGATCGCTTATGAGCGACCGGAAGAGCGGTTCGCGTACATCGTGCGTGACGGTGCTCACGTGATGCTTGAAGAGCGTGGAGTGGGGCGAAACTGGTTGACCGGGGATCTTCGTCAGCCGTTCGGTCGCGGGAACAACTTCCAGATCGGAGTCGCTGAGGTTGACTCGATCGTGGACGCCCTCCGGGGCGCAGACGTAGCGCTGTTCATGGAGCCAGATAACGTGTGACGTTATTGACGCGACACGTTAAATGTGTCATGCTGGTCGTGTGATCAGATCCTTCGGTGACCGCGACACTGAGCTTGTCTGGTTGCGTGAGTACGCGAAGCACATTGATTCACGAATCCATAAAGCTGCCAACAGGAAGCTGCATCTGCTGGATGCTGCGGGCACGCTGGAGGCTCTGCGGGTGCCTCCGGGAAATCGCCTGGAAGCGTTGAAGGGTGATCGACGCGGTCAGCACAGCATCCGCATCAACGACCAGTGGCGGATCTGTTTTCGATGGACCGAAGCCGGACCGGAAGACGTGACGATCGAGGACTACCACTGAGGAGGAATGATGTCTGAGAAGCTGTATCCGCCGATTCATCCTGGCGAAATCCTCATGGAGGACTTCATCAATGGATTCGGGATCACGCAGAACAAAGTCGCAGTGGCCATCGGGGTGCCTCCGAGGCGGATCAATGAGATCGTGCACGGAAAGCGAGCGATCACTGCCGATACTGCTCTGCGCCTCGGGCAATACTTCGGCGTCGACCCGCAGTTCTGGCTGAACCTCCAGTCGCAGTACGAGTTGGAGCTTGCCCGCGATGCCGGAGCCGCTTCCTACGCGGGGATCACGCCGCTGCGGGTCGCGTGATCGCGGCAGAGCGTCCGGACATCCGCGCGTGCTTCTTCGGCGGCTCGATCATCGGGCATCCGGCTCACGTCGTACAACTTGGCCTATCGATGACGAAACGCGATGGAGTTCCGGTTCAACGTCTGAGTGCCTCCCGGCCTGCAGGTGTCATCCGGCCCTCGCGCTCCAGTCGTTCGGCGATGGCCACGTTGCGCGCCGAGGCCGTGCCGCGGGTACGGCGGGGCGTGAAGCGCTGCAGATAGGACGTCGAGTCTGACGCTCGGCGCTTGCTCTCGCTCCAGCCGAACGCGATTCCTGCCTCCAGCAGGTCGTGGAAGCTGACGGAAGGGCGTGGGCTGCGGGACTTCTGCATTCGCACCCATACTCCCGGGTGTTGATTGTGGTTCGTCTCCAGCCAGGCCCACAACTCGTCGCGGTCGCGGAAGGCGACGACATCGTCCGGATCCTCACCCATGTCGGTGACGTTACCTTGACGCGCCGACAGCGATCCGACGTCGACGGCTTGTCGGCGGGGTCGCCCTAGCGTTCGGTGGGTTGGGGTCGCGACGATCTCGTGGCGGTCTTCGCGAACGCTGCCGTCGTGGACCCTCCAGAGTGACATGTTGGCGGTGCACACCAAACGCTGATCGGTGTCGGAGCGTGGTGGAATCCCGGTTCAACAACTGACCTGACCCCCGGTCGTTGAGCGAGCGAAGCGAGAGGAAACGACGCCTTGTAGGCTGCTCCGCATGGAAGGCTCCTCCCCAACTCGGCGAGAGATTCGTCTCTTTCCCGACTACGGTCGCGATTGGCCGCTCTGGGAGAACTCCACGCCAACCTGGGATGCCGGATACGCGACGACTCCGGATATGTACGGCTGTCAGACGAACTGACGCGAGATATCGCCGAGTGGAACGCGTTGTGGGACGCAAACTTCGATCCGTTCGATGGTTGGAAGAGTGACGCGGCACGCGAACGGTGGCGCAAGGATGGCGCGGATGTCGTAGCACGCCTCCGCGCAGAGGTCGCCGACTTCGCCGACTTCGCCGACGTGAAGTACGAACCGTGGCCGCTGGGGAGCCGGGAAAAAGAGCGGCGGTGAGGTCACCTGCTTCGGCGCGCGGGACCACGGCGGCGTGGACTACTTCATCGGCTGGTACCGCGAGTGCGAGATGCGCGCTCGTGACAAGGTGGTCACGGATGCCTTCCGCGTGGCGGAGCGCACGGCCCGGCGTCTTCGCGCCGGCGAATCGGGCCGTCCGGGTCGCGGGTCGCAGACCCGGGTAGATCCCCCGGGTACCAGATGAGAGGAGAGATCGCTATGAAGCTGGACGGAAAGGTGGCACTCGTCACAGGAGCCGCGAAAGGCATCGGCAAGGCTATTGCCGAGCTCTACGCCGAAGAAGGCGCGAAGGTCTTCCTGGCTGACGTCCTGGAAGCAGAGCTGGAAGCCACGGGCGAAGGCATCGTACGGGCCGGCGGGGTGGCCGAATGGATGAGGGCCGACGTGGCGAGGCTGGCCGACGTCGAGGCCATGATCGCTGCGGCCGTGGACGCCTTCGGAACGCTGGACATCTTGGTGAACAATGCGGGGGTCGTGGACAACTACGAACCTGCTCATCAGGTCAGCGAGAAGCAATGGAACCGGATCTACGACGTCAACATCCATGGCGTTCTGCGCGCCATGCGCAGTGCCGTGCCCATCTTCTTAGAGAAGGGTAGCGGCAACATCATCAATATCTCATCCATCTCAGGGCTTGTCGGCGGCGTCGGCGGGGCGGCCTACGTCTCGTCAAAATGGGCGGTTGTCGGCCTCACAAAGAACTCCGCCCATATGTACAACGGCACGGGCATACGGGTGAACGCCATATGTCCGGGCATGGTGGACACCGACATCCTGAAGACCATGCACGAATACACCGATTGGCCCGTAGTGCAGGAGATGCTGAAGACGGTTTCAGACCTTCCAATGGGGCGGCCCGAAGATATCGCAGCGCTGGCGCTGTACCTGGCTTCGGACAGTTCCAGCTTCATGAACGGCTCCATCGTCACCGCAGATGGCGGCATGACCGCCATGTCATAGTGTGACCTCTTGACCTGCGCTCGACACGACGGAGCGCCGCTCCGGAACCCCTTCGGCCAAACCCCGACTGGAGGAGATCGCGGTCCTGGTGTCTTCGTTCATCAGATCGGCGTTGACGGCTCCCGGTCGCGCATCTGCAAACATGAATGTCGTGTCCACAGCCAAGTTCAGTACGACCTTCGCCGGCCTCGCCCTGACCGCTCTCGCGCTCGCCGGGTGCACCGCCACCACAGCCGCCGACGCCGCCGGCAAGTCGCCCGAGGCACCCACCTCCGCAGCTATCGCTAACCCGGTCACCGAGGCGACACCGACGCCGGAGCCGACCGAGCCGGCAACCTGCGACGGCATGTCTGAGGTCGTCAGCTACGCCGATGACTGGAGCTGGGCGCGACAGGCACCTCTCCGAGATCTCGGCGCACGAGAGTTCGCGCAGGGCACGGTGACCTTCGACGACGGCAACCCCTCGACATACACTGTTGCGCCCGGCGACGTCCAGGCCGTCATTGCTGAACGGCTCTGCGCGTACCCGAGCCTCGACTCGATGAACCACACACGCATGATTCAGCCGGGCCAGGTGCTCTGGCTCAGCCCGAACCCCGACACTCCCTGGGTGCCGTTCTTCAACCCGATGGATGCGGAGGCCGGGTTCCAGCAGATCCCTTACCAGAACGCCATCACCGCGGCGGGCGCGGCGGTCGACGCAGGCGACGTTACCGCCGTCCGGGCGATTTGGAATGACACGCTCAAGGGCATGTTCACGAACCAAGACACCATCGACGCGGTCCAGAAGGTGGTCGACGCCGGCGACCTTGACGCGCTGCGACAGCTCTTCTCCTGAAACCAGCGCGCTCGGGGCCCCTCGGCTGCCCGTGTGACTTTTCCCCGCGTGGGGTCGCACCTTCACGACCCCACGCGTTCCACCGGTGCGGGCGCGCTCCTACGCGGAACGGCTGTCGCGAATCGGTCCCGGGCGTCCGCGGCGGTCGGGGTGAAGAAGTTGATCAGATTGCCATCGGGATCGCGGATGAGAAGTGAGCGATTCCCCCATGGCATGTCTGTCGGCGTGTTGACGAACACCATGGCGGAGTCGCGAAGAGTCGCGTAGGTCGCATCGACGTCGTCGACGAGGAAGTCCAGCATGATGCTGCGGTTTGAGCGAGCTTCTGCCGCGTCCTCGCCGAGCAAGGGGACCGTCGCCGAGCTGGCAATGGCGAGAGTGCCCGACGCGGTGCGGATCTCGGCGAACATCGGGTGCAATCGCTCGGCGGTGATGCCGGTGACCTTCTCGTAGAACGAGACGAGCGTGTCGACGTCGTCGGTGATGATGCGGGTGGCTGCCATGCGCATGGTGTCTCCTCAGTAATTCGCGTGACCCACGGTTCTGGGTATGGATCCGACGCTAGGACATATACCGGGCCGAAGCTATCCGGTATCGCATCTAGAATCGGAGAATGGCCGACACGACGGCGCGCGCGCTGCAGCTGCTCGATCTGCTGCAGTCTGCGCAGTTGCTCACTGTCGCGGACCTCGCCGGGCGCCTCGACGTGGACGAGAGGACTGTTCGCAGGGATGTCGCGCGTCTCGTCGAGCTGGGGGTGCCTGTCGAGACCGTGCGGGGGCGCTACGGCGGGTACCGGCTGGCCCCGGGCGAGCGCGTTCTCCCGTTGATGTTCACCAACGAGGAGGTGGTGGCGGTCTATCTCGGGCTGGCGCAGCTACAGGCGGAGTCGACCCGCCCGGAGGTCGCCGCGCAGACGGCGCTGTCGAAGATCACGCGAGCGCTTCCGGTGGCCGACGCACGGAGGATCAACGACCTGCTCGGAGTGATGACAGCGACTTCGGTGCGCACCGGGACTGCTCCGGACCCGGGTGTGATGCTGACGCTGGCCGACGCGGTGGATCGCGGTCGCGTTCTGGAGATGCGGTACCAGGGCCGCGGCATCCCCTCCACAAGAACGGTCCACCCCTCTGGTCTGATCGCGCACGAGGGTCGGTGGTATCTCGTGGCGTTCGATACGGGCGCTCAGGAAGAACGGACGTTCCGGGTGGACCGGATCCGTACGGTTCGGGCCACGCACGCGTCGTTCACACCGTCCCGCCGGCTCGACCTCGAGAGCCGCCTGCTCGATCATTTCGCCCGCGCACAGTATCGATGGAAGGTCGCACTGCGGATACGGGAGACCGAGGAGCGCATCCGCTTGCAGTTGCCGCGCAGTGTGGCGCGGCTCGAGAAGCTGGACGGCGACGGCTCCACGACGGGCGAAAACGGCCTGCCGTGGCATCGAGTCGAGATCAATGCTGAGCGTCTCGACTGGATACCACCGGTTCTCGCGGCTCTCGATTGCGAGGTGGTGATCGAGAGGCCGGAGGAGTTGCGCGAACGCGTGCGAGCGGTGGCCGTGAGGATGCTGCAGGTCGCAGATGGGCCGA
This sequence comes from Microbacterium horticulturae, assembly GCF_029094505.1. NCBI lineage: Bacteria > Bacillati > Actinomycetota > Actinomycetes > Micrococcales > Microbacteriaceae > Microbacterium > Microbacterium horticulturae. The sequence goes on along the minus strand of NZ_CP119108.1, from coordinate 2,045,074 downwards.
GCCCCTCTCGCCGGCGGCGGAGCGCAGACATGCCTGCGGCGACCCGATCGTCGCCGTCGCTGCGACGGCTGTGCGCAGAGGACGCTCCGGCTGTGCTCGCCGCATTCGAGTCCGACGCCGACATGGTCCGCCAGGGCGATGTGGCGAGTCTGGCTGATGCCGAGCGGTATGTCGAACGGCTCATTGCGCCCGACTCGCCGCACGAGCCGTGGGCCGTCGCCGACGGCGATGTGCTGGTCGGACTCGTCTGCGTGACGGTCGACGATGAGAACAGGAACGGCTGGTTCTGGTACTGGATGACGGATGCCGCTCGCGGGCGCGGCTGGACGAGCAGAGCCGCCGCGACGGTGGCAGATTGGGCGCTCACCGTGCGAGGCCTGGAACGACTCGAGCTCGGCCACCGGGTGAACAACCCCGCGTCGGGCGCGGTCGCTCGCCACGCCGGCTTCGTCAAGGAAGGCACCGAGAGGGCGAAGTTCCTCATCGACGGGCGACGCATCGATGTCGACACCTACGGGCGGTTGCGGTCAGATCCCCGTCCCGTGTTCGAACCCTTGCCGATGGCCGGCGCGTAGCCGCTCGCCGTCAAGCGGGGGATGCCGTGGCTCAGTGCACAGGCTTGGTCGCTATGCCGTCCAGCCAGAGCGTGTCGGACTCGTCGCGGTGGACCCCATCGGAGCCGACGTGCTTGGTGTTGATCGTCGGCCCTTTCTGGATGACGTGCACCAGTGCCATGCCGTGCCCGCGGCCGAGGTCGTAGTCGTCCTTCAGCCATGACAGGATCGCGCCTGCCTTCACGCCGGGCGCATCGAGCCCCTTCTCACGGGCGATCTCGATGAGTTGTCGTGGTGTGAGTCCGGTCTTCTTCTCGATCGTGTCGAGGTAGGCCTGAAACGACATCCGATTCTCCTTCGCGTCCGTGAGTATCCATCGGTACTGTTCGGCAAGCCTACTGTCGGGCGTCCTCAGCGGCGGGTACCTCGACGCCATCGCTGATTCCACGGCATCCACCTCCGCCTGTATATGGCTGTATATGGCTGTATATGGCGTGGCCGATACGCTGAGTCGATGGGCCGACTGACGTTCGCGGGATCCGAGCAGCGACTCGTGCGCAAGGTCGTGGCTTATGTCGTTGATCAAGAACGTCTTCTCGTCTTCACTCACGACGACGTGCCTCTGGAGATCGCCGGCGTGCAGGTTCCGGCGGGGAGCATCGAGGCGGACGAAACACCGGAGCTGGCGGTCATGCGAGAGGTGTTCGAGGAGACGGGCCTGCGAACGCAGATCGTCCGTGACCTCGGCGTCGAGCGGTATGACATGTGGCCTTCGAAGCCTGAGCGTCACGAGCGACACTTCTTTCATCTCGCGCTCGTCGACGACGTCGTGCCCGAGAGATGGAGCGCCGGCGAAGAGTCGCCGTCGGACGGCGGGAATCCTCAGCGATGGACGTGCTGGTGGTTGCCGGTGCAGAACGGACACGTGCTGTGTGCGGGGTTCGGTGCGCGACTCGGGGAGATCCGTCTCCCGCGCGCGGTTGCGTGATCGCGAAATCACACGAGCATCTGCTCGAGCGAGCTGGGCCCGGCTCCGTGACGCACGCGACCGAGTGCTCCGTTCACGATCGGCATGAAGGGCTGCACATGCCCGCACTCGACGTCGCCGATGATCGGGATGCCCAGACCGCCGAGTGCATTGAGTATGGCCTCGTGCTGGCTCATCGTGGGCGCGTCGGGCGCGCGCGTCCTGCCTACGAGCACGGCATTGGCCCGATCGAAGAATCCGGCCAGACGCATGCCGTGCAGGTGACGGCAGGCCGTGAGTGCGTCCTCGTCGGCGACCTCGATGTACACGATGAGACCCTCGGGAGCGTACTCGTCGGCGAAGGCACCCAGGTCTGCGTATGGGGTGCCCGCGATGTTGCAGACCGTGTCGAGGCATCCACCGATCAAGCGGCCCGTGACGTCGATGGCGCCGCGGCCATCATCGAGGCGCTGCCATGCTCCGGCGGCGTCCAAGGTCATCTCCGAGACATCAGGCTGGGCGACGTAGTCATCCCATCCTTCGCTCCTGAAGCGGCCCGGTGGAACCTGGAGGATGGTGCTCCCCGCTTCTCTCGCGGTGATGTCGAGCCAGTCGAGCAGTCCGTTGGGTGCTCGATAGGGAGTGTCCATGAGGTTGTTGCCGTGCACGGTGGCAGCGCCGGTCAGCAGCGTCAGCGGGATGAGCAGCGTGGAGATATCGGAGAAGCCGATGAACCAGGTCGGTTCCGCGGTGCTGATCGCGTCCCAATCGAGCAGGGGAAGGAGATCGATCGCGAGGTCTCCGCCCCACGGCGGGATCACGGCCCGCACAGTGGGGTCGGTGAGGAAGGCGGTGAGTTCCCTGGCGCGATCGGCCGCCGGCGCGCTCACGTGCCGGGAACCGTCCATGCACGCGCCGACGGTGACCCGGAATCCGCGGTCGCGCAAGCCCGCCAGCGCGAACTCCAGCCGCGCCTGCTCAGCAGCCGTGACACCGCTCGACGGCGAGGTGACAGCGATCGTGTCGCCGCGGCGCAGCGGTGCGGGGTAGCGGATGGGCATCGCTCCATCATGGCAGGGGCGGTGGGGTCTACAGTGCTGCCGCGTCCTTCTGGGCTGTCTCCTTGGCGGAAGTGGGGTTCTGGCCGGTGATGAGTCGCCCGTCGGCCACCGCATATGAGACGAACGGGATCTTCGCCTTCTCGTAGAGGGCGCCCCGGCTCTTCATCTCCCCCTCGGCGTTGTACGGCACGAGCTTGTCGACGCGGGCGAGCACCTCTTCTTGCCAGGCGAAGCCGGTGAGCTTTCGCCCGTCGACGAGCAGCTCTGCCACGCTACGCACACGACAACGTCTTCGACGCGACGAAGTTCTCGCAGAGGTTCCCTTCGTTCCGCGTGACGACGTACCGCGAGGGGCTCGGTGTCATCGCGGACGAAGCAGAGTCTCCGAGGGCGTGACCCGCCTCACTTGTCGGCTCGCGCGCGCACTACGACGAAGATCGGGTCGGTGCGCAGGCGCTCATAACGCTCCGGTGCGAGGGCCCGCATCGCCTCGATGGGCTGTGGCTCGACCATCCGCTCCACGGTGAATCCGGCATCAATGATCTCGTTGATCACCGTGCTCATGGTCATGTGGCGGTACTCCATCGTCGCCTCGCCCAGGGCACGCGTGACCCAGCGCTCGTCGAAGTACGAGCCGCCGAAATAGCCCCAGTCGGCGGTGGGGTGGGTGGTCGAGAGAACGAGCCACCCGCCCGGCCGCAAGATGCGGCGGACCTCTCCGAGGAAGCGCTGACGGTCGTCGAGGTGGTGGATGACGAGTGCGCAGACCACGCCGTCCTGCGAGTCGTCGGCTAGGAAGGTCAGGGGCAAGTCGAGGTCGTGGTGCACGATCGCGGCAGCGGGCGCGGCGTGCGTTGCGATCTGAGCAAGCGCACTGCTGCCCTCGACTCCGGTTACGCGGGCCCCGGACGTGCTGAGGATCGCCGCGAGATGACCGGCGCCGCAGCCGAGGTCCGCGACATCCAATCCGTCCACGTCTCCGATCAGCGTGAGGACGGCGGGTCGCTCATGCAGAGCATTCAAGCCGTCGGCGCCGGCGCGTGCGGCGAAGATCCGACCAGCGTCGCCGTGATACGCCCTGTTTGACTCTGCCACAGCTCGAGTCTAGGAAAGATGGCGAAAGAGCTTTGCGCGTCGCATCGCGCGGCGACCCGTCGAGGGTTCGTGTACATGATCGGATAGAAGACCGAGCTGTCCAGACAGAGGGGCGTCCATGCGCGATTACGACCCGAGAATCGTCGACCTCTACGACGGCGACAACCCGGACGGGCCCGACCACGACCACTTCCGCGGTCTGGCAGATGAGATCGGTGCCCGACGCATTCTCGATGTGGGCTGTGGCACGGGCATCCTCACCGTGACGCTCGTGGATGAGGGTCGCGAGGTCGTGGGTGTCGATCCCTCGCCGGCGATGCTGGCATACGCGCGACGGCGAGAGGGTGCCGAGGCGGTGAGTTGGATCCACGGGGATGCCTCCGCCGCACCGGACGAGCCGTTCGACCTGGTCGTCATGTCGGGGAACGTGGCGCAGCACATTCCCGATCCCGACTGGTCGAGGGCGCTCGCCGACATTCGACGGGCCGCGCGTCATGGCGCGACGCTGGCATTCGAGAGCCGTAACCCGGCGGTTCGCATGTGGGAGCTCTGGCGCCAACCGACGGCGACGCGCAGAGAGACCATGCACGGCCTCCTTGAGGAGTGGTGCCAGGTCGAAGAACAGGGGAGCGGTCGAGTTCTTCTTCGCTCATTCAACAGGTTCGTATCAACCGGTGACACTGTCGTGCAGGAGGACGTGCTCACCTTCCGCGACGCCGAGACCGTGACCGCTCAGCTCGCAGATGCGGGATTCGCTGTCGCCGGCATCTGGGGTGATTGGCAGCGCACACCTTTCGACGGTATGCAGCCGATCATGGTGTTCGAGGCACGAGCGCGGTGACGGCGGGCGACGGCGCGGTACCCCGGATGCGGCAACCGCGCCGTCATGCCGTCACGGGAGCGCCGCGAACGCCTCCTTGGTGTCGTTGTACCAGCCCATCGACTTCTTTAGGTCGGCCCGATGCGTTCAGACAACCGAATCATCCCCTGTGCCGTTAGCCTCGAGACGTGGACGAACCCCGCACCGCCGAAGAGCTCATGCGCTCTCGATTCGCCGCGTTCCGAAACGGCGACGCCGCGTGGCTGCTGCGGACGTGGCATCCCACCACCCGCCCCGCAGAGCTCGATCTCGCCGACAATCCACGGTGGCGCGGTCTGCAGATCGTCGAGACCGTCGACGGGGGAGCCGGCGATGATCAGGGTGTCGTCGAGTTCCGAGCGACGTACCTGATCGAGGGCGGCGACATCGGCGTTCTGCACGAGCGATCGCGGTTCGTGCGCGAGGGCGGGCGCTGGTTCTACGTCGACGGAGACGTGCACGAGGCGGACTGACGGTGCCAGGATGCTGGTATGCCGGAGTCTCCCGAAGTGCAGGCGCTCGCCGAGCAACTCGACGAGCGGCTGGCAGGATCCCGCATCGACGCCGTCGACGTCGTCGAGTTCCGTGCGGTGAAGACTCGCTCACGGCTTCTGCCGACGCTCGTGGGCGAGCGGGTCGAAAGCGTGCGTCGGATCGGGAAGCACCTCGACATGACATTGGAGCGCGAGCACCTCGTCGTCTCCCTGGGTCGGCACGGCTGGGTCCGGTGGATGCCCACCGGCGTCGAGCCCGCCGAGACTACGGCCACCGACCCACCGGCCCTCGCGACGCTGACCTTCGCGGCGGGCACGGTCGAGTTCACCGACGCGGGCTCGTGGGTCTCTCTCGGGCTGTGGATCGTCGACGACCCGCAGGAGGTGCCGAGCGTCGCCAAGCTCGGTCCGGATCCGCTCGATCCCGGTTTCGCGCAGGAGACGGTGGATGCCGCGGTCACCGGCCGCCGCAAGCAGTTGAAGGCGATCCTGCAGGAGCAGGAGTCGTTCGCCGGCATCGGCAACGCGTACTCCGATGAGATCCTGCACCGGGCACGGCTGTCGCCGGTCGTGCACGGCGACAGGCTGCCGGCTGCCGAACGCGCGGAGCTCTTCGCGGCGATGCGCGACGTGTTGTCGGATGCGGTGACCGCGCGCCGCGGCATCCCGATCGACGAACTCAAGCAGTCGAAGACCGACGCGATGCAGGTGCACGGCCGCGGTGGTCAGGAGTGCCCCGTCTGCGGCGGCACGATCCGCGACTTCACGTTCGGCGGCACCACCGCGCAGCACTGCCCTGCGTGTCAGACCGGCGGCGAACTGCTGCGCTGATCGCGCGTGCACCGCCGATCGTGATACCTTGCAGCTCTAGATACCTAAGACTGTGAGGTATGCGATGCGCATAGGCAAGGATCTCGTCGCGGCGTCCGCGACACCGCTCGTGCTCGGCATCCTGGCCGACGGCGAGTCGTACGGCTATGCGATCCTGCAGCGGATCGGTGAGCTCTCGGGCGGACAGCTCGACTTCAGCGACGGCATGCTGTACCCGCTGCTGCACCGGCTGGAACGGCTCGGGCAGATCGAGTCGAGCTGGAACCAATCCGCGGCCGGACGCCCGCGCAAGGTGTATCGCCTGACCGCCGACGGCGAGGCGGCCATGGCCGAGCAGCGCCGGCAGTGGAGCGTCGTCAGCGACGCGCTGCGCAACGTGTGGCACAGTGGACCCTCGCTGTCGGTGGGGATGGTCTGATGGTCGGCGACATCGAGGCGCGCATCGGCGAGTGGCGCGGCTACCTCTCGCACCGCGCCGTGCTGCGGCCGGACGACGTTCAAGAGCTCGAAGGTCATCTCCGCGATCAGATCGAGGGTCTTTCATCGAAGGGGCTGAGCGACGACGAGTCGTTCCTCATCGCGGTGGGGCGGCTGGGCAAGATCGACGAGTTGTCGCGGGAGTACGCCCGCGAGCACTCCGACCGGCTGTGGAAGCAGCTGATCGGCCCCGATGAGAAGAGCGCGACCGCGCGGCAGGGGGAGCGACGAGGCTTCGTGCTCGCGCTCGTGATGGCTGTCGGGGCAGGACTCGCCGTCAAGTTGCCGTGGCTTCTCGGGCTGTGGGGCTACGACTCCGGTGACTTCATCCTGCGCAACGCGCCCGCGGTGGTGCTCGTCTTCCTCGCCGGTTATCTTCTGCTGCGGCGCAGGGCTTCGGTGCGTACGTGGATCGCGGTCGCCGTGCCCTTCGCCGTGGCGTTCACGGTGATGAACGCCTTCCCCTTCGTCCTGAACGGCATGACGCTGTTGCTCGCGGCCGTCCACATGATCGTCGGGCTGTGGCTGGCCACCGGCATCGCGTATATGAACGGCGCATGGCGCTCGCACACCGCACGCATGGACTTCCTCCGGTTCACGGGGGAGTGGTTCGTCTACCTCGCGCTGATCGCGCTGGGTGGTGGCCTTCTTGCCGGTCTGACCCTCGGCGTCTTCTCGGCGGTCGGGGCGAACCTGGACGTCTTTGTGAGCGAGTGGATGATCCCCTGCGGCGCCGCCGGAGCGGTGGTGATCGCAGCGTGGCTCGTGGAGATCAAACAGAGCGTCATCGAAAACATCGCCCCCGTGCTCACCCGGCTGTTCACCCCTCTGTTCACGGCCCTGCTGCTCGCTCTTATCGTGGCCGCCGGCATCCACGGCAGCTTCATCGAGGAGGGGCGCGAGCTTCTCATCCTCTTCGACATCGTGCTGCTCGTGGTCGCAGCACTTCTGCTGTACTCGATCTCGGCGCGTGACCCGCAGCAGCGGGTGACGTGGTTCGACCGGCTCCAGTTGGTGATGATCGTGGCCGCACTCGTGGTCGACGTCTTCGTGCTCGTCGCGCTCGCGGGGCGCATCGGTGAGTACGGTGCGAGCGCGAACAAGCTCGTGACGCTCGGGGTGAATCTCGTGCTGCTGGCCAACCTTGTCGGCGCCGGCTGGTGGCACCTGCGATTCATCACCGGTCGCGCGCCGTTCGCGGTCGTCGAGCGCTGGCAGACGGCCTACCTGCCGGTGTATGCGGCCTGGGCAGCGGTCGTCGTGCTGGTCATCCCGCCCGTGTTCGGCTTCGCCTGACGGGAGGGATGCTGCGGGCCGGCGTACCGTGGGGGCATGAGTGTCGACGACGAGAAGGTTGTACCACCCCCGATCGTTCTGATCGGCGCGGCCGGAGTGCAGACGCTGCTCACGCGGAAGCGGGAGTCGACCGCCGGCTCGCGCGTGGCGGCAGCGACGGTCGCCGCCGGCAGCGGTGCGCTTGCGGTCTGGGCGGTCGCGGCCCTGCGGCGACACGGCACCACGCTCACGCCGGAGCATCCCGAGCGCACGACCCGCCTGGTCACGGACGGCCCCTTCGCGTACTCGCGCAATCCGGTGTATCTGGCGCTGACGGGCCTGCTCGTCGCGCATGCGGTGCTCAAGCGCTCGTTCGCGGCTCTGGTTCCGGCCGCCGGGTTTCTCGCGGTCGTCGACCGTACCCAGGTGCCGCGCGAGGAACGGGCGCTGCGCTCACGCTTCGGCCGGCGTTTCGTGAAGTACCGGCGGTCCGTGCCGCGATGGCTCGGTGAGCCCGAGGCCTGAGAGAGCGGATTACGATGGGACCATGGCCACTGAGAACCTGCCCACCCCGACCCTGCAGCCCGTCCCGACCGACGCGAAGCTGCTCACGGTGATCGACGAAGGCGCCTCCTGCTGCGGCGCCGACGGGTGCTGCTCGATCGACTGACAGCTCGTCAATGGGCGACGTGCGTGTCGGCCCCGCTCTCGTCGGGCTTGCGGATGAAGAAGCTGAGCGCCACGGCCGCCAGCGAGATGCATGCCGCGATGAGGAATGCCAACCGCGCACCTGACGCCCCGGCGCTCGCCGTGTCGAGTCCGACCGACTGTCCGGAATGCAACAGCGACGCATAGGTGACGGTGAGCACGGCCACGCCGGCGGCCCCGGCCACCTGCTGCAGAGTGTTCAGCACGGCCGAGCCGTGCGAGTACAGATGGCGGTCGAGCGAGCCGAGCGACGCAGAGAACAGTGGCGTGAAGGATGCCGCCAGCCCCACCGACATCACTGTCTGCGCGACGATGAGGGCCCACCACGGCGTGTTCTCGCCGACCGTGGCATAGAAGAACAACGACCCCGCCACCATGATCGTGCCCGGCACCAGCAGCGTCTTGGGTCCGCGGGCATCATAGATGCGGCCGATCAGCGGTGCCATGACGCCCATCAGAATGGACCCGGGCAGCAGCGTCAGCCCGGACTCGAACGCGTCGAGGCCGACGACGTTCTGCAGGTACTGCGGCAGCAGCGTCAAGGTCCCGAACATCGAAAGCGCGAGCACCGACATCACAATCACCGAGACGGTGAAGTTCGCTGAGCGGAAGACCCGCAGATCGAGCAGTGCGTCGTCGACCCGCGCCAGCACGAGTTGGCGCCATACGAAAAGGCCGAGAGCCGCGATGCTGACCACGAGCGCGACCACACCGGTGGTCGCCGCTCCGCTTCCTTCGCCACCGAACTGGCTCAGGCCGAACACGATGCCGCCGAAGCCGAGCGCCGCAAGGGGGATCGACAACACATCGAGCGGAAGCCGGCGGGTCTCGTTGAGGTTCGTCATCCACTTCATGCCGACGGCCAGTGCCACGAGCGCGATCGGCAACACGATGCCGAACAGCCAGCGCCAACTGAGGTGGTCGAGCACCGCACCGGCTGCCACCGGGCCGATCGCCGGCGCGAGCGAGATGACCATGCCGACACGGCCCATCATGCGGCCCCGCGACGCTGCAGGCACGACATCCATGATCGTCGTCATCAGCAGCGGCAGCATGACACCGGTACCCGCCGCCTGGATCACCCGCCCGGCCAGCAGCACCACAAAGCCCGGCGCGAGAAGGCATACGAGTGTGCCCAGCGAAAAGGCGATCATCGCCGCCAGGAAGATCCGACGTGTCGTGAACCGCTGCAGCAGGAAGCCTGTGGTGGGAATCACCACCGCCATCGTCAACATGAACGCACTCGTCATCCACTGACCGAGTTCGGGGGGCAGGCCCAGGTCGGCGTTCAGGTGCGGGATGGCGATGCCCATGGTCGTCTCGTTGAGGATGGCGACGAAGGCGGCCCCCAGCAGCAGCCAGACCACCCGCGATTGCTCGTGGGTCATGCCGGACGATGAGACGGTGGTGTTCGTGTCGGTGACGGCCACGGGACTCCTGTCAATCAACGAGGGGGAGGTTGAACGCTGCACGAGCTCGGAAGCGAACCTTCAGGATAACGGCGGGGTACGACACCGCATTCCCGATTCACGTGCCAGCATGACGACATGACTGCACCGGCATGGCATGCCCGGGTCGCACTGCGCGGCGTGGTCGCGCTCGTCATCGGCGCGATCGTGTGTCTCGGCCTGGTGGCCTGGCTCGGTGTGGCTGCGGCGCTCCTGGCCGGCTGGGGTGTGACGGCCCTCGTCGCGGCGGGCTGGTCGCTGCTCGTGATCTGGCCGATGGATGCCGCGGCCACGCGCGCGCACGCGACAGCAGAGGACCCCGGCCGCCGTACCAGCCGGGTCATCGTGCTGCTGGGCAGCGTCGCGAGCATCGCGGCGGTGGTGGTCGTGCTCATCCAGCATCGCGCGGCGCAGGGCGGTATGGCGTTCGCGCTGGCCGGGATCGCCCTGGCCAGCGTGGCGGCGTCATGGCTGGCGATCCAGGCGGCGTACGTGCTGCGCTTCGCTGACGAGTTCTACTCCGATCCAGTCGGCGGCATCGAGTTCGCCGAAGACCCCGCGTACACCGACTTCGTTTACGTGTCGTTCGGTGTCGGACTGACCTACCAGGTCGCTGACACGAACCTCACCACGAACCGCATGCGGCGCATCGTGATCGGTCAGTCGCTGCTGGGCTACCTGTTCGGCGCGGTCATCCTGGGAACCGTGATCAATCTGCTCGCGGGCCTGTGAGCGGCATCCGCCCCTCGTTAGGCTGACCGCGTGAGCATGGGCGGCCGGGGCGGCGGCGGATTCCGCGGAGGCGACATCGAGGCGCAGCGAAAGCGCAACGCCGAAGCACCGCACATCGCGCACCTCGGGCGCCGCATCGTGGCGATGTTCCGCCCGTACATTATTCGCATCGTGATCACGGGGCTGCTCGTGATCGTGGGAGCCGCGATCGCCGTGGTGCCGCCCCTGATCGTCCAGCGCGTCTTCGACGACGCACTGTTCCCGACCGCCGGCGGCGGCCCCGACCTGGGGCTGCTGGTGCGGCTCGTGATCTTCATGGTCGCGCTGTTCCTGCTCTCCGCCGCGCTCGGGATCGCGCAGGCCTGGCTGACCTCGACGGTGGGCAACAGTGTGACCGGCGACCTGCGCGTGCGGCTGTTCGAGCACCTGCAGGCGATGGAGCTGGGTTTTTTCACACGGACCAAGACCGGCGTCATCCAGTCGCGCCTGCAGAACGACGTCGGCGCGGTGTCGGGGGTGCTCACCAACACCGTGACGAGCATCATCGGCAACATCGTCACCGTCATCGCATCGCTGGTCGCGATGATCCTCATCGACTGGCGTCTGACGATCATCGCCGTCATCCTGATGCCGATTCTCGCCCTCGTGCAGCGCCGGGTCGGCCAGGTGCGGGCGCGCATCGCCGCGCAGACGCAGGAGTCGCTGTCGGAGCTGACCGCCATCACGCAGGAGACCCTGAGCGTCTCGGGCATCCTGCTGTCGAAGTCGTTCAACCGGCAGCGCACCGAGTCGGCCCGCTACCGCGACGAGAATGGCAATCAGATCCGCCTGCAGGTGCGCCGGGCCATGAGCGGTCAGGGATTCTTCGCCGTGGTCTCGGTGCTCATCTCGAGCGTCCCCGCCGTCATCTACCTCGTGGCGGGGTGGCTCATCGCTGGGGGAGCGGGAGCGATCACCGCCGGAACCATCGTCGCCTTCACAACGGTGCAGGCGCGGCTCCTGCAGCCGCTCATGGGGCTCATGCGGGTCGCGCTCGACCTGCAGACCTCGGGTGCGGTGTTCGCCCGGATCTTCGAGTACCTCGACCTGCAGCCGGCGATCGCCGATGCGCCCGACGCGGTGCCGGTGCCCGTGGGGGCCGCCGGCACCGTCCGCTTCGACGGCGTCGTGTTCCGGTACCCGGACGCGTCGGCCGGCACCCGGCCGACCCTCGATGGCGTCTCGTTCACCGCCGAGCCCGGGCAGCACGTCGCGTTCGTGGGCCCCTCGGGGGCCGGCAAGACGACGATCCTGTACCTCACGCCGCGTCTGTACGAAGCGTCGGGCGGCACCGTGCTGTTCGCGGGCGAGGATGTGCGCCGCCTGACCATGGAATCGATCATCGACAATGTCGGGATCGTGTCGCAGGAGACCTACCTGTTCCATGCGACCATCCGCGAGAACCTCCGCTACGCGAAGCCCGATGCGAGTGACGACGAGATCTACGAGGCGTGCCGGGCCGCCAACATCCACCACATCATCGCGGGTTTCGAGGAGGGCTATGACACCGTCGTCGGCGAGCGCGGCTACCGGCTGTCGGGCGGCGAGAAGCAGCGCATCGCCATCGCGCGGGTACTGCTGAAAGACCCGCCCGTGCTGCTGCTCGATGAGGCGACCTCGGCGCTCGACACGGTATCGGAGCGCATCGTGCAGGAGGCCCTGGAAGCCGCTGCCCGCGGCCGGACGACGCTGTCGATCGCACACCGGCTGTCGACCGTGATCGGCGCGGACATGATCCATGTGGTCGATGCGGGCCGCATCGTGGAGTCCGGCACGCACAGCGAGCTGCTCGCGCAGAACGGCCTGTATGCCGAACTGGCCGCGCAGCAGCTGGCGGCCAGTCGGGTCCTCGAGACGGAGGACCAGGATGCCGCAGCTGAGCCGGTCGGACATCCGCAGCGTCGGGCCGATCGGGCTCCGGACGACGAGCCCGAGATCGCCGGTGAAGAAGAGGGGCCGCGGCACGGCAGGGGCCGAGGGCGCCACGAGCGGGCGCCGGAGACGATCCCGATCTCGGTGGCCGCCGAGCTCGTCGCCGAGGCCGACGCTTCGCGGTGGCCGCCAGCGCTGGGCGACACGCAGCCGCGACCCTGAGGGCTGGTCAGCCGGTGACGGCAGCGACGGACGCCGCGACGGCGTCGGCCACCGGGTCCAGACTCTGCCGCCACCCGTGCGGGAGCGTGAACCGCACGGAGGTCTGCGCGGTCTGGCGGTCGATGCCCATGGCAGTCAGCACGTGCGACGGCTCGTCGGCGCCCGCCGCGCACGCCGAGCCGGACGACGAGACGATCCCGCGCCGCTCGAGCTCGAGGAGCACCGCCTCACCGCTCGTGCCGGCGAACGTGAACGACGCCGTGCACGGCAGGCGGTGCACAGGGTCGCCGGTCAGCCGTGCCTGGGGCACCGCGCTCAGCACGCGCGCGACGAACGCGTCGCGCAGCGCGGCGACGGCGACAGCATCCTCTTCCCGTTCCGCTTCGGCCAGCTCGAGGGCCACAGCCAGCGCGACGGCCCCGGCGACGTTCTCGGTGCCGCTGCGGCGGCCACGCTCTTGTCCGCCGCCGTGAACGAGCGGCTCGAGCGGCACGCGTCCGCGTACGGCGAGGGCACCCGTGCCCTTGGGTGCACCGAGCTTGTGGCCGGCGATCGAGAGCGCATCGGCGCCGGTGCCGGCCAGGGGCAGCCAGCCCGCGGCCTGCACGGCGTCGAGATGGAGCGGGATGCCGCGGCCCCGGCACGCCTCGGCAAGGGCGGCAACATCCTGCACCGTGCCCACCTCGTTGTTCGCGTACCCGATCGACGCCAGCGCCGTGTCGTCGCGCAACGCGGCGGCGACCTCGGCGGGGTCGACCCGGCCGACCTCGTCGACCGGCACGAGTGTCACCGCGAACCCGTGCACGCGCTGCAGGTACTCGGCCGATCGGAGCACCGCCTCGTGCTCGACGGGAAGCGTCACGAGATGACGCGCACCGCGGTTCAGCAGCGCGGCGAGGGCGATGCCCTTTATAGCGAGGTTGTCGGCCTCGGTGCCGCCCGAGGTGAAGACGATGTCGCCGGCGCGCATGCCGAGTACCCGTGCGACGCGGGCGCGGGCGTCATCGAGCGCGCGGGCGGCGGCTTCGCCGACGGTGTGGTGACTCGACGGGTTGCCGAACGCCCGTGTGAGGTAGGGGGTCATCGCCTCGAGCACCTCCCTGCGCACCGGAGTGGTGGCGGCGTTGTCGAGGTACAGCATCAGAGCCCGACGTGCAGATCGAGCCCGAGGTCGACGGCGTGCGCGCCGTGGGTGAGCGCGCCTACCGAGATCACGTCGACGCCGGTCTCGGCGATGGCGCGCACGGTGTCGAGGTTCACTCCGCCCGACGCCTCGACGATCGCGCGGCCGGCCACCAGCGCGACACCCTCGCGCAGCTCGTCGGGCGTGAAGTTGTCGAGCATGATCGTGCCGATCCCCGCGGCGAGCACCGGTTCGATCTGGTCGATGCGGTCGACCTCGACCTCGATGTGCGTGGTGTGCGGCAGTCGGGACTTCGCCTGCTGCAGCGCCTCGGTGACGCTCAGCCCCTGGGCGGTGAGCACGCCGAGGTGGTTGTCTTTGGCCATCACGGCGTCCGACAGCGAGTACCGGTGGTTGTGCCCGCCGCCGCAGACGACGGCGTGCTTCTCGAACGCGCGCAGGCCCGGTGTGGTCTTGCGCGTGTCGACCACGCGGGCCTGTGTGTGGGCCACTTCGGCGACGTAGCGGGCGGTCAGGGTGGCGATGCCACTCATACGCTGCACGAAGTTGAGTCCCACCCGCTCGGCGGTCAGCACAGAGCGCGCAGGACCGGTGACGGTGGCCAGCACGTCGCCGGGGGCGAAGGTCGTGCCGTCTTCGCGGGCGAGGTCGACCCGGACGCGCGGATCGGTCAGCCGGAACGCGGCAGCGAACACCTCACCGCCGGCGAACACCCCCGCTTCGCGCGCGACGAGCTCGGCGGACGCCGTGGCGGCCTCGGGGATCAGCGCCTCGCTCGTGGCGTCGCCCCACGGGGCGTCTTCGGCCAGTGCAGCGGCGACGGTGCGGTCGATCTGGGCGGTGGTGAGCATCAGCGGGTCTCCTGGAGAATGCGCGCAGAACTCCGCTGATCCGCGGTGCTCGGCAGCGGTTCGCGGCGTATCGGGGCTGTGGCGTCGTGTTCTGGATGAGTTCCGAACGCCGCCTCATCGCGGCGGAAGTGCGCGCCGAGCGAAGAGCGGCGGGTGGATGCTGCGGCCACGACTGCGGCCGCGAGCTGCAGGAGGTTTTCGTCCTCGTGCTCGTGGACCGTGCGCGGGGCACGTGGCTGCGCGCGCCATGCAGCGATCGTCGAGGCCGCGTGGGCCAGGCCCGCGGCATCCCGTACCAGCCCCGCGTCGGCCCACATCAACTCCTGCAGCGCGGCTCGGGTGAAGGGCGCGGCGTCGTCGAGCGGGGCGACCGGAGCGGTGGCGGCCTGTGGCACGACGGCAGGCCAGGTGTGGGATGCCGCATCCGCCGCGATAGCGTCGCCGCAGCGTGCGCCGAACACGGCGCCTTCGAGCAGCGAGTTCGAGGCGAGCCGGTTCGCGCCGTGCACGCCCGTGCGGGCGCACTCGCCGACGGCATACATACCGGGCAGGGTCGTGCGGCCGGCCAGGTCGGTGCGCACGCCACCCATGAGGTAGTGGGCGGCGGGCGTCACCGGGATCGGCTCGCGCGCCCAGTCCAGGCCGCGTGCGCGTACGGCTGCGTCGATGGTGGGAAAGCGGCGGGCGAGGAACGCCGAGGTGTCGCCCGCGCCGATGCCGGTCGCGTCCAGCAGCACCGGCCGGCCGTCCTGCTGCGCCATCGTGCGCGCCACCGCGCGGGCGACGACGTCGCGCGGGGCGAGCTCGCCGTCGGGGTGCGCGTCGAACGCGAACCGGTGGCCGTGCTCGTCGAGCAGCACCGCGCCCTCGCCGCGCACGGCCTCCGATACCAGGAAGGGCGTGCCGGCAGCGAGCACGGTCGGATGGAACTGCACGAACTCGAGGTCGGCCGCGGCAGCCCCCGCACGCAGCGCTGCGGCGATGCCGTCGCCCGTCGCCACCGAAGGATTCGTGGTGTGGGCGTACAGCTGTCCGGCGCCTCCGGTGGCCAGCACCACCGCGTCGGCGGGCAGGAGCGCGGGGCTGCCCGCGACGAGAAGTTCGACACCGGTGACCCGATCGGGCGATGTGACGAGTTCGACGAGGTACGCGTGCTCGAGGATACGCACGCCACTGGCCCGCAGACGTTCGACGAGCGCCCGCTCGATCTCGCGGCCGGTTGCGTCGCCGCCCGCGTGCAGGATGCGGGGAAAGGAGTGCGCGGCCTCGAGGCCCTGCACGTACGACCCGTCGGCGTTGCGATCGAAAGCGACGCCGGCGGAGACCAGCTCGTCGATTCGCGCCGGAGCGTCGCCCACGAGCGCCCGGATGGCGCTCAGATCGCCGACGGCCGCGCCGGCGGCGACCGTGTCGTGCACGTGATCGGCGAACCGGTCGGCCGGGTCGGTGACGGCGGCGATGCCGCCCTGTGCGTGCGTGGTCGCCGACTCGCCGAGAGCGGCTTTGGTGACCAGCGTCACTGCACAGCCGTTCGCTTCTGCGTGCAACGCCGCGGTGATGCCGGCGATGCCCGCGCCGACCACGACGACGCTCGTCACGACGCGTTCTCCCAGGCGGCCGCGGGCGCGGCCGGCGGCTTGGCGGCCAGCATCCGCTCGAGCGCGACGCGCGCGTGCACGGCGACGTCTTCGGGCACGGTGATGCGATTGCGCACGTCCCCTTCGAGCAGACCCTCCAGCACCCAAGCGATGTAGCCGGGGTGGATGCGGTACATCGTCGAGCACGGGCACACGACGGGGTCCAGACAGAAGATCGTGTGCTGCGGGTTCTGCGCGGCCAGTCGCTGCACGAGGTTGATCTCGGTGCCGATCGCGAACACAGTGGGCTCGGTCGCCGCCTCGATCGCCGTGCGGATGTAATCGGTCGAACCCGATTCGTCTGCGGCATCCACCACCGGAGCCGGGCACTCCGGGTGCACGATCACGCGCACTCCGGGGTAGTCGCTGCGCGCCTGCGCGATCTGGTCGACGGTGAAGCGGCGGTGCACCGAGCAGAAGCCGTGCCAGAGAATCACCCGGGCGTCCTGCAGTTGGTCGGCCGACGACCCGCCCAGCGGCTGCCGCGGGTTCCACATCGGCATCTGCTCTGCGGTGACTCCCATGGCCTTCGCGGTGTTGCGACCGAGGTGCTGGTCGGGAAAGAAGAGCACCCGCCGACCCTGCTCGAACGCCCACTCGAGCACCGTGCGTGCGTTCGACGACGTGCAGACGATGCCGTTGTGCCGGCCGACGAAGCCCTTGATCGCCGCGGAGGAATTCATGTACGTGACGGGGATGACCGGGAGGAGCCCCTCGGCATCCCGGGTGTCGAGATCGCCGTACAGGTCGGTCAGCTGTTCCCAGCACTCCTCGACCTCGTCGATCGAGGCCATATCGGCCATGGAACAGCCGGCGGCGAGGTTCGGCAGAATGACGGCCTGGTGGGGTCCCGAGAGCATGTCGGCCGTCTCGGCCATGAAGTGCACACCGCAGAAGACGATCGCCTCGGCCTCGGGATGCGCCTTGGCCGCCTTCGCGAGCTGGAACGAGTCGCCGAGGTAGTCCGCGTGCACGACGACCTCTTCGCGCTGATAGAAGTGCCCCATGATCAGCACGCGGTCGCCGAGCTTCTCCTTCGCTGCCCGTACCCGCTCGGCGAGTTCGTCGGCGCCGGCGTCGCGGTACTCCTGCGGCAGCCCGCCCTGCTGGGGCGCGCCGGTCGGGATGACATCGCCCATCGAGGCGCCCGGACCGTAACCGGGCACCGGGTCGAAGTCCCACGGGGCGGCGACGAGGTCCATCGTGCAGGCCTCTTGGTCGACGGTGCCCGCGGCGATCTGCGTGAGCACGTGGTCGACCGAGGCGTCGGGTGCGGTCAGCGGCAGGGGGGTGGGGGTCATCGCTCCTCGTTCCGGTCGGTCGTATCTGTATCTGTGGGGGTGGGGATGGGGCCGCGCGCGGCGAGCTCGATGGCGCCGTCGTAGCGGTACAGGCGTGCCGGCCGGTGGCTGCCGGTACGGAAGCGCTCGGTGGGGATGAGCGTTCCCGAGGCCTCGATCTGCCGGCGGAAATTCGCCGGGTCGAGCTTGCGCCCGAGGATCGACTCGTGCACCTCGCGCAGATCGGCGAGGGTGAACTCGTCGGGCAGCAGGCCGTGTGCGATGCGCGCGTAGCCGACCTTGTTGCGCAGCCGCCACAGGGCGTAGTCGACGATCGTGTTGTGGTCGAACGCCAGGCGAGGGAGGTCTTCGGCAGCGAACCACTGCACGTTCTCCGGCGCGGTGCCGTCGGCTTCGTGCGCCGCGCGCTGCTCGTCGACCTGGTCCTGGCGCAGCAGTGCCCAGTAGACGATCGACACCACGCGTGTGGGGGAGCGGTCGACGTCGCCGAACGCGTACAGCTGCTCCAGATAGCTGGGTGCGAGCGCCGTCGTCTCGGCGAGGGTGCGGGATGCCGCGGCATCCAGCCCTTCCGTCTCGTCGAACCAGCCGCCGGGCAGCGCCCACAGGCCCTCGAAGGGATCGCGGGTACGCCGTACGAGCGGCAGAGCGAGCGTCGCTCCCTCGGGTGAGGGGCGCAGCGTGAAGATCACCGTGGAGACGGCGACGCGGATATCGGGGGATGTTCTGGTCATGGTGACTTTAACCTCTGCAGGTGATCTTATAGTCATCGTGACCAGAACGCGAAATCGCCGTCGCTCAGCAGTCGGATGAACAGAGCCCAGTAGGGTGAAGGCGATGGCGAAGACGACGACGTTCAAGGTCTCGGTGATCGTTCCCACATACCGATCCACCGCGCATCTCGATGATCTGGTGGACAGCCTCGACCGGCAGACGATGCCGCAGGGTGATTTCGAGGTGCTCCTGGTCGATGACGGTTCGCCCGACGACACGCACGCGCGCCTGGAGGGGTTCGCCGCCACGCGCCCGAACTACCGGGTGTTCCGCCTGCCGCCCTCCGGCTGGCCGTCCCGCCCCCGCAACCACGGCATCGACGAGGCGTGCGGCGAATACGTGGTGTTCATCGACCATGACGACCGGCTCTTTCCCGATGCGCTGCGCGCCGGGTACGCGCTCGCCGCGCGTGCGGGCGCGGACGTGCTCGACGGCAAGGAGTCGAAGAGCGACACCCCCGGCTGGGCGATGCGCGACGTGATGGCCGATGTCGGCAACGCCATCGACCAGGTCGAGCCGCACCCGCTGCTTCCGATGAACCCGCACAAGATGTTCCGCACGGCGTTCTTGCGCGAGAAGGGCATCCGCTTCCCGGAGGGCGGGCGGCAGATCTGGGAGGACATCTTCTTCGACATCGCCGCGCACGCGCGGGCCGACGTGGTGTCGCTGATGGTCGAGACGCCGTTCTACTACTGGAACCGTCCGCCGCACGCGACGACCAGCACCACGTTCCACGACGATCTGGACGAGTATCTGGATGCCGTGGCCCGGGTCTTCCGCTGGATCGACGAAGAGCTGCAGCAAGAACGCTTCGCCCAGCTGCTGCCGCGGTTCCGCGCCTACCAGCTGCACATGCGGCTGCTCCCGCTGTTCCGCTGGGGGTCGCGCACCCCCGAGGAGCGCGAGCGGATCTGTGCCTTCACCGCGGAGCTGCTGCCGACGATCCCCGATGACGCCGATCTGTACCTCGACGGCTGGCGGCGCATCACGACCGCGCTGCTGCGGGCGGGGCGATTCGATCTGATCGACGCGCACGAGCGCACGTTCCCCGTCGTACAGTGCGCGCCCAGCACCGCCGGCGCGCGGTGGTCGGCCGACGGAGTGTCCTTCGATCTCGACCTGCAGTGGCGGTTCACCGCGAAGGAAGCTGCGCCCGTGCGGTACCGCGACGGACGGGCGATCCTCGCCCTGACGGAGGAGGTGGCCGCGTTCGCGGCCGAGCACGGGCTCAGCGCCGACGTGACCGACGAGGTCACCGCGCTCACCTACAGTGTCGACCGACGCTGGCGCACCGAGAAGATCGACTGGCTGTTGTTCGCCGGCAGCGGTGCCGAGCTCATCGACATCGACGGCGCTGCGCAGCTGCGGGCGACGGTGCCGGTGCACTGGAGCCTCGCCGACGACGGACCGGGCCGGCTGGGTGACGGTCCCTGGGACTTCTACGTGCGCACGATCGCGATGCGCACACGAAATGTCCGGCAGGTGCGCACCGATGACTCCACACGAGGGTGGGCCGTCACGCAGGGCGTCGTGGCATCGGCTTACCGTGCGCAGAACGGCGGCCTGAGCATCGACGTCGGTCAGACGCTGGCGAGCGTCATCGACGACGAGCACATGACGGCCGTCGCCTCGCCGCAGGCAGACGGCGTGCGCATCCACATCGCGCTGCCGCAGGTGACGGCGTTCGGCGATCTTGACGTGCCGGGAGCGTTCGTCGACGCGTCGGGCGGCTCGCTCGGCCCGTGCCGGCTCATCGCCGGCGACGGGCGGGCGCGCGTCGAGGGCACCGTGCCCACCGGCGCGGCAACGTTCGCCGCGCAGTGGGGAGACGTGCGTTCTCATGTGCGCTTCCGCCTGTTCGGCCGCACACGCCTGCATGTCATCCGCGATGCCGAGAGCGGTTCACCGATGCATCCGCGTCGCCTGGCGCTGCGGGCATGGCGCATGCTGCCGGCGCGGCTTCGTGAAAGGGCGTGGAAGCTGCGGCATCACCGCCGGTGAACCGCGGGTTTTCACCGGCTTCGGCCGGTATGCTGGAGCGGCAACTGAACACCACACAGGCCGCATGACGCACGCGGGAGAGCCCGGTTCACCGGGCACCGAAGGAGCAAGCCTCCCCGCCAATCTCTCAGGTCCGCATACCGCGTGAGTCCGGCCGCTCTGAAAAGCGATCGCGAGTTCATTGAGCTTGTGAATCCGCCGACGGTGAAAGTCACGGCATCCCGCCGCGGCGAAACTCTCAGGCCCATGACAGAGGGGGAGTCCGATCGACGCCGACGGCGTCGCCGACTCGAAAGCACCCATGTCCACTGCACTTCGTCAGACCCCGCTGCATGCGCGGCACGAGGCACTCGGCGCCTCGTTTACCGACTTCGGCGGCTGGTCGATGCCGGTCCGCTACACCTCCGACCTCGCCGAGCACCGCGCCGTCCGCGAGGCGGCGGGGCTCTTCGACATCTCGCACATGGCCGAGTTCTGGATTCATGACGGGCGCGCCGCCGAGTTCCTGGACTTTGTGCTCGCCGGACGTATTTCGGCGATGCCCGTCGGCAAGGCCAAGTATTCGCTCGTGCTCGCCGAAGACGGGGGCATCATCGACGACGTCATCGTGTACCGAATCGCCGAGGAGTACTTCCTGGTCGTGGCGAACGCCGGAAACCGAGATGCCGTGGCGCAGGCTTTCGCCAGAGGGCTGGCGAGCTGGACGAAGGTGCACGCGTTTCTCGATGGGCGAGTGCAAGGCGACTTCGCCACTGTCGGCGGTGCCGACGTGCCGCGCATCGAGGACGCCACCGACCAGTTCGCGCTCATCGCCGTGCAGGGGCCCCGCGCCGAGCAGATCGCGCTGTCGACGGCAGGACTGGAAGCCTCCGACCTGCCCGGCCTCGGCTACTACGCGTGGCGCGAAGGGTCGTTCGACCAGGAGCACGTCCTCATCGCGCGCACCGGCTACACCGGCGAGGACGGCTTCGAGCTGCTCGTGCCGAACGCGCAGGCCGGCGCCCTGTGGGATGCGCTGCTGGCCGCGGGCGAGCCCCACGGCCTCGTGCCCGCGGGCCTGGCTGCCCGCGACACGCTGCGGCTGGAAGCCGGGATGCCGCTGTACGGTCACGAGCTCTCGCGCGACATCGCTCCGGCCCAGGCCGGCCTCGGGCGCGTCGTCGCCATGGCGAAGGATGACTTCGTCGGCAAGGAGGGGTTGGAAGCCCGCGACCTGGCCGACGCGCCGGTGCTCGTGGGTCTCACTGCTTCGGGGCGTCGTGCCGGCCGTGCGGGCTATGCGGTGCTCGGCCCCGACGGAGCCCCCGCGGGCGAGATCACGAGCGGCGCGCTGTCGCCGACGCTCGGGCACCCGATCGCCCTGGCCTTCGTGACGCCTGAAGTCGCGGCATCCGGAACCGAACTGACCATCGACGTGCGCGGCACCGCCGTGCCCGCCACCGTGACCGACCTGCCTTTCTACCGGAGGACGAAATGACCGACCTGAACAGCCTCAGCTACACCGACGAGCACGAGTGGATCGAACGGTCCGGCGATGTCGCCACCGTCGGCATCACCGACTACGCCGCCGACAAGCTTGGCGACGTCGTGTTCGTCGACCTGCCCGCAGTGGGCGACACCGTGACCGCCGGCGACGTGTGCGGCGAGATCGAGTCGACGAAGTCGGTCGGCGAGCTCTACGCCCCCGTCACCGGCGAGGTCGTCGAGGTCAACACCGCGCTCGACGACGACCCGTCGGTCATCAACTCCGACGCGTTCGGTGCGGGCTGGCTGCTGAAGATCCGCGGCACCGAATCGGTCGAGCTGCTCGACCGTTGCGGCTACGAGGCCCTCACCGGCGGCGCCGCGTGACCGGCGCCTTCTCGTCCCGCCACATCGGGATCTCACCCGACGCCCAGCGGCAGATGCTCGACGGCCTCGGCTACGAGAGCGTCGAGGCGCTCGTTTCGGCGGCGGTGCCGGCATCCATCCATTCCGCACCGCGCGCGAGCAGCAGCATCCCCGCCCCCGCGACCGAAGCCGAGACCCTCGCCGAGCTGCGGGCCATCGCCGATCAGAACCGGTCCGCGCGCACCATGATCGGGCTGGGTTACTACGACACGTTCACGCCATCGGTGATAGCGCGCAATGTGCTCGAGAACCCGTCGTGGTACACGGCGTACACGCCGTACCAGCCCGAGATCTCGCAGGGGCGCCTGGAGGCGCTCATCAACTTCCAGACGATGGTGACCGACCTGACGGGCCTGGCGACCGCCAACGCGTCGATGCTCGACGAGCCAACCGCAGTGGCGGAGGGGATGCTGCTGGCCCGGCGCGCCTCGAAGGCCAAGACGAACGTGTTCGTGGTCGACGCCGACGCGCTGCCGCAGACCAAGGCCGTGCTGCGCTCGCGCGCCGCCGCCGTCGGCGTGCACCTCGTAGAGCTGGCGCTCGCCGACGGTGCCACGCTGCCCGACGAGCTGTTCGGCGTGTTCGTGCAGTATCCGGGTGCGTCGGGGCGCGTGTGGGACCCGAGCGGAGTCATCGACGCCGCCCATGTCGCCGGCGGGCTCGCGGTGGTCGCGGCCGACCTGCTGGCCCTCACCCTGCTGCGCTCGCCCGGCTCGCTGGGCGCCGATGTAGCGGTGGGCACCACCCAGCGCTTCGGGGTGCCGATGGGCTTCGGCGGTCCGCACGCCGGGTACATGGCCGTGCGCCAGGGCCTGGAACGTCAGCTGCCCGGCCGGCTCGTGGGGGTTTCACAGGACGCCGACGGGCAGCCCGCCTATCGGCTAGCCCTGCAGACGCGCGAGCAGCACATCCGGCGTGAGAAGGCCACCTCGAACATCTGCACCGCGCAGGTGCTGCTGGCCGTGATGGCCGCGATGTATGCCGTGTACCACGGGCCCGACGGGCTGCGGGCCATAGCGTCGGAGATCTCGCGCAAGACCGAGGCGCTCGCGCAGCGGCTGCGTGACTACGGGCAGAGCGTGCACCACGACGCGTTCTTCGACACGGTGCGGGTCACGGTGCCGGGCACCGCGCGGACGGTGATCGAGCGGGCACGGTCGAAGGGATACCAGCTGTTCTGGGCCGACGAGGCCACGGTGGGCATCTCGGTGGACGAGACGACGACCGCCGCCGATCTCGCCGCCGTGGCGTGGGCGTTCGGCGCGCCCGAGGCCGACGAGCACGACGCGCGTGAGGTGTCGATCGACGAGTTCACGCCGCTGTCGGGGGTGGATGCCGCGCTGCACCGCGCCGACGAGTACCTGACGCATCCGGTGTTCCATGAGCACCGATCCGAGACGGCCATGATGCGGTATCTCAAGCAGCTCGCCGATCGCGACTACGCCCTGGACCGCGGGATGATCCCGCTCGGCTCGTGCACGATGAAGCTCAACGCCGCCACCGAGATGGCGGCGATCAGCTGGCCCGAGTTCGCGCGCGTGCACCCGTTCGCGCCCGAAGAGGACGTGCGAGGGTCGCTCGCGATGATCGAGCAGCTCGAGACCTGGCTGGCCGAGGTGACCGGATACGACAGTGTCTCGCTGCAGCCCAACGCGGGCTCGCAGGGCGAGCTGGCAGGGCTGCTGGCGATCCGCGGCTATCACGACGCGAACGGTGACACCGCGCGCCGGGTGTGCCTCATCCCGTCGTCCGCGCACGGCACCAACGCGGCATCCGCCGTCCTCGCAGGCATGACGGTCGTGGTCGTCGCGTGCGATGACGCCGGCAACGTCGACCTCGACGACCTGCGCGCGAAGATCGCAGTCCACGAGCCGGAGTTGGCTGCGCTCATGATCACCTACCCGTCCACGCACGGCGTGTACGAGCAGGACGTCGTGGCCATCACGCAGGCCGTGCACGACGCCGGCGGACAGGTGTACGTCGACGGGGCGAACCTCAACGCACTGCTGGGCTTCGCGCGCTTCGGCGAGCTGGGCGGCGATGTCTCGCACCTGAACCTGCACAAGACGTTCGCCATCCCGCACGGCGGGGGCGGGCCGGGCGTCGGCCCGGTGGCGGCCAAGTCGCACCTGGCGCGGCATCTGCCCGCCCACCCGCTCGCGCAGCGGGCCGATCACGTCGGCGGCGTGCGGTTCGAGGGCGGGCCCGTGTCGGGCGCTCCGTACGGCTCGGCGGGCGTGCTGCCGATCTCGTGGGCGTACGTGCGGATGATGGGCACCGAGGGGCTCGCCGAGGCGACCGGGGCCGCCGTGCTGGCGGCCAACCACCTCGCCGCGCGGCTGCGCGAGCACTTCCCGGTGCTGTACACGGGCGAGAACGGGCTCGTCGCGCACGAGTGCATCCTCGACCTCCGGCCGCTGCGTGAGCAGACGGGTGTGACCGTCGACGATGTCGCGAAGCGGCTCATCGACTACGGATTCCACGCGCCGACGATGTCGTTCCCGGTCGCGGGCACGCTCATGGTCGAGCCGACCGAGTCCGAGGATCTCGCCGAGCTCGAGCGGTTCATCGAGGCCATTATCGCTATCAAGGCCGAGGCCGTCGCGGTCTCTTCGGGGGAGTGGCCGGCCGATGACAATCCGCTCGTGAATGCGCCTCACACCGCGGCATCCATCGCCCGCGACGGCTGGACGCACCCGTACTCGCGCGAGATCGCCGTGTACCCGGTGCACACGCTCGTGCGCACGAAGTACTGGCCGCCCGTCCGGCGTATCGACAACGCCTACGGCGACCGCAACCTCGTGTGCGCCTGCCCGCCGATCGAGGCGTTCGCGTAGCGCGCGCCGCGGCGCCGCCTGGCGCCGCGCGCCCTTGAATCGGTGAGAGTGCAGCTGGTGGACGAAGGATCGGTTGGTTCCCTACTCCTCGTCCACCGGTTGCACTCTCACCGCCGGGGGCTTGCATCGGGGGCCACGGGATGTGGGGCGTGTGGGGCGAGAAGGCGCTTCATCGCATAGAGCTGCACGGAGTCTTCGGGGCCGGTCTGCTGGAGGCCGGCGCCGGTGAGGATGCCGCGGAGCGGCGCGAATGTCGTTGCTTCTCGCCATCCCCAATGCGTGATCTCGCGGACCCGATCGCGCAGCCGCGTGTCACGCTCGAACTGGTTGCGCATCACCGTGCGGGGATCGCCGAAACGTCCGTCGTACTTGAGGTCGCCGTCGGTCTCACCGATCAGGTCCGCGCCGCGCCAGAAGCAGTCGCCGCGATCTTCGGCGTCCGCCGCTGACCGGAAGACCACCTGGAGCTCGGGCGAGGGGAATCCCAGCCACTCGATCGCCGCGTGGCTGACCGATTCCAACGTCGATTCGGACAGCGCCGTGCATCGTGACAGGGGCCATCGGGCGATGTCACGTCCGCGCTTGCTGCTGCGTGATTCATTCACCTGCACAAGCGCGTCGCGGGAGAGCGCCGGCTCGAGCCGCAGCGCCGCGTCGGCGACCGCCAGGCCGACGGCGTTGTGCCGGAGACGCGCGATGTCGACCGCCGTGTCTGCGGGCGAGGTCACGCGTAAACCGGATCGCTCGATGATTTCCCGCTCGGGATGAGACCGATGAGTGCGCACCGCAGCGAACGAGCGAGATGTGCCGCGCGAGGCGACGAGCATGTGGACCTCGCCCGGGTCACCGAAGATCGGCAGGCCGAGCAGCGCAGCGGCGGACTCGAGACAGAAGACCGCGTCCGGATACACGAGCGCCGCGGCGTGCACACGCGCCAGATAGCGATCCCATGGCGGAAGATCCTTCCACAACTGCGCGGATGCGTAGACCCCATGTCTGATCTTCACCACGTGGCCGCGGGCCACTGCCCGTTCCGGGTGGGGGATGTCGGTGAAGCGCAGAAGCGGGAGGGGAGCGGATTTGACGGCGCGGATCGCCTGGAGTGTCGGCATCCTCTCACCCTTGCGCCCGGCGCCTGACTCATGTGTCCGTGCCCGACAATCTGTGGACAGAGGAGCGTCTGCGCCAGTCCGCGGCGAGTTGGGGAGGAAAGGACTCATACCGCGTTCCCGCCGTCCGCGATAACTCGTCCAGCCGTGAGAGTGCAGCTGGTGGACGAGGAGTAGGGAACCACCCGCACTCTCGTCCACCAGCTGCACTCTCAGCGAGACGGGGGAGGGGGACGGGGCGGGGCGACGCGCGCAGCGCATGGCTCAGGACGCCGAGGGGCTCGGGGCCGGCGCCGGCGCGAAGACGCCGGGCCACCAGGCTGCGGCCAGCGGATAGCCCACGAACGACACCACGTCGAGGATCGTGTGGGCCACCACGAGCGGCATGACCCTGCCCCAGCGCCGGTAGCACCAGCCGAACACCACGCCCATCACGAAGTTGCCGAGGATCGGTCCCACGCCCTGGTAGGCGTGGTACGAGCCGCGGATCGCCGCCGAGACGAGGATGATCCGCCAGTCACCCCAGCCGACCTGGCGCAGGCGGGTGAACAGGTAGCCGATCATGATCACCTCCTCCTGGAGCGCCGCGCGCACGGCCGACAGCACAAGCAGGGGGATCGTCCACCACGACGGATCGAGGGGGGATGCCGACACCTGCACCGTGATGCCCAGCACACGTCCGATCGCGTACACGCCGAGCCCCGGCACGCCGATCACGAGCGCGATCAGCGCACCCGAGCCGAGATCGCGACCCGGCCGGCGCAGGTCGAGGCCGATCTTGCGGAAGGGGCTTGTTCCGGCATCCCACAGCAGGTACACGACCAGCCCGACGAGGGCCAGCGAGAAGCCGATGTCGAGCAGCTGGTAGACGATGTCCCAGAAAGCCTGGACGTCCTGCGAGGGGTTCAGCGCGGTCGATTGCTCGCCGAGAGGGGTGGATGCCAGAAACCGGCGCAGCAGGAGGATCAGCGAGTAGACGGCCGATTGTCCGAGGGTGCAGGCCAGGACGAGTCCGACCTCCCACCACAGGCGGGCGCGGGATGCGCCGATGGGCGCCTGTATGTCGGACACTCCACAGATTGTCACATGGGCGACGCTCCCGGTAAAAGGTGTGTAACGGTTTTGGCTGATATTTGGAGCAGAGCCATCAGTGTGCCTATGGTGAACGTCATCGCCGCGACGTTGCGGTGCGCACCGCTGCGCATCCGGAGTACGCGGTCAAAATCCCTTTCACAGGAGGACACGTGAAGCGCAGCAAGATCGCCCTCGCGTCCGCCACGCTGCTGACGGCGGGCATCCTTGCCCTCGCCGGCTGCTCGGGCGGCGGCGGAAATTCGGGCGACAACGGGAAAACGAACGGCGGCGGGAATGCGTCGTCGATCATCTCGGTCAACGGCTCGGAGCCCCAGAACCCGCTGATCCCGACGAACACGAACGAGACCGGGGGCGGCAAGATCCTCGACTCGATCTTCGCGGGTCTCGCCTACTACGACGCTGACGGCAAGCTCGTCAACGACATGGCCGACTCGATCACGGTCGACGACCCGTCGAACCTCACGATCAAGCTCAAGCAGGGCAACAAGTTCACGAACGGCGAGGAGGTCACGGCCGACAGCTTCATCAAGGCGTGGCAGTACGGCGCCAAGTTCTCGAACAAGCAGCTGAACCAGTCGTGGTTCGCCGACATCGAAGGCTTCAGCGCCACGAAGGACGCGGAGCTGACCGGCCTGAAGAAGGTCGACGACTACACCTTCACCGTGAAGCTGAACTCGCCGGTCGCAGCCGACTGGTCGCAGCGCCTGGGCTACTCCGCCTTCTACCCGCTGCCGTCGGTCGCCTTCGACGACATCAAGGCGTACGGCGAGCACCCGATCGGCAACGGCCCGTACAAGCTGGCCAGCGACTCGGCGTGGCAGCACGACGTGAAGATCGACCTCGTGAAGAACGACGACTACACCGGCGGCCGCCAGGTGAAGAACGGCGGCCTGACGATCGTCTTCTACGCCTCGCAGGACTCGGCGTACGCCGATCTGCAGGGTGGCGACCTCGACGTGCTCGATGCCATTCCGCCGTCGGCGTTCGCGACGTTCAAGACCGACCTGGGCGACCGTGCGGTGAACCAGCCGGCCGCGATCTTCCAGTCGTTCACGATCCCCGGCAACGCCGAGCACTTCACCGGCAAGGAGGGCATCCTTCGCAAGGAGGCCATCTCGATGGCCATCAACCGCGAGCAGATCACCAAGACGATCTTCAACGGCACGCGCACGCCTGCCAGCGACTTCACCTCGCCGGTCATCAACGGGTGGTCGGACTCGATCCCCGGCTCCGAGGTCCTGAAGTACGACCCGGAGAAGGCCAAGCAGCTCTGGGCCCAGGCTGACGCCATCTCCAAGTGGAGCGGAAAGTTCCAGATCGCGTACAACGCCGACGGCGGCCACAAGGAGTGGGTCGACGCCACCACGAACTCGATCAAGAACACGCTGGGCATCGACGCCTCGGGCAAGTCGTACGTCGACTTCGCCACGTTGCGCGCCGACGTCACCGACCGCAAGATCAAGACGGCGTTCCGCACCGGTTGGCAGGCCGACTACCCCGGCATGTACAACTTCCTGCAGCCGCTGTACTCGACGGGCGCGAGCTCGAACGACAGCGACTACTCGAACAAGGACTTCGATGCGCTGCTGGCCAAGGGCGCCTCGTCGGCGGACCAGGATGCTGCGATCGCCGACTACCAGAAGGCTCAGCAGATCCTGTTCCAGGACCTGCCGGCCATCCCGCTGTGGTACTCCAACGTCGTCGGTGGTTTCGCCGAGGGTGTGAACAACGTCACCTTCGGGTGGAACTCGGTGCCGCTGTACTACGAGATCACCAAGGGCTGACCTGCCCGAGTGATCCGAACCGCGAGGCGGTGACGATCTCGTCACCGCCTCGCGGCGTGCCATCCTCGCACTCGCACTCGCAGGTCAAACGCGGGAGGATGTCGGCAGTGCACGACGCTGCACGACGGGCTGCCGCGATGCGGTGAGAGGCATCCCTGTACCCGAAGGGAGGGCGCATGTTCGCATACATCGTGCGACGCCTTCTGCAGCTGATACCCGTGTTCATCGGGGCGACGCTGCTCATCTACTTCCTGGTGTTCGCCATGCCCGGCGACCCCATCGCCGCGCTGTTCGGCGACCATCAGCCCGGTCCTGAGCTGATCGCCCAGCTGCGCGCGCAGTACCACCTCGACCAGCCGTTCCTAGTGCAGTACTGGTACTACCTCACCGGCATCCTCCGCGGCGATATGGGCACGACCTTCTCCGGCCAGTCCGTGAACGAGGTCCTCGCGCGCACCCTCCCGGTCACGGCGCGCCTTGCCGTCATGTCGATCGCCATCGAGTTCGTGCTGTCGATCGTCATCGGCACGATCTCGGCGCTGCGGAAGGGCAAGCTCTTCGATCACGCGGCGCTGATCGCCGGACTCGTCTTCCTCTCGGTGCCGGTGTTCGTGCTCGGCTTCGTCGCCCAGTACTTCCTGGCCATCAAGCTCGGCTGGTTCAAGCCGACGGTGGGCGCCGACAACGGCTGGAACGGGCTGTGGCTGCCCGCGCTCGTCCTGGGCGTGAGCCTGTTCGCCACGAGCATGCGTCTCATGCGCGGCTCGGTCATCGAGACCCGCAATCAGGACTGGGTGCGCACGGCGTATTCGAAGGGCCTGTCCCGCGGGCGCGTGCTGCCCGTGCACGTGATGCGCAACTCGCTCATTCCGATGATCACGAACTCGGCGACGAACTTCGGCGTCCTGCTGGTCGGTGCCACCGTCACCGAGGCGGTCTTCAACATCCCGGGCGTCGGCAACACGCTGTACCACGCGACGCTCCAACATGAGGGGCCCACGATCGTCTCGTTCGTGACCGTCTTCGTCATCCTGTACGTACTCGTGAACCTGCTCGTGGACCTTCTCTACGGGCTGCTGGACCCGAGGATCCGCTATGTCAAGTGATTCCCGCGCGACGCACTACGTCGCCCCTGTCGAGACGACGACGATCACCGTCGACGCCGTCAAGGTCGCTGCGAAGCCGACGAGCCTCTGGTCCGACGCCTGGCGCGACATCCGAAACCGTCCTACCTTCTGGATCTCGGTGGCCATCGTCATCGTGGTCCTGCTCATGGCCTTCTGGCCGACGCTGTTCACACACACCGATCCGAAGTCGTGCAGTCTCGACTTCTCGAACGGCGGCCCTTCGCGGGGCCATCCGCTGGGCTTCACCTTCCAGGGCTGTGACATCTACGCCCGCATCGTGTGGGGCACGCGCGTCTCGGTGTCGGTCGGTCTGCTCTCGACCATCATCGGCTCGGTCATCGGCCTGATCATGGGGTCGCTGGCCGGCTACTACGGCGGTTGGCTCGACTCCGTGCTCTCGCGCGTGGGCGACATCTTCTTCTCGATTCCCTACATCCTCGCCGCGGTGGTCGTGATGACCGTGTTCGCGCAGTACCGCAACGTGCTGACCCTGTCGATCGCCATCGGCGGGTTCGCGTGGGCCGCGACGGCGCGCGTGGTGCGGGCCGAGGTGCTCCGGGTGCGCCAGTCCGATTTCGTGACGGCATCCCGCGCCCTCGGCAAGTCGAATTTCGGAACTCTGGTGTCGCACGTCCTCCCGAATGCGATCGCCCCGCTGCTGGTGGTGTCGACCCTGAGCCTGGCCGCCGCGATCGTCGCCGAGGCGACGCTGGCGTTCCTGGGCGTGGGCCTGGGCGACACGATCTCGTGGGGCACGGAGATCAGCAACGCGCAGACGCAGATCCGCGTGCAGCCGATGTCGCTGATCTACCCGTCGCTCTTCCTGACCGTCACGGTGCTGGCGTTCATCATGCTGGGCGAACTCATCCGAGATGCCCTCGACCCGAGAGCGAGGGCCCAGCGATGAGCGACGCCATCGACACTCCGCTGCTGAGCATCCGCGGCCTTAAGGTCGCGTTCCGCACGCAGAAGACCGAGAACGAAGTGCTGCACGGTATCGACCTCGACCTGTTCGCGGGGGAGACCCTGGCGATCGTGGGCGAGTCGGGCTCGGGCAAGTCGACGACGGCCTCGGCGATCGTCAACTTGCTGCCGGGGACCGGACACGTCACGGCCGGCAGCATCACGCTCGACGGGCGCGAGTTGACCGCCCTCACGCGCGCCGAGATGGAGCGCGTGCGCGGCCGAGACATCGGTTTCGTCCCCCAGGATCCGATGTCGAACCTGAACCCGGTGTGGTCCATCGGCTTCCAGGTGAAAGAGGCCGTGCGGGCCAACGGCATCGCCCGCGGACGGCGCGCCGTCAAGCAGCGCGCCATCGAGGTGCTCAAGCAGGCGGGGCTCGCGGATGCCGATCGGCGGCTGCACCAGTACCCGCACCAGTTCTCCGGCGGCATGCGCCAGCGCGCGCTGATCAGCATCGGCCTGGCGGCCGACCCCAAGCTGCTCATCGCCGACGAACCGACCAGTGCGCTCGACGTCACCGTGCAGCGCGTGATCCTCGACCACATGGCCTCGCTGACGCGCGAGAAGGGCACTTCGGTGCTGCTGATCACGCACGACCTCGGGCTTGCCGCCGAGCGCGCCGAGAAGATCGTCGTGATGCAGCACGGCCACATCGTCGAGGCCGGTCCCAGCCGCGAGATCCTCGAGAACCCGCTGCACCCGTACACGCAGAAGCTCGTGGCGGCGGCCCCGAGCATTGCGTCGCACCGCATCCAGGCGACGGTCGAGCGGCGCGGCATCGAGCACGAGGCCGACATCGACATCGTCCCCGCCGTGCGCGTGCAGGACCTCACCAAGGACTACAAGATCCGCACCGGCGGATTCGGGTCGGTGCCGTTCCGGGCGGTGGATGCCGTCACGTTCGACATCCCCAAGGGAAAGACGCTTGCGCTGGTCGGCGAGTCGGGGTCGGGCAAATCGACTGTGGCGAAGATGGTGCTCAACATCGAGGAGCCGACCGCGGGCGCGATCGAGATCGACGGCAAGAGTTCGGCAAATCTCAACGGGCGCGAGCTGCTCGATCTGCGCCGGCGCATGCAGCCGGTGTTCCAGGACCCGTACGGCTCGCTGGACCCGCTGCGCAACATCGGCAACACCATCGCCGAGCCTCTGGAGATCCATCGGATCGGCGACAAGAAGTCCCGACGCGAGCGGGTCGTCGAGTTGCTCGACCAGGTGTCGCTGCCGCAGGAGCTCGCCACGCGGTATCCGAACGAGCTGTCGGGGGGTCAGCGCCAGCGCGTGGCGATCGCGCGCGCCCTGGCGCTCAAGCCCGACATCGTGGTGCTCGATGAGGCGGTGTCCGCGCTGGACGTCCTCGTGCAGGATCAGATCCTGAAGCTGCTCGCCGAACTGCAGAACGAGCTCGATCTGACCTACCTTTTCATCACACACGACCTCGCGGTCGTCCGCGTCGTCGCCGACACTGTCTGTGTGATGGAGAAGGGCCGCGTGGTCGAGCACGGCACGGTCGACGAGATCTTCGCGAACCCGGCCGAGGAGTACACCCAGCGGCTGCTGGATGCCATCCCGGGTGCATCGATCCCGCTCGGCGGTGGTCTCAACTGAACGGTGAACCCGCAACCGACCGGCGCGTCTTCCGACCGGGGTCGGCGCTGCCGATCTTCGGCGTCTCGGCGCTGGTCGTACTGTTCCTGCTCGGAGATGCGCTCGTGCGCGGAGGCATGACGCAGACCCTGCTGCTCGCGCCGTGGCCGTTGCTGGCCCTGTGGGGCGTGTACATCTCCGCATTCGCGTCGAGTCTCGAGGTCGACGCCCAGGGCGCCACCGTGCAGAACCTGCTACGCGTGGTCCGCATCCCCTGGGGGCGGGTGCGCGAGCTCGAATGGCGCTGGCAGGTGGTGTTCGCTCTCGATGACGAAACCGTCGTCCGCGCGGTGGGCGGACCGCTCGAGGGGAGGGGCGGCCGTCGTCCCGGCTCGCGTGAGGGCACCCCCGAGCATGTGCGTGCGCAGTTCGAGTACGCGCAGCGGCTGTACGACGGGCGGGATGCCGCATCCGACGCACCCGTGCACAAGGGCTGGGATGTGCCCGGCGTCATCGCCGGAGTGGTACTGGTGGTCTGGGCCGGTGCGGCCCTGCTGATCGCCGGGAGCCCCTCATGACGAAGGACCTCGCCGAAGGCGGCACGGTCGTGCTGCGTGCGGTCATGTCGACCGTCGTGTTCTGGGTGGTGGTCGTCGTCGCGGCGTTCTTCGTCTCCGACGCGCTGATCCGCGGACGCTGGAGTACCGGCCTGCGCGCAGTGGGCGTGCTGCTGTTCGTGCTGTGGGCGCTGTGGGTGTTCCTGTACCGGATGAGCATCGTCGTCGATCAACATGCGGTGACGGCACGGAATCTGCTGCGCGACACCAGGATCCCCTGGGGGCTCATCGCCGATTTCGATCGCCGGTACCAGGTGCGTGTCATCCTCCACGACGGCACCGCCGTCGACTGCTGGGGGAGCCCGTTCCCTCAGCGGACGGTGTCGAACCGTTCGCAAGGTTCACGCCGTCCGGGTACCGGGACGGACGTCGAGTGGAAGGGCGTCACTTCGGAGGCTCCCCACACGATACGATCCTCGCCGGCGCAGGGACCGGACCCCACCGTCGAGCTGCTCCGCGCGCTCGGCGCATCGGCTGCGCCGGGGCCCTCCGGTGAGGTCAGGAGGGGATGGGACACGCCCGCACTGTTGATCGGAGCCGCTTGTGCGGTCTGCGCACTCATCGCGGTCCTGGTCTGAGCAGGTTGCGGAGCTAACACCCCGATAAAGAATTGATGTGAAAGACAGGGAAACCTCGGATGTCGATTAGAGTGGACGCCGGCCCTATCCGGGCCTGCGCCGACGGCAAATCGGCATCGACATCGTCGTCGATCACGAGTCGGCGCTGGACGAGCAAGGAAATGTTCACGAACGTGACAACGGAAAACACCGCGAACGTCGCGCCCCGCGCGTCCCAGATGCGGTCACAGTCGGACACCGCCGGCAGGTGGCGTGCATGACCATCTACATCCTCCGGAGGGTCTTCAACTACCTGATCCTCACGGCCGTGGCATCATCGCTGGCGTACGTCCTCGCCAGCATCGGGCTCAACCCCGTGTGGGAGCTCGAGAACCGGCATCCCAAGCCCCCGCAGTCGTCGATCGACCAGCTGCTGAACGCGTGGGGAGTGAACCCCGAGGTCCCGCTCATCCAGCGCGTGTGGACCTGGTTCACGAACATCTTCCACGGCGACCTCGGGCTGACCGTCGGCAACCAGCCGGTCACCCAGCAGCTCCTGGTCCGTGCCGGCGTGAGCCTGCAGCTCCTGCTCATCGGGTCGATCCTCGGAGCCGTGCTCGGTGTGGTGCTCGGCGTATGGGGCGCGGTGCGCCAGTACAAGCTCAGCGACCAGGTCGTGACGATCGTCTCCTACATCGTCTTCGCGACCCCGGTGTTCGTCATGGGCA
Organism: Microbacterium horticulturae; assembly: GCF_029094505.1. Lineage (NCBI taxonomy): Bacteria > Bacillati > Actinomycetota > Actinomycetes > Micrococcales > Microbacteriaceae > Microbacterium > Microbacterium horticulturae. The sequence goes on along the minus strand of NZ_CP119108.1, from coordinate 2,010,435 downwards.
TCCTGTTCATGATCGTCGCCACCAACCTGAACGATCTGCTGGGCATCCAACTCATAACATTCAGTGGTCAATACTCGGCGAATGCGCCAGACGGGTTCTGGCCGCAATTGGGCGATCGGATATCTCACGCGCTGCTGCCCACGCTCGTGCTGATGATCGCCGGTGCCGCCTCGTACAGCCGCTACCAGCGCAACGCCATGCTCGACGTGCTCGGGGCCGACTACATCCGCACCGCGCGTTCCAAGGGCCGCACGCGCGGGTCTGCGCTGGTGCGTCACGGCGTGCGCATCGCACTCATCCCGATGTCGACGTTCTTCGCCTACAGCTTCGGCACCCTGGTCGCCGGCTCTGCAATGCTCGAGATCGTCTTCAGCTGGCACGGAATGGGTGAGCTCGCGATCCAGTCGATCCAGCAGAACGACATCAACTCCGTTGCAGGCTCCACACTGTTCGTCGCGATCCTCATCCTGTGCTCGTCGACGCTGTCCGAGATCCTGTATGCGGCACTCGACCCGAGAGTGAGGCGCTGACATGGCCATGCCCGAAGCAGGGCTGCTCACCCAGTCCGACGACGCCGCAGCCGAGCCCGAAGAGATCGAGACGGTCCTGGCCGCCAAGCCGGCCTCACGTGGCCGGGTCATCTGGCGCCGACTGCAGCACTCGCCCCGATTCTGGATCGGCGGCGTCGTCATCGTCTTCTTCGTCCTGTGGGCGATCTTCGGCCAGTTCTTGACGCAGTGGTCGCCGACCGATCAGGACGTCGACAACATGAACTACCCGCCGACCGTCCTGCACTGGTTCGGCACCGACATTCTCGGGCACGACCTGTTCGCGCAGATAGTGTCGGGTTTGCAGAAGTCGTTGATCATCGGCTTCATCGCCGGCCCCGCGTCCACGATCATCGCCGGTGTCCTCGGCGCGACCGCCGGCTACTTGGGCGGCGCGGCAGAGAAGGCGATCGCGTGGGTGATCGACCTGCTGCTGGTTCTGCCGGCGTTCTTCATCCTGATCCTGTTGTACCCCTTCACGAAGGGCAGCTGGGTGGTGATGATGATCTTCCTCGCGGTGACCGGCTGGATGATCATGGCGCAGGTGATCCGCAACCAGACGCGCTCGCTTCGCGAGCGTGAGTTCGTCAAGGCCGCGCGGTACATGGGCTTCGGGACGTGGTCGGTGGTCCGTCGACACATCATCCCGAACGTGGCGTCGCTGCTGATCATCGACGCGACGCTGGGGATCGCGGCCATGATCCTTGCCGAGACGAGCCTGAGCTTCTTCGGCTTCGGCGTCCAGCCGCCCGCCGTCTCGCTGGGCACGCTGCTGGCCAACGGCCAGTCGGCAGCCACGACGCGGCCGTGGCTGTTCCTCTTCCCGGCCGGCACGCTGATCTTGCTGCTGCTGGCCATCAGCCTCGTCGGTGACGCGCTGCGCGATGCCATCGACCCGACCTCGGGGGTGAACCGTGCCTGAGACTCTCGCTCAGCCGCAGCCGTCGGCCACACCTCGCGGGGGCACGCCCCTGCTCGAGGTCCGCAACCTGTCCGTGACGTTCCCGCAGCGATCGGGCGACGTGCGCGCTGTGCGCGACATCAGCTACACCATTGAAGAGGGCGAGTTCCTCGGCATCGTCGGCGAATCCGGATCGGGCAAGTCCGTCTCGTCGCTGGCGATCATGGGGCTCCTGCCCGACACCGCCGTGATCGAGGGCGAGATCCTCTACAACGGCACCTCGCTGCTGAAGATGAACGATCGGCACCTCAGCCACATCCGCGGCAGTGAGATCGCCATGGTCTTCCAGGACCCGCTCTCGGCGCTCACACCGGTGTACACCGTCGGCGATCAGATCTCCGAAGCCCTGCGGCTCCATGACAGGGCCCTCAGCAAGCAAGCCGCTGCTGCACGCGCGGTGGAGCTGCTCAAGATCGTCGGGATCCCCGACCCGACACGGCGTGCGCAGGCGTTCCCCCACGAGTACTCGGGCGGCATGCGCCAGCGCGCGATGATCGCGATGGCGATCGCCAACGATCCTCGCCTGATCATCGCCGACGAGCCCACCACGGCGCTCGACGTCACGATCCAGGCCCAGATCCTCGAGGTGCTGCAAGAGGCCAAGCGTCTCACCGGTGCCGCGGTGTCATTGATCACGCACGACCTCGGGGTCGTCGCCGGTCAAGCTGACCGGGTCGCGGTGATGTACGCCGGAAAGCTCGTGGAGTCGGGCACGGTCGATCAGGTCTTCACCGAGCCGACCATGCCCTACACGATCGGTCTGCTGCGGTCGGTGCCGAACATCCGGACCGCCGGCACCAGCCGACTCGTGCCGCTGGAGGGGCGGCCGCCGTCGCTGGCGAACCTGCCGAAGGGCTGCCCGTTCGCCGCGCGCTGCCCGGCCGCCATCGACATCTGCCGCGCCGAAGAGCCGACGCTCGTCGAACATGGCGGGCCGGACGGCCACCTGTCGGCCTGCCACCGTTCGGGCGAGATCCTCTCGGGCGAGCTCACCCGGCCCGAGATCTTCCCCCGGCCGGAGGCTCTCGTGGCCCGCGAGGTGCCGGCCGATGCCGAGCCGGTCCTGGTCGTCAAGGACCTCAAGAAGCACTTCCCGCTGATGAAGGGCGGGGTGTTCCGCCGTCAGGTGGGCACGGTGCGCGCGGTCGACGGCGTCTCCTTCCACCTCAAGCCGGGGCGGACGCTCGCGATCGTCGGAGAGTCCGGCTGCGGCAAGACCACGACGATCCTCGAGCTCCTGGAGCTCGTCAAGCCCCAGTCGGGCTCGATCGAAGTCGTCGGCAAAGATGTGGCGAAGCTCACCTCCCACACGCGCCGGCAAGTGCGCAGCGACATCCAGATCGTCTTCCAGGACCCGGCCGCGGCCGTGGACCCGCGCCTGCCGATCGGCGATGTCGTCGGCGAGCCGCTGCTGGCCCAGGGTGTGTCGCGTGAGAAGCGCAACGAGCGCGTCTCCGAGCTCCTTGATCTCGTGGGTTTGGACCCGTCGATGCTCGACCGCTACCCGCACGAGTTCTCGGGCGGCCAGCGTCAGCGCATCGGCATCGCACGAGGACTCGCGACCGACCCGAAGATCCTCGTGCTCGACGAGCCGGTCTCCGCGCTCGACGTGTCGATCCAGGCGGGCGTCATCAACCTGCTGCAGGATCTGCGCGACCAGCTCGGCCTCTCGCTGATCTTCGTCGCACACGACCTGGCGGTGGTGCGGCAGATCGCCGACGACGTCGCGGTCATGTATCTCGGCAAGATCGTCGAGTACGGCGAGATCGCCGAGGTCTTCGACCGCCCGAAGCACCCGTACACGCAGGCGCTGATGTCGGCGGCGCCGATCCCCGACCCGGCGATCGAGCGCACGCGCGAGCGGGTGCTGTTGCAGGGAGACCTGCCGAGCCCGGCGGAGCGGATCGATGGATGCCGCTTCCGCACCCGCTGCCCGCTGTACCGAATCCTCGGCGACGCGGAGCGTGCATTGTGCGACGCGAAGGACCCGGAGCTCATCGATCACAACGGCGACCTGGTCGCCTGCCACCACGTGGATCGGAACACCCTGGTCGTCGGCTGACGTCCCCCAGACTCCCGTCGAGACAGACGGGACACACAGAAGAAGAGGAAGCACATGAACCGCAGAACCACAGCTCTTGCGGCTGTCGCTGTGCTCGGCGCGACCGGTCTTGCACTGGCCGGTTGTGCACAGCCCAACGCCACGCCCACCAACACGAAGAGCGAAGCCGCACAGCTTCCGCTCGTCGGTTGGACCGATGTCCCGGCCTCGCAGCTCCAGCAGGGCGGCACGCTGAACCTGGCCGTTCTGTCCAGTGGTACCGATGAGGGTAACTGGAACATCAGCACGACGCAGGGTGCGAACGTCCCGGTCGTCAACATGCAGGCACCCATCATGGGTACGCCGTACAAGGCGACCAAGGATGGCGGTGTCGAGCCCGACCCCAACTACGCGACCTCGATCGAGCTGACCAGCAAAGACCCGCAGACGGTCGATGTGAAGCTCAACGACAAGGCGGTCTGGGAAGACGGCACGCCGCTGACGGCGAACGACTACAAGGCGACCTTCGCGGCGCTCTCGGGCAAGAACGACAAGTTCAACATCGCCTCGTCGGCCGGTTTCGACCAGGTCTCCAGCTTCGACGTCAAGAGCGACTACGAGTTCACGTTCACGTTCTCGTCGCCCTACGCCGACTGGCAGGCGCTGCTGACCACGCCGGCCGTGCCGAAGGCCATCGCAAGCGACCCGGACAAGTGGGCCAGCTTCACGACCAAGCCGCTGCCCTCCAGCGGTCCGTTCGTGATGTCGAAGATCGACAACAACGCGAAGGTCTACACCGAGACGCCCAACCCCAACTGGTGGGGTGAGAAGCCGAAGCTCGACAAGATCACCTGGACGGTCATCGACCAGGGCTCGCAGGCCCAGGCCTTCTCGAACAACGAGATCAACGCCGTCGAGGTGCAGGACGTCGACACTTACACCGCCGCTCTCAAGAAGTCGGGGGCCAAGGCCCTCAACTCGGGCGGTCTGACGTACTCGCAGATCACCTTCAACGGACTGCAGGCGCCGCTGGACGACGTCAACGTCCGCAAGGCGATCGCGCAGGCCGTCGACCGTGAGCTGATGGCCAAGACGGCCAACGAGCCGCTGGGCGTCCAGGCGACCACGATGGGCGACTGGCTCTTCATGCCCGGCCAGAAGGGCTACACCGACACCATGGGCGAGAAGCTGCCCTACGACCTCGACGCGGCCAAGAAGTCGCTCGAGACCGCGGGGTGGACCAACGCCGACGGCAAGTGGACCAAGGACGGCAAGACGCTCAAGCTCTCGGTCATCATCCCGCAGGGGACGAAGTCGAACGAGCTGCGCGCGCAGCAGATCCAGGCGTCGCTGAAGAAGATCGACATCGATGTGACCCTCGACCCGGTGCCCTCGGCCGACTACTTCACGAACATCATGGCCGGCAAGTACGAGATGGCCACGTTCGGCTGGCAGGGCACGCTGTTCCCGATCTCGTCGAGCGAGTCGCTCTTCTACCCGGAGATGAAGCCGGGTGGAGACGGACAGAACTTCGCGTTCGTCACCGATGAGAAGCTGGGCGACCTGTGGTCGCAGGCCAACTCGGAGCTCGACCAGTCCAAGCGTCTGAAGATCGCGCAGCAGATCAACGAGGTCATCGCGGGTTACATGCCGATGCTCCCGATCTACCCCTACCCGAACGTCACGGTCGTCGACAAGAACCTCGCCAACTACGGTCCGTCGACGTTCATGTCGGTGGACTGGACCAAGGTGGGCTTCACCGAGTAGAGCGCCTGAGCGCCTGCTGAACAGGGCGCCCGCCTCGAAACGATAGAATCGTTGCGGGGCGGGCGCCTTCTGCGTTCTCCGCCGCGTCGCGAACCTGCTGTACGACAGGGCCCCCGCATCCCTCTTCTTCCCACCGAAAGGTGCCTCGGCCATGTCCCTCGCCCACCGCTCAGACCTGCGCAACGTCGCTATCGTCGCCCACGTCGACCACGGAAAGACCACTCTCGTCGACGCCATGCTGCGACAGACGGGGTCGTTCGGAGACCACGCGCACGTCGAAGAACGTGCCATGGACTCGAACGACCTGGAGCGTGAGAAGGGCATCACGATCCTCGCCAAGAACACGGCGATCACCTACAACGGCGTGCACACCGACGTGCCGGTGACCATCAACGTCATCGACACGCCCGGTCACGCCGACTTCGGCGGCGAGGTCGAGCGCGGCCTGTCGATGGTCGACGGCGTCGTCCTGCTGGTGGATGCCTCGGAGGGCCCTCTTCCGCAGACCCGGTTCGTGCTGCGCAAGGCGCTGGAAGCCAAGCTTCCCGTCATCCTGCTTGTGAACAAGACCGACCGCCCCGACGCGCGCATCGCCGAGGTCGAGGAGGAGAGCCACGACCTTCTGCTCGGACTGGCGTCCGACCTGTCCGATGACGTACCCGACCTCGACGTCGACGCGCTCCTGGACGTGCCCGTCGTCTATGCTTCCGGCCGCGCGGGTGCGGCATCCCGCACCCGCCCCGCCAACGGAGAGCTTCCCGACAACGACGACCTCGAGCCGCTGTTCGAGGCGATCCTCGAGCACGTTCCGGCTCCGTCGTACGACGACGACGCGCCGCTGCAGGCGTGGGTCACCAACCTCGACTCGTCGCCGTTCCTGGGCCGTCTCGCCCTGCTGCGCGTGTTCAACGGCACGCTGCGCAAGGGACAGACCGTCGCGTGGGTGCGCCATGACGGCTCCCACGCCAACGCGCGCATCACCGAGCTGCTGAAGACGAAGGCGCTCGACCGCTTCCCGGCCGAGGAAGCCGGCCCCGGTGACATCGTCGCCATCGCCGGCTTCGAAGACATCACGATCGGCGAGACCATCGCCGACCCCGACGACGTGCGGCCGCTGCCGGCGATCCACGTCGACGAGCCGGCCATCTCGATGACGATCGGCACCAACACCTCGCCGCTGGCCGGCAAGGTGAAGGGGCACAAGCTCACCGCGCGCATGGTCAAGGACCGCCTGGACCGCGAGCTCATCGGCAACGTGTCGCTCAACGTCGTCGACATCGGGCGCCCCGACGCATGGGAGGTGCAGGGTCGCGGCGAGCTGGCTCTGGCGATCCTCGTCGAGAACATGCGCCGCGAGGGCTTCGAGCTGACGGTGGGCAAGCCGCAGGTGGTCACGCGCCGCAACGAGCGTGGCACGCTGCAGGAGCCCTTCGAGCAGCTGACGATCGATGCGCCCGAAGAGTACCTGGGCGCCATCACCCAGCTGCTGGCTGCCCGCAAGGGCCGTATGGAGACGATGACCAACCACGGCACCGGCTGGGTGCGCATGGAGTTCGTGGTGCCTTCGCGCGGGCTCATCGGCTTCCGCACCGAGTTCCTGACCACGACCCGCGGCACCGGCATCGCCAACGCGATCGCCGCCGGCTACGAGGACTGGGCCGGCCACATCGTGACCCGCCAGAACGGCTCGATCGTGGCCGACCGGTCGGGTGTGGTCACGCCGTTCGCGGTGATCGCCCTCCAGGAGCGCATGTCGTTCTTCGTGAACCCCGGTGACGAGGTCTACGAGGGCATGGTCATCGGCGAGAACTCGCGTAACGATGACATGGACGTGAACATCACCAAGGAGAAGAAGCTCACGAACATGCGGTCGTCGACGGCCGACACGTTCGAGTCGATGACGCCGCCGCGCATCCTCTCGCTCGAGGAGAGCCTCGAGTTCGCGCGCGACGACGAATGCGTCGAGGTCACTCCCGAGACGGTGCGCATCCGCAAGGTCGTGCTCGACCAGCACGACCGCGCGCGCGCCACGGCCCGCCAGAAGCGACAGGACGCCGCAGTCTGAGCTCGCCGCGAGGGCGCAGGCGCGGAGCGCAGGCGCGTGTCTCGCCCCGCGCCATCCGGCGAATTCATATGAGTTTGTCGAGTGCACATCAAACCACCGACGGATTGATGTGCACTCGACGGTTTGATGTGCGCGCGGCGCGCCGATGTGCGCGGGGCGCGCCGCCGCGTGTGCACGCCGCCGCGTGCCGCCGAGAGAACACGCGCGGCGAGAGCATGCGCGCCGCGAGAGCACACTTGTGCACGCTTCAAGGGCGCAAGACCGTGCACCAGCGTGAGCTCGCGAAGGATCAGCGGGCAACGAACGCCGCGCGGCCGCCGGTAGGCTCATGTCGTGACGGAAGGGGTGGATGCTGCAGCCCGCCGCCGTGCGGTGCGCGACGGCCTGGGCGTGGCGCTGGCGACGAGCGCGTACGGCATCTCGTTCGGTGCCCTCGCGACGGTGTCCGGCCTTGACGTCTGGCAGACGTGCGTGCTGAGCCTCGTGATGTTCACCGGCGGGTCGCAGTTCGCGTTCATCGGGGTGATCGGCAGCGGGGGACTGGCGGCGATTCCCGCCGCGATAGCGTCGTCGGCGCTGCTCGGCGTGCGCAACGTCGCCTACGGCATGCGGATGGCGCCGCTGCTGGGGGGAGGGTTCTGGCGCCGCGCTGCGGCCGCACACGTCACGATCGACGAGTCGACGGCGGTCGCGCTCGGCCAGACGGACACACGCGCGCAGCGGCTCGGCTTCTGGGTGACGGGGCTGGGCATCTACACCGGCTGGAATGTCACGACGCTCGCCGGCGCGCTCTTGGGAGACGTGCTGGGCGATCCGAAGGCGTATGGGTTGGATGCCGCGGCCGCCGCCGCGTTTCTGGCACTGCTGTGGCCCCGCCTGAAGCGCCGGCAGGCGGTGGCGGTGGGCATCGCCGCCGCCGTCATCGCCGCAGCGTTCACTCCGGTGCTGATGCCCGGTCTCCCCGTGATCGTCGCCGCCGTTGTCGCCGTCGTCGTCGGGTGGTTCAACTGGCTCGGCCGTGACGACACGCCGCCGGCGGAGCCCGACGACGTGCCCGAGCGGGAGGGGCTGCCGTGACCCTGTGGAACGCCGTCCTGCTCGCGGCGATCATCTGCGTGGCGCTGAAGACCCTCGGCTATCTGGTGCCGGCCCGTGTCATGGAGGCGCCCCGGCCCTCGCGCGTCGCCGACCTGCTGACCGTCGCACTTCTCGCAGCGCTTGTCGCCGTGCAGACGCTGGGCGTCGGCCAGGCCGTCGTCGTCGACGCCCGCATTCCCGCCGTCGCGGTCGCGGCAGGGCTCTTGCTGCTGCGGGCGCCGTTTCTCGTCGTGGTCGTGGCCGCAGCCGTGGTCGCTGCCGTCCTGCGCCTGTGGGGCTGGGCCGCCTGACAGCCGTGCGACGTAGACTGACGCGGTGATGAACACGCTGATCCGGGTGCTGACGTGGGTGATCGCCCTGTTGATCGGCGCCGTATACGGTACGGCGGGAACGATAGCGCAGGCCTATACCCTCGGCGCCGTGCCGGTCGGGTTGATCCTCGCACTCATCGGCATCGCCGCGATGCTCGTGGCGATGCGGGGGATGACCGCCGACCGCTGGGCGGCACTGGCCGGAGGCGTCGGCGCCCTCGCCGCGACGGTGCTCTTCTCGGGCACGGGCCCGGGCGGCTCGGTGGTGGTGCCGGCCGTGGCGAAGGGTGAGATCAATCTCGGTCTGGTGTGGGGTATCGGGCTCATCATCGTCGCGATCGTGGTGGTCGCGTGGCCTGACGTGTCGAGGGCGCACAGCAGCACAGGCAACTAGACTGGCGGCGTGACGTATGTGATCGCCCTGCCGTGTGTGGATGTCAAAGACCGCGCCTGCGTCGACGAGTGCCCGGTCGACTGCATCTATGAAGGCGACCGCTCGCTGTACATCCATCCCGACGAGTGCGTCGACTGCGGTGCCTGCGAACCGGTGTGCCCGGTGGAGGCGATCTACTACGAGGACGACCTGCCCGAGGAGTGGGCCGACTACTACAAGGCCAACGTCGAGTTCTTCGACGATCTGGGTTCGCCCGGCGGCGCAGCCAAGGTGGGAGTGATCCACAAGGACCACCCGCTCGTGGCAGCCCTCCCGCCCCAGAACGGCTGACCGTGGGCGTCGCCGACCTCGCGGAGTATCCCTGGGATGCTGTCGCTCCGTATGCCGCGCGCGCCAGGTCGCACCCCGACGGCATCGTCGACCTCTCCATCGGATCACCGGTGGATGCCACGCCCGCCGTCGTCCGTGAGGCACTGACGGCTGCGACCGACGCACACGCGTACCCGCAGACGGTGGGCATCCCCGTCCTGCGTGAGGCGATCGCGGAGTGGTTCGCACGCCGTCGCGGGGTGGCCGGCCTGACGCCTTCGCAGGTCCTGCCGACGGTCGGCTCCAAGGAGCTCGTCGCGCTCCTTCCGCTGCTGCTCGGTCTCGGCCCCGGCGACATCGTGGTGCACCCGCGGGCGGCGTACCCGACATACGAGGTCGGCGCGCGGCTGGTCGGCGCCACGCCGCTCGCCGCCGACGAGCCCGAGGAATGGCCGGTCGGCACGCGGCTGGTGTGGCTGAACAGCCCGGGCAATCCCGATGGGCGGGTCCGCGGCATCCCGTCTCTAACAACGGCGGTGAGGCGGGCGCGTGAGCTCGGCGCCGTCATCGCCGGGGACGAGTGCTATGCCGAGCTCGGCTGGGACGCGCCCTGGGACGATGAGCCCATTCCATCGATCCTCGATGCACGGGTGACCGGCGGCGACGCGGCCGGGGTGCTGGCCGTGTACTCGCTGAGCAAGCAGTCGAACCTGGCCGGATACCGCGCGGCCTTCCTCGCCGGAGACGAGAGGCTCGTCGCGGGCCTGCTGACGGCACGCAAGCACCTTGGCCTGATGCTGCCGGGCCCCGTGCAGCACGCGATGGTCGCCGCTCTCGGCGATGACGCCCACGTGGCGACGCAGAAGGAGCGCTACCGGCGTCGGCGCGAGCTTCTGAGGCCCGCGGTCGAGGCCGCGGGATTCCGCATCGACGGCAGTGAAGCGGGACTGTATCTCTGGGCGACCGAGGGCAGGGATGCCTGGGAGAGCCTGGATCGTCTCGCCGACCTGGGGATCCTCGCAGGACCGGGGCACTTCTACGGGCCGCATTTCCCCCAGCACATCCGGTTCTCGCTGACGGCGCCGGATGAGCGCATCGCGTCCGCCGCACAGCGACTGCGTTCGTAGCATCTCACCATCAACCGCCGGATCGTTTGGCGGATGTCTCAGTGTGCCTGAGGGCGGACTAGGCTGTATGGGACCCCGGATGCCACGAATCACAAGGAGGCCTCGTGTCCGACACGGGAGCACAGGAGGACGTCGCCACCCTCACCATCGCTGGTCGTACCGCCGAATTCCCCATCCTGCGGGGAACCGACGGCAATCCGAGCATCGACGTCTCGACCTTCACCCGTCAGACCGGCCACACCGCACTCGACTACGGGTTCGTGAACACCTCCGCGACCAAGTCGGAGATCACCTACATCGACGGCGACGAAGGCATCCTGCGGTATCGCGGCTATCCGATCGAGCAGCTCGCGAAGAACAGCTCGTATCTTGAGGTCGCCTGGCTGCTGCTCTACGGAGAGCTGCCCACCGCGTCCGAGCTCAGCGACTTCGACGACCGCATCCGGCGGCACACGCTGCTGCACGAAGACCTCAAGCACTTCTTCTCGGCACTGCCGCATACCGCCCACCCGATGTCGGTGCTGTCGTCGGCCGTGTCGGCGCTGTCGACGTACTACGAGGGTCAGACCGACCCGCACAATCCCGAGCATGTCGAGCTCAACACCGTCCGCATGCTCGCGAAGCTCCCGGTCATCGCCGCATATGCGCACAAGAAGAGCGTGGGACAGGCGTTCCTCTACCCCGACAACTCGCTGAGTTTCGTCGACAACTTCCTGAAGCTGAACTTCGGCGTCCACAGCGAGCAGTACGACGTCAATCCGGTGATGTCGAAGGCCCTCGAGCTCCTGCTGATCCTGCACGAGGACCACGAGCAGAACGCGTCGACGTCGACGGTCAGACTGGTCGGTTCGACGGGCGCGAATCAGTTCGCCTCGATATCGGCCGGCATCCAGGCGCTTTCCGGCCCGCTCCATGGCGGGGCCAACGAGGCCGTGCTGACGATGCTCGGTCGCATTCGCGACTCGGGCGAGAGCGTGCAGCGCTTCGTCGAGCGCGTGAAGAACAAAGAAGAGGGCGTCAAGCTCATGGGCTTCGGCCACCGGGTCTACAAGAACTACGACCCGCGTGCAAAGCTCGTCAAGGAGTCGGCCGATGAGGTGCTGCGCGAGCTGGGTGTCAAAGATCCCCTGCTCGACCTCGCCAAGGAGCTCGAAGAGATCGCCCTCGCCGACGACTACTTCGTCGAGCGCCGCCTCTACCCGAACGTCGACTTCTACACCGGCGTGATCTACAAGGCCATGGGGTTCCCGACGCGGATGTTCACCGTCCTGTTCGCGATCGGCCGGCTTCCCGGCTGGCTCGCGCAGTGGCGTGAGGCTGTCGGCGACCCGCAGACGAAGATCGGGCGCCCCCAGCAGCTGTACATCGGCTCGCCCGAGCGGAACTACCCCGGGACCGTCTGATGCCCGCGCTGCTCGTGCGGCAGCCGTCCCCGCGTCTTGTCGAGGGCGAGCTCACGCATCTCCCGCGTGTGGACGTCGACGCCGACCTCGCGCGTGCGCAGTGGGACGACTACGTGGACGTGTTCCGTGCGCGAGGCTGGGATGTCACGCCACTGAGCGCCGCAGACGAGAATCCCGACGGCGTCTTCGTCGAAGACACCGTCGTGTTCTTCGACGGTCTTGCGGTGATCACCCGCCCGGGCGCGCTCTCGCGACGCGACGAGATCACTACCGCGCGGCGGGCAGTTGCGGCATCCCGCATTCCGTTCGCGGAGATCGACGAGCCCGGCACTCTCGAAGGCGGTGACGTGCTGAAGGTCGGCCGGACGGCCTATGTCGGCCGCTCATCCCGCACGAACGACGCGGGGATCGCCCAGTTGCGCGCGCTGCTCGCGCCGCGCGGGTGGGATGTCGTCGCGGTGCCCGTCACGAAGGTGCTGCATTTGAAGACCGCCGTCACCGCGCTGGCCGACGGCACCGTGATCGGCTACGAGCCCCTGGTCGACGACGTCTCGGCCTTCCCGACCTTCCTGCCGATCCCGGAGCCCGAAGGCAGCGCCGTCGTCGTGCTGGACGATCGCGCTGTCCTCATCTCGGCGTCGGCGCCGCGCACCGTGGCGCTGCTGCGCGAACGGGGCTGGCAGGTCGTCGAGACCCCGGTGACCGAGTTCGAGAAGCTTGAGGGATGCGTCACGTGCCTTTCGGTCCGCATTCGCACCTGACTCAACCCGCGCGGCTGCCGGAGAGCTCGAACGCGCGCCACATCGCCGCGTAGGCGCCGTCGGCGCGCAACAGCTCGTCGTGGGTGCCGGTCTCGGCGATGCGTCCGTGGTCGAGGACCACGATCCGATCGGCATGCATCGCCGTCTGCAGGCGATGCGCGATGAGCACCGTCGTGCGGTCGCGAGTGAGTCGGTGCATGGCGTCGGTCACGCGCGCCTCGGTCGCGAGGTCGAGGTTCGACGTCGCCTCGTCCAGAAGCAGGATCGCCGGATCGACCAATTCCGCGCGCGCGAGCGCGACGAGCTGGCGCTGCCCGGCCGACAGCGACGCTCCGCGCTCCGAGATCTCGGTGTCGTAGCGCGCGGGGAGAGCCTCGATCATGCGGTGGGCGCCGACGGCCTCGGCTGCCCGCGCGATGTCGTCGGCCGTGGCGTCCGGCCGTCCATACGCGATGTTCTCACCGATCGTGCCCGTGAACAGGAACGATTCCTGCGGCACATAGCCCAGGCGTCCGCGGTACCCGCTCAGTTCCAGGGCGCGCAGGTCGGTGCCGTCGGCGCGCACGGCGCCCGCATCGGGATCGTAGAACCGCGCGATGAGCTTCATCACGGTGGACTTGCCGGCGCCGGTCTCTCCCACGAGGGCGACGGTGCGCCCGGCCGGCACAGTGAGGGCGATGCCGCTGAGCGCCTCCGTCGGCGGCATCGGCACGACCTCGCTGAGGGCCTTCGCGTCCCGCGGGCCGCGCAGCCGTGAAGAGACCGGCGCCGTCGGATAGGCGAAGTGCACTTCGTCAAGCATGACCTCGCCGGAGAGCCTGCCGACCGGCATCGGCTCGTCGGCATCGGGGGTGAGGGTCTCCAAGCGCATGAGCTCAGCGATACGCGTCACCGAGACGCGGGTCTGCTGCCAGGCATCGAAGACCTGTGACAGCTGCTGGATCGGCGAGAAGAACATGTCGATGTACAGCAGGAAGGCGATGAGCGCTCCTGCTGTCAGCTGCCCGTGCGCGATGAGGGAGGCGCCGAGACCGAGCACGATCACGTCGGCGATCGCCGAAAGGAACTGCACGAACGGGAAGTACACCGCGACGAGGCGCTGGGCGGCCACCCGCGAGCGCAGATACGCGGCGCCGTGACCGTGGAACGTGCGCATGGTCTCCTGCTCGTGCGTGAACGCCTGCGACTCGCGCACGCCCGCCAGGCTCTCCTGGAAGGCGGCGTTCACGATCGCGATCCGCTCCCGGGCGACGTCGTACAGCCGCGCGGCGCTACGTCGGAACCAGACCGTGGCCAGCGCCAGCGGGATGATGATCGTCAAGACGGCGAGGCCGAGCGGGGCATCCACCACCACCAGTGCCACCGCCACGCCGACGAATGTCACACCGGCCACGAGCGCCCCCAGCAGGCCGTTCTGCAGCAGCGACTCGAACTGGTCGATGTCGGTGGTCATCCGCGTCATGATGCGCCCGGCCATCTCACGTTCGTAGTAGTCGAGCGACAGTCGCTGCAGCTGGGAGAACACGCGTACGCGCAGCGACAGCATGATCCGCTGCGCGGCGCGGCCGCTGACGAACGACTCGGCCATGCCGGTGAACATGTCGACGATCGCGATGGCGAAATAGACGATGGATGCCGCGAACAGCACGTTCGCCGCCCCGACGGCGACGCCCTCGTCGATGCCCGCCTTGACCACGGCCGGCCCGAGGAGGCCCGCAAGCGCGTCGATCACGACAAAGACGAGCGCGAACAGGAGCGGACGGCGGAACTCACGCAGCAGCGAGCCGAGGCTGAACTCGGGCTGGCGGCGTCCTTCGCGCGCCATGTCGACGTCGGGATGATCGATGACCGGAGGGAGCTTCGCCACCTGTGCCAGCAGCTCGGGGGTGGGCGCGAGCGAGCCGCGCAGCCCCCCGCCGGTGCCGCCGAGCCCCATGCCGAGGCTCGGCGCGCTCACAGCCTGCGCTCGCGCCCGGCTCTTCGCCGTGTGAGGGCGGTCGAGGGACGCGGCCGAGAGACGCGGAGTCGCAACGGCCGCGGCATCCCGACCATCGTCCGCGATGTTCTCGTCGGGCACCTCGCCGTCGCCGAACAGCGCGCGGTACGTGGCGCTCGCGTCGATGAGTTCGTCGTGGGTGCCTTCGGCGACGACCCGGCCCTCTTCGAGCACGACGATGCGATCGGCCAGGTGCAGGGTCGAATGGCGATGCGCCACGAGCAGCACGGTGCGACGCTCGGACACCGACCGCAGCGCGTCGTGGATCGTCTGCTCGGTGCGGGCATCGACGGCGCTGGTGGCGTCGTCGAGGACGAGAATCGCCGGGTCGCGGAGGATCGCCCGGGCCAACGCGACGCGCTGGCGCTGCCCGCCGGAAAGGCTCAGCCCCCGTTCGCCCACGACAGTGTCATAGCCGTGCGGGAGTGCCATGATGAAGTCGTGGGCCTGAGCGGCGCGCGCGGCCCGCTCGATCTGCTCGTCGGTGGCCTCGGGCGCCCCGTACGCGATGTTGTCGCGGACCGACTCGGAGAAGAGGAAGGCGTCTTCGAATGCCATGCCCACGCTGGCGCGCAGCGACGCGAGACGCACCTCGCGCACATCACGACCGCCGATCGCGACGGCTCCGGCATCGGGATCGTAGGAGCGCACGAGCAGTCTGCCCACTGTCGACTTGCCGCTGCCGCTGGCGCCGACCAGCGCGACGCGTTCGCCGGGGTTTATCGTCAGTGAGAATCCGTCGAGCACCGGGGCTCCGCCCGGGTAGGCGAAGGTGACATCGTCGAAGACGACGGGTCCGGGCTGGGGGCCGAGATCCACAGCATCGGGCGCATCGGTGACCGTGGGCCGCAGGTCGAGCAGCTGGAAGATGCGCTCGACGCCCGCACGGGCCTGCTGGGCGATGGTGAGCATGCCGGCGAGCTGCCGTGAGGGCGCCATGAGCTTGGCGATGTAGGTCGAGAACGCCAGGAATGTACCGAGCGTGATCGAGCCGTTCAGCGCGAGCCAACCGCCCACTGCCAGGATGCCGACCTGCCCGAGCACGGGGATGGCCTCGAGCAGCGGCTGGAAGCGGGACTGGATGCGCACCGCGCGCATCTGCGAGCCGTAGAGGCGGCCGGCGGCATCCGTGAGCCGGCCGAGCTCGCGTCGCTCCTGGCCGAACGCCTTGACGACGCGGACTCCGGCGATGTCCTCGTCGACGATGCCGGCCAGCTCGCCCTCGCGCTGCTGGCCGTCCCAACTCGCCGGGAACACGCGACTGCGCATGCGGTAGCTGGTGCCGACGAGCGCCGGCACGATGGCCAGGCTGATGAGCGCGAGCAGAGGCGAGAGCACGAACATGACGACGAGCGACAGCGCCATCATGAGCACGTTGCCGCTGAGCATGGGCACGAAGTTCAACAGCCCCTGGACGAGCGCCGTGTCGGAGTTGGCCCGGGCGACCAGCTGCCCGGTCGGCATCGTGCTCAGGGTCGCGGCATCCATCGTCTGCAGCTTGTCGTGCATGTCATTGCGCAGGTCGTTCTGTACGTCGAGGCCGATGCGGCCACCACGGTAGCGGCGCAGGTACGCGAAGCCGAACCCGAGCACAGCGAGGACGACGAGCAGGGCCAGCCACGGCAGCAGCGGGGCGGATCCCGCGACGATGACGTCATCGACGATCGTACGGGCGACCAGGGGAGTGGCGACCTGACAGGCCGCTCCGAGCACCGCCGCACTCAGCGCGATCACGAGGTTGCGGCGGTGGCGCAGAAGATAGCGGCTGAGGCGCCGCATCCAGCCGGGATCGCGGGGCGACGTGCTCTTCGCCGATGTCGTCATGCGCGGCCCTCCGCGCGGCGGGCGGCGATCTCGCTCTGCCGCTGTTCGAGTGCGACGCCGAATGCGGCGAGAGCGGACAGCGTGGCGCCGGGACGGGGAGTGCGGTCCGCGATGTCGCTCACCAACCCCGCGACCGCACGATCTGCATCGGCGAGCACGGTATGACCGTGGGACGTGACCGTCAGGTCGGTGGCGCGTTGATCGGCGATGCCGGCGCTGCGTGCGAGCAGGCCGCGCCGAACGAGCGACTCCACCGACGCGCTGACGCTGGGCTTGCCGACCGCGAGGCGGCGGGCAAGCCGCGAGGCGCGCCCCTCGCCGCCGGCGACGGCGGTGAGAAGGCGATAGTCAGACAGGCTCAGCCCGGATGTCGTGTCGCGGGCGAGCGCCTGTTCGAGCATGCGCGCGGTCCGCGAGAGGGCGAGAGCCGCTGCGCGCGCGTCGTCAGATGGTTCGGTCACCGAACCATTCTGCACCCGCCGCGGAGTGAGTGCTACGCCATGCTCAGGCGTGCAGCGCGTCGTTGAGGGTGACCCCGGTGCCGCCGCGGCGGAGCACCTCGACCGAACCCGACAGCGAGTTGCGCCGGAACAGCAGTCCAGGCCGGCCGGACAGTGCGGCCGCCTTGGCGGTCGGTCGGGCGCCGTCGGCGCGGGCGGGCTCGTCGGCGAGGATGACCTTCGTGCCGCCGGTGATGTACAGACCCGCCTCGACGACGCAGTCGTCGCCGAGCGAAATGCCGATCCCGGCGTTCGCGCCCAGCAGGCACCGTGCTCCGATCGAGACGCGATGGGTGCCGCCGCCCGACAGCGTGCCCATGATGGAAGCGCCGCCGCCGATATCGCTGCCGTCGCCCACGACGACGCCCTGTGAGACGCGGCCTTCGACCATCGACGCACCCAGGGTGCCGGCGTTGTAGTTGACGAAGCCCTCGTGCATCACCGTGGTGCCGGGGGCGAGGTGCGCGCCCAGACGCACACGTGATGCATCGCCGATCCGGACCCCGGGCGGGGTGACGTAGTCGGTCAGACGCGGGAACTTGTCGAGACTGTGCACTTGGATGCCGGCGGCACGCAGGTGCGGGCGCAGACGCTCCAGATCTTCTGGTCGTACCGGGCCGGCGTTGGTGAACGCGACGATCGGTAGAAAGGAGAAGATGCCGTCGAGGTTCAGCTGGTTCGGAGCCACGAGCCGGTGCGACAGGGCATGCAGACGCAGGTAGACGTCCGCGGTCGAGGCGGGTGCGGCATCCAGATCGATCTCCAGCTCGACGATCTCCACGCGCACGTCGCGACGCGGATCCTCGCCGACAGCGGCCTGCAGCTCGGCCGCGCGCGTCGCCTGGGTCGTGCCGTCGGCGTGCCCTGTGCGCGGGTACGGGTACCAGGCGTCGAGCACCGTGCCGTCCAACGCCACGGTCGTCAGGCCTGCTCCGTAGATCCACCGCTCATCGCTCATACCTCCACGCTAGCCGCCACGGCGCACAAGGGCGTCTTCAATGACGCGGATAGACTCGGGGGATGCCGCAGCTCGACCTGACCGCAACCTCTGCCGATCTGACCAGGGCCGTGTGCGACATCCCGAGCGTGTCCGACGACGAGACGCTGCTCGCCGATGCCATCGAGAAGGCTGTGCGCGCGTCCGCGCACCTGGAGGTCCTTCGCGACGGCGACGTCATCGTGGCGCGGACGAACGGCGGCAAGCCGCAGCGCGTCGTGATCGCCGGGCATATCGACACCGTGCCGATCAACGGCAACGTGCCCACACGCAACATCGAGATCGACGGCGAGCCGTACATCTGGGGACGCGGCACCGTCGACATGAAGTCGGGTCTGGCCGTGCAGCTCAAGCTCGCGGCGGAACTGTCAGATCCCCGCGTCGACATCACATGGATGTGGTACGACCATGAAGAGGTGGATGCCGCGCGCAACGGCCTGAACCGCCTGTCACAGTCGCGTCCCGACCTGTTCGCCGGTGACTTCGCGATCCTGGGCGAGCCCTCGAACGGCGCCGTCGAAGGCGGCTGCAACGGCACGATGCGCGCCGTCGTGCGCACCCACGGTGTGCGGGCCCACAGTGCGCGGGCCTGGGTGGGCGAGAACGCGATCCACGGGGCCGCGCCGGTGCTGGCGCGGCTGGCCGAATACCGCCCGCGAGAGGTCGAGGTCGAGGGTCTCGTCTACCGCGAGGGGCTCAATGCGGTGCGCATCACGGGCGGGGTCGCCGGCAATGTCATCCCCGACCTGTGCGAGGTCGAGGTCAACTACCGCTTCGCTCCGAACCGTTCTGTCGAGCAGGCCGCGGGCCACCTGCGCACGGTGTTCGAGGGATTCGAGATCGAGATCACGGATGCCGCGGCCGGCGCCCGCCCCGGGCTGGACGCTCCGCTGGCCCAGGAGTTCCTGGCAGCGGTGAACGCGGTCGCACAGCCCAAGTACGGCTGGACGGATGTGGCGCGGTTCTCGGCGCTGGGCATCCCGGCTGTCAATTACGGCCCCGGAGACCCGCTGCTGGCGCACCACGACGAGGAGCGGGTGCCGATCGCGCAGATCGAGGCCGTGGAAAAAGGCCTGCGGGCGTGGCTGTCGCCGAGCTGAGCCGGAGTACGACGCGCGGATGGCATCGCCTGCCCGTGGCGTTGCGCGTCGCGATCGTCTACCTGCTCGCACGCGCCGTGACCACGGTGTTCTTCGCGCTGGCCGCGCAGCTGTCGACGGCGACCTCGCGCTACGGAGAGCGCCCGGGCGTGGGCGCCCTGCTGATGGGGTGGGACGCACAGTGGTACTGGTACATCGCTGTGCACGGCTACCCGACGACTCTGCCGCTGGATGACAGCGGGCAGATCACTCAGAATCAGTGGGCCTTCATGCCCGTCTACCCGTACCTGGCGAGGCTGCTGGGCGGCACCGGTGTGAGCTGGCAAGTGGCCGCCATTCTCATCTCGTTGGCGGCGGGTTACGCGGCCTGCCTCGTGCTCCATTCCCTGCTGCGCAAGCGTGTCGGCACCACCGCCGCGATGTGGGCGGTTCTCTTCTTCGCCAACGCGCCGCTGGCGGCGATGTTCCAGGTGGCATATGCCGAGTCGCTGTTCCTGCTCCTGCTGTTCGGGGCGCTGTGGCTGGTCGATCGCCGTCACTACGCCTGGCTCTATCCGGTCGTCCTCCTGATGGCCTTCACCCGCCCAGGGGTCCTGGCGTTCGCGCTGTTCCTCGGGCTGCACGGCGTCGTGCGATGGGTGCGCAGGACGCGTGAGCCGCTGCGGGTCGGGCAGATCGTCCACATCGGGCTGAACGGCCTGCTGGGCGCCCTGGCGGGTCTGTCGTGGCCCATGATCGCGGGGGTTGTGACCGGCCGGGCCGATGCCTACTTCGCGACGGAGTCGAGCTGGCGGCGCGGATGGCTCGCCGAAGACGACGGCTCGTTCGTGCCCTTCCGCGCGTTCTGGGACGCCGCGGGTTTCTGGTTCACACAGTGGGGACTGGGCGCGACCGTGGGGCACGTCGCTCTGATCGTCGTGGTCGTCGCGATCGCCGCTCTTCTGCTGTTCGGCCCCCGCGTGCGCCGACTCGGATCAGATGTGCGGCTCTGGTCGGCGTCTTACCTCCTCTACCTGTTTGCGGTGTTCTTTCCTCAGTCGAGCGTCTTCCGATTGCTGTTGCCGCTGTCTCCGCTCTGGGGGGCGGCGGCTGTGCCGCGGTCGCGCGTCTGGCGGTGCGGAGTGGTTGTCGCGTGCCTTGTCGGTCAGTGGTGGTGGATCTACAACATGTACGCGCTAGGGAATACCTACTGGCAGATCCCGTGATCATCGTCGGCCCCGGACGCTTCGTGACGCGCGATTGCCAGTCTGCGCAACCGGCACGGTAAACTAGGGAGACAGACCAGCGACGAAAGGGAGCCACGATGGCAGCCATGAAGCCGAGAACCGGAGACGGCCCGATGGAGGCTGTGAAGGAGGGGCGTCTGATCATCGTTCGCGTTCCGCTCGAGGGGGGCGGACGCCTTGTCGTCTCCGTCAACGACGCCGAAGCGAAGGAGCTCTACGACGTGCTCGGCGGTGTTGTGAACGCGTAGTTCACCACTTCTTGTGTGTCAGCGGCCGGTCAGGAGACCGGCCGCTGATGCGTTTCCGGCCGCGTCCGTCTGCACGGTGGTCAGCTGGAGCAGGCCTTCGCCGCTCAGCGAGAGCGCGCCGATGACGGCGGGGGAGGACTGCGTCTCCTGGATGAGCGACCGGAACGCGCTCGTCACCGGATCGCGGCGCACGGGGTCGGCGACGGCGCCGCCGGCCAGAACACGCGGGACCAGAACGGTGCCGCCGGGTCGGACGAGCCGGAGTCCGTGTTCGACGTACTCGATGACGCCTTCAGGATCGGCATCCACCAGCACGATGTCGTACGCGCCCTCGTTCATCCGGGGGAGAACCTCGGCCGCGCGGCCCGTGATGAAGCGGGTGCGGGTTGCGGGCACGCGCGCGGCGGCGAACGACTGGCGCGCCGCTCCCAGGTACTCGGGTTCGGTGTCGATGGTCGTGAGCACGGCCCGCGGGGCGCCGTGCATCAGCCAGAGGCCGGAGACACCGGCACCGGTGCCGACTTCGATGATGTTGCGCGCAGCGGTCGCGGCGGCCAGCACGGCGCACTGCGCGCCGACCGCGGCGCTGATCGGCGACGCGCCCAGTTCGAGCGCGTGCGCGCGAGCGCGGGCGATGTGCTCCGGCTCGACAGTGGCCTCTTGCACGAACCGCTGGTTCGCATCCTGCTCGCTCATGTGTGCGCAACCTCCGCGCCCAGCCTACGCGAGCACCATGCGCCGTGTTGACGGGCGCGGCGGGTAATCTGAAGTCATGATCTTCGGGCTCACCTTCGAGAAGCTGCTGGTGATCGGTGTGATCGCCGCGCTGCTGCTCGGGCCCGACCGTCTTCCCAAATATGCGGAGCTGCTCGCGCGCGCCGTCAAGCGCGGTCGTGTGCTGCTGGGTACGGCCAAGGACCGCATGCAGGATGAGCTCGGCGACGATGTCGACTGGCGGACGCTCGATCCGCGTCAGTATGACCCGCGCCGCATCATCCGCGAGGCGCTTCTCGACGACGCGCCGGTGTCGCCCGCGGCCGCTGCGGCCGCGGCTTCGTCTGCTGCCTCGGCTGCTGCTGCGTCAGCGCCGCGTCCCGTGCCCGAGACCTTCCGTCCGGGTGTCGCTCCGCCGTTCGACTCCGAGGCCACCTGACCCGGTCATCGAAGCGGCCTTCGTTGCGTGCTCCGAAGCGGCTCTCATCGGTTGTTCCGAAGCGGCTGTCAGCGGTTCCTCCACAGGCGCCCCCCAACGGGATCTTCTCCACAGATTGCCCCCGCGGCGGTTTTCCGTCGTTCACTGTCGGGATGCTGGGGTGATGACAGATGACACTCTCGCGGCCGATCATGATGCGCCGCTGACCGACGACATTTTGCTGGCCGATCGCATCGGAATGCTTCTGGCGCACGCGATACGCCGTCAGTTCTGGATGCTGTTCCTCACCGACCAGGATGTTCTGGCACCGGCCGTGATGCCGTGCACCGACCTGCCGGAAGACCCGACGCAGATCACCGTCACCGAGGATCTCGGCGCCGTGGGCAACGCTGAGCTCCTCGCGACGCGTGTGGCGCAGATCATGGAAGCGTATGACCTCGCGCAGGCCGTCTTCGTCTGGGAGCGACGCGGTGGTCCGCGGGTGGGTGACGAGGAGCGCCGATGGGCGCAGGAGCTGGCGTCGGCATGTGCCCGGGTTGGCGCGCGTGTGCGGGCGCAGTTCATCTTGCATGATCGGGGACTGCGTGTGCTCGCGCCCGACGACTACCTGTGACGATGTCGCGGCCGACATGTGTGCCTCAGACATGTGTACATTGACCGGAGCGGTCGCCATCATCGCGCCGATCCTCGATATGGTCTACCGGTCGACCGATGCCGGCAACTTCGACGACGCGCGGCTCATGGGCCTCGGGACCGGGATCAGCTTAGTCGCCATCGGCACCATCGCCTTCGTGGCCGAACTGCGCAAGAAGGGCGGCCGCGCACAGAGCGGGGCTGTCGTGCTGTCTCGCTGAGCCGAATGTCTCAGGCGCGCGTCGTGGCGCCGGCCGGCTCGCCGGTGTGCCCGATGTTCTGTGCGCCGCGGCGTCGCGGCGCGAGTTCATCGATGCGCTGCGCGAGGCTTGCAAGAGCGCGGGATGCCGCGTCCTCAGGGTCCGCGAGCACTGCCGGCGTTCCGGCATCCCCATCCTGACGAAGCACGGGGCTCAGCGGGATCGAGCCGAGCACAGGCACATGCTCGTCATCGGTGCTCAGTGCGTCTGCAACGGCCTGTCCGCCGCCGGAGCCGAAGAGATCGAGTACGGTTCCATCGGGCAGCGGCATCGCCGCCATGTTCTCGATCACACCGAGCACATGCTGCCCGGTCTGCCGCGCGACGAGCCCACTGCGCACAGCGACATCGGCCGCGGCGGGTTGCGGCGTGGTGACGACGACGACATCCGCCTGAGGGAGCAGTTGACCGACCGTGATGGCGATGTCACCGGTCCCGGGAGGCATGTCCAGGAGCAGCACGTCGATGTCGTCGAAGTGCACGTCGTTGAGGAACTGCTGCACCGTGCGGTGCAGCAGCGGGCCCCGCCAGGCGACGGCCTGACCTTCGCTTCCGCCGCGCAGGAACATGCCGATCGAGATCGTCTTCACGTCGTGAGCGACCGGGGGCAGGATCATGTCGTCGATCTTTGTCGGGTTCGGCATGGCCCCCGTCGCGTCGACAAGACCCATGAGCCCCGGGATCGAGAACCCGTGCACATCAAGGTCGGCGAGGCCCACCTTGCGTCCCCGTGCCGCGAGCGCGACGGCGAGGTTCGCGGTGAGCGTGGACTTGCCGACCCCGCCCTTGCCGCTGGTGACTGCGATCACCCGCGTGCGCGAGCGCTTTCCGAACCGCTCTCCGCGCTGGCCGCGCGCCCCGCGAAGCCGCTCAACGAGCGCCGCGCGTTCGACCGGATCCATCGTGCCGACGGTCACTTCGACCGCGTTCACCCCGGCGACTGATGCGGCGGCGGTCCCGACATCCCTCTCGATCTTCTGTGCCATCGGGCAACCGACCACGGTCAGCACGATCGATACGTGCGCCGTGCCGGCGTCGTCGACGGTGATCTCACGCACCATGTCCATATCGTCGATCGGCCGGCGCAACTCCGGATCGACCACCGCACCGACCGCCGCACGTACCTCGTCGGCGATCATGACGCTGAGCCGGCGGTGTCCGCCGGCTCGTCAGGCTCGAGGGCCGCCTTCAGCTCCTGGCGGAGCGCGTCGCGCGTCATCACCTGCTCGGTGAGCTCGCTCAGCGCCAGGCGAAGGGCCACGATCTCACGTGCCAGGTACTCGGTGTCGGCGAGATTGCGTTCCGCGCGCTGTCGGTCCTGCTCGATCTGCACGCGGTCGCGGTCGTCCTGGCGGTTCTGCGCCAGCAGGATCAGGGGGGCGGCGTACGAGGCCTGCAGCGACAGGACGAGGGTCAGCACCGTGAAGCCATACGTCTGCGAGTCGAACCGAAGCTTGTCCGGCATGAGCGTGTTCCACGCGATCCAGGCGACGCAGAAGACCGTCAGGAGCGCGAGGAACGTGGGCGTCCCCATGGCGCGCGCCACCCACTCGGTGAAGCGGCCGAATCGGTCACGCGAAGGTTGCGCGGGCCGCGCCCGCATTCCCGTGCGTCCGCGGGGCGCGTCGAGGCCGACGCGGTTCGTCATGCGGGCCATCAGCGCCTCCTCGGGATACTCGCGGTCGTGGTGGGAACGGGCTCGACGGTGTCTTCACCGTCCTGAGATCGCCAGTCCTCGGGCAGCAGATAGTCGAGCACGTCGTCGACGCTGACTGCTCCCACGAGGCGATGGGCCGGATCGACCACCGGCATCGACACGAGGTTGTAGCTGGCCAGCAGACGGGCGACCTCGGCGGCCGATGCGGTCACCGGAACCGGATCCACCGTGTCGTCGATGATCGCTCCCAGGCGTTCGTGCGGGGGATAGCGCAACATGCGCTGGAAGTGCACCGTACCCAGCAGGCGCCCGGTGGGCGTCTCATACGGCGGCAGCGTGATGAACACGGCGGCCGCCAGCGCCGGGTGCAGCTCGTGTCGACGGATCAGCGCAAGGGCCTCGGCGACCGTGGCGTCGGCGGGCAGCACGATCGGCTCGCTCGTCATGAGACCGCCGGCGGTATCGGGACCGTACTTCAGCAGCTCGCGGACGTCATCGGCCTCTTCAGGCTCCATCAGCTCGAGGAGCTTCTCCAGTCGCGTCTCGGGCAGCTGCCCGAGCACGTCCGCGGCGTCGTCGGGCTCCATGGCGTCGAGGATGTCGGCGGCGCGCTCGTCGCCGAGCTGCTCGAGGATGTGCACCTGCTCGTCTTCGGGCATTTCCTCGAGGGCGTCGGCGAGGCGGTCGTCGGGCAGCTCCTCGGCCACCTCGAGCAGGCGCTCGTCGGGCAGGTCGAGCAGCGTGTTCGCCAGATCCGCGGGCTTCAGCTCGGAGTAGGTGGCGACCAGCTGCTCGGCCGACTGCGCCTCTCCCGGATTCTGCTGCTCGCGCACGTCGCTCCACTCGGCGAACGTGGTGGGGCCCTTGGCGAAGGGAGAGGCCGAGGTCTTCGGCTTGCGGAGGAACAGCTGACCCACGCTCCACATGCCCAGGCGGTCCTGCTCGATCGCGACGTCCTCGATCACGGCATGCCCCGAACCGTCGCGGAAATACACCTTGCGGCCCAGTAGCTCGACCATCACACGCACCTCGCCACCGCGCTGCTTGAAGCGGCGGACGTTGATCAGTCCGGTGGTGATGACCTGCCCCGTGGCGATCGAGGTGACGCGTCCGATGGACAGGAAGACATTGCGGCGCCCGGGGATCTCGACCACGAGCCCGATGACGCGCGGCGGGTCGTCTTTTCGATAGATGACGACGACGTCGCGGACACGTCCGACCCGGTCGCCCGCGGGGTCGAAGACCGTGCAGCCGGCCAGCCGCGCGACGAAAACCCTCTGCGTACTCACGCTCTCAGCGTAGCCGTCCGGGGCATCCCGATCCGGGAATACGTCAGACGGGCGTGACAAGATGGAGGGGTGAGTATGCCGGGGATGGGCCGAGGACGTGGCGAAGTCGGCGAGACCGTCGCGAGCTTTCCGACGTATGAGGGCGCGCAGAAGGCCGTTTCGTCGCTCGTGGAGTCGGATGTGCCCGCGCGTGACATCGCCATCGTCGGCAACGGCCTGCGCTCTGTGGAACGTGTGACCGGCAAACTCGGCTACGCCACCGCGGCGCGCCAGGGCGCCATCAACGGCTTGCTGCTCGGGCTCTTCTTCTCGGCGATCTTCGTGCTCGGAAACAGCGCCGTGAACCTCTCCGTGTTCATCGGCGTGCTGTTCGTCGGCGTCGCGCTCGGCATGCTTCTGAGCATCGGCGGCTACGCGATCGTGCGTCGCCGCCGCGACTTCGCCTCGGTGACGCAGGTCATCGCCGACCATTACGAGGTGACGGTGCTCCCGACGAGCATCCACCGCGCCCGTGAGGTCCTGGGTGGGCAAGCGGCGGCAGCGACCCCGCCCCGCCCGCCATCACAGCCGTCCGGCCCTCCGCAGTTCGGTCAGCGCACGCAGGAGCCGCCTCGATACGGGCAACGCGCCGAGACGCCCCCTCAGCACGGTCAGCGGGCGACGCCGCCGCTTCCGCAGTTCGGTCAGCGCGTCGACGAGCCGCCGCGGTTCGGCCAGCGGGTCAACGCCGAAGCCGACGGCGCGACGGCACCGGCAGCGGATGCGGCAGAGGTCGAGACGGCGAAGGCCCAAGAGACCGAAACGCGTGCGGATGCACAGCGTGCGGATGCACAGCGTGCGGACGCGCCGACGCCGGACACACAGCGCCCGGACGCACCGCCGGCGGATGCGCCGGAGAATGATGTGGATGCCGCGGCCGATCGCGGGGCGGAGACGGACACGCCGTCGGATGACGCCCCGTCGCGCGAGGGCGACGACACGCCCGCAGACGATGAGGACACCCATCACGACGACCGTGCGTGAGGGTTCCGTCGCGGTCCTATTGCCGGCAGGCGTCGTCGACGTCGACACCGCCACGCATGAGCCTGCTGACGCCACATGGGCGACGATCCTGCTCACCCACGGCGCCGGAACGCGCTTCGACCACCCGTTCCTGATCGGGTTCGCCGAGACCGTGGCAGCCGCGGGCGTCCGGTGCATCCGCTTCAATCTGCCGTATGCACAGGCCGGGCGTCGCGTGCCCGGTTCGCCGGCGCAGGCGATCGCGGCGTGGGAAGCGGTGCGGGATGCCGCACCCGTCGACGCGCCCGTGTTCGCCGCCGGCCGCTCCTATGGTGGGCGCATGGCCTCGATGGCCGCAGCCGAGGGACGGCTCGAGGTCGCGGGTCTCATCTACCTGGGTTATCCGCTGCATCCGCCCGGAAAGCCGGAGAAGCTGCGGGCCGAGCACCTGCCGCGCATCGCGGCGCCGCAGCTGTTCGTGTCGGGCACCCGCGACCCGTTCGTGGATCCGCACGAGCAGCTCGAACGGGCCGTGGCATCCTGCCCCCGTGCCGAGCTCCGCTGGATCACCGACGGCGGGCACGGCTTCGAGGTCGCGCGGCACTGCCGCCCGGCCGATCAGATCGGCCTCGACATCGCGGCGACCGCCGTGGAGTGGATGCGCGGCCTGGCGTGACCGCGTGCGCTGGCTTCAGCCGCGCAGGCGCGCGACCCAGGCCTCGACCTCGTCGGCGGTCCGGGGGAGTGCGGCCGAGAGGTTCTCAACCCCGGTCTCGGTGACGAGGACGTCGTCCTCGATGCGCACACCGATGCCGCGGTATTCGGCGGGTACCGTCTCATCGTCGATCTGGAAGTACAGACCGGGCTCGATCGTGAACACCATGCCCGGCTCGAGCACGCCGTCGTAGTACATCTCGCGGCGGGCCTGCGCGCAGTCATGCACGTCGATGCCGAGGTGATGGCTGGTGCCGTGGACCATGTAGCGACGGTGCTGCCCGCCGCGATCGGCGTCGAGCGCCTCGTCGGCGGTCACCGGCAACAGTCCCCACTCGGCAGCGCGCTTCGCGATGACTCCCATGGCGGTCTCGTGCACCGTCCGGAAGGTGACGCCCGGCTTCGCGGCGGCGAACGCCGCGTCGGCGGCCTCGCGCACCGTCTCGTAGACCGTGCGCTGGATGTCGGTGAAGGTGCCCGACACGGGAATGGTGCGGGTGATATCGGCGGTGTAGAGGCTGTCGACCTCCGCACCCGCGTCGACCAGGATGAGGTCGCCCGGCACCACGGCGCCGTCGTTGCGGGTCCAGTGCAGGTAGCACGCGTGAGGACCTGCGGCCGCGATGGTGTCGTAGCCTTCCCAGTTGCCGTCGCTGCGCGCACGGCGGTGGAACACGCCCTCGACGATCCGCTCGCCGCGCGGGTGCGCGACGGCGGCGTCGAGCTCGCGGATGATGTCGTCGAACCCGTCGGCGGTGACCTTGACGGCCAGGCGCATCTGCGCAAGCTCGTACTCGTCCTTGACGAGTCGCAGCTCGGAGACGGCGCGGGTGAGTGCGGCGTCCTCTTCCACGACGAGATCGTCGTCCGCGGCCTCGAAAGTGTCGATGTGCGCGATGTCGAGGCCGAGGTCGGCGGCGACGCCCTCGGCCGACGGACGGGGGCCGATCCAGAACTCGCCCACCGTGGCATCCCCGTAGAACTCCGTCGTCGTGCGGTCGGCACGTTCGCGGAAGTAGAGGGTGGCGGTGTGGCCGTCGTCGGCGGGGTCGAGGACGAGCACCGACCCCGGCTCGCTGTCGGCGGCCCAGCCCGTGAGGTGCGTGAACGCGGAGTGGGCGCGGAAGGGGTAGTCGGTGTCGTTGCTGCGTTGCTTGAGCTCGCCCGCCGGGATCACGAGACGCTTGCCGGGGAACTGCGCCGACAGCTTCGCGCGCCGGGCTGCCGCGAACGGCGCCTGGTCGCGCGCCGGTCCCGCGATGTCGGTGCGAGCGGCCCATCCGGTGGAGATCGTGTCGAGGAAGCCCTGGGGGAACGGCTGCTTGCGGTTCTGCGTCGCGTCGGCTGCCGTCTCGGTGGCGGTGCTGGTGTCGCCTGTGCTGCTCATGTCTCCAGTCTCGCACGGGCGCCTGTGCGCCTGCCCCGCGGTCAGCCGGCGGGATCGAGCTGCACGACGACGGGGCGATGGTCGCTTCCGCTGCCGTCGAGCGAGGTGAGCACCACCGACCCGACCGGCACCCACTTGTCGGTCGCCATCACATGGTCGATC
Source organism: Microbacterium horticulturae (assembly GCF_029094505.1). Classification (NCBI taxonomy): domain Bacteria; kingdom Bacillati; phylum Actinomycetota; class Actinomycetes; order Micrococcales; family Microbacteriaceae; genus Microbacterium; species Microbacterium horticulturae. The sequence goes on along the minus strand of NZ_CP119108.1, from coordinate 1,981,503 downwards.
GGGGCGCCCAGCAGTGCCGGCACGCCGGACGGCCAGGTGCCGATGCCACCCGAACCGGTCTGCGCGGCGGCATCGCGGCAGCGGCCCATGTTTCCGCCTTCCACGCCGAGAGCGGACATGTGGTCGAGCGTCGCATTGAAGTCTCCGGCCAGGATGACGTCGTCGGCCGCGCACTGGTCGGCAATCCAGCGCAGGTCACTTGTCCAACTGGCGATGTACGACTGCCGAGGGGCCACCGCGTGGGCGGCGACGATGATCGGGCCTGTGCCGTCCACGGGCATCGCGACCACTGACGGGACGGTGGACGTGTTCGTCGTCCCTTCCGACGTCGAGTCGACCACGGCATAGTCGCCCAGCGCGGGCGAGATGAGCACCGTGGTCGAGCCTGAATCCCACTCGTTCGCCGTGTAGCGCTTGTTGTATGCCCACATGCGGTGTCCGAGCTTGCGCATCGTCACGGCCACCTGCTCACCGGTCTCGATCGTGGTCTCCGGCAGTGTGACGATGTCGGCCTGCATTGCGACGGCGGTGCGTGCGATGGTCTCGGGGTCGGTCGCGGCCCCCGCGGTGTTCCAGGTCATGACCCGCAGGCTGCCGTCGGCCTTGGCGGGGAGAGCGTCCCCGCTCACCCCGCGCGTGTAGACGATCGCCGCATTCGCCGCGCCGGCCAGCAAGGCGATGAGGGCGATGGATGCCGCGAACGCCCGCAGCGGACGGACCAGCATCACCAGCAGCATGAGTAGAACGAGGGCCGCGAACCCGAGCACGACGACGCCGCGGAAAGCCACTGCCTGTGCGATCGGCCAGGTGCGCTCCACGTGGAAGAACTGCGGCCAGGTCAGGATCGCGGCCCCGATGGCGCAGAGCACCGTCACCAGGATCCCGAGAAGGCGAAGCACGTTGCGACTCTAAGGCAGATGGCTGTGAGATCGGCGGATGAGCACTCGCGCTAATCTCGGATCATGGGCGCCCACAGGTTCCGAGGCCCGAGTGATCTGCACCTTCATTCCGAGCGGTCCGACGGCACGCAGTCACCCGCCGATGTCATGCGCGCTGCGCGCGAGCACGGGGTGCGCACGGCGGCGCTGACCGACCACGACACGACGGCCGGGTGGGCGGATGCCGCAGCCGCGGCCCGCGCGCTGCAGATGACCTTCATGCCGGGCATGGAGATGTCCACACGTCATCACGGCCGTAGCGTGCACCTGCTCGCCTACCTGTTCGACCCCGAGGACGCAGCCCTGCGGGCCGAGATCGATCGCGTCCGCTCGTCGCGACGGGACCGCGCCCGGACCATGACCGACCGGATAGGGCGCGACTACGACCTCACCTGGGCGGACGTGCTCGCCCAGACGGGAGAAGAGGCGACGATCGGCAGACCGCACATCGCGGATGCCCTCATCGCAAAAGAGCACGTCCGTGACCGCACCGAGGCGTTCGCCGGAATTCTCAACCCGCGCCGCGAGTACTACGTTGCCCTCTACTCGCCCGACCCGGTGAACGCCGTACGGCTGGTCGTGGGAGCCGGAGGTGTGCCGATCATCGCGCATCCCGCCAGTCGCGGGGGTGTGCCGTCAGATGACGTGCTGGCGGCGATGCTCGAGGCCGGCCTGGCCGGTTTCGAGCTCGATCACCGTGAGAACCACGCGGAGGGCGTGCGCCACCTCGCCCGTCTTGTGGCCGAGCGCGACCTGATCGTGACCGGCTCGAGCGACTACCACGGCGCCGGCAAGCCGAATCTGCCCGGTGAGCACACGACCGATGACGAGATGGTGCAGCGCATCATCGAGCGCTCCAGCGGAACTGAGCCCGTCTACGGCTGATGCCCGCCCCGCGGACGGGACGGGCATCACGCAGGCTCAGGCGCCGGGCGTCGGCGAGCCTGTGCCGGAGCGGCGCCGGCGACGGCGCCGACGGGCAGCAGCCGGCTTGCCGTCGTGGTGCTCTTTGCCCGCACCGTCGTGCGTTCCCGCACCCTCGGCCGGTGTCTCGTCCTCGGCTGCGGCGGGACCCGCGGAGTCGTCGGTGCCCTCGGTGAACGTGGCGCCGACGGTCTCCTGCTGACCGGCACGGCGCCGGCGACGGCGACGCTTCGTTCCGCCCTCACCCTCATCTGCGGCATCCACCGCCCGAGCGGGCGTCTTCTGGGTCTTCACCGACTGCGTGCGGGGAGCCGTCGCGATGCGGCCCTTGGTGCCTTCGGGGATGTCGAGTTCGTCATACAAGTGCGGGCTCGACGAGTACGTCTCGACGGGCTCGGGCTTGCCGAAGTCGAGCGCGCGGTTGATGAGCGCCCACTTGTGCAGGTCTTCCCAGTCGACGAAGGTCACGGCGATGCCGGTCTTGCCGGCGCGCCCGGTGCGGCCCACGCGGTGCAGATAGGACTTCTCGTCATCGGGGATCGTGTGGTTGATCACGTGCGTGACGTCGTCGACGTCGATGCCGCGGGCGGCGACGTCGGTGGCGATGAGCACGTCCTTCTTGCCGGCCTTGAACGCGCCCATCGAGCGCTCGCGGGCTTCCTGGCTCATGTCGCCGTGGACGGCGCCCGCGTTGAAGCCGCGGTCGCTCAACTCGTCGACGAGCTTCTGCGCCGCACGCTTGGTGCGGGTGAAGATGACGGTCTTTCCGCGGCCCTCAGCCTGCAGGATGCGCGCGATGACCTCATCCTTGTCGAGCGCATGCGTGCGGTAGACGAGGTGGCGGATATTCGCCTGCGCGATGCCCTCGTCGGGGTCGGAGGCGCGGATGTGGATCGGGCTCGACATGAACCGGCGGGCCAGGGCCACGATCGGACCCGGCATGGTCGCCGAGAACAGCTGCGTGTGCCGGATGGCCGGCACCTTCTGGAAGATCTTCTCGATGTCGGGAAGGAACCCGAGGTCGAGCATCTTGTCGGCCTCATCGAGGACGACCTCGTGGGCGTTCGACAGGTCCAGAAGACGCTGACCGGCGAGGTCGATGAGACGGCCGGGCGTGCCCACGACGATCTGGGCACCCGCGCGCAGCTGTTCGATCTGTCCCTCGTACGCCTTGCCGCCGTAGATGGCGACCACGCTCGTGGGGCGGTTGGAGGTGAGCATGTCGATGTCTTCGTACACCTGCACGGCCAGCTCGCGGGTGGGTACCACGATCAGCGCCTTGACCCCCGGCTCGGGGTCGAGCCCGAGGCGCTGGACCACCGGAATGCCGAACCCGAAGGTCTTGCCGGTGCCGGTCTTGGCCTGTCCGATGATGTCCTGCCCGGGCAGGCTCAGCGGAATGGTCTGTTCCTGGATGGGGAAGGAGTCGTTGATGCCGCGCGCGGAGAGCGCCTCGACGATGTCCTGATCGACGCCGAGGTCGGCGAAAGTCGTCACGATATGTATGCCTGTCTGATGTCAGGGCGGTGTGAAACCGCCACGCGAAGAGGTCCACGCCCTTTCGTCGTCAGCCAGGCGCGGGGGTCCCGATCCGTCGCCGGGACGCGCACCAGTCTACCCGGGCGGGTCTGTGCCCTCCCCGGACGCGCCGACGCAGGCCGGGGCCGTAGGCTGTATCGCGTGTTCGGGTGGTTCAAGAGACGGCGGCCTGCGGGTCGTGTCCTGCGGCTGCGCTCGCGGGATGAGCTGGGTGAGGGCATCCGCGTCGCGTTCGAGACGCTCGCGCCCGACGTCGACACGTTCCTCGGCCAGGCCGCATACCTGCAGCTCGGCTTCTTCGAGACGCTCAGCGAGCTGATCGCCACCACTCCCGACCTCGCGCACAAGGAGGCACTGTCGAAGGCGGCCGGCGCCGCACTGACCAAGCATCGGGAGATCGTCGCCGTCATCCGGGAGCGGGAAGGCGACCCGACCGCGCTCATGCTGCCGTTCCGTGAGCAGCTGGACGCGTTCCGAGCCGCGACGCACGGCGTGCGCCGGCACGAGACGATGCTCTCGGTGCACATCACCGCCGGCATGCTCGACGACTTCTACGACGCGCTGTCGCACAGCTACGGCGAGACGGGGTCGCGCGTCGCGCGGATCCTGCAGGCCGACGACGACCGGCAGGCTATTGTGGACCTCGTGGCCGAGGCGGCGGCCGACGACGACGAGCTGCGCTCGCTGCTGGCGATGTGGGGACGGCGCCTCGTGGGCGACACGATCCTCATCGCGCGCAGCGCACTGAGGGAGCGGATGCTGGATGCCGCCGCCACCGAACAGGTGGAGCCGGTGTTCACCGAACTGCTCGCCGGGCACGCGCGCCGCATGCAGGCGATGGGGTTCACGGCCTGAGCGGTCGACACCGCGAACAGAACGACACACCGCGAGCAGAACGATTCAGCACCCGCGGCGCGAACGGCTGCAGACGCGCCGATCTACGCTCCGTGGCCCGCGCTCAGGCGATGCCGAGCTGCTCGCGCCGGCGCTGATCGTGCGCGGCGCGAAGCTTCGCGAGGAGGGGAAGCAGCACGGACACCACGACGATGGGCGCGCCCAGCGACGCGATCCACAGCCAGGCATTCGTCGCCTCGAGCCCCGTCCAGGTGAGGGCCGCCCACACTCCGGCGCCGACGACCGCGCCCACCATGGGGCCGAGGGCGGCTCCCCGTGAGTCGCGCGCGCCCACGGTGAAGTGCGCGAGCGCGCCGACCGCCCCACCGAAGATGAGAGCGAGGACGATCTGCATCAGGCGACGAACCCGACCTTGCGGACGTCTTCGGTGCCGAGCTCGACGTAGGCGATCCCGGCGGTGGGGATGATGTACGAGTTGCCCTTGGCGTCGCTGAGCGTGACCTGCGTGGCACCGGAGTCCAGCGCCTGCGTGACGGCGGTGCGCACGGCATCCGCAGTCTCGTCGGTCTCGAAGTTCAGCTCACGTCCGGTGTTCACGATGCCAATGCGGATCTCCACGGATCACTGCCTTTCCATGCCGTGCGGGTACGTCATGACTCTACGGCAGGTTCTCAGGCGACGTCGGTCTGCGGCGCACGCTGTGGGCGAACGGGCGCGCGCCGGGTGTCGGCGGCTCGCGCTACCGTGGCAGACGATGGACAGCACCACCCGAACGCCGCGCACCGCGGCATCCACCCCCGTCCTCGATGCCGCCCAGCGCGCGGCGCTCGACATTCCGCCGGAGGCCTGTGGCACGGTCGTGGGCGCGCCCGGCACGGGTAAGACGACCACGCTCGTGGCTCGTGTCGAGGCGCTCGTGCGCGCGGGCGTGTCGCCCGACGAGATCGCGGTGCTGACCCCGACCCGCCCCAGCGCCACCGCGTTGCGCGATCGTCTCGGCCTCGCGGTCGGGCGCGCGACCTCCGGGGCTCTCGCGCACTCGGTCGCTTCTTTCGCGTTCCGCATCGTGCGCGCCGTCGAGGTGCACGCCGGCAACGAGCCGCCGCGGCTGCTCACCGGCGGCGACGAAGACCAGATCATTCAGGACCTGCTCGATGGGGACGCGCTGGATGAGGCAGAGGGGCACGGCCGCTGGCCTGCCTGGCTGACGCCCGAGGTGCGTGCGACGAAGGGCTTCCGTGGTGAGGTCCGCGCGTTCCTGGCGGAGTGCACGACCCTCGGGATCGAGCCGCGCCCGCTGCGAGTGCTCGGCGAGCGCTTCGAGCTCGACGCGTGGCGGGCGGCGTCCTCGTTCTTCGTGGAGTACCTGCAGGTGCGGGCCGACATGCGCGGTGCGCATCGTGATGCGGCGGGCCTCGTACGTGAGGCGGTGGGTTTCGTGCGCACCGGCGCGGGCGATGCCGTGCTGCCCAGAGTGCTCCTCGTGGACGATGCGCAAGAGCTCACCCTGGGCGGGGTCGAACTGCTGGAGGCCTGCCGCGGGCGAGGCGCCGCGGTCCTCGCCTTCGGCGACCCCGATGTCGGCACCGGAGCCTTCCGCGGAGCGACACCGGAGAATTTCGCGCGGCTTCAGGCGGCTCTCGGTCCCGTGCACACGCTCGACGCCCCGCACCGCACGACCGCCTTTCAGACCGATCTGGCCCGAAGAGTGATCGCCCACATCGGCACCGCCGCGGGTGCTTCCCACCGGCGTCCACCGGTCGGGGCGACCGATGACGGCTCGGTGCAGGCCATGCTCGTCCGGTCGGTCGCTGAGGAGTACGACGTGATCGCCCGGGTGCTGCGCGAGCGTCACGTGCGCGACGGGGTCGCCTGGTCGTCGTGTGCCGTCATCGCACACGACACACGCCAGGTCGCCGCGCTGGAGGCCGAACTCTCGGCGCGCGAAGTGCCCTCGCGTGCCGCCGGTCCCGGCAAGGCCCTGGGCGCGCTGCGACCCGTGCAGGATCTGCTGCGCGTGGTCGCGCTGGCTGCCACCGACATCGAGGACTGGACGGCGGATGTCGTCTCCGACGCGCTGCTGGGCGCGGCGTGCGGGCTCGACCCGGTGCAGCTGCGCAGGCTGCGCACCGCCCTTCGACATGAAGAGCTGCGGGCCGGCGGCGAGCGGGGCGGTCGTGAACTGCTGTTGTCGGCGGTGCGTCACCCGATCGAGTTCGACCTCGTCGACATGCGCGAGGCGCGGCAGGCAGGCCGGTTCGCCCGCACCGTGGCGCGTGTGCGCTCTCAGCTGGCAGAGGGTGCGACCGCACATGAGCTGCTCTGGACGGTGTGGGACGGAGCGGGTCTCGAGCGCGCCTGGGGGCGCGCTGCTCGCGGCACCGGTCCGGTCGCGGAGCAGGCCGGGCGCGACCTGGACGCTGTCGTCGCGCTGTTCCAGGCCGCGAAGCGCTTCGGAGAGCGGGGGGATGCCGCAGCCGAGAACCCCTTGACGTTCGTCCGGGGCATTCTCGACAGTGACGTGGCAGAAGACCGGCTCGAGGCGACGGGTGGGGCGGACACGGTGGCCGTGCTCACGCCTGCTGCCGCACTCGGGGTGGAATACGACACGGTGGTGGTCGCGGGCGTGCAGGACGGCGTGTGGCCCAACACGCGTCTGCGCGGCAGTCTGCTCGACACCTGGCGCCTCGGCGACGCGGTGCGGCGCGCTGCCGACGATGCGGGCGCCCCGGATGTCTTCGACCGGCGGCGTCAGGCCATGCACGATGAGCTGCGCCTGTTCGCGCGTGCGATCACCCGGGCACGTGCGCACCTGCTGGTGACCGCCGTCGACGATGACGACACCGGACCCAGCGTCTTCTTCGAGCTCCTCCCCGAACCGACCCCGCCCGGGCGACTCGCGGAGCATCCGATGTCGTTGCGCGGACTGGTCGCCAGGCACCGTCGGACGTTGACGGACCCCCGCGCGGCACGCAATGCGCAGCGTCGGGTCCACGCGGCGGGCCAGCTCGCACTGCTGGCGGCGGCGGGTGTTGCGGGTGCGGACCCCGCCGAGTGGTACGGGATGGTCGATCCCAGCTCGACGGCTCCGCTGCGGGACCTGCAGACCGAAGACGTGCGCGTCTCGCCGTCGCGACTCGCGGCGCTGGAGACGTGCGCCCTCGACTGGGTGATCGCAGACCTCGGCGGCGACGCCGGCGGGATGACCGCAGGTCTGGGGACGATCATCCATGCGGCGCTCGAGCACGCCGAGGGGGCCGATGAGCAGCAGCTCTGGGAGCTCGTCGAGCATCGCTGGGGCGAGCTGGACTTCGAGGCGCCATGGCTCGACCGTGCCACCCGGCAGCAGGCGCGCGACATGGTGCGGCGTCTCGCACTGTATCTGCGCCGATTCGAAGAGGCGGGCGGCCGGCTGCTCGACGCGGAGCCGCACTTCGAGGTTCCTCTCCCGATCGACGGCGATGCGCCGCACGGTGCGGTGCTCAGCGGGTACATCGACCGTGTGGAGGTCGACGCCTCCGGGCGGGTCGTGATCGTGGATCTGAAGACCGGCAAGAACGAGCCCCAGAAGGACGAGAAGGTCATCGACAATCCGCAGCTCGCCGCCTATCAGCTCGCCTTCGAGCAGGGCGTGATCGCCGGCACCGAGGGGTATCGGCCGGGCGGTGCGAAGCTGCTGGTGCTGCGCCCGAGCGCGACCGGCAAGGACTATGCCGAGCCGACACAACCGCCCTTCGATGAGGTGCGTCGCGAGCTGTTCGAACAGCGCATCCACGCCGCCGTCGACGTCATGCGGGCGACGAGGTTCGACGCGCCGGTGGAAGAGCACTGTCGTGCCGACCACAGCTACGGGCTGTGCGGCATCCACACCATTCCGGCGGTGAGCGCATCGTGACCGAAGCGATCCTCTCGCCGCAGGTGATCGCGGCGGCGCTGGGCCAGTTTCCCCCCACCGACGAGCAGGTCGAGGTGATCTCGTCGCCGTTGCAGCCGGCGCTGGTGGTCGCGGGCGCCGGGAGCGGAAAGACCGAGACGATGGCCGCCCGCGTCGTATGGCTGGTGGCGAACCGCATCGTGCGCCGCGACCAGGTCCTCGGCCTCACCTTCACCCGCAAGGCCGCGGGCGAGCTGGCCGAGCGCATCCAGCGCAGGCTGGCGCGCCTAGCGGAGTTCGAGCAGCACGGGTTGCTCGCGCACCTTCCGGCACTCCACGCGGCGGGGGAGCTCGACGTGTTCGCACGGCTCGAGCGCGGCGGGGAGCCCGACCGGGCGCGGCGCGCGCAGATGGCGTTGCTGGCCGAGAGAGTCGGGGCGGCCGCGGCATCCGATGACGGCGAGAGCCTGCTGCATCGGCCTACCGTGGCCACCTACAACAGCTTCGCCGACAGCATCGTGCGCGAGAACGCCGTGCGGATCGGACGCGATCCCGAGGCGGCCGTGATGAGCGAGTCGGCGGCATGGCTGCGGATGCGGCGGGTCGTCCTCGACAGCGACGACGACCGGCTGGAGGGCATCGACCGGGCCGTCCGCACGATCATCGACGCAGCGCTGCGGATAGCGCGCGACGGTGTCGACAATCTCGTGGACCTCGACCTTCTGGAGGCGTTTCCCGCACAGTTCCGGCACATTCTCGAGCTCCCCTCCGAGAACAGGCGGACCGTTGTGCACGGTGACGTGCGCAAAGTGTGCACGAACGTCGACGCGCTCGAGGTTCTCGTGGGACTCGCACGCGAATACGCCGTGCAGAAGCGGCGGATCGGCGTGATCGACTTCTCCGACCAGGTCGCCGGCGCGCTGCAGGTGATCGAGTCGCACCCGGTGGTGGCCGCCGAGTTGCGCGACCGCTACCGCGTCGTGCTGCTGGATGAGTATCAAGACACCTCGGTCGCCCAGACCCGGCTGCTGTCGGGGCTGTTCGCAGGCACCACGGTGATGGCCGTCGGCGACCCGCATCAGGCCATCTACGGGTGGCGCGGTGCCAGCGCCGGCAACCTCGGCGACTTCGCGACCGCCTTCGCGCGCGAGACCGACTGCGGGCGGTACTCGCTGATGACGAGCTGGCGCAACAGCTCCGACGTGCTCACCGCCGCCTCGGCCGTGCTCGCCCCGCTTGCGACATCCAGCCCCGTCGAGGTGGGGGCGCTGCGACCGCGACCGGGCGCCTCTTCGGGCCGGGTGGAGATCGCGGTGGCCGCGGACGTCGACGCTGAAGCCGCGCGTGTGGCGGAGTGGTTCGAGAGCGTGCGCGACGAGCGCGCGCGTGCAGGACAAGGCACCACCGGGGCGGTGCTGCTGCGCAGCAAGAAGCACATGGAGCGGTTCGCGGACGCCCTCGGGGCCCGCGGCATCCCGCACCGCATCCTGGGTCTCGGTGGCCTGCTGTCCACGCCGGAAGTCGTCGACGTGGTCAGTGCGCTGCGGGTGATCAGCGATCCGCGGGCGGGTTCGGCGCTGATCAGGCTGCTGGCGGGGCCCCGGTGGGCGCTCGGTCTTGCAGACCTGCGCGCTCTCGCGCAGCTTGCACGCCGGATCACGGAACACGACGCCGCGCTGCAACGACTGACACCGGACGTCGCCCAACGGGTACGGTCTTCGTCGGGTGATGACCAGGGCTCGCTCATCGACGCACTGGATTTCGTGCTGCGCGTGAAGGACGACCACGGCTGGTTGAGCGGATTCACCCCGGCCGCCCGCGAGCGTCTGCGCGATGCTGCCGCTGTGTTCGCGGGCTTGCGACGCGCGGCGGGAGCACCCATCGGTGAACTGGTACGTCTCATCGAGCTCGAACTGCGTCTTGACATCGAATTGGCCGCGAACGAGACACGGGGTCCTGCGCGGATCGCATCCGCACAGTTGCGCGCGTTCGTCGACGAGGTACAGGCGTTCCTGTCGGCCGACGACTCCGGTTCGTTGCCCTCGCTCCTCGCGTGGCTTGACCACGCGGAAGAGCTCGACGAGTTCGCGCCGCGTACCGAGCCGCCCGAAGACGATGTCGTCCAGTTGCTCACCATCCACGGGTCGAAGGGGCTGGAGTGGGACGCGGTGGCCGTCGTACGCATGGTAGAGGACGAGCTGCCCACTGCCTCCCGGGACAGCGGCGGCTGGCTGGGTTTCGGTGTTCTGCCATACGACTTCCGTGGCGACGCGGCATGGCTGCCGACGCTCGCCTGGCGCGGCGCGCAGACGCAGCAGGAGATGGTGAAGGCGATCAAGGAGTTCCGGCAGGCGAACGTGAGCCGCCAGGTCGACGAGGACCGGCGGCTCGCCTACGTCGCCGTCACGCGGGCACGCGATCACCTGCTCCTGTCCGGGTCGCCGTGGGGCGGGCAGACCATGCCGCGCGGTCACAGCCCGTTCCTCATCGAGATCGCGAAGGCGCTGGATGTTGCGCTACCGGGCGGCGAAGCGGGCGAGAACCCGTTCGAGGGGCGACGGCGTCTGCTGCAGTGGCCGATGGATGCGCTCGGCGAACGGCGGGAGCGCGTCGAGGAGGCGGCGGCCGCCGTGCGTGTCGCGCAGCGCTCGGCGCCGGCGGTGGCCGACGACGACCTCTCCCTGCTGCTCGCCGAGCGAGCGGCGCGCGCCCGGCCGGCGGGCGGGTCCGCGCCGGTGCGCATCCCCGCGTCGCGATACAAGGACTTCGTCGCCGACTACGCCGGCACGGTCGCCGCGATCAGCCGGCCGATGCCCGAACGTCCGTACCGGCAGACGCGCCTGGGGACGTTGTTCCATGCGTGGGTGGAGCGCCGGTCGGGGTTGGTGGGCGTGTCGGGCTCGCTCGACGACGCGCTGTGGGAGACGGATGCCGCGGCCGATGCGGACACGGCGGCGCTGCGTTCGCTGCAGGGCGCGTTCGACCGTTCGGAGTGGGCGCAGCTTGCGCCGATCGAAGTGGAGACGGAGATCGACTTTCCGTTCGACGATCTCGACGGCACCCCACACCTCGCGATCTGCAAGCTCGACGCGGTATACCGCCGCGGTGATCGCTACGAGATCGTCGACTGGAAGACCGGCGCTCCGCCTCGCAACGACACCGAGCGCCAGGCTCGACTCCTGCAACTGGAGCTGTACCGCCGCGCCTACCATGCCAAGCACGGCATTCCGCTCGATCAGATCGACGTCACCCTCTTCTATGTCGCGCACGATCTGATCGTGCGCGGCTGATCAGGACGACGCCCAGCGGCGCAGTGCGGCGTCGGCCGCGGCATCCGTCTCGTTCTCCGCTTCGTTGCGTGTCGAGGTCCAGTCGTCCAGCTGCAGCGGTGCGGTCGCGTTCGCGTCTTCGGGGTCGACGGCGGCGTGCTCGGGCGCGAGTTCATCGGTGAAGAACGACGTCTCATCGAGGTCGTATGCATCCGTCTGCATGGAGGTGTCGACAGCGGCGGCCGCACCCGGGACCCGGCCGATGAGGGCGATGGCGTCGTCGACGTCCAGGTCGTCTTCGGCGAGCAGGTCGTCATCGACCACCGTGTCGGCGAGAGAGGTGAGCAGGGCGACGGCGTCGTCGAGGATCTCTTCGTCACCCGAGTCCCGCCCGTGGACGAGCCATTTCGCGAACTCGAGTTCGGCGTACAGCCTCGAGCGCGTGCGCAGCGCGGCGTCGGGCGTGCGCACGGACGCCTGAGCATACGCGCCCAGCACGTCCTCGGACGCATCGGGAGCCGACGACAGCCATCGCAGGTCCACGGCGGGATCGCCCACCCCCAGCCCCTGCCACGCGAGCAGCCCGGTGACCGCCGGCACGCCGTCGCGGTCTTCGATGAGGAACGCGTCGGCGGTTATTCCGCCGAGCGTGAGCGTCGACTCGAACCGCCACAGACGGTCTTCAGCCAAGGCGCGACTCCACCGCGACAGCAACGACACCGGCACGCGGTGGACGGTGGCGACGCGGTCGAGCAAGCGCGAGACATCGTCGCGCACCTGCGAAGCGGTCAGCTGCGGCAGCCCCGCCCCGCGGGCGATGGACTCGGGCAATGCATGCACGGCCGCGATGGCGGCGCCGATCGACGTCGCGGCGCCGCGGCCGGCGGGCACATGCGAGGCGTCGACTCGGTAGCCGTCGAGGAAGTCCACCACGATCGCCGTCCACCCGCCCTGCGCGGCGCGGCCGTGCAGACGCGGCGCCCGGAACGGCAGCAGACTGCGCACCCCGTCGGTGAGGGCGGCCAGCGCACGCGCCTCGGCACCGAGCTCGGCGGACGTCTCGGCGTCGGTCGCAGCCCGCACGACGACGCGGCTGCCATCGCCCAGAGTGGCGTACGCCGAATCGAAGCGCCCGGCAGCGTTCTCGCTGAGAATGCGCACGTCGACGACGCTGGCCTCCCGCAGGGCTGAAGTCACTGTCGCCGCTAGAGTGAGAGGTGAGCGTGCCATGCCCCCAGGGTAGGTCGCGCAGGGCGACCGGGCGCGTCGCCACGCCCGGCACGGAGGTATCGATGAACGCACAGCACCGCGCCGCCACGCCGGCGGAAAAGGCCGTTCGATTCGACCGCAGCGCCGCGGAACGGGCTCGTCCGGAGTTGTTGGACGAGCTGCGAGGGGATGCTGCGACCCGCGTGCTCGTCGTGCGCGGCGACGCCGTCGAAGTCGTCGACGAGGCCGGCGCACGTCTGCGGTGGGCGCGGGCCGGCGAAGCGCCGCCCGACGCAGAGTGGGCGTTTCTCGGCCGCGCCGCCGATGGCGCCCCCGTGCTTCTGGCTCGTACCGGCGGCCGGGACCTGCCGCCGGGGGACTGGATGTCGCTGCGCACCGTCGGTGGCGACCTCGATGCCGTCGACGGAGATCTGCTGTCGACGGCCGTCAGCCTCGGCCGCTGGCTGCGTGACAGCGCGTTCTGCCCGCGCTGCGGCCACGCCTGCACGCTCGAGAACGCGGGGTGGTCGCGGCGCTGCCCGGAATGCGGGGTGGAGCACTTTCCGCGCACCGATCCCGCCGTGATAGTGGCCGTCACCAGCGACGCCGCACCGCAGCGGCTGCTGCTCGGCTCGAACGCCCTGTGGGGGCCGAATCGGTATTCGTGCTTCGCCGGCTTCGTGGAGGCGGGGGAGTCAGCCGAGGCCGCCGTCGAACGCGAACTCTTCGAAGAGGCCGGCATCCACGTGCGCGACGTGCAGTATCGCCGCTCCCAGCCCTGGCCGTACCCGAGGTCGCTCATGCTGGGGTTCCGTGCCCGCGCGGTTGACGACGCCGAGGCGCGGGCCGACGGTGACGAGATCGCGGCGTTGCGGTGGTTCACCCGCGCCGAGATCGGCGAGGCACTCGTACGTGGAGACGGCGCGACCCGCAGCGACGCGACGAGCCGCGACGACGAGCTGCTGCTGCCCCGGCGCGCGTCGATCGCGCACCGGCTCATCGCCGACTGGTACGCGGAGACCGCGTGAACGAGCGCGCACTGGAAGGACTCGACGACCGACAGCGCGAAGCGGCCTCGGCGCTGCGCGGCCCGGTCTGTGTGCTCGCGGGAGCGGGCACCGGCAAGACCCGGGTGATCATCCATCGGATCGCCCATGGCGTCGACACGGGCGCGTACACGCCGAATCGGGTCATGGCCGTGACCTTCACGACGAAGGCCGCCGGCGAGATGCGCGGTCGCCTGCGCGCGCTCGGCATCGGCGGCGTCGCCGCCCGCACCTTCCACGCGGCGGCGCTCTCTCAGCTGAACTTCTTCTGGCCGACGGTCGCCGGCGACAGCGCCCCCGCGATCGTCGACAACAAGGTGCGTCTGCTCGCCCACGCGGCCGACGGGATAGGCATGAGCCTCGACACCGCGACGCTGCGCGACGTGGCGACCCAGATCGAATGGCGCAAGATCACGATGCGCTCGATCGACGCCTACGCCGTGGCCCGACCCGGCGGGGTGGGGCGTCTGAGCCTGCAGCGCGTGGTCGACCTGCAGCGTGCGTACGAGAAGCTGAAAGATGAGCGCCGCCAGCTCGACTTCGAAGATGTGCTGCTCGCCTGCGCCGGGATGCTGGAGGCAGAGCCCCGCGTTGCGGCGGCGGTGCGCGAGCAGTACCGCCACTTCACGGTCGATGAATACCAGGACGTCTCACCGCTGCAGCAGCATCTCCTCCAGCTGTGGCTGGGCGAGCGTCGCGACATCTGCGTGGTCGGCGACGCCAGCCAGACCATCTACTCGTTCGCCGGCGCCGACGCGTCGCACCTGCTCGAGTTCGGCACCCGGTACCCGGACGCCCGTGTCGTGCGGCTCGAGACCAGCTACCGCAGCGAGGCGCCCATTCTCGACGTCGCCAACGAGCTCATGCGTGACCGGCCGGGTGCGCTGCGCCTGCATCCGGTTCGGGATGCCGCGACCGACGACGTGCCACGGCTGAGCGCATACGACGACGATGTCGCGGAGGCGCACGGCGTCGCGGTGGCGGTTGCCGCGCAGATCGCCGACGGGATCGATCCGCAGGCCATCGCCGTTCTCTATCGTTCCCATGCGCAGTCCGCCGAGCTGCTGCGCGCGCTGGCTGACGTGCAGGTACCCACGACCGTTCTCGGCGGGCGCCGCTTCTTCGACATGCCCGAGGTGCGGCAGGCTGTGCTGGCCCTGCGCGGGGCCTCCGTCGCGCCGCTGAACGGCGGATTCGTGGACACCGTCCGCGACGTGCTGCGCTCACTCGGGCTCACCGATGATCCACCGCCGGCGGGCGGCGCGCTGCGCGACGCGTGGGAAGCCCGGCGGGCCCTTCTTCGGCTGGCCGAAGAGGCTCCGGATGAGATGAGCCTGCGGGTGTTCACGGACGATCTGATGGCGCGGGCGAAGGATCAGCACGAGCCCACTCTGCGAACGGTGACGCTGGCGACCTTGCACGCCGCGAAGGGCCTCGAATGGGACCACGTGCACCTGGTCGGCATGAGCGAGGGCCTGCTGCCGATCTCGTATGCCACGACCTTCGAGCAGGTCGACGAGGAACGACGGCTCGCCTACGTGGGCATCACACGGGCGGCCCGGACACTGTCGTTGTCGTGGTCGCGCGGAAATCAGGGGCGCATGAACCGGACGCCGTCGAGATTCCTGCAGGAGATCGGCAACCGCACTCTGCGTGCGGTCGATGGGTCCACCAGCGCCGGCGCATCGACCGCGCGTCGACGGTCAGCGACCACGTCGCGTCCCCCCGCCCAGCGACGCTGAGCAGACGGGCCGCGACCAGTCCCGCTTCCACGGCCAGTCCCGGCACCAGGTCCGGGGCCGGGAGCGCGAGCAGCTGCCCCGCCAATGCCGGCCAGGCCGGATCGGCGTCGCGTCGGTCGGCCTCAATGCACAGCAGGCACGCCGTGCGTCCGGGATGCACGAGTGGGCCGACGGTGACCCGACGACCGTGCAGCACGATGGGCAGATGCGGCGCGTCGGCCTGCATCAGCGGACGCACCGCGGCCGGATCGATCACGTGGGCGGCGACGAGGACGGCGACGGCATCCACCGCCGGTTCATGCACCAGCTCCACCCCGGCCTCGCGGAGACCGCGCGCGATCTCGTGGGCGGCCGGGACCACCGTCGGACCGAGTGCGCGCACGGCGACGGGTGGCGCCGGGGCCGGTGCCGGCTGCTCCAAGGCCGGCGAGAGGGCCGCGACGAGCGACCGCGCGCGGTCGACGGTGCCGCCGAGCGCCGTCGCCACGGGGTCGAGTGCCGAGTCGGGCAGGCCGCGCTCGAGTTCTTGGATCATCCTCTCCTGCCAGCGGTCGGGATGATCGAGGACCGCCACCTTGTCGGGGCCGAACTGCAGGCTGTCGGGCGTCCGCCAGAGCGGAGGATGAGCGGGGTCGAGATGCAGCATCCCCCGATTGTGCGCCCGCCACGACCGCGGCGGGTCACTATCCACAGGCGGTGTCCGCGCGGTGGCGAGAACGCCCGCCTGTGGAGGAACCGATGAGCCTCAGACCGGTTGCGGTCCGTGCGGGGGGCGGTCGTCTTCGTCGGGGGAGTCGTCGGTCGGCGGTTCGCCCGACGGTGACTCGTCGGCCGACGGGTCCTCGCCGCGCAGGAGAGCCTCCAACGCCTCATCCATCTCGTCCTGCACGGGCTGGTCGCCGCGCGCACGCGCCTGCAGGCGGTCGATGAGGGCCCGGGGATCGTCGATGTCGTCGGCTGTCGGCATGAGATCGGGGTAATCCCACAGGGCGTCGCGCCCGCCGGGGCCGACGGCATCCGTCACCGCACGCCACATCGCCGCCGCCTCGCGCATCCGGCGCGGCCGCAGCTCAAGGCCGACGAGAGAACCGAGCGCCTTCTCGGCAGGGCCGCCCACGGCCCGACGCCGACGGACGGCCTCGGCGATCCGCACGGCCAATGGCAGCCGCGCCGTCGCATCGGCGGTGACGACCTCGACCCAGCCCTCCACGAGCGCCAACAGGTTCTCCAGTCGGGTCAGCGCGGCCGTCTGCGCCTCGGAGCGCTGCGGAAGCAGCGCACCGCTGGAGAGGGCGTCGCGCAGCTCGTCGGGATGCTCCGGGTCGAAGCGCGTGGCCAGCTCTTCAAGCGCGTCCATGTCGACGTGCACGCCGCGGGCGAACTCGGTGACCTGGCTGATCATATGCAAGCGCAGCCACTTCGCGTGCCGGAACAGGCGCGCGTGCGCGAGCTCGCGCGTGGCCAGGTAGAGGGCCAGCTGGTCTTCAGGTACCTCGAGGTCTCGGCCGAAGTCGGCGAAGTTCTGTGGGAGGATTGCGGCCTGGCCGGCGGGCATGACGGGGATGCCGACGTCGCCGCCGGAGACGACCTCGAGCGAGAGACGGCCGATGACCTGACCGAGCTGTGTGGCGAACAGGCTCCCGCCGATCGTGCGCATGACGCGCCCGGCACCGGCGATGGCCTGCTGCATGTCTTCCGGCGCCTGCGCGCTCATGGCCTCGGTCAGGGCGTCGGCGATGCTCGTAGCGACGGGCTCGGCCAGCTCCTGCCAGACGGGCATGGTGGCCTCGACCCAGCCGCCGCGGGTCAGCGCCCGAGGCGGTTCGCCGAGATCGGAGATCGTCGTCGCCTCGCCGAGCCACAGCATGGCCAGCGAGAACGCCTGGTCGAACTCTCCCCGCTGTCCGCTGGTGACGCCCAGATCGCTCTGGTTCGCGATGTGCAGGGCCTGGCGCTGGGCGACGTCCCAGGAGATGCCGCCGGCGGGCGCGCTGTTGAACGCCGCCTGCAGCTGACGCATGATGCTGTCCATCATCGCGGGGTCGACGCCCAGGGCGCGCAACTGCTCGAGCTGCTCGGGCGTCGGCCCGTCTGCTCCGCCGAGCAGCCTGCGCAGCATCTCTTGGAAGTCGTCTTCCGGCTCGCGGTCGTCGTCTGCCACTTCAGCCGCCTTTCAGCAGGGTCTGGGGGTGTGGTTCTACGCTAGTCGCACGGATCACGTCGATCCCCGGCCCTGCACGCGATGTCAGTACGCCGGTCGCGAACGAGAACAAAAGGGGCGCCGGTGACGCTGTTCGACGAGAACGTCTCCGTGGTGCCGGCCCCGCGCCGGCAACGCAGGCGTGGGGCGGTCGTGGGTGTGTGGGCCCTCACGATCGCGTTGGTGGTTCTGCTCATCCTCACCTTCCTTCCCACCGGATTCGTCATCCAGCGGCCTGGTCCGGTCTTCGACACGCTCGGCACGGCGCCGAACGCCGACGGCAAGCAGGTGCCGCTCATCTCGGTGGACGGCGCGACCACGTATCCGACCTCCGGCACGCTCGACATGCTCACCGTGCAGGCGGTCGGGAACCGCGAGCGCACCCCCTCGTGGTTGGAACTGGCCGGTGCCTGGTTCGACCCCGCGAAGGCGGTCCTGCCCATCGACGCGGTCTTCCCCGAGGGCGAGACCACCGAGCAGCGTGATCAGGAGTCGGCCGCGATGATGACCGACTCGCAGAAGGAAGCCACGGCCGCAGCCCTTCTGCATCTGGGGTACGACGTGCCGTCGAAGCTCACCGTCTACAGCCTCACCGACGACTCCGCGGCGCAGGGCGTGCTGCAGAAGGACGACGTCATCGTCGCCGCGAACGGCACCGAGATCACTGACATCACCACTCTGCGTGATGTCATAGCGAAGGCCGCCGGAGACCCGGTCACCCTGCAGATCGAGCGTGACGGCGCGGCGAAGACCGTGTCGGTCACCCCCAAGAAGGCGACCACGGACGGAAAGACCACCTGGCTCATCGGTGTCAGTCTGCTCACCGACTACGACTTCCCGATCGATGTGACCATCCAGCTGAACAACGTGGGCGGTCCCTCGGCGGGAATGATGTTCGCCCTGGGCATCATCGACACGCTCACGCCGGGCTACCTCAACGGCGGCAAGAACGTCGCCGGCACCGGCACTATCAACGCGGCCGGCGAGGTCGGGGCGATCGGCGGTATCCGGCAGAAGCTGTATGGGGCGAAGGATGCCGGGGCTCGGTACTTCATCGCGCCGAAGTCGAACTGCGACGAGGTCATCGGGCACGTCCCGACGGGCCTGCGGGTCTTCTCGGTGAGCACCCTCGACGACTCGCTGAAGGTTCTCCAGACGCTTCGCGACGGGGGAGACCTCGACGCGCTGCCCACATGCGGGCGATCCTGACGCTTTTCACCTGATACACACAGAGGCCCTCCTAGGATGAGGGAGTGACCTCGACACCCGCCCCCGCTGAAGCCACGCCCCGCCGATCCCGTCGCGTCGTCGCGATCACGCTCGTGATCATCGCCGCTCTGGTGGTGGCGTTCTTCGTATTCGCGAATCTCTACACCGATTGGCTCTGGTATAACCAGCTGGGGTACACGAACGTGCTGACCACGCAGTGGTTCGCACGGGTCGGGATGTTCGCGATCGGGTTCCTCGGCATGGCGGTGCCGGTCTGGCTGTGCATTCAGCTCGCCTATCGGCTGCGTCCGGTCTACGCGCGCCTGAGCGCGCAGCTGGACCGCTATCAGGAGGTCGTGGAGCCGCTCCGCCGGCTGGCCATGTGGGGCATCCCTGTCTTCTTCGGCTTCTTCGCCGGGTTCGCGGCATCCACTCAGTGGGAGACGGTCGCGATGTGGCTGCACGGCGTGCACACGTCGGTGAGCGATCCGCAGTTCGGTCTCGACACCGGCTTCTACATGTTCGCGATGCCGTTCTACAGCGCGCTGCTCGGGTTCACCTCGGCGGTGGTCCTCATCTGCCTGCTCGTCTCGGCGGTCGTGGCGTACCTCTACGGATCGGTGCGGATCGCGAACCGTGAGCTGCGCATCTCGCGGGCGGCCCGCATTCAGTTCGCGGTGCTGGCGGGGGTGTACCTGCTGCTGCAGGCCGCGAGTCTGTGGCTCGATCGGTACAAGACCCTCGTCTCCGACAACGGCACGATCACCGGGCCCGGTTACACCGAGGTGCACGCCACCATCCCCGGTCAGCTGATCCTCGCGATCATCGCGGCCATCGTCGCGATCCTCTTCTTCATGACGGCGATCATCGGACACTGGCGCTATCCGCTGATCGCCACCGGGCTGCTGATCGTCTCGGCGATCGTCCTGGGCATGGCCTACCCGTGGGTGGTCAACACGGTGCAGGTCAGGGCGAACGCGCTGACCCTGGAGAAGCCGTTCATCCAGCACAATATGGACGCCACCAAGTCCGCCTACGGGGTCGACGGCATGGAATCCACGGACTTCGCGGCCGAGACCGACGCCACCAAGGGCCAGCTGCGCGCCGACGCCGAGACCACGGCGCAGATCCGCATCATGGACCCGGCGATCATCCCGCCGACGGTGCAGCAGCTCGAACAGTACCGGTCGTATTACCAGTTCCAGAACCCGATGGATGTCGACCGGTACGACATCGACGGATCGAACCAGGATGCCGTCGTGTCGGTGCGCGAGCTGAACCTGAGTGCTCTGGGCGCCAATATCAGCTGGCAGAACACCACCCAGATCTACACGCACGGCTATGGCATCGTCGTCGCCAAGGGCAACGCTCGCACGAGCGACGGAAAGCCGGTGTTCCTGGAGCGCGGCATCCCGTCGGCCGGCTTCCTGTCCGACACCGACTACCAGCCGCGTGTGTACTTCGGTGAGTATTCTCCGGAGTACTCGATCGTCGGCGCGCCCGAGGGATCCAACCCCATCGAGCTGGACTATCTCTCGGGCAGCGACACCAGCGGCGACGAGGTCAAGACCACGTTCGACGGCGACGGCGGCCCGAACATCGGCAGCTGGTTCAACCGGCTCGTCTACGCGCTGAAGTTCCAGTCGGAGCAGATCCTGTTCTCCGACAGCATCAACGAGAAATCGCAGATCCTCTACGACCGCGATCCGGCCTCACGTGTGAAGAAGGCGGCGCCGTACCTGACGCTCGACAGCGACCCGTACCCGAGCGTCGTGGACGGACGGATCGTGTGGATCGTCGACGGCTACACGACCAGTGACAGCTATCCGTACTCCCACACCACGAGCTTCTCGCAGGCGATCGCCGACTCGTCGAACCCGACGCCGACGATCGCGATGGACGACGTCAACTACATCCGTAACTCGGTCAAGGCGACCGTGGATGCCTATGACGGCCACGTGACCCTGTACGCGTGGGACGCGGACGACCCGGTGCTGCAGACGTGGGAGAACATCTACCCGACCACGGTCAAGCCGCTCTCCGAGATGAGCGGCGAGCTCATGAGCCACGTGCGCTATCCGACCGATCTGTTCAAGGTGCAGCGGTCGATCCTGAGCACGTACCACGTCGACGACGCGCAGTCGTTCTTCCGCGGCGATGACAAGTGGATCACCCCGGACGACCCGCAGAACGGCGACTCGCTGCAGCCGCCGTACTACCTGACGATGAAGATGCCGGGGCAGGACGACCCGCAGTACTCGATGTTCACGAGCTTCATTCCCGCCTCGAACCAGGGCAGCGAGTCACGCAACGTGCTGATGGGCTACCTCGCGGTGGACTCGAATGCGGGCGGCACGGGCGGCAAGAAGTCGGCCGACTACGGCAAGCTGCGGATGCTGGAGATCAGCGCGTCGACGCCGGTGCCCGGGCCCGGCCAGGTGCAGAACAGCTTCGACTCCGAGCCCGAGGTGTCTCAGTACTTCAACCTGCTCAAGCAAGGTGACTCGCAGGTGCTGAAGGGCAACCTGCTGACCCTTCCGGTGGGCGGCGGTCTGCTCTATGTGCAGCCGGTGTATGTGCAGTCCGCGGGTGCCACGAAGCTGCCGACCCTGCAGAAGGTCCTCGTCGCCTTCGGCGACAAGGTGGCGTTCGAAGACACCCTCGCCGAGGCGCTCGACACGCTGTTCGGCGGCGACTCCGGCGCCTCCACCGGTGACAGCGATGTGACGCCGTCGCCGACGCCCACGCCCGGTGAGACCACCGGGACGGAGGGCGGCTCGGGCGAGGGCGGCACGGGTGTGAACCCTGACACGTCCGTGGCGTTCCAGACCGCGCTGCAAGAGGCGAAGCAAGCCCTGGCCGACCGTGAGGCCGCGATGAAGGCCGGCGACTGGACCAAGTACGGCGAGGCCGACACCCGGCTGACGGATGCGCTGAACACGCTCCTGCAGCTGTCGGGCGAGCAGTGACCGGTGACGATTCGTGTTCCGGCCCCGCGGCATGTTAGGCTATTGATGTGCCGCGGGGTGGAGCAGCTCGGTAGCTCGCTGGGCTCATAACCCAGAGGTCGTAGGTTCAAATCCTGCCCCCGCAACGAAAGTCGAAGGCCCCCACGAAAGTGGGGGCCTTCGACGTGTGCGGCCACTCCGAAAAGGAGAGGGTCCTCACGTCAGCGGGCGGCTTCCCTTTCGCTGAGGTGGCAGACTGGGGAAGTTCGTGTATTGACCGATGGGAAGAACATGACCGCAGAGAAATTCGACCTGAGTGGCGACTGGGACTTCGATCCTGCGCACACGCGCATCGGCTTCTCAGCGAAGCACGCGATGGTCTCCACCGTCCGCGGCGCCTTCAACGACGTGGCCGGACACCTGCACGTCGACTTCGACGAGCCCGAGAACTCCGCCGCGCGGGTGGTCTTGCAGGTCGCCAGCGTCGACACCCGCAGCACCCAGCGAGATGACCACCTGCGCAGCGGTGACTTCTTCGACGCCGAGACCTGGCCGGAGATCGCGTTTCACAGCACCCGGATCGAAGAGGTCAGCGAGAACGCGCTCGTCGTGTTCGGCGACCTGACCATCCGCGATGTCACGAAGCAGGTCACGGTTCCGATCGAGTTCACAGGCGCTCACCGCGATGCGTTCGGTGCACTGCGCGCCGGCTTCGAGGGCACCCGTCGCCTCGACCGTCGTGAGTACGGCCTCGAGTGGAACATGCCGCTGGATGCCGGTGGACTGCTCGTCTCCGAAAAGATCACGCTCGAGTTCGAGATCTCCGCGGTCAAGCGCGAGGGCGAGGCCGCCGGCGACGTCACGGCGGAAGGCGGCGACGAGGTCGAAGACGACGAGGCCGAAGAAGTCGCCTGACGGCACGCCGCCGCGGCCCGGGCATCACTGATACTCCGACCGCCATCGCACCAGCGGCCGAGCGCTCCACCGCGCGGTCGCACACGTGGCGACCACTTCGCCCACGACGAGAACGTGGGTCGCGGCATCCTGTGTCGCGACCACGCGCAGTTCGAACCATGCGAGCGCGGAATCGATGACGACAGGGGCCAGCGGCTCGCGCCGCGAGTGCGGCACCTGGTCGAGCAGTCCCACGAGCGGGGCGCCGGGCGCCCCGAGCCGGTCGGCGAGGCCGCGCTGGTCATGCGCGAGCAGACTCACGGCGAACCGGCCGGACGAGGTGACCGCCTCGGCGATCCGCGAGAGGCCGAACAGACTCACCACCATCGTGGGCGGGTCGTACGAGACCGACAAGAAGTCGGTGACGGTGGCCGCGACATCCCACCGTCCCTGCACAGCCGAGACCACGGCGACACCGCGCGCGGCGAGCGTCGCCAGCTGCTTGTAGGCGTCCTGATCCGCGCGGACGGAGGTCTCGCCCAGCACCCGGACGGCCGGTGGGATAGCGTCCACGGGCGGTCAGCCGGCGCGATGGTGGCCGTGCACCGTTTCGAGGGCGTTCAGCGCCACCAGCGAGTGCGCGTAGGCACCGCCCGCGCGCATCTCGGCGGCGACCCACACGGCCTCCATGATCTCCTCGTCCGATGCGCCCTTCCGGGCCGCGAGCTTGGTGTGACCGTCGATGCAATACGGGCACTGCGTGACGTGGGCCACGGCCACCGCTATCAGCTGTTTCGTCTTATCATCGAGGGCTCCCGCCGCGAACACCTGACGGCTGAACGCCTGGAACGCCGCCGCCGTGTCGGGCACGACCTCGTCGCGTCGCCGTAGCAGGTCGGGTGTGCGCTTCGGATACGGGGAATCTGTCATGTCGTCCTTTCCGCGGCGGGCTTCCCAGCCGCAGCCCCAGGCTATGCCCGCGGCGAGGGCGCGGGCTTGCCGCGGACAGTGCACCTCGCGAGGATGGAGACATGCCCACCTCCGACACGGTCGCCGTCGCCGTCGCGCAGTTCGCTCCGACCGGTGACGCCCGTGCGAACCTCGAGCAGATCGAGAGCCTCACGGCTCTGGCGGCAGATCGCGGGGCGCGCGTGGTGGTGTTCCCCGAGTACTCGAGTGCGTTCATCGACCCGTTCGACGAGACCCTGGTCACCCTTGCCCAGAACCTCGACGGGCCTTTCACGGCGGCGCTGACAGCGCTGGCCGCGCGGCGCGGAGTGCACCTGGTTGCGGGGCTTCTCGAGCGGGGAGCCGACGGACGCCGGGTGCGCAATACGACGGTGGCGGTGGATGCTGGCGGCCCGGTGGCCGCGTATCGAAAGCTGCATCTCTATGACGCTTTCGGTCAGCGCGAGTCTGACTGGGTCGAACCCGGCGGCATCGGCGAGCCCGAGACCTTTGCGATCGACGGCCTGCGCTTCGGGCTGCAGACCTGCTACGACCTGCGCTTTCCCGAGGTCACCCGGCGCATCGTCGACGCGGGCGCCGACGTGGTGCTGGTACCCGCCGAGTGGGTGCGCGGCCCGTTGAAGGAACACCATTGGCGCACGTTGCTGCTGGCGCGCGCCATCGAGAACACGGTGTACCTGGCGGGCGCGGATCACCCGCCGCCGCTGGGCGTCGGCAACTCGATGATCGTGGATCCGCAGGGGGTCGTCACAGCGGCGCTCGCGACAGCTACGGACGTCGCCGTGGCTCATCTCGACCCCGGGGTGCTGCGCAGCGTGCGGCAGGCGAATCCGGTGCTGGCGCAGCGCCGCTTTCGGGTGGTACCGAGGGAGTGAGGCTCGCGCTCGCCTCAGACGAGAGTCTGCAGACGCCGCGCGGCCTCGTCGATGACCTCGATGCGCTTGCATGCGGCGAACCGGACGAGCGTCGCATACGCGTCCCGGTGCGCGGTGGTGACGAACGCCGTCAGGGGGATCGCCACCACTCCCGCCCGCGCGGGCAGTTCACGACAGAAGTCCGCGGCATCCTTCGCGCCCAGGGCCGTGGCATCCGCCACCGTGAAATACGAGCCCCGTGGCTGTGACACCGCGAATCCTGCAGAGCGAAGTCCCGCTCCCAACACGTCGCGCTTGTGGCGCAGCGTCGCCGCGATGCCGGTGAAGAAGGCGTCGGAGAGAGCGAGGCCCGTGGCCACGGCCGGCTGGAACGGGCTGCCGTTGACATAGGTCAGGAACTGCTTGACGGCCAGAACAGCGTCGACGAGGGCGGCAGGACCCGAGACCCAGCCGATCTTCCATCCGGTCACCGAGTAGGTCTTTCCGGCGGACGAGATCGACAGAGTGCGCTCCCACCCGCCGGGCAGCGTGGCCAGCGGCACGTGCGGTTCGTCGAAAATAAGATGCTCGTACACCTCGTCTTCGACGATCAGGGCGTCGTGCCGCTCGGCGAGGCGGACGATCTCGGCCCGCACCTCTGCGCTGAACACGGCGCCGGTCGGGTTGTGCGGGTCGTTCACGAGGATCACCCGCGTGCGATCGCTGACGGCCGCGCGCAGCACCTCGAGATCGGGCTGGAAGTCGGGCCAGCGCAACGGCACCGGGACCAGACGAGCACCCGCGAGGGCGACGCAGGCTGCGTACGAGTCGTAATACGGCTCGAAGACGACGACCTCGTCGTCGGGACCGTCGACGAGTGCGAGGAGGGCGGCGGCGATGGCCTCGGTGGCGCCGGCGGTGACGACGACATCGCGATCGGGGTCGACGGTCAGACCATAGAAGCGCCGCTGATGCTCGGAGATCGCCGAGCGGAGGGAGGGGATGCCACGTCCCGGCGGATACTGATTGACGCCGTTCGCGATCGCGGCCCGCGCCGCCTCGAGGACCTCTGCCGGGCCGTCCTCGTCGGGAAAGCCCTGGCCGAGATTGATCGCGCCGGTGCGGGCGGCCAGATCGCTCATCTCGGCGAAGATGGTGGGTGCGGCCACCCCGTTCGGACTGAGGAGACCCGCTCCGGCGGCGGCGCGGCGCCATGCTCCGGGAATGTCTTGCACACGACACACGCTACCCGCATAGTGTGATCGCGGTTCCGCCATACGGAACACACAGAAACCGGCGGCATGCTGGCAGATGTCAGCCAGAAGGAGCACCCCATGAGTGAGAACCAGGACAACCGTCCCGAGGAGAACTCCGCATCGCAGTCCATTCCGCCGGTCCCGCCGTTGCCGCCCGCCACCGGCGCCACCGGTGCCGCGCCCAGCGGTGGTGTTCGCCCTGCACCGCAGCACCCGTCGTACTCGGCCCCGTCGGTGCCCCCAGCATCCGCTTCCTCGGTGTCCGCCCCGACCCTGCCCTATCCGGGTCAAGGCTTTGGCGTGCCGTCGAGCGCTCCGACCGGTCAGCCCGCCGGAGGGCAGGTGCGCACCGCCGAGAAGAAGAAGTCCGGCCCCGGCAAGGTCGTGGGCCTGCTCGTGGCGGCAGCGCTCGTCGGCGGCGCCGCGGGCGTGGGCACGACGTGGGCCGGCGCGAACCTGTGGGGTCCCTCCGACGCGTCGTCGACCTCGTCGGGCCCGCAGGTCGTGACGGTTAACAACACCGACAGCGTGAACGCCACCACGGCGATCGCCACGAAGGTGGTTCCCAGCGTCGTCACGATCAACGTGAGCGCCGGCCAGAGCGGTGGTACCGGTTCGGGCGTCGTGCTCAGCAAGGACGGCTACGTGCTCACCAACACGCACGTCGTCACGCTCGACGGTGAGAGCGCCGACCCGACGATCTCGGTGACCACGTCGGACGGACACATCTACGCCGCCAAGATCGTGGGAACCGACCCGGTCTACGACCTCGCCGTGATCAAGCTCGAGGGCGCCCCCGAAATGACGCCGATCACGTGGGGCGACTCCTCGAAGCTCAATGTGGGCGACCAGACCGTGGCGATCGGTGCGCCGCTGGGACTGTCGAACACGGTGACCACCGGAATCGTCAGCGCCCTGAACCGCTCCATCGAGATCGCTTCGTCGGCCGCGCCCGACAGCAGCGGTGGCGACGAAGGCCAGAACGGTGATGGCCAACAGGGCGACAACCCCTACTACTTCGACTTCGGGCAGGGGCAGACCCAGCAGCAGACCTCCGAGACCATCAAGATCGCCGTCATCCAGACCGACGCGCCGATCAACCCCGGCAACTCGGGTGGCGCGCTCGTGAACGGCAAGGGCGAGCTGGTCGGCATCAACGTGGCCATCGCCTCCGCCGGGAGCACCTCGTCATCCGACCAGAGCGGCTCGATCGGCGTGGGCTTCTCCATCCCGTCCGACATCGCTCACCGCGTGGCAGACGACCTGATGAAGAACGGCTCGGCAACGCACGGTCTGCTCGGCGCCAGCGTCCGCGACGCGTCCACAGTCCAGGGGGCGACGATCACGGGGGCGTACATCGTCGACGTGACCAGCGGCGGCGGCGCGGCCGAGGGCGGCCTGAAGGCGGGCGACATCGTGACGAAGTTCGACGGCGTTCCGGTGACGGGCGCCGTGGACCTCACCGCGCAGGTACGCGCACTGGCCAGCGGAAGTTCCGCCGAGGTCACCTACGTCCGCGATGGCAAGACGGAGACCACACAGGTCACCCTGGGGTCGCTCACGAAGTGATCGCTCAGAGACAAGACGCCACCCCGCGATAGGCTCGCGGGGTGGCGTCCTTCTCGTTCAGCGCGGGGAACGCGGCCAAGCTCGTGCGCATCCCTCTGTATGCGGCGGGACGGCTCGCGACCGTGCTCATCCCTCGCAGCCCGGATGAATGGGTCTACGGGTGCGGTGCGGGCATCGGTGACGGCGCCCTCGCGCTGTGGAATGAGGCCGCGGCGCGGCATCCCTCGGTCTGGCTCGTCGGCAGTGACCGCGAGGAGCGGGATGCCGCGGCCCTCGGCATCCCCACGATCCGGCGGCATTCCGTGAGGGGGTTCTGGCGCACTGCGCGCGCCCGCGTGGTCGTGGTCACGCACGGGTTCGGTGACGTGAACCGCTATGCGACCTCCGGCGCGTTCATCGCGCAGCTGTGGCACGGGATCCCGCTCAAGCGGGTCGGTATCGACTCGCCCGAGACCGTCCAGCTGCCCGTCGCACTGCGGCGCTTGCCCTTCGCGCGTCTCGTGCGCGCGGTGCTGCGGCTCGCCTACCGCCGGACCACGCGGCAGATCGATCTGATCCCCGCCGCGTCGCACCTCGTGCGCGGGCGGCTCGAGTCTGCGTTCTCGCTGGCCGACAACCACGTGCCGGTGACGGGCGAGCCGCGGGTGGACGTGCTGTCGCAGGGGGATGCCGCGGCCCGCCGCCGCGCCGCACGCGAGACGATCGCGGCCACCGTGGGCGACGTGGGCGATCGACGGCTCGTGCTGTACGCGCCGACCTGGCGCGACGGGGACCCCGATGCCGCGATCCCCGACGCCGATGAATGGGAAGCCATCATCGCGATGCTCGACGCGCGCGACGCCGTGCTGCTCGTCCGCTCCCATCCGCTCGGCGCCGGTCGGTATTCGCCGCCGCGGCCCACGGATCGGGTGAGGATGCTGGGATCAGACGTCCTCACCGACGTGACCCCCGTACTGCCGGGGGTGGATGTCTTCCTCACCGACTACTCGTCGCTTCTCTACGACGTGACGCTGATCCCGCTGCCCAGCGTGTTCCTCGCACCGGATCTGGAGAGCTACGTCGCCAGGCGCGGCCTGTACGGCACCTACGCGGACATCGCCGGCGACGATGCGGCGCGCACCTGGTCGGAAGCCGTCGCGCAGATCGATGCCGTGCTCGCCGACGCCGACGTGCGAGAGCGTCGGCTGGCGCGTGCCCGCGAACTGGACACCGTCGTGCACGCACACCGAGACGGACGGAACGCGGCACGCGTGCACGAGAGGATCGTCGCACGCGTGCGGGCGGGGAGGCGGGCACGATGACCGAGGTACGGCTCGAAGCGGGCGACGCGCCCGCGCTCGTCGTCAGCGGCGCCGGTGCGCGGCCGCGATCGGCGATGCTCGTGGGGTCTCGGGCCCGAACGATCGCACGCGTGAGCGGCCGCGGCAAGACGTGGCGCGCGGTCGTGCCGTTGCGGGCGGCGCGGTGGGGCGGTCCGCTGCTGCCGCTGCCGAGCGGCGAGTACACGCTCGAGATCGACGGTGCCGATGTGCCTGCGGCATCCCTCCCCGTCACGATGCTCGGCGCGCTGCGGGCGTCCGTTGAGGGGGACACGGTGCGGGTGGGCCCTCCGGTCGACCCGGCGTATGAGTCGTGGGAAGGTCAGGCCGCGCTGGAGCGCCGGTACGCCACGCGCCCGAAGACACCGCTGGAGAACGCCGTCTTCTTCGAGAGCTTCTACGGCCGCAACGTGAGCGACAACCCGCTCGCGATCGACCGGGAACTGGTGCGCCACGCGCCGCATGTGAGGCGGTACTGGAGCGTCGTGGACTTGTCGATCCCCGTTCCCGACGGCGCTGTCGCGGTTGTCGAGGGCAGCCCCGAGTGGTGGCGTGCCCGAGGCGCGGCGCGCTTGCTCGTGGTCAACGACTGGCTGCGGCGGCGCTTCGAGCGGCGCGGCGGCCAACGGGTGCTGCAGACGTGGCACGGAACGCCGCTGAAGCGGCTGGCACTGCACCGGGGCGTCGCGCCGCGGCGGATGGCGGCGGCGCTGCGCGAGTCGAGCCGCTGGAACGTGTTGCTCGCGCAGAATCCCTACGCCGCGCGGATTCTGCGCGGCGCGTACGCCTTTCACAGGCGGCCGGTCTGGATCGAGGGGTATCCGCGCAATGACGTGCTGGTCACCGGCGACGGGGGAGCCACGCGCCGCCTGCTGGGCATCGCCGACGGCGAGCGCGTTCTGCTGTACGCACCGACTTGGCGGGACGACCGCGACGAGATGGTCGACTTCCTCGATGCCGAGGCGTTGGCGCGGCAGACCGGAGCGGTGGTCCTCGTGCGCGGGCACTCTCGGACCCTGATTCCGGGGCAGGATGCCGCAGGCGCACGCGTGATCGATGTGACGGGCTTTCCCGATGCCGCCCAGGTGATGTCGGCGGCTGACCTGTTGATCACGGACTATTCGTCGGTGATGTTCGACTTCACGGTGACCGGGCGCCCCGTCTTCTTCTTCACGCCCGACATCGCGCACTACCGCGGACGTCTGCGCGACTTCTACTTCGATCTGCCGGCGCACGCGCCGGGGCCGATCGTGCACACGCAGGAGGAATTGGCCGCCGCGATCCGCGATCACGATCCGGCTGAGTGGGCGCAGCGGTACGAGCGCTGGCGGGAGACGTTCAACGCCCGCGACGATGGGAACGCCGCCCAGCGGGTCGTGGCGCGCATCCTGGACCAGGGCTTCGTCGAGCGCTGACGCTCAGGGCAGCGGCGTGTTGCGCGAGCCCAGCCGTGAGGTGTCGACGGTGCCGTGGGCTCCGGCGACAAGGCCCTGCAGGAAGCCGACGCCCCAGGCCAGATGCATGGTCGGCAGCACCGCGAGTGTCCACAGGCGATCGCGCCAACCCCGTCCGCCCCCTCGACCGGCGGCAACCGTGCCGAGGAGGACGAGGTACGCGAGAAGCGGCAGATACACGACCGAGGCGATGGCGGATGCGCGGCCGCCGAGCACGCGCGTCAGCTGCAGCGCGCCGACGACGATCGCGGCCGCGATGCTGACGACGAGCGCCGGAGGAGCGAAGAACCGCAGCGAGTTTCGTCGGCCGTAGCGGCGGACGAGCTCGCCACGCCAGGCACCCGTTGCGCGGAACTGCTGCGCGAGCCGCGTCCAGCTCTCGCGCGGCCAGTACGTGACCGACAGTGCCGGGTCGAACCAGACGCGGTAGCCGGCGCTGCGAATGCGCAGGTTGAGTTCCCAGTCCTCACCGCGCCGCACCGTCTCGTCGAAGAGTCCGACCTCTTCAAGCACGTCACGGCGCATCACGCCCAGATAGGCGGATTCGGCTTCTCCGGCCTGCGCTCCACCGTGATAGGCGCCCCCGCCCAGACCGATCGGCGAGTTGTACGCGCGCGCCACGGCACGCTGGAAAGGGGTGTGGCCGTCGGCGCGCATGACCCCGCCCACGTTGGCGGCACGGGTGCGGGCGAGCGTTGCCAGCGCGGAGCGGACGTAACCGTCGGAGAGCTCGGAGTGTGCGTCGACCCGTACGATCGTGGGGTTGCGACTCGCGCGGATGGCGAGATTGAGGCCCTTGGGGATGTCGGCACCGGGATTGTCGACGAGCAGAATGCGTCGGTCGGATGTCGCGAGCCGACGGGCGATCTCGGTGGTCCCGTCTGTGGAGGGGCCGAGAGCCAGCACGAGCTCGGAGGGGCCGTCGACTGCCTGCGCGAGGACCGTGCGGACGGCTCGCTCGAGATAGGCGGCCTCGTTGAGGACGGGCATGACGAAGGAGACGCCGGAACCGAGGGGTGGGACGGGCGCGTCGCGATGTCGTGTGGCGTCGTCCTGCACCCCTCGATCATCCCATGCCGATGCGATGCCGTCATACCGAGGAGGGCACCCGCGGTGGCGTCGCCGCACGAAGCCCAGCGCCGGCGTCGTTGTAGTGCGCGAAGACCCACTGGGGGATCTTGTTGGTGGCGATCAGAGTATGGACGATCCGTGCCATGCCGTGGGCGGGATCGATCGCGAGGGCTGCATCGACATGGGCTGCGGCCGCCGTGCTGGCGCCGAGAGACCAGTGCAGCCAGGCGAGCATGCAGAGGAGGTCGGGACGCAGATCGGGCGGAAGGTGGGCGATCGTGCGTGCGAGGATTCCGATTGCACGGCGGACGCGTGCTGGCCGAGGCTTGGTGCTGCGTTCACCGATGATGAGCTCGCCCATCTCCGACGTCGTCTGGTTGTCGGCCGCCCCCAACTCGGCTTGAACGACCTCGTCCATCGTCTTGCCGCTGCCCCGCTGCAGGTCCAGCCAGCGGTCGTTCTCGGCGCGTGCGCGCCGTCCGACCTTCCGACCGAATGCCATCTGCAGCATCATGACGTCGCGGTACGCACGATTCACGCTGAGAGCCGCCAGCCGGGACAGCACTGACACGGGTGTGTCGTCGGCGTCCCGCCGGAGCAGGGTCTCGACGAAGTCGATCGGATCGGGCAGGGACGTCGCAATGCGCACGCCGAAGGCGTTGCGCTCGGTCGCGTCGGTGAGCAGATCGTCGACCGCCGCGGTCAGCGTGGCGGTGAGGGTCGGATCGGCCGCCGGCAGCGCACCCTCACGATCGAAGGCGGGAGTCTCCTGCTCGTCGTGGAGGCGCGCGGCCTGGGCCCCGACGGGGCTCTGCGAGATCTCGTCGATATCGTGCCCGTCGAACGGCGGGTGGGGCTCGTACCAGCTGGCCCATCCGTCTGCGGCGACGCAGAACGCGTCTTTGACGGCGAAGCCGCCCTCTTCGAAGCGATCTGCAAGACGTTCGACGAAACCATCGTGCCCGGTGAACGCAGCCGGAAACGTGTCTTCTGCATAGACGACGAACATCACACCGTCGCACCAGTCGATGCGGCTCAGGGCGCCCAGGGCGATCGAGGCGATGCGGTCATGCACGTCGCCCCCAGCCTCGGCGGGCGGGAGATCGATGCGCATCAGACCGAAGGTCCGCTTGCCGGTGAACGGGATGATGGCGACGCTGTCGGTCATCGTCCGGCCGGCGATCGCCGGGACGGTCGAGAGGAAGTCGGCGCCCGAGGCGGAATGAAGGATGGTGGGCTGTTCTGCGGTGTCCATCACTCCATGCTGGACATCGTCACGGCCCCGTGGACCGTGTTTCGCGGATCTGTGGAGAACCGGTGACCTGTGGAGGAACCGATGCAGTCCGGACGGTCAGTCGTCGTCGCCGGTTGCTGCGACGTCGCCGTCCTGGCCTGCGGTGTCGCCGGGCGCGGCATCCACCACGTCGTTGGCGATGGACGTAGAACCTCCCGACGTCGAGATGGCGTACGGGTCGACCGGCGGCGTCTCCAGCAGCTCGGCGTCGTTGTGCGGACCGAGCGGTTCGGAGGGCAGGCCGGCCCACTCGAAGGGGTTCTCAGGTTGAGAGGCGAAAAGTCCCATGCCCTCATTGTCGCCCCGCAGTGGTCTCGTCGGGCTCCGAAAGGCCGAAACACCAGGCGAACTCACCGCCGTCTCCGGGACGGAACCACGCGATCGTGACGGCGGTGCGCTCCGGATCGAACCTGCACAGACACAGTTCGGCGGTCTCTCCGGGGAGCATCTGGCCCCAGTGGTGGCTCTGTCTATCTGGTCCCGTCCTCACCAACGCGCGGACGAAGTCGAGCGGCTCACCGCCGACGTTCGTCACGAGCGCATGCGTGTCGTAGAGGTGGTCGACGCGCCAGGGAACGGGACGGGCGGGGGAGAGGCGATCAGTTGTGGGATGCGACATGATGCCGACGCTAGGGACGGGTACGGACGCCGAAGCCGCGTTCGGCGACAGCACAGCGTCGCTCTGTGGACGGCGGAGGCGCAGGGGATGCTGGGGAGGAACCAGCGGCGGCCAATGCGGCTGTACGGCAGACCCCATCTGCGAGACCGAGGCGGTCTCGCACAGAGTTCGGACGAGATCACGGTGGCCGACGTGACCCGCGCGGTCGACGGTCCGCTCGTGTCGATGTGGCAACCGCACTGAGGCTCGCGTGAGCTCGCCCGACTCAGTCCTTGCCAGCGGCGGAGTGATCTCCGCGGTCTGTGGAGTCGCGGGGGATGCGAGCGCGGTGTGCAGCAGTGCCGACGGCGTGTGCGGCTCGCGTGGCGGCGCCGCCCACGGCTCGGCCCGCTCCGCGAAGCCTCCCACCGACGATGTCTTCGACCCGTCGTGCGTCCGCGCGGGGTTCGACCTCCCGGGGGATGTGTGCCGGCGGAGGGCCGAATGCGCGGCGTGCGCCGACCACGACCCGACGGCCGAGGATGCCGTTTCCGGCGCCGCCGACGACGGCACCGACGCCGAACGGGAGTGCCTTGCCGACGAACGATGTTCCTCCCGCGATGGCGAACCGGTGGACGAACGTGTTCTTGAGCCGGTCGACGAGAGGGCCGAGTGCTGCCCGGGGGAGCGACTTGGTGACGAGTTCGCCCCAGTAGGCGCCACGCGACGGGCCCTTGCCTGTCGCCTGGCGAGCGAGCTGGGCGAGAAGATCGACGCCTTCGGACCCCAGCATGAGCGTCAGCACGAGGGCGCGTGCACGGTCGGGGTCGTCGACACGGATGCCATGCACCTCGGCGAGAGACTGTGCGAACAGGGCGGTGGCTTCAACGAACCCGAAGGTCTCCACCCCGCTGAGAGCCAGTGTGACGCCGGTCGTGACCGCTGGGATGACCGCCGTGGCTCCGACAGCGGCCCCGCTGGCCGTGACCGTCGTCAGATAGCGCCTCTCGAGGATGCGCACGATCTGCGCCGGGGTGGCATCGGGATGCCGCAGCCGGATGCTCCTCAGGTGCGCGAGCACCGCGGGGCGCTGGATCGCCAGGACACGATCGAGCGCGCGCACGGGCAGGGGATGTTCAGGAGAGCCCTCAGGCGGTAGACCACCTGACCACGGCGCATCGTCGGGCAGCGAGTCGATGCGGTGGACCCGCCTGGCCATCACTCAGACGTAGAGATTGGCCCGATCGAGGTCTTCGGCGAAGTCGACCTCGACCGCGTAGAGATCGGAGATGTCCAGCGGAACGAGCTTCAGGCCGTCTTCGAGGATGGCCAGCTCGAGGCCGCGCTCGAAATAGTCCTGGTCGTCGACGCGGTGCAGCTGACGGATCAGAGCCTTCTTGTCTCGACTGGAGATGTAGTTGATGCCGATCGCCTCGCCGATGCCACCGACGACGGTCTTGGAGAGCTCCTTGATGGAGCCGTCGGCAGCAACCGTGTACTTGACCTCTTCGTCGCTGACCTTTGACGTGTTCACCGCGACGAACGAGCGATCCGCCTCGATGAGCGGGATCGCGCGGCCGAGGATGCGCGGATCGAAGACGACGTCGCCGTTCATCCAGAGCACGCCGCCCCGGCCGGTCGCCGAAAGCCCCCGCACGAGGCTCTTCGAGGTGTTCGTCTGGTCGTAGCGGTCGTTGTAGACGTAGTCCGCCTTCGGGAAGGCCTCGACGATCGTCTCGGCACGGTAGCCGACGATCGTGGTGATGCGCACGTCTTGCCCGAACGCAGCATGCAGATTGTCATGCTGCTGGCCCATGATCGAGCGGCCGTCGTTGAGCTTGGTCAGCGACTTGGGCAGGCTGCGCCCGAGACGCGAGCCCATACCTGCCGCGAGGATGACGGTCTGAACAGTCACTATCAGCTCCTGGAGTCTGTGTCTGGGATCCCGGCCATGCCGGCGAGACACCCCGTCGTGCTTTGCCCATGGTAGCGAACGTTGCTGAAGACTCTCGGCAATCACAGGGGATGTTCTGTTTCGTCGCGAAGGACACGGCGGGTTCACAGGGTGTCTCACAGGGGCACCGTTGATACGTTGGACCGGTGACAGCCTCTCTTCCGGTGCCACGCGGTCCACGCTCGGCGACTGCCCAGGCCTCGCCCGATGCGGGGGAGTTCGACGCGCCGGTCGCGTCAGCGCCGCGTAAGCCCCGCACGCCGCGTAAGGCGAAGAAGCGCGCCTCTGATCCCGCATCGTCGGGGGCCGCCGTCACCTCGATCGACGGCATCGTGATCCCTCCCAAACCTCCGCTGCCGACGTCGACGCACCTCCCGCAGGGCCGGCTGGACGACATCGTGGTACCTCCCAAGCCTCCGCTGCCGACATCCGAACCGGAGCCTGAATCGGGGCCGGAGCCCGGACCGGAGCTGGAACCCGAGCCCGAACCGGAACCTGAACCCGAACCAGGGCTGGAACCCGAGCCCGAACCTGAACCCGAACCGGAGCTGGAACCCGAGCCCGAACCGGAGGAAGAAGCCGGGCCCGTCCCCGAGGATGTGCCTGCGCAGGAATCGGACACTCGCGGGGAGGTCGCGCCGGAAGCGATCGAGGCCGAGCCCCAGGCGGGCGCCCCACCGACGGCTGAACCGCTTGCTGAACCGCACTCGGACGTCCCGGCCGTCGTCATCCGGGGCCTGGTCAAATCGTTCGGCTCGACCGCAGCGGTGGGCGGCATCGACTTGACCGTTCCGGCCGGCGCGTTCTACGGCATCCTCGGACCGAACGGCGCGGGGAAGACGACGACTCTGTCGATGATCTCGGGCCTGCTGCGCCCTGATCAAGGATCGATCGAGATCGGCGGGGTGGACCTGCGCCGGCATCCCCGCGAGATCAGTCGGATGATCGGCGTGCTGCCGGATCGGCTGCGTACCTTCGATCGGCTCACCGGCCGTCAGCTGCTCTTCTACACCGGGATGCTGCGGGGGCTGGATGCCGGGATCGTCAACGCCCGCATCGCCGACCTCGCGCGCGCCTTCGACATGGTCGAAGCACTGCGACGCCCCGTATCGGACTATTCGGCCGGCATGACGAAGAAGGTCATGCTCGCGGGTGCCCTGCTCCACTCGCCGCGCCTGCTCGTCCTTGACGAGCCGTTCGAGGCCGTCGACCCGGTCTCGTCAGCGGTGATCCTCGAGATCCTCACCACCTATGTGGACCATGGCGGCACCGTCATCCTCTCCAGTCACGGCATGGAGCTGATCGAGCGCGTCTGCGCACGCGTCGCGGTGATCGTCGCCGGGCAGGTGCTCGCCGAGGGCAGCATCGACGAGGTGCGCGGTGAGCTGACGCTCGAGCAGCGATTCCTGCAGCTGGCCGGCGGGCTCAGCGATGTGGAGGGCCTGGAGTGGCTGCACGGATTCTCCGACTGAGGCTCGCGGTCCTGGTGGCCCCGCTCCGTCGGGGCGCGGGCGCGGCCGTTGGGAGGACGCTGGCGCTGCTGGTACTGGCGGTCGCCGTGGTGATCGGATGCTGGGGGCTGCTGCAGCTGCAGACGGCGGGCGCCGCCACCGCCGGCGTGGTCACCGTGCTCAGCGGGAGTGCTATCACCCTCGGTTTCGTCGTGGCCCCACTGCTCACAGGGACGACGGATCCCCTGGACCCACGGGCTTTCCGCGGCTTCGGACTGCGATCGGGGCGGCTCGCGGCGACGTTGGCTGCGTCCGGCATGCTGACAGTGCCCGTCCTTGCGGAGACAGCATTGGCCGTGTGTCTCGCGGTCCTGTGGATCCGACGAGGAGTGGCGTGGCCCGCCGCAGTGGGGGCGGCCGTGCTCGGGACCGTCACCTGCCTCCTGGCCGCTCGTGTCTTCCGCGCGCTCGCCACGATGTTCCTTGCGCCGCGCCGCTCGCGAGAACTCACCGGCGTCCTGGTGGTCGGAGTGCTCGTCCTCGTCGTTCCGGTGGCCGTCTTCCTCGTCTCGCTGCGCTGGAACGGGCACGTCCCGCACGCATTGGTGGAAGCGGTGCACATCCTCGCCCGGACACCGTTCGGCGCAGCATGGGCGCTGCCCTGGCGGACGGGCGCACTGTCGCTCGTGGTGGCTCTTGTGACGGTGGCGCTGCTGGCTGCTGCCTGGTGGGGACTCGTCCACCGCGCGCTGCGGACCGTGGAGCCGCCTGCCGTGGCTCGCGGGATCGGCGGCCTCGGCTGGTTCGCCGTCACCCCGAGCACCCCCGGTGGAGCGGTGGCTGCGCGAAGCCTGCTGTACTGGCTCACCGATCTGCGTTACCTCGCGAACCTGGCGGTGCTTCCGATCATCGCGGCGGTGGCGATGGTTCCGCTGCTCATCATCGGTCTGCCCTTCACCTGGGTGGTCCTTGTTCCCGCCCCGATTCTGGCGCTCTTCTTCGGGTGGCTGCCGCACAACGACCTCGCCTATGACTCCACGGCGATCTGGGTGCATCTGGCCAGCGGCGTGCGGGGCATCTCCGACCGCGTCGGACGTATCGTGCCGGTTGCGGTGATCGGTGTCGTCGTGCTCGCGGTCGTGATCCCCGTGTCGGTCGGCCTGCACGGAGACTGGGCGATCGCGCCGGTCATGGTGGGCGTGTGCGCGACGCTGTTTCTGGGCGGGCTCGGGCTCTCGAGCATCGCCTCGGCCGCAGCCCCGTCTCCGGTCACGCGTCCCGGTGACAGCCCGTTCCGTCAACCCGAGCGCACCGGATCGGGCGGGGTGCTCGCGCAGGGGATAGTTCTGCTGGCGAGTCTGCTCGTATCGGCTCCGGTGCTGTGGTGGGGGTGGCTGTCGCTCGACGAGCGCCGGTACGTCGACGTGGCCATGTGGGGCGGCATCGCGATCGGCGTCGTGACGCTGGCGCTGGGCCTCGGAATCGGCGCCGCGGTGTTCGAGCGGCGCGGAACGCGGTTGCTCGAGCTCGCCGAGGCCGCGTGAACGCGCCCGGTCCACGGCGCGCGCGACTAGACTTGGCGTTCATGAGCACGCCGATCGAAAGCCCCGACCAGGGCGGTATCGCCACTCTCGACCGTGAGCTCGAGGAGCTCATCCGTGAGGAGAGCATCGAGCCCGGCGATCACGAGCGCTTCTCGCACTATGTGCAGAAGGAGAAGATCCTCGAGTCTGCGCTCACCGGCAAGCCGGTGCGCGCGCTGTGCGGCAAGAAGTGGACACCGGGCCGCGATCCCGAGAAGTTCCCGGTCTGCCCGACCTGCAAGGAGATCTACGAGGGTCTGCGCGCCTGAGGCTCACGCGATCTCGACATAGACCGTCGGGATCGCAGGGTCGGCGCGGCTGAGGGCCAGGGCCCGTACCGGCAGCTCCTCGCGCACGCGCGCATGGTGCGCGCGCGCGGCTGCGACGCCATCTGCTCCCTCGAAGGAGGTGTCGATGTCGCCGCGCGACACGAAGGTGGCCTGCAGCGGCCGCGAATCGGGGTACTCGGAGGTCGCAGGCATCTGTTCGAAGCCGTCAGACACGGAGATGAGTTCCTGTGTCGCCGTCCCCGCGTCGAGGGTGCGGAATGCCGCCTTGCGACCGCCCTTCGACGCCTTGTCGGTCGACGCCTTCGCGACGGAGACCCACGAGCCGGAGCCTTCCTGGCGCGCTACGAGCTTGTAAACCATGCCGGCGGTCGGCGTCCCCGAGCCGGTGACCAGCGACGTGCCCACGCCGTACGAGTCGACCGGTGCCGCGGCGAGGGTCGCTATCGCGTACTCGTCCAGGTCACTGGTGACGGTGATCTTCGTGCCCGCGGCTCCGAGCTCGTCGAGCTGTGTGCGCACTTCGGCGGCGACGATGGGCAGGTCGCCGGAGTCGAGTCGGACGCCGCCGAGTCCGGTGCCGGCCACGCGGATGGCCGTCTCGACCCCGGTGCGGATGTCGTACGTGTCCACGAGGAGGGTGGTGCCCACCCCCAGGGCCTCGATCTGAGAGCGGAACGCGTCTTCTTCGCTGTCATGCAGAAGCGTGAAGGCATGTGCGGCGGTGCCCATGGTCGGGATTCCCCAAGTACGGCCGGCCTCGAGATTGCTCGTCGCGTCGAAACCGGCGATGAACGCGGCGCGCGCGGCCGCGACGGCCGAGTGCTCACCGGCGCGCCGTGAACCCATCTCGGCCAAGGGACGGTCACCGGCCGCGATCGACATGCGCGAGGCGGCGGTGGCGACGGCGGAGTCGTAGTTGAGCACGCTCAGTGCGAGGGTCTCCAGCACGACCGCCTCGGCGAATGAGCCTTCGATGGTCAGCAGCGGGGACCCGGGGAAGTACAACTCGCCCTCGCGGTAGCCCGACACCGACCCGGTGAACCGGTAGTCCTCGAGAAAGGCGACGGTGGCGGCATCCACCACTCTGTTGTCGCGAAGGAAGCGCAGCTCGTCTTCGTCGAAGCGGAAGTCGCGGATCAGGCTCAGCAGCCGGCCGGTGCCCGCCACGACGCCGAACCGGCGTGCGCCTGACAAACGCCGGGTGAACACCTCGAACACACAGCGTCGTGCGGCGGTGCCGTCGCGCAGCGCGGCGTCCAACATGGTCAGCTCGTAGCGGTCGGTGAACAGTGCCGTGCTCATGCGGGTCAGCTTATCGGGGCGCCAGGTAGGCTTGACGATCGTGAATGATGCGCCGATCGGAATCTTCGACTCCGGGGTCGGCGGACTCACCGTCGCCCGCGCGGTCTCGGCGCTGCTGCCGCGGGAATCACTCCGCTACATCGGCGACACGGCCCACTCGCCGTACGGACCCAAGCCCATCGCCGACGTGCGCCGGTACTCGCTGGAGGTTCTCGACACGCTCGTCGACGAGGGCGTGAAGATGCTCGTCATCGCGTGCAACACGGCATCGGCCGCGATGCTGCGCGACGCGCGGGAGCGATACGACGTGCCGGTCGTCGAGGTGATCGGACCCGCTGCCCGCACCGCGATGTCGACGACGCGCAACAAGCGCATCGGCGTGATCGGCACCGCCGGCACGATCGGATCGGGCGTCTACCAGGACATGCTCGGCGTCAACGCCGACCTGACAGTGTTCGCGCAGGCGTGTCCGAGGTTCGTCGAGTTCGTCGAGGCAGGCGTCACCGGCTCGCCGGAGGTGCTCGCTGTCGCCGAGGAGTACCTGTCGCCGCTGCGTCACTCCGGCGTCGACACCCTCGTGCTGGGGTGTACCCACTACCCGTTCCTGGAGGGCGCCATCAGCTATGTGATGGGTGCCGAGGTCTCGCTGGTGTCGAGTGACACCGAGACCGCGAAGGACGTCTATCGGCAGCTCGTCTCACGCGACCTGCTCGCGGGGATGGATGCCGTCGCCCGCCACGAATACGAAGCCACCGGTGATTCCGAACACGAGTTCCTGCAGCTCGCGCACCGCCTCATGGGGCGCGAGGTGCGCAGCGTGAAGCTCGTGCAGACCGGAGTGATCGACCTGCCGCAGACAGCGGCATCCCCTCGAGGAGAATCATGAGCGAGACCGTTCGCGCCGATGGGCGCACCGTGGACGCCCTGCGTCCCGTCGTGATCGAGCGCGGCTGGAGCGCCCAGGCCGAAGGGTCGGCTCTGGTCAGCTTCGGCAACACCAAGGTGCTGTGCACCGCGTCGTTCACCAACGGCGTGCCGCGCTGGCTGGTCGGCAAGGGCAAGGGCTGGGTGACCGCCGAGTACGCCATGCTGCCCCGCGCGACGAACACCCGCAACGACCGGGAGTCGGTCAAGGGACGGATCGGCGGGCGCACCCACGAGATCTCGCGCCTCGTCGGCCGCGCGCTGCGGGCCGTCATCGACACCAAGGCGCTGGGCGAGAACACGATCGTCATCGACTGCGACGTGCTGCAGGCCGACGGCGGAACACGCACGGCCGCCATCACCGGCGCATATGTCGCCCTGGCGGACGCCATCGCCTGGGGACGCGAGAAGAAGTTCATCGCGCAGAAGGCGACGGTGCTGTACGACTCGGTCTCGGCGGTGTCGGTCGGAATCATCGACGGCGAGCCGATGGTCGACCTCGCGTACGTCGAGGACGTGCGCGCCGAGACCGACATGAACATCGTCGTGACCGGCCGCGGCCTGTTCGTCGAAGTGCAGGGCACCGCCGAGGGCGCGCCGTTCGACAAGCGCGAGCTGGACGCGCTGCTCGAACTCGGCGTGAACGGGTGCGCACAGCTGCGCGACATTCAGGCCGCAGCCCTCGAGGCCGCGGAATGACCCGCGCCGTCCTTGCCACGCACAACCCGCACAAGGTCGTCGAGTTCGGCCGGATCGTGGCCGCCACCCGGCCGGACCTCGAGCTGGCGGGCTACGACGGCCCCGAGCCGGTCGAAGACGGCGTGACCTTCGCGCAGAACGCGCTCATCAAGGCCCGCGCGGCGGCCGCCCACACCGGGGTGGCCGCGTTCGCCGACGACTCCGGTGTGTGTGTCGATGTGCTGGGCGGCTCGCCCGGGGTGTTCTCGGCCTACTGGGCCGGGCACCGGAAGGACGACCGGGCGAACCGCGAACTGCTGCTCGACCAGATCTCTGACGTCGCCGACCCGCATCGTGCCGCTCACTATGTCTCGGTCATCGCCCTTGTGCTGGCCGATGGGGCCGAGCACGTCGTGGAGGGCGTGTGGCCGGGTCGCATCGCCACGGTCGCACGGGGCGAGGGCGGGTTCGGTTACGACCCCGTGTTCATTCCCGATGAGCAGCCCACCGACGCCGAGCGCACGGTCGGGGAGTGGACCGACGAGGAGAAGACCGTCCGCTCGCACCGCGCCCGGGCGTTCGAGGCGCTGCAGCCGCTGCTCGCGCTGATCTGAGCATGAGACTCATTCCCGACTAGCCCGCCCCGCCGCCGCGCGGCATCCCGCACTCTAGCCTGGAAGCGTGCACGACCATGCTCCCGGTATCCGCGGGGCGGGCAACCGCCGGTTGCTCGCCGTCTCGCTGAGCATCACCGGGGCGGTCATGGTCGTGCAGATCATCGGCAGCGTCCTGTCGGGATCGCTTGCGCTGCTCGCCGACGCTGCGCACATGCTCACCGATGCCGCGGCCCTCGTGATCGCACTGATCGCGAGCTCGGTCGCACTGCGCCCGGCCAACGACCGCCGCACCTTCGGATATCAGCGGGCCGAAGTGCTCGGCGCGCTGGTCAATGCGGTGATCCTCATCGTGTTGGCGGTGTGGGTGGCCGTCGAGGGCGTACTTCGGCTCACCACCGCGCAGATCGAGGTCGCCGGTCCGACGATGCTGGTGGTCGCGGACATCGGACTGTGCGCGAACGCCGTGTCGATGTGGCTGCTCTCCCGCGCGCAGCGCCACAGCATCAACGTGCGCGGGGCGTACCTGGAGGTCATGGGCGACCTGCTCGGCTCCGTCGCGGTGATCGTGGCGGCGACCATCATCCTGACGACCGGCTGGATGCCTGCGGACGCGCTCGCGTCTCTGCTGATCGCGGTCATGATCGTGCCGCGCGCGGTCGGCCTGCTGCGTGAAGTCGCCTCGGTACTCAGCGAATCGGTGCCGGCGGGCATGCGGGTGGAGACGATCCGCGAGCACATCCTCACCACGCCCGGCGTGCGCGAGGTGCACGACGTGCATGTCTGGCAGCTGACGCGGGGAGCGCCGGTCTTCACCGCGCATGTCGTGGTCGACGACGACACGACGACGGGCGAGGTGCTCACCCGGCTGCAGACCTGCCTGGCCGAGCACTTCGACGTCGAGCACTCGACGTTCCAGCTCGAGCCGGCCGGGCATACCGACCCCGACGCACACGTCTA
Organism: Microbacterium horticulturae; assembly: GCF_029094505.1. Lineage (NCBI taxonomy): Bacteria > Bacillati > Actinomycetota > Actinomycetes > Micrococcales > Microbacteriaceae > Microbacterium > Microbacterium horticulturae. Next base: position 1,938,716 of record NZ_CP119108.1, on the reverse strand, counting down.
GTCCTCGCGGCGCACCTCGCTCGGTGTCTTGTCGGGGCGAAGACCACGCCAGCGGGCCTGCCGGAGCGCCCCGCCCGGGCTGAACTCGGCGAATTCCACCTCGCCGACCAGCTCGGGCCGCACCCAGAGCGCATCCCGCGCGTCGGCCGACGGCACGTTCGTGAACGGGTTCTCATCGGTGCGCAGCGGCTCGAGCTGCTCCGACAGCAGCCGCAGGGTGGATTCTCCGAACCCGCTGCCGACGCGGCCGACATAGCGCAGGCCATCGTCGTCGGGGATGCCCAGGAGCAGCGACCCGATCGTGCCGGTGCGCCCGCCGCGGCCCGGACGGATCCCGCCGATCACCACCTCCTGCGTCTGCGTGAGCTTGACCTTCAGCCACTGGTCGGTGCGGACGCCGCGGCGGTAGACCGACGCCGGATTCTTCACGACGATGCCCTCCAACCGCAGTCGGCGCGCCGTTGCCAGCGTGTCGTCGACGTCGTCGAACACCGGCGGCACGACGATCTCGTCGATCGTGTCGGCACTGATGCCCTCAAGAAGCTCGCGTCGCTCGCGCAGCGGGCGGCCGGTGACATCCTCTCCGCCGGCGGAGAGCACGTCGAACAGGTGATAACGCACGGGCGTCTGCTGCCGCTGCACCTCGATCTGCCGCGGCGAGGTGAGATGCATCCGGTTCTGCATGCGGCTGAAACTGGGTCGGCCCGTTGCGTCGAGGGCGATGATCTCCCCGTCGACGACCGCAGGCTCTTCGCCCAGCCCGGGATCGACAGCGGTCAGTTCGGGATACCGGTTCGTGATGTCGGTGCCGCTGCGGGCGTACAGGTGCAGGGAACTCCCGTCCCACACGCCGACGGCGCGGATGCCGTCCCACTTCATCTCGGCCCAGGCGCCCCAGCGGGCAGCGGCCGAACGGGCGAGCGGAGGTGTGGCGAGGGTCGACAGCATGGGCTTGACGGCATTCGGCCCGGTAGGCGGCAGCGTTCTCGCCGATCGGGCGGTCGCGGCATCCCGCGTCTTCTTCGTGGCCGGCTGCGTCTTCTTCGGCGGCGGCGTTCTCTTCGGGTGCGGTGCCGCACTCGGCACCGCTTCATCGGCCTGCTCGGTGGCGACCACGGGCTCTCCGTCAGACTGCACGCGGCCGGCCGCATCCGTCTTGGTGCGGTGCAGCAGCCAACTCGATTTCTCACCCGCACCCTGCGTGCGAATGAGAGCGAGGCGTACCGTGCCGAGCGGGCCACCCGGCCGGCCGTGGGCGGTGAAGATGACTTCGTCGTCGCGCCACTTCTCCGGCTCGTAGCGGCCGTCATCCCAGATCGTGACGGTGCCCCCGCCGTATTCGCCCCGCGGGATCGTGCCCTCGAACGACCCGTACTCGAGCGGGTGGTCCTCGGTCATCACGGCGAGGCTGTTGCGCTTCGCGGTGTGCGGTACACCGCGCGGCACCGCCCAGCTCACGAACACGCCGTCGTGCTCCAGGCGCAGGTCCCAGTGCAGGCGACGGGCGTGATGCTCCTGGATCACGAAGCGCGGCTCCTGGCCCGCTGGCGTCGCTACGGCGAGGGGGTTCTCGGGTACCGGTTCTGGCGTGCGCGCCGGATCACGCTTGGCGATGTACGTGGAGAGGGGGCCGGATGCCGCAGCCCGCCCGCCTGCGCGGAAGCCCAGCTCGCCCATCGGGTCGACCTTGTCGTCGGCGCGGGCGAGCACCTCTGTGTAGTCGAGCTGGCTCAGCCCGGGATCGGCCAGCTCGTCCCACGAGCGCGGAGCCGCGACGGTGGGGTGGTCGCGGCCGCGCAGCGAGTACGGGGCGATCGTGGTCTTGCTGCCGTTGTTCTGGCTCCAGTCGAGAAACACCCGCCCGGCGCGCAGGTTCTTCGCCATGCGGCTCACGACGAGGTCGGGGTGATCGGCCTCCAGCGCGCGGGCGAGCTCTTTGGCCAGGGCCGACGCCTGGTCGCTCGTCTGCGAGCCATCGAGTCCGGCATACAGATGCAGCCCCTTGCTGCCGCTCGTGACGGGGAAGGCCTCCAGCCCCATGCCGGCGAGGATCTCGCGCACCCACATCGCGACCTGTGCGCACTCGGCCAGCCCGATCCCGGGACCCGGGTCGAGATCGAGCACGAGCCGGTCGGGGTTGCCGCGTGCGCCCTCGGGCGAGAATCGCCACTGCGGCACGTGCAGCTCAAGGCTGGCGACCTGGGCAAGGTAGACGAGGGTCGCGACATCGTCGACGAGGGGATAGTCCTTGGGCCCGGACGAGTGCTGAATCGGCAGTCGGCGGACCCAGTCGGGGGCGCCGGGCTCGAGAGCCTTGGCGAAGAACGGCGCCTGGTCGACGCCGTCGGGCCACCTCTTGCGGGTGACCGGTCGATCGGCGATGTGCGGCAGGAGGAGTGGGGCTATGCGGGTGTAGTAGTCGATCACCTCACCTTTGGTGGTGCTGGTTCGGGGGTAGAGCACCTTGTCGAGGCGCGTGAGGCGCAGGCGTCTCCCACCCACCTGAACCAACGTCTCGTCGCCCATGTCACCCATCCTGCATGTTCTCGGCGCGGACCGCAGGGGGTTGCGCCGGGCGGTGTTTTTCCGCTTCTGTCCGCGAATCGCAAGGGGATTGCCAACGGGTGCAGGGACGTGTGTACTGAGGGCATGAGGGCGATCTGGAAGGGCGCGCTGACGTTCGGGCTGGTGAACGTTCCGGTCAAGCTCTATGCCGCGACCGAGGACCACGACCTGTCTCTCCATCAGGTGCATGCGAAGGACGGCGGCCGAATCCGCTATCAGCGGGTGTGCGAGCTCGACGGTGAGGTCGTGCCGTACTCCGACATCGACCGTGCTTACGACGACGGCGAGCAGACGGTCGTGATCACCAAGGAAGACTTCGCGGCCCTGCCGGCCGAGCGCAGCCGCGAGATCGAGGTCGTCGAGTTCGTCCCGAGCGATCAGATCGATCCGCTGCTGTTCGAGCGGGCCTACTTCCTCGAGCCCGACTCCTCCTCGCCGAAGGCGTACGCGTTGTTGCGCGAGACGCTCGAGCGCACGGATCGCACCGCGATCGTGCAGTTCTCGCTGCGCCAGAAGACGAGCCTCGCGGCGCTGCGGGTGCGCGGTGATGTCCTCGTGCTGCAGACGATGCGCTGGGCCGACGAGATCCGCGAGGCGACCTTCCCGGTGCTGGATGACGACGTGAAGGTCTCCGACAAAGAGCTCAAGCTGTCGGCGGCCCTGGTCGAGGGGTTCGCCGCCGACTTCGACCCGGAGGCCTTCCACGACGACTACCAGGAAGAGCTGCGCACACTCATCGACGCGAAGCGTGAGAAGGGTGAGACGATCGACACCGCCGAGACGTTCGGCGAGGCCGAGCAGGAGGAGGGTGGCGAGGTCATCGACCTCATGGAGGCGCTGCGCGCCAGCGTCGAGCGCACGCGCAAGGAGCGCACCGCGAAGCCCAAGGGCAAGCGCGCGTCCGGGGAGTAGCCCCGGCCGCGGTCAGCTGTTGTGCTGCGCCGACTCGTCGGACGCGGCATCCGTCGACTTCGCAGGCATGGCCGCATCGTGGCGGGCCTTCGCGCGCTCACGGAAGTAGTGCCATGCCGTGGCGGCGAACGACAGGACGACGACCCCGATGAGGATCAGCTCGATGTAGTTCGTGACGAAGTCGCGGATGAAGGGGATGAACGCGATGCCGTAGCCGAGGATCGTGAGTCCGAAGCCCCACAGGAGAGCGCCGATGAGGTTGTACAGCGAGTACCGGCGCCACGGCATGCGGCCGACGCCCGCTGCCACCGGCGCGAAGGTGCGCACGACCGGGACGAATCGGGCGAGCACGACCGTCATTCCGCCGTAGCGCTCGAAGAATGCGTTCGTGCGCTCGACGTTGCGGCGACTGAACAGGCCGGAATCCTTGCGCTCGAAGACGGCCGGGCCGCCCTTGCTGCCGATGAGATAGCCGACCTCGCCCCCGATGAACGCCGACAGGGCGATCAGCAGCGAGACCACCCAGACGTTGAGGCCGAAGACGTTGTTCGTGTTCGTGAGCAGGCCCGATATGACCAGGAGCGTGTCGCCGGGCAGGACGAAGCCGATGAGCAGCCCCGTCTCGGCGAAGACGATGAAGCATACGACCAGCAGGGCCCAGGGGCCGGCGGCTTCGATGATGGTGTCGGGGCTGAGCCAGGGGATGAGACCTGCAGAGAGCACGTATGTCCCGTCGCGTTGATGGAAGGAGTGGATGCCGCGCAGCGGCGCCCGTGCGGAAGGTGGGACTTGAACCCACACGCCCGAAGGCACAGGAACCTAAATCCTGCGTGTCTGCCGATTTCACCACTCCCGCGAGTGGTCCAAGTCTACTGAGGACGCTGTGCAGAAGCTGTGGGGGAAACCCCCGCTTCCACCCGAGGGAGAGCACCACCCCGAGCCGTCACGCGACACGCCCGCCGACCGCCTCCGGGACTGTGCCGGGGACCTTCTGCGGCGGTGGCGAGTCGCGCCGCGCCAGGAGCCGTCGCCGCCATGCGAGCGAGGGTTGCTCGACGAACCTGCGCGTCGCGGCGGCCAGCGCGAGGCTGACGGCGGCGCCGAGTACGGCGATGATCCACGCGTCGGCGGGCACGACCCGTCGCAGCAGCATGAGCACGGGATAATGCCACAGATACAGCGCGTAGCTGATGACGCCGAGGGAGACCACCGGGCGCCAGGACAGCGCCGCAACGAGGGAGCCGCGCCCCGTCGCGCAGTGCAGCACGACGGGAAGGATGCCGAGCACCGCGATCGGGAGCGAGACGCTGCGGGTGAACCAGCCGAACGATTCGCCGAGGCACGCGGCGGTGAAGACGGCTGCGCCGACCCAGGCGAGCGTCTGGCCCGTGAGCGCAGTCGGCAGATACTCGAGTGCGATGGCGGCAGCGCACCCGAGCAGGATGCCGCCGGCCTTCGTCAGCGGGTTGTACGGCAGCTGGTCTCCGGTGAGGACCCAGCCGGTCAAGCTGGCACCGGCGACGAGGACGGTCAGCGCGATCATCCAGCGTCGACGGAGGTTTGTCTGGAGCATGAGCAGCAGCACGACCGGCCAGACGAGGTAGAACTGCTCTTCCATCGCCAACGACCACGTGTGCGCGAAATAGCCGAGATCCTGGTCGGTGACGGTCGCGACGACGTCGGCGGTGTGCGTGAGCGCCACCGTCGCGTTCACGGCGGAGTGCAGGCCCGTGCTGGGGAGGAATGCGTACAGGGCCGCGAAGACGATGACCATCGCGATCAGCGGCGGGTACAGGCGGATCAGGCGGGTGAGCCAGAAGCGCTTGAGCCCGATCGTGAGGTGCTCCCGCCACTGCTTGAGAAGGATCCGGGTGATGAGAAACCCGCTGATCACGAAGAACACGTCGACGCCGAGACCACCAGGGAAGGCGCTGGACGGGAAGGCGTGGGTCACGAAGACCAGAGCGACCGCGGCGGCCCGGAGCCCGTCCAGTGCCGGCATGTACGTCAGCGACGGTGATCGAATGGATACCACCCTTTCCCACGTCGGACCGACAGGGAATGCCGTGGTCCGGCCTCTCCTCAAAGGTAACAGATTGATAACGGCAGTCTTCTGCCGCTGTCTGGCCGGACCCGGTGCCCAGCCTGTGGATAACTTCTGCGGCGGTTTCGCGTTTCCTGCAACGATGAGGGAATGAGCCTCGCCCACGCCGTCGGTGCGCCCTCCGCGGTGCAGCAGGTGGCCGAGCGAGTGCGCGAGCGACTACGTGCGGAGCACACGGATCCGGCGGGCGATCCCGAGCGCGCCGTCGAGGCCGCCTGGGCTGAGGTGCGTCGACACAACGACTACGCCCTCTCGCGAGGACTGGAACCGATCGACGACGAGACCGCCTGCGTGCGTGAGGCGCTGGCGGCGGTCACCGGCTACGGGCCACTGCAGGCGTACCTGGACGACCCGACCGTCGAAGAGGTCTATATCAACGCGCCCGACCGGATCTTCGTGGCCCGCGGCGGAGTGTCCGAGCGCGTGCCGCTCGTGCTGACCGACGTCGCCGTGCGCGACCTCGTCGAGCGGATGCTGCAGGCGACCGGTCGGCGCGTGGACTTGAGCCAGCCGTTCGTCGATGCATCGCTTCCCGACGGCAGCCGGTTGCACTGCGTGATCCCCGACATCACCCGCCGCCACTGGTCGGTGAACGTGCGCAAATTCCTGCCCGCGCACCGCACGCTCGAGCGGCTGGTCGACAGCGGCTCGATCGGGGTGGACGGAGCCCGGCTGCTACGCGACGCGATGGTCCAGGGGCGAAGCGTCGTGGTGTCGGGTGCCACCCACGCCGGCAAGACCACGCTGCTCGGAGCGCTCATCGGCGCCTGTGCGGCGCGGCAACGCATCGTCACCGTGGAGGAGACCTTCGAGCTGGCCGTCGACGGCCCCGATGTGGTCGCCATGCAGGGGCGCCAGCCCAGTCTCGAGGGCGGAGGCGAGGTCACGCTCCGACGGTTGGTGAAAGAGGCGCTGCGGATGCGCCCCGACCGGCTCGTGGTCGGTGAGGTGCGCGACGCCGAGGCGCTCGATCTCGTCCTCGCATTGAACACCGGCGTGCCGGGGGCTGCCACGGTACACGCGAACTCGGCGGGTGAGGCACTCGTCAAGCTGTCCTCGCTGCCGTTGCTGGCCGGCCGCAACATCGACGCGGGTTTCATCCTTCCGGCGGTCGCGCGAGGCGTCCAGCTCGTCGCCCACTGTGCCCGCATGCCCGACGGCACTCGCCGGGTTGCCGAGGTCATCGAGACGACGGGGCGAGTGGTCGACGGGCGCATCGAAGCGCACACCGTGTACGGAGGCCGCGGATGACGGTCCTGCTCGGAGCGATGCTGGCCGCCGGCATCTTCCTCGTTCTGGCCCCGTGGCTCTGGCCCGCGGGGCAGCGACGAGCGGAACGACCGCCCGGCGGACTGGGGCGGCTCATGGACGCGGCGGGCTACGCGCACGTGTCAGTGCGGGTACCGGTGACCGCGGCGATGCTCGCGGCAGCGGCCAGCGCGGCGATCGTGTGGCTGCTGCTGGGCGTGCCCGTCGTAGCCGTGCTCGCCGGGGTGGCCGGTGCGACGGCGCCGTTCCTCTGGCTGCGGACGCGGCGGATGCGGCTGCTGCGATCGCGACGTGGGCTCTGGCCCGACGTCTGCGATCTGCTCATCGCGTCGGTCCGGGCAGGGATGTCGCTGCCCGATGCGGTGTCGTCGCTCGGGTCCTCGGCGCCGTCCGCGCTGCGGCCCGCGTTCGCCGCGTTCGCTCGCGACATCGCCGCCTCGGGGCACTTCGACTCCGCCGCCGTGCGCCTGAAGACCACGCTGTCAGACCCGGTCGCCGACCGCATCATCGAGACGCTGCGGATGGCGCGTCAGGTCGGCGGGACCGAACTGGTTCCTGTTCTCCGGGCGCTGGGGTCGTCGGTCCGGGCGGACTCCACGCTGCGAGCCGAGGTCGAGGCCCGTCAGTCGTGGCTGCGCAGCGCCGCGGTACTGGGCGTCGTCGCTCCCTGGGTCGTCCTGGCACTGCTGGCCGCACGCCCCGAAGGATCAGCGGCGTACAGCAGCCCCCAGGGCATCGCGCTCGTCATCGCCGGGGCAGCGGTGTCGTTCATCGCCTACCGCCTCATGATCCGACTGGGCCGGCTGCCCGATCCGCGGCGGTGGTTCGGGTGACCCCGATCACAGACCTCGCGATGGCTGTGGTCGCCGGGACCGCCTTCGGCGCCGGCGCCTGGCTTCTTCTGCTGCTCACGCCTCGCTGGGGCGCAGTGGGACTCGAGCAGCGCATCGCGCCGTACATCCGCGACGTCTCCGACCCTCAGGGGCTCACGCCCCTCGCCACACCGCCGACCTGGTCGACGCGAATACGGGCGCGATGGGACCGGATGCTGTCGGGATCGGATGCCGTGTCTCGTCGTCTGCGGCAGGCAGGCCGCAGCGGCGGTCGCGAGGGGGTGACCTCGTTCCGGACACGCCAGCTTGTCTGGGGCTTGGGTGGGGTCGTCGTCGGCGCGCTGGCCGGTGTTCTCGTGGTACTCACCGGCCGACCGCCGGTTGCAGCCGTGCTCCTGCCCGCACTTGCCGGATTGGCGGGCCTGGCCGCCTGCGATCTGCTGCTCACACAGGCTGCGCGTGCGCGGGTCTCGCGCATCGAGGAGGAGCTGCCGACCGTCTTGGAGTTCCTTGCGCTGTGCCTGTCGGCAGGAGAGGGCATTCTCGACTCGCTGCGCAGGGTCGGAAGACTCGAAGGCGGTGAGCTCACGAGTGAGCTGCGCGATGTGGTGCTGGCCGTCGGCACGGGGTCGTCGCTGGCAGAGGCTCTGACCGCGTTCGCGCACGAGTTGGATGTGCCGTGTCTGAACCGGTCGGTGGACCACATCGCTGCGGCGCTGGACCGAGGGGCACCGCTGGCACAAGTGCTGCAAGCACAGGCGGCCGACGCCCGTGAGGATGCGAAGCAGACTCTGATCGAGCGCGCGGGACGCAACGAGATCAAGATGATGCTGCCCCTCGTGTTCCTGATCCTTCCCATATCGGTGCTGTTCGCGATTTTTCCGGGCGTGTTCATGCTGCGCCTCGGGATCGGATGAAACGAAGGAGAGAAAACCATGCGCGAGTTGTGGAGCCGCCTGCGGGTGCGCGCGACGCTGGCATTCGTCCCCCGGGAAGACCGCGGAGACGTCCCTGGCTGGGTATTGGTGACGCTGATGACCGCCGGACTTGTCGTCGCTATCTGGGCGCTCGCCGGCCCCGCGCTCGCCGACCTGTTCGAGCAGGCGATATCGAAGGTCTCCGGTCTGTAGCGTGCGCCGTCGACCTCTGTCCGGCGACGACCGCGGGTCCGCACCCGTCGAGTTCATCCTCGTCGGCACGCTGCTGACGGTACTCACCCTCGGCGTGCTCCAACTCGGCCTCGGGGTGTACGTGCGCAATGTCGTGCACGACGCGGCGGTGGAGGGCGCGTATCGGGCTGCACTCGCCGACACGTCGCTGACAGATGGGGAGAAGCGCACGAGAGAGCTGATCACGCGTGCCATCGGCGCGTCCTACGCGCGGCAGGTGGAGGCCACGGTGACCTCGGTGGGCGGCCAGCGCACGGTGACAGTGACCGTGCGCACGCCGATTCCGGTGATGGGGCTCCTCGGCGCTCCCGGGGCGTGGGAGGTGAGCGCCGATGCTCCGGCGGAGAGTTTGGAGTGACGACGACGGCAATGCACCGCTCGAGTTCATCTTGGGCGGGCTCATCCTTCTGGTGCCGCTCGTCTACCTGGTCGTTGCGCTGGGGATCATCCAGGAGCAGTCGCTGGGGGTCGAATCGGGCGCCCGCCATATAGCGCGGGCGGTGGCCACGGCACCGGACGCCGACACCGCGCGCCAGCGCGCCGACGCCGTCGCCCGGGCGATCGCCGATGAGTACGGCATCCACCCGGATCGACTCGATGTGGCGATGACCTGTCGGCCGGCCGGCGAGTGCCCGCGCGCCGGGGCGACCCTCGTCGTCACGATCGCCACGCGCGCGTCGCTCCCGCTGGCACCCGCAGTGCTCGGCATCGACCGGCTTGCCAGCGTCCCGGTGTCGGCGTCCGCGGCCGCGAAGATCTCACGCGTCTGGGGCGACGGATGACCGTGCACGGATCGGGGCCGGCGACGTCGAGGAGAGGTCTGCTCGAGTGGTTCCGCGTACTGAGTGCACGCACGTCAGACGAGAACGACGACGAGGGCAGCATCCTGCCTCTGGTGATCGGGTACGCCATGATCGCTCTGATCGTCATCCTCGTGTGCACCGATGCGACGTCGCTCTACCTCACGCAGAAGCGGCTGGACGCGCTCGCGGATGCCGCGGCTCTCGCCGGTGCGGACGGCTACGTCATCTCGGCCGTCGGCGACGACAGCGCCGCGGCCCACCTGACCGCAGACGGGGTGCGTGCCCAGGCGGCGTCGCTGATCGCCGATGTCGGCGGCGGCGCGGTCCTGGTCGCGGCCGACACCCCCGACGGCACCTCCGCCCGGGTGCAGGTGCGCGACGCGTGGCATCCACCCGTGCTCACGGTGTTCGTGCCGCAGGGCATCACCCTCACGGCGACGGCGACCAGCCGCACCGCCCTCGACTGACGTCCGGCCGCGCGTGCGTCAGGTCCTCGGCACGTACCGGGGGATCCAGCGCACGAAGGCGAGCGCTCCCAGTACGCCGACCGCCCCCATGACGCCGGTGGCCAGCGACAGCGAGACCAGAGCCGTGAGCGCCGAGACGAGCAGAGGCGCCGCGGCACCGCCGGCATCAGTCAGGGTGCGCCACGATCCGAGGAACGCCGCGGGGTCGGACTGCGGGGCGAGATCGGCGCCGAGAGTCATCAGGATGCCGCTGGACATCCCGTTGCCCACGCCGAGCACCGCGGCGAACAGGGCGAACCACATCGCGGCCTCGGGCGTGTCGTGCGTGAACGCCAGCGCGACGAAGCCCGCACCCATCAGCAGCATCGCCGGCAGCGCCGCCCACAGCCTGCCGAAGCGGTCCATGACCTGACCCGACGCGTAGAAGAGCGCGAAGTCGAGGGCTCCCGAGATGCCGACGACCAACGAGATGGTCTGGGCGTCGAGCCCGATCGAGACGCCCCAAAGCGGCAGCACGACCTGGCGCGCCGAGCGCACAGCCGCGAGCATGGCCGCCGCGACGCCCAGCCGCAGGAGCACCTCGCGATGGCGCCCCATCGTGCGGAACACGCCGGTGGACGCCTCGTGGACGCGCACCGGTCCGGTGATGGCCTCGCCGGTGTCTTCTTCGAGCGCCGGAGAGCCCTCGGTGCGCGCGAGGGCGGCTGCGGCATCCTTCTCCGGATCCGGCCCCAGCAGCACGAGCAGCACGACGCCGATGAGGCAGATGAGCGCGAACCAGATAGCGGCGTGCGCGTCACCGAAGATGCCGAGCAGGCCCGCGGCGACGAAGGGGCCGATGAACACGCCGAGACGGAACGAGCCGCCCAGCATCGACAGTGCCCGGGCACGGAACGACAGCGGGATGCGCGTCGTCATGAACGCGTGTCGCGCCAGACCGAACACGGCCGCGCAGAACCCGAGCACGAACACCGCGATCGTGAGTGTCACGAGGTTGGGAGCGGCGATCAGCCCGATCGTGGCGGCGATGCCGAAGCAGCCGCCGATCGCCATCGTCGCCCGTTCGCCGATCCGCGCGACCGCCCAGCCGGCGGGCAGATTGCCGCACAGCTGCCCGACGACGAGCGCCGATGAGACGAGGGCAGCCAGAGCGACGCCCGCGCCCAGATGCGCCGCGATCACCGGGATCAGGGGCACGACGGCGCCTTCGCCGATCGAGAAGAGAAGGGTCGGGCCGTAGATCATCGGGCCGAAACGCCACAGGACGGTCCCGACGCGCAGGGGAGGGGGAACGGCGGTCACCGCATCCACGTTAGTCTGGAGTGTCATGCTCGAACTCGATCTGTCTGCCGACATCCAGGCCCTGCGTTCCACCTTCGCCGACATCCAGGCGGTGGTCGACGTGCCTGCGCTGCGGGCAGAGATCGAGCGCCTGAGCGAGGAGGCCGGCGTCCCCGACCTCTGGGACGACCCCGAGAAGGCCCAGAAGGTGACGAGCTCGCTCAGTCACCGACAGTCCGAACTCGCTCGCGTCAACGAGATCGAGCGTCGCCTTGACGACCTCGAGGTGCTCGTCGAGCTGGCCAACGAGATGGAGGACGAGGACTCGGTGGCCGAGGCGCGAGCCGAGCTGAAGTCGCTCGAAGACGTCATCGGTCAGCTCGAGGTGCAGACGCTGCTGGACGGCGAGTTCGATGAGCGTCCTGCGGTGGTGACCATCCGCGCCGGCGCCGGCGGGGTGGATGCCGCGGACTTCGCCGACATGCTGTTGCGCATGTATCTGCGCTGGGCCGAGCACAACAAGTACCCCGTCACCGTGATGGACACGTCTTACGCCGAAGAGGCCGGCATCAAGTCCGCCACGTTCGAGGTCGACGCGCCCTACGCCTTCGGCACGCTCAGCGTCGAGGCCGGCACGCACCGACTGGTGCGGATGAGCCCGTTCAACTCGGCAGGCAAGCGGCAGACCTCGTTCGCCGCCGTCGAGGTGATCCCGCTCATGGAAGAGGCCACCGAGGTCGAGATCCCCGAGGCCGACATCCGCGTCGACGTGTTCCGCTCCTCCGGTCCGGGTGGTCAGTCCGTCAACACGACCGACTCCGCGGTGCGCATCACCCACCTGCCGACCGGCATCGTCGTCTCGATGCAGAACGAGAAGTCGCAGATCCAGAACCGCGCCGCCGCCCTCCGCGTGCTGCAGTCGCGCCTGCTGCTGCTGCAGAAGGAGCAGGAGGCCGCGACGAAGAAGGAGCTGGCCGGCAACATCACCGCCAGCTGGGGCGACCAGATGCGGTCGTACGTGCTCGCGCCGTATCAGATGGTCAAGGACCTGCGCACCGACTACGAGGTCAACAACCCCCAGGCCGTCTTCGACGGCGACCTCGACGGATTCATCTCGTCGGGCATTCGGTGGCGCAAGCGTAAGAACGACGAGTGATCCACGCCGCGGCGGTGTCGCTCCCAGAGATCGGGCCCGCGCCGCTTAGGCTCGTTGAGCCATGATCCGGTTCGAAAACGTCACCAAGCGGTATCGCGGCACCTTGAAACCCGCACTCCAGAACGTGGACTTCGAGGTGCAACGCGGTGAATTCGTCTTCCTCGTGGGGCCGTCCGGGTCAGGCAAGTCAACGTGCCTGCGGATGGTGCTCCGAGAGGAGACCCCGAGCGAAGGACGCGTCGTGGTCCTCGGACGCGATCTGCGCACCGTGTCGAACCGCAAGGCCCCGTACTTCCGCCGCCACATCGGGGCGGTCTTCCAGGACTTCCGGCTGCTGCCGACCAAGACCGTGACCCAGAACGTCGCGTTCGCGCTCGAGGTCATCGGCGCCTCCCGCGCGGCCATTCGCCAGTCCGTTCCCGAGGTGCTTGCGCTGGTGGGACTCGAGGGCAAGGGAAAGCGACTGCCCCACGAGCTCTCCGGCGGTGAGCAGCAGCGCGTGGCGATCGCCCGCGCACTCGTCAATCGTCCCCAGGTGCTGCTGGCCGACGAGCCCACGGGCAACCTCGACCCCGCCACGTCGGTGGGCATCATGCAACTCCTCGCCCGCATCAACGCGACCGGGACGACCGTGCTGATGGCCACCCACGAAGCCGGCTTCGTCGACCAGATGCAGCGCCGCGTGATCGAGCTGCACGAAGGCGAGATGCTGCGCGACGAGCGCCATGGCGGCTACGGCGACACCTCGGGCCTGCCGAGCCTTGCTCCTGGACCCGAGCGCGGCGCCGCAGCGGTGGCCGCGTTGACGGCCGTGCTGGAGGTGCACCGCGAGACGGTCACCGGCGGTATGGCGACGGTGGACGGGGATGCCGCGGCCGCCGACGAGACGCAGGCTGCGGCATCCACTCCCGCCGTCACGACACCGCCCGCCGCGTCTGACGTCGCAACGCGCGACCGCGGAACGCCCGCGCCCGACGCGGCAGCACCGGCCGAGCAGGAGCTGCCCGATGCGCTGGGCGTGGCCGACCGCCTGGGTCTGGACGATGACGAAGACGAAGTGGGGCCCACGCGATGAGGGGCAGCCTGGTGATCCGCGAGGCCCTGAACGGCCTGCGGCGCAACGCATCCATGATCATCTCGATAGTGCTGGTCACGTTCGTCTCGCTCACCTTCGTGGGTGCGGCGATCCTGATGCAGGCGCAGATCGGCACGATGCGCGACTTCTGGACGGGGCGCGCGCAGGTGCAGGTGTCGATGTGCGTCGACGGCGCGCGCGAGGCGACCTGCGACAAGGGGGCGGCCAGCGACAAGCAGATCGAAGCCGTCAAATCGCAACTCGACGGTGACGGGCTGAAGCCGCTCATCGCGAAGTACCGCTTCGAGACCCCCAAGCAGGCGTACGAGAACGCGCTCAAGCTGCTCGGCGAGGACTACAAAGACATCTTGAGCCCCGACCAATTCGGTGCGAGCTTCTACATCAACCTCGTCGATCCGCAGAACTCGGAGGTGATCACCGAAGCGTTCAACGGAAAGAAGGGCGTGGAGGGCGTCCAAGACCAGATGAAGCTGCTCCAGCCCCTTTTCACGGCGCTGACCGTCTCGACGTACATCGCCGTCGGCATCGCCGTGCTGATGCTCATCGCCGCCGTATTGCTGATCGCGACCACGATCCGCCTGTCGGCGTTCGCGCGCCGAAGAGAGCTGCGGATCATGCGGCTGGTGGGAGCCTCGAACGGGTTCATCCAGACGCCGTTCATCCTCGAGGGTGTCTTGGCCGCCCTGATCGGGTCGGTGCTGTCGGGGCTGGCGATCTGGGCGGGCGTCAAGTTCGGCGTCAACGGCTACCTGCGCAGCCGAGTCGACTTCATCACCACGTGGGTGGGCATGGGCGACGTCGCCTACGTCGTCCCGGTGCTCATCGGTCTGGGTGTGATCCTGGCGGCGGTGTCGGCCGGGTTCGCCATCCGGCGTTGGCTGCGCGCGTAGCTGCGATACACTGATGGGCTGCCGCCACCACGGCTGCGGCATCCATCACCATCCACAGCGGGAGAGACCCATGCCCAAGGAACGCGGCGAGAAGGTCGTCGCGACCAACCGTCGCGCGCGTCACGACTACCTCATCGAGAAGACGTATGAGGCAGGGCTGGTCCTGACCGGCACCGAGGTGAAGTCGCTGCGCGAGGGTCGCGCGAATCTCAGCGACGGCTACGCCTACATCAAAGACGGCGAGGCGTTCCTCGACGCCGTGAACATCCCGCAGTACCTGCAGGGCAACTGGACGAACCACGCGGCCAAGCGCGTGCGCAAGCTGCTGCTGCACAAGGAGGAGATCGTGCGCCTGTCGCACGCTGTCTCCGCCGGCGGGTACACGCTCGTGCCGCTGAAGCTCTACTTCTCCGACGGTCGCGCGAAGGTCGAGATCGCGGTGGCCAAGGGCAAGCGCGAGTTCGACAAGCGTCAGACGCTTCGCGAGCGGCAGGACAAGCGCGAGGCCGAGCGCGCCATGCGGAGCCGCAACAGACTGGGCGAGTAACGGTCGAGGCCGTCAGGTGAGGGCCGCAGGCTCGGCCGTGCGATCGCTGAAGGCCTGCTTCGGCACGAACAGCAGCAGGACGGCCGCAACCAGAGCGGTGAGGCCGCACACGACCCACACCGTCACGTAGCCGGCGAACGATCCGGCGGTCGCCCCGGCGCCCGCTGCGTGGTTGAGCAGGGCGATACCGAATACGCATGACGCGATGGCGCCGCCGACGGTCTTGACGGAGTTCGTGAGTCCCGTGGCGACGCCGGTCTGCGTGGGCGGAGCGGCCGACGCCGCGGCCGCCGGCAGAGCCGCGACCAGCGCGCCCGAGCCCACACCGACGATGAGCATGTTCGTGATGACCTGCGCGTAGCTGCTGTGCAGCGGGAGGAACAGGAGGAATCCGACGCCCACCAGCAGCGCGGCACCCACGAGCGTCATCCGCGGCGTGATCGCGCGGGCTACCAGCGGGTAGAGCAAGGCGCCGACGATCATCGCGACGAGATACACGCCGATGATGAGCGAGGTCGCGAACCCCGTGGTCCCGAGGCCGTAGCCGTACACGCTCGGATCAGTGCGCGCGAACGTCGACAGCGGCGCCTGGGCACCCAGCACGCTGACACCGAACAGTCCCGCCGTGAGAAAGACGGGGCCCAGCGCGGGGGAGCGGAACATGCGCACGTCGATCAGCGGGTCGGCGCAGCGCAGCTCCCAGAGCACGAACGGCACGAGCAGCACGACGCCGAGCACGGTGACCAGCCACGACAGGGGGTCGGCGGGTCCGTTCAACCGCAGCAGGCTGAGGCCGCCGGTGAATGCGATGAGGGCCAGTGAGACGAGCACGACGCCGACGGTGTCGAAGGTGCCACCGGTCGGCTCTGGCGACTCCCGCACGCCGACGAGGACCACGAAGAAGCACACGACGATCATGATGCTCGGCACCAGCAGCACCATCCACAGCGGCAGCGCGTCGATGAGGGCACCACCGACGAGGGCGCCGATGATCGCGCCGGATTCGAGCGCGGCCACCAGCATCCCCGACGCCCGCGCGGTGATCGTCGACCGGCCTTCCATCCGGCGGGCGCGCGACCAGATCAGGGCGATCTCCAGCGGCAGCCAGACGACGTAGAACCCCATGAGCGCCCAGCCGGCGAGGAACACCGCGAACGAGTCGGTGAACGGCAGAACGAGGGATGCCGCGGCTGTGACAGCCGTCGAGATGAGAAGCATCCGCTTGTGGCCGATCATGTCGCCGAGCTTCGCGAAGGCCGGCACGACGAGCGCCGACAGCATCAGCTGCGTGCCCTCGAGCCAGTTCACATCGGCATCCGCGATATGCAGATGCCGGGCGATGTCGGTGAGCATGGGCGTGTAGTAGCCCTGGATCACGCCGCTGGTGAATTCGACGAAGGCGAGGAAGCCGACGACGCCGGCGAGGGTGCCGAGTGTGACGCGGGGGGAGGGCGCGACAGTGCGCGTCATGCGTGCTCCTTCGCAAGCAGGTGATTCGGGTGGGATCACTCTAACTGCTGGATGAGCGCGCGGTGGAATCGCTCCCCGCGCTCGAGCGCGTCGATGGTGACGAACTCGTCCACCCCGTGGATCCCCGCGCGTTGCGCTGCGGACATCTCGAGCGGCGTGAACCGGTACACCGCCGGGCTGAAGCGGTGGAAGTGCCGCGAGTCGCTGGCCTGCATCATGATGTACGGCACGGCTTGCGCGTCGGGGTACGACGCTGCCAAGGCGCCCGCAAGGGCGGCGAACTCCGGTCCGCCGGCGGGGGACTGGGGCGAGGGATCATCACCCTCCACGACCGTCACCTCGACCTCGCGGTCGGCGATGCGTCGCCGCACGCGTGCCACGGTACGGTCGACGGTCTCACCGACCGCGATGCGCAGGTTGACCGTCGCCGACGCCTGCGAGGGGAGGACATTGGCGGCTGTGCCGCCCGCGGCCATGGTCGCGGCGACCGTCGTGCGCACCAGGGCCGCGCTCTCGCCGCCGAGACGCGCGAGGACTCGGGCAGCGATCGGTGGACAGGCCGCGAGCACGCGGTACAGCGGGCGGCCGATGCCCGAGGCCCGACCGGCGAAGATCCCCAGCAGACGGCGGATGGTCTCCGGTGTGTGTGGGCGGAACGTACCCGCGTCGAGCCGGTCGACGGCGCGGGCGATGCGGCGCACGGCGGTCATCGGGGGCGGCGCCGAGGCGTGGCCACCCGTCCCGCGCGCCGAGAGGCGGAGCGTCATGACGCCCTTCTCGGCAAGACCGATCATCGCCGCCTGCCCGGTCACGAAAGGCAACGGTGCCTCGACGACCGCACCACCCTCGTCGAGCACGAGCCACGGCATCACACCACTGTCGCGGAGGGATGCCGCGATCTGGCGGGCTGCGCCTCCGTAGGTCTCCTCGTTGCCGCCGAACGAGAGGTAGACATCGCGCGCTGGGGTGAAGCCTGCCGCGAGCAGGTTCTCGACGGCTTCCAAGATCACCAGCAGCGGGCCCTTGTCATCGAGCGTCCCGCGTCCGTAGACACGCCCGT
Organism: Microbacterium horticulturae; assembly: GCF_029094505.1. Classification (NCBI taxonomy): domain Bacteria; kingdom Bacillati; phylum Actinomycetota; class Actinomycetes; order Micrococcales; family Microbacteriaceae; genus Microbacterium; species Microbacterium horticulturae. The sequence goes on along the minus strand of NZ_CP119108.1, from coordinate 1,921,094 downwards.
CGGCGATCACTCCGTCAAAGGGCGGGTGGGACCAGGGGTCGCTCTCGTCGACAGGCACGACGTCGTAGTGGGCCATGAGCACGAGCGGAGCAGACTCTCGGCGTCCGCGCCAGCGGAACAGAAGTCCGAGGTCGGTGTGCCGGGTGAGCTCGAGATGCTCGTGCGTGAGCGGATACATCTCGCGCAAGAGGGCGACGAATTCATCGAACGGGCCCATTCCGCGCTGATCAAGTTCGGCCGAGACGGTGGGGATGCGGATCAGGGCGGACAGCCGCTCGGCGGCGCCGGCGCGTGGCGTGATGTCGCTCATCGTGCCGTGAACCGCGCTTCGACGGCGGCCGAGACCGTGATGTCTTCGGGCTGGAAGTCGAGGCCGGGGTCGCCGACGACCTTTGCCGACGCGGCCATGAGAGCGCGGGGAGCCGGCGCGTCCGGTGAACGAAGCCCCACATCGGACACCTCCACGGGCGTGACCCCCGAAAGGCCGAGGGCGTTCGCGTACGCGGTCGCACGTTCCACAGCGACCTGAACGGCGCGGGAGGCCACGTCGCGTTCGAGGGCGGTGTGGGTGTCGGTCTTCAGGCGCCAGTCGATCGTGCCGACCTGCACGCCGTCGCGCTCGGCGACCTGCGTGATCCACCAGCTCAAGGCGGCGAAGTCGGCGAACGTGGCGGTCATGTCGACGGCGGCGTGGTGGACGGGCGCCAGCTGCTTCTCGCCGGCCCACGGCCGCTCGGACCACACAGCCACCCGGGCGCTCGACCAGTCGACGAGCGTCCCGCCCTCCTTGCGCTCGGCGAGCTCATCGCGGATCGGCGCGGCGAGAGCGGCGATGCGCTCGACGACCGGGCCACGATCGGGACCTTCGGCGCGCACAGCGATGTGGGCGACGGCCTCTTCGGGCGCGCGGCGCAACTCGTGCTCGCCGCGTACGGTGATGGTGACTTCGGGCATGAACAGAGCCTACGATGCTCGTGCTGTGCGCGGGAATTCCGCTTCGTGCGTTCTCGTTGTATGCTGTGATGCTCGGGTGCTTCGGCATCCGGTTGAAAACTCCACAGCGCGACAGCGGCCGCTCCACGAGAGCATGCACGGGGATGATCGGTTTCGACATCGCCTGTCTATTCACGAGAAGCGGGCCGAGGATGCAGGGTTATCTCGCGAACGCTCCCTGTAAACAACAAGTGCCAATGCAAAGCGCACTGACTTCGCCCTCGCTGCGTAAGCGAGCCCGATAGTCCGTCAGACCGTATGTGATTCCGGTACGGACCCTGGCGTCATCTAGGGATCTTGCTGTGTGACGGCGTCTGGACGTCACGCGGGACTCTTCCCAGACTGGGCCTGTCGACTTAGGTGTCTGTGACAAAGGTCGGGGCCGAGCAGAACGTCTTCACAGACTGCGCCCGGAGAAGGCGTGGAGATTCAGCGATGGACGGGGGTTCGATTCCCCCCATCTCCACCAGCCGCTGTCGCACGGAGGAAGCCCCTCGATCCCGTTGCGGGACCGAGGGGCTTCGCTTGTCACAGACCACGTCGGGCGCGGGGAGTGCGGATGAAGACGGTCGCCGTCGGTGGCGTGCTGCTGGTGCTGGGCACGGTGGCCCTGGCCACCGGCATCCTTCCCCTTTCCGACGCCCTCGTGCTGTGGGACCGTGTCTGGCCGGTGCTCCTGTTCGTCATCGCCATCACCGTCGTGACCGAACTCGCCGCGGTCGCAGGGGTCTTCACGGTGGTTGCACGGCATGTCGCCCGATGGGGGCGCGGCAGAGCGTGGATGTTGTGGATGCTGGTGGTCGCCGCCGCGACGGTGTGCACGGTGTTCCTGTCGCTGGACACGACGGCGGTCCTTCTGACGCCGATCGTCATCGCGCTGGCGCGCCAGTCTGGGCTCAACCCATTGCCCTTCGCACTGACCACTGTGTGGACGGCGAACGCCGGGTCGCTGCTGCTACCAGTCTCGAACCTCACCAACCTGCTGGCGCAGCGCGCGATGGGCGATCCCACGCCGGGAGAGTTTGCCGCACTCCTCTGGCCCGCCGCACTGGCGGCGTTGGCGATGCCGCTGCTGGTGATCCTGCTCGTGTCGGGGCGTCACCTGCGCGCCCGCTACCAGGTGCCCGAGACCGCGGCGATCGAGGATCCGGTGCTGTACCGGTGGAGTGCGGGCACACTCGTGGTGCTGTTCCCGCTGCTCGTCAGCGGAGTGCCGGTGTGGATGCCGGCGGTCGTGGCCGCTCTCGTCTTGATGGTGGTGTTCGCGGTACGCCAACGCCGGTCGCTGCGGTTCGGCCTGCTGCCGTGGCGGCTCCTGGTTTTCGTGTCGGGGCTCTTCTTGGCAGTGGACGCCGTGCACGCGCTGGGCCTCGGCGATGCGCTGGCCGCGCTCGTCGGCGGAGGCACGGGTGCGGGTGATCTGCTGCGGATGGCTTCGGTCGGTGCGGCATCCGCGAACCTCGTCAATAACCTGCCCGCCTATCTGGCGTTGGAACCCGCTGCCGGGATGGATCCCGTGCGCCTCGCGGCGCTGCTGGTGGGAGTCAATGCGGGACCGCTGATCTTGCCATGGGGGTCGCTGGCGACGCTGCTCTGGCATGACCGTCTGGTCGCCATGGGCGTGCATGTTCCGTGGAAGCGGGTCATAGCGTGGGGCGCGATCGCCGCGCCGTTGAGTGTGGTCGCGGGTGCGCTCGCGCTGGTGGCAGGGGCTTGATCAGCCCGCCGGCGGCCACTCGATGAGCAGCAGGCCCTGTTTCGTGTCGGAGACGGTCAGCTCGTCGCCGGCGATCCGGTAGGCCATGCCCATCGGCGCGTCGTCGGGCGCGACGAAGTACTTCGCGCCGTTCTCTTCGGACTCGACCCATCCTTGCGCGGTCAGTTCGTCGGTCACCTGCTGAGCCTCGTCACCCGACAGGGGCGCCCAGCCGTAGACCTGGACGTCGTCGCTGGCGACTTCCGGGTTACCCCAGATGCACTGCAGCCCGTCACTCAGCTCGGTGTTGCCCACGTAGAACGGGTCTTGACGAGAAGTCCAGCCGGCGTCGGTGAACGCCGACACCGTTTCTGCAGGGAGGATGGCCTCACAGGTCGGTGTGCCGGGGTCGCCGACCGTGTCATCGGTGGCGTCGGCGGTCGGGGTGACCTGCGAGCCCGCGATCGGAGCCGACGCCCCCGGGGTCGCCGGTGCCGAGGTCGCGGAGTCGTCGCCGCAGGCAGTGAGCGCGACAAGGAGCGCGCCGCAGCTCAGCGCAAGTGCGATATGCCGTGTGCGGTGCGAGGTCACAAGGCATCCGGTCCGTGCAGCAGGCGCAGATAAGCGTCGTGGAGCAGGCCGTTGCTCGCCAGTGAGGAGCGCGTGTCCACGGCATCCCGTCCGGTGAAATCGGTGAACCGGCCGCCGGCCTCGCGCACGATCGGCACATGGGCGGCGATGTCGTACTCCTTGACGTCGAACTCCGCCACCATCTCCAGGCGGCCCTCGGCGAGGAGCATGTACGGCCAGGCGTCGCCGTAGCCGCGGTCGCGCCAGACGGCCCTGCTGAGGCGTACGAGCGCGTCCAGGTGGCCGGCTTCGTCCCACTGAGCGATGCTCTGGAAGCTCACGCTCGACTCCTCAAGCGCATCGACCTTCGAGACCTGCAGGCGTCGCGGGTCGCCGTCGGGGCTGTTCGTCCAGGCTCCCTGGCCGGTCGCACCCCACCAGCGGCGCCCCAGGGCCGGCTGGCTGACCACGCCCACCTCGGGCACGCCCTCGACGATGAGGGCGATGAGGGTCGCCCACATCGGGATGCCCTTCATGTAGTTCGCCGTGCCGTCGATCGGGTCGATCACCCATTGACGCGATGTGGAGCCGCTCGTGCCGTACTCTTCGCCGAAGACGCCGTCATTGGGGCGCTGGGCGGTGAGGATGTCGCGGATCGCACGCTCGGTCGCCAGGTCAGCATCCGTCACGTGGGTCGCATCGGCCTTGAGTAGAACGCCGAGAGCGGGGTCATCGAAGTGCTCCATCGACACCTCGTCGGCCGCGTCGGCGAGGCGCAGGGCGAGCGCGAGATCGTCTTCGAACTCGGCGGGGGAGGCGTGTAGGGTCACCTGCTCAGGATAGCCGTGGTGGATGTGCGGCTCGATTTCGTTGCGCGCCGATCCGGGTGCTAGTGTTGACTCTCGGTTCGCCACTGCGGTGAACCGAGCGCCTCTAGCTCAACGGCAGAGCAATTGACTCTTAATCAATGGGTTCTGGGTTCGAATCCCAGGGGGCGCACCACACAGAAACGCCCGGGGGATGTCGTCCATCTGCCGGGCGTTTTCGTCTCAGATCAGTGTCCAGGTTTCGCGCGCCAGCGCAGCGTAGCGCTCGGGCGGACCGGCCAGCTCCGGCGAGAACCACGCCACGAACTCCTCGTGCATGATCCGCTCCAGCTCTTCGACCGTCTGCGCCTCGCCGACGCGCTGGGTGATTGTCTCGGCCTCGAGTCGATATTCGTCCGCCGGTACGCCGACGGGCGCCAGCTCGAGCGGGTCTAAGCGGTACAGCAGGGCCGTCACGTCGCTGACGAGGTCGGAGTCCATGCGACCCACGTTACGGGGGATCAGCCCTCGACGTGCGAGTAGCGCGCATCGAGCTCGGCGAGGATCTCGCGTGCCCGCTCGAGGTCCCACGGCGTGCCCTGCAGCTCGAACTCGAACAGGATCGGGCGCCCCGACGCCCGGGCTATCTGCCGCGCCGCCGCCTGGTAGTGCGCGCCGAAATTGCGGTTGCCCGAACCCATGATCCCCACCAGGCGGCGTCGCGTGAGCGGATGACGCAAGAATCGGCGCACCGGCTCCGGCAGAGCGTCGTTGTCGGGGTTGCCCGTCTTGTACGACGGAGTCAGGAGCACCCACGGGCCTTCGGGCACCGAGCGGCGCACGTGCCGGTTGCCAAGATCGAACACCGGGCGCCCCAGACGCGTTGCGAACAGTTTGACCATCCCCGAACCGCTCGAGAAGTAATACACCGGCACCTGCACGATCAGCTCCGCTCATCCCGTCTGGGCAGTCAGGTTAGTCCGGAGCGGGATGCCGCGGCGGCCGCCGAAGCCGGGAGTAATGAGACGCGAATGTTGACAGGGGGATGCCGCGATCCGTACTCTTTCCAGTACCTGAATCGGGTTTCATAAACCTTCCAACGGCGAAAGGCACTCCCATGCGGGCCACCAAGAAACTCGTGCTGCTTGCAGCATTGACGGCGGCAGCGGCCGTCGCCCTCGCAGCATGCGCACCGACGGCATCCGGCGACACGAACCCTTCCGCGTCGGGCGGAGAGGTCAGCGTCGGCGTCATCACCAGCGAGACCGGTGCGCTGGCCGGTTATGGCAAGCAGTACCTCGATGCGTTCAAAGCGGGGCTGGACTACGCGACCGACGGCACGGGCGCGGTCGACGGCACGGCTCTGAAGATCGACTACCGTGACGATGCCGGTGACCCCGACACCGCGGTCACGGCAGCGAAGGACCTCATCGGCAAGGGCACCAAGATCCTGATGGGCAGCGCCTCCTCGGGCGTCGCGCTGGCCGTCGCCGAGCAGGCGGCGCAGAACAAGGTGCTGTTCATCTCCGGCCCCGCCGCGGTCGACACCCTCACCGGGCTCAATGAGTACACGTTCCGTTCCGGCCGCCAGAGCGCGCAGGACGTCGCGACCGCCGGCACGTTCCTCGACGACATCGACGGCAAGAAGATCACCGTCTTCGCGCAGAACACCGCCTTCGGACAGGGCAATGAAGCGGCGGTGAAGGCCATCCTCGGCGCCAAGGGCGCGACTGTCGACAGTGTGCTGGTACCGGAGGATGCCACGGAGTTCACCCCGTTCGCGCAGCAGATCCTTTCCTCCAAGCCCGACCTCGTGTTCGTTGCGTGGGCAGGGGCGACCAGCGGCGCGATGTGGCAGGCGCTGTCGCAGCAGGGCGTGCTCGACGAGATCCCGGTGGTGACCGGACTCGGCGACTCGCCCACATTCGACGCGTACGGCGAGGCCAGCGAGAAGATCAACTTCCTCAGTCACTACTTCCCCGGCGCGAACACCGACCCCGTCAACGAGAAGATGATCTCTCTCATCGAGAAGGCCGGCGGCACGCCCGACCTGTTCAGCCCCGACGGCTTCAACGCGGCGATCATGCTCGTGCACGCGGTCAAGGAGGGCAAGGGCGACGTGGATGCCATGGTCAAGGCGCTCGAGGGCTTCAGCTTCGACGGGCCGAAGGGCAAGACGGCCGTTCGCGCTTCCGATCACGCGCTCATCCAGGAGATGTACCAGGCCAAGCTCGTGAAGAAGGCCGGCTCATACGTCCCCGAGCTCATCGGCGCCGTGCCGGCGGACGAGGTCGCTCCGGCCGAAGCGGGCAAGTGAGATGACGGCCCCCGTCCCGCCCGCGTTGCGCATCCGCAGCCTCGGCCTGCAGATCGGCGGCATCGGCATCCTCGACGAGGTCGCGCTCGACGTCGCACCCGGAGCGCTCGTCGGCGTGATCGGCCCGAACGGGGCCGGCAAGACGACGCTGTTCAACGCGATCTCCGGCCTCGTACGCCCCACGGAGGGCACCATCGAGATGCACGGCACCGACATCACGCGGCTCTCGGTCGCGCGGCGCGCACGGGCGGGGCTGGGGCGCACGTTCCAGACCTCGAGCCTGTTCCCACAGCTGACGGTGCGCGAGAACGTACGGCTGGCCGCGCAGGCGCGCGTCGGCGGCAGCTACTCGCTGGTGCGGTTTCCGCACCGCGACGACGAGGCCACGCGGGTGGCCGACGAGATGCTCGCGATCGTCGGGCTGACCCATCGGGCCGATGCCCGCGCGGGTGACATCTCGCACGGCGACAAACGCAAGCTCGAGATCGCGGTGCTGCTGGCCATGCGCGCCCGGGTCATCCTGCTCGACGAACCGATGGCCGGGGTCGCCTCCGGCGACGTCGCGGGTCTGGTCGAGAGCATCCGCGATCTGCACCGTGCGACCGGCTGCACGGTACTCATGGTCGAGCATCACATCGACGTGCTCATGGGCCTCGTCGAGAAGGTCGCGGTCATGTACGCCGGACAGATCATCGCGTTCGACGCGCCGCAGAGGGTGATGAGCGATCCGCTCGTGCAGAGCGCCTACCTGGGAAGTGCCGCATGAGCGACATCTTGCAGGTGCGCGGCCTGCGTGCATCGATCGCCGGCCAGCAGGTCGTCGAAGACGTGAGCTTCGACGTTCCTGAACGCGGCGTGACGGCGATCCTCGGCCGCAACGGCGTCGGCAAGACCTCGACGTTGCGGGCGATCATGGGCCTGATCTCGCGGCGCGGCGAGGTACGCCTCGGCGGAGACCGGATCGACAGTCTGCTCACGCACCGCATCGCCCGACGCGGGGTCGGCTACGTGCCCGAAGACCGCGAGGTGTTCGCGGGGCTCACGGTCGCCGAAAATCTCGTCCTCGCCGAGCGCAACGGCAGCTCGCGGCGCGAGCTCGTCGCTGAGCTCTTCCCCGATCTGACGGGGCGTATGGCGCAGCGCGCCGGCACGCTCTCCGGGGGCCAGCAGCAGATGGTCTCGCTGGCCCGCGCTCTGCTGAACGAGAACCGCGTGCTGCTCGTCGACGAGCCCACGAAGGGGCTGGCGCCGAAGGTCGTCGACGATGTTGCAGAAGCGCTCGAACGGGCGGCGCGCACGGTGCCCATTGTGCTCGTCGAGCAGAACCTGCAGGTCGTGCGGCGGCTCGCCGACAAGGCGGTCGTGATCGCGGCCGGTCGGGTCGTGCACACCGGCGCGACCGCTGACATCCTCGACGACACCGATCTCACCCGCCGCCTTCTGGGCGTGCACGCGCAGCAGGGAGCGGGCGCATGAGCACCATCGTCTTGGCGCTGCTGACCGGTGTCGGCCTGGGAGCGCTGTACTTCCTCGTCTCATCGGGACTGAGCCTCATCTACGGGCTGATGCACGTGCTGAACTTCGCGCACGGCGCGTTCCTGTCGCTGAGCGCATTCATCGGATGGGAAGTGGCACGGAGACTGGATGCCGCCAACTGGGGCGGCTTCCTTCTCTCGATCGTCGTGGGGGCTGTCGTGGGCGCGCTGTTCGCCGCCCTCACCGAGCTGGCGCTGATCCGCCCGCTGTACGAACGGCACATCGAGCAGGTGCTTGTGACGGTCGGCCTCTCGTTCGCCGCGATCGCCCTGTTCAACGGAATCTGGGGAACCGACCCGGTGTACATCGCCGGTCCCGCGTGGCTGGATGCGACGACGTCGGTCCTGGGCGCGAAGGTGCCCAACGTGTACTGGCTGCTCATCGTCGTGGCGGCCATCGTGCTGGGTCTGATGGTGCTGTTCCTGCGCCGCACTCGCTACGGCATCATCATCCGCGCGGGTGTGGAGAACCGTGCGATGGTGACGGCGCTGGGCATCGACGTGCGCCGGTCGTTCACCCTCGTCTTCGCGATCGGCGGAGCTGCAGCCGGCATCGGCGGGGTCCTCGCCGCGCAGTGGGCGGGGTATGTGTCCAGCGGCCTCGGGCAGACGCTGCTGATCTTCGCGTTCATCGTGACGATCATCGGTGGGCTCGGCTCGCTGCCGGGCGCCGCCGTCGCCTCGGTGCTCGTGGCGGTGCTGCAGCAGTTCGCCAACTTCTTCCTCGCCGGGACCGGCGACTTCATCGTCGTGGTCCTGCTCGCCGTCGTGCTTCTCGTCCGCCCGTCCGGCCTTCTGGGGAGGGCAGCCGTATGACCCGCGCGTCCCGTTCACCGTTCGTGCCCGTGGTCGCGGGCGTCGCCGTGGTGGTCATCCTGGCCATCCTGCCGCTGCTGAACATCAGCATCCCCGGCGTCCTGCCCGGCCCGACCTACACGCCCGGCACGCTCGCGTTGCTCTCACTGTGCATGGTCTACGCGGCCCTCGCGCTGTCGTACAACATGCTGCTGGGCACCGCCGGTCTGCTCTCGTTCGGGCATGCACTGTCGTTCGGGGCTGGCGCCTACGGGCTGGGCATCGTGCTGCAGTCGCTGCAGATGCCGCTGTGGCCGTCGGTGCTGATCGCAGTGCTCGGCGGACTCGTGATCGCCGTGGTCACCGGTGCTGTCAGCCTGCGCGTCAACGGCATCCCGTTCGCCATGGTCACGCTCGCGTTCGCCCAGGCTGCGTCGGTGCTCGTACGGCGCAACGCGCAGATCACCGGAGGAGAAGAGGGTCTCAGCCTGCCGACGGCGCACGTGCCCGATTGGCTCGTGGGCGTGATCAACACCCGGAACCTGTACTGGTTCGCGCTCGTGGTCGTGGTGATCGCGTACCTCATCGCGCTCTGGGTCGACCGATCGCGCCTCGGGCACGTGGCCCGCGCCGCGCGAGAGAACGAGTTGCGCGTGCGCGTGCTGGGTCTGAGCCCCTACGTTGCCAAGCTCGTGGTCTTCATCGCCGCGGCGGTCGCGGCATCCCTCGCCGGCATCGCCTACCTGCTTCTGCAGAGCGGCACCCAGCCGCACGCCGTGTCGGCCGACCTGACCATCACGATCCTCGTGATGGTGGTGCTCGGCGGTGTCGGATTCCGCTGGGGAGCCGTCGTCGGCGGCGTGGTCTACACCTTGCTCGACCAGCGGCTCACGGTGCTCGCGCGCTCGGACCTCATTGCCGGCATGCCCGACGTGCTGCGCATCCCGCTCTCAGAACCGCTGTTCCTGCTGGGCGTACTCTTCATCATCGTGGTGATGTTCCTGCCCGGCGGCATCGCGGGCACGGTCGACGCGCTGGTCCGCAGGCGCCGCGCGCGTCGCGCGCCCGCGTCGTTCGTCAACGTGAACCGTGCCGACGAGATCGCCGAAGAGGACGTGCGGGTGTGATGTACGACGACGGGATGCCGGCAGACGGGGCACACACACTGGGCCGGTGGCTCGACGACCGCGCTGTGACGACGCCGGCGAAGACGGCGATCGACGACCGCGGCGTCACGATCGACTATGCGCGACTCGCCGAGCGCGCACGCGATCTGGCCGACCGCCTGCGCACCGCGGGCTACGGGCCCGGCGATCGCATCGCGACCATATCGGGCAACACGATCGACCACGTCGTGGCGTTCTTCGCCTGCGCGAAGGCCGGCATCGCCTTCGTCCCGCTCTCGTGGCGGCTGGCGTCGAGCGAGCTCGCAGAGGTCATCGCACGGGCGAGCCCGCAGCTGCTGCTCGTCGAGGAAGACTACGCCGGGCCCGCCGCCGATGCACAGCGCCGACGGGGGATGCCGCTTCCGCAGGCGCCTCTGGGCGTGGCAGGCGTGGAGACCCACGCGCCCGAGCGAGACGAACGCTTCGGCGAGCGGCCCAAGCATCGCGCCGTCCGCGACGACGACACCGCCCTGGTGATCTTCACCTCAGGCAGCGAGGGCACGCCCAAGGGTGTCATGCTCAGCCACGCCAACTGCTTCTGGAACAACCTGGCGCTGGCCGGGGCGATCGGCCTGCGCACCGACGACGTCGTGCTGGCGGCGCTGCCGCAGTTTCACATCGCCGCGTGGAACGTGCAGCCGCTGCTGGCGTGGTGGACGGGCGCCACCGTCGTCCTCGAGCGCTCGTTTCAGCCCGACCGGGTGCTTCAGTTGATCTCCGAGCGACACGTGACCGCGCTCATGGGCGTGCCGACGCAGTATCGGCTGCTCGCCGACGACCCCGGCTTCGCTGCGGCCGACCTCAGCTCGCTGCGGATCGCGCAGGTCGGCGGTGCGCCGGCCGACGATGAGCTGCAAGAGGTCTGGCGCGCGCGCGGTGTGGAGCTTCTGGCCGGATATGGGCTGACTGAAGCAGCCCCGAACGTGCTGTCGGTCGCCCCCGGCGACGCCCGGGCCGCGCAGGGCACCGTCGGCGTCCCGTATCCGCACGTCGATGTGTGCATCGCCGATCCCGGTACCGGCCTGCCGACGGGCGAGGGTGCGGTGGGCGAGCTCTGGGTGCGAGGACCGAGCGTGTTCACCGGATATCTCGGCGATCCGAACGCCACGACCAGCGCATTCGCGGGGGAGTGGCTGCGCACCGGAGACCTTGCCCGACGCGGCGAAGACGGCCGGTACCGGATCGTCGACCGGATCAAGGACATCTACATCTCCGGGGGCGAGAACGTCGCACCCGCTGAAGTCGAGCGTGCGCTGTGTGCGCATCCGGCGGTGCGCGCAGCGGTGGTCGTCGGCGTGCCCGATCGGGTGTGGGGCGAACGCGGTCTCGCCTTCGTGGAACTCGTTCCCGGTGTTCCGTGCGGGCAGGATGAGCTGCTCGCCCATGCGCGCGAGAGGCTCGCGTCGTTCAAGGTGCCCGTGCGGGTCATCGTGAGGGACGAGCTGCCGCGTTCGGCGATAGACAAGCTCGCCCGGTCGCGCCTGCGAGAGCAGGCCCGGGCGATCTGGGAAGAGGGGGCCTATGAGTGTGCAGAATGAACAGACGGCGCTGAACGTGTCGTCGGTGACCGGCCGGCCGCTCACCAAGCGCGGCGAGGCCACGCGACGTCGCCTCCTGGAGGCGGCCGAGCACGTGTTCGCCGACCAGGGGTATCACGAAGCCTCGATCGTGAAGATCACCGAGCGTGCCGGGATCGGCCTGGGAACCTTCTACCTCTACTTCGACAGCAAGCAGACTATTTTCGAGTCGCTCGTCGTCGATCTGAACCAGCGCGTGCGCCACTCCATGGCCGAGGCGATGACGGGTGCCGCTTCGAGGCTCGAGGCCGAGCGCGCGGGCTTCGCGGGCTTCTTCCACTTCACGGCGCGGCATCCGGCGCTCTACCGCGTCGTCCGCGAGGCGGAGTTCGTCTCGCCTGACATGCTCAAGCTGCACTACACGCGCATCGTCGAGGGGTATGAGGCCGGGCTGCGCCGGGCCCAGCAGCAGGATGAGGTCGATCGCACGCTCGATCCGGAGATCGCGGCGTGGGCTCTCATGGGCATGGGAGAGCTGATCGGGATGCGCTATCTGCTGTGGGAACGCACGGCAGACGGCGACGGACCCGCGACCCTGCCCGACGAGGCCTTCGACGCCCTGATGCACTTCATCGACAACGCGCTCTCACCGCGCGAACACGGACAGAACAGCAAGGAAGGCGAGAACTCATGACCGAACGGGACCTCGACGGCAAGCGGGCCGTCGTCACCGGAGGCGCCAGTGGCATCGGACTGGCCTGCGCGCGGGAGCTCGCCGCGCGTGGCGCGCACGTCGTGATCGCAGACCTCGATGCTGACGCGGCGCAGGCTGCGGCATCCACCCTCGACGGCGAAGTCTGGGCGGTCGACCTCTCCGACACTCCTGCCCTGGACGGACTGTCCTTGGACGCAGACATTCTCGTGAACAATGCCGGAATCCAGCGGGTCGCACCGATCACCGAGTTCGACCCCGAGGCGTTCCGGCTCATTCAGCGGCTCATGGTCGAGGCGCCGTTCCTGCTGATCCGCGCGGCGCTGCCCACCATGTACGAGCGTGGCTGGGGGCGCATCGTGAACATCTCCAGCGCACACGGACTGCGCGCCAGCGCTTTCAAGGTCGCGTATGTGACCGCCAAGCACGCGCTCGAAGGCCTCTCGAAGGTCGCGGCGCTGGAGGGCGCTGAGCACGGCGTGACAAGCAACTGCATCAACCCGGCGTACGTGCGCACGCCGCTGGTGGAGAAGCAGATCACCGACCAGGCCGCGGTGCACGGCATCCCCGAGTCGGAGGTCGTAGAGAAGATCATGCTGACCGAGATGGCGGTCAAGCGCCTCGTCGAGCCCGAAGAAGTCGCCTCGCTCGCCGGCTGGCTCGTGGGCGCGCACTCCGGGATGACGACGGGCGCCTCGTACACGATCGACGGCGGATGGACGGCACGATGAGTCGCGAACGGCACGAGATCGACGTTCCCGTGGACGGCGGGATGCTGCACGTGGGTGTCTGGGAGGCTGATTCGGCCGACGCGCCGACCGCGCTTCTCATCCACGGCGTGACCTCCTCGCACCTCGCCTGGCCGTTCGTCGCCGATCGGCTGCCGGGCGTGCGGCTGATCGCTCCCGACCTGCGCGGCCGCGGCCGCAGCAACCGGCTGGCCGGCCCCGCCGGAATGGCGGCGCACGCCGCGGACATGGTCGCCGTGCTCGACGCGCTGAGCATCGACCGCGCCGTCGTGGTCGGCCACTCGATGGGGGCGTTCGTCTCTGTCGTGCTGGCAGATGTGCACCCCGATCGGGTGTCATCGCTCGTGCTCGTGGACGGCGGATTCCCTCTGGACGTGCCCGCCGACCTCGACCCCGACACCGCGATCCGTCTCGTGCTGGGGCCGACTGCCGAGCGGCTGGAGATGCGGTTCACTTCCACCGCGGAGTACCTCGACTTCTGGCGTGCGCATCCGGCCTTCCGGCAGGCGTGGACGCCCGAGCTGGAGGACTACCTCGCGTACGATCTCGTCGAGGACGACGGGGGAGCACTTCACCCCGCGACCGCGTACGCCACGGTGGTCGACGACACGATCGACATGAATACGGGCAGCGCGGTCCCCGACGCCCTCGGGCGGCTGCGGCACCCCACCCGGCTGCTCACGGTGCCTCGCGGGCTGCAGGACGAAGAGCCAGGCCTGTACGCACCCGCGCACCTGAATCGTCTCCTGGCCGATCATCCGGCCGTGGAACACCGACGGATCGGCGGGTTCAACCACTACACCATCGTGATGTCGCCCGAGGGCGCCGACGTCGTCGCCCCCGAGATCGCGGCGGCCATCAGCGTCGCGCCGATGCGATCCGCGTCGTGAGCTGGTGGGCGTGTGCGAGGAGCGTGCGCCCCAGCTCGGGCAGGCGGTCGGGCCCGAACCGGAACTCGACGCCGTTCAGGCTCAGCGCCCACTGCGGGTGCCCTTCGCGGGTGAACACGGCGGCGCCGATGCCGTAGCTGCCCTCGACGATCAGCCCGGGGTTCAGCGAGTATCCGCGCTCCTTGGTGTCACGCAGCCGCGCACGCAGACGCGCCTCCCCATGTGCGGCGCCGTAGCGTTCGGCCAAGTCGGGATGCCGTTCGAAGTAGGCGTCCACATCGTGAGGCTCCAGGAAGGCGAGGATCGCGAGGCCCGCCGAGGCGATGCCGAGAGGGAACCGCGAGCCCTCGTGCAGCACGAACGAACGGATGGGGAAGCTGCCCTCCTCATTGACCAGGCACACGGTCTCATCCCCGCGGCGTACGGACAGGAACGCGCTCTCCTCTGTGCGCACCGACAGGGAGCGCACGATGTCGCGGGCGACCTCGGTGATGTCGTACCGTGCCGCGGCGACGTTGCCCATGAGGAACAGTTCGGGCCCCGGCATCCACGATCCTGTTCCCTCGTCCTGGTCGACGAGCCCTTCGTGGCGAAGAGCGGCCAGCAGCCGGTGCGTCGTGGGGCGCGTCAGGTCGGCCTGGCGGGCCAGGTCCGCGGTGGTCACGCCGACATCGCCCGCGGCCGTGACCAAGCGCAGCAGCGCGGCCGCGCGTGCCACGGCTTGCGCGCCCGGCACAGTGGCGTGCGTGTCCATAATATGAACAGTACGGCGTGCGGCATCCACATCGCAAACGACGGGATGCGGCGACGGCACGACGGCGAGACGATGGATGCAGCGCCGCAGCGGCGCATCACGACGAGGAGGTCCGTGTGATCGACAAACAGGTGGCAAGCGCGGCCGAGGCCGTCGCGGACATCCCCGACGGTGCATCCATCGCCGTCGGCGGATTCGGGCTGAGCGGCAACCCGATGGCGCTGATCGAGGCGCTCCTTGCGCAGGGAACGACTGATCTGTCAGTCATCTCCAACAACTGCGGGGTCGACGACTGGGGGCTCGGGCTGCTGCTGGGCCAACGACGGATCCGCAAGATGACCTCGTCGTACGTGGGTGAGAACAAGGAGTTCGAGCGGCAGTTCCTCGAGGGGGATCTCGAACTCGAGCTGACACCACAGGGCACCCTGGCCGAGAAGCTGCGGGCCGGGGGAGCGGGCGTCGCGGCGTTCTTCACCCCGACCGGCGTGGGCACACAGGTCGCCGAGGGCGGCCTACCGCGTCGTTATGACGGCAACGGCGGGGTGGCCGTGGCATCCCCCGTCAAAGAGACACGCACGTTCACCGTCGCCGGCCGTGAGCGCGAGTGCGTGCTGGAGGAGGGCATCGTCGCGGACTTCGCACTCGTGCACGCCCTGCGCGGCGACCGGCACGGCAATCTCGTGTTCAACAAGGCGGCACGCAACTTCAACCCGCTGGCCGCGATGAGCGGGCGGGTGTGTATCGCGCAGGTGGAAGAACTCGTCGAGCCGGGCGAGATCGACGCCGACGCCGTGCACCTGCCGGGCATCTACGTGCACCGCGTCGTGGAGGTCGGCACCGACATCGAGAAGCGCATCGAGCGTCGCACGGTGGCGACGCCCGCGGAAGGAGCATGACATGGCCCTGACACGCCAGCAGATGGCGGCCCGCGCCGCCCGCGAGCTGCCCGACGGCGCCTACGTGAACCTCGGCATCGGGCTTCCCACGCTCGTACCGAACTACGTGCCCAAGGGCGTGACCCTGGTGCTGCAGTCCGAGAACGGCATCCTCGGCGTCGGTCCGTACCCGACGGAGGAGAACGTCGACCCCGACCTGATCAACGCGGGCAAAGAGACCGTCACGCTGCTGCCGGGCGCGTCGTTCTTCGACTCGGCGACGAGCTTCGGCATGATCCGCGGCGGCAAGATCGACGCGGCCATCCTCGGCGCGATGCAGGTGTCGCGCACCGGCGACCTGGCCAACTGGATGATCCCCGGCAAAATGGTGAAGGGGCCCGGGGGAGCGATGGACCTCGTGCACGGCGCGGGCCGGCTGATCGTGCTCATGGAGCACGTCGCGAAAGACGGGTCGCCCAAGATCGTCGACGAATGCTCGCTGCCGCTGACCGGCAAGGGTGTCGTCGACCGCATCATCACCGATCTCGCGGTGATCGATGTCACCGATGACGGGCTGGTGCTCGTCGAGCTCGCGCCAGGCGTGAGCGTCGACGAGGTCGTGGCCGCGACCGAGCCTGCACTGACCGTCGCTGATGAACTCAAGGAGAAAGCATGAACACCGACGACGTGGTGATCGTCGCCGCAGCCCGCACGCCGCAGGGGCGGCTGAAGGGCCAGCTCGCCGGGCTCACCTCGGTGCAGCTGGGCAGTGCCGCGATCGCCGGCGCACTGGAGAAGGGTGGGATCCCCGCCGATGCGGTCGACGCGGTGCTCGTCGGGCAGGTCCTGCCCGCCGGTGCGGGGCAGAACCCGGCGCGTCAGGCGGCGATCGGCGCGGGCATTCCGTGGACGGTGCACGCAGGATCGGTGAACAAGGTCTGCCTGTCTGGCCTCACGGCGGTCATCGACGGGGCGCGGATGCTGCGGCTCGGCGACGCCACGGTGGTCGTGGCCGCCGGCATGGAATCGATGACGCGCGCGCCGCACATGCTGATGGGCTCGCGAGACGGCTGGTCGTACGGGACGGTGGAGGTGCTCGACCACATGGCCTACGACGGACTGACCGACGCCTACGATCGCGAGAGCATGGGCGCATCGACAGAGCGACTCAATGAGAAGTTCTCGGTGACGCGTGAGGAGCAGGACGCCGTGGCGGCCCGCTCGCACCAGCGCGCGGCCGCCGCCTGGGACGCCGGCGTCTTCGATGACGAGATCGTGCCGGTGTCGATCCCGCAGCGGCGCGGTGAGCCGGTCGTCGCCTCGCGCGACGAGGGCATCCGTCCCGACACCACGGTCGAGTCGCTGGCGAAGCTGCGTCCCGCGTTCGCGGAGGGCGGGTCGATCACCGCGGGCAACTCCTCGCAGATCTCCGACGGCGCGTCCGCTGTCGTGCTGACAACCCGTTCGCACGCCGACGCGAAGGGCTGGGAAGTCCTGGCGGTCGTGGGCGCGAGCGGGCAGGTGGCCGGCCCCGACAACTCGCTGCACGAGCAGCCGGCACGCGCCATCGCGAAGGCCGTCGGCAAGCAGGGCATCGAGATCGCCGATCTCGACGTCGTCGAGATCAACGAGGCGTTCGGGGCGGTCGTCGCGCGCTCACAGCGCGAGCTGGGGCTGTCGGACGACATCGTCAACATCCACGGCGGCGGCATCGCCATCGGTCACCCGATCGGCGCGAGTGGTAACCGCCTCGTCGTCCACATGGTGCACGAGCTCGTACGCCGCGGAAGCGGCACGGCCGCGGTCGCACTGTGCGGAGGTGGCGGTCAGGGCGATGCGCTGATTCTCACCCGCTGAACGCGACGCGCCGGCGGCCGGTCACTTCTCGAGGTGCTCCTTCAGGTACTTCTTCTCGTGGCCGGCCACCGGCGAGTCCGTCGGGGCCAGATGACCGGTGCCCGCGCGTCGGATATCAACGATGGCGCCCACGGCGAGGGCTGCGGTGATGGCCCAGCTCAGCCACGCCAGGGCGGTGCGCCACGTGAATGGCTCGCCCTCACGCATCGCCTTGAGCATCGACAGACCGCTGGTGAACGCTCCGATGAGGCCGGTGCCGAAGAGGTACTTGCGCATTCCTCCACGGTAGCGCCGGTCGCACCCGAGATGCCACGGGGCGCGCTCGGCGCGGGGTAGCCTGAAAGCCATCGGTGCACCGAAAGGCAGGCTCTGACATGAACCGTGCTGACCTCGTCGTCGTCGCCAACCGTCTTCCCGTCGATCGCGACGAAGACGGCGGATGGCGCACCTCGCCCGGCGGACTCGTGGCCGCCCTCGAACCCGTCATGCGTCGCGCAGACGGCGCCTGGGTCGGCTGGCCCGGCAAGCCCGACATGGCGGTGGACCCATTCGACTTCGACGGGGTCCACCTGGTGCCGGTGACGCTCAGCGCGCAAGACGTCGCCGAGTATTACGAGGGCTTTTCGAACGACACGATCTGGCCGCTCTACCACGACGTGATCGCGGCTCCCCGTTACCGCCGCGAATGGTGGAACACGTACGTCGAGGTCAACCGGCGGTTCGCCGATGCGGCGGTGGATGTCGCGGCCGAGGGCGCGACGATCTGGGTTCAGGACTACCAACTGCAGCTGGTGCCGAAGATGGTCCGCGAGCGTCGGCCCGACGTCACGATCGGCTACTTCCACCACATTCCTTTCCCGGCATACGGACTCTTCTCGCAGCTTCCGTGGCGCAAGCAGGTGGTCGAGGGCCTGCTCGGCGCCGACGTCATCGGCTTCCAGCGCACGGCCGACGCGTCGAACTTCGCCCGCGCCGCGCGTCGACAGCTTCGGTATCAGACGCGGGCCGGCGGCATCCACGTTCCGAACGGCGACGGGACGACACGCCTGGTCATCGCCAAGTCGTTCCCCATCTCGATCGACGCCTCGTCGTACATCGAGCTGGCGCAGCGCGAAGACGTGCAGGCACGGGCGAGGGAGATCCGCGCGGACCTCGGCAACCCCGAAAAGATCCTGCTGGGTGTGGACCGCCTCGACTACACGAAGGGCATCCGACACCGGATGAAGGCGTTCGGCGAGCTGCTGCGCGACGGCCGGCTCTCGGTCGAACGCGCGACGTTGGTGCAGGTCGCCAGTCCCAGTCGCGAGCGGGTCGATGCCTACGTGCAGCTGCGCGATGAGATCGAGCTGATGGTCGGGCGCATCAACGGCACCTACGACACCATGGAGCACACGGCCATCCGCTATCTTCATCAGGCGTTCCCGCGGGAGGAGATGGTGGCTCTCTACCTGGCCGCCGACGTGATGCTCGTCACTTCTCTGCGCGACGGCATGAACCTCGTCGCCAAGGAGTATGTCGCCGCTCGAACCGACAACCGCGGAGTCCTCCTGCTGAGCGAGTTCACGGGGGCAGCCGACGAGATGGGCAGCGCGATCCAGGTGAACCCGCACGATATCGAGGGCGTCAAGGACGCCATCATGCGCGCGGTGGACATGGCGCCCTCCGAGCAGGGACGACGGATGCGCTCGTTGCGCAAACGCGTGCAGGAGCATGACGTCGCCCGCTGGTCGCAGGACTTCCTCGAAGCGCTCGCGCAAGCGCGGAAGGCCAACGCCTCGTGACCGCGGACAACGTCGCGGTCGGCCGCCTCGCACGAGCCGAGCGGCTGCTGGTCGCACTCGACTTCGACGGGACGCTTTCGCCGCTGGAGGACGACCCCATGGCGGCGCGCATGCTGCCCGCGGCGCGCACGGCCGTCGAAGCTCTCGCGGCGCTGCCGCACACGTGGGCGGCGCTGGTGTCGGGTCGAAGCCTGTCCGACCTGCGCACCATCGCCGAGCACGACGACGACTCGCCGATCCTGCTGGCCGGCTCGCACGGCGCGGAGTACTGGACGCCGGACGCCGGCACCGTCGAGCCCGCCGACGACCCGGCTGACGTCGCGCTGCGCGACCGCCTCCGCGGGGAGGCGGAGCGGGCCACGGGGACGCTGCCCGGTGTCTGGATCGAGCCGAAGACGTTCGGCTTCGGCGTGCACACCCGCACAGCGGCGCCTGCCGATGCGGCGAAGGCGAACACCGCGGTGGACGAGATCGTGAGCGCCGCGGCCCCGCACTGGCGGCGGCGCACCGGCCACAACATCGTGGAGTACGCGTTCCGTGACGAGGGGAAGGACACAGCGGTCGCCCACCTCCGCGAACTGACCCGTGCCGACGCCGTGCTGTTCGCCGGCGACGACGTCACCGACGAGGACGCCCTGCGCAGTCTGGGGGAGGGCGATGTGGGCGTGCACGTCGGAGAAGGGGCGTCCACGGCCGCGACGCTCGTGGTCGCCGACATCCCGGCCTTCGCCGCACTTCTTGCGCGACTTGCGGAGGAGCGGCGTTCCCCAGCGGAATAGACTGCGAGCATGTCTGAGGCAGAGGTGGATATCAAGCCTCGCAGCCGCGCCGTCACGGACGGCATCGAGGCCACGACGTCTCGAGGAATGCTGCGCGGGGTCGGAATGGGCGACGACGACTGGGACAAGCCCCAGATCGGCATCGCCTCAAGCTGGAACGAGATTACGCCGTGCAACCTGAGCCTGGACCGCCTGGCGCAGGGCGCGAAGGAGGGCGTGCACTCCGGCGGCGGCTACCCCCTCCAATTCGGAACGGTCTCGGTCTCGGACGGCATCTCGATGGGCCACGAGGGGATGCACTTCTCGCTCGTGAGCCGTGAGGTCATCGCCGACTCGGTCGAGACCGTCGTCATGGCCGAGCGCCTGGATGGCACGGTGCTGCTGGCCGGCTGCGACAAGTCGATCCCCGGCATGCTGATGGCCTCGGCGCGCCTCGACCTCTCCAGCGTCTTCCTGTACGCCGGATCGATCGCGCCGGGCTGGGTCAAGCTCTCCGACGGGACGGAGAAGGAGATCACGATCATCGACTCGTTCGAGGGCGTCGGCGCGTGCATGGCCGGTCGTATGAGCGAGGCGGACCTCAAGCGCATCGAGTGCTCCTTCGCCCCCGGGGAGGGCGCGTGCGGCGGCATGTACACCGCGAACACGATGGCTTCGGTGGCCGAGGCGCTGGGACTGAGCCTGCCGGGATCGGCCGCCCCGCCGTCGGCCGACCGCCGTCGCGACCAGTTCGCGCACCGCTCGGGCGAAGCCGTCGTCGAGCTGCTGCGGCAGGGGATCACGACCCGCGACATCCTGAGCATCGAAGCCTTCGAGAACGCCATCGCCCTCGCAATGGCCCTCGGCGGGTCGACGAACGTCGTACTGCACCTGCTCGCGATCGCGCACGAGGCCGAGGTCGACCTCACCCTGCACGACTTCAACCGCATCGGCGACAAGGTTCCGCACATCGCCGACATGAAGCCCTACGGCCAGTTCGTCATGAACGACGTCGACAAGAACGGCGGCATCCCCGTCATCATGAAGGCGATGCTCGATGAGGGCCTGCTGCACGGCGATGCCCTGACCGTCACCGGCAAGACGCTGGCCGAGAACCTCGAGGCGCTGTCGCCCGACCCCGTCGACGGCACCGTCATCCACACCTTCAACGACCCGATCCACGCCACCGGCGGGCTGACCATCCTGCACGGCACGCTCGCGCCCGAGGGAGCGGTCGTCAAGACCGCCGGATTCGACGCCGCCGTCTTCGAGGGCCCCGCGCGGGTCTTCGAACGCGAGCGCGCCGCGATGGACGCGCTGGAGGCCGGGCGGATCGCCGCTGGCGACGTCGTGGTGATCCGCTACGAAGGGCCCAAGGGCGGCCCCGGTATGCGCGAGATGCTCGCGATCACCGCGGCCATCAAGGGCGCGGGTCTCGGCAAGGATGTATTACTCTTGACAGACGGTCGATTCTCCGGCGGCACAACCGGCCTGTGCATCGGCCATATGGCACCCGAGGCGGTGGACGCAGGTCCTATCGCCTTCGTGCGCGATGGTGATCTGATACGGGTCGATATCGCGGCTCGCACTCTCGACCTACTCGTCGATGAGACCGAGCTGAGTTCCCGCCGTTCCGGCTGGGAGCCGCTTCCCCCGCGCTATACCCGAGGCGTTCTGGCCAAATACTCGAAGCTCGTCCACTCCGCAGCCCAAGGCGCGGTCACGAGCTAGGCCGCCTTTCATTCGCTGTACCGTCCGACAAGAGGAAGAACAACCATGCCCGCAGACACCGCTGCGGCCGTTCCCCGGCCGCCCTCCCGCACCGCCGCACCCGTGCTCACCGGGGCGCAGGCGGTCGTCCGCTCGCTCGAGATGCTCGGTGTCTCCGACGTCTTCGGCCTGCCCGGCGGTGCCATCCTCCCGGTCTACGACCCGCTCATGGATGCGTCCGAGATCCGGCACATCCTCGTCCGTCACGAGCAGGGTGCCGGCCATGCGGCGGAGGGCTACGCGTCGGCATCGGGCAAGGTGGGCGTGGCCATCGCCACCTCCGGACCTGGCGCCACGAACCTCGTCACGGCCATTGCCGACGCCTACATGGACTCGGTGCCGATGCTGGCCATCACCGGCCAGGTGTTCAGCACGCTGATGGGCACGGACGCGTTCCAGGAGGCCGACATCGTGGGAATCACGATGCCGATCACGAAGCACTCGTTCCTCGTCAAGCGCGCAGAAGACATCCCCGGCGCCATCGCCGCTGCGTACGAGATCGCCTCGACCGGTCGCCCCGGACCGGTGCTGGTGGACATCACCAAGGACGCGCAGCAGGCCGAGGCGCCGTTCGTCTGGCCTCCGAAGATCGATCTGCCCGGATACCGGCCCGTCACCAAGGCCCACGGCAAGCAGATCCAGGCCGCAGCGCGGCTGCTTGCGGCATCCACCAAACCGGTCCTCTACGTGGGCGGCGGTGTGGTGCGCGCGGGTGCGGCGGACGAACTGCGCACCCTCGCGGAGTCGACCGGTGCCCCGGTGGTCACCACTCTGATGGCGCGCGGCGCGTTCCCTGACTCGCACAAGCAGCATCTGGGCATGCCGGGCATGCACGGAACGGTGCCCGCCGTGCTCGCACTGCAGGAGGCTGACCTGATCGTCGCCCTCGGTGCGCGCTTCGACGACCGCGTCACCGGCAAGTCCGAGCTGTTCGCCCCGAACGCCAAGGTCGTGCACGTCGACATCGATCCCGCCGAGATCTCGAAGATCCGCACCGCGGACGTGCCGATCGTGGGCGATCTGAAGGACGTGCTCGTCGACCTCGACGTCGCCTTCCGTGATCGCACGGCTGAGACGCGCCCCGACATCGAGGAGTGGTGGTCGTATCTCGACGGCCTGCTCGACCAGTTCCCGCTCGGCTTCGCACCCACGACCGACGGCCTGCTCTCGCCGCAGTATGTGATCCAGCGCATCGGTGAGCTGACCGGACCCGAGGCCGTGTACGCGGCGGGCGTCGGCCAGCACCAGATGTGGGCGGCGCAGTTCATCAAGTACGAGCGCCCCAACGCGTGGCTGAACTCGGGCGGCGCCGGCACGATGGGCTACTCCGTGCCCGCCGCCATGGGCGCCAAAGTCGCCGAACCCGACCGCGTCGTGTGGTCGATCGACGGTGACGGCTGCTTCCAGATGACGAATCAGGAACTGGCCACCTGCGTCATCAACGACATCCCGATCAAGGTCGCGATCATCAACAACTCGTCGCTGGGCATGGTGCGCCAGTGGCAGACGCTGTTCTATGACGGCCGCCACTCCAACACCGACCTGAACACCGGGCACGGCTCGATCCACGTGCCCGACTTCGTGAAGCTCGCGGAGGCGTACGGGTGCCTCGCGATCCGCGTCGAGAAGGAGGAGGACGTGGATGCCGCGATCCAGAAGGCCCTCGCGACGAACGACCGCCCCGTGGTGATCGACTTCGTCGTGAGCGCCGATGCGATGGTGTGGCCGATGGTGCCGCAGGGCGTCAGCAACAGCTATGTGCAATACGCCCTCGACCACGCCCCCGCGTTCGAGCAGGAAGACTGAGGAGGAACCGACATGCCGAACCACGTGCTGAGCCTCCTCGTTGAGGACAAGCCGGGTCTGCTGACCCGCGTCGCCGGACTGTTCGCCCGCCGCGGCTTCAACATCACATCCCTCGCCGTGGGCGTGACGGAGGTGCCCGGGCTCTCCCGCATCACCGTCGTCGTCGACGTCGACGAGCAGCCCCTCGAGCAGGTGACCAAGCAGCTGAACAAGCTCGTGAACGTCATCAAGATCGTCGAGCTGGATTTCGCCGCGTCCGTGCAGCGCGAGCACATGCTCGTCAAGGTGCGCGCCGACAACGCCATCCGCTCGAACGTGCTCGAGGTTGTCAGCCTGTTCCGCGCCTCGGTCGTCGACTACGCGCCCGACGCGCTCGTGATCGAGATCACGGGTGACAAGGGCAAGGTCGACGCGTTCCTGCGCGCCGTGGAGCCGTTCGGCGTGAAAGAGCTGGCGCAGTCCGGCCTTCTGGCCATCGGCCGCGGCGGCAAGAGCATCACCGAGCGCGTCCTGCGCGGCTGACCCCCACCTGCGCGCTCGTCCCGGTCGTTGAGCGAGCGCAGCGAGACGAAACGACCCAGACAAGGAGAAAACCATGCCAACAGAGATCTTCCACGACGCTGACGCCGACCTGTCCATCATCCAGGGCAAGAAGGTCGCGATCGTCGGATACGGCTCCCAGGGCCACGCCCACGCGCTGAACCTGCGCGACTCGGGCGTCGAGGTCGTCATCGCCCTCAAGGAGGGGTCGAAGTCGATCCAGAAGGCTGAAGACGCCGGCTTCGAGGTCAAGTCGGTCGCCGACGCCGCCGATTGGGCCGACGTGATAGTGATCCTCGCGCCCGACCAGCACCAGCGCGGCATCTACGCCGACTCGATCAAGGACCACCTGGCCCCCGGCAAGACGCTGCTGTTCGCGCACGGCTTCAACATCCGGTTCGGCTACATCGAGGCCCCCGAGGGCGTCGACGTGATCATGGTCGCCCCCAAGGGCCCGGGCCACACCGTGCGGCGCGAGTACGAGGCCGGCCGTGGCGTTCCGATCATCGCCGCGGTCGAGGTCGACGCCACGGGGCACGCGTGGGACACCGCGTGGTCCTACGCGAAGGCGATCGGCGGTCTGCGTGCCGGCGGCATCAAGACGACCTTCACCGAAGAAACCGAGACCGACCTGTTCGGCGAGCAGGCGGTGCTGTGCGGTGGCATGTCGCACCTGGTGCAGTACGGTTTCGAGACGCTCGTCGAGGCTGGCTACCAGCCGCAGATCGCGTACTTCGAAGTGCTGCACGAGCTCAAGCTCATCGTGGACCTGATGTGGGAGGGTGGCATCGCCAAGCAGCGCTGGTCGATCTCCGACACCGCCGAGTACGGTGACTACGTCTCGGGCCCGCGCGTGATCGACCCGAGCGTCAAGGAGAACATGAAGGGCGTGCTGGCCGACATCCAATCGGGTGCCTTCGCACAGCGCTTCATCGACGACCAGGACGCCGGTGCACCCGAGTTCACGCAGCTGCGTGCCAAGGAGGAGCAGCACCCCATCGAGGCCGTCGGCCGCGAGCTGCGTGCGCTGTTCGCCTGGAAGCAGCAGGACGAGGACTACACGGACGGCTCGGCCGCGCGCTGAGTCCGACACTGTGAGGGCCGGGGGAGCGATCCTCCGGCCCCTTTCGCTGTCTCGCCACCGTTCCCCGCAGGCAGACATCGGATGTCTGCGCCAGGATGGGTCCTCGTGACGATGATGACGACGACACCCCACGCGCACGCTTGGTTCGATGAGGCGCGGTTCGGCATGTTCCTCCACTTCGGCCTCTACAGCGTGGCGGCCCGCCACGAGTGGGTGCAGAGCTACGAGCGGCTGACCGATCAGGAGTATCGCGAGTACTTCGATCACTTCGACCCGGACCGCTTCGACGCGGCGGCGCTCGCGCGCACGGCACGCGAGACCGGCATGGGATACATCGTGCTGACCACGAAGCATCATGACGGCTTCTGCCTCTGGGACAGCGCGCAGACCGACTTCACCGCGATGTACGCCTGCGGCCGCGATCTCGTGCGGGAGTTCGTAGACGCGGCCCGGGGCGAGGGGCTGCGCGTCGGTCTCTATCACTCGCTCGTGGACTGGCACCATCCCGACTTCACGGTGGATGCGATCCATCCCCGTCGGGACGATGACGACGCGCCGGAGCAGAACGCCGGGCGCGACATGGGCCGCTATCGTGCATACCTGCACGCCCAGGTGGAGGAGCTGCTGACCGGCTACGGACCGATCGACTACCTCTTCTTCGACTACACCTATCCCGAGGAGAAGGATGGATGGCCGGGGAAGCAGGCTTCGGACTGGGATGCCGATCGACTGCTCGCGCTGTGCCGCCGTCTTCAGCCCGGGATGCTCGTGAACGACCGGCTCGGCGTGCCCGCCGACTTCGTCACGCCCGAACAGTACCAGCCGACGGAGCCGTTGCGCCGCGACGGCGTCCCGCAGCGCTGGGAGGCATGCCAGACCCTGAACGGATCGTGGGGCTACCACCGCGACAACCTCGATCAGAAGTCGCCGGACCTGCTGGTGCGTATGCTGATCGATTCAGCGGCGATGGACGGCAACATGCTCCTGAACATCGGCCCCGACGGGCGGGGGGCGGTACCAGAGCAGCACGCGCGCACACTCCAGGCGATCGGAGAGTGGATGCTGCTGCACCGGGACGCGGTGGTCGGCGCCGGGTACGCAGGCCTGAAGCCACCGCGCGAGGGCGTATACACGCGCCGCGGCGATCGTCTGTATCTGCATCTTCTGCAGTGGCCGCTGGGGGCGGTGCATCTGCCGGGACTGGCCGGCCGCGTCGGCTTCACGCGCTTCCTGCACGACGGGTCGTGGCTGCGGACCTCGGTCAGCGATCCGGCGCAGGAGGCGCTGGTGATGCGTCCGGCCGGTCAGCCGGAGGGCACGCTGACGGTGCACCTGCCGGTGCAGCGCCCTGATGTGCTCCTGCCGGTGATCGAACTGACGCTGGCCGGGTGAGCGCGGGTCAGGAGGCGGCGACCGGTAGCTCGTCGATGGCCAGGCGGGCGGCGCCGAGGAGGATGGCGTCCGGCCCGGTCTGGGCTGCCTCGATCGTGAGCGTCTGCGTGACGAGCGGGTGGCACGCCTCGTAGACGCGACTGCGCACCGCTGCGAGGAAGGGTTCGGAGGCGCTCAGACTACCGGTGAGGAAGACGGCGTGCGGATTGAAGAAATTGACGACGCCCGAGAGCACCTGACCGAGATGCGTCCCCGCCATTCGCACGAGCGAGGTCGCCGCGGGGTCGGCGTCGCGTGCGCGCTGGAGGACATCCTCGGTGTCGGCGACCTCGATGCCGCGCTCGCGCAGCTGGCGGACGAGCCCCGCGCCGCTGGCCACGGTCTCGAGGCACCCCACATTGCCGCATGAGCAGGGGACCGCGGATGCGCTGTCGATGCGCGTGTGACTGATGTCGCCTGCCGCGGCTGTTGCGCCCCGGTGGATGCGGCCGTCGACGACGATGCCCGAGCCGATCGCTGTGCCGGCCTTTACTGTGATGCTGTGACGGGTTGAGCCGAATCGGGCGCGGTGCTCGCCGAGCGCGGCGAGGTTCGCATCGTTGTCGACGAACGTCGGCACGCCGAGCGCTGCGGAGAGATGCTCACCGACGCGGAAGCCGGGCCACCCAGGCATTCTGGAGGGCTGGTCGACGGATCCGGTCGAGGTGTCCACAGGCCCGGGCAGACTCACGCCGATGGCACGCACCGGGCGGTCCGCGCCCGCGGCTCGCAGATGCTCGATGACCACGTCGAGCACGGTGCGCGGCCCGTC
This sequence comes from Microbacterium horticulturae, assembly GCF_029094505.1. NCBI lineage: Bacteria > Bacillati > Actinomycetota > Actinomycetes > Micrococcales > Microbacteriaceae > Microbacterium > Microbacterium horticulturae. Next base: position 1,893,920 of record NZ_CP119108.1, on the reverse strand, counting down.
CGAGAGCTGGATGGGGAAGCTCTGCGCCGCCAGTAGCGAGCCCGTGAGGCTGTGCCGGCCGATACGTGCATGCGCGCCGCCGACCTCGACGGTGAGCACCTCGCCGCCGGCGTCGTCGACCCGGAGAACGCGCGGGCGACGCCCGCCACGTGATGCGCCGGCGCCTCCTTCGCGCAGGAGCCCGACGTCGAGAAGCGTCTGGACGCGCAGCCCGACGGTGGATGGGGCGAGTCCGAGCGCCGCGGCCAACTCGCTTCGAGATGTCGCCACGCCGCGCCCCACAAGGTCGATGATGCGGCGCGCCTCGGCGCTGCGAGCGATGTTGTCTGTGCTCATCGTCCCCTGGTTTCTTCGGAATCGAATCAAGTAGAAGCGTAGCGCATGACTCGCACGGAACAGAATTCTGTCCTCCGACCGGGATAAAAAAGCAAACGTCGGATCTGTGACTGGCGCGACGGATGCTTTCATGCCATCATCCCTTCACACAAAGGCGGGCGAAGTTGTTTCGAGAGGCGAAACAACGGCCCGTTTCGCCGAGGAGGCATTCGATGAAGAAGACCCGCGTTGGCGCCCTGGTGGCGATCGCCGCCGGAAGCGCGCTGGTGCTCGCCGGCTGCAGTGGTAGCTCGTCCGCATCGGGCGGGGACGATTCCGTCACCGTCGACATGTGGGCGGGCAGCGCTGACGACACGGCGGCGTTGAAGGCGCAGCTGGACGTCGCCAAGAAGCAGAATCCCGACCTGAAGATCGACCTGCGTACCTCGCCCTGGAACGACTTCTTCACGAAGCTGACCACGAACATGGCGTCGGGCAACATGGCCTGTGTCACGGGCATGAACAGCGGCATGCTCTCCAGCTACACGGCCGCCTTCCAGCCTTTGACGGCCGCCGACCTGACCACGGCGGGCCTGACGGAGGACGACTTCGCACCGGGGACCCTTGAGATCCTCAAGAACAAGGGCACGCTGTACGCCCTTCCGTTCGATGTCTCGACGATGGTCACCTACTACAACGCCGACATGCTCAAGGCGGCGGGCGCCGACACACCGTCGGTCGGTTGGACCTTCGACGATTTCGAACGGATCGCCCAGCAGGCGACGACCGGCGGCAAGTATGGCTTCGGCATCGGGATGGGCGACTTCCAGTGGCAGGCGCTGCCGATCGCCAAGAGCGGCACGCAGCCGGCGTCCCAGGATGGCGCATTGCAGCTGACGAATCCCGAGTTCGAGAAGGCGGCGACCTGGTATGCGCAGCTGGTCACAGACAAGAAGGTGGCGGCTCCGGTCGCGAGCGCGTCTGACACCGGGTGGGGCGAGAATCAGTTCACCAGCGAGAACGCGGCCATGGCGGTCGACGGCACCTGGAACGCCGTCGGGTACTTGACCAACGACGCCGGGTTCGAGGCAGGACTCGCGCCGCTGCCGACGGGGGCGCACGGCAACACGAGCCTGATCCTCGGATCGGGTTTCGGCATCGCCAAGAGCTGCAAGAACAAGGAAGCCGCTCTCAAGGTGCTCGGCTCGCTCCTGAGCAAAGACGCGCAGGACTACATCGCGTCGTCGGGACGCAGCTACCCGGCCCGCGCCGAGAGCCAGCCGCTGTACTTCGACTCGATCGACCCCAAGTACCGAGACCAGGTCAAGCAGGTCTTCGAAGCCGCCTTCACCGACACGCAGGGTCAGTACGTGACGGACAACTGGTCGAAGGTCGGCACATACATCCAGCCGCAGCTCGTGAGCGTCTACAACGGGCAGGCGTCGATGACCGACGTCCTGTCCAAGGCGCAGCAACAGTTCGGCGAGTAGGAGACAGGAACAGCACGCGCATGACTGCTATCCCCGCAACACGCAGACGCGGGTCTCTCACCAAGGCCGAGGGACGCCAGGCGCTGGGCTTCGCGAGCCCAGCCCTGGTGGGGCTGGCCCTGTTCACCGTCGTCCCGGTCGTCCTGTCCATCGTGATGAGCTTCTTCGACTGGCCCACCTTTGGAGACCGGGCCTTCAACGGCGGAGCGAACTACGCCCGGCTGTTCGCGAATGGAGAGTTCGCCGAGGCTCTGCGAAACACCCTCGTGTTCACCATCCTGTATGTGCCGGTGAGCATCGTGCTCTCGCTCCTGCTCGCGCTGGGGCTGGGGCCCCGCATCCGCGGCCGCGGGGCGCTGCGCGTGCTGTACTTCATCCCGGTCGTCACGCCGATGGTCGCGAACGTCCTGGTGTGGAAGATGCTGCTGCAGCCACAGGGCTTGTTCAACGGACTCGCACAGACGTGGTTCGGGGTCCAGCTGCCCAACTTCCTCGCCGACCCGGCGTGGGCGATGATCATGGTCGTCGTCATGAGCGTGTGGCAGGGGCTCGGCTACAACATGCTCATCTTCTCGGCCGCTCTCGAGCAGCTGCCGGAGGCGGTGATTGAGGCCGCACGTATCGACGGTGCGCGCGGACTGCGGATGACGTGGAGTGTCGTGGTCCCCATGATCTCGCCGTCGATCTTCTTCGCGACGATCATGACCATGATCACCTCGCTGCAGGTATTCGTGCAGCCGCAGCTGCTCACCGGCGGCGGTCCCGGCACCGCGACCCAACCGCTCGTCATGTGGATCTACAACCAGGGATTCAAGTTCCAGGACCTGGGTCTTGCCGCTGCGGGCGCCTGGATCCTTTTCGCGCTGATCATCATCGTCACGGGCGTGCAGTTCGCCGCCCAGAAGAAGTGGGTGCACTATGAGCACTGAACTCCTCGTCGCCGAGACGTCGACGTCGGCGCTGCTGACGGGGGATGCAGCATCCTCCCGCCGTTCCCGGCGTCGACCCGGCGGTGCGCCGCAGACAGCTGGCGGGCGCATCCGCCTGGCCATCCGTCACGTCGTCATGTACGCGGCGGCGCTGATATTCATGATCCCGCTGATCTACGCCTTCTTCTCGGCGCTCAAGCCCAACGGTGAGATGTTCTCGATGCCGCCGAGCCTGTTCGGCTCCGAGATCAAGTGGAGCAACTTCGCCGAGGTCTTCGAGTACGGTCCGTTCTGGACCTACATCGGCAACTCGCTCCTGGTCGCGGTTCTCGGCACGTTGGTGGTCCTGGTGGTGTCGACGACGGCGGGCTACGCCTTCGGCCGTTTGCGCTGGAAGGGCCGCGACCTCGTGTTCGTCGCCTTCCTCGCGACCCTGATGGTCCCGGCCGAGGTTCTCGTGATCCCGATGTTCCAGGTGATGCAGTGGTTCCAGTGGGTGAACACCTATCAGGCGCTCATCCTGCCGTTCGCCTTCGGCGCGTTCGGGACCTTCTTGATGCGACAGTTCTTCCGCGGCATCCCGTTCGAACTCGAAGAGGCCGCGCGCGTGGACGGGGCGGGCCCCGTCCGCACGTTCCTGCGCATCATCCTGCCGCTGTCGAAGTCCGCCGTTGCGGTCCTCGCGGTGTTCACATTCCTCTCATTCTGGAACAGCTACTTGTGGCCGCTGATCGTGACCGTCGACTATGACACGCTGGGCACTCTGCCGATCGGGCTTGCGACGTTCTCAGGGTTGACCGGTACGCGATGGGACCTGCAGATGGCAGCCGCGATCATCTCGATGATCCCGACCACGCTGTTGGTGATCATCCTGCAGAAGCACCTCGTCAAGGGCATCGCCATGGCAGGGCTCGGCGGGCGTTGAACGGCGTGGGCATCGAAGATTCGGCACTGGTCGGAATCGATATCGGCGGTACGAAGATCGCCGCCGTGCTGGTGGATGAGGCGGGCGCGATCTGCGCACGGGGGGCCGTGGCGGCTCCCGCTTCATCAGGCGGAGACGCGATGGTGGATGCCGCGGCCGGGCTCGTGACGCGGCTCGCGGTCGGCGCGTCGGTGCGCGCCGTAGGAGTGGGCGCGGCCGGCGTCGTGGACCACCGCACCGGTGAGATCCGTGCGGCGTCCGAGCTCTTCCACGACTGGGCCGGCTACCCGCTCGGCGACCGGCTCTCTGCACGGCTGGAGGCACCGGTGCGGGTGGAGAACGACGTCAACGCGTTCCTCCTCGGCGAGCTGGCATGGGGCGCGGCACAGGGCGCCGACGTCCTCGGCGTCATGCTCGGCACCGGCGTCGGGGGAGCGGTCGCACTCGACGGCGTGCTGCGGCACGGCCCGCACGGCGCGGCGGGCGAGATCGGCCACACCCCGGGGTACAGCGACATCCGTTGCACGTGCGGGCAGGTGGGTCACCTCGAAACCGTCGCCAGCGGCACCTCCATCGCGCGTCGGTACGCCCAGCGCACCGGGAGTAGCGCGGATGCGGCGCAGGTGGCGGAGTACGCACGCGCCGGCGATCCCGACGCGGCAGCCGTGTTCGACGACGCCGGGCGGGCGCTGACCCTCGCGTGCGCGACGGTGTCGGGCATCGTCGAGGTCGGGACCGCGGTGATCGGCGGCGGCGTGGCACGATCGTGGGATCTGCTGGAACCGGCGATCGCGCGCACGCTACGCACGGATGCGCCGATCTCTGGCGTACCGTTGCGCATCGTGCCCGGCTCGCTCGGCGGCGACGCCGTGGCTCTCGGCGCCGCCAGCGCCGCCCGTTCCCATCTGCAGACCCCGGTGCTCTAGGCCACCATGAACAAGGAAGCGAACACCATGAGCGACCGCCGCGAAGCGAACGAGATCTGGATGGGCCCGCTGCCCGCCCGCGCGGACGACGGCCTGGTCAGGCCCCGCATCGGCATCGGCGGGATCTCGATCGAGTCCAGCACGTTCTCGCCGCACATCTCCGGTGACGAGGCGTTCACCATCCGCACCGGAGATGACCTTCTCGCCTATTACCCGTTCCTCGACGGAGGGCGTGAGCTGCGCGAAACCGCGGAGTGGGTGCCTCTCACCCACGGCCGGTCCCTGCCCGGCGGCGCCGTGGACCCGGCGACCTACCGTCGGATGAAGGATGCCATCGTCGCGGGCATTCGCGATCAGGGACCCTTCGACGGCTTCTTCTTCGACATCCACGGAGCGATGAGCGTCGTGGGGATGGATGACGCCGAGGGTGACCTCGCAACAGCCGTGCGCGACGCGCTCGGCCCCGACACGCTGGTGAGCACGTCGATGGATCTGCACGGCAACGTCTCGCGCACCCTTCTGGACGCGGTCGATCTCATCACCTGTTACCGCATGGCGCCGCACGAGGACTGGATGAACACGAAGGAGCGCGCCGTGCACAATCTGCTCGCGCGGCTGCGCGGGCCACACGGCGCCGATCCGACGGCGCGGCGCCCCTACAAGGCATGGCGACAGATCCCGGTGCTGCTCCCCGGGGAGAAGACGAGCACCCGACTGCAGCCCGCGCAGGGCATCTACGACGAGGTGGCCGTCGTCGAGGCACTCCCCGGCGTGCTGGATGCCGCGGTGTGGGTCGGATATGCCTGGGCGGACGAGCCGCGCTGCCAAGCGGCGGTCGTCGTGACCGGAGACGACCATGCTGTGATCGCCCGCGAGGCTGAACGGCTCGCGCGCCTGTATTGGGACGCCCGTGACGACTTCGCGTTCGTCGGACCGACGGCATCCCTCTCCGACGCACTCGATCGTGCGCTCGCGCCCGGTGCCGCCCGTCCCTATCTCATCTCCGACTCGGGTGACAACCCGACCGCGGGGGGAGCCGGCGACGTCTCGTGGACGCTGGGGGCGCTGCTCGAGCGCGCCGACCTGCGCGACGGATCACGCACGGTGATCCACGCGTCGGAGTTCGATGCGGCCGCCGTCGCGCAGGCAGTGGCCGCGGGGATCGGGGGGACCGTCACCGTGGACGTCGGCGGCCGCGTCGATCCGGGGCCGCGTGGCCCGGTCCGCATCACCGCCGAGGTGTTCTCGATCACGGACGGCGACCCTGCCGCCGGGACGCAGGTCGTGCTGCGGGCCGGCTCGGTCCACGCCATCGTGACTGAGCGCCGCAAGCCGTTCCATCACCTCGACGACTTCCGCATGCTCGGACTCGATCCCGAGGCCGCTGACGTCGTCATCGTGAAGATCGGCTACCTCGAGCCCGAGCTGTACGATCTCGCGGCGGACTGGACGCTCGCGCTGACGCCCGGCGGCGTCGACCAGGATCTCATCCGGCTCGGCCACCACCGACTGGCACCGGGTGTCGTGCCGTTCGACACCACCGTCCCCGACCCCGATCTGACGCCCGTGCTGACGCGGCGCGGTGAGGAGCAGAGCGCATGATGAACTTCGAGACCCGGGTCGGCCCCGACCTCGGCGATGCAGCGCCCGTGTACCCGTCCGCCGGTGTACCCGACTGGTTCCGCGATGCCAAGCTCGGCTTCTTCGTGCACTGGGGCCTGTACTCGGTACCCGCTTGGGGAACGCCGCCGGGGGAGAGCCGAGTGGGCGTCGAAGACGCCTACATGCACCACCAGTACGCGGAGTGGTACGGAAACACGGTGCGAATCGCCGGGAGCCCGACCTGGGAGCGCCATCAGCGTGTCTATGGCACGGGCACGAGCTATGAGGACCTCACGGATCTCTGGCAGACGCCGGCCTTCGACGCCGACGCGTTCATCGCCGATCTCGTCGACGCCGGTGCGCAGTACATCGTCCCGACGACGAAGCATCATGAGGGCTTCTGCCTGTGGAACACCGCGACCACGTCCTTCAATGCGGCCAGGCGCGGGCCTCGGCGTGATCTGATCGCTGAGCTGCACGATGCGGCGCGGCGGCGCTCCACGCGGTTCGGGGTGTACTTCTCCGGCGCACTGGACTGGCATGTCAGCGACTTCCCGCCGATCGAGAGCGACACCGATCTGTTCCGCTACCGCCGCAACGACGCGCTGTACGCGCGCTACGCCGCCGCCCAGGTGGACGAGCTGATCGAGCGGTTCCGGCCGGATGTCCTCTGGAACGACATCGACTGGCCCGACGCCGGCAAGGGCGATGACGACCACGGAGTCGCCGCGCTCCTGAGACGCTACTTCGCCGCGGTGCCCGATGGTGTCGTGAACGACAGATGGGGCGTGCCGTACCACGGGTACCTCACGCGCGAGTACACCGAGATCCCCGACATCCTCGACCAGCCCTGGGAGTCGACGCGCGGTCTCGGCTTCTCGTTCGGCTACAACCAGGACGAAGACGCGCGGCACTCCCTCAACGGCACCGCGCTCATCCGCCTGTTCGTCGATGTCGTCGCCAAGAACGGCAATCTGCTGCTGAACGTCGGCCCTCGCGCCGACGGCTCCATCCCGGAGCTGCAGCGCGCCGCTATGCACGAACTCGGCGCTTGGCTGCGCGAGAACGAGCGCGCCGTGCTCGGCAGTCGCCCCTGGGTGCGCGCCGGCGAGAAGTGCGGCGTCCCGCGCGTCTACACCACCACGCCGGGTCTCCTGCATATTCATCTGCTCGATCCGGCTCACGGCACGATCGATCTGCCGGCCGAGGTCGGTCCGGCAGCGGAGGCGCACTGGAGCGACGGGTCCGTGGCCGCGCTCGTGCCGCGTGGCGACGGCGTGCTGCAGGCCGCGGTGCCCGAGCGGATGCGCGCGGCGGCGGTCGCAGTGCTTACGCTGAGACCATGACGCGCGCACCCCTGCTCGAGATCGCTGTGCAAGACCCCGGCGGCGCGCGCATCGCGTTCGCCGAGGGAGCCGACCGCATCGAACTGTGTCAGGCGCTCGAGGTCGGCGGCCTGACGCCGTCCGTCGGCATCGTGCAGCGCGTGATCGAGGCGACGGGCGAGGCCGGCCGTGTCGCGCCGCTGGTGCGGCCGCGTCCGGGCGGGTTCGTGTACGACCCCGATGAGGTCGAGGTCGTCGCCGCCGATATCCGTTACCTCTCCTCGCTGGGCGTCGGCGCCGTGGTGATCGGCTGTCTCACCGTCGACGGACGGGTGGATGCCGCCACCCTGGCCCGCTGGCGAGACGCGGCCGGCCCCACGCCCATCGTCTTCCACCGGGCGATCGACGCTGCGGCCGATCCTCTCGCTGCACTCGACGCGCTGGTCGCCGCGGGTGTCACGCGCATCCTCACCTCGGGCGGGGCGCCCCGCACGATCGACGGGCTCGACGTTCTGCGTACAGTGGTCACACGTGCCGACGGCGCCGTCGAGATCATGGCCGGCGGCGGGGTGCGACCCGAAGACATCGCCCCACTCCGCCGGGCCGGGGTCGACGCGGTGCATCTGTCGGCGCGTGGCCGGTCCGAAGACGCATCGCCGAGCGGCCCCGGTGGGGGAGCCCGGGGGTATGACGTGACCGACCCCGACGTGGTGCGCGCCGCCGCCGAAGCGGTACGGTCTCGGGCCGTGTCTTAGACTTCGGGCATGGCCGGCCGCGACACCCCCGACGATGACGACGCACTGCGCTGGGACGGCGATGACGAGCCCGCGCCGCAGTTGCCGACCGGCTGGGTCGCCAAAGGCAAGGGCGCGGACCGTGTCGTCGCCGAGGGCGACCCCGCCGCTGGCGCCGAGCCGGTCGCCGGTGACGGGCCCGGCGACGATGCAGGCCCGACTTCCCCGGGAAACGGTGCGCTCATCGGTCTCGGCATGCTCGGCGGCGTGTACCTGCTGTACACGGTCGGCTGGATCATCGGCGGGCTACGGCTGTTGGCCGTCGCAGGAATGATGATGGACTCGAACGGCCAGGGCCCGGTGATGTGGGCGGCGGGCAACACCGTGATGACATGGCTGGCGATCCTTGCACCCGCCGTCTGGTTCGTGACGGTCGCGGCGCTGTCGAAGGGACGCCACGCGTGGGTGCGCTGGGTGTGGCTGATCGCGGGCGCTGTCGTGCTGGTGCCATGGCCGCTGCTGATGAGAGGGATCGCATGAACGGGGCGGCGGAGGAGAACCCGCGCACGCAGAGGGCGGTGCCGGGCTGGCTCCGTGCGGCGGTGGTCGGTGTCTTCGGACTGTTGTACGCGTACATCGTCTGGAACGCCGTGGCCTTCCTCGTCGTACAGGCCGGTGGGTCGCTCGGATTGAGCGCGCTCGGCTGGTTCGTCCTGCTGTTCGCCGTCGTGTTCCCGATCGTCGTCTTCGTCGGTGCCGTCGCGGTGGGCCGGCGACGGCGCCTCGGCGCGCTGAGTCTGGTCATGCTCGCGGGACTGGCACTGTCGGCGGTCTTCTGGCTGAACGTGCTCGGCTATGCCTACGCCTACGGGGGCCAGCTCCTGGGCTGACCCGAGACGTCACACTGTCGGGCGGCCTGCTGCGGGCACGGTAGGGTGTCAGTGTCTCGCCCCGAAGGCGTGCGGCGCGGCATCCCGTCATCATCGTCGTCGTGCGCCGTGCGCGATGCGTCGTTCCGAAGGGTCCCGAATGACCAAGCCTGTCGTCCTTCTCGCTGAGCAGCTCTCTCCCGCAACCGTCGATGCGCTGGGACCCGACTTCGAGATCCGGCAGGTGGACGGCACCGACAGGCCCGCGCTGCTCTCGGCCCTGGCCGATGCCGATGCGGTGCTGATCCGGTCGGCGACGAAGATGGATGCCGAAGCCATCGGCGCGAGCACGAAGCTCAAGGTCATCGCCCGTGCCGGCGTCGGCCTCGACAACGTCGACATCAAGGCTGCGACGGCAGCCGGTGTCATGGTGGTCAACGCCCCGACCTCGAACATCATCTCCGCCGCCGAGCTGACGATCGCCCACATCCTGGGCCTGGCACGGCACATTCCCGCCGCCGATGCGTCGCTGGGTCGCGGCGAGTGGAAGCGCAGCGCCTACACCGGCACGGAACTGTTCGACAAGACGGTCGGCATCGTCGGCCTCGGCCGCATCGGCACGCTCATCACCGAGCGGCTGCGGGCCTTCGGCGTGCGCGTGGTCGCCTATGACCCCTACGTCACCCCGGCGCGTGCGCAGCAGCTGCAGGTCGAGCTGCTGTCGCTGGACGAGCTGCTGGCGCAGAGCGACTTCGTCACCGTGCACATGCCGAAGACGCCCGAGACGACCGGCATGATCAGCACGGAGCAGTTCGCGTTGATGAAGCCCACCGCCTACATCGTCAACGTCGCCCGCGGCGGCCTCATCGACGAGGACGCCCTGTACGAGGCGCTGACCAGCAAGACGATCGCGGGCGCAGCCGTCGACGTCTTCACCAGCGAGCCCCCGACCGAGGGCGGCTCTGCGCAGCGCCTTCTCGGGCTCGACAACATCATCGTGACCCCCCACCTCGGAGCGTCCACGGGGGAGGCCCAGGAGAAGGCCGGCGTCTCCGTCGCGCGTTCGGTCAAGCTCGCGCTCGAGGGCGACCTCGTGCCCGACGCCGTGAACGTCGCCGGCGGCGTCATCGACCCGTTCGTACGCCCGGGCATCGCCCTCGTCGAAATGCTGGGCCAGTTCTTCACCGGCCTCACGCAGGGTGCCCTGACCAGCCTCGACATCGAGGTGCGCGGCGAGTTGGCCGCGTACGACGTCAGCGTGTACAAGCTCGCGGCACTCAAGGGCATCTTCACGAACATCGTCAGCGAGAACGTCTCGTACGTGAACGCACCCCTGTTCGCCGAGCAGCGCGGCATCGAGACGCGCCTGATCGTCGAGGCCGACAGCCCGCTCTACCGCAACATCACGATCCTGCGCGGCTCGCTGTCGGACGGCACGGTGCTGTCCGTCGCCGGCACGCTCGCCGGCACGCGGATGGTGCCGAAGGTCGTCGGTATCAACGACTACGACATCGAGGTTCCCTTCGCTCGGGAGCACCTCGTCATGCGCTACGCGGACAAGCCGGGCATCGTGGCGATCTACGGGCAGCTTCTCGGCGACGCCGGGATCAACATCGAGGGCCTGCAGGTCGCGCACCCCGACAGCACCGGCCGCGCGCTCTCTGTGCTGACGGTGGACTCGGCTGTTCCCGACGAGCTCGTCGAGAAGATCCGTGCCGAGATCGGTGCCGACCTGCTGCGTCAAATCGAGATCGCCGAGGCCTGAGGCGGCCCGGGGCCGCGCCCTACACTAGGTGTCACGACGACCACCATCGGAGTCCGGGCACCATGACGACCATCGATCTGAATTCGGATCTGGGCGAGAACGTCCCGGATCGCGTGGTCAGCGATGATGCCGGAATGCTGCGGATCGTCACCAGTGCGAACGTGTCGTCGGGATTCCACGCCGGCAGTCCGGAAGGAATCCGCGAGACCCTCGGCGCGGCCGTCGCGCACGGGGTCGTGATCGGCGCACATCCCGGGTATCGCGATTACGCGAACTTCGGCCGGGTGGACGTCGACGTCGACTCCGCGACCCTCCAGGCGCAGATCGAGTATCAGCTGGGGGCTCTGATGGGCCTCGCAGCAGCCGTGGGCGGCAAGGTCGCCTACGTGAAGCCGCACGGTGCGCTGTACAACGCCATCACCCGCGACCAGCGGCAGGCGAAGGATGTCGTCGCCGCGATCCGTGCCGTCGACCCCGAGCTCGTCCTGCTCGGGCTGTCGGGCGGGGCGGTTCTGGACGTCGCCGCGAACGCGGGTCTACGGGTCGCCGCCGAAGCGTTCGCCGATCGGGCGTACCTGCCCGATGGACGGCTCGTCCCGCGCACGCAGGACGGAGCGGTGCTGCACGATGCGCCGGCGATCGCCGATCGCATGGTGCGCCTGGCGGTGGAGGGCGTCGTCCGGGCGATCGACGGCACCGACGTGCAGGTCGCCGCCGACTCCATCTGCGTGCACGGCGACAGCGCCGGAGCGGTGGCGATGGCCGCCGAGACGAGGCGCCGGCTGGAGGCATCCGGCGTCGGGATAGCCCCCTTCGTGAGGAGGTGAAGCTGCATGCGCGTCCTCCGGGCGTCCGAGCGTACGCTGCTCGTCGAGGCCGCAGACCTCGCAGAGGCAATGCGGCTCAACGCCGCATGGAAGGGCCTTCCCGGAGTCGTCGAGCTCGTGCCGGGTGCGCGGACGGTGCTCGTGCACTTCGACCCGCTCCGGGTGTCGGCGACAGAGCTGGCCGCACGTCTGATTGCCACCGACGGGGGTGCCGCATCGGCCCCGCCGACGGGCGAGGTGGTCATCCCGGTGCGATACGACGGGGATGACCTGGCCGAAACGGCGGCGCGGCTCGGGATCTCCGCCGAAGCGCTTGTGGCCCGTCATCTTGCCGCCCACTGGCAGGTCGCCTTCTCGGGCTTCGCGCCGGGTTTCGGCTACATCGTCGGCGACGACCCGTTCCTCGATGTTCCGCGCCGCGCGACGCCGCGTACGCGCGTTCCCGCCGGGTCCGTGGCGTTGGCCGGGCGCTTCACCGGTGTGTATCCGCGGGAGACGCCGGGCGGATGGCAGCTCATCGGACGCACCGACGCCGTCCTCTGGGACGCGTCACGAGACCCGGCCGCGCTTCTCTCGCCCGGAACGGCCGTGCAGTTCGCGCGTGCGCAGCGCGTCACGTTGACTGCGGCGCCGTCCGCGCCGCCTGTCCCGTCACCGCCGGTGGGAGCGCGGAGCGTGGAGGTCATGCACCCCGGGCTTCAGACGCTGATCGAGGATGCCGGGCGCCCCGGCCATGCGGCGCTGGGCGTTTCAGCATCCGGCGCGGCGGACCGCGTGGCACTGCGCGACGCGAACCGCGCCGTCGGCAATCCGTTCGGTGCGGCCGCTTTGGAGATCGTCGGCGCGGCCATCCTCCGCTTCGGCGGCGACGGGGTCGCCGCGGTCACCGGCGCGTACGGCGACCTCGCACTGGTGGACGCAGACGGGTTCGAGCGGCCGGCCGCGCACAGCGCGCCGTTCGCCACCTTCGACGGCGACGAGCTGCACCTCGGGCATCCGACCGCCGGGCTGCGCCGGGTCGTGGCGGTCCGGGGCGGGATCGATGTCGCACCCACCCTGGGCAGCCGCTCGACCGACACGCTCGCCGGGCTCGGGCCCGACCCGCTCCGTGCGGGATCGATCGTCGGCGTGGGGGATGGGTCACGCGGCGCGGTCGACCCGTACCCCGCCTCTCGCGTCCTCCCTGCGCCCGGCGCACTCGTCGAACTCGCGGTCGTGCTCGGCCCGCGCGACGACTGGTTCACGGCATCCGCCCTCTCCGTTCTCGCCGGTCAGGAGTGGGAGGTCACATCGCAGTCCGATCGAGTGGGGATCCGCCTGCACGGCGAGCTCCCTCTCGAGCGGGTGATCGTTCGAGAACTGCCCAGCGAGGGCGCCGTCACCGGCGCCGTTCAGGTACCACCCGACGGGCAGCCGGTGATCTTCCTCCCCGACCACCCGCTCACCGCCGGTTACCCGATCATCGCCGCGCTCACCGACGACGCTCTGAGCCTCGCCGCGCAGACGCCCCCAGGTTGCCGCATCCGCTTCCGCATCATCGAAACGAGATCGAGCGGCATTCTGCGGTGACGACGGCCGGGGGGCCGCCGGAGACAGCGTCAGACCGGATCATCCGGCGCAGACGTCTCGTCGCGACGCACGGTCTCGCCGCTGCGCGGATCCACAGACGTCCGGCTCGTGGCCACAGTGCGGCGGCGCCGGAGCATGAAGACCAGCCCGATGATGAAAACGATGACGCCCGCACCCATGAGGATGTAGCCGACAAGGTCGAGATCGACCCATCCCACATCGATGTTCAGGGCGAATGCGAGGATCGCACCGATCACGAACAGCACGATACCGAGGCCCATGCTCATGTCTCCTCCTGACTTCGTCGGACTCGACCAGGATGGGCCGGAATCGGCGGCCGGCACAGGTGGTTGAACGCACGCGGCAGGAGTGCTAGCCGATGCTGAGCTCTTCGACGAGGCGAACAAGAGCATCCATCGCCGCACCGGTGGGCACCAGGGTGTCAGAGCGATCTTCGAGCATGTTGTTGAAGTACAGACCGTCGGAGACGAGCAGCACGAGATCCAGAGCGGCGTCGTCGCGCACGTGCGGGCGGACCGCCTCCGCCCAGCGTTGGCGCATCTCTTTGAGGGCAGTGCTCGCGGGGGCGCTTCCGCCCTGGGCGAGGCGCGAGACCGCGAGCATGGCACGGTCGAGCGGGTCCCCGACGAGGACGGAGGTGCGCAGGTAGTGGGCGACAGCGCCTTCTTCCGCGGTCGTGATCGCCACGACGTCCTCGTCGACGAGATCGTTCAACCGACCGATGAGGCCGGCCTCGAGGGCTTCCTTCGACGCGAAGTGATAGAGCAGGCCGCCTTTCGACACGCCCGCAGCACGGGCCGCGGCATCCATCGTCGCCGCACGCTCGCCGCCGGCGATCAGGATCTCTTCGTAGGCGTCGAGGACGAGGTCTCGGGCACGCGGAGGTCGGCTCATCCCACCCATGATACTATACCGGCTGGCTGGTACAGTTATAGCTCGGCCGGAGGAAGAGATGACGACTCGGCACATCACCGCGCCCGCACACGATGAGCGCTCGGCGCGTGTGGGCTGGCGCGGGTGGGCTGCGCTCATGGTGCTGACGCTGCCGGTGCTGCTGGTGTCGGTCGACAACACCGTGCTCAGTTTCGCGCTGCCCGAGATAGCGCTCGACCTCGAGCCCACCGGCATCCAGCAGCTGTGGATCATCGACGCGTATCCGCTCGTCCTGGCGGCGCTCCTGGTGACGATGGGCACCCTCGGCGACCGTTTCGGACGGCGGCGGATGCTGCTGATCGGCGCCACCGGGTTCGCCGTCGTCTCAGCGGTGTCGTCGTTCGCGCCGTCGGCCGGCTGGCTCATCGCCGGTCGCGCGAGCATGGCGGTGTTCGGCGCGATGCTGATGCCCTCGACGCTCTCGCTGCTTCGCAGCATCTTCACCGACCGTGACCAGCGCCGGCTCGCGATCGCGGTGTGGGCGGCGATGTTCTCTGCTGGAGCGGCCCTCGGCCCGATCGTGGGCGGCCTCCTCCTCGAGCACTTCGCCTGGGGATCGGTTTTCCTCATGGCGGTGCCGGTGCTGATTCCGCTGCTGATCCTTGCGCCGCTGCTGGTGCCCGAGAGCCGCGACCCGAAACCGGGACGCGTCGACCCGGTGAGCATTCTTCTCTCGGTCGGGATGATGCTGCCCACTGTGTACGCGATCAAGGAGATGGCGGTCGCCGGTCTCGGCGGTGCCGTCGTGCCGCTGCTGATCGCCGGCGGCGTGTTCGGCGTGCTCTTCGTGAGACGGCAGCTGAACGCCGATGAACCCATGCTCGACATGGGTCTCTTCCGGCGGACCGCGTTCACCGGTGCGCTGCTCGTCAACCTGCTCAGCGTGCTCGCCCTTGTCGGATTCCTCTTCTTCGTCGCCCAGCACCTGCAGCTGATCGTAGGGCTGTCGCCGATGGAGGCGGGTCTGGCTCTCGTGCCCTCGCTGGCGGCCATGATCATCGCAGGGCTGCTCGTGGTGCCCGTGGCGTCCCGCGTCTCACCACGGGTCGTGATCCCGGTGGCGCTGGCGTTCTCGGCCGCCGGGTACATCGGCATCGCCCTGACCACCGGACCCGACACGCTGCTGCCGACGATTCTGGCCTCGGTGAGCCTGGGCATCGGTGTGGGTGCCGCCGAGACCGTCTCGAATGAACTCATCCTCTCGGCGGCACCGGCAGACAAGGCGGGTGCCGCCAGCGCCGTGTCGGAGACGGCGTACGAGGCGGGCACCGTTTTGGGCACGTCGATCATCGGCGGTCTGCTCACGGCGGTGTACCGCACGTCGATCGATCTGCCGGCCTCCCTGGCGCCCGCGCTGGCCGATGCTGCGCGCGAGACCCTCGCCGGGGCGATGGCCGTCGCCGGTCAGGTGGGCGGCGCCGTCGGCGATACTGTGCGCGCCGCGGCGGCTGTCGCGTTCGACCAGGGTATGTCGATCGCCGCGGCGATCGGCGCCGTGCTCGTGGTGGCAGCCGCGGTGATCGCCGCGACCATGCTGGGCCGGTCGCGCGGCGACACGCAGTGAAAGCACCCGCCGTGCGCTGGATAGGCTGGGGGAGGCGCACCGCGGCACTGTGACGCGGCGTCGGAAGGAGTGCCATGCCACGTGTCGTGAAGCTCGCCGTCATCCCCGGTGACGGCATCGGTCCCGAGGTGATCGCCGAGGCCGAGAGGGTGTTGGATGCCGCGACCGCCGGCACCGACGTGACCTTCGACAAGACGCGCTTCGCCCTCGGCGCGGCCCGCTACCTCGAGACCGGCGACACACTGACCGACGAGGACCTGGCCGCCATCACATCGCATGACGCGATCCTGCTCGGCGCCGTCGGCGGCATCCCCGGTGACGTGCGCCTGAAGGACGCGAACATCGAGCGCGGGCTGCTGCTGAAGCTCCGGTTCGAGCTCGACCACTACGTGAACCTGCGGCCGTCGAAGCTGTACGAGGGCGCGCCGGGCCCTCTGGCGAGCCCCGGCGACGTCGACTTCGTCGTGGTCCGCGAGGGCACCGAGGGTCCTTACGTCGGCAACGGAGGTGCGATCCGGCGCGGCACGCCGCACGAGGTCGCCAATGAGACGAGCGTGAACACGGCGTTCGGTGTCGAGCGCGTCGTGCGGTACGCGTTCGAACTCGCCGAGCGCCGCAGCAAGCGACTCACCCTCGTGCACAAGACGAACGTGCTGGTCAACGCCGGGTCCCTGTGGAAGCGGATCGTCGACACCGTGGCGGTCGAGCACCCCGGCGTTGACGTAGACTACCTGCACGTCGATGCAGCGACCATCTTCCTGGTCACGAACCC
This sequence comes from Microbacterium horticulturae, assembly GCF_029094505.1. NCBI lineage: Bacteria > Bacillati > Actinomycetota > Actinomycetes > Micrococcales > Microbacteriaceae > Microbacterium > Microbacterium horticulturae. The sequence goes on along the minus strand of NZ_CP119108.1, from coordinate 1,877,354 downwards.
CGGTCGCTTCGACGTGATCGTCACCGACAACCTCTTCGGCGACATCCTCACTGACCTGGCCGGCGCCGTCACCGGTGGCATCGGCCTCGCTGCTTCGGGCAACATCAATCCCGACGGCGTCTTCCCGTCGATGTTCGAGCCCGTGCACGGTTCGGCTCCCGACATCGCGGGTCAGCAGAAGGCCGATCCCACCGCCGCGATCCTGTCGATCGCTCTCATGCTCGACCACCTCGGGCTGAGCGCAGAGTCCGCCCGTGTGGCGCAGGCGGTCGAACAGGACATCGCGGGCCGGGGCACGGCATCCCGCACCACGACGCAGATCGGCGACGACATCGTCGCCCGCGTCCAGGCGTAATCTGAGGGCGGCAGCGTCGCCCGCGCATCGAAGACTGGAATGGACATGACCACTGACACCGCACTCGCCCCGCTCGAGTTCGCCGTGACCCGCAACCCCGCCGCGAAGACCGCAGCAGAGCGCGCCGCACTGCTGGCCGATCCCGTCTTCGGTACGGTCTTCACCGACCACATGGTCCAATTGACCTGGACGGCCGGCGAAGGGTGGCACGACGCGGTGGTGCGTCCCTACGGTGCGCTGTCGCTCGAGCCTGCCGCGGCGGTGCTGCACTACGGCCAGGAGATCTTCGAGGGCATCAAGGCATATCGGCACGCCGACGGCTCGATCCACACCTTCCGCCCCGACCAGAACGGGCACCGTCTGCAGCGCAGCGCGCACCGTCTGGCCCTGCCGCAGCTGCCGGTCGAGCACTTCATCCAGTCGCTGCGCGAGCTCATCGAGGTCGACGGTGCCTGGGTCCCCGGAGGTGACGACCGGAGCCTGTATCTGCGTCCGTTCATGTTCGCGTCCGAGCCGTTCCTCGGGGTACGGCCGGCGAATCAGGTCGAGTTCCTCGTCATCGCCAGCCCCGTGGGCGCCTACTTCAAGGGTGGCGCCAAACCGGTCTCGATCTGGCTGAGCGAAGACTATGCGCGCGCCGGCAAGGGCGGCACAGGTGCGGCCAAGACCGGCGGCAACTACGCGGCCAGCCTCCTGCCGCAGGCCGAGGCCTACGAGCAGGGTTGCGACCAGGTGGTCTTCCTCGATGCGGACGGCAACGTCGAAGAGCTGGGGGGCATGAACATCGTGTTCGTCCGCAAGGACGGCACGCTGGTCACGCCGGACTCCGACTCGATCCTCGAGGGCATCACGCGGCTGTCGCTGCTGCAGCTGGCCAAGGACCGCGGCCACGCCGTCGAGCAGCGCCCGGTGACGCTCGCGGAGTGGCGCGAAGGCGTGGCCTCGGGCGACATCGTCGAGGCGTTCGCCTGCGGCACCGCGGCGGTAGTCGCACCTATCGGCACGCTCAAGGGCCACGACTTCACCGACGCGCAGCCGCTCGGCGAACTCGCGCTGTCGCTGCGCGAAGAACTGACCGACATCCAGTACGGTCGTCGTGAAGACAAGCACGGCTGGCTGGTCCGTCTCGACGCATGAGGCCGAGCGCCCGTAGGCTGGTGCGGTGAGGATCGCACGCTTCAGCCACCGAGACGCCATCCGCTACGGCATCGTCGACGAGACCGACCTGGTCGTACTCGCCGGTGACCCTCTGTTCGCCGGATTCGACACGACGGGCGACCGCGTACCGCTCGCCGACGCCGCGCTGCTGGCCCCCGTGATCCCGCGGTCGAAGGTCGTCGCGATCGCGCGCAACTACCGCGACCACGCGGCCGAGCTGGGCAACGAGGTGAGCGCAGAGCCCATGCTCTTCCTCAAGCCCAACACGTCGGTGATCGGCCCGGGCGACGCCATCGTGCTGCCACCGCAATCGCAGCGCGTCGAGCACGAGGGCGAGCTGGCTGCCGTGATCGGCACTATCGCCAAGAACGTGCCTGCCGAGCGCGCCCTGGAGTACGTGTTCGGCTACACGATCGCCGACGATGTGACCGCACGCGATCTGCAGCGCAGCGACGGCCAGTGGTCGCGGGCCAAGGGCTTTGACACCTTCTGCCCGCTGGGGCCGGCGATCGAGACCGATTTCGACCCGAACGGCGACGCCGTGATCACCACGCGCGTGGACGGCGAGGTACGTCAGCGCGGCTCGATCAGCGACATGGTGCACTCGGTCGCCGAGATCATCGCGTACGCGTCGGTCGCGTTCACACTCCTGCCCGGAGATGTCATCCTCACCGGCACCCCCGCGGGCGTCGGGCCGATCGTGGCGGGTCAAACCGTCGAGGTCGAGATCAGCGGGCTCGGCATGCTGCGCAACACCGTGCGCGCCGCGTGAGCGCTTTGTCGTCGCCGCCGCTGCCCGACGCCACGCGGTTGCGCGCCGTGCAACGGCGCACGATCTGGATCCTCTCGCTCGGTCAGATCCTCGGCGGGCTGGCGTTCGGTGCCACCGTGTCGCTCGGCGCGGTGCTGGCGGCCGACATCTCGGGCGATGAGGCATTCTCCGGCTGGGCGACGGCGTCGGTGACGCTCGGCACGGCGCTGACGGCGGTTCCGCTGGCTGCTCTCGCACGTCGCGGCGGCAGGCGGCCGTCTCTGGCGAGCGGGATGCTGGTGGCCATTGTCGGCGTGCTTCTCGTCGTCGTGGCCACCGGTGCGCGGAGCTTTCCGCTCCTCATCATCGGGTTCGTGCTCGTCGGCGCGGGGCAGGCGGCCAACCTGCAGTCGCGGTTCGCCGCAGCCGACCTCGCCACCGATGCGTCGCGCGGCCGAGATCTGTCGATCGTGGTCTGGGCGACGACGATCGGCGCCGTGCTCGGACCGAATCTCGTCGGCCCGGGCGAGGTGATCGGTGATGCGCTCGGAATGCCGGCGCTGACGGGGCCATATCTGTTCACCATCGTCACCCAGGCGCTCGGCATCGTCCTCTACCTGACGCTGCTGCGACCCGACCCCCTTCTGCTCGCGCTGCGGATCACCGCGCATCACAGCGCGGCCGGGACCCGCGTCGCCCACGCGGACCGGCCTGGCGCCGCTCGCTATGCGATGCTGGCGATCGCCGGCGCGCACGGGGTGATGGTGTCGGTCATGGCGATGACCCCCGTGCACCTCATCCACGCTGGCGCGACCCTCGAGATCATCGGGCTCACCATCAGTCTGCACATCGCCGGAATGTATGCGCTGTCGCCCGTCTTCGGCATCCTGGCCGACCGGATCGGCCGGGTGGCGACGATCCTCATCGGGCAGGCGGTGCTCGTGGCATCCCTTGTCACCGCCGCCCTCGGCCAGCATTCGACCCCCGCCGTCACCGTGGCATTGATCTTGCTGGGGCTGGGCTGGAGCGCGACGACCGTCTCGGGCGCCGCTCTGCTGACCGAGGCGTCGGCGGAAGACCGTCGGACACGCCGACAGGGGCGCAACGACTTCCTGATGAGCATGGTCGGCGCAGTCGGTGCTGTCGTCGCGGGCCTTGTGCTCGCCGGGGTCGGGTACGGCGGTCTCGCGCTGTGCGCGCTCGTGATCGTGGTCGTGGTGGTGGCGCTCGCGCCGCTGGGGCGTGTGCGGGCGCAGGCCGCGGGAGAGCAGCAGTCGGCGTCATAGACTGGAGGGCGTGCCTGCAACGCCCCACCCCTTGACCACGACCGCCTCCGGCTCCGACGTGCGCGTCCGCTTCTGCCCGTCGCCGACCGGCCTGCCGCACGTCGGCATGGTGCGCACGGCGCTGTACAACTGGGCCTACGCGCGGCACACCGGCGGCAAGCTCGTGTTCCGCATCGAAGACACCGACGCCGCGCGCGACAGCGAAGAGAGCTACCAGCAGCTCGTCGACGCGTTGACCTGGCTGCGGATCGACTGGGACGAGGGCGTCGAGAAGGGCGGTCCGCACGGTCCGTACCGCCAGTCGCAGCGCACCGAGATCTACGCCGAGGTGCTGGCCAAGCTCATGGACGCGGGGCTGGTGTACGAGAGCTACTCGACCGCCGAAGAGATCGATGCCCGCAACGAGGCCAACGGCCGCGCGAAGCAGCTCGGGTACGACAACTTCGACCGCGACCTGACCGACGAGCAGAAGACGGCGTTCCGAGCCGAGGGCCGCGAGCCTGCATGGCGCCTTCGCGTGCCGGACGCGGACCTGACCTACGTCGATCTGATTCGCGGAGAGGTCACGTTCCCGGCAGGGTCGTTCCCCGACTTCGTGCTCGTGCGCGCCGGTGGCAAGGCGCTCTACCCTTTCACGAACCCGGTCGACGATGCGCTCATGGGCATCACCCACGTGATCCGCGGTGAAGATCTCATGCCGTCGACGGCGCGTCAGCTCGTGCTCTACGACGCTCTCATCAAGGCGGGCGTGACGACGTTCATGCCGCGGTTCGGCCACATGCCGCTTGTGCTGGGAGAGACCGGCAACAAGAAGCTGTCGAAGCGCGACCCGAAGGCCGACCTCTTCCTGCAGCGTGAGAAGGGATTCATCCACGAAGGCCTGCTCAACTACCTGGCACTGCTGGGCTGGTCGATCGGGCCCGACCGCGACGTGTTCAGCCTCGAGGAGTTCACCGCGGCGTTCGACATCAAGGACGTGAACCCGAACCCGGCCCGCTTCGACCAGAAGAAGGCCGAGGCCATCAACGCGGACCACATCCGGATTCTGGACGGCAAGGACTTCGCCGAGCGGATGATGCCGTACCTGGCTGCCGCCGGGGTGTTCGGCGACGGTGAGCCCACGCACGAGCAGATAGTGCTGGCGTTCCGTGCGGCCCCGCTCGTGCAGGAGCGCGTGCAGTTGCTGGGTGAGGTGCCCGGGATGCTGGGCTTCCTGTTCGTGGACCAGGTCGAGTACTCCGAAGACGGGCTGAAGAGCCTGCCCGAGAACGCGGCCGAGGTGCTGGTCGCCTCCGTGGCGGTGCTCGAAGACGTGCCCGAGGCCGAGTTCACTCCCGACGCCGTACAGGACGCGCTGAAGGCTGCGCTCGTCGAGGGTCTTCAGCTGAAGCCCCGGGTCGCCTACGGTCCGCTGCGGGTCGCGGTGACCGGCCGGCGGGTGTCGCCGCCGCTGTTCGAGTCGATGGAGCTGCTCGGCAAGGCCGAGACCGTGCGTCGCCTCGGCGCGCTGGTGACACACCTCAGCGACTGATCCGCAAGGGGGATGTCGGCGGCGGGCGCCTTCGGTAGCGTGACGGGCCAACAAGGAGGCCCCCATGACAGATGTGCAGGACGTGGACCATCTCGATCTCGCGCGGTACCTGGGGTTGTGGTTCGAGGTGGGGAGGCTTCCCCTCCGCTTCGAAGACGATGAAGCTCGGGACGTCACGGCCGAGTACTCGTTGAACGACGATGGAACGGTGCAGGTCGACAACCGGTGTCTGAATGCCCAGGATGAGCCGACTCAGGCGCTGGGGGAGGCGAAGGCCGACCCCGACCGCCCTGCGCGCCTGGAGGTGTCGTTCCTTCCGAGCGCGTTGCGCTGGATCCCCTTCACACGGGCCGATTATTGGGTGCTCAAGATCGATCCGGAGTACCAGCGGGCGCTCGTCGGAACGCCGGATCACAAGCACTTGTGGCTTCTGTCTCGTGAGCCGCACATCAGCGCCGAGCTCGAAGCCGCGTACCTCGCCGAAGCCGAGCGACAGGGCTTCACTCTCACCGAGTGGATCCGTCCCGCCCAGTCCGGTCGGCGTGTCGAGATCTGACACGCGCGGCGCGCAGTCGTTTTGCCGCATGTCGCGTCTTCGTCTAGACTTGGTGACTGTTGCGGCTTCGGCCGAAATGCCTTGGGGTATGGTGTAATTGGCAACACGGCTGATTCTGGTTCAGTTGTTCTTGGTTCGAGTCCAGGTACCCCAGCAAAAAAGAACCCCCGCTCATGCGGGGGTTTTTGTATTCTGCCGGCATGGTCACAGTCGCTCCTTCAAACGCCGGGCGTCGATGACGGCGTTCCCCGCCTGATCATTGTCGAAGTAGACGAGCACCTCGTGCCGCTCGGTTCTCCAGCGGTCGATGTGCTCGGCCCACTCGTCCAGTTCGGCGTCGGAGTAGCTTCCGACGTAGAGCTGGTCGGGGTCGGGGCCGTGGAGACGCACGTAGACGAGTGGGGCGACGGTACGCAGGCTCAGCGGAAAGCCGGCGCCGTGTGTGATGCACAGCGCCGCGCCGTGCCGCTCCAGCAGCGCGAACACCTCGTCGTCCAGCCACGACTCGTGTCGCACCTCCACGGCGACGGCGCACTCGCGGGGAATGACATCCAACACGCGATCGAGCCGCGCGTCGTCGCGTACGCGGCCGGTGGGTAGCTGCAGAAGGAGCGGCCCGGCGACCGGCCCGAGGGCGGCGAGTGCGGAGCGGATGCGGTCGGTCCACGCGGTGGGATCAGAGCGCGTGCTGTGGCTGAGGCCGCGAGGAGCCTTGACGGCCATGACGAAGTCATCGGCCAGATGCGCGCGCCATGCGGCGAAACGATCCGCACTCGGCCAGTGGTAGAAGCTCGCATCGAGTTCGACCGTGTCGAACTCGGACGCGTAGACCTCCAACCGCCGTCCCGACGATCCAGGGCCGTAGAGCACGCCGCGCCAGTGATCGTAGCTCCAACCCGAGGTGCCGATACGCACGGTGCCGAGTTGCGGCGGGCGCGAAATCACTGGTCGTCGATCAGCTCGAGCAGCGACTTGAGCGCGTCCCGGATCTCGGCGTGGTCGTACTGGCCGGCACGGCTCTCCCCGGAGATCACACCCGACCGCCGCACTGTGCGGAAATCACCGTACGGAAAGCTGTAGGCCTGCTTCGTCTCGCGATTCTCCGACTTGTCGACCCCCAGATGCCAGTGGGCGAACTCCGTCCACCCCTCGCGTTCGATGAAGGAGTTCTCCTCATCGGCCGTCGGCGCAGCCTCGGACCAGTCGTCCCGTTCGTCGCGCGTGACCTTGCCGTCGCGCACGAGGGCGCGTGCCTGGCGCAGCGCAGGTTCGTTCAGTTCGATCGTCATGAACTGCACGATACGACCGTTCCGTGCAGCCGCTGAGGGGCTTGACGTGTCACACCTGCGCCCCCTGTCTCGTCGTACGGGTATGGGAAAGAATCAGATCCTGGTCCTGGGCGGCGGCTACACGGGCATCGTGACCGCCGCACGGCTCGCGCGCATGGTGCGCGCCGACGACGCTTCGGTCACGCTCGTGACCGAGCATGCGACACGCGACGAACGGATGCGCTGGCATCAGCTGGCAGCCGGCGAGGCCTATCCGTTGCTGGAGATCGAGCAGGCGGTGACGGGTACCGGAGTGTCCCTGAAGGTCGCGCACATCGAGCGCATCGACCTCGGCGCCCGCACCGTCGACACCTCCGGCGGCGAGCGGCTTGCATACGATGCGCTGGTCATCGCTCTGGGCAGCGTCATCGATTTCGGCAACGTGCCCGGTGCGCGCGAGAACGCGCAGGGGCTCACCGACGTCACCTCGATCGCAGACACCGCGAAGCGGGTGGATGCTGCGCCCGACGTCGCCCGCATCACCGTGGTGGGCGGCGGCTTAACCGGCATCGAGCTGGCCACCGAGCTCGCCGAGACGCACCCGCGGCTGAGCGTCGCGATGGTCAGCTCGCGCGATCCCGGCGACTGGCTGAGTGAGCCCGCCCGCAGGCACCTCGCGAAGACGTTCGACCGACTTCGGATCGAACGGATCGCAGGACGCGTCGCCCGCATCGACGATGACGCCGTCGCGCTGGCCGATGGCCGCAGCATCCCGTCGTCCGTCACCTTCTGGGCCGGCGGCTTCCGCGCCAACCCGCTCGTCGAGGCCGCCGGGCTCGAGATCGACGAGATCGGCCGCGCCTGGGTCGACGGCGCGTTTCGGGCGGTGTCGCATCCCGAGGTGTGGGTTCTCGGTGACGCCGCACGGGTCGCCGGCCGCGACGGCGAGCCGCTCAAGATGGGCTGTCGCACGGGCGCGTTCATGTCGTTCAGCGCTCCGCAGAAGATAGCTCGCGGGCTGGCCGGCGCGACGTCAACCCCATACGTCGGACGATACTTCGCCGAGTGCATCAGCCTCGGCCGCCGAGACGCCCTCGTACAGTGGCTCACGCCGGAGGGAGCGCCCACCCGCCGCATCACGACCGGCCGCGCCGCGGTTGCGATCAAGGAGTTCATCCACCGTGGCAACCAGCTCGTGCCGCGGCATCCCGGTCCGTACCTTCCGGCGCGGCGCGCGCACGTTCGCGCCACGGCCGGCGGGCAGCGCGAGAAGATCGAGGCATGACCGAGATCGATCCGGCGCTGCGCAGCGTGGCCTTCCGCGCCGCGTATCGCATGCTGGGCTCGATCGCCGACGCCGAAGACGTGGCACAGACGGCGATCGAGCGGATGCTGCGGCTCGGCGCCGACGCCCAGCCCCGCAACGCGCAGGCCTGGCTCACGACCGTGGCCACGCGACTGGCCGTCGACCAGCTGCGCTCGGCGCGCGCACGGCGCGAACAGTATGTGGGCGACTGGCTGCCCGAGCCGCTGGTCGGCAGCACGCTCGAGCCGCCGGACGCCTCGGAGCACGCCGAACTGGCCGAAGAGCTCTCGTTCGCCTTCCTCGTACTCCTGGAGACGCTGACGCCGAGCGAGCGCGCGGCATTCCTGCTGCACGACGTGCTCGACTATCCCTACGAGGAGGTCGCGTCGATTCTCGATCGGCCGACGTCGGGCGCGGTGCGGCAGCTCGTCTCGCGCGCACGGACGCGCGTGGCCGGGCGGGAGCCGCGGTACACGGCATCCTCTTCAGAACAGCAGCAGCTTGTGACACGATTCATGGCTGCGATCGAGTCGGGCGAGGTCGAAGGCTTCGTCGGCCTGCTGACGGAGGATGTCGCCATGGTCGGCGACGGCGGGGGACAGGTGCCTCCCGGCTTCGCCATCAGCCGCTCGGTGCGGGGTGCCGAAGCGGTGGCGAAACTGCTCGCTTCGTTCGGGCGTCGAGCCGTCTTCCCCGCGCACATGGAGCCGTGCACGGTCAACGGCGGACCGGGTGTCGTCGTCATCGCCGATCTGCCGGTGGGTGGCGGGGTGATCGCCGTCATGTCGCTCGACGTGCAGTCCGGACGGATCGCCGCTGTGCACGGCGTGGTCAATCCCGACAAGCTGCGGCACCTGGTGCCCGTGTTCGGGCCGATCGCCAACCTGGAGGTCGTCCGCGACGCGGAGCGCGCGTACGCGAAGGGCCCGCACGGCACCCGGTGACGGTCGTGCCGCCGGTCACAGACCTGCTCGGCTGACGCGGAGTGTGGATGCCGCAGCTGAACGCGTGGTGCGCATAGGCTGAGAGCATGATGAGCGGCCGCATCCGTCCGATTGAAACCCGCGAGGTCACCCTGCAGGCGCCGACCATCGATGAGACGCGCGAGCAGGCGCGCGGCGAGGTGCCGGAGGGCTGGGACCTGACGGATGCCGCGGCCACGATGCCGAAGGCCTCGACGATGATCACGCTCAACGCCAAGATGGCCCGCCGCGACGGCGTTCAGGAGATCGAGGCGGACGATATCGCGTCGCTGCGCGCGAAGGTCCCCGAGGGATGGCAGTTGCTGAACGTCCGTGAGGTGTGAGAGTCACGCGCCGCAGCGATACAGGCCCGACAACGCCGCCTCGTCGCTCGATACTTCCGCACAGTTCGCGGTGACCCACTCCCGGATCTGCGACGACGTCGTCACTGTCGCGCTCGAGCCGAAGAACCCTCCGCGGCCGGTGCCGGACGCAAGCACGTAGGGGATGTCTCCCGCTTCCACCATCGCGGTGAAGGCATCGAGCGTCGGTACGGGGTCGCTGCCGTTGAATCCGCCCACGGGAAGGATCGATCCGCCGTCCGAGGCGATGATGAGTCCGGCTGCGGTCTGCGCGCCGAACACCGCGACGAGGTAGCGAGAGCCCGAAGCGTTCTTCTCGACGTAGTCAAGCAGAGCCGCGTCGTCTGACCCGCCGCCGAAACCGGCCAGAGGGCCGCCGGTTCCGCCCCCGGAGCGTCCCGCACCGCCTCCCGGGCCCGGGAACGATCGTCCCGGTGTCGCGCTGCCGCGGTTCGGACGTCCGCCTGCTCCATCACGCACCCCCACCGTGCCGCCCGGCACCGCGTGGGCGCCACCCAGCGGCTGCTGCCTGCCCGATGCCTGGGCGAACAGACCCGCGCTGCCTCTGCCTGACGAGTCGCTCACACCCCCGGCCACAGGGTTCACGCTGCTCGGGTGGGCGATAGTGACGACCGCCCACGACGTCGGCGTGAGAAGGAGCGCGACCACCGCCAGCGCCGACACGAGTCGGCGTGACGGCTTCGGGTGCCGCCTCTCCCAGACGATGCCGCCCACGGTCATTGCGGCAACGGCGAGCTGCACGATCGCGATCGGAACCGAGTACCCGCCGTACGCCACGGCGATCGAAACCGCGGTGAGGGATGCCACCGACACGAGTGCGATCGGCGGCCACAGCATCCCTCGCCGTCGTGAGAGACCGAAGGCGATGCCGATCAGAAGTCCCATCGGGACCGACAGCGCCGCCGTGTAGAACTGGTGCATTCCCGCGACCGCCGAGAACATGACGAGGAATGTGACGAGCCATCCGCCGACGAACACCCAGACGCGGGCCGGCACGCGCAGTGCGATGAGGATCGCGGCGGCGAGGAGTGCCGCCGGGATCATCCAGCCGACCTGTCCGGCCAGCTGGATGTTGAACAGTCGGAACAGTCCGGCGTTCCCCGAGTACGGGGGAGTGAAGGAGTTGTACGCACTGCTGTCAGCGGTGGTGGCGCCGAAGCGGCCCAGCCCGTTGTAGCCGAACACCATCTCCCACGGGCTGTTGTGCAGAGTGCTGCCGATGTACGGGCGTGCGTCGGCCGGCACCAGCGCGACGACCGCGATCCAGGCCACGGACAGTGCGGCGCTGGTGAGCCCGGCGATCGCGAGATGTGCGATGCGTCGCCGGAGCGGGATGCGCACGCACAGGTATGCCGCGGCCAGCGCCGGCCACACGGCCCAGGCCTCGAGCATGTAGCCCTGGAACCCGAGGGCGATGAAGGCCCCGGCGAGGACAAGCCAGCCGAGGCTCGCGCGCTCGAGCGCTTTGATCGAGGCCCACGCGACGAAGGCGAGAGCGAGGACGAAGAAGGTCTCGGGCTGGTTCGAGCGTGCGACTGCCACGAGAATCGGCGTTGTCGCGGTGACGGCACCGGCCACCACGCCGGCGACGGGGCCGCCGACGCGCTTGGCCGTCACGGCCACGAGGAGAACAGCGGCGACCGCGGCGAGTGCGTTGGGGAGGACGACGGAGAGCGTCGAGAAGCCGAACAGCTTCACGAAGAGAGCGGGCACCCAGAAGGAGCCGGGGATCTTGTCGAGCGTCACGGTGCCGGCCGGGTCCAGCGCTCCGAAGAAGAAGTTCGACCAGCTCTTGCTCATCGACAGGGCGATGGCGGCGTAGTAATCCGAGCGCGACCCGGCCCATGATCCCCACACGGTCAGCACCGCGGTGCCGAGCCCGAGCACGGTCAGCGCCCCGTGCCAGGGTGTCGGCCGGCGGGCGGCGGCTGCGGTGCGCACCGAGAGCGGAGCGGTGGCGAGGACCATGCCGCCCACGCTAAGACGCGCGGGCGAATGTGCTCTCTGCGCGGGGTATGAACTCTCTGTGCCCAGGGATCAGATGTCAGCCGTGTCGCCGGGGTCGAGTTCGAGGAACTCGCCGCCGCCTTGCGCTGTCGCCCAGGTGAGGCGGTCACGACCGTTGCGCAGACCCAGCGCCGAGACCGTCATGTCGTGGGTGCCGAACGCACGACGCGGTGCGACTGCGAGCACGAAGTCCATCGCCTCGCCGATCTTCAGCCAGGGCGCCCCGATGGGCGCTGCCAGTAGTGCGACGTCGTGCCCCTCGGGGACGGCGTACGAGTCGCCGGGGTAGTAGAACTGGTCGTCGACGAGCACTCCGACGTTGTCGACCACCGGAATGGACTCGTGGATGATCGCGTGCCTGCCGCCGAAGAACTCGAGGGTGAAGGGATCGACGGTGATCCGGTCACCCGGTTCGACGACCGTGACGTCGTAGTCGGATACCGCGACGGCGACGCCCGCGGGGCCGTAGATGGGCAGCGGGCCGGTCTGCTTGAGGATGCGGTCGAGATGCTGGGGCGTCCAGTGGTCGGCGTGCTCGTGGGTGATGACGATCGCGACGATGTCGTGCAGATCCGTGAACGGATTCGAGTATGCGCCCGGGTCGATGATGAGACCCTTGCCGTTGGACTCGACCAGGAGAGCGGCGTGTTCGTGCTTGGTGACTCGCATGTGAGCAGTCAACCCCGACGGGCGGAATCGGGCAAGTCGCGGCGTCCCGCCGTCGATTTGGCGACCCTCGCGACGTCATGGCATACTTGAACGGTTGCCTTCGGGGTTCCGGAGGAGAAGGCCCCATCGTATAGCGGCCTAGTACGCCGCCCTCTCACGGCGGTAACGCGGGTTCGAATCCCGCTGGGGTCACCACTGAGAAGAAGCCGGTCCGAAAGGGCCGGCTTCTTTTCGTTTGCGAACGTGGCAGGTGCGGCCGAATCCCGCTGGCGTCACGAACGAGAAGGAGCCGGCCCGAAAGGGCCCGCCCTTTGCTCCTCCTGAGATCAGGTGTTCTCGCGAGATCAGGAGCGTCGGGGGCCGAATTGACCTGATCTGGCGAAAGTGGCTATCCATGTTGGTGCCGTGATTATGCGGCTTGTCGCCAGGGGCGGTCGCGGGGTGTTTCGGTCAGCCCGGTCGGCAGGGTCCGAGCGACCGCTGGTGGCTGTGGACGGTTGCGGGGCTTCGGCTCGGCGACGAGGTCTCGGTAGCGGGTGGGCTGGCTGGCGACCGCGCCTTCCAGGAGCCGTAGGAACAGGAGCCCGCGCTCTCGTGCCGTTCGCCGGTTGAACCGGAACACGAACTCGTCGAGATATGCCTGCAGGTGCGTGACCTGGACCCCGTCTTGCAGGGTCCCTTCCAGCACGCGCTTACTCAGCGAGAACACCCGGTGCACCCCGGGCAGCAGCTCATGCGCGGCAGCGGCAGAACCGGTCACGGCATGCGGTTCATGCGCCAGATGCGCGGCACGGGCCACGGCCGGGTAGGCCACCCACCCGTCGGTGACCAGCACCGATCCGGGAGCGAGCGTCGCCTGAACGAACGCGGCGAGATCCCGTGCGGACGCTGAGGGCAGGAGCCGCATCCGTGCCCGCCCGAGCCGGCGACCGTGGCGTTCTATTGCCGCGGCCACGAGTATCTTTCCGCCCGGCGCACGTCCCCGCTTCCCCGGCGAGAAACCGCCATAGAGTGCTTCGTCGACCTCGACGCGGCCGGTCAGCAGGTCGCGTCCTTCCTGCGACATCGTGGTGCGCAGCTTGTGCAGCATGGCCCACGCGGTCTGATAGCTGCCCAGCCCGGTCACCCGCTGCAGTTCCAGAGCTGACACTCCTTGTTTGGAGGTCATCATCAGCCACGCTGCTTCGAACCACACCGACAACGGTGTCCGAGTGTTGTGGAACACCGTTCCCGACGTCGCCGTGACCCGCCGCCCACAATCACCGCAGCGGTGACCGGCGGTCTGCGGCATCCATTCGGTCACTCCCGCACACCACGGGCAGCAGAACCCGTCTGGCCAGCGCAGCCAGTCCAGATAGTCGGCACAGGTCGCCTCCGACGCGAACCAGCGCCGCATCTCCGGCAAGGAGCCCGGATAATGAACTCCCTCAACAGGACGCTCAATCATGCCGCGAAACTACCCGCCAGCCCCGACATCACGGCAACAACATGGATAGCCACTCTGGCGAAATCACCTGATTTCGAGCGGGCGGCGAGCCCCGAGCGAGCGGTCGGCCCCGCGCCTGCGTTTCCGTGCGGTTGTGGGCTGCTTCCCGAAGGCGGGAGTGAGGCGGGATGCTGTCGGCACAGTGGTCGCGTCGGCTATGCTTGACGCCGCGAGAGGGAGTATCCCGTCCATCGCGTGTTCGTCATCACGGAGTCCGTCGGAGGGCTTCCGGGCACGCACCGCAACAGCGGGGGAGAGACTTTCGACGGAACGTCGACCCCTCGGAAGGGCCCCATGGATTTCGTCATCCCCGCATGGTTCGAGATCACTGCGATGGCCGTGCTCGTCGCGATCTTGGCAGCCGACCTGCTGCTCATTCTGAAGCGGCCGCACATCCCCTCGATGAAAGAGGCGACTCTGTGGGTCGTCTTCTACGTGTGCCTGGCGCTCGTGTTCGCGGTGCTGCTTCTGTGGGCCACCGGCAGCGGAGACGCCGCCGGTGAGTTCGTCGCCGGCTGGCTGACCGAGTACAGCCTGTCCATCGACAATCTCTTCGTCTTCGTGCTGCTGATGACACAGTTCTCGGTTCCTCGCCGCTATCAGCAGGAAGTGCTGATGGTCGGCATCATCATCGCGCTGGTGCTCCGCGGTCTGTTCATCCTGCTGGGCGCCGCCCTCATCGAGAACTTCAGCTGGATCTTCTTCATCTTCGGCGCGTTCCTCGTCTACACGGCGTGGAAGCAGGCCTTCCCGGGCAAGCAGGAGGACGACGCCCACACCGAGACGGCCGTCGTCCGGCTCCTGCGCCGGTTCATCGACATCAGCGACCAGTACGACGGACGCAAGCTTCGCACCGTGGTCAACGGCAAGAAGGTCTTGACGCCGATGCTGCTCGTGTTCGTGGCCATCGGATTCACCGATCTGATCTTCGCCATCGACTCGATCCCCGCGATCTTCGGGATCACGCAGAACGCATTCATCGTGTTTGCGACGAACGTCTTCGCCCTCATGGGGCTGCGCCAGCTGTACTTCCTGCTGGGCGGGCTGCTCGACCGGCTGCGGTACCTGCATTACGGCATCGCGTTCATCCTCGCGTTCATCGGCGTCAAGCTCTTCTTCCACGCGCTGGCCGTCAACGAGCTTCCGTTCATCAACGGTGGTCACCCGGTCGAGTGGGCGCCGGACATCTCGACCTGGGTCTCGCTCGTCGTGATCATCGCGTCGATGGTGGTGGCCGCCGGTGCGAGCGCGATCGCGGCGGCCCGCGAGAAGCGGGCGGTCGCGGCATCCACCGACGATCCGGAGTGACGATCCGTCACACGGCCGGAGGCGGTGTTCGTCGGTGGTAATCTGGCGACGTGCGGATCGCGTGGCTTCTCCTTACGTGCCGCGGCGGGTTCTGATATCAGCCCAGGCTCGTCGCGGAGTTCGTCGTGGGCACACCCCGGTAACTGTGGAGAACGAACAGCAATGAGCCCATCTGTGATTCCTGATCACCCCCGTACCCTGGCCGAGAAGGTCTGGGACGACCACCTGGTGGTCAAAGGCGAGGGCGGCCAGCCCGACCTCATCTACATCGACCTGCACCTGGTGCACGAGGTCACGAGCCCACAGGCCTTCGACGGCCTGCGTGCCGAGGGGCGTCCGGTGCGCCGGCTCGACCTCACCATCGCCACCGAAGACCACAACACGCCCACGCTCGACATCGACAAGCCGATCGCCGACCTCACCAGCCGCACCCAGATCGAGACCCTCCGGCACAACGCCGAAGAGTTCGGCGTGCGCCTGCACTCGCTGGGCGACAAAGAGCAGGGCATCGTCCACGTGGTGGGCCCGCAGCTCGGGCTGACGATGCCGGGCATCACCGTCGTGTGCGGCGACAGCCACACGTCCACGCACGGCGCGTTCGGCGCCATGGCGTTCGGCATCGGCACCAGCGAGGTCGAGCACGTGCTGGCCACGCAGACGCTGTCGCTGAAGCCGTTCAAGACGATGGCGATCACGGTGGAGGGCGCGT
Organism: Microbacterium horticulturae; assembly: GCF_029094505.1. Lineage (NCBI taxonomy): Bacteria > Bacillati > Actinomycetota > Actinomycetes > Micrococcales > Microbacteriaceae > Microbacterium > Microbacterium horticulturae. The sequence continues at coordinate 1,861,619 of NZ_CP119108.1, read as the reverse complement.
TGAAGCCCGGCGTGACCGCGAAAGACGTCATCCTCGCGGTCATCGCGAAGATCGGCACCAACGGCGGCCAGGGTTACGTCCTGGAGTACCGCGGCAGCGCCATCCGGTCGCTGTCGATGGAAGGCCGCATGACGATGTGCAACATGTCGATCGAGGCCGGGGCGCGCGCAGGAATGGTCGCGCCCGACGAGACGACGTTCGCCTATCTGAAGGGCCGTCCCCACGCACCGCAGGGGCAGGACTGGGACGACGCGGTCGACTACTGGCGCACACTCCCGTCCGACGAGGGAGCGGTCTACGACGCCGAGGTGTTCATCGATGCGGCCGAGCTCGAGCCGTTCGTGACCTGGGGCACGAACCCGGGCCAGGGAGTCTCGCTGTCGGGCGCGGTGCCGTCGCCCGACGAGTACACCGACCCGAACGCGAAGGCTGCGGCAGAGCGCGCACTGGCCTACATGGATCTGGCGGCCGGCACCCGCATGAAAGACATTCCGGTGGATGCCGTCTTCATGGGTTCGTGCACGAACAGCCGGATCGAAGACCTGCGTCAATTCGCTTCGATCGTCAAGGGCCGCAAGAAGGCCGACGGTGTGCGCGTTATGGTCGTCCCCGGCTCAGCGCGGGTCCGGCTGGAGGCGGAGGCCGAGGGCCTCGACAAGGTCTTCGAAGACTTCGGCGCCGAGTGGCGGTTCGCCGGGTGCTCCATGTGCCTGGGCATGAACCCCGACCAGCTCGCGCCGGGCGAGCGATGTGCGTCGACGAGCAACCGCAACTTCGAGGGTCGGCAGGGCAAGGGCGGGCGCACCCATCTGGTGTCGCCGCTTGTCGCCGCGGCCACGGCGGTCCGTGGCACGCTCTCGAGCCCGAGCGATCTCGAAGGCGATGACGTCTCGGCTCGCTTCGCTCGCTCAACGGCCGACGTGAAGGGCGCCTGACATGGAGAAGTTCACCACGCACACCGGTGTGGCCGCGCCTCTGCAGCGTTCGGCGGTCGACACCGACCAGATCATTCCCGCCGTCTACCTGAAGCGGGTCACCAAGACCGGATTCGAAGATGCCCTGTTCGCGAATTGGCGCCAAGACCCCGACTTCATCCTGAACCAGGAACCGTACCGGCGCGCATCCGTGCTGGTGGCCGGCCCTGACTTCGGAACGGGATCGAGCCGCGAACACGCCGTGTGGGCGCTGCGCGACTACGGCTTCAAAGCGGTGCTCAGCCCCAAGTTCGCTGACATCTTCCGCGGCAACGCGGGCAAGCAGGGCCTGGTCACGGGTGTGATCTCCGAGGCCGATGCGGAACGCCTGTGGGCGGCGATCGCAGCGTCGCCGGGGGTCGAGATGACCGTCGACCTGCAGACGCGCACAGCGACTCTGGGTGATATCCAGGTGACCTTCGAGATCGACGATTACACTGGGTGGCGGCTTCTGGAGGGTCTCGACGACATCGGGCTGACCCTCCGCAATGAAGACAGAATCGCCGCCTACGAGGCGCGTCGAGCACGCTGGAAGCCGCGCACCCTGCCGGTGCCGTCCCCAGCAGACTGACTGATTCCGACACCTGTGAGGCAGACTGCATGACACTCCTGAACGGCTTGGCATCCACCGACGGTCGCACGGGAGGGTCCGGTGAAGCGCTGGCCATCCGCGGCGGACAGCCGCTGAGCGGTCGCGTCGACGTCAAGGGCGCCAAGAACCTGGTGACCAAAGCGATGGTTGCCGCGATCCTGGGCGAGACGCCCAGCACGCTGCGGGACGTCCCCGACATCAGCGATGTCTCGGTCGTGCGATCGCTCCTCGAGGTGCACGGTGTGCGCGTCACTCCCGGCGATGAAGACGGCTCGTTCGTGTTCGACCCCGCCGACGTCGCCTCGGCCCACATGGAGGAGATCGACGCGCACGCCGGTGCCAGCCGCATCCCGATCCTGTTCTGCGGTCCGCTGCTGCACCAGCTCGGCCAGGCGTTCATCCCCGACCTCGGCGGGTGCCGTATCGGCGACAGACCGATCGACTTCCACCTTGACGCGCTGCGCAAATTCGGCGCCGTCGTGGAGAAGCTGCCCAGCGGCATCCGTCTGTCGGCACCCAACGGCCTGCGCGGCGCGAACATCCATCTGCCTTACCCGAGTGTGGGCGCCACCGAGCAGGTGCTGCTGACGGCGGTGCGCTCCAGCGGCATCACCGAGCTGCGCAACGCAGCCATCGAACCCGAGATCATGGACCTGATCGCGGTGCTGCAGAAGATGGGCGCGATCATCTCCTACGAGCCGAACCGCGTCATCCTCATCGAGGGCGTCGACCGGCTCTCGGGGTACGACCACCGCGCGATCTTCGACCGCAACGAGGCCGCGAGCTGGGCCAGTGCTGCACTCGCCACCGACGGCGAGATCTTCGTCGCCGGGGCCCGGCAGCAGGAGATGCTGACCTTCCTGAACGTGGTGCGCAAGGTCGGGGGCGACTTCAACATCCGCGAGGACGGCATCCTGTTCCGGCGAGCCGGCGACCTGCGTGCCGTGACGGTCGAGACCGACGTGCACCCGGGCTTCATGACCGACTGGCAGCAGCCGCTCATCGTCGCTCTGACCCAGGCCACCGGCACCTCCATCGTGCACGAGACCGTGTATGAGAACCGCTTCGGCTTCACCCAGGCGCTGGTGAAGATGGGGGCCGAGATCGCTGTGCACCCGCACGGGCTGCAGCAGGGGCCGCGGCGAGTTCCGCGTCGAAATCTCGAGCAGGCCGCCGTGATCACCGGGCCGACGCCGCTCACCGGTGCCGACATCACCGTGCCCGACCTGCGCGGCGGCTACAGCCACGTGATCGCGGCGCTGACGGCGACCGGCGAGTCGACCGTGCACAACGTCGGCATCATCAGCCGTGGCTACGAGAAGCTGTACGACAAGCTCGCCGCGCTCGGCGCCGACTTCGACGTTCTGGGGTGACCCGATGAGTGACCGTCGTCGACGGGCCTCGACGGAGAAGACACGACCGAGCGTCTTCTGGCTGCTCGCTGCCATCGTGGTGCCGGTGCTGGGCCTTTTCGCCAAGATCGAGATCAAGGGTGCCGACAAGCTGCCGCAGACCGGAGCTTACGTGCTCGCCGCGAACCACCACAGCGAGATCGACCCCGTGATCGTCGCAGCGGCGGTCTGGCGTCTGGGACGCGCGCCGCGGTTCATGGCGAAGGAGAGCCTGTTCCACGTGCCGATCCTGGGCTGGGCGTTACGCAAAACCGGCATGGTGCCGGTGGCGCGCACAGCGTCTGCAACCGGAGCACGGCAGACGATCGAGACGTCGCGGGACCTGGTCCGGCACGGTCGTGGTGTGATCGTCTACCCGGAGGGAACCCTGACGCGCGACCCCGAGCTGTGGCCCATGCGCGGCAAGTCGGGCGCGGTCCGACTCGCAGCCGCGGGCGATCTGCCCGTCGTCCCGATGGCGCAGTGGGGCGCACAGCAGTTGCTCCCTCGTTACGGCAAGCTGCGCCTGTGGCCGCTACGGCGCCGGATGACGGTGGTCATCGGCGATCCGATCGACCTCGACGACGTGCGGCATGAGCACGCCTCCCCGGCAGAGTTGAACGCTGCGACGACCCGGGTGATGGACCGCATCGCCGAGTTGCTCGGTGAGATCCGCGGCCTGCCGGCGCCCGCGAAACGTTGGAACCCGGCCGAACACGGACAGAAGGAGACCGGCCGCCTTGACTCCTAGACATGAGCCCGCCTCACGCGTGACCGTCATCGGCGCCGGCAGCTGGGGCACGACCTTCGGCAAGATCCTCGCCGACGGCGGAGCGCACGTCACAATGTGGGCGCGCCGCGCGGAATTGGCCCACGAGATCAGCGAGGCCAAGCGCAACAGCCGGTATCTGCCCGGGGTCAACCTACCGCGCACCGTGAACGCCACCACTGATCTCGCCGCTGCCGTCGACGGCGCCGAGCAGATCTACATCTGCGTTCCCAGCCAGACCGCCCGCGAGAACCTCAAGGCGGTGCGACCCCTCGTGGCGCGCACGAGCGTTCCGATCGTGTCGTTGATGAAGGGCATCGAGCGCAAGTCCGGCCTGCGGATGAGCCAGGTGCTCGAGGAGGTTCTGGAGTGCGACCCGGCCCGCATCGCCGTGGCCTCGGGGCCGAACCTCGCTCTGGAGATCGCCCGCGAGCAGCCGACGGCGGCGGTCGTGGCATCCACCAACGAAGCGACGGCCGACGCTGTCGCCCGACGGGCACGCAACAGCTACTTCCGGACGTTCGTGAACACCGATGTCATCGGCACCGAGTTCGGCGGCGTGCTCAAGAACCTCATCGCCGTCGCCATCGGCATCGTCGACGGGGTGGGCTATGGCGAGAACACCAAAGCCTCGATCATCACGCGCGGCCTTGTCGAGATGACCGATTTCGCCGTGGCGCATGGCGCGCAATTCGAGACGCTGCAGGGGCTGGCGGGCCTGGGCGATCTGATCGCCACTTGCCAGTCGCCGCTGAGCCGCAACAACACGGCAGGCCGACTGCTCGGCCAGGGATACAGCTTCCAAGACGTGGTCAAGCAGATGGAGCAGACAGCCGAGGGCCTGGCCTCGGTGACCCCGGTGCTGCAGTTGGCGCGGACCGCGAAGGTCGACATGCCGATCGTCGAGCAGGTCAAGCGCGTGCTCGATGGCACCATGGATCCGCGGCGCATCGCACCGCACCTGACCACCGACGACGAAGCCCCGAAGGGGGAGAGGACGCAGCATGGACAAGGTCGCAGTGGCGGTGCTGTTCGGCGGACGATCAAGCGAGCATTCGATCAGCTCCGCCACGGCCGGGGGAGTGCTGGCGGCGATTGACCGCGAGCGCTTCCGCGTGATTCCGGTCGGGATCACCCGCGACGGCGCCTTCGTCCTGGAGGACGACGATCCCACCAAGTTCGCGCTGGATCCGGCACGCCTTCCCGAGGTGGTCGACAACGGCACCCGCGTGCTCTGGCCCGATTCAGCCCGCAGCCGCGAGCTGCGCGTGGTGGATGCTGCTGGCACCCGCTCGCTCGGCGACGTCGACGTCGTGCTGCCGATCCTGCACGGGCGGTTCGGCGAGGACGGCACGATCCAGGGCTTCCTCGAGCTCCTCGACATCCCCTACGCGGGCGCGGGGCTGCTCATGTCGGCGATCGGCATGGACAAGGACACGACCAAGAACGTGCTGCGCGCGGCCGGTGTGCCGGTCGTGCCGTGGGTGAGCGTGACGCGCCCGGGCCTCGAGCGTGACCGCGAGATGTGGGAGCGTCGTATTCGTGGTCTCGGCCTGCCGGTGTTCGTGAAGCCGGCGCGTGCCGGCTCGAGTGTGGGTGTCTCGCGCGTGGACGCGTGGGAGGAGTTGGATGCCGCGCTGGAGACCGCCTTCGCAGAAGACGGCACGGTGCTGGTCGAACAGGCGGTGAGCGGCCGCGAGCTCGAGTGCGGTGTGCTCGAGGCGCGCGACGGGGGCCTGCCCCGTGTGAGCGTGGCCGGCGAAGTCGTGCTCTCGGGGCGGGAGTTCTATGACTTCGCGGCGAAGTACCTCGGCGCAGACGGTATCGACCTGGTGTGCCCGGCGCCGCTGCGCGACGGCGAGCTCGCCGAGTTGCAGCGGGTCGCCGCCCGCGCGTTCGAGGCGATCGGCGGCCAGGGGCTCTCTCGCGTCGACTGCTTCTTCACCGGCGCCGAGTTCTTCGTGAACGAGGTGAACACGATGCCCGGGTTCACCCCGATATCGATGTTCCCGAAGTGCTGGGTCGCCAGCGGCATGAGCTATCCGGAATTGATCACCGAAGTGATCGACACGGCGTTGACCCGCAGCTGACGCCGGTCATCAGCCGGTGATCGTGTCGGGGTTGGAGCAGGCAGCCGTCTTCGTGGTGTGTGCGCTGACTAGCCGCCCCAGCGTGCTGAGGACGGTGTTCGGGTCGACGCTGGTCGTGTCGCCGTCGATGTACACCTGCACGGCGGGCGTGCGTCCGTAGCTGGTGATGCGGAAGTTGGGCTGCTCCGACTCGTCGACGAGCCAGTCCACGCCGCCCAACGACACGCATTTGAGGGTGCTGGGGCCAGGCGGCGTCATGCCGCAGGCCATGATGACGCGCGTCGGCGACCCCCAGGCCGCAGTCGACTGCGCGTCGGTCCACACTCGCTCCTGCCCGCTGATGTCTTTGGGCAGGCGCACCATGATCTCCGCGCACTTCGGGTTGTTCGCATCCGTGGGCTGGTCCAGCGGAATCGTGGTCGAACAGCCGGTCAGCGCGATCCCTGCGGCGACGAGACAGACAGCGAGGGATCGACGGAGGCGGGTCACGCCTCAAGGCTAACCCGCCGCTACCGTGGAGGGATGACGAACCACGACCAGACCGTCGGCGCACGGGGAGAGGCCGCCGTGCTGGCCGCGATCCTCGAACGGCTGGCGCCGTCGTCGCGCGCGATCATCGGACCCGGTGACGACGCCGCGGTGCTGGATGCGCCGTCGGGGCGCGTCGTGGCGACCGTCGACACCCTGGTGCACGGACCCGACTTCCGCCTGGCATGGAGCAATGGCTACGACCTGGGGTGGAAGTCCGCCGCCGTGAACCTCGCCGACGTGGCGGCGATGGGCGCTCGGCCCATCGCTCTGCTTGTCGCCCTTACCGTGCCGGAGGAGACCCCGCTGAGGCTGCTCACCGACATGGCGGAAGGACTGCGCGACGCCTGCGCCGCGCTCGCCCCCGGGTGCGCGGTGGAAGGCGGCGACCTCGCCGTGTCGCCGACGCTGACGATCGCGGTCACCGCGCTGGGCGTCCTCGATGGGGCGCAACCGGTGCTGCGCAGCGGTGCGCGCCCCGGGGACGTACTCGCCCTGGCCGGCGACGCCGGTCGCGCCGCGGCCGGGTTGCGTGTGCTGTTCGACAGCTTCCGGGATGCCACGGGCACGCCCATCGCGATCGATGAATCCTCGCTCGCGCCCGAGGAACGCTGGGCGCTGGGGGCCCAACTGCGACCCGAGCCGCCCATCTCTCTCGGCGCTGCGGCCGCCCGGGCCGGCGCGACCGCGATGATGGACGTCTCCGACGGCCTGGCCCTGGACGCCTCGCGCATGGCGACCGCGTCGGCGGTCACGCTCGACATCTCGGCGTCCGCACTCGGCGGCGATCCCGCCACGGCGCTGGCCGGAGGCGAGGACCACGCACTGCTGGCGGCTTTCCCCTCCGGCGGCACCCTGCCTGACGGATTCCGCCGCATCGGCACGGTCCGCGAGCGCGGTGAGGTCGCGGTGCTGGTCGACGGGGCGCCGTACACGGGGCGTGGCGGCTGGGATCCGTATCGGGAGTGGGACGCGACTCAGGGCTGAGCGACGACGTCCGCCGTCACCCACCACAGGGCGGTGTCGCCGTACTTCTTGACGCGGTCCACCGTGAGTGCGTCGGGCAGCGGCGGCGCGGGCGAGCGCGCCGCGCGCTCGATCACCACGATGGCATTCTCCGCGAGGTGCGGGAGCAGAGCCGTCAGCACATCGCCGGTCGCGGCATCCGTCACGTCGTACGGCGGGTCGGCGAAGACGAGGTCGTACTGCTCGGCGCCGCGTGCGAGGAACGTGCCCACATCGGCGCGGTGCACGTGGACGGTGGATGCCGCGAGCTCGGCCGCCTTCGCCACCCGGGCGGCGTTCGCCTTCGCTATCTGCGCCGCCTGACCGGCTTTCTCGACGAGGGTCGCCGTCGCCGCGCCGCGGCTGAGCGCCTCGAGGCCGAGGGCGCCCGAGCCTGCGTAGAGGTCGAGCACGCGGGCCCCGCGGAGTGCGTCCGCCGACTCGAGAGAGCCGAACAGCGATTCACGCACCCGATCGCTCGTGGGGCGGGTGCCCGAGCCGGGCACGTCGAGCCGGATGCCGCGGGCGGCCCCTGCGATGATGCGCGTCACCCCTTCAGCCTACAAACCGGTGTCGCAGGTTCTGCCTAGACTCGAATGCATGTCGGATGTCACGCTCGCCTCGCGGCTCGACGCGGCGTTGGGCGGCCGGACAGCCGGCTCGCTTCAGCGTGCCTTCGGCATGCGGACGGTGGGCGACTTGCTTGCGCACTACCCCCGCCGTTACGCGCGTCGCGGCGAGCTCACGCCCATCGACTCGCTCGAGGTCGGCGACCAGGTCACGATCGTCGCCGAGGTCCTCGGTGCGAGCGAACGCAAGATGCGTCAACGGCGCGGGTCGATCGTCGAGGTGATCATCACCGACGGTCACGGCCAGATGAGCCTGACGTTCTTCAACCAGGCCTGGCGTTTGGCGAAGCTGCAGCGAGGCGTGCAAGGCATCTTCTCGGGCAAGGTCGGTGAGTACCGAGACGGCAAGCAGCTCACCCATCCCGACTACGTCCTCTTCGACGACATCGATGCGGCGCGCATGAACGCCGAGGCCTACGCTAACGCGCCGATCCCTATCTACCCGGCGACGGCCAGCGTGCCGAGCTTCACGATCCAGAAGTCCGTGGACTACCTTCTCGACGGCCTCGGCCCCGTCGACGATCCGCTGCCCGAAGACCTCCGCCAGCGGCAGGGACTGCTGTCGGCGCGCGAGGCGCTCGAGCGTATCCATCGGCCCGACTTCGAAGATCAGGTGCCCCCCGCGGTGCGTACGCTGCGCATGCACGAGGCACTCGTGCTGCAGACGGCCCTCTTGCAGCAGCGGCAGTTCGTACGGGCGTTGTCGGCGACCTCGCGCCCCGCGGGATCGCTGCTGACCACGTTCGATGCCGCGCTGCCGTTCCCGCGCACACCCGATCAGGTGGCCGTCGGCGACCAGATCGGCGCCGATCTCGTGGGTGGCTGGCCCATGAACCGGCTCGTGCAGGGCGAGGTCGGGTCGGGAAAGACCCTCGTCGCGCTGCGGGCGATGCTCCAGGTCGCCGAGAGCGGCGGCCAGTCCGCACTCATCGCCCCCACCGAGGTGCTGGCCGCGCAGCACCTGCGGTCGATCACGCGGATGCTGGGGCCCGAGCTGGCTCCGCGGTTGATGCCCACGCTGCTGACCGGGCAGCTCACTGCCGCCGAGCGACGACGCGCGGCGCTGCGCGTCGCGTCGGGGCAGGCACTGATCGTGGTGGGAACGCACGCGCTTCTCAGCGACAGCACGAGCTTCGCCGATCTCGGGCTTGTCGTCGTCGACGAACAGCACCGCTTCGGCGTCGAACAGCGCGAGACCCTGCGCGCGAAGGGCACCAGCCCGCACGCGCTCGTGTTGACGGCCACGCCGATCCCGCGCACGGTCGCGATGACCGTGTTCGGCGATCTCGACGTCTCCACCATCCGGACGATGCCCACCGGGCGCGCGGGCGTGCAGACCTTCGTCGCGCCGGTCGCTGAGAAGCCGGGCTGGTTCGGGCGCGTGTGGGAGCGGGTCGCCGAAGAGGTGGCCGGCGGGCATCAGGCGTTCGTCGTCTGTCCGGCCATCGACGCCGAAGCGACCACCGCCAAGGGCCTGGACGACGCTGACGCTCTCGTCGAGGAGGGCACGTCGACGCGTGTGCGGTGGGGCGTCGTGCAGGCCGAGCAGCTCCTGGCGCAGCATCCCTCGTTCTCGTCCATCCGCGTCGCGACGCTGCACGGGCGGATGCCCGGGGAGGAGAAGGATGCGATCATGCGGGCGTACGCCGCGGGCGAGATCGACGTGCTGGTGGCGACCACGGTGATCGAGGTCGGCGTGGACGTGCCCAATGCCTCGGCGATGATCATCCTCGAGGCCGACCGGTTCGGCGTCTCACAGCTGCACCAGCTGCGCGGGCGCGTGGGCCGTGGCAGCGTTCCCGGCGTCTGCCTGCTCGTGACCGAAGCTGCCCCGGGAACGCCGGCGCGCGAACGCGTGGATGCGGTGGCGGCGACCTCCGACGGGTTCGAGCTGGCAGAGGAAGACCTGCGGCTCCGCGGTGAGGGCGACGTTCTCGGCGACGCGCAGTCCGGTGTGCGCAGTTCGCTGCGCCTGCTGCGCGTCGTGAAGGACGCCGACGTGATCGCGCTCGCGCGTCAGGAGGGCGAGGCGATCCTCGACGAGGATCCCGCGTTGCTGCGGCATCCGGGCCTTGCCGCAGCGATCGAACGGCGCCTCGACACCGTCGAGCGGGCGGCGCTGGCCAAGAACTGAGGCGGCGTTCAGAAAGCTCAAAGTTTCGCCGATAGGCTTGAGGGGTGAGCAACCGGATCGCCGTCGTCCCGGGGTCATTCGACCCACCCACCCTCGGTCATTTGGATGTCATCGAACGTGCGGCCCGGCTGTACGACACGATCCACGTGCTCGTCGTGCACAACCCTGACAAGCAGGCGATGTTGCCGATCGCTCAGCGGCTCTCACTGATCGAGCAGTCGATCGCCGAGGCGGGCATCGAAGGCGACATCGTCGTGGCGTCGTGGAGCATGGGCCTCCTCGTCGACTACGCCACCGACGTCAAGGCCGGCGTGCTCGTCAAGGGCATCCGCTCGCAGGTCGACGTCGCGTACGAGACCCCGATGGCCATCGTGAACCGCCACCTCGCCGACATCGAGACGGTGTTCCTGCTGCCAGACCCCGCGCACGCGCTGGTCTCCAGCTCCCTCGTCCGCCAGGTCGCCGGTCTCGGCGGCGACGTGGCACCGTATGTGCCGGCCCCGGTCGCCCGGTTCCTGGACACGGGCGCCCGCGGCATCTGAACGGTAGAATCATCGGATGAGAACTCCGCGTCCCGGCGCCTTCAGCGTGCTCGTCCGTGACATCGTGCGCCGTCCTGGCGAGATGCGCGAGACGGAGCTGGACGTCCCCCTGCCCGAACGATGGGGCGAAGGTCTGGTCTCGCTCGACGCCGGCGAACACGTGCAGGTCGACGTGCGCCTCGAGTCCGTGCACGAGGGCATTCTGGCCTCCGGAACCGCCTTCTCGAACTACTCGGGGGAGTGCGGGCGATGCCTGCGCCCCGTCGAGGCGCCTGTCGAAGTCGAGTTCCAGGAGCTTTTCGCGTATCCTGGAGACGAAGCGAACGACTTCGAGGTTCAAGACGACCACGTGGATCTTGAAACTCTGGTCAGGGACGCCCTCGTCCTCTCGCTTCCGTTTCAGCCGGTGTGCCGGCCGGACTGCCCGGGGCTCGACCCCGATACAGGTGAACGTCTGGCTGACCTGCCGGACGAAGAATCCAGACAGAGTATCGACCCGAGGTGGGCCGCCCTGGCGCGGTTCTCGTCCGAGCCGGCAGAGGGCACCGATGATGTGTCCGGATCCCAGACGTAGGAAGCAAAGGAAGAACAGCCATGGCAGGTAACCCCCCGAAGCGGAAGGTCTCCCGCTCCAACACCCGTTCGCGTCGCGCGCAGTGGAAGGCCTCGGTCCCCACGCTTGTGAAGACCGTCGAGAACGGCAAGGTCGTCTACAGCCGTCCTCACCAGGCCAAGGTCGTCACCGACTCGCAGGGCACCGAGTTGTTCCTCGAGTACAAGGGCCGCAAGGTCGCCGACGTCTGATTCGCGTCCCATGACGCTCACAGCGGGTACGTCCCAGCTGACCGACAAGCTCGGGGTCGATATCGACCCCGAGCTTCTGTCGCTCGCGCTGACGCATCGCTCGTACGCCTATGAGCACGGTCATCTGCCGCACAACGAGCGCCTCGAGTTTCTCGGTGACTCCGTGCTGGGCCAGGCCGTGACAGTACTGCTGTACACGCGGCATCCCGAGCTCGAAGAGGGATCGCTGGCCAAGCGCCGTGCATCCGTCGTATCGACGGTGGCCCTCGCCGAGGTCGCGCGCGGCATCGGGCTGGGAGAGTACCTCAAGCTCGGCCGCGGCGAAGACCAGACCGGCGGTCGCGACAAGGACTCGATCTTGGCCGACACGATGGAAGCCGTCATCGGCGCCACGTATCTGTCCGCTGGTCCGGATGCCGCAACCGGCCTCGTACATCGGCTCGTGGAGCCGCTGCTGGCCGACCCCGACCGCTACGGGGCGGCGGTCGACCCGAAGACGAGCCTGCAAGAGCTCGCCGCGCGCCTGGGCATGACGCCGCCGGTTTACAGCGTGACGGCATCCGGCCCCGATCACGACCGGCTGTTCACGGCAACCGTGACCGTCGGCGATTCGTCGGCCACGGGTACCGGAACGAGCAAGAAGCACTCCGAGATGGCCGCGGCGCTCCAGCTGTGGCACGCGCTGTCTGAGCGCGACTGAGGTGCCCGAGCTTCCCGAGGTCGAAGTCGTGCGGCAGGGCCTTCAGCCTGCGGTCGCCGGCGCGCACGTCGTCGCGGTCACCGTGCGCGACGAGCGGTCGCTCACGCGGCACCGTGGCGGGGCCACCGACTTCGAAGAGCGACTGACCGGGCAGGCGCTGCGCTCTGCAGTGCGTCGAGGCAAGTTCCTCTGGCTGCCGATCGTCGGCTCCGCCGAGGCGGTGGTGGGACATCTCGGCATGAGCGGGCAGCTGCTGCTCCGCGAGTCAGCGGCCCCTGCCGAGCGCTTCGAGCGCGTCCGGCTCGACCTCCAGCATCCCGTCCACGGCGAACTCGCGGTCGTGTTCGCCGACCAGCGGACCTTCGGCTCACTCGCGATCGACTCGCTGGTGCCCACGCCCGACGGCGCCGCGGGTGGACGAGGGGATGCCGTACCCCTCGTGCCCGTGCAGGTGGCACATATCGCACGCGACGTGCTCGATCCGGCGTTCGACGACGCGCTGTTCCGGTCGCGCCTGACGCGCAAGGACTCGGCGATCAAGCGCGTGCTGCTCGACCAGACCGTGGCCAGCGGCATCGGCAACATCTATGCGGACGAGGCCCTGTGGGCCGCGCGCATCCACCCCGAGACCCCGGCCAAGGCCTTGTCGACGCGCGCGGTGAATCGGCTGCTCGCTGAGGTGCGCGGCGTGCTGGAGAAGGCACTGGCAGAGGGCGGCACGAGCTTCGATGCGCAGTACGTGAATGTCAACGGTGAGGCCGGCTACTTCGCCCACTCGCTCAACGCTTATGGGCGTACTGGCCAACCGTGCCCGCGCTGCGGGCGGCCGATCGTGCGGGTCTCGTTCATGAATCGTTCGAGCCACTTCTGCGCGTCTTGCCAGCGACAGCGCGGGTGACGTTCTGGTGCCCGGGGGCATCAGCCTGATTTGGGGGATACCCCCGACATACGTCGCGGGCGGCCATCGGGCTGATACGTCTGGCGTGTTATGGAGAGCTGCAGCCCTCTGGCGGGTGTATGGGGCCATCTTGGCCGTTGGCCTGGAAGGATGGGCGCATGGGTGTGGATGCGTGTGTGTTCTGTGGGCTGTTGAACGGCAACGACGCTGTGACTTGGGTGGCGAGACGCGAGGACGCATCGGCGTTTCTCCCGCTGAGCGAGGGGCGGCTATCACCCACACACGTTGGTCATCCCTAACGAGCACGTGGTCGGCGTCCAGGATGCGTCACCTCATGCCCTCAAGGCAGTCGTCCTCCTTGCTCAAGAGGTTGCCCGCGCGATGGCGGTCTCCATCGGAGCTCGAGGCGTGAACATCCTCAACGCCAGCGGACCCGAGTCTGATCAGTCTGTGTCGCATCTGCACCTGCATGTGGTTCCTCGATGGGGTGGGGATGGTCTCGATACGTGGCCGTCCACGGTGTCCTCACATGCCCTCGAAGATGACTGGTTGACGTCGGTTCGAGCTGCGCTGGACGTGTGACACATGGCCCAGGCGATCTGCTTGCCTTCCATTTGTGCGGGAAAGAGCAACGCCCGCGTTGCGGGTGGCCGATTGTGCGTGCATCGTTCATGAGCGGCTCCCGACGCTTCTGTCCGCGCCACCGGTGGCGCGGACGGGCGCTGTCGACAGATGTGGCTTAGTGCCCAGTCACGGTTGGATAGAGTCAGCCGGTTTGTGGGTAGAACTTAGAAGGTCTAAACTGGTCACGTGTGGGAAGTCGATCTTGAGCTGATCGAGGAATGGTTGCTGTCTCTCGACGACGCATCGTATGACCAGGTGGTCGCAGCGGTCGAGCTGCTCGAGGAACACGGACCGCATTTGGGACGTCCGCTCGTCGACGCTGTGAGGGCGTCCCGTCATAAGAACATGAAGGAGTTGCGGCCCGGCTCGTCGGGACGATCTGAGTTGCGTGTCCTGTTCGCCTTTGATCCGGACAGGCAAGCGATCCTGTTGGTGGCCGGCGACAAGGCGGGGAATTGGAAGAACTGGTACAAGAAGAACATCCCGGTGGCTGATGATCTCTTCGATGTTCACCTTCGGGATCAGAAGCGGACCAAAGGAGAGTGATGACGATGACTTTGACGCGTGAACAGCTTGTTGCGAAGCGCCCCGTCAACCGTGAGCGCGTCCAAGCACATAAGGAGCGGATGCTCGGCGAGGTCCGCGCGTACCGTCTGCGTGAGCTGCGCGAGGCTCTTGGACTGACACAAGAGGAGCTCGCCGAGCGAATCGGGGTTGGACAACGACAGGTGTCGAAGATCGAGAACGGCGATCTTGACAGTGCGAGGGTGGGCACCATCCGCAAATATCTTGAGGCCGTCGGCGGTGATCTCGTGGTCGAGTACGTTTCCGGCGACCGTCGGCTCCAGGTCGCCTGAGTCCTCGCGCAAACGCAGCATCTCTTCGATCATGGTGACGGTCTCTCGCAATACACTCACGATCGACGGCGACGACCTCGTCATCGTGCCGCGCGGTCTCGACAAACTCTGGGGGTTTCGGCGGCGGATCGTCGTCCCGCTGTCACGCATCGTCGAAGTCCGTGTCGAAGAGCGCCCGCATCACGTGCCGAAGGGATGGCGCGGCCCGGGGCTCGACACGGGGTGGAAGCTGTCGGGGACCTTTCATCCGCATGGCGAACGCCACTACTGGAATTTCTCCGGTATCGGCCCCGCATTGAATATCAAGCTCGACGGCAGCGGTCGCTTTTCGCAGCTCTACCTGTCGGTCGGCGACGCGGAACAGACGCACAAGTGGCTCGCCGGAGCCGCCGCGGCCCATAGAGGGCCTCGCCGTGCCCAGCGCAGAGCGTGATGGCAGACTGAATCGGTGACCGCGATCCTCTTCGACCTCGACGGAACACTCATCGATCAGGAGTCGGCGTCGGCCTCGGCCGTGCGCGCGTGGGGCGCGGAACTGGGGCTGTCGCTCGACGGTATCGCCCAGCGGTGGGCGGCCTCGTCTTCGCGTCACTACGCCCGATATCAGACGCGCGAGATCACCTTCTCGGGACAACGGCGCGAACGCGTGCGTGACCTGGTCGGACGTGACCTCAGCGATGCCGAGGCCGACGAGCTCTTCGCCGGCTATTTGCGTCGGTACGAGTCGGGATGGGCGCTGTTCCCCGACACCGTGCGGTGTCTTGAGCGGCTGCGGGACGCGGGGGTGCCCCTGGGTGTCCTCACGAACGGCGACCGCACGCAGCAGCTGCAGAAGGTCGACCGGTTCGACCTGGCCGGCTACTTCGACGCGATCGTCTGCTCGTCCGACCTTCCCCACGGCAAGCCGTACCCGATCGCGTACACGTCGGCAGTGCGCGCGCTCGGGCAGGAGGCCATGGACGTCATCATGGTCGGCGACAGCCTGGAGCACGATGTGCAGGGGGCACTCGCAGCGGGCCTGCGGGCGGTTCTCCTGGACCGTGCGGGGGAGCACCGAGACGACGACGTCGTGACGATCTCCCGCCTCGATGACCTCGTGGCGGCGACGGCAGAGCTCAGGCTGTGAGCACCTTCTTCCATGCGCCGTTGTACGACACAGGAACAAAGCCGATCGCCTCGTTGATGTCGAGCATCGGCCGGTTCTCTTCCGCGTTGTAGGTGACCACGCGCGGTGACTCCGGCGCGAAGTCGCGCCAATCGTGCAGCGCGCTGCACTTGACGAGCATGCCGAGGCGGTGGCCGCGATGATCGGCGCGCACCAGGGTGTCTTCTTGATGCGTGGTCTCCGTGCGGTCGGCGCCGATGACCAGCTCGTTGAAGGCCACGAGCTCGCCGGACTCGACGTGCTGCGCCGCGGTGACGTGGAGGGTACGACGCGATGCAAGGTAGGGCTTCTCGTGGTCTGCGATGCGAGCGGCATCCCACACCTCCTCGTCGAACTCGATACCGGCGGCCGGTGCGTCGGTGATCATGCGCTCCTTCATCAGCCCGTAGCCGTCGATGTGCTCGGCGGGCGTGGGCGCCGTCCACTGCACGATGCGATAGCCGACGGCTGCTCGCTGAGCCTGAGCGAGCAGCTCGTCGACGCGGGCGTGCGTCTGCGCGTTCAGTTCGAGGGCGCTCTTGCGCTCGATCTGTTCGAGCCGGTAGCCACGCCGTTGCAGAAACCGCGCGGTGTGGTCGAGCGGCACGGTGCCGAAGCCGGTGGGCGGGGTGAGGCGGTCGCCCTCCTCGCCCGTGTGCATGGCCCACGCTTGGAGAACGGTGCGACCGGCATCGGCGGCCGCCTGCTCGAGCAGCGCCGCCGCAGCGGAACCGACGCCGTGGCCCCAGGCATCCCGCATCATCTCGATGTTCACGAACGCGACGCGGGAGCCCTCCTCACCGGGGAGCGTCAAAATGGCGCGGCCGACCACCATGCCATCGCGTAGCAGCAGCCAGAGCAGGTTCTGCTCGTACTTCTGGTCCTGATAGTTGGGCAGGATCTCGTCGGGCGTGTTGGCGTCGTCGTCGTTGCCGTTGATCTCTCGGTAGACGGCATTGCGCACGCGCACCATCTCGACGAAGTCGGCCGCGTCGGCGGCATCCAGCGTCTGCGGGATGACCAGCCGACGCAGCTCGACTCCGTCGGGAACGCGAATCTGGGGCGGCGTGATGGTGTCGGTCATGAGTCGTCTTCCTTCGTCGATGGGTGGATGCCGCGGCTCAGCGGTACTGCATGGTGACGGCGGCGCGCACCAGTGCGCTCTCGCGCTCTGCGGCGGCCCGCAGGCCGCGGTCGAGGGCGCGGCGCACGTGTTCGTCGCGGTCGGGCAGCCGTTGCGCCCGCCGCTCGGCGCGCAGCAGCAGCCACAGTCCGAGCCGGAGCGAGAGCCGGTCGAGTGCCGACACGCGAGTGTCGCGCGTCAGCTCGGTGAGCGTCTCGAGACGATCCTGGTCGTCGGGACGCGTCAGGGACAGCAAGGTGTTCATGAGGGCTCTTTCGGAGTCGTCAGATGATCCCGGGCATGAGAACCCGGCGGTGCCGCACAGCAGGCGGCGAAGAGGTCGCGCGGAGGCGACGGTGAGCCGATACGAGATCGGTGAGGTCGTTCGAAGACGACGCAGAGCGGGCGGCGAAGCGGGGCGCTTCTGACCTGTCAGCCGGCCGCGGCCAGAGTCATCCCGAAGGAGAGAACGACCGCCGGACGGACGACAGCTGCGAACGCAGTGCCTACGCGACGCGACGAGTGTGGCGTGGTGAGAATCATCGGCGGGCCTCCTTTCAGGAATCGAAACGCGAGTTGTGACGTTAGCGCGATCTCTGGGCTCTCGTCAAGCATTTCCCCAGAAATGGCGTTCGACGGGCGTGTCGCGGTGCTGATTGCAGGCCCGGCGGCCGGTCGCAGGGCCGCCGAGCGCAGCATCCGATAGCGTGTTTCGGTGATCGTACGGGGCGGAGGGGCCGTGACATGCACCTGAAGAGCGTGACGCTCAAGGGGTTCAAGTCGTTCGCCCAGCCCACGACCTTCGTCCTCGAGCCCGGCGTGACGGCCATTGTCGGTCCGAACGGCTCGGGCAAGTCGAATGTCGTCGACGCTCTCGCGTGGGTCATGGGCGAGCAGGGGGCCAAGACCCTTCGCGGCGGCAAGATGGAGGACGTCATCTTCGCCGGCACCTCGACCCGCGGCCCGCTGGGGCGTGCGGAGGTGCAGCTCACCATCGACAACGCCGACGGCGCGCTGCCGATCGAATACGCCGAGGTGACGATCAGTCGAACCCTCTTCCGCAACGGTGCCAGCGAGTATGCGATCAACGGCCAGAGCTGCCGGCTGCTCGACGTGCAGGAGCTGCTGAGCGACTCGGGCCTTGGCCGTGAGATGCACGTGATTGTCGGTCAGGGCCGACTCGACACGGTGCTGCAGGCCAGCCCCGAAGACCGTCGCGGCTTCATCGAAGAAGCCGCCGGCATCCTCAAGCACCGGCGCCGCAAAGAGAAGACCGTCCGCAAGCTGCAGGCGATGGAAGCGAATCTCACTCGACTCAACGACCTCGCCGGTGAACTGCGTCGACAGCTCAAGCCACTGGGCCGGCAGGCGGAGATCGCCCGCGAGGCGGCGACGATAGCGGCGGTCGTCCGCGACGCGAAGGCTCGGCTGTTCGCCGATGAACTGGTCGGTCTGCGCACCGAGCTCGCGGCCGCGGCCGCGAGCGAGCAGGAGCGGCATTCGGAGCGTCTCGTGCTGCAAGACCGTGCGGAGACCCTGCACGCCGGCATAGAGCAACGCGAGGCGGACCAGCGCTCCGAGGCCGTGGATCGCGCGCGCAGCGTCGTCTACGCACTCGAGCAGGTGCAGGAGCGCCTGCGCGGGCTCTACACGCTCGCCGGTCAGCGCCTTTCGCTGCTGGCCGAGGACGACGAGGCTCTCGGTCCTCAGCAGACGGTGAGCCAGGCCTCGATCGACGAGGTGCGCGCGGGAATCGACGAGATCGCATCGGGGCTGGATGCCGCGCAGGATGCCGCGGCCGACGCGGCACGCGCGGTGGTGCGGGCGCGCGGAGAGCTGGATGCGCTCG
Organism: Microbacterium horticulturae; assembly: GCF_029094505.1. Lineage (NCBI taxonomy): Bacteria > Bacillati > Actinomycetota > Actinomycetes > Micrococcales > Microbacteriaceae > Microbacterium > Microbacterium horticulturae. Next base: position 1,842,966 of record NZ_CP119108.1, on the reverse strand, counting down.
ATGCGGACATCGCCGCGCAGAGCGCTCTCGTGTCGGAGCACGACATGAAGATCACGAGCCTGCGCGGCACTGCCGAGGCTGCGGCATCCGCCCTCGCCGCCGTCGAGCAGGCGGTCGCCCGCCAGCAGAACGCGTTGGATGCCGCGCAGACACGGCGCGCCGACACGCAGCGCGCTCTAGACGAGATCGATCCCGAGTCGGTCTCGGACGCCGCCTCGGCCGAGCATGCCGGCGCGTACGAGCGTGCACAGCGCGACGCCACCGACGCGGAGACGGCCGTGGGAGAGCTGCGCGAGAAGCTGCATGCCGCCGAGCGCGAGAAGGAGTCACTGACCGCGCAGACGAGGGCGCTCTCGCGTGCGCTGGACGTGCGCGGCGGTGCCGCGGAGATCGTCGCGCGCGGCGATGCCGGAGTGCGGGGTCTCGTCTCGGACGCGGTCGAGGTCTCCGGCGGATGGGAAGCCGCGATCGCTTCGGTGCTCGGACCGATCGCAGAGGGCGTGCTCGTCGACGACGCGGGTGTGGCGCTCGAGGTCGCCCGGAGCGTGGGAGAGGGCGACGTGGGGGTCGTCGACATCGCCATCGCAGACGGGGCGCGCCTCACAGACACGGCGGCGATCGCGGGTCTCACACCGGCCGCCGAGGTGGTCACAGCACCGGACGGCGTGCGGGGCCTGCTGGCCGGCGTGTACCTCGCTGAGGATCTGGACGCGGCGCGAACGGCTGTGGACGCAGCTGAGAGCCCGATCACCGCCGTCACGCGCTCCGGCGAGCTGGTGACGCCGTTCCGCCTGCGGGCCGGTTCGGGCGAGGGCCGCTCGCGCATCGAACTGCGTGCCGAGCGGGACGCCGCCGCCGACCGGCTCGACGAGGTGACCGTGGTCGTCGACTCACTGCGTGAAGCGCTCGGCGCGGTGCAGGCGCAGCAGGAAGACGCGCGCCGCAAGGCGAAGGCGACGCTGCAGGCTCTGCGCCAGCATGACGCGGACCTTGCCGCCCATGCCGAGAAGGCCAACCGTGCGATGGTCCGCAACGAGGCCGCCGTGGCGGAGTGTGAACGACTGGAGGCGTCACTGCGTCAGGCGGAGGCGGCGGTTGAAGAAGCACGTGTCTCGGCGCGGACCGCGCAGGAGCAGCTGGATACCGCGCTCGAAGCGCCACGGCCGATCCTCGACGCGTCGGCGCGCGACGGTATGCTCGCCGAACTCGAGGCGACCCGCGAGGCAGAGATGACCGCGCGCCTGGAGGTCGAGACGCTCAAGGAGCGCATCCGCGCCGAAGAGATGCGCGCAGACGGTCTTGAGCGCCAGCGCGAGCGGGAGAAAGCGGCAGCGGCCGCGGCCGCGCGGCGCGCCGTGCTCCGTCGTGCACAGCGCGAGGTGGCGGCGGGGGTGGCCGACAGGCTCCCGCCTCTGCTCGACTCGGTGGACCGCTCCGTGAGCGAGGCGCGCGTCGAGCTGGCAGCGGCTGAGTCGGCTCGCACCGCGCTCACGGCGGAGCTGTCGCAGCTGCGTACCGATGAGGCATCCGTCCGCGAGCGGCTGGCGGGACTCACCGAGAACGTCCACGGCCTCGAGCTGCAGATCCACGAGAAGAAGCTCCACGTCACCAGTCTGTTGGAGCGCGTGCGGTCGGAACTCGGGCTTGAAGAAGACATTCTCGTTTCGGAATATGGACCGGACCAGCCCGTTCCCGCGGCTCTGGACGAAGACGAACCGGTCCCGTTCGAGCGGAAGGCGCAAGCGAAGCGCCTGCAGGACGCCGAGCGCAAGCTCGCGCAGCTGGGGCGTGTGAACCCGCTTGCACTGGAAGAGTTCGAGGCGCTTGAGCAGCGGCACAAGTTCCTCACAGAGCAGCTGGGCGACCTGACGCAGACCCGCAAGGACCTGCTCACGATCATCGAGGAACTCGACGAGCGCATGCAGTCGATCTTCCTCGCGGCGTTCGAGGACACCCGGCAGGCGTTCACGGAGGTGTTCCCGATCCTCTTCCCAGGCGGCACCGGCAGCATCTCGCTCACGAACCCCGACGATCCCCTCACGACGGGGATCGAGGTCGCGGTGCGGCCGGTCGGCAAGAAGATCGAGCGGCTCTCGCTGCTCTCCGGCGGCGAGAGGTCGCTGGCGGCGGTCGCCCTCCTGACCGCGATCTTCAAAGCGCGGCCGAGCCCGTTCTACATCCTCGACGAGGTGGAGGCCGCGCTCGACGACGCCAACCTGGGTCGCCTGCTCGGCGTGTTCGAGCAGTTGCGCGCCTCGAGCCAGCTCATCGTCATCACCCATCAGAAGCGCACGATGGAGATCGCCGATGCGCTGTACGGCGTCTCGATGCGTCAGGACGGCGTCTCGGCCGTCGTCGGGCAGCGCGTGGGCGACCGCAAGGTGCGCGAGCAGGAACCCGCCACCGTCTGAGGGTGCGGCTGGCGCGTTGCCGTCCGTTCACCTCCGCGCAGGCTCGCCCGCCGTGCAGAAGGCGCACTCAGGGTGTTGACGTCGCCGCGCGATATCGTCGGGCGCGTGTCCTTCCGCCGTGCTGCTCTGCTTCTGTCCGCCTCACTCGGTGCTCTCGCGCTGTCAGGCTGCAGTGTCATCGCGACCACCGAGCCGACGCCGGGCGCAGCATCCACTGCCACTTCGGCGCCGCCCGTCGTCGTGACCGACGACTATCCGTTCGATGCGGCGTCGGGTCTCGACTCTTCGTCGTCGATCCGCTGGATCGACGCCATGGGCGCCGCCGATGGTTTCACTGTGGCCGTGGCCGATGACGGCGACGGCCGGTGGTCCTACCAGCAGACCTCATCGCAGTGCATCATCGGGTTCTGGCAGGCCGACGTCCGTGACCTCGATCTGACCCAGGATGAGCGCACCCTGTCCGACACCATGCTCGCTGAGGAATACGGGACCACCGACGTGGCGAGTGTGACGAAGTACGCCTACGACGATGCGCTGCCGACGCAGACAACGGGGACGGGCACCGTTCGGGTGCGCAGCGTGGTCAGCACCAACTCGAAGAACGGCGCGTCATCGATCGTGTCGGCGCGCGTGTTCCGGACGGCGAAGGTCGGACTGCTCACCTCGGTCGACTGTCCGGACGGTTTCTCAGCCGCGACCGTGCGCGATGAGTTGGCGCCAAACGGCATTCGCATGGTCATCCGCCCCGGGTCCTGACGAGACGCGGGCCGGAGCCGGAACCGACGCTGGCGAGGAACGCCGTCGCGATCGCCTCGAATGCCGGGAGGTCTTGAGCACGATGTCCGGCGCCGCTGAGCACCCGATGCTCAGCGCCCTCCTCGACGAGCCTTCGTGCAATCGTCTCGTATTCCTCGTTCCATTCGCCGGTGACCACGAGAGTCGGGATGCCGCGCAGCGCGTCGCGGCGGATGCCATGTCCCCAGGGCAGCTCCGCGCGCGCCCACTGCGCGGCGAAGGACTCTTCGGCGCCCCATTTCTCCTCGGCGAAGGGACCGCCGAACATCACGGGACGCACGATCGCCCAGAAGGAACGCAGGTCTCCCTGCTCGGCCTGCGCGCGTGCTTCGGCATGGATGGCGATGTGGCGTTCGATGGCGGACTCGCCGCGGGCGATGTCGTACAGGGCGGGCTCCACGAGGACCAACGCGCGGATGTCGAGGATGCCGCCGTGCGCCGCCAGTGCGACCGGCACCGCACCGATCGAGTGCGCGAAGACCACTACCGGCCTGCCTGCGTGTTCGGCCTGGAGGGTGGCGACGCGCTCCTCGATGGGCGTGTCTTTGTCGAAGGCCACAAAGACCCCGGCGGCATGATCCTGCGCCGGCCACGCGGCCGTTCCGGAGCGGCCGCTGCCATGGACGAACACGCGGAGGGGTCCGTGCGCATCTGCAACCATGAGCCGACGCTATCGCGTTGTCGAGCGAGGTCCGGCTCGTCCGGCGTCGGCGTCGGCGCCCGCGGCGCGCCGCGCGCCTGCCCCCACACGCGCCCCGCACACGAGACGAGGAGATCTCATGGAACGAGGACCGAAGGCGCGTGAAACGTACTCATCTCGTGAGATCTCCTCGTTCCATGAGGGGGCGGTCCGGGTGTGACAGCCGCCGAGCCCCGTAGGCTGGTGGCATGGCGGAGAAGTGGTCACTGGGACGCGCATTGCGCGGCATGTTCGTCAAGCCGACGATCGATGAGACGACGTGGGAAGACCTCGAGACCGCGCTGCTGATAGCCGACTTCGGCCCCGACATCACCGAGCGCATCGTCGACGAGCTGCGCGAGAAGGTCGACCGGTTCCACACGACCGACCCGCGTGATCTGCAGCGGATGCTGAAGGAGACCCTCGAGGAGCACTTCGCCAAGTTCGACACGACACTGAAGCTCACCGAGCGCCCTGCCGTGGTGCTCGTGGTGGGCGTGAACGGTGTCGGCAAGACGACCACGATCGGCAAGTTCGCGAAGTTCCTGCAGCGGTACAACCGCTCGGTCGTGGTCGGCGCCGCCGACACGTTCCGGGCCGCCGCCGTCGACCAGCTCGCGACCTGGGCGGAACGCTCGGGTGCGGCGATCGTGCGCCCGCAGCAGGAGGGGCAGGACCCGGCATCCGTCGCCTTCCAGACCATCGAGTACGCGAATCGCACCGGCACGGAGATCGTGATCGTCGACACGGCCGGCCGCCTGCACACCAAGGGCGGCCTGATGGACGAGCTGACGAAGATCCGGCGTGTGATCGAGAAGCAGGCGCCGATCAGCGAAGTGCTGCTGGTGCTGGATGCCACGACCGGGCAGAACGGCGTGATGCAGGCCGAAGCGTTCCTCGAGCACGCGGGAGTGACGGGTCTGGTCCTGACCAAGCTCGACGGCTCGGCGAAGGGCGGCTTCGTGCTCGCCGTGCAGGAGCGCACGGGGATCCCGGTGAAGCTGCTCGGCCAGGGCGAGGGGATCGGCGATCTCACCGGCTTCACTCCGCACGTGTTCGCCGCGTCGCTGGTCGAATGATGCGCCGGGCTACCGGATCGGCCGCCAGGCTGGTTTCATAAAGGCATGGCGATCGAACACGACTATTTCGGACTTCTCGAATCCGGCCCGGACGGTTCGATCTTCTGGTCCGAGACCATCGAGCTGGGCGATCAGGCGGTGTCGGTGGATCTCACCGCGCCCGACGAGGACGATGTCTCCGCCGCCGCGCTCGACGTCGCCGCGGCGATGATCACGTCGCTGGAAGATGTCGACCGTTCCGCCCGCAGCGCGATGCTGTCAGAGCTCGACGATCGGACCAGCGAGGTCATCGAGTTCATCCTTCAGCAGCAGGAGCAGCTCGGCGACGACCTCGAGGACTTCCTCGTCGATATCTCCGGCGACACGCACGTCGACATCATCCGCTCGCTGCGGTTGATGAGCATGACGATCCTCGCGGACGAGCACGGCGGGACGGACCCGTTCGCCGTGCTCGAGTACGCGCTGGACCCCGACGCCACCGACGACGTGCTGCTGGTCAACCTCAACACCGACGGCGACGTGCAGTCGGTCACCAGCGCCGACTGACTCAGACGGCCTGCGCGAACCCGCGCTCGACGTGCACGTCGGCGGCGATGTGCGCGAGATGCTCGGGGATCTCGCGCCCTTTGGAGATCATCGACTGAGCCCAGAGGCGGCCGGCGCGGTACGACGAGCGCACGAGCGGGCCGGCGAGCACACCCAAGAAGCCGATCCGCTCGGCCTCCTGCTTGTACTCGATGAACTCGTCGGGCTTGACCCACCGGTCGATGGGGTGGTGCCGCGGCGTGGGCCGCAGGTATTGCGTGATGGTGAGGATGTCGCAACCTGCGTCGTGCAGATCCTGCATGGCCTCGACGACCTCGGCGGGCTCTTCGCCCATGCCGAGGATGAGGTTCGATTTGGTGATGAGCCCTGCCTCGCGGCTCTGCGTGAGCACGTTCAGCGACCTCTCGTAGCGGAACGCCGGGCGGATGAGCTTGAACAGCCGCGGGACGGTCTCGAGGTTGTGCGCGAACACCTCGGGTCGTGCATCGAAGATCTGCCCGAGGAACGCGGGGTCGGCGTTGTGCTCGTTGGCCAAGATCTCGACGCCGGTGTGCGGGTTCTTCTCGTGGATCTGCCGGACCGTCTCTGCGTTCAGCCATGCTCCTGTGTCGGGCAGGTCGTCGCGGGCGACGCTGGTGACCGTGGCGTAGCGCAGTCCCATCCGGTTGACGCTCTCGGCCACGCGTCGCGGCTCGTCCACGTCGAACGCGGCCGGCTTGCCGGTGTCGATCTGACAGAACGCGCAACGGCGGGTGCACTGCGAACCGCCGATGAGGAAGGTGGCCTCGCGGTCCTCCCAGCACTCGTAGATGTTCGGACATCCCGCTTCCTGGCAGACCGTGTGCAGGTCTTCGCTGCGCACGAGCTGCTGCAGCTCGGAGTACTGCGGACCCATCTTCGCGCGGGTCTTGATCCACTCCGGCTTGCGCTCGATGGGAGTCTGGGCATTGCGGACCTCGAGGCGCAGCATGCGGCGCCCGTCAGGTGCGGCGCTCATACGGGCACCTCGGCGTACTCGTCGAGGAACACACCGGTCACGGTGTCGAGGATGTCGGCGGGCGCGACATCCCTCCCCACCACCTCACTGACCGTGGTGACACCGGCATCGCTGATGCCGCACGGAATGATGTTGCGGAACCCGGCCAGCGAGTTGTCGCAGTTGATCGCGAAGCCGTGCATCGTCACACCCTTCTCGACGCGCACGCCGATCGCCGCGATCTTGTCCTCGGACAGGGGACGCCGCACCCAGACGCCGCTGCGACCGGCGACCTGGTAGCCGTCGACGCCGTGCTCGGCCAGCGCCGCGATGAGCAGCCGCTCGATGCGGCGCACGTGCGCCACGACGTCGATGGGCTCGACCAGCCGCACGATCGGATAGCCGACCAGCTGCCCTGGACCGTGCCAGGTGATCTTGCCGCCGCGATCGACGTCGATGACCTCGGTACCGTCCTGGGGGCGCTCGTGCATCTCGGTGCGTTTGCCCGCCGTGTACACCGCCTCGTGCTCGAGCACGATCATGGTGTCGGGCCGTGTGCCCGCCGCCACCTCCGCGTGGATGCGGCGTTGCAATGCCCACCCGTCGCGGTATGGCACGTACTCGGGTGCAAGCCCGGCATGGTGGATTTCAAGCACGACATCTCCTCGTGGGTGATATTGGATGCGGTCCAACAATACGCCGTCCCCGAGCAGCACCCGTACGCTGGAGAGCGTGTCCCATCCGTCCACCCGTCCCGGCCGCCCGAAGGCGTCGTCGCACGAGACCCTGGCCGAAGCCGCATGCGAACTGTTCCTCGAGCAGGGGTTCGCGGCGACGTCCGTGGCCGACATCACGCGGCGCGCCGGGGTCAGTCGGTCGAGCTTCTTCAATTACTTCTCCTCGAAGAGCGACATCCTCTGGGCGGCGTTCGATGAGCGGGTGGATGCCGCGGCCCGGGCGCTCTCGCGCGGAGTCGATGTGCGCACAGCGCTCAGTTCGATCGCCGATGGCTTCGCCCCCGACGCCCTCGCGCTGGCGATCGTCAACGCCGAGCAGATGGGCATCGCCGAAGAACTGGAGCGCGAGGCAGCGGTGCGCCGGGCACGCATCGGCGAGCACGTGGCCCGACGGGCCGTGAGCGACGGCATGGACCCGTTGGGCGCCGACGTCGTCGGCGCCGCATGCGGGGGCGCCGTCTGGGCCGCGGTGCGCGCGTGGGCGCATGACGGAGCCGGCCGCGCGCCGCTGTCTCCGGCGATGGATCGGGCGCTCGCGATCGCGCTCATCCTGCTCCCGTAGAATCGGGGGATCATGGCTACCTTCGGCACTCTCTCCGATCGGCTCACCGAGACCTTCCGCAACCTGCGAACCAAGGGCAAGCTCACGCCCGCCGACGTCGACGGCACGGTCCGCGAGATCCGGCGCGCGCTGCTCGACGCGGATGTCGCGCTGACGGTCGTCAAGGATTTCACCGCGAAGGTGCGCGAACGGGCGCTCTCCGACGAGGTCAATCGTGCGCTGAACCCCGCGCAGCAGGTCGTCCAGATCGTCAATGAGGAACTCATCGCGATCCTCGGCGGCGAGCAGCGCCGACTGCAGTTCGCCAAGAACCCGCCGACGGTCATCATGCTCGCCGGCCTCCAGGGATCGGGTAAGACGACCTTCGCGGGCAAGCTCGCCAAGCAGCTGGAGAAGGACGGTCACACACCGCTGCTGATCGCCGCGGACCTGCAGCGGCCGAACGCCGTGAACCAGCTGCAGGTGGTCGCCGAGCAGGCGGGAGCCGCGATCTACGCGCCCGAGCCTGGCAACGGCGTCGGCGACCCGGTGCGCGTCGCGCGCGACGGCGTCGAGCACGCCCGTCGCGCCCAGCACGACACCGTCATCATCGACACGGCCGGTCGCCTGGGTGTCGACGCCGAGCTCATGAAGCAGGCCGCCGACATCCGCACGGCGACCGACCCCGATGAGGTGTTGTTCGTCATCGACGCGATGATCGGCCAGGATGCCGTCAACACCGCGAAGGCGTTCCAAGACGGCGTCGACTTCACCGGCGTCGTGCTGTCGAAGCTCGACGGCGATGCCCGCGGCGGGGCGGCGCTCTCGGTGGCATCCGTCACCGGGCGCCCGATCATCTTCGCGTCGACGGGGGAGGGGCTCGATGACCTCGAGCCGTTCCACCCCGACCGCATGGCCAGCCGCATCCTCGACCTCGGCGACATCCTCACCCTCATCGAACAGGCGCAGCAGGCGTTCGACGAGGATGAAGCCCGGAAGGTCGCTGAGAAGCTCGCGACTGAGCAGTTCACGCTCGAGGACTTCCTCGAGCAGATGCAGCAGATGCGCAAGATGGGCTCGATGAAGAAGATGCTCGGCATGCTGCCGGGCATGGGCCAGATGAAGCAGCAGCTCGACGACTTCGACGAGCGCGAGATCGACCGCACCGAGGCGATCATCCGCTCGATGACCCCCGCGGAGCGACGCAACACCAAGCTGCTGAACGGATCGCGGCGCCTGCGCATCGCGAACGGTGCAGGCATGACCGTCACCGATGTGAACCAGCTCGTGCAGCGGTTCGAGCAGGCGGCGAAGATGATGAAGACGGTCGCCCGCGGAGGCGTTCCCAACATTCCGGGCATGGGCTCGATGGGAAAGCCCGGGGCCACCAGCAAGCGCGGTAAGCAGCAGAAGAAGAAGGGCTCGCGCTCGGGCAACCCCGCCAAGCGCGCCGCCGAGAACGCCGGGCTGGCTACCGAGCCGGCCGAGCAGACCGGCTCGGGCTTCGGGCTCAGCGGCAAGAAGACGCCCACCGCCGACGACATCGCCGAGCTGCAGAAGATGCTCGGCAACCACTGAGGCGCGGCGCGTCGGGTCGTGGCGCCCTGCGTCGGGTCGCGGCATCCCGCGTCGGGTCGTGGCGCGCCTCGTCGGGTCGCGGCATCCCGCGTGTGGTGCGCTCTCCTCCCGAGGTGAGACCCTGTGTGAAATCAGGTGTTCTCGCGAGATCAGGCGATTTCTGCCCTGAATCGTCCTGATCTCGCGAGAACGCCTGATCTGGTCACGGGCAGTCGCGGCAACGCGACGCCGCAGGCTCCATCCGTGGCGATCATCGATTCCTCCACAGAAGCGCGTCCTGACGGCTTTCGAGCAATTTCTCCACAGGACGCCGCGACCGGTGCCGGCTACCGTGCGCGGGACGCGATGCTGACAGGTTATGGAGACTGAACTCGCGCGTCGTCACGACAAGCGGCGCATCGAACTGAACACCTGGCTGGATAGAAAGCACGGCGTCGCCCACACATCCGAGGCTCGCGGCGCCGGCTTCACCACGCACGAGATCGCGGACCTTGTGACCCATGGACTGCCCCTCGGGTCCGGCGCTCCTGGCTGGTGACACCTCAGTGCGACCCCGGTCGCGTGACCGCCGCGGCGCTCGGCGGCCGGGTCACGTGCGTCACCGCGGCGCGGCGGATGGGGTTGATCGTGCCGGAGAACACGGGTACGCACGTGGCGGTGGCGTCGAACGCGTCGCGTCTTCATGCCGAGGGTGTGGTCTTGCATTGGGCACACGGGCCCGCACCGGTGGGGCGGCACCACATCGACGATCCCGTGCTGAACGTGCTGTTCCAGACCGCGCGGTGTCTGGACCGCGCAGATGCACTTGCGCTGTGGGAGTCGGCGCTCCGCAAGGGCAAGGCTGAGGCAGTACTCCTCCGGCGGGTGGGCTGGGGAAGCACCCGGGCGCAGGAACTCGCGTCGGTGGCATCCGACCTATCCGACTCAGGGTTGGAGACGCGATTCTCCGACGGGATGCGCAGCGAGGGCATCGCTGTCAGAAGGCAGGCATGCTTAGACGGCCGCAACGTCGACGGGCTCATCGGCCGATCTCTCGTGATCCAACTCGACGGCTTCGCTTTCCACAGCGACCCCACTGCCCGACGTCGCGACATCGCGGCGGACGCGCGCTTGGTCCTGCGCGGCTACACCGTGTTCCGGTTCGACTTCGTGCAGATCTACTTCCAGTGGGAGACAGTCGTCGAGACGATTCGTGCCGCCGTTGCCCAGCGACTGCACCTGAATGAGATCAGGTAGTTTCGCCAGATCAGGAGGAATTGGACGCGAAGCGGCCTGATTTCGTGAGAACACCTGATTTGGCACCGGGGAGGGGGAGCGGGACGGCTCGGAGACTTGGAACACCGCGGAGGCCGGGCGCACCGCTGGGCACACCGGGGAGACTGGGTACACCGCGGAGGCCGGGCGCACCGCGGTGACTGGGTGCGCCGCGGAGACTAGGCGCACCGGCGGAGACTGCGCGCACCGCGGAGGCGCGGCGCGCCGCGTCGGTTCGCGGCATCGGCCGCGATCTGGCAGAATTGAACGTCGGAGCGACGCCCGACCCTCTATCCGGCGTGCGTCTCCACCTTCGAGCTTCCGCCGGGTGTGCACCCCACGCTCCAGGCGACTGGTTCACCGTTTTCACACACATTCAGGAGAATCGTGGCTGTCAAGATCCGTCTCAAGCGGCTCGGCAAGATCCGTGCCCCGTACTACCGCATCGTCGTTGCCGACTCGCGCACCAAGCGCGACGGTCGTGTCATCGAGGAGATCGGCAAGTACCACCCCACCGAGGAGCCCTCGTTCATCGAGGTCGACTCCGAGCGTGCGCAGTACTGGCTGGGCGTCGGCGCACAGCCGACCGAGCAGGTGCGGGCCATCCTCAAGCTGACCGGCGACTGGGGCAAGTTCAAGGGCGACAAGGACGCTGTCTCGACCGTCAAGGTCAAGGAGCCCAAGCCCGCCTTCGAGGTCGACGCCTCGAAGAAGTCGGTCATCAAGCCCAAGGCCGAGAAGAAGGCTGCGGCCGAAGCGCCCGCCGCCGAGGCCCCCGCGGCCGACGCGGAGTAATCGCAGTGCTGGCCGCCGCGCTCGAGCACGTCGTCAAGGGGATCGTGGATCACCCCGACGACGTGCGTATCGCCGAATCCACGTCCTCCCGGGGCGAAGTGCTCGAAGTGCACGTGCACCCCGAAGATCGCGGTCGTGTCATCGGGCGCGGTGGTCGCACGGCCAAAGCCCTGCGCACCCTCATCTCGGCGCTGGCCGACGGGCGTCGCGTGCGCGTCGACGTCGCGGACGACTGAGATGGACTCAGACTCCGACAAGAAGTCCGGCAGAGAGCATTCGCCCAAGCCTGCCGGCACGCAGCTGCGCGTCGCGCGGCTGCTGAAAGCACATGGCCTCAAGGGCGCGCTCAAACTCGAGCTCTACACCGACGACCCCGACGGGCGGTTCGTGTCCGGGGCGGTGTTCACCCTGCAGGTGCCCGAGTCGTCGCCGTGGCACGGCAAATCAGTCACGGTGCGCGAGTTCAAGTGGATGAACTCCCACCCGGTCGTCTTCCTCGAGGGCATCGAGGACCGCACGGCCGCCGAAGAGCTCGTCAAGGCCATCCTCTGGGTCGAGGCCGATGCCTCGAGCACCCCGGAAGAGGACGCTTGGTACGACCACCAGCTTGTCGGCCTCGATGTCGTCCGTGATGATCAGGTCATCGGCCGCATCGCGCGCGTCGACCATCTTCCGGCTCACGACCTGCTCGTCGTCCCGCAGGGCGACCGCGAGGTGCTGGTGCCGTTCGTGAAGGCACTCGTGCCGGAGGTGGATGTCGCGGCTCGACGCGTGGTCGTGACCCCGCCGGCGGGGCTCTTCGAGGAGCTTCCCGCCGACGACGAGGCCGAAGAGCCGGCGGCGACCGCCGTCGAGGCCACCGAGGACTGAGTCACCGGATCCGCTCGAGCGCGCTCAGGACCAGTCGGGGAAGGACGTCGTCCGTGTTCATGGGCTGCACGACAGGGAGACCGGTTTTCGGCGGTGTGTGATCCATGTTTCGTCTTCGTGACGACCTGGCCACTCCCATTACCCGGGCGATACGCGTCCGTCACATCCGCCCTGGTCGGTGTGTGAGAGACGGCCCTGACTAGGCTCATGACGTGCGTATCGACATCGTGACGATCTTCCCGGACTTCTTCGACGTGCTCGAGGTCTCTCTGCTGGGAAAGGCCCGCAGCAGCGGCCTGCTCGACGTACGCGTGCACGACCTGCGTGACTGGACCCATGACCGGCACCGCACGGTCGACGACACGCCGTACGGCGGGGGAGCGGGCATGGTCATGAAGCCGGAGCCATGGGGCGAGGCCCTCGACGAGATCGCCCGGGATGCGGCATCCCGCCCCACCATCGTCTTCCCGTCACCGGCGGGCGCAGTGTTCACCCAGGCGACAGCGCGCGAATTCAGCGGTCTTGAGCACATCGTGTTCGGCTGCGGACGCTACGAGGGGATCGACGAGCGTGTCTTCGACTACGCGGGCACCTTGGGCGACGTGCGCCTGGTGAGCCTGGGGGACTACGTCTTGAACGGGGGAGAGGTCGCCGTCATGGCCATGGTGGAGGCAGCGGGCCGCTTGATCCCCGGTGTCGTCGGCAACCCCGACAGCCTGGTCGAAGAATCGCACGAAGACGGCCTGCTGGAGTACCCGAGCTTCACGAAGCCGTCGGTCTGGCGCGAGAGGGAGGTCCCCCCGGTGCTCCTCAGCGGAAACCATGGCGCCGTGGCCGCGTGGCGCCGCGAGCAGCAGATCGAACGGACGCGTGCGCGCCGCCCCGACCTCCTCAGCGACCAGGAGGGCCGCGCATGACAGAGCACCACGTCCTGGCGCGCTCGTTCGAGCGCACGGGGCAGGAGTACGACCGCTACCGCCCCTCCTTTCCGCAGGCGGCCGTGGACGTGTTGGTACCGGACCGGGTGACGGCGCTCCTCGATCTGGGCGCCGGCACCGGCAAGCTCACCGAGCTCGTGCATGCCCGCGCCGAGCATGTGTTCGCCGTCGACCCCTCCGAGCGGATGCTCGCCGTCCTGCACGGCAAGCTGCCCGACGTGACGGTACTGACCGGCACGGCAGAGCGCCTCCCGCTGCCCGATCAGAGCGTGGACGCGGTCGTGGTCGCGCAGGCGTTCCACTGGTTCGATCGGGATGCCGCGACCGCCGAGATCGCGCGGGTACTGCGGCCCGGCGGCACGCTGGGGCTCGTCTGGAACAGATCCACGCCGGAGTGCGCCTGGGACTGGGCATGCGGTCGGGTGGCGCACGAGCGCGTGCCCGTTGCAGCCACGCCCGACGCAGACGTGGACCGAGCGTCCGAGCGGCTGCCAGGATTTCACCTGGTCGAAGAACGGCAGATCTCCTGGACCGAGAAGATCCGGCGAATCGACTACATCCGTCGTTGGCACACGGTCAGCGCGTTTCTGACCGCGGAGCCCGTCCGGCACGCGGAGATGACCGCGCGCATCGAAGCTATCCTCGATGCCGATCCCGACACCGCCGGTGAGAGCGTGCTCACGCTGACCAGCGTCTGTGACGTCTTCCTCTACCGGTGCTATCTCGTGTGACCATCAGGGCACGAGCGCGAGCTTGCCGCCGGGGTGGCCCTGCTGCAGGAAGCGTAGAGCCTCCTTCGCGTCCTCCAGTGCAAAGGTGCGCGCAACGGGCACGGTGAGCTCGCCCGCGCCGGCGCGGGCGAGCAGTTCGGCCCGGACGTCATCACGGAAGGCCTTGCTGGCGGGCATCGCACCACCGATCGCGACGAAGCCCGCGGCATCCGTCGCAGCCCCCCGCACGATCGTCACGGCACGCACGGGACTGCGACGGACGGCGAGCGAGACCTGCACCGCCTCGTCCGTTCCCGCGGCGTCGAGGACCGCATCGATCCCGTCGGGCGCGAGATCCCGGACGCGCTGTTCCAGCCCCGGCCCGTATTCGACGGCGATGCCGCCGAACGAGCGCACGCGGTCCGTCCCGGCGTGAGACGCGGTGCCGATGACTCGGGCACCCCGCCACCGCGCCTGCTGGACGGCGCTGATGCCGACCGCACCCGAGGCGGCGTGGATCAGCACGACATCGTGCTGATCGACGGCGGTGACCTCGAGCATCTCTGCCGCGGTCGTGGCGGCGAGCAGCAGATTGGCCGCCTCGGGAAACGAGAGGCCGTCAGGCATCGCGAACACGTCGCGGGCGGGAACAGTCAGCTCGTCGGTGTATCCGCCCTGCACGCGGAAGGCGGCGACCTGATCTCCCGGATGACACGGCCCTGAGGCTATCTGAGTGTCGGGACCCACCGCGGCGAGCACCCCGGCCACCTCGTATCCGATACCGAGCGGGAAGCCGTCGGTCGCCCGTTCGAGATGCTTGTAGTCGGCGGGGTTCATCCCCGCGGCGCGCACCTCGATCGTGACCTCGCCGGGCCCGGGGGCCGGTGTCTCTTCTTCGATGAAATCCAAGACGTCGATGCCGCCGGCATGCGGCGCAATCCACTTTTTCGCCATGTACGCAGTCAACACCCGGCCGGCCGGCGTGGCACCCGTCTTCTGCGGCGCTAGACGGCTCCCAGGAAGGACCGGTCGGTCAAGACGATGGGACCGTCGGCGGTGATGGCGATCGTGTGCTCCGAATGCGCGCCGCGCGAGCCGTCGGCACTGCGGAGCGTCCAGCCGTCGTCAGGATCGGTGATGAGCTCGTCGGTGGTCGCCAGGAACCACGGTTCAATGGCGATGACCAGCCCATCTCGGAGGGGATAGCCGCGACCTGCGCGTCCGTCGTTGGGGATGTGCGGGTCGCCGTGCATGATGCGGCCCACGCCGTGCCCGCCGAAGTCCGTATTGATCGAGTACCCGTCGGCGTGCGCCACCGCGGCGATCGCCGCGGAGATGTCGCCGATCCGGTGGTCGACCGTGGCGGCCGCGATCGCGGCATCCAACGCCCGCTCGGTGGTGTCGATGAGGGCGAGGTCCTCCGCCCGGGGGGTGCCCACCACGAACGAGACGGCCGAGTCGGCGACCCAGCCGTCCAGGGCGACGGCGAAGTCGAGCGAAACCAGATCGCCGTCGCGCAGCACATAATCGTGCGGCATCCCGTGCAGCACGGCGTCGTTCACCGAGGTGCAGATCACCTTGCCGAACGGACCGCTGCCGAACGAGGGCTCGTAGTCGATGTAACACGACTGCGCACCCGCCTTGTGGATCATCTGGTGGGCGCGCTCGTCGATCTGCAGCAGGTTCGTGCCGATCTTCGTCTCTTCCCGCAGCGTCGCCAGGACCTCGGCGACGAAGCGACCGGCCGGTCGCATCTGCTCGATCTCGGCTGGGGTGCGCAGTTCGATCATCGTGTTCCTCTCGTCACCGTTCCATTCTCGTGGATGATGCGCGGTGTTCGCTCTGCGGATGCACAGGGGAAAAGCGCCGCGCGCCGTAGGGCAGCGCGTAGTATCGCCTCATGTGGCTCCGACGCGGCTTCTTCCAGTGGCTCTTCCCGGCCGCCATCGTTCTTCCCGCCTGGTTGCTGATCGGCTGGGCCATCTTCAATGCGAGCGGATGGGCGTTCCTGGGCATCCTCTTCATCGCGGCGCCCGCGGTGCTCGTCGGTGAACTCGTCCTCGCTCTCCTGATCCGAGCTCGCCCGGCGGTACGGGCACAGCGCGCCGTCTCGTGGTGGGACGTTCTCGGGCTGACGGTGTGGCAGGCCCTCGTGGTCCTGTTCGGCTGTTTCATCCAACCGGTGTCGTTCGCCGTGCTCACGGCGGCGATCATCGTCTTCTTGGCGGTCTTCTGGTCGTCGCTTGCTCAGTTGTGGAACGGCGCGCGCGGGTCGCTGCGGCGCATGGCGCCGGGCACTGGCCCCGCCGACCTGCCGTCCGACAATGAGGACATCCGCGAGCGCGCCCGCCAGCATGCCGAGGTCATCGTGGTCCAAGAGGTCGGGCGTCCGGGCGACGGGCGCAACATCCACTAGCCGTTTTGGCCAGGATGGCGCATCCATGGCAGAATTGATCATTGTGCCCGCGCACCGACTCTGCCTCAGGGGAGTCCGCGCGTCATCCTGACAGCGCAGCGTGCACCGACTCACGTATTCCATCCCATTTTCGCGACCGACCTGTGGCGGTCGCAGAGAGACACGATCATGCAGATCCTCGACGCCGTCGATGCGGCATCGCTCCGCTCCGACATCCCCGACTTCCACCCCGGTGACACCGTCAAGGTGCACGTGAACATCACCGAGGGCAGCCGCAGCCGTATCCAGATCTTCCAGGGCGTCGTCATCGGGCGCTCCGGCGACAGCGTGCGCGAGACCTTCACCGTCCGCAAGATCAGCTTCCAGGTGGGCGTCGAGCGCACCTTCCCGGTGCACAGCCCCGTGATCGACCGCATCGAGGTCGTCACCCGCGGTGACGTGCGTCGCGCCAAGCTCTACTACCTGCGCAACCTGCGCGGCAAGAAGGCCAAGATCAAGGAGAAGCGCGACAACTGACGCGCTCTGTTCGACGCCCCGAGGCATCCGCCCCGGGGCGTCGTCGTCTTATCTGCAGAGAATGTGCGACGCTGTAGTGTGCGATCGTCGAAGGGTGTGAATGACTGAGAACTCCGCGGCGGCCGCAGTCGGCAAGCGTTCGTCGAAGCGCCGGGGCGCGCTCACGTTCCTGCGCGACGTCATCGTCATCATCATCGTCGCGCTGCTCGTCTCGTTCCTTGTCAAGACCTTCCTGGTGCGGTCGTTCTACATCCCCTCAGGGTCGATGGAGAACACACTGCAGATCAACGACCGGATCCTCGTCGACGAGATCACGCCGCGGTTCACCGGCTATCACCGAGGCGATGTGGTGGTCTTCCGCGATCCCGGCGGATGGCTGACGGGAGAATCCGCCGCCCAAGCGCCACGTCCATGGATCGTCGAGGCCTTCGACTGGGTGCTCTCGCTCGTGGGTGTGTCGGCGCCCGACAGCGACGATCACCTCATCAAACGCGTCATCGGCCTGCCCGGCGACCATGTGGTCTGCTGCAACGCGATCGGGCAGATCACGGTCAACGGGCAGCCCATCAATGAGAAGCCGTATCTCAAGCTGGCCGCCGGAGAGAGTGAGCCCGAGGTGGTGCCGTTCGACGTGACGGTGCCGGCGGACAAGCTCTGGGTGCTCGGGGACAACCGTGACCGATCTCGCGACTCCCGCTACAACCAAGACCAGCCCGGCAAGGGATTCGTGCCGATGGAGAACGTCGTGGGCCGTGCGTTCGTGATCACCTGGCCGTTCGACCGCTTCGGGCTCATCGACACTCATCACGCGGTCTTCGCGGGGGTGCCGACCCCGACGCCTTCTGGGACCTCGCCGTGACCGTCATCGAGCCGACCCTGACCGTGGAGCGGCGTCTGCTGCGTGAGCGCAGCGTGCTGATCGCCTGCGACGAGGTCGGACGGGGCGCACTCGCAGGACCTGTCGCCGTCGGAGCGGTGGCGATCGACGCACGCGCGTCGCGGCGCCGGGTGCCGGACGGGCTGCGGGACTCGAAGCTCGTTGCCCCGGCACGCCGCCCGGCCGTCGCCGAGCGCGCCGCTTCATGGGTGTGTGCGGACGCCGTCGGCTGGGCCTCGGCTGCCGAGATCGACGAGCACGGGATCATGTGGGCCCTGGGCATGGCGGCCGTGCGCGCGATCGTCGGTCTGCGCGATGCCGGCGTGCTGGTCGACGAGGCGGTGGTCCTGCTCGATGGCAATCACGACTACATCGCTCCCGTCGCGGATTTCACCCCGGAGGTGCGGGTGCAGATCAAGGCCGACCGTGATTGCGCGAGTGCGGCCGCGGCATCCGTCATCGCCAAGGTCGCGCGCGACACGCATATGGTCACGCTGCACGATGAGCATCCGGCGTACGAGTGGGCGCACAACAAGGGGTATGCCAGCGCGGTCCACCGTGCGGCGATCCGCGACCACGGACTGAGTCCTCACCATCGCGCATCGTGGGCGATCGCGGACGCCCCCACCCTCTTCTGACGGCGTGCGAAGGCGTGGCGGCCGACGCCTAGGATGGAGGCATCATGGACGACGACTTCGATGACTACGACCGCGAGCTCGAGCTGGCGCTGTACAAGGAGTACCGAGACGTCGTCTCGCAGTTCGCCTACGTGATCGAGACCGAGCGACGCTTCTACCTCGCGAACGACGTCGATGTGGTCCGGCGCGACACCGAACACGACTTCTATTTCGAGATCACGATGACGGACGTGTGGGTGTGGGACATCTACCGCGCCGATCGCTTCGTGAAGTCCGTGCGGGTGCTCACCTTCAAGGATGTCAACGTCGAAGAGCTGCAGCGGCGGGATCTTCACCTGCCCGAAGAGCTCTCGCTCGACTCCTAGCGTCGCCGCTTCCTCCACAGAAGCGGGTTTTCGGGCGCTCCCGCCCATCGCTCCACAGATCGTCGAATCGTCCCTCGGCGTCGCGCGTGTTCGCGGGAGCATGCCGTTATGGCTGCCAAGGACGAACTGGGACGCGCGGGTGAAAACCGCGCCGTCGCACATCTGACCGCCCGGGGCTTCGACGTTCTCGACCGCAACTGGCGCGCGTCAGACGGTGAAGTCGATGTCGTGGCGCGCGCGGGCCGCGAGCTGGTCTTCGTCGAGGTCAAGACCCGCCGAACGGACCTGTTCGGCGACCCCCTCGAGGCGGTCGGCGCACGCAAGCGCGCCCGCATCTGGCGGCTCGCGCACGCCTGGTCGGCGGCGCATCCCGAGGCGGCGCACGGGTGTCGATGGCGCCTCGACGTCATCGGCATCACCGGTGGCGATCCGGCGAGCGCGCGCCTGGAGCATCTGGAGGACGTGCCATGGGCGTGACCCGCACCTGGGCCGTGGCCCTCTCCGGCCTGGAGGGCACTCTCATCGAGGTGGAGGCGGATCAGACGAAGCAGATCCCCGAGTTCCGGATCATCGGTCTGGGCGACCGGGCGCTCGGCGAAGCGGTGCAGCGCGTCCGTAACGCGAGCGAGAACAGCCGACTCGACCTGCCCAAGCGCCGGTTGACGGTGAACCTCTCACCGGCGAGCCTGCCCAAGCACGGATCGGGTTTCGACGTGGCCATCGCCATCGCCGCGCTGGCCACCGATGGGGGAATGGATGCCGCATCCATCGCCCGCACCGTCCACATCGGCGAACTGGGTCTCGACGGTCGGCTCCGCCCGGTGCCCGGTGTGCTGCCGGCCGTCCGGGCGGCCGTCCGCGGCGGCGTGCATCGTGTCGTCGTGCCGTGGGCGAACAAGGCGGAGGCCCGCCTGGTACCCGGCGCCGAGGTGGTGGGCGCGGCGACGCTGGCAGAGGTCGCGCGGCTGCACGGGGCCGACGTCGATGTGCCGGTGGACGTGGCACCCGTCGCCTCCGCCGAAAATGAGACGACGCAGGGTGAACCACTTGATCTGGGCGATGTGATCGGGCAGGACGATGCCGTCGAGGCTCTGGTGGTCGCAGCTGCCGGCGGGCACCACATGCTCATGGTGGGTCCGCCGGGGGCCGGCAAGACGATGCTCGCGCGCCGCCTGCCCGGCATCCTGCCGGCGCTGGATGACGAGGCCGCGCTGGTGGCGGCATCCATCCGCTCCCTGTCGGGGACGGTCGTGAACACCCTCGACCGCACACCGCCTTTCGAGGC
This sequence comes from Microbacterium horticulturae, assembly GCF_029094505.1. Classification (NCBI taxonomy): domain Bacteria; kingdom Bacillati; phylum Actinomycetota; class Actinomycetes; order Micrococcales; family Microbacteriaceae; genus Microbacterium; species Microbacterium horticulturae. The sequence goes on along the minus strand of NZ_CP119108.1, from coordinate 1,822,960 downwards.
GCCTCATCACAGCGCGAGTATCGCGGCGCTCGTGGGAGGGGGATCGCGGGCGGTTCGGCCGGGGGCGATCGCACGCGCGAGCGAAGGGGTGCTCTTCCTCGATGAAGCGGGAGAGCACGCGACCGGCGTTCTGGACGCCCTGCGCCAGCCTCTGGAGACCGGGCGGATCGACATCCACCGCGCAGGTTTCACCGCTTCCTTCCCCGCGCGCTTCCAACTCGTGATGGCCACCAACCCGTGTCCGTGCGGCAACTATGGCGTGCGCGGCGCGAGCTGCTCGTGCCCCCCGGCCGCTATACGTCGCTACCGCGGCCGGCTGACCGGGCCGCTCCTCGACCGCATCGACATCGAAGTGCAGCTCGCACGCGTACGCGTCGCTGATGCGCCGCGAGTGCGGGCTGCGACCAGCACGGCTGAGGCGCGGGACCAGGTGGCGGCAGCGCGAGCGCGCGCCGCGAAGCGACTGAGCGAGACCCCATGGCACACGAACTCGGAAGTCTCCGGCGTCTGGCTCCGGCAAGGTCCGCTCGCTCCGGCACCGGTTATTCGCCGGCCGCTCGATGCCGCGCTGGATCGCGGCACACTCACGCTCCGCTCCTTCGACCGCATTCTGCGGGTCGCGTGGACGATCTGCGACTTGGCTGCACGGGAGCGATTGACGACCGAAGACATCGGCCGCGCCCTGTACCTGAAGAAGGGAATCCGCTCATGACCGCGTTCCACTGGGATGAGACCGCTGCGCACATCGTTGCCCCCCTGGCTGTGTCGGCCGAGCCTGGAGCCGATCGGCTCGCGCGCCTGTATGCGACCGCCGTCTGGAGCTGTCTGGTCGAGCCGGGCGACGGCGTCGCGGGAGCTCTGGTGGCAGCTCTCGGCCCGGACGTCGCCTTGCAGGAGGTGCTCGCCGGAGCGCGCGGCGGGATCGCGGCCGACGCAGCGGGACTGACCGCAGCGCAGGTGCGCGCGGGCGTCTCCCGGTGGAAGCCGCGCATGCGTGCGGAGGAGATCGGCTTCGCCCTCTCGCAGGCACGCGAGGTCGGAGCACAGCTGGTCACGCCCGACGACGACTGCTGGGCGCCGGCACTCAACGACCTCGGCGTGCACGCGCCGCTGTGCCTCTGGGTGCGGGGAGATCCACGTCACCTCGCTCAGCTCGACCCGGCGGTCGCCATCGTCGGCGCCCGTGCCGCGACAGGGTACGGCGAGCATCTGGCGGGGGAGTTCGCTGCGGAACTGGCGGGCAGGGGGATCGCGGTGATCTCCGGAGGAGCGTACGGCATCGACGGCGCCGCCCACCGCGGCGCGCTCGGCGCGGACGGCCTGACGGCGGCGCTTGTCGCGGGTGGCGTCGACAAGCCCTATCCGGCAGGCCATGCCGATCTGCTCCGACGGATCGGGATGACGGGCGTCGTCGCGAGCGAGGTGCCCTGCGGGACGGTGCCGTCCAAATGGAGGTTCCTCCAGCGGAACCGTCTCATCGCCGCACTCGGCGGCGCCACGGTGGTCGTCGAGGCAGGCTGGCGCAGCGGCTCGCTGAACACCGCGTCGCATGCGTCCGATCTCGGGCGTCCGCTGGGGGCGGTGCCAGGTCCGGTCACCAGCGGCTCCTCGGCCGGATGCCACCGGCTGCTGCGCGAGTTCGACGCACACTGTGTGACGACGGCGGATGAGGTGTGCGAGCTGATCGGACGATCGAACGCGGCGCCGATCGAGGCGGAAACGGGCAAGCACACGGATGACCGGACGCGCGTCGTAGATGCGCTGAGCAGTCGTTCGTGGCGTGCTGTCGACGATGTCGCGCGCCGAAGCGGAATGGCCCCCGCCGATGTACGCACGCATCTGGGGTTGCTCGCGCTGGAAGGCACGGCAGAGTCGGGCGGGGCCGGGTGGCGGCGCGTCGCCGCCACCCGGCGGGGCTGACGGGCATCCTGGAACGGTGAGGCTCTCCCGTGCCGTCGACGACTATCTGCGCCATCTGAGCGACGTACGCCGTCTCTCGCCGGCGACCGTGCGTGCGTATCGCTCGGATCTCGCAGATCTCGTGACGGTGCTCGGCGACCCGTTGGTGGACGAGGTGACGCTCGAGCACCTTCGCGAGTGGCTGTGGGCAGCGACGCAGCAGGGCCGCGCGCGCGCCACCCTGGCCCGTCGTACTGCGTCGGTGCGCGGGCTGTTCGCCTGGGCACTCGACGCCGACCTCGTCTCGGCCGACCCGAGCGCGCGGGTCATGGCTCCCAAACGCGGGAGGACGCTCCCGACGGTGGCCACCTCCGCGGGGCTGACACAGGTGCTCGACGCCGCGGGAACGGCGGCCGACTCGGGCGACCCCGTCGCGCTGCGCGACGACGCGGTCCTTGAACTGCTGTATGCATCGGCGATGCGTGTCTCGGAACTGTGCGGACTCGCCGTCGACGACCTCGATCACGGTCGACGCACTGTTCGTGTGCTCGGGAAGGGATCCAAAGAGCGGGTGGTGCCATATGGGTTGCCGGCGGCCCGCGCGGTGGATGCCTATCTCGTCCGAGCGCGGCCGGTGCTCGCTGCGCGTGCGCAGCAGCCGACGCCCGCGCTCTTCTTGGGGGCGCGCGGCGGCCGGCTCGGACCGAGATCGGTCTACTCCCTGGTCTCCCGGACGCTGGGACCGGCGGTGGGCAGCGAGTCGATCGGGCCGCATGCGCTCCGCCATTCGGCCGCTACGCACCTCCTCGACGGCGGAGCCGACCTGCGCAGCGTGCAGGAACTGCTCGGCCACGCGAGTCTGGGCACGACGCAGATCTATACCCATGTCTCCAGTGAGAGGCTGCTGGCCACCTACCGGCTCGCACACCCCCGCGCCGAGCATTGATCTCAACTGCAGCAGGGGAGCAGCACCGCGCGCGGCAGTGCTCCGAGCAGGAGGAGCGGGTTCAGGTATTCGCCGTCCAGCCGGACACCGAAGTGGACGGTGCCCGCCTCGGCGTGGCCGCCCGCCGCGATGGCTCCGACGATCTCGCCCTGCTCGACCGGCGTGCCCGCCGCCACGTCGGACGTGACCGGTTCGAGCGTCGTCACATATCCGTCGCCGTGATCGATGGTCAGGATGCCGCGATCCGCTATCCGTCCCGAGAACGCGACGATCCCCGCTCTGGGGGCGCGCACCGACGTGTCACCGTGGGGGCGCAGGTCGAGCCCGCGATGGCCGGCACCGTATTCGTGAGCCGGGGCCTGAAAGGCGCGTACGACCTGTGGGCCAGCGACCGGCCAGAGCCATGGCGCGGCTGCGGGGGCGTCCACGTCGGCGCGCAGAGCGAATCTCTGCGCACCGGCGGCTGGTGCCGGTGCGAGGAGCGAGATCAGAACCAGCAGGAGTCCGGCGGCCGCACACGCCCACCGGCGGCCGCCGGCGGAGCCGCGGCGAGTGCTAGGGTGCGTGGCCATGGTCCCATCCTGACGATCGCGAGGGCACGCCGACGGCTCGACGCCGCAAAATGTGGAGAACCGCCACAGAGGAGCTGCTGACCGGCATCTGTGGAGGAGTCGGGGGCTGATACACTGGAGAAGCACCTCGTGATACGGGGTGACTACGCGTGCCCAGAGCCTGCGAGATCTCGCGGGTGGCATTCACTCCCACCGGTCCCCGAAACGGGGCGGGAGGTGTGTCGGGCACCAGGACTCGGCGGGCGACCGTCTGCCGATACAACCGAAAGCGGCGCTCAGCGCCGAGAACAGGAGAACGGCCGTGGCCGTCGTCACCATCCGCCAGCTGCTCGATGCCGGCGTTCATTTCGGACACCAGACGCGTCGGTGGAACCCGAAGGTGAAGCGCTTCATCCTCACCGAACGCAGTGGCATCCACATCATCGACCTGCAGCAGTCGCTCGCCTACATCGACCGCGCCTACGAGTTCGTCAAGGAGACGGTCGCCCACGGCGGCACGATCCTCTTCGTCGGCACGAAGAAGCAGGCACAGGAGGTGCTCGCCGAGCAGGCGACCCGTGTCGGCCAGCCCTACGTGAACCAGCGCTGGCTGGGCGGTCTGCTGACCAACTTCAGCACCGTCAGCAAGCGTCTGCAGCGTATGAAGGAGCTCGAAGAGCTCGATTACGAGAACCCGTCCGAGAGCGGCTTCACCAAGAAGGAGCTGCTGCTCAAGAAGCGCGAGCTCGACAAGCTGCACAAGTCGCTGGGCGGTATCCGCAATCTGCAGAAGACCCCGTCCGCCCTGTGGGTCGTTGACGCCAAGCGCGAGCACCTCGCCATCGACGAGGCCCGCAAGCTCGGCATTCCCGTGATCGGCATCCTCGACACCAACGCCGACCCCGACGAGATCCAGTACCCGATCCCGGGCAACGACGACGCGATCCGCTCCGTGTCGCTGCTCACTCGCATCGTCGCCGACGCCGCGGCTGAGGGTCTCATCCAGCGCCACCAGCCGGCCGACACCGAGGCTGCCGAGCCTGCCGAGCCGCTGGCCGAGTGGGAGCGCGAACTCCTCGAGCAGGGCACTCCCGAGCAGTCCTCCGCTGAGACCGAGAAGGTCGCAGACGTCGCTGAGGCCAAGGCTGAGGCCGCCGAGATCGCCGAGCAGGTCGCCGAGGGCGAGGCCCCGGTCGCACCGGCCGAGTAACACCTCTTTCTGCTTCGGCCGGTCCGTTTTCCGACGGGCCGGCCGCGGCATCCACGAGACAGAATTTCACCAAGCAAGGAGCCGCCACCCATGGCAAACTTCACCATCGCCGACATCAAGGCGCTGCGCGAGCAGCTGGGCACGGGCATGGTCGACACCAAGAAGGCGCTCGAGGAGGCCGACGGCGACCTCGAGAAGGCCGTCGAGATCCTTCGGCTCAAGGGCGCGAAGGGCAACGCGAAGCGTGCCGACCGTTCCACGACCGAGGGTCTGGTCGTCGCGCGTGAGGGCGAGGGCAAGGTCACGCTCATCGAGCTGGCCTGCGAGACCGACTTCGTCGCCAAGAACGACAAGTTCATCGGCCTGGCCGAGAAGGTCGCGGATGCCGCGGCCGCCGTCGCCGCTGACTCGGTCGAGGCGGCCCTGGCCGCGCCGGCCGGCGACAAGACCGTCGACCAGCTGATCTCCGAAGAGGCCGCCGTGATCGGCGAGAAGGTCGTCCTGCGTCGTGTGCGCACAGTCACCGGCGACAAGTTCGAGGTGTACCTGCACAAGACCAGCAAGGACCTGCCCCCGCAGATCGGCGTCGTCGTCGCCTATACCGGTGACGACGCGGCAACCGCGCGCAGCATCGCCCAGCACATCTCGTTCGCGAACCCGACCTACCTCTCCCGCGAGGACGTTCCGGCGGCGGAGGTCGAGAAGGAGCGCGAGATCGTCACCGAGATCTCCCGCAACGAGGGCAAGCCTGAGGCCGCCCTGCCGAAGATCGTCGAGGGTCGTGTCAACGCGTTCTTCAAGCAGGTCGCCCTGCTCGAACAGGACTACGCGAAAGACAACAAGCAGTCCGTCGCGCAGGTCGCGAAGGACGCCGGCATCACAGTCACCGACTTCGCACGTTTCAAGGTCGGCGCCTGAGTCGCCGCAAGGGCCCGCATCGCACATCGATGCGGGCCCTTGCCATGCCCATTCGCTACAGTGTGATCGCGAGTGATCGCGACGAGAGGAACCCACGTGATCAATGAGGCCACCACGCGACGCCGCGTTCTCTTGAAACTCTCCGGCGAGGCCTTTGGCGGCGGCTCGCTCGGGGTCAACCCGGATGTCGTCAGTCAGATAGCGCGAGAGATCGCGGCGGCCGTCGACAGCGTCGAGATCGCCATCGTGGTCGGTGGTGGCAACTTCTTCCGCGGGGCAGAACTCAGCCAGCGGGGGATGGACCGCGGACGTGCCGACTACATGGGCATGCTCGGCACCGTCATGAACGCCCTGGCGCTGCAGGACTTCCTGGAGCAGGCCGGCGCCGCCACACGCGTGCAGTCGGCGATCCAGATGACGCAGGTCGCCGAGCCTTACATCCCTCTGCGCGCCGAGCGGCACATGCAGAAGGGGCGCGTGGTGATCTTCGGCGCGGGCGCAGGGCTGCCCTACTTCTCGACCGACACCGTCGCCGCGCAGCGTGCACTCGAGATCCGTGCCGACGAGGTGCTGGTCGCCAAGAACGGCGTGGACGGCGTGTACACGGCTGATCCGAAGCGGGATGCCACGGCAACCCGGATCGACCGGATCACCTACCTGGAGGCCTTGCAGAAGGGGCTGAAGGTCGTCGACTCGACCGCGTTCAGCCTGTGCATGGACAACCACATGGACATGCGCGTATTCGGCATGGAGCCTGCGGGCAACGTCACCCGCGCCCTTCTCGGTGAGCAGATCGGCACGCTGGTCACGACTTGACCGTATGCGCCGCGGATGCGCGGTGCGCCACGACTAGACTGGGCGGGTACGCCTGAGTGAATGGAGAGACCGTGATCGCGGACGTGTTGACGGATGCCGGAAATCGAATGGACCGAGCGGTTGAGAGCGCGAAGGAAGACTTCGCGAGCGTTCGGACGGGACGCGCGAACCCGCAGCTCTTCCAGAAGGTGCTGGTCGACTACTACGGCACGCCGACGCCCCTCGCTCAGCTCGCTTCGCTGAATGCCCCGGAGGCCCGCTCGCTCATCGTGACGCCGTACGACAAGTCGGCGCTGAAGGCTATCGAGCACGCGATCCGCGAGATGCCGAACCTCGGCGCGAACCCGACGAACGATGGCAACATCGTGCGGATCACCATGCCGGAGCTGACGGAAGAGCGTCGCAAGGAGTACGTCAAGCTCGTGCGCTCACAGGGCGAGGATGCCAAGGTGCGCGTGCGGGGTGTCCGCCGTAAGGCGAAGGACGACCTCGACGCCCTCAAGAGCGACATCGGCGAGGACGAGCTCGCCCGCGCCGAGAAGGATCTCGACGCGATCACCCGCGCGCATGTGGATGCCATCGACGATGCTCTCAAGCGCAAAGAGGCAGAACTCCTCGAGGTCTGAGTCCCCGCATGACCGACGCGTCCGAACAGCCGCCCGACGGTAGAGGTCGCCGCCGGGGTCGTCGGTCGCGCGCGCGTGCGGAGATCGACCGCGCCCGTGCCGACTTTGACCACGCGAACGAGCGCATCAAGCAGCGCACCGGCCGTGACCTCATCGGGGCGATCGTGATCGGCCTCGTCATCGGGATCGCGCTGCTGCTGTCCCTGCTCATCTGGAAGCCCGTCTTCATCCTTTTCGTCCTCGCCGCAGCGGGTACCGGGATCTTCGAATTCGGGCGCGCGCTGCAGGCCGGCGGTCGACGAATCGACCTCGCCCCGCAGCTGGTGGGGATGCTCGCGATGGTTGCCTCGGCCTGGTTCCTCCCGTTGTGGGAGCACTGGGTCGTCGTCTGCGCGGCGGTGGTGCTGGTCGTCGTGTGGCGACTGGTTGCAGCGGCCGCCGGGCGACGCAGGACCGCCGGGGGCTCGCTCTGGCAGGACGTCCTGGCCGGCGTGCTGGTGCAGCTGTATGTACCGTTCACCGGGAGCCTGGCGATCATCCTCCTCCGCCAGGCCTCCGGCGAGCTGTGGGTGCTCGCCTTCATCGTGCTTGCCATCGTCGCCGACACGTCCGCATACGCGACGGGACTCACCCTGGGCAAGCACCCGATGGCGCCGAGAGTCAGCCCGAAGAAGACCTGGGAGGGGTTCGCGGGCGCGGTCGTGGGGGCGGTGATCGCCGGCATCCTGCTGTCCTTCTTCATGCTGGGGCTGCCATGGGCCACGGGCATCATCTTCGGGCTCGTCATCTTGTTCACGGCGACCATCGGTGACCTCGGCGAGTCGATGATCAAGCGCGACCTCGGTATCAAGGACATGAGTTCCTGGCTGCCGGGGCACGGGGGAGTGCTCGACCGACTCGACTCGATCCTCCCGTCCGCCGGAGCCGCTCTGGCGCTGTACTACCTGCTGACCCCCCTGGTGACACAATGACGACATCCCCGACCGACACCCGCACGGTTGCGCAGTCCACGTTCCCGCGCACCTCTGGCCGTGTACGCGGCTATGCACCCAAAGACGTCGACGCGTTCCTGGAACGTGCGCGGCTCGCGTTCGAGAATCCTCAGGCAGACACGGGGTTTCGGGCGGCCGACATCCGGACCGCGGCGTTCCCGCTCGTCAAACGCGGCTATCAGCCGGACGCCGTCGACGCGGCGCTGAGCCGGGTCGAAGACGCGTTCGCAGCCCGGGAGCGCAAACAGGCACTCTCCGCCTCCGGCGCCGGTGCGTGGATCGACCAGACACGCGCGCAAGCGCAGGAGATCCTGGAACGCCTCACCCGCGAGCCGAAGCGTCGCTTTTCGCGCGCGCGAGGACTGGGCTACGGCTACCGGATCGACGAGGTCGATCTGGTAGCCGACAAGATCGCGGCGTACCTTTCGGATGGGCGGCCGGTGACCGTCGAGCAGGTGCGCACGGTGGCGTTCCGCATGCAGCGGCGCGGTTATCGCGAAGAGCAGGTGGATGCGCTGCTCGATGCCGTCGTCGACGTGATGCTCGCCGTCGGCTGATGCGAACGGCACGTCGTCGTGGCGAATTCCCCGAGGGCTCTGTAGACTCGGGCACACTGTGACTTCCGGCACCACGACGACACCCGAGACATCTCGCGCAGCGCTGCGCCGCGATCTGAAGAATGCGACCGTGCTGAGACCAGTCGCCCCCGGACGCACGGCCCGACGACGTCGAACGATCCCATCCGTCGCCAAGGCCGGCCTCGCGGCGATGGCCGTGCTCGGTCTCGCGGTGGCGTGTCTGAGCCCACTGGGAGCCGTTCTGACACCCGCGGCCAGTGCCTCCGAGTCTGCGCCCATCACGCTGTACACGAGTGCTCTGGGCGATGCCCAGTCGGTCGAGATCGCTTCTCAGACGACGAAGGCCGCGGCGATCGACCGCGACAGCTATGCGGCCTCGGTCAAGCCGAAGCCGGTTCAGAAGACCGAGAGCCCCGCGCGCCGTTCGGTCGCGGCCTCGGTCGCCTCGACCTTCGTGGCCCCGTCGGCCGGAACGGCGCAGGCCATCGCGTACGACATGGTGAAGGCCCGCGGCTGGGGCGACGGCGAATTCTCCTGCTTGGTGGCACTGTGGAACCGCGAATCCGGGTGGCGGGTGAACGCCGCCAACGCGAGCGGCGCGTACGGCATTCCGCAGGCGCTGCCCGGCAGCAAGATGGCATCGGCCGGCGCTGACTGGGCGACGAACCCCGCGACGCAGATCACCTGGGGCCTCGGCTACATCACTTCACGGTACGGCACGCCCTGCGGCGCCTGGGGGCACTCGCAGTCCAGCGGCTGGTACTGATCCGATGGCGCGGTCGAGCCGCCGGCAACCATCCGGTGGGGACTCCTTCGCTGCCTTCCTCGCGGGCTTCAAGCGCTCGGAGTTCCGCCGTGGCGCGGAGTGGACGGTGCAGCCGGTGTCGGCGGCGCAGGCGCAGAAGCCGTACACGTGCCCCGGGTGCGGCGGTCCGATTGCGGTGGGCATCGCGCATGTCGTCGTGTGGCGCGCCGACGGAATCCTCGGAGACGCCGCCGATCTGGCGGCCCGCCGACACTGGCATACGCACTGCTGGAAGGTGTACTGAATGGAGATCCGCGGCGCGGTGCAGCTCCCCGCTCGGCGCGAGGACATCGAACTCCACACCGACGACGGGCTGACGCTTGTCGGTGAGCTCGCCCTGCCCGCCGAGCATGACCCTGTGGCGACTCTCGTGACATTGCATCCGCTGCCCACGGCCGGCGGCTTCATGGACTCTCATCTTCTGCGCAAGGCGGCCGGGCGCCTGCCGGACCTCGCGCACATCGCCGTGCTCCGCTTCAACACGCGCGGCACGTCCTCCCCGCGCGGGACCAGCGATGGCAGCTTCGGCGAGGGCGAGGAGGAGCGGCACGACCTCGCGGCGGCGATGAGCTTCGTCGCCGAGCGCGGGCTGCCGCATCCCTGGCTCCTCGGCTGGTCGTTCGGCACCGAAGTGGCCCTCAAACACGGACGCGGCTTCCCTGTGGAAGGCCTTATCCTGCTGTCGCCGCCGCTGCATCGCACGTCGCCGGACGAGCTCAGCGCCTGGGCAAGAGACCCGCGGCCCGTGATCGCCCTGGTTCCGGAGCACGATGACTACCTGCGCCCTGCAGAGGCGGAGCCTCGCTTCGCCTCGCTTCCCAACGCGCGCATGATCGCGGTCGAGGGGGCACGGCATCTCTGGGTGGGGGAGAACCAGACCAGACGCGTTCTGAACGAGATCGTGGAGATCGTCAACCCCTCGGCGGCACCGCTGCCCACGGAATGGGACGGCACGGCGGCGGGCTGATTCAGCGCTCGTTCTGGCGCGGAATCACCACCTGACGGTAGATGATGAGCACGGCCGCCGCGACGGGAATCGCGATCAGAGCGCCGAGCAGGCCGAGCAGCGAGCCGCCGGCCAGCGCCGCGACCACGACGACCCCGCCGGGAACGGAGACGGCACGACTCATGATCCGCGGCGAGATCACGTAGGCCTCGAGCTGCATGTAGATCAGGTAGTAGATCGCGGCGATCAGTGCGGTGGTCGGCGTGCCCAGCCCCGGGATCAGGCAGGTGAGCACGATGATCACCGACCCGGTGAGCGTGCCGACCAGGGGGATGAGCGAGAAGAAGAACGCGACGACCGCGAGGACCGCGGGGAACGGCGCGTGGATGATCGACAGGAAGATAGAGCTCAGGATGCCGTTGATCACGCCGAGCGTGACTTGGCCCATGACGTAGTGGCCGACGGAGTCGCTGATCTGCTCCGAGAGGTCGATGAAGCGTGCGCGGCGCGACGCCGGCACGAGCTGGTAGACCGCCGACTTGAGCGAGGGAATGGACGCCGTGAAGTAGATCGTCAGGATCAGCACGATGAACGCACCGGTCATACCGGTGAGGAACGCGATGCCGACCTTCAGCACGCCTTGCCCGATCGAGCCGCTGATGCTTCCCAGATTCTTCAGGACCCAGTCCTGCACGGTTTCGAAGACCGTGTCGACCTGTAGCCCGGGGAAGGCGTGCTCGACCCACGTCTTGAAGTTGCCCAGTGTGTCGGGGTCCTGCACGATCGTGGTCACCGATGCGACCAGCTGGGAGATCTGGTCGACGATCGTCGGGACGACCAGCAACACGACACCGGCGAACAGCGCCAGAACCAGCACGATCGTAACGAGCACGGCCGCCCAGCGCGGCAGCCTGCGACGTACCAGGAATGCCACGACGGGCTCGAGCCCGAGCGAGAGGAAGAGCGCCGTGCCCAGGTAGAGCAGGATCGTCGACAGCGTCTGGATGCTGCCGATCAGCAGGAGCCCGAGGCCGACCCCGAGCGTCGCGACCAGCGCCACACGGAATGGGTTCTGGATCTTCACGGCTCTCCTTCATCGTCGACGATGTGTGCCAGACTACTGGGCGGTCTGCCAGGCGACGCCAGCGACCCTCCCGGGGCGCACACAGGTCGTTTTCGCTAGTCTGGAACGTCGAGTCATCGGCTGGGCGCACGCCCTGGCCGGGGAGGAACTATTCGTGCGATTCGTGTGGGCTGTTGCCGCGTTCGTGCTGGCCGCCGTGATGATCGCGAGCGGCGTGGCGCAGCGGACCATCTTCCAGGGACCCAAGACGGAGACGTCCGCGATCAATGTGTCCGACACCGCGTCGTACACGCTCATCGACGGCGCGGTCCTCGACAGGCTGCCCGGATCGCAGACGCTGCGTGCGGCCGCCGACGGCACCGTGTTCGCCGCATACGGGCCGACTGCGGACCTGAAGGCGTGGCTGAGCGACACCGAGTACAACGCGGTGACCCTCGCCGGTGACAAGTCGGTCAAGACTGCTGTGGTCCCGCCCGTCGCCGACGAGAACGGCGATGTTCCCAAGGCCGCACACCGCGACCCTGCCGGGGCGGATCTGTGGCTCGACGAGTTCCAGCAGGATGACATCCTCATCGAGCATCTGCAACTGCCCGACACCATGAGCGTGCTGGTCGCGACCAATGGCACCGACCCGGCGCCCGCAGACGTGTCGGTCACTTGGGCGGTGCACCGGTCGACGCCGTGGGCGGGGCCGCTGATCGTGGGTGGCGGCATTCTGATGCTCGTCGGCGTCTTCCTCTACATCCTCGGCATCCGCAAGATGCGTCGCTCGCGGGGCCCCCGGCGCAAGGCTCTGCCGCCGCTGCCCGAGACGGAGCCGATCGATCTGTCGATCGAGGCGGAAGACAAGGGCGTCATCAGCGCGGGGGAGCCCGCGAAGGCTCCGACCCGGCGCCGACGCGCGTTCATCGCATTGCCGGTTGTCGTCATCTCGAGCCTCGCCTTCACCGGCTGCACGGCCGACGCGTGGCCGCAGCTGGGTGGATCTCCGTCTCCCACACCGACCGCGACGGTCGTCGACGCCGATGACGCCCAGGCGCCTGCGGTGACGGAGACGCAGGCAGACCGCATCCTGAACCGCATCTCGACGGCGGTGAGCAAGGCCGATGAGAAGAAGGATGCGAAGCTCGCCGCCACACGACTGACCGGCGCCCCGCTGGCCGAGCGGAAGACGAACTACACGTTGCGCAAGAAGATCTCCGACCAGGCGGCACTCGACGCGCTGCCGGCGAGCGGACTGAAGGTCGTGCTGCCGCAGGCGTACAACGGCTGGCCCCGCACGGTGCTCCTCGTCGCCGACGAGAAGAGCGGCAAGGACGACGCGGTCGACTCGACCATGATGATGATCACCCAGGCCGACCCGTGGTCGGCGTACAAGGTGGCTTACAGCGGTCATCTCGAAGCTGACGCCCTGCCCGACGTCGCGCCCGCCTACCTCGGCGCCGCAGCCGTGCAGCCGGACTCGTCGTTCCTCGTGATGCCGCCCAACCAGATCGCCGCCGCCTACGCCGATGTGATCGACAACGGTGACAAGAGCAAGTACGCGGCGCAGTTCGCGACCGACGACGACCCGTTCCTCAAGGGCGTCACGGAGAGCCGGAAGAAGCAGCTCGCCGAATTCGAGAAGACGGCGAAAGACAAGGATTCGGGCAAGAAGACCGGCAAGATGTCGTTCTCGTCTGAGGCGGGGGCAGAAGACCCTCTTGCTCTGGCGACGCTGGAGAGCGGCGCAATCGTCGCGGTGAACGTGGACGAGGTGGAGACCGTCACGCCCACGAGCAAGGACTCCGTGATCAAACTGACGCAGAACGACACGGTCAAGGCGCTCACGGGTGTGAAGGAGTCGCAGTCCGGCTTCAACACGACGTACAGTGATCAGTTGTTCTTCTACGTGCCGGGCGTGGGATCCACCGACGCCCAGATCCGTCTGCTCGGCTATTCGTCCAACATCCTCGGAGCCAAGGTGATCAGCAAATGAGCCAGCCCAACCCGGGTGCCGTCCTGCGCGGCGCCGTCGACCTCTCCTCGCTGCGCAACCGTCCCGCAGCACCCGCGCCCTCGGCGGACGTCCCCGAGGCCGGTGACGGGGCGTCCACCTCGAACGTCATCATCGACGTCACCGACGCCACGTTCGCGCAGGCCGCGGAGCTGTCGAAGACGGTCCCCGTCGTCTTCGACCTGTGGGCCGAGTGGTGCGGTCCGTGCAAGCAGCTGAGCCCGGTCCTTGAGAAGGTCGTCACGGAGTTCGCGGGGCGGATAGTGCTGGCCAAGGTGGATGTCGACGCGAACCCGCAGCTCGCGCAGGCGTTCCGCGCCCAGTCCATCCCGATGGTGGTCGCCGTGCTCGCCGGGCAGGCCGTGCCGCTGTTCACGGGTGCCGTTCCCGAAGAGCAGGTACGCGAGGTCTTCACCCAGCTCCTGCAGGTCGCTGCGCAGAACGGCGTCACCGGCACGGTGCCCACGACGTCGCAGGAGGCCCCGGACGACGAACCCGCCGAACCGCCTATGCCCCCGCTGCACGCCGAGGCGTTCGCCGCGATCGAAGCGGGCGACTATGCCCGGGCAGCCACCGCCTGCAAGCAGGCGCTGGCGGAGAACCCGGCCGACGCCGACGCGAAGGCGGGGCTCGCACAGGTGCTGCTTCTGCAGCGCGTGCAGAGCGCGAATGCGGACGCCGTACGCACGGCCGCCGCAGCCGACCCGACTGACGTCGACGCGCAGCTGGCCGTGGCGGACCTCGACATCGCCGGCGGGCATGTCGAAGACGCGTTCTCGCGGCTTCTCGACGTGTTCGCGCAGTTGTCGGGCGATGACCGCACTCCGGTGCGGGAACGCCTGCTGGAGCTCTTCGAGCTCATCGGCGAGGCAGACCCCCGGGTGGGGGCGGCGCGTCGCCGCCTCACCGCGCTGCTCTTCTAGTCGGGCACGAGCCAGAGCACACCGAGCGGCGGCACCGTCAGCCGTGCGCGGCCGTCGCTGTCAGCGTGAATGCGCCCCAGGTTGCCGACTCCCGAGCCGCCATAGGCGGCGGCGTCGGAGTTGAGGACCTCCCGCCACGCGCCGGGACGCGGCAGATCGAGCGTCATGCCGTCGACGGGGTTCCCGCCGAAGTTGCATACCGACACCAGCATCCCGCCGTCGCCGTCTTCACGGCAGAAGGCCAGCACATCGGGGTTCCACTCCGGTGCACCCAGGCGCCGGAACGCGTCGGCATCCCCGTCTCTCGCCCACAGTGCGGGGTGATCGCCGTACGTGCGGCCGAGTGCGCCGACGAAGTCCTGCAGCTGGCGGTGACTGGGCTGATCGAGCAGCCACCAGTCGAGCCCGCGTGACTCGGACCACTCCGAGAGCTGTCCGAACTCCTGGCCCATGAACAGAAGCTGCTTGCCGGGATGCGACCACATGTAGGCGAGGTACGCCCGCGTGTTGGCCAGCTTGCGCCAATGGTCGCCGGGCATCTTCGACAGCAGGCTGCCCTTTCCATGGACGACCTCGTCGTGGCTGATGGGGAGGATGAAGTTCTCACTGAACGCGTACACGAACGAGAACGAGAGCTCACCTGCATGGTGCGCGCGGTACATCGGATCCCGTTCGATGTAGACGAGCGAGTCGTTCATCCAGCCCATGTTCCATTTGAATCCGAAGCCGAGCCCGCCCTCCGAGGTCGGCGCTGTCACGCCGGGGAAGCTCGTGGACTCCTCGGCGATCATCGCGACGCCGGGGTGCAGCCGGTACGCTGTCGCGTTCGTCTCCTGAAGGAAGCGGATGGCTTCGAGATTCTCGCGCCCGCCGTGGACGTTCGGCTCCCACTCGCCGTCTTCGCGCGAGTAGTCGAGGTAGAGCATCGAGGCGACGGCATCCACGCGCAGTCCGTCGACGTGGAACTCATCGAGCCAGTACAGCGCGTTGGCGACGAGGAAGTTGCGCACCTCGTTGCGGCCGTAGTCGAAGATGTACGTGCCCCAGTCCTTGTGCTCACCGCGTCGTGGATCGGGATGCTCGTACACGGGCCGTCCGTCGAACCGGCCGAGGGCGAACCCGTCCTTGGGGAAGTGGCCCGGCACCCAGTCGAGGATCACGCCGATGCCGGCCTGGTGCAGCTCGTCGATGAGGTAGCGAAGATCGTCGGGCCGGCCATACCGACTGGTCGGTGCGTAGTAGCCGCTGACCTGATAGCCCCACGAACCGCCGAAGGGGTGCTCTGCGAGCGGGAGGAACTCGACGTGCGTGAAGCCGAGCTCGTGCATGTGCGCGATGAGCGGCTCTGCGAGCTCGCGATAGCCGAGGCCGGGCCGCCACGAGCCGACATGCATCTCGTACACCGACATGGGTCGGTTCGCGGGCTGCGCAACGCCACGGTCCGTCATCCACCCGCCATCGCCCCAGATGTACGACGACGACGTCACGACCGATCCGGTGGACGGGGGAGTCTCTGCGAGCCGGGCAAGCGGGTCGGCCTTGAGTATCCATTCCCCGTCCGGCGTGAGGATCTCGTACTTGTACACGGCACCCACATCGACGGCGGGGACGAACAGCTCCCAGATGCCGCTCGATCCGAGAGAGCGCATGGCGTGCCCCGCGCCGTCCCACGCGTTGAAGTCGCCGACCACGCGCACGGCCTGGGCGTCGGGCGCCCACACCGCGAACGCCGTTCCGCGCGTCCCGTCGTCCTCGCGCACGCGCGCTCCCAGCACCTCCCACAGGCGCTCGTGGCGTCCCTCCCCGATGAGGTGCAGGTCGAACTCGCCGACCGTCGGAAGATGGCGATAAGGGTCGTCGGCGGTGTAGCCCGAGTCGTCGGCGTACGACGTCTCCAGCTCGTACGCCTCCGGGCGCCCGGAGCGCCGTCCCTCCCAGATCCCGGCACGCACGTGGGCCAGCGGAACCGTCTCGCCGTCGGCGAACACCGCCGTGACCGTCTGTGCCAATGGCCGTCGGGCACGCACCCACCAGAAGGACCGGCCGGCGGCATCCCGTCCCTCATGCAGTCCGAGCACGTCATGGGGCGCGTGATACGCGCCGGCGGCGACACGGTCGAGCAGCTCTTCGGCGATCATGACCGGCCCTTCACATGCACGATATGGACGGGCTCGGCGAACGCGTCGAGCCGCACGAAGTTGTGGTCGGTCCAGGTCCAGGCGGCGCCGGTGACCAGGTCCTGCACCGCGTATTGCTCACCGGGTTCGATGCCGAACAGCCGCGTGTCGAGGTGGATCATCGTCTGCCTTACCGAGTGCGGATCGAGGTTGGCCACGACGATGATCGTGTCGTCCTCACCGGTGCCGGTCAGCGCGCCGTCGGCGCGCTTCACGAACACGAGCACGGCGTCGTCGTCGCTGTACTGCACTGTCAGGTTGCGCAACTGCCGGAGCGCCGGATGCGCCGCGCGGATCTCATTGAGCCGGCGCAGATAGGGGGCGAGGGAGTCGCCGGATGCTTCGGCCGCCGCCCAGTCGCGGAACTTGTACTCGTACTTCTCGTTGTCGATGTTCTCTTCGGAACCGGGACGCGCGACGTTCTCATACAGCTCGTACCCCGCGTACACGCCGTACAGGGGAGCGGCCGTCGCGGCGATGGCGGCGCGAATGCGGTATGCCGGGCGACCGCCGAACTGCAGATACTCGGTGAGGATGTCGGGGGTGTTCACGAACAGGTTCGGACGGAAGACGTCGGCCGTGTGGTGGCTGACGCCGGTCAGGAACTCCTCGAGCTCGGCCTTCGTGTTGCGCCAGGTGAAGTACGAGTAGCTCTGCTGGAAGCCCACGCGAGCCAGCGCCTGCATCGGGTTCGGCCGTGTGAACGCCTCGGCGAGGAACACGACATCGGGATGCCGCGCGGTGACCTCGCGGATCAGCCACTCCCAGAACCACAGCGGCTTGGTATGCGGATTGTCGACGCGGAAGATGCGCACGCCCTGGGCGATCCAGTGCAGGACGATGCGCAGCACCTCCGCGCTCAACCCCTCCGGATCGTTGTCGAAGTTGATCGGGTAGATGTCCTGGTACTTCTTCGGCGGATTCTCGGCAAACGCGATGGAGCCGTCCGGCAGCGTCGTGAACCACTCCGGGTGGGCCGTCACCCAGGGATGATCGGGCGAGGCCTGGAGGGCGAGGTCGAGCGCGATCTCGAGCCCCTCCGACCGCGCGTCGGCGACGAAGCCGCGGAAGTCGGCGAGGGTGCCCAGGTCGGGGTGCACGGCATCATGACCGCCGGTGGCGGCGCCGATCGCCCACGGGGATCCAGGATCGCCCGGACCCGCCGTGAGCGTGTTGTTCGGGCCCTTGCGGTTGGTCACGCCGATCGGGTGGATCGGCGGCAGGTACACGACCTGGAAGCCCATCCGTGCCACCTCGGGCAGCCGCCCGGCTGCGGTCGCGAAGGTGCCACTGCGCACGGTGCCATCACTCTCGCGCACCGCGCCCTCCGACCGGGGGAAGAACTCGTACCAGGCGCCCACGCCTGCCCGCTCTCGTTCGACTCTCAGCGGGAGGGTCTCGCCCGCGGTGGCCAGCGACATGAGCGGACGGTCGCGGAAGACGGCGGCGAGGTTCTCGTCGCGCACGATCTCGAGCGCGGCCGCAGGGTCGTCGATCGCGGCGCGCAGCGCCTTCGCCCACCGGCGCAGCGCGGTTCGCTGGGTGGCGGGTCGGTCGGTCTCAGCGGCGGCACGCGTGCAGAGCTGTTCGCCGAGCATGGCCATCACCGCGACATCCACCCCCGCGGCGATCTTCAGCGCGGCGGCGTGCTGCCACGTCGCGTAGTCGTCGGCGAAGGCCTCGAAACGGAACGTCCAGTCACCCTGGGCGAGGACGGCGAGCTCGCAGCTCCAACGGTCGAAGCCGTCGTCGAGCGGTGCGAGCCGGTGCACGGACTCCTGGCCGGACGGCGTGAACAGGCGCAGCTGCACGCCGATGAGATCGTGCCCCTCGCGAAAGGCCGTGACGCCGAACGGCAGGATCTCGCCGCAGAAGGCGGTGGGGTGCAGCATCCCGAATCCCGGCAGAGCGGGGTGCGGATCCACCAACGGGATGCGCCCGGTCGACGTGCCCGCGCCGCTGACCCACGGCTGCAGAGCCCGGACGGGAATCGCCGACCGGCTGCGCCAGGCGGGTGCGGGCTTCGTACGAGAGCGGGATGCCACGCCTCGAACCTATCGCGCAGGCGCCGGCGGATCGAGCACCCGATCGTTACGGGAGACTGAGAGGGCGGGATGCGGGAGAGGACGACACGGAATGGCGATCACGCGCGACCGATTCGACGAGGTCCGCCGGCGGTATGGGGACGTCGGCAGCTGGGCGGTATGGGCGGATGCACGACCTGGCCACGGTGTGAAAGACGGCGTGGGAGACCTGTCGGTGCTTGATGCCGATCGCGACGACGAAGTGCTCGAGACCCTGCGCGCCGACGTCGTGATGCTCGGCATCAACGGCTCGGGGGCACCCACACCCGCGTCGTTCAGCAACTTCCACGACCCGTCGTCCCGGGCGAACCACTTCAAGCTGCGGCACGCGTACCGGGGGACACCGTTCTGGGGCGCTTACCTCACCGACGCGTTCAAAGGCATCGAGAGCTACGGTGCGAAGCGGACGATCGCGTTCCTCCGCGCACATCCGCCCCTCGTGCGAGAGCAGCTGGCACGGCTCGACGACGAGCTCGCGACGGTCGGGTGCGATGACCCGCTCGTCATTGTCTTCGGCGCCGACGTGTTCGGTCTACTGCGCGAGCACTGGCATGAGGGAGCCCGGATGGTGAGGGTGCCGCACTACGCTCATTACCTCAGCAAGGAGGACTACCGTGCGCAGGCGCTGCGAGCGATCGATGAGTACCTCGTCGCTGGTCCCTCCGCGTGAGAGGCGGCGCCGGATCGCCCCCGTCGACGCAGCGCGCCGTGCCACTCGTCGCTGTTTCAGATCAGGTGTCTTCGCGAAAGCAGGACGATCAGGTGCAGAAACCGCCTGATCTCGCGAGAACACCTGATTTCAACGGGGGAGGAGCGAACCGCTTGGCTGTCCGCGCCGGCCCTGATGCCTCGCGCCGGACCCTGCCGACAAAAGGAAAAGGGCCCCTGATGGGACCCTTTTCGATTTGTGCGCGAGGGGGGACTTGAACCCCCACGCCCTAATACGGGCACTAGCACCTCAAGCTAGCGCGTCTACCTATTCCGCCACCCGCGCAGGTGGTTTTCGGTTTCGCAACCGAGGAACGACATTATCACGTTCTGCGCCGCTGATCGAACCGCCGCACACCCCGGGCGCGCCGTCGCGAGCCGTGGCACCCGGTAGCCTGGACCTCATGCCCGACACCAGCGATGCGCACGAACTGAGCGAGGTCGCCCGCATCGCCCGGGACCTCATCCGCATCGACACCACCAACCACGGCGGCGGACGCGCGGTGGGCGAACGCGAAGCCGCGGAATACGTCGCCGCCTACCTGGAAGGTCTCGGGCTGACCGCTGAGTTCTACGAGCCCGTGGAGCGGCGCACGAACCTCTCGGTGCGTATTCCCGGCCGCGATGGCGATCGGCCCGCGCTCGTGCTGCACGGCCATCTCGACGTCGTGCCGGCGATCGCCGAAGACTGGAGCGTCGACCCGTTTGCGGGCGAGATCCGCGACGGCATGCTCTGGGGGCGTGGTGCCGTGGACATGAAGAACATGGATGCCATGATGCTCACGGCCATGGCGGACCTTCTGCGCGCGGGTGAGCAGCCCGCGCGCGACGTCGTGCTGACGTTCTTCGCGGACGAGGAGAACGGTGGTGTCCTCGGCTCGTCGCTCGTGGTGCGTGACAGGCCCGAGTGGTTCGCCGGCGCCACCGAGGCCATCAGCGAGGTGGGCGGGTACTCGATCACGGTGGCCGGCACTCGTGCCTATCTGCTGCAGGTGGGGGAGAAGGGGCTGCTCTGGCTGCGCCTCCGGGCGCGGGGACGGGCGGGCCATGGCAGCGGCTTCCACCCCGAGAACGCCGTCACTCGTCTGGCCGAGGCCGTCGCCGCCGTCGGTCGCACACAATGGCCGGTGCGCCTGACCGACACCACGCGGGCGCTGCTCGAAGACCTCGCGGCGCTGTCCGGGGAGTCGGTGGAAGATCCGGACGCGCTGGCGGATCTGACCGGGCCGGCAGCCGGGTTCCTCCGGTCGACGCTGCGGACGACATCCAACCCCACCGGTGTGGAGGCCGGCTACAAGCACAACGTGATCCCTGATGTGGCGTCTGCGACGATCGATGTCCGCGTGCTTCCCGGCACAGAGGACGCGGTGCTCGCCGACATCCGCCGCATCGTCGGCGACGACATCGAGGTGGAGATCGTAACGCGCGACATCGGGCTGGAGACCGCCTTCGGCGGCCCGCTCGTCGAGGCGATGCTCGCCGCGCTGGAGCGTCACGACCCGGGTGCGCCGGTGATGCCGTATCTCATGGGTGGGGGCACCGACAACAAGGCGCTCTCACGTCTCGGCATAGCAGGATACGGCTTCGCGCCGCTGCGATTGCCCGCCGGGTTCGACTTCACGGGTCTGTTCCACGGAGTCGACGAGCGCGTTCCCTTGGACGCGCTCGAGTTCGGACGCGCGGTCCTCGCCGACCTGCTGCGCACCTGCTGATCCCTCCTCGTCCGCTTCTTCACCCCTTCTGACCGAAAGGCGCCCATGCACCTGATCGAGGCGATCTTCCTCGGGCTCGTCCAGGGACTCACGGAGTTCCTCCCGATCTCATCCAGCGCGCATCTGCGCATCGTCGGCGCATTCCTGCCCGACGCGGGCGACCCCGGCGCCGCTTTCACCGCGATCACCCAGATCGGCACCGAGACAGCCGTCATCGTCTTCTTCTGGCGTGACATCGTCCGCATCATCGGGCACTGGTTCCGCGCGCTGTTCGGCAAGATCCCGCGCAACGATCCCGACGCGAAGATGGGCTGGCTGATCATCATCGGCACCATCCCGATCGTCGTGCTCGGGCTTCTGTTCCAGGACGCGATCGAGACGACTCTGCGATCGCTGTGGATCGTGGCGGTGAGCCTCATCGTCTTCGGCGTGATCCTCGGCATCGCCGACATGTACGCCAAGCAGCGACGCTCGCTCGAGGACCTGACCGTGGGGCACGGTGTGATCTACGGCTTCGCGCAGGCCCTCGCGCTGATCCCGGGAGTCTCACGGTCGGGCGGCACCATCACCGCGGGCCTGCTGCTCGGGTACACGCGCGAAGCTGCCGCCCGCTACGCCTTCCTCCTGGCGATCCCCGCGGTGTTCGGCAGTGGCCTCTACGAACTGGTCAAAACCGTGAAGTCGCCGACGCAGGAGGTCTTCACGATGGGGGAGACCGCGGCCGCGACCGTCGTCGCCTTCGTGGTGGGGCTGGCCGTGATCGCGTTCTTCATGAAGTGGATCACGAAGCACAGCTTCCTGCCGTTCGTCGTCTACCGGGTGGCGATCGGTGCGACGATCATCGTGCTGTTGAGCATGGGTGTGATCGAGCCCTAACGGCGCGGGTCGTCGCCGCGGCCGTGCTTGCCTTCACCGCCGCGGCGCAGGTACCGCTCGAACTCGCGGGCGATGGCATCGCCCGAGGCCTCGGGGGAGTCCCAGGTGTCGCGAGCCTGTTCGAGCTGATGGATGTACTCGGTCATCTCATCGTCTTCGGCGGCCGCGGCATCGATTGTGGCCTCCCAGCTCGCGGCCTGGGTGGCCAGGTCTCCGCGAGGGACGGCGGTGCCGGTGAGCTCTTCGAGCTTCTCCAGAAGCGCGAGCGTCGCCTTCGGCGAGGGGGTGTGGCCGGCGACGTAATGCGGCACACTCGCCCACAGCCCGATCGTCGGGATGCCGGCCTCTTCGGCTGCGACGGAGAGGGCGCTGAGGATGCCCACCGGCCCCTCATAAGAGGGCTTCTCGAGATCGAGATGCGCGCGCAGTCGTTCGTTGTCGCTCCCGGCGAAGATGGAGATCGGGCGCGTGTGCGGTACGTCTGACATCATCGAGCCCAACGCGACGAGACCGGTGATGTCCTCCCGGAGCATGACGTCGACGAGCTCGGCGCAGAACGCCTGCCAGGCGCGCGCCGGCTCGACTCCGGTCAACAGCCACAGCTGTGTGCCCCGGGGGTTACCGGCCGGGCGTCGCACCGTTGCATCCGGCCACTGCAGTGTGCGCCGTCCGTCGGACTCCGCGTGCATCTCCGGACGCGTGTACTGATAGTCGAAGTAGAGCTCGGGATCGACGGCGAACACGGGCTCGTACGCGCCCGTGTCTTTCAGCAGCGTCGTCGCCGACGTCGCCGCCTCGCCTGCGTCGTTCCAGCCGTCGAAGGCGACGACGAGAACACGTCGACCCAGTCCGTCCACTCGTGCCCTCCCACGATCGTTCGTCTTTCCAGGATAGGCGCCGTGACGTCGTCGTTCGCCCGGCCCGCCGCCGGCGGCTCGATACGATGGAGGGATGACTTCCCGCCTGCCCGCAGCCGTCCTCTGGGACATGGACGGGACCCTCGTCGACACCGAACCGTACTGGATGGCCGCGGAATCACCGCTCGTCGAGTCGTTCGGAGGCACCTGGACGAAAGAGCAGGCGCTGCAGATGGTCGGTCTCGGACTCGAGGACGCGGCTCGCCTGCTCCAAGGCGAGGGTGTGCGGATGGATGTCACGGCCATCGTGCAGCACCTCACCGACGAGGTCCTCGGTTCGCTGGCCCGGGACGGCGTGCCGTTCCGCCCCGGGGCGCGAGCGCTCCTCCGGGGACTGAAGAACGCCGGCGTCAAGACCGCGCTCGTCACGATGTCGATGCGCCGGATGGCGCAGACCGTCGTCGACCTCATCGACTTCGACGCGTTCGACGTCATCGTCGCCGGTGACGACGTGACCCGGCCCAAGCCGTACCCTGACCCGTATCTGCAGGCGAGCGAGCTGCTCGGTGTCGCCCCCCGCGAGGTCGTGGCGATCGAAGACTCGCCGAACGGCCTCCGTTCGGCCGTCGCCTCCGGTGCCGTGACCTTGGGGGTTCCGCTCATGGTCTCCCTGACCGGCACCGGCGCGCACGCGCTGTGGCCCACGCTCGACGGGCGCGGCGTCGCCGACCTCGCCGACCTGTACACCGCCCACCGTCCCGAAGGCTCCGCATGACCGACTTTCCCCGCCCGAGTGGCCCGTTCCGCTACGGCGACCGCGTGCAGCTGACCGGCCCCAAGGGCAAGCTGCACACCATCACGCTGCGCGAAGGCGGCGAACTGCATACGCACCGCGGCGTCCTGCCGCACAGCGCACTGGTCGGGCTTCCCGACGGTTCGGTGGTGAGTAACAGCTCCGACACCGAGTACCTTGCGCTGCGTCCCCTGCTGCGCGACTTCGTCATGTCGATGCCGCGCGGCGCCGCCATCGTCTATCCGAAGGATGCCGCGCAGATCCTCGCGCAGGCCGACATCTTCCCGGGGGCCACGGTGGTCGAAGCGGGCGTCGGATCCGGGGCGCTCTCGCTGTGGATGCTGCGTGCCATCGGTCCGACAGGGCGGCTGGTCTCGTTCGAACGGCGTGAAGAATTCGCCGAGGTCGCACGTGCCAACGCGACGACGTTCCTCGGCGAGCTGCCGGCCAACTGGGAGATCGTGATCGGCGATCTGAGTGCGGCGCTGCCCGCCGAATTCGGTCCGGGCACGGCCGATCGCGTCGTGCTCGACATGCTCGCGCCCTGGGAGTGCGTTCCGGCCGTGGCTGAAGCGCTCGTACCGGGCGGTGTCGTGCTCTGCTATGTCGCCACGGCCACGCAGCTGAGCCGTGTGGCGGAGTTCATCCGGGGGACCGGACTGTTCACCGAACCCGAATCGAGCGAGACGATGATCCGCGGCTGGCACGTCGACGGACTGGCCGTACGTCCCGACCATCGGATGGTCGCGCACACCGGCTTCCTGCTGACGGCGCGGCGGCTGGCACCGGGGGCCATTCCTCCCGATGTGCGGCGGCGTGCCGTGCGCAAGACGGCCTACGGAGACGAGGACGTCGAGGTGTGGACGCCGGGGGCCGTGGGCGACCGACAGATCACCGACAAGAACCTGCGAAAGCGGGTCCGTGACGCCGAACGTGCAGCCGAGGGTGCCCTGCGCGCGGCCGGCGACCGGCGCATCGCGGACGAGACACAGAACGAGACCGCCTAGACTGTTCCGGTGCGCAAGATCCCCGCTGCCCTCGCCGTCCTGTCTCTGACGGCCGTCGCTCTCGTCGGCTGTGCGTCCAGCAACGATCCCTCGGCCTCGTGCCCGCGAGCCACCGACGCCGGATCCTCGACGATGAATCTCATCTCGGTGACGGGTTCGCAGGACTCCGCCCCGAAGGTCGAGGTCGACACGCCACTGCACGCGAAGACCACGCAGTTCACGGACGTCGTCGCCGGGCACGGAAACGTGCCCATCACGAGCGACGCGCAGATGATCGTGCTCGACGTGGCGCTCATCAGCGCCACGACCGGTAAGACGATCGTGACGACGGCGTACGACGGCGATCAGAGCACGGTCTACCCGGTGTCGCAGTGGGTGCAGTCGTTCCCCGCCTTCGAGAAGGCGCTCCACTGTGCGACGGCCGGGACCCGCACGGCCGTCGCCATCGCGCCCGGCGGCGTCCCCGAGGCATCCCTGACGAGCCTGGGTATGAGCTCGGACGACTCGCTGGTGGCTGTTCTCGATGTGCGCAAGGTCTATCTGGCCGCAGCGAACGGCCGCAGCGTCTACAACGACGGGTTCGGCCTACCGGCCGTCGTACGTGCGCCCGGCGGGCGTCCGGGCGTCATCGTTCCCGCCGGCACTGCTCCGAAGGAGCTGAAGATCCAGCTGCTCAAGCGCGGCGATGGCGCGAAGGTGTCTGCCGATCGGCCCGCACTGCTGCAATACACGATCGTCAACTGGTCCGATAAGTCGGTCGCCTCCACCACCTGGGATTCGCAGGCGGAGTTCGTGACGCTGTCGACGAAGTCGAAGGGCTTCCAGAAGGCGGTCGAGGGGCAGACGGTCGGCTCGCAGGTGCTTGCGGTGATTCCGCCGGCCGATGGTGAGTCCGGTGTGAAGGACACGCAGATCGCCGTCATCGACATCCTCGGCATCGGGCCCGACACCAGCACGAGCGCCCAGTAGTCGCGCCTGCTCTCTTCGAGCGCGCGGCGACCCTAGGATGGGTGGATGTCCGCCGATGATCTGCCTGCGTCCGCTGCCGCGCGCAATGCGCCGGAGGAACGTCTGCTGAACCTCGTGGTCGCCCTGATGGCCACCGACCAGGGGCTGACCAAGGACACGATCCTGGGATCGGTGTCGGGATATCGCGAGCAGGCGGAAGCCGGCGCGTCGAAAGACGCGCTCGAGAAGATGTTCGAGCGCGACAAGGAAAATCTGCGCGCATTAGGCGTGCCGATCGAGACGATCGGCGACCGTCTCGAGCCCGACGATCTGCGACAGGCGCGGTATCGGGTGCCCACCAGCGAGTACGCGCTGCCCGAGGAGATCACCTTCGCCCCCGAAGAGATCGCCGTGCTCAACCTCGCGGCAGGGGTGTGGGGCGAGGCATCGCTGTCGGTCGACGCTCGCAGTGGCCTGCGCAAACTCGGGTCGCTCGGCATCGCGGTAGACGAGCCCATCATCGGATATTCGCCGCGTATCAGCCTGCACGAGGCGGCCTTCGCGCCGTTGCAGCGCGCGATCGAGCAGTGTCGTGTGGTGACGTTTCCCTATCTGAAGCCGGGGGAGGAGCACCCGCGCACGCGCCGGATCCGCCCCCTCGCGCTGCTGGAGTACGAAGGGCGCTGGCATGTCTACGGAATCGACGTCGAGATCGAGCGGGAGCGGACTTTCTTGCTCTCCCGCATCGTCGGCGCGGTGAAGGCGATGCGTCAGGGCTTCGACGAGTCTCTTCGCGAAAGAGCGGGCGAGCGCGCTCTGCAAGGGCTGGAAGACCTCGCCCGTCGTCAGACCGCGCTCCTCGAGGTGCACCCCGGCACGGAAGCGGCGCTCCGCCTGCACCGTCGCGGCACACCGGAGATACAGGGCGTACGCGTTCCGTTCGTCGACGTGCACATCTTCGCCGATGAACTCGCCTCGTACGGCCCGGAGGTGCGCGTGGTCGATCCGCCGTCGCTTCGTGACGAGGTGCGGCGGCGCCTGCAGGCGGCGCTCGAGGTGAACGGAGCCGCACGATGACCGCCCGACCCGTGCTCGCGACCGACCGCGCCGCTCTCATGCTGCAGCTCGTGCCCTACCTCATCCGCAAGGGCGAGGTGTCGGTGGCCGAGGCGGCAACCGACTTCGATGTGACGCCGGCGCAGATGCGCTCGATGGTCGAGAAGCTCACGGTGATCGGTCGCCCGGGCGACAACGGCTACTGGCAGATGGCGAACGACCTGTTCGACATCGACTGGGATCTGCTCGACGAGCATGACCGCATCTCGCTCACCAACGCGGTGGGCCTGGAACATGCGCCGCGTCTCACCGCCCGCGAGGCGGCGGCGCTGCTCGCGGGACTGCAGCTGGCACGGTCGCTGCCCGGCGTCGGTGACAGCGGCGTGGTCGCCGGGCTGCTGGCCAAGCTCGCCGGTGGCGCATCGAGCACGCCGGCCGATCTGATCGTCGCACCCGAACCGGTCGATGACGTCCGTGGGAGCGTCGATGAGGCTCTGCGACACGGAGTCGCCGTCTCTTTCACCTACAAGGCACCCGACGCGCCGGCGACAACCCGTACGGTCGATCCGGTCAAGGTACACATCGCAGAGGGGCAGTGGTACCTGCAGGGCTGGTGCCATCTGCGCCAAGCGATGCGGACCTTCCACCTCGACCGCGTCAGCGATCTCGTCCTCACCGACATCGCCATCACGCACGGCGAAGAGCAGCCCCCCGCGCTGTTCGACATGGGCGAGACCGGCAACCTCGTGCACATCCGCTTTCCCGCAGCAGTGGCATCGCTGCTGCGCGGGTACCTGGACAGAGCGCAAGCGGTCACAACGAGCGGCGAGCTGACACAGGCCACGATCAGGGTCGCCGATCCGACCAGCCTCAAGCGACTGGCGGCGGGACGCGGCGGAGACGTCGAGATCCTCGAGCCGGCGGGAGCGCGCGAGGCCGCGGCCGAATGGGCGCGGTCGGCCCTCGAGCAGTACACGGGCGATGACAGCCAGGGGCGTGCCGTCAGCGACTCTGCCCACCCAGAGGGTTAGACTGGACCGACGGCTCACGACAAGGAGACATCATGGGCGCATTCGGGTGGCCGCACCTGCTGATCATCCTCGCGGTGATCCTGCTGCTGTTCGGCGCTGCGAAGCTGCCGGCGCTGGCCAAGAGTCTCGGGCAGTCCGCTCGCGTGTTCAAGGGCGAGATGAAGGCGATGAAGGACGACGACACGGCGTCGTCCGCACCGAGCGAGCCGAAGGCGGATGCCCCGGCCGACGCTCCCGCCACGCACCCCGCGGGTGACACCAAACCGTAGCCGGACGTGACGCAGACAGGACCACCGCAGGTCGAGGAGCCCGAACAGCCCTCACACGACAAGCGGATGTCGCTCGGGCAGCACCTTCGGGAGTTGCGCAAGCGGTTGTTCATCGCCGCCGGCGGCCTCGTCGCCGGGATGATCATCGGGTTCATCATCAGCCAGCCGGTGATCGCGCTGTTGACCGAGCCGATCGCGAACATCGCGGCATCCAACGGCGACAACTACACGGCACTCAACTTCAACACCGTTGCCAGCGGGTTCGACCTGCGCATGCGCATAGCATTCTCGATCGGGCTGATCATCTCTGCGCCCGTCTGGCTGTGGCAGATCTGGGCGTTCATCATGCCGGGCCTGACCCGCAAAGAGGTGCGGTACACGATCGGGTTCCTGTCGGCGGCGATCCCCTTGTTCGTCGGCGGTCTCTATGTGGGCTGGCTCATCATGCCGCACATGGTCGAGATCATGGCGATGTTCGTCCCAAGCGGCCGGGGCGTCGCGCAGTTCTACGACTACTCCACCTACTACGACTTCGTCTTCAAGCTGCTGCTGGTGGTGGGCATCTCCTTCATCACCCCGGTCTTCCTCGTCGCGCTGAACCTCTCCGGCATCATGACAGGGCGCACGATTCTGAAAGGCTGGCGCGTCGCGATCATCGTGATCGTCGTCTTCGCGGCCACAGCGACCCCCGCGGCCGATGTCACGTCCATGCTGCTGCTGGCCGGCATCCTCTGCGTGCTGTACTTCGCCGCGGCACTGCTGTCGCTGCTGTTCGACCGACGCAAAGCCAAGCGCGCAACGGTGCAGCCGTGACAGACCCGAGTCCCGCGGAGCGCTACGCGAGCGCACGCGCCGACCGCCGGCATCCCCTCACCGCCGATTTCGCCGCCCGGCAGCGATTCGAGCTCGATGAGTTCCAGGTCGCCGCCTGTCACGCCCTCGAGGACGGGAGCGGCGTGCTGGTCGCAGCGCCCACTGGTGCGGGCAAGACGATCGTCGGCGAGTTCGCGGTCGACCTGGCCATGCGCGAGGCCGGGAGCAAAGCGTTCTACACGACGCCGATCAAGGCGCTGTCGAATCAGAAGTTCCGCGAGCTCGTCGACGTGTACGGCCCCGACGACGTCGGGCTGCTCACGGGCGACGTCAGCATCAACGGCGACGCGCGGGTCGTCGTGATGACCACCGAAGTGCTCCGCAACATGCTGTACGCCGACTCAGGGGCTCTGCGCGGGCTGAAGTTCGTGGTGATGGATGAGGTGCACTACCTCGCCGACCGCTTCCGTGGCCCGGTGTGGGAAGAGGTCATCATCCACTTGCCGCGCAGCGTGCGGCTGGTGTGCCTGTCGGCGACGGTGTCGAATGCCGAAGAGTTCGGCGACTGGCTCGACACCGTCCGCGGTGACACCGAGGTGATCGTATCGGAGACCCGCCCGGTGCCCCTCGAGCAGCATGTGCTGGTGCGCGGCGACCTCCTGCCGCTCTTCGACGACCGCGCGGGCGTGGCGACGGCACAGGTGAACCAGGAGCTCCTGCGCATCCGCTCCGTCAAGGGGTCGAGCCACGACAGCAGCCGGCGGTCGCAGTCGTTCCGCAGCGGCGGCTACGAGGCGAGCCACCGGCGTCCCTCGCGTGGCGGGCGCCGTCCCGTACGGTCGGCCACTGTGCACCGGATCGAGCGCATGGATCGTCCTGACGTCGTCAGGCTTCTCGACCGCGACCGGCTGCTGCCGGCGATCTTCTTCATCTTCAGCCGCGTCGGCTGTGAGGCGGCCGTCCAGCAGGTGCGCCGCGCCGGCGTGCGGCTGACCTCACGCGAAGAGCGCGACCAGATCCGTGCGCTCGTCGATGAGCGCACGCGCACGCTCGAGGATGAAGACCTGGGGGTACTCGGCTTCTGGGAGTGGAAAGACAACCTCGAGCGGGGCGTGGCGGCCCACCATGCGGGGCTCCTCCCGGTGTTCAAAGAGGTCGTCGAAGAGCTCTTTCAGCGCAAGCTCGTCAAGGCCGTGTTCGCGACCGAGACCCTCGCGCTCGGTATCAACATGCCGGCGCGCACGGTCGTGCTCGAGAAGCTTGAGAAGTTCAACGGCGAGGCCCGCGTCGCCATCACGTCGGGGGAGTACACCCAGCTCACCGGCCGTGCCGGTCGTCGCGGCATCGATGTCGAGGGACACGCGGTCATCCAGTGGACCGAAGGCATGGACCCGCAGTCGGTGGCGGCCCTCGCATCGCGGCGCACGTATCCGCTCAACTCCAGCTTCCGGCCCACGTACAACATGGCCGTGAACCTCATCGACCAGTTCGGCCGCTCGCGCGCTCGGGAGATCCTGGAGAGCTCGTTCGCGCAGTTCCAGGCGGACCGCTCCGTCGTAGGACTGGCCCGGCGCGTGCACGAGCAGGAGGAGTCGCTGGCCGGGTATGCCAAGTCCATGACCTGCGACCGCGGCGACTTCGTGGAGTACTCCGGCATCCGCCGGCAGCTCAGCGACCTCGAGAAGCTCAACCGCAAAGACGGGTCGGCGACCCACGCGGCGCGGCAAAAGCGGCAGCGCGAGATCCAGGGGCTGCGGCGACGCATGCAGCGGCATCCCTGCCATTCGTGCCCAGATCGTGAGAGCCATGCGCGCTGGGCCGAGAGGTACTGGAAGCTCCAGCGCTCGACGGACAAGATCCGGCGGCAGATCGAGACACGGACCGGCACCGTCGCGCGGCAGTTCGATCGTGTCGTGGACGTGCTCGCCGCGCTTCATTACGTCACCGTGGCTGACGACGGTGCAGCGGCCCTCACCGACGCGGGCCAGACGCTGCGGCGGATCTACGGCGAGCGGGACCTGCTCGTCTCGGAGGCTCTGCGCACGGGAATCTGGAAGGATCTGGATGCCGCGGGCCTGGCGGCTCTCGTCTGCAGCCTCGTGTACGAGCCCCGGCGCGACGAGGCATCGGCGGGGGAGCGGGCACTGCCCCGTGGCCCGTTCCGGGCGGCTTTGACGGCCACGCAGCGACTCTGGGCACAGTTGGACGATGTGGAGCAGGACCACCACCTGCCGGGCACATCCGAGGTGGCCGCGGGGCTCGCGCAGGCGATGCATGGCTGGGCGCGTGGTGCGCCGCTGGAGCGTGTGCTCGCCGACGCCGACATGGCCGCGGGCGACTTCGTGCGGTGGGCGAAGCAGACGATCGACCTGCTCGATCAGCTGACCCTCATCGGCGACCGCAAGGTGGCCGCCGTCGCGCGCACTGCGCTCGAGGCCGTCCGCCACGGGATCGTCGCGTATTCGTCTGTCTGAGCGGTGACCTACCCTGGAAGGGTGCCCGATGCCCGCGCTCTTGTGCGCCCTGTTCTGCCCCTCGGCATCGCCACCTTCACGGCTGTCGTCGCCGGCGCGCTGCTGACGACGGCCTTTCCTGCGCTCAGCTGGTGGCCGATGGTGTTCGTGGCCGTCCCGCTGACATTGCTGACCCTCATCGGGCGACGTGCCTGGGCGGCGTTTCTGGTGGGCTTCGCGTTCGGAATCGCGTTCTTCCTCATCAACGTGTCGTTCACCGGCCGGTACCTCGGCCCGGTGCCGTGGGTGGCGCTGTCGGTCCTCGAGGCACTGCTGACGGCCGCGGGTGCTGTGCCGATCGCATGGGCGTACCGGTGGATGCCGCGGCTGCTGCCCGCCCGCTGGGCGCGTGTGACCCTACTGCCGGCACTGGTCGCAGGACTCTGGACGATGCGTGAGCTGCTGCTGGGCTCGTTCCCGTACGGCGGGTTCCCGTGGGGCCGCATCGGGATCACGCAGGTGAACGGCCCGCTCGCCCAGGCCGCATCCTGGGTGGGGGTGAACGGGCTGACGTTCCTCGCCGTCTTCGTGTGCGCTGCCGTCATCGAATACGCGCGCGTTCGGCGTCCGCGCGATCTGCGCCTGCTCATCGCGCCGGTGCTTGTCGCCGTCGTGACTGTGGCGGTTCCGCAGTTCCCGACGACGGCAGCGGGCACGCTGCGGGTGGGCGCCGTGCAGGGCAACGGCCCGACGGGCTACTTCGATCGCAGGGGCCCGAACGACGTGCTGCAGGCGCAGCTGGACGCCACGGCACCGCTGCTGGGCAAGCATCTGGACGTGCTGCTGTGGCCCGAGGGCAGCATGGACACCGATCCGACGCAGGACAGCGCCACGGCCGCCGTCCTGGACGGCCTCTCGCGCGAGCTCGACGCCCCGCTGATCGTCGCCGCCGTCACGCAACGCGGTGACGCGTACTTCAACTCGTCTCTGTTGTGGAAGGCGGGCGCCCAGAACCCGGTGCAGACGTACGACAAGCGGCATCCCGTGCCGTTCGGCGAGTACGTTCCGGACCGGTGGCTCTATCGCCTGTTCGCGCCCGACCTGATCGATCTCATCCAACGGGAGTACACGCCCGGAACGAGCACGCCCGTCTTCGACCTGGGCGACGTCAGGGTCGGGCTCGCGATCTGCTTCGACGTGATCTACGACGACGTGATCATCGATGGCGCGAACGGGGGAGCGGAGGTGTTCATGTTCCAGACGAACAACGCCGACTTCCGCGGCACCGACGAGAACCTGCAGCAGCTCGCCTTCGCCCGCATGCGCGCGATCGAGACCGGACGGGCGGTCGTGAACATCTCCACCGTCGGCACCAGCCAGATGATCGCGCCCGACGGCTCGGAGATCGCGGGACTCACGAAAGACAAGGCGGGTTCCCTGCTCGAGGACGTGCCGTTGCGCACCGGACTCACGTCCGCGGTGGTCATCGGCCCCGCGCTGTCGGTCGTTCTGGGCTGGGGGAGCCTCCTGGCGCTCGTCATGTGTGGCGTTCTCGCCCGCCTGCGGCGCCCGAAGACGACGGATGCCGGCCCCGATGGGACCGGCATCCGTGAGAAGGAGTGATCAGGCGCTGAGCTTGGAGGTGTTGCCTTCGCCGCGGCGCGCGCGCACGAAAGCAAGGCGCTCTTCCAGCAGTTCCTCGAGCTCCGGGATCGTGCGACGCTCCAGGAGCATGTCCCAGTGCGTACGGGCCACTTTGTCGTCGCTGTGGTCGACGGTGACGGTGCTCTCGCCGACGCGGAGCACGGCCTCTTCGCCGCAGGTGCGGCACTCCCACGTGTCGGGGAATTCGGCATCGGCCGCGAACGTCAGCGTCGTCTCACGCTCGCAGACGGTGCACACGTACGTCTTCTGCACGCGGTCATGGAATACGACGCCCTCTTCGCTCTGTAGGCTCTGGGCGCCGAGTCGGATGCCGCGCAAGCTGCGGTCTGCCATTGTGTGGTCCTCTCGTCGCTACTCAGGTATAACGTGACGACCTGTGCGGATCATCCGAGATGACCCAGCCGCACCTGCTATTCACAGAGGAATCCCAGCGCATCAGGCACCGAGCACACCGAACGCGACATCGGCGCGGTCGGTGACGATGCCGTCGACTCCGAATGCCACCAAGCGTCGCATATCGTCGGCCTCGTTGATCGTCCACACATGAACCTCCACCCCGTTGCGATGCGCGGCCTCGATCAGTCCGCGGGTCAGAACCGTCACGGGGCCCTGTCGCTGGGGTACTTGAAGGGCATCGACACTGCGCAGGACGCGGTCGGCGAGGGCCCGCTGCCCGAGCCGGACTGCGGCGAGCGTGCGGACGATGGTGCCGCGACCTCCCGAGGTCGCCGGCGTCCCGCCGGTGGTGGAGGCCGCAGCCAGTGCGGTGCGCCGACGAGCATCGGAGAAGCTCGTCACGAGCACCCGGTCGGCGTAAGGGCCGATGATCTCGCCGGCGCGCCGTGCGGCGGCATCCACCTTCACGTCGATGTTGAAGCGCAGAGTGGGAAAGGCCTCGAGCGCCTGTGCCAGCGTGATGAGTCCGCCTCGGTCGCCCATGAGGTCCGCGAGCTCGCGCTCGGTGACCTCCGCGAGGGTGCGCGGGTCGCCGGTCACGCGCTTCAAGTCGCTGTCGTGGAACAGAACGACGACGCCATCGGCGGTGAGATGACAGTCCGACTCGACATAGCTCGCACCGGCCGCGTGTGCGGCGGCGACGGCCGCGAACGAGTTCTCGACGACGCCGTCGGCAGCGTCGTCGGGCGTGACCAGTCCGCGATGTGCCAGCACCCGGGGGGTGTCACCGGCGACGAACCAGGGATGTGTCACGGGGTCGGCGGCGTCAGCGGGGGCTCCTGCCCGCTCTCGGCCGCACGGGCTGCCGCGGCAGCCTCCGCGATCTTGCCGCCGAAGGCACCGGTGAGGCCCTTCATCGCATCGGTGAACTCGCTCGGGATGATCCAGAGTTTGCTCGAGGCACTGTCCGCGATCTTCGGCAAGGTCAGCAGGTACTGGTAGGCCAGCAGCTTGTCGTCGGGGTTGCCCTTGTGGATCGAATCGAAGACCGCCTGGATGGCCTGCGCCTCGCCCTCGGCGCGCAGCACCTGAGCCTGCTTGTCGCCCTCCGCGGTCAGGATCGCGGACTGCCGCGCACCCTCTGCCTTCAGGATCTCGGACTGCTTCGTGCCCTCGGCGGTGAGGATGGCCGCACGGCGGTCTCGCTCGGCGCGCATCTGCTTCTCCATCGAGTCCTGGATCGACAGCGGCGGGTCGATGGCCTTCAGCTCCACGCGCGCGACGCGGATGCCCCATTTACCGGTGGCCTCGTCGAGCACCGCGCGAAGACGCTGGTTGATCTCATCACGGCTGGTGAGCGCCTCTTCGAGGTTCAGCCCGCCGACGACGTTGCGCAGAGTGGTGATCGTGAGCTGTTCGACGGCACTCAGGTAGTTGGCGATCTCGTACGTGGCCGCGCGGGCGTCGTTCACCTGGAAGTACACAACCGTGTCGATCGAGACGGTCAGGTTGTCTTCGGTGATCACCGGCTGCGGCGGGAACGTCACGACCTGCTCGCGCATGTCCAGAAGCGGCCGCACACGGTCGATGAAGGGGACCAGAATGTTCAGACCCGGCATCAGCGTCTTGTGATAGCGGCCGAGCCGTTCGACGACGCCGGCCGTCGACTGCGGGATGATGCGGATCGCCCGGACGATCGCGACGATCACGAAGATCGCGATCGCGATCGCCAGCACCCACCCGACGATGGTGGGGATGTACTGCGCCGGTGTCATACCTGGCCCTCCTGTGGGAAGTCGGCGTCGGTGTGCACGTAGGCCGTGGCGCCCTCGATGCGGTCGACGCGCACGTGCGTATCGGGTGGGAAGGATGCCGTGTCATCAGCGGTGCGGGCGGTCCACGTCTCACCGTTGTCGAGCTTGACGAGACCACCCAGCCGCGTCACGGTCGACAGCACGAGCCCAGGCATTCCGATGAGGGCTGCGACGTTGGACGGCGTCGGGTCTTCGCCGCGGCGCAAGCGGTTCAGCAGCGGTGGCCGCACGAGGAAGATGAGCAGCACCGCCGCAAGGGCTGCGATGAGGACCTGGAGCCACAGTTCGGCGCCGAACAGGTCGGCGATGAGCCCGGCGAGGCTGCCGATGCCCAGCATGAGGAACGTGAAGTCCAGGGTGAGCATCTCGATCACGAGGAAGATCGCGATCAAGGCGATCCATGCGATCCAGGCGAACTGTTCGATCCCCGTGATGACGTCCACGCCACCTCCCCTTCGTGCTCCGAACCTAGCACGGAGCACAGGCGCGGCGACCGC
Source organism: Microbacterium horticulturae (assembly GCF_029094505.1). Taxonomy (NCBI): domain Bacteria; kingdom Bacillati; phylum Actinomycetota; class Actinomycetes; order Micrococcales; family Microbacteriaceae; genus Microbacterium; species Microbacterium horticulturae. Next base: position 1,787,514 of record NZ_CP119108.1, on the reverse strand, counting down.
ATTGGTAAGGTCGAAACGCCGGTTCGTGGCGCGGTCCGTGCGGCTGCGGCATCCCTCTCACCACAGGAGTTCTCGTGACCCAGATCCTTCCGCCCGAATCCCTCGCGGGAAAGACCGCACTGGTCACTGGTTCATCGCGCGGCATAGGCGCCGACACCGTGCGCTACCTGGCCGAGGCCGGCGCGAACGTCATCATCAACTACCGCAACAAAGCGCCTCGCGCCGAGCGGCTGGCGACCCAGCTCAGCGAGCTCGGGGTACAGGCGCTGACCGTGGCCGCCGATCTCACCGACCAGGCGTCGGTCGACGAGATGTTCGCGAAGGTCGCCTCGACGTTCGGCGGTCTGGACGTGCTCGTGCTCAATGCCTCGGGCGGCATGGAATCAGGCATGGCCGAGGACTACGCGCTGCAGCTCAACCGCGACGCCCAGGTGCGCGTGCTCCAAGCGGCGCTGCCGCTGATGTCGGCCGGTTCGCGCGTCGTGTTCGTGACGAGCCATCAGGCGCACTTCATCCGTACCACTGAGACCATGCCCGAGTACGAGGCCGTCGCGCTCTCGAAGCGCGCGGGCGAGGACGCGCTGCGCGAGCGGATTCCGCAGTTGACCGAGAAGGGGGTCGAGTTCGTCGTCGTCTCGGGCGACATGATCGAGGGCACGATCACCGCAACGCTGCTGAACCGTATGAACCCCGACGCCATCGCCTCCCGTCGTGAGGCGGCGGGCAAGCTCTACAACGTGGCCGAGTTCGCGGCCGAGGTCGCACAGGCGGCGATCGACCCGATCCCCGCCGACAACATCCGTCTCGTGGGCGACACCAGCTCGTTCACCGCGGAGTGAGCCGACGACGAAGGCCCCGGGAGAAGATCTCCCGGGGCCTTCGTCAGGTCGTGATCAGAGCGACTTCGGGCTGAACGTGAAGGCGCGCACGATCTGGAGGATGCCCAGCACCACCAGCGAGATGCCCAGCAGCCACCACAGCACGATCGCGCCCCACAGCGGCGACATCAGCAGGATGATGCCGGCGATGATGCTCAAGATCGCGAAGAAGACCGTGAGGCCCTTCGACGCCGCGCCGCCCAGGGTCGTCAGAGCGACAACGCCCTCGACGATCCACATGATGCCGACCAGGATGCCGAGGAAGACGGCGAGCCACACCGCGGTGTGCTGCAGGTTCGTGAAGGCGATGATGCCGGCGACGATGTAGAGCAGTCCGAGGACGAGGTGGCCGACGCGGGCCCAGCCGCCCATCGTTCGCGAGAAGATGCCGAGCCCGAGGTAGACGAGACCGCCCACGATCGCATAGATCGCGATGATCGCGGTGACGACGACGGCGGTTTTGGCCGGCCAGACCAGGACCAGGATGCCGACGATGAGCGCGACGAGGCCGGAGAGACCGAGGAACGTGCGGATGCCGTTGACCGCGGACTTGGCGGCCGGCGAGGTATCTGTGGACATGGGGGAGTGCCTTTCTGAGATTTACCTGTGAGGCCTTTCCTGGCCCACCCTAGTGGCGCCTCATCCTGGCCCGCCGCCGACACGCTGCCGTACGCTGTGGCTCATGCATGCCGCCGACGCACACGACATGATCACGGTTCGCGGGGCCCGAGAGCACAATCTCAAGGGCATCGACATCGAGATCCCGAAGCGCAGGCTGACCGTGTTCACGGGGGTTTCGGGCTCGGGCAAGAGCTCGCTGGTCTTCGGCACGATCGCCGCCGAGTCGCAACGCATGATCAATGAGACCTACAGCGCGTTCGTGCAGGGGTTCATGCCCCGGCTCGCGCGCCCCGAGGTCGACGTGCTCGAGGGGCTGACGACCGCGATCGTCGTCGATCAGGAGCGGCTGGGCGCCAATCCGCGCTCGACTGTGGGCACCGTCACCGACGCGAACGCCATGCTGCGCATCCTGTTCTCACGGCTGGGGGAGCCGCACATCGGCGGGCCTACCGCGTTCTCGTTCAATATCCCGACGCAGAAGGCCAGCGGGATCATGACCTCTGCGAAGGGCGAGAAGAAGGTCGTGCGCAACGCGGTGTACCTCGGCGGCATGTGCCCACGCTGCGAGGGACGGGGTCAGGTGTCGGACATCGACCTCGCCGCCGTGGTCGACGAGTCGCGGTCGCTTCTGGACGGCGCGATCCTCGTGCCGGGCTACACCGCCGACGGGTGGATGGTGCGCGGTTTCGCCGAGTCGGGGTTCTATCCGGCGGACAAGCCCATCTCGACGTTCACCGAGAAGCAGCGGCAGGCCTTCCTGTACAGCGAGCCGACGAAGGTGAAGATCAACGGCATCAACGTGACCTACGAAGGGCTCATCCCGAAGATCACGAAGTCGATGCTCTCCAAAGACATCGACGCGCTGCAGCCGCACGTGCGCCGCTTCGTCGAGAGCGCCGCCACGTTCGCGACCTGCCCGGAGTGCGACGGCACACGTCTGACCGAGGGGGCGCGCTCGTCGGTGATCGACGGCGTGAGCATCGCCGATGCGTGCCGGATGCAGGTGACCGACCTGGCGGCGTGGGTGCGGGCGCTCGACCGGCCCGAGGTCGGTCCTCTGTTGGATGCCCTGAGCGCGAACCTCGACGCGTTCGTGACACTGGGGCTGGGCTATCTGAGTCTCGAGCGACCTTCCGGCACCCTGAGCGGGGGCGAGTCGCAGCGCATCAAGCTGCTGCGGCATCTCGGCTCTTCGCTGACCGATGTGACCTATGTGTTCGACGAGCCGACGATCGGCCTGCACCCGCACGACATCCAGCGGATGAACACGCTGCTGCTGCAGCTGCGCGACAAGGGCAACACCGTGCTCGTCGTCGAGCACAAGCCCGAGACCATCGCGATCGCCGATCACGTCGTTGACCTCGGCCCGGGTGCCGGCACTGCCGGGGGAGAGGTCTGCTTCGAAGGCGGTGTGGACGGCCTGCGGTCGAGCGACACGGTCACGGGCCGTCATTTCGACGACCGTGCGTCAGTGAAGACGGCTGTGCGCGCAGCATCCACTGTTCTTCCGATCCGCGGCGCGAAAGCGCATAACCTGCAGGACGTGGATGTGGATGTTCCGCTGGGTGTACTCACGGTGATCACCGGTGTCGCCGGCTCGGGCAAGAGTTCGCTGATCGAGGGCTCTGTCGTCGGGCGCGAGGGCGTCGTCAGCGTCGATCAGGGAGCGATCAAGGGGTCGCGCCGCAGCAATCCGGCGACCTACACAGGGATGCTCGAGCCCATCCGCAAGGCGTTCGCGAAGGCCAACGGCGTCAAGCCCGCGCTTTTCAGCGCGAATTCTGAGGGTGCCTGCCCGACGTGCAAGGGGTCGGGCGTGATCGTCACCGAGCTCGGGTTCATGGACACGGTGGAGACCCCGTGCGAAGACTGCGGTGGCAAACGCTTCCAACCGGCGGTGCTCGAGTACACGCTGGGCGGCCGCGACATCACGGAAGTGCTCGGGATGCCGGTGGCCGAGGCTCTCGACTTCTTCGGTGAGGGGGAGGCGAAGGTCCCGGCGGTGACGAAGATCCTCGGGCGTCTGGTGGACGTCGGACTCGGCTACCTCACGCTGGGCCAGCCGCTGTCGACACTGTCGGGCGGCGAGCGCCAGCGCATCAAGCTCGCGACGCAGATGGCCGACGGGGGAGACGTGTACGTGCTCGACGAGCCGACCAGCGGCCTGCACCTCGCCGATGTGGAGAACCTGCTCGGGTTGCTGGATCGGATGGTGGATGCCGGTAAGAGCGTCATCGTCATCGAGCACCACCAGGCGGTGATGGCTCACGCCGACTGGATCATCGACCTGGGCCCCGGCGCAGGCCACGACGGCGGACGGGTGGTGTTCGAAGGGACGCCGACCCAGCTGGTCGCGGACCGCTCGACGCTGACGGGGCAGTATCTGGCAGAGTACGTCGGTGCCTGAACGCCGTCTCTTGGACCGGTCCGCCCCAGCCGCCGTCGGCGTCTCCTCTCGCGCGGTCGGTGCGCTGCTGGACCGACTCGAGCAGCTAGGCGTCGAATGCCACTCGGTGATGGTGGTGCGGCACGGGAGCGTCGCCGCCGAGGGCTGGTGGGCGCCGTACACGGCCGACCAGCCGCACCTGCTGTATTCGCTCACGAAGTCGTTCACCTCGATCGCGGTCGGCATGGTGATCGCCGACGGCCTGCTCTCGCTCGACGACCGCGTGGTCGACGTGCTGCCTGAGCACGTGCCCGATGATGTGTCCCCCCAGGGCGCTGCGGTGACCGTGCATCACCTGCTCGCGATGAGTGCCGGGCATGCGGTGGACAGCCTCGAAGAGGCATGGCGGCTGGAGCCGGGCGACCTCATCAAGGGGTTCCTGCGCGTGCCGTTCACGGAGGGCCTGGGGCAGGCGCACACCTATGACAACGCGACGACCTTCGTCCTGGCACGCATGGTGGAGAAGGTCACCGGCCGAGGTCTTGCCGAGTATCTGGAGGAGCGGCTGTTCCGCCCCATGGGCATCAAGGAGGCGGAGTGGGACCGGGTCGCCAGCGGTCGTGCTTTCGGCTTTCACGGACTGCACCTGACGACCGAGTCGGTGGCCGCCTTCGGCGAGCTTCTGCTGCGCGGAGGTCGCTGGGGTGACCAGCAGCTGATACCGCGCGACTACGTGGAGCGTGCGACCCGGTCGCACATCGCCGGCCGGCGCTCCGAGGAAGGTTCGGACGGCCCCGACTTCCTCAGTGGATACGGCTATCAGTTCTGGATGTCGCGCCACGGCTTCCACGGTTTCGGCGCCTTCGGGCAATACTGCGTCGTTGTTCCCTCATGCGATCTCGTGGTCGTCGTCACCTCGGCTCAGCGGGAAGTGCGGGAGGCGCAAGACGCGCTCGACGCCGTCTGGGAGTGCCTGCTTCCGGGGATGGATGTGCTCGACGGCGCGGCCGATGATGACGCCCTCGCAGAGCGCCTGCTTGCTCTGGCATTGACGATGCCCGAGGGCGCACCAGGGCCTCTCCTGCCCGTCGGAGCGACGCTGGAGATATCTGGCCTGGGCGACGCGCTCCCCGGAGGAACGGGGCTGCTCCTCGAGCCGATCGACGGCGGCTGGCGGGCGCGATTCGACGAATTGCTCGACATCGAGCTCGGTCATGGGTGCTGGGCCGAGAGCTCGCCGCTCGGCCGTCCCGTTCGCGCGGCCGGCGCGTGGCAGGGTGATCTCTTCGTCGCCGATCTCTACGTCATCGCGAGCCCGCATCGCGTGCGGCTCACGGTCCATGCCGTCACCGGCGTCGCGCGCGCACGCTGGACGACGGTCCCGCTGACGGGCCCGGACCTTCTGCTGCATCTGCGCGCGCCCCTGATGACCAGGCCGGACGTGGCATAGGGCTCCACGCTGATCAGTAATCCATGGACATCGCGGCCCGCACCTCGGTGAGCGTCTGTGCCGCCACGGCTTCGGCACGCGCGTTGCCGGTGCGCAGGACACCCTGCAAGAACCCTCTGTCTCGGGAGAGTTCGAGGCGCCGTCTGCGATGCTCGCGTAGACCCTCGTTCACGGCTTCGATGACCAACGCTTTGAGACCTCTGCCGCCGGAAGCGCCCAGACCGGTTGCGAGTTCCTCAGGGGAAGAACCGGTGAACCCCGCAGCGATCGTGAGCAGATTGGCAACCTCCGGACGGCGCTCCGGCTCATAGGTGACGAGCTGCTCGGCGTCGGTGCGAGCACGCGTGATCAGATTCGCGGTCTCATCGGCGCTCGCCGCCAGCGTGATGGCGTTGCCGCGGCTCTTGGACATCTTCTCGCCGTCGACGCCGAGGATGAGCTGCTGGTCATTGATGAGTGCCGACGGCTCGGGGAACACCGGCTTCTCGTCTGCATAGGCGGCGTTGAACCGACGCGCAATGACACGAGTCTGTTCGAGGTGGGGGAGCTGGTCGCGCCCGACCGGGACGACATCGGCTTTGCAGAAGAGGATGTCGGCGGCCTGATGCACCGGATAGGTCAGCAGCAGACCGGACAGGGGGCGTCGGCTGGCACGGAGTTCGTCTTTGACTGTCGGGTTGCGCTGCAGTTCGGCGAGGGCGACGAGGCTCAGGAACGGCAGCATCAGTTGGTTCAGCGCCGGCAGTGCCGAGTGGGTGAAGACGGTGGAGAGCGCGGGATCGATACCGGCCGCCAGATAGTCGACGAGCAGCGAGAACGTGCTGTCTTTGATGCTTCCGACACCGTCATGATCGGTGATGACCTGGTAATCGGCGATCAGCACGTACGAGTCGACACCGCGGTTCTGCAAGTCGACCCGCGTGCGCAGGCTGCTCAGGTAATGCCCGATGTGCAGATCGCCCGTGGGGCGGTCGCCGGTGAGCATGGGGTGCGCTTCGGGGCGGGAGGCGATGGATGCCGCGAGTTCGGCACTTCGGGCCGTCGCCGCATCGACGGTGCGTGAGGTCATGATGTGCTCCTGGTTCTGCCCATCGACGGGTCTGGAGCACGTTCCGCAACGAACTCAAGCCGCCCAAGGGCGGCTTGATGTGGATGTGAGAAGTCGGTGGCCGCCTACGAGGTCGGCCACCACCACTGCTGGGTGCGGATCGTCACCCTGCCATCGTATCTCGGGTCGCGGCATCCCATCGGTTCTCGTTTGTGGCTACAATCGTGGCATAAAAGTGGCTATCAGTCGGAGGAGTGCGATGAACGTCGGCATTCGGGAGTTGCGCGATGGTCTCAGCCGCTATGTCGCCGTCGCGCGGGATGGGGGAGAGGTGGTTGTCACGGATCACGGTCGCGCGGTCGCGCGCCTCGTTCCATACGGTGCTCCGAGTGCGCTGGAAGCGTTGGCGGCACGTGGCCTTGTGACGCTCGCCGAGCGAGCGAAGTCTGTGCTTGAGCCGCCGATTCATACCGATGGCGCGGTGAGCGATCTGATCACCGAGCAGCGTCGTTGATCGCGTACTTCGACACGTCGGCGATCGTCCCGCTCGTCGTTGGCGAGCCGACCTCACCGCTGTGCACGCATGTATGGACGGTCGCAGACCAGGTGGCCACGAGCCGGCTCTCGTACGTGGAAGCCGCGGCGGCGCTTGCGTCCGCCGAGCGTATGGGCCGTCTGATGCGAGAGTCATACGACGAGGCTCGCCGTCGCCTCGGCACCCTGTGGCAGATGGTGCAGATCGTCGAGGTGGATGCGTTGCTGATGGAAGACGCCGCCGATGCTGCCAAGAACCAGGGTCTGCGCGGCTACGACGCGGTGCAGTTCGCGAGTGCAATGCGCATCGCGTCCGCGGACTCGATTGCGGTGGCGGGAGATCACAACTTGCTCGCCGCCTGGCGGCGCTCAGGGCTGGCGACGGTGGATACCAATCAGCGCCTTTCGTGACGATCCGCGTGGCAGATTGCGGTCGCGGCATGCTGAATGATGGAAGGCATGCCTGTCGACCGCTCATACATCCGTGTCAAGGCGATGCTCGTCGCGCCGCATCCCGATGGCACACGCCATCTCGTCAGCGTCAACGAGCCGACTGGCGAGAATCCTCGCGGGTATCACCGTCTCATCGGCGGCAGCGTTGAGCTCGGGGAGACGTTCGAACAGGCGGTCATCCGCGAGGTGGACGAAGAGCTTGGCGCGCGCATCCACGATCTTGTTCACATGGGTACGGTCGAGAATATCTTTCGCTACAACGGCGAACTCGGTCACGAAATCGTCGCGCTGTACTCCGGCACCGTGGAACCGGCGCCGTCTGACGACGGCGGGACTCTCACCGAGTCGGACGGCGCGGTCGTTCCTGTCGTGTGGCGGCCGTTCGACGATTCCGATCTTGACGTACCGCTCTATCCCGCGGCAGCGAAGGACTGGATTCGTAGCCTCGCTCAGCTCGTTGAGACCGAAGTGGTTGCAACGATCGCCGACTGACTCCACAGCGACGCGGCGGTAGCCTCGGTGACGTGGCCGATGACCCCGACGTCGAGACTCTTCTTGCGCTGACAGACTCCGATGGGTCCATGCTCAAACGTCTGCTCAGTCAATTGTCTGCGTCAGCAACATATGACCGGGCGCGGATCGAGCTCATGCTCAGCCATGATGCGACCGAACTGCTCGTTGCACGCCGGAACGGACAGATCGTGGGCATGGCGACGCTGGTGTCGTTTCCGTTGCCCACAGGGCTACGGGGCTTTGTCGAGGATGTCGTGACAGACGAATCGGTGCGAGGACAAGGTATTGGGCGGGTCTTGCTGACAGCGATGATCGACATCGCCGTGGCGCGCGGCTTTCGCTCGCTGGAGCTGACATCACGTCCGTCCCGCGAGTCTGCGCTGCGACTGTATGAGTCGGTGGGATTCGTCCGCAGGGACACCAACGTATTGCGCTTCACGCCCTGAGAATCCCCGCTGCCTTACGAGCTTTCGCAGGAGCTGCGATCCGCGGATGGTATAGCCGATAATGCACATTATGTCAGGTTGCCAATCATCACCAGTGGGGACTGAGACCCTCCCTCGCCCTCACCGCGGTGGCGAGCGTACCCATCTCAGGACCCGAGAACCGTCTGATGGGCGTGAATGCCTCGCGATCCAGATGCGCTGCGGCGGCTGGCGTCCAGATCAGCGAATCAAGCGCCGTGTGTGCGCGTCGTGAGCACATCCACGATCCTTTCGGCAGTCGCGCCGGGCGTGAGTTGTGTGGTGTCGATGACCTCGGCGGCGCTGTGCAACCACATTTTGGCAGCCTCCGCATAGGGCTCCAGGTACCGAAGTCGGAAGGGTGAGTCAGGGCCAAGCACAACGTCACCAGCGATGCGCCCGCGGAGAGTCTCTTGGTCAGCATGCAGCACGAAGTGACGTACCTCAATGCCGTGCTCAGCGAGACCCGTGCTGATCTCGCGCCAATACTCCTCCACCAGGACGGTCATCGGCATCACGAGTATGCCGCCGGTGTATTCAAGGATGCGTCGAGCTGTTTCGACGACAAGTGTCCTCCACGGCGGCCAGTGCTGGAAATTGTCGGTCGCGGGCAGACCAGGGCGAATATCCATGAGAGTTTCGCCGACCTTCTCGGCGTCGAAGACCCGCGAGTCCGGGATCAACTCCTGCACGAGGGTGTTGACGGTCGTCTTGCCTGCACCGTGGGTGCCGTTTATCCAGACGATCACGCCTCTAGACTATCCAGCGCCTGCACTCCCCTTGCGAACGTGTGCGCGCTCGCGCTCACACGACTCCCTCCCGCCGCTCGTCAGTTCCTCACCCGCCGCTCGGCCCGCCATACACTCCGGCGTGTAGTTCATTCCGGACTTCCGCGGCAGAACGCACGGCGTAGCGGATGCGCTTCTCGCGGGCATCTTTCTGTGGGCGGGGCCCCGCTCGTCGCAGACCCGCCTCTACGTGCATGAAGACGCGGAACCCGCACGCCGCTTCTATGCTCGCTTTCGTTTCGTAGCGACAGGCCGCACTCGCTCGCACCCCATACGCCGTCGGCGCACAGATCGAGCTCGCCCGACCACTCCCCTGACGGGAGCGCCGGCGCATTCGCTCTATGCTGAGTGCGAGTGATGAGTTGCCGCAAATGGTGGGTGCCGCAGCATCCACACCCGCCATTTCGGGCAAGTCATGTCGTTTCGGCCGAGACCGGGTGGCGCTGGCAGCATCCACGCACGTGATCGACGTCAACGGGTCCAGAAATCCTCCGCTCTTCTCCCGGGCGTGAAGCCGAAGTGCTCAGCCATCATCGTCGCCTCCGGGAAGTTCGCTGCGACGTCCTGTGCCCGGTGCGCATCGCTGCCGAAGGTGATCGCGCGTCCTCCCTCTTCGGCCCACCACTGCGGAACCCACGGCCAGAGACGCCGAGTGTTCAGCTCCAGTGCCCGGCCGGACTGGGCGAGAGCCCGCATCGCGGTGCGGAAGCCTTCTTCGAACCGTCTGGGATCGAAGGGGCCGGCTTCCTCCGTCGGCCACGAGCGGGCGGCGAAGTCGATGTGGGTGAAGACCTCGAACGAATCGCTCCCCGCGACCATCCGCGGGATCTCTTCGAGGTACGCCCACATCACCTCTTCGGCGGGTCGGGAGTGATAGAGGCTCATCGGCTCAGTACGCGTCGACCCCTCGTACGACAGCATATGCAGTGAGCCGTTGACGCGCTCGATCACGCCGCTATTCAGCAGCTCGGCTGCTTCGCCGTCCCAGAGATGAGGCTGACCGAACTCCACCCCGGTGAGGATTCGCAGCTCCGGGTAGGCATGTCGGCAGCGCTCGATGGCCTCGAGATATCCCTCCACATCGAATGGCGGCAGCCGAACACACCCCCGCTCATCCACGTAACGCTGGGCGGTGGTCCCGATATCGGCTGCCTCCTCTACGACCCAAGCAGGATCGAGGTCGAGGTGCTCCGTGAAGATGACGGCTGGCAGACCCATGCGCACGGCACGCGCGCAGGCTCGCTCCATCGTCCCCGCCGATGCCGGATCCGATCCCGCATCCCACGACCATTCACTGTGGACATGCGCATCGGCGGGCAGGCTCGTCATGCCCGGTAACGCTACTCCGCTGTATGTGACCATGGTGCACTCCGATGCGCCCGATACCCTGGGCATATGCGGGACGACGCCGGCGAGGGGCAGGCTGTGTCTCCCCCGCGCGAGATCCTGCGACATCCCGCCTTCGCGTACTTCTGGAGTGCGACGACCATCCGAGCTTTCGGCGGCGCAATCGCCGGTGTCGCGTTTCAGGTGGTCATCGTCAACGTCCTCGACGCCACGCCTGTGCAGATCAGCGTCCTGAGCTCGCTCGGCGTGGTTCCGTACCTGTTCCTCGGGCTGATCGTCGGCGCGTTCATGGATCGTTGGCGACGGCAGCGGACGCTCGTTGCAACCACCGTGGGCCGCGCCATCCTGCTTGCAGGAGTGCCGGTTCTTCTCCTGACCAGTACGTTGAGCTTCTGGACGCTCGGGGCAGTGATCCTCGCTCTGGGCGTGCTCACCCTGTTCGCCGAGTCGGCTGCCCAGCCGTTGCTGCCACGCATCGTTCCCCGTGCCTCACTCGTCTCAGCGAACGCCCGCCTCGGCCAGAGCGGCACCGTGGCGAGCACGGCAGGCCCGGCTCTGGGCGGCGCGCTCCTCAAACTCGTGGGACCATCGTTGCTGTTCATCATCGAGGCCGTGATCAACGCGATCGCCGCGGTGCTGCAGGCGCGCATTCGCATCACCGAGCCGAAGGCCGAGCCCCGTCAACCAGGTCGCCACGTCGGACACGACATCGTCGAGGGCACGCGGTACGTCTATCGGCACCCGACTCTTCGGCCCCTTGCGCTCTCCGTGCACGCGTGGTTTCTCGGAAACAGCATCGTCGTGACGGTCTTCGCCGTCTATGTGCTGCGGTCGTTGAGCCTTTCGGAGTGGGCATACGGTCTCGCCCTTGCCGCGGGCGGTATAGGAGGATTCGCCGGCGCTGTCATCGCCCCGCGCATCGGTGCATGGCTGGGAGCAGGCGGAGGAATATTGCTCGGTCGCGTCTTCGCCATCGTCCCGTGGGTCGTCCTCGCGGTCGTCCCGCTTAGCGATCGCAGCGAGACCGCTCTTACTCTCTCCATCGTGGCCTCGGCGCAGTTCATCTACGGGCTGGCGATGGGCATCGAAGACACGAATGACATCTCCTATCGGCAGGCCATCGCGCACGATGAGATCCAGGGACGGATGAATGCGACGATCCGTACCGTGAATCGGGTCGTCTTCTTCTTCGGTGCGTTGCTCACCGGCGTGCTGATGACGCTGCTCGGCTACCGATGGACACTCGCGGCCGCCGCTGTCGCGTTCTCCGTCGCCGCGCTCGTCATCTTGTCGCCACTGCGCTCGGCTCGGCACGAGGACGTCGCGGACTGACCGTCGATACCACTCCCCTGCGGAACGGGAACGACGTCCCCGGCTTGACAGAACTTTCTGGTGTGGAAGGTTCGTACTCATGAGTGACTACCAAGTCGTCGACATCGGAGCTCTTGACCACTGGCGCGACTATTACGGCGGATTCGACGCCGCGCGCTCACGCGACGGACGCAGAGTCGTGGATCACGAACTCACGATGCAGTACATCGGCATGACCGCGAACGCCCTCGAGCCGGGTGAGGAAGCCGGTTACTGGCACGCGCATGCGCGCATCGAGGAGCTCTACGTCTTTCTGGCAGGCACGGGCCAGATGGGACTCGACGACGATGTCATCGAGGTCGGCCCCGGCACGGTCGTCAGAGTCGGGCAGGACGTCTGGCGCACCTGGCGCGCTCGGCCCGACAGCACAGAGCAGCTGAGCTGGCTGTGCATCCGCTCGGGCGGTGAACGACTGCCCAAGCTTCCCGACGACAGTCAGCGCGACCCGGAGCGTCCTTTGCCGTGGTGAGCCGCAGCATCCGTCGTCTCCTCATCGTTTGCGCGTTGATCGGCGGATTCGGTCTCCTGTGGTGGGCCACGTTCACGACGGCCGCTTGGCTGACGTGGCTCGCGTGGGGTTTCTACGGGTTACTGGCAGTAGGACTCATCGTCCGATGGTGGCGCATGCGCCGTTGGCCACCGCGCTCGCGGTCGGCCGAGATACTGACCGGCCAGGAGCCGGTGCAGTCGATCTACTCGGGGCAGACTCCCCCGACGTACTACTCCCCCTCCGCAGACGCGACGTCACAGATCACTGGCCCGCCCGATGTGGACCTATTGAGGCTCGATGGGACAAGCGACTCGCCTGATCCGGCCCCGCCGCGCTGCTAGCGTCAGAGCGTGGCTACGAACCCCGACGGCAGCGCGGGTGACGCCGACTACGGCGTCATCGGCGACGGATACACGCGATACCGCCGCCCCGACCCGCGCATCTACGCAGCGATACGAGAGGCCCTGGGCGACAGCCGCACTCTCATCAACGTGGGCGCCGGGGCCGGCTCCTATGAGCCCACAGGCCGCGGGGTCACCCCGATCGAACCGAGTGCAGCCATGCGCGCGCAACGACCGGCCCATCTGGCCACGGCCATCGACGCGAGGGCTGAGGCACTTCCCTTCCCCGACGACGCCTTCGACGCCGCGCTCGCATCGTTCACCGTGCATCAGTGGCGCGACCTGGCCGCGGGGCTCGGCGAACTGCGGCGGGTGACACGCGGGCCCGTCGTCGTGCTGACCTGCGACCCCACCGCCCTCAACCGCTTCTGGCTCAGCGAGTACGCGCCCGAGGTCATCGAGACCGAGGCGGACCGATATCCAAGCATCGAGCGCATCGCCGACGCACTCGGGAGCGCCATCGAGGTCGACGAAGTTCCCATCCCCCTCGACTGCACGGACGGCTTCGGTGAGGCGTACTACGGTCGCCCCGAGGCGCTGCTCGACCCCGGTGCCCGCCGAGCGAACTCCGCATGGAGCTTCGTCTCACCCGAGATCAGCGAACGATTCGAGAACACCCTGCGCTCGGACCTCGAGGATGGGACGTGGGATGCCCGGCACGGCCGGCTTCGGACGGCACAGACTTTCGACGGGTCGCTGCGCCTGATCGTGTCGCGTCCGTAACCCTCTCAGCTCGCGTGGCACTCCCCCACGAGCCGCTCGTGGCGACGAGCACGCCGGGCGAGATCTCCCGCAGCTGCGGCATCCCGGTTCTCCCTCACCTGCGGTGTTCAGCCGACGCGGCCCATCGGAATGCCAAGCTGCGCGAGGGCTCGATCGGCCCCTCTGGCCTTCAACCGCCACCCGGGTCGGACGAATGAGTCTTTCGCGAGACGCACCCGCAGCTCGTCGACGGGCTCCCCCGGCCGCGGCGAAACGCGTGTGGTGCCATTGGGCGTGTATCCGAGTTTGCGAGAGACCGCGAGGGATGCCGCGTTCCAGTCCGCGGCGCTCGACTCGGCCCACTCCGCTCCCAGCGTGTCGAAGGCGAACAGCAGCAGCGCGGCCCGCATCTCCGTGCCGATGCCTTTCCCCTGTGCACTCTGCGTGAGCCAGGAACCGGACTGCACCGTCCGTCTGTTCGCGAAGTCGTGTGCGGAGAGATCCTGACACCCCACGATCCGTCCGTCGACGTGGACGCCGAAAGGCACGACCCATGACTGCGGGCTCACCCGCTCGCGGAGCGACCACTGGAAGGTCGCGAGATTGCGCACGAGGTCTTCGGGCGGGGCGTCGGTCCACGGAACACCGAACGGTGTGCGGCCCGGGTCGTGCACACCATCGAGTGCGGCCTGCGCGAGCCCCGGCAGATCCTCGTCACGAACCGGGCGCATGAGCACCCGCGGCGTCTCAAGCTCGAGCGCGAAAAGCGGCCAGACATCAGCGAGGTCCATGCGTCGAGGCTACTGAGCACTCCCTGCTCGCCCAACCAGATTTCTACCGATGCACCTGCAGCTCGTGTCGGACCCCGGCGATCGTGATCGCTCCGACGAACGCGACGCCACCGACGACGATCAGCGTCTTGATCCACTCGGTGAGCGCCGTGGCAGTGGCCACGTCGTAGCCGAGGTCATCAGTGACCGGAGAGTGCACCAGCCAGAGCATGAAGGAGACCAACCAGGCGAGTCCTCCCACGGTGACGAGTGCGGTGGCCCAGGGATTCAACCCGACACCGGTCGACACGATCTCCGTCGTTGCAGGTGTCTTAGCCGTTGTACTCATGAGCGCAGTGTGGCATCTCAAACGCGAAAGGACAATCGCTCCAGCGGCGCGCTCGAGCGACGTCGCTGCCCTCACCCCGCCGCTAACCTTTCCGTATGACAGCCGCCGACACACATCTCGACACCGGCCGCGACGCCGAGGGCACCTGGACGCGACTCGCTGCCGATTATGAGCGCGCCCGCGGGCGGCAGGACTCCCTCGATCGGCTCGTCGAATGGCCCGCGCAGCGCGAGATGCTCGGCGATGTCACCGGTCTCTCGGTGCTCGACCTCGGCTGCGGCAACGGCACCAAGCTCGCGGAGCTCATGGCCGACGGCGCGGCCGCCGGCGTCGGTGTCGACATCAGCGGTGACTTCGTCGCGGCATCCACTCCGCACCTGCGGCTCGTGCAGGGTGACCTTTCACGGCCCATCGACATCTCAGAGGTAGCGGGCCGTACGTTCGACCGGATCCTCCTTCTGCAATCGTTCGGCTACGCGACCGATCCAATCGAGACGCTGCGCCAGGCGCGCGAGCTGCTGGCCAAGGACGGGTTCATCCTCCTCACGCGCACGCAGCCCATCCGCTACGCGGTCGAGCGCACCGAAGCGAACGGCACATCGCTCGGCGAAGAGTACTTCGCGACATCGCCGCACACGTACCGCAGTGGCTGGAACGACGACATAACGCTCACCAAGCGCACTTACACGATCTCTGACCTGCTCAACACCTTCAGCGCCGCCGGCCTCTGGGTGGAGAAGGCGATCGAACCGCAGCTCTCAGAAGCCGACGCGCGACGGTTTCCCCACAAGCAGGAGTGGATGAATCGCTACCTCGGGATCCTGGTGTTCAGGCTCCGCCCACTCCCCCGGGCGTAGACTCGCGGCCGTGTCTTGTTCGATGAATCGTCCGCAGGGACGTCTGGAGGTCGTCGGCGCGCTCTGCGCCGGCACGAGATGACCACGCTCCGCATTGCTCTCGTTCACGCGATGAGCGCCGCGACTCGTACCTCCACACCATCGACAGAAAGACCTTCCTCATGCATACCCTCACCGAGAAGGACCTCCGTGCGTCCTTCGTCAACGCCTCGCAACGCGAGCGCAACAGCCTGACCCTGCCTGACGACTTCGGACAGCTCGATTGGGAAGAACTCGACTTCCTCGGGTGGCGCGACGCGAAGTACGCCCTGCAGGGATACGTCGTCGTCCCCGTCGACGGGGCGCCCGTCGGCATCCTGCTCCGCGAATCCGAACAGCGCGCCCGTACCCGTCCGCAATGCTCGTGGTGCGAAGACGTCACACTCCCCAACGACGTCGTCTTCTTCAGCGCGAAGCGCGCCGGCCGAGCCGGCCGCAACGGCGACACGGTCGGTACGCTCGTGTGCGCCCGCTTCGAGTGCCAACGCAACGTGCGCAAGCTGCCGCCGCTCGCCTACCCCGGATTCGATCGGGATGCCGCGCGGCAGCGTCGCATCGAGGCGCTGCACGACAACGTCCTGAACTTCGCGCGAGACATCCGCGACAACGCCTGACACGCGCGGTGCCATGCTGGACAGATGGCCGAACGTACTGTGCGCGCGCAGACCCGTCTGGGCGGTCTTCTCGTCTCGGAGGAGGCCGTCTACGGGCTGATCCTCGTGGCGGGCATGATCATCGTCGGATCGGAGAACAGCGACGAGGCCTGGGACACCATGCTCACCGTGCTAGTGACGGTGCTCGTCTTCTTCGCCGCACACGTGTACGCGGGAACGCTGTCGCGGCTGGCCGATGGCCGGAGCTCGACGATTCCCCGGTCGCTCTGGGGTGCCGCGCGGCACTCTGTCGGGTTGCTCGTCGTCGCGGTGCCTCCGCTTGCCGTCCTGATGCTCGGTGCGACCGGCATCGTCGAGCCCGAGACCGCTGTGTGGTTCGCCCTCGGCATCACGGCTCTTCTGCTGATCATCGACGGCTGGCTGATGGCGGCCGCGCATTCCGCCTCGTTCTGGACACGCGTGCTCGGCGCCGCCATCAGCGGCGCCTTCGGCATCGTGCTCATCCTGCTCAAGGTGCTCATCCACCACTGACGTTCGGCGGTCGCGGCGCGAGCTACCCTTGAATCCGTGACGTCGCCGCTTGCTCCTGCATCGCTCTGGCGCGCGTGGATGATCTGGGGCGTCGCCGTCGCCGCCTATGTGCTGTCGGTGATGAACCGCACCTCGCTGGGGGCGGTGGGAGTGGATGCTGCGCACCGATTCCATGCGGACGCTTCGACGCTCTCGATGTTCGCCGTACTGCAGCTCGCGGTCTACGGGGCGATGCAGCTGCCGATCGGACTTCTGCTGGATCGCTGGGGCACCCGGCCTATCATCGTGAGCGGCATGGTTCTGATGGCCGGCGGGCAACTGGTCATGGCGCTCTCCCCCAACGTGGGCATCGCCATCGGTGCTCGAATGCTCATCGGCGCCGGCGACGCCGCGATCTTCCCGAGTGTGCTGCGCGTGGTGGCCACCTGGTTCCCCGCCCAACGCAGCTCGCTCATGGTGCAGCTCACCGGAATCGTCGGCCTGACCGGACAGTTCCTCTCGATCGCCCCGCTCGCGGCTCTTCTGCACGCCAGCACGTGGGAGATCACGTTCGCCTCGATCGCGGCGCTCTGCGTCCTGTTCGCGATCCTCTTGCTGCTCGTCGTGCGCAACCACCCGCCGACGGTGACGACGGATGTCACGGTGAACACCGACACCGGAGCGATCCAGGTCGTGACGTCGGCGGCCGACACGCGGGTGGGCGTGCGTGCGGCACTTTCGCACCCGGGCACGCGCCTCGCGTTCTGGTCGCACTTCACCACGCCGTTCTCGGGCACGGCGTTCATCATGCTGTGGGGCATCCCGTTCCTCACCGCCGGCGAGGGGCGCACCCCCGCCGAAGCGGCCGTGATCACGACGGTGTACATCGCGGTCGGCATGGCGCTGGGACCCGTGATGGGACTGCTGTCGGGGCGCCTGCCGAACCACCGCTCACGCGCACTCGTTCTGCCGACCGTCGCGTTTCAGATGGTGGCCTGGCTGGCTGTGATCGCATGGCCGGGACCGGCTCCGCTGTGGCTGCTGTTCGTCTTGGCGGTCGCGATGGGCACCGGGGGTCCGGCATCCATGATCGCGTTCGACCATGCGCGTACGCACAATCCCAGCCACCGGCTCAGCACCGCGACCGGCATCACGAACACCGGTGGCTTCGTCGCAGGGCTCGTCGCGATCTTCCTCATCGGGGCCGCCCTCGACCTGCAGGGTGCGGGAACGCCGGCGACCTACAGTCTCGACGCCTTCCGCATCGCGTTCCTCACGCAGGTGCCGCTCTGGGCCCTCGGCGCGTTCTTCATCGTCTACGAGCGCAAGCGGACCCGCATTCTGCTCGGCATGGACGAGCCCCGACGCAGGCGCGGGAGCACAGGAGTAGCCTGACGGCGTGAACCGCGCACGGCCGCTCGGAGACTATGGAGTCGACGCCCCCTGGGTGTCGTGGATGCTGGTTGGCTTCGGCGTGATCTACCTCGTGCTCTCTGGATGCGCGTTCTGGCTGTGGAACTCGCCGTGGTTCGGCATCATCATCGGCGTGGTCGGGATACTCATGCTCGTCGGTGCATGGCTGTTCTGGCACACCACTCGCCGCGGCAAGTTCACGGTATGGCGCGAAGTCCTCGGCGAGATCCCGGCAGCGGCGCGTGTCCTCGACATGGGCTGTGGCCGTGGTGCGGTCAGCATCATGGCTGCCCAGCAGTTTCCGCGCGCACAGGTCACCGGTCTCGACCTGTGGCGTTCAGTCGACCAATCGGGAAACAGCCCCGAGGCGGCCGAGAGCAACGCGCGCCTGAACGACGTCGCCGACCGCATCACCTTTCTCACCGGCGATATGACGCAGCTCCCCTCCCCCGACGCATCCGCCGACCTGGTGACGGCGAGTCTGTCGATCCACAACGTCCCGAGCGCGGCGGGGCGCATGAAGGCCGTGGACGAAGCCTGGCGCGTGCTCGTTCCCGGCGGGCGCCTCGTGGTCGTCGACATCTCCAAAGTCGGCGAGTACCAGCGACGGCTGCGCGAGTTGGGTGCCGCAGACCTGCGGCGTCGCCCGGTCGGCTGGCGCATGTGGTGGAGCGGGCCGTGGATGGCCACCGACATCCTCGAGGCGACGAAGCCGCTAGCCTGAATCGCTGAGTGAGAAGTGGCGCGGCGTCGTGGCGGCGCTACTCAACCCCGATTCACAGGACGCGCGCGTCACTGCGGCGTGATCTCGACCCACTCGCCGTACTTCGCGCTGCGGCCGTCGCCCGACGAGGTGTGAGTGAGCCGCCGCTTGATCCACGGGAGCACGTGCGCCCGGTAGTACGCACCGCCCTTCGGCCCCGCGTCGGACAGCTCCGGAAGCGACCACCAGCCCGCGGGCGGTCGCTGTCCGACGGCCGCGAGCACCCGGGCCGCGACCCGATGGTGTCCGCGCGGGTTCATGTGGAGCCGATCCGCGGACCAGTATCCCGGCGTGCTCAGTTCGCGATCGGGCCAGTTCCATGCGGTGATCACATCGGGGCGAGACGCCAGACGGGCCGCGACCGCAGCCGAGAGCTCATCCCCGCGGCGCTGAATCAGGCGACGCATCGGCAGCTGGCCTGACGGGTTCGCGCCCGATAATGCGATGAGCTTCACTCCCTCCTCATCGCACCTGCGCAGCACGTGCGTGAAGAGGTCGGCAACGTGGTCGATGGAGGTCCGCGGCCGCAGCATGTCGTTGCCGCCGCCGTTGAACGACAGGTGCGTCGGATGCAGCGCGAGCGCCGGCTCGAGCTGCTGCTCGACGATCGGGCCGATCAGCTTGCCGCGGATGGCGAGGTTCGCGTACTCGATCGGCTCACCCGCGGAGTTCGCCCAGCCCTGCGCGACGAGATCGGCCCAGCCGCGGGCGTTGCCGTCAGGCAACTCATCGCCCACACCTTCGGTGAAAGAGTCTCCGATCGCCACGAAACGCACCGCTGCCATTGCTCAAGCCTACGACCGCGCCGCGGGCCTTCCGTACGACGTAGGGTGGCGGCATGGCACTCTTCGCGGACCGTGCCGAGGCGGGGCGTGACCTCGCCGCCCACCTCGAACAGTGGCGCGGCTCACACGCTGTCGTCGCGGGGATCGCACGCGGTGGTGTGGTCGTCGCGGCCTCTGTCGCCGCCGAGCTCGCGCTGTCGCTGACGGCGGTGGCAGTGCGCAAGCTCGGAGTGCCCGGGCACGAGGAGGTCGCTCTCGGGGCCATCGCCGAGGGCGTGCGGGTGATCGACGGGCGCACGGTGCGTCACGCCGCGGTCGATGATGCGGAGCTCGCCCAGATCGAAGAACGCGAACGAGCGGTGCTCTCGCACAGGCAGGGATTGATTCCGGATGCTGCGCCCTTGCTGCACGGGAGGACGGTGCTCCTGATCGACGACGGCATCGCCACCGGCTCGACAGCACGTGCCGCCGTGGCCGGCGTGCGCGCGGCGGCGGCGGGAATCGTGCTCGCGATTCCCGTCGCCCCCGCGGACTGGCGGCCTGACCCCGGCAGCGTCGACGAGTATGTCTGCGCTCATCCGATGGAGCGGCTCTGGGCCGTCGGCGCGTATTACGACGACTTCACCCAGACCTCGGATGAGGAGGTTGTGCGGCTGCTGCGGGGGGACGGTCGCTGAGCGAGCGAGGCTGGGGTCCTTTCGACTCGCTGCGCTGGCTCAACGGCCGTGACTCAGGGACGTTTCGACCCGCTGCGCCCGCTCAACGACCGACGGGCGCGAGCAGCGCCGCGCGCAGCGTGTCGAGGCCGACGCCGCCCAGGTCGAGCGCGCGCTTGTGGAACTGCTTGATCTCGAACGCATCGCCCTGCGCCGCCTGGTAGTCGTCGCGCAGCTGCTCCCAGATGCGTTGGCCGACCTTGTACGACGGAGCCTGCCCGGGCCACCCGAGGTAGCGGTTCACCTCGAACTGCACGAACGCGTCGGACATGTTCACGTTGTGGCGCATGAACTCCAGGGCGAAGCCGGCGTCCCACGTCGGCCCGCCATCACCGAGATGAGCCCACGCCGTCGGTCGCGGCTTGCCAAGGTGCACGCCGATGTCGAGTACGACGCGAGCCGCACGCATGCGCTGGCCGTCCAGCATCCCGAGTCGGTCCGCCGGGTCGTCAAGGTAGCCCAGCTGCTCCATGAGTCGCTCCGCATACAGCGCCCAGCCCTCCGCATGGCCCGAGGTGCCCGCCAGCAGGCGGCGCCAGGCGTTGAGCTCACCGCGGTTGTAGACCGCCTGGGCGATCTGCAGGTGATGACCGGGAACGCCCTCGTGATAGACCGTGGTCAGCTCGCGCCAGGTGTCGAAGTCTTCGACGCCTTCGGGCACCGACCACCACATCCGGCCGGGACGCGAGAAGTCATCGGTCGGGCCGGTGTAGTAGATGCCGCCTTCCTGCGTGGGGGCGATCATGCACTCGATGCGCCGCACCGGCTCGGGGATGTCGAAGTGTGTGGCGCCGAGCTCGGCGATCGCCCGGTCGGCGGTGGACTGCATCCATTCCTGAAGGGCCTGGGTGCCGTGCAGACGGCGGGCAGGATCGGCCTCGAGGAATGCGATGGCCTCCTCGACCGAGGCGCCGGGCTTGATCTCGTTGGCCACCGACTCCTGTTCTGAGATCATGCGGTCGAGCTCTTCCAGACCCCACTCGTAGGTCTCGTCGAGGTCGATCGTGGCGCCCAGGAACTGCCGCGAGAACAGGCTGTACAGCTCGCGCCCCACGCCGTCCTGCTCAGTCGCCGCAGCCGCGAGCTCGCCCCGGAGGAACTCGGCGAGCTTGTCGTAGGCGACGCGTGCGCCGCCCGCAGCGTCGGAGAGGT
The DNA here is from genome assembly GCF_029094505.1 of Microbacterium horticulturae. Classification (NCBI taxonomy): domain Bacteria; kingdom Bacillati; phylum Actinomycetota; class Actinomycetes; order Micrococcales; family Microbacteriaceae; genus Microbacterium; species Microbacterium horticulturae. The sequence goes on along the minus strand of NZ_CP119108.1, from coordinate 1,766,100 downwards.
GCCGTGCGACGGATGCCGGCAGCTGGCCTTCTGCGGGAGCGGCGTCGTCCACGAACGTCGCGAAGAACCCGTCGCCCGCGGTGTATCGCGCGATCTGTGTGGCGACCTCGTTCACCTGACGCCGCGCCGGAACCACACCCGATTCGATGCCGGTGCGCAGCGTCTCGATATACCCGTCGAGGGCCGCGGGCAGCGTGTCCAGGCGCTTGGCGATGACCTCCCAGTCGTCGGCGGTCGCCGTGGGCATCAGGTCGAGGGCGTTGCGCACATCCTGTGCGGGCGACGCGATGACGTTCAGATCGCGCAGGTGCGCCTTGGCCTCGTACGTCTCGATCATGAGCTCGAGCTGCCCGGCCAGGTCCATCTTCGTGACCTCGTCGATCGCGTCTTCAGGCGTGGCCGCGGTGAGCTCGGCGAGCCGCTGCCGAGCTCGCTCGGCGGCGGCGTCGACACCGGCCGGCGACAGGTCGCCGTAGCGGTCGTTGTACTCGTCGCGGCCGATGTAGGTCGCGATCGTCGGGTACAGCTCGGCGAGGTCGTCGACCCATGCTTCGGCGATCGTGTCGACCGGCGTGGGTGTGCGTTCGGATTCCGTCATTGGTGTCATCCTCTTCGTGTGCGGCCTTGTAGGCCCGGTACGGCGCGGCGTCTCCGCAGCCGCGGTTCGGTGGCTCAGTGCCCGGCTTCGTCCCAGTTCGGTCCGCGGCCGATCTGCACGTCCAGCGGAACGGACAGGTCTGCGGCATCCCCCATCCGGTCGCGCACGATCTGCTCGACGACGTCCCACTCCCCCGGCGCGATCTCGACGACGAGTTCGTCGTGGATCTGCAGGAGCACACGGGAAGCGAGCTGCTCGTCGCGCAGCTGGCGATGGATGCGCAACAGCGCGATCTTCATGATGTCGGCCGCACTGCCCTGGATCGGGGCGTTGAGAGCGGCGCGCTCGGCGTTTTCGCGCAGCACACGATTGGGGCTGCCCAGATCGGGGAACGGGCGGCGGCGCCCGAAGATCGTCTCCGTGTAGCCGTCGATACGCGCCTTCTCGACGGAAGCACGCAGGTAGTCGCGCACCGCGCCGAAACGGGCGAAGTACTCGGTCATCAGCTGTTTGGCCTCGGACTGCTCGATGCGCAGCTGCTTCGACAGACCGAAGGCACTCAGCCCGTACACCAACCCGTACGACATCGCCTTCACCTTCGTGCGCATGAACGGCGTGACCTCGGCAGGCTCGACACCGAAGACCCGCGAGCCCACGAACCGGTGCAGGTCTTCGCCGCTGCGGAACGCCTCGACGAGGCCCGGATCACCGGAGAGGTGCGCCATGATGCGCATCTCGATCTGCGAATAGTCGGCGGTGAGCAGTGTTTCGTAGCCCTCGCCGACCTCGAAGGCCGCGCGGATGCGGTGGCTCTCATCGGTGCGGATCGGAATGTTCTGCAGGTTCGGATCGGTGCTCGACAGGCGCCCCGTCTGACTGCCGGTCTGCAGGTAGGTCGTGTGGATGCGATGGTCGGAGCCGATGGCGACATCGAGCGACTCGATGATCTGCCGCAGTTTCGTGGCCTCGCGGTGCTGCAGCAGCAGGTCGAGGAACGGATGCGGGCTGCTCTCCTGCAGCGCCGCCAGCGCACCGGCATCGGTCGAATATCCCGTCTTGGTCTTGCGGGTCTTTGGTAGTCCGAGCTCATCGAAGAGCACCTCTTGCAACTGCTTCGGCGAGCCGAGATTCACCTCGCGTCCGATCGCGGAGAACGCGTTCTGCGCAATCCCGTCGGCGCGCGTGCCCAGCTCGCTCGAGAACGCGCTGAGCTTCTCGTGCGAGACTGCGACGCCCGCGAGCTCCATGTCGGCAAGGGCCACGAGCGTGGGCATCTCGATCTCGCTGAGCACGGCGGCCACCCGCTCGGGCAGCTGCGCTCGCTGGACCTCGGCGACCCGCAGGACGTACCACGACAGCTGCCCGGGCGTGGCGCCCTCGTGCTCGGGCACGAGTTGAGTCGGGTCGGCCTCGGGCAGCTTCTCGTCGAGGAAGCGCTCGACGAGGTTGCCGAGCGTCTTGTCGGGCAGCGCAGGACGCGCGAGCCATCCGGAGATCAGCACGTCGTGGATGATCCCCGCGATCTCAGCGCCCGCACGGCGGAGCGCCTTGAACTGGGGCTTGGCGTCGTACAAGAGCTTGGGCGCGTCAGATGCCAGCCACGCGCCGATGGATGCCGCCACCTCGGGCGACCACGATGCTTCGGCCGCGGCATCCATCGTCGCGAAACCGAGCCGGTGCGGCACACCACCCTCGATCGTGACGGTCACACCGACTTCGCCGTCGGCGTCGGCGAGCCAGGTCGCCAGCGCGCCGGCGTCAAGCTGTGCGGGCTCGGGAGCGGTCGCCGAAGGCAGGTCGGGTTCGTCTTCGACGGTGCCGGTCGCCTCGTACAGCCGGGCAGTGAGCGTGCGGAACTCGAGCCGCGAGAAGATGTCGCGCACCGCCTGGGTGTCGATCGGCTTGACGGCGAGGTCGGCCGGGGTCACCGCAAGCGGCACGTCGCGCAGCAGATGGTTAAGCCGACGGTTGCGTCGCACGTCATCGAGGTGCTCACGCAGGTTGCCGCCGACAACGCCCTTGATCTGATCGGCGCCTTCGAGGATCGCGTCGAGCGAACCGAACTGGTTGAGCCACTTGACCGCGGTCTTCTCTCCCACCTTCGGCACACCCGGCAGGTTGTCGCTGGTCTCGCCCACCAGGGCGGCGATATCGGGATACTGCTCGGGTCGGACGCCGTAGCGCTCCATGACAGTGGTGGGGTCGTAGCGCTTGAGCTGCGAGACGCCCTGCACGCTCGGATACAGCAGAGTCACCTTGTCGGTGACGAGCTGGATGCTGTCGCGATCGCCCGAGCACACCAGCACCTGATAGCCCTCGGCCGACCCTTGCGTCGACAGGGTAGCGAGGATGTCGTCGGCTTCGACTTCTTCTGCCGTCAGCACCGTGATGCCCATGGCGGCCAGGCACTCCTGCAGGAGGGGGATCTGGCCGCGAAACTCCTCAGGCGTCTCAGAGCGGGTGCCCTTGTACTCGGCGTACTCGCGGGTGCGAAACGACACCCGCGAGGTGTCGAACGCGACCGCGATGTGTGTGGGCTGCTCGGCCTTGATCAGGTTGATGAGCATGGACAGGAACCCGTAGATGCCGTTGGTGTGCTGCCCGTCTTTCGTCGAAAAGTTCTCGACCGGCAGGGCATAGAACGCACGGTATGCGAGGGAATGGCCGTCGACGATCAGGAGGGTAGGCTTTGCGGAGTCCGTCACCCTGCAAGCCTAGTCAGGGGTTCCGACGTCCGCCGCCCGAAGGAGTGTCATGCCCGTCGATCCGCCCGCAGCTCCTGCCGCCACCTGGAACGACCGGTCGGCTGACCCGCTGGAATGGGCGCGGTCGCGCGGCAACGGGACCCTCGCCGACAAGATGGGCTTCGAGTGGCTCGAGTTCACGGCGGAGCACTGCATCGCGCGCATGCCCGTTGAGGGCAACACGCAGCCGGTGGGGCTGTTCCACGGAGGTGCGTACGTCGTGCTGGGCGAGTCGCTGGGCTCGATGCACGCGAACTGGCACGCCGGTCCCGGACGCCTGGCGGTGGGCGTGGACATCAACGCCACGCACACCCGGTCGGCGACAGAGGGCTACGTGACCGGCGTGTGCACGCCGATCCACCTCGGACGCAGCGTCATGGTGCACGAGATCGTGCTCAGCGACGATGCCGGACGGCGGTGCTCCACGGTGCGGATCACGAACATGGTGCGCGATCTGCCGTCGCGCTGATCGCGCTACTTCTTCTTGGGCGCGAGCTGCTCGATGATCGCCTTGGCGACATCCTGCATCGTCAGGCGGCGGTCCATAGACGCCTTCTGAATCCAGCGGAAGGCCTCGGGTTCGCTCAGACCCATCTTCTCGTTGAGCAGGCCCTTGGCCCGGTCGACGAGCTTGCGGGTCTCGAAGCGCTCGACCATGTCGGCGACCTCGGCCTCGAGCGTGATGATCTGCTCGTGGCGGGCCAGCGCGATCTCGATGGCCGGCAGCAGGTCGTTCGGGGTGAACGGCTTCACGACGTAGGCGAGGGCACCGGCCTCGCTTGCACGCTCGACGAGTTCCTTCTGGCTGAACGCCGTCAGCAGCACGACAGGGGCGATGTTGCCCTTGCTGAGCTTCTCAGCGGCAGAGATGCCGTCGAGCTGGGGCATCTTGACGTCCATGATCACCAGATCGGGGCGCAGCTCGGTGGCCAGCTGCACGGCGGTCTCGCCGTCGCCTGCCTCTCCGACCACGTCGAAGCCGTTGTCTCGCAGGATCTCGACGATGTCCAGACGGATCAGCGATTCGTCCTCAGCCACCACGACACGACGCGGTGCGGATGCGGACCCGGAGTTCTGTTCCTGCTCAGTCACCCTAAGATCCTACGGTATTGTCAGAGATCGGCGTGCGCAGCACGTCGAGGTGCGCCGATGTGGCGGAATGGCAGACGCGACCGACTCAAACTCGGTTGCCCGCAAGGGCGTGTGGGTTCGACTCCCACCATCGGCACCATGAACGACGTCCCTCGGGACGTCGTTTTGCTCTTCCCTCGCCGCTCGCCGTACCCGATGCACATTCCGGCTCCGCGCGCAAGCCCGTCTTCTCTCTCCATGGTCGACCGCTAGAACGAAAGGCCGACGCCGATCCGGCGACCGGTCGAGAAGAGGAGAGACCATGTCAGATCCGTACGAGCCCACACCGCCGAGCGGAAGTGAGACGCCGCGCACGCCCGGCGCGAACGTTTCGGGCGGCGCCGAGATCGACGCCCCGCTCAGCGCCCAGGTCAGCGCCCAGGTCGATGCTCAGGGAGCGAATCGGTCGGCGGGCGATGAGGCGGCAGCAGTGAAGGATGCCGCGACCGGTGCTGCACAGGATGTCATGCACACCGCGCAGGGCGAAGGCGCCGCCGTCGCACGCGAGGCGAAATCGCAGGTGAAGGACCTCTACGCGCAGACGCGCGACGAGCTGCGAACCCAGGCGGCTCAGCAGCAGGACCGGATCGCCGGAGGCATGCAGTCGGTAGCCGACGAACTCGGTTCCATGGCCCAGCGGTCAGAGGACGGCGGCATGGCCACCGACCTCGTGCAGCGCGCATCCCAGCGTCTCGATCACGCCGCGGGGTGGCTGAGCGCGCGGGAGCCGACTGATGTCATCACCGAGGTCAAGCGCTTCGCGCGCCGCCGGCCCGGCGTGTTCATAGCTGTCGCGGCGGTGGCGGGCATCGTGGCCGGACGGCTCACGCGCGCCCTCGCGCAGTCGGCCGCTGAAGAGAAGGAGGACGCCCATGAGCGATCCGACGCCGTCTGAAGAACGCGCGGCGACCAACTCGCTCGGTGAACTGGTCGGTGAGGTCACACGTGACCTCTCGACGCTCATGCGACAGGAGGTCGCCCTCGCCAAGGCTGAGCTCAAGGAGTCGGCCGTCACCAGTGCGAAAGGCGCAGGAATGCTCGGAGGCGCGGGCTACGCGGCTTTGATGGGCGTGCTGTTCCTCTCGCTCGCGCTCTGGGCAACGCTGACCCCCTTGGTCGGCTGGGCATGGTCGGGGCTCATCGTGGCCGTGATCTGGCTGATCATCGCGGCCGTGCTGTTCGTCGTGGGCCGCACGCGGCTGAAGAAGGTGAAGGGAGCTCCGCAGACGGTGGAGTCGCTGCAGGAGATCCCGCAAACGCTGAGAAGGAATGAGGAGAACCGATGACCGATTCAACCGACGCCCTGCGGGCGGACACCGAGCGCACCCAGCGTGAGCTCGGTCGGGATGTGGACGCACTGGCCGACAAGGTCAATCCGAGCAAGATCATGCACCGGCAGACGGGCCGTCTGCGAGACGCTGTGACCTCGGTCCGTGAACGCGTGATGGGAGTCGCGCACGACGTCGAGGACTCCGTGTCGTCCACGGTCTCGGATGTCGCGCACGGAGCTCGCGACACGACGCGAAAGACGCACGAGGGCAACCCCCTGGCCGTGGGTCTCATCGCCTTCGGGACCGGCCTGCTCGCGGCATCCCTCTTTCCGGCATCCCAGAAGGAGAAGGATGTGGCGCAGACCGCGAAAGAACAGGCGCAACCGCTCATGCACGAGGCAGGCGAGGTCGCCAAGGACGTCGCCACCGACCTGAAGGACCCGGCGCAGGACGCGGCCGCGGCCGTGAAGGATCGTGCCGCTGACGCTGTCGAGAGCGTGAAGTCGGAGGCGTCGGATGCCGCGGGTGACGTGACCGATCGCGCACAGGAGGCGCAGCGCAACACCACGGACCGGTGAGTACCGGGGGCGGGCATGGCGCCCGCCCCTCCCCACCGAAGCCGGCAGCCCACACGCGACGAGGAGGATCATGAACGATACCGAGCACCGTACCGATGAGCACGAGCCGTCCCCGGAGCACCCGGCGAAGCCGGACGCACCGACGCAGTTGCGGAAGAGGTCCTGGAAGTACCTGCTGGGAAGGACCGTCCGCGAGTTCTCCGCCGACCAGTGCATGGACGCCGCGGCCGCGCTGACCTATTACGCCGTCCTGTCGATGTTCCCCGCCATGATCGCGGTCTTCTCACTGCTGGGGGTCGTCGGGCAGCGACAGCAGGCCGTCGACGCGGTGCTCGGCATCGTCGAGGATGTCGCGCCGGGCGAGGCCGCCGCGGCACTGCGAGGCCCCATCGAGCAGCTCGCGCAGGCTCCCGGCGCGGGCTTCGCGCTCGTGACGGGGATCGTCATCGCGCTCTGGTCGGCGTCCGGCTACGTCGGCGCCTTCGGCCGGGCGATGAACCGTGTCTACGAGATCGAAGAGGGCCGTCCGTTCTGGAAGCTGCGGCCGGTCCAGCTCATGGTGACCGTGATCGTGGTGGTCGCCCTGGCCATCGGCGCGGGGGCGCTCGTCGTCTCGGGTGACCTCGTCGGCGCCATCGGCAAAGCCCTCGGGGTGGGTCCGGGCGCGATGCTGGCATGGAAGATCCTGCGCTGGCCGTTGCTCCTGGCCGTCGTGATCCTCCTCGTCGCGGTGCTGTACCACTTCACGCCCAACGCGAGGCAGCCGCGCTTCCGCTGGATCAGCCTCGGCGCTGTTCTCGCCATCGTCGTGCTGGCCGTCGCAAGCCTGCTCTTCGGTGTCTACGTCGCTACGTTCTCGCACTACGACCGCACGTACGGGTCACTCGCCGGCGTCATCGTGTTCCTGCTGTGGCTGTGGATCGCGAACCTCGCTCTGCTCCTGGGCGCCGAGTTCGACGCGGAACTCGAGCGGGCCCGCGAGCTGCAGGGCGGCATCGCCGCCGAACGGGAGATCCGTCTCCCCGCTCGGGATACTCGTCAGAGCGAGAAGCGCGCCGAGCGCGAGAAGAAGACGGTCGAGGAAGGACGCCGCATCCGCAACGAGCACGAGGATGACACGGGCGACGAGCGGTAGCGCACACATGCGCGGCAGAGGCGTCCGGAGCCAGGCAGTGCTCCGGATCACGTTCCCGCTCCGCCACTTCCTCATCTTTCAGCGCCCAGGCGAATCCGCCGCGCGTTCACCGCGTTGAGAACGGCCAGGACGGCGATCACCACCGAGGCCGCCGCGATGACGCCGCTGGCCGTCAGTACCGCCGACAGCGGGAGCAGCGCCCACGGGAGAACGACCCCGGCCGGCCCCCACATCACCACGTGGCGCCACGGTGCGCCGTAACGCAGCGATTCCGCGGCGCTCGCGACGAAGAACAGGCTGATGCCGGCCGACAGGCACACGGCCGCAGAGAACGGCAGCATCTGCGCGGCATCGGCGACCGCCGTTCCGATACCGACCGCGAACAGCGTCACGCCGGCGATCAGCACCAGCGGCAGATACATGACGGTGTCGCGCAGTCCGCTCACGCTCCCCCTGCCCTGGAGGCGGTGAAGTCCGACTTCGACCGCCGCTGGTGCGAAGGTGAAGAAGATCCAGGCGAGCGCGACGATCGCCGCGAAGCCCAGAAAGGCGGCCAGCCACGCAGGCGGCCCCCAGTGCGCATCGAGTTGAGCGATCACACTGAGGATCGACTCGCCGAAGACGATGACCACGAACAGGCTGACGCGCTCCACCAGATGCCCGACGTCGAGAGTGCGCTGCAGCCAACCCATCGCGCGCCCGAGGACTGCCAACAGCACGATCTCGATCGCCACGGCGATGGCCCAGACGACGTACCGCCACGGTGCGGGCACCCCGATCGAGGCGGCCCAGAGCACAGCCGGCACCAGGCAATAGAGCACAGGGCGCCACCAGGCGGTTCCGGTCGTCGCACGCTTCATCCACCAGGGCAGCATCCACACCACCCGGATCACTGCGTTTCCGAGCGCAAACCCGGCCAGGCGCTCGGTCAGCGCGGCCGGCACCGATGCCGCCATGAAGCCGACGGCGATCATGGCGATACCGACCGACACCCAGACCACCGGGGTGACGTGTGCGCCGAAGAGGTTCATCGTGACACTCGCGTTGACCCACGCCCACCATGCGGCGGCCAAGAGCACTGCGAAGACGATGCCGTCGACCGCCGAGGGATCACCGTGCAGTGTGTGCGCAACCTGGCCGATGTACGCCACCATGACCAGATCGAAGAGCAGCTCGAGCCAGTGCACGCGGCGTCCCGGCGTCGCCCCCGGCTGCTCGCTCACGCGCTCAGCATAGAACGAAGCGGGATGCCCCGACCCGGGGCATCCCGCTTCATATCCGCGAAGCTGCGACTACGCCTGGTGGTCGCGGTAGATGGGTGCGTTGCCGTGCACGGCGTCGCCCACCTTGTGGATGCGGATGTCGTTGGTCGAGCCGATGATTCCGGGAGGGGAACCAGAGATCACGACGACCTTGTCTCCCACCTCGGCGAGCTTGTTCCCGAGCAGGTGCTCGTCGACCTGGATGAACATCCGGTCGGTGTGCGGCACGTGCTCGACGAGGGACGACTGGATGCCCCAGGTGATCGCCATGCGGCGGCGGATGGACGGATCGGGGGTGAACGCGAGCATCGGGATGCGCGGACGCAGGCGCGACATGCGACGTGCCGTGTCACCCGACTCGGTGAAGATGCAGAGGTACTTCGCCTCGACGAACTCGGCGACCTCGAGCGCTGCCGCCGTGATCGCACCGCCCTGCGTGCGGGGCGTGGTGCCCAGCGGAAGGATGCGCTCGAGCCCATGGTCTTCCGTGGACGCGATGATGCGCGCCATGGTCTGCACGACGACGACGGGGTACTCCCCCACGCTCGTCTCACCGGAGAGCATGACGGCGTCCGCACCGTCGAGCACGGCGTTGGCGACGTCACTGGTCTCGGCGCGTGTGGGCACGGGGCTGTTGATCATCGTCTCGAGCATCTGCGTCGCGACGATCACCGGCTTGGCCATGCGGCGGCACAGTTCGACCGCGCGCTTCTGCACGATCGGCACAGCCTCGAGGGGCAGTTCGACGCCGAGGTCGCCGCGGGCGACCATGATGCCGTCGAACGCGTCGATGATCTCCTCGAGGTGATCGACGGCCTGCGGCTTCTCGATCTTCGCGATGACGGGAACACGGCGGCCCTCTTCGGCCATGATCTCGTGGACCCGCTCGACGTCTGAGGCATCGCGCACGAACGAGAGGGCGATGATGTCGGCGCCGGTGCGCAGGCCCCACCGCAGGTCGGCCTCGTCCTTGTCGCTCAGCGCCGGCACGTTCACGGCGACGCCGGGCAGGTTGATGCCCTTGTTGTTCGAGACCGGACCGCCCACGATCACCTTGGTCGTGACGACCGTTCCATCCGTCTCCACGACCTGAACCCGGACCTTGCCGTCGTCGATCAGGAGGAAGTCGCCGGGCTTGACGTCCTGCGGCAGGCCCTTGAACGTGGTGCCGACGAGCTCCTTGGTGCCCGGGACGTCTTCGACCGTGATCTTGAAGATGTCGCCCTCGGCGAGCTCGTGCGGGCCGTCGGCGAACCTGCCGAGACGGATTTTCGGCCCCTGCAGGTCGACGAGCACCGCTACAGGGCGCTTCGCGTCCTCGGCCGCCTTCCGCACATTGGCGAAGTTGTTGTCGTGCACGGTGTAGTCACCGTGACTGAGATTGAAGCGGGCGACGTCTACACCGGCGTCGATGATCGCACGGACCATCTCATACGTCGATGTGGCGGGGCCCAGGGTGGCGACGATTTTCGCGCGTCTCATACCGAGCAGTACTCCGGGTTTCTGTCATTTTCCGCGAATGTTTCGCGGAACAAGGGGTTGCGCCCAGCCTACGCGGGCTGTACGCCGATCGCGACATCGGTTGCGAGGACGACGGCGGGCAGGGCGGTCTCACCGACAAGATAGCGGTCCGCCGCCGCGGCCGCCGCACGTCCTTCGGCGATCGCCCACACGATGAGCGACTGCCCGCGCCCGGCATCCCCGGCCACGAAGATGCCCGGCAGGCTCGTCTCGAAGCGCGGGGTGCGATCGACGTTGCCCAGTCGGCTGAACGGCAGCGCCAGCTGCGCGTCCAACGCCTCACGCTCCGCGCCACGGAACCCCATGGCGATCAGGACGAGATCGGCGGGGATCTCTCGCTCGGTGCCGGCCTTGGGCACGCGTCCGCCGTCGACGTATTCGGTCTCGGCGACGCGCAGCGCACGCACGGCGCCGTCGTCGCTGGTCACGAACCCCACGGTCGAGGCCAGATACGCACGCTCACCGCCCTCTTCATGGGAGGACTGCACCTCGAACACGGTCGGATACATCGGCCACGGCTGGTGCTCGGGCCGATCGATCGTCGGTCGCCGTCCGATGGCGAGGTTCGTCACGCTGCGCGCGCCCTGTCGGTGCGCGGTGCCGATGCAGTCCGAACCGGTGTCGCCGCCGCCGACGACGATCACGTGCTTGCCTTCGGCGGTGATCTGGTCGGGCACCGGGTCGCCCGCGGCGACATGGTTGGCCTGCACCAGATAGTCCATGGCGTAGTGGATGCCGCGGGCATCGCGACCCGGGATCGGCAGGTCGCGCGGTACGGTCGAGCCGGTGGCGATGACCACCGCGTCGTACCGGGCACGCAGATCGCTCCACGAGATGTCGCGTCCGATCTCCACACCGGGGCGGAACTTGGTGCCCTCCGCTTCGAGCTGCCTCAGCCGTGCATCCACGACGGCCTTCTCGAGCTTGAAATCGGGGATGCCGTACCGCAGCAGCCCGCCGATGCGGTCGTCCCGCTCGAACACCGCGACGGTGTGGCCGGCACGAGTGAGCTGTTGCGCAGCCGCAAGCCCCGCGGGGCCGGAGCCGACGACGGCCACGGTCTTGCCGGTCAGGCGCCCGGGTGGCTGCGGAGTGATCCACCCGTGTGCGAAGGCCTCGTCGGCGATCGTCTGCTCGATGCGCTTGATGGTGACCGGCGGCTGGTTGATGCCCAGCACGCACGCGCTCTCGCACGGTGCCGGGCACAGCCGCCCGGTGAGTTCAGGGAAGTTGTTCGTCGCGTGCAGGCGCTCGCTGGCCGCGTGCATCTCGTCGCGACGGGTGAGGTCGTTCCACTCCGGGATCAGGTTGCCCAAGGGGCACCCACGGTGGCAGAACGGCACACCGCAGTCCATGCAACGGCTGGCCTGCCGCTGGACCATGGTCAGGTCGGTGGGCTCATAGACCTCTTTCCAGTCCATGAGCCGAATCGGCACGGGGCGACGCGGCGGCAGCTCCCGCTCGGTCACCTTGAGAAAGCCCTTCGGGTCAGCCATGGGTCACCTCCAGAATCCGGTTCCAAACGACATCGCCGTCGGGGTCCAGCCCCTCGTCCAGCGCGCTCTGGCGCGTGCGCAGCACAGCAGCGTAGTCGCGCGGCAGCACACGCACGAAGTGCGCGAGCTCGGCGTCGAAGTCGTCGAGGATCTCGTCCGCGCGCGTCGACCCCGTCTCTGCACGGTGTCGCTCGAGCAGATCGCGCAGGATCGCGGCATCCGCGCTGCCCAACGGCGTCAGCTCGATCTCGCCCGAGGCGAGCGCCTCGGCGTTGACCTTCGTCTCGTCCAGGTCGTACACGTAGGCGGTGCCGCCCGACATGCCTGCGCCGAGGTTGCGTCCGGTGTCGCCGAGGATGACAGCCAATCCGCCCGTCATGTACTCAAGGGCATGGTCGCCGACGCCTTCGACCACGGCGGTCGCACCGGAGTTACGCACGAAGAAGCGCTCACCGACGACGCCGCGCAGGAACAGGCTGCCGCTGGTGGCACCGTAGCCGATCACGTTGCCGGCGATCACGTTCTGCGTCGCGTCGAAGACGGCACCGCGCGGCGGGCGGATCACGACCTGCCCGCCGGAGAGCCCCTTGCCGACATAGTCGTTGGAGTCGCCCTCCAGTCGCAGGCTGATGCCGGCGGGGAGGAAGGCGCCGAACGACTGACCTGCCGAGCCGTGCAGGTTCAGTTCGATCGAGTCGGTCTGCAGACCGTGCTCGCCATGCGCCTTGGTGACGTGGTGGCCGAGCATCGTGCCGATCGCACGGTCGGTGTTGTGCACCGGCAGGTCCAGGCTGATGTGCCCGCCGTGCTCGATCACGTCGCGGGCACGCTCGATGACCGGCACGTCGAAGTGCTCTTCGATGTGGTGCTCCTGCCTGCGCATGTGGCGGCGCGGCTCGCCCGGCCCGAAGGCCGGCCCGTTGAGGATCGGGCTCAGGTCGAGCCCCTCCGTCTTGAAGTGCCGCACGGCGTCGTCGACGTCGAGCACCTCGGTGTGGCCCACCGCCTCGTCGATCGAGCGGAACCCGAGAGAGGCGAGGTGCTCGCGCACCTCTTCGGCGATGAACTGCATGAAGTTGACGACGTGCTCTGCCTTGCCCGTGAAACGGTCGCGCAGAAGCGGGTTCTGCGTGGCGACGCCGACAGGGCAGGTGTCGAGGTGGCACTTGCGCATCATGATGCAGCCCTCCACCACCAGCGCGGTCGTGGCGAAGCCGAACTCTTCCGCACCCAGGAGTGCCGCGATGACCACGTCACGCCCGGTCTTGAGCTGTCCGTCGGCCTGCACGACGACGCGGTCGCGCATGCCGTTGAGCATGAGCGTCTGCTGCGTCTCGGCGAGGCCGAGCTCCCACGGCGTGCCCGCGTGCTTGAGCGAATTGAGCGGGCTCGCGCCCGTTCCGCCGTCGTGACCGGAGACGAGGATGACGTCGGCCAGGGCCTTCGCAGTGCCGGCGGCGACTGCTCCGATGCCCGATTGGCTCACCAGCTTGACGTGTACACGGGCCTCGGGGTTGGCACGCTTCAGATCGAAGATCAGCTGCTTGAGGTCTTCGATCGAGTAGATGTCGTGATGCGGCGGCGGCGAGATGAGTCCCACGCCGGCGGTCGCGTGCCGCGTGCGGGCGATCCACGGGTACACCTTGGCGGGCGGCAGCTGCCCGCCCTCCCCCGGCTTCGCACCCTGCGCGAGCTTGATCTGGATGTCGTCGGCTTTGGTGAGATACAAGCTCGTCACGCCGAAGCGTCCCGACGCTACCTGCTTGATGGCGCTGCGACGACGCGGGTCGAGCAGCCGCTCGACGTCTTCACCGCCCTCACCGGTGTTCGACTTGCCGCCGATCGAGTTCATGGCGATCGCCAGCGTCTCGTGGGCCTCTTGCGAGATCGATCCGTAGCTCATGGCGCCGGTCGAGAAGCGTTTGACGATCTCGGAGACCGGCTCGACCTCGTCGAGCGGAACGGCGGGACGCTCATCCGTACGCAGCCGGAACAGCCCGCGCAGCGTCTTCAGCTCGGCTGCCTGGTCGTCGACCAGCGATGTGTATTCGCGGAAGATGTCGTAGCGCCGGGTGCGGGTGGAGTGCTGCAGCCGGAACACCGTCTCGGGATTGAAGAGGTGCGGCGGGCCCTCGCGACGCCACTCGTACTCGCCGCCGGTCCACAGCCGCTCGTGGGCCCGCGCGGCGTCGTCTTTCGGGTAGGCGAAGTCGTGGCGCACCTGGTTCTCGGCCTCGATGTCTTCGAGGGTGATGCCGCCGACTTTCGACTCGGTGCCGGTGAAGAAGTCCTCGATGAGCTCGCGGCCCAGACCGATCGCCTCGAACACCTGGGCGCCCGTGTACGACGAGACGGTCGAGATGCCCATCTTCGACATGATCTTCAGCACGCCCTTACCGAGCGCATAGATGATGTTCGCGACAGCCTTCTCGGGGGCCAGACCAGTGATGGCTCCCGACCGGACGAGGTATTCGACGGTCTCCATCGCCAGATACGGGTTGACGGCCGAGGCGCCGTACCCGAGGAGCGTTGCGACGTGGTGCACCTCGCGCACGTCGCCGGCCTCCACGACGAGCGCGACCTTCATGCGGTCCTGCTGACGGATGAGGTGGTGGTGCACCGTCGAGACCAGCAGGAGCGACGGGATCGGAACGAGGTCCTTGTCGGAGTCGCGGTCGGAGAGGATGAGGAACTCCACGCCGTCGGCGATAGCGGCATCCACCTCGGAGCAGATCTCGGCGAGGCGTTTGCGCATCGTGCCGGGGCCGGCGTCGAAGTGGTACAGACCGCGGATCGTGACCGCGCGCCGGCCGGGCATCGTCCGTTCGATGTTCTGGATCTTCGCGAGCTCGTCGTTGTCGAGCACCGGGAAGTCGATCGTGATCTGACGCGCGTGGTCGGGGCCCCATGCCAGGAGGTTCCGCTCGGGACCGATGCCGGTGCGCAGGCTCGTGACGACGGCCTCGCGGATCGAGTCCAGCGGGGGGTTGGTCACCTGCGCGAACTGCTGGGTGAAGTAGTCGAAGAGCAACCGGGGCCGCTCACTCAGCACGGCCACGGGTGTGTCGGTGCCCATCGCGCCGATCGGCTCTGCGGCGTTCTGCCCCATCGGGGTCAGCAGGATCCGCACCTCTTCTTCGGTGTAGCCGAACGTGCGCTGACGACGGGTGATCGAGGCGATCGGATGGACCACGTGCTCGCGCTCAGGCAGCTCGCCCAGAGCCAGCTTCTGGCGCAGCCAGAGCTCCCACGGGTGCAGCTGGGCGAGCTCGGTCTTGATCTCCTCGTCTTCGACGATGCGGCGCTGGGCCGTGTCGACGAGGAACATGCGGCCGGGCTGCAGGCGCCCGCGGCGCTGGATGCGCTCGGGCTCGAACTCGAGCACGCCCGTCTCACTGCCGATGACCACAAGCCCGTCGGTCGTCTGCGTCCACCGCCCGGGGCGCAGGCCGTTGCGGTCCAGCGTCGCACCGACGAGCGTGCCGTCGGTGAAGATCATCGCGGCGGGCCCGTCCCACGGCTCCATCTGCAGGGCGTGGTATTCGTAGAACGCGCGCAGGTCGGGCGCGAGATCGGTGCGGTTCTCGTACGCCTCGGGGACCATCATGAGCATCGCGTGCGGCAGGCTGCGGCCGGTGAGCGTGAGCAGCTCGAGGACCTCGTCGAACGACGCGGAATCGCTCGCGCCCTCGGTACAGATCGGCAGCAGCGGCTCGATGTCGCCGACCAGCTCAGAGGCCAGCTGCGACTGCCGGGCGCGCATCCAGTTGCGGTTGCCGCCGACGGTGTTGATCTCGCCGTTGTGGGCGAGCATCCGCAACGGCTGCGCCAGCGGCCACGACGGGAAGGTGTTGGTCGAATACCGCGAGTGGACGACGGCCAGTTCGGAGGCGAACCGCTCATCGTGCAGGTCAGGGTAGAACGGCTCGAGCTGCAGGGTGGTGACCATGCCCTTGTAGCCGAGCGTGCGCGACGACAGGGAAACAAAATACGCGCCCAGTTCATGCTGGGCGCGCTTGCGCAGACGATAGACCTGCCGGTCGAGTTCGAGCCCGGACATCGCCGGCGCACCGCCGATGGCGGGGCGGGAGAGGAAGAGCTGCTCGAACACCGGGCGCGCGTCGTACGCGAGCTTGCCGAGCTGAGCGTCGTCGGTGGGCACCGAACGCCACCCGAGCACGACGAGATCCTCGCTGGCGGCGAGCTGCTCGATCCCGGTCTTCTGCGCGGCGCGTGCTGCGGCGTCCTGCGGCAGGAACACCATGCCGGCGGCGTATTCGCCCACCGACGGCAGCGCAAAATCGACCACGGCGCGCAGGAACGCGTCGGGCATCTGCGTGAGGATGCCCGCCCCGTCGCCGGTACCCGCGTCAGAGCCGATGGCACCACGGTGCTCGAGGTTGCGCAGGGCGGTCAGTGCCAGCTCGATGATGTCGTGCCCCGGCTCGCCACGCAGCGTGGCGACCATGGCAAGACCGCAGGCGTCCTTTTCGAAGGCCGGGTTGTACAGGCCTTGGCGGGGTGGGAACGTGCCACCGGGCGGGGACACACGAGAGGTCGCTGACATGAGCTGCCGTCCTCACTGAACTCGGGATGGGACGACGTCGGCCCAGGGACTGGAAGCGGTAAGGCCGCCCGTGTGCGCGCTGTCAGGCTCGGGCGTTGTCCGCGACGGTTGCGCTCGTGACGGCGGCCGCGGGATCGACGTCCGTGACCGGGTCGCTGACATCGACGTATTCGGGGGTGGTTCCCGATTGTACAGCCCCCGCGGGGTGCCATTCGCGACCAGGTCGGTACACCGACGGCTCGAGCCCCGTGTGGCGCCGCTTCTGGACGATCATGATGACCAGACCCAGGATGACGCCGACGATCGCCGCCCACACGTTCGTTCGCAGGCCGAGGAAGACGTCACTGGGGTCGATGCGGATGGACTCCCAGACGATGCGACCGGCGCTGTACCAGATCAGGTACAGGCCGAACAGGCGGCCCCACTGCAGACGGAGCCGGTGCCCCGCCCAGAGCATCACGGCAGCCCCCAGCAGGTTCCAGATCATCTCGTAGAGGAACGTCGGGTGGAACAGCGTGCCGGCGGCCAGCCCCGCAGGGAACGCCGGGTTGCTCGACTCGATCTCCAGACCCCAGGGGAGGCCGGTGGGCAGACCGAAGAGCTCGTGATTGAAGTAGTTGCCCAGACGCCCCATGGCCTGCGCGATGATCAGGCCCGGCGCCAGGGCGTCGGCGAACGACCAGAAGCGGACGCCCGTCCACTTGCAGCCCAGCCAGGCGCCGACCGCGCCGCCGATCAGCGCGCCGTAGATGGCGATGCCGCCTTCCCAGATGAACAGCGCCGACCACGGGTTCTTGCCCGGGCCGAAGTAGAACGAGAAGTGCGTGAGCACGTGATAGATGCGCGCGCAGATGATCGCCAGCGGCACCGCGATCAGCGCGATGTCGATGACGACCCACGGCTCGCCGCCCCGCTTCGTGAGCCGGTGATTCGTCAGCAGCGTCGCCACGATGATGCCCGCGATGATGCACAGCGCGTAGAAGTGAATCCGCAGCGGCCCGATGTCGAAGTAACTGATCGAAGGGCTCGGGATGCTGGCAAGCACGCCGTTCAGCGCGTTGGCGGGGGCGAACGTCATGGGTACGAGTCTAAACGTTCGCGGAACGTGCCCCGTGCGCGGTGCCGGCGACGAGGGCGCGGGCGGTCTCGGCAAGGCCCTCCACACCGCCGTCGCGCAGCGCCCGCACGAGTGCGGTGCCGGCGATCGCGCCGTCCGCGTAGGTCAGTGTCTCGGCCACCTGCTCGGGCGTCGATATGCCGATGCCCACGCAGCAGCGCTGCGCGCCGTGGGCGCGCAGCCGGCCGACAAGGGTACGGGCCGCGGCATCCACTTCCGCACGTTCCCCGGTGATGCCCATCGTCGAGACCGTGTAGACGAAGCCGGTCGTGTTGCGCACGATCAGCTCAAGCCGCTCGTCGGTCGACGTGGGCGCGGCCAGGAACACGCGGTCCAGGCCGGTCCGGGTGCTCTCGGCGATCCACTCCGCGGCGGCGTCGGGGGCGATGTCGGGCGTGATGAGCCCCGCTCCCCCGGCTGCGGCGAGATCGTCGGCGAACCGGGCCACGCCGTACTGCACGACGAGGTTCCAATAGGTCATGATGACCACCGGCACCCCGGTCCGTTCGGTGATCTCGCGCACGGCCGGGAACAGGTCGCGGATCTTGAATCCCACCTCCAGGGCCGCGTTGGCGGCCTCCTGGATGATCGGCCCATCCATCACGGGGTCGGAGTACGGCGGTCCCAGCTCGATGACGTCGGCGCCCGCCTGTGCGAGAGCGACGGCCGCATCGATGCTCGTGCGCAGATCGGGATACCCGAGCGGCAGGTAGCCGATGAACGCGCCCCGTCCGTCGGCGTGGGCGGCGTCGAGGGCCTCCTCGAGTCGCGAGGTCATCGGGAGTCCTCTCGGTCGTACAACCCGAAGTAGCGGGCGGCGGTGTCCATGTCTTTGTCGCCGCGGCCGGAGAGGCTCACGGCGAGGACGGCGTCGGGGCCCAGCTCGCGCCCGATCCGCAGTGCGCCGGCCAGTGCATGCGCGGACTCGATAGCGGGGATGATCCCCTCGGTCTCGCTGAGCAGCCGCAGCGCCTGCATGGCCTCGTCGTCGGTCGCGGGGATGTACTGCGCGCGACCGATCGAGGCCAGCCACGAGTGCTCCGGGCCGACGCCCGGGTAGTCCAAGCCCGCCGAGATCGAGTGCGACTCGACGGTCTGCCCGTCTTCGTCCTGCAGCACGTACGTGCGCGCGCCGTGCAGGATGCCGGGCCGGCCGCGCTCGATCGAGGCGGCGTGCTCCTGCGTGTCGACGCCCGCGCCGGCCGCCTCGACGCCATAGAGCTTCACGTCGGCGTCGTCGAGGAAGGCATCGAACATGCCGATGGCGTTGGAGCCGCCGCCCACGCACGCGAGGACCGCGTCGGGCAGTCGCCCGATCTCGTCGAGCAGCTGCGCACGCGCCTCGTCGCCGATGATCTTCTGGAAGTCGCGGACCATTGCGGGGAACGGATGTGGACCCGCTGCCGTGCCGAAGATGTAGTTGGTCGTCTCGGCGGTTGCCACCCAGTCGCGGTAGGCCTCGTTGATGGCGTCTTTGAGCGTGCGTGAACCGGTCTTGACCGACACGACCTCGGCGCCCAGCAGACGCATGCGGGCGACGTTGAGCGCCTGGCGCTCGGTGTCGACCTCGCCCATGTAGATCGTGCAGTCGAAGCCGAACAGGGCGGCGGCGGTCGCCGTGGCCACACCGTGCTGACCCGCCCCGGTCTCGGCGATCACCCGTGTCTTGCCCAGGCGCCGGGTCAGCAGCGCCTGGCCGATGACGTTGTTGATCTTGTGCGAGCCGGTGTGGTTGAGATCCTCGCGCTTGAGGAAGACCCGTGCGCCGCCGGCGTGCTCGGCGAAGCGCGGCACCTCGGTGATCGGCGATGGCCGCCCGGCGTAGCTGGTGAGCAGCCGGGTGAACTCCGCCTGAAAGGCCGGATCGACGATCGCCTGCTCGTAGACCTCGGTGAGCTCGTCGATCGCGGCGATGAGCGACTCCGGCATGAACCGACCGCCGAAGTCGCCGTAGAACGGACCGTTGGCGTCGCGCAGGCTCATGCCGTCTCCTCGGTGTGGTTCAGAAAGTCGTGCAGCGTGGCCACCGGGTCACCGGTCACGAGCGCTTCGCCGATGAGCACGACGTCTGCACCCGCCGTCCGATAGTGGGCGACGTCGTCGGGTGCCTTCACTGCCGATTCGGCGACCTTCACGACGTCGTCGGGAATGGATGCTGCGAGCCGGCCGAACAGATCACGGTCAAGCTCGAAGGTGGTCAGGTCACGGGCGTTCACACCGATCACCTGTGCTCCGATGTCGACCGCACGTGCCACCTCGTCGGCGGAGTGCGCCTCGACGAGCGCGGTCATGCCGAGCTCGGTGACGAGCCGGTAGAGCTCACGAAGCGTCGGCTGGTCGAGGGCCGCGACGATGAGGAGCACGAGATCGGCCCCGGCGGCGCGCGCCTCGAACACCTGGTAGCGGGTTGCGATGAAGTCCTTGCGCAGCACCGGAAGCGACACGGCGGCCTTCACCGCGCTGAGGTCGGCGAGGCTGCCCTTGAACCGGCGTTGCTCGGTGAGCACCGATATCGCGCTGGCGCCCCCCTGCTCGTACAGCCCCGCCTGGTGCGCGGGATCGGGGATGGCCGCAAGATCGCCGCGCGACGGGCTGGCTCTCTTCACCTCCGCGATGACCTTGATCCGCCCGGCGGGTGCGAGCGCCGCGCGGGCGTCACGCGCGGGCGACTGGGCTGCGGCGTGCTGCTCGACGACGTGCAGCGGGAGCGTCTCTTCGCGCGAACGCGCGTCCTCGACGGCGCCGGCCGTGAGGTCGGCGAGCATGCTCAATGCTCTTTGGGGGTGTACTTCGGACCGTTGACGCCGTAACCCACCTTGGACAGGATGAAGCCGACGATCAGCCCGATGGCGATCAGGACCACACACGACCACACGAGCCAGGGCACATTCAGGAAGAATGCACCGGTGCCGATCGCGATGCCCACCAGCATGATGATGACGGCGGTCCAAGCGGCCGGGGAGTGTCCGTGGCCGGGGTCGGCAATGGGATTGCTCATGGGGCTCCTTCGTCGAACGGGCGCGGATATCCGCGCGATTTCAGTCTAGCGGCGGTCGTCGCCGGCAGTGGGATCGTCACCACGGGACAGGTCGTCCCACGAATCGACGGCGTCGAGCGTCCCCGTCGTCGGTGCCGCGCCGACGACGTCGGTCCGGTATCTGCGCCCGCTCGTGGTCCAGGTGTGCGCGGTGAGCAGAATGAACACGCCCGTCACGAGCAGCACGATCATGCCCGCGAGCATGACGAAGGGCCACGCGGTGACCGACATCGACGCGATCAGATGTGCGACCGGGTCGTCGCCGGTGATCCCGGTCGCGTCCGTGACCGTGCGGGCGACCGCCGAGACGGGTCGCGTCGCCACGACCACCGCGGTCAGGTATCCGAGCACGGCGGCGATGACGACCGCGATGCCCCCGAACACGTAGCGCAGCACTCGGCCGACGATCGACAGCGCGACGCCGAGGGCCAGCACGGCCAGGCACAGCGGCGTGGCCACGGCCAGTGCGGCGGTGCCGCTGACAGCCAGATCGTCGGAGGCGGCCCCGGCCAGCGAGACGTGCAGCCACGTCTGCGTCGCCGACAGCACTCCCACGGCGCCGCAGAGCACCGTGAGGACGACGGCCAGTGTGCGGGCGCGACGTGTCATGGCCGGCCGCCCACGACCGGCTCGAGGTCGTCGGCGTCGAAGCACGTGCGATCGCCCGTGTGGCACGCCGCCCCGACCTGTTGCACGGAGATCAGCACCGTGTCGCCGTCGCAGTCCAGGCGCGCACCGCGCACCAGCTGGATGTGCCCCGACGTGTCGCCCTTTCGCCAATACTCCTGCCGTGAGCGCGACCAGAACGTCACACGCCCTTCGGTCAGCGTGCGACGCAGCGCCTCAGCGTCCATCCAGCCCAGCATGAGCACCTCGCGGGTGTCCCATTCCTGGATGATCGCGGGCACGAGTCCCTGCTCGTTGAAGCTCACCCGGGCCACGCGTTCGTCGAACGCCTCGGTCATGCGCTGTCCCCCGTTCTTCGAGTCGGGATGCCGGCGTCGGCCAGCGCCGTCTTCACATCGGCGATGGACAGCTGGCGGGAGTGGAAGACGGATGCTGCCAGGAGCGCATCAGCGCCGGCGTGCACCGCGGGCGGGAAGTCCGCCGCAGCGCCTGCGCCGCCGGAGGCGATGACGGGGACGGACGACACCTCCCGCATCAGCGCGATCAGCTCCAGGTCGAAGCCCTCCTTCGTGCCGTCGGCGTCGATGGAGTTGACCAGCAATTCACCGGCACCGCGCTCGATCGCTTCGCGCGCCCACTCCAGGGCGTCGAGCGCCGTCTTGACGCGGCCGCCGTGGGTGGTCACGACGAAGCCCGAGGTCGCGGCATCCGACCGCTTCACATCAAGTGAGAGGACCAGCACCTGCGCACCGAAGCGGTCCGCGATCTCATCGAGCAGGTCGGGGCGCGCGATGGCCGCCGAATTGACGCCGATCTTGTCGGCGCCGACGCCCAGCAGGCGCGCCACGTCATCCACGGAGCGCACGCCGCCCCCGACCGTCAGCGGAATGAAGACCTGCTCGGCGGTGCGCCGCACGACGTCATAGGTCGTCGCGCGTTCGTCGACGGTGGCGGTGACGTCGAGGAACGTCAGCTCGTCGGCGCCCTGGTCGAAGTACAGCCGAGCGAGCTCGACGGGGTCGCCCATGTCGCGCAGGTTCTGGAAGTTGACGCCCTTCACGACGCGGCCCGCGGCCACATCCAGGCACGGGATCACACGCGTGGCAAGGGTCATCAGAGCCTCGCGGCGTGGATGGCGGTCACGAGGATCGCGCGCGCGCCCAGTCCGTACAGGGTGTCCATGACCTGGTTGACGGTCTTGCGCGGGCTCATGACGCGAACCGCGACCCACTCGGGATCGCGCAGGGGCGAGATGGTCGGCGACTCCATCCCGGGCACGGCCGCGACCGCCTGCTCCACGAGCTTCGCCGGCAGGTCGTAGTCGATGAGCACGTATCGGCGGGCGACCATCACGCCGTGCAGACGGCGCACCAGGGTCTCGGTGCCGTCGGCGTCCTCCGGACCGGCGACGAGCACGGCCTCCGAACGGAGGATCTCCGGGCCGAAGACCTCGAGCCCCGCCTGACGCAGCGTCGTACCGGTCTCGACGACGTCGGCGATGGCGTCGGCGACGCCCAGCTCGACGGCGGACTCGACGGCGCCGTCCAGCGGGACCAGGTCGACGGCGATGCCGCGTTCGTCGAGGAACGCGTCCACCAGCCCCGGGTACGACGTCGCAACGCGCGCACCGTCGAGGGCGGCGACATCGGCGAAGCGCCCCGGAGGGGCGGCGAACCGGAACGTCGAGTTCGCGAAGCCCAGAGCTTCGATCTCGCGCGCACCCGGCATCCGTGCGTCACACAGCAGGTCTCGCCCGGTGATGCCGACATGCAGGGCACCGGAGCCGACGTAGGTGGCGATGTCCTTCGGGCGCAGGTAGAAGAACTCGACCTCGTTCTCGGGGTCGATCAGGTGCAGTTCTTTGCTGTCGCGACGGCCGGCGTATCCGGCCTCGGCGAGCATCTCGGCAGCGGTTTCGGCGAGCGAACCCTTGTTGGGAACGGCGATTCGCAGCATGTATGTCTTTCGTCGGAGGCGTACGGGAAGGGTGGCGACATCACAGATGTCGGTACACGTCCTCGAGCGTGAGCCCCTTCGCGATCATCATGACCTGCACGTGGTAGAGCAGCTGCGAGATCTCTTCAGCCGCGGCATCCGTCGTCTCGTACTCGGCGGCCATCCAGACTTCGGCGGCCTCTTCGACGACCTTCTTGCCGATGGCGTGCACTCCCGCGTCCAGCTCAGCGACGGTGCCGGAGCCCGCGGGTCGGTCGGTCGCCTTCGCGGTCAGTTCCGCGAACAGGGAGTCGAACGTCTTCACCTGTCCAGGGTATCGAACCGAAGACGGGTCTCGGACCGCATGACGTTCAGTGCGTGTGCGCCGCAGCGTCCGAGCGCAGCGCGGCGATCGCCTGCTCGGGGTCGTCGGCACCGAACACCGCCGAGCCCGCGACGAAGGTGTCGGCGCCCGATTCCGCCGCCTGGACGATGGTGGATGCCGCGATCCCGCCGTCCACCTGCAGCCACACTTGCGACCCGCGCCGACGCGCCTCGTCGCGCAGCCGACGCAGTTTGGGCATGGTCTCGGGCATGAACGACTGTCCGCCGAAGCCGGGCTCGACGGTCATCACGAGGATCTGATCGAAGTCATCGAGGATGTCGAACAGCTGCTCGACAGGCGTCATCGGCTTCACGGCCACGCCGGCACGCGCACCGATAGCCCGCAGCCGCCGGGCGAGTGCCACCGGCTCATTCGCCGCCTCGAGGTGGAACGTCACCGACGCGGCGCCGATCTCGGCGTAGCCCGGCGCCCAGCGGTCGGGATCGTCGATCATCAGGTGCACATCGAGGGGCACCGGGCTCGTTGCCTGGATCCGCTCGACCATCTGCGGACCGAAGGTCAGATTCGGCACGAAGTGGTTGTCCATGACGTCGACGTGCACGAAGTCGGCGGTCGCGATGCGGGAGAGCTCTGCCTGCATATTCACGAAGTCGGCGGCGAGGATGCTGGGGTTGATGCGCACGTCGGAGGCCACGTCCCCATTATGGCGGGCCGCTGCGGCTCGTGCAGGGGTCAGCCGCGGCGCAGCAGAGCGATGAACATCGCGTCCGTCCCGTGGCGATGCGGCCACAGCTGGGCGCGCCCGGAGCCGTCCTCCGGTGCCGCCAGATCCATCGGCGCCCGGCTGACCGACTGCAGCACGGCACGGGCGTCGAGCTGCTCGACATCGGAGCGGCTGCGTCGAATCTCGGCGAGCACGCCCGAGGTCTCGGCCAGGTGTGGCGAGCAGGTCACATACGCGACGATCCCGCCCGGCCGCAGCGCGCCGATCGCGGCATCGAGCAGCTCGGCCTGCAGGCCGGTCAGCTCGGGGACGTCGGCGGGGCTCTTGCGCCAGCGCGCCTCGGGCCGGCGGCGGAGCGCGCCCAGGCCCGTGCACGGCGCGTCGACGAGGATGCGGTCATAGGCGTCGGCGCCGTCGGCGGCCCGCGTACGGCCGTCCTCCTCTGTGACGGAGAAGCGTCTGGGGATCGCCGCGAGCGCCTGTCGCACGAGGCCGGCGCGCGCGGGAACGAGTTCGTTCGCCTCCAGTCGCGCATCGTGCGCGATCGCCTCCGCCGCCAGGATCGCGGTCTTTCCGCCGGGCCCCGCGCACAGATCGAGCCAGCGCTCGCCCTCGCGGACGGGAGCAGCGCGGGTCAGGGCGAGGGCGGCGAGCTGCGAACCCTCGTCTTGCACGCGCAGGCGCCCGCGTGACCGGCGCACGACCGGCTCGGGGTCGCCCCCTCCGAGCCGGAAGCCCAGCGGCGAGTACGGGGTGCGCGGATGGCCCTCCGGAATGTCGGCGAGCCCCGGGAGTGCCGCCATGGTCACCTGGGGTGCCTGGTTGTCGGCTCCCAGCAGCTCCTCCAGCTCGGCGGCGCGCCCTTCGGCTGCGAGAGCACGCCGCAGCGCGCGGATGACCCAGACCGGGTGCGCGGTACGCAGCGCGAGCCGCTCATCGTCGGAACGGGCGGACTGCTCGATGCGTGCCATCCACTCCCCCGGCGTGTCGCGCGAGATACGTCGCAGCACCGCGTTGGCGAAGCCCGAGGCGGGGGCGCCGGCCGCGCGCCGCACGAGCTGTACCGTCTCATACACCGCCGCGTGGGAGGCGATACGCGTCGACATGATCTGATGCACGCCGAGTCGGAGCGCATCGAGCACCGCGGGATCGATCCTGTCGACGGCGCGGTCGGCGGCCGAGGCGATGACGGCGTCATACGTGCCGCGTCGGCGCAGCGTGCCATAGGTCAGCTCGGTCGTCAGGCGCGCATCCGCCTCGGAGAGACCGGCGCGTTCGATCAGGCGGGGCAGCAGGAGGTTCGCGTAGGCATCGTCGGCGTCGACGGCGCGGAGCGTCTCGTAGGCGACGCCGCGTGCGCCGCCGCTCACGCGCCGGCCACCGGGTCGTCGATCCGCAGGCCGCGCCACCAGGCCGCGGCATCCATCGCTCCCTTTCCGGCCGGCTGCACCCGCTCGACGGCGATGGGCGCGGTGGCGGTGCCGAACAGCACCCCGTCGTCGCCCTGTGCGATGCGGCCCGGAGCCAGGCCATCGGCCCGATCGGCGGGGCGCGCGCTGAGGATCTTCAGCCGAGAGCCGCCGACAGTGGTGTGTGCGCCCGGTTCGGGGGTGACCCCGCGGAAGCGCGCCAGGACGCGCTCGGCCGGCTCGTCGAAGTCGAGGCGCCCGTCATCGATCGTGAGCTTCGGTGCGTGCGTGGGCCCGCCCTCCTGCGGTGTCGCGTGTGCGGTGCCTGCCGCCAGCGCATCGACGACGTCGGCGACAAGATACGCGCCGCGATGTGCGAGTGCATCGAGGACGTCACCGGCCGTGGCCATGGCAGGCGGTTCATAGTCGAGCCGCGCATACACGTCGCCGGCGTCCAGGGCCGGCACGAGGGAGAACACGCAGGCGCCGAGCGTCTCGTCGCCGGCGATCAGCGCGCGCTGCACCGGTGCCGCTCCGCGCCAGCGCGGCAGGTCGGAGAAGTGCAGGTTGATCCACCCGTGCTCAGGGGCCGAAAGAAGAGGCTCGCGGACGAGCCCGCCGTATGCGACGACGACGCCGAGATCGGGATGCTGCGCGGTCACCGCGGCGGTGGCCTCGTCGTCGAGCCGCGCGGCTTTGATGACCGTGAGCCCGAGCTCGCTCGCTGCGGCAGCGACCGGAGACGGCGTCAGCACCCGTTTGCGCCCTTGCGGAGCATCGGTGCGGGTCACGACCGCGACGACCTCGTGGGGTCCGTCGACGAGCCGTCGCAGAGTGGGGACGGCGGCCTCAGGGGTGCCGGCGAACACGACGCGCATTCTCTCCTCGCTTCCTGTCACAGCTCGGGATCGAGCACATCGACGCGCACCTTGAGTGTATTGCGCGGGCCGGGCGGACGCCCCTTCGCCGGGCGTCTGGTGCGCAGCGCCGCGGTGACGACCGCACCGCGCAGCGCCGCGGTCACCACCCGGCCCTGCGCATACGCGAAGCGCACGAGGGCACGGACGGTGTGCGTCTCTTCGACCGGAACCGGGCCGAGCACATCATCCACCGCCAGATCGGTCACCGCCGAGCGCACGGCCGTCAGCGCGGCATCCACCTCCGCCGCGGTGCCCTCCAGCGCCGCGATCCGCACCGTCGGCGGCATCTTCAACGGCGCACGCTCGGCCAGCTCGCTGCGCGCATAGGCCGGCTGCGACCAGGTGGCCAGGGCTCGTGCGACCGGCCCGGTGACGCCCACCAGATGCACGGGAGCGCCCGGCGCTGCCAGCGCCGCGGCGTTCGACCACCAGCGCAGACACGATTCCCCGATCCGCAGATCGTCGGACTGCAGCATCCGGTCGCCGTCCAGCAGCAGCACCGCGCGGTACCCGTCGTCGGCGATCGGCTCGGCGCCGCGCGTGGCGACCACGAGGGCGGGGCGGGCTTCGACCCGGGTCAGCGGGTGCGCGCCGTCTGAGATGATGATCCGGGTTCCGGGGAACGCACGACCGAGCTCGTCCGCGGTGCGCTCGCTGCCCGAGGATGCCATCCGCACGCGGTCGGAGCCGCATGAGGCGCAGGTCCATCCATGGGCGGCGCGTCCGCACCACGCGCACTCCGGCACCGCGCCCCGGCGATGAGCGCGCAGAGGGCCGCCGCAGTGCCGGCACCGGGCCGGCGAGCGGCATTCGGCACACACCAGCGTGGGGGCGAAGCCCGGGCGTGCGACCTGGACGAGCACCGGCCCGGTCTGCAGGGCTTCGCGCGCGGCGGCGAACGCGGCCGACGGGACGCGGGAGCCTCGCGACTCCCCCTCGCGCGTCGCGGAGAGGATCACCCGTGGCGAGACGCGCCGTGCCGCGGCCAGATCGCGCACCCAGCCCGCCTCGACCAGCCGTTGCACGTCGGTGGTGCGCGTGTGGCCGGCGAACAGGAGCGCGGTCCCTTCCAGCTCTTGGCGGACGAGAGCGGCATCACGGGCGTGCACACCCGGGCTCAGCGGCTCGGACAGGAGCGTGTCGCCGTCGTCCCAGAGTGCCACCAGGCCGACCCGGTGCGCCGGCGCGTAGACCGCCGAGCGGCTGCCGACGACGACGCACGGGGCCTTCGCGAGGATGCGCAGGTACCCGCCATAGCGTTCGGGGCCGGATTGCCGCGCGTCCACCCGCACCACGGCATCGCCGATGTCGAACGATGCGAGCGCTGCGAGCACCTGCTCCTGGTCTCGATAGTCGGGCACCACGATCACGGCGCTTCGCCCCTCGGTCAGTGACGCCACGGCACCCGCAGCCAGCACGATCGCCCACTCGCCCACGACGGGGCCGTCCGCCAGGTGCGCCGTGCGCGGCGGCGCGTCCAGCGCCAGCCGCGCATCGGTCGTGATGCCCTCCTCCAGACCGGGATACGCGGCCAGGACGGCCTGCGCCCGGGCGCGCGCCGCGTCGGACACCACGGGTGCGAGCGGCGGATCCGCGGCGAGCCATGCCTTCTCGGCGCGCACCATGCGCTTGGGCACGGCGAGGCGCAGGATGTCGCCGGCCCCGCCGGCGGCACGGTCGGCGACCGCGCGCGCCAGCCGGTAGAGCCGTTCCGGGAGCACGCACACCGGTGAGACGACGACCTCGACATCGGACAGCGGGCGGTCTGCGGGGTCGTCGACGCCCATTTCGACGAGGTATCCCTCGACGACCCGTCCGGCGCTGCGCAGCGGCACCTTCACGCGCACGCCGGGCACCGCTTCGGCTGCGAGCTGGTCGGGGATCGCATAGTCGAACAGGCGATCCAGCTGAGGCAGCGGCGAGTCCACGAGGATGCGGGCCACGCGGCGCGCCGGCACGTCAGACTCCGGCGGCGCGGCGCAGTTCGTCGACGCGGGAGGTCTGCTCCCAAGTGAACTCGGGCAGCTCGCGTCCGAAGTGGCCGTAGGCCGCAGTGCGTGCGTAGATCGGGCGCAGCAGGTCGAGTTGCTCGATGATTGCCCGCGGACGCAGATCGAACACCTCGCGGATCGCCGCCGTGATCCGTTCGTCGGGAAGTGTGCCGGTGCCGAAGGTCTCGACGTACAGCCCGACCGGGCTCGCCTTGCCGATGGCGTACGCCACCTGCAGCTCGAGACGTTCGGCGAAACCGGCCGCCACCGCGTTCTTGGCGACCCAGCGCATCGCATACGCGCCGGAGCGGTCGACCTTCGAGGGGTCCTTGCCGCTGAACGCGCCCCCGCCGTGGCGTGCTGCGCCGCCGTAGGTGTCGATGATGATCTTGCGACCCGTCAGGCCTGCGTCGCCCTTCGGGCCGCCGATGACGAACGGGCCCGCCGGGTTGATGAAGAAGTCGGCGTGCGAGGCATCCAATCCCGTCGTCTCGAGGATCGGGTCGATCACCTCGGCGCGCACGGCCGCGCGCAGAGCCGGCATGGAGATGTCGGGGTGATGCTGCGTGGACAGCACCACGGTCTCGATCGTCCGGGGGACGTCGCCCTCGAATCCGACCGTGACCTGGGTCTTGCCGTCGGGACGCAAGAACGGCAGGGCGCCCGAACGGCGCGCCTGGCTGAGACGCTCGGCCAGGCGGTGAGCCGTCCATGCCGTGATCGGCATGAGCTGGGGGGTCTCGGTGGTCGCGTAGCCGAACATGATGCCCTGGTCGCCGGCGCCGAGCTCGTCGATCGGATCGGTCGAGCCGTTGTCGCGGTGCTCGAGGGCGTGATCAACGCCATGCGCGATGTCACTGGACTGCTCGCCGATCGACACACTCACGCCGCACGAGTCGCCGTCGAATCCGGTCTCGCTGGAGGTGTAGCCGATGCGATTGACGACATCACGGACGGTGCCGGGGACGTCCGCCCACGCCTCGGTGCGCACCTCGCCCGCGACATGCACGAGCCCCGTCGTGACCATCGTCTCCACGGCGACCCTGCTGCCCGGGTCTTTCGCAAGGAGCTGATCGAGGATGCTGTCGGAGATCTGGTCACAGATCTTGTCGGGGTGCCCCTCGGTGACGGACTCGGACGTGAACAAGCGCAGCTGCGTCATTGTGCTCCCCAGAGATGAAGGCGGATGGGCACCAGTATGCCCCCGGCATCCGACATGGCCGGCGCCGGGGGCTCTGGATGACGATGGATGACTACTCGGCCTGACGGAGGCGGAGCTTGTCTTCGTGGATCTCGTGCAGCGCGATGGTCAGCGGCTTGTCTTCGACGGTCGAGTCGACGAGCGGCCCGACGTTGTCGAAGAGGTTGCCCTCGTGCAGGTCGGAGTAGTAGTCGTTGATCTGACGCGCCCGCTTGGATGCGTAGATGACGAGCTGGTACTTCGAGTCGACCTTCTCGAGGAGACTGTCGATGGGGGGCTCGATGATGCCCTGGTTCGTTCCGGCCATGGGAAACCTCCTGATTGAGCACGGATGCCGCACCGTCGGGTGCGCAAGTCGAAGCGCGCGGGCGCGCGGTCTCCCAGTCTACCCGGTGACGCCGGCACGGAGGATCAGCGCGCGAGCGCGGCGACCTCTGCGGCGGCGCGGGTGACCTCGTCGTTGACGATGTGGTAGTCGAACTCACCTTGTGCGGCCAGCTCGCCCTTCGCCGTGCGCAAGCGCCGACTGCGCTCCTCCGCGTCTTCGGTGCCGCGTCCCACGAGCCGGCTCACCAGCTCATCCCAGCTCGGTGGCAGCAAGAAGATCAGCGTCGCAGACGGCTCGGCGTCACGCACCTGGCGCGCACCCTGCAGATCGATCTCGAGCAGCACGGTGCGACCCTGTGTGAGCGCGCGCTCGATGGGCATGCGGGGCGTGCCGTAACGGTATTTGTTGTGCACGGTGGCGTGCTCGAGCAGCTCGCCGCGCTCGACCATCCGGTCGAACGCCGCGTCGTCGACGAAGTAGTAGTGCTCGCCATCGACCTCGCCGGGCCGTGGCGGCCGCGTCGTCGCCGACACCGAGAGCAGAATCTCGGGGTGATTCTCCCGCACGGCCGCCGCGACGGTGCCCTTGCCGACGGCGGTGGGCCCCGCCAGCACCAGGAGGCGACTGCGACCGCTGCGCGGCCCGGGCTGTGGGAACCGCCCGTCGAGCCACACCCCGAGCGCTCGGCGCTGCCGGATCCCGAGGCCGCCCAGGCGCTTGACCGGGGAGATCTCGAGCTGCGCGAGGATCCGGTCGCGCTTGCCCTCGCCGATCGCGGGCAGCGCTGTGAGGAAGTCGGTGATCCGCAGCGTCCCCGCCGCCGACGTCGGGTCTTCGATCGCCCGTGCGACCACCGTCTGCGGGGCGATCACCCGCATGGTCAGGTCGCGTTTCAGACTCGCCCGCGCACGGCGGGCCGCGATCGCCTTCTGCGATGCGGCCACCCGGTCGACCTCGGGGGGATGCTTGGCGTCAGCCACGGATCAGGCCTCCAACTCGCTCACATGGTTATCGATGGCTTGCGCCAGTCCCGCAGGACCGGCGGAGAGGATGCTGCGGCTCGCACTCGCGAGCACATGCGGTGCGAGAGCACCGAACAGTCCGGCCGCGTCGGCCAGCCGGGCGCCCTGCGCGCCGAAGCCGGGAGCGAGCACCGGAACGTCGCGCAGCAGGTCGTCGGTCAGGCCGAAGTCGGCACGGGCCACGGTCGCACCGATGACGACGCCGAACGCGTGCCAGCCGGGAGCTGCCGCATCCCAGTCTCGCACCCGCGCGGCGATGTCGGCCGCCAGCGGCACGCCGGATGCGATCGTCGACCGCTGAACGGCGGCGCCCTCCGGGTTGCTGGTGGCAGCGAGCACGAACAGGCCCTTGCCGTGCCGGGCGGCCAGCTGCGCCGTGGCGGCAAGGCCGGCGGCACCCAGGTACGGGCTCACCGTGAGCGCGTCGGCCTCGAGCGGCGACCCAGGTGTGAGCCACGCCTCGGCATACGCACGCATGGTCGACCCGATGTCACCGCGCTTGGCATCGGCGATCACCAGGAGACCGGCGTCTCGTGCCGCCCGCATCACGTCCTCCAGCGCGGAGAACCCGGCCGCGCCGTGTCGTTCGAAGAACGCCACCTGCGGCTTGACCACCGCGACCCGGCCGGCCGCGGCCTCGACCGCCCGCAGCCCGAGCTCGCGGGCGCCGGCGGCGGTGGCATCCAGCCCCCACGCCTCCAGGAGCTCGGCGTGCGGATCGATGCCGACGCACAGCCGTCCGCGGCTGGCGACTGCAGTCTGCAGCCGTTCGCCGAAGCTCGTCACGCCAGCACCTCCGCGCGATCTGTCGCGTATTGCTGCAGACTGCGCACCTCGAAGCCGTCGCCGGTCGCGTCGAGCGCGCTGACCGCTGCGCCCAGCGTCGCGATCGTGGTGAACAGCGCCTTGTCGGCGGCGACCGCCGCGGCGCGGATCTCGTAGCCGTCGGCGCGCGCCGACATGCCGCTCGGGGTGTTCACGACGATGTCGATCTCGCCGGCGTTGATCAGATCGACGACGTTGCGGTCGCCCGATTCCAGCGTCTGGCTGTACTTGTTGACCACGGTCACATCGATGCCGTTGCGCGCGAGGATCTCGCCGGTGCCCTCGGTGGCCACCAGTGTGTACCCCAGCTGGCGCAACCGGTGCGCGGGCAGGATCACCGCCCGCTTGTCATCGTCGGCCACCGAGATGAACACGGTGCCCGAACGCGGGATCCCGCCGTATGCGGCCGCCTGGCTCTTGGCGAACGCGGTCGGGAAGTCGCGGTCGAAGCCCATGACCTCGCCTGTCGAGCGCATCTCGGGGCCGAGCACGGAGTCGACGGTCTTACCCTCAGCGGTGCGGAACCGCTTGAAGGGCAGTACGGCCTCCTTCACGGCGACCGGTGCCTGCAGCGGAACGGTCGAACCGTCACCGGATGCCGGCAGCAGGCCTTCTTCGCGCAGCTCGGCGATCGACGTGCCGGCCATGATGCGCGCGGCGGCCTTCGCCAGCGGGGTGCCCAGCGCCTTCGAGACGAACGGCACCGTGCGACTCGCGCGCGGGTTGGCCTCGATCACGTAGAGGACCCCGGCGCTCACGGCGAACTGCACGTTGAGCAGACCGCGCACGCCCACGCCCGCAGCGATGCCGCGGGTCGCCTCGCGCACCCGGTCGATCTCGGTGCGTCCAAGGCTCATCGGGGGCAGTGCGCAGCTGGAGTCGCCGGAGTGGATGCCGGCCTCCTCGAGGTGCTCCATGATGCCGCCGATGAACAGATCGGTGCCGTCGTAGAGCGCGTCGACGTCGATTTCGATCGCGTCGTCCAAGAACCGGTCGACCAGCAGCGGCTTGCCCTCGCCGATGATCGCCGCCTCGCCGATGCGCACGAAGTAGTCGCGCAGGCTCGGGGTGTCGTAGACGATCTCCATGCCACGGCCACCGAGCACGAAGCTCGGGCGCACGAGCACGGGGTAGCCGATGTCTTCGGCGACGCGAACCGCGCCCTCGACGTCGATGGCGGTGCCGTGGCGGGGGGCGACGAGGCCGGCGTCGTCGAGGATGCCGCTGAACAGACCGCGCTCCTCGGCGAGGTCGATGGCCGCGGGCTGGGTGCCGAGGATGGTGTACCCGGCGTCTTCGATGCCCTTGGCCAGTCCCAGCGGGGTCTGTCCGCCGAGCTGGCAGATGACGCCCAGGATGCTGCCCGACTGCTCCTCGGCGTGCAGCACCTCGAGCACGTCCTCGAGGGTCAGCGGCTCGAAGTACAGGCGGTCGCTCGTGTCGTAGTCGGTCGAGACCGTCTCCGGGTTGCAGTTGACCATGATCGTCTCGAAGCCGGCGTCGGCGAGGGCGAACGACGCATGCACGCACGAGTAGTCGAACTCGACGCCCTGCCCGATGCGGTTCGGTCCAGAGCCGATGATGACGACCTTGGTGCGGTCGGACGGGGTGACCTCGGTCTCGGCGTCGTAGCTGGAGTAGTGGTACGGCGTGAGCGCCGGGAACTCCCCCGCGCAGGTGTCCACGGTCTTGTACACCGGACGCACGCCGAGCCCGTGGCGGATGCCGCGGACCTCTGTCTCGGAAAGGCCCCGCAGCTGCGCGAGCTGGGCGTCGCTGAAGCCGTGGTCCTTCGCCAGGCGCAGCGTGTCGGCATCCAACTCCTCCGCGGCGTGCACCGCCTCGGCGACCTCGTTGATGAGCACTATCTGGTCGAGGAACCACGGGTCCATCGCCGTCGCGTCGAACAGCTGCTCGGCCGTGGCGCCCTTGCGCAGCGCCTGCTGGATGAGCACGATGCGACCGTCGGTGGGCCGCTTCGACAACTCGACGAGCTCGTCGACCGTGCGGGGCTCGTCGCCCCAGTGGAAGCTCGACCCGCGCTTCTCGAGCGACCGCAGCGCCTTCTGCAGTGCGGTGGTGTAGTTGCGGCCGATCGCCATCGCCTCACCGACCGACTTCATGGTCGTCGTGAGCGTCGTGTCGGCAGCCGGGAACTTCTCGAAGTTGAAGCGCGGCACCTTGACGACGACGTAATCGAGGGTCGGCTCGAAGCTGGCCGGCGTCACCTTCGTGATGTCGTTGGGGATCTCGTCGAGCCGGTACCCGATAGCCAGTTTCGCTGCGATCTTCGCGATCGGGAAGCCGGTGGCCTTCGACGCCAACGCCGAGGAGCGCGACACGCGCGGGTTCATCTCGATGACGATGATGCGGCCGGTGGCCGGGTCGACGGCGAACTGGATGTTGCAGCCGCCGGTGTCGACACCCACACGCCGGATGATCTCGATGCCGATGTCACGCAGACTCTGGTACTCGCGGTCGGTGAGCGTCAGTGCCGGAGCGACCGTGATCGAGTCGCCGGTGTGCACACCGACCGGGTCGACGTTCTCGATCGAGCAGACCACGACCGTGTTGTCGGCCGCGTCGCGCATGAGCTCGAGCTCGTACTCCTTCCAGCCGAGGATCGACTCCTCGAGCAGCACCTCGTGCGTGGGCGAGTCGTGCAGCCCTGCGCCGCCGATGCGACGCAGGTCTTCCTCGTCGTACGCGAAGCCGGAGCCGAGGCCGCCCATCGTGAAGCTCGGGCGCACCACCAGCGGGTAGCCGAGCTTCTCGGCCCCCTCGATGAGCTCGTCCATCGTGTGGCAGATGACGCTGGCGGCGACATCCGCTCCCGCTTCCAGAACGAGCTCCTTGAAGATCTGCCGGTTCTCGCCCTTCTCGATGGCGTCGGGCTTGGCGCCGATCAGCTCGACATCGTACTTCGCGAGGATGCCCCGCTCGTACAGCGCCATTGCGGCGTTCAGCGCCGTCTGGCCGCCCAGCGTCGGCAGGATCGCGTCGGGCTTCTCCTTCGCGATGATCGTCTCGATCACTTCAGGAGTGATCGGCTCGATGTAGGTCGCGTCGGCGAAGTCGGGGTCGGTCATGATCGTCGCCGGATTGGAGTTGACGAGGATGACGCGCACGCCCTCGGCGCGCAGCACGCGGCACGCCTGGGTGCCGGAGTAGTCGAACTCGCAGGCCTGGCCGATGACGATCGGGCCGGACCCGATGACCAGGACGGAGGTGATGTCGTCGCGCTTGGGCATCAGTTGCCTGCCTTCTGGGAGTCGATGTGCGCGATGACCATGTCGCGGAAGCGGTCGAAGAGGTAGTTGGCGTCGTGTGGTCCGCCGGCGGCCTCGGGGTGGTACTGCACCGAGAAGGCCGGGATGTCGAGGGCACGCAGGCCCTCCACGACGTTGTCGTTGAGGTCGACGTGACTGACCTCGACGCGGCCGTAGCCGGCCGGGCTCTCGACGGCGCCGTCTGTGGGCGCGTCGACGGCGAACCCGTGGTTGTGCGCGGTGATCTCGACACGACCGGTCTGCTTGTCGAGCACCGGCTGGTTGATGCCGCGGTGGCCGAACGGCAGCTTGTAGGTGCCGAAGCCGAGTGCGCGACCGAGCAGCTGGTTGCCGAAGCAGATGCCGAAGAACGGCGTGCGATCGTCGAGCACGCGGCGCAGCAGGGTCACCTGCTCGTCGGCCGTGGCCGGGTCGCCGGGGCCGTTCGAGTAGAACACCGCGTCGACGCCGGAGTCGCGGACCTGCTCGTAGGTGGCGTCGTGCGGCAGCACATGCACGTCGAACCCGCGGTTCGCGAGGTTCTCGATGCTCGCCTGCTTGATGCCCAGGTCGATGAGCGCGACGCTGCCGATGCGCTCGCCGCGCGCGGGCACGACGGTCACGGCATCCACCGACACCTGCGCCGAGAGGTTCTGGCCGGCCATCTGCGGGGCTTCGCGGACGATGCGCAGCTGCTCATCGGCATCGAGCGATGCGGCATCACCCGAGAAGATGCCGCCGCGCATGCTGCCGGCGGAGCGGATGTGGCGGGTGACGGCGCGCGTGTCGACGCCGCTGATGCCGATGATGCCCTCCTGGTCGAGAGCGGCGTCCAGCGAGGTGTTCGCGCGCCAGTTCGACACGACGCGAGAGGGGTCGCGCACGATGTAGCCGGCCACCCAGATGCGGCGCGACTCGGGGTCTTCGTCGTTCATGCCGGTGTTGCCGATGTGCGGTGCGGTCTGCAGCACGATCTGGCCGGCGTACGACGGGTCGGTGAGGGTCTCCTGGTAGCCGGTCATGCCGGTGGAGAAGACGACTTCGCCGAGGGTGGTGCCGCGGGCGCCGTAGGCGCGGCCGCGGTGGCGGGTGCCGTCTTCGAGAACGAGGACGGCGGGGTCGGTGGTGAGGGTCATGCGGCGGATCCTGTCCGGGAATCGTGGATGAGCGGGCGGATGCTGTCGACCAGTGCGGCGGACGAGGCATCGCGAGCCCGAAGATAGGTGTCGACGGTCGTGCCCGGGTCGGTGCGCCAGCTGACGCAGACGAGCCCGTCCTTCTCGACGACGCGGTCGATGGCGACCGTCGCGAGGGCGACGGCCGTGATGCGCTCGGCAGGAATGACCAGACGCTGCTGCCCCGGGATGTCGAGGGCGATGCCGGCGGTGGCGATCGTGATGTCGGCGCGAGAGCGGAAACCGAGCCCGGGGGCGGCGATCCGCTCGAGCGGCTCGCCGTGCCGGGTGGTCGCGACGTAGAGGCCGTCGTA
The DNA here is from genome assembly GCF_029094505.1 of Microbacterium horticulturae. Classification (NCBI taxonomy): domain Bacteria; kingdom Bacillati; phylum Actinomycetota; class Actinomycetes; order Micrococcales; family Microbacteriaceae; genus Microbacterium; species Microbacterium horticulturae. The sequence continues at coordinate 1,729,557 of NZ_CP119108.1, read as the reverse complement.
GCCCGCGATCACGGACGTGCCCGCAGGCAGGTCGCGGACGGCGGTCAGCGGCTCCGCGTCGCGCTTCGTTCGTCGGTACCAGCCCCACGCCATGAGCCCGAGCAGCACGACTGCTATCGCGATCATGATGAGCAGGGCGCCCTCACGGGTCATGCCGGTACCTCCTCGTTCACTGCGCCGTCGGCGACGGTGAGCCGTCCCGCGTGCACGGTCCAGCGCACCGAACCGGGCAATTCACGGCCCAGGTACGGGGAGTTCACGCTGCGGCCCCGCAGATCGGAGCGTTCGAACACCGAACCCGCCGCCACGTCGTAGAACGTGAGCTCGGCAGGCTCGCCTGCGGCGATCGGGCGACCGTGACCGGCCAGCCGGCCGATCTGCGCCGGAGTGCGCGACATCACGCGTGCGACATCGGCCCAGCCCAGCATCCCGGTCTGAACCATCGCCGCGTGCACGACGCGCAGCGCCGACTCGAGGCCCACCATGCCGTTGGCTGCGGCCTGCCACTCGCACGACTTCGCCTCGGCGGGGTGCGGGGCATGATCGGTGGCGACGATGTCGATCGTGCCGTCGGCGAGGCCCTCGCGGACCGCCTGCACGTCTTCGTCGCGCCGTAGCGGCGGGTTGACCTTGAAGCGCGCGTCGTAGCCGCGTACGAGGTCCTCGGTCAGCAGCAGGTGATGCGGGGTGACCTCGGCCGTCACGTCGACGCCGCGCTTCTTCGCCCACCGGATGAGGTCGACCGATCCGGCCGTCGACAGGTGGCACACGTGCAGGCGCGAGCCGACGTGCTCGGCCAGCAGCACATCGCGGGCGATGATCGACTCCTCGGCCATCGCGGGCCAGCCGGCAAGGCCGAGCTCTGCTGAGACGGTCCCCTCGTTCATCTGGGCGCCCTCGGTCAGGCGGGGATCCTGCGCGTGCTGCGCGATGACGCCGTCGAACGCCTTCACGTACTCGAGCGCGCGGCGCATGATGAGCGGGTCCCAGACGCAGAAGCCGTCGTCGCTGAACACCCGCACACGAGCGCGGGAGGCCGCCATGGCGCCGATCTCGGCGAGCCGCTCGCCCTTCTGCCCGACGGTGACCGCGCCGATCGGCTGCACGCTGACCAGGCCCGCGGCCTCGCCGAGCGCGAGCTCCTGTTCGACGACGCCCGCGGTGTCGGCGACCGGCGAGGTGTTGGGCATCGCGAACACCGCGGTGTACCCGCCGGCCGCGGCGGCACGCGAGCCGGTGAGGACGGTTTCGGATGCCTCGTACCCGGGCTCGCGCAGGTGGGTGTGCAGATCGACCAGGCCGGGCAGGGCGATGAGCCCTGCGGCGTCGATGACGCGCGCCCCGGCATCGCTCAGCCCGGTGCCGACCTCGGCGATCCGACCGTCTGCGACGAGGATGTCGGCGGTCTCGCGACCTTCCAGCGTCGCTCCACGGAACAGGAGGCTCTCGGTCATCGTGCGTCCTCCTTCTTCGCGTCGCTGTCATGGTCCACAGGCGCGGGCCGCTCCCCCGCCAGCAGCAGGTAGAGCGCCGCCATGCGCACGGACACCCCGTTGGTCACCTGATCGAGTACGGTCGACCGGGGCGAGTCCGCCGCTTCCGCGCAGATCTCCAAGCCCCGGTTCATCGGACCGGGATGCATGACCATCGTACTCCGCGGCAGCGCGGCGAAGCGCTCAGGGTCGAGTCCCCAGCACCGCGAATACTCCCGTTCGGTGGGGAAATACGACGCGTTCATGCGCTCAGCCTGGATCCGCAGCATCATCAGCGCGTCGGGAGCGTCGGCGATGGCCTCGTCGAGGTCGTAACCGACGCGGGCAGGCCACGCCGTGACATCCTGCGGGATCAGCGTCGGCGGAGCCACGAGCGTGACCTGGGCGCCCAGGGTGTGCAGCAGCCAGACGTTCGAGCGGGCGACCCGCGAGTGCAGGATGTCACCGACGATCGTGACGCGCAGCCCTTCGAGGTCGCGCCCTCTACTGTCGGCGCCGTAGCGGCGCTTGCGCATCGTGAAGGCATCCAGCAGCGCCTGAGTGGGGTGCTCGTGCGTGCCGTCGCCGGCGTTGACCACACCGGCGCTGATCCATCCGCTGGTGGCGAGCGTCCGCGGGGCACCCGACGCGCTGTGCCGGATGACGACGGCATCGGCGGCCATGGCCTGCAGAGTCTGCGCGGTGTCTTGCAGCGACTCGCCCTTGGAGACCGACGAGCCCTTCGCCGAGAAGTTGATGACGTCGGCCGACAGGCGCTTGGCGGCGGCCTCGAACGAGATGCGGGTACGCGTCGAGTCCTCGAAGAAGAGATTCACCACGGTCTTGCCGCGCAAAGTGGGCAGCTTCTTGACCTCGCGGCGCTGGGTGTCGCCCATGTCTTCGGCGACGTCGAGGATCTGCAGGGCGTCCTCGCGCGAGAGCGTCTTGGTGTCGAGCAGATGCCTCATGATTCGATGGTCACCTCGTCGGTGCCGTCGACCTCGGCCACGTGCACGTTGACGCGCTCGTCGCTGGCGCTCGGCAGGTTCTTGCCGACGAAGTCGGGGCGGATCGGCAATTCTCGGTGGCCGCGGTCCACGAGGATCGCCAGCCGCACCGCGGCGGGCCGGCCGATGTCTTGCAGGGCGTCGAGTGCGGCGCGAATGCTGCGGCCCGAGAACAGCACGTCGTCGACGAGGACGACGGTCTTGCCGTCGATACCGCCGGGCGGAATCTGCGTGGGCTGCGGAGTGCGGGTGGGATGCCGGTGCAGATCGTCACGGTACATCGTGACGTCGAGCGCGCCGACGGGCACCTCGGTACCGCTCACCTGGGTGACGAGCGCGGCAAGGCGCTGTGCCAGATTCACGCCGCGGGTCGGGATGCCGAGGATGACCAGGTCATCCGCGCCCCTGTTGGATTCGAGGATCTCGTGCGAGATCCTTCGCAGTGCGCGTTGGATATCAGCGCTCTGTAAGACGACGCGTGGCAGCTCGGTGCGCGTGCTCATCGTCGCTCCCTTCTCCGCCTCACAGGACGGTGTTAAAGGTTGCTTGCTCTGACCAGTGTATCGGGTGGCCGTCACACACCCTGGACAGCGACATCATGTGCTCGCGCCGCCGCGGCCAGCTTCTCGTCGAAGGTCGCCAGTGTGGCGTCGAGTTCGATCGCCGTGGCGAGCACGTACACATCCGGGAGCTTCAGCCGTGTCGTCGCCCGCAGCCGGGCGGCACGCAGCGGTTCGTCGAGGGTCACGCGATGTCTCTCGACACCGAGCCGTGCGATGTCTGCCAGAGCGTCATCCACGATGTTCGCCCGAGTGGGGCCCACGAGCGTCTCGGCCAGCGTCACAGGATGCAGGACGAGCTCCTCTTCGGTGTCAAGGATTTCGCCCGCCATCTCCGTGTGTGCGTCGCCAGCGCCCCAATAGGAAACGAGTACATTCGCATCGAGGACGATCACTCTGGCCAGTCCTCACGAAGCTCTTCCAGATAGCCGGGCGGGTACACACTCGCATACTTGCCTCTGGTCTCGTCGAGCACCTTTCGGCGCTGGGCACGACGCTCGGCACGACGTGCCGCCAGAGTCTCGGTGCCGGCCTCGGCCAGTCGCGCGACGAGCTCAGACCGGGATGCCCCCGGCCACTCCTTCGCCGCGAGTTCGAGCCCCGCAGCCAGCTCAGGCGTCTGCGTCACCTGAATGCGTGGAAGTGTGGTCGCCATGTCGTCAGAGTACCACCACAGCTGCAAGTGGTACAGGCAGGAGATCAGCCGGCGGGACGCAGCGCCTCTTCGGTCACCGGGCACTGCTCAGCCCGGATCGGGTGCCCCTGGGTCGTGAGGCAACGCCCGGTGGCGAGGTCCCATTTCCAGTCGTGCATGCTGCAGGTGAGCACGCCGTCCTCGATCTTGCCCGTCTTCGACAGGTCCGCGCGCAGGTGCGGACAGCGGCGCTGCACCATCCAGTCCTCGAGCTGCACGTCCTCGCTGGTGTCGGCCTGCTCCGAGTACCAGTTCTCCACGTACTCGATGCGGTCAGCCGACAGGCACTTGAAGAACGTGTAGATGAACTCGTTGAACTTGCCCTTGCGTCCCGCGCTGAACTGCAGCGACAGGAAGATGGAGTTCGACCAGTCGATCTCGTGGTCGCGGATGTTCGTCGAGACGAGGTCGGCGGGGATCGTGTACCAGAACTCGCAGTCCTCCCCCGCATACTCGCGCACCTTCGCCTTCGGGAAGTCGACGACGAGGTCGAGATCGCCGATCGTCATGCGCACCGGTCCCCCGACGCCCAACCGGATCGTGCGCGACTTGCGCAGCATCGGCTCCCACCAGGCCTTCAGTTCCACGAGCATCTCGGCGGGCGGCAAGACAGCGGCGCGCGAGGCCTCTTCATCGCGCAGCTCCTGCTGACGCGACGCGCGCTGCTCCTCCAGATAGTTCCACTTGTCGCCGAAGACGCGGTCGATCTCCTCATCGGTGTACAGCGTCTGCGAGATCTCGATCTCACCGTGGTTCAGGTCGACCTGTGTGCCCGGCACGAACAGGTATCCCTTCTGCTCCGGCCGCTGCTCGGCCATGTGCTCGAGGAACTGCGCCTGATCGGTGAAGATCGAGTCATCCTCTTCGCCCCACCCGTTGAACCGGAAAAGGTCGTCGCGAAGGAACATCGGCGGCCCGGCCATCGGGAAGACGTGCTCGGCGTCGACCTTCTCGATGTAGTACATCGCGCGCTTGTTCTGCGCGTCGCGCTTGAGCCGCGCGAAGTTCTGCTTCGCGTCCTGCGGCAGGTCGTAGACCATCGGCCACCAGATGGCGCCGGAGGTCTGGGTGAAGTAGGCGTCGGGCTTCGAGAAGCTCAGCAGCTTCTCCAGGTCGAGCGGGTGCGAGTCGTTCTGGTTCAGGATGCTGGCGGTGCCGTCGTCCACGGACAGCGACGAGTCGCCGATCGGTCCATCGCTGGGCGCGCGCAGCGGCGTGACCATGAGCTTCAGGTCGCCGAACTCGAGCGGCACCCCGGCCTCGGTGTAGATGATGTTCGTGTAGCCGAGCTTGCGGATGTCGTCTTCGAGGTCATCGGTGGCGTACTCGGGCAGGAGCACCCGGATGTCTTTGCGGATGTACCGTTCCATGAGCCGCGGGTCGAAGTGGTCACGGTGCCGGTGCGAGATGTACAGGAAGTCGGCCTTGCCGAAGCGCTCCCAGTCGAGGCCGCGGTTGTCGGGGAACGGGAACCACGCTCCGTAGAAGCTCGGACCGATGACCGGGTCGCAGATGATGCTGCCGCCGGCGGTCTCGATGAACATCCCGGCGTGGCCGAGCCCGGTGATCCGCATGGAACTCCTCCTGATCGATGGCTCCCCGATTCTACGCGGCGCCTCCTGTGCCCGACCCTGGCAACGCCGGGAGTATCAGTCCTCGAACAGGCCGCGGATGTCGTCTGCCGACAGCGCCTTCGCGAACAGATCGTCGTCGTCCATGACGGAGCGGAAAAGGCGCGCCTTGCGCTGCTGCAGCGCCAGAACCTTCTCCTCGATCGTGCCGGTCGCGATCATCCGGTACACGAACACGCTGCGGGTCTGCCCGATGCGGTGCGTGCGGTCGACGGCCTGAGCCTCGGCTGCCGGGTTCCACCATGGATCGAGGAGGAAGACGTAGTCGGCCTCGGTGAGGGTGAGGCCGAACCCGCCCGCCTTCAGGCTGATGAGGAACACGGGCGCCTCGCCCTGGCGGAAGGCGTCGATCACGTCGGCGCGGCGGCGCGTCGAGCCGTCGAGGTACTCGGTCGCGATGCCCGCGGCATCCAACCTCTCCGCCGCCAGCTGCAGGAACGACGTGAACTGACTGAACACGAGGCACCGATGCCCCTCGGCCGCCAGCTCGGCTATCTGCTCGACCAGGTCGTCGAGCTTGGCGGACGGGATGCGCGCGTGCGCGGGGTCGACGAGCACCGGCGCGAGCGCGAGCATGCGCAGAAGCGTCAGCGAACGGAACACGATGAACCGGTTGCGGTCGAGATCCTCGAGCAGGCCCAGCACCTTCTGGCGCTCGCGCTGCAGCACGGTGTCGTACAGCGCGCGATGCGCGGGGGCGAGCTCGACCCACAGCTGCTGCTCCTGCTTGGCGGGCAGGTCAGCGGCCACGAGCTCCTTGGTGCGCCGCAGCATGAGCGGCCGGATACGGTGCCGCAGCCGCTTCAGCCGCGCCGCGCGGTAGGGGCCGCCCTCCTGGTTCTCGGGCACCTTGCCCTTCTCGATCGGCCCGACATACTCCTCTCGAAACCGCCGTGCCGACGGGAACAGCCCCGGCGCCGTCAGCGACAGCAGCGCCCACAGTTCGGCCAGCGTGTTCTCCATCGGGGTTCCGGTCAGGGCGAACACCGCGTCGGCGCGCAGGCTCTTCACGGCCTTATGCAGCTTGGTGGCGGGGTTCTTCACGAACTGCGCCTCGTCGAGAACGACGAGCGCCCAGTCGCGCGCTGCGAACTCGTCTTCGTCGAGCCGCAGCAGCGTGTACGAGGTGATGACGACGTCGAGGTCGTCGGGCAACGCACCGCGGCGCGACCGTGTGGCGTCGACGACCGCGACGTTCAGGTCGGGAGCGAAACGGGATGCCTCATCCCGCCAGGTCGCCAGAACCGAGGTGGGCGCCACCACGAGCACCGGCCGCTGCTCGCCTGCCTCACGCGTGTGGGCGATGAGCGCGAGCGTCTGGAGCGTCTTGCCCAGGCCCATGTCGTCGGCGAGGATGCCACCGAGCCGATGCCGCCACAGGAACGCCAGCCAGTCGTATCCGGCCTTCTGGTAGGGCCGCAGTTCTGCGTGCAGAGCTGTCGGCAGGGTGGTCTGTTCGACCTGGGCGACATCGCGCAGCCCCTCGGCCGTCGCGCGCCATGACACCGCCGGCTCCGAGACGTCGGCGAGGTCTTCGAAATCGGCCCAGAGCGCCGTCTGATATCGGTTGATGCGCGGCGCGGTCTCCCACTCATTGAGTTCCGCCGACTCTTCGATGAGCTCGCGCAGCCGGTCGAGCGCGGGGTGCTTCAGTGAGAAGTAGCCGCCGTCTGACAGCAGCAGTTTGCCCTGGCGACGCGCAAGCGCGCTGAACAAGGGCTGGAACGGGATATGACGGCCGTCGATCGTCACCATCACGCCGAGGTCGAACCAGTCGGGGTCGGTGCTCTCCACCGTCGACACGGCGATTTCGGGGTCGCCCTCGAGCTCCCGGTACGTGCGCTGTTTGCCCTTCGTGACGACCTGCAGGTGGTCGATCTCGCGAAGGCGCGGCAGCACCGTGGCGATGAACTCGGCGGCCTCGATGTCGAGGAGGGTGCCGGATGCCGCGGCCTCGGACCACGCGTCGGTCACCGCCGCGCGCAGCGGCCTCTCGCCGTCGGCGTCGCGCTCGGGTGCGTCATCCCACCCGTACGGGTACTGCACCCCGCCGGGGTAGATCCACTCCAGCACGTAATCGATCGTGTCGCGCGGGCGGAACCGCACCATGAGTTCGAGCCGGGTCGGCTCGGGTTCGGGCAGAGCCACGTCCTCGGTCATCACAGGCGCGTGGCGCACAAGCTTCGGGTACCCCTCGCGAAGAAACTGCTCTCTCTCGGCGGCCGGTACCACAATGCCTTCACGGGTCTGCAGGAGCGCGCGCACGGAGTCGCTCAGCGCCGCCGGAGCCAGCGTGATCTCCACCTGCGATCGGTGTGACGCGTAGGCATATACGCCGGTGTCGCCGATCGCACGGACGCCATCGGGTTCGACGACGGCGCCGTCGATCGAGAGCTGTGTCGTCAGGGTCAGCGCGGCTGCGACGGGCGCGATCCGCACCGTCACCTCGCCAGAGGCCGCAAGTCGCACCGTCTGCGACTTCACTGTCGGCACCAGCTCGATCTCGTGAGCGGCTGCGCCGGCGAGATGAGGCCAGAGCAGGCTCGAGGTCACCTCGTCGAGAGTGATCCAGTCGCCCGTGTTGGCGTACCCGCCGAACGACCACGGCGCCCGCGCGATGCTGTGCAGCTCGCGCAGCCAGGCGACCTGTCGTGCGTCGTAGCCGACGCCCGTGCGGCGCAACGCGTCCCACGACATCTGCCCCTTGATCCAGCGGCCCGTCGATGCGCTGCGCTCGAGCGGCCGCAGGCTGAGCGAGAGCTCTTCCGGCCCGACGGGGGCGGTGGCGAGGCTTCGCGCCGTAGCCGTGACCCATCGCGCCGGGGCCCAGCGACTGTGGCCGCGCGCGGCGCGCTGCCGCAGCTCGACGCCGAGCGCGAGCGATCGCGTGCCGTGCAGCCGAGGGGCCGGGGCGAGGATGCTGCGCCAGGTCGGCTCGCGTGCGGAGTTTCGTGGCGACGGCACCGGGCCGGTCTCCACCGGCGGAATGACGATCGGCACGGGTGCGGGCGGCGCAGAGGCCGGCGGCAGAGTCGCTCCCATCGTCTGCGCGTTCCAGGCGAGGAGGGTCGCCACGACGTGCTTGCACCCGGCCTGCATGGGGCACGAGCAGGCGGTGGACACTATCGGGCTGCCCGGACGCGCGAAGTCCAGCTGGACCCGCGTGCGATATGTGGCAGAGCGGCTGCCGTCGACGATGCCCGTCAGGACTCCGGCATCCTCCTCCCACGACACGTGCCGGACGGCCCCGGTGCGGAAGTACGTGACGCCCCGCTCGAACCCGTACCCCTCAGCCCGCCGACGGATGTCGTCGGGATCGAGGTGCAGGGCGGGCATGGCCTCCATCTTCGCAGGGGCGTCCGACACCGCGGCTCAGATCAGGACGAGCGACCGATACGTGCGAGCACGCCGTGGATAAACGAGCCCGACTCGTCGGTCGAGAACTCCTTCGCAAGCTCCACGGCCTCGTCGATCGCGACAGCGGTGGGCACCTCGTCGTTGAAAAGGATCTCCCAGGCACCGATGCGCAGCAGGGCGCGATCGACCGCCGGCATCCGCTCCAGTGACCAGTCCTTCGCGAACGTCGTGATCTGCTCGTCGATCTCGCCCTGATTGTCGATCACGCCGTCGACGATCTCGCGTGCATACAGCCACGAGGCCTCACGGGCGGGCTCGGTGGCGGCGCGTTTGGCCTCGGCGGCCAGGATCGTCGCGAGCTGCTCACCGCGGACGTCGGATTGGAAGAGGATGTCCATCGCGCGGCGGCGCGCCTTGCTGCGTGCGCTCATCGTGTGCGGGGTGCCCGGCTCAGTTCACGCGGCCGAGGTAGTCACCCGTGCGGGTGTCGACCTTGACCTTGGTGCCGGTCTCGAGGAACAGCGGCACCTGGATCTCGTATCCGGTCTCGACGGTGGCGGGCTTGGTGCCGGCCGACGAGCGGTCGCCCTGCAGACCGGGCTCGGTGTACGTGATCTCGAGGATGACCGATGCCGGCATCTCGACGTACAGCGGGTTGCCGTTGTGCAGCGCGATGGTCACGGCCTGGTTCTCGAGCATGAAGTTCTTGGCGTCGCCGACGACCGCGTCAGACACGGTGAGCTGGTCGTAGTCGGCGGTGTCCATGAACACGAAGCTGTCGCCGTCGTTGTACAGGTAGGTGAAGTCGCGTCGGTCGACGTTCTCGATCTCGACCTTCGAGCCGGCGTTGAAGGTCTTGTCGTTGGTCTTGCCGGTCACGACGTTCTTCAGCTTGGTGCGCACGAATGCGCCGCCCTTGCCGGGCTTGACGTGCTGGAACTCCACGACGCTCCAGAGCTGGCCGTCGAGGTTGAGGACGACGCCGTTGCGGATGTCTGCGGTGGATGCCATGTGCGATGTTCCGTTTCGTGAGTTCGTAGGGGCCGTGTCGAGACCCGACGTCCGATTCTACGGGATGTCGCGGCTCGCGCCGCGGTCGACCATGACGAGCGGCAGGAACACCTCGTCCACGATGGCGACGATCGCGTCGTCGGGAAGCGGCGCCGCGGTCATGAGCAGGTCGTGGCGGAAGAGGTCTGCGGCCACCGTGCGCACCCGAGGAGTGAGGCGCGCGGGGTCGACCTCGCCGCGGGCTATCGCGCGCTCCAGGATCGTATCGACACTCGTTCCCGTCCGCTCACCGAATGCCCGCTGTCGCACGTCGGCGAAAGTGCGGCCGGAGTCGGCGAAATACGCGCCCATGAAGACGCTCATGAGCGGAGCGATCGCACTGCGCGCGGCGTTGGAGGTGCGCATCATCGCGAGCATGTCGCCGCGCAGACTGCCCGTCTCGGGCGTCTCCACTCTCCCGAGGTTCAGCCCGTACGAGAGCGTCGCTTCCAGCAGGGCGTCCCGGTCGGACCAGCGTCGGTAGATCACCGAGCGGCTTGTCTGCGCACGGTCGGCGACGGCGTCGATCGTGAACCCCTGGTAGCCGCCCTCAAGCAGCTGCTCCCACGCAGCCTGCAGAAGCGCCTGTTCCAGCTCTTCGCCCCGGCGACGGCGGAGCGGTGCTGCATCCCGTTCAAGATCCATTTGTGTATCTTATCCGACCGGCGTACACTCACCACTCAGAGATACAGCCGTGTATCTTATGGAGGAGTTCTCATGTCCACACCCTCGAGCGCGCCGGCGATCCCCCGGACTGCGGTCGTCACGGCCCTCGCCCTCGTCGTCGGCGGCCTCGCCGTCATCTTCGACAGCACGATCGTGAGCATCGCGCTGAAGACGCTGGCGACCGACCTCGACGTCTCGGTCGGCACCATCCAGTGGGTCAGCACGGCTTACCTGCTTGCGCTCGGCGTCACCATTCCGGTCGTCGGCTGGGCGCAGTCACGCATCGGTGGCAAACGCTTGTGGATGATCGCGCTGACGGTCTTCCTCGCGGCATCCATCGCCTGTTCACTCGCTTGGGACGCGCCGAGTCTCATCGCCTTCCGCGTCCTGCAGGGCGTCGGTGGCGGTCTGATGATGCCGCTTATGGCCACGCTGGCGATCCAGCAGGTGCCGCGCGGTGCCTCGTTCGGTCGGCTGATGGCCCTGGTCAGCCTGCCCGCAGCGCTCGGACCCATCCTCGGGCCGACGATCGGTGGCGTGATCCTCAACTGGTTGGACTGGCACTGGCTGTTCTGGGTGAACGTCCCGTTCTGCGCGATCGGGCTGCTGCTGGCGTGGAAGTTCGTACCGCACGACGAACCCTCGGGCCGCGCTCGCCTCGATCTCGTCGGTCTGCTGCTCGCCTCCCCCGGAGTGGTCGGTGTGCTGTACGGGATGTCGCGGGTCAGCGAACCCGGAGGGTTCGGCCGCCTGGATGTGTGGCTCCCGGCGCTGGTCGGTCTGGTGCTGCTCGGGCTGTTCGCGTGGCGGTCGTCGCGCCGCCCCGCAACGGCGCTCATCGACGTCGGTCTGCTGCGGCTGCGCCCCGTCGCCTCGTCATCGGCCGTGCTGTTCCTCTCGGGAGCAGCGTTGTATGGATCGATGCTGCTCCTGCCGCTGTTCTTCCAGCTGCTGCACGGCGTGGACGTGCTCACGGCCGGTCTGCTGATGATCCCGCAGGGCGTCGGCGCGCTGCTCAGCCGCACGCTCGCCGGCAAGCTCACCGACACGATCGGCGCCCGCGCCGTCGCGATCGGCGGATTCGTCGTCATGGGTCTTGCGACCATCCCGTTCGCTCTGGCCGATGCGACGACGAACCTCTGGTGGCTGATGGCGGTGCTGCTGGTGCGCGGTCTCGGCACCGGGGCCGTCATGATCCCGGTGATGGCCGTCGCCTACGTCGGGCTGGAGCGGGAGCAGGTTCCGCACGCGAGTCTCATCACCCGCCTGGCGCAGCAACTCGGCGGCGCGTTCGGCACGGCGCTGCTGGCCGTGATTCTGCAGTGGGCGGTGGGGTCGAGCACATCGCTGGGCGCACTCGCCGACGGATTCGACGTCGCCTTCTGGTGGGCGGTGGGCTTCACCGTCGTCGCTATCGGCGTATGCCTGACGCTGCCGGCGCGACCGCGACAGCCGGCCGACGCCCCGGCGGGTGCGGCGGGTGCTGCAGGCGCGGCGGTGAAGGCCTGAGCTCAGCCCTCGGCGCGGCCCGCGATCACATCGACGAGCAGATCCACGGCCGTCGCATAACCGGCGACGCCCTCGCCGACGACGTGCACCGCGGCGACGTCGGCGACGTAGGAGAAGTGGCGGAAGTCCTCGCGCTGCGACACGTCCGAGATGTGCACTTCGGCGACAGGGAGAGCGACGCCGGACAACGCGTCGCGCAGGACCACCGAGGTGTGCGTGAGGCCGCCGGGATTGATCACGATCCCGGCGCAGTCGGTGCGTGCGTCGTGAATAGCGTCGATCAGGACGCCCTCGTGGTTGCTCTGCACGGCGCGCACCTCGAAGCCGTGCCGGGATGCGGCATCCGTCGCGGTCCGCACCACGTCGTCGAGGGTATCGGTGCCGTAGATGTCGGGCTCGCGCACGCCCAGCAGATTCAGGTTGGGCCCGTTCAGGAGGAGCAGTCTGCGGGGTACTGTCACGGCACCACCCTACCGCCGTGCTCGAGCGACGCTGCTCGTGAGCTGCTCGCTCGTCACGTCGAGACCGCGCTTGCGCCGCAGCCTGTCGCGTTCTTCGCGGAGGTGATGACAGACCCCGCCCGGAGGCACCGGATCTGCGGCACGCAGCAACATCTTCATGGTGGGCTTCTCAGGACGCGCATGCACGTCGAGGTGTGCCGGCCGGCGCCCGCCCGCGCGATCGTGGAAGACGTCATCGGGCATCGACGCGCCCGGTTGCCCATCGACGTCGACGACGGCGAGTCGCAGCCCGGCCGTGGAGATGTCGAACGTCCCCGTGCCGTGCGCGTCTGCCGAGGCGTCACGCTCGACCGTCGCGTTTCTGATGATGTGACGACATACGCATACTCTGCCTGCCACCACCGACACGCACCGAGCCACCGCCCCAGACGCCGAAATTCGTGTCCCCGACATACTCCGCCAGCCCCTCACCGGTTGATGTTCCTGAGTCATCAAGTGGTGAGTCACGGAGTGCTACAGGAACCTCACCAGTTGATGTTCCTCAGTCATCAAGTGGTGAGGCATTCCAGAGGGGATGCGACCTGCAGATTTCGCGTCGCAACCGGACGGGCGCGGGCCAGTGGCTACTCACCGATCTCTTGGAACGCGGCGAACAGCAGCGACTCGTCGGGCGCCTGCATCACCGTCGGCCGCGCGATGTCGTCGAGAACGATGAAGCGCAGCATGTCGCCGCGCGCCTTCTTGTCGCGGCGCATCGTCGACAGGAGCGTCTTCCACGCGTTCGCACGGTACGTCGTCGGCAGTCCGAGTGACGAGAGGATGTCGCGGTGTCGATCCACGACGTCGTCGGAGAGCCGTCCTGCCAGCCGCGACAGCTCGGCGGCGTACATCATGCCGACGCTGATCGCCGCGCCATGCCGCCACTGGTATCTCTCGACGTACTCGACCGCGTGACCGAGCGTGTGACCGTAGTTGAGCACTTCGCGCAGACCTGCTTCGCGCAGGTCTTGGCCGACGACCTCGGCCTTCATGCGGACCGCCAGCTCGACGCACCGCGCGAATGCGTCCGACTGGGGATCGAGAGCCGCCGACCTGTCCTTCTCGACCAGATCGAGAATCTCCGGGTACCAGATGAACCCGGCCTTGATCACCTCGGCGAACCCGGCGATGCGCTCGTTGTCGGAGAGCGAGTCCAGGAGCTCGAAATCGCACACGACGGCGCGTGGCGGCCAGAAGGCCCCCACGAGGTTCTTGCCCTCGTTGGTGTTGATGCCGGTCTTGCCGCCGATCCCCGCGTCGACCATCGCCAGGACCGACGTCGGCAACTGCACCACCTCGACGCCGCGCAGCCACGTGGCCGCCACGAAGCCGGCGAGGTCGGTGACGGCTCCCCCGCCGAACCCGACCACCGCGTCGGTGCGCGTGAAGTCGGCCTGGCCCATGATCTGCCAGCAGAACGCCGCGACCTCGACGCGTTTTCCGGCTTCGGCATCCGGGATTTCGGCAAGCAGCACCTGGCGCTCACTCGACGACAGCGCATCGCGCAGCTGACCCGCCGCCGTCGCGAGTGCGGGTTGGTGCACGACCAGGATCTTTCGCGCGGCGGGCGGCAGCGTCCCCTCGATAGTGTCGAGCAGGATGCCGCGGCCGAGCGTCACATCGTAGGGCCGGTCTCCGGCAACCGTGATCGTCGTCTGGGTCATTTCGATCCTTCCCGGGCGTCACGCGCCCATTGCTCCTGCACCCACGTCGCAACCCGGTCGACGATGTCGCGGATGTGCCCGGTGGAGGTGTCGATCGTGACGTCGGCGAGTTCCGCGTAGATCTGCTCGCGCTCGGCCATCACCCGTCGCCAGTTCTCGAGCGCGTCTTCGCCCTGGAGCAGGGGACGGCTCGTTCCCTGCAGCCGCCCGGCCACCGTGCGTGGATCGACCGTCAGCAGGACGACGGGGTGCGCCGCGAGTTGCGCCCTGGTCTCGGGGTGCAGGACCGCCCCGCCCCCGAGGGCGACGATTCCCTCCGACGAGAGCGCCTCACGCACCGCGTCACGCTCGAGCTCACGAAAGCGCGGCTCGCCCTGTGACGCGAAGATCTCGGGGATCGGCCCATGCTCTCGAGCGACCGAGATGTCGGTGTCGGTGAACGACACCTGCAGTGCCTTGGCCGTCTTTCGCCCGATCGAGGTCTTGCCCGCGCCCATCGGCCCGATGAGGGCGACCGCGCGGCCGCTCATCGCTCGAGGAGCGTCGGATCGCTCGATGCCGTCGTGTGCAGCGTCTCGGGGATGCCTGCCAGGTACGCGTCGAGGTTGCGACGCACCTCGGCCACGCTGTCGCCGCCGAACTTCTCCAGCACCGCGCCCGCGAGCACGATAGCGACCATCGCCTCGGCCACGACGCCGGCGGCGGGAACCGCGCACACATCCGACCGCTGGTGGTGCGCGCCGGCGGCCTCGCCACTGGTGACATCGACCGTGCGCAACGAGTGCGGCACCGTTGCGATCGGCTTCATACCGGCCCGCACACGCAGCACCGTGCCGGTGGACATGCCGCCTTCGGTGCCCCCGGCGCGGTCGCTTGCTCGGGCGATGCCGCCATCGGTGGCGAAAAGTTCATCGTGTGCGGCGGAGCCGCGACGCCGCGTGGTCTCGAAGCCGTCGCCGATCTCGACGCCCTTGATGGCCTGGATGCTCATCAGCGCCTGTGCGAGCCGGCCGTCCAGCTTCCGGTCCCACTGCACGTGCGACCCGAGCCCCGGCGGCAGACCGTAGGCGAGCACCTCGACGATGCCGCCGAGCGTGTCGCCGTCCTTGCGCGCGGCATCCACCTCTGCGACCATCCGCTCGCTCGTGGCGGCGTCGAAGCAGCGCAGCGGATCGGCGTCCAGCGTCGCCACGTCATCGGGCGTCGGCAGCGCGGCGCTCTCCGGCACCTGGACGGGACCGATCGACAGCGTGTGGCTGACCAGGCCGACCTCCAGCTCGGCGAGGAAGGCCCGGGCGATCGCACCCAGCGCGACGCGCGCCGCCGTCTCGCGCGCGCTCGCGCGCTCGAGGATCGGTCGCGCCTCGTCGAAGCCGTACTTCTGCATACCCACGAGGTCGGCGTGCCCGGGCCGCGGGCGCGTGAGCGGCGCGCCCCGTCCACGGGATCGCTCGGTGAGCTCCACCGGCTCGGTGCTCATCACCTCGGTCCACTTGGGCCACTCGGTGTTGCCGATGCGCACCGCGATGGGACTGCCCATGCTCAGCCCGAACCGGACGCCCGCCGAGATCGTGAGCTCATCCTCCTCGAACTTCATGCGCGAGCCACGGCCATAGCCGAGCTTGCGGCGCGCAAGATCCGCCTGGATCGCGGCACGCGAGACGGGGACGCCGGCGGGCAGTCCCTCCATGAGGGCGACGAGTTCGGGGCCGTGCGATTCGCCGGCCGTGAGCACGCGGAGCATTCCTCCAGTCTCCCACGCCCGCCGCAGGGCTCAGACCTCCGTGACGGCGGCGCGCATTGCGGCGAGCACCGCGGGCTCGTCCGGCAGAGGTCTCTCATCCGATCCTGTGGCGAAGACGCGTACCTGGCGCAGCGCCTGCTGCACCAGCATCCCGATCCCGGCGACTGCACGGCCGCCGTGACGCTCCCACGCCCGGGCGAGCTCGGTCGGCCAATGCCCGTACACGACGTCGTACAGCAGTCCCCCTTCGCGCGCGAGCGCGTCCGCCACGTCGGGGGCGAGCGGGGCGCCGCCGGGGAGCGTCGCTATCGTCAGCGGCACCGCATCACGGGCGCGGGCGTCGAGCCCGACGTCGTCGACGGTGACGCCGATCTCCTTACCCAAGCGAGCCAGCCGCGCAACCGCCTCGGGTCGCCGTGCTGCCACTTCGACCCGGGAGACACCCAACGACTCCAGCGCCAGCAGGGCCGACGTCGCCGTTGCACCCGAACCGACGATGCGCGCCCGCTCCACCGGCGCGGCCAGGTGCGCGGCGACATCGGCGGCGAGCCCCGCCACGTCGGTGTTGAAGCCGTGTGGGCCGTCGTCGGCCAGCAGCAGGGTGTTCACCGCGCCCGTCAGTTCGGCGTGACGGTTGCGGCTCACCGCGCCGTCGAACGCCGCGCCCTTCAGCGGCATCGTCAGCGACAGGCCGCGGAATTCCCGCCCCAGCGACGCGAGCTCTCCCGCGAACGACGCCGCGCCCACCCGCCGCCGGCCGTACGCCCAGTCCAGTCCGAGCGTTCGGTACGCAGCCGCGTGCAGGAGCGGCGACAGGCTGTGCGCTATCGGGTCGCCCCAGACCTCCAGCCGGTCACCCGTGGTCAGCATCCCGAGTCCGGATGAGCGGCGCACCAGGTCTGCATCTGCTTCACGGCCTTGCTGTGCTCGGCGTTCGTGGTGCTGAAGACGGTCTCACCCGTATCCATGTTCACGGTGACGAAATACAGCCACGGCCCCTTCGCCGGGTGCATCGCCGCGTCGATCGCGAGGTCACCGGGATTCGCGATCGGGCCGATGGGCAATCCGGCATGCAGGTAGGTGTTCCACGGGTTGTCGTCGTCGAGCGCGGCCTGCGACGAACTCGCGGTGCCGTCGTGCAGCTCGCCGTAGCCGTACTGCGCCGTCGAGTCCATCTGCAGCTTGCCGAAGGTCTCGGTGTTCGACGGAGACAGTCTGTTCTCGATGACGCGCGAGACCTTGTAGAAGTCCTTCTCCTCGCGCGCCTCCCGCTGGATGATCGACGCGATGATGAGGATGCGCTGACGATCGGCCTCCGGCACGGCGGCCTCGTCGAGCGAGCTGACCGTGCGCTCGACCATCGTCTTGATGACGTCCTTCGCAGTCACATCGGGGTTGAAATCGTACATCGCGGGGAACAGCCAGCCCTCGAGACTGTCGGCATCGACGCCGTAGTCGCTCGGGTCCTTGACGGCCGCGGTGAAGTCCTTCCGCGGGATGTCCAGTGAGTCCGACAGCCGATCGAGCGTCTGATCTTCAGTGAGGCCCTCCGGCAGGAGTGCGGCGTTCTCCAGCTTGCTCGCCGGGTCCAGCAGCGCCTTCAGCGCGGCCTGCGACGTCATCTGCTTCTGCAGCTTGTACACGCCGGGGTAGAACGTCGGGTTGGCCCCCGACGAGACGAGCATGCTGTAGAAGGCGCCCGAGGTCTTGGTGACTCCCGCATCCGCAAGCGTCTTCGAGATGGTGGCGCCGTTGTCACCCTTCTTGATCGTGACCATGGCCTCACCGTGGGCGAGACCGGGCTCGTAGTCCTTGGGCTCTTCCCAGCCCATGATGCTGCGGATCTGCGGCTCGTACGTGTGCCATACGTACAGTCCGCCGGCCCCGATGCCTCCGAGCACGACGATCACGATGAGGAAGCCGATCAGGCAGCCCTTGCGCTTCTGTCGCTTCGACTTCTTCGGCGGCACGGCCCCCACGCTATCGGTGGTCGTCTCCCCGGTGAAGAGATCATCGAGCGCCGGCATGGCGTGACGGTGTGGATCTTCGCGCGAAGGACGAGGGGATGCCGCAGCCACTGCGGGCGGAGCAGCGGGCGCGGCCGCAGCCGCATGGCTCGGCTCGGGTGCACGCGCAGCCGTGGCGTCCGCATCTGAGCGGGCGGCTCGTTCACGTGCCTGTCGGCGTGTCAAAGGCACGCCGGCGGCGGGTTCACCGTCGGGGGGACGGACTTCGGGCATGTCAGGCGGGCTCCTGCGCTGGGGGTACGAGATCGCCGGCGGGCTGCCCTGTCCGCTTCTCGATGTCGAGTGCATGCTGCAGGAACACGACCGCGGCGACTTGATCCACCATGCTACGAGATGAACGCTGGGATCGCCCCGATTCCCGTAGGGCGTGGTGCGCCGTCACAGTGCTCAGGCGCTCGTCGATCATCCGGACGGGGGCGGTGGATGCCGCAGCCAGCCGCGCCGCGAACTCTCGCGCATCGGCGGTGGACGGTGTGTCGTGTCCGTGCAGGTTCAGCGGAAGCCCGACGAAGATCTCGATCGCCTCGTACTCGTCGGCGATCGCCGCGATCCGATCGATCGGCGTCCCTTTGCGGGCCACCGTCTCCACCGGGACCGCCAGCAGCCCGTCGGGGTCGCTGCGGGCGACTCCGACGCGGGCCTTGCCGACATCGACGGCCAGACGCACGCCACGCAGGGCGTCGGTCACACGGTCTCCAGAGCCGCGCGCACCGCGTGAAGCGCCTGCGGCAGGGCTGCGGCATCCGTCCCGCCGCCCTGGGCGACGTCGTCACGACCGCCTCCGCCTCCGCCGAGCACACCGGCTGCCGTCTTGGCAAGGACACCCGCCTTCGCGCCCGCTGCGCGCGCGGCCTCGTTCGTGGCGACCACGACAACGGGGCGTCCCTTGACGTCGGCGCCCAGCGCCACGACAGCGCCCTCGGAGCCGAGCCGATCACGCACCTGCAGTGCCAGCGAGCGGACGTCGTCGCTGGATGCCGCGGTGCCCAGGGACGCCGCCACAACACGCTGCGGCCCCACGCGCACGGCGCCCTCGGCCAGCGCCGGCACGCGGTCGGCCAGCGCACGGGCCTCAAATGCGGCGATCTTCTTCTCTGCGGCCTTGAGGTTTGCGCTCAGCTCGGCGACGCGCTCGGCGAGCTGGTCGCGCGGGGTCTTCAGCGCGCTCGTCAACTGCGACACGAGTGCCCGCTCGGCGGTGAGCTCGCGGAAGGCATCTTGGCCGACGAGAGCCTCGACCCGTCGGTTCGACGCACCGACGGATGATTCGCCGATCAGGCTGATGAGCCCGATCTGCCCGGAGGTCGCCACGTGTGTGCCACCGCACAGCTCGCGCGACCACGGTCCGCCGATGTCGACCATGCGTACGGTGTCGCCGTACTTCTCGCCGAACAGCGCCATCGCGCCGAGATCCTTGGCCTCCGCCAGCGGCAGCACGCGGGTGGACACCTGCAGATCATCACGCACGGCGTTGTTCGCGATCTCTTCGATCTCGCTCTTGGTCGCGTCGGAGAGCGCCTGGCCCCAGGAGAAGTCGAACCGCAGGTACCCGGCACGATTGAGCGACCCGGCCTGCGTCGCGGTCTTGCCCAGCGTGTCGCGGAGCGCCGCGTGGACGAGGTGGGTCGCGGAGTGCGCCTGCGTGGCGGCACGCCGGTTCGCGGCATCCACCACCGTCGTCGCCGGCTGCCCGACGCCGACCTCGCCGTGTGTCACTTCGACCGTGTGGCTGACCAGCCCCGGTACCGGACGCTGCACGTCGAGCACCTCGAGCTCGAATCCGGGGCCCACGATCATGCCCTTGTCGGCCACCTGTCCACCGCTCTCGGCGTACAGCGTCGTCTCGGCGAGGATGACCTCGGCGATCTGCCCCTGCACCGCCTGTTGTGCGGGCAGCCCGTCGACGAGGAGGCCGAGTACCGACGAGGAGGTCTCCAGCTCGGTGTACCCCGAGAAGACCGTCTCGCCCTGCGCGCGGAGGTCGCGGTAGACGCTCTGGTCGGCGATCGCGCGCTTGCGCGAGCGGGCGTCGGCCTTGGCGCGTGACTTCTGCTCGTGCATCAGCGTGTCGAACGCGGATCGGTCCACGTCGAGCCCCGCCTCCTGCGCGACCTCGAGGGTGAGGTCGATCGGGAAGCCGTAGGTGTCATGCAGCAGGAAGGCCTCGGGACCGCTGATGGCGCTCTTGCCGGCCTTCTTCGTCTCATCGATCGCCACATCGAGGATCGTCGAGCCGGAGGCCAGGGTGCGCAGGAACGTCTCCTCCTCGGCGAAGGCATACTGCGAGATGCGCGTCCAGTCGTCCGCGACGACCGGATACGCCGTCTTCATCGCATCGCGCGAGGCGGTGAACAGCTCGGGGAAGGTCGGCTCGTCGACGCCCAGCAGACGCATGGCTCGAACGGTGCGCCGCATGAGACGACGCAAGATGTACCCGCGGCCCTCGTTCGAGGGCGTGACACCGTCGGACAGCAGCATCAGCGACGAGCGCACATGGTCGGCCACCACGCGGAAGCGCACGTCGTCGCCGTGCTCGGCGCCGTAGCGGCGACCGGACAGGTCGACAGCGCGGTCGAGCACCGGGCGCACCTGGTCGATCTCGTACATGTTCTCAACGCCCTGCTTGATGAAGGCGACGCGTTCCAGCCCCATGCCGGTGTCGATGTTCTTCTTCGGCAGAGGGCCGGTGACGTCGAACTCCGTCTTCGAGCGCACGTTGGTGATCTGCTCCTGCATGAACACGAGGTTCCAGATCTCGGTGAACCGGTTGTCATCCACGGCCGGCCCGCCGTCACGACCATACGCGGGCCCGCGGTCGAAGTAGATCTCCGAGCACGGGCCGCCGGGCCCGGGCTGGCCGGTGTGCCAGTAGTTGTCTTCTTTGCCCATGCGCTGGATGCGCTCGGCGGGCAGTCCCGCGATGCGGTGCCAGAGATCAGCGGCTTCGTCGTCGTCTTCGTAGACGGTGACCCAGAGGTCCTTCTCGTCGAAGCCCAGGCCGCCGTCGGACTCCGCGGAGGTGAGGAGCTCCCACGCGTAGCCGATGGCGCCTACCTTGAAGTAGTCGCCGAACGACCAGTTGCCCAGCATCTGGAAGAACGTGCCGTGTCGTGCGGTGTGCCCGACCTCTTCGATGTCGAGCGTGCGGATGCACTTCTGCACGTCGGCGGCGCGCGTGTAGGGCGCCGGCACGAGGCCGCTCAGGTACGGGATGAACGGCACCATGCCCGCGATCGTGAAGAGGATCGACGGGTCGTTGCTCACGAGCGACGCCGACGGGACGATGACGTGGTCGTTCTTCTCGAAGTAGTCGAGGTAGCGCTGGGCGATCTCAGCGGTCTTCATGCGCTTCTTTCTCAGGGAGAGGTGCCGGCGACGTCGCTGCGCAGCCGGCGGGGTTCGGGATGCCGCGGGTCAGGCTGCGGGCTCTTCGCCTGCCGGAGCACCGGCCAGCCGGGCCTCCTCTTGACGGTAGGCGTCGCCCATTCGGTCGGTGAACTCGGTGATGCGCGCGTCGACGGCGGCAAGCACCTCGTGCCCGCGCGGGTCCTTGTTCATGACGTGGGCGAGGACGAAGCCACAGGCGGTACCGAACGCGAACAACACCAGACTCTTCATGTCTCCACTCCTCGACCGCGGACGCGGCATCCCCCTATCGTAATCGGCACGGCCGACGCGTCCAGGCGGGAACGACGGAGGGCGCCGGGAGTGTCCCGACGCCCTCGCGTTCGCTTGTCGCGCGTCGTGTCAGCGCGCGGCGTAGTACTCGACGACCAGCTGGACGTCACACGTGACGGGAACCTCGGCACGCTTCGGGCGACGCACCAGGCGCGCCTGCAGCTTCTCGAGGTCGACCTCGAGGTAGCCGGGAACCGGGGGCAGAACCTCGGCGTTGCCACCGGCGGCGGCGACCTGGAACGGCTCGGTGCCCTCGCTGCGCTCCTTGACGTGGATGAGCTGGCCCGGCTTCACACGGAACGACGGACGGTCAACGAGCTGTCCGTCCACCATGATGTGACGGTGCACGACGAACTGGCGGGCCTGCGCCGTGGTGCGGGCGATGCCCGAACGCAGCACGAGGGCGTCCAGACGCATCTCGAGCAGCTCGACCAGGTTCTCACCGGTCAGGCCGTCCTTGCGACGGGCCTCGTTGAACGCGATGCGCAGCTGCTTCTCGCGGATGCCGTACTGCTCGCGCAGACGCTGCTTCTCGCGCAGACGGACGGCGTAGTCGCTGTCCTGCTTGCGCTTGGTGCGGCCGTGCTCGCCGGGGCCGTAGGGGCGCTTCTCGAGGTAGCGCGCGGCCTTGGGCGTCAGGGCGACGCCGAGAGCACGGGAGAGGCGGACCTTGCGGCGGTCCTGGGACTTCGTGACCACGAAGTTTTCCTTCCGATGACGCGGCCGTGTCTTTCACGGCTCGCGGACGTATCTCCCGCTCCTCGCCCTTCGGGACTGCACGCCGGGGCATGCCGGAAGGTCTTGGTCAGAGGAGGGGGATGCCCGAAAACACGGTCTCGAGCCGATCCATGCTATCAGACGGCGCCTTAGCACTATCAGACGGCGCCTGAGCGCACCCCGGCCGCGGCATCCCCTCCCCTTCGCAACCTCACCACCCCTCGCCCCGCCTCAAATCAGGTGTTCTCGCCAAATCAGGCAGATCTCCGGCTCAGACGACCTGATCTCGCGAAAACACCTGATCTCGAACCCGGGGCACGGGCCCCGGGGGCCCCGGGGGTCCCGGCGCCCCCGACCGCGGCATCCACCCCCTTCGCAACCTGACCACCGCCTCGCCCGTCTCAAATCAGGTGTTCTCGCCAAATCAGGCAAATCTCCGGCTCAAACGACCTGATCTCGCGAAAACACCTGATTTCGAACCCGGGGCACGGGCCCCGGGGAGCGGGCGCCGGGACTCGCCGGCGTCCCCCGGGGGACCCGCGCCCGCTCGCACTCGTCGTCCTGGAGTCACCGGACGGGGTGCTGTTCGGTCTGAACCGTTGGCGCCGCGAATGGGAACTGCCCGGCGGAATGATCGAAGACGGCGCAACCGCCCGCCAGGCCGCCGCCCGTGAACTCGAGGAGGAGACAGGGATCGCCATCCCCGCCTCAAAGCTCGGGTTCCTCGGAACAGTCTGGTTCGAACTCGTCGGCCCCGATCGGCGAGAACGCGCTGCTGTGTTCGGCAAGCGGGTGGCGACGATGGATGCCGCATCCAGCCGCGAACTCGTCGAGGTGGCGTGGGTGCAGCCCGATCACGAGGCCCACAACCCGCTCGACGCGGCGATCGCGCGATGGGCCCGGGCCCTGCTGCCGTAGCGGGCTACTCCCCCAGGATCCGCCGGATCTTCTCCAGACGCGCCTGCACATCTCGCTCCGCGCCGAGGGCCTTCGGCTCGTAATAGCGACGCCCGCGCAGCTCGTCGGGCAGGTACTGCTGGGTCGCGACGCCCGCGTCGATGTCGTGCGGGTAGACGTACCCCTTGCCGTGCCCGAGGCGCTTGGCGCCGGGGTAATGCGCATCGCGCAGATGGGCCGGCACCCGACCGAACCCGCCGGCCTTGACGTCGGCGATGGCCTTGTCGATCGCCAGGTAGGCGGCATTCGACTTCGCTGTCGTGGCCAGGTACGCCGTGGCCTCGGCGAGGGGGATGCGTCCTTCGGGCATGCCGATGAAGGCGACGGCGTCGGCGGCGGCGACGGCGATCTGCAGCGCTTGCGGATCGGCGAGCCCGATGTCTTCGGCGGCAGAGATGACCAGGCGCCGAGCGATGAACCGCGGGTCTTCGCCCGCTTCGATCATGCGCGCGAGGTAGTGCATCGCGGCGTCGACGTCAGAGCCGCGGATCGACTTGATGAACGCGCTGATCACGTCGTAGTGCTCGTCGCCCTGCCTGTCATAGCGCAGCAGTGCCTTGTCGACGGCCTGTGACACGTTCTCGGCGCTGATCGCCGGCGTCTCGTCGCCCTCCTCGGCCGGAGATGCCAACGATGCCGCGGCCTCCAACGACGTCAGTGCCCGCCGCGCGTCGCCGGACGCCAGCCGGATGAGCGCGGCGCGGGCCTCGTCGTCGAGGGTGTAGGCCCCGGCGAGCCCACGGGCATCGGTCACCGCGCGGTCAATCAGCACAGCGAGGTCGTCGTCACTGAGCGGCTGCAGCGTCAGCAGCAGTGATCTGCTCAGCAGCGGCGAGATGATCGAGAACGACGGGTTCTCGGTCGTCGCGGCGATGAGCACGACCCAGCCGTTCTCGACACCGGGCAGCAGGGCGTCTTGCTGGGCCTTTGTGAAGCGGTGGATCTCATCGAGGAAGAGGATCGTCGACTGTCCGTAGAGATCGCGCTGGTTCAGCGCGTCTTGCATGACCTCGCGCACGTCTCGCACCCCAGCCGTCACGGCCGACAGTTCGACGAAGCGCCGCCCTGACGAGCGGGCGATCGCCTGCGCGAGGGTCGTCTTGCCGGTGCCGGGCGGCCCCCAGAGGATGACCGAGACGGATGACGCGGTCGAGGCATCCCCATCGGCCAGTGCCACCAGCGGCGAACCCGGCCGCAGCAGGTGCTTCTGCCCCGCGACCTCGTCGAGCGAGGTGGGGCGCATCCGCACGGCCAGCGGCGTATGGCCGGCGAACAGGGCGGATGCGGTCGTCATCCTCCCAGGCTAACCGTCACCGGTGACATCGCCCTTTGTCGAGCCATAGACACCTTGCGTAGGATCGTCCCGGCCCGGAAAGTGCCGGGAACCGCAGTGTTGAGGAGGCCCCGTGGCGCCCCGTGCCAACGACAAAGACGCGCGCGTCCAGCGCGACCGTGCCCGTGCCTATCGAGCACGCGTCGAACTGAACGCGGGACGAGAGCGCCGCCGCACCCGTGACAACGTCATCGGCGGCATCGTCGGCGCAGTCCTGCTGATCGGCATCCTGGTCGCGCAGATCGCCTATTACACGGAGGGCCCCGGCAAGCCCGTGCCCGAGCCGACACCCACGGCGACCACCACCGTCACGCCCACCCCCGCAGCGACGGATGCCACGACCCCGGCACCGACGATGACTCCGTGACCGGAGCGCCGGACGTACTAGGCTGGGAGTTCCCTTCAACCCCCGCCGACGGCGCCAGCCGTGATGAGGTGCTCCCGTGACTGCCGACGCAGAGAACACTCCCCGTACTCCCCCGGTGCCCGCGCGCCCGACCGTGGCACTGCGCAAGGTACAATCCGCACCGGCCGTCGACGTCGAGACGTCGGCCCCCGGCGACTGGGGCCGGGTCGACGACAACGGCGTGGTCTCGGTCCGCGAAGGCGAGCAGTGGCGTGTCGTCGGCGAGTACCCCGACGGCACCCCCGCCGAAGCCCTCGCCTATTTCGAGCGCAAGTACGCCGACCTCGCAGGCGAGGTAGCACTTCTCGAGGCACGTCACCGCGGCGGCGGCGCTCCGGCCGCCGACCTGCGCAGCACGGCCGCAACGATCCGCGAGAAGACGGTCGGCGCCGCCGCCGTCGGCGACCTGCAGAGCCTGGTCACGCGGTTGGACGCCCTCACCGCCGAGCTCGAAGAGGCAGCCGTCGCCGAGTCGGCCGCAGCCCGCGAAGCGGTGGATGCCGCGATCGCTGAGCGCACCGCCCTCGTCGAACGCGTCGAGGCCCTCGCCGCCCGCGACCTCGGATCGGTGCAGTGGAAGCAGACCACCGCAGAGCTCAACGACCTGTTCGCGCAGTGGCAGGAGCAGCAGCAGAACGGACCGCGCCTGCCCAAGTCGGTCGCGCAGAAGCTCTGGAAGCGGTTCCGCGACGCCCGCGCGACGCTTGACCGCGCACGCCGCGAGTTCTACGCCGAGTTGGATGACGTGCACAAGGCCGCTCGCGCGCGCAAGACGACGCTCATCGAGCGCGCTGAGGCGCTGGCACCGCGCGGCGAGGACGGCATCGGCACGTACCGCGACCTGCTCGACGCGTGGAAGAACGCCGGACGCGCCGGCAAGAAGGCCGACGACGCCCTGTGGGCACGTTTCAAAGCCGCCGGCGACGTGCTCTACGGCGCGCGCGCCGACCGCGAGTCCGCCGAGGTCGAGGCCTCGCGCGAGAAGATCGAGGCACGCCAGGCCCTCCTCGAGGAGGCCCGGCCGATCGTCGACGAGCACGACATCGCGAAGGCGCGCCAGGCCCTCACCGCCATCCAGCGTCGCTGGGATGAGATCGGGCGCATCTTCCCGCGCGACAAGGAACGGGCTCTCGACGACGAGCTGCGCAAGATCGAGCAGAATGTGCGCGGTCGTGAAGACGTCGATTGGAAGCGCAACAATCCCGAGACCAAGGCGCGCGCGAACGACATGTCTCGGCAGCTCAACGACGCGATCGCGAAGCTCGAGCAGGAGCTCGCCGACGCTGAGGCGTCCGGCGACGCCCGTGCCATCGCCCAAGCGGCCGAGGCGCTCGAGGCCCGCAAGGCGTGGCTGAAGGTCGTCGGCGGCTGACGCCGCGCATCGGTACGCACTCCGCCGCGGTTATCCACAGCCGCAGCATCCCCCCTGCCCCGCGGCCGCCCGCTCGGGCACACTGCCGGTATGGGATCCGCGCATCTGTACTTCCCCGGTGATCGTCTCTCTTCGGCCGAGCTGAGCGCGGCATGCCTCGACGGACACCTCATCTCCGTCGGCGACGCCTATATGCCCGCGGACGCGGTGGAGACCGCTGCACTCCGCGCCGGATCGATAGCACCGCTGCTCGGTGAGGGTCTCGCGGCCACCGGGCTGAGCGCCGCGTGGATCCACGGTGCGACCGCCGGGCCGCCCGCACGGCACAGCGTGCAGCGCATCGGCGCACGACGCCGGCATCACGTGATCGACCTGCGCCTCGACTACCACGACACACCTCTGGATCAGTGCGACATTCTGCTCCTCGGGGGCGTGCGGGTGACGACTGTGGCCCGGACTGTCACTGACCTTCTGCGCGCGGATTCGACGGTTGCCACGACGACCGCGCAGCAGCTCCTCGAGATCGGCGCCGTCACCCCTGCAGACGCGCTGCTCTCGCTCGAGCGGTCCGGACCGCTACCCGGAAAGCGCCGTGCCCGTACGACCCTCCGGACGTGGATAGCAGGTGCGGCTCAGCTCGATGTCACGCGGTAGACGTCGTAGACGGCTTCGATCCGGCGCACCGCGTTCAGCACCCGATCCAGGTGAACGGTATCGCCCATCTCGAAGACGAAACGGCTGATCGCCAGGCGGTCGTCGCCCGTGCTGACCGTCGCCGAAAGGATATTGACGTGGTGGTCGCTGAGAACCCGCGTGACATCGCTGAGCAGACCCGACCGGTCCAGGGCCTCCACCTGGATCTGCACCAGGAACACGCTCTTGGATGTCGGCGCCCACTCGACGTCGATGAGCCGCTCGGGGTTGGCCATGAGCGCCTTCACGTTCGTGCAGTCGGCACGGTGTACGGAGACGCCGCTGCCGCGGGTGACGAACCCGACGATCTTGTCACCGGGCACCGGGGTGCAGCACTTGGCGAGCTTGACGAGAATGTCGTCCGCGCCCCGGACGAGGATGCCCGAGTCGCTGCCACCCCGGTGAGAGCGCGGCTTGCCGCCGTGCGGCGGCAGGTCGATCGGGCCCGTCGCGGTCTCGTTCGCCGTGACGAGCGCGGTGACCTTCTCAAGGACCGACTGCGTCGACACGTGGCCCTCGCCGACCGCCGCGTAGAGGGCGGAGACGTCTTCGTACCGCAGTTGCTGCGCGACCTCGGCGAAGGAATCCTGGCTCATCAGCCGCTGGAGGGGAAGGTTCTGCCGGCGCATCGCGCGCGCGATGGCCTCCTTGCCCTGCTCGATGGCCTCCTCGCGGCGCTCTTTCGTGAACCAACCGCGGATCTTGCTGCGCGCGCGCGTGCTCTTGACGAAGCTCAGCCAGTCCTGGCTGGGGCCGGCATCCGGATTCTTCGAGGTGAAGACTTCGACGACATCACCCGAGTGCAGTTCGGACTCGAGCGGGACGAGACGCCCGTTGACCTTCGCCCCCATGGTGCGGTGCCCGACCTCGGTGTGGACCGCATAGGCGAAGTCGACGGGGGTGGCACCGGCAGGGAGGCCGATCACCCGCCCCTTCGGTGTGAAGACGTAGACCTCCTTCGCACCGATCTCGAACCGGAGCGAATCGAGGAACTCCCCCGGGTCGGCCGTCTCGGCCTGCCAATCCGAGATACGAGCCAGCCAGGCCATGTCGGCGTCGACGCGGCCGTCTGACTTGCCGCCGTTCATCCGCTCTTTGTACTTCCAGTGCGCCGCCACACCGTACTCGGCCTGCTGATGCATCTCGTGCGTACGGATCTGGATTTCCACCGTGCGACCACCGGGGCCGATCACTGTGGTGTGCAGCGACTGGTACAGGTTGAACTTCGGCGTCGCGATGTAATCCTTGAAGCGGCCCGGTAACGGTGTCCAGCGCGCGTGGATGGCTCCCAGCACCGCGTAGCAGTCGCGCACGGTGTTCACGAGCACACGGATGCCGATGAGGTCGTAGATGTCGTCGAACTCACGGCCGCGGACGATCATCTTCTGGTACACGGAGTACAGCTGCTTGGGCCGCCCCATCACCTGCCCGCGGATCTTCAGGTCGCGCAGATCGGACTCCACGTCCTTGATGACCGTCTGCACGTACTGCTCGCGCTGCGGGGTGCGCTGCTTGACCAGGCTGTCGATCTCGGCGTACAGCTTGGGCTGCAGGACGGCGAAGGAGAGATCCTCGAGTTCTGCCTTGATGGTCTGGATGCCGAGGCGATGGGCCAGTGGAGCGTAGATCTCCAGCGTCTCGGTTGCTTTGCGCTTGGCCTTCTCCGGGGGAACGAACCCCCAGGTGCGCGCGTTGTGCAGGCGATCGGCGAGTTTGATGATGAGAACCCGGATGTCGCGGGACATCGCCACGATCATCTTGCGGACCGTCTCGGCCTGTGCGCTCTCGCCGTACTTCACCTTGTCGAGTTTGGTGACACCGTCGACGAGCATCGCGACCTCGTCGCCGAAGTCGCGGGTCAGCTCGGCGAGGCTGTAGTCGGTGTCTTCGACGGTGTCGTGCAGCAGCGCCGCCGCGACCGCACGCGGCCCGAGTCCCAGATCTGCAAGAACCTGCGCAACGGCGAGCGGATGCGTGATGTATGGCTCGCCGCTCTGCCGCTTCTGCCCGTCGTGTGCTCTCTCGGCGGTGGCATATGCCCGTTCGAGAATGGAAAGGTCGCCCTTGGGATGATGCGCACGCACGGTGCGAATCAGCTGCTCGACGTCGTCGCGCCGCGCGGAGCGCGAGAAGATCCGTGGCACGAGCCTGCGCAGCGAGGAGCTCTGCGCAGAGGAGACGGTCTCAGCCATGCTCCGCCCCCTCTGCGTTGATTCCGACAATCCTACGCCCGGCGCTCGCGCCGACCGCTTCTCAGACGGTCACCGCCGACTGCGCCCGGGCCTTGCGGACCTTCGCATCGTGGGCCTTGAGAGCGGGCTCGCCCTCGCGGAACAACGAGTAGAGAGGGGATGCCACGAACAGCGTCGAGTATGCCGCCACGATGATGCCCACGAAGATCGCCAGCGAGATGTCGCTGAGGGTCTCCGCGCCCAGCCAGAATGCACCGATGAACAGGATCGCGCCGACCGGCAGCACGGCCACCACGGTCGTGTTGATCGAACGGACCAGCGTCTGGTTGACCGCCAGGTTCACCGATTCTGCAAACGTGCGGTTGGCATGCTCGCCGTCCTCATGCGTGTTCTCGCGGATCTTGTCGAACACGACCGTCACGTCGTACAGCGAATACGCCAGGATCGTGAGGAACCCGATCACCGCCGCCGGCGACACTTCGAAGCCCGCCGCCGCGTAGATGCCGATCGTGATGACGAGCACGTCGACGAGGCCGATGATCGCGGCGGCCGACATCTTCCACGTCCGGAAGTAGAGCGCCAGGATGAGGAAGGTCAGCGCCAGGAAGATGGCCAGGCCCCACAGCGACTGCCGTGTGACATCTGCGCCCCAGCTCGGACCGATGAACGACGCCGTGACCTCCCCGATCTCTACGTCGTACGCCTTCGCCAGCGCTGCACGGACCGCCTGGGTCTCGTCGGCGGTCATCTGGTCGGTCTGCACGCGCACGCTGTCGGTGCCCACCGTCGTCACCTTGGTGGTGGCATCAGGTACCACCGACACCACGGCAGCTGACGCGACCGTCTGGTCGGGATCGCTCACGCCCGACACGGTGAACTGCGAGCCCCCGGTGAACTCGATGGAGAACTCCACCGGTCGCACGAAGGGGACCAGCACCGACAGCACGACGAGCGCGCCGGCGATGATGAACCACAGTCGCCGCTTGGGAACGAAGGGGAAGGAGACCTTGCCCGAGTAGAGGTTGTTGCCGAACCGGCTCATGGCGCCCATCAGCGATCAGCCCCCTTCTTGACGGTCGTGGATTGACTCTCCTTCGCCGAACGTTCCTCCGCGAGCTTGCGTTCGGCGATGGTCTGCCGACGTTCGGCCTCCTTGCGGGAGCGGCCGGTGCGCCGCGCAGCGGCACCCTTACCCTCGATGGCCGGCGCCACGAACTGCGCGCGGCCACGGTAGACGGCGCCCAGGGCGTCCGGGTCCATCCCGGAGAGCTTGTGCCCCTGGCCGAAGAATCGCGTTCGCGCCGCGAGCTGCATGACCGGGTGCGTGAACAGGATGAAGATCAGGATGTCGATGGCCGTGGTGAGCCCGAGAGTGAAGGCGAAGCCCTTCACCGTGGCATCCGCCAGGATGTACAGCACCACAGCGGCGAGGATGTTCACGGCCTTCGCGATGTAGATCGTGCGCTTCGCGCTGGCCCAGCCGTCTTCGACGGCGCCGGTGATGGACTTGCCGTCGCGCAGCTCGTCGCGTATTCGCTCGAAGTAGACGATGAACGAGTCTGCCGTGAACGCGATCGTCACGATGAGACCCGCGACGCTGGCCAGCGAGAGGCGGAAGCCCATGCGCCAGGCGAGGATGCACAGCATCAGGTACGTGATCACGCCCATCACCGCCAGCGAGGCGATGATCACGAAGCCCAGGGCCCGGTAACTGATCAGCGAGTACAGCGCCACCAGTGCCAGACCGATGAGGCCCGCGATCAGGCCGATCTGCAGCTGCTGCGAACCGAGCGTCGCCGAAATGGTGTCAGAGCTGACCACGGTGAAGCTCAACGGCAGTGCGCCGTACTTGAGCTGGTCGGCAAGAGTCTTCGCCGTCTGCTCGTTGAAGTTTCCCGTGATGGACGGGTTGCCGTCGGTGATGACGCCGTTCATCGACGGTGCGGAGATGACCTTGCCGTCGAGCACGAAGGCGAACTGGTCGCGTGGCGACTCGCTCTTCAGCCCGTACAGGCGCACGCTGACCTCGGAGAAGATCTTCGTGCCGTTGGCGTCGAACTTCAGATCCACCTGCCACTCGCCGGTCTGCGAGTTGGTGCCGTAGCTGGCGGTCTTGATGCGTGAGCCGTCCAGGTAGACGGTCTTACCATCGATCACCTGGCTCTCGACAGGACCGAGGATGTACTTCGCCGACCCATCGGCCTCGCACGTGATCAGCGGCTCGTCCTTGGGTGCGTCCGCCGGGTCATTGTCCGGATTGTCACAGTCATACGCGAGGAACTGGGCCTGCAGCTTCGGAGTGATCCAGCTCGGGTCGCTCGCGTTCGACGGCGACGCGGTCGGCGTCGCCTCCAACGTCGGAGCCGGCGTGGGGTACGGCGTCTCCTTGTTGTCCTCACCGACGTAACTGGTGGCCGGGGCACCCGAATACAGCACCGCCCGGAGCTGCATCTGCGCGGAGGCCTCGATGCGCTTGCGGGTCTCGTCGTCCGCCTTGCCGGGGATCTGCACGACGATCTGATTGCCGGCCTGCGTCTGGATGTCGGACTCACCGACGCCTGACGCGTCGACGCGCTGGCGAATGATCGTCGCCGCCTGTGCCATCTCGTCCGTGGTCGGCTTCGAGCCGTCGGGAGTCTTCGCCTGCAGGATGATCTGGGTGCCGCCGCGCAGGTCGAGGGCGAGTTCGGGCGCCCACGAGGCACCCTTGAACACGTAGACGCCCAGGGCATTGATGCCGGCCAGGACGGCGACGACGATGACGAGGCCCAGAAGGGCGCGCCAAGCGTGCTTGACGGGGGTGGATGCGGCCACGGAGGGTCAGCTTTCTCGCGGGGCGGCCCGATCAGGCCTCGGGCGTGTCCTTCTTGTCGTTCTTCTCGGCGTTGAGCCGTTCGGCCGTCTCCTCCGCCGTCTCGATCTGCGGGGCAGTCGACTCGTCGTCGAAGGCCTCGTCCGCGGGCGCTTCGTCGGTCGGCGTCACGACGCGCAGGATCGCCTGGCTGTGGACCTTGATGTCGACCCCGGGCGCGAGCTCGACGATCGCCGGCTGGTCGAGGTTGTCGGGGTCGTACGACACGATCGTCCCGTAGAGACCGCCCTGCAGCAGCACCTGGGCGCCCGGCACGGTCTGGCGGGCCTTGGCCTCCTGCTCCGTCTTCTGCTTGGCCATCCGGCGACGCGAGCTCCAGAACATGAAGACCAGGAGCAGGACCAGAAGGATGATCAGGCCGTACTGGGAGAAGAACGTGGCGATGCCGCCGGAACTCGCCGTGTCGGCGGCTGCGGCTGTCGTCTGCGCAAAGATCATGCGGGGGGTAACACCTTTCGAAGTCGGCATGCCGCGGCGGCACTGCCGGAGGGGGATCGGGGAAGCCTTCAGCGATTATAGGTCATCGAGGTTCAGGGCTCCGTCCGCATGCGGAATCCCTAGGTGCTGATAGGCCTCCGGTGTCGCCACGCGACCGCGCGGAGTACGGGCCATGAAGCCGATCCGCACGAGGTAGGGCTCGACCACCGATTCGATGGTCTCCGCCTCCTCACCGACCGTGACCGCGAGCGTGTTCAGCCCCACCGGCCCTCCGCGGAATCGGCGGATCAAGCCGTCGAGCACGGCGCGGTCGAGCCGGTCCAGACCTATCGCATCGACGTCGTACAGATCGAGCGCGGCATCGACGATCGCCGGGTCCACAGTGCCCGCGGCACCCGACCCGTACACGATCACGTAGTCACGCACCCTGCGCAGGAGGCGGTTCGCGATGCGCGGAGTGCCGCGCGAGCGACGTGCGATCTCCGCTCGCGCCGGCTGAGGAAGCGCAACGTCGAGCATGGCGGCCGAGCGGGCGATGACCTGCTCGAGTTCGTCGGGCTCGTAGTACTCCAGATGGGCGGTGAAGCCGAAGCGGTCGCGCAGCGGATTGGGCAGCAGCCCGGATCGCGTGGTGGCGCCGACAAGGGTGAAGGGTGCGAGGTCGAGCGGGATGCTGGTGGCGCCGGCGCCCTTGCCGACCATGATGTCGATGCGGAAGTCTTCCATGGCGAGGTAGAGCATCTCTTCGGCCGAGCGCGCCATGCGGTGCACCTCGTCGATGAAGAGGACCTCGCCGGGCGTCAGGCTCGACAGCAGTGCGGCGAGATCGCCGGCGTGCTGGATGGCGGGACCACTCGACATGCGCAGCGCGCGGCCGCTCTCGTGGGCCACGATCATCGCCAACGTGGTCTTGCCCAGTCCCGGTGGGCCCGCCAGCAGAATGTGATCGGCGGGCCGCTGCTGGATGCGGGCGGCGTCGAGCAGGAGTTGCAGCTGACCACGGACCTTCTGCTGCCCGATGAACTCGGCGAGCGAGGACGGGCGCAGCGCGCCCTCGATAGCGAGCTCGGACTCGTCTTGGATCTCGGGGTCGAGCTCATCCACGGGCGGCCTCCCGTGCCGGGCCGAGGTGCGCCAGCGCCAGCCGCAGCATCGCCGGCACGTTCGTGCGGTCGGACTCCCCCGCGTCGGCCGCCACGACCTCGACGGCCTCGGCCGCGACGCGCTCACTCCAGCCCAGACCCACCAGTGCGATCACCACCTGACCGGCGATCGCCGAGCCTGCTGCCGGCGCACCAGCGGGGGCTGCAGCCGGCGGCGCCAGCTTGCCCGCCAGTTGCACGACGATGAGCTTCGCCGTCTTCGGCCCGATGCCGGAGACACGCCGGAACGGCGCGTCGTCATCATCAGACACCGCCTGCGCGATCTGATCGACCGACATCGCCGAGAGCACGCCCAGCGCGGATTTGGGACCGACGCCGGTCACTCCCAGAAGGATCTGGAACAGCGAGCACTCGGCCCGCTCGGCGAACCCGTAGAGCGAGAGCGCGTCTTCGCGCACGATGAGATTCGTGTGCAGATGCAGGGTCTCGCCGACGCGCGCCGAGCGCGCGACCTCCGGCGTCACGGCAACGGTGAAGCCCACTCCCCCGACGACGACCTCGACGACGTCGGACCCGGCGTGCAGGACGGTGCCGTGCAGAGAAGAGATCATGTCGACAGCCTAGGACGAATCTCGGACGTTTGTTCGAGCGACACACGTCTCACCGGCGCGAGGCACGTTCGGCATCCGCCCACGCCCGCTGTGCCGGGGTCAGCGGTCCCTGCGCCCCGGACGATGCGAGCCCACTCCCGCGCCACGCGTGGCAGAGGGCGAGCGCGAGCGCATCGGCGGCATCCGCGGGCTTCGGCAGGGCATCCAACCGCAGGATTCGCGCGACCATGGTCTGCACCTGCAGCTTGTCCGCAGCGCCATAGCCGGTGATGGCGGCCTTCACCTCGGTGGGCGTGTGCGTGGCGGCCGGGATGCCATGCTCGGCGGCGAGCAGCAGTGCTATGCCGCTCGCCTGGGCGGTGCCCATCACCGTGTTGCGGTTCTGCTGTGCGAACACGCGCTCCACGGCCAGCACGTCGGGCCGATGCGCGGCCAGCACCTCGCGGATGCCGGCGGCGATCGTCGCCAGCCGTGACTCGATGCGTGCGTCGGCGGGCGAACGCACGACGCCGACGTAGACAAGCCGTGCCGAACGGTCGGGGGCGACATCCACCACCCCCACGCCGCATCGCGTGAGTCCGGGGTCGACCCCGAGCACCCGCATGCTTCGCCCGCTCACGCCGTCCACCCTAGGCCGGTGTCCGGGACGGGCCGGGGCGGCGCGCCCGCGGGCTCAGTCGTCGTCGTTCTCGAGCTCGGCCTGCACCTCGGCCGACAGGTCGAAGTTACTGTAGACGTTCTGCACGTCGTCGCTGTCTTCGAGCGCGTCGATGATGCGGAACACCTTGCGCGCCGTCTCGGCGTCGACCTCGACCTTCAATGACGGCACGAATTCGACGTCCGCAGACTCGTAGTCGATGCCGGCCTCCTGGATGGCGGAGCGCACCGTGACCAGATCGGACGCCTCGGTGACGACCTCGAAGCCGTCCGCGTGCGACCCCACATCCTCGGCACCGGCTTCGAGGGCGGCCATCATCAGGTCGTCCTCCGTGGTGCCGTCGCCGCCGACGACGATCACGCCCTTACGCGTGAAGTTGTACGACACGCTGCCGGGGTCGGCCAGCGTCGCACCGTTGCGCGTGAGCGCGGTGCGCACCTCGGCGGCCGCGCGGTTCTTGTTGTCGGTGAGGCACTCGATCAGCAGCGCGACGCCGTTGGGACCGTACCCCTCGTACATGATCGTCTGGTAGTCGACGGACTCACCGGATACCCCGGCGCCACGCTTGATGGCACGGTCGATGTTGTCGTTGGGTACCGACGTCTTCTTCGCCTTCTGCACGGCGTCGTACAGCGTCGGGTTGCCTGCGAGGTCGGCGCCGCCGATCTTGGCGGCGACTTCGATGTTCTTGATGAGCTTGGCGAATGACTTGGCACGACGCGCGTCGATGACGGCCTTCTTGTGCTTGGTCGTCGCCCACTTGGAGTGGCCGGACATGACTTCCAGTGTACGGACTCTCGGCCGGTCCTCTTTCGCACCGTCAAGATCGTCGCGGGTCAGCCCTCGCCGCTGACCCGCCCCGACCGCCGACGTGCGGCGCGTACCTCTTCGGAATCCGGCAGGCGCACGGGCACGTCCAGCTCGGGCGAGGGCGTCCACCGGCCCCAATCCTCGTCAAGCGGCCACCCTCCGGGTGCGACGAGATCGCGGCCCGCCAGATCGGCGAGGCACCGGATGGCCTCTGCCTGCTCGGCCGTGTAACGGCCCTGCGCAACGGTGGCTTCGAGCTCATCGGCATCTTTGAGCCACACGTCCTCACTCCCGGCGTGTCCGGCATCCACCCACAGATCCATCACGAGATCGCGCGAGTAGACCCCTCCCGCATCTCGTCGGTGCGGGAGCTCCAGGTTCACGTACGCACCGGTCGGAGTGCCGTCGTCACGGCGGAAGAACCACACCGACCACGGCTTGCCGGTCGGCGCGACGCGCACCAGACCGGGCCCGGTCCAGTGCGCCGCACGGATCACCCACGGAACGCTGAACCGCTCGGCCATCGGCACGTCCCGGGTGCGGCGCCCATCAGCGGGAACGGATTCCAGCCGCTCTGACCCCGGCGGAATCCAGACCACCAGTCCCCGATCGTCGTCCCGCACGACCCGCACCGCTTCGAGATGACGTCCGTACCGCCACAGGATGTCTTGGCCGGGGGTGAAGCGGCACCCTTCCGCCGACGGCACGGAGGCCGCGAATCCCGGTGCGACGCGTCCGGTCGCGAATTCCGCACCGACCCGATCCAGCGCCTCTTCGGGACTCAGCTCTCGTGTCGCGATGCGCGGCCACGGCTCGCCACGCCTGCCCAGCAGCACCGCCGTTCCGCCGCTGGCACTGACATCGACGCTTCCCAAGGGCAGACGCATTCCGTCACGCTATCGCGTGATCAGCCGAGCAGCTTCCGCACCGTCCGCAGGTTGCGTGTCGTCGTGCTCGCCTTGAATCGCGTCTTCGCCAGGACCCGGGCGAACGCGGTGTCGACGGAGCGGCCCTTCTCGGGGTTCCAGAAGATCACGCCGACCCCGGGGGCGACCGGATCATCGGTCGCGTCGAGGGATGCCGCGGCCGCCAGCAGCTCGTCACGCATCGCTTCGTCGGAGCAGAAGATCACGTAGGGCTGTCGGGCGGTATCCGTCGCATCGAAGGGGAACGCGTCGGCGGCATCCGCCAGCTCCTGCGCCGTCACGAGCACGATCCACGCGTCGTAGCCGAAGCGGTCCCGCAGCGCCCGCTCGATCCGACCCTTGAGCTCCTCGCGCGCGTCGGGTGCGGCATCCATCTCGAAGACCACGTTCCCGCTCGCGAGCACCGTCCGGACGCCGTCCAGGCCCAACGACCGAAAGAGCTCCGCCAGCTCAGTGCTGCGGATCGTGACGCCGCCGACGTTGACCCCGCGCAGCAGCGCCACCCATGCCGTCATGAGGCCACGATATCGAGGAACCTCCGGTGGAACCGGTCTTCGCCGCTCATCTCCGGATGGAACGACGTGGCCATCAGCGCGCCCTGCGCCACGGCGACGACGCGCCCGTCTGGCAGGGTCGCCAACGGCTCGGCCGCCGGCCCCACCTCCTCGACGATCGGCGCACGGATGAACACGGAGTGCACGGGAGGCTCGCCCAGCACCGGCACCGCCAGTTCGGTCTCGAACGACTCGAGCTGGCCACCGAACGCGTTGCGGCGCACGGTCACATCAATGCCGCCGAAGGTCTGCTGTCCCTCGATGCCGTCGACGATCCGATCGGCCAGCAGGATCATCCCCGCGCACGTGCCGTACACCGGCAGCCCGGCGGCGATCGCCTTGCGCAACGGGTCACGCAGCCCGAAGATGCGTGACAGCTTGTCGATCACGCTCGACTCGCCGCCGGGCAGCACGATGCCGGCGACCCGGTCCAGTTCTTCGGGACGGCGCACCGGCACGACCTCGGCGCCCAGCCCGGTCAGCACGCGCACGTGCTCGCGCACGTCGCCCTGCAGCGCGAGGACGCCGACCCGAGGGCTACCAGCCACGGTCGGCGAGGCGGTGCGGTGCCGCCAGGTCGGCGACGTTGATGCCGACCATGGCCTCACCGAGGCCGCGCGAGACCTCTGCGACGACCTTCGCATCGTCGAAGAACGTGGTCGCCTTCACGATGGCCGCCGCGCGCGCCGCGGGGTCGCCCGACTTGAAGATGCCCGAGCCGACGAAGACGCCGTCCGCGCCCAGCTGCATCATCATCGCGGCATCTGCCGGCGTCGCGACGCCACCGGCGACGAAGAGCACGACCGGCAGCGTGCCGGTTTCGGCGACCTCGGCGACCAGCTCGTACGGTGCCTGCAGCTCCTTGGCGGCGACGTACAGTTCATCCTTCGTCTTCGAGCGCAGGGCGTTGATCTCCCCCGTGATCTGACGGATGTGCTTGGTGGCCTCCGACACGTCGCCCGTGCCTGCCTCGCCCTTGGAACGGATCATGGCCGCACCCTCGGTGATGCGGCGCAGCGCCTCGCCCAGGTTCGTCGCACCGCAGACGAAGGGCACCGTGAAGCCCCACTTGTCGATGTGGTTCACGTAGTCGGCCGGCGAGAGCACCTCCGACTCGTCGATGTAGTCGACGCCGAGCTCTTGCAGCACCTGCGCCTCGACGAAGTGGCCGATGCGGGCCTTGGCCATGACGGGGATCGACACGGCGTCGATGATCTGGTCGATGAGGTCGGGGTCGCTCATGCGTGCCACACCGCCCTGCGCACGGATGTCGGCCGGCACCCGCTCCAGTGCCATGACGGCGACCGCACCGGCATCCTCTGCGATCTTCGCCTGATCGGCGGTGACCACATCCATGATCACGCCGCCCTTGAGCATCTCGGCCAGGCCGCGCTTGACGCGCGCGCCCCCGGTGGTTCCGTCCGACACGATGGCTTCCTCACGTTCATCCGGCCAATGCCGATCATTGGCCTAGGCCAAAAACTAGCACGTTCGCGTACAGTCGTCGAAGGAGGTGACATGGAGCCCCGCATCACCGGATCGACGGCCGTCGAGATCGCCGAGAGCATCCGTGAGCTGCACGACCACGGCCGCATCGCGGCAGGAGATCCCCTGCCGCCGGTGCGCACGCTGGCCGAGCGGCTGACCGTCAACCGCAACACCGTCGTCTCCGCCTATCGGCAGCTCGTGCAGGCCGGTATCGCTCAGACGCACGGCCGCGGCGGAACCCGCATCGTCGACCACACGCGCACGCCGCAGGAGGGCTTCGCCGCCGACAGCGTGCTGCGCGACGTGGGCACCGGCAACCCCGATCCGCGCCTCATCCCCGACCCGTCCGCGGCGCTGACCGCGGTCGTGGGGCGTCCGGTGCTGTACGGCGAACCGGTCATCGACGAGGCGCTCGAAGAGTGGGCGCGTGACTGGACCTCACGAGATCTGCCCGCGCACGACCTGCGGCTCACCGTCACAAGCGGCGCCGTCGACGCCGTCGAACGCCTGCTCGCCCAGGCACTCACCCGCGACGACGCGGTCGCGCTGGAAGACCCCTGCTGGCTCGCGGGCATCCAGACCGCGCGCCTGGGCGGATACCGCACGATTCCGGTCCCGGTCGATGAGCACGGCATGACCGTGGAGGGCCTGCAGGAGGCGATGGATGCCGGGGCCCGGGCCGTCATCTGCACGCCACGTGCGCAGAACCCGACGGGCGCCAGCCTGTCGACCGAGCGCGCCGCGGCGCTGCGCGACGTTCTGCGCGCTCACCCCTATGCGCTCGTGATCGAGGACGATCATTTCTCACTGCTCTCCCAGCAGCGCTTCCACAGCATCGTGCCGCCGGACCATCGCCGATTCGCCCTCGTCCGCTCCGTGTCGAAGTTCCTCGGACCTGACATGTGCCTGGCGGTCGTGGCGTCCGATCCCACGACCGCAGAGCGCCTGTCGCTGCGGCTGAGCCCCGGCACCACGTGGGTCAGCCATCTGCTGCAGCGACTGGCAGCCGCGCTCCTGGCCGACCCCGACGTGCGGGCACAGATCGACGCCGCCGGCCGGCACTACGCGCAGCGCAACGCTGCGTTCCTCGACCGGCTCGCCGCGCACGGTCACGACGCGCCGGCGCCGGTCGCGGCATCCAGCGACGGACTCAACGTGTGGATCCGCACCCCCGCGCCCGCGCGCGACGTGGGCGAGCAGCTCATGCGGCGCGGCTGGCTCGCGCGACTCGGAGACGACTTCGCCCTGACGGACGCGGCATCCCATCATCTCCGGCTGACGGTGCACGACCTCGACGATGCCGATGCCGATCAGCTGGCCGCCGATCTGAGCGCCGCCGTCACGGCCGCCGTTTCGAAGGTGGGATGATCGACCGGTGAACATCCTCTCCATCCAGTCCGCCGTCGCCTACGGTCACGTCGGCAACTCGGCCGCCGTCTTCCCGCTCCAGCGGATCGGCGTCGAGGTGCTGCCTGTCTACACCGTGAACTTCTCGAACCACACCGGCTACGGCGCCTGGCGCGGCCCGATGATCAGCCCCGACGACGTGCGCGACGTCATCACGGGCGTCGAAGAGCGCGGAGTGCTCGACGAGATCGACGTGGTGCTCAGCGGCTACCAGGGCGGCGAGGGCATCGCCGACGTGATCCTCGATGCCGTCGCTCGCGTGAAGGCCGCGAACCCGAACGCTGTGTACGCCTGCGATCCGGTGATGGGCAACGCCAGGTCGGGCTGCTTCGTCGCCCCGGCCATTCCCGACCTGCTGCGCGACCGCGTCGTGCCCGCCGCCGACATCATCACGCCGAACCAGTTCGAGCTCGGCTACCTCACCCGTACCGAGCCGGCCGATCTCGAGTCCACGCTCGCCTCTGTCGACGCGGCCCGCGCGATCGGTCCCCGCACCGTGCTGGTCACCAGCGTCGAGCGTCCCGACAGGCCTGAGGGCACCATCGAGATGCTGGCCGTCGACGACGCCGGTGCCTGGATCGTGCAGACGCCGCTCCTGCCGTTGAAGGCGAACGGCTCAGGAGACGTGACCGCCGCCCTGTTCACGGCCCACTACCGTGCCACGGGCAGCGCCGCCGAGGCCCTGGCCCGCACGACGTCGAGCGTCTGGGACCTACTGCGTCTCACCCACGAGTCGGGCAAGCGCGAGCTGCAGCTCGTCGAGGCACAGGAGTTCTACGCCCACCCGGCCTTGCAGTTCGAGGTCACGCAGGTGCGCTGAGCCCGACGTAAGCCGTGTCGTCGACATGCTGGATCGCATGCCCTGGCTCGGATGACGCCCGAAAACACCGATCCAGCATGTTGAGCGAACGCCGGTCGCTCACCACGCGTCGGCGACAGCCTGCCGCACTTCGCCCAGAAGCTGCGGCAGCGCCTTCGTCCGCGCGATGATCGGGAAGAAGTTCGCGTCGGTCTCCCACCGCGGCACGATGTGCTGGTGCAGATGCTCGTCGACGCCGGCCCCTGCCACCCGCCCCTGGTTCATGCCGATGTTGAAGCCGTCGCACTTCGACACTCCCCGCAGCACAGCCATCGCGTGCTGCGTGATAGCGCCGATCTCGGCGACCTCTTCGTCGGTCGCCTGGTCGTATGTGGCGATGTGACGGTACGGGCACACGAGCAGATGGCCCGAGTTGTAGGGAAAGAGGTTCAACAGCGCGTAGGCGTGCTCACCGCGATGCACGATGAGCCCCTGCTCATCAGACCTCTCGGGCGCCGCGCAGAACGGGCACGCGGCGCGCATAGCGTCGGCGCCGGCCTGGATGTAGGCCATCCGGTGCGGCGTCCACAGCCGCTGGAACTCGTCGGGCACACCGGGCAGCTCGCTCGCGGCGACGAGATCCGGGATGCCGCCGGCCGTGGCATCCCCGTCGGTCATGCCAGGTCCTCGTCGGTGTCGACCAGCGCCTTCGTGTCGATCGCCTGGCGGATGAGGCGCACCGCCTCGTCGACCGGAACGCCGTTGCGCTGCGAGCCGTCGCGGAAGCGGAACGACACAGCGCCCGCGGCGCGGTCCTGCTCGCCGGCGATGAGCTGGAGCGGGACCTTCTGCGTCGTGTGCGTGCGGATCTTCTTCTGCATGCGGTCGTCGCTGTGGTCGACCTCGGCGCGCACGCCGTCGGCTTTCAGCCGCGCGACGATCTCGTCGAGGTAGTCGGCGTACTCTTCGGCGACCGGGATGCCGACGACCTGCACGGGCGCGAGCCACACGGGGAACGCCCCCGCGTAGTGCTCGAGCAGGATCGCGAAGAAGCGCTCGATCGAACCGAACAGCGCCCGGTGGATCATCACCGGGCGGTGCTTCTCGCCGTCGGGGCCGGTGTACTCGAGCTCGAAGCGCTCGGGCAGGTTGAAGTCGAGCTGCACCGTGGCCAGCTGCCAGGTGCGGCCGAGGGCATCCTTCGTCTTCAGGTCGATCTTCGGCCCGTAGAAGGCCGCCTCGCCGGGTACCTCGGTGAGTTTGAGACCGGACGCCTGCGCAACACGCCGCAGCGCGTCGGTGGCCATCGCCCAGTGCTCTTCGTCGCCGATCCACTTCGACTTCTCGTCGTCGCGCATCGAAAGCTCCAGCTCGAACTCGGTCAGGCCGAAGTCGCGCAGCATCGAGAGCACGAACTCGAGCACGTTGGTCGCTTCGTCTTCGAGCTGGTCAGGAGTGACGAACAGGTGCGAGTCATCCTGGGTGAAGCCGCGTACACGGGTCAGCCCGTGCAGCGCACCCGAGAGCTCGTACCGGTACACGGTGCCGTTCTCATACAGCCGCATCGGCAGGTCGCGGTAGCTGCGCGCGCGCTCGCGGTAGATGAGGATGTGCATCGGGCAGTTCATCGGCTTCAGGTAGTAGTCGATGCCGGCCTTGGTGATCTCACCGTTCTCGTCGCGCTCCTCGTCGAGGCGGATCGGCGGGAACATGCCTTCCTTGTACGTGACGAGGTGGTTCGACTCGAGGAAGAGGTCCTTCTTCGTGATGTGCGGCGTGTACACGTAGGTGTACCCGGCCTCGCGGTGGCGACGCAGCGCGTGCTGCTCCATCTCCTGGCGGATGACGCCGCCGCGCGGGTGCCACACCGACAGGCCCGAGCCGATCTCGTCGGGGAACGAGAACAGGTCGAGTTCCTTGCCGAGCTTGCGGTGGTCGCGCTTGGCGGCCTCTTCGAGGCGCTGCTTGTAGGCGCGCAGCTCATCCTTCGTCGGCCAGGCGGTGCCGTAGATGCGCTGCAGCTGCGGGTTCTTCTCGCTGCCGCGCCAGTACGCGCCGGCGACACGCTGCAGCGCCCAGCCGTTGCCGATGAGGCGGGTGTTCGGCAGGTGCGGGCCGCGGCAGAGGTCCTTCCAGACCGTCTCGCCGTCGCGGTTGACGTTGTCGTAGATCGTCAGCTCGCCCGCGCCGATCTCGACCGACGCGCCCTCGGCTGCGTGCGCACCCGATCCCGGTCCGCCGGCCAGGCCGATGAGCTCGAGCTTGAACGGCTCGTGCGCGAGCTCGGCCCGCGCATCCTCTTCCGTCACGACCCGGCGCACGAAGCGCTGTCCCTCACGGATGATGCGCTGCATCTCCTTGTCGATGGCTTTGAGATCGTCGGGGGTGAACGGCTCGGGAGTGCCGAAGTCGTAGTAGAACCCGTCGGTG
The DNA here is from genome assembly GCF_029094505.1 of Microbacterium horticulturae. Classification (NCBI taxonomy): domain Bacteria; kingdom Bacillati; phylum Actinomycetota; class Actinomycetes; order Micrococcales; family Microbacteriaceae; genus Microbacterium; species Microbacterium horticulturae. Next base: position 1,686,232 of record NZ_CP119108.1, on the reverse strand, counting down.
ACAGGCGGGCCGATGCCGAGGTTGGTCTGCGGTTTGATCCGCTGCACGGCCTGTGCGAGCACGTGCGCGGCCGAGTGCCGCAGGATGTTCAGCCCGTCGGCGCTGTCGATCGTGACCGGCTCGACGGTGTCCGTCTCGGTGACCTGTGTCGCGAGGTCCTTCAGGTCGCCATTGACACGCATGGCGACGACGGAGCGGTCGGGGAAAAGAGCGAAGCCGTCGGATGGAGTGGTCACCACCCGAGTCTATCGGCGACGGGCGTCGCGCTCAGTCGAGGGTGAGGTCGACCTGGATCTCGCCCGCCAGCTGCTCGAGCTCGGCGACGGCGTCGGTGACCGCATCGCCGGCGCGCGCACGGGCGCTCACCGTCGCCTCGAACAGTTCACCGCCCGACATGGGGGCATCCACCGTTCTGCTCGTGAAGCGATCGATGGTCAGTCCGCCGCCGACGAGCACCTGCGTGATGTCGCGCACGATGCCCGGCCGGTCGTTACCCAGCACGGTGAAGGTGACATGGTCACCTGGCGGCGGCACCGCCGGTTCGCTGCCCGTGTACGGAGTGATGTGCAACAGCTGATCAAGCCCCTGAAGCCCCTCGACGAGGGCCGCACGGTGGTCGTCGGGCACCTCGACGAGCACGATCCCCGCAAACGCTCCGGCGAGCTCGGCGAGTTCGCTGCGTTCCCAGTTGCCGCCGTGCGCGGCGATCACATCGGCGAGCGACTGCACGAGACCGGCGCGGTCATCTCCGACCACGGTGAGCACGAGGTGGGCCATGGGCCGAGCCTACTGCGTCACCGGTGGAGGGATGCCGCGGCCTCACATGCGGATAAGCTCACGCTCGCGCTCGGGAACCACGGCCGGCGGATTCTCGACCATGACGGTCTTCTTCTCGCGGGCGCGTTCGCGCACGCCGCGCGAAAGCTTGTGCGCGGGTCGCTCCACCACCCGCCAGAAGAGCCAGGCCGCTACGAGGGCGAGCGGCACCGCCGTCAGAAGCGTCCAGCGCGACGCCCCGGTCGCACTGGCCATCAGGAGCACGAACGGCTCATGGACGAGGTACAGGCTGAACGAGATAGTTCCCAGCCACCCGATCGGCCGCCACGAGAGCAAGCTCGACAGCGGCGCCCACTGCGCCGCCATCACCACCAGCAGCGCGGCGCCCAGCACGATCGGCGCCTGCGCGGCCGCGACGAGCACGGAATGGTCGAGCGACGGCGGCAGCAGCCACCGCATGCTGAGCAGGACGACGGCGAGCGGCAGCATCCCGCCCCACAACACAGTGCGGCCCCAGCGCGACAGTCCGCCGATCAGTCGTTCGATGCGCCCCCACTCCCCTTCGAGCGCCACACCGACCCCGAAGATCGGCAGGTACTGCATCGCTGCGCTCTCCTGCCCGGCACCCACCGCCGACAGGACGATGCACAGCACGCCGAACAGCCACGCGGGGATCACCCGTGCCGCGTAGGCGATGACCGGCAGCAGCAGCGAGAAGATCACTTCCCAGCGCAGGGACCACAGCGGCGAGACGACGCCGCTCGTGCCGCCGACGAGCGTCAGATCCTGCAGCATGCTCCCGAGGTCGTAGTCCGAGGCATCGCGCTGCAGCCACGGGCTGTCAGGACCGCCCGCATGCGGCACCAGCAGGAGGACGAACCCGAGGACCACGGCACCGGCGACCGGCACATACAGCCGCAGCACGCGCGACGGAAAGTACGCGAACCAGTCGAACGACGACGACCGGATGCCGCGGGCCAGCACGAAGCCCGAGAGCACGAAGAAGACGACCACAGCCTCGGCGCCGCCCCACAGCAGGTGCAGCGGGCTGTAGATCAATGCCAGGCGCAACGGCGAGTCACCGGTCTCGCCGCCGTAGTAGGCCGCGGCGAACGCGGGCGAGACCAGGAAGCAGTGGTGAACCACCACGATGAGCGCCGCAGCGCCGCGCAGTCCGTCCAGCGAGGAAAGTCGTGAGGAACCTGACATCTCTTCGACGTTACAAAGTCGTTATGTAAGCCGGCTGAGGATCGGCGCGGTCTGAGAGGACTCTCATCTGTGGGGACGAGCCTCCGCGCAGACGCACCCGTTGCCGGGCCCGCTGGAGTGTGGGATCCTGAAGACAACGGCGATGGAGTCCGCCGGGGCATCTGCCCGAACCGCAAGAGCGCTGATGGCACCTGTGACGAGAGGAGTCACGGGTGCCTGTCATTTCCCCCGGTGCTTCGCGCACCGACACGGTCTTTCGAAGCGTTCTCACGCCCGGCGATCGACGGCTTGCCCGAGAGCGCCGCACGTCTGACGCTGCGCTTCACGACCTCGCCCTTGACCAGGTGCTTGACCGGCTGATCAAGCGTGCTCCTGCTGCCGCAGATGCATTCCGCACCCTCTGCGCGGACGAGGCGGAAGTCTCTTATCGGCAGGAGGTCTTCGCGGCGCTCGATGACGATCCTCTTCGGAATGGCGTGAAGGCGTTCCTGCAGGAGATGGACCGTTCTGATGTGGCCGATGCCGGCGCGGCGCATGCCCACTACCCGTTCGAAGGCGAGTTGTGGCGGCTGGAGGCGGTGCGGCGCTACGTGGGTGCCGTCACCGGCCTCGTCGACTGCCTGTCCGGGAGCGCGTCAGCGGCCGGCTCGGTGGCGTTGACGGGACTGGCCGACCATCTTGCCGCTTACCGCGCCTCGGCGGAGTTCGCCCAGCTGGAGCGGGAGGCGCAGGGATGCCGCGATGAGCTCGACGCGCTGGACTACAACGTGCTGATCCGCGGCGGCAAGGTGATCGTCGCCCCCACCGACGGTGAGGACGATCTCCGCGAGGCAGTGCTCGACACGTTCGCGCGGTTCCGCTCGGGCGACCCCGAGTTCGCCGCTGAGACGTTCCGCGACCCGGGGCTGGATCACGTACAGGCGTGGGTGCTGGAGAAGGCCGCCCTCGTGCATCCGGGCCCGTTCGAACGGCTGCGGCGGTTCACGGCGAGCACGGAGAGCTACCGGGACGAGATCGTGCAGCAGTTCGCCGCCGAAGTCTGGTTCTACCTGGCCTGGCTCGAGCACATCGCTCCGCTGCAGGCGGCCGGTCTTCCGTTCTGCTCCCCCACGGTCTCGGCCGGAACCAAGGAGCTGGATGCCCGCGACACCTTCGACGTCGCCCTGGCCACGCGTCTGGCCGCCGACGGCGAGCCGGTGGTGCGCAACGACATCCGCCTGACTGCCGGCGAGCGGGTCATCATCGTCTCCGGTCCGAATCAGGGCGGCAAGTCGACGACCGCCCGGGCGTTCGGACAGCTTCACCATCTGGCCGGAATCGGGTGCCCCGTCCCGGGACGGCAGGTGCGGGTGTTCCTGTGCGACCGTGTGCTCACCGCATTCGAACGCGAGGAGCAGCTGGACGAGTTGGAGGGACGCCTGGGCGCTGAAATCCAGCGAATGCATGAGCTCCTCACACAGGCAACCGGGAACTGTGTACTGGTGCTGAACGAGGTGTTCTCCTCGACCGCGCTGCAGGATGCCCGCATCCTCACCCGCGACGTGCTGCACCGCATCCTCGATGTGGACGCTATCGCGATCTGCGTCACATTCATCGACGAACTGTCCCGGCTAGACGAGCGCACGGTTTCGATGGTCAGCACCGTCGACCCGCACGACGCAGCCGTCCGCACCTTCCGTGTCGAACGGCGAGAAGCCGACGGCCGCGCATACGCGCGCGCCCTGGCAGCCCGGCACGGGTTGACCGGCCCGCAGATCACCGAACGGATGAGCGCGCGGAAGGGGCAGGAGCGATGAAGGTCAGGCTGCTCGACCCAGATTGGGACTTCGACCCTGACGCCGAGGAACCCGACACGGGGGATGACCTGCGCCGCGACCTCGAACTCGACTTCCTCTGGGACGCGATGGGCGCCGGCGATGGATTCCTGCGCGCGGTGGCACGCGCCGCGACCCTGCGACCGGCGACCAGCCCCGAAACAGTCGCGTACCGGCAGGATGCCCTGCGCGACGTTCTCCAGAACCCGGATGCCGTCGCCGGCCTGTACGCGGTGGCGATGGACGCGCTGGCGGTGCGCCGCGGCATCCTGATGATGCCCGTGCGCGGGCGCCCGGAGATCACGCTCTCCCACTCCGTGCGGATGCTCGTCCAGCTCGCCGACCGCCTCGACACGCTCCGCACCCTGTGCGCCGAGGTCACCGACGCGTTCCGATCCGCAGCATTCCGGGAACTTTTCGCGATCGTCGCCCGCGAACTCGACGACGCCTATATGCAGCGGATGCGGGGTCAGCTCACAGAGCTCGAGTTCGGCCCAGGCATGCTCATGAGCGCCCGTGTCGGAGGTGACGGTCAGGTGACCCGGCAGATCCTTCGGCGCGGCAAACGCGCCAATCAGGGGTTCTTCGACCGCACTCCCCTGCGCAAGCCCCGGTTCGCGTTCACGATCCCCGAACGCGACGAAGCCGGCTTCAACGCCCTCGCCGACCTGCGCGCCCGCAGCGTCGCCGATGTCTCCGCCGCCGTGCACGAATCCACCGAGCATGTGCTCGACTTCTTCCGCCAGCTGCGCATCGAGCTCGCCTTCTACCAGGGCGTCGCCAACCTGCGCGCCGCACTCGAAGACCTCGGCGTGCCCGCCTGCATCCCCGAGGTCACCGACCAACCCGGCTGCGCCGCGACCGCGCTGTGCGACCCCTGTCTCGCCCTGCGCGCGGGCACCGCCCCGGTCGGAAACGACCTCTCCCTCAACGACGGAGGGCTGCTCGTCATCACCGGCGCCAACCACGGCGGCAAATCCACGTTCCTCCGGGCGCTGGGCACCGCACAGCTGATGGCGCAATCGGGAGGGATCGTCGCGGCATCCCACTTCTCATGCCCGACTGCCGGTCAGGTGCTCACCCACGGGACCCGTGAGGAGGACACCGAACTGCGACACGGAAAGCTCGACGAAGAACTCGATCGGATGAGCGGGCTCATCGACCGCATCCGACCCGGCGATCTGCTCCTGTGCAATGAATCCTTCGCGTCCACCAACGAGGCCGAAGGATCCCAGATCGCCCTCGACGTGACATCCGCCCTCGTCAAGGCCGGCGTGCGCGTGCGGTACGTCACCCACATGTACGACTTCGCCCACGCCGTCCAGGGCGCCGGACTCGGCGCCGAGTTCCTGCGTGCCCCGCGCGACGCCACGGGGACCCGCAGCTACCGGCTCGAGGCGGGCGCCCCGCTCGCCACGAGCTACGGCGTCGACCTGTACGACCGCGTCTTCGGCACGAGGCTCGCGCAGGCCGGCGACGGAGGCGGACGCGACGATCCCCACACAGAAGGAGACACCAATGCCCGATGACAGCAAGGTGACGGTCAGTGCCGTCGCCGCGCGCCACATCCTCGACTCGCGCGGATACCCCACGGTCGCCGTGCGCCTGACACTCGGCGACGGGACGACCGTGGACGCGTCTGCGCCGGCCGGGGCCTCGACCGGTGAGTTCGAAGCGGTGGAGCTCCGTGACGGCGGGGACGCATTCTCCGGACGCGGCGTGCACAAAGCCGTGGCATCCGTCACCGGAGAACTCGCTGAAGTGCTGACTTCGCGCCCTTGGGCCACTCTGCACGACCTCGACGCGGCAATGATCGATCTGGACGGCACCGAGAATCTTGCGCGGCTGGGCGCGAACGCCGTCGTCGCCGTCTCGATCGCCGCCACACGGGCCTTCGCCCACGTTGCCGGCACGAGCGTGCACGCGTGGCTGTCCCGACTGACCGGCAGCGCCGAGCGACTGCCGGTCCCCCACTTCAACGTGCTCAACGGCGGCGCGCATGCGGCGAACCCGCTGGACTTCCAGGAGTTCATGGTCGCTCCGGTCGGGGCCGCCAGCGAAGACGAGGCGGTGCGCATGGGCGCCGAGATCTACCACGCCCTCGCCGCCCGTGTGAAGCAGAGCTTCGGCACCGCGGGACTCGGCGACGAGGGCGGCTTCGCTCCCGACCTGGCAAACCCGCACGAGGCCCTCGATCTGCTCGTCGCAGCCATCGGCGACACGGGGCTGACCGCGGCCGTCGATCAGGTGGCGATCGCCATCGACCCCGCCGCGAACGGCTTCTCCCAGGGCGAAGGCCGATATCGCATCGACGGCACTGTGCTCGACCGCGGGCAGCTGGTCGAGTACTACGAGAGACTGCTCGATGCCTACCCCTTGCGCAGCGTCGAAGACGGGTTCGCGGAGGATGACTATGAAGGGTGGCGGCTCATGTTCGATGCGACCTGCCACCGCGTACAGCTCGTCGGCGACGACCTGTACGTCACCGACGCGCGCCGCATCGAAGAGGGCGCGCTTCGTGGCTGGTCCAACGCGGTGCTCATCAAGCCGAACCAGATCGGAACCGTCACGGGTACGCTCGACGCCATTGCCGTCGCCCGCGAACGCAACATGCGATGCATGGTGTCGCACCGTTCGGGAGAGACCACCGATGATTTCATCGCCGACCTGGCCGTGGGCACCGGCGTCGGCCAGATCAAGTCCGGCGCCCCCGCGCGTGGTGAGCGCGTGGCGAAGTACAACCGCCTCACCGAGATCGAAGCCGACTGCCCCGGCATCCCGTACGGACTCACGGAAGGAACAGCACGATGACCGCCACGGTGTACCTCGTCCGGCACGGACGGACCACGCTGAACGCCCAGGACCGGCTGCGCGGACTGTCCGACCCTCCGCTGGACGATGTGGGCGTCGCGCAGGCCGAAGCAGTGGCCGCGGTGCTCGCTACGGCCGACGTCGCGACGGTCTACTCGAGTCCCCTGCAGCGGGCCGTGCGCACCGCACAGACGATAGCCGCACGGTTCGATCTCTCCGCCCGTCCGGACCCGCGGTTCAACGACCGCGATTACGGACCGTGGACCGGCCACGAGCGCCGTGCCGTGATCGAGGAGTTCGGATCTGTGGATGCCGCACCGGGCGTCGAGGCCACGGCGGACGTGGTCGCGCGCGTCCGTCCCGCACTTGACTCCGTGCTCCAGGATGATCGCGCAGTCGTCATCGTGTCCCACGACGCGGTCATCAAGCCTCTCATCGCCGGCTTCACCGATGGTGAGGAACCCGTCATCCCCACCGGATCATGGTCCGAGTTGCACTGGGACCACGGCGGTTGGCGCGTCATCGTCGCAGGCCGCGTCCCCATGCCCATCGCACCATGAGCCGGGCGCGTTGATGGCCGGCGGAGGTCTCAACCCGGGCGGGCCGGCCGGCCTTCGCGGCGGGCTGACGTCCGCGGAAGTCATACGCAGGCGTGCCCAGCACGGCTTCAACGAGGTCCCGGAGAAGCGCACGGGTCCGGTGCTCGGCACGCTGAAGCGGATGTGGGACCCGGTGTCGTGGTTGCTCGAAGCGGCGATCATCTTCGAGCTGGTACTGGGCAAGACCCTCCAAGCGGTCTTCGTGCTCGCATTGCTCGTGTTCTCCGCCGTCACCGGGCAGGTGCAGGCGACCCGGGCGGCACAGGCGATCGGCTACCTGCACAAGCACCTGCAGGTCTCTGCCCGCACCTGTCGGGACGGAGTCTGGGCGGTCCTGCCCGCCCGCGAGCTGGTACCCGGCGATGTCGTCTACGTGGGCGCAGGCGACATCGTTCCCGCGGACGTGCACATCGACGAGGGCGCGGTCAGCGTGAACGAATCCGCACTGACCGGCGAGTCGGCCGACGTCACCAAGGGCGTCGACGACGCGCTGTCACAGGCGGCGACGATCAGCCACGGGGCCGCGATCGGCACTGTGACCGCGACAGGTGCATCCAGTTCGTACGGGAAAACCGCCGAGCTCGTACGCCGGGCCGAGCCTCCCGGCCGGCTGCAGAAGCTGCTGTTCACGATCGTGCGCTACCTCGCGCTGCTGGACGTCGCGCTCGCGATCATCCTCCTCATCGCAGCCATGATCCGGGGTGAGTCGTGGCTGGACCTCTTGCCGTTCCTGGTGATCCTTTTCATCGCCACGATTCCCATCTCCATGCCGTCCAGCTTCACCGTCGCGAACTCGCTCGAGGCCCGCACGCTCGCCGGCCGGGGCGCGCTGGTGGTGGGGCTGTCCGGCATTCAGGAGGCGGCTGCGATGGACGTGCTCCTGATCGACAAGACCGGCACCCTCACCCGCAACCGACCCGAAATCTCCCGGCTGGCAGGGTTCGACGACGCGACCGAAGCCGACGTGCTGCGCCTGGCCATCGCGGCCACCGACGCGGACGCGCCCGACGCGATCAGCGCCGCCATCACCCGCACCGCCGGGCAGGACGCCGCTCTCCGGCCGCTGGACCGGCTCTCGTTCACCGGCTTCGATCCGGTGGCGAAGCTGTCGAGAGCAACCATCACCGGCGACGACGGTGCACAGGCGGCTGTAGCACTGGGCTCTCCAGCCGTCCTCGCCGGCCTGGCCACCACGCCGGCAGATTTCGCCGGGCAGGCCGACGCACTGGCCGCGACCGGCGCACGGGTCCTCGCGGTCGCTACCGGCCCGACGGAGGATGCGTTGCGCGCGCGGGGGCTGATCGCCCTGGCCGACTCGCCGCGCGCAGACGCCGCCGGAGTGCTGAGGCAGGTGCGCGAGCGCGGTGTGCGGGTGATCATGATCACCGGCGACAGCGTGCGCACTGCGCAAGCGATCGCCGCCGACGTCGGCATGGGCGAACGGATCGGGACCCGGCAGGACGCCCTCACCCGCCCGAGCGACTTCGATGTGCTGGCCGAGCTCTACCCGGATGACAAGCACGCCGTCGTCGTGGCGCTGCAGACCGCTGGGCACGTCGTCGGGATGACCGGCGACGGAATCAATGACGCCCCGGCTCTGAAACAAGCAGACGTCGGGATCGCGGTCGCGGAGGCGACAGACGTCGCCAAGGCGGCGGCCCGCATCGTGCTCACCAGCGAGGGCCTGGGCGGCGTACCAGACGTCATCGACAGCGGGCACCGTGTCTATCGGCGGATGATGACGTGGACGATCACCAAGCTCGCCCGGACTGCCGAACTGGCCGCGCTGCTGACGTTCGGCTTCATCTTGGCCGGGTTCTTCCCTGTCTCCCTCGGCCTCATCGTTCTCATAGTGATCCTCAACGACCTGGTGACCCTCACCCTGGGCACGGATCGGGCCGGAGCCTCGAGCAGCCCAGAGCGGTGGGACATGCCCCGGCTGACCCGCGCTGCGGCGATCTTCGCCGTCGGCTGGGTCGTCGTCGGGCTCGCCCTGCTCTGGTACTTCCAGGCTGCGCAAGACCTCGACCCCGGTCAGATCAGCTCGCTGATGTTCGCGTACCTGATCTACTCGGCCATGGTCACGATCCTGATGACCCGCACTCGCAATACCTTCTGGTGGTCCGCGCCGAGCCGGTGGGTCGGCGGCGTCATTGCCGGCAACATCCTCGTGACGACGCTGTTGGTGCTCTTCGGGGTACTCACCGCCCCCGTCTCCTGGCTCTCATTGCTTCTCGTGGCACTTGTCACGCTCGCGGTGATGCTCATCCTCGACAGGATCAAGGTGCTCGTCTACCGCCGGAGCGGCCTCCTTGACGCTCAGTAGTCCACCGGACGGACTCCCTTCGGGCAGCCAGCGGCCCAAGACCGCCGCCGGACACAAAAAACCCTCCCGCTCACACTGTGAGCAAGGAGGGAATGCCGTACACTTCTATACACTTTCCCGCTTTTACCGGGACTTTGTGCGCGATACTGGGATCGAACCAGTGACCTCTTCCGTGTCAGGGAAGCGCGCTACCGCTGCGCCAATCGCGCCTGTACAGGCTTTTCACTTGTTCGGTCGAAGACCGAGAGTGGAGGTGGCGACGGGATTCGAACCCGTGTAAACGGCTTTGCAGGCCGGTGCCTAGCCTCTCGGCCACGCCACCGCGTGGTTCGAACCCCACGGCGTGATCCTCCGAAGAGGTTTCCCGCACTCGAGCGGATGACGAGACTCGAACTCGCGACCCTCACCTTGGCAAGGTGATGCGCTACCAACTGCGCTACATCCGCATTTCGCTCCCGGATCTTTCCGGCAACAGATATGACTTTAGCCGATCCGAGCCGATGCGCAAAACGGACCCGCCTCCCGCGCGTGTCCCGCCGTTCGGTTCGAAGTGGCGTCCAAGATCCGCTACGATCGAGAGGTCGCCGACACGGCGACAGGGGCGATTGGCGCAGCTGGTAGCGCGCTTCCTTCACACGGAAGAGGTCGTCGGTTCGAGTCCGGCATCGCCCACCACACTCGGGTCGCCGCGCCGCGACACCCGCTCCTCCGAGCACCGCGGCGCGCGCGTGTTCAGACTCTCGCGCCCTGCTTGACCTCATCGATGATGATCGACTGGGTTTCAGAAAATTCCTTCTGCACCTCGCGGTCGTCGGCGCTGCCCGCCTTGTGGGTGGCCCGGCTGACGACGTAAGCCAGGAGGGGGTTGATGAGGAAGCCCGGAATGATCTCATAGAGGTCGAAGATGCCGCCCGACAGGTATTGTCCCCACACCCACGCCGTCGCCGCACCCGCGACCATGCCGACGATCGCTCCGACGTTGGTGAGCTTCCGCCAGAAGAGCGAGAGCAGGATCAACGGACCGAACGCGGACCCGAAGCCCGCCCAGGCGAATCCGACCAGCTCGAGCACACTCGCGTTCGAGTCCAACGCGATGAGAATCGCGATGACCGCGACGACGAGCACGCCGCTGCGACCGAGCCAGACCAGCGCCTTCTCGCTGACGGTCTTCTTGAACACGAGCCGCGCGATGTCTTCGACGAGCGCCGACGAAGACACGATGAGCTGACTTGAGATCGTCGACATGATCGCCGCGAGCACGGCCGCGAGCACGAGACCGGCGACGAACGGGTGCATCAGGTTCTGCGCCATCACGAGCATGACGGTCTCGGGATCGGGAAGCTCGAGCCCGTTGATGTCGAACCACGCGATACCGATCAGACCGGTCAGCACGGCACCCATCAGCGAGAGGATCATCCAGCCCATCCCGATCCGGCGCGCGACCTTGGCGTCGCCCGCGCGGCGCAGCGCCATGAAGCGCACGATGATGTGCGGCTGACCGAAGTAGCCGAGTCCCCACGCGAGCGACGACAGGATCGCGATGATCGTCGCGCCGGACATCCCGCTGCCGAACCAGTTGAGGTTCTCGGGTGCGACGGTGGTGATGCCTTCGGCGATCTCGCTGAGGTCGCCGATCGATACGATCGCGAGCACGGGCACGATCAGCAGCGCGGCGAATATCATGAGACCTTGCACGAAGTCGGTGTACGTCGCTCCGAGAAATCCGCCGAAGAGCGTGTACGCGAGCGTCACACCGGCGACCAGAAGCATGCCGACGGTGTAGTCGCCGCCGAAGGAACTCTGGAAGAACTTGCCGCCCGCGACCATGCCGCTGGAGACGTAGAGCGTGAAGAACACGAGGATGACGAGCCCCGCGACGATGCGGAGCACGTGGGAATTGTCCCTCGTGCGATTCTCCAGGAAGCTCGGGACTGTGATCGAGTTCTTCGACACCTCGGTGTACGCACGCAGACGCGGCGCGACGAAGAGCCAGTTCAGGTAGGCGCCGATCGTCAGCCCGATGGCGAGCCACGCCTCGATCAGGCCGGTGGCGTAGAGGGCTCCGGGCAGGCCCATCACGAGCCAACCCGACATGTCGCTGGCGCCCGCGCTGAGCGCTGCGACCGCCGGCGGCAGGCTCCTGCCACCGAGCATGTAGTCTTCGTGGTTCTTCGTTCGCAGCGTTGCGAAGACACCGATGGCGATCATCGCGGCAAAGTAGGCGATCAGGGCAAAGATGAAGTACGTCTGCGGACTCATCCCCGTACGGTACCGGCTCGGCGGCCCCGCGTCGATATGATGCGGCGCGAGCCGCGAGGATGCCGTGTGCCCGCTTCACGGCTCGAGAGCGCGCCGGAGCATCCCGATGAAGTCGTGCACGACCCCACAATCCGGCCGCACGACGTCGCGCCGAGTGAGGTACCACGCGTCCATGGCCTGCATCATCGCACCCGCGACCGCGCAGAGCAGCTCGACGGGCACGTCCACACGCACCGCACCGAGCTGTTGCCCGCGCTGGATCGCCCGCTCCACCCACGGCCGGGTCGCCGAGTCGAACTCCTCTTGTCCACGTCGCAGCACCGCGGCCCCACTCCCCCCGGCGGCGTCGCGCAGCACGGCGGCGACCTCGGGCAGCGTGGACAGCGTCGTCAAGGCAGCGAGGGCATCCACGGCCAACGCCGACCAGAAGCCGGCGGCGCTCGTCGCACGGAAGAGGGTGAAGCCTCCCGGCTCGCCGGTAAGACGGCCCAGCTGCGTTCCGACGATGTGCAGGTACAGATCGGCCTTGTCATCGAAGTAGTAGTACATCGCGCCCTTTGACAGGCCGGCTGCGACGATGATGCGGTTCAACGAAGCATCCGCGTAGCCATGCGCGGCGAACTCGCGAAGGGCGGCGGTCAGGATGGCGTCCTGCTGGTCGGGAGCGAGGCGATCGAATCGGGGCCGCGGCACGATTACTCCCCTGGCCAGGCAGGCACTTCGATGGGGTCGCGCAGGCTGCGGCCCATGACAAGATCGGCGACCGGCCGCATGCCCATCAGCCGGAACAAGGTGTTGCGCAGCCTGAGTTTGCCCCGCGTGCGCGGAGCAAACGCCGTGCCCAGGCCGCGGGCGCCGTTCTGCTTCGCCACCACCATGGGCATCAAACCTCGCTGCGCGGCCTCGAACGCCGCCGTATGGTCGCCCGCGTTGTGTACCAGTTCCACAGCGAGCATGTACGCCTCGACCATGGCCAGTGCGGCGCCCTGCCCTGCCAGCAGCGAGGGGCACGCCGCCGCATCGCCCAGCAGAGCGACCCGGCCCCGACTCCATGACGGCATTCGGATCTGGCTCGCGCGGTCGAGATACAACGTCCGGGCGTGCGGAAGCTCCGCGAGGATCCGCGGGGTATCCGCGCCGGAGTGCGCCATCGCGACGCGCACCAGCTGCCGCTGCGCTTCGATGTCATCGGGGAGCGGACCGTCATGGCGGAACGTCAGCAGAAACAGGGTCACGTCGTCGCGCAGCGCGACCCGCACGGTCTGCGAACCGACGGCGGCGTGCATGACCGCGGTGAGTTCGTCGCGCGGCCGATAGCCGGGCACATCAAAGGCCGCGACGGCGATGCCGAGTTCGTGTTCGAATTGCCGCTCGGGCCCGAACGCGAGTTCGCGTACCCGCGAATGCAGGCCGTCAGCACCGAACACCAGGTCGAACCGACCCGGCGCGCTGTGCGTGAACTCGACGTCGACATGCGTGCCACGGTCAGCCATCGCAGCCACCGTGTCGCCGAGAATCAGCTCGACGCCGTCGTCCAGGCTCTCGTAAAGGGCGCGAGCGAGAGCGCTGCGGACGATGCTGATGTACCGTCCGCCCACGAAACCCGCCAGACGCGTGGGGTCGACCGTCGCACGAACACGCCCCTCGTCATCCACGTCGCGCGCTTCGGAGAGGACATATCCCTCGTCGAGCAGGCGCGGAGCGAGACCCATCGCGTCGGCGATCTCGAACCCCGCGCCCCAGAAGTCGATGAGGTAGCCGCCGCTGCGCAACTCCGGCGCCTTCTCGACGAGCGTGACCTCGTGACCGGCACGACGCAGCCAGTAGGCAAGAGCGGGACCCGCGATGCCGGCACCGACGATCAGCGTTTTCATGACGACCTCCAGACCACTGGTCGGACTTGTGGTCTCAGCATAGGACGCCGCGGTTGACAGCGCAGCGGTTCTCGCGCCGCCGACCTCGCTGGGTCCGTCTCAGCCCAGCTCCCACCCGTAGCGCTTGTGCAGCTGTGCCGCCACACGCGCGAACCGCTCGCCGTCGAGCGCGGCGGCCTCGCGGCGCATCCCGTCTCGGTGCACGAGATACACCTGATCGACATCTATCCACGAAGGGCGCCCCTGGCCGTCCCACGGGCCGGGCCCGATCGGCAGGAAGTCGCGATCGCCGTCATGCGACTTGCTGGTCAGCTTCACGGCGTACACGGTGTCGACGTCGCGCCGGCCGATCACGAGCACCGGGCGATCTTTGCCGCGCCCGTCGTGCTCCGCGTAGGGCACCCACGTCCCTCGCCGGCGTCCGGGTCTCCGTCGATCTGCGGAGAGTACGTGATGCGCAGCCCGTCCGCCCGCGGCGGGGTGATCTCGACCGTCGCCGCCGCGCCGAGCCTCCCTGGCGAAAGCTCCGACGCGTCGACGCCGTCCGACCCGGGCGGGGTCGGACGGCGTCGGTCCGTGGAAGGTGCGGAAGGGCGCAGCAGCCCGAGGAAGCGGGAGAGGATGCCGGGTTCAGAGCACACCCGGTCACCCTATCCATCGGTCAGCTGAGCACCTTCTCCGGTTCCGGCTCGGCCACGGGGATCAGTACCGGCACGGGACCGGTGCTGACGCCCTCCTCGGGGAATTCGTAGCCGCTCTCGCCGTGCACGACCGTGTCGACCCCGGCGAGCTCGTCTTCGCTCCGAATCCGGAAGCCCATCGTCTTCTGGATGCCCCAGCCGATGATCAGCGCCACGACGAAGGAGTAGACCAGAACCGAGACCGCCGCGATCGCCTGAACGATCAGCTGATCGGCGTTGCCGCCGGTGAACAGCCCCGTCCCGGTTGCGAAGAAGCCGAGGTAGAGCGTGCCGATGAGACCGCCCACGAGGTGTACACCGACGACGTCGAGCGAGTCGTCGAAGCCCAGGCGCCATTTCAGCTCCACGGCGATGGCACAGACCGCTCCGGCGACCAGACCCAGGACGATCGCCCACCCGGGCGCGAGATTGGCACAGCTCGGAGTGATGGCGACCAGACCCGCGACCGCACCAGACGCCGCGCCCACCGAGGTCGCCTTGCCGGTCTTGAGCTTCTCTGCCACGAGCCAGCCGAGGATCGCCGCGGCTGTCGCCCCCAGCGTGTTCAGGATGATGAGACCGACCTGCGACCCCTCACCTGCGATGCCGTCCCCGAGCGCGGCCGCTCCCCCGTTGAACCCGAACCAGCCGAACCAGAGCAGCGCGGCGCCGATCAGCACGAGCGGCACGTTGTGCGGGCGGTTGAGCTGCTTGCCGAAGCCGACACGCTTGCCCAGCACGATCGACAGCGCCAGGGCGGCGGCACCCGCATTGATGTGCACGGCCGTGCCGCCCGCGTAGTCGATGACGTTGGCCGAGAGCCCCAGGTTCGTACCGAGGTTCATGATCCAGCCGTCGGCGCCCCAGACCCAGCCCGCGACGAGAAAGTAGTCCAGGGTCGCGAACAGTGCGACGAACAGCATCCACGCCCCGAATTTGGCGCGATCGGCAATCGCGCCCGAGATCAGTGCAACCGTGATGATCGCGAACGTCGCGCCGTAGGCGACGCCCGCCAGCTGATCATTCGCGTCCGCCGCGTTGATCGTGTCAGCCAGGGCGAAGTTCGTGAACGGGTTGCCGGCCATGCCGATCCACCCGGTGGAGACGTTCTGCAGATTGAACCCGTAACAGATCCACAGCACCCCGACCAGGCCCATGGCGCCGAAGCTGAGCATCATCATGCTCACGACGCTCTTGGCGCGCACGAGGCCGCCGTAGAAGAAGGCGACGCCGGGTGTCATCACGAGCACCAGGGCCGTCGCGGTGAGATACCACGCAAGGTTTCCGCTGTCCATGGCGGACAGTCTCCGCGCGGCAGGTTACCGCCGTCTCCGCAGAACGTTTCCTCGGTGTTACGGGATCGTGCGTCGTGTGAACAACACGTTTCGGCCGGCTCAGGAGGTCGTCAGAGCGATCAGCCGTGACACCGCGCGCAGGTACTTCTTGCGGTAGCCGCCGGCGAGCATCTCTCCACTGAACACATCGCTGAGAGCATGGCCGGTCGCCCGGATCGGGATCTGCGCGTCGTACGCCCGGTCCACGAACGCCACGAAGCGCAACGCTGCCGACTGATCGTCCAGTTGCACGACGTCGCGGAGCCCGATGACGTCCACGCCGTCGATGAGCCGGATGTACCGCGACGGGTGCACGCGCGCCAGATGCGCGACCAGACCCGTGAAGTCGTCGTCCGACGCCGTGCCGGCGGTTGCGGCATCCACCATCATCCGCTCGTACTCGGCTTCGCCCAGCGCCGGGGCGGTGCCGTCGACCGCGCGTTGCCGGTAGTCGGTGCCATCGATGCGCACGGTCTGGAAGCTGTCGGACATCGCCTGGATCTCGCGCAGGAAGTCCTGCGCGGCGAACCGCCCCTCCCCGAGCGCGTTGGGCGGGGTGTTGGATGTCGCCGCCAGCTTCGTTCCGGAGGTGACGAGCTCGCCGAGCAGCCGGGTCATGACCATCGTGTCACCGGGATCGTCGAGCTCGAACTCGTCGATGCACAGCAGTTGCGATCCGCGGAACAGCTCGACCGTCTTCTGATAGCCCAGCGCGCCCACCAGTGCCGTGTACTCGATGAACGATCCGAAGTACTTGCGTCGGGCCGGCATGGCGTGGAACACGGCAGCGAGCAGGTGCGTCTTGCCGACGCCGAAGCCCCCGTCGAGGTAGACCCCCGGCTTGACCGGCGGTGCCTTCTTCGCGCGGCGGAAGAGACCGCCCTTGACCACCGGCGCGCCCGGTGTGCTGAACGCCTGCAGCAGCTCCTTGGCACCCTGCTGCGACGGATACGCGGCATCGGGACGATAGGTGTCGAACGTGGCGCTCTCGAACTGGGGCGGCGGCACGAGCGCGGCGACCATCTCGGCCCCCGTCATCTCAGGGACGCGATCGGCCAAGTGCACGATGGTCATGGGTGTCTCCCGGCCGTCGATCGTGTCGGATTGCGACCGAACATGACGGAGTGTGAACGAAAGGATGCGGCGCCGGTATGGACGGCTAATGTCGAAAACGACGGCTTCAAGACTACGCCGTCGCACCCGACCGCCTTCATCTGAGGAGCCACCATGGCCGTCGAATTCGACACGTCATCCGAGAAGTTCACCGAGTACGCCGACCCGTCGCGACTTGTCACGCCGGACTGGCTGCAGGAGCACCTGGGCGAACCTGGGCTGGTCGTGGTGGAATCCGACGAAGACGTGCTCCTCTACGAGACCGGCCACATTCCCGGCGCGGTCAAGGTCGACTGGCACACCGAGCTGAACGACGAGGTCGTCCGCGATTACCTCGACGGCGAGGGCTTTGCGAAGCTGCTCAGCCGCAAGGGCATCAGCCGCGACGACACGATCGTCGTCTACGGCGACAAGAACAACTGGTGGGCCGCCTATGCCCTCTGGGTGTTCTCGCTGTTCGGCCACGAGGACGTGCGTCTGCTCGACGGTGGCCGTGATCTGTGGATCGCGCAGGGTCGCGAAATCACCACCGAGGTGCGCCAGCGTGCCCAGACCGAGTACCCGGTCGTCGAACGCGACGACAGCGTGCTGCGCGCATTCCGCGAGGACGTCCTCGTGCACCTGGGCAAGCCGCTGATCGACGTGCGCTCCCCCGAGGAGTACTCAGGCGAGCGCACCCACATGCCCGAGTACCCGCAGGAGAGCTCGCTGCGCGGTGGCCACATCCCGACCGCCAAGAGCGTGCCGTGGAAGCGCGCCGTGGCCGATGACGGCACGTTCAAGTCGCGTGCGGAGCTCGACGCCATCTATCGCGACGAGATCGGACTGTCCGAGGGCGACGAGGTCATCGCATACTGCCGCATCGGTGAGCGCTCGAGCCACACCTGGTTCGTCCTGCAGCACCTGCTGGGCTTCCAGGACGTGCGCAACTACGACGGCTCGTGGACGGAGTGGGGCTCGTCGGTCCGGGTGCCGATCGTCGCCGGCTCCGAGCCGGGTGACGTCCCGGCCACGCGCTGAGCGAGCGTGGGAGAATGGCGGGGATGACCGTACTTCACACGCCGGACACTCTCGCCGAGATCCGCGACGAATTCCTCGAGCTCGACGAACACGAGCGACTGCAGCTGCTGCTGGAGTTCTCCCGTGAGCTGCCGCCGGTGCCCGACGACTTCGCCGCGAACCCCGACCAGTACGAGCGAGTCGCCGAGTGCCAGTCGCCGGTGTTCATCGCCGCAGAGGTGGCCGACGACAAGACCGTGGTCCTGCACGCCACCGCGCCCGAAGAAGCCCCCACGACACGGGGCTTCGCGAGCATCCTCGTGCAGGGCATCAACGGTCTGACGGCCGACGAGGTGCTGGCGATCCCGAGCGACTACCCGCAGAGCCTCGGCATCACCCGCGCCGTCTCGCCGCTGCGCATCGCCGGAATGACCGGCATGCTGGTGCGCGCGCAGCGCCAGGTGCGCGCGCTCACCGCCGTCTGAGTCCGGCCTCGACGCCGAATCAGTGCTGACCCGCCGCGACCAGGTCGTGGCGGGTCAGCCATTCCCGGATGGCGCTCGACCAGCGCTCGGGGTCGTAGTTCCACAGCTTCGTGTGCCGGGCGACCTGGAACACGTGCAGCTCGACCAGGTCGGGGCGCGCATCGGCCAGCGCATGCGATGCGTCGGAGGGGACGAACCCGTCATCGTCGCTGTGCAGGATCAGGATGGGATGCCGCAGCTCCCCCGCCCGCGCGACGATGTCGAGTGAGTCCAGCGAGATGCCTCCGGCGTGCGTCATCGGCCGTCCCCACCCTGTCTGCAGCGCGCCCAGCGCCAGCTCGGTGACCGGGTATGGGAGATGCAGCTGGCCCGCCTGGAAGCCGAGCACCACCCGCCAGTCGACGACCGGCGATTCGAGGATCAGACCGCAGATAGCGTCGGCGTGGGCGGAGTTCAGGGCGGTCTGGAGAACGACCGCTCCCCCCATCGACCAGCCCATCAGGAGCACGCGCTCGGCGCCGCGGCGGCGCGCGAACGCGATGGCCGCCTCCACATCGCGCCATTCCGTCGTGCCCAGTGCATAGGTGCCGCCGCCGGTGCGCGGGGCGTCGCCGTCGTTGCGGTAGGAGACGACGAGCACCGACAGACCGAGGGCATGCAGCAGTGGGACCGCACGAAGGCATTCCGCCCGGGTCGTACCGCGTCCGTGCACCTGGATGACCCAGGTCGTGGCATCCACCGCCTCGAAGAGCCAAGCCGGGCAGGGCCCCACCGCCGAGCCGATGAGCTCACTGGTGAAGGGCAGGTGCAGCTGCTCGGGCTTGTCGTAGTACCACCCGCTGAAGGCGCCCACCGCAGACAGCGTGCTGTCGGGACCGATCTCGGTCAGCAGCTTGCGCTTGACGGTCGACGCATCGGCGCTGAGCACGGTGCCGAGCTTCACGTACGGCTCGGAGCCGCTGGTGAACAGGCCGTACCGCCCGGGCAGCTCGGTGTCGGGCGTGCGCTGCAGCGTGATGGTCTGTGCGGCCAGGTCGACGCCGACGATCTTCGTGTCGGGGATGCGCCGGGACGGCGGGGTGACGATGCGGCGCACGACCTGCAGCGATACGAGCGCCCACACGGCGGACACGGCGGCCAGCGCACCCGCCAATGCGGCGACGGCGGCCCGC
Source organism: Microbacterium horticulturae (assembly GCF_029094505.1). NCBI lineage: Bacteria > Bacillati > Actinomycetota > Actinomycetes > Micrococcales > Microbacteriaceae > Microbacterium > Microbacterium horticulturae. The sequence continues at coordinate 1,666,780 of NZ_CP119108.1, read as the reverse complement.
AGGCCGATCCGGGTGCTCGGTGTTGCCGCACGCGGTACGGCGCGCCTGGAGTGCTTCATCGAAGGTTCACTCTAGTCTGTCCGCGTGGCTGACCCCGGACCCTCCAGGCCTTTCGAGCGGGCTGCCGCCGAGGTGCGCGCACTGGCTTTCCGAAGCGATCTCGTCGTTCGCGAGATCGCCGCACCCGGTGGGCTGGCGCCGCATGCGCTCGCACTGTCGGCCGACGTGCGTCCCGAGGACGGTGAAGAAGGCGAATCGCGCTACGGCACCGGACGCTTCGTGCTCTTGCATGATCCCGACGCGCCCGAGGCGTGGGGCGGTCCATGGCGTATCGTGAGTTTTGCACAGGCTCCCCTGGAGCCCGAGATCGGCAGCGATCCGCTGCTGGCCGACGTCGCCTGGTCATGGCTGCTCGATGCGCTCGCGTCACACGACGCGGCGTACCACGCCGAGGCCGGGACGGCGACGAAGACGCTGTCCCGCGGATTCGGCTCGCTGGCCGCCGAAGGCGATGGATCGCAGATCGAGTTGCGGGCGTCGTGGTCGCCGGAGGGATCTCCGAGCGGTCACGTGCAGGCATGGGCCGAACTCGTGTGCATGCTCGCCGGGCTTCCGCCGGGGTCGGAGGGCATCGAAGTCTTCACGGCGCGGAGGATGACGCGTGACTGATTACGAGGTGCTCTCTGATGCGAAGGCGCTGCGAGAGGCCTCCGACGCCCTCGCGGCCGGCACCGGTCCGGTCGGCGTGGATGTCGAACGGGCGTCCGGCTATCGCTACTCGCAGCGCGCCTACCTCGTGCAGGTCTTCCGCCGAGATGCCGGCGTGTTCCTCTTCGATCCGCCGGCCATCGGCGACCTGCATCCTCTGCAGGCGGCGATCGGCGGCGAAGAGTGGGTGCTGCACGCCGCCAGCCAGGACCTGCCCTCGCTCCGAGAGCTCGAGCTCGTCCCCCCGGTGATCTTCGACACCGAGCTGGCCGCCCGTCTGCTCGGCCACGCGCACGTCGGACTCGGCGCCGTCGTGGAAGACACCCTCGGCATCACCCTTGCCAAGGAGCACTCGGCCGCCGACTGGTCGACCCGGCCGCTGCCCCAGCCCTGGCTCGAATATGCGGCGCTCGACGTCGAATACCTCATCGACGCGCGCGACGCCCTCGAGAAGGAGCTCGCAGACGCGGGCAAGACCGACATCGCTCAGCAGGAGTTCGCCGCCGAACTCGCCCGCCCGCCCAAGCCGACGCGCGAGGACCCGTGGCGACGCCTCAGCGGCTTGCACACCGTCCGCGGGCGCCGCGCCTTCGCCATCGCGCGTGAGCTGTGGACCGCGCGTGAGGACTTCGCGCGTGAAAAGGACGTCTCCCCCGGCCGCCTCGTGCCCGACCGCTCTCTCGTCGCCGCCCTCCGCGCCGATCCGCGCTCGAAGGGCGAGCTGGCCGCGCTCAAGGACTTCACCGGTCGCGCCAGTCGCACCGAGCTGGACCGCTGGTGGCAGGCGATCGAACGCGGCCGCGCGGCATCCGATCTCCCCCTGGAACGCGTTCCCGGCGACGGTCTGCCGCCCGTGCGCGCCTGGAAGGACCGCAACCCCGAGGCGGCACGTCGCATCGCGCACGCGCGCCCCGCGGTGGCCGCCCGCGCGGAAGAGCTCAACATGCCGACGGAGAACCTGCTCACGCCCGAATTGCTGCGGCGCATCAGCTGGCAGCCGCCCACGCCGGCCACCGCACAGACGATCGGTGAGACCCTCGCCGAGCTGGGTGCGCGCCCCTGGCAGCTTGCAGAGACGACACAGATCATCGCTGATGCCTTTGTGGCCTCCCTGCAAGACGAGCAGGAGCCCTCGCAAGCCGCTTCGTAGATTGCGCACACCGGGTTCGGCGGCATCCGAACCGCTCCGTAGGCTGGGCGCATACCCAACCTTTGGAGGCAGAGTGGCCGAGCTTTCGGACGTCTTCTTCGTCGATGGAATGCGCACCCCCTTCGGGCGCGCCGGCGAAAAGGGCATGTACTGGAACACCCGCGCCGATGACCTCGCCGTGAAGGCGACCATCGGACTCATGGAGCGCAACGGGCAGCTGCCCGCCGACCGCGTCGACGACATCGCCATCGCCGCGACCAGCCAGACCGGCGACCAGGGCCTCACCCTCGGCCGCAGCGTCGGCATCCTCGCCGGGCTCCCGCAGTCGGTGCCGGGCTTCGCGATCGACCGGATGTGCGCCGGTGCGATGACCAGTGTCGCCATGATGTCGGCATCCATCGCATCCGGCATGTACGACGTCGCCCTCGCCGGCGGCGTCGAGCACATGGGACACCACCCGATCGGGGCGAACGCCGACCCCAACCCGCGGTTCGTCGCCGAGCGCATGGTCGATCCGAACGCCCTGAACATGGGCGTGACGGCTGAGCGCATCCACGACCGCTTCCCCCACCTGACCAAGGAGCGCGCCGACCGCTACGGCATGCTCAGCCAGCATAAGGCGCAGGCGGCATACGACGCGGGCAAGTTCCAGAACGATCTGGTGCCCGTCGCGATCAAGGGCGCAGACGGCGCGTGGGGCCTGGCCACGGCCGACGAGGGTCGCCGTCCCGAGACCACGATGGAGGGTCTGGCGACGCTCAAGACGCCGTTCCGTCCGCACGGACGCGTCACGGCCGGAACGTCGTCGCCCCTCACCGACGGCGCGACGATGTCGCTGCTGGCGGGCGGCGACGCCGTCAAGGAGTTCGGCCTGGCGCCGAAGATGAAGCTGGTCTCGTTCGCCTTCGCGGGCGTGCAGCCCGAGATCATGGGCATCGGCCCGATCCCGTCGACCGAGAAGGCGCTGCGCAAGGCAGGTCTGAAGATCGATGACATCGGCCTGTTCGAGCTCAACGAGGCCTTCGCCATCCAGGTCATCTCGCTGCTCGACCACTTCGGCATCGCCGACGATGACCCGCGCGTGAACCAGTGGGGCGGCGCGATCGCTCTGGGCCACCCGCTGGCCGCCACCGGCGTGCGCCTCATGATCCAGCTCGCCGCGCAGTTCGCCGAACGCCCCGACGTCCGCTACGGCCTGACCGCGATGTGCGTGGGCCTCGGTCAGGGCGGCTCGGTCATCTGGGAGAACCCGAACTACAACGGAAAGAAGAAGTGACGCCGATGGCCACCCCCATCACGGATCAGTACGCCTCCGTCGACTTCTCGCCGCTTGACGCGTTCAGCGCCGACGAGGTCGTCACGCATTCCCCGGTGCGTGACGTGCGCCTGCCTTCGGGCAAGACCCTCGCGCTCATCACGCTCGACAACGGGCTGGACCACCGCCGCCCGAACACCCTGGGACCGGCGACCCTCAAGGAGCTGTACACCACGCTCACAGGTCTGAAGGAACGCGCCGCCGCCGGAGAGATCGATGCCGTCGGCATCACGGGCAAGCAGTACATCCTCGCCGCGGGCGCCGACTTGTCGGGCATCTCGAAGCTCGACTCGAAGGCGACGGCGAAGCTCATCGCGCAGCGCGGGCACCAGGTGCTCGGCATGCTCGGCGAGCTCGGCGTGCCGTCGTTCGCGTTCGTGAACGGCCTGGCTCTGGGCGGCGGCGTCGAGATCGCGCTGAACTCGACGTACCGGACAGTGGATGCCTCGGCCGCTGCCATCGCGCTGCCCGAGGTGTTCCTCGGCATCATCCCCGGCTGGGGCGGCTCCACGCTGCTGCCGAACCTCATCGGCATCGAGAACGCGCTCGAGGTCGTCATCTCGAACCCGCTGAAGCAGAACCGCACGCTGCGGCCTCAGAAGGCCTTCGAGTACGGCATGTTCGACGCCATCTTCCCGGCGGCGAACTACCTCGAGGACTCACTGCTGTGGGCCGACGGCGTGCTGGGCGGCAGCGTCAGGGTCGAGCGCAAGAACCAGCCCGGAAAGATCGAGCGGACGGTCAAGTGGCCGGTCGCGATCAAGATGGCGCGGGGCATGCTCGAGTCGAAGATCGGCACCGTACCGCGGTCGCCGTATGCGGCCCTCGCCCTGCTCGAAGCCGCTCGCAGCGGTTCGATCGCCGAGGGCTTCGCCCGTGAGGACGAGACACTGTCGGAGCTCGTGACCGGCGACCAGTTCGCGGCATCCATGTACGGATTCGATCTTGTGCAGAAGCGTGCGAAGCGTCCTGTCGGCGCCCCCGACAAGGGCCTCGCGCGCAAGGTCACGAAGGTGGGTGTCATCGGCGCCGGGCTCATGGCGAGCCAGTTCGCGCTGCTTTTCGTGCGCAAGCTGCAGGTTCCCGTGCTCATCACCGACCTCGACCAGGCGCGCGTCGACAAGGGACTCGCGTACATCCACGACGAGATCGGCAAGCTCGAGGCGAAGGGCCGGCTCGACGGCGACACCGCCAACAGGCTGCGCGGGCTCGTGCATGGCACCACCGACAAGAGCGAGTACGCGGATTGCGACTTCGTCATCGAGGCCGTCTTCGAAGAGGTCGGGGTCAAACAGCAGGTCTTCGGCGAGATCGAGCAGATCATCTCCGAGGACGCGATCCTGGCGACGAACACCTCGTCGCTGTCGGTCGAGGAGATCGGCTCGAAGCTGGCCCATCCCGAGCGGCTCGTCGGCTTCCACTTCTTCAACCCGGTCGCGGTCATGCCGCTGATCGAGATCGTGAGGACGCCGCACACGACCGATGCCGCGCTGTCGACCGCGTTCGTGGTGGCACGCGGCCTCGGCAAGAACGCGGTGCTGACCGCCGACGCGCCCGGCTTCGTGGTCAACCGGCTGCTGGCGAAGGTCATGGGAGAGGCAGCGCGCGCGGTTTACGAGGGCACTCCCGTCGACAAGGTCGAGAAGGCGTTCGCGCCGCTCGGGCTTCCGATGGGCCCGTTCCAACTCATCGACCTCGTCGGCTGGAAGGTCGCGGCGCACGTCCAAGACACAATGGCGCACGCCTTCCCCGACCGGTTCTACGCGAACGAGAACTTCCATGCGCTTGCGGAGCTGCCCGAGATCGTCGAGAAGGACAAGGGCGGCCGCGTCACCGGCTGGACGAAGCAGGCCGAGAAGCTGCTCAAGCCCGCGGTCGGCAAGACGCCTGTGGACGACGCGACGATCCTGCGCCGTGTGCAGGACGGCCTGGCACAGGAGATCCGTCTCATGCTCGATGAGAAGGTCGTGCCCGAGGTCGAAGACATCGACCTGTGCCTGATCTTCGGTGCCGGCTGGCCGCTCATCGACGGAGGGGCCTCGGTCTACCTCGACCAGCAGGGCGCGTCCGAGCGCGCCACCGGCTCGACGTTCCACACCCCGGTGATCCGGGGCGTGGCGGACTGAGCACCGCCCTCGGCCGAGCCGAGGGGATCTGCCGAGGCGAGGGCGTTTTTCACGGAAGGCGCCCTCGCCTCGGCCTTTCTCCTCGGCCGGGGCGAGGGCGCCTCAGAGTTCGTCCTCTTCGATGCGCGGCGCGTCCGCCCGGCCGAGTGCGTCGCCGCGCGCCAGGAACAGCGCGACGAATGCGAACACGATCATGATGATGCCGATGGGGTTCGCGAACCCGATCGCCATCCCCCGCGCCGGCTCTGAGGTGCCCGAGACGATCGTCTGCAGGCCCGCGGGGGTGATGTCGGGGATCAGCAGCCCCAGCACGACGGCGCAGCCCCACGACGCAGCGAGCGTGCCGTAGGTGGCTCCGCGATGCCGGAAGCCGCCGCGCGCCGTTCGTGCGAAGGCGTCGGCGATGAAGATGTGCAGCACGACGACCACGATGCCGAGCGTCAGCGCGTACACGATCGCGAGAGTGCCGGACAAGCCGAACAGGGCCCGACCGAACGCGATCCATGCGGCGAGCACGAGCCCTACGAGACCGATCACCACGCCCCACACGGGCGAACGAGACTGCATGCCTCCACGCTAGCCGAGCTCCGTCGGCAATGGCCCCGCGCTGCACCGCGCGCGCCGCACGACGCCCACGAGCTGAGGTCGTCTACGCGCCGTCGCGCGCGGCCCGCGCCCACTCCGGAAGCTCGGCGTCGTCCACCGTCGGACGCGCCGTCGGGACCCGGGTGCCCAGCACCTGCGCGACGACGTCCTGGGCGATCTTCGGCGCGGTGAGACCGGCGTCGCGAAGGATCTCGTCGCGCGACGCGTGCGGGATGAACTCGTCCGGCAGACCCAGCTCGTCCACCGCGGTGTCGACGCCGGCTTCGCGCAGGACCTGGCGCACGCGCGTGCCCACGCCGCCGACACGGATGCCGTCCTCGATCGTGATGACCAGACGGTGGGATGCTGCGAGAGTGACGATCGACGGTGGCACCGGCACCGGCCAGCGCGGATCCACGACCGTTGCTCCGATCCCCTGTGCGCGCAGTCGCGACGCGACGTCGACGGCCACATGCGCCATCGGTCCGATACCGACCAGGAGGACGTCATCGGAATCGCCGCGGGCCAGCACGTCAACTCCGTCGTCGAGCCGCTCGATCGCGGACAGGTCGGCCGCAGCCGTGCCCTTCGGGTACCGGATCACCGTGGGCGCGTCATCCACCGCAACGGCCTCCCGCAGCTCCTCGCGCAGCCGCCGCGCGTCTCGGGGCGCCGCGATGCGGATGTGCGGCACGACCTGCAGGGTCGCAAGATCCCAGATTCCGTGGTGGCTCGGTCCGTCGGGGCCGGTGACGCCGGCACGATCGAGCACGAAGGTCACGCCGGCACGGTGCAGGCCGACATCCATCAGCACCTGATCGAACGCCCGCCCGATGAAGGTCGCGTAGAGCGCCACCACCGGATGCAGGCCGCCGTAGGCGAGGCCGGCGGCCGATGCGACCGCGTGCTGCTCGGCGATTCCCACGTCGTGCACGCGGTCGGGGAAGCGCTGCGCGAACGGCAGCAGCCCCGTGGGCCGCAGCATCGCCGCGGTCACGGCCATCACATCGGGCCGGTCGTCGCCGATCGCGGCGAGCTCGGCCGCGAAGGCGTCGGTCCACGACATCCCAGACGACTCCCCCAGCGATGCTCCCGTGCGCGGGTCGATCCGTCCCACGGCGTGGAACTGATCGGCCTCGTCGTGCCGCGCCGGTTCGTAGCCGCGGCCCTTCTCGGTGATCGCGTGGACGATGACCGGTGCGCCATAGCGTTTGGCCAGCTGCAGGGTCTCGATAAGGGTGGGCAGGTCATGCCCGTCCACGGGGCCCAGGTACTTGATGTCCAGGTTCGAGTACAGCGCCTCGTTGCCGGTGAAGCGCGACAGGAATCCCCGGGTGCCGCCGCGCAGGCCGCGGTGGAGCGCACGACCAGGGCGTCCGAACCGGCGGAACAGGTCTTCGGACCTCTCGTCGAGGCTGCGGTATGTCTGTCCAGTCCGGATGCGGTTCAGGTACCGCGCCATGCCGCCGATCGTCGGGGCATAGGAGCGGCCGTTGTCATTGACGACGATCACGAGATTGCGCTCGTTGTCGTCGGAGATGTTGTTGAGAGCTTCCCAGGTCATCCCCCCGGTCAACGCTCCGTCTCCCACCACGGCCACGACATGGCGGTCGCGACGCCCCGTGCGCGCGAAGGCACGGGAGATCCCGTCGGCCCAGCTCAGCGAGCTCGACGCGTGAGAGGACTCCACCACGTCGTGCACGCTCTCGGTGCGTTGCGGATACCCCGCCAGCCCGCCACGCTGGCGCAGGTGGGAGAAGTCCTGTCGGCCCGTCAACAGCTTGTGCACGTACGACTGGTGCCCGGTGTCGAAAACGATCGGGTCGTTCGGTGAATCGAACACACGGTGCAGGGCGATCGTCAGCTCGACCATGCCCAGGTTCGGTCCGAGATGACCGCCGGTGCGCGCCACGTTCTCGATGAGGAATGCGCGGATCTCACTCGCCAGTGCGCGCAGCTGCCCGTCATCAAGGGCATCCAGATCGCGGGGTCCAGAGATCGTCGGCAGGATCGCCATCGCACTCCCTCCCACGCCGAACGGCGGATGCGCGGTCCAGTCTAGACCGCGCATCCGCCGTTCTGAGCCGATCAGACGAGCGAACGCAGCACGTACTGCAGGATGCCCCCGTTGCGGTAGTAGTCCGCCTCACCGGGCGTGTCGATGCGCACCACAGCGTCGAACTCGACGGGCGCCTTGCCGGCCTCCGAGTCGTCTGTGGGGGTCGCCACGACGTGCACCGTCTTGGGCGTGGAGCCCTCGTTGAGCGCCTCGATGCCCGTGAACGAGAAGGACTCGGTGCCGTCCAGGCCCAGCGACTCGGCAGTCTCACCGGCGGGGAACTGCAGCGGGATCACGCCCATGCCGATGAGGTTCGAGCGGTGGATGCGCTCGAAGCTCTCCGCGATGACCGCCTGCACGCCCAGGAGCGTGGTGCCCTTGGCGGCCCAGTCACGCGACGAGCCCGAGCCGTACTCCTTGCCCGCCAGGACGACGAGCGGGATGCCGGCGGCTTGATAGTTCTGCGACGCGTCGTAGATGAACGACTGCGGGCCGCCGGCCTGGGTGAAGTCGCGGGTGTACCCGCCCTCCACGCCGTCCAGCAGCTGGTTGCGCAGACGGATGTTCGCGAACGTGCCGCGGATCATCACCTCGTGGTTGCCGCGGCGCGAGCCGTAGGAGTTGAAGTCCTTGCGCTCGATGCCATGCTCGGCGAGGTAACGGCCCGCCGGGCTGTCAGCCTTGATGGCACCGGCCGGCGAGATGTGGTCGGTGGTCACCGAGTCGCCGAGCTTGGCGAGCACACGGGCGCCGGTGATGTCGGCGACCGGCTCCGGATCCTTCGGCATGCCGTCGAAGTACGGGGCCTTGCGCACATAGGTGGATGCGTCGTCCCACTCGAAGACCGCGCCCGTGGGCGTCGGAAGCGAGCGCCACCGGTCGTCGCCCTCGAAGACGGACGAGTATTCGCGGTCGAACATGTCGGTCGAGATCGACGAGCCGATCGTCGCCTCGACTTCTGCCGCGTCCGGCCAGATGTCCTTGAGGAACACCTCGCTGCCGTCGGTGCCGACGCCCAGCGCATCGCTGTCGAAGTCGAAGTTCATCGACCCGGCCAGCGCGTATGCGATGACCAGCGGGGGCGACGCGAGGTAGTTCATCTTCACGTCGGGGTTGATCCGGCCCTCGAAGTTCCGGTTTCCGGAGAGCACCGCGGTGACGGCCAGGTCGTTCTCATTGATGGCCGCCGAGACCTCTTCGATGAGCGGTCCGGAGTTGCCGATGCAGGTCGTGCAGCCATAGCCGACCGTGTAGAAGCCGAGCTTCTCGAGGTCTTCGTTCAGGCCGGCCTTCTCGTAGTACTCCGTGACGACCTTCGAGCCGGGGGCGAGCGTGGTCTTGACCCACGGCTTGACCTTCAGGCCCTTGTTCGCGGCGTTGCGTGCCAGGAGACCCGCAGCGAGCATGACCGACGGGTTCGAGGTGTTCGTGCAGGACGTGATGGCGGCGATCGTGACGGCGCCGTGGTCGAGCACGAACTCCTCACCGCCGGCGAGAGCGACCTCGGTGGGCTTGGACGCGGCCTGGGGCGCGTGCGAGCGGTGCGTGTGACGGTGGGTGCTGCCCTCGTCCTCCGGCGTGTTCTCCGGCGGGTCGGACGCAGGGAACGACTCCGCGACCTCGAGATCGACGAGATCGTGCTCGACGTCCGCGTAGTTAAGGAGGTCCTCCTCGAACTTCTGCTTCGACTCGCTGAGCAGGATGCGGTCCTGCGGGCGCTTCGGGCCGGCGATCGACGGCACGACCGTCGACAGGTCGAGCTCGAGGTACTCGCTGAAGGACGGCTCGCTGGCGGTGTCGTGCCAGAGGTGCTGCTCCTTCGAATACGCCTCGACGAGTGCGACCTGCTCCTCGCTGCGGCCGGTCAGGCGCAGGTAGTCGAGCGTGACGTCGTCGATCGGGAAGATTGCAGCGGTGGAGCCGAACTCGGGGCTCATATTGCCGATCGTCGCGCGGTTGGCCAGCGGCACCGACGCGACGCCCTCGCCGTAGAACTCGACGAACTTGCCGACGACGCCGTGGCTCCGCAGCATCTCGGTGATGGTCAGCACCACGTCGGTGGCAGTCACGCCCGCGGGGATCTCGCCGTTCAGCTTGAAGCCGACGACGCGCGGGATGAGCATCGAGACCGGCTGACCGAGCATGGCGGCCTCGGCTTCGATTCCGCCGACGCCCCAGCCCAGCACGCCCAGGCCGTTGACCATGGTGGTGTGCGAGTCGGTGCCCACCAGCGTGTCGGGATACGCGCGCACCACGCCGTCGACCTCACGGGTGAAGGTCACACGGGCCAGGTACTCGATGTTGACCTGGTGCACGATGCCGGTCCCCGGGGGAACGACCTTGAAGTCGTCGAAGGCGGTCTGGCCCCAGCGGAGGAACTGGTAGCGCTCACCGTTGCGCTGGTACTCGATCTCGACGTTGCGCTCGAACGAGTCGGGCGTGCCGAAGAGCTCAGCGATGACGGAGTGGTCGATGACCATCTCCGCCGGCGAGAGCGGGTTGATCTTCGTCGGGTCGCCCCCGAGGTCGGCCATGGCCTCACGCATGGTCGCGAGATCGACGATGCACGGGACGCCGGTGAAGTCCTGCATGACCACGCGCGCCGGCGTGAACTGGATCTCGGTGTCGGGCTCGGCGGCCGGGTTCCACGAACCCAGGGCCTTGATCTGCTCCTTGGTGACGTTCGCGCCGTCTTCGGTGCGCAGGAGGTTCTCCAGCAGCACCTTGAGGCTGAACGGGAGCTTCTCGAAGCCTTCGACGGCATCGATGCGGAAGATCTCGTAGTCGGTGCTGCCGACCGTCAGGGTGCTCTTCGCACCGAAGCTGTCAACCGTGGACACGTCTCGTCTCCTTCGTCGGCGGCGGAAGCGCGGACGATCGTCCGCATTCCCATCTTTCCCGCCTGCGCGAGGCATGACCAGTCAGGGTCGCCTAACCTGCGGCGGGACGAATTTATCTTGATATCAAGATAAATATATCACTCGCCGTCGAGCGACGAAGACTCCGACACGGGCTCCGCGCTCTTCGGATACAGACCGCGGACGGCCAGCCAGGTCACCGCGACCATGGGGGCGAACAACGGCAGCCCCATGATCAGCTTGAAGGTGCCCAGCGCCGTCACCTGATCGGCCAGGAACAGCGGCAGCTCGACCGCGAGTCGCGCCGCGAACAGTGCCGCCCACGCGATCGTGAGCCAGAAGAACGCACGCCTCTTGCGCTTGTCGGCCCGCCAGGCGGTGCCGTCGTTCATCAGCCAGCCGACGGCCAGGCCGATCAGCGGCCACCCGATCAACGCCGAGACGAGCAGCACACTGCCGTACGCCCCATTGGTGATCAGGCCCAGCACGAAGTTGGCCGCGGCGCGGCCCGTCCACAGGGCCAGTGCCGCTGCGGCGGCGGTGGCCACCAGACCGCCGATGGCGGCGGAAGCGGGCGAGCGGGCGATCAGCCGTACGAGGGTGAACACGACGGCCAGACCGACCGACAAGCCGACGGCGAGCCACAGGTTGCCCTGGTGCGAATGAGGGTCGACCGTGACGGTCCAGGTGATGACGAAGACGAGCGTCGGAAGAACGGATTCGAGGATGCCGCGCCAGCCGCCCATCGCATGCCACACGATGTGTCCGGTGCTGCCGGACTGTGCGGGATCGAGCCCGGCGCGCCGCGCAGCGCCGCCCAGTGCCGCCCCGAGGATGTCGGATGCCGCGGGCTCCCCCGCATCGTTCCGCTTTTCGTCGGTCACGCCGCTCCCGGAGCGGTGGGCATCTTCAACGTGATGAGGTCACGCGGCGGCATGGGCGAGCCGCCCCGCACCACGACGATCGAGCGGAAGAGGTCTTCCACTTTCGCGGCAGCGTCCACATCGCCGGTGGCAGCGCCCCCGATGACGCCTCGCAAGAACCACCGCGGCCCGTCGACGCCGATGAAGCGGGCGAGCCGCCGTGCAGGCTGGCCGTCGGGACCGGCCACCGGCACCTCCGCGAGAAGCTCGGCGCCCAGCGGCCCCTCGCGCTCCTCGACACGACCGCCCTGCTGCTTGACCTGGTCGCGGATCTGCGCGCGGGTCTCGTCCCACAGTCCTGTCGAGCGCGGCGCAGCGAATGGCTGCACCTGGAGTGTCGACCCGGCGTAGTCGAGGCCGACGGCGACGATGCGCTGCGTCTGCTCCTCGACCTCGAGGCGCAGGTTCAGCCCCTCGCGGGGCAGGATCTTGATCCCGCCGAGGTCGATGTACGGACGGACCGGGTTCGCCTCGGAGTCGTCGAACGGCCCCGACTCGGCCCGGTCCTCGGGCGCCGACTTCTGCGGCGTCGCGGCTTCGTTCTCTTCACTCATGAAGGATTCCTCGTCTCGTTCGTGTACCCGGTGGACCCGAACCCGCCCTCGCCGCGTGCGCTGGATTCCAGCGCATCGACCGGCACGAACCGGGCGCGGGCGACCGGCATGATGATCAGCTGCGCGATGCGGTCGCCGACGGCGATGTCGTACGGCTCGCGAGCGTCGGTGTTCAGCAGCGTGACCTTCAGCTCGCCGCGGTATCCGGCATCCACCGTTCCCGGCGAATTGACGATCGTGACCCCGTGCTTGGTCGCCAGACCGCTGCGGGGAACGACGAAGGCCGCGTAGCCGTCGGGCACGGCCACGCGCACGCCCGTGCCCACCAGCGCGCGCTCTCCCGGCTCAAGACGCAGGGCCTCGGCCGACACCAGGTCGGCGCCGGCGTCACCGGGGTGCGCGTAGGCCGGAAGCTCGGGGGCGATAATGGGGACGTCCACGGTTTCGGTCACTCCACGAGGGTAATGCAGATGACATCGGCGAATGCCACGGATGCCACGGGCATCGTCTATCGAGAGCGCTTGACGCCGTCCCTCTGGGCATTCGTGAGCGCCGCCGTGGTCGCACCGATGGCGGCGATGGTGTTCGTGCCGTTCGACAAGACGATCGCCCTGGCCGCCGGGATCGTCGTCGCCGTGCTGGTGATCGTCCTTCTGATCGCCGCCGCGCCACGCGTCGAGGTCCGCGGTGGCGAGCTGATCGCCGGGCGCGCGCACATCCCGGTGCAGCTGCTCGACGACGTCGAGCCGTACACCGGCGAGAAGGCGCGCAACTTGCGCGGACCGGGCCTGCAGCGCGACGCCTGGCATCTCATCCGCGGCGGTATCGACGGGGTCGTCCAGGCGCGCGTGACGGACCCGGCCGATCCGACATCCGTCTGGGTCGTGTCGTCGCGCACGCCGGACCGGCTCACGGCCGCCGTCCGGCGCGCACAGCGCGCCGCGACGACGGGCCTCTAGCGCCTCAGCCCGCGCAGTCGATGCAGATGGGGCCGGCCGCGTCTTCATGGTCGAGCTGGGAGCGGTGCTTCACCAGGAAGCAGCTCACGCACGTGAACTCGTCTTCCTGCGGCGGGAGCACGACCACATCGAGCTCGAGGTCGGAGAGGTCGGCACCCGGCAGTTCGAAGCCGGACGGGTTGTCGGAGTCCTCGGACTCCCCCGACCCGGCCCCCTTGTCAGGCACACGCTCCTTGAGGGCTTCGATCGACTCGCTGTCGTCCTCGTTCTTGCGCGGGGCGTCGTAATCGGTGGCCATTTTTCCTGAAGTCTCTACTTTCCGTGGAAGTCTGGGGCCCCGAAGGGGCGGGCATAGTTTGCACGACCGCGCGGCATTTCGCAAATGCATCTCGCAGTGCGCGGTGGCGTGTCGCGATCCTGCGATGAAACCGGCGGCACGCCCGCGATATTCCCGGCCGCTCCGCGCGTGCGTGCGACCATGACTGTACAGCGAAGGAAAGGCGTGTTCGCATGGAACAGCTCAGGGTCATCGGCTCCGAAGACGACACTCTCGTCTTGGCGACCGAATCCGGCGCCCGCTTCACTCTTCCGGTCGACGATGTGCTGCGCAGCGAGTTGAAGCGTTCACACCGTCAGACCGATGCCGAGCCGCGCGGGCCGCGACTGAACCCGCGCGACGTGCAGTCACGCATCCGCGCCGGGATGACGGCGACGGAGGTCGCCGAAGCACTGGGCGTCACCGTGGAGGACGTTGCGCGCTACGAGGGCCCCGTGCTGGCCGAGCGCGAGCACATCGTCGACCAGGCGCTGGCGGTCCCGGTGCTCGTGGCGGGCGACATCGACGAGGCCTCGCAGACGTTCGGCGGCGCCGTTCGAGCCAAGCTCGGCGAGGCCCACGCCACCGGTGAGCGCTGGAGCAGTTGGAAAGACGACCGCTCCTGGATCGTCAAGCTCGAGTTCACGTCCGCCGAAGTGGACCACGACGCGCGGTGGAGCTTCGAACCGCGGCGTGGCACGCTCTCACCACTGAATGCCGACGCGACGCAACTGTCGCGACAGGGCTCGCTGCCCGAAGGGCTGATCCCCCGCCTCCGTGCCCTCGACACACCCACGCCCAAGGACGACTCGCGGTTCGACCTCGAGCAGTTCGGTCCGCGACGCATGCGTGCAGAGGCCGAAGAGGCCGCGGCACAGGCTGCCCCCGCGCAGGACGCCGCACCGGCGGCCGTGCAATACGCCGCGATCAAGCGCGCGCCCGAGCAGTCCCAGCCCTCCAGCGAGACCGCGGACCTGCTTGAGGCGCTGCGCCGACGCCGCGGTCAGCGCGCTCCCGCACCGGAGGCGCCGGAGGACTCCCCGGCCGTCGAGCCGCCACATCCCATGGCGCTCTTCGACGCGCTCGAGCCCGGTTACAAGAGGGCCGACGAGCCGTCGCCGGCGGACGACGACGACCAGCGCCCGTCGTCCCCGGCAGGGGAGGCACGTCGCAAGGGCCGCCCGGCGATGCCGTCCTGGGACGAGATAGTGTTCGGTGCCCGCACCGACGACAACTGACAGTCAGGCGAACGCGCCCAGGCGGATCAGCGGAACGGTCGTCTCCTCAGGGCTGAGCGAGCCGTGCTGGCCCACCATCTTCTGCGCGGCCTTGTCGACGAGCCGGTCGTCGTAGTACACGATGCCCGCGCGCGCTGCCACCAGAACGTCTCCGATGCGGCCACGGACCGCGGCATCCACCCGTCCGAACAGGCCCGCACCGATCGCCTCGTCACGCGACATGACCCAGGACCGCCCACCCTCGGCCTCCGCCCATCGTGCTCGCACGCCGTCCGCCTCGCCGTCGAGAGCGTACAGATGCAGCATGCGCGGCTCGCCACCGATCAGGTGCACGCCGTCAAGGAGTGTGTCGCCCTCGGTCAGCAGCACCTGCCGGTGACGCGGCACATCGACCATGCCGTGGTCGGCGGTCACCACCGCTCCCACGTCGGCCGGCAGCGCTTCGGCCAGGCTGCGGACGGCGCCGTCGACCTCTTCGAGCGCGGCGGACCACTGCTCGGATTCCACACCGTGCTTGTGCCCGACCCGGTCGAGATCGGGCGTGTACACGTAGATGAGAGCGCCGGGATGCCGCGCGGCGAGCTCCGCCGCCAACAGCGCGCGCTCACCTGTCGTCTGGGCCGTGAGCATCTGCGCGCCGCGGGTGGTCGCCCGGGTGAACCCCGACGACGCGAAAGCGGGCATCGTGACGACGAAGCACGGCCTTCCCCGCGCTGCTTCGCGCGCGAAGAGAGGCTCTGCGCGCTGCCAGGTCGCGGGATCGATGGTGTGCTCGTCCCAGCCCTTGAGCTGGTTGGCGATGACATCCGTCCCCGGAACCCGCGCACGGTAGCCGACCACACCGTGCTCGCCCGCATCCGCTCCGGTGAGCAGGCTCGTCAGCGCGGTGGCCGTCGTCGACGGGAACACGGTGCGGGCGACGTCCTTCTTGGAACGGTTCGCGGCCAGAAAACGCGCATGTCCTCGGCGCGCGCTGAGGTTGTGCGCTCCGAGCCCGTCGACCGTGAAGACGATGGCGCTGCGGGCGGGCGCGAACCACGCGGAGGTGCCCGAGAGCGCCGCGACGAGCTGCGGCACAACGCCGGTGATGCTCCGGGCGACGGGCGTCGCCGCCGGTAGGCTGAATGTCATCGGGGTCAGTCTGGCACACGCCGTGGGCCCCGCCCGCAACCCGAACCGGAGCCGTATGCCTGCCAAGACCCCCACGCCGTCGAGCCCGAGCAGCGAGCGCATCGAGGACGTCGACGTCTCGGCCGAGATGCAGGGGTCGTACCTCGAGTACGCGTACTCGGTCATCTATTCGCGGGCCCTGCCCGACGCACGCGACGGGCTCAAACCCGTGCAGCGCCGCATCCTGTTCCAGATGGCCGAGATGGGCCTGCGGCCTGACAAGGGCCACGTCAAGAGCGCGCGCGTCGTCGGCGAGGTCATGGGCAAGCTGCACCCGCACGGGGACTCGGCCATCTACGACGCCCTCGTGCGCCTCGCACAGCCGTTCACCCTGCGCGTCCCCCTCGTCGACGGACACGGCAACTTCGGCTCGCTCGATGACGGGCCCGCCGCCGCACGGTACACCGAAGCACGCCTGGCACCACCCGCTCTGGCGATGACCGAGAGCCTCGACGAAGACGTCGTGGACTTCATCCCGAACTACGACGGCCAGTTCCAGCAGCCCGAGGTGCTGCCGGCCGCCTTCCCCAACCTGCTCGTCAACGGGGCCTCGGGCATCGCCGTCGGCATGGCCACGAACATGGCGCCGCACAACCTCATCGAGGTCGCCTCGGCCGCCACCCACCTCCTCGAGCACCCCGACGCCACCGTGGACGAGCTCATGGAGTTCGTCCCGGGTCCCGATCTGCCCGGCGGCGGCATCATCACCGGTGTCGACGGCATCAAGGACGCGTACCGCACCGGGCGCGGGGCGTTCCGCACGCGGGCGAAGGTGTCGATCGAGCAGCTCGGCCCGCGCAAGACCGGAATCGTCGTCACCGAGCTGCCCTACCTCGTCGGCCCGGAGCGGGTCATCGAGAAGATCAAAGACGCGGTGCAGGCCAAGAAGCTCACCGGCATCTCGGATGTCGCCGACCTCACCGACCGCAAGAACGGTCTGCGCCTGGTCATCTCGATCAAGACCGGGTTCGATCCCAAGGCCGTTCTCGAGCACCTGTACCGGCTGACGCCGCTCGAGGACTCCTTCTCCATCAACAACGTCGCGCTCGTCGAGGGCCAGCCGCAGACACTGGGGCTGCGCGAACTGCTCCAGGTCTACCTCGACCATCGCATCCGCGTGGTGACCCGGCGCAGCGAGTACCGTCTGGCACGCAAGCGCGAGCGCCTGCACCTCGTCGAGGGACTGCTCATCGCGATCCTCGACATCGACGAGGTCATCCAGGTGATCCGCTCGTCCGACGACAGCGAACAGGCGCGCACACGCCTGCGCAGCGTCTTCGACCTCTCCGAGCAGCAGGCCGAGTACATCCTCGAGCTGCGGCTGCGGCGTCTGACCAAATTCTCGCGCATCGAGCTCGAGGCCGAGCGCGACCAGCTGCAGGCCGAGATTGCCCAGCTGGTCGAACTGCTCGGCTCGGAGGTGCTGCTGCGGCAGCAGGTCGCCCGGGAGCTGGATGCCGCGGCCGACGCCTACGGCACGCCGCGGCGCACCCTGCTCCTCGACGGCGGCCCCATCCAGCCCCGCAGCAGCCGTCGTGCGCCGTCGCTGGAGATCGCCGACATCCCGTGCCGCGTCTTCCTCTCGGCGACCGGTCGCATGGTGCGCGCCGATCTCGTCGCCGACGCCGAGGACGGCGGCATCCGCACTCCGTCCCGCCGGTCCAAGCACGACGCCATCCGCTCGAGCGTCGACACCACCTCACGCGGTGAGCTGGGAGCGGTCACCACCGCCGGACGTCTCGTGCGCTTCACGCCCGTCGATCTGCCGTCGGTCCCTGGAAATTCGGTGCAGCTCGGCGCCGGAACCCGCGTCGACCAATACCTGGCGCTGGCCAAGGGCGAGCACGTGGTCGCGATCGTGCCACTCGTGACCGAACCGGCGATCGCTCTGGGGACGACCCAGGGCATCGTCAAACGTGTCGCCGCGACCGAGCTCGCCGGCAAGCCCGAGACCGAGATCATCTCCCTCAAGCCCGGTGACGCCGTCGTCGGCGCCGCCCCAGCGCCCGACGACGCAGAGCTGGTGTTCGTCACCTCCGACGCCCAGCTGCTGCGCTTCCCCGCTTCTGCGGTCCGTCCGCAGGGACGATCGGCGGGCGGCATGGCCGGTGTCCGGGTGACTTCCGGCGAGAACGTCGTCTCGTTCGACGTGGTGCCCGCGGGAGAAGAGGCCACCGTCGTGGTCACCGTTGCCGGCTCCACACAGGTGCTTGCCGGTGCCGATGCCGGAACGGCCAAGGTCTCGACGTTCGACCAGTTCCCCGCCAAGGGACGCGGTACGGGCGGCGTGCGCGCTCAGCGCTTCTTGAAGGGCGAGGACGCCATCACCCTCGCCTGGGTGGGCGCGGCCCCGCACGCGGTCGGCACCGACGGGGCGGTCCGTCAGCTGCCGGCTGAGCCGGCGAGGCGGGATGCCTCGGGCACACCCCTCGACGCGGTCATCGGCGCGATCGGCACGACCGTCCGCTGACGCGCGGCGGCGCTCAGGCGTCGATACGTTCGCGTGAGAGTGCGTCGCTCGAGGTCACGATGAAGTCGCGCCGCGGTGCCACGTCACTGCCCATGAGCATCTCGAACACGCGGGCGGCGGCCTCGGCATCCTCCACCTGAACGCGGCGCAGAGTGCGCGCCGATCGATCCATCGTCGTGGTGGCCAGCTGGTCGGCATCCATCTCACCGAGGCCCTTGTAGCGCTGCACAGGCTCCTGCCAGCGCTTGCCCGACTTGGTCAGCTTGGCCAGCAGCGCGTGCAGCTCCTGCTCGGAGTACGTGTAGATCGTCTCGTTCGGCTTCGACCCCGGGTTGATCACGACGACCCGGTGCAGCGGCGGCACCGCCGCGAACACGCGGCCGTCCTCGATGAGGGGCCGCATGTAGCGGAAGAACAGGGTCAGCAGCAGCGTGCGGATGTGCGCGCCGTCGACGTCGGCGTCGCTCATCATGATGACCTTGCCGTAGCGCGCGGCGCTCAGATCGAACGAGCGGCCCGAGCCCGCGCCGACCGAGGTGATGATCGCCGCGCACTCGGCGTTGGACAGCATGTCGCTGATCGAGGCCTTCTGCACGTTCAGGATCTTGCCGCGGATCGGCAGCAGCGCCTGATGCTCGCTGTCGCGGGCGAGCTTGGCGGTGCCGAGCGCCGAATCGCCCTCGACGATGAAGAGTTCCGACTCGGTGACGTCGTTCGAACGGCAGTCGACGAGCTTGACCGGCAGCGACGACGATTCGAGGGCGTTCTTGCGACGCTGCGTCTCTTTGTGGGCTCGTGCGGAGATGCGCGCCTTCATCTCGGCGACGACCTTGTCGAGCAGCTGGGATGCCTGCGACTTGTCATCGCGCTTGGTGGAGGTCAGTCGCGTCGTGAGCTCCTTGTTCACGACGTTGGACACGATCTGGCGCACGGCGGGCGTGCCCAGAACCTCTTTCGTCTGGCCCTCGAACTGCGGCTCGGGCAGTCGGACCGTCAGCACCACGGTCAAACCGGCAAGGATGTCGTCCTTCTCCAGCTTGTCATTGCCGACCTTGAGCTTGCGAGCGTTCTGGTCGACCTGGGCGCGCACGGCCTTGACCAGTCCCTGCTCGAACCCTTGCTGGTGCGTACCGCCCTTCGGCGTCGCGATGATGTTCACGAACGAGCGGGCGACCGCGTCGTAGCCGGTGCCCCAGCGCATGGCGATGTCGACCTGGCATTCGCGCTCGACCTCGGTCGGCACCAGAGCCCCCGAGGGCTGCAGTACCGGGACGGTCTCGGTGAACGTCCCCGCGCCGGTGAGGCGCCAGGTGTCGGTGACCGGCGCATCCGTGGCGAGGAACTCGGCGAACTCGGAGATCCCGCCCTCGTAGTGATAAGAGGATTCGACCGTCTCCTCGCCGCGCTCGTCGCGGATGACCAGTTCGAGTCCGGGAACGAGGAACGCGGTCTGGCGCACGCGCTGCTCGAGCTCGGTGAGTCCGAAACGCGCGTCCTTCGTGAAGATCTGGCGATCGGCCCAGTAACGGATGCGCGTGCCGGTGGTGCCCTTGGCCACCTTGCCCGCCACGCGCAGCTTACTCGAGGTCGCGAAGGGCGTGAACGGCGCATCGGGCCCGTCGCCGTCGAAGACACCGGGTTCGCCACGCCGGAACGACATCGCCCACGTCTTGCCGTTGCGGTCGACCTCGACATCCAGGCGCTCGGAGAGGGCGTTGACCACCGACGCACCGACACCGTGCAGGCCACCCGATGCGGTGTACGAGCCCGAGCCGAACTTGCCTCCGGCATGCAGCTTCGTGAAGACCACTTCGACGCCCGACAGGCCCGTGCGGGGCTCGATGTCGACCGGGATGCCCCGGGCGCGGTCCTGGACCTCGACGCTGCCGTCGTCGCGCAGCAGGATGTCGATGCGGGCGCCGTAACCGCCGAGGGCCTCGTCGACGGAGTTGTCGATGATCTCCCAGAGGCAGTGCATGAGGCCACGCGAGTCGGTCGAGCCGATGTACATTCCCGGGCGCTTGCGCACCGCCTCGAGACCCTCGAGCACCTGAAGATGATGGGCGGAGTACTCAGCGGTCACAATCCTCAAGGATATCCGCGCCACAGGTGACGGCACCGCCGACACACGGCCCGCGGCCGCCGCGTACGCGCTGAGCGAAACGGCACACCTTATGGGCATCCTCCCGGGGTGCGCGTGGTTGTATGTGAGGAACGGACCGTCGCACACGCACGAGGAGGCAGACGATGAACACGCTCACCACCCCCGACGAGCAGGCTCTCGCCGAGTACCGTCTGACCGCCGCCGACCGGTGTGATGCGTGCGGCGCGCAGGCTTACATCGCTGCCGTCGTCAACGGCAGCGAGCTGCTCTTCTGTGCGCACCACGGTCGCAAGTACGAGGAGAAGCTGCGCAGCGTCGCGACCTCCTGGCACGACGAGACGGCTCGTCTGAACGCGGCCGACTGAATTTCCGAAGCAGTCCGCGCCCGACCGCGTCAGCGGTATCGCCGCGGCACGTGCGGTGAGATCCGCAGGACGACCTGCTCACCGATGGTTCCCAGAAGTTCGGCTGCGTCCGTGGCGGTGCTCGGCGCCTCTCCCCCGAGCAGCGCCACATCGTCACCCGCTTGGGCGCCTTCCCACCCGTCGACGATCGCGGTGGTCGCAGCCACCGACAGCAGCAGGCGTTCGCCGGCTGGCGTGCCGACCCGCAGTCGTCCCGACAAACGGGAGTCCAGACCGTCCAGCGCGCCCACATCCACCACGACCCCGTCTGCACGCGCCTCGGTCACCGAAGCGCGCAGCGTCGCGACCGGACGGATGCCGAGCTCCGCGTCGCTGGGCCCGCCCTCTGGACGTATGCCATAGGCGAATGCGCCGATGCGCACGAGGTCGAAGCGGAACGTGTCGCGTGCGAACGACGCCGCGCTCGCGGCGAGATGCCGCAGCGGCCGCGACCCGATCGCGGCCTGGGCCTCGTCGGCCGCGGCGATGAAGACGGTACGCGCCGCGTCGTCGTCGTCGTCCGACGCTTCGGCGATATGGCTCCAGACGCCGACCAGCTCGAGGTGCGCGGCAGCTGCCTGCACCCGCGCGAGAGCGTCCGTCCAGTCCTCGGGCCTTATTCCGTTGCGGTGCAATCCGGTGTCGATCTTCAGATGCACGCGGGCACGCTGCCCGCGCTTACGCGCGCGCACCGCGACCGCGTCGAGAACGAAGACGTCCCCCACCCCCAGGTCGATGTGCGCATCCAGCGCCCGATCGATGTCGGAGTGGTCGTAGACGGTCCACGCCAAGATGCGGCATCCCACTCCGCCGGCTTCACGGACGGCCAGCGCCGTCGGGACGTCGAAGGTCCCGAACCAGTCCACCCCCTCGGCCGCCGCTCGGCGCACGATCGGGCCCAGTCCGTGCCCATAGGCGTCGTCCTTCACCACGAGCATGTGCGCAGCCGGTGCGACCGTCGCCCTGATGCGTGCGAGATTGGCCGCGAACACATCCAGGTCGACATCGAGCCAGGCGCTCATGCACGCACCTCCCGAGCGCTGCGCAGGCCGGCGAGGCACACGATCTCTGCCGCGCCGAGGCCGGTCGCGCGCGTCCAGACGCCGAGGTCGGGCTCGCCGGCTGCCGGCTCCCCGAAGAAGACGACGTCGTCGCCACGGCCGACATCGATCTGCCCGATGTCGATGACGCACGCGTCCATCGCCACGCGGCCGACGATCGGTGCGTCGGTGCCCGCGACGCGCACCGTCGCCCGGTTGCCGATCTCGCGCACGACACCCTGGGCATAGCCGCCCGAGACGAGGGCGACGCGGGTGTCGCGGTCGGCACGGAACGTGTAGCCGTACGACACGCCTTCGCCCGTCTTGAGCGCCTTAGCGCTCAAGACGCTGCCGACCAGCGACATCACAGGTCGGCAGCCGCTGCCGGGCAGGCCCCACAGCAGCGCCGGGTCGATGATCGGGCCCGCTGGCCGGGCATCGTCGGTCCAGAGCCCCAGACCCGCCTCCGCAAGCACGGGGCCGCACACGTCCAGGCCGTGGCCGTACGCATCCCGCCGCGCGTCCGCGACGCCGGAGAGCGTCCGCGCGTTCTGGGCGAGGGCGGCAAGCGAGATGAGCGCCCGGACGGGTCGCGGCGAAGGCATGGTTACCAGGTCATCACGGCTTCGTGCTCCGGACGTGAGCCGGTACGGATGCCGGTGGCCGTCACGCGGGTCTCATACAGCCCGGGGATCCAGTTGCCTTCGATGAGAACCGGACCGTCGGCCGTGACCGCCACATCCCATCCCACGTACGGCACCTCGGGCACGACGCGGGCAGCGCGATCGATGAGAGACACGACCTCGTCCCACATCGGCACCTGGAAATCGACGATCGACAAACCCGAGTCGGGGTGCACCGAATAGAAGGTGTCGTTCTTGCCGGAGTGCCCACGGCCGACGGAGGTTCCGTGGCGGTCGAGCATGGTGAAGAACCCGCCCCAGGTGAACTGGTCGCTGACCGCCCCGCGCCCGAACTTCTGCACCCGCGAGACGATGTGCACGCTCGTGCCGTCGAAGTACGACACCAACCGGGTCGTGTTCACCGTGCCCGCGCAATAGCCGGCGAGGTAGGGATGCTGCACGATGGCCTCTTCGACGAGGACCTGTCCCTTGGCGACCAATTCGGCGTGGAAGGCCGACCAATCGGTCACCTCTGCCGCGTCATAGCGGAACACGCCGTGCCCCTCGCGGCTGATGGGCTCCTTGGCGATCAGCACGGGATGACGCTGCGCGAACTCCTGGAGCGACTCGGGTCCCGACTCCCCCAGGTCGAGCCACTCACGACCGGTGAACTCGCCGAAACGCCGGTGGAAGCGGCGTTTGTCGTTGAAGGTCTGGGCGGCCTCGGGATCGTTCAGCTTCACGGCGATGTGGTGTTGCACGAGCGAGGTCATGAAGGTCTTGCGCTCGGCGCGTGACAGCGCGGCGAAGTCCGCCTCGTAGTAGTCGATGAACGCCGTGTCGTGGAACGCGGCGCTCCACAGCATGTCGACGGCGACCGCCGGCATCCACTTTCCCTGTTCCTTCGAGATCTGACGCGCGAACGTCGTGACACGGGACGGGGAGAAGCGGCGGGCCCGGCGCAGGAGGTACTTCATGCGAGCGTCAAGGTCGATTTTCATCGTGCTCCAGCATAGTCGCGGGCGCCTGCGCAGCCCCTGATCACGGGGTGCCGGAGACCGCGTGATACGTTCGAGCGCATGGGTCAACTCGCCGTCCGGATGCGCTATCTCGCCGGCCGTGCACGCCATCTGAGCCCCGCGAATCTCAGCGAGTTCACCGAGCAGGTCAGGCGCGTCTCCAAGGCGCCGGCACCGGTCATCGTCGCCGACATGATGTGGTGCGCATTCCGCTATGACATGGGCTTCCGCGATTACGCCGTGTGGGATATCCGGCTGCTGAAGGCGCGAGAGCGCAAGACCTGGATGACGCACCCGAAGTCGTACCGCATCACCAAACTGCTCAACAGCGCCGACGCCCGTGAACTCGTCGAGGACAAGCCGCGGTTCTACAGCGACTTCGCGGATGAGATCCGGCGCGAGTGGCTCGACCTGCGCACCGCCGATCCCGGCGAGATCGACGCATTCCTCACACGGCATGCCCGGTTCATCGCCAAGCCGTCGCAGGGCTTCGGAGGCGCAGGGATCGACCTCGTCGACACCGCCGACATCGACGACGTGCCCGCCTGGAGAGACGCCCAGATCGCGAAGGACCAGACCCTTCTCGAAGAGGTGCTGGCGCAGCATCCCGAACTCGAGGCCCTCTACCCGGGAAGCGTCAACACCATCCGGCTCGTGACGTTCCTCGACAAGAACGGCACCTTCCACGTCATCGCGGGGGTCCTGCGCATCGGCAACGGCGGCGTGATCGACAATTTCGCCGGCGGCGGCATGTTCACGATGCTCGACGAGCACGGCGTGGCGCTCTACCCGGGCGTCGACAAGAAGAGCAACGTCTTCGAGCATCACCCGGTCACCGGGGTGCAGATTGCGGGCCTGCAGGTGCCGATGTACGACGAGGCCGTCGCGATGGTCGAGCGGTTGTCACGCCGGCTGCCGCAGATCCCCTACATGGGATGGGACGTCGCCGTCACCCCCGAGGGGCCGGCGGTCATCGAGGCGAACCACAACTCGAGCGTGTTCCAGATGAAGCCGACCGTCTCTGGCGTGCGCACAGGGCTCCTGCACCGCTACCGCGAGGCGACCGGCCTCGAGCTGTGAAGCTCAGGCAGCGCGGACGATGCCCAGCGGCGTCGACTCGTGACGCTGGCCCAGTGGATTGTCTTTGAGGATGCGCACCAGGCGCTCCTCTCCTGCCTTATCGAGCGTCGAACCGAGGATGTTGCCACCCAGGTCGTTGATGTCGACCACCGCCACGTCGCAGACGCCCCCGAGGACATCCGACTTCAGGTGCGCGGCAACCTCGTTCGGTCGCTCCGGCGCCAGCACCACTGCCTCGTTGTACGGCGGGATGGTGTGCTTCGTCGGCCCGTCGATGGCGCGCGCCTTGTCGCCCGCGATGCGATAGAAATCGCCCTTGCGCCCGAACGCCTTCGTCACGGCGGCCACGCCCGCTGCGAAGACGATGCGCGGCGTACCGCACTCGCGCAGGGCCATCTCCATCGTCTCGGGAATGCCCAGGCCGATGCCCCAGGGCGTCTTCGTGACGTGGCTCGAGAGGAACACCGCCAGCTTGCGCGGCGTGATCTCCTTCACCGGGAACGAGCGACCCTGCGTGATGGCGACGATCTTCTCGGTGACGAACAGGACGTCGCCGGCACGCACCTGTTCGGGTGCGTACTCGCGGATGAACGCGTCGAGATCGTCGGAGGGCTGCACCACCCGGGTCCGGATCGGGATGCGGGCGTAGTCGGCGCCGTCGACGGAGACAGTGAGGGCCTTGCCCTCGTTCGCGGCCGCGGTCATTCGAGGTAGTCCCGAAGGGACTGAGAGCGGGACGGATGCCGCAGCTTGGCCATCGTCTTCGACTCGATCTGACGGATCCGCTCGCGGGTCACGCCGAACGTGTCGCCGATCTGGTCGAGCGTCTTCGGCTGGCCGTCGCCGAGGCCGAAGCGCATGCGGATCACGCCCGCTTCGCGCTCGCTCAGCGAGTCCAGGAGCGACTCGAGCTGTCGCTGCAGCATAGTGAAGCCCACCGCATCGGCCGGGACGACCGCCTCGGTGTCTTCGATGAGGTCGCCGAACTCACTGTCGCCGTCCTCGCCGAGGGGCGTGTGCAGCGAGATCGGCTCGCGGCCGTACTTCTGCACCTCGACGACCTTCTCGGGCGTCATGTCGAGCTCGCGCGAGAGCTCTTCGGGCGTGGGCTCGCGGCCCAGGTCCTGCAGCATCTGGCGCTGCACGCGGGCGAGCTTGTTGATGACCTCGACCATGTGCACGGGGATGCGGATGGTGCGCGCCTGGTCTGCCATCGCACGCGTGATCGCCTGGCGGATCCACCAGGTCGCGTACGTGGAGAACTTGAAGCCCTTCGTGTAGTCGAACTTCTCGACAGCGCGGATCAGGCCCAGGTTGCCCTCCTGGATGAGGTCCAGAAACTGCATGCCGCGCCCGGTGTAGCGCTTGGCGAGCGACACCACGAGGCGGAGGTTCGCACCGAGCAGGTGACTCTTCGCGCGCTGGCCGTCGCGAGCGACCCACTGCAGGTCGAGCCCCACCTGCGACGACTTCTCGGCCGCCGACATGTGCGACAGCTTCTCTTCGGCGAACAGCCCGGCTTCGATGCGCATCGCCAGCTCGACCTCTTCGGCCGCGTTCAGCAGCGGCACCTTGCCGATCTGCTTCAGATAGTCCTTGACCGGGTCGGCGGTCGCGCCCGTGATCTGCGTCGAGTAGACGGGGACGTCCTCTTCGTCCTTCGACGAGATGACGATGGCCCCCGACGGAAGCGGCTCGGTGAACTCCGGCTTCTTGGCGGTCGTCTCTTCGGCGCCGTCCTCGTCGGCGGCGACATCCTCGTCCTCGAAGACGTCGTCGGCCTTCTTGCCCTTGGACACGGCCTTCTTCTTGGTCGCGGTCTTCGCGGCGGCCGGCTTCGCGGCGGCAGCGGTCTTGGCCGGGGCCTTCTTGGCCGGAGTCTTCTTGGCGGGGGCCTTCTTGGCCGGTGCCTTCTTCGCGGTGCTGTCCGCGGTCGAGGTCGCCTCCTCGGCGGTCTCGTCGACGGCGGCGTCCTTCGCTGTGGAGCGGGTGGTGGTCTTCGTGCCTGCGGTCACGTCTCGCCTTTCACCGGGGCGTCTGTCGTCACAGACGTGCCTCGGTCGTTTCGGACACTAGTAAGACCCTTGTCAAGTCGCGGCGCGACACGAGGTCGTCGACGATTGGCAATGGGTCGGTGTTCCATTGTCGCACATCCTGCGCCTGACGCCGGACGGGCGGTGATTATCGGACAAAGGGGAAAACGCCCCGTGGCCGCGGAGTATTCCGTCAGGCGCGCGCGCCACCGCGCTTGTCTTCGTCGCCGGGGCGCGTCGCGAGGAACCGTTCGAGCTCGGCGGCGAGTTCGTCGGCGCTGGGCAGGTCGCCGGTGTGCACCATCGGGGCCGCCATCGTGGATCCCGCCATGTACGCGTCGTAGCGCTCTTCGAGGTTCTTCAGCATGCGGCCCAGCTCATCGTTGTCATCGATCTGCTCCGACACCCGCTGCAGGTACTCACGGTTCTGAGACCGCAGATCGTCGCCGTCGAAGACCAGACCGGTGGCCGCGCTGATGCTGTCGAGCGCTGCGAGCGTCGCCGCCGGGTACTCGGTGTCGCCCAGGTAGTGCGGCACGAGCAGCACGAACCCCGCTACCGGGAGGTCGGCTTCGGCGAACCGGTACTCCAAGAGGTGACCGATCGTGCCCGGCACCTGCGTGTGCGGGCGCCACACCGAGTGCGCGGCCGTCAGTGTGGAGCGGGTGCCGCTCACCGTCGTGCCGATCGGGCGGGTGTGCGGTACGGGCATGGGGATCGCCTGCACCCAGGTCACCGACGCCACCTCGTATTCCGCGGCGAACGTCACCACGGTGCGAGCGAACTCCTCCCAGACGAAGTCGGGCTCGTAGCCGGCCAGGAGCAGGAACGGCTGACCGACGGCGTCACGCACCAGAGAGAGCTCCAGTCGTGCGGGACGATACCCGGTGATCCGCTCGCCGTCGAACGTGACGATCGGGCGCCGCGCACGGTAGTCGAGCAGCACGTCGTTGTCGAAGACGACGAGCGGCAGCGGATCGAGCTCGTCGCGCATGTGCGTGATGAGCTGCGCGACGGCGGCGCCGGCATCGGTGAAGCCGGTCAGAGCAATGACGAGGGGAAGTCCCTGCGGCACCGGCGGGGCGGCGGCCGCACGCTCGAACAGCGGTGAGGGCATGGTCCCACTCTAAGAGCCTCCTCCGACGCGCGGGACGCATCCCGCTTACAGCGAACAGGCCCGCTCGTAGGATGGACCACATGCCGTTTCCGAAGCTGGCCGCGCGCACGACGCCTCCGGCCGAGTCCGATGTCGAACTCCTGATCCTCGCTCTTGCTCCCCTCGACGGCCCGACGCCACCGGACCTGTCTGATCGGCCCGGCCTCGCGGAGGCGCTGACCTCCGTCGGCTTCGCCGGGTCGGTCGGTGAGGTGGCCCGCGTCCCCTCCCCGGGTGACACGCGCCTGGCCGTCGTCGGGACCGGCGCCGCACCGACGCCGGCAGCGGTTCGAGACGCCGTGGGCGCCGCGATCCGCACGCTCACCGGATTCGCCACCGCTGCGGTGGATGTGCCCGGAGCCGACGCCGACACACAGCGGGCTGCGTTGGAGGGCGCCGCGCTGGGCGGCTATTGGTTCGAGGACTACAAGTCCGGCACGGATCGCAGGCGTCCTGCATCCGCCGTCACGGTGTACGGCGATGCTCTGACCGATGACGATGTGAAGCGGGTGGATGCCGCGGCCGCGGCAGTCGCCCTCGTCAAAGACCTGGCGACCACTCCGGCGCAATGGCTGGGGCCGCAGGATCTCGTCGACCGCGCGGTCGACGCCACCGCCGAGCTGCCCGTCGATGTCCACGTCTACGACGAGGCGGAGCTCGCCGCGGGCGGGTTCGGCGGAATCCTCGGCGTCGGGCAGGGGTCGGTGCGTCCGCCCCGCCTGGTCAGACTGGATTACGCGCCCGCCGATGCGCGCGGCCACGTCGCCCTCGTCGGCAAGGGCATCACCTTCGACACCGGCGGTCTGTCTCTGAAGCCGCCGGCATCAATGGTCGGTATGAAGTTCGACATGACCGGGGCCGCCACCGTGCTCGCCGTCGTCCGCGCCGCCGCCGTTCTCGCACTGCCCGTCCGGGTCACCGCCTGGATGTGCATCGCCGACAACATGCCGTCGGGCGCAGCGATCCGTCCCGGCGACGTGCTGCGCATCAGCGACGGGACGAGCGTGGAGGTGCTCAACACCGATGCGGAGGGCCGGCTGGTGCTCGCCGACGGATTGGCCGCCGCCAGCCGTGAGCACCCCGACGTCATCGTCGACGTCGCGACCCTGACCGGCGCCATCCTCGTGGCACTGGGCACGCGCCACACCGGCGTGATGGGCGCGGACGATGCGGTGGCCGCCTACCTGGCCGCGTGCGAACAGGTCGACGAGCTGGCCTGGCACCTGCCTCTGCCGGCGCACATGGAAAAGGAGCTCGACTCCCCCATCGCGGATCTGCAGAACGCCAAGATCGGCGACCGCTCGGGCGGTTCGCTGTTCGCCGGCCTGTTCCTGCAGCGGTTCGTCGGGCGCGTCTCCGGTGAGGAGGACGCCCCACGCATCCCCTGGGTGCACCTCGACATCGCCGGGTCGGGCGAGAACGGCGGATCGGCCTTCGGCTTCAGCGACAAGGGGCCGACCGGTGCCACCGTCCGGGCGCTGCTGTCGTTCATCGAAGGGGTGCGGGCATGAGTGAGCAGAGCTTCGACGTCGTCGTACTCGGCGGCGGCAGCGGCGGTTACGCCGCCGCCCTGCGCGCCGCAGAGCTCGGTAAGAGCGTCGCCCTCATCGAGAAGGACAAGCTGGGCGGCACCTGCCTGCACCGGGGGTGCATCCCCACCAAGGCGCTGCTGCACGCGGCCGAAGTCGCGGATGCAGCGCGGGATGCCTCCTCCTTCGGCATTCGTGCGCAGCTCGACGGTGTCGATCCCGACGCCCTGCGCGCGTACCGCGAGGGCATCGTCGCGAAGAAGCACAAGGGTCTGCAGGGCCTGATCAAGGCGCGCGGGATCACCGTCGTCGAGGGAGAAGGCCGGCTCCTGCCCGACCACGGAGTCCACGTGGGCGACGACGTGCTGCGCGGCGCCGACGTCATCCTGGCGACGGGGTCGTACAGCCGCACCCTGCCGGGGCTCGAGATCGGCGGCCGGATCATCACGAGCGAACAGGCCTTGGGCCTGGACGAGGTGCCGTCACGGGTCGTCGTGCTCGGTGGCGGCGTGATCGGCGTCGAGTTCGCCAGTGTCTGGCGCTCGTTCGGCGCCGAGGTCACGATCGTCGAGGCGCTCGAGCATCTCGTCCCCAACGAGGATCTCGCGCTCAGCAAGGGGCTCGAACGCGCCTTCCGCAAGCGGGGGATCGAATTCTCGCTGGGCGTGCGTTTCACCGCCGCCACACAGGACGACACGTCCGTGACGGTGACCCTCGAAGACGGCAAGAGCTTCGAGGCCGACTATCTGCTCGTGGCCGTCGGCCGGGGACCGGTGACCGCCGGGCTCGGCTACGAAGAGGCGGGCGTGGTGCTCGAGCGCGGGTTCGTCCGCGTCGACGACCGGCTGCGCACTGATGCCCCTCACGTCTGGGCGGTCGGTGACATCGTGCCCGGTCTGCAGCTCGCTCACCGCGGGTTCCAGCAGGGCGTCTTCGTCGCCGAGCAGATCGGCGGGCTCGCTCCTCTGCCAGTGCCCGAGACGCAGATCCCCAAGGTGACGTACTGCAGCCCCGAGGTCGCTTCCGTCGGCCTCACCGAGGCGCAGGCCATCGAGCGTCACGGCGCGGAAGGGATCCGGTCATACGAGTTCAATCTCGCCGGCAACGGCAAGAGCGAGATCATCGGCACGGCGGGCTTGGTCAAGGTGGTCCGCTCGGTCGACGGTCCCGTGCTCGGTGTGCATCTGCTCGGCGATCGCGTCGGCGAGCTCATCACCGAGGGGCAGCTCGCCGTCGGATGGGAAGCCCACCCCGAAGACATCGCACCGTTCATCCATGCTCACCCCACGCAGAGCGAAGCGCTCGGCGAGGCGTTTCTCGCGCTCGCAGGCAAACCGCTGCATGCGCTGTGACACGCGGCGCTGGATGCGCATCACTAAGCTAGAGACGACATCGGCTTCTAAGGAGACACACCCATGAGCACTTCCGTGGTCCTTCCCCCGCTCGGCGAGAGCGTCACAGAGGGAACGGTCACCCGCTGGCTCAAGAACGTCGGGGACACCGTCCAGGAGGACGAGGGGCTGCTCGAGATCTCCACGGACAAGGTGGACACCGAGATTCCTTCGCCTGTTTCCGGCGTCCTCGAGGAGATCCTCGTCCAGGAGGACGAGACCGTCGAGGTGGGCGCCATCCTCGCGCAGATCGGTGACGGTTCCGGTGCAGCCTCGGCCGACGAGCAGCCCGCAGCTGAGGAGCCTACAGACGAGCAGCCCGCCACGTCGGCGGAAGCCCCGCAGGAGGCCTCCGCGCCGGCACCTGAGAGCGCCGACCAGCAGACTCCCGCGGCACCGGCCCCGTCCGGCGGTAAAGACATCCTCCTCCCAGAACTGGGTGAGAGCGTGACCGAGGGCACCGTGACCCGCTGGCTGAAGCAGGTCGGCGACAGCATCGAGGTCGACGAGCCGCTGCTGGAGATCTCCACCGACAAGGTCGACACCGAGATCCCGTCGCCACTGGCCGGCACCCTGCAGGAGATCCTCGTCCAGGAGGACGAGACGGTCGAGGTCGGTTCTGTGCTCGGTCGCGTCGGCGACGGCGCGTCAGCGGCCCCGGCGCCCGCGGCTCCGGCCGCCCCTGAGGCCACGCCGGAGCCGGCCCCCACGCCCCCGCAGGCCGAGTCCGCACCGGCGGCACCGGCCCCGGATGCAGAGCCCGCTCCCGCGGCACCGGAGGCCGAGTCGGCCCCCGCGGCTCCCGCGCCGGCAGCGCCGGCCCCCGCTCCGCAGGCCGCGCCTGCGGCGCCGGCGCCCGTTGCCGCGCCCACCCAGCCCGCCGCGGCCGTCCCCTCCTCAACCGATGACGAGGTCACCTACGTGACCCCGCTCGTGCGTCGTCTCGCGCAGCAGCAGGGCGTCGACCTCGCCACGGTCACCGGAACCGGCGTGGGGGGACGCATCCGCAAGGAGGACGTGCTGAAGGCCGCTGAGGCCGCACGGGCACCGCAGCAGAGCACAGCGCCGGCCGCGCCGACGGAGTCCGCGCCGCTCGAGGTCTCGGCGCTGCGTGGCACGACTCAGCCGATGTCGCGACTGCGCAAGGTGCTCGCCGAGCGCGCCGTCGCCTCGATGCAGCAGACCGCGCAGCTCACCACGGTCGTCGAGGTGGATGTCACCCGCCTGGCCGCTCTGCGTGACCGCGTCAAGGCGGACTTCCAGGCGAAGACCGGTGACAAGCTGTCGTTCCTTCCGTTCTTCACCCTCGCGGCCGCCGAGGCGCTCCAGTCGTTCCCCGTGGTCAACGCGACCGTGGACGGCGACCAGATCGTGTATCCGGCGACCGAGAACGTGTCGATCGCGGTCGACACCGAGCGCGGGCTCCTGACCCCCGTGCTCCGCGACGCCGGTGCGAAGAACATCGCCCAGATCGCCCACGAGATCGGTGATCTGGCCGCACGCACGCGTGACAACAAGCTCAAGCCCGATGAGCTCGCCGGCGGCACCTTCACGGTCACCAACACCGGGTCGCGCGGCGCGCTGTTCGACACCCCTGTGGTCTTCCTTCCGCAGTCGGCGATCCTCGGGACCGGTACGGTCGTGAAGCGTCCGGGTGTGGTGTCGGTGGACGGCAAGGACGCAATCGCCATCCGGTCGTACGTCTACCTGGCGCTCTCGTACGATCACCGCATCGTCGACGGCGCGGATGCCGCCCGGTTCCTCGGTGCGGTGAAGACCCGCCTCGAGGCCGGCGACTTCGAAGGATCGCTCGGCATCTGATCATCCACTTCTCCCTTCCGGCTGCTCCGCGACGTCTCTGATGTCGCGGAGCAGCCATTTTCCGTCCCGGCGGACGATGACGACGAACAGGTCCGCCGTGTCCTCGGCGCCCACCCGCATCACCGCCGCGCCGCCGAAGTCGTCGAGCAGGGTCACCCGGCGCACGCCCGGCGATACATCTGCGGAGAAGTGCGCATCGGCGTCCTCCTGCGTCGCGGATCGGCACGCATCCGTCTCGCATGCCGCACGCTGATCCAGCAGCGCGGCGGCGACCTCCGCGAGCCCGTCCGGCTCCGCCGACGATGTCGGCACAGGCGATGATGCTGACGTCTCGGTCGCCTGCGCGGTGGCAGCAGGGGTGGGATGCCGCGGCTCGGCGACGGCAGGATCGGCACCGCCTCGGGGCCACAGCAGCCCCGCACCGAGCACCAGAGCGCCGACCACGCCCGCAGCGATGAGCGGATGCTTCTTTCCGCCGCGTGGCCGATCGGTGCGCAGCCGACGCCAGAGCGCCGTCACGACGTGCGACACGAGGTCGCCGAGTCCGGCATCCACATTCCGTGCCACCACCGCCCACCGGTGCTCGTCGGTCGATGTCGTGCCGGATTCGCCGCCCTTCATCGTCACCCGGACAGACCGCGGCGCGTTGAGGACTGCGGTCGCCACCTGCTCGGCACGCGCAGCGGAGAACAGCGCCGCTTCGACGTCGAGGGCCTCTCCGCGCAGCCGTCGCGGGTCTGACAGCACTTCTTCGGCGAACCGGAGCGCCGCCGCCACCTCGGTGGCCGCATCCACGCGGATACCGGCCACGAGATCAGCGGCTCCCTGTGTGGCACGCTGCTCGCTCCCACCCACGAGCAAGGGGCGACCGCTGTCATCAAGCCACCAGGTGCCGCAGGGAGCATCCGGTACGAGCGTCAACGCCTCGGCCGCACCACGTACCAGGCTGACAGCCAGAGTGACCGCTTCACCCGGCGTCAACCCCGCCTCACCGCTGCGCCGTTCGAGGAACGACGTCAGCGGCTGCGTGCAGACCGGCAGCACGCCCGATACCCCGCGCGCCGTACGAACGAGCTCCGTTACCGCAGCGAGGTGCTCAGCACCCGAGCCGCGCCAGCTGATCTCATCGGTCAGATCTACCGCGTCGACGAGCAGACAGCGGCTCCCGTCCTCGGCCTGGGCGAGCACGGCGTTCCACGGCGCCTCCGGCGGGCGCAGCGAGCGGATGGGCCGCGGTCCTGCGGGAAGGGAGATCGTGGATGCCATTCCCCCAGTCTCGACACGACGCGTGGCCCGCAGGAGCCGTGCCGGCAAATCTGTGGAGAACCCGCGGGCACGGCTGGGCTGGGGAGGAACCGCGTCGGAAAGGTAGGCTGGACATCATGGCCGCACGCAGTACCCAGACCGAGAAGAAGCCCAACTTCTTCAAGCAGCTCAGCTCGCTCTTCACCTTCACCAAGGACGTCTTCCCCTGGCTGCTGTGGGCCGAGATCGGCATCCTCATCGTCGGTATCTGGGTCGGAATCCTCATCGGCTTCCTGCTCACGCCCGGCGTCTGGTGGAGCATCATCCTCTGGGGTGTGACCGGGCTTCTGCTCGGCGTGCTCGCGGGTTTGATGGTTCTGACGCGCCTGTCGACGAAGGCGATGTACCAGAAGATCGACGGGCGCCCCGGCGCCACCGGCCATGTGCTGTCCACTTCGCTCGGCCGTAACTGGACGGCGAGCGACACCCCGGTCGGCGTCAACCCGAAGACCCAGGACGCCGTCTACCGCGCCATCGGACGCGGTGGCGTCGTGGTCGTCGGCGAAGGGTCCCGCGGACGTCTGACGCGCCTCGTCAACGAGGAGCGCGCGAAGGTGAGGCGCGTGGCCAGCGGCGTTCCCGTGACGGTCCTGTACGTGGGTCACGGCGACGACGACGTGCAGATCGCCGATCTCGCGAAGAAGATCAAGAAGCTGCCCAAGGCCATCAACCGTGCCACCCAGTCGGCGGTCATCAAGCGGATCGACTCGGTGTCGCAGTCGCTTGCGTCGCTGCCGATTCCCAAGGGCATCGATCCGATGAAGGCCCGCGCACCGCGTCCCCGGTGAGCTCTCCGCGCATCACGCGCGGATGAGCACGGTCCCCACGGCTTTGTCGTGCAGGCCGCGCTGGTCGGCATCCCAGATGAGCGCCGGCACTATCAGGAACAGCAGCGCCGTGCGCACGACCGGCCGCCACGCCCCGACCCAGCCGCCCTTCAGCGGGACGACCCGCATCCCCAGAAGCCGGTGCCCCGGACTTCCGCCCAGGGTCGGGATGAAGACTATCTGCACGACGGCGAAGATGATGTTCGTCGCGATCGGATCGGCCACCGGCATCCCGGTCACCGCATCCGTGTGATGGAAGAACGCGTACCCGATGATGGCGGCACAGGCCACATCGATGGCGAGCGCCCCGACTCGCCGCCCGAAACGGGCGACGCTGCCCCGTCCGGAATCGGGAAGTCCGAGTCGTTCGCCGGGATAGGAGGAGACCATCGTGTCGGGCACTCCTCCAGCCTAGACGGGGCACCCGTGTAACATGCCGGAAACATCACAGACACTCCCGGGCAACGGCTGCCGGGTAGTTTCAGTGACGCCCGCTGGGCGTTCATCCGCACCCGAACTGGAGAGCACATGTTCAAGGACCCCTCCGAGGTGCTGGCGTTCATCAAGGACGAGGACGTGAAGTTCCTCGACATCCGGTTCACGGATCTCCCTGGTGTTCAGCAGCACTTCAACATCCCCGCCTCGACCGTCGACGAAGAGTTCTTCACGGTCGGGCAGCTGTTCGACGGGTCCTCGATCCGGGGCTTTGCGAGCATCCACGAATCGGACATGCAGCTCATCCCCGACGTCACCACCGCGTACGTCGACCAGTTCCGCGAGGCGAAGACCCTCATCATGGTCTTCGACATCTACAACCCGCGCACCGGTGAGATCTACGGCAAGGACCCCCGTCAGGTGGCCAAGAAGGCCGAGAAGTACCTTGCCTCGACCGGCGTCGCCGACACGGCATTCTTCGCGCCCGAGGCCGAGTTCTACATCTTCGACGACGTCCGTTACGAGGTCAAGCAGAACGCCAGCTTCTACTCCGTCGATTCCGAAGAGGGCGCCTGGAACACCGGGCGCACCGAGGAGGGCGGGAACCTCGCCAACAAGACCCCGTACAAGGGCGGGTACTTCCCCGTCTCCCCCGTCGACAAGACAGCGGACCTGCGCGACGACATCAGCCTGCGCCTGATCGAGTCAGGTCTCGAGCTCGAGCGCGCACACCACGAGGTGGGCACCGGCGGCCAGCAGGAGATCAACTACCGCTTCGACACCATGGTGCACGCGGCCGACGACATCCTGAAGTTCAAGTACATCGTCAAGAACGTCGCCGAGCAGTGGGGCAAGGTCGCCACGTTCATGCCCAAGCCGCTCTACGGCGACAACGGCTCCGGTATGCACACGCACCAGTCGCTCTGGCTGGGCGGCGAGCCGCTCTTCTACGACGAGAAGGGCTACGGCGGGCTCTCCGACATCGCGCGCTGGTACATCGGCGGCCTGCTCAAGCACGCCGCTGCCGTGCTCGCGTTCACGAACCCGACGCTGAACAGCTACCACCGTCTGGTCAAGGGCTTCGAGGCCCCGGTCAACCTCGTCTACTCGGCGGGCAACCGGTCGGCGGCCATCCGTATCCCGATCACGGGCTCGAACCCGAAGGCCAAGCGCATCGAGTTCCGCGCGCCGGACGCGTCGGGCAACCCGTACCTCGCCTTCGC
The DNA here is from genome assembly GCF_029094505.1 of Microbacterium horticulturae. Lineage (NCBI taxonomy): Bacteria > Bacillati > Actinomycetota > Actinomycetes > Micrococcales > Microbacteriaceae > Microbacterium > Microbacterium horticulturae. Next base: position 1,630,359 of record NZ_CP119108.1, on the reverse strand, counting down.
CGCGCAGCTGATGGCGGGCCTGGACGGCATCAAGAACCGCATCGAGCCGCACGAGCCCATCGACAAGGACCTCTACGAGCTGCCGCCCGAGGAGGCCAAAGACATCCCGCAGGTTCCGAACTCGCTGCAGGACTCGCTGGACGCCCTCGCGGCCGACCACGCGTTCCTCCTCGAGGGCGGCGTGTTCACCGAAGAGCTGATCCAGACCTGGATCGAGTACAAGCTCGAGAACGAGATCAAGCCACTGGCGCAGCGCCCGCACCCCTTCGAGTACGAGCTCTACTTCGGGGTCTAGCCTTCTGGCTTGATTTTCTGGGGCGAATGGTGCGTCTAGTCCGCGCCTAGTCCGCAAGAATCTCAGAAGAGCCCTCAGGGTCCGCACCTTGGGGGCTCTTCCGCGCTTCGAGCACGGCCGCGATCGCAGCTCGAGATGACTCGTCCTTATCCGGGAACATGTGGCCATAGACGTTCAGCGTCGTCGTTGCTGACGCGTGGCGCATCCGATGCTGAACGACCTTCACGTCGAGCCCGGAAGCGATCAAGAGGCTCGCGAAGTAGTGGCGGAGATCCTGCACGCGAAATCCGTCCGGTAAGCCCTTCACTGTCACGCGTGCATCGATCCACTCGCGGTTGAGCTGATAGGGCGTGACGCCGCGGCCGAACACGCCGGGGATCAGTCTCGACTCCCCCGCGTTGGCACGGATCATCTTCGAGAGCTCGCGTGGCACCGGAATCGCGTTCTTCGATGTCTCCGTCTTCAGTTCTTCGCTGGGGTACTGCTTCGACGGGGTGAACATGTCGTCTTCGAGGTCGTCACGGTCGGCCGCGGCCATTTCAGCGATCCGCAGACCGACGAACGCACCCAAGAGAACCATGTTCTTGTAGCCCGGCTTCAGCGCGTCGTAGAGCGCCCATATCTGCTCCGTGGTGGCGACGTACGGGCGCTGGCGTGGCGATCTGGGGGCGGTACGCCTACCGACCGGGTTACGGGCGATGACGCCGTCGTGCACGGCGTCAGAGAGCACCTGGTGCAGGCGGCCATGTAGCGCGTAGACGTAGCTCGTCGCGTACGTCTCGCTGAGTTCCGACATCCACGCCTTCACGTCGGACGGCCTCAGCGAGCGGAGTTGTCTCGACCCGAACTTCTCGCGGATCAGTGCCGCGTGAACGTTCGCGCTCTTGACGGTCCCTGAGCGCTTCGAGGCGTAGCCGGCGAGCCAGGTGTCAAGCCACTCCCCCAGCGTCATCTTCGACGTGTGAGGGTCCACCCATGTACCGGCGCGCATCGCCGTCGTCTGCTCGTCGAGCCACTGCTGAGCCGAACCAAGATGAGGTTCGTCCTTGCTGCCGTTCTTGTACTTGAAGTGCTTCGAGTACTCCCGCCCATCCGGGCCACGGAACCGGGCGCGGTACATCCCATCAGGGCGCTTCTGGATGCTTGCCATTCTCCCCCTTGAACTGCTTGAGCACAGACTGCGCGTCCGAGATCGCAAGTTCTTGCTCTGCGCGCTCGAGCATCTCGGTGGCTCGCGATTTCTCCACTCCGTGCGGCAGTGAGTCGCGCCACTCACGCGCACCATCGAGAGTGGCAACGAGAGCATCACGAAACGTCTCGAGCAGCTGAAGGTGGCGGATGACGTTCTGCCGTCCATCCCGCGACATCTTGATCGCGAGATCCAAGAGTGCAGCCTGTTCGACTCCCTCTGGCGGATCCATCATCCGATCAAGACTGCTGCCCAGCATCTCGGCTACAGCCGCCGCTTCACCGATACTCAAAGTCCGCTCTCCCTTCTCCACGCGACTGATAGTCGTCTGATGGAATCCGGGCCAACCTTCGCGATCTAAGCGCCGCGCGATCTCACTCTGGGACACCCCTTTCTGCTCGCGCAGTGTCCGCAGGTTCTCGGCAAAGTTCTTCTCGCGCTGATGCCAGTCGGTTATCACGTACACATCCTCCCACACGCCAGCATATTGCCTCAACACCACACAGCATGTATGCTCACTGGTGTTGTCATCTCAAGCACCACTGCATGGAGGGGAATGGAAATGCCACAAACAACCGCACCGAAGACCCGGCTGATGTTCATCGACGAAGTCGCTGAACGGCTGGGGCGATCGACGAACCAGCTCCGCTGGATGGTCGGCAAGGGCACGGCGCCCAAGTCCGCGATGATCGGCGGTCGCCGCTGCTGGCGAGAGTCCGACGTTGAGGCATTCATTGAGGAGGCGTTCCAGTGAACGCCAAGGCCCGGTGGACGCAGGTTTCACTCGTCAAGGAAGGCGTCCTGGTTGACGAGTGTGGGCCGCTCGTGCAGCTCTCCATTCGGGGTGGTGACGTGGTCTCGTTCCCTCTCACGGAGGTTGCGCAGCTGGTCGACGACCTCTCGGGCGCCGTCCTCGTCGAGAACGCAACGACGGCCGAGTTCAAGGCCAAGGCTGATGCGCGGGGATTCCGGCCCAGTGAGCTGTGGCAGAAGTACGCACATCTGCTCCCTGCCACGGAGGGTGGTGCGCTGTGAACGTCACCATGATTAGGGATCGCATCGACGCGATCGATACGGCTGAGCAGCATCTCGCCGCCGAACGGAACACGCTCGTCACAGAGCTCGCGGAAGCGCTGACCACATCGGGGCTGGAAGTAGTCACGCTGCACGCATCCCCCCGGCGCCGCACTCTCAACGGCGACAAGATCGTCGAAGGCACTCGGTGCGAGATCCTCGAACACGTTCATGTCACGCCAACCGGCGGACTGCGTATGTTCACTGTCTTCACAGATCGTGGTGCCGCGGCCGGACACGGCATCCGCCACATCCGGTTTTCGGGAGACGACTACCTCACGATCTACCGGGGCAACTTTGCGGTTGAGGCGTGCAGCGCGGACGGTGTCGTCGTCTACAGTCGAGAGCCCGACGACGCCGAAGAAGAAGTCGCACACCGAAAGTCACTGAGCCGGCTGCGCACGTATGCCCGGTCGCAGGGCATGCGGGTGCAGGTTCGGGACCGTGACGTCGCACTCGTTGCTCCGACGAACGACGTCGTGCATCAGGGGGACGTCCTGTCTGGGTTCATGTGGCTTCTCGGAATCGACCTGCCCATCGAGAGTCTCGAGGTTCGCTCATGATCACCGCGGCCGTCATCATCGGGACGCTCGCCTTGATCGGGACGTTCGCGGTGATGTTGTGCGGTGGAGGGGCGAAGCTCGAGCGCCAGGCTCGGGCTCGACGGGAGGCGTTCCGATGAGTATCGAGAGCATGGTGATCGCCCTTCACCACTCGCGGGCTAAGGGTGCGACGAAGCTCGTGCTTCTGGGTATCGCGAACCACGACGGCGACGGCGGCGCGTGGCCTTCCGTCGCGACGCTTCAGAAGTACGCGGGGATCAACCGCCGGAACGTGCAGCAGGCGATCAAGCGGCTCGAGCAGCTTGGAGAGATCCGTCGACACATGCAGGACGGCGGCACGGCGTCACTGCCGGACCACCTCCGGCCGAACCGGTACGAGTTCACGTTGCAGTGCCCTGATAGCTGCGACCGGTCGTCACGGCATGCACCATGGGGTGTCGCTGGCGACACCCCACCCCGCGTCGCTGGCGACACCCCACCCCGCGTCGCTGGCGACACCCAAACCATCCTTGAAGAACCTTCCATGAAAGGTCCTATGTACGTTCGCGCTCTGCGCGACCGTCGCCCCGAACCCTTCGCTTCGGACAAGCAGAAGCATTACATCCGGCACATGCAGGACGTCATCGGATGGGACTTCGGATTAGATAGCGATGACCCCGAACAGATGTCCTCGAGCATGGCAAGCGGGTGGATTGAGGTCTACATGGGCGACTACCGGAAGGCCGGTGGGGGTGAGGCCGCGTGACTGGAGAGACCCTTGATCTGGGCGTCGTCGCTGTCGACGAGTTCGCTGAGTGGTACAGACGGTGGCCGCACCACCAGGACCGAGCACGCGCGAAGGCAACCTATTGGCGGGCGAGGAAGATCGCGTCGCGGGCCGAACTGCTCGAAGGCGTAGAGCGGTACATTGCAGCTGGGAGCGAGCCTGTGACGGCCGTGGCGTGGCTCAACGGTCGGAAGTGGGAACCGGAGAAGCCGCCGCGCCGGCCGTCGACACCTCGGCCGCGCCGGCGACGCCTGCGGATAGGCGAAGTGCGGCTGCGCTCATGACCCACAGCGGCCACCGGCCCGGGCGGAACCCGTTTTCGCCGCGACCTCCCGGCGAACAGCCGCCGCAGGCAGAGCCGGAATCCGAACGGCCGTCTGCCTCCGTCTTCCGCGCACAGGGCGCAAGGAAGCGACGGCTGACCGACTGGGAGTTCGACGAACGCACAGCGGCTCTGGAAGCCCTGGAAGCGCGTCTCAACGGCGATGCCGGCGACACGTACGTCACCCGCGCTGAAGCCCGCCTCATCGCGAACGTCTCGCTGAAGACCACGTACAACTGGGAGAAGCGGGGCCTAGTGCACTTCGTCTACGGATACGTCAAGGTCTCAGAGATCACCGCGGCGAAGGCGCTCGGTGCTGCAGGCCGTGGCGGTGACCGACACTCACCTGACTGGCCCGAGAAGCTCGAGGAGCGCCGCCGGCAACTCGCCGCCGACATCGAACGTGTCCGGCGGTCCCAATGATCAAAGTTCTCAAAGTTCAAAACCCGACTGGTAGAATCAAGCTAGAGCGCGATTCCCGTCCAACATCGGGGAGTCGCGCTTTTCGCGTATCCAGGACGATCTGAGAGTGAGGGCGACATGGCAGCACCACGACCACCTGCAGGGCTGAGCACCAAATCAGCAAAGTTCTGGCGCGAGACGCTGAAGCTGTTCGAGCTCGACCCACCAGAGCTTCAGATCCTCGAATATGCCTGTCGCGAGTTTGACCTCATCCAGCGAATGGACGCCGCCCTAGTTGACCTGCCGCTCGTCGTCCCTGGATCGAACGGACAAGATGTGTCGCATCCGCTGCTCGCTGAGGTCCGGCAGCACCGTGTGACGTTCTCACAGTTGCTCAACCGCCTGGCGCTGCCGGACGCGGTCACTGCCGACATGAAGTCCGCGGCTCGGTCTCAGCACGCGCAGCGAGCAGCCGCCGAACGCTGGCAACTGAACAAGTAGCCCCCCACTTCACAACACGTCCGCGTGCCCCGTTGAGGCACAGTTCCCTCCTGGATGATGACTCCGGGGCGCGCGGCGATCACTCCCAACCCGATCGAAGGGGGTAATCGGCATGCCCGATTGGCCACGTCACAAGTACCGCGCCCAACGCCGGCGCGCGTCCGCCGCTCGACGACGTCGCAATCGATGCGCACGCACGAAAGGTGCAACCACATGACACCGCCCATCCTCACCCCGGATCAGATCGAAGACGGTTACCGGGACTACCTCGACCGCCGATCCGGCCGCTACTACTTCCCCACCCTCACGAGAGGCAACACCGATGACTGAAGACGAGATGACTTCCGCGCAGATCGTGGCCGAGGCACTGGGCCGGCCGTACCAGCCGGAAATGGACACCGCGAACACATCGTCGGAAGCGATCGCCGCGCAGGTGCTCGGCCGACCGCGACGCCGCTGAACCGAAAGGACACAACATGGTCAGCAAGACCCCAAGAGAACTTCAAGGCGGCCAGGTGAGCGGCTGGCTGCGCGAACTGCGCCAGTTCGGCGTAGACGTCGCCGCGACACTGCCCGATGTCTATGAGCAGACGAAACGGTCGGCACGACTCGGCGCCCGACACCTCAAGCTGCGGCGCGCGTTCGACGGTGCACCAACAGCCGAGCAGGCTGAAGTGCGCGCACTCGCCCGCGGCGAAGACCCGTCGAATGTCACGACGAAGGAGGCGATTCGCCGTGAGATGAACGTCACCGCGCTCGCGGAGGAGGAAGCCAGCAGATTCGCGTGGGTACTGCTCACGCGCGGTCGCACACGAAACCTTGCGATTCTCCGCGACGTCTACCTGACAGCAGCCCAGAAGATGGTCGACGCATTCACCGCGCTCGGCGGCGAGAAGTGCACACTCGAACAGGCCGTACGCGACGGGCTCGCCCAAGAGTGGCTGGCGCTGGAAGAGAGCTACAAGGTCGTCGAACGAATCCACAAGATCTATTGGCAGTGGAGCGCCGACGGCATCATTGCGAACCACGGCGCCCGCAACCCGAACGAACACCAGCCCGCGGGCAAGTACTACGACGAGGCGGAGATCTTCTATGAAGACCGCGACGTCGCGGCCGCGGCCGGCAATATCCGAGCCGCGTTCCATGTGGCCCGGCTGTTCACCGTGGCCGGGCCGGCTCTCCGCAGCCTCAGCGAGATCGACGAGCAGTGGAAGCGAAGCACGGCTGACGAAGAGCATGCCGCACGGATGACCGAGGCAATGATTGGCACCCGCCCCCGAGTGTGGGATGCCGCAAAGCTCGACGCACAGAGCCGGTGGGCCGCTGGCCACGCACGCGGTGTGGGAAACGTGTTCCAGTGACGGTCTCGAACACCGACGAGTACGCGGGCGCTCTACGCTCTGGCCACCAGCACGCCGACCGCATCGTCGAGCTCCTGAGAGACCCGGACCGCGTACAGGACGCGATCGACGTCGTTCACCGGCTCCGCAAGTCCACGACCCCGGAGTACGCAGCATGGGTGCTCGACATGGCCAACACGACCGCGGCCCTGGAACGGGACCAAGAAGTCCGGGACGTGAACGCACGGATACAAGCGCACGGCACATTCCTCAAAGCCACAGAAGGGAAACCACATGGCTGACAACCCCAACCTCGACAAGCTCACCGCCTGGCTGGCCAACGCCGAAGCATCCGGTGCACAAGAAGGTGACGCGAAGCGCCGACTCGTCATGGCGATCACAGCAGTAGCGACAGAGCTGAAGCTCACCCGCGAAGCACAGGCCGGCGCCTGACACCAAGCTCACCCAAGCTAGCCGAGTCCAGGTGGGAGAACTCAGCCAGCCGGCGGTGACCACGCGCGCCCGCAGAGGGACCACCCCCAGTCCCCCCTGCGGGCGCGCTCAAGACCGACGGGCATAGCAATCACCAGCCGATGCTCACGATCCGGCTGGTTCCACCGTTATTGACAAGCCGCAGGGGGTGCCCGAATGGCCGATTCGATCTGTCTGATCGACGGGTGCGACGACCCGGTAGCCGTGGAATTGCGCGGGCTCTGCTGGAAGCACTACCAGCGCGCGCGCCGAAGCGGCGGCATACCAGCGGGGCAGGTGCGGAGGCTCGAAGACCCGCTCCGGCCGGTGCATGCGTGCGCCCAATGCGGCCGTGAGTACGAGGCAAGCCGCGGATTTCAGGAGTACTGCAGCGCGATCTGCCAACGGCGCGCCGCTGCAAGTCGCAGGGCCGCTCGAGCGCGAGCACGGTTCGACGCGAGACACAGAGGGGGTCTGAATGGCCGATGAAGAACATGTCGTAAAGGTCACGATCACGGCGGCGCTGAAAGACTACGTCGCGGCGATGGACGAGGCCGCGCGGGCAACCGAGAAGGTGCCTACGGCCGGCGAGAAGCTGCTGAAGACGAAGCAGTATCTCGACCTGGTCGGCCGGACGGCTGTCGCTGCGGGCGGTCTGATCGCGGTCGGTCTGGGTGTCGCTGTCGCGAAGTACGCGGAGTTCGACCAGGCGATGTCTGGTGTCGCGGCGACCGGTGATGACGCGCGAAAGAACATCGATGCGCTCACGCAGGCGTCGATCGAGGCCGGCGCGCGCACGGTGTTCTCCGCGAAGGAGTCCGCGAACGCGGTCGAAGAACTCGCGAAGGCCGGCCTGTCTTCCGCAGACATCCTCGACGGCGGACTGAATGGCGCACTGGATCTCGCCGCAGCGGGCGGGATGGGTGTCGCGGATGCCGCGGCGGCCGCTGCGACCACGCTCGGCCAGTTCCAGTTGAAGGGCAAAGACGCCTCACACGTGGCCGACCTTCTCGCCGCCGGCTCTGGCAAGGCGATGGGCGACGTGTCCGATCTCTCACAGGCGCTCGCACAGTCGGGCACCGTCGCGAACCAGTTCGGGATCTCCGTCGACGACACCGTGGGAAGCCTGGCCGCGTTCGCAAACGCTGGCATGCTCGGTTCCGACGCTGGCACGTCGTTCAAGACCATGTTGCTGAAGCTCGCGAACCCGACCGGGGAAGCCGCTGACGAGATGAAGAAGCTCGGCATCCAGGCGTACGACGCGCAGGGCCAGTTCGTCGGCATGCAGAACCTCGCCGGCCAGCTTCAGACCTCTCTCGGCACCCTCTCGCAAGAGCAGCGCAACGCCGCACTGTCGATCATCTTCGGTCAGGACGCGATCCGGGCCGCGAATGTCCTCTACACCGAAGGCGCCGACGGCATCGCGGAGTGGAACGCGAAGGTCAACGACAGCGGATACGCGGCGGAGACTGCCGCGACCCGGCTCGACAACCTCAAAGGCGACATCGAGCAACTCGGCGGCGCCGTGGACTCGGCGTTCATCGGCATGGGTAAGGCAGCTGATGGGCCGATGCGGTTCTTCGTGCAGGCGCTGACGAATGTCGTTGACGTGTTCAACGAACTCCCAGGCGGCGGGCAGCAGGCCGTGTTCTGGGTGGGGGGTGTCGGTGCGGCTGCGCTCGCAGCCGGCGGCGCAGCGCTTCTCGGTGTACCGAAGCTCGCCGCATATCGGGCCGCGGTCGCAGCCCTTGGTACGACCGGGACACGCGTCACTCGCGTCCTGACGGCTCTGGGAAAGGGAGCCGGGCTCGCTGGCGCGCTCGCAGTCGGACTCCCGCTTCTCGTCGAGTTGTCGAACAAGCTCGAGGGCACCGAGGAGAAGGCCCGCGGTGCGATCGCAGCCAACAAGGATCTCGCCGGATCGATCGCGGACCTGAATGACGGCTTCAAGGGTTTCGACTCGGGCGCGTCTATGTCGCAGGCGATTGAGTCGCTCGTCGAGGTGCAGGGCAACGGGTGGAGCCGCTTCAGCGCACTGTGGGACAAGAGCATGCAGGCCGCGATCGACCTGAAGGCCCGGCTTGGTGATCTCGACAACACTCTGGGCGAAATGGCGAGTTCGAACCTCCCGGCCGCGAAGGCACAGTTCCAGAAGTGGGCCGAGTCAACGGACGGCTCGCAACGGGAACTTCTCGCGTTGCTCGATTCGCTCCCGAAATTCAAGGAGGCGATGCAGCAGGCAGCAGTACAGGCGGGTGGCTTCGCGACCGACGCGGACCTCGTCACCGCGGCCATGGATAGCTCAGCCACGGCAACGGACGGAAGCTCAGAATCAGCCACCAAGGCGGCGGATGCGTATCTGTCTGCTCAGGACGCGGCCGACCAGCTCAACGACACCATGAGTCAACTCATCGATGAGGTGATGAAGGCGAACGGTGTTGGTCAGGATGCGGTGTCGCAGAACCTCGCCTACAAGGATGCGCTCGCCCAAGTCGAAGAGCACGTCAAATCCAGCAAGAAGGCTTGGGGCGACAACACGCAGGCTGGCCGGGATAACAAAGCGATGCTTGTCGACCTCGCCAAGAAGTCGCAGGACGCCGCGGCTGCGCAGCACGATCTCGACAACGACACGGAGAAGTACCGGAAGACGCTTGAGCGGGGCCGAGAGGCACTGATCGAGAACGCGATCAAGATGGGCGCCTCCCGCTCGGAAGCGAAGAAGCTAGCCGATCAGATCTATGACATCCCCTCCGAGAGCGAGTGGAAGATGATCGCGGACACCGCCGGCGCCCAGGCCGCGCTGGACGCGTTCAAGCGCCGCTACGACAACGCGGTCATTCACATTCGCGTACAGACGGACGGCATCACGACCGCGTCGAGCAGCGTCAGCCGCATGCTCGCGACGTCACGCGCTGACGGCGGGATTCACTCCTACGCGGACGGAGGGATCCCAGAAGCGATCTACTCCGGCGGCGCGCCCCTATACAAGTTCGCGGAGCCGGAAACCGGGTGGGAAGCGTTCATCAGTGGGCGTCAGTCCGCGAGGGACCGGAATATCGGGATCTGGCAGGAGACGGGACGACGGCTCGGCATCACCACCACAGGAGACGGCGACGGCTCCAACGTGCGTCCGATCCAGGTCATCCACAAGGGCGACAACTACTCGTACGACCCGAAGGACATCGCCAAGCAGCAGCGCTACGAGTTGCAACAAGCGATGCACGCTGCGGGCATCAGATACTGACCGAAGCGCCCCCGCGCCCCTCTCCCCACTCGGGAACGGGACGCGGGGCGCTTCGTCGTTTTGGTCCGCGGTTAGTCCGCGGAAGTCCCAATCAGTGCCATTTCGGGGCATCGTCGGGCAGTCCTATAACTCCTGATCACACGGTGAATACTCACATTCCCATACCCTCCCAATGTGGCGGGAACAGTACGAGCTCTACTTCGGGGTCTGATCCCGACAACGCTGAAGAGCCCCGGCCATGCGCCGGGGCTCTTTCGCGTGTCAGCCGTAGAACAGCTTCTCGAACACGCGCCGCGCCCGTCGCGACGCACGCATCCAAGCCTCCTCGACGGCTGTCGCCGACCGCGGAGGGAACTCCAGCAGCCGGCCGATCCCGTCCAGGTCGCGCCGGTCGGCCGGCAGCACGTCGCTCGTCCGGCCCGACAGAAGCGTGTGCGCCGAGCGCAGGCGGCTTGCCAGGCGCCACGCGTCACGCAGTCGCTCTGCGGCCACAGCCGGGACGAGACCGGCCTCGACAGCGGCATCCAGGCCGCCCAGGGTGGACGTCGTGCGCAGCGCGGGCAAGGCCGCCGCATGCTCGAGCTGCAGCAGCTGCACCAGCCACTCGACGTCGCTGAGTCCCCCGGGGCCCAGCTTGAGATGACGCTCGGGTGCGGCACCCTGCGGCAGCCGCTCCGACTCCACGCGTGCCTTGATGCGCCGGATCTCGCGCAGGCCCGCATCGTCCACCTGCTCGGGGTAGCGCACCTCATCGGCGAGAGCCATGACGTCATCGAGGAGGGCCGGCGAGCCCGCGACCGGTCGTGCGCGCAGCAGCGCTTGGGCCTCCCAGGAGAGTGACCAGCGCCGGTAGTACTCACGGTAGGCATCGAGCGATCGCACCACCGGTCCGTTGCGCCCCTCCGGCCGCAGGTCCGCGTCCAGCTCCAGCGGAGTCCGGCCGTCTTCGGAGTGCTCGCGCAGACCCGCGACGATCGCGCGGGCCAGCGTCTGTGCACGCTCCGGGTCCACGGCGCCCGCTCGCTGGACGAACAGCACGTCCGCGTCCGACCCGAAGCCCAGCTCCGCGCCGCCGTAGCGACCCACGCCGATGATCGCGAACTCCAGCGAACGATCGGCCTCGGGGACGACATCCCGGTACACGATCTCCAGCAGCGACCGCAGGGTCGCATCGGTGATGTCGGTGAGCGAGGTGGCCAGCTCTTCGAGCGTCAGCACCCCGAGCACGGCGGACATCGCTGTACGCAGCAGCTCGCGACGCCGCAGCCCCCGCACCGCCCGCGCCGCCGACTCCACCGCGGTGTGCCGGGTGTGGATGGCACGCGCCTCCTGCGCGAGCGCGGCGGCACTGCGCGGCTTCAGCGACGCATCGTCATCGAGCCACGCCACCGACTCGGGGATCCATTCCATGAGCTCGCCGATGTACCGCGATCCCGACAGCACGCGGGTGAGACTCTCGGCCGCACCCGACGAATCGCGCAGCATGCGCAGGAACCAGGGCGTGTCACCCAGGCGCTCGCTGATCCGCCGGAAGGCGAGGAGGCCGTAATCGGGATCCACGCCGTCGGCGAACCAGCGCAGCATCACCGGCATGAGGTGGCGCTGGATGACGACCTTGCGGCTGATCCCGGTGGTCAGAGCGCCGATGTGACGGAGCGCTCCGGCGGGATCGGTGAAGCCGATCGCCGACAGCCGATCGAGAGCCTGCCCGGGCGAGAGCGAGCGCTCCTCCTCGGGAAGTGCCGCAACGGCCGACAGCAGCGGTCGGTAGAACAGGCGGACGTGGATGTCGCGGACCTCACGCTTCACGCGCTCCCACAGGCCCCACACGGCATCGCCTGTTTCAGCCAGCCGGCTCGATCGGGCCAGGACGCGCAGCTCCTCCGGCCGGTCCGGCATCAGGTGCGTGCGGCGCAGCTCGCGCAGCTGCACACGGTGCTCGAGCACTCGCAGCACACGGTAGTCGCGGTCGAACACCGCGGTGTCGGCCCGGCCGATGTATCCCGCGGCGACGAGCGCATCGAGGGCGTCGAGCGTACCCCGCACGCGCACGGATTCATCACTCAGCCCGTGCACCAGCTGCAGCAGCTGGACGGTGAACTCGATGTCGCGTATTCCGCCGGGACCGAGCTTGATCTGCAGCGGAACCTCGTCGGGAGGGATGTTCTCCGTGACACGCTCCCGCATGTGCTGGACGCTGTCGACGAAGTTCTCGCGCGCCGCGCTGCTCCACACCCGTTCCCGCACAGCCTCGACATATCGCCCGCCGAGCGCGGCATCGCCCGCGATGTGCCGCGCCTTCAGCAGCGCCTGGAACTCCCAGCTGTGGGCCCAGCGGTCGTAGTACGACAGGTGCGACTCCAGGCTGCGCACGAGCGCGCCCTGCTTGCCCTCGGGCCGCAGATTCGCATCCACCTCCCACAGCCCGGGCTCCGCCTCGATGCCCGAGATCCCCGACATCGTCTGCACCGCCAAGCGGGTGGCGACGTCCACGGCCCGTCCCTCCGCGATGGAGTCGTCCTTGCGGCCGCCCACGAAGATCACATCCACGTCGCTGACGTAGTTCAGTTCGCGCGCGCCGCATTTGCCCATGCCGATGATCGCGAGCGACGTGGCCGACACCTCGTCACGCGGGAACATCGACAGCGTCGTGCACAGCCGCGTGCGGGCCACCGCCAGCGAGGCCTCCAGAGCCGCCCCGGCCGCATCGGCGAGGGCCGCAGCCACCCCCTTCACCGCGGCGACGGGGTCGTCTGCCAGCAGGTCATGGACGGCGATGGATGCCAGCATCCGGCGATACCGCACCCGCAGCGCCACCCACGCCTCCTCAGAGCCGTCGGCCGCGAACCCGGCCTCGGCCCGCACCGCCGCAAGCAGCTGCGCCCGCAGCTCATCGGCTGTCGGCAGCGATGCACCCGCCGCGGGCAGTTGCGCGAGCTCGCCGGGATGTCGCAGATAGAAGTCCGCGAAGCCACTCGAGGCGCCGAACAGCGCCCAGGCGCTGCGCGCTCGGGCGTCGTCGCCCAAGACCGCGCGGACGGCGCCGTCGTCGCGACGCGCCACCCGCAGCATCCCGTCCACCGCCCCGTCGGGGTCCGCGGCGACGCTTGCTCCCTCGGTGAGCTGCGAGCGAGCGATGCCGGTCGCGTCCGACAGCTCTTCCAGCCGCGCGTCGGCCTCGGCCAGCGCGGTGAAGCCGAGGCGTGCGAGGGCGGTCAGTCCCCGCGCGCGGTCTGCCATGTCGAATCTTCCGACCCGCGCGTCAGAGCATCTCGAGGTTACGACGCAGCTCGAACGGCGTGACCTGCGAGCGGTATTCCTCCCACTCGCGCCGCTTGTTCAGCAGCACGTAGTTGAACATCTGCTCGCCGAGAGTCTCCGCGACCAGCTCCGACTCCTCGAGGTACTCGAGCGCGTGCTCGAGGCTCGAAGGCAGCGGCGCGAAGCCGAGCGCACGGCGCTCCCCCGGTGTGAGCGACCACACGTTGTCTTCAGCCTCGCCCGGCAGCTCGTATTCCTCCTCGATACCCTTGAGCCCCGCGGCCAGCATGAGCGCGTAGGCGAGGTAGGGGTTGGCTGCCGAGTCGAGTGCACGGTACTCGACGCGCGAGGACTGCCCCTTGTTCGGCTTGTACATCGGCACGCGCACGAGGGCGGAGCGGTTGTTGTGGCCCCAGCAGACGTAACTGGGCGCCTCGTCGCCACCCCACAGGCGCTTGTACGAGTTGACGAACTGGTTCGTCACCGCCGAGATCTCGTTCGCGTGCTTCAAGAGCCCGGCGATGAAATGACGGCCGATGCGCGAGAGCTGATACTGGGCGCCCGCCTCATAGAAAGCGTTGACGTCGCCCTCGAAGAGCGACATGTGCGTGTGCATGCCGCTGCCGGGCTGGTCGCTGAGGGGCTTGGGCATGAAGGTCGCGTAGACGCCCTGCTCGATGGCGACTTCCTTGACCACAGTGCGGAAGGTCTGGATGTTGTCGGCCGTCGTCAACGCATCGGCGTACCGCAGGTCGATCTCGTTCTGCCCCGGTCCACCCTCGTGGTGGCTGTACTCGACCGAGATCCCGAGGTCTTCCAGCATCCGCACCGAACGGCGCCGGAAGTCGTGGGCGGTGCCGCCGGGGACGTTGTCGAAGTAGCCGGCCGAGTCGACGGGCTCAGGGCCGTCGGGGCCGAACCGGCTCGACTTCAAAAGGTAGAACTCGATCTCGGGATGCGTGTAGAACGTGAACCCCGCATCGCCGGCCTTGGCGAGTGTGCGCTTGAGCACGTACCGCGGGTCGGCGACCGCCGGCTGACCGTCGGGCGTCGTGATGTCGCAGAACATCCGTGCCGTCGGGTCGATCTCCCCGCGCCACGGCAGGATCTGGAACGTGGTCGGATCGGGGTTGGCCAGCAGATCCGACTCGTACGACCGTGTCAGTCCCTCGATCGCCGAGCCGTCGAAGCCGATGCCCTCGGTGAACGCGCCCTCCACTTCGGCGGGGGCGATGGCGACCGACTTCAGTGTGCCCACCACATCGGTGAACCACAGTCGGACGAACTTCACGCCACGCTCTTCGATCGTGCGCAGCACGAAGTCACGCTGCTTGTCCATGCTCACTCCTCCGCCGCCCGCGGCGTCAGCCTTCGAACCCGGTCTCGTCGCCGCCCGACCCCCAGGAGTCTTCGCGGCGCTCTTCTTCGTCCCACTGTTTGGAGCGTTCCCGAATGATCTCCGGTGCCCGTGCCGCCTCCTCCGCGGTGTCGAAGGGGCCCGCACGATCGGGCGCAGGCGCCTGCATTCCCCGCTCGACCTGGCCGGTCTTCAGGTTGTACCAGTACTTGTCGTCGCCGTCGGCCATCACGCCTCCACGATCCTGATGCGGCCACGCCGCGGTGGGGCGACCCGCACACCGGGCCGCACGTCGATCCTACTGAGAAGACGACACATGGCGCGGGCGCGCGCGCAGGGGTGGCTAGGCTGGTGCGCATGGCATCTGGAACGACACGCGCCGTCGGCGTGGACATCGGCGGCACGGGCATCAAGGGTGGCATCGTCGATCTCGAGACGGGCACGCTGCTCAGCGACAGGATCAAGGTCTTCACACCGAAGGGCGCCCGCCCCGACGACGTGCTGACCGCGGTGAAGGAGGTCCTGAGCACGTTGAAGGTCGAAGACTCCGACGACATGCCGCTCGGGGTCGCCTTCCCCGCGATCGTGAAGAACGGCAAGACCCTCTCGGCGGCGAACGTCTCCTCCGACTGGATCGACTTCGAGGCCGAGAAGTTCTTCGAAGACGGTCTGGGTCGCGACATCCACTTCGCCAACGACGCCGACGTGGCCGGTATCGCGGAGGTCCGTTACGGCGCGGCGAAGGACAAGGGCGGTATCGTCCTGCTCACGACGCTCGGCACCGGTATCGGGACCGCGCTGATCCACGACGGTGTCCTCGTGCCGAACACCGAGCTCGGCCATCTGCAGCGCGCCGGCCATGATTCGGACTTCGAGGCGTATGCCGCGTACTCGGCGATGGAGCGCGACGAGCTCAGCTGGAAGAAGTGGGCCAAGCGACTGCAGAAGTACTACGACCACCTCGAGTTCCTCTTCAGCCCCGACCTGTTCGTCGTCGGCGGCGGTGTATCCAAGCACGCCGACGAGTTCCTTCCGCTGCTCGAGTTGCGCACGCCCATCGTGCCGGCCGTGCACCGCAACAACTCCGGCATCATCGGGGCCGCCGCTCTGGCAGCGGACTGACCTCTCACACAGCGAAGCCGCCCGACCGGGAACGGTGCGGGCGGCTTCGTCGTCTTGGCGCGGGGGCGAATGGGCCGGCCTGTACGCCGGGTTCTGTCCGGGGGCTTGCGCCCCGTGGATGGTCATCTCTCTCGGCGACACGTTGCCGTGCCGCTCCAGCGGCCTACCCGGGGACTCGGCGGGCCGCGTCGTCATCCCCTGTCTGGCCTTGCTCCGGGCGAGGTTTGCCGTGCGGGTCGTGTCACCACGACCCCGGTGGTCTCTTACACCGCCCTTTCACCCTTACCGGCTCGCGCCGGCGGTCTGCTCTCTGTGGCACTGTCTCGCGGATCTCTCCGGGTGGGTGTTACCCACCGCCCTGCCCTCTGGAGCCCGGACGTTCCTCGGCGCGTCATGGCGGACCATGCGCGACGCGACCATCCAGCCGACCCATTCGCACTCCCGAGCCTACCGTGACACTCCGAAAGCCGCGGCGAAAGAACTCCGTCGAGGCGCAACGATCTGCGCTAGAATGACCGTGCACCCCGACTGGGGAGGGTGCGCGCGACCAGGGGTGGTCGCGAAGATGCCTACTGGGGAGGCAGCGATGTTCCGCAAGTCTATGGCGGCCATGGCGGTGGCCGCGCTTCTCGCTCTGGGCGGCGCTCAGGCAGCGTTCGCCGACGACACCGACGGTGTCACAAACGACCACGGCTACACACCGGTCACCACCGACACGGCCTCACTCGTCGGCTCGTCGGCCGTGGGCACGTGTGAGAACGGTGCTCCGTGGATCACGTACAACCTCAAGATGTCGGATCCCGACAAGACCGCCACGAGTCACACCGCGACATTGACGCTGCAGAGCGGTTCGCACTCGCAGACGATCCCGCTCGGCACCCTGAACGCACACGATGAGCTGTCCGGAAAGGTCCTCTGGCCGGGCGCGAAGATTGTGAACGGCGTGCCGGTGCTGTGGCCGGGATGGACAACGGACGATAACGGCAAACTCGTGCCCACGAGTGGGAACTTCGCCTGGACGCGCGGCAACGTCACCGCGATCATCGAGGTCAACCCGTCGTTGAAGCTCACCCTGAGCTACCCTCCGGAGACATCGGCGTGCGCCAACCCGCCCGCCGCCGCATCGGTGACCGACAACGCGGGCATCCTCGCGGTCACCGGCTTGAGCGTGCCGGTCATCCCGATCGCCATCGGCGGCGGCATCGTCCTCCTCGCCGGGGCGGGGCTGCTGCTGGCACGTCGTCGCCGTCACAGCTGAGAGGCGCGTCACTGCTTCGCAGCGGTGCCCGCGATCTTCAGATCCAGCGGAAAGTCGATCGGAAAGCCGCCGAACAGAAGACGGCCGGCGGATGCTGCCGCCTCACGCACGATCTCGGCTGCGGCATCCGCATGACATCGCGGGGTGTGCACGATCAGTTCGTCATGGAGAAAGAAGGCGAGGTGGGGCCGCATCGCCAGCGCGGGGCCCGACCGCAGCGCGGCCTGCGACGCGGGAACCGCATCGAGCGCCCCCAGGCGTGATCGGACCTCTCCCAGCCAGGCGAGCGCCCACTCCGCCGCCGTGCCCTGAACGACGAAATTGCGCGTGAACCTGCCATGATCGCGGGCCGAACGCTGTGCCCGTGCTTGTTCGGCGGCCGTGCCGGTCGCGCCCGCGGCATGCCGTTGCACGGCCACCCATTCTTCCGATGGCTCCGGAGAAGAACGCCCGAGCCACGTGGAGACGACGCCGCCGCGCTCCCCTGTTCGCGCGGCTTCGTCGACGAGCTTCATGGCGCGTGGATAGGCGCGACGCAGCCGGGGCACGAGACGGCCGCTCTCCCCCGTGGTCGCGCCGTACATGGCACCGAGCATCGCCACCTTCGCCTCGCCCCGAGTGGCCACCGCGCCGCTGTCCACGATTCCGGCGTAGAGATCTCGCCCGTGTGCCGCGCGGGCGAGCGCGAGGTCGTTCGCCATGCCGGCGAGCACGCGTGGCTCCAGCTGCGCGACGTCGGCCACGACGAACGCCCACCCGTCGTCGGCACGGACCGCACGCCGCAGCATCCGCGGGATCTGGAGCGCGCCGCCTCCGGACGACGCCCACCGCCCCGTCACGACGCCGGCAGGAACGTACACCGGACGGAAGCGGCCGTCGTGCACCCACTCGTCGAGCCAGGCCCATCCGTTCGCGGCGAGCAGGCGACTGAGGCGCCGGTACTCCAGCAGCGGCACGATGACGGGGTGGTCGTACTTCACCAGCTCCCACTTCGACACCGACTGCGCGGGCACGCCGATGCGGTGAAGGCTGCGCAGCAGCCTCGCCGGCGCGTCGAGGCTCGCCTGCGCGTCTCCCAGATGCATTCGCACTTCGCCCGCCAGCTCGGCCATGCGCCTCGGAGCTCCGCCGCCGCCGGGGCGCTGACCGAGTTCCTCGGTGAGAATGCGCTCGTGTTCCGCCACGTCCCAGGGCAGTCCCGCCGCGCGCATCTCCGCGGCGACGAGCGCCCCCGCCGACTCGGCGGCGCACAGCAGCTCGAGCCGCCCGTGCTCCGCCGCCGAACGGACCGCCTCGCGCTGCCGCCGATACTCGGCGACCACGGCATCGACGTCATGCGGCACGCTCTCCGCCTCAGCCCCGCCCGACAGGTCGAACAAGGGCGGTGCCGCGGCATCCGTCTCCGCCGCCGTCGACGCGGCATCCCAGACCGTCGCCGCGCGCACGGCATCGGGCTCAGCCACGAGCGCGCTGTTGCGCAGGATCGCATGACACAGTCGCAGGTCACGACAGCGCGCCACCCGTACCCCGGCATCGAGCAGCCGCGGGTACCAGTGGGCGGTGTCCGACCAGATCCAGCGCGACGCGTCGGTGCCGGCGACGAAGGCCGCGAGCCCGTCTTCCGCGACGGCGCCGCGATTGACGACGACGCTCTCGGCATCCAGACGCGCGAAGCCGAGCCCCTCGCCGGACGTGCCGAGCACGACCGCGCCGGCGGAGGTCACCACCGCTGTGCGCGGTGCGGTCTCACAGGCCGGACTCCTCCGTGCGCACAAGGATGCAGCCGCACTCCGGGCAGGTGAGGACGGCGTCGTCGGCCGCCTGACGGATCCCGCTGAGGTCGGTGCCGGAGAGGACCATGCGGCATCCCTCACACGTCTGACGGCGCAGCAGCGCCGCCCCGGCGCTGCGGGCGGCGACCGTGTCGTAGAACGTCACCAGCTCGGCCGGGAGCTCAGCCGCGACAGCCGCGCGGTCGCGGTTCGCCGCATCGAGCTTTGCGGTCGCGTCGGCGACCTCCGCCTTGCCCGCGGCGCTCAAGCGGCCGCCCTCGTCGTTGATCTCGGCGATCTGCGCGGCGACCTCGGCGACAGCGGCCTCGGCCTCTTCGAGCTTCTGCATGACCTCGAGCTCCCCGTCTTCGAGGTCGCTCTTCCGCCGCGCCAGCGAGGCCAGCTCGCTTTCGAGTCCCTGCGCGTCTTTGGGATTGGATGCCGCATTCAGGCGCTCCAGGTCTCGTTCACGCCGCGCATCCACGACCGTGACGTCCGACTCGATGCGCTTGAGCTCGGTGCGCAGGTCGTCTCGCACTCCCTGACGCGTGGTGAGCTCCTGGGTGAGCACCTTGCGGCGCTCCACGAGTTCGTGCACCCGGCCCGCCTGTGCGGGATTGCGTCGGGCGTCGTCGGCCCGTCGGATGGTCGCGTCGAGGTCGGCGAGGTCGAGGAGACGGCGCTGATGCGCGGGCTGTGCGTTCACGTGGGCCCTGCCGGGATCGAACCGACGACATCCACGGTGGAATACGGGAGCTTGGCGCCCGTCACATCCATCTCTGAGGCCCGGAGCCGTATGGCTCGGGTCGAGTCTACCGAGGAAGCGATCTGATCATGGCGACCATCATCCAGACCGGGCCGGACAGCTTCATCCCCGGCGACCCACCGACCGAGCTCCCCGACGGTCGTGACTGGTGCCCGGCGTGCGGCGGGTGGGGCCTCGAGTATGACTTCGACGGCGACCTGACGATCTGTTTCGGCTGCGGCGGGGCATGCACGGTCGAGTGCACGAACACCGCCTGCCCGACTCACTCGAACCTGCACCATCAGGGAGAGTGGAACCCGTGGTAATCGTCTGACAAGAGTCGACGGCGGTAGACCCGAGCGGGTTAAACCGTCAGCATTCGCAAACGAGAGCGATCTCATAAAGTGTGAACCTGCTCTCATGACAGCTGAACTCACCGACGCGTTCGACACCTACCAGCGCGCCAAAGGCCTCGCAGAAAACACCATCCGCAACGCCGATCCATCCTCCGCAACTGGCCCCGCCGCGTCGACCCTCTCACCGCCACCCGCCAAGACGTACGCGCGTTCCTCGCCCGCCCCATCAAGGCATCATCGAAGCGGATCAATGCACTGCGAGCGTTCTACGAGAGTGGCTATCCATGTTGGTGCCGTGATTATGCGGCTTGTCGCCAGGGGCGGTCGCGGGGTGTTTCGGTCAGCCCGGTCGGCAGGGTCCGAGCGACCGCTGGTGGCTGTGGACGGTTGCGGGGCTTCGGCTCGGCGACGAGGTCTCGGTAGCGGGTGGGCTGGCTGGCGACCGCGCCTTCCAGGAGCCGTAGGAACAGGAGCCCGCGCTCTCGTGCCGTTCGCCGGTTGAACCGGAACACGAACTCGTCGAGATATGCCTGCAGGTGCGTGACCTGGACCCCGTCTTGCAGGGTCCCTTCCAGCACGCGCTTACTCAGCGAGAACACCCGGTGCACCCCGGGCAGCAGCTCATGCGCGGCAGCGGCAGAACCGGTCACGGCATGCGGTTCATGCGCCAGATGCGCGGCACGGGCCACGGCCGGGTAGGCCACCCACCCGTCGGTGACCAGCACCGATCCGGGAGCGAGCGTCGCCTGAACGAACGCGGCGAGATCCCGTGCGGACGCTGAGGGCAGGAGCCGCATCCGTGCCCGCCCGAGCCGGCGACCGTGGCGTTCTATTGCCGCGGCCACGAGTATCTTTCCGCCCGGCGCACGTCCCCGCTTCCCCGGCGAGAAACCGCCATAGAGTGCTTCGTCGACCTCGACGCGGCCGGTCAGCAGGTCGCGTCCTTCCTGCGACATCGTGGTGCGCAGCTTGTGCAGCATGGCCCACGCGGTCTGATAGCTGCCCAGCCCGGTCACCCGCTGCAGTTCCAGAGCTGACACTCCTTGTTTGGAGGTCATCATCAGCCACGCTGCTTCGAACCACACCGACAACGGTGTCCGAGTGTTGTGGAACACCGTTCCCGACGTCGCCGTGACTCGCCGCCCACAATCACCGCAGCGGTGACCGGCGGTCTGCGGCATCCATTCGGTCACTCCCGCGCACCACGGGCAGCAGAACCCGTCTGGCCAGCGCAGCCAGTCCAGATAGTCGGCACAGGTCGCCTCCGACGCGAACCAGCGCCGCATCTCCGGCAAGGAGCCCGGATAATGAACTCCCTCAACAGGACGCTCAATCATGCCGCGAAACTACCCGCCAGCCCCGACATCACGGCAACAACATGGATAGCCACTTCTACGAGTTCCTCATCTACGACGGCTACCGAGACGACGACTCCACCCTCAAAGCCGCGAAAGTTCACGTCCCCCGCAAACCTGCCCCGCCCGTTCGCGTGGGAACAGATCGAAGCGATGCTCACGACCGGCGCCTACACCCGCGCTCGGACGATGATGGCCCTGGGCTATTTCCAAGGCTTCCGGGTATCCCAGATCGCCGCAGCGTCGATCTCATCTGCCCCTGCACCCCGTCATCAGGGAGCTCGCCGAAGTCATGCCCCGCGGATGGTGGCTGTCCGCCCGCCGCAGGCAGCCCGGACACATCACCCCCTCATCCGTGTCCGACCTTGTCGGGCGCGCCCGCACCCGCGCCAGCATCACCGACCCCGACCTCACGGCGCACTCGCTGTGGCACAGCTACGGGACGCCTGCTCGAGAACGGCGTCAACGCCCGAGTCGTGCAAGAGCTCATGGGCCACGCGAACCTCGCCGCCACGCAGATCTACACGCGCGCGTCCGACCTGCAGCGCCGCGCCGGGATGCTGGCTCTGCCCGTTCGACCGCTCCTCCACCACTCCGGTAGGCTCGCTGCCTGACGGTCGGTTAGCTCAGATGGTAGAGCAATGCCTTTACACGGCAGAGGTCGCGAGTTCAAGCCTCGCACCGACCACCAGGCAACTGACTCCTTCGCGCGATCCGCCATGCGCGCCTATCCCCGCTCCCGCGTTCAATGAGAGACTTCTCATTGACTCTCGCCATGTATCACGAAAAGAGAAGGAAGAGGCACACCCCATGTCCGCGTCAGCAGCACCAGAGAAGAAGAGTTCCAAGAAGAAGTGGATCATCGTCGGCGCGATCGTTGCCGCCGTGATCGTGATCGGGAGCATCAGTGCCGCGCTCGGCGGGGGCGGCGACACCGACACTGCGGCGCCGCAGCAGACGACGGCGGCCGAGACGAACGCGGCCCCCGCCGCCGACGAATCCCCCGAGCCCGCAGATGAACCGTCTGAGCAGCCGAGCGAAGAGGCGAGCGAAGAGGCGAAGCCCGAGAAGCCGGCCGTGCCCACCGAATACGTCAACGCGCTCGCCAAAGCACAGCAGTACTCCGACACGATGCACATGAGCAAGGCCGGCCTCTACGACCAGCTCACCTCCGACTACGGTGAGCAGTTCACGAAGAAGGCCGCGAAGTACGCGCTCAAGCACGTCGACGCGGATTGGAAGAAGAACGCGCTCGCGAAGGCAAAGGAATACCAGGAGCAGATGTCTATGTCGAAGGCCGCGATACGTGACCAGCTGGTGAGCGATTTTGGCGAGAAGTTTACCGCTGCGGAAGCGGATTACGCGATCAAGCATCTCGACGACTGATCGCACCACGACGGTAGGCTGGCGGGAGATGTCGGCGGCCGCGCGTAGGATCCCACGCATGCACCCCGACACGGCGGTCAGCGTGCGACTGGACGCGATCTGCGGCCGTCCCGACATCTTGCACGAGCCGGTCGGCGAGTGGGTCGGGTACTTCGACGGCGACTGGCGGCACGGGATGTCCGTCGCGCTACTCAAAGCGTTCCCGGCCGCGGCCAAGTACGTCGAGATCGGCCACCGGCGGCGAGGGCGCGTGCACGGCACGACCGGATTTTGAGGACGAAGACCCCCGCAATATCGAGTGAGGTGGGCGGGAATCCATGGAGAGGGTGATACAGCCCTTGTCGCCGTAAAGAGTTCCGTGCTATCCTTGTCAACGTCAAGCAATCCCGCTTGGCAACCAATTCAATAGAGAGGGGCTCGCCCTATCGACAAGCGAATAAAACCGCTTCTCGAAAGACTGGAAGAGCAGGGATGGCGCGTGCCGGCCTCAGCAAAAGGCTGGATGTGCTACCCGCCGGACAAGAGCAAGAGCCCGGTAGCAATTCACAAGACCCCCAGCGATCACAGGTGGTATAACAACACTCTGTCTCAGCTGAGGGCCCGAGGATTCAACCAGTAAGCGGTATCGGTTGGGGAGTCGAAATCTTTGACGGGGTTCGACTCCCCCTCACGCTACCTCAGAGCCCCTCTGAAGACAACTAAAGGAGAGGAACGCACCCATGACGTCCTGGCAGGCCACCGTCACACTCATCGGGAAGATGGATGATGACTCGGCATTCACCCTGCTGGAAGAGCTTGGACGGTTCGGTGCAGCGGTATCAGTCGAGCGCGACTTCAGCGGAGGGACCATCACCCTCTCCGTTGAAGCCGACACCACGCTCAACGCTGCGTCCGAGGCGGCCCAGACCGTCTCTGACGCCATCGAAGGACCGATCACCATCATTGGTCTGGAAGTGATTACCGAGTCCGAAGCTGACAAGCGTCTCAGGGAACCGCTGTTCCCGGAGGTCGTCAGCTTCGCGGAGATCGGCCAGATGGCAGGCGTGTCCCGTCAGCGCGCCCGGCAGTTCTCCGATAATCCTGCCTTCCCCACCCCGGTCATCACCACCGGGCAGGGGCCGCTCTACAGTAGACACTCTGTGGAACGGTGGCTGGAGACACGCAACACCCGCCCTGGCCGCCCGGCTATGGCAACCGTCTAGTCAACACCCCAACCGATCCCACCGCTTAGGAATCGTGGCCCCCGAGTCTCACCACCTCGGGGGCCTTTCCCGTTGTCGCTCCCCTGTGCGTACGCGTGAACGACGAAGAGCGCCCCTCTCGACAACCCGGCGGTTGTGAGAGGCGCGCTTCGTGTTGGAACGTCGTCTACCCGCTACCGCCCGGGCCGAGCACCGGCTCGGCATCCCGCCACGAGGCAAACGCGGGAGGGAACCACTGATGGAGCGACCGCAGCGCTCCCCGTTCCCACGACGCATCCGTGCCGCGCGGGCAGACGATCACTTCCCAGCCACGGTCGAGCCACCGCTGCACGCGCGCCCACTTCCACGCCCGGCCGACCTTCAACGTCCGTGACGCCGGATGCCAGACCACGTACGTCATCGCATACTTCGGCATGGCGCTCATCGCCGTCCTGTCCTTCGTTCCGCGCGCGCCGCGGCACGCCACTCCTGATGAGCTTCCGACGTCTTCGAGCGCAGCCCGAACTTGTCTAGCCGTCCCGCCTGCTGACCGCACAGACCACAGCGCGGGTATCCGGCCTGCTCCCGGTCGACCCGGCCAAGCTCAGCCGTGGCACGTTCGCGCGCGGCGTCGTCAAACACGTACTCTTTCTTCTCGTCGCTCATGACCGCACCCGACCCTCGAACAGGTTCTGTGCACGCCACTGCATCCACTCGTCCCCGCAGACCGAGCAGCCCATCTCCATCGCCACCGCGGCGCTGATCTGCACCCGGCGGACGCCGTCGAGCCGGAACATGCGAGCTCCCGGGGGAAGTGCACCGGCACCCGCTCAGGGCTCGCCACCGAGCGGCGCACCCTCCATCCGTTTGCCAACGCAGGGCCCTGCAGCTCATGCTCGCACGCCTCGTTACAGGTCAGGCAGAGTGTCAGCCCGTCAACGGCCGTCGGCACGTTGCGGGAACCGCCCACGCCCACCGCGCGACGGTGCTGGAACGTCAACTCGGCGGCGCCGCAGACCACGCACGAGTAGCCGTCGTAGACGTTCGTGCGGGTCTGTGTCGTTGGGCCGTCACTTCTCCGTTCCCATCGCTACAGTTCGATCCATGGACCAAGCTCTGAGTTGGGGAGTTTTTATCGCGACGGCGGCGACGGCTGCATTTACTGCATGGGCGGTGTGGCAGAGATGGCGGTACACGCCTCGGCCAATGTGGGTCGGGCCGAGCCGCAGTCCAGGCGATAGCTTCACCCGCGGCGGCGAGGCCTTCGTCACACTTGGCTGGCGGGTCGAGAACCGAGGCGATGCTGCGGCGCACGATGTGCGGTCATACCTTGCCGGCCCGGATGGCACCTTCGTGGAGCAGCGTAGCATCGCGGTCGTCGACTCAGGGGAATCAATCGGCATCTGGTTCGAGACCCGGAGATTTGGCTCTTCAACGTATGACCCAACCACCGGCGAGTTCGTCGGCGATGAGAAGTACGAGTGGAGTCCACAACGGATGCGCGTCTGTTGGCGACAGCACCCCAACCTCAAGCACGAGAAGTCGCGAGAATGGGAACTTCCTGCTCCTCCCCCCGAGAAGATCAAGTAGGCATTCAGGTCCGTGGCGGTCAGTCCGTTCCACGGCACGTCAGGGTGCTGGTAGCCGACGACCGGCCGCTCGACCATCGCAGGGCTCATCGTGCGCTCCAATCGCTCACGGCAGCTGCAATCTGGGCAGCGCTTTGGTCGGTGATCTGCCCGCGTGCCCCAGCCAGGCTGACGTTCTGGCACGGGCGGGCGACACATGCAAGGCAGTAGTCCCGCCAGGGGCGCACGCGGAACTGCGCGACAGACCACCCCTGCTGCTCCACCGATATGCGTGTGGCCGCCGTGCCGAAGTGATTCGTTGTGAACGTCGTCTTGCAGCCGTCGCATACCAGTTCGCCCCGACCCGCTTCTTCGCCTAGGCCGATCTTCCTCTCCGCGGTCATGCGATCACCGCCGATAGAGTGCGCGTGTGGATATCGACTGGTCGTCTCTTGGCTGGCTGCTGCCGCTCGTCATCGGCGCCGCGCTGACCTTCGGCTTCGGATGGCTGGACAGCACGTTGAAGTACAAGCGCGAGACGCAAGCAGCGAAGAACTCTCGTGAACTCCAACGAGCCGAGACGCAGCGTCTTGAATCTCGGGAACACGCCAAGGCGGCACTCGACCTAGCGTCGCGAATTCGTGACTCCGTTACTCCGGAGCGTTGGCTGTTCAACGGCAACAACGACCCGACCCCTGCGAAATACGACCCAGACGAAATCCGTCAGCTTCTCGACGTCGGGATTCTCATCGCGGATGCCACCGTCCGCGAAGTCATAGTCGACGCTTCCAACTTCATCACTGCGGCCATGCTCGTTCGGGACGCATGCAACGGAGAGTTGAGTACTCGCGAGATTCAGGTCACCGCAATGATCCATCTTCGAGAAGTGCTCGGTTCCTACCTGAGACAGGAGGCCCCCAACCCCGAGACGGTCGGATGGTTCCGACGACATGCCGCAGGCCTCGAGCACGAACTCGAGCCCTACTACGCGGAGGATGAACCCAGCCTCGAACGCACTCGCGATACCGAATAGCGTTTCTCCGTTCATCCGTGCTCCCCGCGCAGGTTCGCGTTCAGGCTGCGGAGGATGTCGTTGTCCCGGCGATCGCACGTTCGTAGTCGCGGGCGTACTCGAACTGCAGGTATGCGGCGTCGCGGGCGTCCTGCGCGCGCACGGCGCGGTCGTTCGTAGCCCGGGCGAGGTCGCGGCCGTTCGCTCATCGGCATCTCCGGGTAGATCTGCAACAGCTCCTCCGCCGAGCGCGACCGCGATGCGCAGCTCGTTCTCGGCCGCGTTCAGCTGCTCACGGAACTTCGCCAGCGCTGCCGGTGCGCGACCGTTCACCTCCCGGGCCCCGCAAGCGCGCCCGCGGTCTGGATCGGTGTCGGGAGCAGGGCGATCAGTTCGTCCTCGCTCAACGCGGCGAGGTTCAGCGGGACGAGGTGCGCGTCGCTGCCGGGGAACTTCTCGTCGTCGGCGACCTCGCCGGTCTGCTGGTCGACGTTCATCGCTTGCCCTTCTTCCGGGCGGCGGTGCGGCGCGCGGCACGATCCGCCGGCAGCTGATGATCCTGCGGGGCGCCTGACTTCATGTGCCGGTTCGTCGTCCGTGAACGACGGCGTCGCTTCGCCGCCCGCCTCCACCGGCTGCCATCCGCGCCAAGCGTTCGCTGTTCCCCGACCACACGCTGCGCCTCACTAAGCTCGCGGCGTCGCGTTTTCAGTGCCGGTGCAGCGCGGTTCCCGCTTCATTCGGCGTGAACACGCGCACGGCGCGGCCGGCCTTGTCGATCTCGTCGAGCTGCTCGTCCGTCTCGGCGGCGGCGATCTCCGCGGCCCAGTCGCGCGCAGGCTCGGCGGCCGGTGTCTCGCGCGGCGTCCACGGTTCGACGCGTTCGTCGCCCTCGTCCTCTATGTCGATGTCGCCGAGCAAGTCACGGAAGGTCTGCCGGAACCCGACCATGCGGGCCGCGCGGCCAGTGCCGCATCGGCGCCCGTCCCCACTTCCCCGCCCATTCCTCCGATGCCTGCGGGAACTGCTCATCCCACCGGATCGTCACGTGAGTGGGGATGCGCACGTCCTTGCGGTACGTCGTCACCCGGGCATACTCCGGGTGCGGGTGCTCGTCCGTCGGCGCCCACGCTTCGTCCACGTGGTGCCGTCGTTCGAGAACTCGACCGGCCCTGTGCCGTCCCACTGGCCGGAGGCGTTCACGATGTGCTCGACCTCACCGATCGTCATCTTCTCCGCCGGCTCGCCTATCAGTCCGCCTCCTGAAATCGCAGCGAGGTCTTCCGCTGGGTCAGCGGATATGCGCGCTTCGCGGCTGCCTCGATCACGGCCAGCTCGGCACGCAGCGCCTGCACGTGCGCGTGAACCTCAGGATCGTCCGCGGCCCACTCGACCTCGCTGATCCCCACCGACTCCGACAACGACACCTGGAACCCGCCCCGCGGGCCCACGCCGACCGCGCCGAACCGTGCCGCCTGCGGCATCTTCGCGACAGCCTTCTTCAGCGCCGCGTTCGCGGCCTTCTCGTCACGGGAGGCGACGTCGGCGAGCGGCTTCAAGATCGCCCACTCATCGAGCGCGACCGCGACCTCTTCGGGCAGTTCGCCGACGTCGGGGCATCCGGCCTCACACAATGCCTCCGCTCGCTCTACCTGCTCGACAACGAGGGAAACGAACCGACGACATCCACGGTGTAAACGTGGCGCTCTACCAGCTGAGCTAAAGGCCCGTCCCGAAAGTCTATGTCCCATCGCGAGTCCGCCGTATCGCTAGGCTTGTGCGAGGTGTGCGCCGAGTCCGACCCGCGACGCGCGCCTGCAGCCGTCTCTGACGTGACCCGCCAGACGAAGAAAGGTCTCCCGTGACTGTTCACGACCAGGATCCGTACTCCCAGGGGCCTCTCGACAGCGATCCTGACGAGACGAGCGAGTGGCAGGAGTCGCTCCAGCAGCTCGTGCAGGCGAAGGGCGCCGGCCGCGGGCGCGAGATCATGCTCAGCCTGCTGAAGACCTCGAAAGAGCTGCGCCTGGGCGTGCCGATGGTCCCGACGACCGATTACGTCAACACGATCGCCCCCGAGAACGAGGCGTCGTTCCCCGGCGACGAAGAACTCGAACGCCGTTACCGGTCGTGGATCCGCTGGAACGCGGCACTGACCGTTCACCGCGCGCAGCGCCCGGGCATCGCGGTGGGCGGGCATATCTCGACCTACGCGTCATCGGCCTCACTGTACGAAGTGGGCTTCAACCACTTCTTCCGCGGGCAGGATCATCCTTCCGGCGGCGATCAGATCTTCTTCCAGGGGCACGCCTCCCCCGGCATGTACGCCCGCGCCTTCCTCGAGGGGCGTCTGAGCGAACAGCAGCTCGACGGCTTCCGCCAGGAGAAGTCGCGTGCGCCGCACGGCATCCCCTCCTACCCTCACCCCCGCCTCATGCCGGACTTCTGGCAGTTCCCGACCGTGTCGATGGGCATCGGTCCGATCAACGCCATCTACCAGGCGATGACGAACAAGTACCTCAGCAACCGGGGCATCAAAGACCTCTCCGACTCACGCGTGTGGGCGTTCCTCGGCGACGGAGAGCTCGACGAGGTCGAGAGCCGCGGACAGCTGCAGGTCGCCGCCAACGAGGGCCTCGACAACCTCACCTTCGTCGTCAACTGCAACCTGCAGCGCCTCGACGGCCCCGTGCGGGGCAACGGCAAGATCATCCAGGAGCTGGAGAGCTTCTTCCGCGGGGCCGGCTGGAACGTCATCAAGGTCGTCTGGGGCCGCGAGTGGGACGATCTCCTGGCGCGGGATGTCGATGGCGCACTGCTCAATGTCATGAACGTCACCCCCGACGGCGACTACCAGACCTACAAGGCCGAGAACGGCGCCTACGTGCGCGAGCACTTCTTCGGCAGGGACGAGCGCGCACTCGCCCTGGTGCAGGACTACACCGACGACCAGATCTGGAACCTGCGCCGCGGAGGCCACGATTACCGCAAGGTGTACGCCGCGTTCAAGGCCGCCGTCGAGCACAAGGGCCAGCCGACCGTCATCCTCGCCAAGACCATCAAGGGCTACGGGCTGGGCACGCATTTCGCGGGCCGCAACGCCACGCACCAGATGAAGAAGATGACCCTCGAGGACCTCAAGCAGTTCCGCGACGCCATGCACATTCCGGTGACGGATGCCACGCTCGAAGAGAACCCGTATCTTCCGCCGTACTACAACCCGGGCCCGCAGGACGAGACCATCCAGTACATGCTCGAGCGCAGGCGCGAACTGGGCGGGTTCCTGCCCGAGCGGCGCACGACCCACGTCGATCTCGCTCTCCCCGGCGAGGCCGCATACGCGCTGCCGAAGAAGGGCTCAGGCACGCAGGAGGTCGCCACCACCATGGCGTTCGTCCGCCTCCTGAAAGACCTCCTGCGGGCGAAGGACTTCGGCCACCGCATCGTGCCGATCATCCCCGACGAGGCGCGCACGTTCGGCATCGACGCGTTCTTCCCGACCGCGAAGATCTACAACCCGAACGGGCAGCACTACACCTCGGTGGATCGTGATCTGCTGCTGGCCTACAAGGAGAGCGCGCAGGGGCAGATCGTCCACGTCGGCATCAATGAAGCCGGCGCCATCGCCGCGTTCACGGCCGCCGGCACGTCGTACTCGACGCACGGCGAGCCGCTCATCCCGGTCTACATCTTCTACTCGATGTTCGGCTTCCAGCGCACAGGAGATGCGAACTGGGCCGCCGGCGACCAGATGGCACGGGGCTTCGTGATCGGCGCGACCGCCGGACGCACCACGCTCACCGGCGAGGGTCTGCAGCATGCCGACGGGCACTCGCCCCTGCTTGCCTCCACGAACCCCGCCACCGTCGCGTACGACCCCGCGTACGGGTACGAGATCGCGCACATCGTGCGCGACGGGCTCGAGCGCATGTACGGCGGAAACCACCCCGACCCGAACGTCATGTACTACCTCACGGTGTACAACGAGCCGCTCGTACAGCCTGCCGAGCCCGACGGTGTCGACGTCGACGGCATTCTGCGCGGCATCCACCGCATCGCCGAAGGCGACGGCGACGGCCCCCGCGCGCAGCTTCTTGCTTCGGGCGTGGGCGTGCCGTGGGCTCTGGAAGCCCAGCAGCTTCTGCGCGACGACTGGGGCGTGAGCGCCGATGTGTGGAGCGTCACGAGCTGGTCTGAGCTGCGCCGCGACGGACTCGCCGCCGACGAGCACAACTTCCTCCACCCCGACGAAGAGCCGCGCACCGCCTACCTCACGCAGAAGCTGCAGGGGGCGGAAGGCCCGGTGGTGGCCGTCAGCGACTTCATGCACGCCGTGCAGGACCAGATCCGCCCGTGGGTGCCGAACCGGTTCGCGACGCTCGGAGCGGACGGCTTCGGCTTCAGCGACACGAGGCCGGCAGCACGCCGTTTCTTCAAGATCGACGGCCCGTCGCTCGTGGTGCGCACGCTGCAGGCGCTGGCCGACGAGGGCATCGTCGACCGCGCGCGGGTGGCGCAGGCGATCGAGAAGTACCGTCTGCACGATGTGAACGCCGGAACCAGCGGAAACGCGGGCGGAGAGAGCTGAGCGACCATGACGGCTGACGAGACCCCGAAAGACAAGGCGGAGACCCTTGCATGGCTCCGTCGCATCTCCGGGGACCTTGCCACGGCGACGCTCGGACGACTCGAGAAGACACTGCCGTGGTACGCCGACATGCCGCCCGCCCGCCGCTCTGCGGTCGGTCTGGTGGCGCAGGCAGGAATAACCTCGTTCATCCAGTGGTACGAGGACCCGAACTCCACGCCCTGGATCGCCGCCGACATATTCGCCGCCGCTCCCCGCGAGCTGCTGCGCAGCGTGAGCCTCACCCAGACCCTGCAGCTGATCCGCGTGACCGTCGAGGTCACCGAAGAGAAGGTGGCGAACCGCGGCGTGCACCTGCGCGAGGCCATCCTGCTGTACTCGCGCGAGGTCGCGTTCGCCGCCGCCGACGTCTACGCACGCGCGGCCGAGGCCCGTGGCCTGTGGGACGCCCGTCTGGAGGCCCTCGTCGTCGATTCCATCCTGACCGGTGAGGCCGACGAAGAGCTGCCCAGCCGCATCGCCGCGCTCGGGTGGCACGGTCACGGCGAGGTCGCGGTCCTGGTGGGCACGACTCCCCCGCAGTTCGATGTCGACCAGCTGCGCCGCGCCGCTCGCAAGCTCGGCGTGGACGCGCTCATCGGCGTGCAGGGGTCGCGCCTGGTCCTGGTGCTCGGGCGTGCCGAGCACCCGGAACGCGGTGCCGAGGAGCCGGATCTCCCGTTCCTGCAGATCGCACGGCACCTCGAGCCCGGTTTCGGGCCCGGTCACCTCGTGCTCGGACCGGCTGTCAGCGCCCTCGTCGATGCGGGGCAGAGCGCACGCGCCGCACTCGCGGGCTTCGCGGTGGCCCGATCATGGCGGCATGCACCGCGCCCCGTCGAGGCCGACGATCTGCTCCCCGAGCGGGCGCTGGCCGGCGACCCCCTTGCGAAGCACACGCTCGTCGAGAAGGTCTACCACCCGCTCCAGGCGCACAGCACCGACCTGGTCACGACGCTGTGGAGCTATCTCGACAACGGGCGATCGCTCGAAGCGACCGCCCGCGAGCTCTTCGTGCATCCCAACACCGTTCGGTACCGGCTCAAGCGGGTCACCGATGTGATCGGGTGGGATGCCACGGGTCCCCGCGAAGCGCTGATCCTGCAGACCGCACTCATCCTGGGAGCGATCGGCACAGACACGACTCGGCGCCGCACGCCCGCGGCTCGGCGACGCCCTGGCCAGCACGTGTAGGACGCGCACAAACGATGCCGTCATTCTTGTGCGCAGGTGGCCAGTTGGACGTCCACGGGTTTGGCAGGATGGGATGGTGATCATCACCGTCTTCCCCGGGCAGGGCTCGCAGACCCCCGGGTTTCTCACTCCGTGGCTTGAGCAGGACGGGGCGCGGGAGCGTCTCGCGGAGTTCTCCGAGCGGGCTCAGGTCGACCTCGTCGCCGCAGGCACCGAATGGGATGCCGACCGCATCCGCGACACCAAGGTCGCCCAGCCGCTCATCGTCGCGGCGGGTCTCCTCTCCTATGGGGCGCTGGTCGACGCTGCGGGCGTCACTCCTGCCGGCGTCGCCGGCCACTCGGTCGGCGAGCTCGCGGCGCTTGCGGCATCGCACGTGATCAGCGACGCCGATGCGCTGCGACTGGTCGGCATCCGCGGCCGCGCGATGGCAGAAGCCGCGTCTGCCGAGCGGACCGGGATGAGCGCCGTGGTCGGCGGCAGTGCCGACGATGTGCTGGCGCGCCTGCAGGCTGCCCACCTGACCGCCGCCAACCACAACGGCGGCGGGCAGATCGTCGCGGCCGGCGCGTTATCTGACCTGGCCGAGCTCGCGGCCGAGCCTCCGCGGGGCACACGTGTCATCCCGTTGCAGGTCGCCGGAGCCTTCCACACCCGTTACATGGCCCCCGCTGTCGACACGTTGCGCGCCGCCGCCGCGCAGGTCGCGGCATCCGACCCCGACCTCACGCTGTGGACCAACAACGACGGCAGCGTCGTCACCTCGGGCCGAGCGGCGATCGATCTCATGGTCGCGCAGGTGGCCTCGCCCGTGCGCTGGGACCTGTGCATGGAGTCGTTCGCCGCCCACGGCGTGACCGGCATCATCGAACTCGCCCCCGCCGGCACGCTGGTGGGACTCGCCAAGCGCGCGCTGCGCGGCGTGCCGTCGGTGGCCGTGAAGACCCCCGAAGATCTGGATGCCGCGGCCGCCCTGCTGACCGGAGAAGCCGCATGAGCGAGATCACTCTCAACCAGTCCACCGGGCCTGCATACACCCGCCTGTACGCCTACGGCGCCGCACGCGGCGAGAACGCCGTGCCCAACGACGACATCGTCGGTCCGATCAATTCGAGCGACGAGTGGATCCGGCAGCGCACCGGCATCATCACCCGTGCGCGCGCGAACGCCGATACGAACGCCATCGACCTCGCCGCCGAGGCGGCGCGTGAGGCCGTCGAGCGATCGGGCGTCGCGCCCGAAGACATCGACG
Source organism: Microbacterium horticulturae (assembly GCF_029094505.1). Classification (NCBI taxonomy): domain Bacteria; kingdom Bacillati; phylum Actinomycetota; class Actinomycetes; order Micrococcales; family Microbacteriaceae; genus Microbacterium; species Microbacterium horticulturae. The sequence continues at coordinate 1,596,746 of NZ_CP119108.1, read as the reverse complement.
CGGTGATCATAGCGACCATCAGCAATCCGAAGCAGACGCCATCGGTCTCGGCGATCGTGGCCGACCGGATCGGCGCGAACCCCGCCGCCGCATATGACCTGAACGCCGCGTGTGCGGGCTTCGCGTATGCCGTCGCGCAGGCCGACGCTCTCATCCGCGCCGGCGCCGCGCACTACGCGGTCGTCGTGGGCGCAGAGAAGCTGAGCGACATCGTCGACCCGACCGACCGCAGCATCTCGTTCCTGCTGGCCGACGGTGCCGGCGCCGCCGTCGTCGGGCCCAGCGACTTCCCCGGCATCGGCCCGACGGTATGGGGGTCGGACGGTTCGAAGGCCGAGCTCGTCGGCATGAACGCGACGCTCACCGAGTTCCGCGACGGCAAGGCACCATGGCCGACCCTGCGCCAGGAGGGCCCGAGCGTCTTCCGCTGGGCCGTGTGGGAGATGGTCAAAGTCGCACGCCGTGCGCTCGAGGCCGCCGGTGTCACGCCCGACGATCTGGCGGCTTTCATCCCCCACCAGGCGAACCTGCGCATCGTCGACGAGTTCGCGAAGCAGCTCAAGCTTCCTGACACCGTCCTGGTCGGACACGACATCGAGACCACGGGCAACACGTCCGCGGCATCCATCCCCCTCGCGACCCATCGTCTGCTCGAGGAGCACCCCGAACTCTCGGGCGGTCTCGCGCTGCAGATCGGGTTCGGCGCGGGGCTCGTGTTCGGCGCTCAGGTCGTCGTCCTCCCCTGAGCCGGGCCCACTCGACTCTAGACTTGTCCACGGCCCGTCGGGCCGAGGAGCGATCCCAACAACAAGGAGCAGAAATGGCACTCACCAACGACGAGGTTCTGGCAGGACTCGCCGAGCTGATCACCGACGAGACCGGCATCTCGGCCGACGAGGTCGCGCTCGAGAAGTCGTTCACCGACGACCTCGACATCGACTCGATCTCGATGATGACGATCGTCGTCAACGCCGAGGAGAAGTTCGGCGTCACCATTCCCGACGACGAGGTCAAGAACCTCAAGACCGTCGGCGACGCCGTCACCTTCATCACCTCCCACCAGGCGTGACCTTCACGGTGGGGGCACCGCGCCCCCACCGGTACACACAACACCGAGGAATCCCACATGAGCACGTCCCGCATCGTCGTCACCGGCATCGGCGCGTCGTCGCCCCTGGGGGGCACGGCGCCCGAGAGCTGGTCCGCCCTGCGCGCGGGTGTCAGCGGCACCCACACCCTCACCCACGACTGGGTCGAGAAGTACCAGCTTCCCGTCACCTTCGCGGCTGAGGCCGTCGTTCGCCCCGAGACCGTCCTCGAACGCCCCGTCGCCAAGCGTCTGGACCCCGCCTCACAGTTCGCGCTGATCGCGGCCAAAGAAGCCTGGGCCGACGCCGGTGCGCCCGACGTCGAGCCCGAACGGCTCGGCGTCGACTTCGCGACAGGGATCGGCGGGGTGTGGACGCTCCTGGATGCGTGGGACACCCTGCGCGAGAAGGGGCCGCGGCGGGTCATGCCGATGACCGTCCCGATGCTCATGCCCAACGCCGCGGCGGGCAATCTGTCGCTGCACTTCGGGGCACGTGCCTTCGCCCGCACCGTCGCCAGCGCGTGCGCGTCGAGCACGGAGTCGCTCGTAAACGCCTACGAGCACCTGCGTGACGGCCTGGCCGACATCGTGATCGCCGGGGGCACCGAGTCTGCCATCCACCCCATCACGATGGCGTCGTTCGCGTCGATGCAGGCGCTGTCGCGTCGCAACGACGACCCCGAGCACGCCTCACGCCCGGGCAGCATCGACCGTGACGGTTTCGTCATGGGCGAGGGCGCAGCCGCGCTCGTGCTCGAGACCGAGGAGCACGCCAAGGCCCGCGGCGCGAAGATCTACGCGGTGCTCGTGGGCGGCGGGGTGACCGCCGACTCGTACCACATCACCGCCAACGACCCCGAGGGGCACGGCGCCGCGCGTGCGGTACGACTCGCGCTCGAGGCCGCCGATGCGTCTCCCGACGATGTCACGCACATCAACGCGCACGCCACGTCGACGCCGGTCGGCGATCCGAATGAGTACCAGGCGCTCAAGCAGGTGTTCGGCGACCGGATCGACGACATCCCGGTCTCGGCCACGAAGGCGTCCACCGGCCACCTGCTGGGCGGCACGGGTGCGCTCGAGGCTGTGTTCACGATCCTCGCGTTGCAGGAGCGCATCGCTCCCCCGACGATCAACATCACCGAGCAAGACCCCGAGGTGCCGTTCCGCATCTCCGGTGATGAGCAGTCGCTCGGTGCGGGCGAGCAGCTGGCGATCAGCAACTCGTTCGGTTTCGGCGGTCACAACGCCGTCGTGGCCTTCGCCTCGGCCTGACGCAGCCCGAAAGCCTGGCGCAGCCCGCAAGCCTGACTCGGCCCGGAAACCTGACTTGGTCGAAAACCCAAGATGCCCCGCGGGAAGCCTCCGCGGGGCATCTTCGTTCCATCGGGCGGTCATTCGCCTTCTCAGCGACCGGGATGTCTCACCGATCGCCGGTAGTGACGCCTGACCGCCCGCAGCTCACCCGACCTTGTGCAGCCAGACGACGGGCGCGTCGTCGCTCGCATGCCGGAACGGCTCAAGCTCTTCGTCCCACGCAGCGCCCAGGGCGACCTGAAGCTCGCGCTCGAGCTCGGCCACGTCGCCGGCCGCGACCTCCATCGCGTAGCGAATGCGATCCTCGCCGATGACGACGTTGCCCGCGGCATCCGTCTGTGCGTAGTGGATGCCGAGGTCGGGGGTGTGCATCCAGCGGCCCCCGTCGCCACGCGCGCTCGGGTCTTCAGTGACCTCGAACCGGAGGTGCTCCCAGCCGCGGATCGCCGTCGCGAGAGCGGCTCCGCTGCCGGCGGGTGCCTCCCAGTAGAACTCGGCGCGACGGCTGCCCGACAGCACGGGCTGGTCGTCCCAGTCGAAGTTGACGGCACGCCCAAGGGCGCGTCCTACCGCCCACTCCAGGTGCGGGCACAACGCGCGTGGCGCCGAGTGGATAAGGATCACTCCGCGCGCCTGTGTCGTCGCCATGGTCTCTCCGTTTCGTCAGGTGCGTCTTCCCCTACGACCTGACCGGAACCACCCGGTGACGTGCTGTTCTGTTCTCCCGCCATTATCACCCGGACGACGACGAATCACAAGCGTGTGATACGGGTGTCTGCCCACTAGGGTCGGGCTATGCGACACGGCTATTCCGCCCGGCAGATCCGCGATGCCGAGGCGCCGCACCTCGCGGCCGGCGAGCCGTTGATGGCACGAGCGGCGGCCGCGCTGGCCGACGTAGTCACCGAGGTGCTGGCGGAGCGGGATGCCGCGCCCGGGCGCGTGCTTCTGTTGGTGGGCTCTGGCAACAACGGCGGAGACGCGCTGTTCGCCGGCGCGACGCTTGCGGCGGACGGGCACGAGGTCTGGATCGTCGAGCTGGGCTCACGAACGCACGCGGAGGGGCTGCGCGCGGCGCTCGATGCCGGGGCGAGGGTCGTCTCGGGCACCGCGGCCGCCTCGCCGGACGTGATCGTCGACGGGATCCTCGGCACCGGAGCTGCGGCGACCCCGGCACTGCGCGGGCGCGCTCGCGAGACCGTGGCGTCGCTCCTTCTCTCGTTGTCGGGGCGGGATGCCGCGGCCGTCGTCGCCGTGGACATCCCGAGTGGAATCAACCCCGACGACGGATCAGTTCCCGATCCGACCGTGCTCCCCGCCGACATCACAGTGACCTTCGGCGGCTACAAAGCAGGGCTGCTGGGCGGCGACGCCGTTCGGCTGGCCGGGGACGTGCGGCTCGTCGACATCGGGATCGGAGACGAGCTCGCGAAGATGGTGCCGGCGGTCGTCGTCGAGTGATCTCAACGGCCGACGTCGGAGGTTCAGGGTAGGATTCTCGCCGACCAGCGTGCACTGCTACGGGCCAAACCGTTCCGTCTACGTCGCGCCGCGGATGGGCGCTGGTCAGTGGCGGGCAGGCGTTGCACGACCGAGCGTCCGCGTCGGCGACGCGGCCACCTGGATACCTGGGGAAAGGGGAATCACAAGATGGACAAGCTCCGCCTGTGGGGATGGATCACGCTGGGGGCCGGTGTTGTGCTCTTCTTGGGCGGAGGCGGAATCGGCGGAGTCGAGGGCGGTGGAGTTTCCGCGTTTGGCCTCTTGTGTCTCATCGCGGCGATCGTGCTGTGGGTAATCGTCGCCATGCGCGCGGCCAAGAGCGGAAGCGTAATGCGCTCGTCGCGCAATGCAGCCGACCAGCGGTCCGCGATGCTCTACGGGGAACCGTATGGCGCGCCGTCCGTGTCATCGGTGCCACCTGTGCCGTCCGCCGCGCCCGCGCTGGTAGTGCCGTCCGTTCCTTCCGCGCCAGCATCGCCGCCGCAACCGGTCGTCGCGGCACCGCCGCAACCCGTCGTCGCTACCCCTTCTGTTCCCCCCGCCACGGCGCCCACACCGAAGCGTGATGCCAAGCCTGCGCTGAAGCCGTACCGGCTACTCGGCGGGAAGTATCCGAGCACGGAGGTCGAGGGCGAGTTCGCGCGCACCGACGCGATCGTGAAGGCCGTCGGCCGGCGCCCCACGCGCGACGAAGAGATCATCCTCGAGGACGTCAGCGCGTACCTGATCCCCGAACCCACGAACCGATACGACGCGAACGCGGTCATGGTCGTCCTCAACAACCAGCACGTCGGATACCTCAGCCGCGACGACGCCGCCATCTACCAGCCGATCCTCACGTCGATCGTCGACGCCGGCTTCGCGCCCGAGGTCAAGGCCCGCATCTGGATCGTCGCCCGCGAACAATGGGAAGACCGCCGCAAGCTCAAGATCCACGCGAACGTGCGTGTCGCGCTCGACGCCCCGCACCTGATCGTGCCGCTGAACGAGCCGCCGGCCGCGCCGCACAGCATCCTCCCCGCCGGGCGCGCACTGCAGTTGACCGGCGAAGAGAACCACCTCGACGTGCTCACCGACTACGTCAACCATGAGGGTGATGGGTACGCGCTCGGCACGCTTACGATCGCTCCCGCGGCCCGTGCCGGCGCGAAGGCTAGCGTCGAGGCCAGCATCGATGGGCACGTCATCGGCAAGCTCACCGCCGCATCCAGTGAGCACTTCATCCCGACTATCCGGCACCTCGCGATGCAGGGCATGGCGGCCGCCGCGTGGCTGCGGGTCAAGGGCAGCCAGATCTCCGTGCAAGTGACAGTGCAGGCCGCGAAAGCGCACGAGATCCCGGAGACCTGGTTTGAGGCTCCGCAGACGATCCCCTCCCTGCACGGAGAAGCGACCCAGTCTGAGCCCATGTGGAACGACTGACCATGGCCGGCACGATCTCCCCGTGTGCCACAGCCGCGGGGAAGCGGTACCGGCCCGGTATCGAAAGTCTGACGAGTCGCAGACAGACAACGCGGCTTCAAGACGAAGAAGGACGCCGAACTTATCCTCGCGTCGGTGAGCGCGTCGAAGGCGCGCTGCGAGTACGTCGACCCGCCGATGGGCAATGCCCCGGTCGGGAGTCTTGCGCCGGCGTGGCTCGAGAAGAAGGGCAGCCTGACGCTGGGGCGAGCCGACGTCGTGGGAGCGTCGCACAGCCAGATAAGAGCCCCGACCAGTTATTGACCAGTCGGGGCTTGTGCGTAGGGCGGGTGGGACTTGAACCCACGATCGTCGGGTTATGAGCCCGCTGCCTTCACCAGCTTGGCCACCGCCCCTCTCGGACATCGAGCCTATCCTGTCAGAGCCATGGGATGATCACACCATGGATGCGACGGGCTGGCTCGTGATCGCGGGGGCGGCCGCGGCATCCCTCGTCGTCATCCTCTGCGCACCGGCGCTGCACCGCGCAACCCGACGCCGACAGGACCGACGCACGGCGTCATCGTTCGGCGGACTCGGATCCGGACTCGACGTCGTCTGGCGCCCCACGGCCGAAGAGGCGCACACCGACTGGGAGACGCAGGTCGAGCTGCCGGCGCCCGCGCCGATCCCGGGCGACAAGGGGCGCATTCACGACGGCCGCATCGTGATCCGCACGCAGCGGGACTAGCGCTTCGGCTTGCCGTCGTCGGTCCCATGGCTGCCGCGACGGATCGGCAGCTCTTGGCTCTCGCTGATCACCTGCGGATGGTTGCGCGCCAGCGAGAAAACGCCGTACACCGCGATGAGACCGGCAGCCACAAAGCCGAGGAAGGCCCAGACGTTGGCCGTCGCCGCTTCTTTCAGCACGAGCAGCCCGATGAGCACGGCGACCATCGGATCGATCACGGTGAGCCCGGCGATCACCAGATCGGGTGGGCCGACCGAGTATGCGGTCTGCACGAAGTACGCTCCCAGCGCGACCGCGAGGAGGAGGCCCACCACGCAGCCGATCGTGAGCCCGTCGATGTCGCCGGCCTGCACGCGCTTGATGACGATCTTGGCGAGAGTCGCGACGAAGCCGTAGAGGATGCCGGAGGTCACGATGTAGAACAGGGGGTGGGCGCGCTTGCGGAACGCGAGCCAGGTTCCGGCCGCCAGAACCAGCACGACGCCGAGCATGACGACCACGGTCAGGATCTGGCCGTCCGTCAGCCGCGTCTCCGTGGCCACGAACGCGGCAATGGTTACGAACACGAAGATGCCGCCCACACAGGCGATGATCGATCTCACGGACTGCTTGGTCGGCTTGTGCCCAGAGACGCGGGCGTTCAGCAGCGTCGTGATCACGAGCGAGACCGCGCCCAGCGGCTGCACGAGGATCAGCGGGGCGAACACGAGGGCGCTCAGCTGGCAGACGATCGCCAGGCCCAGCATGAGTGTGCCGACGACCCACGACGGGCGCCGCAGCAGGCTCAGCATCTGCTTGCCGGTCAGCCCCTCGCTGCCGCTGGTTCCGGTGAGCCGCTCGACCTTGTTGACCCCGCGGTACTGGTACTGCGCACCGAACGACATGAACACGGCGCCCAGCAGAGCGAGCGGGATTCCGATGAGGATCTTCGGGTCACCGAGGACCCCGACCAGCTGGTCGGTGACATCGTCCAGCGGCAGGTCCGTCGCGATCACCCTTCGACATTACCTGGGCGGGGCCGCCGGTAGGCTGAAGACGTGCCAGTTCTTCCCATCCGCATCATGGGCGACCCCGTGCTGCACTCCCCCGCAGCCCTCGTCGACGAGATCACCGATGAGATCCGGCAGCTTGTCGCCGACATGTACGAGACGATGGATGCCGCTCCCGGCGTGGGCCTCGCGGCGCCCCAGGTCGGCGTGCCGCTGCGCATCTACGTCTACACGTATCAGGACGACGACGGCGCCCCGTGGCGGGGCGAGATCCTCAACCCGGTGCTGTGGATGAAGCCGGCCGAACCCGGCGCACCCGACCCCGATGAAGAATCGGAGGGCTGCCTGTCGTTCCCCGGCGAGCGATTCCCGCTCCGCCGCTCGGACGAAGTGCTGGTCACGGGAATGGATGTCGAGGGCCGGCCCGTCCATATCGAGGTGGACGGTTGGCGCGCGCGCATCATGCAGCACGAATTCGATCACCTCGACGGCGTGCTCTACATCGACCGCCTCAGTGACAGTGACTGGAAGACGACGCAGAAGATCGCGCGTAAGCGTGGCTGGGGCCGCCCGGGCCAGGCGTGGACGCCCGGCGTCGACGACATCGACGCCTAGCGTCGTTTCGGTTTGTCCTGCGCGGAGCGGGGCGGGTCGACGGTCACGTCGAGAGGCTCCTGACCGTCCAGCGACGACCAACGGCTCGCCGTCCCCTTCGCCCCGTGCTTGGCGGCGCGTACGGCGCGCTCGTCGGCCCAGCTGTTGAGCCGGTGTCCCGCGTGACCTCGTACGTGCTCGAGGATCACATCGGGCAGCCCATGCTCGCGGCGCTCATCGCGCTCGGCGATGAGCTCTTTGAGGATGTCGACGTTCTTCGTGCGCGCGCCCGTGCTGGTCTTCCAGCCGCGGCGCGCGTGCCCGTCCATCCACGACGAGTAGGTGTCGATCGCGTACTTCGAGTCGGCCTGGACGGTGAGGTTCTCGACGTCGCGGTGATCACGGATCGCGTTGAGCAGCGCAAGCAGTTCACCGATGTTGTTCGTGCCCTGCGGAAGCGAACCGGCGGCCCACTGTCCGTCCTCGCCGATCCATGCCCATCCCGTCGGGCCCGGGTTGCCCGAGCAGGCTCCGTCGGTGGCCACCGTGTAGTTCTGAATGATCTGCTTCCTTCCGCTGCTGCGGGCGCGAGCCCGACCAGCGAGTTTACCGGTGACCCGTCCGTCTGTGATGACAGACCGACGAGTACGGTGAAGGCATGCCCGACAATCGGTCGCAGGTGCCCGCAGCCGACGCCGCACTGCGGATCCTTTCGTTCCTGGCCACACAGCGCGGGCCGGTCGCCGTCGCCCATCTGGCCGCGGCGTTGGGCCTTCCCCGCTCGAGCGCCTACCACCTGCTCACCGTGCTGCAACAACGCGGGTTCGTCGTCCATCTGCCCGAAGAGAAGCGTTACGGCCTCGGAGTCGCGGCTTTCGAGCTCTCCAGCGGCTTCTCCCGGCAGCAGCCGCTGACCCGGCTCGGACGGCCGTTAGTCGCCGATCTCGTCGACCGGATCGGCGAGAGCGGCCATCTGGGGGTTCTGCACGGACGCGACGTGCTCTATCTCGTGGAAGAACGGGCTCCTCACCGCCCGTCGCTGGTCACCGATGTGGGCGTCCGGCTTCCGGCCCACCTGACGGCGACCGGACGCGCCATGCTGGCCGCCCTCCCGCCGGCCCAGCGCCGAGCCCTGTATCCGGACGCCGGTTCGTTCACCGACCGCGCGGGCGGCGGCCCCCGCACCTACGGAGAGCTCAAGCAGCTGCTCACCACGGTGCGCCAGGCGGGCTACGCCACGGAGAACGGTGAGGTGACCCCCGGACTCGGTTCGGTGGCGGTGGCTGTGCTCGACCATGTCGGCTGGCCGGCGGCGGCGGTGGCCCTCACCTTCTCCGCGGAGCACACCGACGAGCACACCTGGGCGGAGCTCGCCGCCCGTGTCAGCGAGACCGCGGCCGTCCTCAGCCGCCGCATCAGCGGGCAGTTCGCGGCGGCCGTGCGCGAGTGAGGTCAAAGAAAAAGGCCCCGGGGTGGAGCCCGAGGCCTTTCGCTCCCCCACTTGGACTCGAACCAAGAACCTGCCGGTTAACAGCCGGCTGCTCTGCCAATTGAGCTATGGAGGAATACGTTCCGCGTTGCCGCGGACAGCTCATCTAGCTTAGCAAACTTCTGAGGGTGCTCATGACGCGATGAGGCGATGATCGGCCTCACCACTGGGCGTCCACGTGACGTCAGCGGCGCTCTCACCGACCGCCACGACGTGCCCCGCGCGCAGCACCAGAACCCGAGCATTGAGCGCCTCGACACTGTCGCGGTCGTTGCCCACCAGCAGCGTCGACATGCCGTACGCATCGCGACGTCGGCGAATCGCCGCAAGGACCGCCTCGCGCGCGGAGAGGTCGAGATTCGCCAGAAGGTCGTCGGCGATGAGCACCCGTGGTTGCAGCATCACAGCACGGGCGAACGCGACGCGCTGCCGCATGCCGGCACTGAGCTCGTACGGGTACTTCACGGCGATGCCCAGCGGCAGCTTCATCTCATCGAGGAGGGCGGCGACCCGTATCGCCAGCGCCCGCTTGTCGGCTCTGCGCGAGCGACGAGTGATCGGTGACGAGATGACCTCTTCGACCGTCAGCCGCGAGGGCAGCCGTGAACCGTCGCCCTGAGCGAGATAACCGGTCACATAGGTGTGCAGGCGGTGCGCTCGACCCGGCTTGCGCACCGGGATGCCCTCGACCCACGCGTCGCCGCCCACCACCGCCAGGCCGGGTTCTTCTGCGCCGGCGAGCACTGCCGCCAGGCTCGACTTCCCCGCCCCCGTGGGCCCGAGCACCGCGAGAGCGCCCGCATGCGGCAGCCGCGCGCTGACGCCGTCGACCACGCGCGCGAGGTCTCCTCCGCGTGCGGAGGCGCGAGCGATGGAGAGGTCGACGCACTCGATGGCGACGTCGGTGTCACGATGGCGGGCCATGCCTTCATCCTGCCGTGTCCGCGGGGGCGGCGCCACCGACGCCTATGAGTCGGCCAAGAGCCGCTGACGTTCCGCGTCGAGTTCCCGCAGCTCGATACGGACGGCCCGGCCCTCGTCCGAATCGGCGGGGACACGCTGAATGGCGCCCAGCAGTTCGCGTTTGCGTCCGTCGAGAGAGCGCACGATCAGCCGTCGGGCGAGGTCGTGCGCCGACACGACCGCATGATCGTCGTCGCGTGCCGGAAACTCGCCGGTCAGCAGCTCGGCCGCGAGCGACCGGTAGGGCTCGCGCACGGCCGATACCGCATCGACCGCCCAGCCGGCGCGCTCCACATCCGTCGCAGCTGCGACACTCTGCCGCACGGCCTCCAGCGCCGGGTTGCGCATCGGCAGCGTCAGCGCGCGCACACGCAGTGTCGTTTCGACCCGATGCCCGTACTGCAGAAAGCCCATCATCGCGTCGCGCTCCAGTCCGACATCGGGCGTGCGCTGCAGCGTGGCGAGCGTGACGCGCAGCTCGGGGGCGCCGTGTTCGGCGGAGGGGGCGGATGCGGCGGGTTCGTGTCGCTGCAAGTCCCGCGTGTGATTCGCCTCGGCCCGACCCGCGCGCTCGACTTCATGATCGACGGCACCGGGCTCCATGCCCAGCCGCCGTGACAGCACGTGCTTGTATTCGCTGCGCAGCAGCGGATCGCGCAGCTCGGCGACGATCGGAGCCGCCGCACGCAGCCCCCCGATGCGCCCCTCCACGGTCGACAGATCAAATCCCGCGACGCGCTGGTCGATGACGAACTCGAACATGGGCACCTTCGTGTCCATGAGCGATCGGACCGCGGCATCCCCCCGCTGCAGACGGAGGTCGCAGGGGTCCAGCCCCTCCGGACCGGTGGCCACGAAGCTCTGCGCCTTCAGCCCCTTGGTCGAGGCGAACGCTCGTACCGCGGCCTTCTGCCCGGCGGCGTCGGGATCGAACGTGAACACGACCTCGGCGGATCCGTCGTCGCCGATCACCCGGCGCAGGATGTTCATGTGGTCGCCGCCGAATGCCGTACCGCAGGTGGCCACGGCCGTGGTGACCCCGGCCAGGTGGCAGGCCATGACATCGGTGTACCCCTCGACGACGACAACGCGCCGCGGATCGCCCCGTGAGATGTCGCGCTTGGCGAGGTCGAGCCCGTACAGCACCTGCGTCTTCTTGTAGAGCACGGTCTCGGGGGTGTTCAGGTATTTGGGACCGTTGTCGTCATCGAACAGCCGCCGGGCGCCGAAGCCGAGGGTCTGCCCGGTGATGTCCCGGATCGGCCACACCACCCGGCCCCGAAAACGGTCGTAGACCCCGCGCTGCCCCTGCGAGACGAGCCCGGCCGCCAGCAGTTCTTCGTCGGTGAAGCCCTGCTTGTGCAGAGCGTCGCGCAGCCCCGACCAGCCCTTGGGGGCGAAGCCGACGCCGAAATGAGCGGCAGCACCCGCGTCGAACCCGCGCTGACCGAGGAAGCGCCGACCGGCATCGGCGGCCGGCGTCATGAGCTGCTGGCGATACCACTCGGCGGCTGCCGCGTTCGCGGCGTACAACCGGGTCCGCCCGGACGTCTCGGGAGCGGCGCCGCCCTCTTCGTAGTGCAGCGTGTACCCGATGCGGGCAGCCATCCGCTCAACGGCCTCGGTGAACGTGAGATGGTCCATCTGCCGCAGGAACGTGTAGACGTCACCGGACTCGCCGCAGCCGAAGCAGTGGTAGAAGCCCACCTGCGGGCGCACGTTGAAGCTCGGGCTCTTCTCCTCGTGAAACGGACACAGCCCCTTCATCGAGCCGATGCCGGCCGGCTTGAGCGCCACTCGTTCGCCGATCACGTCGGCGATGTTCACGCGGGCCTTGACCTCGTCGATGTCGGCCTGTGCGATGCGCCCCGCCATCAGTGCGCCCCGACCGGGTCGAGCGACCACACTCCCAGCGACGCGGCGTCGATGTCGCCCACGAGGCTGCGGTGCCACGAGATGGCCTGCTGGTCGGTCAGGCTGGCCACCTGGTCGACGACGACACGCCGCGCCGCCGCATCCGTCACCGCTGCCGCGAAATCCTCCGCATACACGGCGGAAAGATGTTCGGGATGCTGCAGCAGGGCGTCCGCGAGGCGCTTGAGGACCCGCCGCTGCTCCTTGTAGAGCTGCTTGCGCCCCTCGATCGAGACGACGAACGCGCCGATGATGCCCTTGAGCACCGCCATCTCGACCTCGATCACGCGCGGGACGACGACGTGCGCGCGGTAGCGGGTGAGATCCTCGGATGCATACGCCTCGCGGGTGGCGGCGGTCGCCGCACGCGCGAAGCGTCCGATCAGGTCGCTGGTGAGGTTCTTCAGCCGCGCGAGGTCTGCACGGTTGCCGGTGAAGGCGGTCAGCCACTCCCCCAGCAGGGTGAGCCGATGCAGCGCGTCGGCCAACTCGTCCCGGTGGAAGTCATAGCCCACCCAGGTCTGGATCGCATCCAGCAGCGCCTCGTGCTCTCCCGCAGCTGTCAGGCGCGCGGGGTCGAGGTAGCCGTTGACGATCGCGTCCTCGAAGTCGTGCACCGAGTAGGCGATGTCGTCGGAGAGGTCCATCACCTCGGCCTCGATGCACCGCACCCGCCCCGGGGCGCCCGCGCGCATCCAGTGGAAGATCTCCTCGTCTTCGGCGTAGACGCCGAACTTGAGGCGCCCGCCGGCGTCGGGCAGCGGCTTGTCGGCCGTCCACGGATACTTGCACGTAGCATCCAGGCTCGCCCGGGTCAGGTTGAGCCCGTAGCTCGTGCCGTCGGGGCCGAGCACCTTCGGCTCGAGTCGGGTCACGATGCGCAGCGTCTGCGCGTTGCCCTCGAAGCCGCCGATGTCTTCGGCCCACTCGTTCATGGCGCGCTCCCCGTTGTGACCGAAGGGAGGATGCCCCAGGTCGTGGTTCAGGCACGCGGTGTCGACCACGTCGGGCGAGAGTCGCAGCGCGGTGGCGAGTTCCCGGCCGACCTGCGCCACCTCGAGCGAGTGCGTCAGGCGATTGCGTGCGAAGTCAGCGGGCGAGGCAGGACTGAGCACCTGCGTCTTGGCCGCCAGTCGACGAAGCGCCGCGGAGTGCAGCACGCGGGCGCGGTCACGGGCGAAGTCATCACGCTGCGATCGATGCCGCTCCCCGAAGAAGCGCGCGGCATCGGCGTCGTCGTATCCGCTCGGCCGGCCCGGGGAGACGCCGACCGCGGATGCGCCCTCAGCCGCCACTCGTGTCGGCCTCCGATTCGGTCAGATGCGCAGCGTGTGCGCCGATCTCGCGCGAGTCGAGCCAGCCCTCGGGCAGAACCGTCCGCTTGGGCGAACCGGCCCGCCCGCGCTGGCCTTCGGCACCCGCCCCGGGATACGGGGCGTCGAGATCCATCTCGGCGAGCAGCTCGTCGATCTCAGCGAGGCTCGACGCCGTCGCCAGACGAGCGCGCAGCTCGCCGCCGACCGGATACCCCTTGAAATACCAGGCAACGTGTTTGCGCACATCCCGGCAGCCGCGATCTTCGTCCTCGAAGAACTCGACGAGCAGCTCGGCATGCCGCCGAAACGCCTGCGCGACGAAACCGAGTGTCGCGTCGACAGGCTCGCCGTGCGCCGCCCCGGGCTCGCCCAGCGCGCGGGCGAGATCGCCGAACAGCCAGGGGCGACCGAGGCAGCCGCGCCCCACCACCACGCCGTCGCAGCCGGTCTCGGTCATCATGCGCCGCGCATCGTCTGCCGACCAGATGTCGCCGTTGCCCAGCACCGGGATGCTCGTCACGGCCTCTTTGAGCGTGGCGATGGCCGACCAGTCGGCATGACCCGAGTAGTACTGGCTCGCCGTGCGCGCGTGCAGCGCGATCGCCGCCACGCCGGCGTCTTCCGCGATGCGGGCGGCGTCGAGATAGGTGAGGTGATCGTCGTCGATGCCCTTGCGCATCTTGACCGTGACCGCGACGTCGCCGGCAGCCCGGACCGCCCGGGTGACGATGGCCTCGAAGAGGTCGAGCTTCCAGGGGAGCGCCGATCCGCCGCCCTTGCGGGTGACCTTGGGAACAGGGCATCCGAAATTCATGTCGATGTGGTCGGCGCGGTCTTCGTCGACGAGGATCTTGACCGCGTTCTCGACCGTGGTCGGGTCGACGCCATAGAGCTGGATCGACCGTAGAGACTCGGACTCGTGATGAGTGATCAGCCGCATCGTCACCGCGTTGCGCTCGACGAGCGCGCGCGTGGTGATCATCTCGCTGACATAGAGGCCCGCACCGTACTCGCGGCACAGGCGCCGGAACGCGGCGTTCGTGATCCCCGCCATGGGCGCGAGCACGACGGGCGCATCGAGCTCGATCGGCCCGATGCGCAGCGTGCGGGCGGGGGCTGTCAGGGAGGTCACCTGTCCATTCTCCCAGACAGCGGTGCCGGGCGGGACGCACGCGCTTAGGCTGTGGACATGGCTCCCGAAACCTCCCCCTCGCTCGGCGAGATCCCTTTCGCGACCGCCGATGGCGACACCGCCACGCTGGGCGATTACGACGGCAAGGTCGTGATGATCGTCAACGTCGCATCCCGGTGCGGCAACACCCCGCAGTACGAGCAGCTCGAGCAGTTGCAGGAGGCGTATGGCGACCGAGGGTTCACGGTGCTCGGCTTCCCCTGCAACCAGTTCATGGGGCAGGAGCCCGGCTCGATCGACGAGATCGTCGAATACTGCTCGACGACGTGGGGCGTCACCTTCCCGATCCTCGACAAGGTCAAGGTCAACGGCCCCGGTGCCTCTCCGCTCTACAAGGCGCTGAAGAAGTCCCGCAATGCCGAAGGAGAGCGCGGTCCGATCCGTTGGAACTTCGAGAAGTTCGTGGTGACGCCGGGCGGCGGCCTCCACCGCTTCCACCCCAAGACGAAGCCCGACGACCCCGCCGTCGTCGCGGTGATCGAAGAGAACCTGCCCGCGTAGATGCTCATGCAGGGGAATACATCTCCCGCCGGAAGGTTGCACTTCTTGTGACTGAACCCATCTCGATCGACATCTGGTCTGACATCGCTTGCCCCTGGTGCTATATCGGCAAGCGCAATCTTGAGAAGGGGCTTGCCGAGGTAGCCACCGGCGATGATGCCCCCGAGGTCGAGGTGGTGTTCCACTCCTTCGAGCTCTCGCCCGACACGCCCGTCGACTTCGACGGCACCGAGATCGAGTTCCTTGCCGGACACAAGGGCATGCCGGCCGACCAGGTGCGGCAGATGCTCGACCGGGTCACCGGCGTCGCGGCGCAGGCGGGCCTCGACTACGACTTCGACAACCTCAAGCACACGAACACCGTGAAGGCCCACGAGCTGCTGCACTTCGCCAAGGAGCAGGGCAAGCAGCGTGAGATGAAGGAACGCCTCATGGCGGCGTACTTCACCGAGGGCCGCCACGTGGGTCGGATCGACGATCTCGTCGCGCTCGCCGAAGAGGTGGGGTTGGATGCCGCAGCCGCCCGTGACGCGCTCGAGTCGGGCCGTTACCTGCAAGCGGTCCGCGACGACCAGGCGCAAGCGGCGTCGTACGGCATCAACGGCGTGCCGTTCTTCGTGATCGACGGCAAGTACGGCGTCAGCGGTGCCCAGCCGCCCGAGGCCTTCGCGCAGATCGCCCGCCAGGTGTGGGACGAGCACCGGGCCACGCCGGCCTGATCAGCGCCTCCTCATCAGAGCGCGTCGTCGGGGGTGTCAACAGCGCCCCCGAACCGGCGGTCACGGCCCAGGTACAAGTCGATGGCGTGCCAGAGATCCTGCCGGCTGAAATCGGGCCACAGTGTGTCGAGGAAGACGAACTCGGCGTAGGCCGACTCCCAGAGCAGGAAGTTGGAGGTGCGCTGCTCGCCCGACGAGCGCACGAACAGGTCGACGTCGGGCATCTCGGGGATGTACAGCCGACGTCGGATGAGCTTCTCGGTCACCGCCGACGGCTTCAGCCGCTTCGCGGCCACGTCGTCGGCGATCGAGCGCAGAGCATCGACGAGCTCGACCCGGCCGCCGTAGTTCACGCACATGGTGAGGGTGAGCACGTCATTGCCCGCCGTGAGCTGCTCGGCGTACTGCAGCTCTTTGATGACCGATCCCCATAGCCGCGGCTTGCGACCGGCCCACCGCACGCGCACGCCCCACTCGTTGAGCTGGTCGCGCCGGCGATGCAGCACCTCGCGATTGAACCCCATGAGAAAGCGCACCTCATCGGGCGAGCGGCTCCAGTTCTCGGTCGAGAACGCATACACCGACAGGTGCTTGACCCCGGCTTGCACGGCACCGGCGACGACGTCGAGCAACGCAGCCTCGCCCGCGCGATGCCCCTCGATGCGCGTGAGGCCACGGCGGTTCGCCCAGCGCCCGTTGCCGTCCATCACGATGGCGACGTGATTCGGCACGGCACCCCTCGGGTACTCCGGCGGGTACACGCCGGTCCAGTCGAGGGGACGGAACGCCACGGCGTCTTTGTTCGTGTAGGGCTTGGGACTCACAGGCGGGCTTCCTCCGGCGGCACCGGCTCGGACAGGACGTGCTCGAGCGCGCGGATGCCGCGCTCAAGGTGCCACTGGGCGTAGGCGGCCACCAGGCCCGACGCTGCCGCGGTCGCGGCCGGGGTCGCGGCATCCACCACATCCCACTCCCCTGCGATGAGC
Source organism: Microbacterium horticulturae (assembly GCF_029094505.1). Classification (NCBI taxonomy): domain Bacteria; kingdom Bacillati; phylum Actinomycetota; class Actinomycetes; order Micrococcales; family Microbacteriaceae; genus Microbacterium; species Microbacterium horticulturae. The sequence continues at coordinate 1,580,021 of NZ_CP119108.1, read as the reverse complement.
GACTGCAGCAGTCCGGTCGTCGCCATGTCGACGCGCACCGCGCCGGCGGGCGCGCAGTCGCGGCAGACCACACCGCCCATCTGCGCCACGAAGCTCTGGTGCGGTCCCGGCAGCCCGCAACGCGCGCAGTCGCCGAGCCCGGGCGCCCAGCCCGACATCGACATCGCGCGCAGCAGATAGGAATCCAGGATGCTGCGCGCCGCGTGCTCGCCGCGCGACAGCGCCCGCAGGCCGCCCACCAACAGCAGGTACTGCTGGGGTGTGGCCTCGGCCTCGTTCAGACGGTCGGCGGTCTCGACCATAGCGCTGGCGGCCGTATACCGGTCATAGTGCAGGGCGATCTCGGCGCCGTACGCGCCCAACGACTCGGCCTGCTGGATGATGTCGAGGCTGCGCCCGATGTACAGCTGGACGTCGGCCACCATGAAGGGCTCGAGTCGCGCGCCGAAGCGCGACGAGGTGCGCCGCACGCCCTTCGCGACCGCACGGACCTTGCCGTGCCGGCGACTCAGGCAGGTGACGATGCGGTCGGCCTCACCCAGCTTGTGGGTGCGCAGGACCACGACTTCGTCGCGATAGGTGGGCACTCCTCCATTATCCCGGGCACCGACGACAATGGAGGGCGTGAACGAGCCGATCCTCATCATTCCGCTGTGGGCGGACCTCACCGCCGTCGCTCTCGGCGGCATCCAGGGCGCCCTGTTCGCCGCGGGGTTCCGCGGCCAGCGCCGCCTGGACTTCCTGGGCGTGGCGATCATCGGGATCATGGTCGGGATGGGCGGCGGCCTCATCCGCGACCTGCTGCTGAACGTCACCCCGGTGACGCTGCACAGCAACTGGTACCTCCTGACGGCGACGGCCGCATCCCTTGTGGGGATGCTCCTCGCGGGGCCGTTGAGCAGGGCGAATGGTGTGATCGTGGGGCTCGACGCCCTCGTGATCGCCCTGTTCGGCGCGTTCGGAACGAGCAAGGCCCTGACCTTGGGGCTGCCGCTCGTGCCGGCCGTCTTCATCGGAGCGTGCGCCGCCGTCGGCGGTGGCGTGCTGCGCGATGTCCTTGTGGGACTGCCCGTCGCGATCATGCACGTCGGGTCGCTCTACGCCGTCGCCGCCGGGGCGGGCTGCCTCGTACTGGCCTTCGCCCACCTGTTCGGCGTGCCGATGGTGGCCTCCGCCGTGATCGGGATCGCGGTGACCGCCGTCATCCGCGTGCTCGCGGTGGTCTTCGACGTCTCGCTGCCGGAACAGCGCATGCTGCACCGGCGCAAGGTGGCGGTGGAGACCACCGCGATCCCGATTGTGAAGCCCGAGGACTAGACCGCGGCGAGAGCCGGTGACTCCTGGCGCGTGCGGATCGCGCGGTTGACACCCGACACTATCGCCTTCAGCGAGGCCGTCGAGATGTCGCCGTCGACGCCCACGCCCCACAGCCGCTGATCGTCGACCTGCAACTCGACGTAGGAGGCGGCCTGGGCGTCGCCGCCCGTGGAGAGCGCGTGCTCGACGTAGTCGTACACCGTGACATCGATGCCGGAGGCCTGCAGCACCTCGACGAAGGCTGCGACCGGACCGTTGCCGGTGGCCTGGGTCTGCACTTCGGCGTCGCCATCGCGCAGCTTCACGTCGAGGACGACGTCGCCGGTCATGTCGCTCGAAGTGCGCGTGCTCAGCAGCTCGAACCGGCCCCAGCGTGCCTCGTCGACGTCAGACGGGAGGTACTCGTCGGTGAAGATGTCCCAGATCTGGGCGCTCGTGACCTCGCCGCCCTCTTGGTCGGTCTTGGCCTGCACCACGCCCGAGAACTCGATCTGCAGTCGTCGCGGCAGGTCGAGCGCGTGGTCGGTCTTCAGCAGATAGGCGACGCCGCCCTTGCCCGACTGGGAGTTGACACGGATGACGGCTTCGTACGACCGGCCCAGGTCTTTCGGGTCGACGGGCAGATACGGAACGCCCCACTCGATGTCGTCGACCGTGACACCCTCGTCCGCTGCGCGGGCCTCCAAGGACTCGAAGCCCTTCTTGATGGCGTCCTGATGCGAGCCGCTGAAGGCGGTGAACACCAGGTCACCGCCCCACGGTGTGCGCTCGGGCACGGGCAGCTGGTTGCAGTGCTCGACGGTGCGCTTGATCTGGTCGATGTCGCTGAAATCGATCTGCGGGTCGATGCCCTGCGTGAACAGATTCACGCCCAGGGTCACCAGGTCGACGTTGCCGGTGCGCTCGCCGTTGCCGAACAGGCAGCCTTCGATACGGTCGGCGCCGGCCATGTACCCGAGTTCCGCAGCCGCGACGGCGGTGCCGCGGTCGTTGTGCGGGTGCAGCGAGAGGATGACGTTCTCGCGGTGGTTCAGGTGCCGGTTCATCCACTCGATCGAGTCGGCGTACACATTGGGCGTGGCCATTTCGACCGTGGCAGGCAGGTTGATGATGACCTTGCGCTCTGCGGTGGGCTCGAAGATCTCCAGCACCTGGTTGCAGATGTCGGCGGCGAACTCCAGCTCGGTTCCGGTGTAGCTCTCCGGTGAGTACTCGTAGTAGACCGCGGTCTCGGGTACGCGCTTCTCGTACTCCCGGCACAGGCGTGCGCCGGTCAGTGCGATGTCGATGATGCCCTGCTTGTCGGTGCGGAACACGACCTCACGCTGCAGGATGCTGGTGGAGTTGTACAGGTGCACGATGGCCTGCTTGGCGCCCGCGATCGCGTCATAGGTGCGGGCGATGAGGTGCTCACGCGACTGCGTCAGCACCTGGATGGTGACGTCGTCGGGGATCAGGTCCTCTTCGATCAGCTGGCGCACGAAGTCGAAGTCGGTCTGGCTCGCCGACGGAAACCCGACCTCGATCTCCTTGTAGCCCATGCGCACGAGCAGATCGAACATGATGCGCTTGCGCTCGGGGCTCATCGGGTCGATGAGCGCCTGGTTGCCGTCACGCAGGTCGACCGCGCACCACCGGGGCGCGACGCTGATGTGCTTCGTGGGCCAGGTACGGTCGGGCAGATCGACGCGGATCTGCTCGTGGAACGGCCGATACTTGTGGATCGGCATCCCGGAGGGCTTCTGGTTGTTCTTCATCTCGGGGCTCTGCATCTCTCGTCTGGGAAGCGGGCCAACGCGAAGCTCCGCGACGAGGAAGGCCCTAGAACGAGGACTCGCCGCGGCAGCTAAGGAGAAGCACGAAGCCGGCGCGCATGGACACAGAATACACCCGCCAGACGCATGCGATGTGTCAGAATCCCAGGCGACCCAGCTGCTTGGGGTCGCGCTGCCATTCCTTGGCCACGCGCACGTGCAGCGACAGGAACACCTTCGTGCCCACGAGCGGTTCGATGCCCGCACGGGCTCGAGCCCCGACATCCCTCAATCGAGAACCCTTGTGCCCGATGATGATGGCCTTCTGACTGTCACGCTCCACGACGATATCGGCGTAGACGTCGGTGAGCTCCTTGTCATCACGGCGCGAGATGTCTTGGATGGTCACCGCGATGGAGTGCGGCAGCTCATCGCGCACGCCCTCGAGCGACGCCTCGCGGATGATCTCGGCGATGCGGTCCTCGAGGCTCTCGTCGGTCACGACGTCGTCGGGGTACAGCGCGGGCCCAGTGGGCATCAGGCCGAGCAGCTCGTCGCTGAGCACATCGAGCTGGTCGCGGGTCAGGGCTGACAGCGGGATGACCGCGGCCCAGTCCTCGCGGAGCTGGTCGACCTCGATGAGCCGCTCGGCGATCTCATCGCGCGTCGCCGCATCCGTCTTCGTCACGATGGCGACCTTCTTCGCGCGGGGATATCCGTCCAACGATGCCGCGATGCGGCGGTCACCCGGACCGACCTTCTCGGTTGCGGGCGCACAGAAAGCAATCACGTCGACGTCGCCGAGCACCTGCTCCACGAGATCGTTGAGCCGCTGCCCGAGCAGCGTGCGCGGGCGATGGATTCCGGGGGTGTCGACGATGATCAGCTGACCGTCGGGGCGATTCAGGATGCCGCGGATCGCTCGTCGGGTGGTCTGCGGCTTCTCGCTGGTGATGGCGACCTTCTCGCCGACGAGGGCGTTGGTCAACGTCGATTTGCCGACGTTGGGGCGCCCCACGAACGTCACGAACCCACATCGGATGTCGGTCATCGTTCCTGCTCCTTCTCTGCGGCGACGCGCTCGACGAACACGGTCGCGATCCCGCGCCCGCGCCCGCGCGAGGCGCCCCCGGTCAGTCTCAGTCCGTCATAGACGACGGTCGCCCCCGGTTGCGGCACACGGCCCAGCGCCTTGCCGAGCAGCCCGCCGATCGAGTCCACCTCTTCGTCGTCGAGCTCGAGGTCGAACAGCTCGCCGACGTCGGAGACCGGCAGCCGCGAGCTGACGCGGAACCGGTCGGGTCCGAGCTCCACCACCTCGGTGGCCCGCGGGTCGTACTCGTCGGCGATCTCACCCACGAGCTCTTCGATGATGTCTTCCAGCGTGACCAGACCCGCCACCGAGCCGTACTCGTCGACCACCATGCACACGTGCACCGCGTCGCGTTTCATCTGCTGCAGCAGCGTCTCGACCCGCATCGACTCGGGCACGAACACCGGCGGGCGCGCAATGCCGGTGACCGGCGCCTCCTGCCAGCCGGTGTCGGCCGCGCCGTCGCGGAATCCGATCAGCACGAGATCCTTGAGGTACAGCACGCCCACGACGTCGTCGGCGTCATCATCGACCACGGGAATGCGCGAGACGCCCTTGTTGAGGAACACCGTCATCGCCTCGCGTGCGGTGGCCGTGGCATCCACCGACACCAGGTCGGGACGGGGAACCATCACCTCACGCACGAAAGTGTCGGTGAAGTCGAACACCGAGTGGATGAGGTCGCGATCGTCCTGCTCGATGAGGTCTTGCGAGGCGGCCTCGTCGACCATGCTCAGCAGCTGCTCTTCACTGGAGAACGAAGCGCCACGCGCACCCCCGGGCGTGACCTTGTCGCCGAAGGCGATGAGTCCGTGCACAATCGGGCCGAGGATGATCCGGATGCCGCGCACGGTGCGCGCGCAGCCGCGCAGCAGCCCCTGGGCGTGCCGGCGGCCGACGGACCGGGGGCTGGCGCCCACCAGCACGAACGAGATCGCCGTCATGAGGATGACGGCGGCCAGCATCGCCCACCAGATGCTGTGGAACAGGATCGTGAAGGCGACCGTGACCAGCACCGCCGCGCCGGTCTCGACGAGCACGCGGATGAAGGTGACGGCCTGCAGATGCGCGTCGGCGTCGTCGGCGATGCGGCGCAGCTGCGGCGCACCGCGGCCACCGTCGTCGGCCATGTCGACGAGATCCTGACGGCTGGTGACCTCCATCGCGGCGTCGATCGCCGCCATGAGCCCGCCGAACGCCACCAGGAGGACGGCGGCGATGAGGAGGAGGAGTGCCGTCATGAGCGGTGGCGACGCTCCGCAGTGTGGAAGCTGAGCAGCAGGTCGCGCTGCAGGCCGAACATCTCGCGCTCCTCCTCGGGCTCGGCGTGATCGAAGCCCAGCAGGTGCAGCAGTCCGTGGGTGGTCAACAGCATCAGCTCGTCGAGCATGGAGTGGCGTGCCTGCTCAGCCTGCACCTCGGCGACCTGCGGGCACAGCACGATGTCGCCGAGCAGACCTGCGGGCGTCGGCATGTCTGCCGTGCCGGGGCGCAGTTCGTCCATCGGGAAGCTCAGCACGTCGGTCGGGCCGGGCTCGTCCATCCACTGCACGTGCAGGGACTCCATGGCGCCCTCGTCGACGAGGAGGATGGCGACCTCCGCGTCGGGGCTCACGTGCAGCTGCGCGAGATTGTGCTCGGTCAGCCGCAGCAGCTTCTGCTCGTCGACCGCGACGCCCGACTCGTTGGTGATCTCGATCGTCATGGCCGTCCTCGCCTCTGCTGGTGGTCTCGTGGTCCGCGCGGGCGCTGCTGCGCCCCGCGCCGCTCGGCGCGATTGGCGAACTCCTCGGCCTCGTCGCGCTCACGTCGCGAGGCGAGGCGCTTCTCGTCGTACTCGGTGTAGGCGTCGACGATACGGCCCACGAGGGTGTGTCGCACGACATCGTCACTGGTCAGGTAGGAGAAGTGGATGTCGTCGATGTCTCCCAACACGCGCGTCACGAGCCGCAGACCCGACGCGGACTGCGGCAGGTCGATCTGGGTGATGTCGCCGGTGACGACCATACGGGTGCCGAATCCCAGGCGCGTGAGGAACATCTTCATCTGTTCGGGCGTGGTGTTCTGCGCCTCGTCGAGCACGACGAAGGAGTCATTCAGGGTGCGACCGCGCATGTATGCGAGCGGCGCCACCTCGATCGTGCCGCTCGCCATCAGCTTGGGGACGAGCTCGGGGTCCATCATCTCGTTGAGCGCGTCGTACAGAGGACGCAGGTACGGGTCGATCTTGTCGGTCAGCGTTCCGGGCAGGAACCCGAGCCGCTCCCCCGCCTCGATCGCGGGGCGGGACAGGATGATGCGGCTGACCTCTTTGCGCTGCAGCGCCTGCACGGCCTTGGCCATTGCCAGGTACGTCTTGCCCGTGCCGGCCGGCCCGATGCCGAACACGATCGTGTTCTCGTCGATCGCATCGACGTACGCCTTCTGCCCTGCGGTCTTGGGCCGGATCACCTTGCCGCGCGACGACAAGATCGCCTCGCCGAGCACTTCGGACGGGCGCATGCCCGAATCGGAGCGCAGCATGCGGTTCGACGACACCACGTCGACGGGATCGAGTCCGTGGCCGGAGCGGGCCATCGCGATGAGCTCTTCGACCAGCGAGCGCGCCGCACTCACCGCCGGCGCGGCGCCGGAGAGTGTGATCTCGTTGCCGCGCACATGCACATCGACATCGGGATGCTCGCGCTCCACCACCCGCAGCAGACGGTCTTGAGGGCCCAGCAGCTGCACCATCGCGACGCCGTCGGCATAGATCCGCTCGACGGCGGCTGCGTCATCCGGCATTCATGCTCGATTCGTCGAGGTCGCCCGCCAGCACGTGCGCGTGCACGTGGAAGACGGTCTGTCCGGCGTTCGCACCGGTGTTGAAGATGAGGCGGAAGTCGCCATCGCCGTGCTCGCCGGCGAGCTTCTTCGCCAGCTCGATCAGTTCGACGAGCAATGCGGGGTCGCCGGCGGCGAGCTCGGTGACGTCACGGTACTCCTGGGTCTTGGGGATCACCAGCAGGTGGACCGGCGCCTTCGGCGCGATGTCGCGGATCGCGAACAGGGTATCGGTCTGCGCGACGATCTCGGACGGGATCTCGCCGTTGAGGATGCGCGTGAAGATCGAGGGTTCGCTCATGGACCCAGTCTACTGAGCGGGGCTCACCATCGTCCGAGGCGCGTGCTGACCACGGCCACGGCCGCGGGGCCGGCGGTCGAGGTGCGCAGCACCGTGTCGCCGAGCACGGCGATGGTCGCGCCCGCGTCGGAGAACCCGGCGAGCTCGTCGGGTGCTATGCCGCCCTCGGGGCCGACGATCAGGACGACGTCGCGCGAGCCTGCGACGTCGAGTCCGCTGACTCGCTCGGCACCGGTCGGCTCCAGGACGACGAGACGGGATGCCGCGGCCCGGCCCACCAGCTCACGGGTCGTGGCGACCTCGGCCACCTCCGGAATCCACGCGCGGTGCGCCTGCTTGGCCGCTTCGCGGGCGATCGCCTGCCACCGGGCGCGCCCCTTCGCCTTCTTGGCACCCTCCCATCGCGAGACGCTCCGGGCTGCCTGCCAGGGGACTATCTCATCCACGCCCAGCTCAGTGGCCGCCTGTACCGCGAGCTCGTCGCGGTCGCCCTTGGCCAGAGCCTGTACGAGCACGAGGCGCGGAGTCGGTGCGGGGACCTCCTCACGCGCGATCACGCGGACGACGACCTCCTTGGGCCCCACGCTCTCGCACTCGGCCGTCAGCCAGGCGCCCCGGCCGTCGCCGAGGGTGATCCGCTCGCCCTCGCGCACCCGACGCACGACCGCCGCGTGGTGCGCCTCCGCGCCGGTGAGCGCGACACGGTCGTCGACGCGGGCGTCGGCCGCGGCATCCACCACGAAATGCAGCGCCATGAGTCAGTTGCGGAAGCGATCGCGCAGGCGCGAGAACAGCCCCTGCTGGAACTCCGCGAGCTTGGGTCCCGGCGCCTTCGTCTTCTTCTTGAAGTCGGCGATGAGCGCCCGTTCCTTCGCGTCGAGGCGGGTCGGGGTGATCACATGCACACCGACGCGCAGATCGCCGCGGCCGCCGCCGCGCAGCGCCGTGATGCCGCGGTTCTTGATGGTGAGCACGTCTCCGCTCTGCACGCCCGGGCGCAGCTCGAGCTCGACCGTGCCGTCGAGCGAGTCGATCGTCGTGGTCGTGCCGAGGACCGCGTCGGGCATCGACACTTCGAGCGTCGCGAGCAGATCGTCGCCCTCACGGCTGAAGACATCGTGGTGCGCGACGGTAATCTCCAGATACAGGTCGCCGTTGGGACCGCCGGCCGGACCCACCTCGCCCGAGCCGGGCATCTGCAGACGCAGCCCCGACTCGACGCCGGCGGGGATGTCGACCGACACCGTGCGACGTGCGCGCACCCGACCCTGCCCCTGGCAGGTCGCGCACGGGTACGGGATGGTGGTGCCGTAGCCCTGGCACACGTTGCAGGGGGCACTGGTGACGACGTTGCCCAGCAGGCTGCGCACCGTGCGCTGCACGTGACCGGTGCCGTGGCAGATCTCGCAGGTGACCGGCGAGGTGCCCGGCTGGCAGCACGAGCCGTCGCACGTCTCGCACAGCACGGCCGTGTCGACCTCGATGTCGCGGTGCACACCGAACACGACATCGGCCAGCTCGAGGGTCACGCGCACGAGGGCGTCTTGTCCGCGCTCACGGCGCGAGCGCGGGCGCGCCCCCCGCTGGCCGCCGCCGGCGGCACCGAAGAACGTCTCGAAGATGTCGCCGAAGCCGCCGAAGCCGCCCGCGCCGCCGAAGGCCGAGTCGCCGCCCATGTCATAGCGCCGACGCTGTTCGGGGTCGCTCAGCACGTCGTAGGCGTGCGTGACGTGCTTGAACTTCTCTTCGGCGTCCACCCCGGGGTTCACATCGGGGTGCAACTCGCGTGCCAGCCGCCGGTACGCCTTCTTGATCTCGTCCGCCGTCGCGTCGCGTGACACGCCGAGTACTTCGTAGTGGTCCTGATCAGCCACAATCGCCTTCCTGCCCGCGCTGCGGCGCGGGTTCGTCGTGTGTGTGCCGGGTCAGTGGCCCGACTCGTCCTCTTCGAGCAATCTGCTCAAGTAGTGCGCGACGGCTCGCACCGCCGCGAGGTTGGTGGGGTAGTCCATGCGGGTGGGGCCGAGCACCCCGACGCGTCCGCGGGTGCGGGCCACATCGTAGTCGCCGACGACGAGCGACGCCTCGGCAAGACCGAAGGGGGCGTTCTCGCGCCCGATCGATGCGGCGAGCCCCTCCTGATCGGCCACCATCTCGCTCATCAGCCGCAGCAGCGTCACCTGCTCCTCGATGGCCTCCAACAACGGATAGATAGATCCGCGGAAGTCCGCCTCGCTGCGTGCGAGGTTCGCGGCGCCCGCCATCAGAAGCTTGTCCTGCCGGAATTCCTCGAGCTCCTCGGCCACCACGCCCAGCAGTGACTGCAGCGCCGGGTCGAGCCGGGCCGGCGCGCTCTGCTCGGCGATCGTCGCGAGAAGCGCTGTGACCGCTTTGGCGCCTTCGCCGACGCTGTGGCCGGTCAGCAGCACCGACAGCCGGGCGCGCAGCTGCGCGGCATCCGCCTCATCCAGGGTGAGGGGCAGGGGCACGATGCGCTGCGAGACACGTCCGGTGTCGGTCACGAGGATCACGAGCAGCCGCGCGTCACCGAGGTCGACGAGCTCGACGTGCGTGACGTTCGCCTGCGCGAACGAGGGGTACTGCACGATGGCGACCTGACCGGTGAGCCGGGTCAGCGCCCGCACCGTGCGCGCCAGCACATCGTCGAGGTCGGTGGACCCGTCGAGGAAGGTCGTGATCGCCGAGCGCTGTGCGGAGCTCAGCGGCCGCAGCTCGGCGAGGTGGTCGACGAAGACGCGGTACCCCTTGTCGGTGGGGACGCGCCCCGACGAGGTGTGGGGCGCGGCGATGAGCTCTTCGTCTTCGAGCAGCGCCATGTCGTTGCGGATCGTCGCCGCCGACACGCCGAAGGCGTGGCGGTCGACGATGCGCTTGCTGCCGACGGGCTCGCGTGTCTCGACGAAGTCCTGCACGATGGCCTGGAGCACCTGCAGTCCGCGATCCGTGACCATGCGCGCTCCCTCCATCCACTGGCACTCGTCTGGGTCGAGTGCCAATTCTAGCGAGTCTCGCTGGAGAACCGCTCGGGGGCCCAGGGCGTGGCGCGAGAGCAGTCAGTCGGTCAGCGCCCGCACCACCGCGTCCGCGAGCAGCCGGCCCTTCCGCGTCAGGACGATCCGGCCGCGAACGGCATCCGCACCCGAGACAAGACCGTCGGCGATCAGACCCGCGACGGCCTGCCGACGATCGCCGGCGACGTCGGCCACCGGCATCCCCTCCCGTATCCGGGTACGCAGCAGCACCGACTCCAGCTGTCGCGCCGCGGCATCCGGACGCTCCCGCCCCGCCGCCGGCGACTCGCCCGACGCCAGCCGCTGCGCATAGGCGGCCGGATGCTTGACGTTCCACCAGCGCAGGCCCGCGACATGACTGTGCGCGCCGGGACCGAACCCCCACCAGTCGTGGCCGCGCCAGTAGGCGAGGTTGTGCCGCGAGCGGTGCGCGTCGGCGCGCGCCCAATTCGACACCTCGTACCATTCGAATCCCGCGTCGGCGAGCAGCCCGTCGGCCAGCTCGTACATGTCGGCCTGCAGATCGTCGTCGGGGGCGGGCACCTCGCCGCGGCGGATCTGTCGCGCGAGCTTCGTCCCCTGCTCGATGATGAGCGCGTACGCCGAGATGTGGTCGGGTTCCAGCGCGATCGCCGTCTCGACCGAGCACCGCCAGTCCGCCAGCGACTCCCCCGGTGCGCCGTAGATGAGGTCGACGCTCACGTCCAGGCCGGCCGTACGAGCAGCGGCCACCGCCGTGCGCACGTTGGCCGGGTCGTGCGTGCGGTCAAGCGCGGCCAGCACCTGCGGCACCGCCGATTGCATGCCCACCGAGAGCCGGGTGACGCCCGCCGACGCGAGCTCAGCGACCACGGCGTCCGTCACCGTGTCGGGGTTGGCCTCGACCGTGACCTCGGCGCCTTCTTCGATCCCGAAGGCATCGCGGACGCCGTCGAGCATCCGGGCCAGATCGCCGGGCGGCAGCAGCGTCGGAGTGCCCCCGCCGAAGAAGACGGTGGATGCCGCGCGGCGGGCTGCTACGGCATCCATCACCTCCCGCGCCAGCGCGATCTCACCCAGCAGGGTGTCGGCATACTGATCCTGCCGGGCGCCGCGCAGCTCGGTCGCGGTGTACGTGTTGAAGTCGCAGTAACCGCAGCGCACGCGGCAGAACGGCACGTGCAGGTAGACGCTGAACGGCACATCGTGGTCGACCGCCAGATCAGACGGCAGCGCACCGTCGGCCGGCGCCGGATCGCCCAGCGGCAGCGCCGAGCCCATCAGTCGTTCACCGGGCCGCGTACAGCGGCGAGATGGCGCGCAGGTACCGCTGGAAGAGCGCCTTGCGCCGACGCGGGACAAGCCACGGCATGGCCTTGTAGACGAACGACCGCGGCGCGTCGAACGCGCGCACGGTGAACCACACCTCGTCGTTCTCGTACCAGTCGATGATGAACGACTCTTCGCCGCTGACGACGGCGTCGCTGACCGTGCCGAGGAGGAAGCCGACGCGACGCGGTTCTTCGATGGCCTGGATGACGCGCATCTCGCCGCCGGCCTTCAGACCCTTGACGCGACCGCGGATGCGGATCGTGGCACCGGAGCTGACCCACGGTGTGCCATCGGCGTCGAAGCGCTGATCGGCCTCGAGCTTGCTCGGGGCGATCGGGGTGCCCTCGGCGTCGAAGCTGACGCCCGAGTACATCGGTCCGGATGCCGGACGGACATCGGTCACGGCGAGGCCCCCGTCGCGCTGCGCGCGCCACGAGAGGACCGCCTCGGACGCGGTGCGGAAGCGGTCTTCGCCGCTGCCGAGCCGCCACGACTCCTGCGCGGGACGACTTCGCTCCGGCGGATACTGCATCAGATCGGGAGCCTGGGTGGCCCCGACCGCTGCATAGTCCACCGTCTCGTCACGGAAGGTCCCTCGACGCATGGGCTTCAGCCTACCGAGGCCTGGCTGTGAGCGGCGTGCACGCGTCAGCCTCCCCCCGGCGCGACCAAACCCAGCTCATAGGCGGCGATCACCGCCTGTACCCGGTCGCGGAGGTCGAGCTTGAAGAGGATGCGACTCACGTGCGTCTTCACTGTGCCTTCGGAGACATGCAGCCGGGCTCCGATCTCGACGTTGCTCAATCCATCGGCGATAGCGACGAGCACATCCCGCTCGCGACTGGTCAGCTGCGCCAGCGGTCCGTCGCCGCGAGGCTGCGGGCGCGCGACGTACTGCTCGACGAGTCGACGCGTGAGCGCGGGCGCCAGCAGGAGGTCGCCGACAGCCACCTGACGGATGGCGGCGATGATGTACTCCGGCCCGGCGTCCTTCAGGAGGAAGGCCGCGGCCCCCGCCTGCAGGGCCGCATACACGTACTCGTCGAGATCGAAGGTCGTCAGCACGATCACTCGGGTCACACCTCCGGCGGCGAGCACACCGGGAATCGCCTGGATGCCATCGACCCGCGGCATCCGCACGTCCAGAAGCATTACCTCGGGGTGGTGTTCCCGCGCGAGGGTGACGGCGTCCACGCCGTCGGAGCCCTCGCCGACCAGGCGCAGGTCGGGTTGAGATTCGACGACCATGCGCAGCCCCGCACGGATGAGCGGCTGGTCGTCGACGATCGCCACGGAGATCATGCCGGGGGCTCCGGAAGTCCCGCGGTCACGACGAAGCCGCCGTCGGTGCGCGGGACCGCGGCGAGTGTGCCGCCCAATGCGTCGACGCGCTCGCGCATTCCGGCCAATCCGCGATTGCTGCCGGGGACGGATGCTGCAGCCCATCCCGGCGCACTGGAGACCTCGACCCGCAGTTCACCGTGCCCGTCGAGCCCGACGACGACGTCGACGTCGACCGGGCCGGCATGCTTGAGGACGTTCGTCAGGGCTTCCTGCACGACCCGGTAGGCGGCCAGCTGCACCCCCATCGAGGCGCCGTCGACGTCGTCGGCGTGCAGCCGCACCGTCAAGCCCAGCTCTCGCATCCGCTCGCACAGCGAAGGAAGGTCCGCCAGCGCGGGCTGCGGGGCGGGCGCCGCTTTGTCCGGTTCTCCCTCACCGAGCACCGTAAGGAGGGTGCGCAGTTCGCCGAGTGAGTCCTTGCCCAAGCGCTCGATGCGCGCGAGGGCGTCGACGGCCACGCCGGGATTCTGCGTCGCGGCGAGCCGGGCGCCGCCGGCCTGCATCACGATGACGGTGATGGTGTGCGAGATGACATCGTGCAGCTCGCGGGCGATGCGACCGCGCTCGCGAGCGCTCGCTCGTTCTTCGGCGACCGCACGCCGCGCGGCGTCCTCCAGAGCACGCAGCCGATACGCGGCAAGGGTCCGGGTCAACAGTCCCAGGGCGAACGCCGCGCCCACGAGGAAGGAGTTGTAGACGATGTCGCCCGCGTCACGCAGCTCGGCGAACTCGAGCGGCAGCACCACCATTCCGATAGCGCCCACTCCGAGCGCCACGAGCGCCGATCGCAGCCGGAGATGCCGCGAGCAGGAATACATCGCCACGAGCCAGACGGCGAACTCGTCCCAGTAAGTGAGCGCCATCGGAAGCACCAGGGGCGGCACGAAGACCAGGACCAGGACGACGACGAGCACCACCAGCGGATATCGACGCCGAAACAGCAGCGCGGCGCACGAGAGCGCACCGGGCACGAGCGCCGTGATCGGCGGCGCCTCCCCCACCGGAATCGCGAACGCACCGGTGAAGACGTCGAGCAGCCCGAGCCCGAGCAGGATCACCGGCGGTGCGACGTCGTACACGACACCCAGCCCGTGCTGCGCCCACCATCCCCTACGACCGTGGCCCATGTCGCAAAGGTACTGCGTCGCGCCCGGGCGCACGTCTGCCTCACGACAGAGAGACGTCCCTCCCGCGGCCGAGCGAATCCGGTCCCACGGCCGACGCGCGGACGGCGAGCGCGATCTAGCGTGGGCTCGCCCCGGAAGACGGTTCCGGTGCGACGGGAGGAATCATGGACAGGGAATGGACACGGACGGATGCCGCACGGCGGTGGATCGTGGTGGCGGGACTGGTCGTGGGACCAGTGCTCGCAGCGCTCTCGGTCGTTGTCGGCATACGACTGGGCGGTGCGGACATGCGGGCGCAGTTCACGAGCATGGGCGCTCACGCCGGAACGGTGCTGGCACAGGACGTGCTCGAGACTGCGGGGTTCGTGCTCGTGCTGGCAGCGCTCGCCGGTGCCACCGGCGCGCTGCGGGTGCGCGGCGGAACGCTCGGCACCGTCGGGGCCGCGCTATCGGTGGTGGGGATCACCGGCTTCGCCGCCTCGAACGCGACCGGCCTCGCCGTGGTCGCTCTCGCGCAGCAGCCTGACCAGGACGCGGCGTTCCGCACAGCGATGGCGATGAGTTCGCAGGGGGTGCTGGCCACGGCCGGCACGCTGGGGTTCGCGCTCGAGATCGTCGCACAGGTGGGCATGCTCCTGGTGTTCGCAGGGCTGGTGCGTGCGCGGCTGGCGAGTGTCTGGGTGCTGCCGATCGTCGTGGTCGGCGTCGCCGTGAACGCCGTCGTGGGGACGATGGCGGCGACCCTGGTCGCAGATCTCCTGCTCGTGGCAGTCTGCGTCTGGACGGCGCTGCGGGTAGCCCGGTGCAGCCGCGCCCAATGGCTGGGTCAGGTCGTTCCTGCTCCGCACGCCCGTCGGGTCGCCGTGCCCGACATCGCGTGACCACAGAAGGGCCCTCACCGCACCGCGGCGAGGGCTACTTCTTGTCTTTGCCCTCGACGTCGCCCGAAAGAGCAGCGATGAAGGCCTCTTGCGGCACTTCGACGCGGCCGACCATCTTCATGCGCTTCTTGCCCTCTTTCTGCTTCTCGAGCAGCTTGCGCTTGCGGCTGATGTCGCCGCCGTAGCACTTGGCCAGAACGTCCTTGCGGATCGCGCGGATGTTCTCGCGGGCGATGATGCGGGCGCCGATCGCGGCTTGGATCGGCACCTCGAACTGCTGGCGCGGAATGAGCTTGCGCAGCCGCTCGGTCATCATCGTGCCGTACGAGTAGGCCTTGTCGCGATGCACGATCGAGCTGAAGGCGTCGACCCGCTCACCCTGCAGCAGGATGTCGACCTTGACGAGGTCGGCCTCCTGCGTGCCGTGGGGCTCATAGTCCAGCGAGGCATAGCCCTGCGTGCGCGACTTGAGCTGGTCGAAGAAGTCGAAGACTATTTCACCGAGCGGGATGTTGTAGCGCAGCTCGACGCGGTCTTCGCTGAGGTAGTCCATGCCCAGCAGGCTCCCTCGGCGGGATTGGCACAGCTCCATGACGGTGCCCACGAAGTCCTTGGGAGTGAGGATCGCGGCCTTCACCATGGGCTCGGAGACGGTGGCGACGCGTCCGTCCGGGTACTCGCTCGGGTTGGTGACGGTCACCTGCTCGCCGGTGTCGGTCGTGACGTCGTAGATCACGCTCGGCGCGGTCGTGATCAGATCAAGATCGAACTCACGCGCGAGCCGCTCGGTGACGATCTCGAGGTGCAAGAGGCCGAGAAAGCCGCAGCGGAACCCGAAGCCCAGCGCCACCGACGTCTCGGGCTCGTACACCAGCGCGGCGTCCGACAGCTTGAGCTTGTCGAGTGCCTCACGCAGCTCGGAGTAGTCGCTGGCGTCGATCGGGTACAGACCCGAGAAGACCATCGGCTTCGGGTCGGTGTATCCGGGCAGCGCGTGCGCGGCCGGCTTCCGGGCGTCGGTGACGGTATCGCCCACCTTCGACTGGCGCACATCCTTCACGCCGGTGATGAGGTAGCCGACCTCGCCGACGCCGAGCCCCTCCGCAGGGGTCGGCTCGGGGCTGGACACCCCGAGCTCGAGCAGGTCGTGGGTCGCACGCGTCGACATCATCTGGATGCGCTGCCGCGGCTGCAGACGCCCGTCGATCATGCGCACGTACGTCACGACGCCGCGGTAGGCGTCGTACACCGAATCGAAGATCATCGCGCGAGCGGGCGCGTCGGCGTCACCTGTGGGGGCCGGGATGCGCTCGACGATGAGATCGAGAAGCTCCTCGACACCTTCTCCGGTCTTGCCCGACACACGGAGCACATCATCGGGACTTCCGCCGATGAGGTTCGCCAGCTCCGCCGCGAACTTGTCGGGGTCGGCGGCGGGCAGGTCGATCTTGTTGAGCACGGGGATGATCTGCAGATCGTTCTCGAGCGCCAGGTAGAGATTCGCGAGGGTCTGCGCCTCGATGCCCTGCGCGGCATCCACCAGCAGGATCGCCCCCTCGCAGGCGGCCAGCGACCGCGAGACCTCGTACGTGAAGTCGACGTGGCCGGGCGTGTCGATCATGTTCAGCGCGAAGGTGCGATCGCCCGTCGCCCACGGCATCCGCACCGCCTGGCTCTTGATCGTGATGCCGCGCTCGCGCTCGATGTCCATGCGGTCGAGGTACTGCGCGCGCATGTCGCGATCGGCGACGACGCCGGTGATCTGCAGCATGCGGTCGGCGAGGGTCGACTTGCCGTGGTCGATGTGGGCGATGATGCAGAAGTTGCGGAGAAGCTCCGGGGGCGTCTGCGACGGCTCGAGGGGCTGTATGGCGCGTGGTGACATGTCCCCTCGATTCTACGGGGACGGCCTGTCCTACTCTGAAGGAATGGTGGCTCACGTCGTCTTCGTGCACGGCATCCGTACTTCGGCGACGATGTGGCGCACGCAGATCGAGCACCTGACCAGCCGCGGAATCCCCTCCACCGCGGTGGATCTCCCCGCCCACGGCACGCGCATGGCCGAGCCGTTCGGCTTGGACGAGGCGTTCGCGACGCTCGATCGTGCGGTAAGGGATGCCGCGGCCGACGGCCCCGTGCTGCTGGTCGGTCACTCCATGGGAGGGCTGCTGTCCACCGCCTACGCCGGCGGGCATGTTGCGCCGCCGCTGGCGGGGTTCATAGCCGCGTCGTGCACGTCGTTCCCGCGCGGGGCGGGACTCGCCGCGTACCGGTTCGCGACTCAGGCGATGACGGCGCTGCCCGATCACGGGCTCTGGCTTGCCGAGCGGGTGCTCGAGGCGACCCTGCCGCTGGACACGCGGGCCGACTTCGGTGCGGGTGGCTATGCCTTTCTCGCGCAGGACGCCGCGCTGCGCAGCCTCGCACAGCTCGACCTGGCTGCAGCTCTGCGGCGCATCCGTGTGCCCACCTGGTTCGTGAACGGGCAGTACGACCAGCTGCGCATCAACGAGCGCACGTTCTGCGCCCTCGTGCCGCACGCCGAGCTCATCGTCGTGCCGCGCACGACGCATCTTGTCACGGCGATGCGGCCGCGCGTGTTCAACGCAGTGCTGGATCTGGCTTTGGCGACGGTGCGTTCCGCCGATCCCGTGCGAAACCCGACATGATGCCGCCGATCGCCGAGAGCACGACGCTGAAGACCAGCAGCAGCCAGAACCCGCCCACGAGCGCCACGAGCAACGCCCCTACCAACGGGCCGACGAGCTGACCCAGCGCTGCAGCGGTGTTGACCAGACCCAGATCGCGCGCGTGGTCGTCGGGGTGCGGCAGCAGGTCGGTCGCGAACGCCAGCCCCACCGTCGAGAAGGCGCCGTAGCCGACGCCGAGCAGGGCTGCGGCGATCATCGTGGTCACCAACGACGGCGAGACGAGGATCACCACCGCGGCCGCCGCCTGGACGAGAGCGGAGACCACCGTGAGCCGGCGACGCGCACCGGTGCGGTCGGACCACCCGCCGGCGAGCACCGAGGCGAGCACGACGAAGATCGTGTAGACCACGATGATCAGCAGCAGGTTGTCTTCTGCCTGGGCCTTCGGCTGACCGAGACCGTACATGAGGAAGAACAGGAACAGCGTCGTCGGCAGCGCGTTGCCGACGTTGGTGACGAAGCGCCCCCACACGACCCAGGCGAAATCGCGGTTGCGGAGTGATTCCCACGGAAGACCCCGTCGCTCGCGGACCGGCTGCTGCGCGGCATCCGGTCTCGGATCCGGCAGCAGCACGGCGGCGAGCGTGCCGACCACCGCGATGAAGACGGCCAGGACCAGGTAGCCGGCGAGCACACTGAGCCCGAGCAGCACGACGGCGCCGACACCCACCACGATGCCGATGGCCTGCGACGAACTCGCCGAGGCGGCCGCGGCACCGCGCTGCGACTCGGGCAGCTGGTCGGCGATCAGCGCCGTGAAGGCGGCCGAGGCAACCGCGACCCCGATCGAGACGCCGGTCCAGGCCAGGCCGATCGGCCACGCCCCCTGTGCAAAGCCGGTGAGCACGAGGCAGAGCGCGGTCAGCCAGCTCGCACCGACCGCCCACGGCCGCCGACGACCCCACCGCGACCGGGTGCGGTCGGAGAGCGCACCCGACAGCGGCGCCGCGACGATGCCGGCGAGACCGCCGATGCCCAGCACGATGCCCGACGACACGACGCCGTACACCCACGTTCCGGCTTCGCCCGGGGTGTCGAGCTGGGTCGGCAGCAGCAGCTGCACAGGTGTGAGCTGCACAGTCCAGATCGCCAGCCAGGCGAGGGTGAAGAGGAGGAACCAGAGTCGGCCGACCTTGGCGACGGGGGGAACGCTCATGCGTGTGCCTCTCGGATGAGGGCGCGATACCAATCGAACGATGCCTTCGGTGTGCGCTGTGAGGTGTGCTGGTCGACGTGTACGAGCCCGAACCGCTGGGTGAACCCGTCGGCCCACTCGAAGTTGTCGAGCAGCGACCACACGGTGTACTCCCGGACGTCGACGCCGGCATCGATCGCGTCGGCGACCGCGGCGATGTGGCCGGCGAGGTAGGCGATGCGGTCGTCATCCTGCACACGCGTTGCCGCCTCGGGCTCAGGGAAGGAGGCCCCGTTCTCGCCGATGACCACGGGTGGCAGACGGTCGCCGTAGCGGTCGCGGAAGTCGATGAGCAGCTCGCGCAGCGCCGCGGGATCGATGGGCCACTCCGGGCCGAAGCCGGTGACCGGCATGCCCGGTGTGGGTACCAGTTCGAAGGGCAGCGGACCGGGCTGTGTGGCCCGGGTGACGGTGGTCGGGTTGTAGAAGTTGATGCCGTAGAAGTCGAGCGGGGTGGCGATGACGGCCATGTCGTCGCCACGTACGGGCATGGGCGGCAGGCCGAAGGTCTCGAGGTCGGGGTACTCGCCGGTCAGGAGTGGGTCGGCGAAGATCCGGTTGTGCAGGAGATCGTACGTCGCCACCGAGGCGCCGTCGTCGGCGTGCAGCGCTCGCACGAGGGTGTGGTTGTTCGGGATGCCGATCTCGGTGGCGCCCGCCGCGCGCAGGGCCCGCACCGCGCGGCCGTGCGCCAGAAGCTGATGGTGGACAGTCGAGAGGGCGCCGAACAGCAGCTGCCGCGCAGGCGCGAGCGTGCCCAGCCCGTACCCCTGCAGGGACATGGAGACCGGCTCGTTGATCGTGTACCACTGGCGCACGCGGTCGCCGAACCGGTCGGCTGCGATGCCGGCAAAGTCGGCGAAGCGATCGGCCATATCCCGCGAGAGCCAGCCGCCGGCGTCTTCGAGCTGCTGCGGGTGGTCCCAGTGATAGAGCGTGGGAAACGGCGTGATCCCGGCATCCAACAGTCCGTCGATGAGGCGGTCGTAGTAGTCCAGTCCGCGCGGCTCTGCGGGCCCGGTGCCGTCGGGCTGGATCCGCACCCACGACAGCGAGAACCGATACCTGTCGACACCGAGCTCGCGCAGCAGCGCGATGTCGTCGCGATACCGGTGGTAGCTGTCGGGCCCGGGCTCGGCGGTGGAGGCGTCTTTGACCCAGCCGGGCACGGCAACCTGGGTGTCCCAGATGCTGCGGCCCCGCCCGTCGCCGGTACGGGCGCCTTCGATCTGGAAGGACGAGGTCGCCGCCGACCAGCGCAGGGGTACGCGAAAGCGTGCCGCCAGCTGTCGGGGGTCGAATGTCGGCTGTGACATGGATGTCTCCTCGCTCGTCGTCGTGCGAGAGTGTTCGGGTGAAGTAATCATGGTGCACGCGCGCCGGATGCGCGAATCGGGGTGTCCGGCGTTTCCTGGTAGACTCTTCTCTTGGCTTGCGTGTGGGTTTTCCCGCACACGCCCGAAGGCGCCCTCTCTGCCCGACGGCTCTCAACCGATCACCTGAACGAAAGAACGTCCACACGTGGCAAACATCAAGTCGCAGATCAAGCGCAACAAGACCAACGAGAAGGCGCGCGAGCGCAACAAGGCCGTCAAGAGCGAGCTGAAGACCGCGGTGCGTCGCACCCGCGAGGCTGTCTCGGCCGGCGACAAGGCCGCTGCCGAGAAGGCGCTGCTGCAGGCGGGCAAGAAGCTCGACAAGGCCGTCAGCAAGGGTGTCATCCACAGCAACCAGGCCGCCAACCGCAAGTCGGCGATCGCCAAGCAGGTTGCCTCGCTCTGACGCGACCGGCATCGTCCGAAGCCCGTCCCCCAGGGGGCGGGCTTCGTCGTTTCGGAGTGGGGGCTCGCTCGTCGGGCGGCCGTCAGCCGCCGAAAGGCGCGCGCGTGGCGATGACGGTGATCATCCGCTCGAGAGCGAACACCGCATCGCGCGAGGCTCCCTTGACCTCGGCGTCGGCGCGGGCCGTCGCCTGGATCGCGCGGCCCAGGCTCTCTTCGTTCCAGCCTGAGAGGTCGCGGCGGGCGCGGTCGACCTGCCAGTCCTTCATGCCGATCTCGGCCGCGAGCGCCGCCGCCGAGGCGCGGCGCCCGGCCACCCGAGCCATCGTCCGCAGCTTCATCGCGACCGCAGCGACGAGCGGCACGGGATCGGCGCCCGAGTCGAGGGCGTGACGCAACGCGATGAGCGCGTCGCCGTGACGACCGGCGATGGCGGTGTCGGCGACGGCGAACGCCGTCGTCTCGACCCGCCCGCCGTAGTACCGCTGCACGACGTCGGCCGTCACTTCGCCGGGCACATCGGAGATGAGCTGCTGACACGCGGCCGCCAGCTCCGTGAGGTCGTCGGCGAACGCCTGGGTGAGCGCGCGCAGAGCTGCGGGCGCGATCTTCTTCTTGGCCGCCTTGAATTCTCCGGCAGCGAAGTCGTAGCGGTCGCCGTCGCGCTTCACGGCCGCACACGGCACCTCGACGGCGGTGCCCGCGGCCGCACGGATAGCGTCGAGCAGCTTCTTGCCGCGCACGGTCGCGCCGGTGTGGCGCAGGATGACCGTCGCGCCTTCCTGCGGGTGCTGCAGGTAGGCGAGCGCCTCGGTCAGAAACGCGTCGGACGACTTCTCTCCCCCGGTGATGCGCACCAGTCGCGGCTCGCCGAACAGCGACGGCGAGGTCAGCGCCATGAGGGTGCCCGACTCATAATCGTCCGCGCGGAGGTCGCTGACCTCGAGGCTCGGGTCTTCGGCGCGCAGGTAGTCGCGCACGGCTGCTATCGCCCGTTCTGCGCACACCTCTTCGGGGCCTGAGACCAGCACGATCGGCGCCGGTTGCGGGGTGCGCCAGTCCAGCTGCGGAATCGCGCTCTTCGCGCGAGCGGGAGGACGACGAGCCGGCATGCCTCCAGCCTACGGGGCGGCGCCGACATCGGCGGTGCGCCGCAGAGATGGCGGCGCCCGCTCACGCCAGATATCGAGACCGCCGTCCCCGCCGACCGACACCGCCACCACGCCCGATTGGTCGGTGCGCCCGATCGTCATGCCGTCGGCCTGGAGAAAGGCGAGCGTCTCGGCGCGGGGATGTCCGTAGTCGTTGTCGAGTCCCACCGAAATCAACGCGACCGCGGCGCCGAGAGACCGGTAAAGCTCGGGGTCCTGATCGGCGCTGCCGTGGTGGGCCACCTTCACCACGGCGTACGGCGGCCGCAGCACGTGTGACGCGCGCAGCGCACGCTGGGAGGCGGCATCCATATCTCCGAGATACAGGGATGCCGGCACTCCCCCGCCCCGGAAGTCCAGCACCACGCTGGCCTCGTTGCCGGTGGGGAACGCAGGATCGTCTGCGCGCGGCCAGAGCACGGTCCAGGTTGCGCCCCCGACCCTTCCCGACATACCGGCCGCGGCATCCACCACCTGCGCGCCCGCGGATGCGAGATCGGCGAGCGTCCGTCGATCGGCCGCGCCACCCGGCGGCCCGTGCAGGACGACCGTCGCCTCGCCCTCGACGGCGTCGAGCCCGCCGATGTGATCCTGGTCGTAGTGCGTGAGCACCAGCAGATCGAGGCGATGGATGCCGAACCTGTCGAGGCAGGCACGCAGCGGCGCCGGATCGGGCCCGGTGTCGATGAGGGCCACCGCGCCGGCCGAACGGACGAGTATCGCATCGCCCTGACCGATGTCGCACAGGGCGATGGCCCAGTCGCCCGGCAGCGTCAGACTGCCCACCGTCGTGCGCAGCGCTGCTGTGCCCGCTTGAACGCCCACCAGGACCGCGAGCGAGGCGGCCGCCGCACCGCGCGCGATGCGCCATCCGCGGCGTTCGATGCGCGGCAGCAGCAGCACGACCGTCGCCGCGCCCGCCGCCGTCAGCGCGAGCGCGCCGATGACACCAGACGGCCAGGGAAGCGCCGCCTGCGGCAGCGTGACGCTCACCAGCGCGGTCTCGCTGATCCAGGCGGCAGGCAGCCAGGTGAGCGCGACGAGCCCGGATGCGAGCACAGGGACCACGGGCGCGGCCACGCACGCCGCCAGCCCCAGCACCGTCGCGATCGGCGCCGCGGGCGCCGCAAGCAGGTTTGCCGCGACGCCGTACAACGGCACGGTCGGATTGATGAGGATCAGCAGCGGCCCGCACACCAGTTGCGCGGCCAGGGGCACCGCGAGCCCCAACGCCAACGCCTGCGGCAACCACCGCGACAGGCCGCGCGCCAGCGGCGCCGCAAGCACGAGCAGCGCCGCGGTCGCCGCCGCCGAGAGGGCGAAGCCCATCGACACAGCGAGCCACGGGTCGGCGATCAGCACGACGACCACCGCGAGCGCGAGCAGTGAGACGCCGGCACCGACCCTGCCCAGGAGCACGCCCAGCATGGCGATCCCCGCCATCGCCGCCGCACGGACCACACTCGGCTCGGGCGTGACCAGCACCACGAAGCCCGCCAGCGCCGCGATGCCGACGCCGACCCGCACACCGCGCCGCGCACCGCACAGTGCCGCCGCACCGAACGCGAGCCCGACGACGATCGCGCAGTTCGCTCCCGAGACCGCCGTCAGGTGTGAGAGCGAGGCCGCCTTCATTGCGGCATCCAGCGCACCGGTCACGCCGCCGGTGTCTCCGACCGCGAGGCCCGGGATGAGACCCGCGGCCGGCTGAGGCAGCCCCTCGGTGGCCCCGGCCAGCGCGTGACGCATGCGGGCCGCCATGGCGGCGACACCGGCCGGCTCGGAGACGACCGCGAGCCCCCGCCCCGCACTGACGACGAGCACCGCGCGCTCCCCCGCGTCGGCGGCGAAGGCCGTGCCCGAGGCAGTGACTCGGGCCCCGACGTCAGCCCCGGAATCGGCGCGAATGACGACGGGCACCGATACCGCGACGCGCCGCTCGCCGATGTCGATCCCGTCGGCTCGCGCGTCGAAGGCCACCTGCCCCGACGCCGTGCGCTCCGCTTTGCCGGTGACGGTCGCGTGCACGACGACGGCGCGTCCGCCGCCGATCGCCAGCTCAGAAGCGGCGGCGCGCGCCGGTTGGGCGAGCGCGACGTGGGATGCCGCGGCCGCCGCCATGGCGAGGCTCACCGCGATCAGAGCCCAGGCCGTCGTGCGCGTCCGCGTCGTGATGCACACGGTCACCAGAGACGTCGCCCACAACCCGAGCGCGATCCATCGCGCGACGCCCGGGAGCATCACGCCCGCGGCCGCCCCTCCCCACGCCGCGGCGGCGATCGGGACAAGCCGCAGATCTCGTGTTCGCATGTCACACCGTCACCGCGTCGCGCAGCCCCGCCAAGAGCTTGTCGCCGATGCCCGAGACCGCGAGCAGGTCGTCGATGCTCGTGAACCGGCCGTTCTCGTCACGCCAGGCGATGATCCGCTGTGCGAGCGCCGGGCCGATGCCCGGCAGCTCTTCGAGCGCGGCCTGGTCAGCGGTGTTGAGGTTCAGCTTGCCGCCACCGACGGCGCCGGCGCCACTGCCGGGCGCAGCCGTCGCCTGCTCGCCCTTCTTCGGCACGACGAGCTGCTCGCCGTCGCTGAGCGGCCGCGCCAGATTCACGCCGTCGCGCCCCGCACCCTTGGCGAACCCGCCGGCGGCGGCCACGGCATCCACCACTCTCGATCCATCGGGCAGCACGTACAGGCCCGGATCGCGCACCGCGCCCGACACGTGCGCGTACAGCTCGGTCGCAGCCCCGGTCGTCGCCGCCGGAGTCTTGTCGATCGTGACGGCCTGCGTGGGCGCCGACTGGCCCCGGAAGATGCCGATGCCCACCGTGATAGCGAGCGCCACCAGCACGAGCACCACCGCGGCGCCCAGCCCGAGCCGGTGGCGCGCCGACGCACGCGGTTCGGATTCGGCAGACGACACGGCACCACGCTAGGCGCGCGCCGCGCGACGCAGACGGCGTCTCCCCCGATCGGTGGACAACTCCCCGCCCACCCCCGTCTGGGGAGGAACCGCTACTTCGTGCTGAAGCTCACGATCTTCGGGGCACGCACGATGGCGCGCGTGATCGTGCGGTCGCCCAGCGAACGCCGCACATGCTCGTCATCGCGGGCGAGCTGCTCGAGCGCGTCGGGAGCGATGTCGGCGGGCACGTCGATCTTCGCGCGCACCTTGCCGTCGATCTGCACCACCGCGGTCGCACTCTCGTCGACGAGCAGCGAGGGGTCGGCGGTCGGCCACTCCACGAGACCGATGAACGGCTCGTGGCCGAGCACCGACCACATCTCCTCGGCCGTGTGCGGCGCGACCAGGTCGAGCACCTGCGCGGTGACCTCGGCGGCTTCGCGCACCGCGGGGTCGGCGGCTCCGGCACCGCTGTCGATCGTCTTGCGGGTCGCGTTCACGAGCTCCATCAGACGAGCCACGATGACATTGAACTTCGTCTGCTCGACCAGGCTCGGAGCGTCGGCCAGCACCCGGTGCGCGACACGACGCAGTGCGACGTCACCCGTCGCCGCGTCGGCACCGACAGGGCCTGCCACATCGTGCGCCACGCGCAGCGCGCGCGCGAGGAACTTCGTGGCACCGGTCGCCGACACGTCGGCCCAGTCCTTGTCATCCTCCACCGGTCCCGCGAACGCGAGCGCGGTGCGCAGCGCGTCGGCACCGTGCGCGTCGAGCTCTTCGTTGAAGAGCACGAGGTTGCCCTTCGACTTCGACATCTTCGCGCCGTTGAGGATCACCATGCCCTGATTGATGAGGCTCGAGAACGGCTCGTCGAAGTCGATCAGCCCCATGTCGTGCAGCACCTTGGTGATGAACCGCGCGTACAGCAGGTGCAGGATCGCGTGCTCGACCCCGCCGATGTAGAAGTCGACGGGCGCCCAGCGGGCGGCCTCGGCCGGGGGGAACGCGTGCGCGGCGGAGCCCGGCGACAGGAACCGCAGGAAGTACCACGAGCTGTCGACGAAGGTGTCCATGGTGTCGGGGTCGCGCCGCGCAGGCGCGCCCGTGGCCGGCTCGGCCGTCGTGACCCACTCGGTCGCGGCCCCCAGCGGGGACTGACCCTTGGGCTTGAGGTCGAGGTCCTTCGCCTGCGGCAGCAGCACCGGCAGCTGGTCTTCGGGCACAGGGACGATCTGGCCGTCCTCGGTGTGGATCATCGGGATGGGCGTGCCCCAGAACCTCTGCCGCGAGATCAGCCAGTCACGCAGGCGGAACGTCGTGGCGGCATGGCCGGCCTCGCGCTTCTCGAGCTCGGCGATCATCGCGGCGATCGCCTCCTTCTTGCCCAGGCCGTCGAGCGCACCCGAGTTGATCATGCGGCCCTCACCCGCCATCGCCGTGCCGGTGGCCACGAGGTCCAGCTCGTCCAGCGTCGGACCGCCCTCGACCGTCGTGTCGACGACGACCCGCACCGGCAGGTCGAACGTGCGCGCGAAGTCGAGGTCGCGCTGGTCGTGCGCGGGCACGGCCATGACGGCACCATGGCCGTAGTCGGCCAGCACGTAGTCGGCGGCCCAGATCGGCAGCCGCTCGCCGTTGATCGGATTGATCGCGTACCGGCCCAAGAAGACGCCGGTCTTCTCGCGCTCGGTGCTCTGCCGCTCGATGTCGGTCTGCTTCTGCACCTTCTCGAGATATGCCTGGAACTGCATACGCACGTCTGCGGGGGCCTCGGCGACCAGCTCGGCGGCCAGGTCGGAGTCGGGTGCCACGACGAAGAACGTCGCGCCGTACAGCGTGTCGGGGCGCGTCGAGAACACGGTGACCTTCTCGGCACGGCCCTCGATCTCGAAGTCGATGTCGGCGCCGATCGAGCGGCCGATCCAGTTGCGCTGCATCTGCAGCACCTTGTTCGGCCAGTGCCCCTCGAGCGTGTCGAGGTCGTCGAGCAGCCGGTCGGCGTAGTCGGTGATGCGGAAGTACCACTGCGTGAGCTTCTTCTTCACGACCTCGGCACCGCACCGCTCGCAGTGCCCGTCGACGACCTGCTCGTTGGCCAGCACGGTCTGGTCGTTCGGGCACCAGTTCACCGGGCTCTGCTTGCGGTAGGCCAGCCCACGCTCGTACAGGCGCTGGAACAGCCATTGGTTCCAGCGGTAGTACTCAGGGTCGCTCGTGTGCAGCTCGCGGCTCCAGTCGAACGAGACGCCGTACTGGCGAAAGCCGGTCTTCTGCTGGTCGATGTTCGCGTAGGTCCACTCGCGCGGATCGGCGCCGCGCTGGATGGCAGCGTTCTCGGCGGGCAGCCCGAACGAGTCCCACCCGATCGGGTTGAGCACGTTGTGCCCGCGGTGTCGCCAATACCGCGCGACGATGTCGGAGTAGAGGTAGTTCTCGGCGTGCCCCATGTGCAGATCGCCCGACGGGTAGGGGAACATCGCCAGCACATACTTGCGCGGCCGCGTGTCGTCGTCTCCGCCGGCCCGGAAGGGCTCCTGCTCAGCCCAGAGTCGCTGCCACTTCGCCTGGATGACGTGCGGGTCGTAGCCGCCCTCGGTCGGGGCGTCGGTAGCGGTGGTCTGAGACACGGATGGAGCCAATCGGATCATGTCGGGATGCCGCGCGAAACGCGCATCCTTCAGGATACCAGCGGCGCCTCACCATCCCGTCGGGGGGACAGCGCCCACGGCCTTCAAGGGCGCGCGCGCCTTCAGTCCGACCTCGGCGACCTCCTCCGCGGCATCCGACAGCCATGTGATGCCGCCCCCTGCACCGACGTATGCACCGCCCGGATGCGTGACGATCGAGCGGATCACCATCGCAAGATCCAGGCCGCCGTCGGCGCCGATCCATCCGAAGCAGCCCGAGAACACGCCGCGCGGCCCCTGTTCGAGCGCGTGCAGGATCGTCATCGCCGACAGTTTCGGGGCGCCGGTCATGCTGCCGGCCGGAAAGGCCGCGTCGAGCACCTGGCCCACGGTCACCCCGTCCGCAAGCGTGCCTGCCACCGTGCTCACCAGCTGGTGCACGGCCGGGTAGCTCTCCACCGCGAGCAGGCGCTCGACGGTCACGGTGCCCGGCATGCACATGCGGGCGAGGTCGTTGCGCATGAGGTCGACGATCATGACGTTCTCGGCGCGCTCCTTCGGGCTCGCACGCAGCTCTGCGGCCAGCAGCGCGTCGGAATCGGCATCCCTCCCCCGCGGCCGTGTGCCCTTGATGGGGTGCGTCCGCACGGTGCGTCCGCTCACCTCGAGGAAGCGCTCCGGACTCGCACTCACCAGCGCGACTCCGCCGCTGCGGATGATTCCGCCGTGGTGCGCGGGCGTGGCTTCGCGCAGCGCGCGGTGCGCGGTGATCGGGTCCACGTCGCCGTCGACCTCGAACCGCGTGGTCAGGCACAGCTGGTACGCGTCGCCGGCGCGGATCGCGTCGCGGCACCGGGCGATCAGCGCCGCGTACTCCGCCGGCGTGTGACGGCTGCGGGCGTGGGATGCCATGGCTCGCGGCGCCTGCCGAAGGCGTGGTGCGGGCCTCTCGATGTCGATGTCGCCATGACAGGTCACCGTGCGCTCGGCGTGGTCGAAGACCGCGAATCCGCGCACGGCGAGCAGGAGTTCGTCGGGGATGCCGGGAGTGGATGCTGCCACCGGGGCCCCTGCGAAGGCCGCGCCCCTCTCGTACCCGAACCAGCCGACCCAGCCCCCGCGGAACGGGCCGTCGCCGCCGGTGACGACCGCACGGCGCACGTTCGCGGCGTCGTCGGGAACACCCCAGCCGATGATGCTGACCCCCTCGATCGCACCGGGTCCGGCATCCAGCCAGAAGACGCCGTCGTGGAGCGCTGCGACGGCGTCGAACACGTCGCCCGGATCGCACCACGGCAGCTCCGCGCGGGGGGCCAAGACCTGGGGCATGCTCCCAGGCTAGAGGTGCCGCGCGCCCGTAAGCTCGGCGGGGTGAACGATCTGCTCACCGGCCTGCTCGACTCCGTGCAGAGCGTCGCCCCGATCTGGCGCGTGTTCATCGCCGGGGTGGCGATGATGCTCGAGACGAGTGTGCTGGTGGGGCTGTTCGTCCCCGGCGACACGATCGTGATGGTCGCCGGCACCGCGGTGGAGTCGTTCTGGGAGGGCGCCGGGCTCGTCGCGACGATCATCGTGGCCTCGCTGATCGGCGAGAGCATCGGGTTCTGGCTCGGCCGCCGCTTGGGGCCGCGGATCCGCACCTCCCGGATCGGCGGCTGGATCGGCGAGAACCACTGGCAGCGCGCCGAGCGGTATGTGACCCGACGAGGCGGCATCGCCATCCTGGTCTCGCGCTTCCTGCCGGTGCTGCACTCGGTCGTGCCGCTCACTGTGGGCATGAGCGGATACCGGTATCGGCGCTTTCTCGCCTGGACGGCGCCCGCATGCGTGCTGTGGGCGAGCATGTACGTCACGGTGGTCTCGATCGCCGCCCACACCTACCGGGATGCCGCCGACACCGTGCACATCGCCGGCTACATCTTCATCGGCGTGATCGTCGCCTTCCTCTTGCTCGTGGTGGCCAGCAAGAAGCTGCTCGAGCGCATCGAGCGCCGGCACCTCCGCGAAGAGGCCGAGCCGTCCGTTGGGAGCGACGGCGCCGCCATGCGAGACTGAGACGGATGCCCGAGAACTCCGCCGCGACGCAGCGCGCCGATGTGCTGTGGCTCGCGCGCCTGGAATACCGGTTCCACGCGTGGCGAGAGCGACGTGCGCGCAAGCTCGGCCTCACTCCCACCGTCGCGGCCTTCCCCGGCTACGGCGGGGCCGGCTGGGTGCGGGTGCTGGGGCGCGTCCTCATCACCCCGGCAGGACGACGCGATGCCGGCAGCGAGTACTCGTCCGTGCGGGGCTGGCGCAGCTTCTTGGCGGTCCCGATCGGCTTCGCGCAGGTCACCGTGCGCATCGGCGACGCGACGCACGAGGTCGTCGCCGACCGAGGCGGCGTCGTCGACACCGTGCTGCAGGCGGACCTCTCCCCCGGCTGGCACGCCGTGGCGATGTCGGTCGAAGACGGCGAGCCGGTCGAGACACGGGTGTTCGTGGTGGGCGACGATACGCGCTTCGGGATCGTCTGCGATGTCGACGACACCGTCATGGTCACGGCCCTGCCGCGTCCGCTGGTAGCGGCGTGGAACTCCTTCGTCGTCGACGAGCACGCCCGCCAGCCGGTGCCGGGGATGTCTGTTCTGCTGGAGCGGCTGGTGCGCGAGAACCCCGGGGCGCCGGTCGTCTACCTCTCCACGGGGGCATGGAACGTGGGACCGACGCTGCTGCGGTTTCTCAGCCGGCATCTGTTCCCCGCCGGCGCGGTGCTTCTGACCGACTGGGGGCCGACACACGACCGGTGGTTCCGCAGCGGTATCGAACACAAGAGCGCGAACCTCGAGCGGCTGGCCGAGCAGTTCCCGCAGATCAAATGGCTGCTGATCGGCGACGACGGGCAGGCCGACGACGCCGTCTACACCGCGTTCGCCGGCAATCACCCGGAGAGCGTCTCCGCGGTCGCGATCCGGCGCCTGTCGTCGACGCAGGCGGTCCTCGCCGGTGGGCGCACCACGGTGAACGACCACTCGGCCTCCGCGGTGCCGTGGGTCAGCGGCGACGACGGCGCGGCTCTGCTCGAGCGCCTGGAAGACGCCGGGATCGCCCGGGACTAGGGCATCCTCACAGCCCCCGCGGCCCCGTCGCCAGCGGCCGCGTCCGCACCAGACGAGGAGATCTCACCGGACGAGTACCGCCGAGCGGGTTTCTCTCCTCGTTTCGTGAGATCTCCTCGTCTCGTGGGGTGTCGACAGAGGCTATGGATGCCGCGGCCGGCTGTCTCTGCGGGATGTCGGCGCCTCACCGTAGGCTGAAGCCATGTGCGGAAGGTTCGTGGTCGCCGATGCCGGTTCCGAGCTCGTGGGCGTGTTGCGCGTCGACGTGGAGGGCGACGATCTGCCAGCGCCGTCGTACAACGTCGCACCGACCGACCAGGCGGCGATCGTCCTCGACTCCATCAAGACCGAGCCCCCCACCCGCCGCCTGGCCTCGGCCCGGTGGGGTCTGGTCCCCTCATGGGCGAAAGACCTCTCCATCGGCTCGCGCGCGTTCAACGCCCGCGCCGAAGAGGTCGAAGACAAGCCGATGTTCCGCAACGCCCTGATCAAGCGACGCGCGGTGGTCCCGGCATCCGGCTACTACGAATGGAAGACGGTCGAGGGGCTGAAGATCCCGCACTACATCCATCCGGGCGACGACTCCCCGATGTTCTTCGCCGGGCTCTACGAATGGTGGAAGAACCCGGAGCTGAAAGACGACGACCCGGCGCGATGGGTGCTGAGCTTCACTATCCTCACCCGCGACTCGATCGGGCACCTCGGCTCGATCCACGATCGCATGCCGCTGTTCCTCGACCCCGACTTCGCCGACGCCTGGCTCGACCCCACGACCGAGAACGTGGGCGACATCCTCGATGCCGCGATCGACGCCGCACCCGACGTCGCCGAGACCCTCACCGACTTCCCCGTCTCGAAGGCCGTCGGCAACGTGCGCAACAACGGCCCCGAGCTGATCGAACCGGCCGAGGCGCCTCCCTCGGAGCGGTGAGCGTCACGGCTCGACCGGCTGCAGCCCGCGCCCCGCTGCCGCTGTCTGCAGCCGCAGCCGCATCACGCGGACGGCCGCCTCGTCGAGCCGTTCCTCGCTGAGCGTGCCGTCCTTCACCGCGGCGACGATGCCCTCGGTGATCGCCGTCACCGACTCGGGCGTCGTGTACATGACCGTCAGCACCATGTCGTTGCCCGCGACGAGCGCCTGCACCGCATTGGCGACCGGGTCCGCATAGGCGGGCACGCCGGACGCCTGCAGCATGCCCAGGTCGTCGGTGATAGCAACGCCGGTGAAGCCGAGCTCGTCACGCGCGATCTCGTGCCACGTGGCCGACAGCGACGCGGGCGCCGTATCGACGGAGGTGTAGGCGAGGTGCCCGAACATCAATAGCGGGGCACCCGCGTCGATGCCAGCGGCAAAGGGAACGGCATCCGTCTTCTCCCACTCCGCCTTCGACAGCGTCGTGGAGGGGATCATCACGTGCGAGTTGCCCTCGACCGCCCCGTGGCCGGGAAAGTGCTTGAGCGTCGTCAGCACCTGCCCCGACTCACCGTCGACCGCCGCGGCGACGCGGTCGGCCGCGGCATCCGGTGTCGTACCCAGCACACGGTCGTAGATGAACGAGGCGGCGTCGTCAGTGACGTCGGCGATGACGCCGAAGTTCACGCCGATCCCGGCGCGCTGCACGAGCGCGGCGCGGGCAGCGAAAGCCCGCCGCGCCACGTCGGGCGCGTCATCGCGCACCTGCCGGGCCGCCGGGAAGCGATCCCACGGCAGCCGTGTGACGTCTCCGCCCTCCTCGTCGACGGCGATCAACGGCGGCACCGCGGGGTCGATCGTCAGCGCGGAGGTCAGCTTCCGAAGCGCCGGTTCATCGCCGGGGACGTTCGAACCCATGAGGATGAAGCCGCCCGCGCCGCTGCGGCGCATGTCGTCGTGCAGGAGCGCGGCGTCGGTGGTCGGAATGGTTCCCATGACCACCGACGCTGCCTTCTCGCGCAGGCTGAGCGCGTCCACGCGCGTGCGTGCCTGCGCGATCAGATCGTCTTCGGTGCCGGCGACGACGGTGAGGGATGCCGCGGCCGGCGCCGCTGCACTCGGCGGTGCCGCCGCACTCGGGATCGCAGCAGTGACCATCGCGATCACCGCGATCCCGCCACCTATGAACATCCTCA
Organism: Microbacterium horticulturae; assembly: GCF_029094505.1. NCBI lineage: Bacteria > Bacillati > Actinomycetota > Actinomycetes > Micrococcales > Microbacteriaceae > Microbacterium > Microbacterium horticulturae. Next base: position 1,547,461 of record NZ_CP119108.1, on the reverse strand, counting down.
GCCCCACCCGACCAGGCTAGGCGCACCCACTACGGTGGGGGTACCGCCTTTCCCCACTTCAAGGAGACGATCGCCCGTGAGCACGCCCTCATCCCTGCCCCCGGCCGGCTGGTACCCCGACCCGCAGGGAGGCGACGGACAGCGGTGGTGGAACGGCGTCGCCTGGTCCTCGGAGACCCGTGCCGCGCAGCCCGAGGTTCCCGCGGCACCCGCGCAGCCGGCGTACCCCGTCGGTCAGCAGGCCTACCAGACCACACAGGGCTACCCCGGCACACAGCAGGGCTACCCCGGCACACAGCAGGGCTACCCCGGCACACAGCAGGGCTACCCCGGCGCGCAGCAGCCCTATGCCGCACAGCCCGGATATGCCGGCTACGCCGCGCCCGCGGCACTGCCCGTGGGGATGTGGCGATCGCCCGAAGACGACCGCCCGGTCGTCCGCAGCCTGGCAGACGCCATCCGCACGGTCTTCAGCAAGTACGCCACGTTCACCGGTCGCGCAGGACGCGCCGAGTACTGGTGGTGGATCCTGGCGAACTACGCGGTCTTCCTGGTCCTGTACATCATCGGTCTCGTGATCATCCTGTCGGCGACGGCGGGCATCGCCGCCGGCAACACGTCCACCGCCGGCGTCTCGCTCATCGGCAGCGCGCTGTTCATGCTCGCCGGGCTCTGGGAACTCGCACTCTTCATCCCGACCCTCGCCGTGCTCGTCCGACGACTGCGCGACGCGGGTTTCGCCTGGGGTTTCGTGTTCCTCGCCCTGGTTCCGTTCGGCAGTATCGCCGTGCTGGTCATGACCTGCCTGCCGAGCAAGTTCCCCGAGCGCTGATGTTCAGTGCCGCGCCACGATGGCCGCGGCATCCGTCCCGCGCGGCAGCACCCCGTACTGCCATCCGCGGTCGTCGCCGAGGCGCGCTGAGAGGAACGCCTCGGCATCGACCTGCGGCGCGTGACGCAGCATCACGCTCGCCTGCAGGGCCAGCGCGAGATCCTCGGTGAGCCGGCGCGCGTGGGCGGCCGCGGCATCCAGATCGTCCTTCGCGATCTCATGCAGCAGCGCCATCGTGCGTGCGACATGCGCGTCGAGCAGTCGATGCGCTCCCTGTGTCGATGCCAGCTCGTCCTGCAGGGCGGCCGCGGATTCGGGGTCGCGGGCGAGCGCACGCAAGACGTCGAGGGCGATGACGTTTCCCGAGCCCTCCCAGATCGCCATCACCGGCTGCTCGCGGAACCGCCGCCCCAGCGGGAAAGTCTCGGTGTAGCCGTTGCCGCCGAGACATTCCATGGCCTCGTAGGCGTGTTGCGGACCCCGCTTGCACACCCAGTACTTGGACACCGGGGTGGCGAGGCGTCGAAATGCAACGTCGGCTGCTGACGCCTCGGCCTCAAAGGCCTGCGCGAGCCGCAGCCCCATAAGCATCGCGGCCTCCGACTCAAGCGCAAGATCAGCCAGCACTGCGGTCATCGCCGGCTGATCGACCAAATCCCGGCCGAACGCGCGCCGGCCTCGCGCGTGCCAGACCGCCTCGGCGACGCTCTGTCGCATGCCGGCGGCGGTCCCCAAGACGCAGTCGAGGCGCGTGCGCTGCACCATCTCGATGATCGTGCGCACGCCACGCCCCGGCTCCCCCAGGAGACGTCCCACAGTACCGTCGAACTCGATCTCGGCCGAGGCGTTCGACCTGTTGCCGACCTTGTCTTTCAGTCGTTGGATGCGGAACACGTTTCGCTGTCCGTGGGGCAGCACGCGCGGCACGAAGAGGCACGAAAGGCCCTCTTCCGTCCCGCCGCGGCGAGTCTGTGCGAGCACGAGGAAAGCGTCTGACATCGGCGCCGAGCAGAACCATTTGTGCCCGCTGATCTGGTAGCTGTGCCCACTCACGTGCACGCCGACCGTGGTGTTGGCCCGCACGTCCGACCCGCCCTGCTTCTCGGTCATGGCCATGCCGATCAGGGCGCTCGGCTTCTGGCTGGCCGGCAGCAGGTGCCGGTCGTACTCGCGTGAGTACAACCGGGGCAGCCACGTGTCGGCGATCCACGGGGATTCTTTGAGGGATGCCACGGCCGAATGCGTCATCGAGATCGGGCAGGCATGACCCGGCTCGATCTGTGCGAACAGCATGAAGGCCGCTGCACGCGCGACGGCAGCGCCCGGACGCGGGTCGGCCCACGCCGAGGTGTGCGCACCGCGGGCGATCGCGGATCCGATGATGCGGTGGTACGACTCGTCGTACTCGACCTCATCGAGCCGAAAGCCCCAACGATCGAAGGTGTGGGCGACGGGCGGGTGCGCATGGGCGAGGAACGCATCGCGCTGGAAGTCCTCGCTGCCCACGAGCGCGCCGATCTCGTGCAGGTCGTCGCCCGCCCAGCCGGCGCCGAACGCCTCCACGCCCTGCGTGAGCGGGAGGTTCAAGGCGTATTCGTCGACGTCGACGCGCCATTCCGGCTGATTCTCTACCAGGTGGGTGCCACCCGGTTGCAGGCCGCGGCCGATTGTGGTCATGCCGTCACGTTACTGCGAACCGCAGGACGCGATCGTCGCCTTCCCGAGGACTGCCTCGTCCGTCGGTGTTGTTCGTGAGCACCCAGAGCGTCCCGTCTTCGGCGAGCGCGGCATCCCTCAGTCGTCCGTTCCCCTGCAGCAACGCCACCGGCTCGCCGACGACGCTGTCGCCGTCGGTCTTCACCCGCCATAGCCGCTCACCGCGCAGGCAGGCCAGATACAGCACGTCGCCGACTGCCGTCAGGCCGCTCGGGCTCGCCTCGTCGGTGTGCCACTGCAGCAGCGGATCTCGATACCGGTCGTCATGCGCGATGCCCTCGACGACCGGCCAGCCGTAATCACCGCCGGGAACGATGACGTTCAGCTCATCCCAGGTGTCCTGACCGAACTCGTCGGCCCACATCACGCCGTCACCGGTCCAGGCGATCCCCTGCACGTTGCGGTGGCCGTAGCTGTAGACCGCGTTGCCGAAAGCGTTGCCGGGGGCGGGCGCTCCCTCGGGGGTGATGCGGAGGATCTTGCCGTTCAGGCTCGACGTGTCCTGTGCGTCCGAGGACTGGCCCGCGTCCCCGGTCGTGACGTACAGCATCCCGTCGGGTCCGAACGCGAGCCGGCCGCCGTTGTGGAACGACGCCTTGCGGATGCCGCGCAGCACGATCTGGGCATCACCGAGCCGATACGAGCCCGAGGGACCGAGCAGTGGCATCCGCACCACCCGATTGTCGTCCGCGGACGCGTGGTAGGCGTACAGCCAGGTGCCGCCGTCGCCCTTCCAGACCGCGATGCCGTTCAGGCCCGCCTCGCTCTGGGCAACGACGCCGGGCACGGTGCCCACCTCGCGCAGGGCGTGGTCGACGGCCGAGATCTCCAGGATCCTGCCGTCGTCACGCTGCGACACGAGCGCACCACCGTCCGGAAGCATCGCCAGCGACCAGGGTGCCTCGAGCCCGCGCACGATCGTCGCGTCGCCGGTGGCGGACGAGGACGGGATGCCGGTGGCCGGCAGGTTCGAGGAGGTGGGGGTGCACCCGGTCACGAGGACCAACACCGTGACCGTGACCGCGACCAGACCCGCCCGACGTGCGCCCATACTCCAGCGTCCCCCTACCGACGCATCGGCGCAATCCCGTCCGAGACTCCGTGCCAGGATGGGGATGCTCGCACCATTCTGCCCCTGGGAGGCACCGTGTCCGCACCCGACGAGACTCTGCCCACATCGACGCTCATCGAGCGCACCGGCATCGAGATCATCCCGGAGTCCGACCGCGCGGCGAAACCTCGCGACCTCTTCTGGCCCTGGTTCGCCGCCAACGTGTCGGTCTTCGGCATGTCGTACGGCTCGTTCGTGCTCGGCTTCGGCATCTCGTTCTGGCAGGCCACGATCGTCTCGGTCATCGGTATCGTGGTCTCGTTCTTCCTGTGCGGCCTGATCGCCATCGCCGGCAAGCGCGGCTCGGCCCCGACCATGGTTCTCTCCCGCGCCGCGTTCGGCGTGCACGGGCAGAAGGTGCCCGGCATCGTCTCCTGGCTGACCTCGATCGGGTGGGAGACGTTCCTGTCCATCACGGCGGTGCTCGCCACGGCGACGATCATCTCCGAACTCGGCGGCGACGGCGACAGCGTGTGGCTCAAGATCGCCGCGATCCTCATCGTCGCGGCCCTCATCGTGGCGGCCTCCGTGCTCGGCTACCACACGATCATGAAGCTGCAGTCGGTGCTCACGTGGATCACCGGCATCGTCACGATCCTGTACATCATCCTTGCGATCCCGCAGATCGACCTCGCCGGGGTCATGGCGCAGCCGTCGGGCAACATCGGCCACGTCATCGGCGCGCTCGTCATGGTCATGACCGGGTTCGGCCTCGGCTGGATCAACATCGCCGCCGACTGGTCTCGCTACCAGAAGCGCACGGCGTCAGACGGCGCGATCGTCTGGTGGAACACGTTCGGCGGCGCGATCGCGCCGGTGATCCTCGTGATCTTCGGCCTGCTGCTGGCCGGCTCGAACGACGAGCTGTTCCAGGGCGTGCAGAACGACCCCGTCGGCGCGCTCGCGAAGATCCTGCCGGTCTGGGTGCTCGTGCCGTTCCTCATCACCGCGATCCTCGCGCTCGTCTCCGGCGCTGTCTTGGGCATCTACTCGTCGGGGCTGACGCTGCTGAGCCTCGGCATCCGCATCCCCCGTCCGTCCGCCGCTGCAATCGACGGCGTGATCCTCACCCTCGGCACAATCTGGGTGGTGTTCTTCGCCCAGAGCTTCCTCGGCCCGTTCCAGAGCTTCCTGATCACGCTCGGCGTTCCGCTGGCAGCTTGGGCCGGCATCCTCATCGCCGACATCCTGCACCGCCGGAAGGACTACGACGACGCCGCCCTCTTCGATGCGAAGGGTCGCTACGGTTCGTGGGACTGGACGTCGATCATCACGATGATCGTCGCGTCGGTGATCGGCTGGGGCTTCGTGATCAACAACTTCGCGCAGGACGCGAGCTGGAACAACTGGCAGGGCTACCTCCTGTTCCTCATCGGCGGCAAGGACGGTGACTGGGCATACGCGAACCTCGGCGTGTTCTTGGCCCTGGTCATCGGCTTCATCGTGTGCTGGTTTGCGCGTGCGGGGAAGATCCGCCGGCAGGAGGCCGTATGACCGACCGATGGCTGGTCGTCGTCGACCCGCAGGCGATCTTCGCCGCACCCGACTCGCCGTGGGGATCGCCGACCTTCCCCGCGGCCATGGCGAACATCCGGCGCCTCGCCGACGCGTTCGGCGACCGCGTCATCGTCACGCGGTGGCTGCCGACGGCCGATCGCACGACGGCGTGGGGCGACTACTTCGCCGCCTGGCCGTTCGCGGACGTGCCGGCCGGTGATCCGCTGTACGCGCTGGTGCCGGATGCCGCGGGCCTGTCGCCTCACCCGACGCTGGATCTGCCCACCTTCGGCAAATGGGGTCCCGAACTCGAGCGGATCACCGGCCGAGCACCGCACCTGGTGCTGTGCGGAGTGTCGACGGACTGCTGTGTGATCTCCACGGCGCTGCCGGCGGCCGACGCCGGCGCGCACGTGGAGATCGCGGCCGACGCCTGTGCAGGGTCGACGGCCGAGAACCATACCGCCGCCCTGCACGTGTTGGGTCTGTATCCGCCGCAGATCGCGGTGACCGACACCGCCGCCGTGCTCAGCGAACGGTGAACTCCGCCGCCAGCAGATCCGCATCGCGCGACGACGGGCCCGCCAGAGCCCGGAAGCGCCCGGCCTCGACGATGCGTCGGCCCGCGGCATCCACGATCGTGCACTCGGCCACCGGAAGCTCGATACGTACCCGCTCCGAGGCGCCGGGCGCGATGTCGACCTGCCGATAGGCCTTGAGCTCCTTCTCTGCCCAGCTGACCGTCGTCACCTCGTCGCAGATGTAGAGCTGCACGGTTTCGCGCGCGGGCCGCTCTCCGGTGTTGCGCACGGTCACCTCGGCCACAAGGGTGTCAGCCTCGCCCAGTTCGGTGTCGGCAAGCGTCAGGTCGGCGTACTCGACCGTCGTGTATGACAGACCCTGGCCGAACGCCCAGGCGGGTGCCTGCGTGAGGTCGGCGTAGCGATCGCCATGCTGGCCGCGGATGCGGTTGTAGTAGATCGGCAGCTGGCCGGCATGCCGCGCGAACGAGATCGGCAGTCGACCCGAGGGCTCGACACGGCCGGTGAGCACCTCGGCCAGCGCGCGCCCGCCCTGCATGCCGGGGTTCGCGATCCACAGCATGGCCGCGGCGTCCTGCACCGAGGCCGGCAGCACGAGCGGCTTGGACGCCAGCAGCACGACGACCACCGGCGTACCGGTGGCGATCACCGCATCCAGGAGCGCGTTCTGCCCGCCGATCAGTTCGAGCGTCGCGGTCGAGCGGCCCTCGCCGACGAGCTCGATGTGGTCACCCACGACCGCCACGACGACGTCGGCGGTCGACGCCGCTTCGACCGCCTCGGCGATCCGCGCGTCGTCGGGCGCGCACGGGTGCACGATCGGCGGTCGCGGCTGCCCGTCGGGGAACGTGGCCCCGGCCGGGTCGGGCTGCATGGTCAGGATGTCGGCGCCGCGCGTGTATGTCACACTCGAGCCCTCGGGCGCGAGCTCGCGGATGCCGTCAAGGACGGTCGTGATCATCGCGCGCGGCTGACCGTCGAGCCAACCGGCCTGCCCCGACCCTCCGGCCCAGTCCCCCAGCTGGTACTGGGCGTCGTCGGCGAGAGGCCCGACGACGGCGATGGACGCCGCACGATCGGCCAGCGGCAAGGTTCCGTCGTTCTCGAGCAGCACGATCGACCGACGTGCGGCCTCGAGGTTGAGAGCTGCGTGCTCCTGCGAGCCCACAACGCGCTCCAGCCCGCTCTGCGGCAGCCGCGGGTCTTCGAACAGCCCCAGGTCGAACTTCAGGGTGAGGATACGGGCCACGGCGTCGTCGAAGGCGTCAGGCGGCAGCATCCCCTCCTCCACCGCCTGCAAGGCGCCTTCGAAGAATCCGGGCGTCGTCATGATCATGTCGTTGCCGGCGCGGGTCGCGGCTGCCGCCGCGTGCGCGTAGTCGGGCTGCACGTGCTGTTCCCACACCATGCGGCCCACGTTGTCCCAGTCGGTGATGAGGGTGCCGGTGTAGCCCCACTCCCCCTTGAGCACGTCGCTGAGCAGCCAGTCGTTCACCGTGATCGGCACACCGTCGGTGCTCTGGTAGCCGAGCATGAAGGTGCGGCATCCCTCCCGCGCCACCCTCTCGAACGGCGGCAGGAACCAGCTGCGCAGCTTGCGACGCGAGATGTCGGCCTCGCTCGCGTCGCGACCGCCCTGGGTCTCGGAGTATCCGGCGAAGTGCTTCGCCGTCGCCAGGATCGCCGTGGCATCGTCGAGCCCGGCACCCTGATAGCCGCGCACCATCGCCGAAGCGAGCTCGCCGATGAGGAACGGGTCCTCGCCGAAGGTCTCGTCCACACGGCCCCAGCGCAGGTCACGGGCGATGCAGAGCACGGGCGAGAAGGTCCAGTGGATGCCGGTGGCCGCGACCTCCACAGCGGTCACACGGGCGACCCGCTCGAGCAGGTCGGCGTCCCAGCTGGCGGCAAGTCCCAGCTGCGTCGGGAAGATGGTCGCGCCCGGCCAGAAGGAATGGCCGTGGATGCAGTCCTCCGCCACGAGCAGCGGGATACCCAGCCGGGTACGGCCGGTCAGGACGTTGGCCTGCACGATGCGCTCGGGCGAGGTGTGCAGGATCGACCCCGCATGCCGGTGCAGCACTATGTCGTCCAGATCACCCCGGGCGTCCAGCTGCAGCATCTGCCCGACCTTCTCGGCCAGCGTCATCCGCCCCAGCAGGTCGGCGACCCGCTCGGCGGTCGAACGCGACGGATCACGATAGGCGAGGGTGGCTGTGGAGAGAATCGTCATGCCTTGCTTTCTTCGTCGTCTGCGGTACGCACGGCTGTCACGGCGTCGTTCACGTTGAGGCCCTTCTTCTTCATCGCCCGGGCGCGCTCTCCGGCCGAGCGCAGGCGCGGGTTGACGTACTCGTCGATGCCGAAGTTGATCAGAGCGAGGGCGACGCCCACAAAGGCGATGCACAGGCCAGCCGGCACGTACCACCACCAGTAATCGGGGAAGGCACTGTTCTGCTGGGCCCAGAACAGAATCGTTCCCCAGTTGAGGTTCGACACCGGGATGACCCCGATGAACGCGAGGGTCGTCAGCCCCAGCACGGCCGCGGTCATCGTGCCGACGAAGCTCGAGGCGATGAGCGCCATGAGATTCGGCAGCATCTCGACCAGGATGATGCGGTGCAGCGGCTCGCCGTTGGCCCGCGCGGCCTGGACGAAGTCGCGGTTGCGCAACGACATGGTCTGTGCGCGCAGCACGCGCGCACCCCACGCCCACCCGGTCAGTCCGAGGACCGCGGCGATGATCCACAACGGCGGGTCGGCGAACTGCGAGGCGATGATGATCATCAGCGGCAGCCCGGGGATGACGAGGAAGACGTTCGACAGCGCCGAGAGCGACTCGCTCTTCCACCCCCGCAGGTAGCCTGCAGTCACGCCGACGACGACGGCGACCACGGTGGCCATGATCGTCGCGAGAAACCCGACCACGAGCACGCCGCGGGTGCCGTAGATGATCTGACTGAAGACGTCCTCGCCGATGTGCGTCGTGCCCAGGAGGTGCTGGAACGAGGGAGCCTGCAGCGTCGCATCGAGGTTCTGCGCGGTCGGGTCGTACGGGGCGATCAGCGGGGCGAAGATCGCGACGAGCACGAAGATGCCCAGGATGATGAGCCCCGCCGCCGACTTCGGATTGCTGAACATCGCCATCGAGGCCGACAGCTGCGTCCAGAAGGTCTTCTTCTTCACCGCAGCGACCGTGGCCGGGGCGGTCATCTCAGGAGCGGTCATGGTCAGGCCTCCGTCTGACGGGTGCGGGGGTCGAGGATCGCGTACGCGATGTCGGCCAGGATGTTGGCGACCAGCACGGCCAGGACCAGCACGAGGAAGATCCCCTGCATCAGTGCGTAATCCTTCGCGTTGGTCGCGCTGAGGAGCAGCAGCCCGATCCCGGGGTAGGAGAACACCATCTCCATCACGATCGTGCCGCCGACGATGAAGCCCAGTGCGAGTGCGAAGCTCTGGATCTGCGGGAGCACCGCATTGCGGGCCGCGTAGCGCCAGAGCACACGCTTGTTAGGCATGCCCTTCGCCTGCGCGACGGTGATGTAGTCCTCGTCCAGCACGGTGAGCATCATGTTGCGCATGCCCAGCACCCAGCCGCCGATCGATGCGATGACGATGGTGATCACCGGGAGCGCGGCATGTGAGATCACCTGACCGATGAACTCCGTGTTCCACCCGGTCTCCACCCCCACCTCATACGCGTGCCCGGCGGGGAACCAGCCCATGATGGTGGAGAACACCGCGATGAAGATCAACCCGAGCCAGAAGTACGGCACGGTGCCCATGAACGTCGTCACGGGCACGAGCGCGTCCAGGCGCCCGCCGCGTCGCCATCCGATGACAGCGCCGAGCACGGTGCCGACGAGGAACGAGATGATCGTCGCGACGCCCACGAGCCCGAGCGTCCACGGCAGGGCCGATGCGATGGCCTGACCGACCGGCGCCATGCCTGTCGAGATCGACAGCCCGAGGTCGCCGTGCAACAGTCTGCCCCAGTAGTCGAAGTACTGCTGCCACAGCGGCACGGACTTGTCGAGGCCGAACAGGGCGCGCAGCGCCTTCTCTGCCTCGGGCGGCAGCTGTCCCTGGCTGCGCGCCATGTAGGCGTCGACCGCATCGCCCTTCATCATGCGGGGAAGGAAGAAGTTGATGGTGATCGCGGCCCAGGCCGTGAACAGGTAGAACGCCGCCCGCCCGACGATGAACCGCCACGGCACGCGGATGCCGCCGCGCTCGGCGACCGTCGCCGTCGTCCCGACGAGCGTCGGGTCCATCGGCGTCGCCGACTCGGCGCTCTGAACTGCCGGATCCGAGGGACGTTGATCGGTGGATGTCGTCATGTCAGCGCTCATCGCGCACCTCCGATGGTCTGTGCGGGGGTGGATGCCGTGCCGAAGAACTCCTCGGGATCCGGGGAGGCCGCCCGCAACTCGCGGGTGTACGGGTCCTTCGGACGCAGGATGACGTCGTCTGCGGGTCCGCGTTCGACGACCCTGCCCTGGTTGAGCACCATGATCTCGTCGCTGAAGTGCCTCGCGGTCGCGAGGTCGTGCGTGATGTAGAGCACGCCGAGGCCCTCTTCGCGCTGCAGATCCGCAAGCAGATTCAACACGCCGAGGCGGATCGACACGTCGAGCATCGACACGGGCTCGTCGGCCACCAGCAGTGCGGGGCGGGAAGCGAGCGCACGGGCAATCGCGACGCGCTGCCGCTGCCCGCCGGACAGCTCGTGCGGGCGTCGCTCCATGACCGCGTCGGCGTCGAGCCGCACGCGCTCGAGAAGACGACGCACCTCGTCGTCGACCTCGTTGCGGGGAACCACCTTGTCCAGTCGCAGGGGCCGTTCGATGTGGTGACGGATGGAGTGATAGGGATTCAGCGACGCGAAGGGGTCTTGGAAGACCATGCGCAGCTGCTGCCGGTACCGGCGCAGTCCCTTGCCGCTGCGCGGGATGGGAGCGCCGTCCAGGAGCACTTCGCCACGCGTGGGCACCTCCAGCTGCGTGAGGATCTTCGCGATCGTCGACTTGCCGCTGCCGGACTGGCCCACCAGGCCGATCGTCTGGTGGGAGTTGAGGGTGAAGCTCACATCGTCGAGAGCTTTGATCTGGCCCGAGCCGCGGACGTTGTAGATCTTGGTGACGTTCTTGAACTCGAGCACGGTCATCGCACCACCACTCCCCTCTCGCCGGTCAGCCGTGGGAATGAGCTGAGCAGGCTGCGCGTGTACTCATGCTGAGGATTCGTCCAGATGTCTCGCGCATCGGCCAGCTCGACGATCTCTCCTTCACGCATGATCGCGATGCGGTCGCTGATCTCGAGAAGCAGGGGGAGATCGTGGGTGATGAACACCACCGAGAAGCCGAACTCCCGACGAAGCTGCGAGATCTGCTTCAGGATCTCACGCTGAACGAGCACGTCGAGTGCTGTGGTCGGCTCGTCCATCACCATCAGCTGCGGGCGCAGCGCAAGAGCCATGGCGATCATCACCCGCTGTCGCATACCGCCCGACAACTCGTGCGGGTACGACCGTGCGCGCTGTGCCCCGACCTTCACGATGTCCAGCAGCTCGGCCACGGCGGCGCGACGGTCTTTGCGCGTCATACCCGGCCGATGGATGACGAACACGTCATCCAACTGCGATCCGATGGTGGCGACGGGGTTGAGCGCATTCATCGCGCCTTGGAAGACCATCGAGATCCGGTCCCAGCGGAACCGACGCATCTGCTCGGCGTCCAGGGCGTGCAAATCGATGTCATCACCGCTGGCGTCGTGGAAGACGACGCTGCCGCTGGTGATCACCGCCGGGGGCTTCAGCAGGCGTTGCACGCCGTAGGCGAGCGTCGTCTTGCCGCTCCCGCTTTCGCCGGCGAGGCCGACGATCTCACCGCGCTGGATCTCAAGATTGACGTTCGCGACCGCCTTCACCGGCGGGTCCACGTCGTACACGACGGAGAAGTCGCGTACCGACAGGAGGGGATCTGTCATGGCTGTCCTTCGGGAGGAGCCGCCGGCCGTTGGGCGAAGTCCGGAGAGCTTCACTCAACGGCCGGTCGGCAGGAGTGCTTACTTGGCGGGCTTCAGATTCATCAGCACCTGCACGGCCGACGGCTGCGTCGGGTCAGCCGTGGCGTACTGATCGTCTTCGCTCGGCCAGCCGGTGTAGTTGCGGGTGTTGTACTCGGCCAGCTGCGGGTGGGTCCCGATCGGGATGGCCGGCACGTCCTCGACGAAGATCTTCTGGATCTTGTTGAGAGCGGCGGTACGGGTGGCGTCGTCGGACGCCTGTGCGTACTCCTTGAGCAGCGCCGTGGCCTCCGGGTTGTTGTAGCGCCCGAAGTTGTCAGACACCTTGCCGTCGGCCGCCTGCTCGAGGTAGGCGCCGTTCATGACGTCGTCATAGATGTGCCACGGGTTCGAGCCCGAGCCCGACCAGTGCAGCGCGGCGTCGAAGTTGCCTGTGGCCATGTTGGTGGTCCAGGTGTCGGCGTCGGGGGTGGCGACCTTCGCGTCCGCGCCCAGCGTCTTCTTCACCTGCGAGGCGACCAGCTGGATGCCGGTGACGTAGTCGTTCCAGCCCTGCGGGTCTTGCAGCGTGAACGACACCGCCTTGCCCTTCGGGTCGATCAGTGCGCCGTCCTTCCAGGTGTACCCGGCGTCGGAGAGCACCTTCTTGGCCCCCTCGACGTCGATGGTGAAGTTCTTGTCCTTGTAGTCCGGTGCGATGTACTGGTCACCGGTCGGCTGCGGAATGCCGGTGACGCTGGTCAGCTCGGGGCCGGCGTTGCTGCGCGCCTTCTCGGCATGCGCCTTGCGGTCGACGACCATGTTCACGGCCTTGCGGAACGCGACGTCGTTGAACGGCGCCTTCGTGGTGTTGACCAGGATCATGTCGGGGCTGAGCACGTTGGCTCCCCAGAACACGTTGTGGTCGGGGTCCTTGTCGATGTAGTTCGTCTGGTAGTCGGTGATGAAGATCTGCGCCCAGTCGGTCTCGCCGTTCTGCAGAGCACGCAGCAGACCGGTGTTGTCGTTGTACTCGAGGTACTTCAGCTGCCCGACCGGAACGTCGCCGCCCCAGTAGTCCTTGCGCGCGTCGAGCACGACGCCCTGCGATGAGAAGGACTTGACCGTGTAAGGGCCGGTGCCCACGGCATCCTTCACCGGATCCTTCGTCGGGTCGGCGATGTCTTTCCACTGGTGCTCGGGGACGATGCTGATCTGCAGCACATCGCCCTGCTTGACGAACTTCGACTCGCTGAAGGTCATGACGACGTTGTCGCCGTCCTTCTTGATGTCCGCCAGCTTCAGGCCGGCCAGATCCAGCGCCGGGGTGTTCTTGATGAGGTTGAAGGTGAAGATGATGTCGTCGGCGGTGAACGGCTTGCCGTCGTTCCACTTCACGCCCTTCCGCGGCGTGACGGTCAGCTGCGTGTAGTCGCTGTTCCACTCGACCTTCGACGCGAGCCACGGGGTCGTCTCGTTCTTGCCGACCGGGTTGACCATGGCCAGCGGTTCGTAGATCATCCGGTCGTAACCGAGCGACATGCCCGATCCGGTGCCGATGAACGGGTTGTTGATCTGCGTCGACAGGACGCCGGCACCATCGGGCTTGGCGACCGTGAGCGAGCCTGAGCTCGCCGAGTCCTTGTTGCCATTGCTGGCGCCTGACGAGCATCCGGCCAGCGCCGTAGCGCTGAGGACGGTGATCGCCGTCCACGCGATCAGTGACTTTCCGAGCTTCATTGCGTCTCCTTGACACGGTCGTTGTGCAACGGGTTGGGGCACGCCCCTGTTTAACTTACTGTCGAGAAAGTAAGCTGATGTGAGATTACCTACTCGCCGGTAAGCTGACAAGTGACAGTTGCCGATTTGTGATGTTCGACGAAGGAGCCACCGTGACCGAAGCCGCTGCAGGCCTTGGCGCGCGCATGCGACCCGCTACGCAGCGCAAGCACGCGAAGATCCTCCAGGCTGCGATGGACGTCTTCGGCAGCAAGGGATCCACGAACGGTACCCTCGCCGAGATCGCCGAGCAGGCCGGCATGACGCACGCGGGGGTTCTCCACCACTTCGGGTCGAAGCAGAATCTGCTGCTCGAGGTTCTTGCGTACCGCGACCAGGCTGACGTCGCCGAACTCGCCGACCAGCATATCCCGGGCGGGCCTGAACTCTTCCTGCATCTGGTGCGCACCGCGTTCGCGAACGCGCAGCGCCCCGGGATCGTCCAGGTGTACACCGTCTTGTCAGCGGAGTCCGTGACCGACGAGCACCCCGGGCGGCCGTACTTCGAGGACCGGTACCGGGTGTTGCGCGGCGACGTCGTCGCCGCCTTCCGCGAGCTGTGCGGGCAGCAGGGCGTGACATCGATGGAGACGGTGGATGCCGCGGCCGCGGCCATTCTCGCGGTGATGGACGGGCTGCAGCTGCAGTGGCTGCTCGAACCGACAGCCGTCGACCTCGCCCAGGCGAGCGAGTTCGCCATCCGATCGATCGTCAACGGCGTGCTGCACCCCGGCCCGGAGTTGCGCAGCTACGTCGAGTGATCCTCGTCGGATCCGCCGTCAGTCGCGGACGTGGCGCCAGTCGTGGTCGGCGATCGCCGCTCCCGCCTGCGGGCCCATCTGCAGCATCCCGCCGTCGACCGACAACGAGGTGCCCGTGATGTAGCCCGCCGCTCGCGACGCGAGGAAGGCGATCACGGCACCGACTTCTCGGGCATCGCCGGGTCGCCCCAGCGGGATACCCGGGCGATCGTGGTCGCGCGGGTCGACGTCGGTCTGCCCGGTCATCGGCGTGGCGATCTCGCCCGGCGCCACGCTCACCGCCCGGATGCCATGCCACGCGAGTTCGAGCGCGATGGTCTTCATGAGCCCGTCCAGACCGTGCTTGGCCGCGTCGTACGCCGCGGAGCCCACCATCGGCTGGTGCGCATGCACGCTCGTGACAGCGATGATGCAGCCGCCGCGTCGCGCGGCGACCATGTGGCGCGCGGCGCGCTGGATGCACGCGAATGCGCCCGAGAGGTCCGTGTCGACCACGCGACGCCACTCCTCCATCGACGTGTCGAGGAACGGCGTCATGATGCCGGTGCCGGCGTTGTTCACGAACACGTCGAGCCCACCCAGCGCCTCGACGAGGTCGCCGATCGCGGGACCGCAGCGCTCCAGGTCGGCCGTGTCGAGGTGGCCGACAACGGCCTCCACCCCGCGCGAGCGCACCTCGTCGGCGGTGCGCTGTGCGCCGGCCTCATCGGTGTGCCATGTGATGCCCACGTCCAACCCCGACTCCGCGAGCGCCACGGCGGTGGCTCGTCCGATACCAGAGTCTGCCCCGGTGACGATGGCGCGCATCGGTGAATAGTCTGCAGTGTCGATCCGGCCTTCACGCATGATCCGCCCTCCGATCTGCTCGGAAACCTAGACGCTCTTGCTCGCCGGATGGAGGGGGTTGACAGGCGCGATCCGCCCGCACAGCACGAAACCCCCGGACGAGCCGGGGGTTTCTTTGGTGGACCTGAGGGGACTCGAACCCCTGACCCCCTGTCAGTGATGTTGGTGTCCCGGCCCTGCCTGTAGTGACCTTGAGGAACCCGCTTCTCCCCTGGATTTCCGGGTGTCTCCCGGCCTCTTCCCGGAATCTTGCGGAATCCCATCCGGGCACTAATCCGGGCACTTGGAGACTGAATGCGGTCACCAATGAGGGCACTGGCCAGCGGCGTGCAGGCGCATCACTCGTCATCGTCATCGTCATCGTCATCGTCGAGCAGGTCCCAAGACAGGATGTCGAACCGGCTCCCTGCGGGGCCGTCGCTCCACGAGAAGCCGAGCGTGTCAAGCCATTGGTCAAGCACGTTCGCGACCTCGTCCGTGAGGTCTTCTCTCGCCCGCTCATCCCACTCCGTCGTGCCAGTGGGCGCATCGGAGAGCGCCTCTTGGAAGTCCACCCAATGTGCATCAGCCATTCGCTTCCACTCGTCGGTCTTGAGCACGTCCAGTGAGACGGGTTCGCCGATGGCGACACCTTCGACGCGGCACATGGCGGCCTGATACGCGAATGCCTTCCACAGGTTGGAAGCCTGGTACAACACATCATGGGCGAGCTTGCCCACGTTTAAGTGGCTCTGGTACTCGACGCACGCGACGCGGCGCAGCCCGTCCCGCAACACCTCCAGGTCCTCTATCGGGCTCCACTCCGATGTCGGGGCATTCATCTGCGCCGGGACTCCGAGCTCGGCCCGATACTCGGTCATCACTTGGTGGGCCGCGACCAAGAGATTGCGCCGACCCTCTCGCGCATCTCTGATAATGGGGTCGTCCTCACCGTTCTGATACATGGCTACGTGTTGCGCTTCGTGGGTCACCAAGCGGTAGAGCATGCCTGTGCGCAACTGCACGATATCGGCGATCTCCTTTGCGTGCTTAGGTGCGGAACGTGCCTGAGCTACGTCGGCGTCGAGACAGAGCAGTGCCGGCACGAGAACGTGCACATCGTCTCGCACCATCATTGTCTTGGCGCCCACCGTTCCTGCTCCGCGGGAGATGTCGTAGAGCCCTCTCTGTGCGGGCGGCAGCCGGTCCGAAACGGACTTCACGAAGTCAGCCGTGATGACTAGCTTGACTTCCTGTGGGCGCGGGGCGTTGGCACCGAGCACCGCGAGGCACCGGCCTAGCCTCTGAAGCCCCGCGGTCGTTGAGGGCTGGATGCCGAGTAACGCAGGGTCAGCGCCGTGCTCCAGCACGAAGTCGACTTCTGGCGCAGCGAATGACGTCATGACTTGAATACTGCCGCACATAGGTGGTGCGAGGGGTGCGGTGACGAGGTGGCGCACTCCTCCTGAGGGACGAGTCAGAAGGGGGTGCGAGGGTTACGCCTCGAGGCGCTCCACTTCCCGAGTGCCCTGACGCCAACGCAGAGCAGGACGATGACTGCCACCGCGGTGATGCCGAGCGCAATCTCGAAGACCAAGTCGTAAGGCTGGCGAGCAACCATCGTGGCGCCGAGAGAGCGCATCGCATCGTCCGCCCAACCAGCGTGGTTGGCAACGATCTCGCCGTAGCGTGGCGCCGAGGCTCTCGCCACGAAGGCCACGACCGCACCGAGGACGGCCACGCCGGCGGCGGTCCAGCCGAGCTGCCATGCGCCGAAGCGACGCGAACGTTGAGCTGCCACGTGCCGATGCTATCGGAGCTCAGCTCCCTCGCCGGCCGAGGCTTAGCTCCCGATCCGTGAGTCGGCGCGCATGGAAACCCGCCGGCAGCCCTTCGCAATGGAGCCACCCCCAGGCAACGGTCACTGCCTCCTCAGCACTCAACACCTCCGCGGTGGTCGCGGTCCGCATCCACGAGCAAGCATGGCGACTGATACGCACGGGTGAACTGCCGCCCCCTGCCTCCCGAACAACACGATTTTGGATACCGCCGGCCACCCCGCTCTCGACTACGAGGCCATCTTTGCCGGGGCAGATTGCCTGTGCACCAATGGGCCCGCGGTCCAGGACCACCCACACCGGATCGGTATCTGCCCGCAGGCTGCCAAAGAGCATGTGCAGGTGGGATTTGCCGCCGACCTTGACGCGCTGCCCATCGGAGATCTCGAAGTTGATGGGGATCTCCGGCCGGGGCTGCGAGAGCTGCCCGAACTGGCCTGCGGTATCACGATGCATCCCGGGCGTGTCGTGACCCAAGATCGACGAGCTGCAGCGTGACCAGAACGGCAATGCGGGCACCACCGGCCGGAAAGTGCCCGGATCTCGTGAAGCTGACACCCTTTACGGAAGCAGAAAACCCCCGTTTCACCGGGGGTTTTCTTTGGTGGACCTGAGGGGACTCGAACCCCTGACCCCCTGCATGCCATGCAGGTGCGCTACCAGCTGCGCCACAGGCCCAGAATCACTTCGAAGCTCTCGAAGCAACCCGTTCAGATTACTACATTCTCGAGCACTGACGAAATCGAGCCGTCATCCCGCCGAGGCTGTCTGCGCCTCGGCGATCGGGACCGCGGGGCAGTCCTTCCACAGCCGTTCCAGGCCGTAGAATTCGCGTTCCTGCTCGTGGAAGACGTGCACCACAAGGTCGCCGAAGTCGAGCAGAATCCAGCGTGCTTCCTGTCGACCTTCGCGGCGCAGACGCTTGTGGCCTGCCTCGAGCATCTTGTCTTCGATCTCGTCGGCGATGGCGGCGACGTTGCGCTCGCTGCGCCCCGAGACGACGAGGAAGACGTCGACGAGCGGGAGCGGCTCGGACACGTCGAGTGCGACGAGCTCCTCCCCTCCCTTGGCTTGAGCGGCCGTTGCGGCAACGGCCAGCATGTCGAGTCCCTGTGGGGTTGCGGTCACGAAATGACTCCAGAAGCGAGGGCGTACACGAGCACGCCGACGAGGGCGAGCGCCAGTACACCGGCGGTGATGGCGAGCGACAGCATCAGCTTGCCGCCCTTTTCAGGGGCGGGCGCCTGCATGACCTCGTCGTTCGTCTTGATCGTGCTGACGGCAGCGCTGGCCGCAATCGGGGTCGGCGACGAGTGAGCGGGCAACTCGCCGTCAACGAGGATCGCATCGACTTCCTTGCCATCTGCGGTCCCGATGGCGTGTCCGGTCGAGCCGAGCCCCTCCGGCAGCGCGAACGTGCCCGTCACGAGCACCTCGCCGGTTCCGGCGATCGGCGCGACGAGCGGAGCCGAGGTCTGCGACATGATGAGGGCATGCGGCGCCGAGGCGCTGCCGCTGCTGGCTGTGTCTCGCGTCAGCAGCTGCTCGAACGATGCAGCCGGTTCGGGGGCCTTCGCATCGGCGGAGAGCAGCTTCGCACCGAAGGCGGGGTTGAGTACCGGCTTCTCGTTCGACGGCGGCGTCGCGCCGCCCGGGCGAGGTGCCTCGTCTTCCGCCGGGGCGTCCACTCCCAGCAGCTTCTCGAAGGAGGGCTCCGGCTCGGCCTCGGGTGTCGCCACGGGGGCCGGAGCCGCGGCCGACCGCGCACTCTGCTCGGGCGCGTCGTCGACGGGCGGCGCCCAGGGCGAGCGCTCGACGACAGCGGTGCCCGCAGGACGGACGGAGGGGACCGACGCCCCGGCCCCTGCCACATCAGGCGTGATGACCGGCACCGACGCGGTGCGGATGCGCTCCTGCTGTCGAGCCTGACGGCGGGTGAGCGGTGTGGCACCCAGGTCGACGTTGTGGTCGGGCACCGGTGCGGTGTGCACGGGCGCGGGAGCTGCCGCACGCGGCAGGGGTGAGGGCGTCACGGGCTCCGGCGCGGGAGCTGGCTGCTGCACCGCCTCTGTGGCGTCGTCTGCGGCATCCCGCCCCGATTCCGAGGCGTCGGGTGCGGCTGCGGGCGCGATCACAGGGGTCACGCCGGTGTTGCGCAGCTCACGAATCTGCCGACGAGTGAGCGGCTGATCGGGTGTGCTCATGCCTTGCTCCGGTAAAGATGATGCTTTGCGATGTACTGGACGACGCCGTCGGGGACGAGGTACCACACGGGGTGGCCCTCACGGACGCGCTGCCGACAATCCGTCGACGAAATCGCCAGGGCGGGGATCTCCAGCTGACTCACGTCATCGCTCGGCAGACCGTCCGTGTTCAGAACATGGCCGGGTCTGGAAACGGCGACGAAGTGCGCAAGATCCCATAGTTCATCATGGTCCCTCCAACTGAGAATTTGCGCTACGGCGTCGGCCCCCGTGATGAAGTAGAACTCCGCGTTGGGCCGTTCCGTGCGCAGATCACGGAGGGTATCGATCGTGTAGGTGGGACCGGAGCGGTCGATGTCGACCCGACTCGTCGTGAAGCGGGGGTTGGATGCCGTCGCGATGACGGTCATCAGATACCGATGCTCGCTCGGCGTGACTTTGTACTTCTGCCACGGTCGTCCCGTGGGCACGAAGATCACCTCGTCGAGACCGAACGACTCCGCCACTTCGGACGCCGCGACAAGGTGGCCATGGTGGATCGGGTCGAACGTCCCACCCATGACCCCGATGCGCTCGGGTCGCGACGTCGTCATACGGTGGGCCTAGTGGCCGTGCCCCGCCTGCGGCGCGTCGTCCGCGTGCTCCTTCGCGTAGGCGGCGGCCTTGGGTGCATGACGGTTCGCGACGTTCTTGTACGACAGCGTCACCATGGCGAGGAAGAAGAACACCGCAAGGGCGATGATCGGGTACCAGACCGTCTCGAGCATCACGTTGCCGTGCTCGGCCTCCTCAGCGGCGAAGGCGATCAGCGAGGCGAAGGTCATCGGTACTCCGTTCATGTCGTTCCAGGGCGCTCGCGCGCCATCCCTCAGTCTAGGCGCTATGCCCGGACCTGTCCTGCACCGCGCGCGAGCCACTTCGTGCTGGTCAGCTCGGCCAACCCCATCGGACCGCGGGCGTGCAGCTTCTGCGTGGAAATACCCACCTCGGCGCCGAATCCGAATTCGCCGCCGTCGGTGAACCGGGTCGAAGCATTCGCCATCACCACGGCCGAGTCGACTTCGGCGAGGAACCGCTCGGCATTGGCGTCGTCGGTCGTGATGATCGACTCGGTGTGATGTGTCGAGTATCGCCGGATGTGCGCGAGCGCACCGTCGAGATCGTCGACCACGCGCATCGACAGGTCGAGGCTGAGGTGCTCGATGGCCCAGTCGTCATCGGTCGCCGGCACCACGTCGTCGGCGAGGGATGCCACGGACTCGTCGCCGTGCACGGTCACGCCCGCCTGCTGCAGCGCCGCCACGACCGGACCGACGAGGCGGGGCGCGGCGTCCCGGTGGACGAGCACCGTCTCGACCGCGTTGCACACACTCGGGCGCTGTACCTTCGCGTTCACCACGATGTCGCGCGCCCACTCCAGCGGCGCACTCGCATCGAGCACGATGTGCACGATGCCCGCTCCCGTCTCGATGACCGGAACGGACGATTCGGTCACGACCGTCTCGATGAGCTGCGCGCTGCCGCGCGGCACCAACACGTCGACAAGGCCCCGCGCATGCATGAGCTCGCGCGCCCCGTCACGGCCGAAGTCGTCGACGCTCTGCACGGCGCGGGCGTCGATGCCGGCACTGTCAAGGGCCGTGCGGATGGCGTCCACAAGCACGGCGTTCGTGCGCTGCGCGGCCGAGCCGCCGCGGAGCACCACGCTGTTGCCCGAGCGCAGCGCGAGGGCGGTGATGTCGACGGTGACATTGGGGCGGGCCTCGTAGATAGCGCCGACGACCCCGAACGGCACGGAGACCTTCTGCAGCCGCACGCCGCTGGGCAGAGTGCGCTCGTCGAGGACGCGGCCGACGGGGTCGGGCAGCGCAGCGATGTCACGGACCGCGTCGGCGAGGGCCGCCACGCGTGCCGCATCGAGGCGCAGGCGATCCTGCAGCGCCGTCGAGAGCCCGTTCGCGCGCCCGTGATCAAGATCGTCGACGTTGGCCGCGATGATGCGATCGGCGCAAGCCCCGATCGCCTCGGCGACCGCCAGCAGCGCGTCGCGTTTTGCAGCGTCGGAGAGCAGGCCCACCGTTCGTGCTGCGTCCTTGGCCGACCGCATGCGGTCACGGGCGGTGTCGACGATGGTGCTCACCGCGCCAGTCTATCCAGCGGGACTCGCACCCGATCCGGCCGCCACGGATTGTGACATGACCGCCAGGGCGCCGGTCAGCGTGGACTCGGGCGGCGACGGATTCGGGGCGAACCAGGTGCCGATCGTCTGCCCTTCGAGTGCCTGACCGATCAGGTCGGCGCGGGTGACGAGGGTGCCGATTCCGGATGCCGCAGCCAGCCGAGCCGCCGAGACCTTCGTCGCCGCTCCCCCGGTGCCGACGCTGTTGACCACCACCGACCCGAATTCGAATCCGGCCAGGTCCTGGCCGAATGCGACCTGGTCGATCGGCTGCGCACCCGGCTGGTCGGGCGGCGCCGTGTAGAGCGCCTCGATGTCGCTGAGCAGCACGAGCGCGTCGGCGCGGATGAGCCGTGCGACCAGAGCCGCCAGCCGGTCGTTGTCGCCGAAGCGGATCTCGTGGGTGGCGACGGTGTCGTTCTCGTTGACGATGGGGAGGATGCGCAGTCCGAGCAGGCGCTCCATGGCACGCTTCGCGTTCGAGCGCGGGGTCCGGTCCTCGAGGTCGCCGGCGGTGAGCAGCACCTGGCCGGCGACGATCCCGTACTCGCGCATCGCGGCCTGGTAACGGTAGATGAGCACGTTCTGCCCGACGGCTGCGGCCGCCTGCTGGGTGGCCAGGTCAGTGGGCCGCGAGTTCAGCTGCAGATAGGGCATCCCGGTCGCGATCGCCCCCGACGAGACGAGCACGACCTCGGTCCCGCGGCCGTGCGCGGCGGCGAGAGCGGCGACCAGCGGGGGGATGTTCGCGGCAGCGTCGCCGCTCACCGATGACGAGCCGACCTTCACGACGACCCGACGCGCGGTGGGCAGATCGGCGCGCAGCGGGGTCACTGCCCGTCCTCCTCCGTGTCATCGCGACGCGCGATGCGCTCGGCCTCGAGCTCGGCACGGGCGGCGGCCTTGGCATCCATCCGCTCGTGATACCACTCGCGGCGCTCCGCGGTCGTCCGACGCTGGTTCGGATCGATCCGCGGGTCGCTGCCGCGCGGGGCGACCATGACCTCGGCGGCCGAGGTGAGCGCGGGCTGCCAGTCGAAGACGACGCCGTCGCCAGGACCGATGACGACGGTCGCGCCGGGCACGGCACCGGCCTTGTACAGCGCGTTGTCCACACCGAGCTTGTCGAGACGGTCAGCGAGGAAGCCGACGGCCTCGTCGTTCTGGAAGTCGGTCTGCGCGACCCAGCGCTCGGGCTTGGCCCCGCGGATCCGATAGACGGGACCGTAGGTGCCGCCCTCCACCTTGATCTCGAACTCGCGTTCGGAGCCGCGCGGGCGGATGACCACGCGCGGTGCCGGCGGCTGTGCGGCGAGGTCGGCACGATGCCGGGCGATGATGTCGCCCAGGGCGAACGTCAGCTGGCGCAGACCATCGTGACTGACAGTGGAGATCTCGAAGACGCGGTATCCCTGCGCTTCCAGCTCCGGGCGCACGAGGTCGGCCAGGTCCTTGGCCTCGGGTACGTCGACCTTGTTCAGCGCCACCAGCTGCGGGCGCTCCAGGAGCGGGGTCTGCCCCTCCGGTACCGGGTAGGCCGCCAGCTCTGCACGGATGACGTCGAGGTCGGTGAGTGGATCGCGGCCGGACTCGAGCGTGGCGCAGTCGAGCACGTGCACGAGAGCCGTGCACCGCTCCACGTGGCGCAGAAACTCCAGGCCGAGGCCCTTGCCCTCGCTGGCGCCTTCGATCAGCCCGGGCACATCGGCCACGGTGAAGCGCACGTCCCCGGCATCCACCACTCCGAGGTTCGGGTGCAGGGTCGTGAACGGGTAGTCGGCGATCTTCGGCCGTGCGGCCGACACCGCCGCGATCAGGCTGGACTTGCCCGCGGAGGGGAACCCCACCAGGGCCACGTCGGCGACCGTCTTCAGCTCGAGGACGACATCGCCCTCCCAGCCGGGCGTGCCCAGCAATGCGAAACCGGGCGCCTTGCGCTTGGTGCTCGCCAGCGCCGCGTTGCCCAGGCCGCCGCGACCGCCGGGGGCCGCAATGAAGCGCATTCCCGGCTCGATCATGTCGGCGAGCACGGTGCCGTCGGCGTCTTTCACCACGGTGCCGACCGGCACGGGCAGCTCGACGGCCTCGCCCTGCACGCCGGAACGGTTGTCGCCCATCCCGAAACCGCCGTTGCCGCCGGAGCGGTGCGGTGAGTGGTGGTACGACAGCAGCGTCGTCACCTGCGGATCGGCGACGAGCACGACGTCGCCGCCGTTGCCGCCATTGCCGCCGTCGGGGCCGGCGAGGGGTTTGAACTTCTCACGACGGACCGAGACGCAGCCGTTGCCGCCCTTGCCCGCGCTCAGATGCAGAGTGACGCGGTCGACGAAGGTGACCATGGTGCTCCCGGATGTGGTGTGGAAATGCGTCGAGGGGCGAGCCGCAGCCCGCCCCTCGTAAAGCTATCGTGTGCGAACCGGGATCACTCCGCGGCAGCGACGATGTTGACGACCTTGCGGCCGCCCTTGGTTCCGAACTGGACGGCGCCCGCCGACAGCGCGAACAGCGTGTCGTCGCCACCGCGGCCGACGTTCACGCCGGGGTGGAAGTGGGTGCCGCGCTGGCGGACGATGATCTCGCCGGCGTTGACGGACTGACCGCCGAAGCGCTTCACGCCCAGTCGCTGGGCGTTGGAGTCGCGACCGTTACGGGTGGAGCTTGCGCCCTTCTTGTGTGCCATCTCTGCGTCTCTCCCTGGCCTACTTGATGCCGGTGACCTTGACGCGCGTGAGGTCCTGGCGGTGCCCCTGGCGCTTCTTGTAGCCGGTCTTGTTCTTGAACTTCTGGATCACGATCTTCGGGCCGCGCTCTTCGCCGAGCACCTCGGCGGTCACCGCGACCTTCGCGAGCTTGGCCGCATCGCTGGTGACGGCCTCGCCGTCGACCAGGAGCACGGCGGGCAGCTCGATGGTGTCGCCGACCTTGGCCTGCTGGCGATCGAGGACGACGATCGAGCCGACCTCGACCTTCTCCTGCCGGCCACCGGCGCGCACAACTGCGTAAACCACTTCACACCTGTTTTCGTCTGGGAGCGCACGGCTCCGGTTGTCTTTTGCGAGACTCGACCCACCAGGGTGCGGCTCTCGGAAAGATGATGTTTGGTGCCGGGACGGCTCACGCTGGCGGCGGAGCCGGTCGACGCCTGCCTCGCGACGTGACGCACCAGGGATCTACTTTACCGGATGCCGCCGAATCCGGCAAAGCGAGCCCGATGCGTGTCGCGCCTAGGATCGGGATCGTGGTGATCCTGATCGACGATGCGCGCTGGCCGGCGCACGGCACGCTGTGGGCCCACCTCGTCAGTGACAGCTCTCTCGACGAGCTGCACGCCTTCGCACAGGCCAACGGAATCAACGCGCGCGCCTTCGACCTCGACCACTACGACGTGCCGGCGCGGGCGCTCGACCGGTTGGTCGCCGCCGGCGCCGAGCACGTCAGCGGACACGAGCTCGTCCGAAGGCTCATCGCCTCCGGACTGCGCGTGCGCGCGCGGGACCGTCCCGGCCGCTGAGTCGTCGGTCAGTCGCTCTCGGGGTTCGTCGAGATCGGCGTCCCCGTGAGCGCGGCGGTCGTCACGCGGCGACGCGAACGTCCCTGGCCCGGTGCCTTCGGCTCGGGCAGCGCGTTGAGCACCGAGTCCAGCAGCAGGTCGCGCTCGGTCTTGGGCTCGTGCGACTTCGATTCCTTGTCTTTGCGCTTCTTGCGCTTCTTGCGCTCGGGCTCGGCCGGCGGTGCGACGGGCGCCTCCACCGGGATCTCTTCGCCTTCGACGGTGTGCAGAGTGGATGCCGCGATCTTCGCGAGCGCGGACTTGGCACCCTCCGTGATCACGTGCGTTCCGCCTGCAGGCGTCGTGGTGGGCACCGGCGCGGGGCGCTGACGGCGCGACGAGCCGCTGCTGCTCGAACCGCGGTGCTTGACGACGGGATCGTGGTGCACGATGATCCCGCGGCCGGCGCAGACCTCACACGGCTCGCTGAACGTCTCGACCAGGCCGAGGCCGATCTTCTTGCGAGTCATCTGCACGAGACCCAGCGAGGTGACCTCAGCCACCTGGTGCTTGGTGCGGTCGCGGCTCAGGCACTCCACGAGCCGGCGCAGTACCAGGTCGCGGTTGGACTCGAGCACCATGTCGATGAAGTCGACGACGATGATGCCGCCGATGTCGCGCAGGCGCAGCTGCCGGACGATCTCTTCTGCCGCCTCGAGGTTGTTCTTGGTCACCGTCTCTTCGAGGTTGCCGCCGGTGCCGACGAACTTGCCCGTGTTCACGTCGATGACCGTCATGGCCTCGGTGCGGTCGATGACCAGCGAGCCGCCCGAAGGCAGCCAGACCTTGCGGTCGAGCGCCTTCTCGATCTGCTCGGTGATGCGGAAGTCGTCGAACGGGTCGCCGTCACCCTCGAAACGCTCGACGCGTTCGAGCAGATCGGGCGCGACCGCCTGCAGGTAGTTCTCGATGGTGCGCTGCGCTTCCTCGCCCTGGATGAGCATCTTCGAGAAGTCCTCGTTGAAGACGTCGCGCACGATCTTGACGAGCAGGTCGGGCTCCGAGTGCAGCAGCGCGGGGGCCTGCTGGGTCTCGACGAGACGGTTGATGTGCTCCCACTGCGACGTGAGACGCTGCACGTCGCGTGTCAGCTGCTCTTCGGTGGCGCCCTCGGCGGCCGTACGAACGATGACGCCGGACGACTCGGGCAGGACCTCCTTGAGGATGCGCTTGAGCCGCGCGCGCTCGGTGTCGGGCAGCTTGCGCGAGATGCCGTTCATCGCGCCGCCGGGCACGTACACGAGGTAGCGACCGGGGAGGGAGATCTGACTGGTCAGCCGCGCGCCCTTGTGGCCCACCGGGTCCTTCGTGACCTGGACGAGCACCCGGTCGCCGGACTTCAAGGCGAGCTCGATGCGCCGCGGCTGGTTGCCGGTCTCCACACCATCCCAGTCGACCTCACCCGAGTACAGCACGGCGTTGCGGCCCCGGCCGATGTCGACGAAGGCCGCCTCCATGCTGGGGAGCACGTTCTGCACGCGACCGAGGTATACGTTGCCGATGAGCGACGCGTCCTGGCTGCGGGCGACGTAGTGCTCCGCGAGGGTCTTGTCTTCGAGCACGCCGATCTGGATGCGGCCGTTCTTCGAGCGGACGATCATCTCCCGATCCACCGACTCGCGCCGTGCGAGGAACTCCGCCTCGGTCACAACGGGGCGGCGGCGTCCGGCCTCGCGCCCGTCACGACGGCGCTGCTTCTTGGCCTCGAGCCGGGTGGAACCTTTGATGCGCTGCGGCTCGGTGATGACCTCGACCGGGCGCTCGCGACCGGACTGCTCGTCATCGCGGCCCTCGCCGCGCCGACGGTTGCGGCGCCGCGAAGACCCGCCCTCCTGCACCGGCGCGGGAAGCGGCGGCAGCAGCGTGATCTCCGGGGCGTAGAAGTGCAGATCGGTCGACACCGCCGACACGAACTCCTCGGACAGAAGTCCCAGGCTCACGGCCGTGGGCAGCGGGGATTCCTCTGGCCGTGCGGGCTGTTCCGGTGCGGATGACTCTTCCGGCTCCGCGGGCTCTTCCGGCTCCGCGGGCTCTTCCGGCTCCGCCGACTCTTCCGGCTCCGCGGGCTTTTCCTGCTGCGCCGACTCTTCGGCTTCCGCAGGCTCTTCGGCTTCCGCAGGCCCTTCCGGCTCCGCGGGCGTCTCTGCGTCGGCCGCGACCGGCGCGGGTGCCGCCCATGCCTGCGCGGCTTCGGCCGCAGGCATCTCGGGGATCAGTGGCGGCTGCGCTGCGGCATCCCACTTCGGCTGATCATCAGGACTCTGGTTGCTCTCATCGACCGTCACCGGCGTACTCCCTGCGGGTGACACCGCGCGTCACCCGGCGAAATCTCGTGCGGCGCCGCTCCGCCCTTCCGGTGCGGGACGGGGGCCGCGAACTCACTCGGTCTGCAGCCGGCCTGTGGCCCTGACTGCGATAGGGCGTTCGTCGCCCGAAGTCTTCGTCGATGCGATCCCCGGCGCGGCCGCGGATGCATCCGAATTCCATTATCGCATCACCAGGGCGAAATGCGCGAAGCGGGGGGCCCGCGCCGCCATAATCACGGCCGCTCCTGGCTGGTTCCAGAGGTGAGAGTGCCATAATTCCCCCCATGTCACAGCCCCAGTCGCACACTCGACCGACCGGCCTGGCCATCTGGCTCATCATCGCGGGGGTGATCGGCTGGTGGGCCGCCTTCCAGCTGACCTTGGAGAAGATCTTCCTGCTGGAGAACCCCGATGCCAAGGCGGCGTGCGACTTCAGCGTTCTCGTCCAGTGCGGCAAGAACATCGAGTCCGCTCAGGGGAATGTCTTCGGATTCTCCAACCCGATCCTGGGCGTCGCGTGCTGGGTCGCACCCATCGTCGTCGGCATGGCGATCCTCGCGCACGCACGCTTCGCGAAGTGGTTCTGGTGGCTGTTCTGGCTCGGCCACCTCTTCGCGATCGCGTTCGTGTGCTGGCTCATCTTCGAGAGCATCTTCATCCTGCACACACTGTGCCCGTGGTGCATGGTCACCTGGTCGGTGACCATCCCCTCGTTCTTCGCCGTGACGATCCACCTGCTGCGATCGGGCGTGTGGCCGCTGCCGGCCAAGGGCCGCGGCATCGCAGGGCGGCTGATGTCGTATGTGCCGCTGATGACGATCGTCGCCTACGGCATCGTCATCCTGCTCGCCCAGATCCGCCTGAACGCGATCCCGAACGTGTGGCACACGATCCAGATCGCGCTCGGCTGGGTCTGACTCAGCGGAACCAGATACCGAGCTCGTGTGCTGCTGACTCGGGGCTGTCTGAGCCGTGCACGAGGTTCTGCTGCACGGGCAGACCCCAGTCGCGTCCGTAATCGCCGCGGATCGTGCCCGGTGCGGCCGTCGTGGGGTCGGTGGTCCCCGCGAGCGAACGGAACCCCTCGATGACGCGCTCCCCCGCCACACGGATGGCGACCGACGGTCCCGACATCATGAAGTCCACGAGCGGCTCGTAGAACGGCTTCCCCTCGTGCTCGGCGTAGTGACGCTCGAGACGCTCGCGGTCTGGCTCGACGAGACGCAGGTCGACCAACGAGTACCCCTTCGCCTCGATGCGCGCGAGGATCGAGCCGGTGAGTCCGCGGGCGACGCCGTCGGGCTTGACGAGGACGAGAGTCTCTTCGGTGGCCATGTCATTCTCCGTTCGTGGATTCGGCTTCACGCATCAGCTGGGCGTTTCGACGGTCCAGAGACGCACCCTTGATGGTGGCATATCCCCACATCGCTCCGAAAACCGCGGCGACGATGAGGTTCGCGAGCACGAGGAACGCCGACAGCGCCAGCAGCCCCTGCAGGATCCAGCCGACGACGATGCCCCAGCGGTAGCGCAGCACGCCGCAGGTGCCGAGCATGAGCACCGCCAGCACGGCTCCGCCGACGATGCCCCACCATTGCGGCACACCGTCCGGTAGCGCCTTCAGCCCGAACGCCACGAGTCCCGCGAGGAAGACGATGACCGACTCGAACACCAGCACTATCTGGCCGAGCGACTCGGCGGCCCCGCGGCGGCGCCGCGGCGCGGCATCCCCCGCCGTCTCTTCCGACGCCTCGGTCACGATGCCCACCCCGCCTTCCAGTCTTCGGCCTTCGACAGCGCGATGGCCTCGCCCGCGAGCACTATCGATCCCGCGATCACGACGGCACGGCGGTCGGATGCCGCGGCCCACTCCCGGGCGGCGTCCACCGCGTCGCTGAGATCGGGGTGGACGGTGACCGGCAGCCCGGCCGCCTCGACGAGGTCGGCGACCTCGTCCGCGTCGCGGGCGCGCTCGGACTCGGGCGCGGTGGCGAAGACACGTGTCGCGGCGGTCGCCAGCTCTGCGACGATGCCGGCCGCATCCTTGTCGGCGAGTACCCCGAACACGACGCCCCACTCGTCGAAGTCGAACGATTCATGCAGCGCCGTCACGAGCGCATGCGCGCCGTGCGGGTTGTGCGCGGCGTCGACGAGCACGGTCGGCGCAGTACCGACGAGCTGCAGGCGTCCGGGTGAAGTCGCCTCGCCGAGGCCCTCGGTCACGATGCCGGCCGGGATCGACGTGGTGCTCTCACCGATGAGCGACTCGACCGCGGCGAGCGCGAGAGCGGCGTTGAAGCCCTGATGCGTGCCGTACAGCGGCAGGTACTCCTCGCTGTAGGTGCCGCCGAGCCCGCGAACGGTGATCTGCTGCCCGCCCACAGCCAGGCGCTGTTCCACGAGGGCGAAGTCCTGGCCTTCGAATGCGATGGGTGCGCCGTGCGCCTCCGCCGCCGCGCGCAGCACGCGCTCGGCCTCGGGAGTCTGCCGTGCCGAGACGACCGCGGCGCCGTCCTTGATGATTCCCGCCTTGACGGTGGCGATCTCCTCGATCGTGTGGCCGAGCCGGTCGGCGTGGTCCATCGCGATGGGAGCGAACACCGCCACATCGCCGTCGGCGGTGTTCGTCGAGTCCCATGAGCCGCCCATGCCCACCTCGAGCACGAGCACGTCGACGGGAGCATCGGCGGCCACGACAAAGCCGAGCACCGTGAGCAGCTCGAAGAACGTCAGCGGCGCGTCGCCGGCCGCCGCGAGCTCCGCATCGACGATCTGCACGAACGGCGTGATCTCGTCCCACGCGTCGGCCACCGCGCCGTCATCGGCGGGCTCGCCGTCGATGAGGATGCGCTCCGTGAAACGCTCCAGATGCGGGCTGGTGAACAGCCCGGTGCGCAGCCCATGCGCGCGGATGAGGCTCTCGATGATGCGCGCCGTCGACGTCTTGCCGTTCGTGCCCGTGATGTGCACGACCCGGTAGGTCCGCTGCGGGTCGTCGAGCAGCTCGAGCACGCGCCGCGTGCGCTCGACGCGCGGCTGCACCCACTGCTCGCCCTGCCGCTGCAGCAGCTCGGCGTAGACGGCGTCGGCCCGGTCCCGGTCATTCATGCCTGCACCTCGATCCTCTCGACGGCCACCCAGAAGTCACCGGCGTTCGCGAACTTCCCGCTCGCAAACTCGACGACGTGCGCGTGGTCGACCTCGGGCCCGCTGTCTGTCGCCGTCACCGTGTGCTCAAGAGCGAGCGTCTCGCCCGCGACGTCGGCGACCTCGAACGCCGACGCGACGGCGTCGCGGTCGGTCGCGTCGGCGAACGCGAGCTGGAGGCGGATGCGATCACTCACATCGAACCCGGCGGCCTTGCGGGTGTCCTGCACGGCGCGGATCACGTCGCGCGCGAGCCCCTCGGCTTCCAGCTCGGGCGTGGTCACCGTGTCGAGCAGCACGAAGCCGCCCTGCGGCAGAACGGCGAGCGCCTCGCCCTCGGGTCGGCCGCTGGTAGAGAGCACGAGCTCGTACTCGGCGGGCTCTAGCGTGATGCCGCCGGCGGTGACGACGCCGCCCTGCTCGGACCAGTCGCCCTCCTTGGCGGCGCGGATCGCCTGCTGCACCTGCTTGCCCAGGCGCGGGCCGGCGGCGCGCGCGTTGACCGAGAGGCGGTGTGTGATCCCGTAGTCCGCCGCGGTGGTGTCACCGAGCTCGGCGAACTCGACCGTCTTGACGTTGAGCTCGTCGCGCACGATGGCCGCGTACGGCGTCAGGTCCGCGGCATCCGGCGCCACGACCGTCAGCCGCGCGAGCGGCAGGCGTACGCGCTTGCGCTCCTTCTTGCGCAGCGCGTTCGCGACGCTCGAGACCTCACGGACGGTGTCCATCGCACGGCGGATGGTCGCATCGTCGGGGAAGGACGCCGCATCCGGCCACTCCGTGAGGTGCACGCTGCGGCCGCCGGTCAGACCCTGCCACACGCGCTCGGCCACCAGCGGGATGAGCGGCGCCGCCACGCGACACAGGGTCTCGAGGACCGTGTAGAGAGTATCGAAGGCCTCCGTGGAGCGCGGGTCTGCGGCATCCACCCCCGTCCAGAACCGGTCGCGGGAACGTCGGATGTACCAGTTCGTGAGCGCCTCGGCGAAGTCGCGCAGCCGCTCGGTCGCCGTGGTCGAGTCGAGCCCCTCCAGATCCGAGGCGACCTCGGCGACGAGCCGCCCGGTCAGCGACAGGATGTAGCGGTCCAGCACGTCGGTGGAGTCGGTGCGCCAGGTCGCCTCGTAGCCGTCGGACGCGTTCGCGTACGTGGCGAAGAAGTACCAGGCGTTCCACAGGGGCAGCAGGAATTCCCGGACACCGGCACGGATGCCCTCTTCGGTGACGCTGAGGTTGCCGCCGCGCAGCACCGAGCTCGACATGAGGAACCAGCGCATGGCATCGGAACCGTCGCGGTCGAAGACCTCGCTCACGTCGGGATAGTTGCGCAGCGACTTCGACATCTTCTGCCCGTCGGAGCCGAGCACGATGCCGTGACAGCTGACGCCCGTGAACGCCGGGCGGTCGAACAGCGCGGTCGACAGCACATGCATAACGTAGAACCAGCCGCGAGTCTGTCCGATGTACTCGACGATGAAGTCGGCGGGCGCGTGGGTGTCGAACCACTCCTGGTTCTCGAACGGGTAGTGCACCTGCGCGTACGGCATCGAGCCGGAATCGAACCAGACGTCGAAGACGTCCTCGATGCGGCGCATCGTGCTCTGGCCACTGGAGTCGTCGGGGTTCGGCCGGGTCAGCTCGTCGATGTACGGCCGGTGCAGATCGACCTCGCCCTGCGGGTTGCGCGGCAGCGCGCCGAAATCGCGCTCGAGCTCTTCCAGCGAGCCGTAGACGTCGATGCGCGGGTGCGCGGGATCGTCGCTCTTCCACACGGGGATCGGCGAGCCCCAGTACCGGTTGCGGCTGACCGACCAGTCACGCGCACCCTCGAGCCACTTGCCGAACTGACCGTGCTTGACACCCTCGGGCACCCAGGTGATCTGCTCGTTGTTCGCGAGCATGCGGTCCTTGATGTCGGTGACACGGACGAACCAGCTCGACACCGCACGATAGATGAGAGGGTTGCGACACCGCCAGCAGTGCGGGTATGAGTGCTCGTAGCTCTGCTCGCGCAGCAGCCGTCCATTCGCCTGCAACAGGCGGATGAGCGGGCGGTTCGCATCCATCCACAGCTGCCCGGCGACATCCGTCACCTGGGGCAGGAACTTTCCGCCGTCATCGAGGCTGAGGACGACGGGGATGCCGTTCGCCTCACAGACCCGCTGGTCGTCCTCACCGTAGGCCGGGGCCTGGTGGACGATGCCCGTGCCGTCGGTCGTGGTGACGTAGTCGTCGACGAGGATGCGCCAGGCATTGCCCGTGCCGTAGGTGTCGGTGTCGGCGTAGTAGTCGAACAGGCGCTCGTACTCGACGCCGCCGAGCTCGCCGCCGGTCAGCGTCTTCGTGACGGCGGCGGCCGCGGCATCCCCGCTCTCGTAGCCCAGGTCCTTGGCGTGGTTGGCCAGCAGATCCTCGGCGAGCAGGTACGCGTGGTCGCCTCCGTCTTTGCCGCCGTTCGGGCCCACCGGCACGACGGCGTAACAGATGTCGGGACCGACGACGAGCGCGAGGTTGGTGGGCAGCGTCCACGGCGTGGTCGTCCAGGCCAGCGCGCGCACACCCTCGATGCCGAGGGCCTGCGCCTTTTCGCCCAGGAGCGGGAAGGTCACGGTCACCGACGGGTCCTGACGCATCTTGTAGACGTCGTCGTCCATGCGCAGCTCGTGGTTGGAAAGCGGCGTCTCGTCGCGCCAGCAGTACGGCAGCACGCGGTAGCCCTCGTAGGCGAGCCCCTTGTCGTGCAGCTGTTTGAAGGCCCAGAGCACCGACTCCATGAACGAGACGTCGAGGGTCTTGTAGCCGCGCTCGAAATCGACCCAGCGCGCCTGCCGGGTGACGTAGTCCTGCCACTCCCGGGTGTACTCGAGCACCGATTCGCGGGCCTTCGCGTTGAAGGTCGCGATGCCCATCTGCTCGATCTCGTCCTTCTCGGTGATGCCGAGCTGCTTCATCGCCTCGAGTTCGGCGGGGAGCCCATGCGTGTCCCATCCGAACACGCGGTCGACCTTCTTGCCGCGCATGGTCTGGAATCGTGGGAAGACGTCTTTCGCGTACCCCGTGAGCAGGTGACCGTAGTGCGGCAGGCCGTTGGCGAACGGCGGCCCGTCGTAGAACACCCACTCCTGCGCGCCGTCGCGCTGCGCGATCGAGGCGCGGAACGTGTCATCCCGTTCCCAGAACGCGAGCGTGTCACGCTCGATCTCGGGAAAGCGCGGGCTCGGAACGAGGTCGGCCGCCGGGCCGAAAGCGGATTCGCGGGGGTAGGTCATGGGCGTCTCGCAGGGTCGGATCTTCTCCGCCGGGACGACCCGTGCCAGAGGCATCGAGCCGCGGTACCACCCCGCGTAAGCACGCACCCGCGGTGCGCGCTCCCCTCTCACTGCGGCTGTGACGGGCCTGCCCCGCTCGGTTCTACCAGGCGCTGGCGCGCCGTTCTTCCGAGAGCTCCCCGGTGATGGCCGGATCGATGCCGATCGGTCCATTCTACGCGCGGGAGGGGCGGGATGCCGCATCCTGTGTGCTGCGGGCTCCCTCGCGCCCCGAACTCGGCCTCCGCCCCGCCTCAGCCTCCCTCACCCCCGCCGCCCTCGCCTCAGGCGAGGGGATCTACCGGAGCGAGGGCCGTTTTGCGGGATCGGGCCCTCGCCTCGTCCATTCCCCTCGCCCGAGGCGAGGGCCGCTCATGCCGCGAGGTGCAGCCCTTGTGCAATCGCGGCGAGGATCCGCTCCTGCACGTCCTCCCAGTGGTTAACGACCTCGTCGTACCCGACGCGGATGACGAAGTAACCCCGCAGCATCAGTTCGGCGTCATGTGCGATGTCCGACGCGCGCTGAGCGTCGACGTGATGCCCTCCGTCGATCTGGAAGACCAGACGATCGCCGATCAGAAAGTCGACCCGGTGACCATAGAGCCAGACCTGCGGGCGGATGGGGACCTTGAGCCACTTCAATCGCGGGTAGACGAACGTCTCGAGCCCCGAGTCGTGGAACGGCACGACCGCGTCGAGCAGGTTGCGCGCCATCCCGCGGAATGGAAGACGCTCCAGCTTCTTCTTGTCGACGAGCTGCTTGTTCATCGCGCTATCCCACACGGCGAGCGCGGCCTCATAGGGCTGACACAGCGCGACCGCCTGTAAGACATTGACGAGCGGATCCGTCAGGCCGTCGGGGTCACGGGCCACAAGCGGCGTGAACCTGTGCAGTACGACGGCACCGGACACCGCGACCATTCCCGCATGCGGTCCGCACGCGACATGAGCGGTTGCAGCATCCATGACCCACAGCCCCAGCCGCTTGGCGGCCGTCACACACGACAGCACGACACCCGCCCGCGCCGCCATTCGCAGGTCTATCTCTGCGTCCGGCGTCGCGATCCACACTCGCCGTTCGCGGACGAGTGCACCGGAGCCCACCGCAGCAGTGATGTCGTGCTTGCTGAGCCCGGCTCGTACGAGCGTTTGGCCGCGCACGACACCCCCGCCACGGCGAACAGCTTTGACAACGGCGTCGATTCGACTCTCCATGGCGTCGAGGATGGCGCATCACATCGCCGAGATGAGTGGCAAGAGCACATCTGTGGTCAACTCGTCGCTTGTGGAGGAACCCGGGCGAACGCTCCCCTCGCCCGAGGCGACGATGGTGCTCTATGCCCCGGCGCGGCGATACCCGTACAGGTCGGTCATCGCGCCGTTGATCCAGAGCTTGGTTCCGTCGGGCGTGTCGACCAGCAGCGTGCGGTTGTACGCCTCGTCCACGATCTCGGCGGAGAGGTGGGATGCCTCGAGCCGCCGTTGCAGCGCTTCGACATCGCCGGCGTACTCCATGCCCAGAACCACCCCGGCTTCCTGCGCGGCATGGAACGCCACCGAGCCGCCCGACGGGGCGGTGAAATCCATCCACGTGCCGCTGTCGGAGGCGATGCGGGGCCGCAGGCCGGCTGCTTCAAGCACCGCGCGGACCGGAACGGTGTCGGTGTCGTACCAGATCGGTTGGATCAGCATCCCGCCGACAGCCTCTCGGGCGCCGGCCGACGCCGTCACCCGCACTCCCGATGCGGCCTGCGCCGACACAAGGAGTCCGACATCCTCCAGAACACTCCGAGAGACATCGGCCACCCCCTCAAGTGCGGCAGCCACACCGTCCAGGTCGTCGACGAGCAGATGGATGTCGGTCGTGCCGTCAAGCACGTCGCCGGCGTCGACCCCGTGAATTGCGAGGATGCCGTCACCCTCGAACTCGCTCCAGACATCGTCGGGCGCCCCGGCCGGCGTTAGCCCGAGCACCACAGCGAGGGCATGCCAATCGCGCGGCCGGCTCGTGTAGTGGATCGCCTGAACGACAACCGCCATGTCAGTCCTCCTCCAGGTAGCGGGCCAGCGCCCGTTCCACCAGGGCTGAGAGCGACATCCCGTCGTCGATCGCCCGGTGCTTCGTCGCCCTTACGAGCGCCGGCGGCAGATAGACGTTGAACTGGGCCTTCGCCCCGGGCGCAGCATCCTTGCTTTCTTGCATGCTAGCAACATAGCATCTGGACCCTCTCCCTGTCTTCCGATGCACGCTGCCCCTCGCTCGAGGCGAGGGGATCTGCCGGAGCGAGGACCCTTCCGCGGGATTGGGTCCTCGCCTCGTCCATTCCCCTCGCCCGAGGCGAGGGCGGCGCACCGGGGCAGCCGCACGCATTCCCAGGCGCATGCAGCGTGCTCCGGTAGTATGGCCGGACATCCCACACTCAGGCACGCTCACACAGTGCCGCATACATCGCTCAAGGAGACCCCTATGGCCGACGCATCCATTCCCGACAAGCCCGCCCTCGAGGGTCTCGAGTCCAAGTGGGATGCCGCATGGCGCGAACAGGGGACGTACCTGTTCGACCGCGACGCCGCCAAGGCCAAGGGCCGCGCGGGCGTGTACTCGATCGACACTCCCCCGCCCACAGCGTCGGGCAGCCTGCACATCGGGCACGTCTTCAGCTTCACGCACACCGATGTGAAGGCGCGCTTCGAGCGCATGCGCGGCAAGAGCGTCTTCTACCCGATGGGCTGGGACGACAACGGTCTGCCCACCGAGCGACGCGTCCAGAACTACTACGGCGTGCGCTGCGACCCCTCGCTTCCCTACGACAGCGACTTCGAGCCGCCCTTCTACGGCGACGCGAAGAGTCTCAAGCCCGCAGACCA
This sequence comes from Microbacterium horticulturae, assembly GCF_029094505.1. Lineage (NCBI taxonomy): Bacteria > Bacillati > Actinomycetota > Actinomycetes > Micrococcales > Microbacteriaceae > Microbacterium > Microbacterium horticulturae. The sequence goes on along the minus strand of NZ_CP119108.1, from coordinate 1,510,989 downwards.
GGTGCCGATCAGCCGCCGCAACTTCATCGAGCTGTGCGAGACGCTCACCGAAGAGGACGAGAAGCAGTTCGAGAGCCTTTTCCGTCAGCTGGGACTGTCGGTGGACTGGACGCAGACCTACCGCACGATCTCGGACGACACGATCCGCACAAGCCAGCTCGCGTTCCTGCGCAACCTTGAGCGCGGCGAGGCCTACCAGGCCCTGGCGCCCACGCTGTGGGACATCGACTTCCGCTCCGCGATCGCGCAGGCCGAGCTCGAGGACCGTGAGCAGCAAGCCAGCTATCACCGCGTGGCCTTCCACCGCACGGACGGCGAAGGCGACGTGCTCATCGAGACCACGCGCCCCGAGCTGCTGCCCGCCTGCGTGGCACTGGTGGCCAACCCCGACGACGAGCGCTACAAGCCGCTGTTCGGCACCACGGTGCGCACTCCCCTGTTCGACGTCGAGGTACCGATCCTGGCCCACCCGCTCGCCCAACAAGACAAGGGCTCGGGCATCGCCATGATCTGCACCTTCGGTGACGTGACCGACATCATCTGGTGGCGCGAACTGCAGCTGCCCAACCGCACGATCCTCGGCAAAGACGGCCGTATCCTCGCGGAGACCCCCGAAGCGATCGTGACGGATGCCGCGAAGACCGCCTACGCGGAGCTCGCCGGCAAGACGGTGTTCAGCGCCAAGAAGCGCATCGTCGAGCTGCTTGAAGAGTCGGGCGACCTGAAGAACGTGTCGAAGCCGTTCAGCCACCCCGTGAAGTTCTTCGAGAAGGGCGACCGGCCGCTCGAGATCGTCTCCACGCGCCAGTGGTACCTGCGCAACGGCGCCCGCGATGAGGACCTGCGCGACAAGCTCATCACCTTCGGACGTGGTATGGACTGGCATCCCGACTTCATGCGGGTGCGGTACGAGAACTGGACGAACGGTCTCACCGGCGACTGGCTGGTCTCACGCCAGCGGTTCTTCGGCGTGCCGATCCCGCTCTGGTACGCCCTCGATGAGAACGGTGAGCGCGACTACGACCGCGTGCTCACTCCCGATCTCGCGGCGCTGCCGATCGACCCGACAACAGACGTGCCCGCCGGCTACACCGAAGACCAGCGTGGCGTGCCCGGCGGCTTCGATGCCGAGAAGGACATCTTCGACACCTGGGCGACCTCCTCGCTGACCCCGCAGCTGGCCGGCGGCTGGGAGCGCGACGACGAGCTGTGGGGCCTGGTGGCGCCCTTCGACGTGCGCCCGCAGGGTCAGGACATCATTCGCACCTGGCTGTTCTCGACGATGGTGCGCAGCGTGTTGGAAGACGGACGCGCGCCGTGGTCGGATGCCGCGATCAGCGGCTTCATCGTCGACCCCGACCGCAAGAAGATGTCGAAGTCGAAGGGCAATGTGGTCACCCCGGCCGACATCCTCGACAAGCACGGCACCGACGCGGTGCGGTACTGGTCGGCCTCGAGCCGGCTCGGCGCCGATGCCGCCTTCGACCCGCAGAACCCCACGCAGGTCAAGATCGGGCGGCGCCTCGCGATCAAGGTGCTGAACGCGGCAAAGTTCGTGCTGTCGTTCCCGGTGCCCGAGGGCGCCGAGGTGACGCATGCGGTGGATGCTGCGATGCTGGCGACCCTCGACGGCGTGGTGCGCGATGCGACCAAGGCGTACGAGGCCTACGACCACGCGCGCGCGCTCGAGGTGACGGAGTCGTTCTTCTGGACGTTCTGCGACGACTACCTCGAGCTTGTGAAGGAGCGCGCGTACGACCGCAGCGACGTCGGCCAGGCGTCGGCGGCGCTGGCCCTGCGCCTAGCGCTGTCGACGCTGCTGCGCCTGCTCGCACCGGTGCTCGCCTTCGCATCCGAAGAGGCGTGGTCGTGGTTCGAGGAGGGCTCGATCCACACCGCTGAATGGCCCGCGCCCCTCGGCGGGTGGGGCGACGAGCGCGTGCTGGCCACCGCAAGCGCCGCGCTCATCGGCATCCGTCGCGCCAAGACCGAGGCGAAGGCATCACAGAAGACACCCGTGAGCCGACTCACCATCACGGCCGACCCCGTCACCCGCGATCTCCTGCGCCTCGCGGAGGGAGATCTGCGCGCCGTCGGCCGGATCGAAGAGCTCACGCTGCTCTCCGACGACGAGCGCTCACTGGGCTTCTCCATCGACGTCCTCGAGCTCGCAGAGCAGGAGGCCTGACATGCAACTGGGCACACGCTGGGCCGCCGGCGCCGAGCCGCCGGCCCGGCTCTCCCCTGAGTTCGTGGCGCAGGTGCGGGCGATAGAGGCCGACCTTCCTCCGAACGAGGAGGGCGTCGCGCAGTGGACGCTCACCTGGCTCGAGGGGCGCCCTGTCGCCGAGCTCGACACGGGTGTGATCGTGTCGGTCGACCACGCCGGCGCGGTCGTCGTTCACCACGACGACGAAGACGAGTTCGGCTAGACACTCACCGAAAGGTCGACATCCGGTAGGAGTCGACCTCGGGCATCGGCCGCTCCGCGTACGGGTTCCGGCCGGCGGCGATGCGCTCGGCCAGCTGCTGGCGTCGTGACATGCGGCGGTGGGCGAAAGCCTCCATCGCACGAGCACCGGCCAGCAGCATCCGCTCGGTGAACGTCGGCGGAGCGAACATTGCACGCGCCGGGACGGCGCGCGTGGTCATGGCGGTCATGTCAGTGTCCCTTCTCGGGGAGCGGGAAGACGTCGGCCCGGATGGTCACGGGGCGCACGCCTTCACCCTTCTGGTCTCGGTACTTGCCGACGTATTCGTCGACGATGTCGGTCATGCGGCGCACGAGCTCGCCCATCTGCTCGTCCGTCAGCCGAGCCGTCGCGGTCGTGATGGTGGCATCCGGTTCTTCCTCGTTGGGATGCGCGATGCCCTCGGCGATGAAGTCCATGAGCTGCTGGTGTCGACGGTTGAAGAACTCGGTCATGACCACCTGTGTGGCAGCGCGGCCGGACGGCGTCTTCAACCCCTCCGCGCTGCCGAACGACACCGCGCCGCGAGGCCGTTCCCACCAGCGCTCGCGGGCGTTGCCCCGCCCCTCGGCCTCTTGGATGAGTCCATGCTTGGCGAGGGCCCGCAGGTGGTAGCTCGTCGATCCTGTCGACTCCCCCGTCATCTGCGCGAGACTGCTCGCGGTCTGCGCGCCATACTGCGACAGGATGTCGTAGATCTGAATCCGGAGCGGGTGCGCGAGGGCGCGCAGCGCGCTCCCGTCGACGATGCGCTGCACATCGCTGCCGTTCGGGGTCTCGTTCTCGCTCATGACTGCAAAGATACCTTTGCGAACCATCCTTTGCAAGCTCTTCTTTGCAATTGATTCTTTGCGGTGTGCAACTAGGGTGGAGACATGACGGATGCCTCGGCCAACCCCCTCCTGATGCCCAGCCCTCTCCCCTACCAGTTGCCCGATTACGCGCACATTCGACCTGCGCATTATCTGCCGGCGTTCGAGCTCGCCTTCGAAGAGCATCTGCAGGAGATCTCGGCCATCACCCGCGTGCGCTCGGTCCCCACTTTCGAGAACACCATGGTGCCGCTCGAATCCAGCGGGCGACTGCTCGGCGACGTCGCGCGCGCCTTCTACACCGTGGCGTCATCCGATGCGACCGCTGAGATCCAGCAGATCGAGGAGACGCTCGCGCCCCTCATGGCCGCCCATGAAGACGCGATTCAGCTCGACGGCGCGCTGTACGCGCGCATCTCAATGCTGCACGACCGGCTCGATGAGCTCTCTCTCGACGCCGAGCAGCGCTACCTGGTGCAGCGCTGGCACCGCGAGATGACCCACGCGGGCGCGGCACTCGACGACGCTGCAAAGAAGCACCTCACCGAACTGAACACACAGCTGTCGACACTGACCACGGCGTTCGACAAGAACCTCCTCGGCGACACCAACGAGCTCGCGGTCGTCTTCGACGATGCATCCGAACTCGAAGGCCTCAGCGACGGCGAGCTGTCGGCCGCCGCGCAGGCCGCTGCCGACCGCGGCCTCGAGGGCAAGCACCTCGTCACCCTGGTTCTGCCGACCGGGCACCCGTACCTGGCGTCGCTGACCGACCGCGCTGCACGCGAGCGCATCATGACGGCATCCCGCTCCCGCGCCTCGCGCGGCAACGAGAACGACAACCGCGCCACACTGCTGCAGATCGTGCGGCTGCGCGCCGAGCGCGCGGCCCTGCTCGGCTACGACTCGCATGCGGCATACGTCACCGCCGACGAGACGGCCGGCACGCCCGAAGCCGTGCACGATCTGTTGCGCCGGCTCGCGGCGCCCGCCGCGCGCAACGCGTCGCGTGAGCAGGCCGCTCTGGAGGCCAGCGCCGGTACCGCTGTCACCGCAGCCGACTGGGCCTTCTCCACCGAGAAAGTACGGCAGGCCGAGTACGCCATCGACACGGCGGCACTCCGCCCCTGGTTCGAGGCCGAGCGTGTGCTGCGCGACGGCGTGTTCTTCGCCGCGACGAAGCTCTACGGCATCACCTTCACCGAGCGCGACGATCTGCGCGCGCACCACGCCGACGCGCGGGTCTTCGAGGTGCACAACGAAGACGGCTCGCCGCAGGGCCTGTACATCCTCGACCTCTACACGCGCGACACCAAACGCGGCGGCGCGTGGATGAACTCCATCGTCGACCAGTCCGCCCTGCGCGGTACCAAGGCCGTCGTCGTGAACAACCTCAACGTCTCCAAGCCCGCGTCCGGGCCGACGCTGCTCAGCCTCGATGAGGTCAACACCCTGTTCCACGAGTTCGGGCACGCGCTGCACGGTCTGTTCGCCACGGTGTCGTTCCCGCACTTCGCGGGCACCGAGGTCTTCCGCGACTTCGTCGAGTTCCCGAGCCAGGTGAACGAGATGTGGATGCTGTGGCCCGAGGTGCTCGACAACTACGCCCGGCACATCGAGACCGGCGAGCCCTTGCCGGCCGAGATCGTCGAGAAGCTGCACGCGTCGGAGGCCTTCAACCAGGGCTTCGAGACCAGCGAGTATCTCGCCGCCGCCTGGCTCGACCAGGCGTGGCACTCGCTCGACCAGCAGCAGGCGTCCGAAGATCTGGATGTCGCCGGGTTCGAGGCATCCGCCCTCGCCGACATCGGGCTCGACAACCCTGCCGTGCCCACGCGGTATTCGTCGACGTACTTCCAGCACGTGTTCTCGGGCGGCTACAGCGCCGCCTACTACTCCTACATCTGGAGCGAGGTGCTCGACGCCGATACCGTCGAGTGGTTCAAGGAGCACGGCGGACTGACCCGCGCGAACGGCGACCGCTTCCGTTCGCTGTTGCTGGGCGTCGGCGGCTCGAAGGACCCCCTCGAGGCCTATCGCGACTTCCGCGGCCGCGACGCCGATATCGCGCCGCTGCTGAAGCGCCGAGGGCTCGACGGCTGATCGGGAGGGACCGATGACCGACGACCGGGTGTCCGCGATTCGCGAGGCGTTCGATGCCCGCGCGGGCGACTATGACGAGAACGCCATGCACCGCGCTCTCGCCGCGTCGGTCGCGCGATTCGCGCGCGTTCCCGCTGACGGGACGGTGGTGGATGCCGCAACCGGCACCGGCCTCGTCGCCCGGGCCCTGCTCACCCGGTGCCCGGGTCTGCACATCACTGGCGTCGACATCTCCCCCGGCATGCTCGCCGTCGCCCGCACCGCCGAGCCGCGCATCGACTGGGTCGAGGCGGATGCCGCGACCCTGCCGCTCGACGACGCCTCGGTCGATCTCGTCACCTGTGTGACAGCTCTTCATCTGTTCGCCGAGCCCGACCGTGCTATCGAGGAATGGGCGCGCGTGCTGCGGCCCGGCGGCCGTGTCGTCGCAGCGACCTTCGTCAGCGGCGGGCACCATGGCAAGAACCATGCCGAGCACTCGCCCGCCCGGCATCCCGCCGACGTGCCGTACCCGCGTGATCACGCCTCGTTCGCGACGCCCGAGCGTCTGCAGGCGCACTACGCACCGACGGGCCTGCGCATCGACCGCCTCGCTACCTGGGTGCGGGCCGACGACCGATTGCTGATCGCCGAAGCCGTGCGAGTCTGACACACACTCAAGAAACGCATTGCGCTTCCCGCTCACACCCGTCGGCACCGGTTGGTGTGTGAACGGGAAGTTCAGTACGAATTTCGAAGGTGTGGGAGCGGACGAGCGCCGGACGCCACGCGTCAGGCGCTCTTCTTGCGCTTCTCGCGCAGCACGAGCGTGGGCGCAGCGCCCTCGTCGACGGCCGCGCGGGTGACGATCACCTTGTCGACGTCTTCGGTCGACGGGATCTCGAACATGATCGGGCCGAGCACATCTTCGAGGATGGCCCGGAGCCCGCGCGCGCCGGTCTTGCGTGCGACGGCGAGATCCGCGATGGCCTCGAGAGCATCCCGCTCGAAATCAAGCTCGACGTCGTCGAGCTGGAACATGCGCTGATACTGCTTGATCAGCGCGTTCTTCGGCGTCGTGAGGATCTCCATCAGCGCCTCACGGTCGAGCGGCTGCACCGAGGCGACGACCGGCAGCCGGCCGATGAACTCGGGGATAAGACCGAACTTGTGCAGGTCTTCGGGCTGCACGTCGCTGAAGAGGTTCAGGTCTTCGTCCTTGCGGTGCAGGGACGCCCCGAAACCGACACCGTGCTTGCCGACGCGCGCCGAGATGATGTCTTCGAGACCGGCGAACGCGCCAGCCACGATGAACAGCACGTTCGTCGTATCGATCTGGATGAACTCCTGATGCGGGTGCTTGCGGCCGCCCTGAGGCGGCACCGACGCGACCGTCCCCTCGAGGATCTTCAGCAGCGCCTGCTGCACGCCCTCACCCGAGACATCGCGGGTGATCGACGGGTTCTCTGCCTTGCGCGCGATCTTGTCGACCTCGTCGATGTAGATGATGCCGTTCTCGGCGCGCTTCGTGTCGAAGTCGGCGGCTTGAAGCAGCTTGAGCAGGATGTTCTCGACGTCTTCGCCGACGTACCCGGCTTCGGTCAGCGCCGTGGCGTCGGCGACCGCGAACGGCACGTTCAGCCGCTTGGCGAGCGTCTGCGCGAGATAGGTCTTGCCGCAACCGGTGGGTCCGAGCAGCAGGATGTTGCTCTTGGCGATCTCGATCTCTTCGGCACGCTCTTCGGCGGACTGGATCGTGGTGTGGGCGCGGACGCGCTTGTAGTGGTTGTACACGGCCACGGCAAGGGCGCGCTTCGCGTCATCTTGCCCCACGACGTACTCCTCGAGGAACGAGAAGATCTCACGCGGCTTGGGCAGGTCGAACTCGGAGACCGTGCCGTCGGCCGACTCGGCCATGCGCTCTTCGATGATCTCGTTACACAACTCGACGCACTCGTCGCAGATGTAGACGCCCGGCCCCGCGATCAGCTGCTGAACCTGCTTCTGGCTCTTTCCGCAGAAGGAGCACTTGAACAGGTCAGCACTCTCGCCGATGCGTGCCATGGGCACCTCCTCGTCCGCGGCGGGTGTCGGTCTCCCGCACCCTTCGAGCCTAATCGCACCCGCCGACATCCGGGGGCATTGCGACACGCGGGGCGCCGACCCGCACCCTTGGTTTCGCCGACGGCGAAGGCCCCGCCGCTCACAGGAGCGGCGGGGCCTTCGGTCGATTCGCTGTTACGACGTGATCGCGTTCTGGCCGCCGCGCTTGCGGGTGGTCAGCACCTGGTCGACCAGGCCGTACTCGACGGCGTCGGTCGCCGACAGGATCTTGTCGCGGTCGATGTCCTTGTTGACCTGCTCCTGCGTGCGCTTGGAGTGCTTCGACAGCGTCTCCTCCAGCCACGTGCGCATCCGCATGATCTCGTTCGCCTGGATCTCGATGTCGGACGCCTGCCCCTGTCCTGCCTCGCCGACGGCGGGCTGGTGGATAAGGATGCGGGCGTTCGGCAGCGCGAGACGCTTGCCGGGGGCGCCGGCAGCCAGCAGCACGGCGGCGGCCGAGGCCGCCTGGCCGAGCACGACGGTCTGAATCTGCGGCGACACGTACTGCATGGTGTCGTAGATCGCCGTCATGGCCGTGAACGAGCCACCGGGCGAGTTGATGTACATGACGATGTCGCGGTCGGGGTCCTGGCTCTCAAGCACCAGCAGCTGCGCCATCACGTCGTCGGCCGACGCGTCGTCGACCTGCACGCCGAGGAAGATCACGCGATCTTCGAACAGCTTGTTGTACGGGTCCTGGCGCTTGTACCCGTAGGCGGTGCGCTCTTCGAACTGCGGGAGGACGTACCGGCTGCCCGGCATCTGCAGCCCGCTCGGGGCGAGGGCCTGCGGGGAGGTCGGAAGACCGAAGGACGGGGTGTTCATCAGTTGCTCTCCTTCGCGTCCTGGTTCGTTCCGCCACCGCCGTGCACGTCTTCGGCGTGCTCGCGGATGTGGTCGACGAAGCCGTACTCGAGTGCTTCATCGGCCCGGAACCAGCGGTCGCGGTCGCCGTCCGCGTTGATCTGCTCGACGGTCTTGCCCGTCTGCGACGCGGTGATCTCGGCCAGACGACGCTTCATGTCGAGGATCAGCTGCGCCTGCGTCTGGATGTCGCTCGCGGTGCCGCCGAAGCCGCCGTGCGGCTGGTGCAGCAGCACGCGGGCGTTCGGGGTGATGTACCGCTTGCCCTTCGTGCCACTGGTCAGCAGCAGCTGCCCCATGGACGCCGCCATGCCGATGCCGACGGTGACGATGTCGTTGGGCACGAACTGCATAGTGTCGTAGATCGCCATGCCGGCCGTGATCGAGCCGCCGGGCGAGTTGATGTAGAGGTAGATGTCCTTCTCGGGGTCTTCGGCGGCGAGAAGGAGGATCTTGGCACAGATCTCGTTGGCGTTGTCGTCGCGCACCTCTGATCCCAGCCAGATGATGCGGTCCTTCAGCAGCCTGTCGAAGACGCTCTGCGCGACAAGGGGTTCAGCCATTCCAGCTCCTGATTCGGTTGCGTGATTCGAATCTACCGGGGCGCGCCGCGCGACCTGCCGCTGTTCGCCCTGGGCAGAGTTCAGGCGCGCCCATCGATGAGTTCGCCCGCGTACCCGGTGACCGAGCGCGTGTACCGGGTCAGGTGCGGCGCGAGGGCAGTGAGGGCGATGGATGCCGCGCGCAGGGCGTCGCCCGATGACACCAGCGCGAGCGCGTAGAAGGCGGCGGCTTCGTCGGCGAACTCCCCACCGCGGGTCGCGTCATACTCGTCGCGCAGCATGCGGAGCGCCTCATCGGCCCGGCCGAGGTTGCGGATGGTGCTCGCGAGCTGGATCACCGACCGGGTGCGTCGGCGTGGGTCGAGGCCCGCGTCGAGGGCTGCTCGGTACAGCGGCTCTGCCTCGCGCTCGAGTCCGGCGCTGTCACGCGCACCGGCGCGTTCAAAGAGGGCGACGGGATGCCGCGGCCCCAGCTCGACCGCCAGCTTGTCGATCGCCGCGATCCGCGCCGTGTCATCGAGCCCGTCATCGGCCCACACAGCGTCGACCCGGTCCTGCCAGTCATCGGGCAGCTCGGTCATGAGTCCTCCTGGGGAACGGCGAAGGGCGGGTGACCATGGTCACCCGCCCTTCGGAGTGTGTCTTACTCGGCGTCCTTCTTGGGCGCGGCCTTCTTGGCGGCCGGCTTCTTGGCCGCGGGCTTCTTGGCGGGCTTCTCGTCCGCTGCAGCCTCGTCGGCCTTCTCCGCGTTCTTCGCGGGGGCCTTCTTGGTCGCCGGCTTCTTGGCCGGAGCCTTCTTGGCGGGCTCGTCCTCGGCAGGCGCCTCGGCGGCCTCAGCAGACTCGTCGGCCGCGGCATCCCCCTCTTCGTCCTCGGTGGCGACGAAGCCGGTCAGATCGATGGACTTGCCGTTGCTGTCGACGACGTTCACCTTGCCCAGGGCGACCGCGAGCGCCTTGTTGCGCGCGACCTCGCCGACGAGAACCGGCAGCTGGCCGTTCTGCTGCAGGATTTCGACGAACTCCTGCGGCGCGACGCCGTACTGCGCGGCCGACTGCACGATGTACTGGGTCAGCTCGTCCTGCGAGACCTGCACGTCGTGCTGCTCGACGATCTTGTCGAGGAGAACCTGGGTGCGGAACTGCTTCTCGCTGGCCTCGGTGACCTCGGCGCGGTGCTCGTCGTCTTCGAGGCGGCCCTCCTGCTCGAGGTGCTCGTGCACCTGGTCGGCGACCAGCTGCTCGGGAACGGGGATCTCGACCTTCGCGAGCAGTTCTTCGACAAGCTTGTCGCGCGCCGCCGAGCCTTGCCCGAAGGAGGCCTGCTGCTGCACACGCTCGACGAGCGACTCGCGCAGCTCGGCGATGGTGTCGAACTCGCTCGCGATCTGCGCGAAGTCGTCGTCAGCGTCGGGCAGCTCGCGCTCCTTGACGCTCTTGACGGTCACGGCGACCTCGGCCTCTTCGCCGGCACGGTCGCCGCCGATGAGCGTCGAGCGGAACGTGGTGTCTTCACCCGCGGTGAGCGACTCGACGGCCTCGTCGATGCCTTCGAGCAGTTCGCCCGAGCCGACCTCGTACGAGACGCTCTCGGCGCGGTCGACCTCCGCGTCGCCGATCGTGGCGACCAGGTCGAGCTCGACGAAGTCACCGGTCTTGGCGGGACGGTCGACCGTCACGAGCGTGCCGAAGCGGCCGCGCAGGCGGTCGAGCTCCTCGTCGACGGCGGCGTCGTCGGTCTCGGCGGCGTCGACCGTGATCGTGGTGCCCTCGTAGTCGGGCAGCTCGACCTCGGGACGGACATCGACCTCGATCTCGACCTTGAGGTCGCCCGAGAAGTCCTTCTCGTTGGGCCACTCGATGATCTCGGCGCTCGGACGGCCCACGATGCGCACCTCATGGGCGGTGACGGCCTCGCGGTAGAACGCGTCGAGCCCCTCGTTGACCGCGTGCTCGATGACGGCGCCGCGGCCGACGCGCTGATCGATGATGGGCGCGGGGACCTTGCCCTTGCGGAAGCCGGGGACCTGCACGTCCTGAGCGATGTGCTCATACGCGTGGGTGATGCTCGGCTTGAGCTCGTCGGGCGTGACGCTGATGTGCAGCTTCACACGGGTCGGGCTGAGCTTCTCGACGGTGCTCGTGACCATGCCTGTTCGTTCTCCTCTGGTTTCCGCGTCTAAACGCACGCGGCGCAGTGCTGGGGTCTGTGGGCCGTGATGTCGGGGCGACAGGATTTGAACCTGCGGCCTCCCGCTCCCAAAGCGGGCGCTCTACCAAGCTGAGCTACGCCCCGGGGCGCGCGGCGCCGAAACGGCCTGGAAAAGTCTAGCCGACCCGGATGAGAACCACGTGCGGGCGGTGCTCGCCGCATCCAGTACACTTGCCGAGGTGCTCTTTCGAGAGCCCCGGGGATGTAGCTCAATGGTAGAGCCTCAGTCTTCCAAACTGATCACGCGGGTTCGATTCCCGTCATCCCCTCCAATGCCCAGACGTGCGGCCGAAGGCCGTGCGGCTGGGCATTCGTGCCGTCGGATCGGGCGTGAGGCGGGCGGGCCCCCGCCGCCGGAGGCTCCGCGCGCCGGCGCAGCCGGCGTGTGGAGTGGCGGTGGGGACGATTCCCGTCATCCCCTCCGCGAGCTCTGGTCAGAACAGCCGGAACAGCTGCATGACTCCGATGATCACGGCGGCGACGGCCAGCAGCGCCCACATCGTGCCGGAGCCGGCACGCAGCCGGCGCCCGGGCGCGGCGACGTCGGTGAGCACACGGATCGCGGGGGTGGATGCGGGGGCCGCCGCCTCGTCCGCCGAGAGATGGTCGTCCTTCCACCGCTCCCACTGCGCGAGCTTGCCGCGCAGCGCGCCGGTCGCGGCGATGACCGCGCGCCAACGCTGGGGGTCGAGCGTCACGAAATCCCGGGCCTGGCTGATGAACACCCAGTCGTCGACGATCTCCACGTCGAACCCACCGGCCCGATCGATCAAGCGCGCCATCACGTCAGGGGTGAACAGGTACAGCGCGTCGCGCTCATATCCGCGCGGGCAGTACAGCGTGAAGTGCCGATCGAAGTCGCCCTCGAGCGAAAGGCGCTGTGCTCGCGCGGGCACCGCCGCCTCGGTCAGCGGATTGCGATGCCGGCGCGACCGCAGCACGATGTTGGGCAACCCGCGATCCAGCCGCAGGGCGCAGTAGCCGCCGAACTGCGACTGGCCGTTCGACGTCGTCGCGTATGACAGCTCGTAGTTCCCGAACTCCACCGTCCCCTCAGGAGACGGAGCGCGCATCACCCGCGAGACGATGAGGCGTCCCCGGTCCGCCCAGGGCTCAAGGTATCCACCGAAGGCCGGTCCGGGCAGGTAGGCAAGCCGGTTGTCAGCCGCGAACCGGGCCAGCCGATACTGGCGCTTGGGGGTGCTGCGTCGTTTGCCGTTGCGTATCGAGACCCACAGGAACACGCCGCCCGCGACGAGGAAGAGGCCCATCATGATGCCCATCCCCAGCAGCTGTTCGGCCTTGTCGTCGTCCTGGGAAGTCAGCTCTCCCAGCATCCCGAATCCCAGCGCCAGCGCTCCTATCAGCACCGCCGCCGCGCCGATGCGCACCATCACACGGCGGACAGCCTCACTTCCCGGCCCTTTCAGATCGGGATGCCGCACGGCGAACGAGCGGAAGAACGCGGTGACGTCGTGGCGGCGCGCCCGTGCCGTGAGCGCGCTCGTGTCGAGCGTCGCTCCGTTCGGCAGCGTCTGAACAGCCGTCATGCAGGCTGCGCGTCGCGGTGGGCGGGCGCGTGCTCGTCCCGGTAGACACGCGCGTTGCGCACGAGGCCGGCCTTCTCCTCGTCGCTGAGTGCTCTTCGCACCTTCGCCGGCACGCCCGCCACCAGCGAGCCCGCCGGAATCTCTGCGTTCTCGAGCACGACGGCACCACCCGCGACGAGGCACCCGGCGCCGATCTTCGCGCCGTTGAGCACGACGGCGCCCATGCCGATCAGTGACCCGTCGCCGATCGTGCAACCGTGCACGACGGCGTTGTGCCCGACCGAGACGTCCTCGCCCAGCACGACGGGCGATCCTTTGTCGACATGGACAGACACATTGTCCTGAAGATTGCTCCCGGCACCGATCGTGATCGCATCGCCGTCGCCCCGCAACACAGCGTTGTACCAGACGCTCGCTCCCGCGTGCAGCGTCACGTCGCCCACCAGCCGTGCACCGGAGACGACCAGGGCGGTCTCGTCGATCTGTGGGGTCTTTCCGTTCACAGGCAGGATGCGTGCATCGGCGGCGATCGTCATGCTCCGACTCTACGACTCGCTGACAAAGCCCAGGTAAGCCGAGCCTGTACTTGCTTGCGGAATGTCTGCAGCTGGGTAGCGTTGTCATCACTGAGGCAGCCATACCGAAACGGAGGCCACCATGCCCACCACGAAGACCACTCCCACCGCCGCGGTCGACCCCACCGTCGCCGCCGGATCCGCCCAGTTCCTGACCCCGGTCGTCCACGGCCTGCAGGCTCTCGCCGTCAACGGCAAGCAGGCGCATTGGAACGTCCGTGGCTCGAACTTCATCGCGATCCACGAATTGCTCGACTCGGTCGTGGAGCACGCACAGGGCTGGGCGGACGACGCCGCCGAGCGTGTCGTCGCCCTCGGCCTGCCGATCGACGCACGGCTGAAGACGATCGCCGACAATGTCGACGCGACCGGTGTCGATGCAGGGTTCGCCCAGTGGCAGGACACCGTGCGTGGCGTGATCGCCGACATCGACAAGGTCGCCGCCGACGTGCAGGCCGCGATCGACGGTCTCGACGAGATCGATCTGACCAGCCAGGACATCGCGATCGCCATCAAGGAGGGCCTCGACAAGGACCGCTGGTTCCTCGTCGCGCACCTCGCCGAGTGAGTCCGGCGAACCACTGAACCAAGACGTCCCCGACCCGACGGTCGGGGACGTCTTCTCATTCCGCCTGGAGGAACGCCAGTACGGCGAGCACCCGTCTGTGGTCGACACCCGAGTCATCGAGACCGAGCTTCTGGAAGATCGACGTCACATTCTTCTCGACGGCGCCGACGCCGATGAACAGGCGCTGGGCGATCGTGGCGTTACTGCGGCCCTGCGCCATCAGCTCCAGCACGTCCCGCTCGCGCGGGGTCAGCGCGACCAGCGGGTCGGGACGCGTCGCCAGAAGGCTGCGAACCACGAGTGGATCGAGCACCGTACCGCCGTCGTGGATGCGACGGACGGCGTCCGTGAACTCGTCCAGCGAGCTGACACGATCTTTGAGCAGGTAACCGACGCCTCCGGAGCCGTCTGCGAGCAGCTCGCGAGCGTAGACACCCTCGACGTACTGGCTGAGCACGAGGATGCCGACCTCGGGCAATTCCGAGCGGAGTGCCAGCGCCGCTCGGATGCCCTCGTCACGGAACGTCGGCGGCAGCCGCACGTCGAGGACCGCGACATCGGCCCGCGCTTCCCGTACCCGCTCGACGAGGTCTTCGGCATCGGGGAACGCACCCGCCGCGACGTAACCCGCCTCGTCCAGCAGTCGGGTCAGTCCCTCGCGCAGCAGAAGCGAGTCTTCGACCAGGGCGATGCGCAGCGGCAGTGTGGACGCGACCATTCCGTCATCGTAGAGGGCGCTCAGCGCGTCACCGGGAGCGGGATCTGCACACCGATCGTCGTCGGCCCGCCCTCTGGGCTGTGCACCGTGAAGGTGCCGCGGAGACCCGCGACCCGCTCCCCCAGCCCTTCCAGCCCGTGACCCGACCGCGCCGTGGCCCCGCCGCGCCCGTTGTCCACGACCCGCACGTCGAGCCGCGTTCCGCTCGGAGCCTGCCGGCGCATCGCGGTGACCGAGACGGCGGTGGCCCGTGCGTGCTTGGCGACGTTCGTCAGCAGCTCCGCAATGACGAAGTACACCGCGCGAGCGATCTCGGGGCTCACCGACTCGTCGAGGCCGGGTTCCACATCGATCGTCGCGGGGAGGGCTCCGGCCGCGCCGAGCGCGACAAGCGCCGCCGACAGACCACGGTCCTGCAGAAGGGGCGGCACCACCCCGCTGGAGAGCGCCCGCAGCTCGTCCAGCGCGGCGCGGGCATGCTCCTGCGACTCGCGAGCCAGCTGCGCCGCCGCTTCGACATCACCCGACTGCGATCGGCGCTCGAGCGCGGCAAGATCCATCTGCAACCGCACGAGGCGCTGCTGCGGGCCGTCGTGGATGTCGCGCTCGAGGCGGCGCAATGCGGCATCCTCAGCGTGTACTGCGGCGCCGCGCGCGCTGGCCTCGGCCCGGGCCTCAGCTGCCAGGTCGTCGGAGCGCCAGCGGCCCAGCATCCCGCGGGCGATAGCGTGATGCCCTCGCGCCAGCCCGCCCACCACCCAGGGCAGGGTCACGGCGCACACCACGCCGCCCACGAGGTACAGGACGACCTGAACATTCCACGCGCCCCAGCCGGCGAACAGCCACGGAAGTGCCTCCGCGACATACCCGCCCCACACCGTCTCGCCGTCACGCGGGAGGAAGCTGCTCCAGAACCAGTAGCTGAGACCGCCCAGCGACATACTCAACCATGCGACGGTAATGCCGAACGTGATGGTCGAGACCACCGGTCGCACAATCATCCCGTGCAGAAGCGCCGCCCAGTGGTGTCCGTTGCGGAGAGGACGGGTCGCCGTGCTCCAGAATCCCGCGTGCCCCGCCGCGTCCGGGCCCCCGGCCGCCGTCTGGATGCTCGGCAGCCCGGTCAGGCGCAGCAGGAACAGCTCGGCCATACCCAGGCCGCGGGCGATGAACAGTGCCGCGAGGACGAACGCGAGGCCGATCCCGAGGATCAGCAGCCCCACACCCGCGAAGAACACCGGTGCCAGCACCCCGATGCCGGCGATGGCCAGCGGGAACAGCGTGAGGAGAAAGAGCGCTCGGCCCGGCGCCGCACGCCAGGCCGCACCGTACCCTTCTGCGGTGCGCACACGGCGGGGGGCGCGATCGGTCACGATGGCGGTCATCTTGGTCCTCCAGGCTTGTCCGGACCCGATCCGGCCCGTGACTTCCACTCTCGCGTCACCGAGACGCCTCCGACAGAGGATGGGCTCCCGAGTCGAGACGGGGGTTATCCCCCGTCCACCGTGCTCAGGCCTGGCAGCTCGGGCACCAGTAGAGCTTGCGCCCGGCTGCCTCTTCGACGACGATCGACGTGCCGCACACCCGGCACGGCAGACCGCGGTGGTAGACCCAGTGCCGGTCGTCGCGACTGGCCATCGCCTTCCGATAATCCTCGGGGTCCAGTCCGTCCATCGTCATCATCTGCCCGGTCTCCACGCCGGTCTTCAACAGCCCCACCCAGTCGCGCCACAGGCCGCGCACGACCTCTTCGGGCACGTCCTTGCCCGGCGTGTGCGGGTTCAACCGCGCGCGGAACAGCAGCTCAGCGCGATAGACGTTGCCGATGCCGCTGACCACCGACTGGTCCATGAGCAGCAGTCCGATGGCGGTGCGCTTACGTCGCACGGCCTGCGTGAAGCGCTCCTCTCCCTCTTCAGGGTCGCCGACCAGCGGGTCCGGCCCGAGCCTGGCGATCGTTCTGAGCATCTCGTCGGTGGACTGCACCTCGCACTTCGTCGGTCCGCGCAGGTCGGCACAGGTCAGCTCGGTGAGCAGCCGCAGCCGCACCTGGCCGACCACCGGCGGCGGCCATTGCTCGCCCTCGTCGTCGAGCCCGCGCGTCTGCTCCGACATCCGCACGTGCACACGCGTGCGGCGCGGCGCACCGATCGACGTCAGGGAGTTCTCGCCCGCGGCATCCATCACCCGATCGCCGAGATCGGTGCCGCGCTGGTTCGTCTGCCCCATGCGTCCGTTCGCGGAGGCGATCGTCGGATCCACGAGGATCTCGCCTGCGAAGTCCCACGCGCCGTAGAGCCCCAGGTGCACGTGCAGCCAGAGGTCGCCGTCGAACTCGACGAACATCTGCTTGCCGACGGCCTTCGCGGCGAGCGCCTCGCGGCCGTTGAGCAGTGCCGCTCCCTCGGCGAAACGACCCTGCGGGCTGGATGCCGCCACCTCCCGCCCCACGAAGTTGCGCGCGAACTGGCGCGCGATGCGATGGACCGAATGCCCCTCGGGCATCAGCGACCGGCGCGCGGGTCGGGAACGAGCGTTCCGTCGTCTTCGAACGCACGGATCTGCGCGATGCGGCGCGCGTGCCGCTCTTCACCCGAGAACGGGGTGGCGATGAAGCGGTCGATGAACGACGCCGCTTCGTCGAACGTGTGCTGACGGGCGCCGATGGCTATCACGTTCGCGTCGTTGTGCTCACGGGCGAGTTCGGCGGTCGCCATATTCCAGACGAGTGCGGCGCGAATACCGACGACCTTGTTCGCGGCGATCTGCTCGCCGTTGCCCGAGCCCCCGAAGACGACACCGAGTGTCTCGATGCCGGCCTCCTGATCGCGCACGACCGCCTGTGCGGCGCGGATGCAGAACGCGGGATAGTCGTCGAGCGCGTCGTACTCCAGCGGCCCATGGTCCACGACCTCGTGACCCTGGTCGCCGAGATGATGCTGCAGACGGGTCGAGAACTCCAGGCCGGCATGGTCGGTGGCGATGTGGATGCGCATGGTCCCAATCCTAGAGAGGATGCCGCACCCGGCGTCTCTTCGTTCCGATGGGGTCACTGACGTAGGCTGGGCTGGTTGCCGACCTCGCCAGCAGCGACGTCGCGATCCACCGCCCACAACACGGGAGCATTGCAGTGCCTGGAGAGAACCTCACCCGCATCGAGGCGCAGGAGCGCCGAGCCGTCGTCGACACGCAGGAGTACGACGTCGTCCTCGATCTGACCACGGGTCCGGAGGTGTTCCGCTCGATCACGACGGTGCGCTTCTCCGCCACCGAGGGCGCTTCGACCTTCATCGACCTGATCGCGCGCAACGTGCACACGATCACCCTCAACGGGCGGCCGCTGGACCCGTCCGCAGTCTTCGCCGACTCGCGGATCGCCCTGGATAACCTGGCCGCGCAGAACGAGCTCGTGGTCGATGCCGACTGCCTCTACACGAACACCGGCGAGGGTCTGCACCGTTTCGTCGATCCGGTCGACGACGAGGTGTACCTCTACACGCAGTTCGAGGTACCCGACTCGCGGCGCATGTTCGCGGTCTTCGAGCAGCCCGATCTGAAGGCGGGCTTCCGCTTCACCGTCACGGCGCCCGCGCAGTGGAAGGTCGTCTCCAACTCGCCGACCCCCGAGCCCGCGCCCGCCGCCGACGGCGCCGCGACCTGGTCGCTCGAGCGCACACCGCGCATCTCGTCGTACATCACCGCGCTGATCGCGGGCCCGTACGAGGCGACCTTCTCAGAGCTCACGAGCGCCTCGGGCCGCGTCATCCCCCTCGGCGTCTACGCCCGCAAGAGCCTGTGGCACGACATGGACGCCGACTACATCTTCGACAAGACGCGCGAAGGCTTCGCGTATTACGAAGACAAGTTCGGTGTGCCGTACCCGTTCGCCAAGTACGACCAGCTCTTCGTCCCGGAGTTCAACGCCGGTGCCATGGAGAACGCCGGGGCGGTGACCTTCACCGAGACATACGTGTTCCGCAGCAAGGTCACCGACGCGGTCAAGGAGCGCCGCGTCGTGACGATCCTGCACGAACTGGCGCACATGTGGTTCGGCGACCTCGTCACCATGAAGTGGTGGAACGACCTGTGGCTGAACGAATCGTTCGCCGAGTGGGCCTCGACGATCGCCACGGCCGAGGCCACCGAGTGGACCGAGGCGTGGACCACCTTCAACGCGATGGAGAAGAGCTGGGCCTACCGCCAGGACCAGTTGCCGTCCACGCACCCGGTCGTGGCGACCATCAACGACCTCGAAGACGTGCAGGTGAACTTCGACGGCATCACCTACGCGAAGGGCGGCTCCGTTCTCAAGCAGCTCACCGCCTGGGTGGGCATCGACGCTTTCTTCTCCGGCGTCTCGGCATACTTCGCCAAGCACAGCTGGGGCAACACCGAGCTCGCGGACCTGCTCGCCGAACTCGAGGTCACCAGCGGCCGCGACCTGTCGGCCTGGTCGAAGAAGTGGCTCGAGACCGCCGGTGTCAACACGCTCTCTCCCCTGATCGAGGATGACGCGGACGGCGTCATCACCCGATTCGCAGTCGTGCAGACCGCCCCGGCCGACTACCCGACCATCCGCCCGCATCGCCTGGGCATCGGCTTCTACAACCTCGACGGCGACGCGCTCGTGCGCGTGCACCACATCGAGCTCGACGTGGACGGCGACCGTACCGATGTGCCCGACCTGAAGGGCCTGAAGCGCCCGGACCTCGTGCTGCTCAACGACGACGACCTCGCCTACGCGAAGATCCGCCTCGACGACCGCTCGCTGGCCACCGTCATCGCGCATCTCGACAAGATCAGCGACCCGCTGGCCCGCTCCCTCGTGTGGGGCGCAGCCTGGGACCAGACCCGTGACGCCGAGGCCTCGCCCAGCGACTACGTCGACCTGGTGCTGGGCAACATCGGAGCCGAGACCGAGTCGACCACGATCCGCACGACGCTGAACCAGCTGCTTTTGACGGCGAACTCGTATGTCGCGCCGGCGCATCGCGATCAGACCCGTGAGCGGGTCGCCGATGCGTTGTGGCAGCTGGCCCAGGACGCTGATGCCGGCAGCGACAGCCAGCTGCAGCTTGTCACCGCGTTCGCCTCGGCGGCCGCGAATGACGCCCAGTGGGAGCAGGTGCGCAGCCTTCGCGACGGGCAGACGATGCTCGACGGGCTCGAGATCGACACCGACCTCTCGTGGCAGCTGCTCATCGCGCTGGCCGCAGGAGGTGCGGTCGCCGGCGCCGACATCGACACCGCGCTGGCCGCCGACAACACGGCGAAGGGCTCGGAGCTCGCCGCACAGGCGCGCGCCGCCCTGCCCACCCCTGCCGACAAGCAGGTCGCGTGGGACAGCCTCGTCGTCGACGCCGACCTGCCGAACACGGTGGTGCGCTCGGCGGCCCTCGGCTTCGTGCACCCGGCGGGCGCGCCGCTGCTCGAGCCGTTCGTCAGCCAGTACTTCAACATGCTGCTGCCGGTGTGGGAGTCGCGCACGTACCAGATCGCCAGCTACCTGATCACCGGCCTCTACCCGGCGCCGCTGGCGAACACCGGGCTGCGCGACGCGACCCGGGCGTGGCTGGGCGAGAACTCCGACGCACCCGCTGCGCTGCGCCGCATCGTCGCCGAGAACCTCGCCGGCGTCGAGCGCGCGCTGTCGGTGCAGGCGCGCGACGCTCAGGACTGACTTCCACACATCGTCCCGCGGTACCGGCGCAGATCGGTACCGCGGGACGATGTGCGTCTGCCGCCGCGGCCGATAGCGTCGAAGCATGATCACAGCAGAAGGTCTCACGAAGAGATTCGGAGACAAGACCGCCGTCGACGACGTGTCGTTCACGGTGCAGCCCGGCAAAGTCACCGGATTCCTCGGCCCGAACGGCGCCGGCAAGTCGACGACCATGCGCATGATCGTCGGGCTCGACCGCCCCAGCGCCGGCAGCGTGACGGTCAACGGCGCGCGATACACCACCATGCGCGCACCTCTACGAGAGGTGGGCGTCCTGCTCGATGCGAAGGCCGTGCACACCGGGCGCACCGCCCGCAACCACCTGCGCGCGATGGCGGCGACCCACGGCATCCCGTCTCGCCGCGTCGACGAGGTCATCGAGCTGACCGGCATCGGAGCGGTGGCCCGCAAGCGCGCAGGCAAGTTCTCCCTCGGCATGGGGCAGCGCCTGGGCATCGCCGCGGCGCTGCTCGGCGATCCGCAGACCCTGATCCTCGACGAGCCGGTCAACGGCCTCGACCCCGAGGGCGTGCGCTGGGTACGTCAGTTCGTACGGTACGCGGCCGGTGAAGGCCGCACGGTTCTGCTCTCCAGCCATCTCATGAGCGAGATGGCGCAGACAGCCGATCACGTCATCGTGCTGGGCCGCGGCAGAGTGCTTGCCGATGCGCCGCTCGACGACCTCGTACGGTCGTGGACCACGAACACGGTCCGCGTTCGCAGCCCGCGTGCGTCCGACCTCGTCGCCCTCATCTCGGGGCCCGACGTCGAGGTCACCGCCCTCGAACCCGGACTCTTGCAGATCGCCGGGCTCGCGGCATCCCGCATCGGCGACATCGCCGCGGAGCGCGCCATCCCGCTGCACGAGCTCACCCCCACCACCGGCTCACTCGAAGACGCCTACCTCGCCCTCACCGGTGACGCCGTCGAGTACGTCTCGAAGGAGATAGCATGACCGCCGTCACTCTCGAAGCCCCCGCGCGGGTGCGCTCCGGCGACGAGCGGCTCACGTTCGGCCGGGTGCTGCGCAGCGAGACGATCAAGCTGCTGACCCTGCGCTCCACGTGGTGGTCGATCGCCGTCGTCGCGGTGCTGTCCGTCGGCCTCGCCACGATCGTCGCCGCCTCCATGAGTGCGTTCAACGACGCCGCGAGCACGAGCGCGGCACAACTGTCGCAGCTGGTGGCCTCCGCGGTCATCTCGCCGATCCAGTTCACCATGCTGCTGGCCGGGGCCCTCGGCGCCATCGCCGTCACGGGCGAGTACTCGACCGGGATGATCCGTTCGACGCTGACCGCCGAGCCGCGGCGGGGCGTCGTCCTGTCTGCGAAGGCCATCGTCGTCGCGGCCTTGCTGCTGGTCGTCAGCCTCATAGTGTTCGTCGTGTCGACGCTGCCCGCCGCGGCGATCATCGGCACGTCGCCGATCGATCTCGCCGACCCGGGGATCGTGCTGCAGCCGATCCTGTACGGCGCGCTGTCGATGGCCGTGTTCGCGGTGATCGGCCTGTCGTGGGGCTTCCTGCTGCGCAGCGGTCCCGGTGCGATCGCCGCGACCGTCGGCCTGCTGTTCGTGCTGCCGATCATCGGGATGATCTTCCCCTCCGAGGGCGCCTGGAGCTGGATCTCCCACGCCGCGACGTACCTGCCGATGTCCGCGGCCCAGTCGCTGACGGTGCCGCCCGGTGCCGACGGCGCGCTCACCATCCCCGTCGCCCTCATCACACTGGCGGCCTGGGTGGTCGCCGGCCTGCTGGGATCGTGGGCGGTGCTGCGTTCGCGTGACGCATAGGAGAAACGGGATGCCGCGTGGCTGACTCCCCCGCAGGCGAGGCCCGTGTCCGGCAGGACGCGGACCTCGCTCTGCCGCGTCCGCCCGGTGTGATCCGCCGGTTCTGGGCGCGGCATCCCGTGTTCAGCGACGTGTTGATCGCGCTGCTGTGCCTGATGCTCTCGCTCGCGGGGATCAGTGCCGGGGCGGTACACGCGCCATGGGCCCTGTCTTTTGCGATCGTCATCCTCGTGCTCGCGGGGTGCACGTCGCTGCTGTTCCGGCGACGCGTGCCCTTGCTGGCGTTCGCCCTGGCCGTCGCGCTGCAGATGACCGTGCCCTTCGCACCCCACGGCGGCGCGGTAGCGCTGCTGATCGTCAGCACCTATTCCCTCGCCGTCTACGGGTCGAACCGTCTGTGCGTGATCGCGGGCGTTGCCGGCACCCTCCTCGTGACGGCGGTCTCCGGCGGCGTCGCCGGCGTTCTGCACCCCGACGACGCGCTGCCCCAGACGATGAACACCTTCTTCAACACCGGGCTTTCGGTGGTGCTCGGCGCCCTGGTGGGTGTGAACGTCGGCAACCGCAAACGCTACCTGCACGCGGTCATCGACCGGTCCCGGCAGCTGGCGATCGAACGCGACCAGCAGGCCGAGCTGGCCGCCGCTGCCGAACGTGAGCGCATAGCGCGCGAGATGCACGACATCGTGTCGCACTCCTTGACGGTGATCGTGGCTCTCGCCGAAGGCGCGGGCGCCACGCCCGATGCCGAGCGGGCCCGCACCGCCATGGCGGCCACGGCGGCGACCGCGCGCAGCGCGCTCACCGACATGCGGGCCATGCTCGGCGTGCTGCGCTCCGATGACCCCGAAGCGCCGCTGGCTCCGCTGGGGTCGGTGTCGCCCGCCGATGTGGTGACGGCCGCGCAGCAGGCCGGCTTCCCCGTCACGCTGACCACGACGGGGACCGCGGGGCTTCCGCCGACGATCGCCTCCGCCATCGGACGCATCGTGCAGGAGGGACTCACGAACGCCATGCGTCACGCGCCCCGCGCGCGCAGCATCCCTGTCCGCATCGACACACACGACGACCACGTGCAGATCACCGTCACCAACGACGGCGCGACGGCACCCGCCCGTGCCGGCGGCTTCGGGATCCGCGGGCTGCAGGAACGGGCGCGTCTGGCCGGCGGAACGCTGGAGTCCGGCCCGGACGGACCGGGACGGTGGATGCTGCGTGCCGACCTTCCGCTCGCGCCGCCCCGTCAGGAGGACATCGCATGAACGACCCCATCCGCGTGCTGCTCGTCGATGACCAGGAGCTCATCCGCCTGGGCTTCCGCCTGAGCCTGGAGGCGGACGCCGACATCGCCGTGGTCGGCGAGGCGTCCGATGGTCAGGAAGGTCTCGACCTGGCACGCGAGCTGAAGCCCGACGTCGTGATCATGGACGTGCGGATGCCGCGGCTTGACGGCATCGCGGCCACGGCACGCATCGTGGACGAGCTGCCGTCCGCACGCGTGCTCGTCGTGACCACGTTCGATCTCGACGAGTATGCGTTCGGCGCGCTCGAGGCGGGAGCCAGCGGCTTTCTGCTGAAGGATGCCACCAGCGCCCAGCTGGTCGCCGCGGTCCGCTCCGTGCACCGCGGCGACGCGATCCTGTCGCCGCGTGCGACCCGCCTGCTCATCGAGGCGCACGCCATGCGCGCCCCACAGCCGAGGATGGTCGAGCCGACGAACCTCACGCCACGGGAGCGAGATGTGCTCCTGGCCGTGGGCCGCGGCCTGAACAACACCGAGATCGCCGCGGAGCTGTTCCTCAGCGAATCCACCGTGAAGACGCACGTCGGCCGTCTGCTCACCAAGCTCGACGCACGCGACCGGGTGCACCTGGTGATTCTCACGCACCGTTCCGGGCTCGTGCACTGACCCCGCACAGGCACGGCAGAGGCCGCGGTCGTTAGGATCGTCACGATGTCCATGATCCTGCAGAGTCTGCTCTCCGCGGCCGACAAGAGCGAGATGCCCACGTGGCTCCAGAGCGTGCTCTCGTTCCTGGTGACAGCCGGGCTGCGCCTGCTCGGCGCCGCGTGCATCGTGGTGGGCGCCGTCATCATCGCGTGGCTGCTGCGCATCTTCATCCGCCGCATCGTCACCCGCATCGTCAACGGGGCGAAGAACAAGGCACATGTCGACGACACGCAGGCGCTCGAGCGGTCGCCGCTGGCTTCGGCACGACTCGTGCAGCGGACGCGCACGCTCGGCTCGATCCTCACGAACATCGTCAACATCCTCGTCGGGGTCATCGCGATCATCCTCGTCATCAACGCGCTCTTCCCCGACATCCTGGGCTCGTTCGCCCTGCTGACCGCGGCGCTCGGCGCCGGTCTCGGCTTCGGCGCGCAGAACATCGTCAAAGACGTGCTCAACGGCATCTTCATCGTCGCTGAAGACCAGATCGGCATCGGCGATGTCGTCGACCTGGGCCTTGCCACCGGCATCGTCGAGTACGTCAGCGTGCGCGTGACGCACGTGCGCGATGTCAACGGCACTCTCTGGTATGTGCGCAACGGAGAGGTGACCCGCATCGGCAACATGTCGAAGGGCTGGTCGCGCGTGATCGTCGACGTCACCGTCCCCGCCGACGCCGACGTCGACGAGGTCGAGAAGAAGATGCTGGATGCCGCGACCGCCCTCGCCAAGGATGCGAAGTGGCGCACCCGCATCACCGGCTACCCCGAATTGTGGGGGCTGCAGTCGGTCGCCGACGAGACGCTGGTGTTGCGCATCGTCATGAAGACCCGCGCCCACGCGCGCGACGACGTGGCCAGCGAGCTGCGACTGCGGCTGCGCGACGGCCTGGCTGACGCGGGCCTGGCCGATCTCGCCTCCGTGGTCCTCGAGGGGGCGGAGGGCGCCCAGCGCGTGCGCGGCGCAAACCCGCCCCGCACCAAGCCGAACCCCATCGCCGGCGATGTGGTCTGGAAGCCCAAGAAGAAGAAGCGCGACAAGGGCGCAGACGGCGCCGAGACGCCGGGAGAGAGCGCCCCATGACCGAAACCGCACCGATGAGCTTCTACGACGAGGTGGGCGGGCATGATGTGTTCGAGCGCCTCGTGCACCTGTTCTACCAGGGTGTGGCCGCCGACCCGGTTCTGAAGCCGATGTACCCCGCCGACGACATGGATGGCGCCGAGCATCGTCTCACCACTTTCCTCGCACAGTACTGGGTCGGACCGAGCACGTACAGCCAGGAGCGCGGTCACCCGCGGCTGCGGATGCGACACCAGGCGTTTCACGTCAACCCCGACGCGCGCGACCGCTGGCTCGGCCACATGCGCGACGCCATGGATGCGCTGCAGCTGCCACCGCTGCACGATGCGACGCTGTGGGACTACCTGCAGCGCGCCGCCCATTCGCTCGTGAACACGTTCGAGCCCACCCCGGCCACCACCGACTCGGCGACGCCCACCTCGACGGCGCCCGCCTCGACGGCGCCCGCCTCGACGACGAAGGAGCCGTCATGACCTCATCGCCCGCCCACAGCGCCGATCTGCTCGTCATCGGATGGGGCCTTGCCGGGCTCGTCGCCGCGGGCGAAGCCGCCGCTGCAGGCAAGAGGGTGATCATCGTCGACCAGGAGCCGCGCACGAACCTCGGCGGGCAGGCCTGGTGGTCGTTCGGCGGGCTGTTCTTCATCGACTCGCCCGAGCAGCGCCGGTTCGGCATCCACGACTCGCTCGAGCTGGCGCGTCAAGACTGGTTCGCCACCGCCGGCTTCGACCGCGATGAAGACGCGTGGGCGCGGCAGTGGGCGGAGGCGTATCTGCAGTTCGCGCACCAGGAGAAGCGCGCGTGGCTGCACGAGAAGGGCGTCGGGTTCTTCCCGGTCGTCGGCTGGGCTGAGCGCGGCGGATACACCGCGACCGGCCCCGGCAACTCCGTGCCTCGCTTCCACATCACGTGGGGCACCGGTCCCGGCATCGTCGCCCCGTTCCAGGCCGCCGTCGAGAAGCACGAGGCCGAGGGACGTATCACGATCCTTCCGCGCCATCGCGTGACGACCCTCACCACCGCGAACGGCACGGTCACCGGTGCCGTCGGCGACGTGCTCGCCCCCTCCGGCGCCGCACGCGGCATCGCGAGCTCGCGCGAGGCGGTCGCGTCGTTCACCGTGGATGCCGCCGCCACGCTCGTCTCGTCGGGCGGCATCGGCGGCAATCATGAGCTGGTCCGCCGCAACTGGCCGGCGAGCCTCGGCACACCACCGACCTCGATGGTCACGGGCGTTCCCGCCTACGTCGACGGGTCGATGCAGGAGGTCGCCGCCACCGCCGGCGGGCGCCTGGTCAACACCGACCGGATGTGGCACTACGTCGAGGGCATCCAGAACTGGGATCCGGTGTGGCCCGGTCACGGCATCCGGATCCTCCCCGGTCCGTCCTCGATCTGGCTGGATGCCACGGGGTGCCGACTCCCGGTGCCGCTGTTCCCCGGCTTCGACACGCTCGGCACGCTCGCGCACCTGCGTGCGACCGGGCACGACCACTCGTGGTTCATCCTGTCGCAGAAGATCATCGAGAAGGAGTTCACGCTCTCGGGCAGTGAGCAGAACCCCGATCTGACCGGTAAGGACCTCGGCCTGCTCGTGAAGTCGCGCTTGGGCAAGGGCGCCGCCGGGCCGGTGCAGGCGTTCATGGACCACGGTGACGACTTCATCGTCCGCGACACGCTCGACGACCTCATCGCCGGGATGCGCGAGCTGCCCGGCGGCGAGGTGCTCGACGGTGAACGGGTGCGGTACGAAGTCGAGTCGCGCGACCGCGAGATCGACAACGAGTTCACGAAGGACGCCCAGATCGCCATGCTGCGGTCAGCGCGCGCGTACCGCGGCGACAAGCTCATCCGCACCGCGGCGCCGCACAAGGTGCTCGACCCGGCCGCGGGCCCGCTCATCGCGGTGAAGCTGCACGTGCTCACCCGCAAATCACTCGGCGGCATCGAGACCGATCTCTCGTCCCGCGCGCTCGGCGCCGACGGCGCACCCGTACCCGGCCTGTACGCGGCCGGCGAAGCCGCGGGTTTCGGCGGCGGTGGAGTGCACGGCTACCGGGCGCTGGAGGGCACGTTCCTGGGCGGGTGCCTCTTCTCCGGGCGCGTCGCGGGGCGCGCGGCCGCCGCGGCCATCTGAGTCAGCGCGACGCCGCCGCCCGTGTGGGGCGCACATCGGTCATGCCCAGGTGCGCCGGGCCGCGCCACAGCACGTGTCCGCGCCGCAGGCTCACGCGAGTCCAGCGTCCGTTGTGCCGCACGCGGGCGCGCTCGGTGTCCGCACCGAGAAAGCCCAGCGACAGCGCGACGAAAGCGACCCCGCGCGGGAACCCCAGAAGATCCTCGTCGGGTTCGCTCCACACCTGACCGCGGACCGTGTGCACCATCTGGTCGCCCGGGTCGATCGGCAGCGCATGGGCGACCGCCGACATGCCCCACTGCCCGCGAGAGGCGAGGGCCGCGGCATCCAGTTCTCCCCCATCCGTCCACCCGCTGCGCGGCACATCGGCACGCGCCCACAGCGGAGGCTCGACGGCCGTCTCGGGCAAGAGGACTGCGGACGGGCGACCGGGCTCGGTCTGCAGGGTGACGCCCTCGACGACAAGGTCGCATTCGAGCTCGGGATCGACCGGGAGGGTCCGCATCCCCATGATGGTCGGCGTGGGGTCGAGCAGCCCCTGGCGCACCAGCGGCACCGCGGCCACGGCGAGAGTGCCCCTCGCCGCTCGCAGGTGCACGGCACCGTCGCCGGCGCGCGACGCACGACCGGAGAAGGTGAGCAGATCAGCGGCGGCGTAGGCATCGGGAAAGATCAGACGCTCGGCCATCGCGTTCTAAGCTAGTGCACGTGACAGACGCCGCGGCCGCTCCTACCGATCCCGTTGCGGCGCTTCTCGAGGTCCTCGACCTGGCTGCGTCCGATGCCCGCACCACCGAGGACATCTTCGTCGGCGCCTCTCAGCCGATGCCGCACGGCCGCGTCTACGGCGGCCAGGTGGTCGCGCAGTCGATCGTCGCCGCGCAGCGTACCGTCGACGCCGACCGCTCAGCGCACTCGCTGCATGGCTACTTCCTGCGACCGGGCGACGCGGCCAAACCCATCACGTTCTCGGTGGACCGCATCCATGACGGCCGATCGTTCTCGACCCGACGCACGCAGGCGTACCAGAACGGCGTGCCGATCTTCTCGATGATCGCGTCGTTCGAGGTCGAGTCGCCCGGTCTCGACCACCAGGCGCCGATGCCCGAGGGGCTGCCCGAGCCCGAGGATCTTCCTTCCGAACCGTCGACGTCGGAGGCCGTGGTCTCGCTCGACCGCAGCGACACCTGGGATCGTCCCGTCGAGCATCGGCACATTCCGGTCGAGGCATATGGCGCCGCCGCCGACGGCCCGCTCCTGCGCCATGCCGTGTGGATGCGTGTTCCGCGTGCCCTCCCCGACGACCCGGCGCTCCATCGGGCGGCGCTCGTCTACATGACCGACATGTCCATCCAGGAGACGGTGCTGCGGGCACATGACGTGACCTGGGCCACGCCGGGGCTGAAGCTCGCCAGCCTCGATCACGCGATGTGGTGGCACCGCGACGGGCGTGCGGACGAGTGGATGCTGTATGTCCAGGAGTCCCCGAGCGCCCGCGGCGGCCGCGGGCTGACGCAAGGGCGGATCTACTCCCGTGACGGGGTGCTGCTGGCCTCGGTGGCGCAGGAGGTCATGGTGCGCGTTCCGCGCTGACCGGTCGCGTGTCAGCGCCGGTGCGCGTACCTGATGGACGGGCCCGCGAACGGCGTCCACGCGGCGCGCTCCTCGGCCGTCAGCCGCAGCGGGCGCCCGGTCGCGGCATCCACCTTCACGACGATCGTGGTGGCCCGGGCGTAGATCTGCTGCTGCGCGCCGGCCGGGGTCGTCTCACGCGGCGCGCACACCTCATAGCAGACCTCGATGCTGCTGCCGGCGAGCTTTCCGAACCACATCTGGACGTCGAGGGGATGCCGCTGGTACGGCACCGGTGCCAGATACTCGATCTCCTGCCGCGCGATGAGCGTGAGCACATCGCTCGGCACGGCGGAATCGAGCACGGCGGTGGGCGGGGCGTCCTCCCCCGCGCCGGGCCGCCAGAAGGCGCGCACACGCGCCTCCTCGAGGATCTTCAGCATCGACGTGTTGTTGACGTGGTTGTACGCGTCGAGGTCGCCCCACCGCAGCGGAACGGGCATGTGCAGTCGGCGATGAGCCGTCTCGGTCACGTTCGGCTCAATCGCGTGTGAGCTTCCGATACGTGGAGCGGTGCGGCGTGGCCGCGTCAGGACCGAGGCGCTCGATCTTGTTCTTCTCGTACGCCTCGAAGTTGCCCTCGAACCAGTACCACTGGTCGGGCTTCTCGTCGGTGCCTTCGTAAGCGAGGATGTGCGTGGCGATGCGGTCGAGGAACCACCGGTCGTGCGTGATGACCACCGCGCATCCGGGGAACTCGAGCAGCGCGTTCTCCAGCGACTGCAGCGTCTCGACGTCGAGGTCGTTGGTCGGCTCGTCGAGCAGCAGCAGGTTGCCACCCTGCTTGAGCGTGAGGGCGAGGTTCAGTCGGTTGCGCTCACCGCCGGAGAGCACCCCCGCCTTCTTCTGCTGGTCGGGCCCCTTGAATCCGAACTTCGACACGTAGGCGCGCGAGGGGATCTCGGTCTTGCCGACCGTGATGATGTCGAGCCCGTCGGAGACAACCTCCCACAGCGTCTTCTCCGGGTCGATGCCCGCGCGCGACTGGTCCACGTAGCTGATCTTGACGGTCTCGCCGATCTTCAGCTGCCCCCCGTCGAGTTCTTCGAGTCCGACGACCGTCTTAAACAGCGTGGTCTTCCCGACGCCGTTGGGGCCGATGACGCCGACGATGCCGTTCGGCGGCAGCGTGAAGCTGAGCCCGTCGATGAGCGAGCGGCCGTCGAAGCCCTTCTGCAGCTTCTTCGCTTCGATAAC
Source organism: Microbacterium horticulturae (assembly GCF_029094505.1). Classification (NCBI taxonomy): domain Bacteria; kingdom Bacillati; phylum Actinomycetota; class Actinomycetes; order Micrococcales; family Microbacteriaceae; genus Microbacterium; species Microbacterium horticulturae. The sequence continues at coordinate 1,480,956 of NZ_CP119108.1, read as the reverse complement.
GACACTGCCCAGGCGCGGCCCCGGCGGGATCTGGATCTCTTCGAAGTCGAGCTTGCGGGTGCGCTCGGCCTCCGCCGCCATCTCCTCGTAGCGCGCCAGGCGCGCCTTCGACTTCGCCTGGCGACCCTTGGTGTTCGAGCGGACCCAGTCGAGCTCGTCCGCGAGCCGCTTGGCGAGCTTCGCGTCCTTCTTGCCCTGAACCTGGAGACGCTCTGCCTTCTTCTCCAGATAGGTCGAGTAGTTGCCCTCGTAGCCGATGAGCCGACCGCGGTCGACCTCGGCGATCCACTCCACGACGTTGTCGAGGAAGTACCGGTCGTGCGTGATCACGATGACGGCGCCCGCGTACTTCTGCAGATGCTGCTCGAGCCACTGCACGCTCTCCGCGTCGAGGTGGTTGGTGGGCTCGTCGAGCAGCAGCAGGTCGGGCTTCTGCAGCAGCAGCTGCGCCAGCGCCACGCGTCGGCGCTCACCTCCCGACAGGGTGGCGACCAGCGCGTCACCGGGCGGGGTGCGCAGCGCGTCCATCGCCTGCTCCAGCTGCGAGTCGAGGTCCCACGCGTCGGCGGCGTCGATCTCCTCCTGCAGTGTGCCCATCTCGGCCAGCAGCGCGTCGAAGTCGGCGTCGGGGTCGCTCATGAGACCGGAGATCTCGTTGAAGCGGTCGAGCTTGGCCTTGATGGCCACACCCTCCTGCACGTTCTCCAGCACGGTCTTGGATTCGTCGAGCTCGGGCTCCTGCATGAGGATGCCGACCGAATACCCCGGAGACAGCATCGCCTCTCCGTTGGAGGGGTGGTCGAGACCGGCCATGATCTTCAGGATCGTCGACTTGCCCGCGCCGTTCGGACCGACCATGCCGATCTTCGCGCCGGGAAGGAAGGCCATGGTGACGTCATCGAGGATGACCTTCTCACCGACCGCCTTGCGGGCACGGACCATCTGATAGATATATTCAGCCATTCGAAAAGAGCACTCCCTGGGTGGTCACGTCAGCCTCCCAGCCTACCTGCTCGCACCTGAGTGTCTGGGCAGTGCGACGCGGCTCACCAATCGATGGTGCGGGTCTTGCCGAGCAGGCACCGTCCGTCTCCGAGTTCGGGCATGACCTCGACCACCGGTGTGCCGGTCTCCGGACCGACTTGGCCGATGAGGCACTGGTCGTCGTGCCACAGCACGGAGAATTGAAGACTCTCGGCAGCGTTGCCCACGGTGGAGAGGTCTTCGGTGACCTGCATGGCCTTCTTGGAGAATCCGGCCTTGACGAGCGCATCGACGTAGGCACGTCCGTGCACCTTGTCGTCGCTGGCCCAGACCCTCTTCACCACCTTGCGGAACAGCGGCACGTTGTCGTCGGCGGACCCGTCGGGCACCAGCACGACCGGCACGGTGGTGGGTGTGGGGGTGCTCGTCGGCGTCGCCGAGGCACTCGCGACGGGCGTCGTCGAGGTCGGTGTCGGCTCCGCCTCGGCCGCGCATCCGGTCAGCGCGCTGACGACAGCGACGGCGAAGACGGACAGCGCCACTCGCGACCGGCGAGAGGCCAGAGGAGGGATGGGCACGTCTCGAGTCTATGTGGTGGGCGCCTGCGCAGCCGTCATGCAAGCGCCCACCACATCGTCAGAACGGCGCCCCCTCGAGCACGGGTGCGCCCGCTTCCTGGGCGGTCCCGGCCCCGGGCGCGCCCTCACCCTGCCCCAATGGGGCAGTCGTCCATTCCTGCACCACGCCGTCGCCCGCAGCGCCGCTCGGGTCGGTCCCGGCGGCACCATCCGCACCGTCGGCGGTCGCGGCATCCATCCCCGGCACGTTCCATTCGTCGCCCCGGCGCACCCGTGTGTACTTCGTCGTGCCCCACAGCAGGTCATGGCCGACCGCTTCGGCCTCGATCTCCACGCTCGTGCCCTTGGCCTTCTCGGTCTGCCACGGTCGGATCTTCAGCCGACCGTTCACGATGACCCGCTCCCCTTTGCGGAGCGACTCATAGGCGTGATCGCCGAGGTCGCGGAAGACCGACACGTCGTACCAGTTGGTGTCTTTGTCGACCCACTTGCCCTCCTTCCGATCGAAGTGCCGCTGGGTGCTGGCCACACGGAAGCTCGTGACCGTCATCCCGCCGCCGATCATCCGCTTCTCCGGGTCGGCGGCCAGGTTCCCCATGATCGTGATCGTGTCGTTCATCTCACTGTCCTTTCCGACACTGCCGGGCAGCCGCCCGGCTGCTCCGGTGCCCCGTGCCCAGTGAGCACCGGAGCAGACTCCACTCTGTCGCGACGGACTCATTGACGGGGCGCTGATCAGGACATCTGTGGATGGCGACCGTGATTTCGCCGTTGGGCGGGTTCTGGGGAGGAACCGATGAGTTCAATGTCGGAGGTCGCACCTATCTTCGAGTGGAGGAGGTCATCATGGTCATGACAACACGCACTGCCCCATCCCCGCGGCTGCGCCCCGGGCTCGGACTGCGACTGATCCCGATCGGCGACAGCCGCTGGCGCCTCGTCGACGCCGCAGGGCTCATCATCGGCCACGTCGACACGGTCACCGAGGCGCGCGGAACCCGCTACCGGGCACTGCACTACCACCCCGGGTCACGATCGTTCCGCGAGCTCGGGGCTTTCTGGTCCCTCGACGACGCCGTCGACTGCCTGCGTTACGCGCGCTGACGCGCACACCACGCGGCGTGCGTCAGTGCTGCTCGAATCGCGGCCACTCGCTGCCGGGTGTCATCGCCGAGTGCAGTGCCGCCTTCGCCACTTCCATGGAAGGGTACGTTCCCCCCGCCCGGTCCGCTCCCGCCATGGTGACGGTCCACCCGTCGTCACCTTCGCGGATGCTGCCGACGACGCCACCCGTTCCGTAGGCCACCCACACCGCGTGCCGCGTTTCGTTCCCCGCTGTCTGCTCGTTCATCGCATGACCTCCTCCGCGCACTGCCGACCGTACGCCGCGGCCACACGCCACGCCAGGCCTGTTCCCGGAAGCCACTGCTGTTCGATACCCTGTAAGCACCTTTCCCTCCGTAGCTCAGGGGACAGAGCGAGCGGTTTCTACCCGCAAGGTCGGGGGTTCGAATCCTCCCGGAGGGGCTCTGCGATCGTCGTGTCCGTACCGGTCAGTAGGATGAACGCATGGCAGGAGCATCCGAAAACGACCGGCTCGTATGGATCGACTGCGAGATGACAGGCCTCGACCTCAGTGTCGATGAGCTTGTCGAGATCGCCGTCGTCGTCACGGATTTCGAGCTCAATGTGCTCGACCCGGGCTTGCAGGTCGTGATCCGGCCCACTCCCGCGGCGCTCGATCACATGGGCGATTTCGTCACGAAGATGCACACGACGTCAGGGCTGATCGAAGAGATCCCGCAGGGCGTGAGCCTGCAGGAGGCCGAGAGCCTCACCCTTGCCTACATCAAGCGCTTCGTGCCCCTGGCGGGCAAGGCGCCGCTGGCCGGCAACACGATCGGGACCGATCGCATGTTCCTGGCGAAGTACATGCCGAAGGTCGACAACTGGCTGCACTACCGCAACGTCGATGTCTCCAGCATCAAGGAGCTCGCGCGGCGCTGGTATCCCCGTGCGTACTTCCACGCACCGGCGAAAGACGGGGGTCATCGGGCCCTCGCCGACATCCGCGAGTCCATCCGTGAACTGGCCTACTACCGCGATGCGGTGTTCGTCGCGCAGCCCGGCCCCACCAGCGACGACGCCAAGGCGGCCGCTGCCGCCGCCGTTTCGTCGTTTGCGCCTCAGGTGTGAGAGAATTTTCTGGTTGCCCGTGAGAGCGGGAACATGGTGGCTGTAGCTCAGTTGGTAGAGCACCGCGTTGTGGTCGCGGGGGTCGCGGGTTCAAGCCCCGTCAGCCACCCCACAACGGTGAGGTCCATGCCCTGGCGTGGACCTCACCTGTTTCCGCCACGGCCGCGCTGTCCGGTTGCGCCTGCGAAGATGGAGCCATCCCTTCATCGACGTCAAGAGTAGGAACCACGGATGCTGGACATGGATGCCGAAGCGTTCGAGGCTCTCGTCGTCGATGAGCTCGACCACCTTCCCGACGACATGGTCGAAGGTCTCGACAACGTGGTCTTCGTCGTCGAGGACCGCCCCGAAGACGGCAGCCTCGATCTGCTGGGCCTGTATGACGGGTGGGCGCTGACCGAGCGCGATCGCTACGGCGTCGGCGAACTGCCCGACCGCATCATCGTCTACCGCGAGCCGCACCTCGATGTCTGCGCCGACGAGGCCGAGTTGCGCGATGAGGTGCACACGACGCTCGTGCACGAGATCGCCCACTTCTACGGCATCGACGATGACCGCCTCCATGAGTTGGGATGGGCATGAACCTGATGGCGGCCCCCGACACCCGCGAAGATGTCGATCTGAATCAGTCGGTCGTTCCCGACCGGCCCTGGCAGACGGTGGTCTGGAACGACCCGGTCAATCTCATGAGCTACGTCGTGCGCGTTCTCGAGCAGTACTTCGGCTACCCGCGCGAGGTCGCCACGCGGCTCATGCTCTCCGTGCATCACGACGGCCACGCCGTCGTCGCCGAGGGACCGCGCGAGCAGATGGAACTGCACGCACAGGCCATGCACGACTACGGCCTCTGGGCCACCATCCGGAAGGCCCCGCAATGACCGTTGTGCAGATCACCCGCATCGAGGCAGCGAACCTGGCCGAGCTTCTGCGCCAGTTCCGTGAGTTGATGGATGCTGCGGACAACGCCGATCCAGCGGTGCAGCGACTCACCCCCGACGCGTATCCCGACGACACCGAAGCGTCACGCCAGTTCCGCGATCTGACGGCATCCGATCTCCTGTCGCGTCGCCAGGAGGACGCGCAGACCGTGCTCGAGACGCTGGGCGTCCCCTTCGAGATGCCACGCACAGACACGGAGTCGCTCGAAGAGGTGACCATCGCCCTCTCCCCCGAACAGTTCGAGGCGTGGCTGCGGTCATTGGCCGCACTGAGGCTGGTGCTGGCGTCGCGACTCGGCGTATCAGACGAAGACGACCACGACGAGGACGACCCTCGTTTCGGTGTGTACGACTGGCTCGGGTACCGCCTGGAGATGCTCGTCCAGCAGGCCTAGGGCCTTCGGCACCAGTTCGCGCGCGGCGCGCTCAGGGCACGTCCACCGCGATCAGGGCGAGCTCGTCGGGCCGGTCGCGTGCGAGGTGCCGCTCCTCCTGGCGCGCCCACCGCTCCCAGTGCGGGCGATATGCGTCTCCGTCACGATCGAGGGCCCGCGTGCGCCTCGATGCCTCGGGTGCGTTCAGCCACAGTGTGACCTCGGCCAGCGGCGCCGTCGCGGGAGTGAGGATGCCCGCTCCCTCCACGATCAGCGCACGATCCGCCGCGACGCGATGTTCCTCCGCCGGAGCTTCCGCGGCCCAGTCCCAGCGCCGCCAGACACCCTCCACTCCCCGGTGGTGCGGCTCGAGGATGCACCGCCGAGCGAGCTCGGCACCCGCATCCAACCCGTCCCATCCCGGATAGAGCGAGTCCAGGGCGACAAGCTGCACCGGACCGCCCCACTCCTCGACCAGCAGTCGTGCGAGCGTCGACTTGCCGGCCCCACTGCGTCCGTCGACGAGCACGACCGGAGCTGTCGAGGGGGCCGCCCGCACGGCGGTCAGAACACGGTCGGCGGCCACCCGCAGGGCAACGTCGACCGCGTCGGTGTCACTTCTTGAGGGCTTTGATGACACGTGCGAGCGCGCGGCCTGCGACCCACACGAACGGGATCGCGACGGCGAGGAACGAGACGATGTTCGGTTCGAACCGAAGGTCGTCGCCGCGACGCACGTACGCGCCGATCGGCACGGCGTAGCCGCCGCCTCCCCCGCCGCCGTTGCCGGCCTCGTCGGATCCGCCGCCGAAGCCCGTCCAGCTGAGGGCGACCGGGATGACGCGGATGCCGTCGACATCCTCCTGCTTGCCATAGGCGCCGTTGACGCCGAATGACGCGGCCTGCTTGCCGAGCTCGAGTGCGATGTTGGGCATGTTCCCACGGTAGCCGTCCGCGGGCGGCATTCCCACCCTCTATCGCGTCGACGCTCAGTCGTGTCGACGAACCGGCGGGTGATGCGTGACGCCGCGCACATCGCGCCGCTCACCCAGGAGAGCTGCCCGCGTGACCACTCCCGCCCCGAAGCGGGCGGTCGCGTCATCCAGCGCCCCTTCGACCTGCCGCCATTCGGCGTCGTCGTCCCAGAGGGTGAGTCCCCCGGCGCCTGCAGCGCGCAGCTTCTCGGCACGCACCCCGATCAGGCGGAGGGGCAACGGCCGTTCAAGGCGGTCGAACAGATCAAGGGCGGCGGCGCCGATGCGCTGCCCGACGTTCGTCGGCTCGGACAGGGTCTGCGCACGTGTGTAGGTGGAGAAGTCCGCGAAGCGCACCTTGATCGAAACCGTGGCGGCCTCCCATTGCGCTTCACGCAGGCGCGCGCCGACGCGATCGGCCAGGCGCCGCAACTCCGCCCGCAGGACCCGCTCGTCGGCGATGTCGGTGCGGAACGTCTCTTCGTGCCCGATGCTCTTCTCGATGCGCTCGGTCTCGACCTCGCGGGCGTCGAGTCCGCGTGCCAGATGCCAGATGCGGTCGCCCATCGACGCCCCGAGGATGCGCTCGAGCACGGGCCGCGGTGTATCGCGGATGTCGTGGACGGTGCGGATGCCGCGGGACTCCAGCGCCTCCGACGACTTCGGCCCCACGCCCCACAGTGCGCGCACGCTCAGTGGTTCGAGGAACGACTCGGTGGCGGCCTCGGCGACGATCAGCAGCCCATCGGGTTTACTCATGGTCGACGCGATCTTCGCGACGTGCTTGGTGGCCGCTGCGCCCACGCTGCAGGTCAGACCGGTCTCATCCTGGACCCGGGTACGCAGCATCCGCGCGATCCGACCCGGCGGGCCCCACAGCCGGCGCGCGCCGCGCACGTCGAGGAAGGCTTCGTCGATCGACAGCGGCTCGACCAGCGGTGTGACCTCGTGGAACAGGTCCATGACACGACCCGACAGCGCGAGGTACCGCTCGAAGTGCGGGGGCACCACGATCGCCGCCGGGCATAGGCGCAGCGCCTGCCCCACAGGCATGGCCGAGCGCACGCCATAGCGGCGGGCCTCATACGTCGCGCTCGAGACGACGCCGCGTCCCTCGACGCCACCCACGATGACGGGCTTGCCCCGCAACGAGGGGTCGTCGAGCACTTCGACCGATGCGTAGAACGCGTCCATGTCGACATGCAGGATGCCGGCGCCGGTGTCATCGGCACCGTCGGGCGAGACACGTCTGCTCGATCCGTCGCCGCGTCCCATGCATCCATTCTCGCGGAGACCGCCGACATCGGCGGCCTCCGCGAGTGGATGCCGCTACTGCGCGGCGCGCTCCAGAATGAGTTCGCGCACGCGGGCCGCGTCGGCCTGCCCGCGCATGGCCTTCATGACCGCGCCGATGATGGCGCCGGCGGCCTGCACCTTGCCGTCCTTGATCTTGGCGAGCACATCGGGCTGGGCCTTCAGCGCCTCATCGATCGCGGCGATGAGCGCTCCGTCGTCGGAGACGACGGCCAGGCCCCGGGCATCCACGATCTCCTGCGGGCTGCCCTCGCCGGCGACCATGCCCTCCAGCACCTGCCGGGCGAGCTTGTCGGTGAGGGTGCCGGCGTCGACGAGCGTCTGCAGCTCGGCCACGGAGGCGGGCTCGACCAGGTCGCTGGTCTCACGCCCGGCCTCATTGGCCAGGCGGGCGATCTCGCCGGTCCACCACTTGCGCGCGGCGGCGGGCGTCGTCCCGGCGGCGATGGTCTGCTCGACCTCGACGAGCACGCCGCCGTTGGCGACGTCTTGGAACTCGAGGTCCGTGAAGCCCCACTCCGTCTTCAGCCGACGGCGACGCGCCGCGGGCGGCTCGGGCAGAGCGGCGCGCAGCTGCTCGACCAGCTCTCGCGAGGGCACGACGGGCAGCAGGTCGGGCTCCGGGAAGTACCGGTAGTCGTCGGCGTCCGACTTCGGGCGGCCCGGCGAGGTCACGCCGGTGTCTTCATGCCAGTGCCGTGTCTCCTGCGTGATCGTGCCGCCGTCGGCGAGGATCGCCGCCTGTCGCTGGATCTCGTACCGGACCGCGCGCTCGACCGAGCGCATCGAGTTGACGTTCTTGGTCTCGGTGCGGGTGCCCAGCTTCTCCTGGCCACGCGGGCGCAGCGAGACGTTGGCGTCGCAGCGGATGTTTCCCCGCTCCATACGCGCGTCGGAGATGTCCAGCGACCGGACGATGTCACGGATCGTGCGCACGTAGGCGGCGCCCAGCTGGGGAGCATTGTGCTCGGCGCCGAAGATCGGCTTGGTGACGATCTCGACCAGCGGCACGCCCGCGCGGTTGTAGTCGACGAGCGAGTACTCGGCGCCCTGGATGCGACCGGCTGCTCCCCCGACGTGGGTCAGCTTTCCGGCATCCTCTTCCATGTGCGCCCGCTCGATCGGCACCTGTACCAGCGTGCCGTCTTCGAGCTCGACCTCGACCTGACCCTCGTATGCGATGGGCTCGTCGTACTGCGAGATCTGGTAGTTCTTGCCCAGGTCCGGGTAGAAGTAGTTCTTGCGCGCGAAACGGCACGACTCGGCGATCGAGCAGCCCAGGGCCAGGCCCAGGCTGATCGAGTACCGCACCGCCTGCTCGTTGACGACGGGCATCGATCCCGGAAGGCCGAGGTCGACCGGCGCGAGATCGGTGTTCGGCTCGCGCCCGAACGAGTTGGGCGCATCGGAGAACATCTTGGTCTTGGTGTTCAGCTCGACGTGCACCTCGAAGCCGAGCACGGGCTCGAACAGCTCAAGAGCCTTGTCGAAGTCCATGATCTTCGCAGCCATCAGCGTGCCCCTCCCAGAACGGGGGCACGATCCAGCAGCGGGCCGCCCCATGAGTCGACGAGCGCGGCCTCGAGTGCGGCGCCCACACGGTACAACCGGGCGTCTTCACGCGCCGGTGCGAGGAATTGGATGCCGACGGGCAGCCCGTCATCGGAAGCCAGGCCCGACGGGATCGAGATGCCCGGAACACCCGCGAGGTTCGCCGGGATGGTCGTCAGGTCGTTCAGGTACATCTGCAGCGGGTCGCCGATCTTCTCACCGAGTTTGAACGCCGTGGTCGGCGCAGACGGCGTCGCTATCACGTCGACCTGACCGAAGGCGGCGGTGAAGTCCTGCTGGATCAGCGTGCGCACCTTCTGCGCCGAGCCGTAGTAGGCGTCGTAGTACCCCGCCGACAGCGCGTACGTGCCGAGGATCACACGGCGCTTGACCTCGTCGCCGAACCCGGCGTCGCGGGTCGCTGCCATGACGTCTTCGACGGTGCCTGCGGGAACGTCGGCGCGCATCCCGAACCGCACGGAGTCGAACTTCGCGAGGTTGCTGGATGCCTCAGCCGGCAGGATGAGGTAGTAGGCGGCGACACCGTACTCGAAGTGCGGTGCGCTGATCTCGACGATCTCGGCGCCGTGCGCCTGCAGAAGCTCGATCGAGGCGCGGAACGACGCGGCGACCCCGGCCTGGAAGCCGCTGTCGGGCAGCTCCGTCACGATGCCGACCTTGAGACCCTTGAGCACGTCGCCGCGGGCGCCCTCGCGGGCGGCGGCGGCGAACGACGGCCACGCGTCGGTCAGTGAGGTCGAGTCGTGCGGGTCGTGCCCGCCGATGGCGTCGTGCAGCAGGCCGGCGTCGAGCACGGTGCGGGTCACGGGTCCGACCTGGTCGAGCGATGAGGCCAGGGCGATGGCGCCGTAGCGGCTCACACCACCGTAGGTCGGCTTCATGCCGACGGTGCCGGTGACGTGCGCAGGCTGGCGGATCGACCCGCCGGTGTCGGAGCCGAGCGCCAGCGGCGCCTCGAAGGCTGCCACCGCGGCGGCCGAGCCACCGCCCGAGCCGCCGGGGATGCGCTCGAGGTCCCACGGGTTGTGGGTGGCGCCGTACGCCGAGTGCTCGGTCGACGAGCCCATCGCGAACTCATCCATGTTCGTTTTGCCGAGCGGAATGAGGTCCGCCGCGCGCGAGCGCGCGACGACCGTCGCGTCGAACGGCGACATGTAGCCCTCGAGGATCTTCGATCCGCTCGTGGACGGCATGTCGGTGGTGACGAGCACGTCCTTGATGGCCAGCGGAACGCCGGCGATGGGGCCGAGCTGCTCGCCGGCCGCGCGCCGGCGGTCGACGTCGGCCGCGGCATCCAACGCCTTCTCGTTCACGTGCAGGAACGCGTGCACGTCGCCGTCAATGGCGGCGATGCGGTCCAGGTGGGCTTGCGTGGCCTCGACCGACGAGATCTCGCCGGCGGCCAGCTTGTCGGCCAGTTCGGCCGCGGTCAGACGGATGATGTCGCTCACTGCTCCTCCCCCAGGATCGCGGTCACGCGGAATCGGCCGTCCGCGGCATCCGGTGCATTCTGCAGCGCCTGCTCATGCGTCAGCGTCTGCCCGACCACGTCGGGTCGGAAGACGTTCTGCAGAGCGATGGGATGACTGGTGGCCGCCACGTCGGGCGTGGCCACCTGGGACACCTTCGCGATGTTGTCGACGATGACGTCGAGCTGGCCGGTGAGGCGCTCGACCTCTTCATCGCTCAGTCGGATGCGCGCGAGCACACCGAGATGGCGCACGAGATCGGGGGTGATTTCTGACACCCCTCCAGTCTACGGGCGAGTGGATGCCGCGCCCGCGGCGTCTGTGTCGGCGCCCACGATGTGCACACCCGTTCCGCTCGCGCTGTCGTTCTCGACGTTTGCGCCTGAAATTCGCATGCGCGCGAGCGAATCTCTAGAGCGCGAACGATCGGCGCCTCCCGGACGGCTGTCCTCGAGCCCTCTCGGGGCTGTCAGTGGCTCTTCCCACAGACGTCGGTCATGCGACAGGCTGGGGGCATGCCTGAGTGGATCCTTCGCGTTCGTCTCGTCCGCACACCGATTGCCGGGTGATCCACCATGAGCGCGCCGATCTGGTTCACGATCCTGGTCTGGGTCACCGCGGCCTTGACGATGGTCAACGCGGGCATCTACCTCGCGTTCTCGACGTTCGTCCTGCCCGCGCTGCGCACACTGCCGGCGGGCGATGCCGTCCGCGCGATGCAGCGCATCAACGAGAAGGCACCGCGCAGCGCGTTCATGGTGCCGTTCATCGGTTCCGCGCTGGGCGCGGCGGCCGTGATCGTCGCAGCGTTCGTCATTCGCGCCGAAGGGTTCTGGTGGCTCATCGGTGGAGCAGTCGCCGCGCTCGTCGCGTTCTTCCTCACGGCGGCTGTCAACGTTCCGCTGAACAACACGCTCGCCGCGGCCACCGATGCGAACGCGAAGGCTGGGTGGGCACGGTTCGATCGCCCGTGGGCCGCGTCGAACCATCTGCGCGCTGCCATTTCGATCGTCAGCTCCGCATTGCTGTCGATCGGTGCCGTGTCGGTGTGAGCGTGGCCGTCCTTATCCCCAGGAGGCACGCGCCCAGTCCGGTGCGCGCCACTCCCGACGCGTAGGCTGGGTGGATGACGTCGTTCGATCCACCGCGCCCGTGGACCGCCAGCTACGCCGCCGGCGTGCCCGAAGATCTCGAACCCGTCACCGGCTCGCTCATCGACATCGTCGCGGCCTCCGCTCGCGACTATCCCGACGCACCCGCCCTCCAGTTCTTCGGCCGTGAGACGACGTACCGCGAGCTGCAGGAGCAGATCGACCGGGCGGCCGCGGGTCTGAAGGCACGAGGTGTCGCCGCCGGCGACACCGTGGCCATCGTGCTGCCCAACTGCCCGCAGCACATCGTCGCGTTCTATGCGATCCTGCGCCTGGGCGCCATCGCGATCGAACACAATCCGTTGTACACGCCGCGCGAGCTGCGCAAGCAGTTCGAAGACCACGGAGCGAAGACGGCGATCGTCTGGACGAAGGTCGTCGGCAGCATCCACGACTTCCCCGCCGACCTCGCCGTCACCAACCTCATCTCCGTCGACGTCATCCAGGCGATGCCGCTGCGCACCCGCCTGGCCCTGAGGCTGCCGGTCGCGAAGGCCCGCGAGTCGCGCGAGGCGCTGTACAGCCGTGTGAGCGGCACGATCGGCTGGAAGCAGATCGTCGGCTCCGAACCGCTGCCTGCCCGCCACCCGAAGCCGGCGACCGACGACCTCGCCATCATCCAGTACACGAGCGGCACGACCGGCACCCCGAAGGGCGCGTCGCTCACGCACCGCAATCTGCTCGCGAACGCCGCACAGGCGCAGGCGTGGGTGCCGCAGATCGTCCGCGGCAACGGGTGCGTCGTCTATGCCGTGCTGCCGATGTTCCATGCCTACGGCCTGACGCTGTGCCTGACGTTCGCCATGTCGATGGGCGCGCGGCTGGTGCTGTTCCCCAAGTTCGACCCCGATCTGGTGCTGGATGTCACCAAGAAGCACCCCGCGACGTTTCTGCCGCTCGTGCCGCCGATCGCCGAACGGCTGCTGACGGCCGCGCACGAGAAGGGCGTCTCGCTGGAGGGCACCGAGATCGCGATCTCGGGGGCCATGGCGCTCCCACACGAACTGGTCGTGCCGTTCGAGAAGGCCACCGGCGGCTATCTCGTCGAGGGCTATGGGCTGAGTGAGTGCTCCCCCGTGCTGATGGCCAACCCCGTCGCCGACAATCGCGTGCCCGGCACCGTCGGACTGCCGCTTCCTGGCACCGAGTGCCGCGTCGTCGACCCGGATGAACCGACAACGGATGTCGCGCCCGGTGCCGCCGGCGAGCTCCTGGTCCGTGGGCCGCAGGTGTTCGGCGGTTACTACGGCAAGCCCGAGGCGACCGAGGCCGTGTTCGTCGACGGATGGTTCCGCACCGGCGACATCGTCACGATCGACAACGCCGGGTTCGTGCGCATTGTCGACCGCATCAAGGAGCTCATCATCACGGGCGGCTTCAACGTCGCCCCGACCGAAGTCGAGAACGCGCTGCGCCAGCATCCCGATGTCGATGACGTCGCCGTCGTGGGGCTGCCCAGCGAGCACTCCGGCGAAGAGGTCGTGGCCGCGATTGTGCTGGTTCCGAACGTGGAGGAGCCCGACGTCGAGGCGATCCGCGCCTTCGCCCGCGGCATCCTCACCCCCTACAAAGTTCCGCGGCGCGTCTTCGTCGTCGACGAACTGCCGAAGTCGCTGATCGGCAAGGTGCTGCGCCGCCAGGTGCGCGAGAAACTGCTTGACCTGACAGGAGCCGGACAATGACAGAGACGATGGATGCCGCAGAAGGCGCGTCGACCGAAGAGACCGAGACCGCGGCCGAGCCGCAGGGACCCGGTTTCGAAGAGCTCGGGGTGACCGGGCGGGTCCTGGCTGCGATCCGCGACCTCGGCTACGAGACGCCGTCGGCGATTCAGGCGGCGACGATCCCACTCCTGATGGAGGGCCGCGACGTGCTCGGCACGGCGCAGACCGGCACCGGCAAGACCGCCGCGTTCGCGCTGCCGATCCTTGAGCGCCTCGACCTGTCGCAGAAGACGCCGCAGGCGCTCGTGCTCGCCCCCACCCGCGAGCTCGCCCTGCAGGTCTGCGAAGCGTTCGAGTCGTACGCGAGCCACCTCAAGGGCGTGCACGTGCTGCCGGTCTACGGCGGTCAGGGGTACGGCCAGCAGCTGTCGGCGCTGCGACGCGGCGTGCACATCGTCGTCGGGACGCCCGGCCGCATCATGGACCACCAGGCCAAGGGCACGCTCGACCTGGCCGAGCTCAAGTACCTCGTGCTCGACGAGGCCGACGAGATGCTCAAGATGGGCTTTGCCGAAGACGTCGAGCAGATCCTCGCACAGACGCCCGAAGACAAGCAGGTCGCCCTCTTCTCGGCGACGATGCCCGCCGCGATCCGGCGCCTCGCACAGCAGTACCTGCGGGAGCCCGAAGAGATCGCTATCAAGACCAAGACGACGACGAACCAGAACATCACGCAGCGGTACCTCGTCGTCTCCTACCAACAGAAGGTGGATGCCCTCACCCGCATCCTCGAGGTGGAGAACTTCGACGGGGTCATCGTCTTCGTGCGTACGAAGAACGAGACCGAGACGCTGGCCGAGAAGCTGCGCGCCCGCGGATACTCGGCCGCTGCGATCAACGGCGACGTCCCTCAGGCTCAGCGCGAGCGCTCGGTGAACCAGCTCAAGGACGGCAAGCTCGACATCCTCGTGGCCACCGACGTCGCCGCGCGCGGGCTCGACGTCGAGCGGATCAGCCACGTCATCAACTTCGACATCCCGACCGACACCGAGTCGTATGTGCACCGCATCGGGCGCACGGGCCGCGCGGGTCGTTCGGGCGATGCAATCAGCTTCATCACGCCGCGCGAGCGTTATCTGCTCAAGCACATCGAGAAGGCGACCCGGCAGCAGCCGGCGCAGATGCAGCTGCCGACGACCGAAGACGTCAACACGACCCGTCTCACGCGCTTCGACGACGCCATCACCGAGGCGTTGGAGGCGACCGGCCGCATCGAGGCGTTCCGCGACATCATCGACCACTACGTGCGCCACCATGACGTGCCGGAGCAGGATGTCGCAGCCGCCCTCGCGATTGTCGCCCAGGGGGCGACGCCGCTGCTGCTCGATCCTCAGAACGATCCGCTCGCGGCATCCGTCGATGCGGTGAACCGGCCGCAGCGTGACCGGCCTGCTCGCGGCGATCGCCCCGGGCGCGGCGACCGCGGGCCGCGTCGGAGCCGGGGCGACTATGCGCCCTACCGCATCGAGGTGGGTCGTCGCCAGCATGTCGAACCGCGTCAGATCGTCGGTGCGCTGGCGAACGAGGGCGGCCTGCGGCGCGACGACTTCGGTGTGATCACGATCAAGCCCGACTTCTCGATCGTCGAACTGCCGACGAACCTCGATCCGTCGGTGCTCGACAAGCTCAGCGGCACCCGCATCTCGGGCAAGCTCATCCAGATGAGGCCTGACCGCGGTGCGCCGAATCGGCGTCACCCGCGCGATGGTTTCGACGACCGCCCGCGCCGCGATGACCGCCCGTCGTACCGCGACTGCGACGATCGTCCGCCGCGCAAGCCCCGCCACAAGGGCTGAGCGCGCTCAGACGCGAATCACGGTGACGCCGGGGGCGCCCTCCAGCGCGTCGAAGTCGGCGTCTTGTGTGACGACGGGTAACTCGTTGGCGGCGGCGATCGCTGCGATCCAGAGGTCGTTGACGCCCATGCGGCGGCGTTCCTGCAAAAGATGCGCACGTAGGCGTGCCCAGTGAGCGGCAGCGCGCGAATCGACGGGCAGGATGACGCTTCCGTGCAGCTGGTGCAGCGTATCAAGCCTTCGTGCGCGGAGGTCTGCATCCGCAGCACCGAGCACTCCCGCTCTCAACTCGCCCTCTGTGATCACGCTTCCTCAACGCCCCGTGCCGAACCTACTCCGCTCGATCCGCCTTGCAAGCACGACGATGTCGACAGGAGACGACGTATCGACGGCGAGAACCGGCAGGCCCGTCATAGGGCGTCCGGCATCCGCCCACGATTCCCACTCGGCCAGACGGGCGCTGTCGTCATGAACGGCATGACGCGGCCGTGAGCGATACCGCGCACGCATGACATCGCGAGGTGCCTCACACCAGACCTCGAGTCCGACCGGAGAGCCCGCAGACGACCACCCGCGCCGGAACCACTCCTCGTCACGTCCCGCCATCCACGCGGATTCGACCAGAACTGTGCCATCGAGCATCGCGACGATCCGCCACAACACATCGGCTCCGACGGCCCCGATCGCTCGCGTGGGCAGCTTCGTCTCGACTGCTTCACTCAGCGCTTCCTTGATTGCGTCCTTCGACACAACGGGAACGCCGAGTTCGGCCGCCAACGGACGTGCGAGCGTCGTCTTGCCGGCCCCCGGGGTGCCGTTGAGAACGATGAGTCGATCAGGCATCCGCCGAGTCCAGCGCGTCGGGCCCCTGCTCGACGAGGATCTTGAACTGCGCCGCGTCGAGGATGCGCACGCCGAGCTCTTCGGCCTTCGTGAGCTTCGAGCCCGCGCCCGGTCCCGCCGCCACGAAGTCGGTCTTCTTGGAGACGGATGACGCGGCCTTGCCGCCCGCGGCGATGATGGCCTCCTGCGCGCCCTCGCGGCTGTAGCCCTCGAGCGACCCGGTCGCCACGACCGTGACGCCTTCGAGCACTCCCCCAGCCGTCACGGCGCCCGGCCCGGCATGCCCGGGAATCGCCCACTGCACGCCGGCGTCCGTCCACCGCGACACGATGTCCACGTGCCAGTCGACCCCGAACCAGTCCATGAGTGAGTCGGCGATGATGCCGCCGACCCCCTCGACCGCCGCAAGGTCTTCACGCGAGGCTGCCCGAATCGCGTCCAACGACCCGAACCACTGCGCGAGCGCCCGTGCCGCCACCGGCCCCACGTGCCGGATGTTCAGCGCCACCAGCAGTCGCCAGAGATCCTTCGTCTTGGCCTTCTCGAGCTCGTCGAGCAGCTTGATGGCCGAGGCCGACGGCTGGGGTCCCTCGAGCCCCGCCTTGCGCTCATCGGCCGTGGGGTTGCGACGGAACGGACGCCGCGTCTTGACCACGCCATCCGTCTCTTTGGGCAGCCCCGTCTCGGCATCGCGCACGATCACCGAGATCGGCACGAGCTCGTCGAGCGTGAGCTCGAACAGCCCGGCCTCAGTGTCGAGCGGCGCCTCCGCCGGCGGCTCGGCCTGCGTGAGTGCGGCGGCGGTGACCTCGCCGAGCACCTCGATGTCGAGCGCTCCGCGCGAACCGATGTGCTCGACCCGTCCGCGCACCTGCGCCGGGCACGACCGTGCATTCGGGCACCGCAGGTCGATGTCGCCCTCCTTGGCCGGGCGCAGTGGCGACCCGCATTCGGGGCAGAACTCCGGCATCACAAACGCGCGCTCGCTGCCGTCGCGCAGCTCGACGACGGGCCCGAGCACCTCGGGGATCACGTCGCCCGCCTTGCGCAGCACCACGGTGTCGCCGATGAGCACGCCCTTGGCCTTCACGACGTCCTGGTTGTGCAGAGTCGCCTGGCGCACGACCGAACCCGCGACCCGCGCCGGCTCCATCACCGCATACGGCGTCGCCCGCCCCGTACGTCCGACCGAGACCACGATGTCGAGAAGCTTCGTGTTCACCTGCTCGGGCGGGTACTTGTAGGCGATCGCCCAGCGCGGTGCACGACTGGTGGCGCCCAGCTCGTCGTGCAGCGCGAGCTCGTCGACCTTGACGACGATGCCGTCGAGCTCGTGCTCGACATCGTGTCGGTGCTCGCCGTAGTACGCGACGTACTCGAGCACGCCGTCGATGGTGTCAGGCGTGCGATAGTACGGGCTCGTCGGCAGTCCCCAGTCCGCCAGCAGCTCATACACCTCGCTCTGCGACGAGACGGGCGGATTCGGCCAGGCGCCGATCCCGTGCACGAGAAGGCGCAGGGAGTCGAGCCGTCGCGTGCCCGACTCGAGCTCGAGGCCGTCTTTCTTGTCGAGCTGCTGCCGCAGCCCGCCGCTGGCGGCGTTGCGCGGGTTCGCGAAGGCCGGAAACCGTCGCTGCGCGCTCGTGCGCGCCTTTTCTTCATCGAACCGCGGCCGCTCCCGTGCATCGGCCACGACGCGCTCGCGCAACTCCGCCTGGAACTCGTTGAGCTCTTCGAACGCCGCTACCGGGATGTACACCTCGCCGCGCACCTCGACGAGGGCGGGATGCCCCGTGCCGGCGAGTCTGTCGGGGATGCCGTGCACCCGCACCGCGTTCATGGTGATGTCTTCGCCGACACGGCCGTCACCGCGCGTCGCGGCCGAAGTGAGCCGGCCGTGCTCGTAACGCAGGCTGATGGCGAGTCCGTCGATCTTCAGCTCGGTGAGCCAGCGCACTGTGCGCCCTGCGCTCGCCTCGGCCTTCACGCACCAGTCACGCAGTTCGTCGGGCGAGAACAC
The DNA here is from genome assembly GCF_029094505.1 of Microbacterium horticulturae. NCBI lineage: Bacteria > Bacillati > Actinomycetota > Actinomycetes > Micrococcales > Microbacteriaceae > Microbacterium > Microbacterium horticulturae. Next base: position 1,463,023 of record NZ_CP119108.1, on the reverse strand, counting down.
GTTGTCGAGGCTCAGCATGCGCTCGGCGTGCTCGACAGGAGCAAACGGCGTGTTCTCAGCGGCGCCGACGGTGAGCGTGGGCGAGTCCTGTCCCTGCAGCTCGGGGTACCACCGCTCGATCTCTTCGAGCCGCCGCATCCACCCGTCGTACGTCGCGTCGTCGACGACCTCGGCGTTGCGGCCGTAGTAGTCGTCGCGCGCAGTCAGGATGCGCTCGGTGAGGTCGTTCGCCTCAGCACGCGCCTGGTCGAGGGTCAGCTGCTCGTCTGCCACGCGTTCAGTCTAGGAGCGAGCGCCGACACTCTCGGGGACGGGCACGGCCGAGACCGTGCGGTCGATCGTGAACTGACCGATCACGCGAGTGCCGTCGTACAGGACCGCCGTCTGACCGGGAGCCACGCCGTCGAACGGGTGCTCCGGGCGCACCGTCACGGCCCCGCCTGTGAACCGCGCCTGCGCCGGCACCGGGTCGGCGTGCGCACGGATCTGCACCGCGCAGTCGAACTCTCCCGCGGCCTGCGCGCGGCCTGCCCAGCTGAAGCGCTCACCGGCGATCTCAGCGGTCGCCAACGCCTCTTTCGGCCCCACGACCACCGTGTTGGTCACGGGCTGCACTTCGAGCACGAAGCGCGGCTTGCCGTCGGGCGCGGGCACGCCCAGCTGCAGCCCACGCCGCTGCCCGACCGTGTACGAATGGGCGCCGTGGTGGGTGCCGACGACAGTCCCCGTGCGATCGACGACGTCGCCGTCGGACTCGCCGACCTTGTCAGCCAACCAGCCGCGGGTGTCGCCGTCGGGGATGAAGCAGATGTCGTAGCTGTCGGGCTTCTTGGCGACGGCGAGACCCCGTCGCTCGGCCTCGGCGCGGACGAGGTCCTTCGAGGGGGTGTCGCCCAGCGGAAAGTAGGTGTGCGCGAGCTGCTCGGCCGTCAGCACTCCGAGCACGTACGACTGGTCCTTCGCCGCCTCCGACGCGCGATGCAGCTCGCGCCCCTGCGGTCCGTCGACGAGCTTGGCATAGTGGCCGGTGCACACCGCGTCGTAGCCGAGCTCGAGACCGCGCTCGAGCAGAGCCGCGAACTTGATGTGCTGATTGCATCGCATGCACGGGTTCGGGGTGCGCCCGGCCTGGTACTCGGCGATGAAGTCGTCGACGACCTCCTGCCGGAACCGCTCGGAGAAATCCCACACGTAGAACGGAATGCCCAGCACGTCGGCGACCCGACGCGCGTCCATCGCGTCTTCGATCGTGCAGCAGCCGCGGCTCCCGGTGCGCAGCGTGCCGCCCGCGCGTGAGAGAGCGAGGTGCACACCGATGACCTCGTGCCCCGCCTCCACGGCGCGCGCAGCCGCCACGGCGGAATCGACACCACCGCTCATCGCCGCAAGAATACGCATGGGCTCCAGTCTACGAGTGCGCTGCTGCACGGGCGCCGGATGCCCGCGCGCGCTCCACCGCGGCCGGCAGCGCCGCCAGCACCGCGTCGACGTCGCTCTGCGTCGTGGTGCGCCCGAGCGTGAAGCGCAGCACCTGCCGCGCGTCGGCGCCGGTCCGCCCCATCGCCATGACGACGTGCGAGGGCTCGGGGATGCCGGCCTGGCACGCCGACCCGGTCGATGCGCTCACATCGGCGCGGTCGAGCAGGAACAGCAGCGTCTCGCCGAGCGCGCCGGGAAACAGCACGTGCGCGTTGCCGGGCAGCCGGTCGATGGGGTCGCCCAGCAGCTCGGCATCGGCGATGGACTGATGGATGCCGCGCACCAGCCGGTCGCGCAGAGCGACAAGACGCGCAGCCTCGGTCTGCCGCTCGGCGAGTGCGAGCTCGGCGACGACGGCGAACGCAGCGGCCCCTGCGACATCTTGCGTGCCGCTGCGCAACGAGCGCTGCTGGCCGCCGCCCTGCAGGAGGGCGGTCGGGTGGGCGTGGCGCGAGACGACGAGCGCACCGACGCCGACGGGCCCGCCGATCTTGTGCGCCGACACACTCAGCGCGCACAGCCCTGTCTGCCCGGCCGCCTCGCCCCGCCAAGCACGGAACGACACCGGAATGTGCCCGAAGGCCGACACCGCATCCAGGTGCAGCGGCACGCCGACGTCGCGGGCCGCCGCGGCCAGCCCGGCGGCATCGTTGATCGTGCCGACCTCATTGTTCGCGACCAGGGCGGTCGCGACCGCGGCGCCCGGGAGAGCCGCGGCGAACCCGTCCACAGGAATGCGGGCCGCGGCATCCACCCCCACCGGCCGTACCGGTGCGTGCTCGTGCTCGCGCAGCCACTGCACGGAATCGAGGGTCGCGTGATGCTCGCCGTCCGGCAGCACTATCGCGTCGGCGCCGTCGGCCCGAGCCCACCACAGGCCTTTGAGCGCGGTGTTGATCGACTCGGTGCCCCCGGAGGTGAGCACGACCTCGATCGGGTCGCAGCCGAGAGTCGCCGCAAGGCGCTCGCGCGACTCCTCGAGCAGCCGGCGGGCGTCCTGACCCGCCCGATGGATCGATGACGCATTCCCACAGCGGGCCGCGGCATCCAGCCACGCGTCGCGTGCTTCGGCTCGCAGCGGCGTGGTCGCCGCGTGATCCAGGTAGACCGTCACCGATCCACTCTCGCACGTCCCAGGGATCAGGGGGCGGGATGCCGTGCCACGGCGCGCACGCGAAGGGCACCGACCAGGCCCAGGACGAGGAAGACGCCGGCCACGAGCAACGCGACGCGGGTCGCGTCGGTGAAGCCTGCCGACAGAGCGTCGACGATCGCGCCGCCGTGCTGCGCGCGCAGCACGCTGATCGTGGCGCCGGCGCTCGAGCGCGTCGTCTGAACCGCCTGGTCGACGTGCGCACCCGAGAGACCGGCGTCGCCGGTGGCCGCGGGCAGCGTCATCGCGAGCGCGATCGACAGTGCCGCACCCGCCAGCGCCGTGCCCAGGGCACTTCCGACCTGGCGAACCGTGCTCTGCGTGGCCGAGCCCTGCCCGGACTGCGCGACGGGCACATCACGCAGCACCGTTCCGGTGAGCTGCGCGGATGCGAGCCCCAGCCCGAGCCCGTAGACGACCAGCGGGATGGCGAGCACCCCACCGGCACTGTCAGGGCGCAGCAGCAACGCCAGGGTGCCGACGCCGATGACCTCGAGCACGAGACCCACGATCACGACACCGGGGGCACCCAGCGCCCGCGCGAGATGACGCGCGAGGGCGCCCGAGACGAAGGCGCCCAGCGCCATGCCCGCGAGGATGAGGCCCGCCCCCATCGCGTCGAAGCCCAGCGCGTTGACCAGGCACAACGGCAGCACGAACACGATGGCGAACTCGCCGACCGCGATAGTGCCGGCGGTGAGGTTGCCCCAGCTGAAGGTCGGCAACCGGAACAGAGTGAGATCCAGCAGCACGGGACGCCCCCGCCGGGCACGTTGCTGTTCCCAGACGAGGAATCCCGCGATGCCGAGCACGGCGACGACTGCCAGCGGGACGACGAGCGACACCGGCGCGGTCGCCGGCCAGGTGAACCCGAGGATCGCGAAGTCTTCCTTCGGCGTCCACCAGCCGAGGTCGGGTCCCTCGATGACGACGAACACGAGCGCGGCGAAGCCGATAGCGCTGAACACCGCGCCGAGCACGTCGCCGCCGCGCTTCTTGACCCCCGGATCCTTCGTCTCGCGCACCGTGAAGATCGCGGCGGCGAACACGAGCGCGCCCAGCGGCAGGTTCACGAGGAAGATCCACGGCCACGACGCGTACTGCGTCAGTGCGCCGCCGGCAAGCGGCCCGACGGCGGCAGCGCCGGAGATCACGGCGCCCCACACGCCGAAGGCCGCGGCGCGGTACTTGCCGCGGAAGGTCGCGTTCACGGTCGACAGCGTCGACGGCATGATCATCGCCGCACCGATCGCCTGACCTGCTCGCGCAGCGATGAGGGAACCCGCACCGCTCGCGGTGGCCGCCCACAGGCTGCCGAGCACGAAGACGACGATCCCCACCAGGAACAGCCGCTTACGCCCCCACCGATCGGCGAGGCGGCCGGCCGACAGCAGCAGCGCCGCGAGGACCGCGGCGTACAGGCTGCCGACCCACTGCGCGTCGCTGAGGGTCAGGTGCAGGTCCGCGACGATGTCGGGCAGCGCGACGCCGACGATCGTGCCGTCGAGCACGATCATGCCCAGGCCCGCGGCGAGGGCGCCGAGGCCGAGCCAGTCGCGCCGGGTGGGCGCGGTTGTGATGGTTTCGCTGATGGCGGTCATGCCGCCTCCTCTTACCTTCAGTACAACTGATGCCTGCTTCAGTATAGCTGAAGGAGGGGGATGCGGCATCCACTCTCTTCTCACTCGCGCGGCGCCCGCCCGACATCGCGAGATCACCCTTGTGCACGCTTTTTGCGCCGGAGAGCGTGCACAAGGATGTTCTCGCGCAGGGAAAAGGCGTGTGCTCGGCGCGCTCGTCCCGACGCACGCTCAGCCAGGTTCAGCCAGGCTCAGCCCAGGCTCACCCCGAACAGGAGGCCGAGCAGGTAGGTCACCGCCGCGGCGCCGTAGCCGATGAGCAGCTGGCGCAGCGCGCGTCGCAGCGGAGCAGCACCAGAGAGCAGGCCGACGATCGCGCCGGTGCCCAGAAGCGCCAGCCCGACCAGGACGAGGGCCAGCACGACGGCGGGAACCCCGGCCATGCCGAAGATCCACGGCAGCACCGGGATGATCGCCCCCGAGGCGAAGCAGAGGAAGCTGAAGAACGCCGCCCGCCAGGCGCTGCCGACGACATCGCGATCGTCGGGCACGCCTACCGGACCGGTGTGGGCCGCGACAACGTCGGGGCGTCGCGCGCGAGCGAGCGTCTGCTCTGCGCGCGCAAGGGCGGCATCGGCCGACATCCCGCGGGTCCGGTAGACGAGCGCGAGCTCGTTGGCATCGAGATCGAGATCGGGAAGGATGCCGTCGGCGAACTCGCCCGGTTGCGTGGCCTCGAGCATCTCGCGCTGCGAGCGGACCGACACGTACTCCCCCGCGCCCATCGACAGCGCACCGGCCAACAGCCCGGCAATGCCGCTGAACAGCACGAACTGCGCGGAGGCTCCCGCCGCTCCGATGCCCATCACCAGCGCGAGGTTGGAGACCAGACCGTCATTGGCGCCGAACACCGCCGCGCGGAAGCCGCCCGACAACTGCCGACGGCCGCGAGCGGCGAGCCCCCGCACGACCTCCTGATGCACCTTCTCGTCGGCCGCCATCGCCGCCGTCGCGTGCGGATCGTCGTCGTACGGCGAGCGCCCTTCGGCGTTCTGCGCCAGGGCGAGAACGAAGATCGGGCCGAAGTGCCGCGCCATCCAGCCCAGCATCCGGGTGCGCTTGGAGGCACGCGGCAGCGAGGCCGGCTCGCCGCCCAGCAGGGTCAGCCAGTGTGCTTCGTGGCGCCCCTCCGCCTCGGCGAGCTGGAGCAGGATCTCGCGCTCCTGTCCGCTCCGCCGCCCGGCGAGTTCGCGGTACACGCGGGCTTCGGCCCGTTCGTTCACGAGGTACTGCGCCCAGCGGCGGCGATCACGGGCGCTCGGTTCACTCACGTTGATCGAGGGTATCGGGCGCGGGATGCCGCACCCGCCCGAACCGCGTGATTGCCAGCATTTCGGGGCCCCGAACCGCACCGGGTCGACGCCCGAACCCGCACCGGACGCGCTAACCGCGCCCGGCAAGGGTCGCGCGCAGACCGCGCTCGCCCCGCGCCATCACCCGGTCGTGCGCACGGGCGAACGCCCCGTGCATCAGCGGCGCTGCCAGATTCATCCAGAGCCGCTGGGTCTCGACCTCCCACACGAAGGTGAGAATGCTGCCGCCCCCGACCGCGCGCACGGTGATCGCCCCGTGTCCGCGCAGGTCGCCCACGGCATCGGCCGCGATGAGCCGCGCCGGCTCGCTCTGCGTGATGCGCATCGTCACCCGCAGCCGATAGCCCAGGGGACTGCGCACGAGCAGGAGAAACTGCGCGCCCACCGCGGCGTCAACGGGAGCCGGCGCGACCCGCACACCCGGCCACCACGCGACGGCGCCATCGCGCAGCATCCGTTCCAATTCCTGCCAGCATCGCTCGCGCGGGGCAGGCAGGCGCCACCGTGTCTCGAACGAGTATCTCGCTGCCACGCGGCGAGTCTACGAGTGCACCCTCCGGCGCAGCACCTCGATGCGCTTCTGCAGCTGCGCCACCGTGGCCTGACCCACCGCCGGGCCGCCGCACGTGCGCCGCAGCTCAGCGTGCACCACGCCGTGCGGTTCGCCCGACTGCCGTGCGTACAGCCCGACCAGGCTGTTCAGCAGCTGGCGCTGCTCTTTGAGGGTACGGTGCAGCGCCTGCGGCGGCTCGGGCTCGTCGCCCGTTGCTCCTTCGTGCGTCTCTCGGGCGACGCGGTGCCGGCTCTGCCGCGCCTGCCGTTGCATAAGCAGCTCGTGCACGTGCTCGGGCTCGAGCAGGCCCGGCAGCCCGAGGAACTCCTCTTCCTCGGGCGTGCCAGGGGTGGCGAGCTGCCCGAACTCCTTGCCGTCGAACAGCACGCGGTCGAAGTTCGCGTGCGAGCCCAGTGCCTGGTAGCTGAACTCCTCCATCAGCGAGTCCGAGGCCTTCTCGTCGCGCTGCGCGGCATCCATCGCGTCTTCTTCAGGCGCCCACTCGTCGTCTCCGCCCTCGCGGTCGAGCGCATGGTCGCGCTGGCGCTCGAGCTCGCCTGCGAGGGCCAGCAGCTGCGGCACGTTCGGCAGGAACACGCTCGCCGTCTCACCGCGTCGCCGGGCGCGCACGAAGCGGCCGATGGCCTGGGCGAAGAACAGCGGCGTGGAGGCGCTCGTCGCATACACCCCCACCGACAGACGCGGCACGTCGACGCCCTCCGACACCATGCGCACCGCGACCATCCAGCGGCTCGTGCCCTTCGAGAAGGTCTCGATGCGGCCCGAGGCCTCGGCCTCGTCCGAGAGCACGACGGTGACCTGTTCGCCCGTGATCTGCCGAAGGATGTCGGCGTAGGCGCGCGCGGCCGTCTGATCCGTCGCGATCACCAGGCCCCCGGCATCCGGCACCTGCTCGCGTACTTCGGTCAGACGCCGGTCGGCGCTGCGCAGCACCGCGGGGATCCAGTCGCCCTCTGGATCGAGCGCAGTGCGCCAGGCCTGCGCGGTGATGTCCTTGGTGTTGTCCTGCCCGAGCTGGGCTTCCATCTCGTCGCCGGTCTTGGTGCGCCAGCGCATGTTGCCGGCGTACACCATGAAGATCACGGGGCGCACGACACCGTCTTCGAGCGCCCGCCGGTAGCCGTAGCTGTAGTCGGTGCGCGAGACGCGGATGCCGTGCACATCGGGGTGGTACTCGACGAACGGGATGGGCGCGGTGTCGCTGCGGAACGGCGTGCCGCTCAGCAGCAGGCGGCGGGTGGCGCGCCGATAGGCGTCGCGCAGCGCGTCGCCCCAGCTGAGGGCGTCGCCACCGTGATGCACCTCGTCGAGGATCACGAGGCTTCGCCGCTCGAGTACGAGCCGCTCGTGCACCGACGACTTGACCGCGACCTGCGCGTAGGTCACGGCGACGCCATGGTATTCGCGCGCCGGCGACGCATGCCTGTTGGAGAACGCGGGGTCGAGCCGGATCCCGACGCGGGCCGCGGCATCCGCCCACTGCGTCTTGAGGTGCTCGGTGGGTGCCACCACGATGATGCGGTCGACCACGCGACGGCGCAGCAGCTCGCTGCCCAGACGCAGCGCGAACGTCGTCTTGCCGGCGCCGGGCGTGGCCGCCGCGAGGAAGTCGCGCGGGCCCTGTCCGACGCCATCGGGGCCGTCGAGCCCGAAGTACAGGTCGAGCGCCTCGGCCTGCCACGCGCGCAGGCGCTGGGCGGTGCCCCAGGGGGCCCGCTGCGGGTAGGTGGGCGAGAGATGTTCGGCGGCGAAGCTTCCCAGTGAGGCGTGCTCCTCCAACCCGAACTCCCTTCTGCGCCGCCGGACGGCGCGACGACATTCCACCTTAGGCGAAGCGGCAGACATCGCCCGACGATTAGTCTGAGTGTCTGTCCGGAGGAGGATCACGATGTCTGAGGATCACCGCAGCCCGTTCGTCGAGAACGCCGAGCCGCACCCCTGGCGACGCTTCGTCGCCCTCGGCGACTCGTTCACCGAGGGCGTGGGCGACCCCTCCGATGAGCCGGGAGTCTTCCGCGGCTGGGCCGATCGGGTCGCCGAGGTGCTCTCCAGCCAGGTCGACGACTTCGCCTATGCGAACCTCGCCGTGCGGGGCAAGCTCATCCGTCAGGTGATCGCCGATCAGATCGAGCCGGCCCTGGCGCTCAAACCCGACCTGGTCACGCTCTGCGCGGGCGGCAACGACGTGATCCGCCCCGGCACCGACCCCGACGAGATCGCGACTCTGTTCCGCGATGCGGTCGCACGCCTGTCGAGCACCGGCGCGACGCTCGTGGTCTTCACCGGCATCGACACCGAGTTCACCCCGGTGTTCCGCGCGATCCGCGGCAAGGTGGCGATCTACAACGAGAACGTGCGCGCGGTCGCTGACGAGTACGACTGCATAGTGGCCGATCAGTGGGCGCTGAAGACCGTGCAGGACCCGCGGTTCTTCACCGACGACCGGCTGCACTACAACGCGCTCGGGCACCACGAGATAGCGCGCATGGTGCTGCGCGCCCTGAACGTGCCCAATGACCTCACCCCGATGGAGCCCGACCCGCTGCCGCCGCGCACCTGGCGCGCAGCGCGCAGCGAAGACCTCGTCTGGGCACGCACGCACCTGATGCCGTGGGTGCTGCGACGCCTGCGCCACCAGTCGTCGGGTGACAACGTCACCGCGAAGCGCCCAGAACCGCTGCCGGTCACGACGCTGGCGCCGGGGAAGGATGCCGCGGCCCGCCGCGGCGAGAAGGCCTAGACCCGCAGCGCCCACATCGCCACGGCGGCGGCCGCAGCCACGTTCAGCGAGTCCACTCCCCCGGCCATCGGGATCGTGACGATGGTGTCTGCCGCGGCGAGCGCCTTGCGTCCGAGGCCGTCCCCCTCGGCACCGAGCATGAGGGCCACCCGCTCGGGCGGATCGGCGGCGAAGTCGTCGAGTGAGACGGCGTCGTCGGCGAGCGCGAGCGCCGCCAGATGCAAGCCCTCGGCGCGCAACGCGTCGCCCGCCTGTGGCCACTCGGGCAGCCGTGTCCACGGCACCTGGAAGACCGTGCCCATGCTCACACGCACGCTGCGCCGGTACAGGGGGTCGGCGCAGCGCGCACCCACGAGCACGGCGTCGGCGCCCAGGCCCGCGGCACCCCGGAACATCGCCCCGACGTTCGTGTGATCCACGATCTCATCGAGCACAAGCACACGACGTGCGCCGGTCAGCACCTCCGCGATCGAGGGCAGCTCGGGGCGATGCATGGCGGCCAGCAGCCCGCGGTGCACGGCGTACCCGGTGAGCTTCTCGGCCACCTCCGCCGGTACGACGTACACCGGCACATCGCCGCGCTCGCCCAGCAGCATAAGCGCGTCGTCGAGCCACTTCTCCTGCACGAGCAGCGAGCGCGGCTGGTGCCCCGCTTCCAGCGCCCGCGCGAGCACCTTGGCCGACTCCGCCATGTACAGGCCACCTGCCGGTTCCAGCATGCGCCGCAGCCTCACGTCGGTGAGATCGCGGTAATCCGCGAGTCGTGGTTCGAGGGGGTCGTCGATGCGGATCACGCTCACCCCTCCAGCATGCCCGCACCGCGGCCGAACGCGTAACCTGGGCAGGTGCTCGAAGACGCCGTCGCCGCTCTGACCGGGCGGCGCATCGCCGTTCTCACCGGCGCCGGTGTCTCCACCGACTCGGGAATCCCCGACTATCGCGGCGAGCACGCTCCGGTGCGGCAGCCCATGACCGTGCAGCAGTTCTTGGCGACGGATGCCGCGCGCCGACGCTACTGGATCGGCAGCCACCTCGGGTGGAAGCGGTTCGCCGCCGCACGTCCCAATGCCGGCCACCAGGCCCTCGCCGATCTCGAGCACCGCGGCGTCGTGAACGGTGTCATGACCCAGAACGTCGATGGACTCCACCTTCAGGCGGGGTCCGAGCGCGTCGTCGAGCTGCACGGCACGCTCCGTCGGGTGCTCTGTCTGCACTGCGGCCAGGTGTTCGATCGCCGCGACCTGGCGGTACGCATCGAGGCCGACAACCCGTGGCTGGTCACGAACGAAGACGCTGTGCTGCTGCCGGACGGCGATGTGCGCCCCGACTCCGTCGACGGATTCATCGTGCCGGCGTGCAGTGTGTGTGGAGGGATGCTGAAACCCGAAGTCGTCTTCTTCGGCGAGACGATTCCCCTCGGGCAGTTCGCCGGTGCCGAGCAGCTGCTGACCGCCGCCGATGCGCTGCTCGTGGCGGGATCGTCGCTGGTGGTCAACTCGGGGATGCGGTTCATCCAGCGCGCACAGCGCCGCGGCATCCCGATCGTGATCGTCAATCGCGGGCAGACACGTGCCGATGCGCGGGCGACGGTGAAGCTCGACGCCGGAACGAGCGAGGTGCTCACAGGTCTCGCCGATAGGCTTGAGCCGTGACGACTCTGACCCTCATCCGCCACGGCGAGACGGATTGGAATCGCGTCGGCCGCATCCAGGGCACGAGCGACATCGCGCTGAACGAGACCGGCCGTCAGCAGGCACGCGACACCGCGGCGATCCTACTCGACCGCATGGATCCGTCCCTGCCGGTCGCCGTCGCGGCCAGCGACCTGTCGCGCGCCCGCGAGACGGCCGAGATCATCGCCGACGAGCTCGGGCTGCCCACGCCGCACCTCTACCCCGAACTGCGCGAGCGCGCGTACGGCGAGGCAGAGGGGATGACCGGCGACGACATCGAGGCACGCTGGGGCACCCGCCATGCATCCGACGTGCCCGGCGCCGAGCCGTGGCCGCTCGTGCGCAAGCGCGCGGTGCGCGGCGTGCGCAAGGTAGCCCGCGATGTCCGTGCACTGACCGCGCCGGGCGGCGCGTCGGTCATCGTCGTCTCGCATGGCGCGCTCATCCGCGAGCTCGTGCGCCACATCAGCCACGGCGACCTGCCTGACCCCGCCACCCGGCTGCCCAACGGCGGCGGCTACACGATCCTCATCGAGCGCGAGCGCCTGCGCCTCGTCGACGCCGTCGCGCACTGAGCTGGCGTTTCGACTCAGCGTCCTGCGGGCGCTTCGCTCAACGACCGGCTGACGCTCACGCCCGCGCGAGCACCGAGCGCGCGTGCGCGAGCACAGGCTCGTCGACCATGCGTCCCTCGAACGAGAACACACCGCGTTGCCCGGCGGCCGCGGCCAGCACCGCCCGGGCCCAGGCCACGGTCTTCACGTCCGGGCGGTACGCGGCCCGCACGAGCTCGACCTGCGAAGGATGGATGCAGGCGGTGGCCGCGAAGCCGGAGGCCGCGGCATCCATCGCCTCCCGTGACTGCCCCTTGGCATCGGCGATGTCCAGATGCACGGCGTCGATCGCGGCTTTGCCACGAGCGCCCGCGGCCAGCAGCACGCGGGATCGCGCCTGACGCGCGACGTCCCGGTAGCGCCCGTTCGTCTTGCGGCTGGATATGCCACCCAGCGACGCGACGAGGTCTTCGGCGCCCCACATCAACGCCGTGACGTTCTCGAGCGAGGCGATCTTCTCGGCGTTGACCACCCCGCGCGCTGTCTCGCACAGCGCGATCAGCCGGAAGCGCGGGTCGAATCGGCCGAGTGTCTTCGCCGACTCACTCTTGGCGACCATCACGGTGCGGTAGTCGGTCTGCGACAGAGTGGACAGATCGGATGCCGCATGCTCGGAGTCGAGCGGATTGATACGCACGATGGTGCACGCCGGGTCCAGGTCGCTCTCGATGAGGTTGCCGCGCGCGGTGGGCTTGTCGGCTGCGGCGACAGCGTCTTCGAGGTCGAGGATGACCGCGTCGGCCCGTGCGGCAGCCTTGGCGAACCGCTCGGGCCGGTCGGCAGGGCAGAACAGCAGGGCGGGCCCCATCTGAAAGCTCATGCATCCTCCTTCGGCAGACACCACATCAGCGCGATGCGCGTGACGGTGGCGACGACCTCGTCGTCTTGGTTGCGGCCGGTGTGCGTCATCGTCACGAGGCCCTGCCCGGGGCGCGAGGTCGAGAGCCGCTTGGAAACTATCTCGGTGTCGCCGTAGAGCGTGTCGCCGGCGAAGACGGGGCGCAGAAACGAGATGTCCGACAGGCCGAGCTGGGCGACCAGGGTGCCCTGCGTGATCTGGGCCACCGACATCCCCACCAGCGTTGACAGCGTCCACATCGAGTTCATGAGCGGCTTGCCGAACGGCTGCGTGGCCGAGTATGCCGCGTCGAGGTGCAACGCCTGCGTGTTCATCGTCAGCGCCGAGAACAGCATGTTGTCGGCCTCGGTGACGGTACGCCCGGGCCGGTGGAGATACCGCGCGCCCACCTCGCACTCCTCGTAGTACAGCCCGCGCTGGACGATCTCGGTCATGCCGTTCACGCTAGCCCCTTCACACCAGGCCCAGCGCCCGAGCGATCACGAGCAGCTGCACCTCGGTGGTGCCCTCGCCGACCTCGAGGATCTTCGAGTCCCGGTAATGGCGCGCCACGGGGTACTCGTTCATGAACCCGTTGCCGCCGAACACCTGGGTGGCGTCGCGGGCGTTGTCCATGGCGGCATCCCCCGCCACAAGCTTGGCGATGGCGGCCTCGGTCTTGAACGGCTTGCCGGCGTCGCGCAGGCGTGCCGCGTGGTGCCAGGCGAGCCGCGCCGTGTGCACCCGGGCCTGCATGCGCGCGATCTTGAACTGCATCGTCTGCTTGGTGGCCAGCGGCTGCCCGAAGACCGTCCGCGAGTGCGCGTAGTCGACGGCGGCGTCCACACACCCTTCGGCGGCGCCCGTCGCGAGAGCGGCGATCGCGATACGCCCCTCGTCGAGGATGTGCAGGAAGGCCGCGAACCCACGGCCCCGCTCGCCGAGCAGATTCGCCTCGGGCACCCGGGCGTCGGCGAAGGTGAGCGGGTGCGTGTCAGACGCGTGCCAGCCCACCTTGTCGTAAGCCGGCTCGACGGTGAACCCCGGTGTGCCGTTCGGAACGATGATCGTCGAGATCTCCTTGCGGCCGTCCTTCTCCCCGGTTACCGCGGTCACGGTGACGAAGCGGGTGATGTCGGTGCCCGAGTTGGTGATGAACTGCTTCGCACCGTTGATGACCCACTCGCCGCCCTCGAGTCGCGCGGTGGTGCGCGTGGCGCCGGCATCGGATCCGGCATCCGGTTCGGTCAGACCGAACCCCCCGAGCGCCCGGCCGGCGAGCAGATCCGGCAGCAGCTCGCGCTTCTGCTCGTCGTTCCCGAAGCGGAAGATCGGCATCGCGCCCAGGCTCACCCCGGCTTCGAGCGTGATCGCCAGCGACTGGTCGACGCGGCCGATGGCCTCGATCGCCAGGCTCAGCGCGAAGTAGTCGCCGCCCTGCCCGCCGTACTCTTCGGGGAACGGCAGGCCGAACAGGCCCATCTCCCCCATCTGCGCGACGACGTCGAGCGGCAGGGTGTGGGTGCGGTTCGCCTCATAGGCGATCGGCGCGATGACCTCGTCGGCGAAGCCGCGCACGAGTCCGGCGAGCTCGCGCTCGTCGTCGCTGACGTCATAAGTGCTGTAGGTGTCCATGCTGTCTTTCACTCGCCTTCGGCAGGGTCGACGCGCGCGATGATCTGATCGCGACGCACCTGGTCGCCGCTCGCGACCAGGAGGGTGAGGATGCCGTCATGCGGCGCCGTCACCGGGTGTTCCATCTTCATCGCCTCGATGGAGACGATCTTCTCTCCCGCAGTCACGCGGGCGCCTTCTTCAGCGTGCACTGCGACCACGGCGCCGGGCATCGGCGCACGCAGCTCGGGGTCGGAGGCGCCCTCGGCGCGTTCCCGCTGTGCGAGGCGGTGCTCCATCGCCTGGCGTCGCGTGAGCGGCGTGAGGGCGCTGGTCACGCCGTCGGCGTGGACCCAGACGGTTCCCTCCGAGCCGACGGCGGTCACCGGACCTTCGTCTCGCTGCGCTCGCGGGGCGACCGACACCGTCCCGTCGCTCGTTTCGAACCACACCCGCCCCGGCACCGGCGCGGCGCTTGCACGCCACCCCGTTCCCGCCAGCCACAGCGGCGTCGCGTGTCCGCGCTCCTCCGCGAGCGGCACCGCAGCAGCCGCAGCGGCGAGCGCTGCCTCGTTCGGTGCCGGGTCTTCGAACGGCGGCATCCGGTCGATGAGCCCGGTGTCCATGTCGCCGGCCTGCACGACGGGATCAGTCAGCAGCGTGCGCAGAAAGTCGATGTTGCTCTCCACACCGAACAGCACGGTGCCGGCGAGCGCGGCATCCAACCGCTCGAGCGCCTGCGCACGGTCGGCACCGTGGGCTATGACCTTCGCGATCATCGGGTCGTAGTCGGCGGTGACCACGCTGCCGGTCTCGACAGCGGCATCCGTCCGCACTCCCTCGGCCGGCTGCCACAACAGCACATCGCCGGTCGCCGGCAAGAAGCCGCGCGCGGGGCTCTCGGCATACACCCGCGCCTCGATCGCGTGCCCGTCGAATGTCACATCAGCGATGTCGAGCGCCTCGCCCGCGGCGATGCGCAGCTGCTGCTCGACGAGATCGACGCCGGTCACCAGCTCGGTCACCGGGTGCTCGACCTGGAGGCGCGTGTTCATCTCCATGAAGAAGAACTCGTCGGGCCGGTCCGCCGACACGATGAACTCCACGGTTCCGGCGCCCGTGTAGGCGACGGATGCCGCGGCCGCACAGGCCGCTTCGCCCAGCCGTGCCCGGGTGCCGGCGTCGATCAGCGGCGACGGAGCCTCTTCGATGACCTTCTGGTGGCGGCGCTGAAGCGTGCATTCGCGTTCACCAAGGTGGATGACGGTGCCGCGTGTGTCGCCGAGCACCTGCACCTCGATGTGCCGCGGACGCTGGATGAGACGCTCGAACAGCAGCGTGTCGTCGCCGAAGGCGGCCGTGGCCACGCGGCGGGCGGTGGCCACGGCATCCCGGACCTCATCGGGACCATGCACCTCCTGCATGCCCTTGCCGCCGCCGCCGGCCGACGGCTTGATCAGCAGCGGAAAGCCGGCGGCCTTCGCGGCATCCACGATCTCGTCGTCGGTCATGCCGGCGGCGCTGAAGCCGGGCACGATGGGCACACCGGAGGCGGCGACATGGTCGCGAGCGCGGATCTTGTCGGCCATGACCTCGAGCGCCTGGGCACCCGGCCCGATGAAGACGATGCCGGCCTCGGCGCAGGCGCGGCCGAGCGCCGGATTCTCGGAGAGGAAGCCGTACCCGGGGTGGATCGCCTGCGCGCCGCTCGCCTGCGCTGCACCGATGACCGCGTCGATGTCGAGATACGAGTGGGATGCCGCAGCCGGCCCGATCCGCACGGCATCATCGGCCTCGGCCACATGCGGCGCCGACGCGTCGGCGTCGCTGTAGACGGCGACCGACCGGATGCCGAGCAGGCGCAGCGTGCGAATGACGCGGCGGGCGATCTCGCCGCGGTTGGCCACCAGAACGGTGTCGAAGTACATGGTGCTGCTCACATCCGGAAGACGCCGAAGCGCGGTTCGGGCAGGGGCGTGCGCGCAACGACATCGAGCGCGAGCCCCAGCAGGTCACGGGTGTCGGCGGGGTCGACGATGCCGTCGTCCCACAGCCGCGCGGTCGCGTAGTACGGGCTGCCCTGCTCTTCGTACTGCGCGCGGATCGGCGCCTCGAACGCCGCCTGCTCGTCGGCCTGCCACTGGTCGCCGCGCGCCTCGAGCTGATCGCGCTTGACGGTGGAGAGCACGGATGCGGCCTGGGCGCCGCCCATCACCGAGATGCGGCTGGCGGGCCACGTCCACAAGAAGCGGGGCGAATATGCCCGCCCGCACATCGAGTAGTTGCCGGCGCCGAACGAGCCGCCGATCACGACCGTGAGCTTGGGCACCCGCGTCGTCGCGACGGCCGTGACCATCTTGGCCCCGTCCTTCGCGATGCCGCCGGCTTCGGCATCCCGCCCCACCATGAAGCCGGAGATGTTCTGCAGGAACAGCAGCGGGATGCCGCGCTGATCGGACAGCTCGATGAAGTGGGCGCCCTTCAGCGCCGACTCGCTGAACAGCACGCCGTTGTTGGCGACGATGCCCACGGGGTGCCCGTGGATGTGCGCGAAGCCGGTCACCAGGGTCGTGCCGTATTCCTTCTTGAACTCGTGCAGCGCGCCGCCGTCGACGAGGCGGCTGATCACCTCGCGCACGTCGTACGGCTGATTCACGTCGACGGGCACGACGTCGTAGAGCTCGTCGGCGGTGCCCTTCGCCGGGACGGTCTCGGAGACCAGCCACGCCGGCTCGGCGGGCGGCGGCAGGGTTGCGACGATGTCTCGCACGATCTCGAGCGCGTGCTCGTCGTCGTCGGCGAGGTGGTCGACGACTCCCGAGTGGCGGGCGTGCAGCTCTCCCCCGCCGAGCTCTTCGGCGGTGACGACCTCGCCGATCGCGGCCTTCACGAGCGGCGGCCCGCCCAGGAAGATCGTGCCCTGGTTGCGGACGATCACCGTCTCGTCACTCATCGCGGGCACGTACGCACCGCCGGCCGTGCACGAACCGAGCACTGCCGCGATCTGCGGGATGCGCTCGGCCGACAGCCGCGCCTGATTGAAGAAGATGCGCCCGAAGTGGTCGCGGTCGGGAAAGACCTCGTCCTGCATCGGCAGGAACGCGCCCCCCGAGTCGACGAGGTAGACGCAGGGCAGCCGGTTCTCGAGGGCCATCTCCTGCGCGCGCAGATGCTTCTTGACGGTCATCGGATAGTACGTGCCGCCCTTGACGGTGGCGTCGTTGCACACCACCATGACGTGTCGGCCGTGCACGAGCCCGATGCCGGCGATGACGCCCGCCGCCGGAGCCTGCCCGTCGTACAGGCCGTCGGCAGCGAGCGGAGCGACCTCGAGGAATGGGCTGCCTTCGTCGAGCAGGCGCCGCACGCGATCGCGCGGCAGCAGCTTGCCGCGCGTGACGTGGCGGTCGCGGGATGCCGCGGACCCGCCTTCGGCCGCGACGGCGACGCGCTCGCGCAGTTCGGCGGCGAGGTCACGCTGGGTGGCGGGTTCGGTCATGTCTGCTCCGACGGTGTTAGTCTTCATTAACTGAACTCGATGTTAGCGAGGATTAACTCAGATGGCAATCACGCAGCGCGAACGCGCGAAGTCCGACCGCCGGTCGGCGCTGCTGCGCGAGGCGTCACGGCTGTTCGCCGAGCGCGGCTTCGCGTCGGTGACGCTCGAAGACATCGGCGCCGCATGCGGCGTGAGCGGCCCCGCGGTCTACCGACACTTCGCGAGCAAGCAGGCGCTGCTGGGCGCGATCCTCGTGGAGGTGAGCGTGCGACTGCGCGACGGTGGAGTGGGAGTGGTGGATGCCGCGCCCGACCCCGCGAGCGCGCTTGATGACCTCATCCGGTTCCATGTGGCGTTCGCCCTCGATGACGCCGACGTCATCCGCGTGCAGGACCGCGACCTCGCTTCGCTCGCCGAGACCGACCGGCATCGGGTGCGACGACTGCAGCGCGAATACGTCGAGGTGTGGGTGGGGGTGCTGCGCGGCATCCACCCCTCCCGCTCCGATGCCGATCTGCGCGTGCGCGCGCATGCCGTGTTCGGGCTCATCAACTCGACGCCGCACAGCGTGCGCGGGCTGCGCGCCGCCCCCGGCGAGAGCCAGGTGCGGGCGACACTCGAGCAGCTCGCGGGTGCTGCTCTGCGGGCGTGAGGCCCCGAGGCGGCGGCGCGCTACCGCCACACAGACTTCGGAGAAGACGACGCACGTCGGACGATTCCCGCAGAATCACCCGACGTACGTGCGATCATCCGGAGTCTGTGAGAGCGACCCGCTCCCCTCAGCGCACGAACGATCGGCATCGGTCCCCGAGTCGGCGGACGCCGCTCCGAACCCGCTGCCACATGTGATCGGCAGCGCGGTCGGACGCCATGATGACGTCGCCCCAGACGGCGTGCCCTGCGGCTCGGCGGCGGGCACCGCACACGCCGAGAGCGAGCATGCCGAAACCGCGAGCGCGGTACCGACCACCGCGCGCAGCATCCTCGTCGACATGGCTCACCCCGCTGGGCTCGACCCTACGCCCGCGTCCCACGCGAGATCACGCCTGTGCACGCTCCGCCGGCGGAACGGCGTGCACAGGCATGCTCTCGCGGAGAAGCGCGGACGCGCCGTCCAGGCGCAACCCGCGTACCCCTCACCGCAGAAGCATCGCCCTCCCGGGCTGCTCGAGCACGCTCGCGACGTCGACCAGGAACCGCGACCCCTCGGCACCGTCGACGATCCGGTGGTCGAACGACAGGCTCAGCGTCATGACGTCGCGCAGCGCGATCTCGCCCTGGTGCTCCCAGGGCCGCTTGGCCACGGTGCCGAGCCCCAAGATGCCGGCCTCCCCCGGGTTGAGGATCGGCGTGCCGGCTTCGACGCCGAAGACGCCGAAGTTCGTGATCGAGAACGTGCCCCCGGTCATGGCCGCCGGTGGCGTCTTGCCCGACCGCGCGGTGGCCGCGAGCTCACCGATCGCGTCGGCCAGCTCGACGAGCGTCATGGCGTCTGCATCGGGGACCACCGGCACGATGAGCCCCCGCTCGGTCGCCGCCGCCACACCGAGGTTGACGTAGTGGTGCTCGACGATCTCGCCGGCCGCGTCATCCCACTTCGCATTGAGACTCGGGTTGCGGCCGAGCGCCAGACACACGGCCTTGGCCGCGACCGCCATCACGCCGATGCGGTGGCCCTCCAGCGATCGATCGGCCCTCAGCGATGCGACGAGCTCCATCGTCGCGGTCACGTCGACGGTCTGGAAGGTCGTCACATGCGGCGCCGTGAACGCGCTGCGCACCATGGCCTCGGCCGTCGCCTTGCGCACCCCGCGAATCGGCCGGCGGGTGACACGCTCGTCGCTCGTCGGCGCGGGAGTGGTGGATGCCGCGGCCGCCGCCTGCGCGTCCGCCATGCCGGTGTGGCCGGCGTACGCCTCGACATCGCCCCGCGTGATCAGGCCGTTCTCGCCGGTCGCCTCCACGAGCGCGAGGTCGATCCCCAAGTCCTTGGCGAGCTTGCGCACCGGCGGGGTGGAGCGGGGCCGCTCGACCGGTTGCTCTATGGGCTGCTCGACGATCGCATCGTGCGGCGCAGCCTCGAGCACCGCGGTGTCGGCCGATGCCGAAGCACCCGCGCGCGCAGCACGCGCACGCCGCTGCGGCCGCGCGCTCTTGCGCGGAGCGGCCCCGTACCCCACGAGGTTCGGCGTGGCCTTCTCCTCTTCGGGCTCGGCCTCAGCCTCCCCCTTGCCGGCCTCTGCGGGGGCGGCGGGAGCAGCATCCACCGTCTCCCCCTCCAGTGCGAAGGTCACGATGACGTCGCCGACGTCGATCGTGTCGCCGGCGGCGTGATGCAGCCTCTGCACTGTGCCGGCATAGGGCGAGGGCAGCTCGACGACGGCCTTGGCCGTCTCCACCTCGGCGATGTTCTGGTTCAGGCTGACGGTGTCGCCCTCGGCGACGAGCCATTGCACGAGCTCGGCCTCGGGAAGCCCCTCGCCGAGGTCGGGAAGTCGGAAGTCCTGCATTACAGTTCCACCTCCGACATGCTGTTCGGCCGGTCGAGCACCCGGTCGACCGCATCGAGGATCCGGTCCAGGTCGGGCACGTGGTGCTTCTCGAGCTTCGCGGGCGGATACGGGATGTCCCATCCGGTCACTCGAACCGGCGGCGTCTCCAAGTGGTAGAAGCAGCGTTCGGTGACGCTCGCGATGATCTCCGCGCCCAGCCCCGCCTCGCGCGCGGCCTCATGGGTCACGACGACGCGGCCCGTCTTGCGCACCGAGGCGGTGACCGTCTTGTAGTCGATCGGCGAGAGCGAGCGCAGATCGATGACCTCGATGTCGATGCCCTCATCTTCGGCGGCGGTCGCGGCATCCATCGCCGTCGCCACCTGCGCACCGTACGTGATGAGCGTCAGATCCTTGCCCGGCCGGGCGATGCGCGCCAGTCCCATCGGCGCCGCGTCGGCGAGATCCCGGTCGAGATCGACCTCGCCCTTGGTGTGGTACAGCCGCTTGGGCTCGAAGAACACCACGGGGTCATCGCACGCTATCGCCTGGCGCAGAACGGTGTAGGCGTCCTGCGGGTTCGATACCGCCACGACGCGCAGACCGGAGGTGTGCACGAAGTACGCTTCGGGTGACTCGGAATGGTGCTCGGCTGCTCCCACGCCGCCGGCCCACGGGATGCGAATCGTGATCGGCATCCGCACGGTGCCCTGCGAGCGGTAGTGCAGCTTGGCGACGTTCGAGACGATCTGGTCGAACGCCGGGTACACGAATCCGTCGAACTGGATCTCGACGACCGGGCGATACCCGCGGTACGCGAGCCCGACGGCCGTGCCCATGATGCCCGACTCGGCCAACGGGGTGTCGACGATGCGCTGCGCGCCGAACTCTGCCTGCAGACCGTCGGTGATGCGGAACACGCCGCCGAGGCGACCGATGTCTTCGCCCATGACGAGCACCTTGTCGTCATCGGCCATCGCACGGCGCAGCCCCTCGTTGAGGGCCTTCGCCATCGTGAGCTGCGTCATCGCCCGGCCTCCTCGGCGAAGCCGTCGACGTAGGCGGCGAACCAGGTCTTCTCCTCATCGAGGCCGGCGTGCGGCTCGGCGTAGACGTCGTCCAGGATGCTGAGGGCCGGGGCCGTCGTCATCGCCAGGCACGTGCTGCGCACCGCGGCGCCGAGCTCGTCGGCATCGTGCTGCATCTGCGCGGCGACCTCGTCGTCGAACTCTCCGATCGCGCGCAGGTACGCCTCGACGCGCGTCAACGGATCGCGGCGCTTCCAGGCCTCGACCTCGTCCTTCTCCCGATAACGCGTGGGGTCGTCGCTGGTGGTGTGCGGGCCCATCCGGTAGGTGACCGCTTCGATGAACGCCGGCCCTTTGCCGCTGCGGGCGTGGTCGACAGCCCACCGCATAGCGGCCGTCACGGCCAGGATGTCGTTGCCGTCGACGCGCATGCTCGGGATGCCGAAGGCCGGCGCGCGTCCGGCGATCGGAGCCTTCGCCTGCACCCCGACCGGCTCGCTGATCGCGTACTGGTTGTTCGTGCACACGAACACGACGGGCGCTTCGTACGACGCCGCGAACACCATGGCCTCACTGACGTCGCCCTGGCTGGTCGCGCCGTCGCCGAACCAGGTGGCGACGACCTGGTCGACGCCGTCGCGCTGAATGCCCATCGCGTAGCCGACAGCGTGCAGCGTCTGCGCGCCGATGATGATCTGCTGTACGGCGGTGCCCAGCTCGTTCGGGTCGTAGCTGGAGTGCGCCTCACCGCGCCACGCGCGAAGGAATCCCTCGGGCTGCGCACCGCGAGCGTAGACCACACCGGTCTCGCGGTAGCTGGGGAAGGCGAAGTCGGAGGGCTGCAGCACGCGGGCCGTGCCGATCTGGGTGGCCTCCTGCCCGTTGCAGGGCGCCCAGAGGCCCACTTGTCCCTGCCGCTGCAGGGCCATGCCCTCGGCGTCGATGCGACGCAGCAAGAACATATCGCGGTAGAGGCCGCGCAGAGCTTGTGCGTCGAGGTCGGCGATCCACGAGTCCAGATCACGGTCGGCGACGCGTTCACCGTCGGCGGTCAGCAACCGGGCGACGTCGTCGACGTCGGTCTTGAGGTCGGCTGTGGGGTTCAGGGTGTGCACCATCGTCATCCCTCCTTCTCGCGGGTCCCTCGTGAGGCGCACCGCGTGATGAGCCGGCATCTTCGCCGGATATCGTGAGGCTACGTCGATCTCGCACCTAGCTCAAGCATCCGCACAGCGGCTGAGCATGTTGCACAGAAACATGGTTGGGCACCGTGCTAGTCTTTCGCACTATGGCCCAACTGGACAGCGTTGACCTTGAGCTTCTGGCGACCCTCTCGCGCGAACCGCGCGCGACCGTCGTCGCGCTGGCCGATGCTCTGGGGCTCAGCCGCAACACCGTCCAGGCCCGCATGGCGCGGCTCGAGCGCTCCGGCGTCTTCCTCTCCTTCGAGCGCTCACTGTCGCCGAGCGCGATGGGCTTTCCCATCGAGGCCTTCATCTCCGTGACCGTGCGTCAGGCCGAGCTGCCGCAGATAACGGCCGAGCTGCACCGCGTTCCCGAGGTGCTGCAGGCGCACGGCCTGTCCGGCGAAGTCGATCTGCTCGTGCGCGTCGCGTGCCGTGACACCCAGCACCTGTTCGACACCGACGCCCGCATCCTCGCGATCGAGGGCGTCGAACGCACCGAGACCTCGTTGGTGATGGGCGAGGTCATCGACTACCGTGTGCGCCCGCTCATGGGGTTGGCGCGAGAAACCGCCTGATCGCTTCGGCCGCCGCCTGCGGCGTCTCGTAGTGGATGAGGTGCCCGACCTCGGGGATCTCGACGAGTTCCGCCTCGGCGAACAGGGTCGCCAGCTCCCGTTCCTTCTCGATCGGCGTGATGTCGTCGCGCTGCGCGGCGATCAGCAGCGTCGGCTGCCTGATGCGGGCGGCCGACTCGCGCACGTCGTGCGACACGCTCGTCACGAACGCGTCGTGCAGCACGTCGCGGTCGGCGAACCGCGAGAAGTAGGTGTCGTGCTGGTCGTGCACGAAGCGTCGGAGCGCGGCATCCTTCGTCTTCACCATCGCCAGGCTCATCACGCGCACGATGAGACGGTTGCGCAGCAGTGCCTCCCCCAGCCCCGCCGGCAGCTTCGCACCCGCCCAGTAGTAGAACACCGCGAGGCGGGTGAACACGCCGCGTGGCCCTGACAGTGCGGGCGCGCCGATCGGGTTCACGAGGACGAGCCGGGGCGTGGGAAGGCCGCGCGCCACCCCGGCCGACGCGACGATCGATCCGAAGCTGTGTCCGAGCACCACGGCGCCGGGCGCGACCGCCGCGGCGAAGGCCGTCAGCCAGTCGACGTACGCGTCCAGATCGTGCGTACGCCCCGGCAGCGGCGCGCTTTCGCCGAAGCCGGGCAGATCGGGCGAGAGGAACCGCACGTCGGGCAGCTGTGCCACGATCGGCTCGAGCCCGTGATGCTCGCCGCGGAAGCCGTGCACCGCGAGGATCGTGGTCGCGGCGTCCTCCGGTCCGTACTCCCAGTAGGCGGTCGTTCCACCCAGGACCTCGGCCTCGCGGCGCCGCACGGGGATCGCCGCGAGCTGTCGGGCGTAGGGACTGGATGCACTCACCCTGGAAGTCTACGGACCCGGCATGCCGGCTCCGGATGTCGGAGGCGTGGCATACCGTGGGCGGCATGGACGAACTGCCCCTCTTCATCGCACCGGAATGGTCGACGCGGGTGGGGGTGTTCGACCTCGAGACGACGGGCATCGACGTCACACAGGATCGCGTCGTCACCGCGCACGTCGGACTGCTCGACGGTCAGGGGCTCGTGCTCGACGCACACGACTGGATCGCGGATCCCGGTGTGGAGATTCCGGATGCCGCGGCCGCCGTCCACGGCGTGACGACGGCACGCGCACGTGCCGAGGGGCGAGCGGCCGCCGCGGTCGTGGCCGAGGTGACGGCGGCGCTGCGCGCGCTGTTCGAGGCCGGCATCCCGATCGTCGCGTACAACGCCCCGTTCGACTTCTCACTGCTCGCCCACGAGGCGGCGCGTCACGGCGTCGAGCCGATCGCAACACCGTCTCCAGTGATCGACCCGCTCGTCATCGACAAGGCGTGCGATCGCTACCGCCGCGGTAAGCGCACCCTCACCGCGGTCGCTGCCCACTACGCGGTGATGCTCGGCGACGACGCACACGAGGCCTGCGCCGATGCGGTGGCCGCCGGCCGCGTGGCGCTCGCGCTCGCGCAACGCTTTCCCGATGCTCTGCCGGCCACGGCCGCAGAACTGCACACCCAGCAGATCGGGTGGGCGCGCGATCAGGCCGAGAGTCTCACAGCGTACTTTGTGCGCATCGGGCGCATCGATCCCGCCGAGAAGCTCGACGGCAGCTGGCCGATCCGCTGACACGTGCCTCCCGGGCATGCGAAAGGCCCCGCCGAGGCGGGGCCTTTGCGAACGGCTGAGCCTACTTGGCGCCGCCGAAGCCCTTGAAGCGCTGGTTGAACTTCTCGACGCGGCCGGCCGAGTCGAGGATGCGCTGCTTGCCCGTGTAGAACGGGTGCGACGCCGAAGAGATCTCGACGTCGATGACCGGGTACTCGGCACCGTCGAGCTCGATGGTCTTGTCGCTCGTCGCGGTGGAGCGGGTCAGGAAGGTCTCGCCCGAACCGAGGTCGCGGAAAACGACGGCGTGGTAGTCGGGGTGGATGTCAGTCTTCATTGGGTTTCCTTGCGAGTACGGAAGGGAAATCTACGGCGCCGGAGCACCAAGGATCGATTCTATCAGTTGTCGGAGGCATCCGCCGACGCGGCCCGTGCGGCGTACCGTCCATCGGTGGCGGTGAGGGTGATCGGCATGCCGAAGGTCGCGCTGAGATTCTCCGCGGTCAGGACGCTCGCCAGCGGCCCCGCGGCCACCACCGAGCCTTCGCGCAACAGCAGCACGTGCGTGAAACCGACGGGGATCTCCTCGACGTGGTGGGTGACCATGACCATCGCGGGCGTCGTCGGTGCCTGCGCATAGCCGCCGAGCAGTTGCAGCAGCTCTTCGCGGGCGCCCAGATCGAGACTCGCGCTCGGCTCGTCGAGCAGCAGCAGTTCGGGGTCGGTCATCACCGCGCGGGCGATCTGCACCCGCTTCTGCTCCCCCTCCGAGAGGGTGCCGAAGGTCCGGTCGGCGAGATGATCGAGCTTCCACTCCGCCAGTACCCGCAGCGCGCGGCGCTCGTCGATGTCCTCGTAGGTCTCGTTCCAGCGCCCGACCACCGAGTATGCGGCCGTCATGACGACGTCGAGCACTGTCTCCTCCGGCGGCACGCGGCGCGCCATCGCCGTCGACGCGAAACCGATGCGCGGACGCAGCTCGAACACGTCGGTGTGACCGAGACGCTCATCGAGGATCGTCACGCCGCCGCTCGTGGGGTGCAGCAGTGTCGAGGCGAGCTGCAGCAGTGTGGTCTTGCCTGCGCCGTTGGCACCGAGAATGACCCAGCGCTGATCATCGGTGACCGACCAGTCGACATGATCGACGATGTCCCGGGCGTTTCGGCGGACGACGACGTCGGAGAACTCGAGGACCTGAGGCATGCCTTCAAGCCTACTTGTCACCGGCGAGCAACTCCGCGTACAGCGCCGCGGTCTGCTCGGCGATCGTCGCCCAGCTGAAGTCACGCGCAGCGCGTTCACGGCCGGCCTGCCCGTACCGTTCTGCGGCCTCCGGATCGGTGGCCACCTCGGTGAGCGTCGCGGCGAGATCGGCGACGAACCGCTCCGGGTCGTGCGGCGTGCCGGTGCCATCGTCGGCCTGGTCGATGGGCACGAGCCGCCCGGTCACGCCGTCGACGACCACCTCGGGGATGCCGCCGGTCGCCGTGGCCACGACGGCCGCTCCGCACGCCATGGCCTCGAGGTTCACGATGCCCAGCGGCTCGTAGATCGACGGACAGACGAAGGCCGTCGCCTGTCCGAGAATCGTGCACAGCTCGTGGCGCGGCAGAAACTCCTCGATCCAGACGACGCCCTCGCGGGTGGACTGCAACCCGCGGACGAGCCCCTGTACCTCTTCCATGATCTGCGGAGTGTCGGGGGCGCCCGCGCACAGCACGAGCTGCACGTCGGAGGGCAGGCGCTCTGCGGCGCGCAGGAAATAGGGCAGCCCCTTCTGCCGGGTGATCCGCCCGACGAACACCACCGACGGACGCGAAGGATCGATGCCGTGCTTGGCAAGCACCGCGGGATCGTCGACGGGATGCCACTCCTGCACGTCGATGCCGTTGTAGATGACACGCACCTTGCCGGGGTCGAGCTCGGGATAGCTGCGCAGGATGTCAGAGCGCATTCCGTCCGAGACGGCGACGATGGCCGCGGCCGACGCGTATGCGGAGCGCTCGATGAAGCTCGAGACCGCGTAGCCGCCGCCCAGCTGCTCGGCCTTCCACGGGCGCAACGGCTCGAGGCTGTGCGCGGTGATCACGTGCGGGATGCCGTGCAGGAGGGATGCCACGTGCCCGGCGAAGTTCGCGTACCAGGTGTGCGAGTGCACGACATCGGCTCCGGCCACGTCCGACACGATGGCCAGGTCCGTGCCGAGGGTCTGGATCGCGGGGTTCGCGCCGGCCAACTCCGCGGGCACCGCGTAGGAGCTCGTGCCGGACTCGTCGCGCTCGGCGCCGAACGCTCTGACCCTCACATCGAGAGCGGCTGAAGCATCCTGTCTCATCGCCTTCACGAGCTCGGCGACGTGTACTCCGGCGCCTCCGTAGATCTCCGGCGGGTATTCCTTCGTCACGATGTCGACGCGCATGTCAGGAACGCTAGTACAGGGCCGCGGTTGGGCCTAGTGTGGTGCCATGCCAGCCGCACCAAAGGTCTTCGGAATCATCCTCGCCGGCGGTGAGGGCAAGCGACTGATGCCGCTGACAGCGGACCGGGCGAAGCCGGCCGTCCCGTTCGGCGGGCAGTATCGGCTCATCGACTTCGCGATCTCGAACCTCATCAATTCGGGCCTGCGACAGATCGTCGTGCTGACGCAGTACAAGTCGCACAGCCTCGACCGGCACGTCTCGCAGACCTGGCGCATGTCGGCGCTGCTCGACTCATACGTGGCGACGGTGCCGGCCCAGCAACGACTGGGCAAGCGGTGGTTCACGGGTTCGGCCGACGCGATCCTGCAGAGCTTGAACCTCCTCAACGACGAGCAGCCCGACATCGTCATCGTCATCGGGGCGGACCACGTGTACCGCATGGACTTCCGTCAGATGCTCGACGCGCACATCGCCTCGGGCGCGCGTGCGACCGTCGCCGGCATCCGTCAGCCCATCTCGCTGGCGGACCAGTTCGGCGTCATCGACGCCGACGAGAACGGGCGCATCCAGCAGTTCCTCGAGAAGCCGCAGAACCCGGAGGGCCTCCCCGACGCTCCGCACGAGGTGCTGGCGTCGATGGGAAACTACATCTTCGACGCCGATGCCCTCATCGAAGCGGTCACTGACGACGGCGAAGACGCCACGAGCAATCACGACATGGGCGGCGACATCGTGCCCTACTTCGTCGAGCGGGGCGAGGCCGGCGTCTACGACATGAAGCACAACGACGTGCCCGGGTCGAACGACCGCGACCGCGCATACTGGCGCGACGTGGGGACGATCGACTCGTTCTTCGACGCGCACATGGACCTCATCTCCACGCTGCCGGTCTTCAACCTCTACAACATGGCGTGGCCGATCCACTCGCAGACCGTGAACTCGCCGCCGGCGAAGTTCGTGCGCGACTCGGTGGGCCGCATCGGCAACGCGATCGACTCCATCGTCTCGCTGGGGTCGGTGCTGTCGGGCACGCACCTCGAGCGCAGCGTCATCGGCCCGTGGAACCTGGCCGCCGGCGGATCGACGATCACCGATTCGGTCGTCTTCGATCACGTGCAAGTCGGTCAGGGCGCGCGCGTGCACCGGGCGATCCTCGACAAGAACGTCGTGCTCGCCGACCGCGCGACCGTGGGAGTGGATCGCGAGCGTGACCTCGAACGTGGCTTCACCGTGACCGATTCGGGCATCACTGTGGTGGGCAAGGGCGTGCGCATCGAGGCGTGACCTGCCCGGTACTGTGGTCGGGTGTCTGCGCGTCTTCTCGTCGTCCTCGATGCCGATTCCACCCTCATCCGCAATGAGGTGATCGAGCTCATCGCCGATGAAGTCGGCCGTGGTGCCGAGGTGGCCGCGGCGACCGAGGCCGCGATGCGCGGCGAGGTCGACTTCGCGGCGAGCCTGCGCTCGCGCGCCGAGGCGCTCGCGGGCGTGCCGGTGTCGGCGTTCGAGCGCGTTCTGGCGCGCATCGAGCCCACGCCCGGCGTCACCGAGCTGATCGACGCCGTGCACGCGCGCGGCGGTGTCGTCGGCGTCGTGTCGGGCGGGTTCCACGAGATTCTCGACGCGCTCGCGCCGCGCTTGGGCGTGGACGTCTGGCGCGCCAACCGCCTCGAGGTCGATGGCGGGGTGCTCAGCGGTCGGGTGGACGGGACGATAGTGGATGCCGCGGGCAAGGCCGCAGCTCTCCGCGAATGGGCCGCGGATCACGACGTGCCCATGTCGTGCACGCTGGCCATCGGCGACGGAGCGAACGACCTGCAGATGATGGCGGCCGCCGCTCTCGGCCTGGCGTTCAACGCGAAGCCCGCAGTGCGCGCCCAGGCCGACCTGGTCGTCGGCCCGGTCGATCTGTCACAGGTCGTGCCGCTGTTGCCGTCGCCCGCTCGCTGAGCGGAACACCGGGCGTTCTCCGCTCCGATGTCGCCGCGGCGCGTTATGGTGCGGACATGGACGTCATCCTGGTCCCCGGACTCTGGCTGGACGCATCATCCTGGGACGGCGTGGTCCCCGCCCTCGAACGCGCGGGACACACGCCTCATGCCCTCACCATGCCCGGCGTGGGTGAGCCGGTCTCTGCCGCGGCGCACGTCGGCTTCGAGGACTGGGTCGCCACCGTGGTCGCCGAGATCGACAAGTGCGACTCGCTTGTGGCCATCGTCGGCCACTCGGGTGGCGGAAATGTCGCCTGGGCGGCCGCCGATGCGCGCCCCGAGCATGTGTCGCAGGTGATCTTCGTCGACAGCGTGCCCCCGGCATCCGGATTCGGCATCTCGGAGTTCCCCGCGCTCGACGGCGTCGTCCCGTTCCCGGGCTGGGACTACTTCGACGGCGCCGACATCGCCGATCTCGACGATGAGATGCGGGATGCCGTGAGTCTCCGCTCCGTCCCGATGCGGGTGCCCACCGACGCTGTCGAGCTGAGTAACCCGGCGCGGCGCGACATCCCGGTCACGCTCTTGTCGGGGCGGCAGGACGAGATCGCACTGCGAAATGAATTGGCGCGCTGGGCGCCCTGGGAGGACGAGTTGACGGGGATCCGCGATGTCGAGGTCGTGCATCTCGACACCGGGCATTGGCCGCAGCTGTCGGAGCCCGAAGCGCTCGCTGTCGCCATCGTCCGGTCCCTGGAGCGAGCCCGTCCGGATGAGGCGGTGTCGGAGGTTCAAGGTAGGATTCTCCCGGATTGATATCCCAGATCAGACTGTAATTAGGGGTTTGGCGCTCGAAGGCTTGTTCGGTATTGGTGCGCGGCCCTGGAGGCCTCATCCCGGATGTGTCTGCCCGAACGCGGGGTCTGGGCCACAGCCACCCTTCTGAACGATGAACGACTGAGACGGTCATGGCAGGCATCGACAACGTGCGCACACTCGGGTCCGAGCTCGAGCGCTCGTACCCATCCCGACGGGCCGGGCGAGCCGTAGAGTGGCCCGATGACGACGAAGCCGTGGATCCTGTTCGACATCGGTGGCGTGTTCGCCCTCGCCGACGACGGCCACTGGCAGCCACGGTTCTCGGCCCGTCTGCGCGAGCGCGCCGGGCTCGATGCCGAGACCTTCGGCGCGCGCATCGACGCGGCTGACCTCCCCCGCATCGACATCGAGCAGGGCGGCGAGGCCGAGTACTGGCGTCGCGTCGGCGACGCACTTGGCTTCGACGCCGCGATCCGCGCGGACGTGCGCACCGAGTTCTGGAACGCCTACTGTGGCTCCGCGAACAGCGAGCTCCTCGCTTACGCACGGTCACTGCCGGCCCACGTCGGCCGGGCCGCCCTCTCGAACTCCGCCGACGGCGCGCGCGAAGAGGAGGAACGCCGCTTCGACCTGTCGTCGGTCGTCGACCCGATCTTCTACAGCCACGAGATCGGAGTGGCCAAGCCGAATGCCGCTGCTTACGCCGCCGCGCTCTCACTCATGAACGCGCGACCCGACGACGTGCTGTTCATCGATGACCACCGGGTGTCACTCGACGGCGCGGCCGCCGTGGGCATCCGCGGCCATCTGCACACCGACAACGCGACCACGATCGAGGCGATCGAGGAGTTCCTCGAGCCATACGCCCTCTAGTGCCCCATCCCGAGTCCGCCATCGACGGGGATGACGGCACCCGAGATGTAGGCCGCGTCATCCGACGCGAGCCACGCGACGACACCGGCGACCTCGTCGGCCGACGCGTAGCGCCCAGCCGGGATCGCCTTCTTGTACTCGGCCTTCTTCTCCTCGGGCAGCTCTGCTGTCATCTCGGTCTCGATGAACCCGGGCGCCACGACGTTGGCGGTGATGCCCCGGCCGCCGAGCTCGCGGGTCAGCGAGCGCGCGAAGCCGACGAGTCCGGCCTTCGAGCTCGCGTAGTTGATCTGACCGGCCGAGCCGTACAGCCCGACGACCGACGAGATGAGGACGACGCGCCCCCACCGGGCTTTCAGCATCCCCTTCGATGCACGCTTGACGACGCGGAACGTACCGCCGAGGTTCGTGTCCACCACGCTGTCGAAATCGTCCTCGGTCATGCGCAGCAGGAGCGTGTCTTTCGTGATGCCGGCGTTGGCGACCACGACGGTCACGGGGCCGAGCTTCTCTTCGACCTCAGTGAACGCCGCATCGACGGACGCGGCATCGGTCACATCCGCCCGCACTGTCAGCGTGCCTTCCGGACCTTCGCCGCTGCGCGCGGTCACGGCCACCTTGTCACCGTTGGCGACGAAGCGGGCGGCGATGGCGCGTCCGATGCCGCGGTTTCCGCCGGTGACGAGGACGACACGGTCGTCGGACATGGGTGACCTCCGGGGTGGACGAATGAATGCGCGATCCAGCCTAGCGGCGACGCGCACAGCCACCCGGCGTAGGCTGGAACGACAGTGAAGAACACCGCCCACACCCAATCCGCCACGTCTCTGCCGCGAGCACCACGCGATGAGGTGACGTCGCGCTCCGCGCGCTACCTGATCATGATGGGCGTGCGCGTCTTGTGCTTCCTGCTCATGGTGTTCGTCCAGCCGCTGGGTTGGTGGACCTGGGTGTTCGGGGCCGGTGCGATCTTCCTCCCATACATCGCCGTGGTGCTGGCCAACGCAGGCCAGGATGCCAAGACGGTCAATGCGGTGCCGCCGGGGCGCGAACTCGAGGCACACCCGGCACCGCCTTCCTCCGACGCGCACGACGAGGTGATCACGGTCCGCGAGACGCGTGAGACCCCGCATCCCGGCCACGCGCCGGAGGATCCGTCGTGACAGACGCTCCGACCTGTTCGAGAGCGGGATGCCGCGAGCCCGCCACCC
The DNA here is from genome assembly GCF_029094505.1 of Microbacterium horticulturae. NCBI lineage: Bacteria > Bacillati > Actinomycetota > Actinomycetes > Micrococcales > Microbacteriaceae > Microbacterium > Microbacterium horticulturae. Next base: position 1,431,727 of record NZ_CP119108.1, on the reverse strand, counting down.
AGCAGGTGGTGTGGCGTAATCCGCGTATCCATGCCGCCGACCGCCGCAAGATCTGGCTCGCGTGCGACGAACACGTCGCATACCTGCGTGATTACCTCGCCGCCCGGGCTTTCCCCGTGGCCGTCGAACCGTTCACCGCCCCGACCCCCGACACCCAGGAGTCCCGATGAGCCGCCGACAGTCGGCCCCTGCCGCGGTGCGCTGGACCGCGTACATCAGCGTCGCCATCGTCTTCGCGATCGCCTGCGCCTTCCTCTCCCACTGGCAGCTCAGCAAGAACGCGGACCGCACCGAGCAGCTGGCGATCATCGCCGAGAACTACGACACCGCCCCGGTCGCGCTGGACGAGCTTCTCTCCCCCGGCCAGACGCTGCCCGAGCATCTGAAGTGGCGACAGGTGCGCATGACCGGCACCTACCTCACCGATCAGCAGCTGCTCGTGCGCAACACGGTCCACGACGGCACGGCCGCTTACGAGATCATCGTCCCGTTGCGTCTCGACGACGGTCGTGTTTTCCTCGTCGATCGCGGCTGGGAGCCGCCGGGAAACCGCCAGCCCACGCCCGACACGATCCCCGATGCACCGACCGGCACCGTCACCGTCGTGACCCGGCTCGTCCCCGGTCAGAACCTCCCCTCGTCTGGTGCGGACGCACCGGACGGTCAGGTGCCTTCGGTCCACCTGCCGTTGATCGCCGACAAGATCGGCGGAGCCGACGGCGCCGCGCTCGACCAGGGCGCGTACGGCCAGCTCGTCTCCGAAGATCCGGCGCCCGCAGTGATGCCGCAGCCTTTCGAGGTCCCGTCCGCAGACAGCGGCCCCTACCTCTCGTACGGCGTCCAATGGATCATGTTCGCCGTGATGGGGTTCATCTTCATCTGGTATGTGATCCGCTCCGAGCGGCGCGCACGGCGCGAGGCGGCCGAAGACGCCGCCGCCGTCGCCGCACTCGCGCAGACCGACCCCGCAGCGGCCGCCGCACTCGAGGCCGAGACCTCGGCGCGCCGCATCCGCGAGAAGCGCGAGAAGCGCCGTGACCGCGACTCAGCCGACGAGGACGCACTGCTCGACAACGCGCCGCGCTAGACCCGACGGCGGCTCTGCGCGCTACGCGAGCGTCACGAGATCGACGTAGTCACGACCCCAGATGTCTTCGACGCCGTCGGGCAGGATCAGCACGCGCTCGGGGTTCAACGCCTGGACGGCGCCCTCGTCGTGCGACACGAGCACGACCGATCCCTCGTAGTGCGCGAGCGCGCCGAGGATCTCCTCGCGCGAAGCCGGATCGAGGTTGTTCGTCGGCTCGTCCAGCAGCAGCACATTGGCGCTCGAGACGACGAGCGTGGCAAGCGACAACCGCGTCTTCTCACCGCCGGAGAGCACCCCGGCGGGCTTGAGCACGTCGTCGCCCGTGAACAGGAACGATCCCAGCACCTTGCGCGCCTCGGTCGCCGAGATGTCGGGGGCTGCCGACATCATGTTCTCGAGCACGGAGCGACTCACGTCGAGGTTCTCGTGCTCCTGCGCGTAGTACCCGATCTTCAGGCCGTGACCGGGTTCGACCTGACCCGTGTCGGGCGCGTCGACACCGGCGAGAATGCGCAGCAACGTCGTCTTGCCGGCACCGTTGAGGCCCAGCACCACGACGCGTGAGCCCCGGTCGATGGCGAGGTCCACATCGGTGAAGATCTCCAGCGACCCATACGACTTCGACAGGCCCGACGCCATGAGCGGCGTCTTGCCGCACGGCGCCGGCTTCGGAAAGCGCAGCTTCGCGACACGGTCGACCGCCCGCACCTCTTCGAGCCCCGAGAGAAGCTTCTCGGCCCGCGCGATCATCTGGTGCGCGGCAGCGGCCTTGGTCGCCTTGGCACCGAACTTCGCGGCCTGCTGCTGCAGCGCGGTCGCCTTCTTCTCGGCGTTCGAGCGCTCCTTCTTGCGGCGCTCCTCATCGGCCACGCGCTGGCGCTGGTAGTTGCGCCAGTTCATGTTGTAGATGTCGATGACCTGGCGGTTCGCGTCCAGGTAGAAGACCCGGTTGACCGTCTCGCCGACCAGTTCCACGTCGTGGCTGATGACGATGAGACCGCCCCGGTAGCCCTTCAGGAACTCGCGCAGCCACACGACGCTGTCGGCGTCGAGGTGGTTCGTCGGCTCGTCGAGGATCATCGTCTCGGCGTCCGAGAAGAGGATGCGGGCCAGCTCGATGCGGCGACGCTGACCGCCCGAGAGCGTGCGCAGCGGCTGATCGAGGATCCGGTCGGGAAGAGAGAGGTTGTGGGCGATGGATGCCGCTTCCGCCTCGGCCGCGTAGCCGCCGAGCGCCTCGAACCGCTCGGTGAGGTTCGCGTACTTGCGCATCGCACGGGCCGCGGCATCCACGTCGTCCGACGCCATGTTCTCGGACGCCTCGCGCATGCCCAGCTGCAGCGAGCCGAGGCCGCGCGCGTCGAGGATGCGTGTGCGCGCCAGCATGTCGGGGTCGCCCGACCGCGGGTCCTGCGGCAGATAGCCGAGTTCGCCGGAGCGGTCGACCTTGCCGTCGGCGGGCAGCAGATCTCCGGCGAGCACCCTGGTGAGGGTCGTCTTGCCCGCGCCATTGCGTCCGACCAGGCCGATCTTGTCGCCGCTGGCGACGCGGAACGACACATCCGACATGAGGGTGCGCGCACCCACGCGGATCTCAAGGTCAACCGCGGCAAGCACAGGTCACATCCATTCACTCGGAGAAAAAGGGGAAGGCGGCCGAACGGCCAGCCCCCCAGTATAGGTCGCGCAGCGCAAAGACCCCTCCGAGGTATGACGCGGACGATACCTCGGAGGGATGTGGACGCGGGCGCCCGCTTTCTATGGTTCGGGAGTGGACCTGATCAACGCCTTCATCCTGACCGCGGCCGCATCCCCCTGGGTGCTGCTCGTGATGTTCGTCGTCGCCGCGGTCGACGCGCTCTTCCCGCCGGTGCCGAGCGAGACGGTCCTCGTCGCCGCCGCCGCAGCGGCCGCGGCATCCGGGTCTCTCGCCGTGGTTCCCCTCCTGTGCCTGGCTGCAATCGCCGGCGCCGTGCTGGGTGACAACCTCGCGTACGCGCTCGGCCGGGCCCTCGGCACCACCCGCTTCGCCTGGATGCGCCGGCCGCGCATCGCTGCCGCGTTCACCCGCGCCCGTCGTGCACTCACCCGCGGCGGCGCGGCCCTCATCATCGGCGCTCGGTACGTGCCCGTGGGGCGCGTGGCGGTCGACATGAGCGCGGGCGCCCTCGGCTACCCGTGGCGCCGCTTCTTGCCCGTGAGCATCATCGGGGCAGTGCTGTGGGCTGCCTATGGAGCTGCCATCGGCGTTCTCGCGGGCAGCTGGCTCGGCGAGCAGCCGCTGCTGGCCACCGTCATCGGAGTCGCGGTGGCCGTCGCCGCCGGCATCGTCGTCGACCGCATCGTCGCGGCGCGCCGCCGGCGCCGCGAGGCCGCCGAGGACGCAGCACGCGAGACCGCACAGCCGGTCGAGGTGGCAGGATGAAGCGCATGCGCATTCCGGGTCTGCCCCTACCGCGCAGTCTGCGCAGCGGCCGCGCCGTCACCTATCTGGTACTCGGCATCACCGCAGTGGCGCTCTACCCGGTCTTGGTGCCCGTGCACGTCGCCGTCTACGGCGCCAACGCAGCGATAGCGATGCTTCTGGGACTCTTCGCGGTCGGTGCTCCCCTCGTCGGTGTACGCCGCCCGACGGTGGCCATCGTGCTGTTCACGGCATCCGCGGCCCTGTTCCCCCTCGCCTCGCTCGGGGTGACGCCCGTCACAGCACCCTGGCCGTGGTCGGTGCCCATGCTCATCGCGTTCGCGGTGTGCACGGCATCCCTCACCTTCCTGCATGGATGGCGCACCGGCCTGATCCTGATCGCGTTCGGCGTGGCCGCCGGCATGATCGCGTCGGCCATCGAACCGTCCATCGCGAGTGCCAACGACATCATCACGACGGTCGCGATCGTGGCCGGCCTGTACGTGATAGCGGCTCTGCTGGCCGGCAGGTTGCGCCTCGGCGACGAACTGAGCAGCCAGCGCGCGCTGACCGCTCAGGAGCAGACCCGACGCGAGCTCGTCGAGGAACGCACCCGCATCGCGCGCGAGCTGCACGACGTCGTGGCGCACAGCATGTCGCTCATCCAGGTGCAGGCCTCCACGGCCCGCTATCGCGTCCCGGACCTGCCCGAGCGGGCCCTCGCCGAGTTCGAGGGCATCGCCGCGACCGCGCGCACCTCGCTGACCGAGATGCGCCGCATCCTGGGCGTGCTGCGCACCGAGGACCAGACCGCCGAGCTGGCCCCGCAGCGCGGCATCGACGACATCCCCGCCCTCGTCGAGACGACGCGGCGCGCGGGGGCGGAGGTAGGCCTGGTCCAGGCGGTGTCGGACGAGATAGCACCCGCCGCGCAGATCGCCGCCTACCGCATAGTGCAGGAAGCCCTCAGCAACGCCGTCCGCCACGCTCCGGGTGCCGCGATCTCGGTGTACGTGACGACGGATGCCGCCGACCTGACGCTGCGCGTGCACAATGCCCCGTCCGACCACCCGTCGGGCACTCCGGGTGGCGGGCACGGCCTGCGCGGCATGGGCGAACGCGCGCAGCTGCTCGGCGGTAGCGTGGAAGCGGGGGCCGACGCGGACGGCGGCTGGACGGTTGTCGCGCATCTTCCGACAGCGCCCCCGACCGACCCCTCGGAGGCCACCCTGTGAGCATCGATGTCCTCGTCGCCGACGATCAACCCATCGTCCGCGCGGGATTCGCGGCGCTCCTGGACGCCCATGACGGCATCACCGTCGTCGGACAGGCCGCCAACGGCGCCGAAGCCGTCACGATGGCCGTGCGCGTACAGCCCGACGTGATCCTGATGGACGTGCGGATGCCGCAGCTCGACGGGATCGCGGCGACCCGCCGCATCCTCTCCCCCGACAGCCCCGCCGCGAAGACGCCGCGCATCATCATGCTCACGACGTTCGACATCGACGACTACGTGTATGACGCGCTGCAGGCCGGAGCCAGCGGCTTCCTGCTCAAGGACGCTCTCCCCGAAGAGCTCGTGAACGCCGTGCGCGTCGTCGCCGACGGCGACGCCCTTCTCTCGCCACGGGTGACGCGGCGGCTCATCTCGCGCTTCGCCGCGCAGAAGCCGGCAGCCGGACGCGAAAGCCCCTTGTTGGGCGCACTCACCGAGCGCGAGCGAGAAGTGCTGCAGCTGATCGGACAGGGCCGCTCGAACGGTGAGATCGCGGCCGAACTGTTCATCGCCGAACAGACCGTGAAGACCCACGTCGGCAAGGTGCTCGGCAAGATCGGAGCACGCGACCGCGTGCAGGCCGTCATCTTCGCCTACGACGCAGGGTTGGTCGAGCCGGCGTCCTGACACACGGAGTTCGGGGCTGTTAGGCTAGCCTTACCAACCCTGACCGCCCCGTGAAGGAGCCCTCTCGTGCCCATCCGCCGTGCCCTGTCGCTGGCCGCCCTGTCCGTGGTCGCTGCATCCTCGCTGGCCCTTGCCGGCTGCGCAAGCGGCTCCGCAGCCCCCGCCGACAACGCTGACCAGGCCGAGGCCTCCGACGGCTTCCCCGTCACGATCGACCACGTCTACGGCACGACGACCATCGAGTCCAAGCCCGAGCGGGTCGCGACGGTGGCATGGGGCAACGGCGAGGTTCCGCTGGCCCTCGGCGTCGTACCCGTCGGCATGGCGAAGGTCACCTGGGGCGACGACGACCACGACGGCATCCTGCCTTGGGCCGAAGACAAGATCGCCGAGCTCGGCGGCGAGACGCCCGCCCTCTACGACGAGACCGACGGCATCGACTTCGAGGCCGTCGCCGACACCCGGCCCGATGTCATCCTCGCCGCGTACTCGGGACTCACGCAGAGCGACTACGACACGCTCTCGAAGATCGCCCCGGTGGTCGCCTACCCCGGCACAGCGTACGGCACCTCGTACGAGGACATGATCCGCATGGATGCCCAGGCGATCGGCCTCGAGCAGAAGGGCGACGCGCTCATCGACCAGCTGCACGGCGAGGTCGACGATGCACTGGCCGACTTCCCGAAGCTCAAAGACGCCAAGGTCCTCTTCTCGTACATCGACCCGGCCGACTACAGCAAGATCGGCTTCTACACCGACCATGACACCCGCCCTGGGTTCTTGCTGAGCCTGGGCATGCCCGAGCCACAGGTCGTGAAGGAGGAGTCGGCTAAGACCAACGAGTTCTACGTCACCGTCTCGTCGGAGCAGGCCGACCGATTCGACGACGTCGACCTGTTCGTCACGTATGGCGATGACGCCGAGGCCATGATCAAGAGCCTGCAGGCCGACCCGCTGCTCTCGAAGATCCCCGCGATCAAGGCAGGCCACGTCGCCGTGCTGAAGAACGACACACCGCTGGCCGCCTCGGCGAACCCCTCGCCACTGTCGATCGGCTGGGGCATCCACGACTACTTCGCCCTGCTCGCGAACGCCCTGGGCTGATCTCGGCAAGGACCTCGGACACCATGACCGCCACCGCGACCGCTCGGCCTGCGACGCTCGCCGTCACACGCCGGCGCAGTCGCACCGCACGCACCGGCTGGCTCGTCGTCGCCGTGTGCGCGCTGGCGGCGCTGTGCGTGGCCTCGGTCGCGCTCGGCGTGCGCTTCGTTCCTCTCCCCGACGTGCTCGCGGCGCTCGGCGGGCACACCGAGACCGTCGGCCAAGCCGCCGTCGTCGCCCGGCTGCCACGCACCGCGCTGGCCGTGCTGGTCGGAGCCGCGCTCGCCCTGTCGGGCGCCTCGATGCAGGCGATCACGCGCAATCCGCTCGCCGACCCCGGCATCCTGGGGGTCTCCGGAGGAGCAGCGCTTGCCGTGGTCATCACCATCGTGCTGATCGGCGTGTCCACGCCGGGCGCCCTGATGGCGGCCGCCGTCATCGGCTCGGCGGTCGCCGCCGTGTTCGTGTACGCCGTCGGCTCGCTCGGCTCGGGCGGTGCCACACCGCTCAAGCTCACGCTCGCCGGTGCCGCCACCTCCGCCGCCTTCGCGTCGCTCGTGCAGGCGGTACTGCTGCCCCGCACCGACGCCATGGAGAGCTTCCGGTTCTGGCAGATCGGCGGCGTCGGCGGTGCCACCTGGGATCGCATCGGCCTCGTGGGACCGGCGCTCGCCGTGGGCGCCGCCATCTGCTTGCTCAGTGCGCGGGGCATGAACGCTTTGGCCCTGGGCGATGACCTGGCCGCGGGACTGGGCGCCCACGTGACCCGGACGCGGCTCGTTTCGGCCGCGGGCGCGGTGGTCCTCTGCGGCGCAGCCACCGCCGTGGCCGGTCCTATCGGCTTCGTCGGGCTCGTCATCCCCCACCTGTGCCGACTGCTGGTGGGTACCGACCACCGCTGGCTGCTGCCGTTCTCGGCGATCACGGGTGCCGGGCTCCTCGTGGCCGCCGACGTCATCGGGCGGCTCGTCGCACGGCCCAGCGAACTCGACGTCGGCATCGTCACCGCTCTGGTCGGCGCGCCGTTCTTCATCTGGATCGTCCGGCGCCAGAAGGTGCGCGAACTGTGAGCACTGTGCTGACGGCACCCGATGTCACGACCGTGCGCGCTCTCGTCAGTGGGCGCCGCCGTCGTGCGCGCCGTCGCGGCATCATCGTCGCGGCCCTGGCCGTCGCCGTCGCCGCCGTGTTCGCGATCAGCCTCATGGTCGGCGACACCTTCTATACGCCCGAGGAGGTCTGGCGGGTGTTGATCGGCCAGACCGTGCCGGGCGCCTCATTCACCGTCGGCGACCTGCGCCTGCCGCGCGCCGTCCTCGCGACGCTCGCCGGGTTCGCCTTCGGCGCGGCCGGTGTCACCTTCCAGACCATGCTGCGCAATCCGCTCGCCTCGCCCGACGTCATCGGCATCAGCTCGGGCGCCAGCGCGGCCGCCGTCGTCGGCATCGTGCTGCTGAACCTCGACGCCGTCACGGTGTCGTTCCTCGCGCTGGCGGGCGCCCTCGTGACCGCCGCGGGCATCTACCTTCTCGCGCATCGGGGCGGCTTCGCCGGCACGCGCCTGATCCTCATCGGCATCGGCGTCGCCGCCATGCTCGACAGCGTCATCACCTACGCACTGTCGAAGGCCGCGTCGTGGGACCTGCAGGCGGCCATGCGGTGGCTCACCGGCAGCCTGAACGCGGCAGACTGGCCTGCCATCCTGCCGCTGGCGATCGCTTTCGCCCTGCTCGTACCGATGCTGCTCTCGCAGTCGCGGACGCTGTCGACGCTGCGGCTCGGCGACGACACCGCCACGGGCCTCGGCGTGCACACGCACGTCACGCGCATCATCGTGCTGGTCGCCGCCGTGGCGCTCCTGGCCTTCGCAACCTCTGCGGCCGGTCCGATCGCCTTCGTCGCGTTCATGTCCGGTCCGATCGCCGCGCGTCTCGTCGGGCCTTCCAGCGCGCTGCTGCCGGCCTCGGGCCTCGTCGGCGCGCTGCTCGTGCTCGTCGCCGATCTCGTCGGCCAGTTCGCGTTCGACCACCGCTACCCGGTGGGCGTGATCACCGGAGTCCTGGGCGCCCCGTTCCTGATCTTCCTCCTCATCCGTCTCAACCGCTCGGGGGCATCACTGTGACCGTGTCGCACACCCTTTCGGCAGCATCCCTCTCCCTCGCCTATGGCGAGCGGACGATCGTCGACGGTCTCGATCTCGAGGTACCCGCCGGCGGCATCACCGCGATCATCGGCGCCAACGGCTGCGGCAAGTCGACGCTGCTGCGTGCGCTCGCCCGGCTGCTCAAACCGCGCACGGGCGAGGTGCTGCTCGATGGCGTCCCGCTGCACCGGCAGCACACGAAGCAGATCGCCCGCACTCTCGGCCTGCTGCCGCAGAGCCCGGTCGCTCCCGAGGGCATCGTCGTGGCCGATCTCGTCGGACGCGGCCGCCAGCCGCACCAGAGCATGCTCGCACGCTGGAGCGCACACGACGACGAGGTCGTCGCTCAGGCGCTTCAGACCACGCGGATCGCCGACCTCGCCGACCGCAGCATCGACGAGCTGTCGGGCGGCCAGCGCCAGCGCGTGTGGATAGCGATGGCGCTCGCACAGCAGACCGACATCCTGCTGCTCGACGAGCCGACGACGTTCCTCGACGTCGCCCACCAGGTCGAAGTGCTCGATCTGCTCACCGACCTCAACCGCGAACGGGGCACCACCATCGTCATGGTGCTGCATGACATGAACCTCGCGGCACGCTACGCCGACCACCTGTTCGCGATGCGCGAGGGCCGGGTGATCTCCGCCGGTCCGCCCGCCGACATCCTCACCGCTGACCTCATCCGCGAGGTGTTCGAGCTCGACAGCGTCGTCATCGGCGACCCCGTCTCGGGAGCCCCCATCGTCCTCCCCCGCGGACGCCACCATGTGCTGGCGACCGCCGTTCCTTCTGGAGCCGCGCTGTGACCGACAACCGCTTCTTCCGCGTCCGCGTGGCCGCCATCACCGATGTGACGCCGAGCTTCCGCCGCTTCACCTTCGCCGGCTCCGGCCTCGCCGACTACGCCGACCCCGGATACGACCAGCGCATCAAGGTGGTCTTCCCGAGTGCGACGGCGACCCTCGACGACATGCCCACGGGTGACGACTGGTACGACGTGTGGCGGAGAATGGATGCCGCGGCCCGGCCCCCGTTCCGCACGTACACGACGCGAGCTGTGCGCAACGACGCGTGCGAGGTGGACGTCGACATGGTGGCGCATGAGATCACGGGACCTGCCTCAGCGTGGATCGCGAACGCCCGGGTGGGCGACGAAGTGCTGCTGCTGGCCCCGGTGAAGCCGCACGAGGGCGTGAGTTTCGGCATCGACTTCGTGCCGCCGGCGCAGACCTCGGCGTACCTGCTGGCCGGCGACGAGACCGCCGCCCCCGCGATCGCCGTGATCCTCGAGCAGCTGCCCGCCGACGCGCGCGGAACCGTCGTGCTCGAGGTGCCGCATGCCGACGATGTCGCCTACCTCCCGCAGCACCCCGGCTTCGACTACCGGGTCGCCGCGCGCGGCGCCGAGCGTCACGCCCATCTGGTGCCGCAGGCGAAGGATGCCGCGGCCGCCCTCGTGCCCGAAGGGCTCGGCGCGGACGTCGAAGAGGTCGACATCGACAGCACCCTGCTGTGGGAGGTGCCACGCACCGCGAAGGGCGGGGCGGCGCTGAAGAGCGCGCCGCTCTATGCCTGGCTCGCCGGCGAAGCCGGTGCCATCAAGCAGTTGCGACGTCACCTCGTCGCCGAGCACGGTGTCGACCGCCGGGCCGTGGCGTTCATGGGCTACTGGCGGCTCGGCCGCCCGGAGATGTAGAGCGCTCAGTCCACGAGCGCGCCGATGCGCCGCACGGCCTCGGTGAGCACCTCGGGCGAACAGCCGATGTTGATGCGCACGTGCCCCGCGCCCTCGGCGCCGAACTTCGGCCCGAAGTGCAGCGCGACCTTCGCGTCGCGCAGGATCTTCCGCGCCGGGTTGTCACCCCAGCCCAGCGCCGACAGGTCCACCCAGGCGAGGTAGCCCGCGTCCGGGATCACATAGCGTGCGCCCGGCACGTGTTCGGTCAGCAGCTCGGCCAGCAAGCGACGATTGTGTTCGAGCGCGGCGAGCAGCGAGTCGAGCCATTCGTCGCTGGACTCGTCGAATGCGACGAGTCCAGCCAGCGCGCCGAACAGTCCGGTGCGCCACTCGACCTCGTCGGGCAGCGCATCCACGACACGCTGCGTCTCGGGCGAGGCGGTGACCATGAGCGCGCACTTGAGGCCGGCGAGGTTGAACGCCTTGCTCGCACTGGTGACCGCGTAGCCGACCCGGGCCGCGGCATCCGACGCCGCCAGGAACGGCGTGAAGACGGCCGGTGCGTGCGTGAGGGGCGCGTGGATCTCGTCGCTGACGACGAACGCGCCGTGCCGGTCGACGATCTCGGCGAGGGCCGCCAGGCTCTCGCGGGTATGCACGGTGCCGGTGGGGTTGTGCGGGTTGCACAGCAGCACACCACGTGCACCGCCGGCCAGCGCGGCGTCGATGCCGGCGAGATCGAGCTCCCACCCGGTTTCGGTCCGGGCCAGCGGCACGCGCTCGACGACCGCGCCCGCCTCGGGCACGCTGTCGTAGAACGGTGGATACACCGGCGGGGTGACCACCACGCGGTCGCCGGGCTCGGTCACCGCACGCAAGATCTCGGTGACACCCATCATCACGTCGCACGTCGAGCGCACCCGCGCAGGTGTGACCTCCCAGTCGAAGCGGCGCCGGGCGAACGCGCTGAACGCATCACGGATGCCGGGGTCCGGCGGCGTGTAGCCGGTGTCACCGAGCTCGACCGCGGTCGCCAACCGCTTCGTGATGCCGGGCGCGAGCGGAAAGTCCGTCTCCGCCACGAAAAGCGGCAGCACCTCGTCGGGGTACGTCCGCCATTTAGTGCTCGAGCGCTGGCGGAGTCGCTCAACGGGCAGGGCTTGAAGCGGTGTCACGGTCACGCTTCGAGCGTAACCTGCACGGCGGGTGGGGCATCCACCCGCCGTCACACGGTGTCTCAGATGGCGAAGCCGAGCGCACGCATCATGTCGCGCCCGTCATCGGTGATCTTCTCCGGGCCCCACGGGGGCATCCACACCCAATTGATGCGGAACCGCTCCACGACGTCGTCCAGCGCCTGGGCCGTCTGCTCCTCGAGCACGTCGGTGAGCGGACAGCCCGCCGAGGTCAGGGTCATGTGGATGACGAGAGCATCGTTCTCGTCATCCCACGCGAGGTCGTAGATGAGCCCCAGATCGACGACATTGACCCCCAGCTCGGGGTCCATCACGTCTTTCAGCGCTTCGATGACGTCGTCATACTTCTCGGGTGTCAGCGTCGCTGCCATGGCTTGAGTCTACGCGTCGATCGAGGCTTCGGGCTCGGGCTCGCCCTCGAGGTAGCGGTCGTAACCCTCTTCCTCAAGACGGTCGGCGAGCTCGGGACCGCCCTCTTCGGCGACACGGCCCTTGACGAGCACGTGCACGAAGTCGGGGTGGATGTAGCGCAGGATGCGGGTGTAGTGCGTGATCAGCAGCACACCGAGGTTCGTCGCGTCCTTCGCGCGGTTCACGCCCTCCGACACGATCTTCAGCGCGTCGACGTCGAGCCCCGAGTCGGTCTCGTCGAGGATAGCGATGTTCGGCTTCAGCATCTCGAGCTGGAGGATCTCGTGGCGCTTCTTCTCACCGCCCGAGAAGCCCTCGTTGACGTTGCGCTGGGCGAATTTGGCGTCCATGCGCAGGTTCTTCATCGCCTGCTTGACGTCCTTCATCCACGTGCGGACGGCCGGAGCTTCGCCGTCGATCGCGGTCTTCGCAGTGCGCAGGAAGTTCGTGACGGTGACGCCGGGGATCTCCACCGGGTACTGCATCGCCAGGAACAGGCCGGCACGGGCACGCTCATCGACGGTCATCGACAGCACGTCCTCGCCGTCGAGCGTGATCGAGCCGCTCGTGACGGTGTACTTCGGGTGGCCGGCGATCGTGTAGGCGAGGGTCGACTTGCCCGAGCCGTTGGGGCCCATGATGGCGTGGGTCTCACCGGTGCGGATGGTCAGCGTCACACCGTTGAGGATGGGGGTGACTCCCGCATCCGTCTCCACAGTGACGTGCAGGTCGCGGATTTCGAGGACAGACATTCAGTTTTCCTTCTCGGAAGTGGGAACAGTGACGGTGGGGTCGATGAGCACGTCGTCGCCGTCGATCGTGACGGCGTAGACCGGAACGGGCTCATACGCGGGGAGGTTCAGGGGCTGGCCGGTGCGCAGCGAGAAGCGGGAGCCGTGCGCCCAGCACTCGACGGTGTCGTCTTCCACGAACCCCTCGGACAGGGAGATGTTGCCGTGTGTGCAGGTGTCGCCGATCGCGAACACCTCGCCGGCCGAGTCCTTGACGATGCAGATCGGGTGGCCTTCCAGCTCCACCTTCAACGGCGCGTCCTGCTCGAGCTCGCTGACGCCACAGGCGCGGGCGACGGTCATGCGCCCGTCTCCTCGCCGAGTTCGCGCTCGATGTCGGCGATGAGCTCGGACTCGAGCTCGGGGATGCCGATGCGCTGCACGAGCTCGCTGAGGAACCCGAGCACCACCAGTCGACGGGCCTCGGCCTCGTCGATCCCGCGGGCCTGCAGGTAGAACAGCTGCTCGTCGTCGAAGCGACCGGTCGCGCTGGCATGGCCGGCGCCGACGATGTCGCCGATCTCGATCTCCAGGTTCGGGATCGAGTCGGCGTGCGCGCCCTCGGTGAGCACCAGGTTGCGGTTCGCCTCATACGAGTCGGTGCCGACGGCCTCGGATCCGATGAGCACGTCGCCGATCCACACCGTGTGCGCCTGCTCGCCCTGCAGGGCGCTCTTGTACAGCACGTCGGCGCTGGTCGACGCACCCTCGTGGAAGACGTACACCTGGTTCTCGAGGTGCTGCCCGGCGTCGCAGAAGCCGATGCCGTACACATCGGCGTGCGAGCCGTTGCCCGCCAGCCGCACGTTCGGGTTCACGCGGACGACGTCGCCGCCGAAGCTGACGATGAAGTGCCGGAGCGTGGCATCCTTCCCCACCAGCGCCTGGTGCGCGGAGAGGTGGATGGCGTCGTCCTGCCATTCCTGGACCGTGACGACCTTGAGGTGCGCACCCTCGCCGACGATGATCTCGACGTTCTCGGCGAGCGTGACGCTGCCGCTGTGCCGCAGCACCACGGTGGCCTGCGCGTTCGGCCGCGCCTCGATCACGAGGTGCTCGTGCGCGACGCCGCCCCGGCCGATGATCTCGATCACGACCGGCTCGGCGGGCTCACCGTCGAGGATGACGTGACGGGCATCGGATGCCGCGGTCCACGCGATAGCGGACGGCAGATCTTCCGGTTCGAACGCGGTGCCGCGCGGCGCCTGACCGATCGCGAGCGTGCCCATCGGGGCGCCCGTGACGGTGACCGAGACGGCGTCGGGGTCGCCGGCGCTCGCGTCCAGCAGCGCGCCGATGCGGTTCATCGGGGTGTGCTTCCAGTTGACCTCGCGCCCGGTCGGGGTGCCGAAGTCGGCCGGGTCGTACGACCGCGGCCGCTCGGAGCGGGTCTGGACGGGGACGTCGTAGCCCGTCAGGCGGGCTGCCGGGTCGACGTGTGCGTGGTTCTCCTCCGTCCGAGCGGCGGGTGCCTGCTCGGACGCTGTCGTCGTGGCCGCCATCTAGCCGACCGATCCTTCCATGCCCATCTCGATGAGCTTGTTCAGTTCCAGTGCGTATTCCATGGGCAGTTCGCGCGCGATCGGCTCGATGAAGCCGCGCACGATCATGGCCATGGCTTCGTCTTCGGGCACGCCGCGAGACTGCAGGTAGAAGAGCTGCTCGGCACTCACCTTCGACACCGTGGCCTCGTGACCGAGCTCGACGTCGTCGACGCGGATGTCGATGGCCGGGTAGGTGTCGGAGCGCGAGATCGTGTCGACCAGCAGCGCGTCGCAGCGCACGGTGTTAGCGGAGTGATGCGCGTTGGGCTCGACCCGCACTTCGCCGCGGTAACCAGAGCGACCGCCGCCGCGCGCGATCGACTTCGAGATGATCGACGACTGCGTGTAGGGCGCGAGGTGGATCATCTTCGCACCGGCGTCCTGGTGCTGACCGGGACCGGCGAAGGCCACCGACAGCGTCTCGCCCTTGGCGTGCTCGCCGGCCAGGTAGATCGACGGATACTTCATCGTCACCTTGGAGCCGATGTTGCCGTCGACCCACTCCATGGTCGCGCCCTCGTAGGCGATGGCGCGCTTGGTGACGAGGTTGTACACGTTGCTCGACCAGTTCTGGATCGTCGTGTAGCGGACGCGCGCGTTCTTCTTCACGACGATCTCGACGACGGCCGAGTGCAGCGAGTCGGACTTGTAGACCGGCGCGGTGCAGCCCTCGATGTAGTGCACGTACGAGTCTTCGTCGGCGATGATCAGCGTGCGCTCGAACTGGCCCATGTTCTCGGTGTTGATGCGGAAGTAGGCCTGCAGCGGGATCTCGACGTGGACGCCCTTGGGAACGTAGACGAACGAACCGCCCGACCACACCGCCGTGTTCAACGCGGCGAACTTGTTGTCGCCGGCGGGGATGATCGTGCCGAAGTACTCCTCGAAGAACTCGGGGTGCTCCCGCAGAGCGGTGTCGGTGTCGGTGAAGATGACGCCCTGGCTCTCCAAGTCTTCACGGATCTGGTGGTAGACCACCTCAGACTCGTACTGCGCGGTCACGCCGGCGACCAGCCGCTGCCGCTCGGCCTCCGGAATCCCCAGCCGCTCGTAGGTGTTGCGGATGTCCTCGGGGAGGTCCTCCCACGTCTCCGCCTGGCCCTCGGTGGAGCGCACGAAGTACTTGATGTGTTCGAAGTCGATCTCCGAGAGGTCGGCGCCCCACGTGGGCATGGGTTTGCGCTGGAACAGCGCGAGGCCCTTCAGGCGGGCCTTCAGCATCCATTCCGGCTCGTTCTTCAACCGGGAGATGTCGCGCACGACGGCTTCACTGAGCCCCCGCTGAGCGCTGGCACCGGCGATGTCGTCATCGTGCCAGCCGAATTCGTACACCCCCAGACCGTCGAGTTCAGGGCGTTCGATCAGAACATCGGACATGACGTCACACACTCTCCTCAATGGACCGCAACGGTGTCATCCGTCCCGGCAACCTCGGTCCCCACGGGAGTGTGGTGGGGAGGATGCCGCTTTCCGGGTCCGCTCTGGCGACGCGCGCTGCGCGCCTAGACTGTCAGTGATGCGACCCTTTGTGCGCCGCATCCGACCCCTCGATTCTATAGGCTCCACCCGACAGTCGGGTCGGAGCCGCGCTCGCGCCCGGCGAGCACCCAGGAGGCTCCACCACGATGTCCAGCGAGCAGACCGTCACCGAACCCTCGACACTGCGGCGTCGCCTGTGGCTGTGGCTGCCCGATCGCGTCGATCGTCGGGTGATGGTCGCGGCCTGGATCTCGTTCATCACCGAGGTGCTCATCATCGGCACCGGCGGCGCCGTGCGGCTCACCGGCTCGGGCCTCGGATGCGAATGGCCGCTGTGCGCACCCGACTCCCTCGTGCCGGTGCCCGGCATGGGGTTGCACTCGTACATCGAGTTCGGCAACCGCCTGATGACCGGGGTGGTGGGCCTGGCCGGTCTTGCCGTGCTGCTTCTCGTGCTGAGGCTGCGCCGCACCCGCAAGGACCTGTTCGTGATGGCCGTCATCGTCGTCGCGGGGATCCTCGCGCAGGCGGTGGTCGGCGGTATCACGGTGCTCACCGGACTGAACGCCGGGATCGTGGGCTTCCACTTCTTCGCGACGCTGGCCCTTGTGGCCGTCACGGCGGCCTTCCTCGTCCGGGCGAAGACCCCCTCCGGCCCCCGCACGCTCGCCGTGCCGCGCTGGTACATGATCCTCACTCACGTGACGACGCTGTTCCTCGCGCTCACCCTGATCATCGGCATCCTGACGACCGCCTCCGGTCCGCACTCGGGTGACTCCGCGGTCGTGCGCCATGGCTGGAGCGCCGAGATCCTTGCCCACGTGCACTCCGTCCCCGGGTACACGCTGTTCGCCCTGGTCGTCGTGCTGACCGCGGTGGCGTCGCTGCAGAAGCTGCCGACGCTGCGCTGGGCCGTGCTGCTGCTGATCGTGCTCGGGGTGCAGATCCCGGTGGGCGTCTACCAGGCCCGCGCCGGGCTGCCCGCCCTCTCGGTGGGCGTGCACATGATCCTGGCGGGCCTGGCCACCGCCGCGATGACCGCTCTCGTGCTGAACCTGAAGAAGCCCAGCGAACACGCATAGGGTCCGCATCGACTTCTCCGATGCGAAGCGGGCATGGTGGGATGTCGCGGCCACCCGGGTCGCACCGACCCAGGAGTGAACCGACATATGTCCATCCGTCCCCGTCTCGTCCGCAACATCCCGTTCTGGCTTCTCCTTCTCATCTCGCTCGGCGCCACGATCGGCGGTGCACTGATGATGAAGATCGAGCTCGCCTGGATGACCCAGGCGCTGGCCGCCAACACGGCGACCGGCGTGGACGTCTACGTCGGCCAGCCTGCCGTCGTCGTGGCCGGAATCATCTGCGGCGCGGGCGTCATCGGCCTGCTGCTGACGCTGACGGTCGCCGCCCTCGCCGGACTGCGCCCGAAGACCGCCGTCAACGCTGCGGAGTCCATCGATTGGCAGGCCGAGGCCGCCGGTCCTGACGAGAGCGTCGTCGAAGCCGACGCGAACGAGGCGGTCGGCGCTCCGACCGCCTAGAACGGCAGCAGCGGGTCAACCGCGACGGCGAGGAACAGCAGCGTCAAGTACGTGATCGACGCGTGGAAGACCCGCATCGGCTGCGCGGCTGTGCCGCGCACGGCGCGCTGGTAGAGCACGTGCGCCTCGTAGGCGAACCACCCGCCGAACACGAGCGCCGACACCGTGTACACGAGACCCATGTGGCCGATCGGTATCAGCAGCAGTGAGCAGGCGACGGTCGCCCACGCGTAGAGGATGACCTGCAGGCCGACCTGCGATCCGTTGCGCGTGGCGCCCAGCATCGGCACGTCGACGCCCTCGTAGTCGTCCTTGTACTTCATCGACAGCGGCCAGTAGTGCGGCGGCGTCCAGAGGAAGACGACGACGAACAGCACGAACGGCGCCCAGTCGAGGGAACCGGTCACCGCCACCCAGCCGATGAGCACCGGGAAGCAGCCGGCGATCCCGCCCCAGACGATGTTCTGCTCAGTGCGACGCTTCAGGATCATCGTGTAGATCACGACATAGAAGAAGATGGCGAAGGCCGACAGCCCCGCGGCCAGCACATTCGTCGTGACCAGCAGCCACACCGTGGAGACGACGGCGAGCACCCACGAGAACACCAACGCCCCACGCGGCGAGACGTCGCCGGTGACCAGCGGACGATTCTCGGTGCGGTGCATGCGCACGTCGATGTCGCGGTCCAGGTACATGTTGAACGCGGCGGCCGACCCGGCCGACATCGCGCCACCGAGAACGGTGGCCGCCACCAGCCACAGGTTCGGCACGCCGCCCGCGGCGAGGAACATCACCGGGATCGTGCTGACCAGCAGCAGCTCCATCACCCGCGGCTTCGTCAGCAGGAAGTACCCGCGTACGGTGCGGCGCAGCGAGGTGCGCTGCGCGCGAACGACGGTCACGTCGGTTGTCGTGGTGATGACGATCCTCCCCCGGGAAAGCGGCGCACGGCACCGGCAGACGAATCTCACAAGTCTATCGGCGGCCGCTGTGCGGACGATGTCATCCACTGACTCATGCGACCGTGAGATGAGTAAGCTGGCCTTACGCGCGCGCCCTGTGCCGGACCAGCGCTGGCGACGCTTCGTCCGCCGGTCGTGCAGAGCGCTCCCCTCTACGAAAGGCAGCCTGGTGTCGGAACTGCATTGGGAAGAGATTGACGAGCGAGCCGTGGACACCGTCCGTGTCCTTGCCGCAGATGCCGTGCAGAAGGTGGGCAACGGCCACCCCGGCACCGCGATGAGCCTGGCCCCGGCCGCCTACCTGCTGTACCAGCGGGTCATGCGACACGATCCGTCCGACACCCACTGGATCGGCCGCGACCGATTCGTCCTGTCGTGCGGGCACTCTTCGCTCACCCAGTACATTCAGCTCTACCTCGGCGGGTTCGGCCTCGAGCTCGAAGACCTCGAGTCGCTGCGCACGTGGGGCTCGCTCACGCCAGGCCACCCCGAGTACGGCCACACGAAGGGCGTCGAGATCACGACCGGTCCGCTCGGCCAGGGACTGTCGTCGGCCGTGGGCTTCGCCTACGCGGCCCGCTACGAGCGCGGCCTGTTCGACCCGGACGCTGCGGCCGGCACGTCGCCGTTCGACCACTTCGTGTATGTCATCGCCTCGGACGGCGACCTGCAGGAGGGCGTGACCAGCGAGGCGTCATCGCTCGCCGGCCACCAGCAGCTGGGCAACCTCGTCGTGATCTACGACGCGAACCAGATCTCCATCGAGGACGACACGAACGTCGCGTTCACCGAAGACGTGGCCGCACGCTACGAGGCGTACGGCTGGCATGTGCAGACCGTCGACTGGAAGAAGACCGGACAGTACGTCGAGGATGTGCAGGAGCTGTACGGTGCCGTCGAGGCGGCGAAGGGCGAGACCGACCGCCCCTCGATCATCATCCTGAAGACGATCATCGGATGGCCGAGCCCCGGCAAGCAGAACACCGGCAAGATCCACGGCTCGGCGTTGGGCGCCGACGAAGTCGCCGCCACCAAGAAGGTGCTCGGCTTCGATCCGGAGCGCTCGTTCGACGTCGCCGACGAGGTCCTCTCGCACACCCGCGAGCTCGTGGAGCGAGGCGCCGCCGAGCACCGCGCCTGGCAGGAGCAGTTCGACGCCTGGGCCGCCGCCAACCCCGAGCGCAAGGCCCTGCTCGACCGTCTCGAGGCGCGTGCCCTGCCCGACGGCATCGACGACGTCCTGCCGAGCTTCGAGGCCGGCACCGACGTCTCCACCCGGGCCGCGTCCGGCAAGGTCATCAACGCTCTCGCCGGTGCACTGCCCGAGCTGTGGGGCGGTTCGGCCGACCTCGCCGAGTCGAACAACACCACGATCGCCGACGGCGGCTCGTTCAACCCGCGGCAGTGGTCCACGCACGAATGGAGCGGGAACCCGTACGGACGGGTGCTGCACTTCGGCATCCGTGAGCACGCCATGGCGGCGATCCTCAACGGCATCACACTGCACGGCCCGACCCGCGCCTTCGGCGGCACGTTCCTCATCTTCAGCGACTACATGCGCCCGGCTGTCCGCCTGGCGGCGCTGATGGGCATCCCGTCGACCTTCGTCTGGACCCACGACTCCGTGGCCCTCGGCGAGGACGGCCCGACCCACCAGCCGATCGAGCAGCTCGCGGCCCTCCGGGCGATCCCGAACCTGTCGGTGGTCCGTCCCGCGGACGCGAACGAGACCGCGCAGGCGTGGCTCGAGATCCTCCGACGCCACGGCGGGCCGGTCGGCATCGCCCTGACCCGCCAGAACGTGCCCACGTTCGCTCGCGGCGACGGTGCGGCATCCGGCGACACCCTCGCCTCGGCCGCAGGCACCGCGAAGGGCGCGTACATCCTGGCCGAGGCCACCGGCGGCACGCCCGATGTGATCCTCATCGGCACCGGTTCCGAGGTTCAGCTGGCCGTCGCCGCTCGCGAGACCCTCGAAGCCGAAGGTGTGAAGACCCGCGTGGTCTCGGCGCCGTCGCTCGAGTGGTTCGCCGAGCAGGACGCCGACTACCGCGAGCAGGTGCTGCCCGCGTCGGTCACCGCCCGCGTCTCGGTCGAGGCCGGTCTGGCTCTGTCGTGGCGCGGCATCGTCGGCGACCGCGGGCGCACGGTGTCGATCGAGCACTTCGGCGCCTCGGCCGACTACAAGACCCTTTTCCAGAAGTTCGGCATCACCGCCGACGCCGTCGTCGAGGCGGCCCGCGAGACCCTCAAGGAGAACGCATGACCACTCCCACCCAACAGCTGTCCGCACAGGGCGTCAGCATCTGGCTCGACGACCTGTCTCGCAAGCGCATCACGACCGGCAACCTCGCCGACCTCATAGTGAACCGCAACGTCGTGGGCGTCACCACCAACCCCACGATCTTCGCCAACGCCGTCAGCCACGGAGAGGGTTACCAGGACCGGGTCGCCGAGCTCGCCGCCGCGGGCGCGAACGCCGACGACGCGATCTTCCAGATCACGACGACCGACGTCCGTGACGCGTGCGACATCTTCCGCCCCGTGTACGACGCCACCGCAGGGCGAGACGGCCGCGTGTCAATCGAGGTCTCCCCCGAACTCGCCCACGACACGCAGGCGACCATCGACCAGGCCGCCCAGCTGTGGAACACCGTCGACCGGCCGAACGCCTACATCAAGATCCCCGCGACGAAGGCGGGCCTGTCCGCGATCACCGAGACGATCGCCGCGGGCATCTCCGTCAACGTCACGCTGATCTTCTCGCTGGCCCGCTACGCCGAGGTCATCGACGCGTACCTGACCGGCCTCGAGAAGGCGAAGGCGGCCGGTCACGACCTGTCGCAGATCCACTCCGTGGCGTCGTTCTTCGTCTCGCGCGTGGACACCGAGGTCGACAAGCGCCTCGCGTCCATCGACACCGACGCGTCGGCCGCGTTGAAGTCGAAGGCCGGCATCGCGAACGCGCGACTGGCCTATGAGCTCTACGAGAAGGAGTTCTCGAGCGACCGCGCGAAGGCGCTGGTGGATGCCGGGGCCAACACCCAGCGCCCGTTGTGGGCCTCGACCGGGGTCAAGGACCCGTCGCTGCCCGACACGCTCTACGTGACGGAGCTGACGGCGCCCGGCACCGTCAACACGATGCCGGAGAAGACGCTCGAGGCGGTCTTCGACCACGGCGTGATCGGCGGCGACGCCGTGACCGGCGCCTACGCCGATGCGCATGCGGTCATCGACGGCTTGGCCTCGGTGGGCATCGACTTCGACGACGTCACCCAGGTGCTCGAGGACGAGGGCGTCGAGAAGTTCATCACCTCCTGGCACGAGCTGCAGGAGACGGTGGCGCAGGCGCTGGCGTCGGCGGGCGGAGCCCGGTGAGTTTCGACATCCGCGTCAGCGGACACGTCAAGGCCGTCGTCGAAGACACCCTTCCCGGGCTTGTCGCCGATCTGGTCGCCTCCGGCGTCACCGCACAGGACCCCACCTTGTGGGGTCCTGCCGCCGAAGCCGAGGCCGCCCGTCGGCTCGGCTGGGTGCAGGCGGTGTCGGTGTCGCGGCCGCTGGTGGCACAGATCGCAGAGCTGCGAGCGCAGTTCGTCGCGCAGGGTCTGACCCGCGTGGTTCTGGCCGGCATGGGCGGCTCGTCGCTGGCGCCCGAGGTCATCGCCCGTACCGCCGGGGTGCCTCTCACGATCCTCGACGCGACCGCGCCCGGCCAGGTGCTCGCCGCACTCGACGGCGACGAGGAGGGCGGTCTCGCGCAGACCGTGCTCGTCGTCTCGTCGAAGTCGGGTTCCACGGTCGAGACGGACTCCGCGAAGCGCGCGTTCGAGGCTGCCTTCCGCGACCTCGGCATCGACCCCGCCGAGCGGATCGTCGTGGTCACCGACCCGGGCTCGCCCCTCGACGAGTCCGCACAGGCCGACGGCTACCGCGTCTTCCATGCGGATCCCACCGTCGGCGGCCGCTACTCGGCGCTGACGGCCTTCGGTCTCGTGCCGGCGGGGCTTGCCGGCGTCGACCTCGACGAGCTCCTCGACGAGGCGGACGCCACGCTCCTGGAGGTCGCGATCGACAGCCCGGAGAACCCGGCGCTGGTCCTCGCCGCTGCTATCGCCGGCGGCTCGCCCCGCCGTGACAAGCTCGGCCTGGTGGCGGACGGCACCCACCTCCAGGGTCTGCCCGATTGGATCGAGCAGCTGCTGGCCGAGTCGACCGGAAAGGCCGGCACCGGCATCCTGCCCGTCGTCCTCCTGCCGGTCTCCCCCGAGCTCGAGCGCCGTCCGGAAGACCTGCAGATCCTGCGGATCGTCGACGAGGCCGCCGAGTTCCATCTCTTCGGACGGCACGAGGGCGAGATCCTCGTGAGCGGCTCCCTGGCCGCACAGTTCGTCGTCTGGGAGTACGCGACGGCGATCGCCGGCCGAGTTCTGGGCATCGACCCGTTCGATCAACCCGACGTCGAGGCGGCCAAGGCCGCCACGCGCGGGCTGCTCGAACGCCGACCTGACCAGCCCGCGCCCGCGTTCACGGCCGACGGCGTCGAGGTTCGGGTCTCCGACCCGGCGCTCGCGGCCTCGGGCACCATCGCCGGCGCCCTCGATGCGCTCTGGTCACAGCTCGGGCCCGAGGGGTACGTCGCCATCCAGGCCTACGTCGACCGCGTGCACCTTCCCGAGCTGGCGGGTCTGCGCGAGATGGTCGCCGCGGACTCCGGACGCCCCACGACCTTCGGCTGGGGTCCCCGCTTCCTGCATTCGACGGGCCAGTTCCACAAGGGCGGCCCCGCCGTCGGCGTGTTCCTCCAGATCACCGAGCGCACCGACATCGACGTGGCCATCCCCGGACGCCCCTTCACCTTCGCCGAGCTGGTGGCCGCGCAGGCCGCCGGAGACGCCGCGGTGCTCGCGGACCTCGGGCGGCCCGTCGTCACCCTGACCTTGACCGATCCGCAGCCCGAAGTCCTTTCGCTCTTCGAGGCCGCTCAGTAGGAGTCCCATGACCGTCCAGATCGCCCGAGGGAACAACCCCCTCCGCGACCCCGACGACCGCCGCCTGAACCGCATCGCGGGACCGAGTGCGCTCGTCATCTTCGGTGTGACCGGAGACCTCTCGCGCAAGAAGCTCATGCCCGCGGTGTACGACCTCGCCAACCGAGGTCTGCTGCCCCCCGGGTTCGCTCTGGTCGGGTTCGCCCGGCGCGACTGGGAGGACCAAGACTTCGCCGAGGTGGTCCGCGACGCCGTGCAGGCAGGTGCCCGCACCGAGTTCCGGGAAGAGACCTGGCAGCAGTTGCTGCAGGGCATCCGCTTCGTCTCCGGCGAGTTCGACGATCCCGAGGCCTTCCGTCGGCTGCGGGAGACGGTCGAGCGCCTCGACGTCGAGCGCGGCACCATGGGCAACCACGCCTACTATCTGTCGATCCCGCCGCGGGCGTTCGCGGTGGTCGCCGAGCAGCTCAAGAGCTCGGGGCTGGTCGACGACACCGCCGATCAGCCCGACCGCTGGCGCCGCGTCGTCATCGAGAAGCCGTTCGGGCACGACCTCGCCTCGGCCCGAGAGCTCAACAGCGCGCTGCGCAGCGCCTTCCCCGCCGACTCGATCTTCCGCATCGACCATTACCTCGGCAAGGAGACCGTCCAGAACATCCTGGCGCTGCGGTTCGCCAACGAGCTCTACGAACCGATCTGGAACCGCAACTACGTCGACCACGTCCAGATCACGATGGCCGAAGACATCGGCGTCAGTGGCCGTGCCGGCTACTACGACGGCATCGGCGCGGCGCGCGATGTCATCCAGAACCACCTGCTTCAGCTGCTGGCGCTCACCGCCATGGAAGAGCCCATCTCGTTCAACGCGAAAGATCTGCGCACCGAGAAGGAGAAGGTGCTCGCAGCCGTCTCCCTGCCCGACGACCTGTCGCTGGCCACCGCCCGCGGACAGTACGGGGGCGGCTGGCAGGGCGGCGAGCAGGTGCGCAGCTTCCTCGACGAAGACGGGATGGACCCGCAGTCCACCACGGAGACGTACGCGGCCATCAAGCTCGGCATCAACACGCGGCGCTGGGCGGATGTGCCGTTCTACCTGCGCACAGGCAAGCGCCTGGGCCGGCGCGTGACCGAGATCGCGGTCGTCTTCAAGCGCGCTCCAGAGCACCTCTTCAACCGATCGCAGACGTCCGGCCTCGGGCAGAACGCCCTGGTCATCCGCGTGCAGCCCGACGAGGGCGTGACCATCCGCTTCGGCTCGAAGGTCCCCGGCGCGGGAACGCAGGTGCGGGATGTGACGATGGACTTCGGCTACGGGCACGCCTTCACCGAGGCCAGTCCCGAGGCGTACGAGCGGCTCATCCTCGATGTGCTGCTCGGCGACCCGCCGCTCTTCCCACGGCATGAAGAGGTCGAGCTCAGCTGGAAGATCCTCGACCCCATCGAGCAGTACTGGGCTGCGCAGGGTGGACCGCTGGAGCAGTACACCCCCGGCGGATGGGGGCCTTCGTCCGCCGACGAGCTCCTCGCCCGTGACGGACGCACCTGGAGGCGCCCATGATCATCGACCTGCCCGACACCAATGTCAGCAAGATCGCCAAAGCCCTCGTCAGCGTCCGCGAAGAGGGCGGCGCGGTCGCCCTCGGGCGCGTGCTGACCCTCATCATCCTGCTGCGCCACGGCGCCGAAGAAGAGGTGATCGAGGCCGCGAACGACGCCTCGCGCGAGCACCCGATGCGGGTCATCGCCCTCATCAGCGACCCCGCTGCCACCGATGCCGAGCCGCGGCTGGATGCCGAGATCCGTGTGGGCGGCGATGCCGGCGCGAGCGAGGTCATCGTGCTGCGCGCGTACGGCGCCGCCGGCAACAACTCGGAGAGCCTGGTCACCGGTCTGCTCCTGCCCGATGCCCCAGTCGTCGCCTGGTGGCCGGGCGAGCCCCCGGCCAAGCGGCCGTCGCGCTCGTCGGTCGGCAAGATCGCGCAGCGTCGGATCACGGATGCCGCGACCCAGCCCAATCCCGCGGCGTGGGTCGCCGGGCTCGGCTCGCACTACGCGCCGGGCGACACCGACCTCGCATGGACGCGCCTGACGCGCTGGCGCGAGCAGCTGGCCGCGGTCCTCGACCAGCCGCCCTACGAACCGGTGACCGCGGTGGAGGTGCGCGGCGCCGGCGACTCGCCGTCCACCGCTCTGCTGGCGGCGTGGCTGCGACTCGCGCTCGACGTTCCCGTGGACTGGCGCTACCTCCCCGCTGACGAATGGGCACACGGCATCAAGTCGGTGCGCCTCGTGCGGGCCTCCGGCGACACTCTCCTCGAGCGTCCCGAACCGGCCGCGGCAGTGCTCACCCAGCCGGGTCAGCCCTCGCACGAACTCGCTTTTCCGCGTCGCACGCTGCGCGAGTGCCTGGCCGAAGAGCTGCGCAGCCTGGACCCTGATCTGCTGTATGGTCGGGTCATCACCGAAGGCTGGGCGCTTCTGCAGGGCGCCGACGAGGAGGATGAGCGCAAGGATGGCTGACAGCACCGTCAAGAGGGTCGTCATCGCCGCCGATCCGGATGCCGTGGCGATCGCCGTCGCCGACCGCTTCTACGCACGCGTCGGCAAGCGCGCCCGCGCGGGCAAGACGGTGCATGTGTCGCTGACCGGCGGCGGAATGGGCACAGCCGTGCTGCGCGCCGCTGCTGCCCACCCCGATGCCAGCGCGGTCGACTGGTCGCAGGTCCACTTCTGGTGGAGCGACGAGCGGTTCGTCCCGGCGGGCTCCGCCGACCGCAACGAGGTCGGCGCCACCGAGGCGTTCTTCTCGAAGGTCGACGTACCCGCCGCGAACATCCACCGCATGGCCGCGAGCGACGACGGCCTCGACATCGACGCGGCCGCTGCCGCATACGCTGCTGAGCTGGCCGCTTTCGGTCCCGCGGCGACCTCGGCCACCGGCATCCTGAACGGAGAATGGCCCTCGTTCGACATCTGCTTTCTGGGTGTCGGACCCGACGGGCACATAGCATCGCTGTTTCCCGATCGCCCCGAGATCGGCATCACCGATCGCACCGCGGTCCCGGTGCTCGACTCCCCCAAGCCTCCGCCGGCGCGCATCACGCTGACGCGCCCTGTCATCAACTCGTCGAAGCGCGTGTGGTTGGTGCTAGCCGGCCTCGACAAGGCGTCGGCGTTGGGGCTCGCTCTGGCCGGTGCGAGCTATCACAGCGTGCCCGTCGCGGGCG
The DNA here is from genome assembly GCF_029094505.1 of Microbacterium horticulturae. Classification (NCBI taxonomy): domain Bacteria; kingdom Bacillati; phylum Actinomycetota; class Actinomycetes; order Micrococcales; family Microbacteriaceae; genus Microbacterium; species Microbacterium horticulturae. Next base: position 1,405,260 of record NZ_CP119108.1, on the reverse strand, counting down.
CGAAGGGACGTCGTCGCACTATCTTCTTCGTCGACGAAAAGGCGGCACAGAATGTGCCGCCTGATCTCATCGATGGGTCGTACTGACCCGCTGCGTCACTGGCCGCGACGCTCGCGCAGCTGACGCAGGGCGTCGTCGAGAAGCTGCTCGGCCTCTTCGTCGGTGCGACGCTCCTTGACGTAGGCGAGGTGCGTCTTGTACGGCTCGGCCTTCGTCATCTCGGGTGGGTTCGTCTTGTCACGCCCGGCCGGCAGGCCCGAGTGCGGCGAATCGATGGTGTCGGGGATCTCTTCGGCGGGGATGTCGGCCGCGAAGTAGCGGACCGTCTCATTGCCCAGCGCGTCCCAGTACGACACCGCCACGCGCTCCGCGTGGTAGCCGTGGTCTTGCTCGCCCATCGGGCCCGCGCCGACGCGCGTGCCACGGATAGCGTTCCCGCCCGTCGCCATGTCAGATCCCCTGCAGTTTGGTGAGAAGCCCCAGCGCCACGATCGCGATGAACCAGACGAGCGCGAGGACCACGGTGAAGCGGTTCAGGTTGCGCTCCGCGAGCCCGGATGAGCCCACGGCGGAGCTCATGCCACCGCCGAACATGTCGGACAGACCGCCGCCGCGACCCTTGTGCAACAGGATCAGGAGGGTCAGCAGCAGGCTCGTGATGCCGAGCACCACCTGCAAGACGAACTCGAGGATCTCCAACGCTTCACTGCCTTTCGCGGCGGCCCGGCGGCCGCACCCGGTCAAGTATACGGGAGGCGTGCGGCGGGGTACGGACCCCGCCGCACGCGCTCACACGCCGACGTGCTTCTGGTAGCGGATGATCGCGGCGAACTCGTCGACGACGAGGCTCGCTCCCCCGACCAGGGCGCCGTCCACATCGGGCTGGCGCATGAAGCCGGCGATGTTGCCCGACTTCACCGATCCGCCGTAAAGGATGCGCGTGCGGTCGGCGGCGTCTCCGCCGATGGCCTGCGTCACGACGTCACGGAGCTTCGCGCAGACGTCCTGTGCCTGCTCCGGGGTCGCCGCCTGACCCGATCCGATCGCCCAGACGGGCTCATAGGCGACGACGATCTCGGCGCCTGCGGCCACCCCGGCCAGTGCCGCCGTCAGCTGGGCGACGGGCACCGCGCTGGTGCCGTGCACCTCGAGGTCCTCGGCCGTCTCACCCACGCAGATGACGGGCACGAGGCCGTGTCGCAGGGCTGCCTGGACCTTGGATGCCACGACCTCGTCGGACTCCGCGTGGTATGCGCGCCGCTCCGAGTGGCCGATGATGACGTACCGGCAGTCGAGCTTGGCGAGGAAGGAGCCGGAGACCTCGCCGGTGTACGCGCCGGAGTCGTGCGACGACAGATCCTGCGCGCCGAGCGCGAAGGGGATCTTGTCGGCGTCCAGCAGTGTCTGCACGGTGCGGACATCGGTGAACGGCGGGAAGACCGCCACCTCGACCGACTCGGCGTCGTGCTTGGCGTCCTTCAGCGTCCAATGCAGCTTCTGGACGAACGCGACCGCCTGCAGGTGGTCGAGATTCATCTTCCAGTTGCCGGCGATGAGCGGGGTACGGGTCACTGCTCCCATCCGAGCACCTCCAGTCCAGGAAGCTTCTTGCCCTCGAGGAACTCAAGGCTCGCGCCTCCGCCCGTCGAGATGTGGCCGAAGCTGTCGTCCGAGAAGCCGAGCTGACGCACGGCGGCTGCCGAGTCGCCGCCGCCGACGACGCTGAGGCCTTTCGCCTCGGTGAGCGCCTGGGCCACCGCCTTCGTGCCCGCCGCGAACGCCGGCATCTCGAACACGCCCATCGGGCCGTTCCAGAACACCGTCGTGCTGCTGCGGATGGCATCGGCGAACGCCTCGGCTGTGCGTGGTCCGATGTCGAGTCCGAGTCCGGAAGCACCGAACGCGGTGTCCTCCAGGGCGTCCGCATCCGCCACGACGTGCTCGGCGTCGGCGGCGAAGGATGCCGCGACCACCGCGTCGACGGGAAGAACGAGGTCGATGCCCCGTTCGCGCGCCGTCTCCATGTAGCCGCGGACCGTGTCGAGCTGGTCCTTCTCGAGCAGGCTCGCGCCGACCTTGTGTCCCTGGGCGGCCAGGAAGGTGAACATCATCCCGCCGCCGACGAGGAGCTTGTCCACGCGGGGCAGGAGATGCTGGATCACACCGAGCTTGTCGCTGACCTTCGAGCCGCCGAGGACGACCGTGTAGGGCCGCTCGGGATTCTCGGTCAGACGGTCGAGCACATCGACCTCGGTCGCGATGAGGAGCCCGGCGACCGATGGCAGCAGACGGGCGAGGTCGTACACACTCGCCTGCTTGCGGTGCACGACGCCGAACCCGTCGGAGACCAGTGCATCGCCGAGGGAGGCGAGCTCGCGGGCGAAGGCGTCACGCTCGGCGTCGTCCTTCGAGGTCTCCCCGGGGTTGAAGCGGAGGTTCTCGATGACCGCGACGTCGCCGTCGCCCAGTGCGGCGACGGTCTCGCGAGCCGAGTCGCCGACGGTGTCGGTCGCGAACGCGACCGGCGTGCCGAGCAGCTCGGACAGACGCTCGGCGACCGGGGCCAGGCTGTACTTCGCGTCGGGGGCCCCGGCCGGACGGCCGAGGTGCGAGCACACGACGAGGCGTGCGCCCTGATCGATGAGGGCCTTCAGCGTGGGCAGCGACGCGCGCACGCGGCCATCGTCCGTGATGACGCCGTCCCGCAGGGGGACGTTGAGGTCACAACGGACGATGACACGCGTGCCCGCGAGCGAACCCCCTACGCGTTCGGGCAGGGTGTCGAGGGTGCGCAGAGCCATACGGATCAGAGACGCTCGCCGACGTACTCGGTGAGGTCGACCAGGCGGTTCGAGTAGCCCCACTCGTTGTCGTACCAGCTCGAGACCTTGACCAGGTTGCCGCTGACGTTGGTCAGCTCGGAGTCGAAGATCGACGAGTGCGGGTCGAGCTGGATGTCGCTGGAGACGATCGGGTCCTCGGTGTACTTGAGGATGCCGTTCAGACGTCCCTCGGAGGCGGCGGCCTTGTAGGCGGCGTTGACCTCGTCCACGGTCAGGCCCTCACGGGTGGTGACGATGGTCAGGTCGACGATCGAGCCGGTCGGAACCGGAACGCGGTACGACGAGCCGCTGAGCTTGCCGTTGAGCTCGGGCAGGACCAGGCCGATGGCCTTGGCCGCACCGGTCGAGGCCGGCACGATGTTGATCGCGGCGGCGCGTGCACGGCGCAGGTCCTTGTGCGGGCCGTCCTGCAGGTTCTGGTCGGCGGTGTAGGCGTGCGCGGTCATCATGAAGCCGCGCTCGATGCCGAAGGCGTCCTCGAAGACCTTGGCCAGCGGCGCGAGGCAGTTGGTCGTGCACGAGGCGTTCGAGATGATGTTCATCGTCGCCGCGTCGTAGGTGTCTTCGTTCACGCCCATGACGAACGTGCCGTCGACATCGGTGCCAGGCGCCGAGATGATGACCTTCTTCGCGCCGCCCGCGATGTGCTTGCCGGCGTCGGCGGCGTTCGTGAAGCGGCCGGTGGACTCGATGACGATGTCGACGCCGAGCTCGCCCCAGGGCAGGTTCGCGGGGTCGCGCTCTTCGAAGACCTTGATGCTCTTGCCGCCGACCGTGATCGCGTCGGCGTCGTAGCTGACCTCCTGGCCGAGGCGACCGCCGACCGAGTCGTACTTGAGCAGGTGTGCGAGGGTCTTGTTGTCGGTGAGGTCGTTGACGGCGACGATGTCGATGTCAGCGCCCTGCGCGAGCGCCGCGCGGAGGAAATTGCGTCCGATGCGGCCGAAGCCGTTGATTCCGATCTTGACGGTCACGGAATGTCTCCCAGGTGTGTCATGCGCGAATGCGCGGTTTTTTCACGGGGTTGGGACAACGGCGTCCCGGCGGGCTTCCCACCGGGACGCCTGCGCTGGCTATGACAGTACCAGCAGGCCCGCCGTCTTCTCACGCGCAGCGTCGAAACGTGACTGCACGTTCTGCCAGTTCGCGATGTTCCAGACCGCCTTGATGTAGTCGGCCTTCACGTTCAGGTAGTCGAGGTAGAAGGCGTGCTCCCACATGTCCAGCTGGAACAGCGGGATGGTGCCCTGGGCGGTGTTGCCCTGCTGATCGAACAGCTGCTGGATGATCAGCTGCTCGCCGATCGGATCCCAGCTGAGCACTGCCCATCCGGAGCCCTGGATGCCCGCGGCCGCGGCCGCGAAGTGCGCCTGGAACTTGTCGAAGCCGCCGAAGAACTCGTCGATGGCCGCGCTGAGCTCGCCCTCGGGCTGCCCGCCGCCGTTCGGCGAGAGGTTGGTCCAGAAGATCGAGTGGTTGACGTGACCGCCGAGGTTGAACGCGAGGTCCTTCTCGAGCTTGTTGACGGCGCCCAGGTCGCCGGACTCACGAGCCTCGGCGAGCTTCTCCAGGGCGGTGTTCGCACCGGCGACGTACGCCGCGTGGTGCTTGTCGTGGTGCAGCTGCATGATCTTGCCGCTGATGTGAGGCTCGAGCGCCGCGTAGTCGTAGGGGAGGTCGGGCAAGGTGTACTTCGCCATGTTCTCTTCTTCCTGTCGGAGCCGCGCCCATGACGGGACCAGGTCGTCCCGCGGACGCGGCGGGGCTGACCTTCTTCATCCTAGTGACGCTGTCAGTCGACGGCACCGGCAGGGACGGCGGACTCCGTTCCGGGGATGCCGTCGGTCTGTGCCTTCTTGTCGGCCATCGCCAGCAGGCGGCGGATACGCCCGGCCACGGCATCCTTCGTCAGCGGAGGATCGGCGTGGTGGCCCAGTTCGTCCAGGCTCGCATCCCGGTGGTCCAGACGCAGCCGACCCGCCTCGCGCAGGTGCTCGGGAACCTCGTCGCCGAGGATCTCCAGCGCCCGCTCGACGCGCGCGCACGCCGCCACCGCGGCCTGTGCCGAGCGTCGCAGGTTGGCGTCGTCGAAGTTGACGAGACGGTTCACGCCCGCGCGCACTTCACGGCGCTGGCGCATCTGCTCCCAGGCCGACGCCGCCTGCACGGCGCCCATCGCGCCCAGCGCGGCACGGATGGCTTCTCCGTCACGGATGACGACCCGCGGGATCCCGCGCACCTCGCGGGCCTTCGCGGCCACACCGAAGCGATGCGCAGCGCCGACCAGCGCCATCGCCGTCTCAGACGAGGGGCAGGTGATCTCCAGGGCCGCCGAGCGGCCGGGGTCGCTCAGCGAACCGGCCGCGAGGAAGGCGCCGCGCCACACGGCGGCGAGGTCGCCGCGCGATCCGGTGGTGAGCTTGTTGGGCAGACCGCGCACCTGGCGACGCCGCTGATCGAGCAGCCCGGTCTGGCGAGCGAGGGTCTCGCCCGCCTCGACGACCCGAACGACGTACCGGGGGCCCGCTGCACCTTGCATCTGCGCGAGCTCGGGGCGCACCCCGTAGAGTTCGACGATCTCGCGCGCGGTGCGACGCGCGAGGATGTCGGAGTCGACCTCGGCTTCGACGGCGACGCGGCCGGCGATCGAGTGCAGTCCCCCCGAGAGGCGCAGCAGTGCGGTGAGCTCGGCGACCCGGGCTGTCGGGCGCGGGTCGCGTACGGTGACGAGCTCGGCTTTCACGTCTGCGGTCAGGGGCACGGGACTCCTCAGGTGTGAGCGGATCGGAACGACGTTCCAGCCTACCCGTTACTCGCGGCCCAGATCCCGGTGTGAGACCCGCACGGCGACGCCCGGCACGTCGTGCAGGCGTCTGCCGAGCTCGGCGGCCATCGCCACCGATCGATGCTTTCCACCGGTGCAGCCGACGGCCAGCACGCTGTGCCGCTTGTTCTCGCGCTGATAGCCCTCCAGCACGTCCTGGACCGCGCGCGTGTACGTGTCGAGGAAGTCCTCGGCCCCGGATTGTGCCAAGACGAAATCGCGCACCGCCTCGTCCTCGCCGGTCAGGGCGCGCAGCTCGTCCTGCCAGTACGGATTGGGCAGGAAGCGCATGTCGGCCACCATGTCGGCGTCGGCCGGCAGCCCGTACTTGAACCCGAAGCTGAGCACGGTGAGCGTGTGGCGGGCGCTCCCCCGCTCGCTGAACAGGTCGACGACGTGGGTGGCCAGCTGGTGGACGTTGAAATCGCTCGTGTCGATGACGATGTCGGCGCTCTCGCGCATGACCGCCAGGCGCTCGCGCTCGCGGCGGATGCCGTCCACGATCGTGCCGTCGTCCTGCAGCGGGTGCGGCCGGCGCACGGCCTCGTAGCGGCGCACCAGCACGTCATCGGAGGCGTCGAGGAACACGACCCGCAGCTGCTCGCGGGCGTCGCGCAGGGCCCGTGTCACCGCCGGCAGCTCGGTGAACAGCATCCCCCCGCGCACGTCGACGACCGCCGCGACCCGCGGCAGCGCGCCCGCGGCCAGGCCCGACACGTCCAGGAGCGGTTTGAGCATCTGCGGAGGCAGGTTGTCGACGACGTACCACCCCATGTCTTCCAGGGCGTTGGCGACCGTCGACCGGCCGGCCCCCGACATCCCCGTCACGATGAGGATCTCGCCCGTGCTCTGCTCCGTAGCCGTGTCGGCCATCGCTCCCCCGTTCCCTGCACCCCAGCCTAGCGAGCGCGGCTACTTCTCGACCAAGCGCCGGTGCACCGCAGCCGCCGTCGCGGGCCCGACGCCGGGCACCTCGGCGATCTGCTCGGGCGTCGCCTCGCGCAAGGCCGTCACCGAGCCAAAGGTGCGCAGCAGCGCCTTGATGCGCGCGGGACCGAGCCCCGGCACCTCGGCGAGCACGGTCGTGATGTCGCGCTTGCGACGCTTGCGCTGATGCGTGATCGCGAACCGATGCGCCTCGTCACGCAAGCGCTGCAGCAGGTACAGCGCCTCAGACGTGCGCGGCAGGATCACCGGGTACTCCTGATCGGGCACCCACACCTCTTCGAGACGCTTCGCGATGCCGCAGAGGGCGATCTCGGGGTGCCCGGCTTCTTCCAGGGCGCGCGCCGCCGCGGCGACCTGCGGCGGCCCGCCGTCGACCATCAGCAGCTGCGGCGGGTAGGAGAAGCGCCGCTTCTTGCCCTCGACCTCCGGCTCCTGCTCCTCGGGATCGTCGAGCCGTGCCAGCCTGCGCATCAGCACCTGGTGCATGGAGTCGGTGTCGTCGGTGGTCTCGGCGATGGAGAACGAGCGGTACTGGTCTTTGCGCGGCAGGCCGTCTTCGAACACCACCATCGACCCCACGACGTTCGTTCCGGCCAGGTGCGAGATGTCGTAGCACTCGATGCGCAACGGCGCCTCGGCAAGACCCAGGGCCTCTTGCAGGTCGGTGAGTGCTTGCGTGCGCGCGACGTAGTCGCTCGTGCGTCGCGTGCGGTGCAGCAGAAGCGCCTGCTGCGCGTTGCGCGTCGCCGTCTTCATGAGTTCGGCCTTGCGCCCCCGGTGCGCGACCGAGATGGCGACCTTCTTGCCGCGCCGCTCGCACAGCCAGGACTCCAGCTCCGCGGCGTCGTCGGGCAGCTGCGACACGAGGATCTGCCGCGGGATGTCGGTGGATGCCGCAGACCCGTAAACCCGCTGCAGCACCTGATCGACGAGCTCGGGGCCGGAGATGTCGAGCTCCTTCTCGATCGTCGAAGCCCGCACCCCGCGCACCCTGCCGCCGCGCACGACGAAGTGCTGCACGACGGCGGCCAGCTCGTCCTCGGCGACGCCGAACAGATCGGCGTCCATGTCGGGGGCCAGCACCAGCGCGCTCTTGGAGAGCACGGCGTCGATCGACCGCAGCTTGTCGCGGTACTCGGCGGCGGACTCGTAGTCCATCGCCGCTGCCGCCGCCTGCATGCGGCGCGTCAGATCGCGTCGGAAGCGCTCATCGCCGCCGGAGAGGAAGGCCACGAAGTCGTCGACGACGGCCCGGTGCTCGTCGACCGTCACCTTCATCGAGCAGGGCCCGCCGCAGCGACCGATCTGGCCAGGAAAGCAGGGACGGCCCGTGGACATCGCCTTCTTGTACGAGGCGTCGCTGCAGGTGCGGATCGGGAAGACCTTGATCATCTCGTCGATCGTGTCGTGCACCGCCCACACCTTCGGGTAGGGGCCGAAATACTTGGCGCCCTTGATGTTGTGGTTGCGGGTGACGATCACCCGAGGCGCCTCATCGGCGAGCGTGACGGCGAGGTAGGGGTACGACTTGTCGTCCTTGTACCGCACATTGAAGGGCGGCTTGTACTCCTGGATCCACATGTACTCCAGTTGGAGTGCCTCGACGTCGCTGCCGACGACGGTCCACTCCACCGACGCCGCCGTCGTCACCATGCGGCGGGTGCGCTCGTGGAGGGTGCGCAGCGGCGCGAAGTAGTTCGACAGCCGCGAGCGGAGGTTCTTCGCCTTGCCGACGTAGAGGATGCGCCCGTCCCGATCACGGAACCGGTACACACCCGGCTCGGTGGGGATCTCGCCCTGCTTCGGCTTGTACGGAAGCTGATCGGCCATCGGATCAGCCCGCCTTGCGCTGCTGTGCGTCCGTCCCGTCCAAGATCTCCGCCAGGAACGCGCCGGTGTACGAGCCATCGGCGCGCGCGACCTGTTCGGGAGTGCCCGTGGCGACGATAGTGCCGCCGCCGGAGCCCCCCTCGGGCCCGAGGTCGACGATCCAGTCGGCCGACTTGATGACATCGAGGTTGTGCTCGATGACGATCACGGTGTTGCCCTTGTCGACCAGCCCGTTCAGCACCTCGAGCAGGCGCCGCACATCTTCGAAATGCAGCCCCGTCGTGGGCTCGTCGAGCACGTAGACCGAGCGGCCGTTGGAGCGTCGCTGCAGTTCGGTCGCGAGCTTCACACGCTGCGCCTCGCCGCCCGACAGCGTCGTGGCCGACTGGCCGAGGCGCACATAGCCGAGCCCCACGTCGACGAGCGTCTGCAGGTACCGGTGGATCGCCTGGATCGGCTCGAAGAACACCGCCGCCTCGCTGATCGGCATCTCGAGCACCTCGGCGATGTTCTTGCCCTTGTAGTGCACGGCGAGGGTGTCACGGTTGTACCGCTTGCCGTGGCACACCTCGCAGTCGACGTACACGTCGGGCAGGAAGTTCATCTCGATCTTGATCGTGCCGTCGCCGGAGCAGGCCTCGCAGCGGCCGCCCTTGACGTTGAAACTGAAGCGCCCCGGCCGGTAGCCACGGGCCTTCGCCTCGGGCGTCTCGCTGAACAGCGTGCGGATGCGGTCGAACACGCCGGTGTAGGTCGCCGGGTTCGAGCGCGGCGTGCGGCCGATCGGCGCCTGGTCGACGTGAACGACCTTGTCGAGGTGGTCGATGCCGGTGACCCGGGTGTGCTTGCCGGGGACGGTGCGGGCGCCGTTCAGGCGGGAGGCCAGCACCTGGTAGAGGATGTCGTTGACCAGCGACGACTTGCCCGAGCCGCTGACACCCGTCACGGCCGTGAACACACCGAGCGGGAAGTCGACGCTCACGTTCTGCAGGTTGTTCTCGCGCGCGCCCACCACCGACAGCTGCCGCTTCTTGTCGATACGGCGGCGTTTGCGCGGTGTCGGGATCTCTCGCCGGCCGGCGAGGTAGTCGCCCGTGAGCGACTCCCGCTCCTCCAGCAGGGACGCCAGCGGACCGGAGTGCACGACGGCCCCACCGTCGACGCCGGCGCGCGGGCCGATGTCGACGATCCAGTCGGCGGCGTGGATCGTCTCCTCGTCGTGCTCGACGACGATGAGAGTGTTGCCGAGGTCGCGCAGCGTCTCGAGCGTCTCGATCAGGCGGCGGTTGTCACGCTGGTGCAGACCGATCGACGGCTCGTCAAGCACGTAGAGCACCCCCGTGAGCCCCGACCCGATCTGGGTCGCCAGCCGGATGCGCTGGGCCTCGCCGCCCGACAGCGACCCCGCCGCGCGGCCCAGGTTGAGGTAGTTCAACCCCACCTGCACGAGGAAGTCGAGCCGCAGCCGGATCTCCCGAAGGACCTGCGCGGCGATCTTGGCCTCGCGCTCGGTCAGCTTCAGCGTCGTGAAGTAGTCCTGCGCCTCGGCCAGACTCAGCCGCGAGGCGTCCGCGATCGACCGCCCGTGGACGGTGACGGCGAGCACCTCGGGCTTGAGCCGGTCGCCGTCGCACGCCGCGCACGGCACCTCGCGCAGGTACTCGGACCAGCGCTGGCGCGCAGAGTCGGACTCGGCCTGCATGTACTGCCGTTCGATGTAGGGCACGACACCCTCGAAACCCGAGGTGTATCGCATCTCCCGGCCGTAGCGGTTCTTCCACTTCACGGTGACCTTGAAGTTGTCGCCGTGCAGCACCGCGTCTTTGACGTTCTGAGGCAGCTTCCGCCAGGGCGTGTTCAGTGAGAAGCCGAGGTCGTCGGCGAGTCCCGACAACAGTCGTTCGTAGTACTGGAAGAGTCCCTTGCCCTGCGTGGTCCACGGGATGATGACGCCTTCGGCGATCGAGAGATCCTCGTCGCCGAGCATGAGATCGACGTCCACTGACATGCGGGTGCCCAGGCCCGAGCACGTCGGGCAGGCACCGAACGGCGCGTTGAACGAGAACGTCCGCGGCTCGATCTCGGTCAGCTGCAGCGGGTGGCCGTTGGGGCACGCGAGCTTCTCGGAGAAGCTCTGCCACGCGGCATCCCCCTCCCCGTCCACGAAGTTCACCTGCATGATGCCGTCGGCCAGGCCCAGCGCGGTCTCGACCGAGTCGGTGACCCGCTCGAGGATGTCGCCGCCGGCCACGAGCCGGTCGACGACGACGGCGATGTCGTGCTTGTAGCTCTTCTTCAGCGCGGGCGGCTCAGACAGCTGCACGAGGTCGCCGTCGACGACGGCGCGCGCGTAGCCCTTCGCCGAGAGCTCTTTGAAGAGGTCGACGAACTCGCCCTTCTTCTGGGTGACGACGGGCGCGACGATCTGGTAGCGGGTGCGCTCGGGCAGCTCGACGAGCCGGTCGGCGATCTGCTGCACGGTCTGCCGCTGGATGACCTCACCGCACTCGGGGCAGTGCGGCACACCGATGCGCGCCCAGAGCAGGCGCATGTAGTCGTGGATCTCGGTGATCGTGCCGACCGTGGACCGCGGGTTGCGGTTCGTGGACTTCTGGTCGATCGAGACGGCCGGACTCAGCCCCTCGATGAAGTCGACGTCGGGGCGATCGACCTGCCCGAGGAACTGGCGGGCATAGGCGCTGAGCGACTCGACGTAACGGCGCTGCCCCTCCGCGAAGATGGTGTCGAACGCGAGACTGGACTTGCCGGACCCGGACAGCCCGGTGAAGACGACGAGGGAGTCGCGAGGGATGTCCAGATCGACGTTGCGCAGATTGTGGACGCGCGCGCCGCGGACACTGAGCTTTCCGGAGGGATGGCCGGAGCTGGAGACGGGGACGATGGGCACCGCTCAAGTCTAGGTGGGGGCTCCGACACTCAGCCGTGAAGCGTGTTCGCCCTCAGCGACGCGCTGACGATAGCCGCGGTCTTTCGCGCCGTCAAGCCGCTCGGGGGCCGCACCGGCCGGATTTAGCCTGCGTTCATCGCCCACGATGAGGAGTTCGATCATGACCGACGACATCTCTGTGCCCGGAGCGCCCGCTTCGCGTCCCGCTCCCTTCGACGAGCCGACCACACCGGAGGGACCGCTGCCGCCCAAGGCCGACCAATCCGGCCCCGAGCCGCGCACTCCGACGGGGGCCCGATCCGCCGACACTCCGCCCGCTGTGGCGCAGCAGGGCGAATACCTCACGAGCGCGCAGGGTGCCCGGCTGCGCCAGACCGACCGCTCACTCAAGGCCGGCCCCCGCGGCCCGGTGCTGCTGCAGGACCACCACCTCCGCGAGAAGATCACGCACTTCGACCACGAGCGCATCCCCGAGCGCGCGGTGCATGCGCGCGGTGCGGCTGCGCACGGGACCTTCACCGCGAACGGCGCGGCCGAATCGGTCACCTGTGCCGGGTTCCTGCGTGCGGGGGTGACCACCCCGGTGTTCGTGCGGTTCTCCACGGTGCTCGGTTCGCGCGGCTCAGCCGACACGGTCCGCGACACCCGCGGCTTCGCGACGAAGTTCTACACCGAGGAGGGCGTGTACGACCTCGTCGGCAACAACATCCCGGTGTTCTTCATCCAGGACGCGATCAAGTTCCCCGACGTCGTCCACGCCGCCAAGCCGCACCCCGACCGGGAGATTCCCCAGGCCCAGTCCGCCCACGACACGTTCTGGGACTTCGTCTCGCTGCACACCGAGGCGCAGGCGCACACCATCTGGAACATGTCCGACCGCGGCATCCCCCGTTCCTTCCGGATGATGCAGGGCTTCGGCGTGCACACCTTCCGACTGATCAACGCGCAGGGCGAGACGGTGCTGGTCAAGTTCCATTGGCGGCCGAAGATCGGCACACACGGCCAGCTCTGGGAGGAAGCGCAGCTCAGCGCCGGCAAAGACCCCGACTACCACCGCCGCGACCTCGCCGACGCCATCGAGTCGGGCGCGTATCCGCAGTGGGACCTCGCGCTGCAGGTGATGCCCGACAGCCCCGACGAGACGTTCGCGGGCATCGACCTGCTCGATCCGACGAAGTTCGTCCCCGAAGAGCTGGCACCGCTCCACGTCGTGGGCACGATGACCCTCGACCGCAACCCTGTCAACTACTTCGCAGAGACCGAGCAGGTGGCGTTCCACCCCGGTCACCTTGTGCCGGGCATCGACGTCACGAACGACCCGTTGCTGCAGGGACGGCTCTTCTCGTACATCGACACCCAGATCACCCGCCTGGGCGGTCCCAACTTCGCCCAGCTGCCCATCAACCGCCCCCACGCAGACGTGAATGACATGCTGCGCGACGGCATGCATCAGTCCGCCGTGCACGGCGGTGTCGCGCCGTACCATCCCAACTCGCTCGACGGCGGCTGCCCGTTCCAGGCGGGTGCCGATGTGGGCGCGTTCATCGACGTGCCGGCCGTGGTCGCCGAGTCCGTGAAGGAGCGCACGCAGTCCGCGAGCTTCGAGGACCACTTCTCTCAGGTGCGGCTCTTCTACCGCTCGCTGACGCCGATCGAGCAGCAGCACATCTCCGCCGCCTACGCCTTCGAGCTCGGCAAGTGCTACGAAGAAGCCGTCAAGCGACGCCAGCTCGTTGCGCTCGCCAACGTGGATGCCGGGCTGTGCGCCACGGTAGCCGCATCGCTCGGGCTGGACGCCCCCGCGCCCACCCTCGAGCCGGCCGATGTCGAACCGAGCCCCGCGTTGCGCATGGTCGGCGAGACCTGGCCGATCGACGGACGAACGGTGGGGATCGTCGCCGACGACGCCACCGACGTTTCCGAGCTCGCCACCGTTCGCGACGCGGTCCACGCGGCCGGCGCCGTGCCGCTGGTGATAGCCCCGCACGGGGGCATGCTCGGCGAAGTCCCGGTGCAGCGGACGACGCACACCGCGGCCAGCATCGAGTTCGATGCGGTGGTGGCCCTCGCCGATGATCCGTCTGCGGAGACGACCCGCGTGTTCGAAGAGGCGTTCCGGCACGGCAAGGCCCTCGGCGCCACCTCCGCCGGCGCCGGCGTGCTGGACCGCGCGCACATCACGCGCGACGCCCCGGGCGTGGTGGTCGCCGATGCGGACGCCGCCGTCGACGCGCTGCTGCGGTTGCTGGGCGCGCACCGGGTGTGGGAGCGGCTCCTGGCGGGGTAGCGCCTTCAGCGACGCGCGGCCAGCACGCGCACGAGAACGACCATCAGCACGATGGCCGCGGCCGTCACGACCACCACCGCGCCGGCCGGGAGCACGCCCGACAGCGGCAGACTGCGCGCGAGCAGCGCGAGCACGAGCAGAACCTGCGCGGGCACCTGCAGCATCAGCCAGCGCCGCGCCGGCGCGGCGAGGGCACGCAGCTGCAGGCGGCCCTTCCACGGCAGCGCGAGCTGCAGGCCGCCGATCACATGCAGCAGATGCGCGACGAGCAGGAACACGCTTGCACCGGCATCGGGCGCCTGCCCCAGCTCTGCGAGCGCGAGCACCGCGATGGCCGCCCAGGTCGTGAATGTCGCGGGCACCGCTGCCCCCACCGTCGCCAGGCAGACGACGATGATCGCGTACGGAACCGGGACGAGGAAGAAGGATGCTGCGGCCACGACGACGCCCGCAGCCCGCAGGCTCCACAGAGGCACGGTGCGCCCGACGGAGATGCGCACATCTTGATCACGGGTCATCCACGCCTCCGTTGCCGCGTCATCGCGCGCAGCGCCGCGGCGCGGGCGCCGGGCTCGGCATCCCACACCAGCACGTCCGCACCCATCGCCCGCACATCGGCCAGCCGATCCGCGCGCGAGCCGAGGACGATCCGGGCGGCGGCCAGCTCCTCCCGGCGCAGCCGCTCGGTGCGCAGCTGTGGCAGCACGTCGACCGTGACCACGCGGTGACCGCCCGCACGCCAGAGCCCGGCCAGCCGCACCGGCTCGTCGTCGAGGAACGTCGACAACAGCACGACGAGGGCGTTCGCCGGGACGAGCGGCGTGCGACTGCGCACCATGCGCTGTTGGGCCGTCACCACCGCTATCGCGGAGCGGAGCCGCTCGCGGTGCCGCGCGCCCGATCCGCGCGGGACGGCGCTCGACAGACGCGAGAGCACCTGGAACGACACCTGGTCGGCCCGGTCGAGGTACGCGGTGGCCAGACTCCACGCCGCCTCGCGCGCGACGTCCATGGACGTCGGTAGGCCCAGGCCGGGATCGCCCCGCACCCAGTCGCCGAGCACACCGGCCAGATCGTCGCCGTCGTCGAGCACCACGGCGACGTCGATGTCGCTCGTGGCCAGAGTCCGCCGCACGTATAGGTCACCAGGGCGCCGTCCGAGCCGGGCTGTGGCCTTCCAGTCGATGCGCTGCAGCCGGTCGCCGGGCGCGAACGGGTGGATGTCGCGGAACTCGCCGCCGTCGCCGGGCCGGGGCGCGTCATGCGCGCCGGTCAGCCCCGACGGCACGCGCGGCAGTGGCAGGTCGCGCAGTGCACGCGCGTGTGGATCGATGCGTGCGCGCACGGTCTGCCCGGGCCCGAGACTCATCGTCCACGCGCCGTCACGGCCGACGGCCAGGGCGTCGACCGCCAGCAGATCCTGATCGCCCGAGTGCACGGTACGCACCTGCACCGGCACCTCGGCCGTGGGGCCGGCCACCGCGGTGTGACGCGTGCGGCGTCCCGGTGCCGTCGTCGTCACGACGAGGACCTCGGCGTCGGGCACGCTCAGCGCGATGCGGGTCGGAATCTCGAGGGTCTTGCCGTCGCCGCCGGCACGTGCCTGGTCGCGGTCGATGCGCATCTGGGCGCCCGCACCGCGGCGGCTCGACATCGCCGTGGCCGCCGCCACGAGCAGAAGAGCGCCCGCCACCGCCAGGTCGACGCGGCCGAAGCCGAGCGCTGCCGCCAGCAGGACGACGCCCGTGCCGATGCCGGCCGCACTCGCCGGCGACGCGATGCCGCGCATCAGGACGCGTGAGCCGCGCGGGCCACCGAGGGCGGTCCGGGAACGGCTGCGACCACCGCTTCGACGACACGCGCGGGATCGGTGCCGTTGGCCCATGCCGCCGGCGTCAGGGTCAGCCGGTGCGCGAGGACGGGCACCGCGACCCGCTTGACGTCATCGGGCGTGATGTAGTCACGGCCGTCGATGACGGCCACGGCTCGGGCGACCAGCATGAGCGCCTGTGAGCCGCGGGGCGAAGCGCCCACCTCGACGGAGAGGTCGCTGCGGGTCGCTGCGGCCAGGTCCACGCAGTAGCGGATCACATCGGGATCGACATGGACCGCCTCGACCCCCGCCTGCATCCCCCGCAGCTCGTCGGCATCCACGACCTGCGCGACGGTGGCGACCTCGGTGCGACGAGTGACGCGGTTCTGCAGGATCTGCTCTTCGCCGGCACGATCGGGGTACCCGACACTGAGCCGGACGAGGAAGCGGTCGAGCTGCGCCTCCGGCAGGGCGTAGGTGCCCTCATATTCGATGGGGTTCGCCGTCGCGATCAGGTGGAACGGCCGCGGCAGCGCGAAGCTGTCGCCCTCGACCGTGACCTGGCCCTCGGCCATGGCCTCCAGCAACGCCGACTGCGTCTTGGGCGCCGTGCGGTTGAGCTCGTCCGCCAGGAGCAGCCCGGTGAACACCGGGCCGGGGCGGAACTGGAAAGTGCCAGAGTCGGGCGCGTACACGTACGAGCCGGTGATGTCACTGGGCAGCAGGTCGGGCGTGCACTGCAGCCGGCGGAAAGCGAGCCCCGACGCCTGGGCGAGCGCGCGTGCCGCGAGGGTCTTGCCGAGCCCCGGCACGTCTTCGAAGAGCACGTGGCCGCCGGCGAGGATCGCGGCCAGCGCCAGCCGCAGGGGCTCTTCCTGCCCGATGACCACGGTGCCGACGGCATCGAGGATGCGCCGCGCGGTCTGACCCGCACGCTCGGGCGTGTACGGTGTGATCTCTTCGTCGGTGGGGGATGTCACGGGTGCTGCTCTCCTGTCGTCTCGAAGGCTTCGAGCACGTCCAGGCAGTGCTCGACATCGGTCATCCGGGTGGTGTTCGCGCCGGCGAGGACCGACCAGGCGCGGTCGCCGACCGCCCGGCGGATGGCGGGAGCGGCGGCCGCGTCGTCGAGATCCCAGCCGTTGCGTGCGAGCCGGCGACGCGCGAACGCGCGAACGCGCTTGATGCCGGCGTCCCCGATCTCTCCGTGGCGTGGCCGGAGCGCCCACGCGGTCTGGACGAGCTCGGACCGCGTTCCCGGACGCTGCTCGGCGCGGACGACGGGGTAGAGAGCGGGTTCCGATCCGTTGTGCGCGGTCCATGCGACCACGCCGGCGATCACGAGCGCACCCGCCGCGACCGCGAACGGCCAGGTGAGTCCGAAGAACCACAGGGCACCGCCGACCGCTCCGGCGGCCACGAGGGTGGCCAGTGCCGGGCGGATCAGCTCGCGGGGCGTCATCGGCTCGCCTCCGGAACCTCGTGCCAGGAAGACTGCAGCCGCAGGAGGCTGTCGCGCGCGGCGGCGACGGTTGCCGCATCGGCCGTGCGCCCGCCGAAGCGCACGTCCTGGTACAGCCGGAGCAGGGACTGCGCGGCAGCGGTGTCGGTGTCGAACCGCTGCACGATGCGGGCGGTGTACTCCGCGGGCGTCTCGGCTGGGTTGCGCCCGGCGCCGGCGTCGGCCGCGGCCTCCTCCAGCCCCAGCCACGCCTCGATCACGGCGTCCGACGGCGCACGACGCTCGTCGAGGATCTGCAGCGCCCGGGCGATGCCCCGTCGCATCACCGGCGCGGGCACGGAGCCGTCGGAGGCCGATGCGACTCCCCCGCCGACCTCGCCGAGCACCTCGCGACGACGCAGCAGACGCCGTCGCTCACGGATGCGTCGGACGATGACCACGACGATCACCGCGACGACGGCTGCCACGGCGACGGCGAACAGCACCTCGAGGATGATCCCGACGATGCGTTCCAGCAGCGGATCGGCTGCCACCGTCTGCGGAAGGCGGCTGCCCGGCGATGCGCCCGGAAGCTGGAGGGGCGTAGGCGTCACCGCCGGCGGGCTCCAGCGTGGTCCTTCGACCTGCACGGGCCCCGCGGTCAGCACCCCGAGGACGATGAGCACACCCACGCCGACGACCGATCCGATCAGAAGACCGCGGGCGTTCAGGGTGGTCACAGGTTCACGCTATCGGATGCCGCACACGCGCTCAGGCGTGGCCGGCCTTCTCCATCGCCCGCAGCTGCTTCTTCAGATCCTGCACTTCGTCGCGCAGTCGTGCCGCGAGCTCGAACTTGAGCTCCTGCGCCGCGGAGAGCATCTGACCGGTCAGGTCGGCGATGGTGTCTTCGAGCTGTTGCGCCCCCTCGGCGGCGAGCCCCTCCCGCCGCAGCTGCGGTGTCGGGCTCTTGCCCTTGCCGCTCTTGGGCTTGGCGGCATCCCGCTTCGACATCATCGCCGCGGTGTCGGCGCCTTCACGGGCCAGCACCTCGGTGATGTCGGCGATCCGCTTGCGCAGCGGCTGCGGGTCGATGCCGTGCTCGGTGTTGTACGCGACCTGGATCTCACGGCGCCGCTCGGTCTCGTCGATCGCGGTGCGCATCGAGTCGGTCATGTTGTCGGCGTACATGTGCACCTGCCCCGACACGTTGCGCGCCGCGCGCCCGATCGTCTGGATCAGCGAGGTGCCGCTGCGCAGGAACCCCTCTTTGTCGGCGTCGAGGATCGCCACGAGCGACACCTCGGGAAGGTCGAGGCCCTCGCGCAGCAGGTTGATGCCCACGAGCACGTCGTAGACGCCCGCGCGCAGCTCGGTGAGAAGCTCGACGCGCCGCAGCGTGTCGACGTCGGAGTGCAGATACCGCACCCGCACGCCGTGCTCGCCGAGGAAGTCGGTGAGCTCCTCGGCCATCTTCTTCGTCAGCGTCGTCACCAGGACCCGCTCATCACGCTGCGTGCGCTGCCGGATCTCTTCGAGCAGGTCGTCGATCTGCCCCTTGGACGGCTTCACGACGATCTCGGGGTCGACCAGGCCCGTCGGGCGGATGATCTGCTCGACGATGCCGTCGGCCACGCCCATCTCGTACCGGCCGGGGGTCGCCGACAGGTAGACGGTCTGCCCGATGCGCTCTTTGAACTCGTCCCAGCGGAGCGGTCGGTTGTCCATCGCGGAGGGCAGCCGGAAGCCGTGCTCGACGAGAGTGCGCTTGCGCGAGGCATCCCCCTCGTACATCGCCCCCACCTGCGGGACGGTCACATGCGACTCGTCGATGACCAGGAGGAAGTCGTCGGGGAAGAAGTCCAGAAGGGTGTGCGGCGGCTCGCCGGGCGAGCGCCCGTCGAGGTGCCGCGAGTAATTCTCGATGCCCGAGCAGAACCCGAGCTGCTGCAGCATCTCGAGGTCGAACGTCGTGCGCATGCGCAGCCGCTGGGCCTCGAGCAGCTTGCCCTGACGCTCGAACTCGGCCAGACGCTCGGCGAGCTCTTGCTCGATCGTGCCGATCGCGCGGTGGATGACATCGGTGCCGGCGACGTAGTGCGAGGCCGGGAAGATCGGCACGGAGTCGAGGGTGCGGATCACCTCGCCGGTCAGCGGATGCAGCATGTAGAGTGCCTCGATCTCGTCGCCGAACAGCTCGATGCGGATCGCGTACTCCTCGTACACGGGGATGATCTCGATCGTGTCGCCGCGCACCCGGAAGTTGCCGCGCGAGAAATCGACGTCGTTGCGGTTGTACTGCATGGCGATGAACTGCCGGATCAGCGCGTCGCGGTCGTAGCGCTCACCCACCTGCAGCGCCACCATGGCCCGCAGGTACTCTTCGGGCGCGCCCAGGCCGTAGATGCACGACACGGTCGAGACCACGACGACGTCGCGGCGACTGAGCAGCGAGTTCGTCGTCGAGTGCCGCAGCCGCTCGACCTCGGCGTTGATCGACGAGTCCTTCTCGATGAAGGTGTCGGTCTGCGGCACGTACGCCTCGGGCTGGTAGTAGTCGTAGTAGCTGACGAAGTACTCGACCGCGTTGTGCGGCATGAGGTCGCGGAACTCGTTGGCCAGCTGCGCGGCGAGGGTCTTGTTGTGCGCGAGCACGAGGGTCGGCCGCTGCACCTTCTCGATGAGCCAGGCCGTCGTCGCCGACTTACCCGTGCCGGTCGCACCGAGCAGCACGACGTCGGTCTCGCCCGCGTTGATGCGCGCGGCGAGCTGTTCGATCGCCTGAGGCTGATCGCCGCTGGGCACATATTCGCTGACGACCTCGAAGGGCCGCACGGAGCGAGTGGTCTGCATCACTCCAGGCTACGTCGGGGTTCCGACAGTCGCTCCCAGAGCGCGTCCGTCTGTGCGCCGGTGTGCGCGAGCGACCCGGCCGTGTCGATGACGACGTCGGCGAGCGCGAGCCGCTCGTCGTCGCCGGCCTGCGACGCTATGCGCGCGCGGGCGTCGTCCGGGGTCATGCCGCGCAGCTCGACCAGCCGCTGCTCGCGCACGGCTGCCGGCGCGTGGGCGACGACGACGAGGTCCCACGGATCGTCGGCGCGGGCCTCGGCCAGCAGCGGCACGTCGTACACGACGATCGCGGCGGGGTCGGCCGCGAAGGCCGCGGCGAAACGCCGCTTCGATTCCTCGCCGACGGCGGGATGCACGATGGCGTTCAGCCGCGCCACCCGGTCGGCGTGTCCGAAGACATGCCCGCCGAGGGCGGCGCGATCGAGCGATCCGTCCGGACGCAGCATCCCTTCGCCGAACGCGGACGCTATCTCGGCGAGCACCGGCGAGCCGGGGCTCTGCACCTCGCGCACGATGGCGTCGGCGTCGACGAGGACGGCGCCGTGCTCGGCGAGGCGACGGGCGACGGTGGACTTTCCGGAGGCGATCCCTCCGGTCAGCGCGATGAGGGGCATGCCTACGAGGATGCCACGGACACCGCGCCCCTCTCGGCGATATCCTGACTGCGGGGGAGGATCACGTGCCGGAGCTGCGCTGTGCCGTCGTCATCGAGGACGAGCACGACATCCGCCATCTGCTGGCGACCGTGCTCGCCCAGGCGGGGTTCCACGTGCGCACCGCCACCGACGGCGCCGCCGGCGTCGCCCTCGTACGCGAGCACGACCCTCTGGTGACCACGCTCGATCTGAACATGCCGGGGATGGACGGCTTCGAGGCCGCGCGCCGGATCCGGGCGGCGAGCTCCACCTATCTCGTCATCCTGACCGCCCGCACCGAAGAGGTCGATGCCCTCCAGGGACTCGAGGCGGGCGCCGACGACTACATCGCCAAGCCGTTCCGCCCCCGCGAACTGCGTGCGCGCATCGATGCCATGCTCCGTCGGCCGCGCGCGCATGTGCTGACGCCCTCGAACGGCGGCGAAGGGCAGTCGTGGCTCGAGCACAAGGGGCTGCGGCTGCACCGGCAGATGCATCTTGTCGAGGCCGACGGCACCCAGCTCGAGCTCACCCCGAGCGAGTTCGACCTGCTCGCGGAGCTGCTCTCCTCCCGCAGGCTCGTGCGCAGCAAGACCGAGCTCGCCCTCGCCCTGCGCGGGATCGCGCAGGGCTATGTCAGCGACAGCGATGCACGCGCGATCGAAGTGCACATGGCGAACCTGCGCCGCAAGCTCGGCGAGTCGCCGTCACGGCCGCGTTGGATCGAGACCGTCCGCGGCGTCGGCTATCGCCTCACCGCCGACTGACGCCGCACGCGCGCATGCGACCAGGGCCGCGGCATCCCACCCCTGATCGTCTGTGAGAGCCACGCCCACGCCCACCGTCGGCAGCACCGCGCCGGGAACCGTGCGCAGATCCTCGAACGCGCCCTGCGAGATGCGCTCGGCGGCCCGGCGCGCATCGGCTGCCGAGACGACCACCGTCGAGACCAGCAGAGCGGACGGTCCGTCCTCGCCGACCCGGGCCGCCGCCGGCACGTGGTGACGAACGCTCTGCCGCCACGCCCGTGCGACATCCGCAGCCGCCTCGGTGCCGAACGCGGTGGCGATCCGCTGCAGGTCGTCGACGCGCACCGCGAACACGGCCACGAGCTCGTTGTGCCAGCTCGCGCGGGTGAGTAGGCCCTGCAGCGCGATCCAGAACTGCTCGGCGACGAGCACTCCGCTGTCGGCGCCGGTCGCACGCGCCATCTCGGCGGCGGTCCGTCCTCGCGCACCGCTCAGGGAGCGCAGGCCACGCACGGGCACGCGGCCGGCACGGAGGACGGATGCCGTCACCAGCGCGACGATGGTGAGGATCACCGTGACGAAGCTCGCGGGGATCGTCGACAGCCACGTCTCGAAGAAGCCGCTGTCGGGACCGGCGACGGCGAAGACGACCAGGCGAAGCAGGCAGAAGGCGCTGTGCAGCATGAGCACGACCGCGAGCGCCCATGCGACACGAGTCGCCCGCAGCGCACCGCGCAGGCACTCGACGCAGCCGAGGACGCCGAAGACGGTCAGCAGCAAGTACATCGTGCGGGCGCCCGCCCAGTCCCCTCCATCGGGCCCCGCGACCAGCACGGCGCCCGCCGCCAGGACCGCGCCTGCGACCACTCCTGCTGCGGCCACCGCCATACGCCGTTCGTTGTAGCGACGGCATCCCAGCCACATCATCGAGATCGTCGACACGAATGCGGCGTTGCCGACGGCGACGGCCCACCACGCCGAGCGCTCCTGCGCCCAGACGAGAAAGGCCAGCAGTGCGAGCGGCCCCGCCAGAAACGCCCCGGCCCAGATCCGGCCGACGGCGTCGTCGCGGCGCACGACAGTGTCGGTGATGAAGACGGCGCCGCTGACGGAGACGGTCAGCGCCGTCATCACCAGGACCGAGGTGAGGTCAAGATCCATCGGTGGCCTCCTGAGGCGTCGATCCGAGTGCGGGCAGCCGCACGGTGAAGGTCGTCCCCTGACCGGGAACGCTGTCGACCACGATGTCACCGCCGTGCGCGCGGACGATGTCGCGGCTGATCGCCAGCCCCAGTCCGGTGCCGGCGACGTTGCCTTCCCGCGCGGCGCGGCCGCGGTAGAAGCGCTGGAACAGCTGCGGCACGTCCTCGGGACGAATACCGGGGCCCCCGTCGTGCACGAGGATCTCGATGTCGGCGTCGGCCGTGCGCGTGGTCAGCGTCAAGCTCCCGCCTTCCCTGTTGTAGATGATGGCGTTCGCGATGAGATTGTCCAGCACCTGCCGCAGGCGCGGGGCGTCGACGAAGGCGCTCAGCGGCCGCACGGCGTGGGTGTCGATCACGATGCGGCGCTCGGCCGCGCGCGGAGCGAGCGATTCGGAGGAGCGGAGGACGATGTCGGCCACATCGGCGTCGGCTCTCTGCAGTTCGAGCCGCGTGTGCGCGTCGTGCGTGCGCTGCGACGCGGCGAGGATGTCGCGGGTGATGCCCAGAAGCCGCTCGGCATTGCGCTCCGCCACCTGGACATCGCGTCGCGCCTGTGCCGGGACGTCGGGATTCTCGAGGACGAGATCGAGGTAGCCCATGATCGACGTCAGCGGGGTGCGCAGTTCGTGCGACACCGAGGCGACGAGCTCGTCACGCGCTTCCAGCGTCGTCAGGAGTTGCCGCTCCTGACGCTGCGTGCGCTCCAGCGCACGGCCGAGCACCCCGGCTTGGGCGTCGAGCAGCGTCCGCTGTGCAGCCGCGCGTCGCGCATTGACGAACGTCACGGCGCTGACGGCCAGGATCGTCAGCGGCAGCAGGAGCGTCGGAAACCCGATGATCTGAGTGGGGTCGTGGGCGAGGGCGACACCGAACAGCGCCATGCTGGTGCCCAGTCCCCCGACGATGCCGACGAGCCCGAAATCCGCGGCCAGCCACATCGCCGGGAACACCCACAGCAGTCCGATGCCGGTCGAGCCCTCCGCGAACCGCATCAGGCCGACGGCGAGGATGTCGCCCGCGGGGACGATCAGCAGCCAGGGCCGGGAGAGGCGATGCCAGGGCACCAGCAGTACCGCGCCGGTCAGCAGCAAGACGATCGCGGCACCGGCGAACAGCAGCGCGAGATCGCCGGCGAACCCCGGCGTGAACGCGAGGAAGGCGGCCACCAGCACGACCCCGGCCAGCATCAGCTGGTTCAGGAGCGCGGCGCGGTCGCGTGTGCGGTCGACCGTGGGCGACCCGGGCGCCGGCTCGTGCATACTGCGACCGTAGCGCGTGTCGCGGCCATCCTCCCGGAAGACGGCGGAAGGGCCGGAGCCCGAGGCCCCGACCCTTCCGTGCGTTGCAGACCGTATCAGCGGCCCGACAGCTTCTCCCGCAGAGCGGCGAGCGCCTCGTCGTCGGCGAGGGTGCCGACCGAGTTGGAGTCGCTGGAGAAGGACGACGACGGCTCGTTGCCGCCGAAGCCGGCGGCCTCGGCCTCGGCCGCCTTGGCGACCTGTGCCTTGTGGGCCTCCCAGCGCGCCTGTGCGGCAGCGTATTCCTGCTCCCACTTCTCGCGCTGCTCGTCGAAGCCTTCCTTCCACTGGTTGGTCTCCGGGTCGAACCCCTCGGGGAACTTGTACTCCCCGTTCTCGTCGTACTCGGTGGCCATGCCGTAGAGGGCCGGGTCGAACTCGGTGCCGAACGGGTCGACGGCGTCGTTCGCCTGCTTGAGCGACAGCGAGATGCGGCGGCGCTCCAGGTCGATGTCGATGACCTTGACGAAGACCTCTTCACCCACCGAGACGACCTGCTCGGCCAGCTCGACGTGCTTGCCCGACAGCTCGGAGATGTGCACGAGGCCCTCGATGCCGTCCGCGACGCGAACGAACGCACCGAACGGAACGAGCTTGGTGACCTTGCCCGGTGCGATCTGGCCGATCGCGTGGGTGCGGGCGAAGACCTGCCACGGGTCCTCCTGCGTCGCCTTCAGCGACAGGGAGACGCGCTCGCGGTCGAGGTCGACCTCGAGAACCTCGACGGTGACCTCCTGGCCCACCTCGACGACCTCGCTGGCGTGCTCGATGTGCTTCCAGCTGAGCTCGGAGACGTGCACCAGGCCGTCCACGCCGCCCAGGTCGACGAACGCACCGAAGTTGACGATCGACGAGACCGTGCCCTTGCGGATCTGGCCCTTGTGCAGGTTGTTGAGGAAGTTCGTGCGCGACTCGGACTGCGTCTGCTCGAGCAGGGCGCGGCGCGAGAGCACCACGTTGTTGCGGTTCTTGTCGAGCTCGAGGATCTTCGCCTCCAGCTCCTGGCCCAGGTACGGGGTCAGGTCGCGGACGCGGCGCAGCTCGATGAGCGACGCCGGCAGGAAGCCGCGCAGCCCGATGTCGACGATAAGACCACCCTTGACGACCTCGATGACCTGACCGGTCACGACGCCGTCGTTCTCCTTGATCTTCTCGACATCGCCCCAGGCGCGCTCGTACTGTGCGCGCTTCTTGGACAGGATGAGGCGGCCTTCCTTGTCCTCCTTCTGGAGGACCAGCGCCTCGACTTCATCGCCGACCTTGACGACCTCGTTGGGGTCGACGTCGTGCTTGATGGAAAGTTCGCGCGAGGGAATGACACCCTCGGTCTTGTACCCGACGTCGAGGAGCACCTCGTCGCGGTCGATCTTCACGACGGTGCCTTCGATGAGGTCTCCGTCGTTGAAGAACTTCAGGGTCTTTTCGACCGCGGCCATGAAGTCTTCAGCAGATCCGATGTCGTTGATCGCGACCTGCGTGATGGCCGGGGCGGTCGTTGCGGTAGTCATGTAGTGGGTTGTCCTTGTTGGTTTCAGAAGTCGGGCCCCGGCGCACGTGTTCTCCCGGAAGGAAGACATCGTGAATGCCGGAGCGAAGCGGATTGTGTTGCGGTTGTCGTCCCCGCGGCCGGAACGGCCACGCGACTGACACTCCAGGTTATCAGAACACCCCTGGTGCCCGCGATGTTCCCGGCATCCGTCTACCGTTGAGTCGTGGCCGATTCCCCCGATGTGCTCAAGATCGTCTCTCCGCGGCGCAGTCTCGTCTTCCTGCTGGTGGTCTGCGTGCTGTTCACCGCCATGGGCGTGGTCATCCTCGCGCTCGCACCGACCAAGACGCTGAACCTCATCGTCGGCGTCGCCGCGATCGGCTTCTTCGGCGTCGGCGGTGGCTACTCGCTGGTCCGGCAGTGGCGGCGCTCCACCGTGCTGGTCGCCGACGATGAGGGCATCCGCGTGACGGGCGCCGGCCGGATCCCGTGGGCCGACGTGGACCGCATCGGCGTCACCAGCGAGGGATTGGGCATTCGCCTGCGTCGCTACGACGCGTTCCTCGCGTCGACGCCGGCCCGAGGCGAGCACTCCGCGACGAGCCTGCGCGCCGCCCGGACCCGCAACTCCGGCTACGACCTTCTGTTCGCCGAGCGCCTCCTGGGCCGCACCGCCGGCGAGGCCGCACGCGACCTGCAGCGCCGCCGGCCGGGCGCATGAGCCGGCTCAGCCGAGCACGGTGCGCGGGGCGCGACTGCGTGCCCGCGCGGCACGGACGGTGAGCACCAGCATCCCGATCCCGATCCCCACCACCGTCGCCCAGAACCGGTCGAACAGCAGGGACGCCGTGTCACCGGGATGCGCGGCGCTGCTGATGAGCAGCGCGAGCGGCGTGATGAACAGCATCGCGAGCCCGTAGTTGCGCGGCACGAACAGCTCGGTGCCCAGCTGCAGGACGAGCGCGACGACGACGACGGCCCAGCCCGGCAGCGCCAGCATCAGCAGCGGCGCGGCCAGCGCGACGCCGGCCGCCGTCCCGATGACGCGGTGCGCGCCTTTGGCGACCCAGGGTCCACGCAGCGACACCGACGCGGGGACCACCGCCGAGAGCACCGCCCAATACACGTGGTCAAGGCCCAAGACCAGCGCGACCGCGCCGGCGAGGGTCGAAGCCACGACGACATCGACGACCATTCCGTCGCCGGCGGCGTCCTGCCAACGACCGCGCACGGCTCGGTCGGGGCGGTCGGCGTGCCCGCACCCGGTGAGCAGCGCCGCGGCGGCGCCGACCAGCACCGCCAAGGCGGAGGTCGCTATCGTCACGACAGCGATCAGCGCGGCACCGGCGAGCCCGAGCGCCGGCCCGCCGGCGAACGCCCCCGACGCGAAGATGAAGAACAGCGGCCCCGCCGGCTTCCACTGCACGATGTTGCCCAGCACGCTGGCCACGATGCCCACGAGGATGACCACGATGGTGCTCGACCACGGCTGCCACGGCAGGTGTGCGGCGGCGAGACCGATGACGACGGATGCCGCCAGCCCGGCGCCCATCAACGCTTGCAGGCGCGCCCGCGCGCCGGGCGTCAGCTCACGGCCGAAGACGGCGGCGAAAGCCCCGAACGCGGCGGCGCCCAGCAGATCGAGCCGGCCGGTGGCCAAGAGCACGAGCATCGGCACACCAATGCTGATCACACAGCGGACGGCGACACGCCACGCTCCCCCGTCGGGCCCGAAATGGAACAGCTGCGCACCGAACGCCCGCATAGATCTCCTGTCATTTTGTTTACTCGTGAACTATTCTACTTCACGCGTGAAAGGATTCTCGCCATGGACGATTCGATCGACCGCATCCGAACCGAGTGGGCCCGGATGCGACCCGGCCTGGACACCGCGCCGATCGCGGTCCTCGGCCGCGTCCTGCTGGCGGCGAAGACGGTGCAGGAGAGAGCCGATCAGAACCTCGCCGACGCCGGGGTGAGCCGCGCGGAGTTCGATCTGCTCAGTCAGCTGCGTCGCAGCCAGGCGCCGCTGCGCCCGGGCGATCTGACCCGCGGCATCGTCGGGTCGCCGGCCGCAACCACCAAGCGCCTGCATCGGCTCGCCGAGGCGGAGCTCGTGGTGCGCTCGGCCGACCCCGACGACGGGCGGGCATCCCGTGTGTCGCTGACCGACGCAGGGCGCGAGCTCATCGACCGCGTGCTGCCCGCTCAGCTGGCCGAGGAGGCGCAGCTGCTGGCGGGGTTGCCACCGGCCCGACAGCGCGAGCTCGCCGATCTGCTGCGCGAACTGCTGATCTCCTGGGGCCTGTGATCACACCCCGGCGCGCTCGGCGCACGCCACACACAGCGTCGCCATCGGCCTCACGCGCAACCGCCCGATCGGAATGGGCCTGCCGCAGCCCGCACAGATCCCGTAGGTGCCGGCATCCCACCGCGTCTGCGCGGCGGCGACCGCATCGCGCTCACGCATCTGCTCGGCGCGCAGGCCGGCGATGCGCGACCACTCCGCCGACAGCGTGACTCCCTCGGGGTCGTGCTCGTCATCGGCGGTGTCCTGACCGCGCGCGGTGGCCAGGGCATCCAGATCCTCATCGAGCGCGGCGGTGGTCTGAGCGATCTCCTCGGCCCGCGCCGTCAGCAGGGCACGGAACTCTTCGCGGTGCGCGTCGTCCATGATCACCTGAGCATAGGACCGGCGCAGACGCATCGGGGGCAATAACGTGGTGACATGCGCATGACCCTTCGCGCGAGCCGCCGGGCT
Source organism: Microbacterium horticulturae (assembly GCF_029094505.1). Taxonomy (NCBI): domain Bacteria; kingdom Bacillati; phylum Actinomycetota; class Actinomycetes; order Micrococcales; family Microbacteriaceae; genus Microbacterium; species Microbacterium horticulturae. The sequence continues at coordinate 1,377,376 of NZ_CP119108.1, read as the reverse complement.
CCCCTCCTGCAGGTGCTCAAATCGGCGGTCGCCACGATCATCGCGTGGCTGCTGTGCGCATGGCTCATTCCCGGGCAGCTGCCGGTGTTCGCCGCCATCGCCGCATTGCTTGTGGTCCAGCCGAGCCTGAACCAATCGTTCTCGAAGGCGGTCGAGCGCACGGTCGGCGTGATCATCGGCGTCGCCGTGGCCGGAGTCCTCGGGCTCGCGCTCGGCAACGGCACCTGGATCATCATCGCCGCCATCCTGCTCGCGCTTTTGCTCGCCTGGGCGCTGCGGATGACGTCCGGCACCGCGAACCAGGTCGCCATCAGCGCGATGCTCGTCCTGGCACTGGGCATCGGTACGCCCGGCTACGCGGTCGATCGCATCATCGAGACGATGATCGGCGCGGTCATCGGCTTCATCGTGAACGTGGCGATCGTTCCGCCGGTGGCGGTCGCGCCCGCCCACCGCAGTGTCGACCTGCTCGGCGTCGAGCTCGCGGACACTCTCGACCGCCTCGCCGATGCCCTGCAGCGCCCGCAGACGGCCGCGTCGTTGACAGAGCTCCTGGTCACCGCACGCCTGCTGCGGTCCATGCGCGAGCGCGCCGAGACCGCCATCAGCACCGCGACCGAGTCGCTGACCCTCAACCCTCGCGCGGCCCGGCACCGATCGGAGCTCACCGAGCTGCAGCGGCTGCTCGATCGCTTCTCGACGGTGATCACCCAGACCATCGGGATGACCCGCACCTTCTACGATCGCTACGACGCCGATCTCGAGACGGAACCCACCGTGACCGCCATCAGTGAGCAGCTGCACCGCGCCGCGCACGATGTGCGCCTGCTCGTGCAGCGCATGGAGGATGCGACCGATCTCGCGCCCGCTGAGGAGGACGCACCGGCCCTCACCCGCCCGCTGTCAGTGGCCGCGCCGCGCTCGGGCCACTGGGTGCTCGTCGGCTCGCTCCTGGTCGATCTGCATCGCATCCACGACACGCTGACGGAGGATGCCCCGCCCGTGTCACACTGACACGATGGTCGCTCCGCTCATGCTCCTCGACTCCGCATCGCTGTATTTCCGCGGATTCTACGGAGCCCCGGCATCCATCACCGCCCCCGACGGCACGCCGGTCAACGCCGTCCGCGGCTTCCTCGACATCATCGCCAAGCTCGTCGCGACCTATCGGCCGGGCCCCGTGGTCGCCTGCTGGGACGACGCATGGCGCCCGCGCTGGCGCGTCGGGCTGATCGCGTCGTACAAGGCGCATCGGGTCGCGCAGACGCTCTCCGACGGGACGTGGGCCGAAGACGTCCCGCCGGAGCTGATCGTGCAGGTGCCGATCATCCGAGAGGTGCTGGAAGCGCTCGGGATGCCGCCGGTCGGCGCCGCGGACCATGAAGCCGACGACGTCATCGGCACGCTCGCCGCCCGCGCCACCGGGCCCGTCGACGTGGTCACCGGCGACCGCGACCTGTTCCAGGTCATCGACGACGACCGCGGAGTGCGCGTGGTCTACACGGCCCGCGGGATGAGCCGGCTCGAGGTCGTCACCGACGAGGTCGTGCAGACCAAGTACGGCGTGCACGCCGGGCAGTACGTGGACTTCGCGGTGCTGCGCGGCGATCCCTCGGACGGGCTGCCCGGTGTCGCGGGCATCGGCGAGAAGACGGCGGCGGGCCTGCTGGCCGCGCACGGCGATCTCGCCGGCATCCGGGCGGCGGCCGACGCCGGCGAAGGTCTGACGCCGCGTGCACGCACGAACGTGCTGGCATCCGCCGCCTATCTCGATGTGGCCCCCACCGTCGTGCGAGTGACCACAGACGCGGACGTGCCGCCCGCTCCCGCACGCGCCCCGCGGCCCGACCTCGACGCCGCGCACGCCCTGGCCGAGCGCTGGGGACTGGGCGGGGCGATGCAGCGCGTGCTCGACGCCCTGGCAGGTTAGCCGCCGGTCAGCGCGCGAGCTCGCGGGTCGTGCGGATCCACTCGTCGAGCTTGGCCGCTGCCGCACCGCTGTCGACGACTTCCGCGCCGTCGCGGAGCGCCTCGGTGAGGCGCTCCAGGATCGGGCGCTGCACCTGCGTGGGGTCGCGGAACAGGCGATACGAGACGAGGCCGGCGGCCGCGTTCAGCAGCACGACGTCGCGGACCGGCCCCGCCTCGCCGCCGAGCGTGCGCCGCACGACCTCGGCGTTGTGGGCCGGGTCGCCGCCGATGAGGTCTTCGAGTCGCGCGAGCGGAAGACCGAGGTCAGGCGGGTAGATGTCGTGCTCGTGGATGTCGCCGAGACTGACCTCCCACACCCGGGTGTGGCCGGTCGTGGTCATCTCGTCGAGTCCGTCGTCGCCGCGGAAGACGAGCGCTGTGGCCCCGCGTGTGCGGAAGACGCCGGTGATCAGCGGCACACGGTCGAGTTGGGCGACGCCGACGGCGTTGGCTTCGGCACGGGCCGGGTTGCACAGCGGCCCGAGGAAGTTGAAGACGGTGGGGATGCCGAGCTCGGCGCGGGTTGCACCGGCGTGCCGGAAACCCGGATGGAACGCGGAGGCGAAGGCGAAGGTGATGCCGGTGCGCTCGAGCACCTCGGCCACGGTCTCGGGCGACAGGGTCAGATCCAGGCCGAGGGCCGCCAGCACGTCACTGGAGCCCGACGACGAGCTCGCCGCCTTGTTGCCGTGCTTGACGACGGGGATGCCGGATGCCGCGGCCACGATCGCCGACATGGTGGAGATGTTCACCGTGCCCACGCGGTCGCCGCCGGTGCCGACGATGTCGAGGACGTCGGCGCTCACCGGGAGGGGGAGCGCCGCCTCGAGGATGGCGTCGCGGAAGCCGACGACCTCGTCGACGGTCTCGCCCTTGCGCCGCAGCGCGACGAGGAAGCCCGCAAGCTGGGACGGCGTCGCTTCGCCCGCCATGACCGCGCGCATCGCCCACGTCGCCTCCGAGACGCTGAGGTCGCGTCCCTCCAGGAGTGCGGTGAGGATGCCGGACCACGACGTGAGTTCTGCCATGACTGAAGATCCTACTTGCCGGCACGAATCCGCCCCGTTTCCGTGACGGACACCCCCCCTTCAGAAGAACTGACGCATTCACCGGGGATTCTCAGCCCTGATCCAGCAGTTCCGTGGCTGATTCGCATCGATCGGGCGGCCACTTCTTAGGGTTGCCTAACCCCGTATGGCGGTCATTTCAGGCACGCCGATGCGAGAATCCCGCCGCAGAATCGGCCATAATGGTGTGCGTGACGACCCCAGCGACTTTCAATCAGGCTTTGCGCACAGTGAAGCGACCTGACCCGGTCGCCGTCGGCACGATCGTCTGGCTCGGCAGCGAGGTGATGTTCTTCGCGGGACTCTTCGCGATCTACTTCACGCTGCGCAGCACGTCCCCCGACCTGTGGGCGGAGATGACGCAGCACCTGAACGTGCCGTACGCCGCCGTGAACACGATCATCCTCGTGCTCTCGTCGGTGACGTGCCAGATGGGCGTGTTCGCGGCGGAGCGGTTCCAGCCCTATTCCGTGAAGAAGCGCGGGCCTCTGGGCTGGGGCATGGTCGAGTGGTTCTTCCTCACCTTCGCGATGGGCGCGATCTTCGTGTCCGGTCAGGTGTGGGAGTACGCCCAGCTCGTCGCCGAGGGCATGCCGATCCACGCGAACGCCTACGCGTCGGCGTTCTACCTCACCACCGGCTTCCACGCCCTGCACGTGACCGGCGGTCTCATCGCGTTCCTCCTGGTGATCGGACGCGCCTACGCCGTGAAGAACTTCGGGCGCAAGGAGATGACGACATCCATCGTCGTGTCGTACTACTGGCACTTCGTCGACGTCGTCTGGATCGCCCTGTTCCTCGTCATCTACTTCCTGAAATAAGAAGCGAAGGCCGCATCGAAATGGCACGTGAGAAGAAGCGTCGCGTCTCCGGGCGCCGCAGTCCCCTGGCAGCAGTCGCCCTCATCGGGATCGGTCTGCTGGCGACCGGCGGCATCTACGCCGGCGCGTCGGCGGCGGTCGCCGCGACCAACGACTCGTCGACGTCCGCGTCGACGGCACTGACCGTCGACGACGGCAAGAAGCTGTTCCAGGCCAACTGCGCCACCTGTCACGGCATGGATCTGCAGGGATCCGACGACGGCCCGTCGCTGGCCGGCGTCGGCGAACTCGCCGTGGAGTTCCAGGTGTCCACCGGTCGCATGCCGCTGGCGATGCAGGGCCCGCAGGCCCCGCAGAAGCCCGAGCAGTTCACCGAGGACCAGATCAAGGCCATCGCCGCCTACGTGCAGTCCGTCGCCCCCGGCCCGACATACCCGTCTGAAGAAACGCTCGACGGCAAGGGCGACGTCGCCAACGGCGCGGAGATCTTCCGCACCAACTGCGCCATGTGCCACAACGTCGCCGGCGCCGGCGGTGCCCTGACCCAGGGCAAGTTCGCGCCGTCGCTGGAGAACACCAGCGCACTGCACATGTACGCCGCGATGGTCACCGGCCCGCAGAACATGCCCGTGTTCAGCAACATGAACCTGAACCTCGACGAGAAGCGCGACATCATCTCGTACCTGCTCTACCTGCAGGATCACGAATCGGTCGGCGGCTTCGGCCTCGGTTCTCTCGGCCCCGTCGCAGAGGGCCTCTTCATCTGGATCTTCGGCATCGGCACCCTCATCGGTGTGACGGTGTGGATCACCGCGAAGTCCAACTGATCGTTCACGCAATTCCACGCACGAGGAGCACCATGGCACACGAGGAAGACCCGCTCGAGCACGAGAGGGCTTCGTGGCAGCCCTCCCCCGGGCTCGCCGTCGCGGTCCCCGATCCGGTGCAGAACGACGAACTGCCGCCGCACCGCGAGCGGGTGACCGACAAAGACCCCGCCGCCATGAAGCGGGCCGTCCGCACGGTCTACACGTTGTTCTACCTGTCGGTCGCCGCGAGCATCTGGGCGGTGGCCGCCTACATGATCTTCCCGATCGAAGACGGCCAGATCACCAGCATCCGGCACAACAATCTCTTCATCGGCCTCGGCATCGCACTCGCGCTGCTGGCGATCGGCATCGGCGCGATCCACTGGTCGAAGGCGATCATGTCCGACAAGGAGTTCGTCGAGCCCCGGCACGCGACCCGCGGTCGTGACAGCACCCGCGAGGCCGCCGTCAAGGCGTTCGCCGATGCCAACGAGGAGTCCGGCTTCGGTCGCCGTGCGATGGTCCGCAACTCGCTGATCGCGGCGGTCGTGGCATCCATCGCCCCCGGCGTCGTGCTGTTCCGCGGCCTGGCCCCGCACAGCAGCCCCTCGAACCCCTACGCGGGCGACCCGGTGCACTTGCTCAGCCACACCATGTGGAAGAAGGGCATGCGCCTGGCCCACGACCCCAGCGGTGTGCCGATCAAGGCCTCCGACGTGACCCTGGGCTCGGCGTTCCACGTGATCCCCGAGGCTCTGGCCGATGTCACCCACGCGGAGGGCTACCTCGACGAGAAGGCCAAGGCCATCGTGCTGCTGATGCGCCTGCCCGTCGACCAGCTGCACCCCGAGCCGGGCCATGAGGACTGGGGCTTCGACGGCATCGTCGCGTACTCCAAGGTCTGCACGCACGTCGGTTGCCCGGTCGCACTGTACGAGCAGCAGACGCACCACCTGCTGTGCCCGTGCCACCAGTCGCAGTTCGACGTCTCGCACGGCGCCCGCGTCATCTTCGGCCCGGCGGCGCGCGCGCTGCCGCAGCTGCCGATCGAGGTCGATGCCGAAGGCTACATCGTCGCCAAGAGCGACTTCCAAGAACCCGTCGGCCCGAGCTTCTGGGAGCGTCATTGAGTACTGCAACCGCCACCTCCCGCTTCCAGGAGGAAACGAAGGAAAAGCCGCTCGGCGGCCGTTTCGTCGGCTGGGCGTCGAACTACATCGATGAGCGGACGAGCCTCTCCGGCTTCGTCAAAGAGCTCGGCCGCAAGATCTTCCCCGACCACTGGTCGTTCATGCTGGGTGAGATCGCGCTGTGGAGCTTCGTGGTCATCCTCCTCTCGGGGACCTTCCTGACGTTCTTCTTCCAGGCCTCGATGGTCGAGACGCACTACGCCGGCTCCTTCATCCCGATGCGCGGTGTCGAGATGTCGGCCGCGCTCGACTCCACGCTGCGCCTGTCGTTCGACATCCGCGGCGGTCTCCTGGTCCGCCAGATCCACCACTGGGCCGCGCTGGTGTTCGTCGCCGGTATCGGCGTGCACATGCTGCGGATCTTCTTCACGGGCGCCTTCCGCAAGCCCCGCGAGCTGAACTGGGTGATCGGCTTCATCCTGTTCATCCTCGCGATGGCCGAGGGCTTCACCGGCTACTCGCTGCCCGACGATCTGCTCTCCGGCAACGGTCTGCGCATCATCGACGGCATGGTCAAGGGCATCCCGCTCGTGGGCACCTGGATCTCGTTCCTGCTGTTCGGCGGCGAGTTCCCCGGCGACCAGATCGTGGGGCGCCTGTACACGCTGCATATCCTGCTGCTGCCGGCGATCCTCGTGGGGCTGCTCGTGCTGCACCTGATGCTCATGGTCATCAACAAGCACACGCAGTTCGCGGGGCCCGGCCGCAAGAACAGCAACGTCGTCGGCTACCCGATGATGCCGGTCTACATGTCGAAGATGGGCGGTTTCTTCTTCATCGTCTTCGGTGTGATCGTGCTGATCGCCTCGCTGTTCACGATCAACCCGATCTGGAACTACGGCCCGTACGACCCGTCCCCCGTCTCCGCCGGCACCCAGCCCGACTGGTACATCGGCTTCGCGGACGGTGCTCTGCGCCTGGTGCCCCCGCACCTGGAGTTCGTGTGGCTTGACCACACCTGGTCGTTCAACATCATCCTGCCGCTGCTGGTGCTGGGTCTGTTCATCATCCTGGTGCTCATCTACCCGTTCATCGAGGCCTGGGTCACCGGTGACAAGCGCGAGCACCACATCGCGCAGCGTCCCCGCCATGCGGCCACCCGCACCGCCATCGGCGTCGCCGGTGTGATCTTCTACGCGGTCCTGTGGGCGGCGGCGTCATCCGACCTCATCGCGACGCACTTCTCGGTCACGATGGAAGGCGTGATCCACACGCTGCAGGGGCTGTTGATCCTCGGACCGATCATCGGGTACTTCGTCGCCAAACGCATTGCTATCGCACTGCAGAAGAAGGACCGCGAGATCGTCCTTCACGGCTACGAATCCGGTCGCATCGTGCGCCTGCCGGGCGGCGAGTTCACCGAGGTGCACCGCACCGTCGACCAGTACGACCGCTTCAAGCTGGTCGACTACGAGACGTACGAGCCTCTCGTCGTTCGTCCGAACGCCAAGGGCAAGATCGGCTTCTGGCAGAACACCCGCTCGGCTCTGTCGCGCTGGTTCTTCGAAGACCGTCTCACCCCGGTCACCCAGTCGGAGATCGAGGCCGCCGTGGCGCACCAGCACCACACGCTGGAGGACGTCAACGCGACCACCTCGTCCGAGATCCAGGGGGCGCACGCCCGCGCCGGCCACCCCGAATCGCCGCTGCGGCCGCAGGACCCTGACGCGAAGACTGGTGAGATCCCGACCACGCCGACGTCCGTCCTCAGCGATGACGAAGAGAACAAGCATCACCGGGAGAGCGACCGCGACCAGTAGGTCACACCGCTCCTCCCCTGGGCCCCGTTGCACACACCGTGCAGCGGGGCCCTTCTGCTGCCCGGGCTCGTGCGTCTGTGCGCTGCTCGCACGCCCCTCGCGCGCGTCAGAGGTCGACGGCGAAGAGAAGGCGCTCTCCCCCATCGAACGGCACGTCGCGGAACCGTGGCCCACGGGCGATCTCCCGGAAGCCCCACCGGCGGTGTGCCGCGATGGATGCCGCGTTCCGCACGTTCGTGAAGTAGTACGCGCGCGCCGCGCCCGACCGTCGGATCAGCTCGAGACGCGCCGCCACGAGCGCGGCGCCGACTCCCCCACGTCGGTGTGCGGTGCGTACACGCACGCCCATGAGGTACTCGCCCGCAGGCGCTGCGCCCGCCGCATCGTCGAAGCGTCTCGTGGCCGCCCACCCGACGACTGCGTCGGTCTCCTCTGCGACGCACACGCGCTCGTGCTCCGCCTCGACGGCGCGGGTGGCCCAGCTGCGGAACCGATCGCCGGTCGCGCCCTCGCCGTGTGCCTGCACCGCGAGGATCGCGTCGATGTCGGAGGGACGTGCCGTGCGGACCGAGAGCGCCATGCCGCCCACGCTACGTCGCCCGGCCGTGAGAGTACAGCTGACGGACGAGAGCGTGGGAAATACCCGCTCTCTCGGCGACCAGCTGTTCTCTCACGGGCGGGAGGGCCGTCGGCGCGCGCCGAGGACGCGCTCCGCCAACGGCAGAGGGCCCCGGCCCGGAAACCCGGTGCCAGGGCCCTCTGAAGGAGCTCTCAGCGAGCGAAGTGCCCGCGGTAGTACTCGTAGACCCAGCCGACGATAGCGACGACGAAGATGCCCACACCGATCGGGAGCATCCAGGTGCCGACGGCGAAGCCGATCATGGCGAATGCGGCCGACAGTGCAAGAACGAGCGGCCACCACGACCACGGCGAGAACTCGCCCATCTCGGGGTCGCCGTCGTCGATCTCGGCGGTCAGCACGTCAGCGGGCAACTCGCCGCCCTGCGCGTGGTGCACACGCCCGATGTAGAAGGCGATGAGTGCCGACATGAGTCCGACGAACAGGAGAGCGACCGTACCGACCCACTCCACACCGTGGTTCCAGGGCAGGTCAGGGTGCGGGAGCACCGACCACACCGTGTAGACCACGGACATCAGCACGAAGAACGCGCAGATGACCCACCAGAGCACTGCGTTGGTGCGCATTTACTTCGCCTCTCCGTTCGTGGCGGCCACGAGGTGGACGCCATCGGGCGCCGCTTCGGGGTGGTTCAGGTCGAACGCGGGCCGCTCGCTGCGGATTCGCGGGATCGACGTGAAGTTGTGCCGCGGCGGCGGGCAGCTGGTCGCCCACTCGAGCGACGCGCCGTAGCCCCACGGATCGTTCACCGTCACCTTGGGTGCGTTCCGCGCCGTGATCCAGACGTTCAGCAGGAACGGGATCATCGACGAACCCAGCAGCATGGCGCCGATGGTCGACACCTGGTTCATCCAGGTCCAGCCGTCGGACGGTGCGTAGTCGGCGTAGCGACGCGGCATGCCGTCGACACCGGCCCAGTGCTGCACGAGGAAGGTCATGTGGAAGCCGATGAACAGCATCCAGAAGTGCACCATCCCCAGCCGCTCGTTGAGCATCTTGCCCGTCCACTTCGGCCACCAGAAATAGAAGCCCGAGAACATGGCGAACACGACCGTGCCGAACACCACGTAGTGGAAGTGCGCCACCACGAAGTACGAGTCAGACAGGAAGAAGTCCAGCGGCGGCGACGCGAGGATCACGCCGGTCAGGCCACCGAACACGAACGAGGCCAGGAAGCCGATCGCGAAGACCATGGGCGTCTCGAAGGTCACCGAGCCACGCCACATCGTGCCGATCCAGTTGAAGATCTTCACACCCGTCGGAACCGCGATCAGCATGGTCATCAGCGAGAAGAACGGCAGCAGCACCGCGCCGGTGACGTACATGTGGTGCGCCCACACCGACGCCGACAGCGCGGCGATCGAGATCGTGGCGTACACGAGCGTCTTGTATCCGAAGATCGGCTTGCGGCTGAAGACCGGGAAGATCTCGGACACGATGCCGAAGAACGGCAGCGCGATGATGTACACCTCGGGGTGCCCGAAGAACCAGAACAGATGCTGCCAGAGCAGCACACCGCCGTTCGCCGCATCGTAGATGTGCGCACCGAGGATGCGGTCAGCAGCACCCGCGAGGATGGCGGCGGCCAGCACCGGGAAGACCATGAGGATCAGGATGCTGGTGATCAGCGTGTTCCACGAGAAGATCGGCATGCGCCACATGGTCATGCCCGGAGCGCGCATCGTGATCACCGTGGTGACGAAGTTCACAGCGCCGAGGATCGTGCCGAAACCGCTCATCCCCAGGCCCAGGAACCAGAGGTTGCCGCCGGCCCCCGGCGAGAACGTCGCATTCGCCAACGGCTGGTACGCGAACCACCCGAACGCCGCCGCACCCTGCGGAGTCAGGAACCCCGCCACCGCGATCAGCGATCCGAACAGGAACAACCAGAACGCAAAAGCGTTCAACCGGGGGAACGCCACATCGGGAGCCCCCAGCTGCAACGGCAGGATCGCATTGGCGAACCCGGCGAACAACGGCGTCGCGAACATCAGCAGCATGATCGTGCCATGCATCGTGAACAGCTGGTTGAACTGGTCCTTCGTCGCAACGATCTGGATGCCCGGGGCGAACAGCTCGGCACGGATGATCAGCGCCATCACACCGCCAAGCATGAAGAACATGACAGAGGAGATCAGGTACATGTACCCGATGATCTTGTGGTCGGTGGAGGTGATCCACCGAACGACGATATTGCCCTTGGACTCGACACGCGTCGAGGACATCAGCGCCGCCTGGCGGGGCGGCAACGTGGTGCGGCCGCTTTCCTGCAACGGGAGCGTTGTCGCCATCTCAGTTCTCTCCCTCATTCTGGGCGCCCGTGCCCGGCTCGTTGTTCAGGCGGTCGTATGCGTCCGTGATGTCTCCCGTGTTGCCCTCGGCACGCAGCTCGTCGAGGTGCTGCTGGTACTCGTCGGCGCTGACCACCTTCACGCGGAACAGCATGGCCGAGTGGTACTCACCACACAGCTCGGCGCACTTGCCCTGGTAGGTGCCCTCGCGCGTCGGCGTGAACGACCAGGAGTTGTCGCGGCCGATGTAGAGGTCCTTCTTGTAGAGGAAGTCGATGACCCAGAACGAGTGGGCGACGTCACGCGACTCGAGGTCGATGCGCACGCTTTCGTTCACGGGCAGGTACAGGGTGGGCAGGGCGTCCTGGTCGACGTTGCCGTCCTTGTCGGGCTGAGCCTGCGTCCCCATCGTCCAGACGGCGTCGGAGTTGTCGGCGGCCTCGCCGTTGTACTGGAAGTCCCACGACCACTGCTTGCCGATCGCCGTCACCGACACATCGGGGTTCTGGTCCTGCGTCTCGAGGGTCGTCTGGTCACGGGCGGTGAACGAGAACATGCCCGCGACGAGGATGAGCGGCACGACCGTGTAGAAGATCTCGATCGGCATGTTGTAGCGCAGCTGGACCGGCAGTCCCGTCTGGCCCTTACGGCGACGATAGGCCACCATGGCCCACAGCATCAGGCCCCAGGTGATGAGACCGACGATGAGCAGGACGACCCACGAGTTGGTCCACAGCGCCGCCACCATGTCGGTGCGGTTCGTCGCCGGCGGAGCATCGGCGTCCTCGAAACCAGGGAGGAACCCGTGGAGCTGGGACGAAGTGCAACCCGCCAGCAGAACGGCCGCAGCGGTCCCGAGCGGGAGGGCGAGCCAGCGGAGGCGACGTTTCGAGGGCACAGTGCACCTTTCCGGATCAACGAACTGACAGAGGCCAGTCTAGAGCAACCTCCCACCCGATTCTGGCCATTCGTTCAGGTGGAGGCTCCGCGCCACAGGCGCGATCAGAGGTCAGTGGAAGCTGTCGCCACAGGCGCAGCTGCCCGACGCGTTGGGGTTGTCGATGGTGAAACCCTGCTGCGCGATGGTGTCTTGGAAGTCGATCGTGGCGCCGTCCAGATACGGGACGCTCATCTCATCGACGATGACCTCGACGCCGTCGAAGTCGACGGCCTTGTCGCCGTCGAGGAAGCGCTCGTCGAAGTAGAGCTGATAGATCAGTCCCGAGCATCCCCCCGGCTGCACAGCGACGCGAAGACGCAGGTCATCGCGGCCTTCCTGGGCGAGCAGGCTCCTGACCTTCTGCGCGGCGGCTTCTGTCAGCAGAACTCCGTGCTCGCGGACAGGCTGCTCGGTCGTCAGTGCGGTGTCGGTCATGGCATTCCTCCGTGATGGGCGGGTGGATGCCACGAGTCTACGCCCGAGGCGAACACCGGGGCCGCCCGTCCAGGCGTGTTCAGAGAGCGCGCGCGTCGAGGCGTTCCAGCAGGAGAGCCTCGGCCGCGAGGGCGTTTCGGAAAGTGTCCAGGTGAAGCGACTCATTCGGGCTGTGGGCGCGCGCGTGCGGGTCTTCGACACCGGTCACGAGGATCTGCGCCTCGGGGAACTCCCGCACGAGGTCCGCGACGAAGGGGATCGACCCGCCGACGCCGAGGTCGACCGGCGCCACGCCGTATCCGGCCTCCATGGCGACACGTGCATCCTGCACGGCCCACCCGCTCGTGTCGACGAGGAAGCCGTCGCCGAAATCGACGTCCGTGAAGGAGAGCTCCGCGCCGAACGGTGCACGGGCGCGCAGGTGCGCGGCGATGGCCTCGTATGCGTCGCGGGCGTTCTGCCCCGGTGCGACGCGCGCGCTGACGACGACCTTCACCTCGGGAGTGAGAGTGTTCGACGCGTTGACGACGCTGGGCGCGTCGATGCCCGTGACCGTGATCGACGGCTTGTTCCAGATCCGACTGAGGATGCTGTCGCGCCCGATCGGTGTGACCTGTTCGGGAAGCCCTGCCTCATCGCGCAGGGTCTCTTCGGAGTAGTCGGGGGTCGCAGCATCCCGTGTGGCCAGACCCTCGACGGCCACGGCGCCGTCGTCATCCCAGAGCGTCGCCAGCAGCTTCACGGTGGCCATCATCGCGTCGGGCACCGCTCCCCCGAACATGCCGGAGTGCGACGCGTGCTCGAGCGTGCGCACGGTCAGCGTGAATCGCGCGTTCCCGCGCAGCGACACCGTGACGGCGGGGGTCTTCGCGTCCCAGTTGCCGGAATCGGCGACGACGATCACGTCGGCGCGCAGTGCGTCGGCGTTGTCGGAGAGGAACTGCGAGAACGAGCGGGAGCCGGCCTCCTCCTCGCCCTCGATGAACAGGGCCACCCCGAGGTCGATGTCGTCGCCGAGGACCGCACGCAGCGCACGCAGCGCGCCGATGTGCACCATCACGCCGGCCTTGTCGTCGGCCGCCCCGCGCCCGTAGAGGCGTCCGCCGCGCACGGTCGGCTCGAACGGCGTCGACTCCCACAGCGATTCGTCGCCGACCGGCTGCACGTCGTGGTGCGCGTACAGGAGGATCGTCGGCCGACCGTTGCGCGCGGCGCGCGTGGCCAGCACGGCGGGCATGCCGCGTTCCGGTCCACCGTCGATCGCCGCATCGCGGATCTCGACCCGGTCGAACATTCCGGTCCCCTCCGCGAGAGCCTTCACCGCCTCGGCGCTGCGCTGCACCTGCGCGCGGTCGAAGCCCGGGAACGCGATCGAGGGGATGCGCACCAGCGCACCCAGATCGGCAAGGGCTGCGGGCACTGCGTCGGCGGCGGCGGCATGGACGGCTTCGTGTCGAGGCGACTGTGAGGTCATGCGGGTAATCTTAAGGGCACCCCATCCCCGATCCCGAGGTTCATCCGTGTCCAAGAAGACAGCCGCCGACGAGCACGACGTCACCGACGAGACGCCCATGAGCGGCAAGGGACGTCCCACTCCGTCGCGTGCCGAGCAGGAGGCCGCCCGCAAGCGGCCCCTCGTTCCGGACACCAAAGAGGCCCGTCAGCGGCAGAAGGCCGATCTGGCCGCGCAGCGCGAGAAGGCTCGGGTCGGCATGGCCGCCGGTGAAGACAAGTACCTGCCGGCCCGCGATAAGGGGCCCCAGCGCCGCTTCGTGCGCGACTTCATCGACGCCGGCTGGCACGTGGGCGAACTCGTGATGCCGCTGATGATCCTCGTCATCGTCATCATGATGGTCAACCTCGTGATGCTGCAGGTCTACGCGATGATCGTGCTCTGGGCCTACGTCGTGCTCGTCATCATCGACATGGTCGTCACCTCGATGCGCATCAAGAAGGCCGCGGCGAAGAAGTTCGGCGACCGGCGTGAGAAGGGTCTGGGCTGGTACGGCGCGATGCGCACCATTCAGATGCGGTGGATGCGGCTGCCCAAGCCTCAGGTCAAGCGCGGGCAGTACCCGACGAAGTGAGACCGCGGTTGATCTGCCGCGCCCACAGGGGTCCGCGGTAGAGGAACGCCGTATACCCCTGCACGAGGTCGGCTCCGGCATCCAGCCGCTCCTGCACATCGGCGGCCGTCTCGACGCCGCCGACGGCGATGACCGTGAACGGGCTGGGAACGACGCGTCGCACCTGGCGCAGAACATCCAGCGCGCGCTGTTTCAACGGGGCGCCCGACAGACCGCCCTCCCCCGCGGCGGCCACGACCGCCGGGTCTGTGGTCAGCCCCTCGCGGGAGATCGTCGTGTTGGTGACGATGATGCCGGAAAGCCCCAGGTCGACGGCCATCGTCGCGATCGCCGCGATCTCGTCGTCGGGCAGGTCGGGGGCGATCTTCACGAGCAGCGGGGTCGTGCCCGCGGCATCCTGCACCGCTGCCAGCAGCGGGCGCAGAGTCTCGACCGCCTGCAGACCGCGCAGGCCGGGAGTGTTCGGCGACGACACGTTCACGGCGAGGTAGTCGGCCAACGGCGCGAGCAGCGTGGCGCTGCGCACGTAGTCGCCGGTGGCATCGGCGACGTCGACCACCCGGCTCTTGCCGATGTTCACGCCGATCACGCCGTGGCGCCCTCCGCGACGCAGGCGCCGCAGCCGGGCCGCCGCAGCCTCGGCGCCGCGGTTGTTGAAGCCCATGCGGTTCACCACGGCGCGGTCGGGGATGAGTCGGAACAGGCGCGGCTTCGGGTTGCCGTCCTGCGGGATGGCGGTCACGGTCCCGACCTCGACATGCCCGAAGCCCAGGGCCGAGAGGCCACGCACGCCCAGCACGTTCTTGTCGAACCCGGCGGCGACGCCGAACGGCGAATCGAAATCGAGTCCGAGGACGCGCCTGCGCAGTGACGGATCGGGCTTGGCGATCGCTCGCGCCGCCCAGGAGAACGGACGCACGCCGAGCACGCGGATCACGAGCATCGCGCTGTGGTGGGCGAACTCCGGATCCATGCGCGAGAGAACGGTACGGAACAGGAACGGGTACATCGGGCTCCGGTGATCTCAGGCGCGGCTGTGGTCGGCGCGCAGCTGGGCGATGGACGCCTCGAAGTCCTCGAGGGAGTCGAAGGCCTGGTAGACGCTCGCGAAGCGGAGGTACGCCACCTCATCGAGCTCGCGCAGCGGGCCCAGGATCGCCAGACCGATGTCGTTCGTCTCCAGTTGCGATGCGCCGGTGCCGCGCAGCGCCTCTTCGACCTGCTGCGCGAGCATGGCCAGGTCGTCTTCCGTGACCGGGCGGCCCTGGCAGGCCTTGCGCACGCCGGCCGCGACCTTCTCACGGCTGAACGGCTCGGCGACGCCCGAGCGCTTGATGACGGTGAGGCTCGCGGTCTCGACTGTCGAGAAGCGACGCCCGCATTCGGGGCATTGCCGACGGCGACGGATGCTGAGACCGTCGTCGCTCGTGCGGGAATCGATGACGCGGGAATCGGGGTGGCGGCAGAAGGGGCAGTGCATCAGCCGACAGACTACCCCGCGAACCTGGCCGTGACCGCTTCGCCGTGCGCAGGCAGTGCCTCCGCGTCGGCGAGGGCCACGATGTGGCCCGCGACCTCGTGCAGTGCGTCGCGGTTGTAGGCGATGACCTGCTGTGGGCGCAGAAAGGTCGCGGCGGAAAGACCGGCCGCATAGCGCGCCTGGCCGCCGGTGGGCAGCACGTGATTGCTGCCGGCGAGGTAGTCGCCCAGACTCACCGGCGAGTACGCCCCGACGAAGACCGCTCCGGCGTTCACGAAGGCCGCCGGGCGGGGGTCGGCCAGGTGCAGCTCGAGGTGCTCGGGAGCGTAGGCGTTGCTGAACGCCGTGGCGGCGTCGAGGTCATCGACCAGGACGATCGCCGACTGTTCGCCTTCCAGCGCCGTCCGTGCGCGGGCGCCGTTGCGGGTGCCGTCGATACGCGCCTCCACGGCGGCGTGCACACGATCGGCCAGATCGGTGCTGTCGGTGACGAGCAGCGCCGACGCCTGCTCATCGTGCTCGGCCTGGCTGATGAGGTCGACCGCCACCAGCACGGGGTCAGCACTGTCGTCGGCCACGATGAGGATCTCGGTCGCGCCGGCCTCGGCGTCGGTGCCGACCAGGCCCGCCACAGCACGCTTGGCGGCTGCGACGAAGTTGTTGCCCGGACCGGTGACGACGTCGACCGGGTCGAGGTCGATGGTCGCGACACCGTGCGCGAGCGCGCCGATGGCACCGGCGCCGCCCATCGCATACACCTCGGTGATGCCCAGCAGACGCGCGGCAGCGAGGATGTCGGGGTGGACCCGGCCACCGAACGCCGCCTGCGGCGGCGAGGCCAGGGCCACCTCGCCGACACCGGCGACCTGCGCCGGCACGACGTTCATGATGACGCTCGACGGATAGACGGCCTTGCCGCCCGGAACGTACACGCCCGCGCGGCGCACCGGCTGCCACCGCTGCTCGACGCGGCCACCGTCACCCAGGTCGGTCGTGCGTCCCTGCGGAACCTGAGCCGCAGACGCTGCCCGCACCCGACGGATCGATTCCTCGAGCGCGGCGCGCACGCCGGCGTCGAGTCCCGCGAGTGCCTCGTCGAGGTGCGCCGTGGGAACCCGGATCTCGTGACCGGAGACGTGGTCGAAGGTCTCGGCCTGCTCGCGCAGGGCCGCCTCGCCGCGCGCGGCGACGTCGTGCACGATCCGGGCGGCGGTGTCCACTGCGTCGGCGCGGGCGGCCTGGGCCCGCGGGACGGCGGCCAGCAGTTCGGCCGGCGTGAACGTCCGACCCCTCAGATCGATGGTGCGCAGCATCCCTCCAGGCTATCCGGTGGGATGCCGCGCACCCGTCGTTCTTACGGCCTCAGCCGCGGGTGACCCCCGACACGTCAGTGAGCAAGCCCACTCGGCCGTCTTCGTGACGGATCACGAACGCCGAACCGCGGTCCTCGATCACGAGCGCCCAGGCGGTCGGTCCGATGCGGAACAGCGGGGCGCCGTTGTCGTCGACGACGTCGCGCTCTTCGGGAGCGAGCGCCCAGAACGCCTGCTGCGCCGGCTGCGGGGCGGCCTCAGGCGCCTGCTCGGGAACAGGACTGTGCACCGGGTCTTGCACCGCGGCCGGGTCGGGCTGCGCATACTGCTCGGCGGAAGCGTACGGGTCGGGCTGTGCATACGGGTCGGGCTGTGCATACGGGTGGGGCTGCGCGTACTGCTCGGCCGGCGCGGAGGAGTCCGCAGGCTGGCCGTCGTACGCGGGCGCGGGCTGGTATGCGGGCGCGACCGGACGCGGACGCGCCGTCACCGGACGAACGCCGCGTGCGCTGCGGTGTGCGACGGACTCGGGGCGTCCCGCGAAGTCCTCGGACAGGCCGGGGATGACCGGCGCGAACACCGTGAGCACGACGCCGGCGAGCATGAGCACGAGCTCGACCCAGATGACCCAGCTGGTGACCCATGGGCCACCCGCGATGGTCACGGCGAGCTGCGCCCACACGCGGCCGAGCCACAGCACCGCGGCGACCGAGAACGCGACGGAGGCGAACTGATCGATGCCCAGCGATCCGACCCGTCGGATGCCCGACGGCGACAGGCGCCGCAGCACGATCAGGAACACGGCGACGGTCGGCACACCGATGGTGAGGATCCAGTCGATCCCGCTGGTCCACACCGAGCTGAAGCCGAACGACGAGGTCGAGAAGAACGACACGACGAAGGCGACCAGCCAGACACCGGCCAGGATCACTTCGCGGAGCGAGAACGGCCCGACGCCGTACTGGACCGCTCCGGCGGGCGCCGCGTCGGCAGGCGCGTCGTCGATGAACGCGTCGTCGGCCGGAGACACCTCGGCTTCCGATGCGGCAGGGTCCGGCGCGACATCCGCAGCGGCGTCCGGTGCGACCTCCGCAGGAGCGTCGGTACTCTCGTCGACGGACGCGTCCGCGGCCGAGAACTCGGGCTCGGCCGGCGCTGCGACGGCAGGGGCGACATCCTCCGGTGCCGCCTCGGCGTCGGCGGACGGCTCTTTCTGCTTTTCCTCGGTCACCTGTGCTCCCTTCCGGTACACGCTTGCACGCGCGTGTCGTCCGATACTACCCAACCGTCACCCCAGGCACTGGGGTCCCAGCAGTCCCTTGAGCTCTCCATAGAGATCTGCGGTGACCCGCACCGGATGCGGGACCTCGAACACCTTCGCCACACCTCCGCGATGCAGCTTGAGGGTGACTTCGGTGTCGCCGCGATGACGGTCGAGCATCTCGGCGAGCTCGGTCACCAGGCGCTGGGTGGCCCGCCGCTCGGGCACCAGCAGGGTCAGCGGACCCGAGACATCCACCACTCCCAGATCGGGCACGAATGCCGACTGGGCGTGCAGGTTCAATCCGTCGTCGCGACGCGACACCCGTCCGCGCACGACGAGGATCGAGTCACCTTGGAGCATCGAGGAGAACTCGAGATAGGTCTTGCCCATGAACATCACCGTGACCTCGCCGTCGAAGTCTTCGACGGTGATCATGCCGTAAGGGTTGCCACTCGACTTCGCCACGCGGTGCTGCACGCTCGTCACCAGGCCCGCGACCGTGACCTGGTCGCCGTCGCGCACATCCTCGTTCGAGAGCAGGTCATGGATGTTCGTCGAGGCGTGCTTGGCGAGCGGGATCTCCAGGCCGGCCAGCGGGTGGTCACTGACGTAGAGTCCCAGCATCTCGCGTTCGAACGCCAGCTTGTCTTTCTTGGTCCATTCCGGGCGGTCGGGCACCTTCGCATCGTGCTGCGGCTCATCGTCGCCCCACAGCGAGTCGAAGTCGAACCCGACCTCGCCGTTGGCCTCGCGCCGTTTGTCGAGCACGGCCGCCTCGACCGCGTCTTCGTGGATCTCGACCAGCGCACGGCGCGTCGCGCCCATCGAGTCGAACGCACCCGCCTTGATGAGCGACTCGACCGTTCGCTTGTTGGAGACGTGAGGGGGCACACGGCGCAGGAAGTCGTGGAACGAGGTGTAGGGCCCTTCGGCGCGGGCCTGCACGATGCCGTCGACGACGTTCGATCCGACGTTGCGGACGGCCCCGAGGCCGAAGCGGATGTCTTCGCCGACGGCCGCGAAGTACTTGATGGACTCCGACACGTCCGGCGGGAGGACATGGATGCCCATCCGGCGACACTCGTTCAGATAGAGCGCGAGCTTGTCACGGGAGTCGCCGACACTCGTCAGCAGCGCCGCCATGTACTCGGCCGGGTAGTGGGCCTTGAGATACGCGGTCCAGTAGGACACGAGACCGTAGGCGGCCGAGTGCGCTTTGTTGAACGCATAGTCGGAGAAGGGCAGCAGGATGTCCCACAGCGCCTTGATCGCGCCCTCGCCGTACCCGCGGTCGATCATGCCCTGGTGGAAGCCCGCGTACTGCTTGTCGAGCTCGGATTTCTTCTTCTTGCCCATCGCACGACGCAGGATGTCTGCTTGGCCGAGCGAGAAGCCCGCCACCCGCTGAGCGATGGCCATCACCTGCTCCTGATAGATGATCAGGCCGTAGCTGGTCTCCAGGATCTCTTTCAGCGGCTCTTCGAGCTCAGGATGGATCGGGCTGATCTCCTGTTGCCCGTTCTTGCGCAGCGCATAGTTGATGTGCGAATTAGCACCCATCGGGCCCGGGCGGTACAGGGCGATGACCGCCGAGATGTCTTCGAAGTTGTCGGGCTTCATGAGCCGCAGCAGCGAGCGCATCGGCCCGCCGTCGAGCTGGAACACGCCGAGCGTGTCGCCGCGCGTGAGAAGCGCATAGGACTCCTCGTCGTCGAGCGGCAGCTCTTCAAGCACCAGCGGGTGACCGCGGTTGGCCTCGATGTTGTCGAGGGCGTCGTTGATGATGGTGAGGTTGCGCAACCCCAGGAAGTCCATCTTGATAAGGCCCAGCGTCTCGCACGACGGGTAGTCGAACTGGGTGACGATCTGGCCGTCCTGCTCCCGCTTCATGATGGGGATGATGTCCATCAGCGGGTGGCTCGACATGATGACGCCGGCCGCGTGCACGCCCCACTGGCGCTTCAGGTTCTCCAGGCCCACAGCCGTGTCGAACACGGTCTTGGCCTCGGGGTCCGTCTCGATGACGGTGCGGAATTCGGACGCCTCCTTGTAGCGGGGATGCTGCGGGTCGAACATCCCGTTCAACGGCATGTCTTTGCCCATCACCGCCGGCGGCATCGCCTTCGTGAGCTTCTCGCCCATGCTGAACGGGAACCCGAGCACACGACCGGCGTCCTTCAGCGCCTGCTTGGCCTTGATCGTGCCGTAGGTGACGATCTGCGCTACACGGTCATCGCCGTACTTCTCGGTCACGTACTGGATGACCTCGCCGCGACGACGGTCGTCGAAGTCGACGTCGAAGTCGGGCATCGACACGCGGTCGGGGTTGAGGAACCGCTCGAAGATCAGCCCGTGGTTGAGCGGATCGAGGTCGGTGATGCGCATAGCGTACGCGGCCATCGACCCGGCACCCGATCCGCGGCCGGGGCCCACGCGGATGCCATGGTCCTTGGCCCAGTTGATGAAGTCGGCCACGACGAGGAAGTAGCCCGGGAAGCCCATCTGCGCGATGACGCCGCACTCGTAGTCGGCCTGCTTGCGCACCTTGTCGGGGATGCCGTCGGGATAGCGGAAGTGCAGGCCGCTCTCGACCTCCTTGAGGAACCAGCTCTCTTCGGTCTCCCCCTCGGGCACGGGGTAGCGCGGCATGTAGTTCGCACCGGTGTTGAACTCGACGTTGCACCGCTCGGCGATCAGCAGCGTGTTGTCACACGCGCCTGGCCGCTCGCGGAACATCTGCCGCATCTCGGCGGGCGATTTGATGTAGTAGCCGTCGCCGTCGAACTTGAACCGCTTGGGGTCGTCGAGCGTCGAGCCGGACTGCACGCACAGCAGCGCGGAATGGCTGGTCGCGTCGTGCTGGTGCGTGTAGTGCGAGTCGTTGGTGGCCAGCAGCGGGATGTGCAGGTCTTTGGCGATCTTGAGCAGATCGTCGACGATGCGGCGCTCGATGGACAGCCCGTGATCCATGAGCTCGCAGAAGTAGTTGTCACGCCCGAAGATGTCTTGGAACTCGGCGGCCGCCGCGCGTGCGGCCTCATACTGTCCCAATCGCAGCCGGGTCTGGATCTCGCCCGACGGGCAGCCGGTCGTGGCGATGAGCCCCTTGCTGTAGTTCTGCAGGATCTCGCGGTCCATGCGCGACTTGAAGTAGTAGCCTTCCAGGCTCGCCCGACTCGAGAGGCGGAACAGGTTGTGCATGCCCTCGGTCGTCTCGCTGAGCAGCGTCATGTGCGTGTACGCGCCCGAGCCCGAGACGTCGTCGTCGTTCTGCTCGGGTGTGCCCCAGCGCACCCGAGACTTGTCGGAGCGGTGCGTGCCGGGGGTCACGTACGCCTCGATGCCGATGATCGGCTTGACGCCGGCGGCGTTGGCGGCCTTGTAGAACTCGAAGGCGGCGAAGGTGTTGCCGTGATCGGTCACCGCGATCGCGGGCATCTCCAGCCGGGCTGCCTCAGCGACCATCTCGGTGATCCGGGCGGCGCCGTCGAGCATCGAGTACTCGCTGTGGACGTGCAGATGAACGAAGGAGTCGGATGCCACGGTTTCGAGTCTACGTACCGGCTCCGACGCTCAGCTCTGCCACGCTGCTCACTCGGCGCGCAGCACGTCCAGCGCGTGCTGGAAGTCTTCCGGATATGCGGAGGCGAACGACATCCACTCCCCCGTTCCCGGGTGCTCGAACGCCAGCCGATGCGCGTGCAGCCACTGCCGGGTCAGTCCCAGCCGTGCGGACAGGGTCGGGTCTGCCCCGTACAGCGGATCGCCCACGCACGGATGCCGGTGGGCGGCCATGTGCACGCGGATCTGATGCGTGCGTCCGGTCTCGAGATGGATCTCGAGGAGGGATGCCCCGCGGAACGCCTCGATCGTCTCGTAGTGGGTGACCGAGTCCTTGCCGTCGGGGGTGACCGCGAACTTCCACGGGTGACTGCGATGCCGGCCGATGGGGGCGTCGATGGTGCCGGCCAGTGGGTCGGGATGTCCCTGGACCACCGCGTGGTAGATCTTCTCGACCGTGCGCTCCTTGAACGCGCGCTTGAGTGCCACGTAGGCCCGCTCGCTCGAGGCGACGACCATGAGGCCGCTGGTGCCGGCATCCAGCCGGTGCACGATGCCCTGCCGCTCGGCCGGACCGCTCGTCGACGTCCGGAATCCGGCGGCCGCCAGCGCCCCCAGAACAGTCGGCCCCTCCCAGCCCAGCGAGGGGTGTGCCGCGACGCCGGCGGGCTTGTCCACCACGATGATGTCGTCGTCGCTGTAGACGACCCCGAGGTCGGGCACCGCGAGCGGAACGACCTGCGGTTCGCTCTTGGGCGTCCAGCTCACCTCGAGCCAGCTGCCCGCGTGCAGGCGGTCGGACTTGCCCAGGGCACGACCGTCTGCGATGACCCCGCCGGCGTCCGCGACCTCGGCTGCGAAGGTCCGCGAGAATCCGAGCATCTTCGCGAGCGCGGCATCCACTCTCGTGCCCTCGAGCCCGTCCGGCACCGGGATCGTGCGCGACTCCACGTCAGTCCTCGTCGGACGTGGTCGCTATGGCACGCGCACGGCCGTCGAGGCGCACGCCAATCAACACGAGGATCGCGACGCCGATCATCATCGTCGTGATGAACATGTCGGCCACGTTGTAGGTGGCCGGCATCATCCATGGGGTGTTGATGAAGTCGACCACGTGACCGCGAGCGAAACCGGGCTCGCGGATGAGCCGATCGGTGAGGTTGCCGAGGACGCCCCCGAGCAGCAGCCCGAGGATGATGGTCCACGCGCGGGAGCGGACCCGCGTTCCCACGAGCCAGATGATGACGAGGGCGACCACTGCCAGGGCGATGGTGAACACCCAGGTCACGTTCTCGCCGAGCGAGAAGGCGGCACCGGCGTTCGTGATCCGGAAGAAGATCAGGAAGTCGCCGATGACGTGCACCGGCTGTTCCACAGGAAGATGCTGCAGGGCGAGGTACTTGGTGAACTGGTCGGCGGCCAGCACCAGCGCTGCGAGGATCACAACGATGGTGCCGGCCGCCGCCGTACGCAATGGTGCGCGACCGGTCAAGGGCCGGTGACCGAGCTAGAGGCCCGCCGAGACCGGCGTCGCACCCGAGCTGGTGCCGGTGGTCTCGAGGTCGCGGAGCTTGCCCTCGATGTAGCTGCGCAGCTGCGAGCGATAGTCGCTCTCGAACTGCTGCAGCTCGGCGATGCGGCCCTCGAGCGCGCCGCGCTCCTTCTCGAGCCGGGCGATCTCATCGCGGCCCCGGGCCTCGGCGTCGGAGACGATGGCTGCGGCCTGCGAACGCGCGTCGGCGATCAGCTTGTCGCGCTGCGACTTGCCCTCGGCCACGTGCTCGTCGTGCAGACGCTGCGCGAGCTCGATGATGCTCGCGCTCTGCGTGGCCCCGTCGGCGGAAGCGGCGACAGGAGCGGACGCGACCGGCGCCGGTGCGGGCTCGGGAGCCGCCTGAGCGGGGGCTGCGGTCTGAGCGGGGGCTGCGGCCTGGGCCGGCGCTGCAGCTTGGCCGGACTCGTAGGCGGCCAGCTTCGCCTTCAGCTCTTCGTTCTCGGCCAGCGCCTTGCGCCACTCGACGACGATCTCGTCGAGGAAGTCATCGACCTCGTCCGGGTCGAAGCCCTCCTTGAACCGGACGTGTTGGAACTGCTTGGTGACGACGTCATCCGGAGACAGTGGCATTTCTTCCTCTTTCGGGCTCGTTTGGGCAATGAATCTGCTTGGCCGATGCCAGGACGACCTCCCTCGAGGTCGGTCGCTTCAGGCAAGCATAGTCGCCGGTCCGAGCCGGCGCGAAGGTCTGGTCATATGACGGAAAGGGCACCCGTGATCGACATCAGCACGAAGCAGATGAGGATCACGATCGTGAATGAGAGGTCGATGGCGACCGGCCCGACCCGCAGAGGGCGGATGAAGCGCCGGAGGAAGCGCAGCGGCGGATCGGTGATCGTGTACACGGCTTCGGCGAGGACCAGTCCTGCACCGCGCGGCCGCCAGCCGCGGTTCACCATGGGGATGATGTCGAGGATCATCCGCGCGAACAGCACGAGGACGTACAGCAGGAGGAGGACGTTGACGATCCCCGCGATCAGCCGGACTGCTCCCACGGCTGCTACGACTGCGAGAAGGGCGCGACGTCCGGATCGGCCTGCGCCACCGTGCCGTCGCCCGACAGCGCGACGTTCTCCGGCGACAGCAGGAACACCTTGCTGGTCACGCGCTCGATGCGTCCGTGCAGGCCCAGCGACAGACCACTGGCGAAGTCGACGAGACGCCGTGCATCGGCGTCGCTCATCTGTGACAGGTTGATGATCACCGGGATGCCCTCGCGGAAGTTCTCGGCGATCAGCTGCGCATCCCGGTACTGCTTGGGGTGCACCGTGAGGATCTCGGTCACCGCGCTCGGCACGGGCTGGCGCACCACGGTGGGACGATGGATCGGCGTCACCGGAGCAGCCTTCTCGACGTTCTTCGCGGTGCTGCGGGGTGCGGGCTGGGTCGCCTGCTCCTCTTCGTACACCTCTTCTTCTTCGTCGGCCAGGCCCAGGTACACCATGGTCTTCTTGAGCGGGTTCGACATCGCATCCTCCGTTTGCTCGTCTGATTCGAGGCTAAAGGTGTGGGGGCCGCTCGCCCGTGATTGCCGAGCCGATCCGCAGGTGTGTCGCGCCTGCGGCTATCGCCTCGGGGAAGTCGGCGGTCATCCCGGCTGAGATCCAGTCGGCATCGGGCACGACCGTCCGCAGCCGCCCGGCGTACCCGGCCAGCCGTTCGAACGCCGCGGCGGCCGGCTCATCGAGCGGCGCCACCGCCATCACGCCGCGGACCCGCAGGGTGGGGCATCCCCCCACCACGTGCTCGGCGAGCGGTTCGATCTGATCCGGCGCGACGCCCCCGCGGCCCGGATCGTCGGTGAGATTTATCTGCAGCAGCACGTCGAGGACGTCGCCGTCCTCGCCGACGCTATCGAGGGCGTCGGCGAGTCGGGCGCGGTCGACGGAGTGGACGACGGATGCCGCAGCCCGGACCGCCCGTGCCTTCTTGGTCTGTGCTTGGCCGATGAAGTGCCAGCGAAGCCCTTCGAGCGCCACGAGCTCCTGCGTCTTCGCCGTCAGCTCCTGCTGCCGGTTCTCCCCCACGTCGCGGACCCCGAGACGGAAGAGGTCGGAGACGAGGGAGGCCGGATGGAACTTGGTGACGACGATGCGGGTGATCTCGCTCGGGTCGCGGCCGACCGCGCGCGCCGCATCCGCGATGCGCGCGTCGACCGCAGCCAGACGTGAGGCGAGATCGTCCACGTGCTACTTCAGGAAGTCGGGGATGTCGAGGTCGTCATCGCCGAAGGCCGATTCGTACGCCGTGTCGGCGACGACGGCCACGGGGATCGACTCCGGCTTCTTGGCGCCTTCGCCGTCGCCCTCTCCGGCACGTGCCGCCTCTTCGGCCGGCACGTCGGGCAGCGCGGGCGCCACCGGACGCTGTGCGGTCATCGGCTCGATGCGCGACTGCGGCTCGCCGCCGTCGAAGCCCGCCGCGATCACGGTCACGCGCACCTCGTCGCCGAGGGTGTCGTCGATGACAGTACCGAAGATGATGTTGGCCTCGGGATGCGCGGCCTCCTTCACCAGCTGCGCGGCGTCGTTGATCTCGAAGATGCCGAGGTTCGATCCGCCCTGGATCGACAGCAGCACGCCGTGCGCGCCCTCGATCGACGCCTCCAGCAGCGGAGATTCGACCGCCAGCTCCGCGGCCTTGATCGCCCTATCGGCGCCACGTGCCGAGCCGATGCCCATGAGCGCGGAGCCCGCCCCCTGCATGACCGACTTGACGTCGGCGAAGTCGAGGTTGATGAGCCCCGGCGTCGTGATGAGGTCGGTGATGCCCTGGACACCGGCCAGGAGCACCTGATCGGCCGTCGCGAACGCCTCGATCATCGAGATGCCGCGGTCGCTGATCTCCAGCAGCCGGTCGTTCGGCACGACGATGAGGGTGTCGACCTCTTCTTTCAGGCGGGCCACACCGCCCTCGGCCTGACTCTGCCGACGCCGTCCCTCGAACGAGAACGGCTTGGTGACCACACCGATGGTGAGGGCACCGATCGACTTCGCGATCTTCGCGACGACGGGTGCACCTCCGGTGCCCGTTCCGCCGCCCTCACCCGCGGTGACGAAGACCATGTCGGCGCCCGCGAGCGCCTCTTCGATCTCTTCCGCGTGGTCTTCGGCCGCACGGCGCCCGACCTCGGGGTCGGCGCCTGCGCCCAGCCCCCGTGTCAGCTCGCGACCGACGTCCAGCTTGACGTCGGCATCACTCATCAGCAGCGCCTGCGCGTCGGTGTTGATCGCGATGAACTCCACGCCCCGCAGACCCAGTTCGATCATGCGGTTGACGGCATTGACTCCGCCACCGCCGACTCCGACCACCTTGATCACTGCGAGGTAGTTCTGGTTCTGGCTCATGCCGGCCTCCGTCTCGTCCCGAACCAAGCTCTTAAACCTTCAACCTCATCTAGAGGTTTAAAGAATTGCCCGGTATGCAATTCCTTCTCGTTGAACGTAAGCGGGACCGGCCCCGCACGGCGGTACATGTTGGGCGTGTCGCCGAAGTCGCGACGGATTCAGCGCACGAGAACGGCGTCGGGGCTCGACACGTCGTACGAGGTGACCTTCGACGGCGGCTTGGCCTTCATCAGCGTCTGCAGCACGACGCCCTTCCGCGCCGACTCGTCGGCGCTGCCCCACACGACCTTGGTGCCGGTCTTGCCGAGTGTGAGCGTCACGTCGTCGGGGGTCGTCGCCGATACCGCGGTGACCTTCGAGCGGATGGCGCTGGGCAGAGAGCGGATGACCTGGCCGGCCGAGCGGAAGGCCTCTGAGCTCGTCCCGCCGCCGATCGTCAGCACCGGCAGCGATTTCGGCTTCGCCGATGAGGTCGACAGTGCGACGCCCGCCGCATCGACGACCGTGTAGCCGGCAGCCGAGGTCACGACGCCGACGGGTGTGCGCTCGACGATGCGCACGATCAGCTCGTGCGGCGGCTGTGCCTGCAGCGTGTAGGTCTCGACGAGGGGGAAGGTGACGAGAGCAGCTTTGACCGCCGCCTGATCGACGAGGGGCAGAGGGGTGCCCAGCTGGCTCTTCAGCGCCGCGGCGACCTTCGCTTCATCGAGCGCCGAGGTCCCGACCACATGGATCTCACGGACCGCGAACAGCGGACTGTACGCCGCCCCGAAGGAACCCGCCACCAGCAGCACGAATGCGCCCAGCACGCTCAGCCACACGATGCGTCGACGGCGCTGCCGCGCAGTGAAGCGCCGCACCTCCGCGCGCAGGGCCCGGCGACGCGCACGGGACGCCCGCCACACATCGTGCCAGCGCACCCGCTCTCCGTCGTTCGCGGGCATCTCAGCGATGCCGGTCACGGCGGGCGCGGCATCCGGCCCCGTCGACAGCGGGATGACGGGGGCCGTGGCCTCCGGCTCGCCGATCGGGTCGGGCTCGACGGTCGGGTCCGGCTCGCCGATCGAACGCGGCTCGAGCGTCGGGTACTCAGGACGCTTCGGTCGCTCCACCCGGGGCGGGGCGGGCAGGGGCGTCGGCCGGCGCATCCCGGTTACTCCCCCGACGCCGCCGTGATCGTGCCGGTGGAGGCATCTGCGCCGACACCGGCGGCGAGGGCCTGCAGCACCTGCGGGATGATCAGGTAGACGTTGCCGCAGCCGAGCGTGATGATGTAATCGCCCGGGCGCGCGACCGACGCGGTGTAGTCGGCGGCCTCCTGCCAGTCGGCGACGAAGTGCACGTGCGACGCGTCGGCGAAGTCATCGCTGACGAGCTTGCCGGTCACGCCCGGCACCGGGTCTTCGCGGGCGCCGTACACGTCGAGCACGACCGTGTGGTCGGCGCGCGACTCGAGCACCTCGGCGAACTCGCGGTGCATCTGCTGCGTGCGCGAGTAGGTGTGCGGCTGGTGCATCGCGATGATGCGCCCGTCGCCGATCACGGTGCGGGCGGCATCGAGCGCCGCGGCGACCTCGGTGGGGTGGTGCGCGTAGTCGTCGTACACGCTGACCCCGTGCTCGACGCCGTGCAGCTCGAAGCGGCGCACGGTGCCGGTGAACCCGGTGATCGCCCGCGCGGCGGCGTCGAGGTCGTAGCCGAGGGTGAGCAGCACCGCGGCCACGCCGGCGGCGTTCAGAGCGTTGTGCGCCCCGGGGATCGCGAGCTGCACGCGCACCGAGCTGTCCCCATGCGTGAGGGTGAAGGCCACCGGGCCCTCGGTCGTGATCCCGGTCACCCGCACATCGGCCTCGGCTGCAGTGCCGAACGTGATGACGTTCGGATGGGTCAGCGCACGTGTCACGCGCTGCGCACCGGGGTCGTCGGCCGAGATCACGACGGCCTCGCGCGCCTTGTTCGCGAAGTCGGCGAAGGCGGCGTAGAACGCGTCGGCCGTGCCGTAATGGTCGAGGTGGTCGGGGTCGACGTTCGTGATGAGGGCGACCGACGTGTCGTACAGCACGAAAGTGCCGTCGGACTCGTCGGCCTCGATGACCACGAGGTCGTCGGTGCCGGTCCCGCTCGAGACGCCGAGCTGGGCGATCACTCCCCCGTTGACGAACGTCGGGTCGGCGTCGAGCGCCTGGAGGGCCGTGACGATCATGCCCGTCGAAGTGGTCTTGCCGTGGGCGCCGGCCACCGCGACCAGGCGCCGGCCGCCGATCAGCCAATACAGCGCCTGCGAGCGGTGGATCACCGCGAGCCCGCGTTCCTTGGCCGCCACGTACTCGGGGTTCTCCGGCCAGATCGCACCGGTGTGGATGACGGTGTCGGCATCGCCCAGGTGTGCGGCGTCATGCCCGATGTGCACCTGGGCGCCGAGCTCGGCCAGGGCCCGCAGGTTCGCGCTGTCGGCGCGGTCAGACCCAGAGACGTGGATGCCGCGGGCCAGGAACATCCGCGCGAGCCCCGACATCCCCGAACCGCCGATGCCGATGAAGTGCGCGGCCCGGATCTCGTCGGGGATGGGAAGGGTCAAATCGGGTCTGATCATGTCGCCTCCATCCTAGGTTGGCGGGCCGTGGGCGCCGGTCGTGGCGCGCTGGGAGGGCGCTGGGACGCCTCGTCACGAAGGGCCAGTTTGTATTGACACATATGGACAAACGGTGATACAAACGTCGCATGGGTGACGACCGGATCACGAACCTCACCATGATGCTGACGCTTCATGCGCTGCCGGTCGTCTTCCTGGTGCTGTCGTCCCGGCGTGGGTGGGGCATGCGCAACGCGGGCCAGACGGCGTTGCGCGCAGGCCTGCCCTTCACGGCGGCTGCGACCCAGGAGCACATCGGCCGCGCGATCCGCGAACGCACACGGATCGGCATGTGGATGCTGCTGGCTGCCATGACCGGCTACGCACTGGTCTTGCTGCTGACGCCTCTGGGCACCTTCCCCTCCGCGCCGTGGGTCCTCGTGGTGATCATCGTGTGCGGCGTCACCACCCTCACCGCGGGTGTCCATACCGCCCGGCATCCGCTCTTCCGGCCCGAGGCCGGCGCGGTGCGGATCGCACGGGCGGCTCGACTGCGCGTCGGTGACTACCTGGGCACCACCCGCACGGTTCTGCCGCGCGTGCTGCTCGGCGTCGGCATCCTCGCCGCCGGATCGACGGCGGTCGGCGCGACGGCCTCGCCCGCCCTTCGCTCCGGGCTGCCGTTGATCGTGGGATGCCTCGTCGTTGCGCTGGTCGTCACCGTGTGGACAGCCCTGCTGGAGCATCGCGTGCTCGACCGCGCACAGCCGGCGAGCAATGACATCGAACTCGCCTGGGACGATCTCTTTCGGACGACCGCACTGAGTTCGCTCCGCGCCGGGGCGGCCATTGCGAGCTGGCTTCCGGTGGGCGCTGTGGCGGTCACGCTGCTGAGCGCCGGCGCCGCATCCACCCAGACGAGCGCATGGCTGGTGTTCTTCGGCATCCCGTTCCTGCAGCTCGTGTATGTCCTCGGGGCGGGACGCCTGCGTCCGGGCCTGTGCCCGACTCCCGCTGAGAGGTCCGCATGATCACCGTCGATCCGTCCAGCCCGACACCGCCCTTCGAGCAGCTGCGGGCGCAGTTCGTCGATGCGGTCGCCTCGGGTGAACTCGTAGCCGGCGAGCGGCTGCCCACCGTGCGGCGCCTCGCCGACGACCTCGGCGTGGCGCCCGGCACCGTGGCGCGCGCGTACCGCGAGCTCGAGGCGGCCGGCGTCATCGAGACCCGTGGCCGCGCCGGCAGCTTCGTGACGCTCGACCGCGATCCCATCCGGCAGCAGGCGCAGCGCGCGGCGGCGGCGTTCGTCGAGCAGATCCGCTCGCTCGGGCTCGACGCCGACGAGGCGCTGCAGATCGCCGCGGCGGCGCTGCGCGCGCAGGCGTGACCCGCTAGCCCGCCAGCGCCCGGTCGATCAGCGCGATGACGTTCTCGGTTCCGGTGCGGATGCCGGTGGATGCCGCGGCCGCCCGCATCTGCTCGCGCGCCGCGTCGTCCTCCAGAAGCGGGATGATCTCCTCACGCACCCGCTCGAGGGTGAGGTCGGCGTCGGGAATGAGCCGGGCCGCACCCGCACGGACGGCCGATGCGGCGTTAAGGCTCTGCTCGCCGTTGCCGACGGCGTAGGGCACGTACACGGCAGGGAGCCCGAGCGCACTGATCTCACTGACGGTCGCGGCCCCTGAGCGGGAGACGACGAGATCGGCCAGCGCGAACGCGAGGTCCATGCGGTCGATGTAGCGGTGCAGGGCGTACCCCTCGACCTCGGGGTCCGAGTGCTCGCTGCGCTCCCCCGTCACATGCAGCAGCTGCCAGCCTGCGCCGAGGATGTCGCGCCACGCGCCGCCGAAGGCGTCGTTCAACCGACGCGCACCCAGCGATCCGCCGAACACGAGGACGGTGGGACGGGCTGCCTCGAGCCCGAAGAACGCCGCGGCCTCCTCTCGGATCGCCGCACGATCGAGATCGACGATCTCGCGGCGCAGCGGCATCCCGACCACTTCCCCGCCGCGCAGCCGCGTGCCCTCGAAGGCGACGCCGACCGCGGCCGCTCTCCGCGCGCCCAGCACGTTGGCCAGCCCCGGCTTCGCGTTCGCCTCGTGCACGACCACCGGCACGCCTTCACGCCGCGCGGCGATGTAAGCGGGTGCCGCCGCATAGCCGCCGAAGCCGACCACCACGTCGACGCCGCGCTCGCGGATGTGCGCGCGCACCTGCAGAATCGCCCGGCGGAAGCGGGCGGGGAAGGCCGCGGCATCCCGATTCGGCCGCCGCGGGAACGGAACCTTGTCGACGAACAGCAGCTCGTAGCCGCGCTCGGGTACGAGGCGCGCTTCCAAGCCTTCTCTGGTGCCCAGGACGAGCACCTCGGCGTCGGCGTCCCGTGCGCGCAGACCGTCGGCGACCGCAAGCAGCGGGTTCACATGGCCGGCAGTTCCGCCGCCGGCCAGAAGATACGTCGTCACCCAGAGAGACTAACCGGTCGTGGCGGGCTGCTTCGCCGGCAGCGTGCGCGCGAACGACAGCAGCACCCCGCATGCGAGCAGGGTGGACAGCAGAGAGGTGCCCCCCTGCGACATGAACGGCAACGGCACGCCCAGCACCGGGAACAGACGCAGGACGACGCCGATGTTCAGGAGCGCCTCGCCGACGATCCAGACCGTGATCGCGCCCGAGACGATGCGCACGAACGGGTCGGTGGTACGGCGGATCACGTGGAAGGACCCCACGGCGAACAGTGCGAACAGCACGAGCACCACGCAGCAGCCGATGAGCCCGAGCTCTTCTCCGACGATCGCGAAGATGTAGTCGTTGGCAGCGGCCGGGAGCCAGTCGTACTTCTGCTTGGAGTTGCCCAGGCCGAGCCCGAACACCCCGCCGCTGGCCAGCCCCCAGATGCCGTGCAGGGGCTGATAGCACTTGTCGAAGTAGTCGGTGCACTGCGCGTCAAGGAAGGTCATGATGCGCGACATGCGGTTGGGACTGGTGACCGCCAGCACCGCCACGAGAACCACCGACAGCAACGTGGGAAGGATGAAGATGCGCAGCTTCACCCCGGAGAAGAACAGCGCCGACAGCACGATGAGCACGAGGATCATCGCGGTGCCCAGGTCGTGACCGGCCAGGACCGTGGCGATCACCGCCACCGAGACGGGCACGAGCGGGATGAACACGTGCCGCCACAGGCCCAACAGCGTCTGCTTGCGGAACAGCACGTATCCCAGCCACAGGGCCAGGGCGAGCTTGAGCAGTTCGGAGGGCTGCGCCTGCAGTCCCGCGATGCGGATCCAGTTCGTGTTGCCGTCGTTGTTGATGCCCAACGGCGTGAACACGAGCATCTGGAAAGCGGTGGCGCCGATCAGCGCGGGCCAGGCTATCTTCTTCCAGAACGACACCGAGAAGCGACTGGCCACGAGCATCATCGGAATGCCGATCGCGGCGAACACCGCCTGCTTGGCCAGGGCCTCATACGGCTTGTCGCCGTTGGCCGACCCCACGGCCGACGTCGCCGACAGCACCATCACCAGACCGAAGCCGGTCAGCATCAGCGCGGTCGACAGGATCAGCAGGAACTCGCTGGGCACGGGCGCGAACACCCTGCCCAGGACGACGCGCGCCGACAGCGGCCGACGGCGGTCCGGCTCGTCAGCGGCCCCGTGCGGAGGACGGATCGTCGTGCTGGTCATCGTCCCCCCTCGCGATCAGCTCGTGCACGGCGGCTGCGAAGCGCGACCCCCGGTCGGCGTAGGACGAGAACTGGTCGAAAGACGCCGCGGCGGGTGCGAGCAGAACCACGTCCCCGTCAGCGGCGATTCCGGTCGCGATCTCGACGACCCGCGCCATGACATCCTCAGTCTCGCCGCCGTCGACCTCCACGACCGGCACCGTCGGCGCGTGTCGCGCGAACGCCGCGAGGACCGGCGCGCGGTCGACGCCGATGACGATCGCCGCCTTGGCGGCCGGGCCCCGGGTCTGCACGAGGTCGCTGATGTCCACGCCCTTCAGCAGGCCGCCCACGACCCAGACCGCGCCGGGGTAGGCGGCCAGTGACGAGGCCGCGGCGTGCGGGTTCGTCGCCTTCGAGTCGTCGATCCAGGTGATGCCGTCGGCGCTGGCGACGATCTCGATGCGGTGCGCGTCGAGGCGGAAGTCGCGCAGGGCCGCGCGGATGGCGGCGGGCGGCACGTCGAGCGAGCGGGCGAGAGCGGCTGCGGCCAGCGCGTTCGCGACGATGTGCGCAGCGGCCAGCCCCTGCTCGGCCAGATCGTCGACCGTGCACAGCTCGAGCGCGGTCGTGCGCCGATCATCAAGGAAGGCCCGGTCGACGAGGATGCCGTCGACGACGCCGAGATCGCTGGGCCCGGGAACGTCCAGCCCGAAGCCGATGGCGCGCGCCCCCTCGACGACGTCGGCGTCTTCGACCATGCGCCGGGTGGCGACGTCGGCCCGGTTGTACACGCACGCGACGCGCGTGTTCGCGTAGACGAACGACTTCGCATCGCGGTACGCGTCGAACGAGCCGTGCCACTGCAGATGGTCGGGCGCCAGGTTGAGGCACACCGCGGCGTGGGGCGAGACCGGCTCGGGGCCGCCGACCTGGTGCGAGAGATACCAGAGCTGGTGGCTGGAGACCTCGACGACCAGCACGTCGAAGCCGCCCGGATCGCGCACGGCATCGAGGACCGGCACGCCGATGTTGCCGCACGGCGCCGCACGCAGACCGCCCGCCACGAGCATCGCCGCGGTCATCTGGGTGGTCGTGGTCTTGCCGTTCGTGCCCGTGATGAGCACCCAGTCGGCCGGTCGACCGTCAGGCCGGGTGACCTTGTCGCGCACCCGCCACGCGACCTCGAGGTCGCCCCAGAGCGGGATGCCGCGCTCCTGCGCCCACCGGATCACCGGGTGGTGCGGGGCGAAGCCGGGTGAGGCGACGACGACCTCCGGCGCGAAGTCGCGCAGCGGCGCCGGAACCTCTTCGAGCGGACCCTGATGCAGGCGTGCGCCGATCACCGGCAGCAGCCGGGCGTACTCCTCGGAGGCGCTCTCGGTGACCACGAGCACCTCTGCGCCGAGTTCGGCGAGTGTGTCGGCGACCGAGAAGCCGGTCACCGACAGCCCGAGCACGGCGACCCGCAGGCCCTTCCAGTCGGCGTGCCAGCTGGTCAGTGCGGCGATGCGCTCGGTCATGTCAGCGAGAGCCATTCGACGTAGAACAGGCCGATGCCGGTGACGGCGAGGATTCCGGCGATGATCCACATGCGCACGACGATGGTGATCTCCGGCCACCCGCGCATCTCGAGATGATGGTGGAACGGACTCATCAGGAACAGCCGCTTGCCGCGCGTGGCCTTGAAGTAGATGCGCTGCAGGATGACCGATCCGGGTCCGACGATGAACGCACCGGCGATGAGAGCCGCGAGGATCTCGGTGTGCGACAGGATCGACATCGCGGCGATGACGCCACCGATGGCCATCGACCCGACGTCGCCCATGAACACCTTCGCCTTCGGCGCGTTCCACCAGAGGAATCCGACCAGGGCGCTGACGAAGGATGCCGCGATGATCGTGAGATCGAGCGGGTCACGGGTGGTGTAACACGCCGGCTGATAGGCCGTGAGCAGTGCGGCGTCGGCGCACGACTGCTGGAACTGCCAGAACGTGGCCAGGCTCATCGCGGCGATCGTGAAGATGCCGATACCGGTGGCCAGGCCGTCGAGCCCGTCCGTCACATTGGTGCTGTTCGACCAGGCGACGCCGAGGAAGCTGATCCAGATCAGATAGAGGATCCACCCCACGACGGCGCCGAGGGCGAAGAGGTTCAGCACCGGGACGTCGCGGAACAGCGAGATGAACTTCGACCCGGGCGTCTGGTTGTATGCGTCGGGAAAGTTCAGGGCCATGATGCCGAACGGCACCGTGACGATCACCTGGCCGAGCACCTTGGGCCAGCCGCTGAGGCCGAGGCTGCGCTGTTTGCGGACCTTCATGAAGTCGTCGATGAAGCCGACGGCGCCGAAGCCCACCATCATCCAGATGACGAGCCACCCCGACACGGTGGGCGGGGTGTTGCCCGTGAAGCAGCCGACGAGGTAGCCGACGACGCTGCCGGCGATGAAGATAGTGCCGCCCATGGTGACGGTGCCGCGCTTGGCTGCGTGGCTGGGGTTGTGCGGATCCTCGGGCGTGCGGATGACCTGACCCCAGCCCCACTTGCGGAACAGCCGCATGAAGACGGGTGTCAGGAAGAGCGTGAACGCGAGCGAGACCGCTGCCGCTGTCAGGAGAGACCTCACGAGAACGATTCTCCCAGACGATCGCCGAGGAAGCGGAGTCCCGCGGAGTTGGACGACTTCACCAGCACCCGGTCGCCGTCGCGCAGCTCGGTGAGCAGGTAGTCGTAGGCCTCATCGGCGGTCGCGAAGAAGACGGCCTCGTCATCCCATGACCCCTCGCCGACGGCGGCGAGGAACAGCCGGCGCGCATCGGCGCCGATGACGACGATGCGCTGGATGCGCAGTCGCACGGCCAGCTCGCCGATGCGGTCGTGCTCTTCTCCGGCGTATTCGCCGAGCTCGCTCATGGCGCCGAGCACCGCCACCGTGCGCTCGTCGGGGCCGGTGATCTGCGCGAGCGTGCGCAGCGCGGCCGCCATCGAGTCGGGGCTCGCGTTGTACGCGTCGTTGATGATGCGCACGCGGTCGTTGCCGAGCGGCTGCATGCGCCAGCGCTCGGCGAGCTCGACGGTCTCCAGCCGCGCCACGGCGTCTTGCGGTGCCACGCCGAGAGCGACGGCGGCGGTGAGCGCCGCCATGGCGTTCCAGACGTGGTGGGCGCCCAGCACACGCAGGTGCAGCGGCAGCCGCGCGCCGTCGACGACAAGCGTGCAGCGCGTGCCCGCGGCATCCGTCTCCGTCTCCTCGGCGCGCACATCAGCGGTCGGACCGGTGCCGAACCGGCGCACCGTGAGGCCGCGCTCGTCGGCGATGGACGCCATCGCGGCGACGCGCGGGTCGTCGGCGTTGAGCACGGCCACGCCGCTGGGGCGGACCGCGTGGACGAGCTCGGCCTTGGCCTTCGCGGTGCCTTCGATGCCGCCGAAGCCGCCGGCGTGCGCCATTCCCACCATCAGCACGACCCCGACGTCGGGGTCGACGAGGCCAGCCAGGCGCGCGATCGCGCCAGGTCCGGACGCCCCGAACTCGCACACGAGGTAGCGCGTGGCATCCGTCACCCGCAGCATCGTCAGCGGCGCACCCACTTCGTTGTTGAACGAGGCACGCGGGGCGACGGTCTCGCCCTCGTCCTGCAGGACGCGCGCCAGCAGGTTCTTCGTGGTGGTCTTGCCGTTCGAGCCGGTGATGCCGACGACCTTCAGGTCGCCGTGCGCGCGCACCCGCGCGACCACCTCGCGCGCGAGGTCGGCCAGCGCCTGGACGGCGTCGGAGACGACGATCTGCGAGATCCGGGTCTCGACGAGGTGCTCGACGATGGCGACGGCGGCGCCGTTGGCTGCGGCGGCGTCGACGAACAGGTGGCCGTCGGTGATCTCGCCGGGCTTGGCGACGAACACGCCGCCGGGCTCGATGAGGCGGGAGTCGGTGTCGACGGGACCAGCGAGGACGGTGCCTTCCGTATCGGCACCGGCGATGTGCAGGGTGCCCGACACGGCGCGGGCGATCTGAGCGAGGGTGAGGGCGATCATGAGTGTGGGGGCCGCGCGTCAGCCGAACTTCGGCAGCATGGTCGGCTTCTTCGTCGCGGGCATCACCCGATAGGTCTTCAGAACCTGGGTCATCGCCTTCACGAAGGTGGGCGCGTTGGCCGTAGACGACCTTACCTTAGTGGGCTGATCGAGCGTGACCGCGACGAGGTACTGCGGGTCGTCGGCGGGGGCGAACCCGATCATCGTCGTGTAGTACACGCCGCTCTTGTAGTGCCCGTTCTCGGCGATCTGGCCGGTGCCGGTCTTGACGCCGATGCGGTAGCCGGGGATCTTCACCATGTCGGCGTAGGAGTTCGACTGCAGCGCCACGTTCTCGAAGATCTCGCGCATCGTCGCCGAGGTCTTCTCGCTGATAACCCGCTCCGCCTTGGGCAGCGTCGGGGTCACCTCGGTCCCGTCCGCCTTCGTGCACGAGTCGACGAGCTGGATCGGGTACTTCACGCCCCCGTCGATCAGCGCCTCGTACGCGGTCAGCAGTTCGGGCACGGTGGTCGTCAGACCTTGACCGTAGGCGGTGTCGTAGCGCATCTGGTTGTCCCAGTCCTGGTACGGGTGCACGATGCCGTTGGTCTCACCGAGGAAGTGGATGGCGGAGCCGTCGCCGATGCCGAACTTCTTCAGGTACTGATACCGGGTCTTCAACGTCGTGCGTTCGCTGAAGATCGATGCTCCGACGTTGGAGGAGTCCATGAGCGCGCCCGCGAGCGTGTAGGTGGACACGCCGTGCCGGAACGCGTCGTTGACCACGGCGCCGTTGGAGAAGTGCTTGACCCAGGGCACCTGCGCCGTCGAAGTGGGAGTGGCGGCCCCGGTGTCGATGAGCGTGGCGGCGGTGATGCCCTTGAACGTCGATCCCGGCTCGAACTGTGAGTTGAAGATACGGCTGTACAGGTACGAGCCCTTCGCGTCGTAGTTGTTCGGGTCGACGGTCGGGTACTCGGCGGCGGCCTTCAGCTTGTGGGTCTTCACGTCGAGCACCGAGATCGTCGCGTACTGCGCGCCGGTCTCCTTGGTCGCCTGCTCAGCCAGTTGCTGCATGTACCACTGCAGGTCGGAGTCGATCGTGAGCTTGAGCGTGCCGCCGTCCACGGCGGGCGTCTCCGTCTCGGTGCCGGGGATGATGACGCCGTCCTTGCCGTTCTGGAAGGTGAGCTTGCCGTTCGACGGCGTCAGGCACTGGTTGTACTGGCTTTCCAGACCCGCGCCGGGCTTGCCCTCGGCGTTCATGAAACCGATGAGGTTGCCGCCCACCGCGCCGTTCGGGTACGTGCGTGCGGCCTTCGGGGTGCATGCGACGTAGTCGGCTCCCAGCGCCGTGATCTTGCGGTACTGGTCGGTCGTGAGGTTCTTGGCCAGGGGCGCGTACTGGGCAGGGACCTTGGGATCGGGGTGCGCGATCAGCGCGTCGGAGACGGCCTTGCGCAGTTCGTCGGCGCTCTGCCCGGTGATCTGGGCGATCTTCTCCGACATCTCGTCCCAGGTGACGTGCACTTCCTGGCCGTGCGTGTCGTGCAGGGTGAGCGTGCGCACGATGTTCGGGCTGAACTGGCAGGTGTAGCTGAGCGTGCCGACGGCGAGCGGGGTGCCGTCGTCGTCGACGATCTCGCCGCGCGTGCCGGCGAGCACCGTGGTGGTGCTCAGGCCGTGGTCCATCGCGTTGTCGATGTTCTCCTGCGCGTTGACGACCTGGATGTCGACGAGGCGGATGACGAACGCGCACAGGATGATGAGAACGACGCCGAGGGCGACCACCGTACGGCGGCGAGGGCTGCGAGTGCTGCGGGTCGTCATGTTCTCAGTGTGTGCGAACCGTCGGCAGACCGTCGGTCACGGGCACGGGTGTCATGTTTTCGGTGGTCGAGGTCTTCTTCTGCTTGTCGTTGCCGTCGATCGTGGCGTGCGGGTCGGTCACCAGCGGCGTGTCGGCGATCAGCTCGTTGGCCACCGACCCCTTGCCGAGGGTGATGGCCGACGTCGACGAGGCCGCCTTCTGCGCGCCGAGGATCTTGCCGTCGCTCAGGCGCAGGTAGCTCGGCGTCTTGTCGACGACCATGCCGAGCGCCGCGGCATTCGCCGCGAGGTACTGCGGCGAACCGAGCCCGGCCAGCTCGTCGTCGAGGACCTGCTTCTGCAGCGTCAGCTCGTGGTGCTGGGAGTTCAGCCGGGCGAGTTCGTACGAGCTCTGCGTCGTCATCACCGACAAGACCATCTGCGCGCCGACGATCCCGAGCGCCGCGGCCACGGCGATCAGGCCGTACCACAGGCGCGGGCGGCGGCGCAGGGCCGGCAGCTCGAGCGCGCGCAGCCGACGTACGGGCCGCGCAGCGGGTGTGGACAGTGGGCGGGCGGTGGCGGCCTGGGCGCTCATGCGATCTCCTGGGCATCATCGGGGCGCACGCGCTCGGCGGCGCGCAGCCGGACGGGCGCGGCACGGCGGTTGCGTGCGCGCTCGTCATCGGATGCCTGCTCGGCTCCCTTGACCAGCAGACGGAAGCGGGGGGCATGTTCGGGGAGTTCGACGGGCAGTCCCGCGGGGGCGGTGGACGTGGATGCCGCG
Organism: Microbacterium horticulturae; assembly: GCF_029094505.1. Taxonomy (NCBI): domain Bacteria; kingdom Bacillati; phylum Actinomycetota; class Actinomycetes; order Micrococcales; family Microbacteriaceae; genus Microbacterium; species Microbacterium horticulturae. The sequence continues at coordinate 1,337,993 of NZ_CP119108.1, read as the reverse complement.
GCCAGAGCCCGCTTGACGAGCCGGTCCTCCAGCGACTGGTACGACAGCACGACGATGCGGCCGCCCACGTGCAGGCTGCGCAGCGCAGCGGGGATGGCGTGCTCGAGCACGGAGAGCTCGGCGTTGACCTCGATGCGCAGCGCCTGGAACACCCGCTTGGCCGGGTGCCCGGCGCGGGCGACGGCGGCGGGCGTGGCATCCGTCAGGATCTCGACCAGGCGACCGGACCGCTCGATGGGCTCAGTGCCGCGCGCCGCGATGATCGCGCGCGCATAACGGCCGGCGAGCTTCTCCTCGCCGTAGCGCTCGAAGATGCGCCGCAGTTCGCCCTCGCTGTAGGTCGCCAGCACGTCGGCGGCGGTGGTGCCCGCCGACTGGTCCATGCGCATGTCCAGCGGCGCGTCCTGCGCGTAGGCGAAACCGCGCTCGGCCTCGTCGAGCTGCAGGGACGAGACACCCAGGTCGAAGAGGATGCCGTCGACGCCGTCGCGGCCGGTCCCGGTCACCGCCTCGGCGATGTCGTCGTAGACGGTGTGCACGAAGGTGACCCGCCCGGCGAAGCGCGCCAGGCGCTCCTGCGCGATGCGCAGCGCATCGGTGTCGCGGTCCAGGCCGATCACATGGAGACCGGCGAAGCGCTCGAGGAAGGCCTCGGTGTGGCCGCCCATGCCGAGCGTCGCGTCGACGAGCACGGCACCCGGGCGCTCGAGCGCGGGGGCCAGCAGCTCGACGCAGCGGTCGAGCATTACGGGGGTGTGGATGTCGCGGATGTCCATGGTCGGCGGGTGGGCTCCGTTCCCGGATCCTGATCCCCATCCGCTCTGACCTGGCGCCGGGGAAGTGCGTCAGGGCGTGAGCGGCTGGGCATCACGAACAGGGATCAGAACAGTCCCGGAATCACCTCCTGCTCCATCTCTGCGTAGGCGGATTCGTTGCTCTCGGCGTAGGCGTTCCACGCATCGGCGTCCCAGATCTCGGCGTGGGCGCCGACACCGGTGACGACGAGCTCTTTCTGCAGCCCGGCGTACGACCGCAGCGGAACGGGGAGGGTGATGCGGTTCTGTCCGTCCGGCTTCTCGGCGCTGGCTCCGGAGAGGAACATCCGCAGGAAGTCGCGGGCCTGCTTGTTGGTCAGGGGCGCCTCACGGATGCGCTCGTGAATGCGCTCGAACTCGTCGGTGGCGAACACGTACAGGCAGCGTTCCTGCCCGCGGGTGACGACCACCCCGGCGCCGAGGTCATCGCGGAACTTGGCCGGCAGGATGACGCGGCCCTTGTCGTCGAGCTTCGGAGTGTACGTCCCGAGCAACATCGCCGATCACCCCCCTTCGTCCGGCCCCCCGTGAGGTTTCACGCCACTTTACTCCACTATCCTCCACTTCACCACCACTGGCGACGTGTTTCCTCCCCCGGCGCTCCCCTTCACGCTTCCCGGCCACGCGGATCCCCCGTCCGGACACAAAAAAAGACACCGACCCGAGGGTCGGTGTCTGGTGTCTTTACTTGTTATGCGGCGCGGTCAGCGCCCGTCCTGTCGACGGTCCCAGCGGTCGTTCAGGCGATCCATGAACGACGACGCCGGCTTGTCGGCCTTCGGCGGATTCGACCGGTCGCGTGGGCCTCGGCTGCCTCTGGCCGGCGTGACGGCGAGGACGACGCCGCCGAGCATCAGCACGAAGCCGATGACTCCGACAACGGCGAGCGGGACCGCGACCCCGGCGATGAGTCCGCCGAGGCCGATGAGCACGAGCACCGTGCCGTACACGATGTTGCGGTAGCTGAGGGTGCGGCCATCGCGCGACGCGTGGACGACGTCGGCGTCGTTTTGCATGAGATGGCGTTCCATCTCATCGAGCAGGCGCTGCTCTTGTTCGGAGAGTGGCATGCATCCCCCTCGGGTGAACTCTTTCCCACGAGTCTACTCGTGGCTGTCATCACTAGGCTAGGCCTGTGGCATCCCTCTCAGACCCTGTTGCGGCCGTTTCCCAGCAGATGGAAGCCTTCTTCACGGCGCAGCGCGCGCAGACCGCGTCATACGGCGCCGAAGCGGGACGGATGATGGATGCCGCGGCCGCGGCCGTCACCGGCGGCAAGCGCCTGCGCGCCCGGTTCTGCATCACCGGCTACCAGGCGGTGATGGAGTCGTCAACCCCCGCGCCGGCGCCCGTTCCCGGTGCGGTGATCCGTGCGGCGGGAGCCCTCGAGGTCTTCCACGCCGCCGCCCTGGTGCACGACGACATCATCGACAACTCCGACACCCGGCGAGGGCGTCCGTCCGCGCACCGCCGCATCGAGAGCGCGCACGCCGCGGCCGGCTGGCGCGGCGACGCCGTGGCGTTCGGCCGTGCCGGAGCCCTGCTGCTCGGCGACCTGCTGGTCGCCCTCAGCGACGACCTGCTGGAGAGCGCCCTCTCGGGCGTCTCCGCCGAGATCGCGGCATCCACCCGTTCCCAATACGCCACGATGCGCCGCGACGTGACGATCGGCCAGTTCCTGGACATCGCCGAAGAATCGGCACACGCGACCGCGCCCGACGCGGAACACGCCGAGCGCGCACTGCGCGTGGCCTCGCTCAAGTCGGCTCGCTACAGCGTCGAGCAGCCGCTTCTCATCGGCGCACGTCTGGCCGGCGCCGATGATGACCAGGTGCGCGCCCTTTCGCAGTTCGGACACCCGGTCGGCATGGCGTTCCAGCTGCGGGACGACGTGCTGGGCGTCTTCGGCGACGCCTCCGAGACGGGCAAACCGGCAGGCGACGATCTGCGCGAGGGCAAGCGCACCGTTCTCATCGCGTACGCGCGCGAGGCGCTGCCGGCGGGCACACGTGCCGTCGTCGACGAGCTGCTCGGCGACCCGGAGCTCGATGACGCGCAGGTGGCGTCGCTGCAGCGCACGATCCACGACACCGGAGCGCTTGCGCGCGTGGAGGCGTTGATCGCCGACTACGCGCGCGACGCCGACCGCGCCCTCGCTGGCGCGCAGCTGGGCCACGCGGCCGTCAGTGGGCTGCGCGATCTCGCCCGCGCGGCGGTCGTGCGCTCGTCCTGACCGTCAGGCCAGTGCGCGCGCGACGCGGCGCACCTCGCTCTTGCGGCCCTGCAGCAGGGCCTCGATCGGCGGCATCCCGATCGTGTCTTCCGGCGCGAACAGCCAGTCGATCGCCTCGTCGTCGGTGAACCCGACATCGTGCAGGACGAACAGCGTGCCCCGCAGCGACGACAGCGGTGCGCCGTCGACGACGAACGCCGCCGGGACCTTGACGGGCCCCTCGCGGCGCGACGAGACGAACTGACGGTCGTCGATCATGCTGCGCACGCGCCCGAGCGTCTCGCCGAGAGCCTCGGCGAGCTCGGGCAGGGTCAGCCATTCGATCGGAGTGGATGCTGCATTCTCACCGGTCACCAGGCCACTATCTCACGGCCGCCGGTCTCGGTCGCCCGATCACAGTAGTCACACTGTTCACATGCACCACGGAAATCTCACACGTTGACAGGAATCACCATCCGTGACACCGTGTGATGGTCACCGAGGGGGGAACTCGTGCCGGATTCGCACAGCGTCATTCGTCGTACCACCACTGCAGCATTGCCCGCCGCGATCGTCGGATCGCTCGCACTGTCGCTCGCGGCCGCGCCCGCAGCGCATGCCGATGTCACCGCCGAGCACATGCGTGCGCGGCAGGCACCCGCAACGCCCGACCTGGTGCCGCAGACGATCGGCCGGGTGTCGGGTCTCGACGCGGCTCTGGCCGCAGCGATGGCGCCCGCCCTGGCGAGCGTGGCCGCCAAGCGCGCGGCGACGACCCACACGGTCGTGCGCGGTGACACGATCTTCGCGATCGCCAAGCACTACGGACTGTCCACCGCCGACGTGCTCTCCTGGAACGGCCTGAGCTGGTCGACAGTGATCTACCCCGGGCAGAAGATCCGGCTGACGCCCCCGTCCGGTGCGGCGACGGCCTCGACCCCCAAGAAGAAGTCGAGCACGCCCTCGGCGGCGAAGCCCGCGAAGACCACGAAGACCTCGAAGCCGTCGGGCTCGTACACGGTGCGCTCGGGAGACACCATCAGCGGCATCGCCCGGGCGCACGGCCTGGCCACGCAGACGCTGCTGACCGCCAACAGGCTGCGCTGGTCGTCGATCATCTACCCCGGGCAGAAGATCACGATCCCCGGGACGACGACGGCGGCTGCGGCATCCACGTCGTCCTCGTCGACGAAGAAGAAGACCGAGACGAAGGCGACGCCCAGCAAGAAAGCGACGCCCAGCAAGAAGACGACGCCCACCGAGAGCACGTCGACCTCGGGCGGCACGGTTCTGCCCGGCCAGCGTTACACGGTGCACACCGGCGACACGATGTCGGGGATCGCCGCCAAGCACGGCGTGAGCGTGGCGGCGCTGCTGAAGGCCAACGGCATGGACTTCACCTCGATCATCTATCCCGGTCAGACCGTGAAGATCCCCACCAGCGGGATCGCCGGGCTGACGACCGAACAGGCGGCGAACGCCCGCCTCATCGTGCGCATCGGGCGGCAGCTCGGGGTGTCGAACCGGGGCATCGCCATCGCCCTGGGCACCGCCATGCAGGAGTCGGGGCTGCGAAACCTCGACTACGGCGACCGCGACTCGCTGGGCCTTTTCCAGCAGCGTCCGAGCACCGGTTGGGGCACGGCGGCGCAGGTGCGCGACGCCGACCGCGCGATCCGCGCCTTCTTCGGCGGACCGTCGGATCCGAACGGCACACGCACGCGCGGCCTGCTCGACATCGCCGGCTGGGAGAAGATGAGCTTCACCGAGGCGGCGCAGGCCGTGCAGATCTCGGCGTACCCCGACCGGTACGCGCAGTGGGAGAAGCCCGCGTACGCCTGGCTCGCGGCGATCAAGTGAGCCGCTGCGCAGGGTGTCGGCCGGTTCTCCGTAGACTTCGAGGGTGACCACCAGCGCGCAGGCCGATCCTCTCATCGGGCGTCTCGTCGACGGCCGATACCGGGTTCGCGCGCGCATCGCCCGGGGCGGAATGGCCACCGTATACGTCGCGACCGACCTGCGCCTGGAGCGTCGCGTGGCTCTGAAGGTCATGCACAGCCACCTCAGCGACGACGCCGTCTTCCAGAGCAGGTTCATCCAGGAGGCGCGTGCGGCCGCGCGATTGGCCGACCCGCACGTGGTCAATGTGTTCGACCAGGGCCAAGAGGGCGAGATGGCCTATCTGGTCATGGAGTACCTTCCCGGCATCACGCTGCGCGAACTGCTGCGCGAGCAGAAGCGACTGACCCTCGCGCAGGCGGTGACGATCATGGACGCCGTGTTGTCGGGCTTGTCGGCGGCGCACCGCGCGAACATCGTGCACCGTGATGTGAAACCCGAGAACGTGCTGCTGGCCGAGGATGGCCGCATCAAGATCGGCGACTTCGGGCTCGCCCGCGCCACGACCGCCAACACCGGCAGCGGGCAGATGCTGCTGGGCACCATCGCGTACCTCGCGCCCGAGCTGGTCACGCGCGGCACCGCCGACGCCCGTAGCGACATCTACGCGCTGGGCATCATGCTCTACGAGATGCTCACCGGTGAGCAGCCCTACAAGGGCGAGCAGCCGATGCAGATCGCGTTCCAGCACGCGACCGAGTCGGTCCCCCGCCCCAGCGTGCGCAACCCCGGCGTTCCCGAGCCGCTCGACGAGCTCGTGCTGTGGTCCACCGAGAAGTCTCCCGATGATCGACCCACCGACGCCGGCGTGATGCTCGCGCGGCTGCGCGAGATCGAGCAGCAGCTGGGGATCGCCCCGCAGGTGCAGCGCACGCTCGCCGTCGCGGGGGTCGCGGCATCCGATCATCTCGACACGGGCGAGCTGACGAAAGTGCTGCCGCCCAGCGTCGAGGTCGATACCCCCGTCGAGGGCGACGACAACTCCACCCGGCTGCGACACCAGGCCGGCCGTCGCCGGGCGAAGGGCTGGTGGCTGTTCGCGATCGTGATCGTGCTGGCCGTCGTCGCGGCGGGCATCGGTCTGTGGTTCGGATCGGGACCGGGATCGCAGGTGATCGTGCCGACCGTGGCGGGCAAGACGTTCGCGCAGGCCAAGGCGTCGCTGGCCGAACAGCAGCTGGGCGCGAAGAAGGCCGGTCAGAACAGCCTGGACGTCGCCGCGGGCCGGGTGATCTCCACCGACCCCGGGCCGGGCACTCGTCTCGACAAGGACGCGACCGTGACCGTGACGGTCTCTCTGGGACCCGCCGAAGCCACGATCGACACGCTCGAGGGCATGCCGGAGAAGGACGCGCGCGCGACGTTCGGCGCGCAGCACATCACCGTCGCCGAGAAGAGCAAGACCTTCTACACCGACGATGACGAAGGCACCGTGATCGGCGCCGTCGTGCACCCCGCCGACGGCGGCAAAGACGTCGACTGCGCCAAGGGCTGCACCGTGCACCAGGGCGACTCCGCGACGCTGTCGGTGTCGCTCGGCGCCCTGCCGAGCGTGATCGGGATGTCGCTGGATGACGCCGTGGCCAAGCTCGAAGACAAGGGCATCACCGTCACCGCGCACTCCGAGCAGTACAGCGACTCCGCCGCGAAGGGAACCGTCATCAGCATGGCGGACCGTGACGGCGGCGGCTCGTGGCGCCCCGGAGACAAGACGACGCTCGTCATCTCGAAGGGGCCGCAGCTGTTCGAGGTGCCCGATGTCACGGGTCAGACCCGCGACGAGGCGAAGCAGACGCTGTCGCAGGCGGGATTCCGCGCGACCTACAACGGATTGTGGGATGCGGTCATCAACGGCGTCACCAAGGTCACCTCACAGTCCCCCGTCGACGGATCGACGTGCAACGGCGACGGCACCCTGTGCGCGTCGGGTACGACGATCGAGCTGAAGATCAGCGGCTCGTTCTGACGGCGAACCTGTGCCGTGGCGGCGCGGCCGCTTGCCGCCGGTTCTCGCCCGTCCGCGGGCGCCGGTCGCGGCATCCACCGCCCCTCGCGGGCCGATCGCGGGCGGCATCCTCTCCCTCCCCTGACGCGAGAACACGTCTCTGCACGCCCTTGCCCGCTAAAACCGTGCACGAACGTGTTCTCGTGGAGGCTGTTCGGCGTCACCCGCCGAACGAAGGACCCGCGAGCGCCCGCGCCGCGAAGGCCGATCGCGGCATCCGTCCCCGTCCGCGGGCGCCGGTTGCGGTATCCCCGCCCCGTCCGCGGGCGCCGGTCGCAGCATCCACTCCCCGTCCTTCGCGCTCCGGTCGCGGCATCCCGCCCCGTCCGCGGGCGCCGGTCGCAGCATCCACCCCTGCCCCCTCCCATAACGCGAGAACAGGTCTCTGCACACCCTTGCCCGCCAAAACCGTGCACGAACGTGTTCTCGTGGAGTCTGTTCGGCGTCACCCGCCGAACGAACGCCCCGCGAGCGCCCGCCGAACCCGCGCCGCGAGCGCCGTGCAGTCCGGGAGGACGTCGTCCGCCCCGACGAACATGGTGCGGAACCCGGCGTCTTCGAAGAGCTGGGCCCTCGTCAGGTCGCGCAGCCACCGCTCCCGCGATATGCGATGCTCGTCGCCCTGGTATTCGATGAGCAGGCGGGCCGCAGGGTATCCCAAGTCGGCATGCAGAAGCCCGACGGCGGTGTCTACAGGAACCTGCCGCTCTGGCTCGGGCAGGCCGTGGCCGATGAGTCCGAGACGCAGCAGGGTTTCCATGACCGAGCCGACCGTCCCGCGGGCACGCTCGAGAGCGGCGCGCATGCGCCTCGAGCCGCGACGTCCCTTCCTCCGGGTGACCGCATTCTCGAGTTCTTCGCGCGTGCTCAGCGGGGACCAGGTGTCTGTCATCGGGTGGTAGACGCCGCTGAGCACGTAGTCGGCTGCGGCGACGAGCCGGTCGTCAGAGATGCGCTCGTCCCCGGCGAGAGCGGCCACCTGACACCAGGCCTCGTGCGCGGCCACGAGCGGAACACGGCCCCGGATCTCACGCCCCACCTCGGGATCGGCGGTCTCCCATGCGCGAACCTGCGCCCGGCGCGCCGGGTGGTGCGTGCCGATCACCAACACGTCGAGCGGGTCGTCATCGGCCTCGGCCCAGGGCAGCGGTATGCCCCACAACCGCGCAGCCGTCACGTGGCTGAACCAGTGCTCTGCGCGCAGATGCGGTCGCAGAGCCAGACACCGCTGCTCGAGGTCGGTCAGATCCACGCCCTGCGTGTACACGCCACGAAACGGATGGCCGACGTCGACGTGGGCGAGGCGCCGTCGCGCGACCCCCGCTGCTCGAGCCTCGGCGAAGGTGAACGATGTCCCGAGGAACTCCGATGAGAGTGGTGGATGCGGCATCCCTCGATCCTGCTCGGTTCCGCGGCGGTGCCTCCGAAGTTATCCACAGGGCGCCCCGCCACGAGCTCCTTCCTTCACGAGAACACTCTCGTGCACGCCTTCTCGCGGCTGCACCGTGCACAGGCGTGTTCTCGCGGAGCTGGAGCCGCGGCATCCCCCTGCCCGTACGCCTCCGACCACGGTGCCCCGTTCCGCGACAACACGCTTATGCACGCAGGAAGCGCACAAAAGCGTGCACAGACGTGTTCTCGCGGAGTCGTACGCGCGTGGCGGGGCGGCGCATCGTGGCGGGGCGCAGCGCAGCGCAACAGGACACCGCAACAGGACACCGCACCGTGACAGCACGCCGCACGGCGGCCGGACGCCGGGAACTCAAGCCGCAGGCCGCCGTGGCCTCCGGCTCAGCGCTTCTCGAGCTCCTCGGCCACCAGGAACGCGAGCTCGAGGCTCTGCATGTGGTTCAGGCGCGGGTCGCACAGCGACTCGTACCGTGTCGCCAGGGTGTCTTCGTCGATGTGCTCCGAGCCGCCCAGGCACTCGGTGACGTCGTCGCCGGTGAGTTCGACATGGATGCCGCCGGGGAACGTCCCCGCTTCGCGATGGGCGTCGAAGAACCCGCGCACCTCGTCGACGACGTCGTCGAAGCGGCGCGTCTTGTATCCGGTGGGCGTCGTGATCCCGTTGCCGTGCATGGGGTCGGTGACCCAGAGGGGTGTGGCACCGGCATCCTTCACCGCCTGCAGCAACGGCGGCAGCGCGTCGCGGATCTTGCCGGCGCCCATGCGGGTGATGAACGTGAGCCGGCCCGGCTCGCGCTCGGGGTCGAGCTTGTCGATGAGCGCCAGGGCCGTCTCGGGGGTCGTGGCGGGGCCGAGCTTCACGCCGATCGGGTTGCGGATGCGCGAGAAGTAGTCGACGTGGGCGCCGTCGAGGTCGCGGGTCCGCTCGCCGATCCAGAGGAAGTGCGCCGAGGTGTTGTACGGCAGGTCGGTCCGCGAGTCGATGCGGGTCATGGGCCGCTCGTAGTCCATGAGCAGGCCCTCGTGGCCGGTGTAGAACTCGACGCGCTTGAGCTCGTCGAAGTCGGCACCCGCGGCGGCCATGAACTTGATGGCGCGGTCGATCTCAGCGGCCAGGCGCTCATAGCGCTGATTGGCGGGGTTCTGCGCGAAGCCCTGGTTCCAGCTGTGCACCTCGCGCAGGTCGGCGAACCCGCCCTGCGTGAAGGCGCGGATGATGTTCAGCGTCGAGGCGGCCGTGTGGTAGCCGCGCAGCAGCCGCTGCGGGTCGGCGACGCGCGACCCCTCGGTGAAGTCATAGCCGTTGACGATGTCACCGCGGTAGGCCGGCAGCGTGACATCCCCCCGCGTCTCGGTGTCGCTCGACCGCGGCTTGGCGAACTGCCCCGCCATGCGCCCCATCTTGATCACGGGCATCGAGGCGCCGTACGTGAGCACGACGGCCATCTGCAGCACCGTCTTGATGCGGTTGCGGATCTTGTCGACCGTCGCGCCGGCGAACGTCTCGGCGCAGTCGCCGCCCTGCAGCAGGAACGCCCCGCCGGCCGCGGCCGCGGCGAGCTTCGCGCGCAGATGGTCGACCTCGCCGGCGAAGACGAGCGGGGGCATCGTGGCGATCTCGCTGGATGCCGCAGCCACCGCATCGGGGTCGCCCCACAGCGGCTGCTGCTTGATGGGCAGAGTCCGCCAATGGTCGAGCGCGTCGAGATGCTGCAGCATCCCGCCAGTCTATCCGCCGGGCTCGCTCAGCCTTCCGCAGATGACGGCAGGCGATCCTTCACCGTGGAGGCGTACACGTCGTCATAGCGCTGCTGCCCGAGCCGCTGCAGAGCGACCATGATCTCGTCGACCACCGAGCGCAGGATGTACCGGTCGTTCTCCATGCCCGCGTAGCGCGAGAAGTCGATCGGCTCGCCGATCACGACGCCCACGCGGGCGATGCGCGGCAGTGTCGTGCCGATCGGCATCATGGTGTCGGTGTCGACCATGATCACCGGGATCACGGGCACCTTGGCCTCCAGCGCCATGCGCGCGATGCCGGTGCGGCCGCGATACAGCCGGCCGTCGGGGCTGCGGGTGCCCTCCGGATAGATGCCGAGCAGTTCGCCGCGGCCGAGCACCTGCAGACCGGTGTTCAGCGACGCCTCGGACGCCTTGCCGCCGGAGCGGTCGATGGGCAGCTGTCCGGTCGCCTTCATGAACAGTCGCGTCGCCCAGCCTCTGATCCCCCGGCCGGTGAAGTAGTCGCTCTTGGCCAGGAACGCGACCGGGCGGTCGATCATCAGGGGTAGAAAGACCGAGTCGACGAAGGAGAGGTGGTTGCTGGCCAGAATCGCCGCGCCCGACACCGGCACGTTGCGGCGACCGACGACCCACGGGCGGAAGATCGCCTTCACGATCGGGCCGATCACCACGTACTTCATGAGCCAGTAGAACATGGACCTCCCCTCCGGTGGACGAGTCTACCCAGCGGGGTCGCGCCGCCTTGCGGCATCCCTCCTCCGCATTCGTGGAATCGGATGCCGCGGCGAGATCGCGTATCGTCATTCATGAGACTGAATCCCAGACCGGCCGCGCAGCGCCACCGGCTAGACTCAGGGCACAGCAATAGCCCGAACGGTACCGAAGGAGATGCCGGCATGACCCCCGCCGCCGAGTTCCACGCCCCCGTGATCGTCCCCGCCGATCCGAACGAGAACATCACCGATCTGCTCGAAGAGCGCGTTGCGGCCACGCCGGAGCTCGCGCTGTTCGCCGTGCCCGAAGGGGACGGATGGCGGGATGTCACGGCCGCCGAGTTCCGTCGCCAGGTGATCGAGCTGGCCAAGGGCTTCGTCGCCGCCGGCATCGAGCCCGGCGACAAGGTCGGCTTCGTCGCGCGCACGACCTACGAGTGGACGCTCGTGGACTTCGCGCTGTTCTACGCGGGCGCCGTGATGGTGCCGGTCTACGAGACGAGCTCATCCGCGCAGATCCACTGGGATCTCTCCGACTCGGGCGCCATCGCGTGCCTGACCGAGCTGCCCGAGCACACCGAGCGCTTTGAGGAGGCCCGCGCCGACCTGCCGCTCATCCGCGTCGCGTGGAGCATGCACACCGGCGCGCTCGACGAGCTGCGCGCGCAAGGAGCATCGGTGGCGGACGACGAGATCGAGCGGCGCCGCCAGATCGCGAACGCCGACGACATCGCGACGCTCATCTACACCGCCGGAACCACGGGGCGCCCGAAAGGCTGCGTGCTCACGCACTCGAACTTCGTCGAGCTGGCGCGCAACTCCGCGCGCTCGCTGCACGAGGTCGTCGAGACCCCGGGCGCATCCACCCTGCTGTTCATCACGACCGCCCACGTGTTTGCGCGATTCATCTCGATCCTCGACGTGCACGCCGGAGTGAAGACCGGCCACCAGCCCGACACCAAGCAGCTGCTGCCCGCGCTCGGTTCGTTCAAGCCGACGTTCCTGCTGGCGGTGCCGCGCGTGTTCGAGAAGGTCTACAACTCCGCCGAGCAGAAGGCAGAGTCCGGCGGCAAGGGCAAGATCTTCCGCTCGGCGGCGAAGGTGGCCATCGAGCATTCACGGCTGGTCGAATCGGGCGCGAAGGTGCCGTTCTGGCTGGGCCTGAAGTTCAAGGTCTTCGACAAGCTCGTCTACAGCACGTTGCGCGAGGCGATGGGCGGACGTGTCGTCTACGCGATCTCGGGCTCGGCGCCCCTCGGCGAGCGTCTCGGGCACTTCTTCGCGAGCCTCGGCGTGAAGGTTCTCGAGGGCTACGGCCTCACCGAGACGACCGCCCCGGCGACCGTGAACCTGCCGACCAAGACGAAGATCGGCACCGTCGGCCCCGCGCTGCCGGGCGTCTCGCTGCGGCTCGCCGACGACGGCGAGGTCGAGGTGAAGGGCATCAACGTCTTCCGCGAGTACTGGAAGAACCCCGAGGCCACGGCGGCGGCGTTCGACGACGGCTGGTTCCGCACCGGCGACATCGGGTCGTTCGATGCGGACGGGTTCTTGACCATCACCGGCCGCAAGAAGGAGATCATCGTCACGGCGGGCGGCAAGAACGTCGCGCCGGCGATCCTCGAAGACCCCATCCGCGCCAACCCCGTGGTGAGCCAGGTGGTCGTGGTCGGCGAGAAGCGGCCGTTCATCGCGGCGCTGATCACGCTCGACAGCGAGATGCTGCCGACGTGGCTGGGCAACAACGGGCTGCGCGCCGACATGACGCTCGAAGAGGCCGCGGCCGCGCCGGAGGTGCGGGCCGAGGTGCAGCGCGCGATTGACGAGGCGAACAAGTTCGTCTCGCGCGCCGAGTCGATCCGCAAGTTCACGATCCTGCCAACGGAGTGGACCGAGGAGAGCGGCCACCTCACGCCGAAGTTCAGCATCAAGCGCCACGCCATCCTCAAGGACTTCGCGGGCACGATCGACGAGATCTACAACGTCCCGGTAGAGACCACGAACGTCTCGCTGAAGTAGCGGCGCGGGTCCGGGCTGGCCTGGGTAGGCGGTCTGGGCTGGCCGGGCTGACCGGGCTGCTCGGTATGGGCGGTGTCGGCCGGGGTTGACGTGGTGGGCCGGGCTGCGGCATCCCGCCCCGTCTCTCCGGCGAATTCATATGAATCTGTCCCACGCACATCAAACCGCCCGCCGGTTTCGTGTGCATGGGACAGTTTCATGTGCGCTCGCACGCCATGTGCGCTCGCACGCCATGTGCGCTCGCACGCCATGTGCGCTCGCACGCCATGTGCGCTCGCACGCCATGTGCGCTGGCACGATGGTGACACTCAACACCCGGGCGCGGGCGGTCCCGGGTCAGGCGTCGGCCGCCGTCGAGGCGCTTGGATGCCGTACTCGGCCAGTCGCCGGACACAGGAGTCGACCGTCCGGACGTGCTCGTCCGCGAGGTGCACCGTCAACCGATCGGTGCGTGCACGGATCCAGTCCTCGCGCTTCTTCTCGGCGAGGATGACCTGCTCGATCGACGCACCGTTTCGCATGTCGCGGTCGAGGTATTTGCCATTGCCGTCGAACTCCGCCCACCACCGTTCGGCGTCGATGTCGATGACGTAGAACGAATCACCGGGCCCTTCGATACGGACCTGAACATCAGGAACACAGAACCCGATCTGCACCAGGCGCAGGCGACTGACGCTCTCCCCCGGCAGCTGAGCGCGACCATCTGCGAAATCGATGACCCACCGCGCCCGTCGAGCGCCACGTGCGCCAGGCATGCGGTCGAGCACAGCGTGCATCTCGCGCCGCAGCTCGTTCGCGGCGTCCTCGTCGTAGGCCCACTGATCGTTCGCATCGGTGACCGCGACTCGACGCAACGCGGCGTCTGCGCACGCCACGGCAGTCTCGAGCTTTGCGGTCCGGGCGACATCGACGACCGTTCGCGCGAGCGAGGTGCAGCGAATGCCATCGATCTCGGTGATCTCGGAAGCGTCGATGGGCCCCGTATGGCGGAAGACGTCCGGCGTGCTCGAAGACCGTGCGTCGCCGATGCAGAGGACGTGCACGCGCGGAGGACATTCGCGATACAGCGGAAGCGCGTGGACAACGGCCGCCGACTCATGGGCCACAACGGGTCCGAGCTCGTCCTCGGCGTCGGCGACCACTGCCATGACGTGTGCGAGGTGCTGCTGCTCCCAGAACAGCTCATCCCAGAGCGGCTGGGAGATATACCAGCCATGGTGCACCCGGCGCACGGTCTTCTGCTTGACCGCTGTCCTCAGCTTCTTGTCTGACCACCCGATGGCGAGCAGACCCGCCCGCGAGTGCAGTGCTGCCTGAAGGGTCGACGGTTCGTGGCGCTTGCGCATGGCCTCCATGCTCGCGAACTGCCGCAGGGCGTGAGGGCAGATCGGGAGATCCGTGGAGAACTCGCGGCAGCACCCCGCCTGTGGAGGAACCGCCGCTCAGCCGCCGTGCACATCAAACCGTCTTGTGCACATCGAACCGCCGCCGGTTTGATGTGCACAGGACAAATTCATATGAATTTGCCCGAGAGGAGCCGGGAGCCGCGGCGACCACCGACGGGCGCAGGGCAGCCCCGGGACGCTCAGAACCAGTCGGACTCGCGGATCTCGCGCATGGCGATGCGGCGCTCCGCCGACTCGAGCCGGTCGATGTAGAGCTTGCCGTCGAGGTGGTCGGTCTCGTGCTGCAGCGCCTGCGCGAGCACGCCGTCGCCCTCGACCTCGATCGGGTTGCCGTCGACGTCGATGCCGGTGACCTTGGCGTGCGGGTAGCGCAGCACGTCGTGCCAGAGACCGGGCACCGACAGGCACCCCTCCCCGATCAGCTCGGGCTCGCCGGAGGTCTCCACGAGCACCGGATTGAGCACGTAGCCGATCTCACCGTCCACGTTGTAGCTGAACGCCCGCACGCCGACCCCGATCTGCGGCGCGGCGACGCCGGCACGGCCGGGCAGTTGCACGGTCTCGACGAGGTCGTCGACCAGCGCATGCACGCCGTCGTCGAGGTCGCCCACCGGGGCACACTCGCTGCGCAGCACGGGGTCGCCGAAGAGGCGGATCTGCCGAACCGTCATGCGTCAGGCTGCCGCGGCCGGAGTCCGCAGGCCCTCGACGACCGTCGCCGCGAGCGCGCGGGCGGCCTCGCGGGTCTCGGGCTGCAGGTCGTGGAACACTATCGCGCTGCCGGTGCCGATGGCTGCGTCGTACGGCATGCGCACCACCTGGCGCACGCGCGTGCGGAAGTGCGCCTCGAGCTCGTCTTCGCGCACGAGCGGCGCGCCGGGACGCGCGTTGTTCAGCACCACGACCGCGTTGCGCGCCTTGCCGGCGTAGCCGTTGCTCTCCAGCCAGGTCAGCGTCTCGGACGCGAGCCGCGCCTCGTCGACGCTCAGGCCCGCCACCACGACGAGTTGGTCGGCCAGTCCCAGGGTCGCACCCATGACCGAGTGCACGATGCCGGTGCCGGTGTCAGTGAGCACCACCGAGTAGTAGTGCGCGGCGAGCTTCGCGACGTCTTCGTAGTCGTCGTCGCTGAACGCGACCGACACCTGCGGGTCGGCATCCGAGGCGAGCACGTCGAGGCGCGTCTCGTCGCGCGCCACGATCGTCGACACGTCGTTGTAGCCCGAGACGCTGTCTTTCATGCGCACCAGGTCGCGCACGGTCTTGCCGTTGTGCCGCGTGATGCGCTCGGCCAGCGTGCCCCGGTCGGGGTTGGCGTCGATGGCGATGATGCGGTCGTCACGGGCATCGGCCAGCGCCATTCCGAGCAGCGTGGTGATCGTGGTCTTGCCCACACCGCCCTTGCGCGACAGCACCGGCACGAAGCGCGCGCCGCCGGCCAGCGGCGCCGCGATGCGGGTCGACAGCTCTTTACGGGCACGCGCACGCTTGCCGTCGCCGAGGTTGATGCGCCCGCCCGAGAGCGAGTACACGAAGTGCTGCCACGCGCCCTCCGGCTCGGGCCGTGAAAGCCGGCCCGGCTCGAGCAGGCGGTCGGGCGTGAGAAGATCGGAGCTTTCGGTGTCGGCCTCGAACTGATTGAGGCGCTTGGACGCGAGGTTCAACTCGGGCCGGCGCGTGCGAACGCGCTCCACGGCGTGCGCGCGCTCCGCACGGGTTTCGTCCACGTCCGCCTCCTCGTCGACCGGGGCGACGGCATGCACGAGGGCATCCGCCGCGTCGTCTGCCACGCTACCAACAGCGGCCGCCTCGGGAACAGGGTCGACCCCCGCGACGTCGTCGAGAGTGGTGGATGCCGCGGCTGCGGCCTCCACGACAGGCTCGGCGACGACCGGTGCAGCCTCGGCGGCGGGCGCTTCGGGAATCGCTTCGGCGGCCGGCGCGGCATCCACATCCGACTCCGACTCCACGTCCGGCACTGTCTCCGGTTCGTCGTCGGCGGGCTCGATCTCGGCCTCGACGACTTCGATCTCGGCCTCTGCGGTCTCAGTCTCCGAGGTCTCGACCGTCCCGACGCCGGCGACCGCCTTCGCATCGACGACCGGTGACGCGGCCGGCTCGACCTCATCCTCGGCCTCGGGGTCGTCCAGCACGACCTCGTCGCCGATGACATCGTCGTCGGCGAGGTCGTCTTCATCGGAGGTGGGCAGCGACACGCTCACCTGGGCGGTCGCGGCTCCGAGAAAGCCGAGCGCAGACGTGTCGGTGCGTGTCGCGTCGTCGAGGACACCGCGTTCGTCGGCGTCGGACGACGTGGGGTCAGTGTGATCGGGCGTCAAAGCGAGAGTCTCCAAAGAAACGGGGCTCGGGTGAACCCGCCCTACAGATTACTGCCCGGGCCTGATCACGACCAAAAGATCGCCCGCCTCGACCTGCGCCGTGCCGTTGAGCACGAGCCGTTCGACGACGCCGGCGACCGGGGCGGTGATGGCCGCCTCCATCTTCATCGCCTCGATCGAGGCGACCGGCTGACCGGCTTCGACCGCGTCGCCCTCGGCGACCTTGACCGTGACCGCACCCGAGAACGGAGCGGCCACCTGGCCCGGCTTGGAGGTGTCGGCCTTCTCGGCCTGACGCGCCTCGACGGTGATGCTGCGGTCACGCACGAACACCGGCCGCAGCTGGCCGTTGAGCGTCGTCATCACCGAGCGCATACCCTTGTCGTCGGCTTCGCCGATGGCCTCGAGTCCGACGTACAGCTGCACGCCGCGTTCGAGGTCGACGACGTGCTCGGTGCCGGGCACGAGCCCGTACAGGTAGTCGGCGGTGTCGAGCACGCTGAGGTCGCCGAACTGCTCGCGCTGCTGGCGGAACACCTTCGTCGGGGCCGGGAACAGCAGCTCGTTGAGCATGCCGCGCCGCGTCGCGGAGTCACCGGCCAGCGCCTCCTCCTGCGCCGCGGTGATCGGCGTGAGCGACACCTTCGGGTCGCGCCCGGCGAGCACCTTCGTACGGAACGGCTCGGGCCATCCGCCGGGCAGGTCACCCAGCTCGCCGGCCATGAACGAGACCACCGAGTCGGGCACGTCGTACTTCTCCGGGTGCTCGGCGAAATCGGCGGGATCGGCCTTGACGGCCGCCAGGTGCAGCGCGAGGTCGCCGACGACCTTCGACGACGGGGTCACCTTGGGCACCCGGCCGAGGATGTCGTTTGCGGCGGCGTACATGTCCTCGATGAGCTCGAAGTCGTCAGCCAGCCCCAGCGCGATGGCCTGCTGGCGCAGGTTCGACAGCTGCCCGCCGGGGATCTCGTGGCGGTACACGCGGCCTGTGGGGCCGGGCAGCCCCGACTCGAACGGCCCGTACAGGTGCCGCACGGCCTCCCAGTAGGGCTCGAGGTCGCTGACCGCGGTCAGGTCGAGCCCGGTGTCACGCTCGGTGTGGGCCATCGCCGCGACCAGTGCCGACAGCGACGGCTGGCTCGTGGTGCCCGACATCGGCGCCGCGGCGGCGTCGACCGCGTCAGCGCCGGCGGCGCTGGCCGCCAGCAGCGTGGCGAGCTGCCCGCCTGCGGTGTCGTGCGTGTGCACGTGCACCGGCACGTCGAACCGCTCGCGCAGCGCACCGACGAGCTTCGCGGCGGCGGCGGGCTTGAGAAGGCCCGCCATGTCTTTGATCGCGAGGATGTGCGCTCCGGCATCCACTATCTGCCCGGCCAGACCCAGGTAGTAGTCGAGCGTGTACAGGTCTTCGGACGGGTTCAGCAGGTCGCCCGTGTAGCAGAGCGCGACCTCGGCGACGGCGGTTCCGGTGCCGAGCACCGCGTCGATCGCCGGGCGCATCTGGCTGACGTCGTTGAGCGCGTCGAAGATGCGGAAGATGTCAACACCGGACGCCGCGGCCTCGCGCACGAACGCATCGGTGACCTCGGTCGGGTAGGGCGTGTAGCCGACCGTGTTGCGACCGCGCAGCAGCATCTGGATCGCGATGTTGGGCATCGCCTCGCGCAGCTTGTCGAGGCGCTCCCACGGGTCTTCGCCGAGGAATCGCAGCGCGACGTCGTACGTCGCCCCGCCCCAGGCTTCGACGCTCAGCAGCTGGGGCGTCAGCCGCGCCACGTACGGCGCCGCCGCAACCAGGTCTTTCGTGCGCACCCGGGTGGCCAGCAGCGACTGATGTGCGTCGCGGAAGGTCGTGTCGGTCACCGCCAGCGCCGTGCGCTGCCGCAGGTCGGCGGCGAAGCCGGCGGGGCCGAGCTTCTGCAGCCGCTGCCGCGAACCGTCGACGACGGGCTCGGTCAGGTCGATGGAAGGCAGCTTGGTGGCCGGGTCGATGCTGATCGGGTTGATGCCGTGGGGCTTGTTCACCGTGGTGTCGACGAGCCAGTTCAGGATCTTCGTTCCGCGGTCCTTCGACACGCGACCACGCAGAAGTTCGGGGCGCTCCTCGATGAACAGCGTGGACACGTCACCGGCGAGGAACTCAGGGTCGTCGAACACCGCCTGCAGGAACGGGATGTTGGTGGCGACGCCGCGGATGCGGAACTCCGCGAGCGCCCGACGCGCGCGCTTGACCGCCGAGGGGAAGTCGCGGCCGCGGCAGATGAGCTTGGCCAGCATCGAGTCGAAGTGCGGGCCTATCTGCGAGCCCGCGGCGGTCGTGCCGCCGTCGATGCGGATGCCGGCACCACCCGGCGAGCGGTAGGTCGTGATCTTGCCGGTGTCGGGGCGGAAGCCCTGCGACGGGTCCTCGGTCGTGATGCGGCACTGCACCGCCGAGCCGCGCAGCCGGATGTCGTCCTGCTCGAGGCCGAGCTCGTGCAGCGTCTGCCCGGCGGCGATCCGCATCTGCGACTGCACGAGGTCGACGTCGGTGATCTCTTCCGTCACAGTGTGCTCGACCTGGATGCGCGGGTTCATCTCGATGAAGACGACCTCGCCGGCGCGCTCCCCCGCCGTCTCGAGGAGGAACTCCACCGTCCCGGCGTTCTGGTAGCCGATCGACTTCGCGAACGCGACGGCGTGCCGGTGCAGCCGGCCGCGGATCTCGTCGTCGAGGTTCGGGGCCGGCGCGATCTCGACCACCTTCTGGTGGCGGCGCTGCATCGAGCAGTCGCGCTCGAACAGGTGCACGGTCTCACCCTGGCTGTCGGCGAGCACCTGCACCTCGATGTGGCGAGGCCGCAGCACCGCCTGCTCGAGGAACATGCGCTCGTCGCCGAAGGCGCTCCCGGCCTCGCGCATGGCCTCGGCAAGTGCCGGGGCCAGCTCTTCCTTGGTCTCGACCCGCCGCATCCCTCGTCCGCCGCCGCCGGCGACCGCCTTCGCGAACAGCGGGAAGCCGATCTCGTCGGACTGCGCGACCAGCGCGTCGATGTCATCGGAGGCCTCGGTCGAGCGGAGAACCGGAACGCCCGCCGAGATAGCGTGGTGCTTGGCCTCGACTTTGTTACCCGCCATTTCAAGAACCGATGCGGGCGGCCCGATGAAGGTGATGCCGGCCTCGGCGGCCTTGGCCGCCAACTCGGGGTTCTCGGAGAGGAATCCGTACCCCGGGTAGATAGCGTCGGCGCCCGCCTCCTTGGCGACGCGGACGATCTCGTCGACGTCGAGGTAGGCGCGCACCGGGTGCCCCTGCTCGCCGATCTGGTACGCCTCGTCGGCCTTCAGCCGGTGCAGCGAATGCCGGTCCTCGTAAGGGAAGACGGCGACCGTGCGGGCGCCCAGCTCGAAGGCGGCTCGGAAGGCTCGGATGGCGATCTCGCCTCGGTTGGCGACCAGGATCTTCGAGAACATGCGACCTCCGATACGGGCGGCATCCGTCCGACCTGGGCGAACACCGGAAGTGGCTGAGTGTCTTCTCAGACTACGGGACGGTAACGTAGGGCCTTGTGCACGTCCTCTCCGTCAGCTCACTCAAGGGTGGTGTCGGCAAGACGACCGTGACCCTCGGGCTCGCCTCTGCGGCGTTCGCCCGGGGCGTGCGGACTCTCGTCGTCGACCTCGACCCGCAGTCAGACGTGTCCACGGGCATGGACATCCAGGTCGCCGGGCGGCTCAACGTCGCCGACGTCCTGGCGAATCCGAAGGAGAAGGTCGTCCGCCAGGCGATCACCTCCAGCGGCTGGGCCAAGGTGCATCCGGGCACGATCGACGTCATGATCGGCAGCCCGTCTGCGATCAACTTCGACGGCCCGCACCCGAGCGTGCGCGACGTCTGGAAGCTCGAAGAGGCCCTCGCCGCCGTCGAGGCCGACTACGACCTCGTGCTGGTCGACTGCGCGCCGTCGCTGAACGCCCTCACGCGCACTGCGTGGGCGGCCAGTGACCGCGTGATCGTCGTCACCGAGCCGGGCCTGTTCTCCGTCGCGGCCGCCGACCGCGCGCTGCGCGCGATCGAAGAGATCCGCCGCGGCCTGTCGCCGCGTCTGCAGCCGCTGGGCATCGTCGTCAACCGCGTGCGCCCGCAGTCGATCGAGCACCAGTTCCGCATCAAGGAGCTGCGCGACATGTTCGGGCCGCTGGTGCTGACCCCGCAGCTGCCCGAGCGAACGTCGCTGCAGCAGGCGCAGGGTGCGGCCAAGCCGCTGCACATCTGGCCGGGCGACTCCGCGCAGGAGCTCGCGGCCGACTTCGACGCACTGCTGGACCGCGTCATGCGCACCGGACGCATCCCGGCGCCGGACGGCTCCGCCGTCGTCTGACGCGCGCGACGACGGAGAGTGGATGCCGCGGCCCCAGGCCGCGCGGAGTGGACGCCATTGCGCGGCCGGCAGGCATGGAACGGCGTCCATTCCGCGTGCTGTGCAGCACGGCGTTCCGACTCGCTGCCACGCGGCGCGGTCAGCGACCGGAGAAGGCGACGCTACGCGGTGCGCTTGGCGCGCCGGGCTGCCAGCTCGTCGACCGGGTCGGGCTTCTGCGGGTCGAAGTCGAGGAGCGTCGACTCGACCTCGGTGAGCACCTTGCCCACGGCGATGCCGAACACGCCCTGGCCGCGGCTGACGAGGTCGATGACCTCATCGTTCGAGGTGCACAGGTAGACCGACGCGCCGTCGCTCATGAGCGTGGTGCCGGCGAGGTCGCGGATGCCCGCGGCGCGCAGCTGCTCGACGGCAGTGCGGATCTGCTGCAGGGAGATGCCGGTGTCAAGAAGCCGCTTGACGAGCTTGAGCACGAGGATGTCGCGAAAGCCGTAGAGCCGCTGCGTACCCGAGCCCTTGGCGCTGCGCACGGTGGGCTCGACGAGCTCGGTACGGGCCCAGTAGTCGAGCTGGCGGTAGGTGATTCCGGCGGCGCGCGCGGCGACGGCGCCGCGATATCCGACCTCGTCGTCCATCGCCGGCAGTCCGTCGGTGAACAGGAGGTCGACCGCGAACCGCTGTTCGCCTGTGGCATCCTCAGCGGTCATGGAGATCCCCCTCTTCCGATTTCGCATGGAATGAATCCACGGTAGATGAGCTTCGCGTCGCGGGCAACGACATCGGCGTTCCGGCTGCGGCGTGTCGCGCGCCGGTCACCGGACGAGCCGCTCGAGCGCGCTGCGCACGAAGTGCGAGCGCACGTCGGCCAGCCGCGCGGCCAGCTCGGGCGCCAGTTCTCCCGCGCGCCCTCGCGACGCGGCATCCGTCCGCCGCAGCAGGGGCGCGAGCGCCGATTCGATCAGAGCGACCTCGCGGTCGACCGACTGTCGCAGCGTGCGGATGTGGCGCGGCTCGATGCCGTGGCGCTCGAGGGCGACCAGCGAGCGCAACACCCCGAGGGTCTGGTCGGTGAAGCCGTCGGCCGCACCGATCACCCCGGTGCTGATGGCGTCGTTGAGCAGCTGCGGACTCGCCCCGGCCGCGCGCAGCAGCTCGTCACGGCGGTAGCGCCGCGGCTGCGGCGTGATCGAGGGCGGCACGACCGTCGGCGCCGCCGGTGAGCGGCCGGCGTCCACGTCGTCCATGTACTCGCGGATGCGCGCCAGCGGCAGGTAGTGGTCGCGCTGCAGCGTCAGCGCGAGGCGCAGTCGCTCGACATCGTCGGGGGTGAACTTGCGGTAGCCCGACTCGGTGCGCAGCGGCGTCACGATGCCCTGCACCTCGAGAAAGCGCAGCTTGCTCGCCGTGAGCCCTGGGAAGTCTCCGCTCAGCCGGGCCAGCACTTGGCCGATGCTCAGTGCTCCCCCGTTCGCCGTGCGACGGGGGGCGGAGGCCGCTGCCATCACTTCTCCGCGTCGGCGGCGAGGTCGGCGGGGGATCCGAAGAAGTTGAGACGGAACTTTCCGATGCGCACCTCGTCGCCGTTGGCCAGGCCCGCCCGATCGACGCGTTCGCCGTTCACGTACGTGCCGTTCAGCGACCGCTGGTCGACGATCTCGAATCGGCTGCGATCGCGCGTGATCTCGGCATGCCGACGCGAGACGGTAACATCGTCGAAGAAGATGTCGGCCTCAGGGTGGCGGCCCACGGTCATCACGTCGTTGTCGAGGAGGTACCGGGCACCGGCGGTCGGACCGGAGCGCACGATGAGAAGCGCCGCTCCCGCGGGCAGTGCGTCGATGGCGTTCAGCTCTGCATCCGAGAGGTCGGCACCGAACGGGACGAACGACAGGTCGGAGTCATGACCGAACGTCTGCGTCGTGTCTGCCGACGCGCGTGCGGGCGTGCTCTGACCGCGGTGGATGTCACCGATGTCGTGACGGCGGTTCTCTTCCACGGCGTCCTCCCTTCCCCCAAGACTAACCGATTCGACCCTATTGAAGAGAGCCGACCGATGTCCACTTCTCCAGCCCCCTCCTCACCACGGCGGGTAGGCTCCGGCCCGTGAGAGTCTCCACCGCCATCGCCTCCGCCCTCCTGGCCGCCATCGCCGTGCTCGGCATCGCAGCCCCCGCCTCCGCCCACGACCAGCTGCTGTCGACGGACCCCGAGAACGGGTCCACGGTGGCGACCCTGCCCGACAAGGTGACGCTCACCTTCAACGACGTCGTGCAAGACGCCGGTGCCGAGGCGAATCAGGTGAAGGTGATGGATGCCTCGTGCACCGTCATCGACGACGGCGCCGTCGAGATCGCCGACAACGTGGTCACCCAGAAGATCTCGGGCACGGCCACCGGCCCGATCACGGTGCTGTGGCGGGTCGTCTCGCGCGACGGGCACCCCGTCTCGGGCGAGTTCTCGTTCACCGTCGGCGACGCGGCGGCCACGGCATCCCCCTCCCCCTGCGCGACCGGCGACATCACGTCGTCGACGTCGGCGACGGCACAGAGCTCGCCGGTGCCGTGGATCATCGGCGGCATCGTGCTCGTCGTCATCGTCGCGGGGGTCATCCTGCTCCTGGTGACCCGTTCACGCCGTCCCGACGACCAGTAGGCTGGAGACATGCCACACTATGACGTCGTCATCCTCGGCGCCGGTCCCGGCGGATACGTCGCGGCCGTTCGCAGCGCCCAGCTCGGCCTTAACACGGCCATCATCGAAGAGAAGTACTGGGGCGGTGTGTGCCTCAACGTCGGCTGCATCCCCTCCAAGGCGCTCCTGAAGAACGCCGATCTCGCCCACCAGGTGCTCCACAAGGCCGACCTGTTCGGGATCTCCGGCGATGTTCACTTCGACTTCGGAGTGGCCTGGGACCGCAGCCGCAAGGTTTCGGAGACCCATGTCAAGGGCATCCACTTCCTGATGAAGAAGAACAAGGTGACGGAGTACGAGGGTCGCGGCTCGTTCACCGGCCCGAACGCCATCACTGTGACGAAGTCCGATGGCTCGACCGAAGAGGTCACGTTCGACAACGCGATCATCTCGACCGGTTCCACCGTGCGCAGCCTGCCGGGCGTGACCATCGGCGGCAACATCGTGACGTACGAGGAGCAGATCCTCTCCCGCGAGCTGCCGAAGTCGATCGTCATCGTCGGTGCCGGCGCCATCGGCATGGAGTTCGCCTACGTGCTGCGCAACTACGGCGTGGACGTCACGATCGTCGAGTTCCTCGACCGTGCGCTGCCCAACGAAGACGTCGAGGTCTCGAAGGAGATCACCAAGCAGTACAAGGGCTACGGCATCGACATCCTCACCTCGACCAAGGTCGAGAAGGTCGAGGACTCGGGCGACAAGGTCACCGTCACCTACACCGGCAAAGACGGCGAGGCGGGCTCACTCGAGGCCGAGAAGGTGCTCATGTCGGTCGGCTTCGCACCGAACGTCGAGGGCTTCGACCTCGACAAGACGGGTGTGAAGCTCACCGAGCGCGGCGCCATCGACATCGACGACTACATGCGCACGAACGTGCCGCACATCTACGCGATCGGCGACGTCACCGCCAAGCTGCAGCTGGCCCACGTGGCCGAGGCGCAGGCGGTCGTGGCAGCCGAGACCATCGCCGGCGCCGAGACCATGACGCTGGGCGACTACCGTATGATGCCGCGTGCCACGTTCTGCTCGCCGCAGGTCGCCTCGTTCGGCCTCACCGAGCAGCAGGCGCGCGACGCCGGCTATGACGTGAAGGTCGCGAAGTTCCCGTTCTCGGCCAACGGCAAGGCGAACGGCCTCGGCGAGCCCATCGGGTTCGTCAAGCTCATCGCCGACGGCGAGCATCTCGAGCTGCTGGGCGGCCACATGGTCGGCCCCGACGTCTCCGAGCTGCTGCCCGAGCTGACCCTCGCGCAGAAGTGGGACCTCACCGCTCTCGAGGCCGCCCGCAACGTGCACACGCACCCGACGCTGTCGGAGGCGCTGCAGGAGGCCTTCCACGGCCTGGCGGGGCACATGATCAACCTCTAGACTGTCCGCCGTACGACGACGCCGCCCTGCTCGAAGCCGAGGGCGGCGTCGTTCTTTTCCGTGCCGAAGACAGTAACCTGAATGCATGGCCATCGCACGTCTTGCCGGAGGCCCGCTTGACGGGCAGATCATCCCGCTCGAACCGGGAGTGAGCGACTCGCTCATCATCCCCTACGGAGAGGGGCAGCTCATCTATCGCCGAGCCGGCGCCGAGGAGAACACCGGGGCCCATGACGGCCCCACCGAGACGCGGTTCGTCTACGACGAGGCGACCGAAGACATCAACCCCGACCCCGACAGCCGGGACGAGTGAGCGCCGACGCGAATCATTCACTCGAGGTCGAGCGCAAGTACGACGTCGACGAGGCGGCGCAGCTGCCGGATTGGACCGCGCTCCGGCTGGTGACGAGGGTGGATGCTGCAGAGCACCGTGCCCTCGACGCCCGGTATCTCGACACCGCCGACCTCGCGCTGAGCGCCGCCCGCGTGGCGGTGCGCCGACGCGAGGGCGGCCCCGATGCCGGCTGGCACATCAAGGCGTCCGCTCCCGAGGGCAAGCACGAGTGGCATTGGCCCCTGGGCGCCGATTCCAACGAGGACGTGCCTGTCGAGGTGGCCGCGGCTCTCGCGCGCTGGTCGACGGGGCCCTTCCTGCCGCTCGCGCGCATCCGCAACGAGCGCGTCGCGTATGCACTGCGCGACGACGCCGGCGGCCTGGTCGCCGAGGTGGTCGACGATCACGTGCGCGCCGTCGACGAGCGCAGCGGCGCATCGTCGAGCTGGCGTGAGTGGGAGGTCGAGCTGGGGCCGGCCGCCCCCGCGGACCCCGCGGCGTTCTTCACCGCGGTGGACGCGCTGGTGACCGCCGCGGGCGGCCGGGTCGCGGCATCCGACTCCAAACTGGCGCGGGCCGTCAGTGCGTCGGGAAGCCCAGACTGATCTGGCTCTCGCTCGGCTCGGGCCAGCGGCTCGTGACGACCTTGCGGCGCGTGTAGAAGTTGAAGGCCTCCGACCCGTACATGTGCGTGTCGCCGAACAGCGAGTTCTTCCAGCCGCCGAACGAGAACGATCCGACCGGCACCGGGATGGGCACATTGATGCCGACCATTCCGACCTGGATGTCGTACTCGAACTGACGGGCCGTCTTACCGTCGCGCGTGAAGATCGCCGTGCCGTTGCCGTACGGGTTGTCGTTGATCATCTGCACGGCTTCGTCGTAGCTGTCCACCCGCACGACCGAGAGCACGGGGCCGAAGACCTCTTCGTCGTACACGGCCATGCCGGGCTTGACCTCGTCGACAAGGGATGCCCCGAGGAAGAAGCCGTCGGAGTCGAACTGCTGCTCGCGCCCGTCGACGACGAGCCGGGCACCCTCAGGCTCGGCGCCCGCGACGAAGCCACGCACGCGCTCGCGGGCCGCGTCGGTGATGAGCGGTCCGATCTCGTTGTCGGGGTCGAAGCCGTCGCCGATCTTCAGGCCCTTCATGCGCTCGGCGACCTTGGCGACCAGCTCGTCGCCCACGTCGCCGACGGCGACGACCGCGGAGATCGCCATGCAGCGTTCGCCGGCCGAGCCGAACCCGGCTGAGACGGCGGCGTCGGCCGCGGCATCCAGATCCGCGTCGGGCATGACCACCATGTGGTTCTTCGCCCCGCCGAGTGCCTGTACCCGCTTGCCGTGGGCGGCGGCCTCGGTGTAGATGTACTTGGCGATGGGCGTCGACCCGACGAACGAGACGGCCTTGATCGTGGGGTCGGCGAGGATCGCGTCAACGGTGCCCTTGTCGCCGTGCACGACGTTGAGCACGCCGTCGGGCAGTCCCGCCTCGCGGAAAGCGTCGGCCAGCCACACCGCGGCAGAGGGGTCGCGCTCGCTGGGCTTGAGGATCACGGCGTTGCCGGCGGCGATCGCTGTGGGGACCATCCACAGCGGCAGCATCGCGGGGAAGTTGAACGGCGTGATGCACGCGACGACGCCCAGCGGCTGCCGCACCTGATGCACGTCGAGGCCGGTGGCGATCTGCTCGGAGTACTCGCCCTTCAGGTGATGCATGAGTCCGGTGCAGAACTCGACGTTCTCGAGCCCGCGCGCCACCTCGCCGAGCGCGTCGGCAACGGTCTTGCCGTGCTCGGCGGTGATGATGCGGGCCAGCTCTTCGGCGCGGGAGGTGATGATCTCGCGCACGCGGAACATCATCTGCGCACGCTTGACCAGCCCGACGTCGCGCCACTTCTTCTGCGCTTCGGCGGCGACCCGTGCGGCCTCGGCGACCAGGGCGGCGTCGGCCAGGCCGATCTCGCCGGTGGGCACGCCGTGCGACGGGTTGTAGACGGTGCCGCGGCGCTCGCCGGGGTCGACGCGCTGGCCGCCGATGACGTGCGGGATCTGCGTGAGGGTGGTGGTCTCGGTGACGGTGGTCATGGTGTTCCTTCTTCTTCGTTTCAACGCGCTTCGCTCGCTCAACGACCGTCGAGCGACGGGTCGTAGCCGCGCAGCGAGCCGTCGGCCGTGACGAGCTTGGTGATGAGCATGGTGTCTTTGGCGCCCAGGCCCTCGCCGACGAGCTGCTCGAACTGCGAGAGGGCGAGCTCGGCGGCCGGCAGGTGCAGGCCCGCAGCAGCGCCGGCCTGCAGGGCGAGCGAACAGTCTTTGCGGGCGAGGTCGAGCGAGAACGTGGCGTCGAAGTTCTTGTCGGCCGACCCGGTGGTCACCACGCCCGGCACCGGGTACCAGGTGCGCTGTGGCCACGACTGCCCCGATGCGGCGTTGGCGACGCTCCAGAACACCTTCGGGTCGAGCCCGAGCTGCTCGGCCAGCTGCGAGCCCTCGGCGACGCCGAGGGCCGAGACGAACAGCATCATGTTGTTGACGAGCTTCGAGGCGATGCCGGCGGTGGCCTCGCCGCACAGGATGACCGCGCCGGCCATCGGCTCGACGAACGCCTTCGCCCGCTCGAGGTCGGCGGGTGCGCCGCCGAGCATGAACGCGAGTGAGTGCGCCTCGGCGCCGGCGGTGCCGCCGGAGACGGGGCTGTCGACGAACGTGAAGCCCCGGGCCGTCGACTCGTCATGGCACCAGCGCGAAGTCTCGACGTCGACCGTCGATGTGTCCAGCAGCAGCGTGTCGGTCGAGGCGTGGGCCCAGATGCCGTCGGGCCCGTCGTAGACGCTGCGCACATGCGCGGGCATCGGCAGCGAGGTGAAGCAGGCGTCGGCGCCTTCCAGCGCCTCGGCGGCCGACGCGACCGCGGTCACGCCACGGGCGGCGGCGGCTTCGACGCACGCCGGCGAGATGTCGTAACCGCGCACGGTATGCCCCGCGGCGACGAGGTTTCCACTCATCGGGGCGCCCATGTGCCCCAGTCCGATCCAGGCGATCGTCGACATCCTGCCTCCTCGAAGGTGTCGCACGGCGTCCTCGACGACGACGTGTCGTGGCCAGGATAGGCACGTCCCACACTGCAGATCAACGCACATCTCGGCGGGATTGTTGCACGCTCCGTGTGCGTGGATGCACACTTGGGGAATGCCCCGTCCCCTGCAGCCCGAGGCCCTGATGACCTTTCTGGCAGTGGCCCGGCTCGGCCGGTACACGGCCGCCGCCGAGGTGCTGGGCCTGAATCACTCGACGGTGTCGCGCCGCATCGCGGCCCTCGAGGCGGCGATGGGTGGGCGCACGCTCGTGCGCACCTCGGGCGGGTGGGAGGTCACTCCCCTGGGCCGGCGGGCGATGGCCGCCGCCGAGAGCATCGAGGAGTCGCTGCGCGCCCTGGGCACCGACACCGGTGGCGACCCGGTGCAGGGCATGGTGCGCATCGCCGCACCCGAGGCGTTCACCTCGGCCTTCCTCGTGCCGGCGGTGTCACGGCTGCACCGCGACCACCCGACGCTGGCGGTCGAGCTGCTGGCCGCCACGCAGCGCGTGCGGCAGAACCGCTCGGGCGTCGACCTCGAGATCGTCGTGGGGCGACCCCAGGTGCACCGTGCGTACGCGACCCCGGTCTGCGACTATTCGCTGCGCCTGTACGCGAGCGCCGACTACCTCGAGCGCCGTGGCCTTCCCACTGCGATCGACGAGCTGTCGCGGCATCCCCTCATCTACTACGTCGAGTCGTCGCTGCAGGTCGACGATCTCGACCGCGCCGCGCAGCGGCTGCCGGCTTCTCCCCCGTCGATCCGCTCGACGAGCGTGTTCGCCCACGTCGAGGCCACGGCTGCCGGAGCCGGTGTCGGCGTGCTGCCCGACTTTCTCGCAGATCGCGACGAACGGCTCGTCCCCGTGCTGCGCGAGGCGTATGCGCATCCGCTGTCGTACTGGGCCGTGGTGCGCGATGGCCCGCGCACGACGGCGGTGGCGGCGACGCTCGAGGCGCTGCACGCGCACGTGCGCTCAGTCGGCGCCGCCTGAATCCTTCTCGTCGGACTTCTGGTCGTCGGACTTGTGCTCGTCTGACTTGTGCTCGGCGGCACGCGCCCGGTCGAGCTCGTCGATCGCGAGGGCGACGGCGTTCTCGGCCTGCTGCACCCGGCGATGCGCCATCGTCGGGGCACCATACCGGGCACGCACGCGATCCGCCTTCTCGGCGAGGGTGACGACGATGTACGACGACGCCAGCAGGAGCACCTGCGCGGAGAGGTTCATCCACAGCAGCAGCGCAATCAGGGACGCGAACGACGCGAGCAGGGGGTTGGATGACGCGCCCCGCACGAACAGCGATGACAGCTGCTGCAGCACCGTGAGGCCGATGCCGCCGAACACCGCTCCGCCGATCAGCGCGCCGGGCGTCGGCTTCACACCCGACAGCGCCAGGAAGACGACCACGACGATGACGGCATCGAACAGGAAGATCACGAGCACCGCCGCCGCCTGGGTGCCGAAGGCCGCAAGCGGTGCTATCGATTCGCCCACGGCATCCCGCACCAGATCGGCGATCATGCCGACGGCGAACGTCGCCGCGGCCGACAGGATGATGCCGACCGCGATCGCCAGGGCGACGCCGATGTTGCGCAACAGCACCCAGACGAAGAACACATCGTCGTGGGTGCGATCGGCGATCGTGCGCAATGCGGTGCGGGTCGAGGTGATGGCGCCGAGCGCGGCGCCCACCAAACCGATCACGGCGACGATGCCGGCGACGGTGAGGGCGCCGGGGGCGGTGATCGCGCTGGGTTTGATGAGTCCGTCGTCGCCGAGCAGCCCGGGGATGACGTCGCCGACGGTCTCGGTCAGGCGGTCCATCGCGTCAGGGTTGCCCGCCAACCAGGCGCCCGCGAGGCTGAAGCCGAGCAGAACGGCCGCGAACACGCTGAACAGAGCGCGATACGTGATCGCGTCGGCGAGCATCGGGCCGTGCCGCTCGCTGTAGTGCAGGTACGTTCGCACGAGCCTCAGCGACAGCGCCCAGGCGGTGATCTTTCTGACCAGTTCACGCACCTTTTTCACGATACCTGTCAGCTGGCGTCCCCACGCGAGATGTACCGAAGGCGCGAGTGCGGCACACCTTTCACACTCTCCACATTGACAACAACATGAGAACTCTCTCATGATAGGAGGAACGGAAGAATCAACCTGTTCCAGCGCCTCGAAACCCGCTCGGCGACACGCACCATCACGCGTTCGCATCGTGAGGCAGTGCTGCATCCCGCACGCCTGCTTCACATTCCGAGTGGGCGTACAAAAGTACGACATAACCGGCGCTCCGAGCAACCTGGGGACCGAGGGGAGAAGCATGGAGCAGTTTCGTCGCCCGACGCGGCGAGAGACACGGCTCGAGAACATGCTCGACTCGTCGGTCGGCATATCGCAGACACCGTCACGCGCATCCGGGATCGACCTGAGCGCGCCTGACGACAGTTCGGCCGGGGGGATGATCTGGCGGTCCCTGCTGCAAGACCGCCCCAGCCTGCTCGACGAAGACGTCTTCCGTCGTCCGGCGTCACGGACCGACAGCTCCCCCGTGCTACCCGGCACAGAGCTGCCAGTCCTGACGCCGGACTCACAGTCAGCACACGACCCTTCTGAGCCGGAGCGGGAGCCGGAGGCAGAGCCTGAGCCTGAGCCGGAGCCCGTCTCTGAGCTTGACACCTTGGAGCCCGCGGACGAAGAGAACGCCCCGACCATTGCCCTCCCGATCGCTACCCCGGTCATCGAGCTCGAAGGCACGGGAGGAAGCAAAGACCCGCTCTTCGAGATCGACCCACGTGGCAACGAGGGTGTCTCAGACGAGGTCATGACCGCCGCGGAGTCCGACCAGGTGGCTGCGCAGTCGCAGTACGACGACGACCCGTTCGGCTGGCTGGACGAGTACATCGGCAGCCCCGACCAGGCGAAGGATGAGCTCATCGCGAGCGCCACCGGGCCGCTCGACGACGATGAGTTCGGTGCCGATGACCTCGAAGACCCGACCGTGGCGGACCTTGAGCCCGCCCCAGAACCCCTGACACCGCGTGAGGCGGCCGTCGCGCTCGCGGGGCGGCTGGGCCTCGCCTACGTCGACCTCAGCGAGTTCTCCGTCGATCCGGCGGCCGTCGATCTCATTCCCGAGCAGATGTGCCGACGCCAGGCGGTTCTGCCGATCTCGAGGGTCGGCGAGCGGGTCATGGTCGCCGTCGCCGAGCCTGAGAACGTCATCGTCCTCGATGACATCGCCGCCGTCGTCGGCACATCCATCATCCCCGTGGTGGCGGAGCGCGACGCGATCATCGCCGCGATCGACCGCTACCGACGCGCCGACTCGGAGCTCCAGGAGCTCACCTCCGCATTCGAAGCAGGAGACGGCGAAAAGGACCTCTGGGCCCAGGACGTGGCGACCGCCGCGGACGACGAGGCGCCGATCATCCGATTCGTCAACCTGATCATCAGTCAGGCGATCCAGGATCGGGCGTCCGACATCCACATCGAACCGGGGCGCGACGACCTGAGGGTGCGGTACCGAATCGACGGCGTGCTCACGACCGTCCAGAACGTGCCGCGGTCAATGATCCCGGGAGTGATCAGTCGATTGAAGGTCATGGCAGACCTCGACATCGGCGAGCGGCGGAAGCCTCAGGACGGACGCATCTCGATCGTGCACGGCGGACGAAACGTCGATCTGCGCGTGGCCTCGCTGCCCACCGTGTGGGGCGAGAAGGTGGTGGCCCGCGTCCTCGATGCCCCGGTGGCGAGTCTCAAGCTCGAAGACCTCGGAATGCTCGACCGGAACATGCAGGTGTTCCAGTCCAGCTTCTCGAAGCCGTACGGCATGATCCTGGTGACGGGTCCGACCGGCTCGGGTAAATCCACGACCCTCTACACGACCCTGGCGGCCATCTCGACGCCCTCCGTGAACGTCATCACCGTTGAAGACCCGGTCGAATACCGCATGGCGGGCGTCAACCAGGTGCAGGTGAACCCGAAGGCGGGGCTGACGTTCGCCGCCGCACTGCGATCGATCCTGCGATCGGACCCCGATGTCATCCTGCTCGGCGAGATCCGCGACGAGGAGACAGCGAAGATCGCGATCGAGTCGTCGCTCACCGGACACCTCGTGCTCTCGACACTGCACACCAACGATGCTCCCAGCGCCGTCACCCGTCTCATCGAGATGGGCGTCGAACCGTTCTTGGTGGGGTCCGCGCTCGACGCCGTGGTCGCGCAGCGACTCGCACGGCGCCTGTGCCACCGCTGCAAGGCCGAATCGATCGTCACCGAGACGGAACTGCGCATCCTCGGCCTGCCGGTCGACGGGGATCCGCCCACGGCCTTCCGGCCGGTGGGCTGTCCGCAATGCTCCGGCACCGGCTACCGCGGGCGCATCGCGCTGCACGAGGTGATGGCGATCGACGACGAGATCGAACGCCTCGCCGTGACGAACGCGCCCACAGCCGAGATCACCGCGCACGCCGAGGCGTCGGGTATGACGCGGCTGCGGATGGACGGCTGGGCAAAAGTACTTCTGGGGGAGACATCCGTCGACGAGATCCTACGGGTCACGGTCTGAGGGTCGACGGCGATCGCCCCCACCGCCGGTGGGGCACACGATGAAAGGCGAAGACAGTGACAGCCGAGGATGGCTACGCCCCCACCCGGAGCGGTTCCCGCTTCGACGAGCTGCTGCACGGACACGAAGACGACACCGAGCTGCGTTCGCTGTTGAACGGTCTGCCCGGGGTGACCCTTCCGTCCTCTCCCCCACCGGGCGCTTCCCCCTCGACCGGAGTGCCAACCGGCCCGACGGCGGTGGGCGCAACCCAACCCGCGGGAGCCAGCCAACGCCGCGCACGGCGTGAGCCCGCGCAGCCCACGACGCCGGCTGCGCGGTCGGGAGAAATCCCCGCACTGCTCCGCGCTCAGAACCCCGAGGTCGACCCCGAGTTCATCGCGTCGATCAAGGCGGTGCTCGATCTGGGGGCCTCCGACCTCCATCTCGTGGCCGAGTCGACTCCCGTCGTGCGCATCGACGGGCATCTCCAGTCGGTCGCGGGAACGACCATCTGGAGCCGCGACCGCATCCGCCGGGTGATCAAGGGCTTCGTCCCGGCCGACCAGCTGCAGATCTTCGAGCGCGAGCTTGAGCTCGACCTCGCATACGCCGTCGGCGACATCGCGCGCTTCCGCGTCAACATCTTCCAGGACCAGCGCGGAATGGGGGCAGCGCTGCGCATCATCCCGACCGAGATCAAGTCGGTGGCACAGCTCGGCCTGCCTCCCGAGTTGGTCGATCTCGCGAATCTGCCGCGTGGACTCGTGCTGGTGTGCGGGCCCACCGGATCAGGTAAGTCGACCACCCTGGCCGCGATCATCGACAAGGCCAACGCGTCGCGCGCTTCGCACATTATTACCGTTGAAGACCCAATCGAGTTTCTGCATCATCACAAGCGCGGGATCATCAATCAGCGTGAGGTCGGTGCCGACACGCACGGCTTCGCAGACGCCCTCAAGCACGCCCTGCGGCAGGACCCCGATGTCATCCTCGTCGGCGAGATGCGCGACCTCGAGACCATCTCGACCGCGCTTACGGCCGCAGAGACCGGGCACCTGGTGTTCGCGACCCTGCACACGCAGGACGCCGGCCAGACCATCGACCGCGTCATCGACGTGTATCCCTCACATCAGCAGGCGCAGGTGCGCACGCAGCTTGCCGCCACGCTCAAGGCTGTGGTCGTGCAGACGCTGATCCGCCGTTCCAGCGGCAAGGGCCGCGCCGTCGCCACGGAGGTGATGTTCTCGACCCCCGCGATCCAGGCGATGATCCGCGCCGGTAAGACGCACCAGCTGCGCACGGCCCTGCAGTCCGGCAACGCCATCGGCATGCACACCCTCGATCAGGATCTCGCCCGGCTCGTGCTCGCGGGCGAGATCGAGTACGCCAAGGCTGCCGAACTCGCGCAGGACGTCACCGAGTTCGACCAGCTCGTGCGCAACCGCGGTCTGGCAGGCGATGCCGTCGACGCCGTCGTGCCCGAGGGCATGCGCCAGGTCGCCGGTGGCATGTCCGGAGGCCTGTGATCATGGCGACAGCGACGAAGACTCCCCAGTGGGCGTACAAGGGCAGCGATCTGCGTGGCAAGCGGGTGAAGGGGGTATTGGAGGCGCCGAGCGAGAGTCAGGCTGTCCAGCAGCTTCGAGCGCGCGGCATCGTTCCCGACTCCGTCACGCAGAAGGGTGCGGGCACCGGACTGCAGCAGGAGATCACGATTCCCGGGCTGGAGCGCGGCCCCTCGCTGAAAGACCTCGCCATCCTCACCCGGCAGCTTGCGACGATGGTGAGCGCCGGCGTTTCGATTCTGCGTGCGCTGACGATCGTGCAGTCGCAGACCGACAACGCGAAGCTGCGTCGCACCATCGAGGAGATCTCGGCCAAGGTCGAGGGCGGCACGGCGCTATCGGTGGCGCTGGAGGAGTTCCCCCGCATCATTCCGCCGATCATGGTGCACCTGGTGCGGGCCGGCGAGACGGGCGGCTTCCTCGATCGCTCGCTGGTGATGGTGGCCGACAACTTCGAGTCCGAGACCAAGCTGCGCAGCAAGGTGAAGTCGGCGCTGACCTACCCGGTCGTCGTGCTGATCATCGCCCTGCTGGCTGTCGCGGCCATGCTGATCTTCATCGTGCCTGTGTTCGACAAGATGTTCAAAGACCTCGGCGGCAAGCTGCCGGCGGTGACGCAGTTTCTCGTCGATCTCTCACATGCCATGCCCATCGCCGGGCCGATCATCGTGGTCATCGGCGTCGCGTTCGCTGTGTGGTGGGGCCGCAACAAGCACACCGAGGCGGTGCGGCGAGTTGTCGACCCGCTCAAGCTCAAGCTGCCGGTGTTCGGCAAGCTCAACACGAAGATCGCGCTCACGCGCTTCACGCGCAACTTCGCCACGATGTTGGCCTCAGGCGTACCGATTCTGCAGTCCCTTGCGATCGTGGGCGCCACCAGCGGTAACCAGGTGATTTCGTCATCCCTGCATGCCGTGCAGGAGGGCGTGCGTCAAGGCCGACCGATCGCCGAGTCGCTTGCCGAGGTCGGGCTGTTCCCCGAGATGCTCATCCAGATGGTGGGGATCGGCGAGGAGTCGGGCGCAATCGACAGCATGCTCGACAAGACGGCCGCCTTCTACGACGACGAGGTCGAGCAGATGAGTTCGCAACTAACTGCGATGCTCGAGCCTCTCATGATCGTTTTCATGGGCGGGCTGCTGGGCTTCATGATCGTCGCGCTCTACATGCCAATGTTCATGGTCTTCCAGACCATCCAGTCGATGTAACTCATGCAGCCCGGGCGGATTATGAGAATCGTTTCATATTCGTTACATGAGAGCCTTCTCATGTTTTCGGTGCGCTGATAGCTTCAGCTGAGCCGACGCTCGCGTCGCGCGAATCCACACCCGAAGTTCCCACCCCCAGTAAAGGAACAACAATGATCAAAGCTGTCTCTCAGGCGCTGACGAAGCGAAAGAACGGCGAACAGGGCTTCACCCTGATCGAGCTGCTCGTCGTCGTCATCATCATCGGCATCCTCGCCGCCGTCGCCATCCCCGTCTTCCTGAACATGCGCACGGGCGCATGGAAGTCGTCAGTCGAAAGCGACGTGACAAACGCCGCCCTGGCGATCGAATCTGCGATGACTGAGAACAACGGCTCGCTCACCGGGCTAACGCTGCCCTCGTCGGATGACTTCTCTGGTGCGACGCTCTCCATTACGAAGGGCAGCGACGACGCCACCGCCGCCACCGTCGGAACGATCACCGTGTCCGACGGCAACAAGCTGACGATCGCCGCCAAAACCGATGATCCAAACACGTACACGATCACCGGCAGCAACAAGAACATCAGTGAGGATTCGGTCACCTACGACAGTGCGACCGGTGGGCTGGGCGATTGGACGACTAAAAAGGACTAGTCGGCTGAGGTCCCCGGTGCATTTGCTCACGCACTTCGTGTGCGAGCAAAGCCCGCAAGCTCGCCGTAACTAAGAAGAAATTGCGCACGTGAACATGAACGATTCCGCCCTCGACGAGGGCTTCACCCTCGTCGAGGTGGTCGTCGCCATGCTCATCTTCGCGATCGTCATGACCGGCTTCCTCTACACGGTCACTGCGAGCCTGGTCACCACCCGCGACACTCGAGCGCGGGTGGTGGCCGCCAATCTCGCCGCGCAGCAGATCGACCTCGCTCGATCTGCTGCCAGCGTCTTCAGCGTGAACAACCACACGCTGGACCCGATTTCACTCAACGGCGACACGTTCCACGTCTCAGTGAAAACATCGTGGGTCACCGACAGCGGCAGCACCGCCAGTTGCGAAGCGGGCGAGGCATCGGGTTCCCTCTCGTACAAGCAGGTGACGGTCGAGGTGACCTGGGACAACATGCGCGACGGCGCGCAGCCGGTCCGAAGCGACACCGCCATCACTCCGAAGACCAAGATCAACAACCCCACCTTGGGCACCGTGCTCGTCGGTGTCGTAAATGCCGCTGGCACCGCGGTCAGCGGTGCGACCGTCAGCTTGTCGCCGTCCAACGGTGTCGCCTCCGTCGCGACTGACAGCGACGGTTGCGCCTACCTGCTCAAGGTCCCCGCCGACACGTACACGGTTACGGCCTCCAAGTCGGGGTATATCGCCTTCTCCAACGGCTTACAGACGGAATCGCCCACCGCCACGGTCCCCGTGACCGCGGGCAGTTCGTCCCGCATCAGCTTCGCGATGGACCAGGCTGCGACCTTCATGGCTTCATATGCTCCTGATGCGTCGAACGATCCGGACATCCCGAAGAACCTGACCACCACCTTCCTGTCGACGTACGGCAACTTCTCGTTGACGGCCACGTCCAGCAATACTCCGCAGTCATACCTGCTCTACCCCTTCTCTTCGGGCTACAGCGTGATCGCCGGCGCGTACGTCGAATCGGGCGCCGATTCTTCGGTACCCAGCTGCCTAGCCCCCGACCCAAGCCAATGGATCGCTGCAGACGGGACTGTCGGCGCCCGCCCCGCGCCGGTCGGGGGAATCCCCGGCAGCACGGTCGACGTCAGCGTGCCGATGGGCGTCGTCTCATTCTCATCTGCCAACAGCGGCGACCGGAGGGGCCGTGATAACTACTTGACCGCTGTATATGTCGGAACCGGTGACGGCGATCCTGGGTGTCAGAAGGGCATGGCCTACTCCTTCGAGGACGTCATAAGTTCGAACTCGGCCACCATCGCACTGCCCTACGGAACATGGGAGCTGTATCGAGGGAAGGCAGTTGGTTCGAAGGAGACGCTGATCAGAAGCGGCAACTTCACAGTCCGGACCGGCGGCAGCGCTGCGAACGGAGTCATCGTGCTGGACCCGCGGGCCACAGAATGATCCGCGCAGTGCGCCGCCGAGTCCCGGACCGCGGACAAGACGGGATGACGCTCATCGAGCTCGTCGTCGCCATGGGCGTGTTCGCCATCCTGCTCACGCTCGTCGTCTCCATGTTTGTGAACACGGCGCGCACGTTCAGCGATCAGCGTGGCGCGGTCGGCAACAGCCGCCTCGCCTCGACATCGATGAATGAAGTGACACGCATCATCCGCGCCGGCACGGAGATCCCGCAGTGGAGCAACCCGGTGAACGACCCCGTCTTCGTATACGCGGGGACCGAAAAGGCCACCGTGAACGCCTTCATCGACGCTGGGACTTCGGACGACCCGCCACCAGTCAAGGTCGAGTTCGCCCGAAACGCGAACAACGAGCTCGTCGAGACCCGCTGGGCCGCGTACCACGTGCACACCACCTATTGGGCGTTCCAAACCACGAGCGACTACCGCCGTCTCATCGCGCGGTCATTGCTGCCGCCCGACGCCGACAACCCGGTGTTCCGGTACTACACCGCCGCCGGAGACCAGCTCGTGCCGCCTTCGAACGGAAGCCTCACCACCGACCAGATCCGCAATATCGCCAGCGTGCAGGTCACCATGCGGGTGCAGGGCGACGGCAGCGGCCGCGTGGATCCCGTCGAGATCCAGAACATGGTCGGCCTGCCCAACCTGGGCGTCGCACGCGTGGAGGTCCACTGACATGGCCGTGATGCACGATCACAAGGGCGAAGATGGCGCGGCACTGCTCATCGTGCTGGCTGTGGCGGCCGTGCTCACCATGCTCATGACCCTGTTGGTCGGCCTCTCGATCAACGGCATGAGACAAGCCCACGCCGACTCCGACTGGAACGCCGCCCTGGCAGCGGCATACGCCGGTGTGGACGAGTACCAGAGCCGCCTCTCCGACGACACCAGCTACTACCGCTACGGCAATTCTGCGTCGGGCTTCAGCACCGGCAGCACGCTTTCTCCTCCACCGATTGCGAACCCCGCCTTCGGTGTCGGAGCCGGCGGGAGCTGGGCGACCGTGCCCGGCAGCGCCGGAGACGCGCAGTTCCGCTACGAAGTGGACAACTCGTTGTACCCCACGACCGGCCGCATCCGCATCCGGTCGACCGGGAAGGTCGGAAACGCCACCCGCACCGTTATCGCGGACCTCAAGCAGCAGGGGTTCATCGACTTTCTCTACTTCACCGACTACGAAGTGCAAGACCCGAGCATTGCAAGCAGAACCGATTCGAGCTGCTACAACAGCGCGGGCGCTCTGAAGTACGCCTGGGAAGGCCGCAGCGGCAACTGCAACGAAATCTCATTCGGAGGCAGCGACGAAAGCAACGGCCCCGTGCACTCGAACGACACCATCCGCGCCTGTGGCTCGGAGTTCAACGGCACGGTCACCACTGCCAAGCCCACCGCCCCCTACTACCTGAACAAAGACGCAAGCGGGTCGACCTGCGCCGCGGCCCACTTTGCTCTGGCGGGATACCCGACCTACAGCGGCGGGGTCATCGGAATGCCCGCCACCAACTCCCAGCTGAAGAAGGAGACTCGAACCGATCTGACAGAAGATGACGTGCCGCGCCCGGGGTGCCTGTACACAGGGCCCACGCAGTTCACGTTCTTCTCGAACGGAACGGTCAACATCAAGTCGCCGTTCACGAAATACACCCGCATCGGCAATGCAAATGCCACCACCGGCTCGACGCCGGCAGAATGCGGTGCGATCGCGGCTCTCCAATCGCCGGACGGCGCCACGATCACCGTGCCCGAAAACAACGTGATGTATGTGCAGAATGTGCCCGCTGTCGGCACCGACGTGAACTATTGGAATGCGAGCGCGAACCCCACCGATTTCACCTGCACGAGCAGCGGGTCGAGCAGCGGACGCGGTTGGACATTCGGCACGGGACGGTACCCGGCCGGATACCCGGTGAAAACGTCTTCCACCTCGACCACGGAAGCCGCTCCGACGAGCACTACCTATGACTGTCGTGCGGGCGATGTCTTTGTGAAAGGACAGTTCGACGGCGCCGCTACGATCGCCGCGGAGAACTACGTCTTCATCGTGGGCGACCTGACCTACGCCGATGAGCAGGACGACATCCTCGGACTCGTCGGCAACAACGCGGTATGGGTATATAACCCGGTCAACAGCTCCGGCAGGCTCCTCGACCGGAGTGACGACGGCCGCACGATCGAAGCGGCTATCCTCTCCGTTGCCCACACCTTCCAGGTGCAGAACTACGACAAAGACACGAAGCGTGGGACGTTGACTGTGAGAGGGGCGATCGCACAGCGGTACCGCGGCCCGGTCGGCACTGGCAACTCCTGGGGAATCGTCACCGGCTTCGCGAAGAACTACGTCTATGACGAGCGGTTCAAGTACAAGGCTCCCCCGAAGTTTCTCAACCCGGTGACCACGACCTACGGCGTCACCTCGTGGGTCGAGACCGCAGCCGTGTGGGCGGCCGATGGGTCGGCACGATGATGGGCGTTCCGGTCTGGTTCATCGTGATGGCGATGGGCATCTTCGGGGCGTTGATCGGCTCGTTCCTCAACGTCGTCATCTGGCGCGTGCCGCGCGGGCTCAGCATCGTGCGGCCCGCGAGCGCCTGCCCGCAGTGCGATCAGCCGATCGCCGCCTATGACAACGTGCCGGTCTTCTCCTACCTGCTGTTGCGCGGACGCTGCCGCGGATGCTCCGCGCCGATCTCGCTGCGATATCCGGCGGTGGAGCTCGCCACGGCCCTGGCCTTTGCAGCCGTCGCCTGGGCTGCCGCCCTCGGCGCCTATCCCGTCGCCATCGTGCCGCTCCTCCTTTACTGGGTCGCAATCAGCATCGCGCTCGCGCTGATCGACCTCGACCACCAGAAGCTGCCAGACGTCATCACCCTGGCCGCCTATCCGGTGACCGCAGTATTGCTGGCCGCGGCATCCGCTCTCACCGGCGACTTCGGCAGACTGCTCACTGCCGCTATCGGACTCGTCGCCCTCGGGGGTCTCTACATCCTGCTTGCGCTCGGCTATCGCGGCGGAATGGGTCTCGGCGACGTCAAACTCGCCGGCGCACTCGGAATGCTGCTGGGCTGGTTCGGCTGGTCGCAGTTGATCGTGGGCGGCTTCAGCGCGTTCGTCATCGGCGGGATCGTCGGCGTTGTGCTGATGCTCACCCGCCGGGCGGGGCGCCGCTCGCGCATTCCGTTCGGGCCGTTCATGCTGATCGGCTCGTGGGTCGGCATCCTGGCCGGGCCCACGCTGGCCAACGTCTACCTCACCGCGACCGGACTCGCATGACACACACGGAGGAACCATGGCAGCAGTAGTCGCTATCGACCTCAGCCGCGGCGGACTGCGCGGCGTACAGGTCGACTCGCCGTATACGTCCCGTCCGAAGATCAGCCGGTTCGCCTCGGTGGAGGTTCCCGACGGGACCGTTTTCGACGGTGAGATCCTCGATCAGCGTCGGGGCGCCGATGCGCTCAATCGACTGTGGAAAGCAGGCAAGTTCACCACCAAGAAGGTCGTGTTCGGCATCAGCAATCGCAAGATCGTCGTGCGCGAGGTCACGCTGCCGAAACCGAACGGCCCGCGCCGCAAGAGTGCGCTCCGGTTCGCCGTCGAGGGGCAGGTGCCGATCGACCTCGACGACGCGATTCTCGACTTCCTTCCACTGCGGGAGGTCAGCATCAAGGGCGAGCCGTACGAAGAAGGCCTTCTCGTGGCCACCGTGCGCAGCAGCCTAGAGTCCACCGTGAACGCCGTGGAGAGGTCGGGCCGCTATGTCGACGCCATCGACTTCTCGGGTTTCGCATTGCGGCGTCTGCTTCCGGCACCACAGCGCGGCGCGCAGGCGATCATCAACGTCGGAGCATCGACCACCACGGTCGTCATCTCGACGGGCACGACTCCGCAGTTCGCGCGCATCGTCGCCAGCGGCGGAGACGACGCTACCCGCAGCATCGGACGCGCTCTCGGCATCAGCTTCGCAGAGGCAGAGTCCGACAAGAAGGAGCGGGGCTTGCGAGGCGGTGCGGTCGCCGCCCGAGACGTCGAGGCTGAGGCGGTGTTGCGCGAGAGCGCAGCGAGCCTGATCGACAGCATCCGCAACACGTTGAACTTCTGGGGCCACGCTCACCCGGAGCATCCCGTCTCCAGCGCGGTGCTCACCGGTGGCGGAAGCCGGCTGAACGGTCTCGCCGCCGTGCTGACGCGTGCGCTGGGTGTCGCTGTCGAATACGGAGACACGATGTCGGCGTTCACGGTCGGTCGCGCGGTGCGCGGCGCAGACCTCGACCGGTGGGCTCTCGAACTCGCAGCGCCTTTGGGCGTCACGATCGGGGCGCGAGCCGCGGCGACGCCCGCGGCGAAGAGCGCGAAGGCCGGCGCGGCGAAGGGCCCGAAGAGCGGCGCGACGAAGAGCGCGAAGAAGGGGGGCAAGAAGTGACCGCCGAACTGACCGACAGGCGACAGCGACGCCGACGCGCAGCGGCCCAGCACGGGACGGAGCCCGAAGCAGTGGAGCGCGAAGTGGCGGAACGCGCAACGACGGCACCCGAAACCGAGATGACCCGGATCCTGGCGGCTCCAGCATCCCTCATCGCGCGCGTCGACCTGCTACCGCCCATCGTCGAGGTGCGACGCAGGCAGCGCAAGACGATCCGGCTGCTTGCACTGGGCCTCGTCGGCCTCGTCCTCATCTCAGCGGCCGTCGGCTTCGCGGTGTCGTTCTCCGCGTCGGATGCCGAGGCCGCGCTCACTGCGGAGCAGCAGCGCAGCCAGATGCTCAAGTTGGAACAGAGCAAGTACGCCGAGGTCTCGACCGTGAAGTCGAAGCTCCAAGACTACGAGAGCGCCGAGACCGCGGCCCTCTTCTCAGAGGCGGACTGGTCGCGCCTGATGACGGAGCTCGACGACGTCCTGCCAGGTGCAATCACCCTCACCAGTGAGCAGATCACGGTGAAGGGCGTGTCGGCGACAGGCGCAGACACATCAGACGCGGCCGGGCTGGACGCACCTGGCGTCATCGAGATCTCGTTCACAGCGACCGCCGACGCCTTCGACTCACCAACGCCTCTGCTGAACGCCTTGCAGAAGCTCACCGGCCACGTCAGCGCGACCGTCAACGCAGTAGCGGCAACCGATCAGGACGGTTACGTCATCAACGGAGTCGTGCAGCTGAACGCTGAGGCACTCGGAGGCACGGCACGCGCCAAGGCCCTCGACGCTGACACGCTCACCGAGCTGCACCAACAGCTCGAAGATGCGGCCACGGGCGCAGGCGCCGCCGCAGACGACACCAGCAGCAGTGACACCGCGGCCGACACGACCGAAACCGGAGAGTGACGACATGGACAAATTCCGCCTCAGTCTCATCGTCATCGCCGCGCTCGCTGTCGGCGTTCTCGCGGGCGGCTGGTTTCTCGGCGTGCAACCCCAGCTGGACCGGATTTCAACCGCCGAGGCACAGACGGCGTCGATCGCTCAGCTCAACGACGTGCAGCAGATCAAGAACGCAGCGTTGCGCGCAGACAACGAACACCTCGGCGACGACAAGCGTCAGCTCGCCGCTCTTGAGAAGGCGATTCCGGCCTCTCGCTCGCAGCAGGCGCTCATCAATCAGTTCGATGCCGCCGCCAAGGCAGCGGACGTCACCATCCGGACCCTGACGTTCTCCGATGCCTCGGCATACGCTGCCCCCACGGGTGTCACGGTCGGGCTGCCGTCCGCGGGCGCCCTCGTCGAAGTACCGCTCACCATGGCGGTGAATGGCTCGCGGGCCGACCTCGAGAAGTTCGTCGGCAACCTGCAGGATTCGCCACGGATCGTCACGATCAGCGAGAGCCGTTACACCGGACCCGATGACGCCTCGATGAACCTGACGGGACTGACCTGGGTGCTCGTTCCAGCACAATAGCGCTCAGCGCCTGTGAGTCAGAGCCTCACGGGCACACACGCGGGGCCCGATTGGGACGGGCCCCGCGTGATGCAGTCCCCACACATGAAGATTAGAACACACTCATATTTTGCGGCAAACGCTCAGGCAACGATCAGATAACAACGTCGCGACGATCCGCCAGGTGGCCCCGCAGAGGGCGTGACGCCACATGAATTCATGACGACGACAGGCCGAGATACCACTGTGCGATGACAGGGCCGACCGTCAGCCCCGCCCATGACCCGACGAGCATGAAGGGGCCGAACGCAATCGTCGTTCGCCGATGTGCACGCCCCGCCGCCATCAGCACAACGCTCACGAGCCCGCCGATCACGAATGCAGACAGCGCGCCGACGATGAGCGGCACCCATCCGACCCATCCCAAGTACATTCCGAGCACGCCGGCGAGCTTCACGTCGCCGCCGCCCATGCCTCTCGGCTGAATCAGGCGCAGCATCACGTAGAAGAGGTACAGCACGCCTCCGCCGATGAGCATGCGCGCCACGGCCGCACCGTCGCCGCGAAGGGCCGCCGCACCGCCGAGCAACGCAAGTCCGACGGGGTACGACGGCATCACGATCGCATTGGGCAGTCGATGCACATCGATATCAATCAGCACCAGCGCGATGCTCACGGCAGCGAGGTACAGAAACGCCACGAGGACGAGGGATGCCGCGGCCCAGTCACTCACCGCGAGATCCGTCGCCGGTCCGCCAGAGGCAACGTCGGTGAGGAGGACCCATGCCGTCACGCCGACAAAGACGACCGCGGTTGAGAGCTCGACGAGCCGGAACCGCACAGGGAAGGCCGGAGCCACAACCCCCGCGGGCACGCGCGTCACGACGACGTTGACGAGTGAACCGACCGCGAAGCCGAACAGCCCCACCAGCACCAGCGAGATGACGAGCGCGGGTGCGGGCATCAGGTGTCCTTCCGGGATCTCGGGAAGGCCAGACTACGCCGCACGAGAGCCGCGTTCAGTGCATCTCGCGCAGGACCCGGACATGGCTGTCGGGCCCCGCGCGGACACAGTCCCCACACAGGAAACATTAGAGGCATCTCATGTTCAGTGTCAAGCGCGTGGCAGAGTGGACACGTGCGTGAAACCGAACTCGACACCGCCGTCGACGCAGCCGTCGAGGCGGGCGCTCCCCTCGTCATCGCCGGCGTCACAGATGCCGCGGCGACGCAATACCTGCACGCCACCGGCGCCACCACCGACACGGTGATCGCGCTTTACTCG
Organism: Microbacterium horticulturae; assembly: GCF_029094505.1. Lineage (NCBI taxonomy): Bacteria > Bacillati > Actinomycetota > Actinomycetes > Micrococcales > Microbacteriaceae > Microbacterium > Microbacterium horticulturae. The sequence goes on along the minus strand of NZ_CP119108.1, from coordinate 1,293,019 downwards.
GCTACCAAGGCGTTCACCGCGACCGCTGCGCTGCAATGCGTCGAAGACGGACTGATCGACCTCGATGCGCCCGCGCGCGAGTACGTGCCGGAGATCGCCGCGCTGCAGGTGCTCGAAGACCTCGGCGACGACGGCACCGTGCGCACCCGGCCGCCGACGCGCGACATCACCCCGCGCATGCTGCTGTTGCACACCTCGGGGCTCGCCTACGACATGTTCGACAAGCGCTACGCCGTGCTCGGGCGGGAGCGGATGCGGCATCCCTCCTCCACTCCCCTCTGGGACTCGATCCAGACGCCGCTGCTGCACGACCCCGGCGAACGCTGGACGTACGGCACATCGATGGACTGGATGGGCCTGATCATCGCCGCCGTGCGCGGGCAGCGGCTCGAAGACGTCTTCGCCGAGCGGATCTATGCCCCCTGCGGTATGACGTCGACGTCGTTCGACGTCACCGCCGAGATGCGCTCGCGACTGTCACCGGTGTATCGCCACCAGCGCGATGGCTCGGTGGTCGCGACCAAGGTGTCACCGCCCGATACCCCCGAGCTCGACATGGGTGGACAAGGACTGTTCTCGACCGTGCCCGATCTGCTTGCGCTGCTGCGCGTGTGGCTCGGCGACGGCTCGGCGCCCGGAGGCCGCGTGCTGCACCCCGAAACCCTTGCCTGGGCGACGCAGGGCGCGCCCGGAGTCGTCGTCACTCCCCTGCCGTCGGCGATCCCCGCGCTCACGCGCGAGGCCGACTTCTTTCCGGGCGCACGCAAGAGCTGGGCATACTCGTTTCTGCGTAATGACGACGACGTGCCCGGCGGGCGCCGGGCGGGCTCGCTCACCTGGGCGGGGCTGGCGAACGTCTTCTACTGGATCGACCGCACCTCAGGCGTCGCCGCAGTGTGGGCGACGCAGCTGCTGCCCTTCTTCGACCCGATCGCCGAGGAGGGCGTGGCGGCGTTCGAGCGCGGGGTGTATTCGGAGTAGGGATGCTGCGGGTCGCGGCGTTTCGGCTCGCTCAACGGCCGGAAAGTCAGTCAGGCACGATCACGAGGCGTGAGCCGCGCAGGTCGGTGCGCTGCCAGGCCTCGGCGATTCGGCTCAGTGGCATGGTCGTGACATCTATGACGAGTTCGCCGCTGCGCACCCACTCCACGACCTGCGCGTACGCGTCGGCCATGCCCGCCATCAGGTTGCGCGCGGCTCCGTAGATCTCCAGCCCCGAAGTGCGCACCGCCCGCGCAGGCAGCTCGAACGCGTCACCGGCCGCTTCGCCCACCTGCACGAGCCGCACGGGCTTGCCGATAGCGAACGTCTCGGGGATGAGCGCCTCGCAGAGCATGCGCGTCGGACGCCCCCAGAGAAAGTCGACGACGACGTCGTAGCCGTCGCCCGCCGCATCGCGGTACGCGCGGACGAGATCATCGTCAGACACGCTCGTGTCGATGACCGCGTCGGCACCGAGGTCGGCGAGGGAAGCCAGGGCCGCGGCATCCCGCCCCGTCGCCACGATGCGCCCCGCGCCGAGAAGCCGTGCGATCTGCACGGCGAGGCGACCGGCGACGCCGGTGGCTCCCTGTACGAGCACCGTCTCACCCGGCTGCAGGCCGGCCGCGGTCTTCATGCTCATCCCGGTGATCGCGGTAGCGAGCGTTGCCGCCGTCGACGGCTCGATGCCGTCGGGAATCGGCGCCCAGTGCCCCTCGGGCACGACGACGTACTCGGCGAGTGCACCGTGCGGCGGCTCGATCCCACCGAAGCCGACGAGCGTGCCGTCGGCGGTACGCCCGACGCCGTCGAAACACGGCACGGCGGGCAACGCGGCCTGGAACGGTGCGGCCGTGTAGTGCGTGCCCGCGACGATCGCGCGGTCGACGTTCTCGACAGGCACCGCCTCGACGCGCAGCAGGGCCTGACCCTCGACCGGGTTCGGATCATCCACGTCGCGGTACTCGGGAACTCCCCCGCGGTGATCGACGACTGCTGCCTTCATGTCTGTCTCCTGTCCCTCTCGAACACCGTTCGAGAGATACAGTATCTCACACTGTTCGAGTGCGAAAGCGGGGGCCGACGTGGCACTGACGCGGGATGCCGTGGTGGACGCGGCTCTCGCGCTCCTCGACGCCGATGGGCTCGACGCGGTGACCATGCGCGCCCTGGCCCGGCGTGCGGGCGTGACGGCCTCCACGCTGTACTGGCATGTCCGCGACAAGGAGGATCTCCAGGTCGTGCTGGCCGACCGCATCATGGCGCCGGCGCTACGTGCCCTTCCCCAGATAGCACCGGCGACGAACGACCGGCAGTGGCTGTTCGCGGCATCCACCGCCCTTCGCGACGCCCTGCGCGCGCACCGCGACGGCGCGCGCGTCGTAGCCGGTTCGCGCGACTCGCTCGGTCGCGCCGAGTTCTCCGACGCGGCCATGGCCGCACTCGTCGCGCGTGGCGTGCCCCTCGCCGACGCCCGCATTCGCGTGCTCGCCGCCGAGCGCTTCACCGTGGGATACGTGCTAGACGAACAGGCTCCGACCCCGACCGCTGCGCCGCCCGACCTCGCCGAACTCGAACGGCGTATGCCGACAGCGACCCAGGCGATCCGCGAGTACTTCGCCGCCGGGCGCACCGCCGAAGATGTCTTCATCGATACGCTGCGCAGCGTGGTGGGAATGGATCGCGGCTGAGGGGCCGCTTCGACTCGCCGCCTGGCTCAGCGACCGGCAACGCGAGCGGGCGCGCCGAACGTCACCACAGCGGGTGGATGTCGGCGCGCAGGCGCCGGTCGTACACGTCGTGCACCACCGCGTCGAACGCATCGAGGTCGAGCCCGCCGTCGAGCAGCGCGCCGGCCTCGGCGTTCGCGGTCGCCTGCGCGACGTTGCGCGCGCCGGGGATCACCGTCGTCACTCCGGGGCGCGAGGCGATCCAGGCGAGGGATGCCGCCGGCAGACTCACCCCGTCGGGCAATGCCGCGGCGAGTTCGCGCGCGGCATCCAGCCCCGTCTCATAGTCGACGCCCGAGAACGTCTCGCCGCGGTCGAACGCCTCGCCGTGCCGGTTGAAGCTGCGGTGGTCGTCGGCGGCGAACGTCGTCTTCTCCGTGTACTTGCCGCTGAGCAAGCCCGAGGCCAGCGGCACCCGCGCGAAGATCGCGACGCCTGCTGCCTGCGCCGCGGGCAGCACCTCGTCGAGCGGCTTCAGACGGAACGGGTTGAAGATGATCTGCACGTTCGTCACACCGGGGTGCGCGATGACCGCGAGCGCCTGCGCGCAGGTCTCGACCGAGACGCCGTAGGCGGCGATGGCACCGTCGGCCACCAGCGCATCGAGCGCCTCATACGTCGCGTCGTTCTCGACGACCGCCGTGGGCGGGCAGTGCAGCTGCACGAGGTCGAGCGTGTCGACGCCGAGGTTGCGGCGGCTGCGGTCGGTCCATGCGCGGAAGTTCTCGGGCGTGTAGTTCTCGGGCACCTGGTCGACACGGCGGCCCATCTTCGTCGCGACCGTGAGGCCGTGGCCCGCTCGTGCGGCGAGGAACTGCCCGATGAGCGACTCCGAGCGCCCGTCGCCGTAGACGTCGGCCGTGTCGAACAGGGTCACGCCGTGGTCGACGGATGCCGACAGCACCGCGAGCGCGTCATCTTCGGCCACCGCTCCCCAGTCGGCACCCAGTTGCCAGGTGCCGAGCCCGATGGCGGAGACGTCACGGCCGGTGCGGGAAAGCGGGTTGTGTCGCATGGTTCAAGACTGGCACGGATGCGCCCGGCGTTGCGACTCGCTGCGCTCGCTCACCGGCCGGGAGCCACCGATGCCGCGCGCAGGGCGCGGGCGCTCCAGCGACCGTCGTGGTGCGCGACGCCGATGGGGTGCTCGAACGCGCGGCTCACGGTCTCGGTCGTGACGGTCTCGTGGATGGGGCCGGATGCCACGATCCGACCGCGTCCGATGAGCAGGGCGTGCGAGGTGCTCTCGGGCAGCTCCTCGAGGTGGTGCGTTACAAGCACCGAGGCGAGTTCGGGCAGTTCCACCGAGAGATGGTCGACGGTCTCGAGCAGCTGCTCGCGGGCCGCGACATCCAGCCCCGTCGTCGGCTCGTCGAGAAGCAGCAACCGTGGCTCGGGCGCGAGCGCCCGCGCGATGAGGGCCCGTCCGCGCTCGCCCTGCGACATCGTCGGCCACACCGCGTCGCGCCGCTCGGCCAGCCCCACCTGGGCGATGCGCGCGTGTGCCGCCTCGAGCTGGGCGGCCGTGGGCTCCCACCGCAGCGGCGTGTCGATCGTGCCGGTGAACCCGGTGAGCACGACCTCTTCGACGGTCATGGGCGAGCGGACGGGATGCCGCGGGTTCACGTGCCCGATGCGCCGTCGCAGCTCTTGCAGGTCGACGCGCCCGAGCCTGCTGCCGAGCACCTCGACGGCGCCGCTGGTCGGGTGCGCACTCGCGCCGCACATGCTGAGGATCGTGCTCTTGCCGGCGCCGTTCGGGCCCAGCAGCGCCCAGTGCTCGCCCGCGGCGACCTCGAACGAGATGTCGTCGAGAATGAGCCGCCCGTTGCGCCGGAAGGTCACATCGTGCAGCGACAGGACGGTCATGCGAGGTTCTCCGCGAGTTCGGCGAGATGGGAGCGGGTGCGGGATGCCGCGGCCGCGGCGTCGCGCGCGGCGACGGCCTCGACGATCCCGCCGGGAGTGGGAGCTCAGCCAGCGCGAGGCTAGCGCGTCGACCGCCGTGAGCACCGCGGCGGTGCCGACGTAGAGCGCGATATCGCGGGGGTCGAAGCCCGTGCCGAGCACGAGCATGATCGGTGGGAACACGGCGCCCGCGGCGAGGGGCACGCCGGTGAGCTGAAAGAGCTCGACGGCCACGCACCAACCTGCGGCGGTGGCTCCCACCGCGAGCGGGCGTAGGCGCGGTGCGACGATCACCACGGCCAGGTAGGCGACGACCGCGTAGAGCACGTCGCCGGAGATGTCGGAGAGCGTGCCGGGCGGCATCCCGTAGTGGATGCCGAGTCCCGCCGCGATCGCGCAGAGCAGGAGGATGAGCGCGGTGAGGCGTCGGCGCACGACGATCTGTGGGTGCGAAGTCACGGGGTGAGCGTAGCGATGGGGCCCGATCACGCGCCGGAAGGACGCGAGCCCGACCCAACGGTGAGGGTGCAGCGGGTCGCCGAGAGATAGGGAGGCAACCGCATCCTCGTCCACCCGGTGCACCCTCACCGATCTCGGGAGCGCCGAGCCCGGCATCCACCTCCCCTGCAGCGCCGTCCCGCGATAGAGTGTTTTCCACAGTGTTCACTGTGGAAAACTTCGACGATGGGAGCGATATGAGCATCGCGGTACGCAATGCGACGACGACGTGGGACGGGGCGCTCGCCTCGGGCACCGGAACGTTCGGTTCGACCAGCAGCGGCGCGCTCGACGACCAGGAGGTCACCTGGGTCTCGCGCACCGAGGCGCCCGGCGGAAAGACGAGCCCCGAAGAGCTGCTCGCCGCCGCCCACTCCTCCTGCTTCTCCATGGCCCTCGCGCTCACACTCGGCGAGCACAAGATCACGCCGACCCGCCTGGTCGTCAGCGCCGAGGTGCATCTCGACCCGGTCGAGGGCGTGCCGACCATCACGACCTCGAACATCAGCGTGCACGGAACCGTGCCGGGTGTGGATGCCGCAGCCTTCGCCGACCTCGTCGACGAAGCCGCGAAGCTCTGCCCCGTGTCGCGGCTGTTCGCCGGCGCGACGATCTCGGTCGACGCGCACCTCGACGAGTGATCGACCGATGAGCGACGGCACGGTACTGGCCGACGCGCTCACCAGGGAGCATCACGACATCGACACCGGAATCGAGGCCTACCTGACGGGCCTCGATTCCGGAGGCGACGCCGCTCCCCTGCACACGGCGATGCACGCCCTGCGGCGACACATCTACCTGGAGGAAACGTTCTTGTTCCCGCCGCTGCGTGCCGGCGGCCTGATGATGGCCATCATGGTCATGGAGCGGGAGCACGGCGAGCTGTGGCGCGCGATGGATGCGCTGGAGCACACCCTGGTCGCTCCCCGCGACCCGGAGGAGCTGCGCGATGCGTGCCGCAGTCTGCTCGCCCTGCTCGACGATCACAACAGCAAGGAAGAGCCGGTCGTCTACCCGCGCGCGGATGCAGACCTGACCGACCAGCAGCGCACTCAGCTCGCGGCGTTCCTCGAGTCGGGCACGTTCCCCGACGGCTGGGTCTGCGCCAAGACCTGAGCGGAGCGCGACAGCACCAGGTTCGCGACCCCGGCGGCCACGACGACCGCCGCGGAGACGATCGGCGCGATCAGCGCCGCCGGGGTCCCGAATCGCTGTGCGAGCTCGCCGGTGACCGCCGAGCTCAGCGACTGGCCCACGATGACAGCCGAGCCCAGGATCGCCATGACAGTCGATGAGCGGCCCACCGGGCTGCGCTCGGCTCCGATGCTGTACTGCGTGACGAGGGTCGGGCCGATGCCGAGCCCCATGATCGCGAGCACGACGGCCATGCCGCCGATGCCCGACACGAACGGCAGCGCCAGCGAGCCCACGAAGATCACCGCGCCGAAGCTCAGCCACCGCCACGCACGCGTGAAGCGCTCGGGGAACACGGCCACCCCCAGGGCGAGCGATGCCGACCCGATTCCCATCACACCGTAGAGCAGGCCCGCCTGCTCGCTGATGCCCCGGTCTTCCATGAACGCGGTCAGCGCGGTGAGCATCGCGCCGAAGAAGAACCCGACGCCGAGAATGCCGACCACGACCACCACGAGCGCGGGGCGGAACAGCTCGGAGACCGGACCGGCCGTCGTCCCGTGCGACCGCGTCTGCGCCGGCGGCGCCGTCGGGTGCAGGGCGAACGCGCTGACGAACACGACGGTCAGCACAGCGGCGCCGACGAGCGGTGCCCACGGCGACAGGAGTGAGGCGAGGATGCCGACGATGAACGGCCCGAACACGAACACCGTCTCGTCGGCCGCCGATTCGTACGCCATCGTCGAGTTGAACACTCGCTCGCGACGGCGGCGATCGATGCGCAGGGCGATGATCGTGACCAGGCGCGCCCGCGACAGCGGTGCGACCTGCGGAGCGGTCGCCCCGATGAGGAACGCTCCGACGAGCATCACCGCGTCGGGCACCGGGCTGTACACCAGCCAGGCGAAGCCGGCGAGCACGATGCCGTTCGCGATGCCGACGGTCAGCAGCACCGGTCGCTGGCCGAACCGATCAGAGGCCGCGCCCAGCAACGGCCCGAAGCAGGCGGTGCCCAGCCCCACGGCCGCGGAGTTCAGGCCGCCCAGAGAGAGCGATCCGCGTGCGGAGACCACGAGTGTGAGCACGCCGACGACCATCATCGCGAACGGGAGCCGTGCGATGAACGCGATCACGAAGTAGGGCAGACCGACCTGCCGCAGCAGACCCGGCGCCGGTGCGTCGGCGTCGCTCATGCGGTGTGCGCCGCCAGATGCGCGGTGCACACGTCGGGGTCTTCACGGCGTTCGAGACTCTCGACCGTCGTCTCGCCGCCCCAGGTCTGCAGGGCACCCTGCATGAGACCGAGGTGCACGGAGCACACCACGTCGGGGTGCTCGCGCGCGAGTTCGAAGAAGGGGCACCGGCACACGTCGACTCGACCGTCGGCCGTGCACGCCCGCGGCTGAAAGCCCACCCGTTCGAGCAGGTTCACCAAGCCCTCGACAGGTTCTTGCACGGGCGCGCGCTCGGCCTCGCGCCGCCCCCAGCGCCTGCCCGCCTCGAGCGCCGCGCGCTGCGGCTGCTCGGATTCGGCGAGCTCGTCCACGAGGATCTCGGCGAGCATCCGGTACCGGCCGGGACCGGCGTCGGGCTCTTGGCACGCGCGGCGGAACAGCTGCGCCGGCCGCCCCGGGCTGCCGCGCCCGTCGGTCGTGCGCTCGACCCGCCCCTCGGCGAGCAGCTTGTCGAGATGCAGCCGGACCGTGTTCGGATGCGTACCCAGGCGAGCGGCGAGCGTTGCTACTGTGAGCGGCTCGTCTGCTTCGTCGAGAAGGCGCAGCACGTCTTCTCGTCGGCTGGCCCGGATGCCGGTTGCCATGACCGCCATCCTACCGAGCGCAGAGCCCCCTGGCTCCGTTCGGGTCGTAGAGTCGGGACCATGGGCGACGCGACAGTGTGGACCATCGGCCACTCGACACGCACAGTCGACGAGTTCGTCGAGCTGCTGACCCAGCATGGCGCACACGGCATCGTCGACGTGCGCACCATGCCCCGCTCGCGGCACACCCCGCAGTTCAACGAGGACGTCTTCGGTCCCGAACTCGGCAGCCGAGGCATCCCGTACCGTCACCTGAGTGCGCTCGGAGGCCTGCGGCATACCCACAAGGACTCGATCAACACCGGGTGGCGCAATGCGAGCTTCCGCGGCTACGCCGACTACATGCAGACGCCCGAGTTCGCGGCCGGCATCGACGAGCTGCTCGAGATCGCCGCCGAGACGCCGACCGCGATCATGTGTGCCGAGGCGGTTCCGTGGCGCTGCCACCGCTCGCTCATCGGCGACGCGCTGCTGGTGCGGGGTGTGCGCGTGCTCGACATCATCGGCGCGGGCGAGGCGCGCGCCGAGACGGTCACGTCGTTCGCGCACGTCGACGGACTGACCATCACCTACCCGGGGACGGACGACAGCAATGCCTGAGCTCATCGCCGTGCAGGGCGACATCACCGCCCGAGAGGTCGACGCCGTCGTCAACGCGGCCAACAACGCCATGCGCGGCGGCGGCGGGGTCGACGGCGCCATCCATCGCGTCGGAGGGCCGGCCGTTCTCCGCGACTGCATCGCCCGCTTTCCCGCGGGACTCGCCACCGGCGACGCCGGATGGACCACGGCCGGCGACCTGCCCGCACGCTGGCTCATCCACACCGTCGGCCCGAACTTCACCGCCGGGCAGCGCGACCGCTCCCTGCTCGTCTCGTGCTACCGGCGCAGCCTCGAGGTCGCCGACGAGCTGGGCGCAGCATCCCTCGCCTTTCCGCTGATCAGCGCCGGCGTGTACGGATGGCCGAAACGGGATGCCGTGGCCGCCGCCGTCGACACCATCAGAGCCGCCGACACCGGCGTGGCGGAGGTGCGTCTCGTGGGCTTCGACGAGGCCGCATACGAGCTGATCTCGCACGCGCTCTGAACGCCCGCGCGGCGCCTCGCGGTCGATGACACCCACGAATTGTGGGTTGAATCCGTTCACTGGAAATTCTCTGGGAAAACTGTCGCGCGCTCTTTCGTGTGGTCTGACCACAGTCCTACACTGGGTCTCGCGCACACAAGTGCAATCCACAAGAGCTCCATAAGAGCTCCACGAGAACTGAAGAAGGACAGAATGAACACCACCAGTGATCAGAAGAAGCGGCGCAACAACACCCTCCGCATCGCGGCAGGCGCTCTCGCATTCCTCGGCATCGGGGCAGCCGTCACGACGGCAGCCTGGACCGACCAGGTCTGGTTCGCCGCCGACGCGGACGTCGCGACCTTCAACCTGCAAGCGTCTCTGTCGCCCGACGGCGACTGGGACGAATACCAGACGCAGGACGGCGCGCTGGAGATTCCGCTCCAGACGTCGCAGTTCGGCGAACTGCTGCCGGGCGAAGCCCCGCTGACGACCACGGTGTACATCAAGAACGCCTCATCGGTCCCCGTCACGCTCACCGCCGAGGGCACCCCCACCGGCGAACTGTTCACCGCCGCCGACGCCACCACGACAATCGACGAGAGCATCAACACTCCCGAGTTGGCCGCGGGTGACATCACCCCGGTGACGGTGACCCTCACCCCGGGTGACATCCCGCAGACACTGGCCGGCGCCACCGGCGCGTACGTCTTGCAGGTCTCGGCCAGCACCGAGACCATCGCCGAGTAATCCGCTGACCGACGCGGGGGGAATCGACATGGCTGAGGGCATCATGAGCGTTCTACGGCGGATCGGCGCGCTCGCGCTGTGGCTGCTGGCGATCGCAGGCGTCCTATGCGGCGGCCTGTGGGTCGCGCACGCGGCCGGCCTCGTGCAGCCGCTCGTCGTCGCGTCGGGGTCGATGACACCGGCGTTCGTGAGGGGCGATCTGCTGCTGGCCACCCCCACGTCGGCCACTGACCTGGCCGTCGGCGAGGTCACGTCGTTGCCCAACCCGCAGACCGGCGTGCTGGTGAGCCACCGCGTGATATCGGTGTCCACCAGCGGCGACACCGTCACGGTCGAGATGAAGGGCGACGCCAACCGCGTCGCAGACCCCGATCCGTATATCGTGCCCGCGGACGAGACCGTGTGGCAGCCCATCATCACGATCCCCGGCGCGGGCGCCGTCGTGACGTCGCTCATGCGGCCCAGCGTCGCCATCCCCCTCGCCGCAGGCATGGCCGGGCTGGTCATGCTCGCCCTGATTCCCCGGTCTGCGCGCGACGACGAGAAGTCCGCTCGTGCCACCGAAACACGCCGGCAGCCCGCGGCGGCGGCCCGATGATGATCGCGCGTCGCGTCATCGCCCTCGCGGTGTCGGTGGTCACGGCGGTCCTCACTGCCGGAAGCTTCCTGGCCACCGACGCCGCATGGACCGATTCCAGCTACGTCACGGTGCAGGCCACGGCGGCGGGATCAACCGACCCGACGCCCATCGGCCCGCTCACGCCGGGCGATGAGACGATCATCGGCATACCGGATTGGAATGTGCCCGACGAGAACAGCTGGGGCTTCTGCAGCACCTTCACCGTCTCCACCGAATCGAGCGAACCAGTGACCTGGTCGGTCATCATCGACATGACCCGAGCACCGTACGCCGGCGCCACCATGCAGGGCGACGCGAGCTACACAAAGCTGCGCGGAATGTGGCCCGCGAAGGTCGTCGCGGACCCAGACGACGATTCGCAGGCACTCCTGGTGGGCGAAAGCGGGCAGGAGACCGTCGTCGCGGGGCAGCCCCGCAGCGTCGGCATCTGCATCGACAATCCGCTCATCCGACCGCCTGGCGACTCGTCCTGGTACGACGTCTCCGTCGAACACGGCACGTCGTGGGGCGCCCCCGAGGCGTGTCTCGACGTGACCTTCACGGGCAAGCAGGACCTCGACACGTACCCCTTCTACTTCGGCTGGGAGACGACACTCGACCTGTCCGAGCCTCTCGCGCTGCTGGCAGATGCCGGTGTGACGCCAGACGGCATAGCGTGGTCGCCCGACCCATCGCAGGGATACAACTACAACGCCACGGCGCTCGACGACGGCCGCGTACCCACGAAGTATCGACTGACGAGCGGGTTGGCCGACTCCATTCGCGGCACGGAGTCCTTCACCCTCACCGCCTGTGTTCGCGGACACACCGGCTAGCCGCCATCACATCTGGCCGAGCGCACCGATCAAGGCGTCTTCGACGGCGGCGCGATCGAGAGGGGATGCCGCGGCCGGCACCTCGTCGCGCAGAGTGCCGAAGGTCGCGGCATCCCATTCCAATCCGAGAGCCGCATTCACCGCGACCAGCACGTCGACCAGGTGCGCGACGCTACCGAGGGCGACCATGCCCGACAGCAGGCGCGCCCCGCGCACGGCCCGCTGCGAGGTGCCGATGAGCTTGACGGCGCCCCGCGCGTTGACACTGAACTCGCCGGGGCAGTACTCCCCCGGCACCTCGCCGACACGGGCATCGGCGCCCAGCCGGTGCATGGCAGCCACCAGCGCTTCGCCGACGCGGAGGAAGAATGCCCGCTGATCGGCCAGCTCCGGTTCCCGCTCGATGACGTCGAACACGAGGCACGAGGAATCGTAGGCGACCGCGCGGCCGCCGGTCGGCCGGATCACCGGTGTGAAGCCCCGGTCGGCGGCGGCCTGCGAAGCGAGGTCGAACCCGGGCATCCGGCTCTCCCGCCTGCTCATCGCCACGGTCGGCAGCGGCGCGTACACGCGCACGACACGGTCGTCGCGCATGGTTCCGACGGCGACGGCGCGCAAGAGCTCGACAGACAGCTCGAGGTCGGCCGCGGCATCCCGCGCCTTCTCACCACGCAGGACGAGGGTGGATGTCACAGCCAGGCGTTCCCGTGCCGCTGGCGCAGGTCGCGGAACGCGACGCCGAGAGAGAGCAGGACCACGACGACGATCACGAGGAAGCCGACGATGAACGCGCCCGCCCACGTGGTGACCGCCAGCACCGCGTACACGACCGCCGTGATGATCGCGATGCCCATCGAGGTGCCGACGCGCTGACCCGTCTGCATGATGCCGCCCGAACTGCCCGCGTACTGCAGTGGCACTTCAGCGAGGGTGAGCGCCTGGTTGGGACTGATGACGGCGCCCTGCGCGATGCCGATGAACGACAGACTCAGCAGCAGCCACCACTCGCTCACCAGGTCCTGGGCGTGCAGCCACACGACGAGCACGCTCAGCACCAGGCCCAGCACCGCACTGAACAGACCCCCGATGACGACCTTGCGGCCGAGGCGGGCCACACTGCGACCGGCCCAGAGCGCGGCGAACGCCGAGAGCACCGAGCTGGGCAGGCTCACGAAGCCGGCCTCGAGCGCCGAGTGCCCCAGCCCCTCTTGCATGTACAGCGTGACGATGACCCACACGCTCGTCACACCGAGGAAGTACAGGCTGACCAGCAGCGTGCCGTTCGCAAAGCTCGTGACGCGGAAGATGTGCAGATCGACCATGGGGGCGCGGCCGCCGTCTTTGTAGCGGTTCTCCCACCAGATCCACACGAGCAGCAGCACGACGCCGAGGGGCAGCGCCATCCACACCAGCGGCGTCGCACCCGTCTCGAGGAACGGGAACATGACGGCCAGCACGGCCAGGCCCAACAGCGCCGAGCCGATCGGATCGAGGTCGCGCGCCGGTTCCAGCTCACCCTGCGCCTTCTCGCGATTGCGGTTCAGCAGCGGTTTGGGAATCCAGATGAACGCGGCGATGATCGCGAGGATGCCGATGGGCACGTTCACGAAGAAGATCAAGCGCCACCCGGCATCCCCTCCGCCCGCCTGGATGAGCAGCCCGCCCAGCAGCGGCCCGATCGACACGGAGACACCGACCACACTGCCGAAGATGCCGAACGCGCGCCCGCGCTCGGCACCGCGGAAGTACTGCTGGATCATGCCGACCGCCTGCGGGCTGATCAGCCCCGAGCCGATGCCCATGACCGCGCGCGCGATGTTCAGGTGCAGCGGGTCGGTGGCCAGCCCCGCCCAGATCGAGCACGCGGTGAAGATCGCGGTGCCGGCGATGAACAGCGGCCCTCGGCCGTAGATGTCACCGGCACGGCCGGCGGCGACCAGCCCGATGCCGAACGTCAGCGCATAGCCAGAGAGGACCCACTGCAGCTCGGACTGCGTCGCGTGCAGACTCTGCTGGATCGTCGGCAGGGCGACGTTGATGCTGCTCACGCTCATGAGTGACATGAACAGGACGACCACGAGGACCGCGAGCACCTGCCAGCGACGCGGGTCGGGGATGTACTGCTCATCGCGCGCCTCGGTCACCGCACCACCCTACGGGACGTTCACGGACGGATGGTCACGGGTGTGCCCGGGGGCAAGGCGGCCAGTGCCGTGATCGCTGATGCGCCCAGCCGCAGGCAACCGTTCGAGATGGCCCCGGAGTGGGCGTCGTGGTAGTGGAACGCTGTGACCGCGACATCCGCTCCCCCGAAGCCGTCCAGCGCCGGCGACTGCACCGACAGATACACGACCGGACGCCCGCGCGTATAAGCGAGGCTCGGTGCCGCGCGCACCATCATGATGAAGGCGCGGCCGTGCGGCGTCGGGGTCTCTTCTCGCCCCCAGGCGAAGTCTCCGGCGATGCGTTCGCGGTCGTCGCCCCGCACTATGTCGATCCGGTGCTTCGAGATGTCCACCTCGACCTGCGCGGGAAGAGTACGTGTGGTCACGTCATCGGCACGGAGCCATCCGGTCAGTTGCCCGGCGTCGCCGTGCGAGGGAACGTGCGCGCGCCCCACCAGCAGGACCTTCACCCATCCGTCGCGGCGTTCCACGACAGGCACCGTCGTACCGCCGTACGGGTCGGTGTGCGGCAGATACGCGACCGGTTCACCGCCCGGGGATGCGAACACCGGTGCCCGATCGGCCTTCGGCCGCACGACCTCGCCGCTCAGCTTCTGAGAGGGATGCGCGTCGGTGTGCAGAGCGGGGATCAACGCGAACACATCGACCTTGGGCACCCCCGCGAGATCGTAGGTCGGCGCGGGGGTCCGCGTGGGCGTTGGGGTCGGCGACGCGGACGGCGACGGCGCCGTCATCGTCGGGGCGGCCGACGCGGGAGTGCGGGCCGCCGGTGCAGACAAGCGGGTCATGAGCACGGCTCCGCCGGCAGCCAGCAGCACGGCGACCGCGGCCACCATCGCCCAGCGCCCGGTGCGTCGTGTGCTGCCCATTTCTCCATCGTGGGCGCATCCGCAGACACCCGCAAGCTCACCGCTCGGCGAGCAGCTCGCGCTCCTCGTCGTCGGTCAGCCCCGCGCCCTGGACGACCGGGCCCGGTTCGGCGAGCACGTCGGCCAGGGTATCGGCGAGCGGGCGCAGCATGAGGCCTGCTCGCCGGGCGCGGTCGGTCACGCGCGTCGCCAGGCTCCGCGCCTGATCGCGGTCGGCGATCCACAGCGGCAGGGACCGCGGACCCATCCACTGCCCCACCTCTCGTGCGAGCAGCCACTCCTCCGCCACCGGCGTGGGCACGACCCGGCCGCCCGCGACCGTGTGGGCGAGCGCCAGATGCTCGCTGAGCGGCACCGGCTCGCCGAGCGCGTTGAACGCGCCATAGCCCGCTCCGGCGGCCAGCGCGAGCACGAACGCGGCGAGATCGCGCACGTCGACGATCGCGGTCGGCAGGTCCGCGGCATCCGGCACCAGCACCCTCCCGCGCGGATTCGACGGGCGCGCGAACCGGCGCGGCCAGTACGTCGTGCGCCCCGTCCGATCGCCGGGGCCGCCGATGAGCCCGGGTCGCACGATCGCGTGGCGCTGCGCGGGGAATGCCGTGCGAACAAGTTGCTCGCAGGCGGCCTTGGCGGGCCCGAAGTCATCCATCGTGCGCATGGCGTCGGCGGCGAGCGGTGCGAACAGCGGCGCGGACTCGTCCGCGATGCCCGCAGTCTGATCGGCGTAGGCGCTCACCGACGAGACGTACACGTATCTCGCGGCGACCGGGGCGAGGTCGCGCACCGCGCGGCGCACGTGGACGGGCTGGGTCGCGACATCCACCACCGCATCCCACCGCTGGGCCGCCAGCGGTGCGAGGGCGTCGTCGAGCTCGCGGTCGGCGCGCACGAGCGCGGCGCCCGCCGGGGCGCTCCCGCCGCGGGCGACGCATGTGACATCGTGACCGGATGCCGCGGCCAGCGTCGCCACGGCACGGCCGAGCCAGCCCGTGCCCCCGAGGACGAGAAGTCTCATGCGGCCAGTGTCGCAGACGCCGACCACTACGCGTCGGCTTCGTCGGGCGCGACCCGGGCGTCGATGCTCTGCTGGATGGTGCGCAGCGCGAAGACGATGGTGCCGAGTCCCGATTCGGCCTCGGCCCGGTCGAAGGCCTGCTGTGCCACGCGGCCCGCGTCACGCGAGCGGGTGCGTGCCTCGTCGAGGTGCTCGCCCGAGTCCCAGGCCCGCAGGTAGTCGGCGACCGCCGCGAAAGCGTCGTGCAGCGGATCGACGGCCTCCGGAGGGATCTTCACCGAGACCGGGCGGTCCCAGATGGCTCCGCTCAGGGCATCGACGATGTCCGCAACGCGCGCGCCCACCTGTCGCAGCGCCTCGACATCCGCGTAGTCATTGCGGGCATCGGCGCGGCGCCAGAGCGTGCGGGGGTTCGCTCTGCCGCTCTCCCGCGCTTCGTCGACGAGATCACGCGTCGCATCGACGGCCATACGCAGCTGCCGGGAGTCGTCGAGCCAGTCGTCGCGATCGGGCGGCCATTCGGCGATCATCACGTCGGCGAGCCCGTCGATGCGATCGGCGACGTCGTGGCGCAGCCTGGAGATGCGGGCCCGTGCGGAGGCGAACGTCAGAGGCGGAACGAAGACGATGTTCACGATCGTTCCGACCGCCAGACCCAGCCCGAACTGCACGACGTACGACAGGCCGTACGACTCCGGATTGTCGGCCCCCAGGATGACGACGAACAGCCCGGCGACCGCCACGTATGCGCGGCCCTCGCCGAGCATGCGCGCACCGGCCACGATGACACCGATGCCGGCGGCGAGCGGCGCACGCACGAACCAGGGCAGCCCTATGGAGATGAGGCCCCACCCGATGAGCACGCCCAGCGCGATGCCGATCACCATCTCGACGCTGCTGCGGATCGATGCGAACACCGTCGGGGCGACCCCCAGCAGCGCGCCGAGGGGTGCGTAATAGGCGTAGTCGTCGAGCGTGCCGGGCAGGAGCACGCCCAGAAGCCACGCCGCCAGCACGGCGGCCGCCGCTTTGAGCCCGAGGAGCAGCCGAAGACCGGTGATCATCGCGCGCAGATCGGTGCGCGGGCTCATTCTTCCTGCTCGGCCGTCACCCGGGCCAGGTACGCCACGACGTCGCTGAGCTGCCCGGTCTTCTCGAACACGGCCCGCTGCCGGTCTGCCCCGGTGCCTCGCGCGAACAGGCGCTCCACGCCGGCGACGACGGTCTCGTGGTCACCGGAGGCCTGCAGCGCCGGTTCGATCCAGCCGAGGAAGGCGTCCACCACTTCTCGCGCCGGCCGCGGGCGCATATCGGGGTCGAGGAGGTTCTCCGACAGTCCGTACCGGCCGGCCTGCCAGGCGGCGAGCCGGATGAGGGATGTCGCGGGTGCGGCCGGCGGACCGCCGGACCGCCAGTCCCGCGCCGCGGTCTCGACCATGGCGCGGCACAGAGCTGCGATGAGCACGCTGTCGCGCACATCGGCGCAGACATCCGCGACCCGGATCTCGACGGTCGGGTACCGATGCGACAGGCGCGCGTCGAAATAGACCATGCCCTCGTCGAGCATCACGCCCGAGCGCAGCATCCCCTGCACCAGGTCGTCGTAGGCGTCCGCCGTGCCGAACACGTCTTGCGGGCCGGCGGTCGGCCAGCGCAGCATCGCCTGCGAGCGGTAGCTGGCGTAGCCGCTGTCGCGGCCCCGCCAGAAGGGCGAGTTGCCGCTGAGCGCGATGAGCAGGGGTGTGACGGCGCGGATCCGGTCCAGCACCGCCACCCCCTCTTCGTGCGAGTCGATCGACACGTGCACGTGGCACGCGCAGGTGAGCGCCTCGCTCGTGGTCAGTCCGAAGTGCTCGACCATGCGCTGGTAGCGGGAGTGCGGCACCACGCGGGGTTCGACCGGCAGCAACGAGGCGCCGGACGCGATCACCTTCACGCCGGCCCGACGCGCGGCGCCGATCGCCGTACGCCGCCACGACCGCAACTCTTCGGCGAGCGCCGACATGTCTGCGGTGGGGGCCGTGTCGGTCTCGATCATCTGCTGCTGAAGCTCGTGCTCGAGGGCTCCCTCGTCGGGAGCGCCGCTCGCATCGGCGCTCGCGATCGCCTGGGCCGCAACGCCGCGTGGCACCCCGGTCTCGGCGTCGACGAGCAGCAGCTCTTCTTCTACTCCGACAGTGCGCATGTCAATAGGGTGGCAGTCAAGGCCCTGTCCTGCCGCGGGGGTTGGCGCGAGGCTTCGGACACGATATAA
This sequence comes from Microbacterium horticulturae, assembly GCF_029094505.1. Taxonomy (NCBI): domain Bacteria; kingdom Bacillati; phylum Actinomycetota; class Actinomycetes; order Micrococcales; family Microbacteriaceae; genus Microbacterium; species Microbacterium horticulturae. The sequence goes on along the minus strand of NZ_CP119108.1, from coordinate 1,275,351 downwards.
GGACGGGAGATGCCACCCCATGTGCCGACTGTTCGGCTATGTGTCCGAGAAGCCCACCGCGGTCGTCGACGAGCTCGGGGCCGAAGCGTTCCAGGAGTTCACGGCCCTCACACGGGTGCACGGCGACGGCTGGGGCATGGCCTGGCGCGACGCCGACGGCACCACCAGATGTGCACGATCGCCGCTGTCGGCCGATGACGATCCCGATTACGCGCGACTCGCGGCCCAGCCGCTGGGTGCCGCCGGGTTCGTGCACCTCCGCTGGGCCACCGGCGACCTCGCGGTCACGCCCGAGAACACCCACCCGTTCGTGGACGGCGATTTCGCCTTCGCTCACAACGGGCACATCTCGCCGATCGACCGATTGGAAGGGATGCTGACGCCGGCCTCGCGCCGGCGGCTGAAGGGGTCGACCGACAGCGAGCGCTACTTCCAGCTCGTGGTGCAGTGCATCGAGCACGCCGGCGACGAAGCCGCCGGCGTCACCACGGCGTTGCGGCTTCTGATGGAGGAGTTCCCCAACAGCAGCCTCAATGCGCTTCTGCTGACGGCGACACGTCTGTTCGCCGTCCATGTGAACAGCCGCGCGGATTCGCCCCAGGCGGGCCTGCGCGCGCTCTTCGAGTCGCCGGGGGCCATTCCCTTCCGGCACGAGAACGAGTACTACGCGATGGATCGGCGGATCACGACGTCGTGCGTGCAGGTCATCTCGAGCGGTCTGGACACGACGGGGTGGACGGCGATCGACGGCGACACCGCCGCGTCGATCGATCTGCGTACCCGAGCCGTGACCCGGCTTGAGCTGGTACCCGGCTCTCGCGCGTGAGCGCGTTCATCTTGGGCGGGTACCGGGACAGGCACCGTAGCGGATATAGCGGGTTCACAGCGCGAGCAGGTGCCGCAGCACCGTGAGCACTCCCCCGTCTTCGTTCGAAGGCGCGAGGTAGCGCGCCGCTGCCCGGATGTCGGGGTGCGCGTTGGCCATAGCGAACGACAGCTCGCCCGCATCGAGCATCTCGAGGTCGTTCAGATAGTCGCCGAACACCGCGGTCTGCGCCGGCGAGATGCCGAAGGCCTCTTGCATGGCCCGCACCGCGCGGCCCTTGTTCGCCTCGGTGCTCATCACGTCGACCCAGTTCGTGTTCGATACGACCACCTGATGGTCGGCTTCGAACCTCGCGAAGACCTCGGGCGCCACGACGGCCGCATCGTCGAAGGTGTAGACCGCAAGCTTGAGCACCTCGTCGTCGACCGTGTGCAGATCGTCGAGCGTCTGCCGGGCGACGTAGTACTTCTCGACCTGCTCGACGAACGCGGCGTCGGTGCGCTCGATGTACGCGCTGTCGCGCCCGCAGACGACGAGTCCGAGATCGTGGTCGGTCTCGCGCACCGCGTCGATGACGCCGTCGACCGTCTTCTGATCCACGTCGATCGTGGAGACGACGCGGCCTTCGTGCACGACGATCGTGCCGTTCTCGGCGATGTAGGTGTCGGCGCCCGGGAACATCTTCGCCAACGTCGCATACTGGCGCCCGCTCGCCGGGGCGAAGTCCACGCTGCGGTCGTGCAACTGCCGCAGGAGCGGCCAGAATTCCGCGGGCACGTCGCCCGTGGCATCCAGCAGCGTGCCGTCCATGTCACAGACGACCAGCCGCACGTCGGCGTTGGTCGGGGCGTCGATCCAACCGGTCACGGCTTCTCCTCGCGCATGGAAGCCGCGACCACGTCGGCGGTGGCGGCCACCTGTGCGAAGCCGCCGCCGGCGAGGTTGACGGCGGTGATGCGGATGAGCGTCTCGGCGTCGGCGGACTCGCCCGCACCGGTGAGCGGGAACGTGGTCGTCGCGTCGAGCGGCACGACGACCCGGTAGCCGAGGTTGCCCCCCATGCGCGCGGTCGTCTCCACACACATATTGGTCTGGATGCCGCACACCACGATGGTGTCGATGCCACGCTCGCGCAGCCAACCGTCAAGGTCCGGCGTCCCGAGGAACGCGGAGTTGACCGTCTTCGTGATCAGCACCGCCGGGTCGACCGCGGCGATCTCGTCGAAGAAGGCGTTGCCCGCGGCATCCCTCCGCAACGGCGATGACGGCTTGTCGCTGTCGTGCCGCACGACCACGACCGGCCGCCGCGCGCTCTCGAACGCGTCGACCAGCGCACGCACCCGTGTGCGGCAGCCGTCGAGGTCGACAGGAACGCCCCACGACGGGTCGGTGAAGCCCTGCTGCATGTCGATGACGACGAGGGCGGTGGTCTCGGGCAGGTCCTGAAGAGGCATGGTCCCATCCTCGTCTGAACGACCGCGCCACCGCACATTCGCGCATTCGCGCCCGAGGCGCCGTACGGAGCTGGGGACTCCGGTCCGGCGCCTCGTGCGGATGGACGACCTCGGCGACGGCAACCCCCCGGGTGCCGTCTGCTGTCCAACGGGCGGGCGAGACGCAAAGCACTGGGGATGCTGGTCGCATCACGCCGCCTGCCGGACAGTTCACCGACGGTGTGCCACCACGATAGAAGGGCGCTCGCCGCGCCGACACCCGCAGGATTTCAGATGGTGAAGCGTTAGAGTGGCTGCCCGCTGAGGCCCTCGGCGCCCAGCCGCAGCGACAGACGGTTCGCGATCGCACGCAGCTGACTGGCGATCGCGGCGGTGTCGGGTGTCGGCCCGTCGGTCGGGAGCGAGACGGCGAGGGATGCCGTGATCCCGGGTGCCTGCACGGGAACCGCCAGGCACGTGTATCCGATCGCGTATTCCTGTTCATCGCGCACCGCGGGTGCCGGGCGCTCCAGCTGCTGCAGCAGCAGCCGGCGATCGCGGATCGTGTAGGGCGTGAGCTCTTCGAGCACGTGTCGCGACAGATAGTCACGGCGCTCTTCGGGGGTGAGCTCGGCGAGGATCTGCTTGCCGAGCGCCGTCGCGTGGGCGCTCGAGTGCAGACCGACCCACAGCTCGACCCGCGGGCTCGACTCGGCGTCGAGGATGTCGACGAGGTTCACCTCGCCGTCGGAGTACCGCGACAGGTACGCGGTGGCGCCCACGCCGTCGGCCACATCGTGCAGAGACTCGCGCACGCGCGCGAGGAAGACCCCGGACGCGCTGACGTTGCTCATCGCCGGGAACCTCTCGCCCAGCACGAGCCCGTCAGGCTCGGCAGCCAGATATTCCTCGCGCAGCAGGGTGCGCACCAGGTTGTACGTGGTGCCCAGCGTGAGCCCCGAATCCTGCGCGAGGGCCTTCGGGGTGACCGGTCGTGGCGCGTTCGCGACGATGTCGACCAGTCGCAGTGCGCGTTGGACCGATGCGATGAGCGTCTCGCCGCTCGCCTGGACCTCCGCGACCATCGTCGTTCCCTTCCTGAAGACAGAATAGGGCGACGACGGCCGAACAGCCGGGAGCGCGCGGTCGTGAGCGTCTGGGGTCGCTGGGCGTCGGCGGGTTCTGAGCCGCCCCGTCACCGACGCGGCGGGCGCCCCGTCAGCACGCCCGCGAACACGATCGCGACGATGCCCGCTATCGGCACGACGAGCAGCCCCGTGCGCAGCCCCGCGTGGTCGGCGATCAGCCCGACGAACGGCGGCGAGAGCAAGAAGCCGAGCCGCAGCAGCCACGACACGAGGGTCAGACCCGCGCCGTGTCGCAGCCCCGGCAGCGCGTCGGCGGCCTGCAGCGCGGCGGGGATCAGCGTCGCGGTGCCGAACCCGGCGATCGCGAAGCCGATGATCGTGCCCGGCACGGTCGGAAAGGCGAGTGCCTGCCCCATGCCTACGGCGATGAGCAAGCCGCCGACGCGGGCGACGGCGCGCTGGCCGAATCGGTCGACGAAGCGATCGCCGATCATGCGCCCCACGAACTGCGCGCCGACGAGAGCGATGTACCCGGTCGCGGCGAGCGCGGCGGGTGCCGCCAGCGAGGTGGAGAGGTAGAGGGTCGCCCACGACATCCCCGCGTCCTCGACCACGGCACCGGCGATCGCGATGAGGGTGAGCGCCGCGATCGCGACGATCGTGGTGATCGGGATGCCGCGGGCCGGCGCTTCTGCGGGCTCGACCCGGGCTGCGGCATCCCTCTCCCCTGTCTCATCGCGACCGGGCAGACAAAGCCTGCGGGCGACGAGTGCGACCACGCAGAAGAGCACCGCCGAGATGGAGAGGTGGATGCCGAGCGGCACGTGCAGCGCGATGGCACCGGCCGCCATCGACCCGCCGATCACGGCGCCGACCGACCAGATGGCATGGAACGAGTTGATGATCGAGCGGCCGTAGCCGCGCTGCACGCGCAGGCTGTGGGCGTTCTGGCCGACGTCGGTGATGGCGTCGGCCGCACCGCCGACGAACAGGCCGAGCGCGAACAGAATGCCGCTCGGCGCGATCCCCGCGCCGAGCAGACACAGGCTCGTGATGAGGGTGCCGATGACGGCGACCCGCGCTGACCCGAACCGGCGGATGAGTGCGGCGGCCGCGAGTCCCGCCGTGATGGCCCCTGCGGGGAAGGCGGCGACGGCGAGGCCGTAGGTCGTGGCATCCATCCCCAGCACCGATTTGATCTCGGGGTACCGCGGCAGGATGTTCGCGAACAGCGCGCCGTTGGTGAGGAACAGCATCGCCACCCCGACCCGGGCACGGCGAAGGGCGGGCGCGGGGGGCATGAGAACGAGCCTATGCGGCGTCACGGCGCGCGGATGCCCCCGCGGGCATGAACGGCGCAGTAGCGTGTGGCCCATGAAGGATCTTCAGCGCCGTGGATCGCGGCTTATCGGTTTCGGTCATTTTCAGCCCGAGCGGGTGCTGACCAACGACGAGCTCTCGACGATGGTCGAGACCAGCGACGAGTGGATCCGGGAACGGACCGGCATTCGCGAGAGGCACATCGCAGGCCCCGATGACAGCGTGTTCTCGATGGCCGCGGCGGCCGGTCGCGGCGCGCTGGATGACGCGACAGTGTCGCGCGTCGATCTCGTGGTGGTGGCATCCACCACCGCCACCGACCGCAGCCCGAACACTGCCGGTCGCGTGGTCGCCGAGCTCGGCCTCGACGGCGCCGCGGCGATCGATGTGAGTACGGCGTGCTCGGGGTTCGAGTACGCGCTCGGGGTGGCCGATCAGGCCGTGCGCGCGGGTTCTGCCGACGCGGCGCTCGTGATCGGGTCGGAGACGCTCAGCGCCATCACCGACTGGACCGACCGGTCGACGTGCGTGCTGACCGCGGACGGCGCGGGCGCCGTGGTCATCGAGGCCTCTGACGAGCCCGGGATCTCGCCGGTGGTATGGGGCACGGTGCCGGGGCTGACCGAGGCGGTGAAGGTGAGCGGCGATCCGCAGCGCTTCTCGCAGGACGGCCGGCAGATCCTGCGGTGGGCGCTGAAGGATGCCACGGGCATCGCCCAGCGGATCCTCGAGGTCGCGGGCGTCACGCTGGACGAGATCGACGTGTTCGCGTTCCATCAGGCGAACCTGCGCATCATCGAGCCGCTGGCCCGGTCGCTCGGGGTCACGGAGCGGCAGATCGTGATCCACGACGTCGAGGTGTCGGGCAACACGTCGGCGGCGTCGGTGCCGCTGGGGTTGTCGAAGGCGTGGCATCGCAGCGAGCTGCCGCGCGGCGGGCGCGCGCTGCTGTTCGGGTTCGGCGGCGGGTTCGCCTATGCCGGGCAGGTTGTGGAGCTGCCGCGGTAGAGGCTTCGGCGACGCACGAGGCCCTTGAGTAGCTCGGACATCACCACGCCCCATCGGGACCAGGTTGAGCACTCCTCTCGACACCCGCATCGACGCCGACACCACCGTCGACGAGTACCCGGACTTTCCCTCCGAGGGCATCCACGGCGTGCACGTGGAGTGCCAGCTCGACGCTCCGTTCAAGACCACCTGGTGCGGCATCGCCGTCGAAGACTCCGGGTACGCGGGCGACTCCGCGGGTGCCTCGGCGACCGCGTGCCCGGCCTGCAACGCGGCGAAGAAGTGCCCCGTGTGCGGGGTCGTGATGCTGTACACGGTCACGGAGCTGTTGCGCGCGTAGAGCGCTGCCGTCACTTGCTGTTCGGCCGCGGGCATCGGCGCTCAATGCGTCCGTATCGAACGCCTCATCGTCGAGGATCCCGTCGTCACTGGCATCGTTCGCCCCTACAAGTAGATCAACCCGATCTTCAAACGGCGATCCGGCGGGAACTCTTCCTGCAGAAGGCAGCATCACCAACAACGTGGTGATCGATGCCGACCCGAACTACTTCACCTTCATTCGCAAGAAAGAACTGGGCGACCTCGAAGGAATCGGCGTCCTTCGATTTGCGGGGCGACCTACAGACAGCGGCGCGGCCTTCGGGGTCGACTTCACCGTCACCTATGAGGACGCTAATGGTGACCGGTGCTCCGACCACGTGCCCGCCAAGTTCGGGTTCAGCTTCTAGGCGACCGAGTCCTCGTGAGCGTCGCTGCGACCGAACCGGGAGCCAGACCCTACCCTTGCCGGGTAAGGGCACGAGTTCATCGTTCAGTCCCTGCAGGAGAGCGGCTCCCCGCGCGATGCCTTTAGATCTTTCACAGCACTTGTCGTCGTGCTCCAAGCACGCCGAAGCGTGCTGGACTCGACGAATGGAAGCAGGCCGCAGGGGACCCAAAGACAACCCCGAGAATCGACGAGCTCTCGCCTTGTCTGCCCTGACTCGTATACAGCTCGACCGGAGAGCCCCGACAAAGAAGCATGGGGACGATTAGTGTTCGAGGTTAGATTGAAACTCTCCCGTCCAGCTGTGTACCTCGATCAATGGGTATGGATTCGACTCGCTCGCGCGAACGTCGGACGCCCCCAGCACAAAGAGGATCAGCGAGTACTGGAAGCGGTACGCGCCGCTGCCGCGAAGGGGATCCTCTTTCCGCTGTCAGCGACCCACTATGCGGAGACCGGGCGCATCTTGGACTGGCGACAGCGCAAGGACCTCACCGATGTGGTCGCGCCGATCTCGCTCATGCAAACGATCCGGGCGCAGCCCGTGCTCATGCGACATCAGTTCCTGGTTGCGCTTCACGAGACACTCGGACGCCCCGCATTCTGCCCACCGCGACCCGAGGTCCTCGGCGTTGGCGTCCATTGGGGGTTCAGCGGTGTGCAGGCCTTCTTCAAAGTCGTGAACAATGAAGGGCAGGTGATCGATGTCGACAGGAAGCGCCTACGGCATTTCAACGAGTACGCCGAGGCTGCAGTGTTCACCGGGCCTTTGCCCAACGATCTACCGGGTCTCTTTGATCTCGGATACGTCGCCCCTCGCGACCTCGAGAACCGTCCCGGTAGTCGCGTCGAGTACGAGCAGTGGCTCTCAGAGCAGCTCGGTGACCGCAGTCTCGACGCGGACGATCTGCGCGCCCTAGTGATGGCGCGCGAGATCCATCACGAGTACACCGACCTGCTCAACGGCATCTTTGCCGAGTACCGGCTTACGCTGTCGATGATCACGGGCAGCAGCACCGGCATGGCGAGCCGAGCGAAAGCTGTGGCGTTCATGGAACGTGTTCCTACAGCTCGGATCTCCGCGGACATGAAAGCATTGCTCTTCCGGAACAAGGGACGGAGCTGGTCTTGGAACATGCTTCGAGATATCGACGCGCTCAGCCTTGCCATCCCCTACTGTCATGTAATCGTCACAGACAAAGACGCAGCCGACCTCCTACGCCGCACTGGCGCTGGCATACGACACGACACGAACATTGTCGCAAAGCTCCACAGCATTCCTGAGCTCCTTGATGACCTCACGTCGAGTGTGGGCAATGTCGCGAGCAAGACAGGCTGGGACGAGATCGGCCCCAGTGACGGCGAATATCACCTCCAGATACCTGAGCCGCTGCCGTACGACGACCGATTAGCTGGCGCCTCGATGCGATTGGTCGATGCTTCGGGGCGGGCCCTCGTCATGCCGAACTCCGGTACCAAGTCTGTGCGTCAGAGGCATAACTAGCTAGCCAGGTAGTTCGATCCCGACACCACGACATTGCGCACTACGCTGACGTCAGCACGCCGTCATCACCGAACTGAGATCGAACCATGCCGAAGAGCAACGAATCAGCTTCCCCGCACCCCCGAATCGCAGTGAATCTCAACGACATCCAGATTCGCTACTCCAGCGAAGGAGTCCTTGCGGGTGCGCACGATGGAGACTACGAGAACACCGTCACGCCCTGGTGGGCCGAGCTAAGTCTCGCTGACTATCCAGATGATGGCGACGAACATACGGTGACTTCAATCGGCTCTATCCGCGGCTTCCTGGTAGATCTGGACTCCGATACCAGCGCATACGAAGCCCTCGACGCACTCGAGGCAGACCTCGGAGCCGTGGGTACTGCCTTGTTCCAGGATGACGGCATCGTTGAGCGAACGGAGATCTTCCCATCACACGCGATCATCATCGATCGCGTGTGGATCGATCCGAAGTATCGCGGACAACGGCTGGGACCACGAGCAGTGGCGACAGCCATTCGATTCCTCGGGCGGGGACGAATCACCGTCGCCGCTTTGATCGCGCAGCCAGACGGATGGCACAAGATGAGGGGCCGCGCACTACATGACAACCGTCAGAAGGTCCGCCAAGCGTGGGAAAGCATCGGGTTCGCACTATTTGACAACGAGGTGCTGTGGCTGGACGCCACCGACTATGACGAAGAGGACTACTTCACCGACTGATCTAACCCCCTACGACCGTCCGACCCATTCGCTGTAGGTATCGCGGCGCGACGAGGTGCCTGTAGCAACGCTTCGCCGTTGACGGGTAGTGTGTACCCATGACACATCACCCCACCCTCAAAGCAACCCTCACCCTGCGCCATGCCATCGAAGTGAAGAGCATCGATGAGGCCTCCACCCTTGCTGCCAGCGCGGATGCGGAAGACACGGACCACCTCTACGGATACATCTCCGAGCGCGGTCGAGTGCTCGCATGGACATCGCCCGCTGGTGAGCACCTTCTCTATGAGGGCGCGATCCGGGTGGCGGATGACTACGAGTGGACACCCATCGGCACACCGCGCATCTACCGCTTCGACACGACCGACAGGGCAGAGATCCATGGTGACGCTCTCCGCCTCTTCCTCTCACAGAGTCTCAACAATGGCGGTGTGAGGCGATCCGGCGGCTGGCGAGACCGGATCGTCGCGCTCGTCCCAGAGGAGGTAGGCGCCAAAGAGTCAAAGATCATCCGGACACTAGCAGATGGTGGAATCGAGGCAACCCACACCTACAACGTGCTCGACGCCTATACGAAATACGCCGAATGGGTGAACGCTCTCGCGGCCGAGTTCGGCGGTACCGACGAGAAGCTGGAAGCACACATCGAGACGCCGGACATCGCGCCGTTCTCCCCGATCGTTGCGGGCATTGCACAGGCATGGCTGTTGCGTGAGGCTGCGGACGCCGCTCTTGAGCAGACGCGCGCCTCTCTGAAGTTCAGTCTCGCGGGGTTCACTCGTCTACTCGAGCTCGCCGGAAACGATTCTCGTGGGTCCGTTGCCGAGCTCGCTCGCTCGCTGCAAACTGATCGCCCAAACCTCACACGCATGATCAAGACGGCCGAGAAGGATGCGCGGATTGCAGAGATCCTGGATTCTCTCCCCCGCTGACTTGCAGACGCTCAACCATCAGGACGATCGGGTGAGCGTGCGATACGCCCATCCGATCGCGTCTCCGCGGGAGCATTGAGTTCGCAGGGATGTGGGAGATCCTCAATCGGATGACTGTTCATCATCCTGCTTTTCCACCGCACGGAGTGCCCCTCCACCTCGACACCCTCCGCCGCGGTTCCCGGATCCGCGCTCGGGTCCGCTGGACCGACCCGTCCTCAAGACAGCGCAGAAGTCGCTCTGTCACGGTAGATGATGACGTCGCCGCCCAGGAGTTCTTCGAACTCATGCGCACAAGTTCGAGCCGAAGCATCGATCCGCTCCTCACTCTGAGCGACTACGCGCATTCGATCGGCGATCGATTCCTTCGCGGTGTCGATCCGACATCGACCGCAGACGGATACCGAGCCGGCCTCCGCCTCAGGGTTCTCCCCGCGCTCGGCCACATCCGCCTTCGCGACATCACCACGGGGCTGGTTGACCGAGCCATCGACAGCCGGGAGACGGTCCATTCCCGCTCCACGCTCAAGAACACGATCGCCGCGCCGACGCGGGTGCTCGATGAAGCGGTGCGCGATGATCTCATCGCTCGCAATCCTGTGCGTGACCGTGCTGACAGGCGCTACCGCACGAACCTGGAGCTTCCACGCACGAAGCTGATTCCAGGTCCCAATGATGTCGCGCGAATCGCTGAGGCCTGCGAACGGATCCACATAAGCTACGGCGACCACGTCATGCTCAGCGCGTTTCTGGCCGCACGCAGCTCGGAAGTGGGCGGGCTCCTCGTTGGCCACGTCGACTGGGCGAGCAATGTCGTCACGATCGAACGGCAGTGCTTCCCCGGGGCCGGCGGCCTGAGCATCAAACCCCCGAAAGGTCGTCGCGCCCGCCGCGTGCCGATCATCGAACCGCTCGAGCCCGTGCTGCGCGGGCTCACAACGCGACGGTCGCGCAACCTGCCACTGTTGCGAGGGCCGCGTGGCGGTGTCATCACCACGGCAGCATTACGTGACGCAACCGGCTGGGACGAGCTGGTTGCATCGTTGGGGTTGCCAGGCTTGCGCCGTCACGACCTCCGACACGCGGGTGCAACCTGGTTCGCGAACGCCGGCGTCCCGATTCACGTCGTGAGCGACATCCTCGGGCATGCATCGGTCGAGACGACGCGTGCGTACCTTCACACTGACAACACAGCGTTGCAAAATGCTGCGGCACGAATGAACGAGCACCTTCGGGAGTCCGCGATGAGCGCCTAGAAACGCCTGAACCCCTTGACCATGTCGAGTCAAGGGGTTCAGCGGCTATAATCTTGGGTACAAGACCGGCGCGAACGCCGATCTCACGACCTCTTGAAAATACCTTCTGATCGGGTATTTACTCTTCCGTCGGGATGACAGGATTTGAACCTGCGACCCCCTGACCCCCAGGCGTCCTAACTTCTCGATCTGGCATTGATCACGCATGATTCTGCGGCTCAGGTCATGCAGAGCACGTCACGAGATGCATGGTTTCCATGGGTGTGGTCCCCTTTTGGTCCCCTTACGAGGCCACACAATGATCTAGTCTGCTGACTTCGGATATCTCATGACGCCTGTCCCGAACACTGCTCGGGACGATCTGCCTTGACCAAGAGATACGCAGAGATACGCAGTTTGAATGACGATATGGGTCGCAGACACGCTTACACTCACCCCGGCTCGCATGTTGAGTTTCGTTCACGCAGCGCGCCGCCCAAGTTGAGCAGACCAAGGCGCGACGTTCGCCCCTCGAAGGCCTCCTGAATCCAGCTTCGCAGAGTGTTTTGGCTCCCGGGAGCAACGTAATAGTTGGCATACCCTTTCTCGTCTCCCTTGCCCAGATTGAGCGAGAGTCGCTCGGGAAGTTTGGGCCGAGATCCAGAAACGGACGGGAGTTGCACCGCCAGCAGGCCATTCGGAGTCGGGTCGGAGCGCAAACTCGTGTAAAGCTCCCAATCCACAAACTTGCGGGCCCAGGTGCACTCACCAACCGCCAAAAGCGTAACGGTGGAGTCCTTTAGGAACTTAGACCTTATCGTCTGACGAATATACGCGACATTCGTCGAGTCGATGATGTCAGATCCGTCCTCTTCCATGCCTATCGCCCGCGGTATGAACACGTCTGTGTTTGCGGCGATGAAATCCACCACCTCCACAGCGTCCGCGGCATGGTAGCTAACAAAAACCTTATGTCGAACCGGAGACGAGGCTGTCTTTCGGGCGCCTTCAGCTACGTCCTGATACTGCCGAGTTATTGCGGCCAGTTCCCGGATGGCATTCTGCGTGCGGGTGCTATACAAGACCATCGGATTCCCCTATCGAGCCTGATCTACGACTAGTTTTAGACGTTCAATTACGTCCGCCGGATCGCCATATTTGACCAAAAAACCTAGCTGATACTTGGTGGATCGAATCTGATCCGCGTTGCCGTGCCGGGCTGCCTCTGCATATTGTTCGGCCGCTTCGTCCACAGACAAGCTTTGGACGAGACGCTCGTGAAGGGTTAGTTCCGCACGTGTCGCGAGAGCCCAGTAGTCACTGGGATCATCCGCTATCGCGAGCCTGTTGAGGAACCGGGATACAGCCAGGACCTCATCGAACTCCTCTCGGAAAGATGAGTCGCGTTCTCGATCACTGAGTCGAATCGCCATTAGGAGATTTACTCCCGTGTAGTAGCTTGGATCGGCTTCAAAACCTGCCTTGTACTTTTCTGCCATCTCGCGGAAAAGACTCGTGGATACAGCCGGATCTCCATTGCCAAGCTGGAGCTCTAACTCGCGCTTAATAAGCCCTCCCCAACTACCGTAAGTCTCCGAATCGACGTATCCGGCAGCGTCGGCCTCCTCAAGGTGCCTACGTGCCTTTCGCCAAAGTTCTATCCTGATCGCGGGGTCCTGCGCATCCTCGCCAAGGCGCCGATAAACCATAATGCTCTTCTGGAGCCAGATCCTATGCAATGCATCATCGACACTCGGTTGTGCGAGGTCTAGGAGGACTCGAGCATCTTCATACGCTTCTTCTGCGTGCAACCCCAAAGCCAGTTCAATTCTCAGGCTCCGCCGTAGGCCCTCGTTCACGTTCGAAGTGGAGCTCACCCACTCCGCCGCAGCTTTCATCTCGGCCGCATCAGAAGACTTGATCGCTACCGCTATTCTGTCGCGCGCGTTGTTCTCTGCGATGAGCGCCTCTGCTACTTCTGCGAGCTGCGAGAACGGCCGTTTCACGGAGGCCAGATCGAACCAACTGTGTGCTGGACTGTCGACTTCAACCTCGCGAATCACCCGCCGAAGAACAGGTTGAAGTCCTCGAATGGCCTCCTCAGCCTGCAGATCTGACACTTTCTGTCCGCGCTCGAACGAATGAACACGGATCATGTTGATGTCAAAGGGAGGAGCGTATCGCGATTGTCCCTCAATTTGCGGGTTCACAAGGACAGTCGCCCGATCAGCGAATACGTGCCTTACCCCGAGTTCGTAAGCAACATTGAAGTTCGTAGCGGTGAGGTCTACCAGCACGACATCAGAATTCGCTAGGGCTGCGAGCATCCCGGAGTGGATAATCCCGCTGTCGGTCTCCAAGTCTGCTCTGCTCCAGCTGATGTCGGCGTCCTCCAGCAAAGGGCGATAAATCCTATGGAAGGCTGGATCGCAGTCCACATACTTTCCCGAACGCACATCCTTCTTCCGCCCGTACGGCATGACAATGAATGCCGACGTGCTCTCGTGAAAAGGAGCCAGGTCTAGCGTTAAATGACCTCTTTCTTCAGCTCGGAGCACAAGATCATCAGTCACCGTTGGCGCGCCTTCTGCGGGAGCCGGTCTGATTGTGAGCACCCACACACGCTCGTCCGTGTCTTCAGCCAACGTCCGTGCGTCATCGAGCATCGTGAGATTGTGTTCGTTGAAGGCCGCCGCGGTCTCCTCCACGGGTTGCGCACCTTCAACTAGTTCAACAGCTTTGTCGGCAACGATCCTGTCGAAATGTGAGGTCCAGGGCTCACCGCGTAACTCGACGCTAGTTCTTCTAAAGTCCTCTTTTGCGAACGGAAGCAGCACGCGCAAGGGGATCCCTTCTGAGAGCGCGGCGCGGGCAAAAAGAATATCTGCTCCCGAGGCGAGAGCACCGACCAGGAGACTCGGCTGAAGGGATTGGAGAAGGCCTTTGATTCTCGCCAAAAGGGCATCCTCAGCATCGGCTGGGAGCCGGGGAACCTCACGTTCGGGCTCGTCGGCCTGTACTCCCGCGTAAACAATGATCACTTTGCCGTCCCGACTGTCGATCGGCCCGCGATGCGAACCTGTTTTCGTACCAAGTTCATCGCCCACATGTCGTCGGCGTATTCATCGGCATGCTCTTGCCTCTGGAAGTCGCAGCGATGGCTCGCTCGATGGCGTCGTCGAACTGATCTACGTCTGAGGGTTCGTACCAGTTGAGAATCTCTGCGCCATACTCCGTTAGCCCGTCAGGGATAGGAGCATCGGGGTCGATCCGAATTCCAATAACGCCTTTCCCTTGTTCTTGGCTCCATTGGACTTCTTTCTCAACCCAGTCGCTCTGAGCCGTCTTCTTCCCGATGAGCACGATCATTGCCGATGAGCCTGTGATCTTTTCCCTGATCTTTCGGCTTATGTAGTCAGGGTCTTGGCTCTTAACAGGGTCGAGGAGGTGTCGACCGGTGAAGTCCACGTTGACATCCTTGTTGTACGTCATCAGATTGAGGCCTCGCGCCTTCATCTGATCATCGTGCTGGTAGCTGATGAAAACTCGACGAGTCATGCAACCTCCTCTTCTGGAGCGAGAGTGGCCATTTGCTTACAGAGGGGGCACTTCTTCAGCAGGGCGCCGCTCTTGATGAGGTATCCACACACCCGACAACGCCATTTGCGGCTCTTGGAGCTGTTTGGAACCTTGGAGAGTTCAGCGTCAGTCTGGTAATAATCGTCGGCATCGTCCCAAGTGAACCCGCCTTCTCTCGCCCATGACGGGTAGGCGTAGCCCGATCTTGCTCGGGCGAAGCTTTCGATTCGGGTCACCTCGCCGAGATACTCCTTCGTACGGTCGGGACGCTCGTCGCAGAGAGACCGAAGTGAAGCGACTGCCAACGCATCGATTGGCTTCATCGTGCGAAACGGCGCCGAGCAGAGTGTGGCCAGCGGTTCAGGCAGGTCGGTCGCAAGGATCGGGTCGATGAAGCGCACCGTATCGGCAGCGAGCGCGTAATCTCGGTTGACCGCTCCTTGAGTACCTTCGGTGTACCAGCCCAAGTGGTAATAGCCTGAAATGACTCGGCCCTGGTGTTTCTTACGTGTAGTGAGGAAAAACACAGTCGCTGCACCATCGTGGACAATTCGATTCCGCATCCCCGGCTCACATGTTGAGAACAGGCCGTATGTGCCAGTTTCGATGTTCGGGTCGCTCTTGTTGTCCGCAGGTCGTGTGATCTCACGAATCGGCCAGCGTGCAAGGGGCTCCGAGAAGTAGACCGACAGATAACCGCAGCCAACGTCATTGAGTTCACGCCACGGCTCGCCAGGGCGACGCGCCGCTGTGCCTCCCATGTCGATCCCATCATCTCGCATACCTTGATGCTAGGGGTGACCTCTGACACCACCTTGGAGCCACGCTGGGCAGAGCGAAGGAGTTGGCGATGTCTGCTGCTAGCATCATCATCCATCCCGGTGCCGTCATCGTCTTCGAGGGTCTCGACCAGACGGGAAAGTCGACACAGCTAAAGCGTCTTCAAGCCGCAGTGCCTGCGAACTCAACTGTGTTTGCCCACATGCCAAGGGGCTTCACCCCTTTCACCAAGCAGCTTTACACGGCGTTGGAGGGCGAGGCTGATACTGAGAGGCCTCGGTCGGGGCTCGCTCAACAACTTGCTCATCTTGCTTGTCATGCAGAGTCAATCTGCCACCTAGTAGAAGCGGCCAGGACGCAGTCCTTGATCCTCGACCGATGGTGGTGGTCAACCATTGCGTACGGATGGTACGGCGGATCAGTCGAGCAATCGGGGTTATCCGAATCGAGTTTTCGAGACCTCGTCCATACAATCTGGCACCCGATCGTCCCATCCATTGTGTTTGTTTTCCTAGAACCCCATTACGTCGACGACAACAACACGCATGGTGTGAAAGCGGGCTACCGAGCGCTTGTCGACGAGCATCCCGACCTCGCGGTCATCGTGCCGAGCGCTGGCGAGGACGCAACCTATGCGTTGATTGCTGATGCTCTACTCGCCCACGGGCTCGCGTCGATAGCAGTGGGTGCGTGAGACCTGCCATGACCGTGTACAGGGATGTTCAGACCGCCTTCATTGAGGAGCTGAGATGCGTCCTCGAATCCGGTGAAAACGTCGAAGTCCGTGGCAATTCAACACGCGAGTTACGGGCACGACTCATCGAGATCTCCGATATTCGCTCCCGTCAGGTCATCGCCACGAATCGCCACAACAATATCTTTGCGTCAATTGCGGAGAGCATGTGGGTGATCTGCGGACGAAACGACATGGAGTATCTCGGAGCGTATCTGAAGCGCGCCTCAGAATTCTCAGACGATGGAACTACGTGGAGAGCTGGCTACGGCCCGCGGATCCGGAATTGGAACGGCATCGATCAGCTTTCGGAAGTCGTAAGAATTCTTCGTGCTGATCCTCTATCGCGGCGTGCGGTCATCAGCATCTACGATCCCGATCGCGATTTTGTTGAAAGCCTCGACGTTCCGTGTAACAACTGGCTACACTTCCTGCTTCGGGATGGGAAGCTCCATCTCCATGTTGCGGCGCGCAGCACGGACATCTGGTGGGGATTTTCCGGGATCAACGCCTTCGAATGGACGCTGTTGCTAGAGATGATGTCTCGCTGGCTGGATTATGAGCCCGGACGCTTGGTGTTCTTCAGCTCCTCGATGCATCTGTACGAGCGACACTTCGACAGAGCTGAGAGCGTCGTGAACGCGAATCACGAAACAGTAGACCGACGCCCTGGTGGAGTCCGCGCCTTCTTCGATACGGAATGGAAGGAATCGGCCGGGGAGTTGCAGGAGTGGATGCGGTTGGAGAACAGATTGCGGTCAGGCGAACGCTTAGTCGATCTCGAACCGTCGCTTACTGATCCCCTCCTGCTCGCCTTTATTCGAATGATCGAGCTTTTTTGGTCAGCCCAGAACGGGGTGGAGCGCAGTGTGCTCAATCAGCTGGTCCAAGGAGTCGGGGACCATGATCTTGAGGCCGCTGCTGTCGAGTTTCTGGGACGCTCGCGCCACGGAGCTCATTGAGACGCGTTCATTGATACCCCATTTGGGCGGGAAAAATGGAAGCCTTGGGTTTCCCTGAGGAAGGAATTGCTGCTTGATGCGACTGCGGTTCCCGACTCCTCGTACGTCGGGGTGCATGACTCTTGCGTACTTGTCTGTTTCGCAGAAGAGATTCTGGCAGTCGATGAGGGTCAATGCACGACCAAACAGATCAGGGAACGCGATTCCGTTCTGCTCGAACTGATCCGCTTGAGTGTCGACCATCCAACGTATGACATCTTCTGCCGAGGCCTCGCCTAAGCCTGGGAAGCACTTCTTGATTCCACTGCGGGCGCCAGGCCCAGGAACTACAAAGTCGTTCTCATCGAAGTCGATGACGGTCGTGTAGTTGAAATCGATCGCAAGCTGGTACGACAAGAATGGGCCCAAGGAGGGGAATGACGAAACGGTTTCAAAGACCTCACGTAGCGATGTCGCCGCCGCTATCCGATCCGCGACCCCGGCGTGCAACATGTGATCGATGAGCAGCAAGTGATTGCGGTGTTTCCTGACTGCTCCAAACGGCGGCGGCGGGATGATATAGGCCGCTGAGTAGATCCGTTCGCCTTCTGAAAGTAGACGGTCCAGGACGCTATCGAAGGCATCGACGTCAAACGAATCAACCGATATCTCGCCAAACTGCGATTCCAACGCCGCCCATGTCGATGGTTTGTTGAAGAATCTGAACAACATGACACGAAACACGAGGTTCTCCGCATCCTGAGGCCCCTCGTATGCGACACGAATCAGGTCCTGCGAGACGCGGTCAGCTGCACGGTAGGCATTTGTGAAGCGGAATCGTGAGATAACCGGGTCATCCGTCCAGGGTCCAGGATCGCCAAGCAGCCGCGCGTGATAGACATTCTGCCGCTCAGCAGCGAAACGCCAATACGACGCCAGAACGTCTGAAGCTTCGACGGTATGGCGTCCGACCTTAACTCGCCGCATCCGAACCTCCTGTTTCACAGACTGATTTTAGAGTGTCATGAAGCAACCTGCCCGGCTCGTAGACGCGCCAGCAATACGCTAGGCAGCCCCGAGATCCCCTAACGGCCGCTGTTCTGCGCCATCAGCAATCACCGGATGCATGTGTCGGTGGTTGCCATCCTCTTGGTGCGTCCGTCGCCCTTCACGCCCATTGTGCACTGGTTGTGCGTGGCTGACGTCGCCTGTTCCGGCGCTCCGCATTCCGCACCCTAAGAAGGATCACGGCTGAGACCGGCCCGATCACGATGAACTTGAGCGCGTTCCAGATGCAGACAAGTGCCACGACGTAGAGCCAACGGGACGCTCCCCCGTCGATGAGCGCCGTGCAGACGCTCGTGGCGAGAAGGTACGGGATGGCGAGGAGCATCGCGGGCACGCCCCACTTGAGCCCGCGGCGGGTGCGAATCGCATCGAGCAGGATATTGGTCGGCATGTACCTGCGCATGACGTTGCGGAGGTGGATGCTGATAAACCAGATGATTCGAAGCATGACAACGGTCCTCTCATGGTTCGGCAACGTTGAACCTTGGAGGACTGCCCCGGGGCCGTCATGCCATCGCGCGGGCGATGGCGAACATTGAGTGTGTCGCCTGGTTCCAAGGGTACGCCGAACCCACGACGTAGGAAAGGGCGGTGCTGGGCACCTGCACGGTGATGACTGGCTGTGAAGGAGCCCGATGATGACTTCCCTCTCTTCCCTCGGACACGACGAGCGGAGCGCGCGTACCGTTCTCTCGCTCGTGGCCGCACCGAATGATCCGTCGACCGGTCGTCTCCTTGGCCAAGTCGGTGCCGTAGAGCTGCTCCGCCTCGCTGATGCTGACGGCGCAGTGCCCGGCCTCGACCAAATCGCAGCGGCCGTATGGCGCGAACGCTTGCACACTGTGAGCAGCGCCGACACCTTGGCCACACAGATGACAACCTTCGAGCGGCAAGGCCTCCAGGTCCTGATTCCGGGTGAGAAGGATTGGCCAGTTGCCCTCAACGATCTTGGATCACGCACACCATATGCGCTGTGGACGCGTGGCGAGACTGCGTTGCTGGCCAAGCCTCTCGCCGACCGCATCACGCTGACCGGTGCGCGCGCCTCCACGGCGTATGGGGACCACATGGCGATTGAACTCGCCAGTGACCTCGCGCTCAGCGGCCGTGTCGTCGTCGCAGGCGGTGCTTACGGTATCGAAGCAGTCGCACACCAGTCGGCACTGGCGTCCGGTGGAAGAACGATTGCAGTCCTCGCGGGTGGGGTCGATCGCGCGTACCCTGCTGGACACGCGGATCTGTTTGCGCGTATTGAGCAACAAGGTCTCCTCGTTTCTGAGGTTGCACCGGGTGTCGCACCAACACGGCAGCGCTTTCTCGATCGTGGCCGGATTATGGCCGCGCTCTCCTCGACGACGGTGATCGTTGAGGCGGGGGCGCGGTCGGGATCGCTGCGTGTCGCCGACGAAGCAGTGGAGCTTGGTCGCTCAGTCGGTGCGGTGCCTGGCCCCGTGACGAGTGCCGCCAGCTATGGCTCCAACATCCTTATTCAAGACAGACGCGCCCGTTTGCTCACAGGTTCCGAAGACGTTCTTCGACTCGCCGACGAGGACAAGAGCAACGACCCCAACATGGAGCTGTCACGAGCATTTCGCATCGCTGCAGCGTGTGATCGTCGCACACCCGATTCACGCGGCCTGTAATCGCTCATCCTCTTCAGCGCAGTTGACCGGAGAAAAGCGCGTGCACCGGCGCGACCGGGCAGCGGTCAGAGCACCCGCCCCTCCGAAGTCCGCTCAGACGGCTCACGATGGGACTGCGCAACCTTGGCCGCGGCGTTCAAACGGCGGATCTCGGTGAACGCTGCTTCTGCCCTCGCATGATCGATTCGCTGCGCCGTGGCCTCGGGTCGGCCCCCAAGCGGGCTCGGCGTCGTGACGGCGTATCGGTCGCGATACGCGGCGATCGTCCGCGCCGCCAACTGCCACCTTTCACGCCCCGATGCAGCAGCGGGAGCTTCACCGAGTGACGCGATCCATTGCGCATCATCAGCGATTGCTTTGCCGAGCACTGCGTCGGCTCGCTGCGTGATGAGGTCACGACGTTCATCGAGCGCCTGACGCATGTCATCAGCGACCGACCCCATCGCTTCGGGCACGAGCCCTGCAATGAGCCTGGCCGCTATCCGTGAACGCCCCGATCCCACGGGCCGAGCAGTGGCCGCAATCAGCCGGTGACGGATGACCGCAGCGATGTCGTCCGCATCCCCAAAACCGCGTGCCCCGACAAGACGCGGGAGCACGCTGGCCAGGTCATGATGGTTGGCTTCAGCTCGGCGCAGCTCTGCGGTCAGGGGGCCGAACGCATCCGAGCCAATGACCTCATTCACTTCTTCTGTAGTGAGGCCGGATATCCGCACCAGGGCGGCCCACCGGTCGCGTTGCGCTGCCGCGGCGATCGTCTCATATTCTGCGGCGAGCTGCGCGATCGTTCCCCAGGACTCTTGTTCGACGGCGATCGTTTCATGCGCAGAGAGCTCGGCGCCGACGTGTTGGAGGACGCTGATAAGCACGCTGCGGCCGGTGACTTCATCGTTCTGTCCCGGATGCGGGCCATCGTGGGATGGGTCGGGTTTATGCACAGCGACGTAGGCGACGTTGGCATCACGCCCCCGTGTCATAGCCACGTAGAAGGTCTCTCGGGTCATGGTCGAGTCGACGAGCGCGTAGGCAGTGTCGGTGGTGAGGCCTTGCGCCCGGAAGGAGGTGACCGCGTAGCCGAGTTCGACGTGCTCCGCGACGTACTCAGTTGGAAGGAGGACGCTGGATCCCCAGGAACCTCCGGTACGTCGAACCAGCATCGATCCGTCGCGTCGAACATCGACGACGCTCCAGCGGTCGCCGTTGCGCACCCAGCTGCGTCCGGCCAGCAGGCGGCGATCATTGCGGCGAGTGATGACGGTGTCACCGCACGCCGCATGGGTTCCATCGTGCAGCTCTGATTCGCGCGTCCCCCGGACAGTTCCGTCGAGGATGAGATCGGTCCGCGCGCGGTTATTGAGCGCGGTCACGGATTCGTTGGAGTCGGAGACGAGAACCGTTGCGCGCCCCGCGAGGAGGTCGGTGCGCCATGCGGTGTAGGCGGCATCGATCATGCTTTCGGTGTCCCCGTCAACGATGCGATTGTGCTCATCGTAGGTGTCGATGACATCGGTGTGGGCGTGGCGAAGATCGAGAGATGCGCGCTTCTCCCAGTTGTGGGTGAATCGGTGAACGTCGACGAGTTCGGGCACGTCATCGCGGTCGTGCGTGAGCAGCCCGAATGCGCCGCCCGCGTCGACGGCCTGGAGCTGTGCGTAGTCGCCGACGAGTAGCACTTTCGCTCCGACCTCAGCCGCGAGCTGGGTGATTCGGTCGAGCGAGAGCGTTCCCGCTAGCGACGCTTCATCAACGATCACGAGCTGACCCGGCTGGAAGCTCACGCCTGCTTGGAGATGGTTCTGCCACCATTTCGCCGTGTTCTCGGTCGCAATCCCAAGATCCTCAGCAAGTACCTGTGCCGCACTCGACGAAGGCGCAAGTCCAACGACAGCCCCTTTGCCGTGTTCCTTCTCCCACGCCCGTCGCAGCGCATTCATCGCAGTCGTTTTCCCGGCACCAGCCGGGCCGACAAGCAAATCGACGATACGTCCAGACACGGCGATCTCCATCAGTGCGGACGTTTGGTCCTCCCCCAGCACCAACCGCTCACGATCAGGCTTTCGCACGATCCGCTCGACCGTCTCCAACGAGACAGTCGGTCCCGTCGTTGTATGCGCGAGTTGAAGCAGGCGCTCCTCTGCGTCGAGCAGCTCACCCGACGAGAACACCGTGGAGTTCTTCGGCCGGAACACCGACGATTCATCATTCCTCCGAAAAACGGCGGGACTGGATGCTAGATCAGGCGGCGTGAGCCGAATCGACACAGCCTCAGCCGCGTCCACCACCATGCCGATGATCGCTTCGCGATCGCGTGTGTTGGCGAAACGGTACCTCATCGTTTGGCGTGCAGCTTCGGCAGTGAGATTCCAGCGCCGCCAGGTCGAACGTTTTTCTCCGACTGCGGTCACGACGCTCTGACCCAGCCCACGAACTACGTCAAGCGGCACATCATCAGCGCGCAGGAGCAACGGCACCTCATTCGCCGTGACCGAGCATGCCCAATGAGTGGCATCCACCCCAAGGATCTTGCCCGCTCGCCTCCTCCATTGAGTGGTGAGTTCGGCTAGAGAATGGATCTCTTTCTCCGGTCGTGTAGCGAGTGTCGCCTGGGCACGCAGCTTGATAATCGTCGTGCTGGAGGGTTGCCTGCCGTGCTTCTCCACGTACGCAGCGATGAGACGATCCTTCTCCTCGTCGATGTGCCGCGACCGCGACGAGAACTCGGACACAAGTTGTTCAGGGACCTTCGCGATCGCCCATGCCGCATTGCGGTCCCGTCCGCGCTCACGCGTTTCCCACTCAACTCCGAAGAGCCGCGTGAGGTGATCGGCGAACACGGCTTCGTGGATCTCGGAAAGCGCCACTGTCGCAGCGTGCAGGGGCCGCCCGTCCAAGCTTCGCCACTTGTTGTCGAGCACTGTCTGCACCTTGTTGCTGATCACGACGTGCGTGTGCAGATGGGGATCGCCTGAGCGTGAGTCGTAGTGGTCATACGCTGTTGCGATCAACCCACGCACGTCGACCTGTGCAACGGCACCATCCCCAGGGGTTGCACCGGCACGAGTAGCTGCAACCTCACGCTCCATGAACGCAACCACCTCTGCAACCGCCGCATGGTGTGCGTTGACGATGAGAGATTGCGTTCCTGCGTCAGCAACTGCCCACAGCACGGAGGCGGACTTCGGGACGGAGAAGGTGAAGTCATATCCGGCCACGGCTCGTCGCGTGCCACGCTCGGATTCCTCCGCTTCGATCGCCGCGACTGCTCGGGCCCGAGCGGTAGGACCCAGCTCGGGATCGAGCGCGCTGACTCGCTCACCAACCCGCTCAGGTGCCGATTTGTAAGCCGGGTACGCGCGCCCAAGCGGCTCCCCCGTGACAGGATCACGCCCCATGCCAATCAGCAGCTGGAGCTGGGCCTCGGTGACTCCATCGCCGTCGTGGAATTGCCCTCTTCCGAGCCCTGGGAGACCGCTGCCCATCCATCGTCCCGGCGGTGTGCCGTCTGCGTTGTAGTACCTCGTCAACGGGGTCGAAAGGTTGCGTTCGCCGTCACCGGCGGCCACTGTGCGCAGCAGGTACTTGTGGCCGTCGCCCGCCGACATCACCCGCATCGACACCGTCACCGCAGCTCACCTTCTCTCCATCAAGGAGAAGGTGAACGAGCAGGATCGGTAGCTTCAGGAATCACACGGGAGTTGCCGAAACCTCGATCTGCAAGACGCGTGGTGGTGCTGAAGTCAGCGATCTCAGGTGAAGATTTCAATGCCGCGATAGCGAACGCCGTGCCGTGTGCCGAGTCGTTCCGCAGCGCGGCCAATTGCCGGGTCTGGAACGTCCAAGTACTTCAGAATCACGAGAGTCAGCACGATCCAGTTGGCGTCCCGGATACCGCGCAGCAAGACGCCATTTTCCCAGATGTCGCTCGAAACCGCGTGAGCAATGGTATTTCGAGCCTTGAGAAATTGCTTCGTCCATTCTTCAATGGACGCCCGCGCCTGCTGCCAGACTTCGTCATCGACATGTCGGATGAGCTGCACCACTTTCGAACGGAATGTGGTCCTCCCAAGATCGCCCTTGAGCTGTGCCACCGCCTCCTTCTGCGCATGATTCAGGCCCGTCAGCGATTCCAGAGCTTCGAGAATCGGCCTAGATTCGTGGGAACTTAGTCGCGGAGCTTCGTGTTGTTGAAGCTCTGTGGCGACTGACTCAATTGCCGCGGAGCTGAGGATCACGTCTGCGTCGACATATCCAGGCTGGTACCGCAACCCCGCGAGGATCTGGAGGACTGGTTTCCATTCGCTGTATGCCACCCACCAGCGCTCGATCGTGTGTTGAATCCAGTCACCTGCGAATCTCAGCGTGTACTCAACCGGCTTGCGCGTCGGACGCTCAAACGGCGCGTACTTGTCTCGTCCAAAGATGTTCACGGTCTGCCCGGACCTGTCAGTTGCGACTAGCGTGAGTTGTCCGCACGGCAGGTCTGCCGCGAATGTGAGCATCGCCTGAAAGACGGCGAGTTGAGTCTCAAAGTCCTCCAACGGAACCGGCTCCGGCACAACCAACGTGATCGAGTTCTCTCCACTGCGTAGCGTCGCTTCCATTTGCGACGCTCCGCCACTCGCCGGGAACACCAATGGTTGCCCAGGGCTCCGAGCCGCTCCATCCTCGTGGCGGCAGGAAGAGACCGACGCCAGGTGCTCGAATGTCGCCGTCACAGTTGTGTATTGAGCATCATCCAGAGCTGATCCGACCCTGAGTTCATCGACTCGCAACCCTAGGTCACCGTCGATCGCGAAGACTGTTCCACGTATGAGCGTCGGTGTCCCGTCAAGAGATGCTGTGAGGACTCGTATGCCAGGCTGCCCTGTCGCATACGAGAAGCTACTCGGTGATTTGAGGATCCACCGCCCGCCACGTTCGACAACTTTGGCCGTGCCGTCGCGTGCGCCATCACCGATCGATTCAAATACGACCGAGCTCGATGGCCATTGAAAGTTCTCCGAGAAGAGCGCCACAGATCGACCTATGCCGTAACGAGCTGCATCAGCTCGGTGTAGTCGGTAACGACGTCGTAGGTGACGTCTTGGCCGTTCTTCTCACTAATGGACGTGAAGAATTTGCGGGCACACTCGATCTTGGCGTCCTCCATACCCTTGAGCTGGAGCGTCGAAAGAGAGCCCTTAGTTTCAGCAACGAAGTAGACGTGCTTGACGCTGCCCTCTGTGAACGCGATCGCCCAGTCGGGGTTGTAATCACCCACTGGAGTCGGGATGAAGAACCCGCGCGGGAGCTTCGCGTAGACAGCGACCTCCGTACTGGTGTCTAGCTCGGTGACGAAGGCGCGCTCAATCTTCGAGTCGGTCACTACGAAGTCGTAGACGTGTTTCTTGAGTTTGTCACCCGCCTTGCTGAAGTCCTGCGCGGTTTGATTTTCGGTGAAGATCGCCGAGTCGAACCGGTCTTCCAGCGTGTCGTACGCCAGATGCTCCACGATGACAGTCGCCTTCTGCTCGTTGATCAGCCTCGCAGCCTCGGTGATGAACTGCTCCGGGTTGAGCCGGAACTTCCCAAACGTGCCCGGTGCCACGCCTCGCAAGATCGCGGCAACCGTACGACGGGTGAGCTGGGTCTTCTCGGTGATTTCACCAAGCAAGTCATACTTCACTTGCGATCCCGCACTCACGGTCTCGGTGTGAGTCTGCGTGGACGACACCGCGAACCCCGAGCCGCCCGCGAGGTCGTCAGCCTCCAACTTCTCGCGCTGCTGCCCTGCTTGAACGACGTACTGCATCGCGGCGACGTTCAGGTGCTTATCGAGATGGTCGGCGGACTTGCGGATCAGCTCGGCCGAGTCGAACTCGACTTGGTAGACCGCCTTGTGGTTGATCCGGCCCCAGAGCGCCTGGAACTCCTTCTTGGCGAAGTTTGCCTCGTTGAGCGGAATCTTCTTCGGCTTGCGGTCGTCAGTGATCTCCGGCGCCGCGACGTGTAGAGCGTCAACTAATTCGGCAACCTGGTAAAAGTACGGCTGCAGCGAGGCTGGCAGCTCGGGCATCTCAGGTAATTCGGCCCGACCGAGCCACTTGTCGGTGAGGTGCTGCTCGTAGTCGATAAAGGCGTTAATCGTCAACCAGTGCTGGAGTTGTTTTGCCTCATCTAGCGTGATCGTGTGAAGGGTTCCGGTTGGAGCATCCTCAACAGTTTTGCCGACGAAGTACTCGGGGGTCGCCTTGCGCGGTCGGGCAGCTAAGGACTCCGAAATCTCCTTTTGAAGTCCGGCAACGAAATCGGTGTACGACTCGTCAGTAACCACCGTCAGCTCGTTGATGTCATGCACAGTGGCGGGGTTGTCCATGCGCTCGCCGTGCTGGTCGACGGCGAGGCGCAGGCCACGACCGATCTCTTGTCGACGGGAGACCGTGTTGTCGCTCTTCTTGAGCATCCCCATGACGAAAACGTTGGGGTTATCCCACCCCTCACGCAGCGCTGAATGCGAGAACAGGAACCGGACTGGCTCGTTGAACGAAAGCAGGCGTTCCTTGTCCTTGAGAATGAGGTCGTATGCATCGGTGTCGGTGGACTGACCCTTGTCGTCACCGCGGCCAGACACCGAGCCATCAATTTGATGCCTGGACTTCTTGTCGATCGAGAAGTACCCCTCATGCACTTGACGGACCTCGTCACGCTGCAAGTACTGCTGAAACGCCTCGGTCCCGTGGTCGATCGCGAGTTCACTGAGCACCTCGTCGCGGATCGCGGTGAATTCTTCCTCGAACATGCGGGCGTAGTCGCCAAGGGTGTCTTCACGGCCGTAGTCGCGATACTTGGCGACCTCGTCGATGAAAAATAGCGAGAGCACCTTAACGCCCTGGCTGAACAGCTCACGCTCCTTGTCCAGATGCGCACGGATCACTTCGCGAATCTGGATGCGGCGCTTTGTCTCCTCTGTGACGTCGCGGTCGGCGAGTTGACCAGCCGTGACGACGTCGCCGTTGCTCAGTTCGACTACATCTCGGTTCGCGTCAATCTCGGTGATGAACAAGCCTTTGTAGGCCTCGATACCGTTCGACACGTCGTGCAAGTTGGCACCAACATCAAGACGCTTGACCTGACGTTTGATGCCAGTCTGGGTCTGCACTTCGATCTCGATTCGAGCGCGCGGCTTTGCACCTTTGGCGATCTCAATCGCGTCCAGATACAGGTACGCGGTAGATCCGGCTAAGCCCTTCACTGTGATGCCGCGCACCGCGATCTTCTTGACTAACTTCTGGTTGTATGCGTCCAAGGCGTCGAGGCGGTGCACCTTCGTGTGATCCACTTTGTGTGTTGCCGAGTAGCGCAACATCATCAGTCCATGGAACCGCGACAGCGCGTCGAGGGACTTCGCCGCACCAATCTTCTGCGGCTCATCAATGATCACGATAGGCCGGTTCGCCGCGATCACATCGATTGGGCGCCTCGACTGGAAGTCGTCGAGTACGTCGTAGATGCGACGGTTGTCTTTCCCTGTCGCATTGAATGCCTGAATGTTGATGATCATCACCTGCACCCCGGCATTAGAGCTGAAACGCTCGATCTCGTGCAGTTGCGATGAGTTGTAGATAAACGATCGCGGCTTGGTCCCGTACTGCTGCTGGAAATGCTCGGCAGTAACGTCGAACGACTTCTTGACGCCCTCACGGATCGCAACCGAAGGAACCACGATGATGTACTTCGACCAGCCGTACCGTTTGTGAAGCTCCAGGATGGTCTTGATGTAGACATACGTCTTCCCGGTTCCGGTCTCCATCTCGATGTCGAGGTTCGGGGCACCGGGAGCAGCCTTGCTATCGACAAGCCTGGCCGACAGCGGCAGGTTGCGAGTCCGCTGGACCTTATGAACGTTTTCCAGCAACTGAGCAGAGGAGAGCACAATGTCGGCGTTTCGAAGACCCGAGTCAGGCGTCTCGCTCGTCTCGAACAACGTTGGGTTCGGAGCAGGTGCCACCCGTCCGGGGTCGATTCGATAGGAGATGCCGTCATGTTTCGGCTGGCCCTCAAAAATCTCCACGACCGAGTCGACAGCGTTGGTCTGATACTGCTGAACTTTGAACTGTAGTTTCATCCCGATCAGATTGCCTTTACATCAGTCGCCGGTGATATCTCACGGAAGACCTGCTCGGCGTTGATGCGGGCTGCATCTGAAGCGAAACCGGAGTCGCGGAACACTGCGCGAATGGGTTCGCGCTTTGCGATGTCGAGAATAACCTCAGCTGAAACCGAGTCATCAAAGCACGCGATCACCGCGCCGTCCTCGACCACGTGCACTTCGTGTTCGTGTATGCGCTCGACCGTGATCGGCATCGTCAGCTCCAAGCCCCAGTCAAGAAGAACTTGGAAGAGCAGGTCTTCGTTCGTTCGATCCGCTTTGACGCTACCTTCAAGTTCGTCGAGCAAAAGTTGAGCTGTGTCGTCAGGCTTTCGGAGAACATCAATCATGTTGGAGGAGTCGACCTTCAGCGCACGGAATCCGACATCATTTCCTCGGCCAGTAAGACCAGCGGCCTCCACGACAGCGTGCCCCGCGCTGCGAATGCGCTCACGAGCCACGTCAGGAATACCCTTCTTTCGGCCATCGCCATCGTCCGGGAGCTGCACCAAGATGAAACGGCGATTGCCCCCATCCTCCGCGTTTTGCTGTAGTACCGCATCGGCCGTTGTACCTGATCCCCCGAAGAAATCCATCACGATGTCTTCAGATGAAGCCGACGTCGCAAGCGCGAGCATCCGACGAACGAGCTGCGTAGGCTTCGGCGTGTCAAAGACGGTGTCATCCTCGGCGAAATCGACACGCGCTAGCAGTTCCTTTTTCGCATCCTGCGTGTGTCCCACCTCGCTGTATGGCCAGAACGTTTGCGCGACGCGACCTTGTTTAACTTCGGTGAGGAACCGTTTGATTGCCGGTCGACCGTTGCCGTCCGCACCGAACCACACGCGCCTATCCGCGAGCATCTCCTGGTATCGCGGCTCGGTGTAGAGCCAGGCGCGCCCCGGTGGCGGTGTGAAGCGATTCCCTGCCGGGGTAACCAACTCGTAGAACTGGCTTGGTGTCGCGTGCCCAGCAGCCGCAGTTGCATCCGCAGCCTTCCAGGAACCACGAGGGTCGTTATCAACGTTCTTATACGCGGCGTCCTGCTCAGCAGTTCTCGGAAGCAGATTAGAAGTCCAGTCAGACGCGTTCCGTGCGTAGACGTGGATGTAATCGTGAACCGAAGCAAACTGCGTCGCGCTGTTCATCGGCGAGTAGACCTTTTGCCAGATAACTGTCGCCACAAAGTTACTGGCACCCATGACTTCGTCGAGCACGTGCTTCAATGCAGCAGCCTCGGCATCACCGATGGAGACGAAAATCACACCATCCGACGCCAGCAGGTTTCGCGCGAGCGTGAGACGTGGGTACATCATGCTGAGCCAGTCAGAGTGAAAGCGGCCGCTCGACTCGATGTTCGCACGGACGCGCTCACCAAGATCGTTCAACTGGCCGGAACGCCGCAAATATTCGTCGGCCTCTTCGGCAAAATCATCTTCATAAACAAATCTGTCGGATCCCGTGTTGTATGGAGGATCGATATAGATGAGCTTTACCTTTCCCAGGTAGGACTCCTGGAGCAGTTTGAGCACATCGAGGTTGTCACCTTCGATAAAGAGGTTTTTGGTAGTGTCAAAGTCCACTGAAACTTCACGGACCGGACGCAGGGTCTTTGCTATTGGCGCGTTGGCAGTGAATGCCGCCGCACGCTTGCCCGGCCAATCGAGCCGGTAGCGTTCCTGCGGCCCCTCAACGAGATGGTCTGATAGTTCCTGGCGCAGCAGATCGAAGTCGACGGTCATCTTGACATTGCCGTCGTCGTCAACGGACTCTGTGATGACGGCAGGGAACAGCTCAGCGAGCTTCTCGATGTTGCCGTCGGT
Organism: Microbacterium horticulturae; assembly: GCF_029094505.1. Taxonomy (NCBI): domain Bacteria; kingdom Bacillati; phylum Actinomycetota; class Actinomycetes; order Micrococcales; family Microbacteriaceae; genus Microbacterium; species Microbacterium horticulturae. Next base: position 1,245,822 of record NZ_CP119108.1, on the reverse strand, counting down.
CAAGTCTGGCGACATCATTCGTAGTTTGTCCACGGGTTACCTCTGCTGTTCGAGTTCTTGTTGTCTGGTCTTGAGCGAGCGGCGTAGCTCGATCTTGCGGTTGAGCTGCGGCTCAGTCCGAAGCTTGCGTTCCAAGGCGGTGATCTCGCGTTCGAGTTTCCGCACCGTTGCCAGCCTGTCGGCAACCTCTGACATCTCCTCGCCGGGCCGTACCGTCACCGGCGTCAGCGGCTCCAGGATCGCTGCATAGAGGGTGGGCAAACCGATTGCTGTGGGGAGCGACTGCCGTTCTGCATCAGCAGGGAGCCAACCGGTCGAATAGTAGGCGCTGAGTTTCGATGCACCGGTGCTGAGCTGCTTGTGCGCTGCGACCATCCGAACCTGCGGTTCACCAGCCATTGTTCGGGTGATCTCGAAGATGATGGGGTACTGGATGGCCTTGTCGATCGCAGATAGCACCTGGTCGGCGACGTCGCCAGTCTTGGTGTTGATGTGAAAGACCTGGATCTCAGGCACGCTCGTGCTGCCGGGGAGGTTGATCGTGGATTCGGCAAGCTTGTAGGCCCAGGTAATGCGCTGGACCTCAGAAATAAACTTCTCACGCACAGCGGTGCTGACATTGCCGTACTCGTAGAACTTCTCCTTGGGCACACGGCTGCCGAACTTCGCTGCACCAGGCCACTTGTACAGCAGATCAACCATTGGTCCCAATCCCCGTGGACGGGTCCACAATGGCGACGAATGCGATCAGCTCGAAATCGTCGAGGCCTGCGATGGTCTGGGTCAGCGCGCTGGTTTGTCCACCAGTGAAGAGACTGTCGATGTCGCGTTCTTCTGTGACGTCGATCATCGAGTGAATCGCATCTGTCAGGAGCCCGGAGTACTTGCCCATCTGCGCACCCTCCTGCGTAGCTGCGTTGAACGCGTGCACGACCTCGGAGATTGGCTCGTCGTAGGGGCGACATCCGGCGCGGAGCAGGTCGAGTAGGTGCTTGGCCTCGGTGTGGTCGGCGATGACGTTGCCTTCATCGTCCAGGTAGACAAGATAATGCGGGTGTAGCCGGTTGCCACGGTTACCACTCTTCCCGGCGAGTTGAGCATCCTCTGCGTTTACGCTGCGCAGCGCAAAGATCACCCCCGGCTTCAGGCCCTTCGCAGGGTCCGCAGGAACGACGGCATGCAGGCCCTTGGGTACGCCTGCGAGGTCTCCGTTGTCCTTGATGTAGCCGAGCAGATCCATCCGGAAGTCATTGAGCCCGAGGTCAGTGATCGAGACACCGGTGCGCACGTCTTCAAGCTCGATGACCTCGTCCTGGAGCTTGCGGAGCTGTTCTTTGCGGAACGCCGCATCGGAGTTTTCCAGGCTGAGGACGTTGTCATCGGCGGTACCCGCCACGTCAGCGATGACCATGCGGTTCTCGACCCGCTCTTTGAGGTTGATGTACTCGTCGAGAGAAATGTCGGGCCAGAAGTTGACCAGCTGAATCTGAGCATTGGTGGATCCGATGCGGTCGATACGCCCAAACCGCTGGATGATCCGCACCGGATTCCAGTGGATGTCGTAGTTGATCAGAAAGTCGCAGTCCTGGAGGTTTTGCCCTTCGCTGATGACATCAGTGCCAATGAGGACGTCCAATTCGCGCGTCTCTTTCGGCATGGTGAGGTGCCGTTGCTTCGACTTTGGCGAGAACATCGCCATGACCTGTTGGAAGTCGAATCCGGTGCCGAGAGTGGCCTTGGCGCCGTGGCTGCCGCCGGTGATGACGGCCGTCTCCAGTCCGGCATTGGCGAGCACCGGGGCGAGCTCGCGGTAGAGGTAGTTCGCGGTGTCAGCGAACGCCGAAAAGACCAGCACCTTGCGGTTGCCAGGATTGATCGGACGTGCGACCTTCTCGGTGATGAGTTGCTTGATTTTCTGGAGCTTCAGGTCGTGGGCCGGAGTGACCTTGCGCATCTCATCAAGCAGTTCTCGAAGGGTCTCACGATCGTTCCAGAGGTCCCGCTGCCAAGACTCGATGTCAATGTCGTCGAGGTCGATCTTGATCTTCTCGCCGAACGAAATGGCCTCGATGTTTGCATCGTCTTCATCATCGAGATCGAAGTCAAGCCCCGTGAGGTCCGCGCTCAGATCAGCGAGCGCTCCTGCGTGAGAATCGAGGCGCCGCAAGGTGCGGTCCACTGACTCCTCGATCTTGCTTATGGTCAGGCGGAAGGCTTCGACTGAACTCTCCAGTCGTTTGAGAAGGTTCACCGTCATGAGCTTCTTCAGGCCTTGCTCGCGCCCGGCCTGGCCAAGGTTGGAGCGGGCGCTGCCTGTTGTGACGTTGTACAGATCCTCGTACTTACTCAACCGACTTGGAAATACGTAAGCCATCGGAGTGTAGACGGCGAGGGTAAGCGCTTGGAGTTGCTCGAAGATATCGTTGAAGTCCGGCACATCCGCTAGGTCAGTGAGCGGTGCGCGGATCGAGAGCGGTGGGAGGCGTTCGGGAAAGGCTCCGATCTCGGTGGTGTCGTAGAACGCCTGGATGTGCTTTCGCGAGCGGGCAATCGTCACCGCGTCGAGTAGCTCGAAGAAGTCGAAGTCGAGCATCTTGAGGATGCGATCGGTGGTGCGCTCTTGAGGGTCGAGTTTGGACCACTCATTGAAGACTCGCTGCGCGTCGCTGAAGACTTTCTCTACGGTGGTCGAGAGGTTCAGATGCTGGGCGAGGTTCTCCGACTCCCCTTCGTAGGCGAGTTGGAGCTGGTTCTTCAAGTCGTTGAAGCGGTTGTTGACCGGGGTCGCCGAGAGCATCAGCACCTTGGTCTTTACACCTTCTCGGATAACTTTCCGCATGAGCCGTTGGTAGCGAGATTCCTTTTCCTCGGCGTAGTCGGCGTTGCGAAAGTTGTGCGACTCATCGATGACAACCAAGTCGTAGTTGCCCCAGTTGATCCGATCCAGTCTCAGACCGAGCGACTCTCCGCGTGTGCGGGAGAGGTCGGTGTGGGCGAGGACGTCGTAGTTAAACCGATCAGACGCAAAAATATTCGTCGTGAGGTTTGCGTTGTAGTTTGTCCAGTTCTCGGAGAGCTTTTTCGGAGCCAGGACGAGCACCGATTTGTTGCGCAGCTCGTAGTACTTGATCACCGCCAGTGCCGTGAAGGTCTTACCCAGACCAACACTGTCGGCGAGGATGCAGCCGTTGTAGGTCTCCAGCTTGTTGATGATCCCGGTTGCCGCATCGCGCTGGAAATTGTAGAGACTCTGCCAAACCTTCGTGTCTTGATAGCCAGTGCGATCGTTCGGCAGGACATCCTCGTTGATGTCGTCCAAAAACTCCGCAAACAGCTTGTAAAGGACTAGGAAGTAGATGCGTGCTGGGGCATTTTCCGCATAGACGCTGGCAATGTGGTCATGGACCGTTTGAGTAACATCGTCCAGCTGATCGGGATTGTGCCAGATTTGGTCAAACAGCTGGAGGTACTGAGACGTCATCGGAGCCTCATCGACGCGTTGCACCATGTTCGATACCGCGTTGCCCCGCTCGTAGCCAAGGTCGGCCGTGGTGAAGCCTTGCAGAGACGTGTAAGCGGCGCTGTCGCCAACGACTGCGAACTGCTGCATTGGGTTGCTGGTTGCGTTCGAGCGGAACGTGACCTTGCGGCGTACCCAGTCGGCACATTCCTTCGCTACTGCGCGCTGGGTGAGTTGGTTGCGCAACCTAATCTCAAACTCCGACCCAGACAGGCTCGACTCGGCGTGCCCACCGGGGATGAAGAACTCGCGGCGCTCCTTGCGGAGCTTGTCCGTCATCTTCTCCGTCACGAACGCTGGCGTCGTAAAAATGAACTCCAGCTCAGAAACCTGCTCCAGCTCCTTACGGAGCGCCTCGAACGCGAAGATCGAAAACGTCGATGCAGCGATACGGACTTTGGAGCCCGGGGTGATCTCGTTCTTGAGATCATCTCCGAGGAGGTCTGTGACGTTATTGATGATGCGCAAGCGTTAGCCCTCCGCCCCGTCAGACACGTTTCCGGCCGCGCCGCCGCCTCGAACCCAGTCGTCAATCTCGCTGGCCTGGAACTTCCACAGTCGACCGATCTTGTGGGCGGGCATGCCCTTCTCAGCGATCCAGGTGTAGATGGTGTCCTTCGTGACGCCGAGATGAACGGCAATGTCGTCGGCTGACAGCCACGGCTCGGTCACGTAAGTCCTCCATCTCGACCCGCTCGGACCGACATTCCCGATGATATCGGAGTGACAGCCGGTTGAGTAGGGTTTTTCCCGGTGTGAACCGGCTTACTGCCCCTCGCGAGATCGCGGTCGCATCACGTTGCGGATTAAGAAACCAGGTGCTTCGCGAGCCAGGCGCTGACCGTAGAACGCCATCGCGCCGGGTCGGAGTTCCAAGCAAGCGTGTGCCCTGCGCCAAAGGATTCCAGTTGAACAAGGTCAGGACGTCGCGCGCGCAGTGCTTTCGACACGCTGATGGGAGCTGAGTCGTCCCTGGCGCCGTGAAGGATCAGCATGGGCACGGTGAGCTCCTCGGCACGCTGCACCCAATCAAACTCCGGAAGTGGGATTGCGCTCGGCAGCCCAACCATTCGAGCGAACGGGCCGAACGTCAACCACGGGGTGGCGAGATTGCCTGCGGCTGCGGGCAAACCGCTGCGCGCGCAGTTCGCTTTGATCACGTCGATCCAGTTGAGAACTGGAGAGTCCAAGACGAGTCCGGCGAAAACACCGCGCTCTCGTGCGCGGCTGGCAACTCGTAGCGCGATCGCGGCACCCATCGACCAACCAAACAGCACGATCCGTTCCGCGCCGTTCTGGATCGCGTACGCCACTGCGGCTTCGGCGTCCTCGCTCTCGGTGAGGCCAAGCGTTGAGCGTCCGGTATCAAGTCGGAGGCCTTCGCCGTCGTTGCGGTAGCTGACGATGACCGACGTGTAGCCCAACTCCGTGGCGACCTGCGCACCGCGCAAGGTTCCGGCCCGACTACTCCCAAGACCGTGGATGTGGATCGCCCAGGTCGAACAGTTCTCTTCGCCCTCAATGAGCCAGGCCGGGGCTACGCCCGCACCTGTGTCGATCGAGACGTCCGTGGCACTGAGGCCTGCATCAGCTGGGTTTGCGAAGTAGATCCCGCTCCATGAGAAGCGGTCGCAAGCGGAAGCTCGGAAGTCGTTTGCCATATCCGTCACAACCCGGGCGATCTGATCAGAGCCTCGGTCGAGCACTTCGTCGGATACTCGCACCCAATCGCCCGTCTCGAACCACAGGTTGTAGACACCACGCGCGGCAGTCTCGCGTGTGCGGTCGAGGACCAGTAGTCGCCGATCTCCATCAACTTCCACGTCGCGGATGGTCAGGTCGAAGTTCCTTGGGCCCACTGGTGCGGTCAGCCTCCGGGCGATAGTCCATCCGAGACTCAGACTTCCCGCGGTAAGTAGCGCCGCGCCCGCAGCGATGATCCGTCTCATACCTGTCCTCGTTCGCGTGCCGGGCGACCAGGCACAGGTTCACGTGCACCGCGCGCATCAGCCCCCAAGAGGTGAGCCTCGGCTCGCTCCAGCAATGCACGATCGGGTCCAGTGACTTCGAAAGAGACGCGTGGATCGATCATGGCGTCACGGATCTCGACGATCTCGCGGTGGAGGCGCACCTCTGGGTCATCCAGGCTCGACCCGAGCGAGTTCGTGCCGCTGAGCCCCGGCCGCACGAGCGTTGCTCGACGCCAGAGCGGCTCCAGCTCTCTCACCATCTCAGCTGTGTGCGCGCGTCGGGCGCGATCACGCAAGTATCGGACCATTGGTTGCCCTACGAATCCGGCGCACAGAAAGACAAACGCGAGTAGAGATAGCGGCCCATACGTTGCGCTGACCGCGCTCATGAGTTCGAGGTAGCCCGAGATGTGCGCAACATCCATAATTATCACCACCGCGCAGAGTGCGACACCTGAAGCGGAGCCGATAAACAGGAGCGCTGGCGGAATGCGCTGGATGCCATCACCAAGCCGGAACTCGCGTGTCGCCAGCGCGAGCATCGCGGCAACGACGATCCCGCAATACGTGAAGGCGATGATCGAGTACGTCGCGGCCCATGGTTGGGCGCCGAGATCAATCATGAAGTTGACCGTCGTTGACCCTCGATCGATGAACATGAAGGTCACTGAGGCGCCAAGGAGCGCAATGAACAGTGCCGACGGGCCAACGGCTGCGCGCACCAACCGAGGGCGATACTCCCCCGCTTTCATTGCTGCCCGGCCAAGGAAGAAGAGGCCGATCATGAGGAGGCCATCTGAGAGCAGCGTGGCCAGGTTGGTTGCACCAAGGACTCGATCGACGACGACGTAGATCGCATCGACGTTGAGTGTCATGGCGATAGCGATGGTGAGCGCAGAGTACGTGATATTGCGGTCCGTGCGCCCGCGCCGCAGGATCAGCAGGCTCGCCACCAGCGCCCACATGAGTGCCGCGACGAGCGTCTGGATCATGCGAATATCTCCGAGTAGCGAGACTCCGCGAAGGCCGAACCGCGGATGCCTGCGGCGAGCCGGTCGGCCAATGACTCTGCAGCGATCTCGGTGTCTGTGTCGAGGTCCTGACGCCTGAGCAAACGTCCCCGAGTGTGAGGTGGGATATCGGGCAGCAGGGCATCCACCTCGGAGCACTCGTCGCCGTCACAGTGCCCAAGAATCATGTGAGCGAACTCATGCAGAACGAACTGTTGGCGGTGTAGAACCGAGTCGCTGTGGGCATGAAGGATCAGATCCTCAGTATCGGTAGTCAGCCAGACGGCGCAGATGCCATCGTGGTCACCAAGCTCGGCAAGCTCAACGACGCGCAGCTTCCGTTGTCTGCGCTGCCGCACAGCGTCGAACAAGGCGTCGAAGGTGAAGGCTCCGCCCAGAGCAAGATCCGCGACAGCCGTAGACACGGTCATTTCGACATTCATGCTCTGCTCACCCTCCTTCGAGAGCATCTACCGGCGTTACTCCGCGCCGGGGGCACCGTCACTGCTCGATTGTGTGTGCCATTTCCTCGTCTAGGAACCTGCTGATGGCTTGGAGAGCTTTCGGTGAAATATCTCCAAGGGTGCGGGCTGCGTAGGACTTGACCTTCGCCGCCCGCATTGAGCGCACAAGATCAAGCTGTGCACTCACTCTCGCCGGGACCTCGGCCCCATCAGAACCGATAAGGAAGTCAGCGTCGACATCGAAGAACGATGCCAGCCCTTCGAATACCTCGGGATCTTGCACGTACCGGTGCCCGTTCACCATGTAGGTCCACCGCGATCTCGACAGATTGGTACCGCGTTCGCCTAGGTAAGCGGCGATCTGCGAATACGTCGGTTCGATACCGGACTCAGCGATCGCAACATCGAGCAGTAGGCGCAGGCGTTTCGCGAGATCCGCAGCGGCGGCTTTGCTCTCGTTCTCGGTCATTGGTGCTGACCCCTTCCGTCGGGACGGGTAGGTATCGGCGCCGGCCACCCCGGCGGGGTGTTGCGCATGCTCAATATAGCCGTTGAGCATGCACAAATCAAGGGTTGCGCATGCTCAATTGCCATGCTAGAACGGGAGACCTAAGCCATTTGAGCATGATCAACGAGTGCGGTTTGACGTGACCGCACCACTGCTCAAAGAGAGGTGAACCATGCCAAATTCGAGGCGATGATGCGCGTTCAGTCGATCGCGCGTGGTCGCAGCTTGCTCACGACACCTCGGCGATCATGCCTTTCCCCGCTATCGCGACTTGGGCATCCCCGCTCACCTCACAGGTGCATCGCCACACGCTTCCACGACGTGGCACGCCTGAGAGGAGGCCGACCGATGACTTCGATTGACGATCGCCGCGAAGCGCGCGAAGCGAAGCTCGATGAGTTGCACGAGAAGCTGACCGAGGCTGTCGATCAGCTGGTGTCTGGCGAAGACTGGGCCAAGGCACTTGCCTTCGCAGCCCAGTTCCGAAGCCGTTCGTTCAACAACACGCTTCTGATCTGGATGCAGCACACCGCCGCGCATGAGGCAGGCCTGGTGCCCGACCCGATGCCTTCGTACGTGGCCGGGTACAAACAGTGGCAGCAGCTCGGGCATCAGGTGGAGAAGGGCCAGCCGGGTTACCAAATCCTTGCTCCCGTTACTGGCCGCTTCGCCTCGTCGACCCCATCAGACCAGACTTCATGGCGACGACTCAACCGAAACGAGAAGCCTCGCCCCGGCGAGCAAGTTCGGTCGAAGATGGTCGGCGTCCGCCCCGCGTACGTCTGGGATGCCGCACAGACCTCGGGCGATCCGATCCCGGCACCGCCTACTCCGAAGCTGCTGCGTGGTGAGGCTCCTTCGGGACTCAGAGCTGGAATCACTCGGCAGATCGAAGCAGCCGGATTCCAGCTGCACGCCGTGGCCAATGCAGGCGCGATCTATGGTGCGAACGGCGTGACCAACTACGGGGAGAAAACCGTGAGCGTCCGCGATGACATGGACCCGGCCGCCCAGGTGAAGACGCTGGCTCACGAGCTCGCACATGTACTCATGCACGGCCCCGACCAGGGAGATGCACGTCAGCACCGGGGTATTGGTGAAGTCGAGGCTGAGTCGGTAGCGCTCATGGTGGGCGCGGCGCACGGCATGGACACCACCGGCTACACGATTCCCTATGTCTCGACGTGGGCGGCTCAAGTCGATGGGGAGGAACCGTCGAAAGTCGTTCGGGCAACGGGCGAGCGAGTCCGTGCGACGGCGATGAAGATTCTCGATCAGCTCGACACGCAAATGACCGGTGACGGCACACCTCCGGGGCTTGAGCGGGACTCGCCTCGTCAAGACTCCAAGGCAGTCGAACGCACGGGCGCCTCACCCTCAACCAGGACCACCGCGGCGTCACAACAGCTTGCGTTGGCGGACGTGCGAGGGCTGCGATGAGTGCGCCGGAATCATTCGTGACGACGCTGGATCATATTGGTCGCGGGGTCTCCCTCCGTCAGAGCGCGCTCGCGTTCGCAGCTTCCGGTGTCCCCGTGTTTCCCTGCACCGCGGGCGGGAAACGCCCTGCCGTTGCGGGAGGGTTTCATTCGGCCAGCAGTGAGCCCGAGGTGGTTCATCGCTGGTGGTCCGCGATGCCGTCAGCAAATATCGGGATGCCGACTGGCGCTGCCACGGGCCTTGTCGTGGTGGACGTCGACGTGCACAGCTCGGTCAACGGTTACGACGCACTCGATGGCGCCCAGCGTGCCGGACTGCTTGAAGGTTGGGAAGCCGCCGTCAGGACTCCGTCCGGCGGGCTGCACCTCTTCTTCCCAGCAGACAGGAATAGCGAGCAGCGCTCATGGCAATCCGCGCGGAACGGAATCGACTTCCGTGGCGACGGAGGCTATGTCATCGTCCCACCGTCTGAGCGCACCCTCGCCGGATCGACGCACCGATACGAGATCCTCCAGTTGGCGGGTGCACCAGGTCGTCCGCTCGACTCACAGCAGCTCCACGACTACCTCGATCCGCCGCAACGTAACGAGGCAGGTCGGAGTCCGCGGTCGGCGCAACAGCCCGTTGACGTGCAACGGCTGGCCGATTGGGTTGCGCGACTCCAAGAAGGCGAACGCAACCATGGGCTCTTCTGGGCCGCGTGCAAGATGGCGGAGCAGATGGTGCCGAACAGCGAGGCGCTCGACGCCCTCCGCGCTGCCGCCGAACAGGCCGGTCTCAGCCAGCGAGAAGCCGCGACTACCGTCCGGTCTGCATACCGGGCAGTGCAGGGTGCACTTCCGCAGCGATCGATACGCGCCAACACAAAAACGTCGTGTGATCGCCCACCACCCGCGTCACACCCACGGGCACTGGCATGAGTGATTTCAACGCGCGACGATGGGCTGTCATGACGGCCGTCGCGGGCACCGTCTTCATCGCCGCGGGAGCTTTCTGGCTGTCATTCACCTCGCTTGCGGACCTTGCCGCCCGTTCAGGGATTGGTGCCGGGCAAGCGTGGGCGTGGCCGCTCATTGTCGACGGCGTCATCGTCGTATCGACCGTCGCCGTCGTCGCGCTGGCCGGAGCCCGAGCGGCCTGGTACCCCTGGACTCTGCTGGCTGGCGCCGCGGCCGTGTCGGTGACAGCCAATTCGATTCACGCGGTTGTCACGGCGGACGCCGATGTGCCGAGCTTTCTCGCCGCGGCGGTGGCGGCGGTGCCACCGCTGGTCTTACTGGCGATCACTCACCTCACAGTGCTCCTCATCCGTATTCCCGAGCGACCCGAAGCTGCCCGCAAGACCATGACGCAGACCACGCCCCAGGAGTCTGCGATGGCTTTGCGCGCGGACGGGTGGTCGAACAGGAGGATCGCGCGTGAGCTGAGTGTGCACCCTTCGACTGTGGGCCGCTGGTTCGCAAACAACCCGCTCGATCAGGAGCGCAATGTGCCCGCATTCGCAACGCTGCACAAGGAGGAACTGAAATGAGCGAAGAAGAACAGGACGGCGCCGCTGTCGCTGCCAGCGAGAATTCCGCAAGGACGACGAGCGCTCCGGAAGCAGTTGAGGCAGCGAGCGTTCAAGGTCATAGTCGTAGAACTGGAATCGACCCCGCGTTCTACCGCGGTCGTGGAGTCGAGTGGGTGCGCCCGACTGATCTGATGGTGCGCGGTGGTTCGCGCGTTGCCGGGGCAGGGATCAATTTCCAGGCCGAGCTTCGACGTCGCACGTACCAGGCGACCGCGACCAGCGCCCGCGGCATCGCGGAGCGAGCCCGACACCTCCCGCCGTTGTCCGCGTTCGGACATGGCAGCTCGCGACGAAGGGCCGAACGCGGCGCGATCGGGACACCCTGATCGTCGGGCACGGCATCTCATGGGCACTTCGCTGACATCCAGGACCCCGCTAGGGAGCGGGCGTGCACCTGCTTGCCAGGAGGTGCCCACACCATGATCGATACCAACAGCTCGACCCGGCAACCACGTGAGGATTACACGACGAGCGAGGGGCTTCGCGCCTTACTTCATCGATTGCACCACGCAGGTGCTCGCGCGTGGGAGCACGACCGCGTCGCTGCCGAACTCGCAGCTTTCGCCGCGGAGAAATATGCGGCGTTGGCTCGCAAGCATGGCCTCGATCCATGGGAGGCAGCGTCGGCAGCATTCGACGTCATGAGGACTCGATCCGCTCGCGAGGCCATTGATCCTTGGGCTGTGGTCACCCGTGGTGTTCAGGTGACCTGCATCGCCGAGGAACGCGGGCAGGGGTTGCTCTGTGCGACGCATCAAGCACGTCGTCCGCACATATCTGCGTTCCACGACCCTGAGCGTTTTGCCGACCGGGAAAATCCACTGGCCGACTATCACCCGGCATTCCACGTCGTCGATCGGTATCCCATCATTGAAGACGACGACCCCAACACTGCGCGCGACACCGATACAGCCCGACGCGCGATCGACCGCGCGATCACCCTGTTCACGACCTTGGGGTGGCCTGAAAGCACCGCCCGCGAAGCGATCGAACATGTGTGCAGCGCGGTGGCACGAATCGGGTCTCGGCAAAGCGCTTACGAGCTGCTGCGTCGGGACAAGCACGCACGCGCGCTTCTCGACTTACCCGCCGCCTCCTGGTCGTCGCTTCTGCACGTGCTGCTTGGGCATCCGCACCCTGCCTACCGAGCGACAAGTACCGGTCGTGGCATCCTGCTCCGCCTACTCGTCGGCGAGACACTCCCGACGCTTCTCAGTGACGACGACCTGGTAATGGTTGTTGCGATGTCGGCGCCCACTCACGGGAACGCACGATGAATGCACGTGACGGCCATATCGAGCTGGACCGGGCAGTTGACTCGATCCAGGTCGGACGCCGTCACCGCACTGGGCTCGGCGACCTCGGATCGCTCTCCGCGTCGATCGAGCGCGATGGCCTGCTGCAACCGATCACGGTCACCCCTGACGGGATCCTGGTCTGCGGTGCGCGACGATTGGCTGCGATAAAGCAGCTCGGATGGCAGCACGTCAAGGTCTGGGTGCGGTCCGGCATCTCGGGGGATCTCGCGCACCTCCTTGCCGAGCAGGACGACAACGTGCTACACAAGCCGCTCACCCAGTTGGAGAGCGCCGCGCTCTATCGAGAGATCAAGACGCTGATGGCTGAGGATGCCGCTCGCCGTCAGGAAGCGTCACGGTTCAGCCGCGAAAATCAACCGGGAACTGACGGTGACGCAAATTTTGCGGCACCGTCAGAGTTGCTCGGAGATTCCCGTGCGCAGGCCGCCGCGATGATCCCGGATGGCGCGTCACACACCACGCTGGAGAAGATCAACTACCTGCAACAGCTCGCTGACGATGAGAACCAGACAGAGTCGGTGCGAGAGGGTGTCGCAGCTGAGCTTGAACTCATCGGGTCCGGCGCGCCCGTGCATCCCAGTTATGAACGCGCACGGCAGCTCGTGTTGGGGGCTCAGTCAGACGCACCGGCCGAGGACGTAGCGCAGCTGGCGGAGGCCGCGCTGGCGCGCATCAAGAGCATGCCGCGTCAGAAGCGTCGTCCCTCGCCGAGCCCCAGAACGGCGCCCATCGACGCCGACGAGCCCTGGCCAGTTCGGGCGTTCGTGGTGACGTGGAATGAACTCGATGGATGGTGGCGACACTTCGAGGTCGACGACCTCGTCCGCCAGCTCAGCGATGCAGAAGTCGAGATGTTCCTCCGTGTCGTTGACGCGACTTCACACTTTGCCGAACGACTCCGAAGTGTGCTCGATGCCGAGGATGCAAGTTCCGACTCATCAGCATCAATGGGCAACCTTCGCGCGATCTGATGATGACGGGCTGGCGCTGCGCACCTGGCCGACATGAAGCTCCCCACCGCGCTCCGCTCACGACGCACGCTCGTCGCTCTCATCGCTGCGTCGATAGCGGTGATTCTCGTCACAGGTGTTGGCATCTACGGGATCATCATCGGCTCCCGCGAAACCACGGCTCCAATCGCTCCGTCACCGTCGAGCACTGAACCAGCAGCGCAACCGTCGCGTGAGTCACCGTTCCGGCCGTCTCGGATTACGGCCATCCCTCACAGCACCGATGCGGAGGGCTTCTCGCGCAGCGTCGCGACGGCGCTGTTCACCTGGGACACCGGCAGCGGGTTCCTGCCGCTGGACTACACCGAAGTGATCCTCGATGTCGCCGACCCCACCGGCACCGAGCAGCCGGGGCTCGCAGCCGACATTGCAACATACTTGCCCACCCAGGGCGCGTGGGCACAGCTGCGACAGTACGCGACGAGCCAACGCTTGGAAATCACGTCTGCGCACGTGCCGGATACCTGGGCCAACGCGCTCGCTCAGGCTCGCCCTGGCCAGCTCCCCGCAGGCGCCACCGCATTCACGATCGCGGGAATCCGTCATCGCTCCGGTCTCTGGAACGGCGACCAAGTCAGCGCTGAGCAAGAGGTCGCGTTCACGGTCTTCATTGCCTGCCCACCCAAAGACAGTTGCTACGTCTTGCGGCTCTCACAGCTGAACAATCCGCTGCGTTAGGAAGACCAACCCATGATGAAGAAGCTCGCGATCGCAGTCGTCGCCCTGATGTTCTTGGCACCGACCCTTGGGCTCGTCACCGTCGGCCTCGTGATGAATCCCGCTGTCGTTGCGTGTCTGTCCTCTTCCGGACTCACCATCGGAAACGTGCCGGATTCTCTCGTTGTGACAACAGCGAACGGCGAGACGTTCACGCTCAATAAACGGCAGCTGACCCACGCGGCAACGATCATCACCGTGGGCTCACGCATCGAGGGCATCACCCGGGATGGCGTCCAGATCGCGATCATGGCCGCGCTCACCGAGTCGACACTGCGCCAGCTCGCAAACACGGGCACCTACCCGGAATCCGGGGGCTATCCGAACGATGGGAACGGGTCCGACCACGACTCGCTCGGCCTGTTTCAGATGCGCCCACAATCAGGCTGGGGATCCGTAGCTGAACTGATGGATCCCGAGTATCAAGCTGCTGCATTCTTCGGCGGACCGTCCGGCCCCAACTACCCCTCGCCCCGGGGCCTCCTCGACATTCCTGGATGGCAGAGCATGGGTAAAGGCGAAGCCGCTCAGGCGGTCGAGGTGTCTGCCTATCCTGACCGGTACAACAACTACGAGCCCGTCGCCGAGATGATCCTCACGACCCTCACGAGCGGCACATCGACTTCTTCGACGACTGCCCCGTCTCCGGCTGACGCGGTGGCCGGATCCTCGCACGTCGTGTTCCCGTTGCCGGAAGGCACCTGGGTGCTCACTGGTGACTTCGGGCCCCGCTTTGACCCCATCACCGGAGAGAGGGCCTTCCACTCGGGCACCGATCTTGCTGCCGCTGACGGAACACCCATCCTCGCAGCAGCGGATGGTGTCGTGACAGTCGCGGAGTTCTCTGGCGGCTATGGCGGACTCGTCGTGATTGAGCACCGCATCGATGGCGAGACCATCGCGACCGCCTACGCGCATATGTGGGAGAACGGCATCCACGCCACCGTCGGAGAACACGTCATCGCTGGTCAACACATCGGTGATGTCGGCTCGTCTGGACACTCCACCGGTCCGCACCTTCACTTCGAAGTCCGACCGGGTGGCACGAATGCTGAGGCAGTCGATGCGGCCAAGTGGCTCAACGATCACGATGCCGCTGACCTTCCGGAAGCCACCGTAGGAGCCGGATGCTCAGCGATGAGAGGTGGCCACTGATGAACGTGTTCCCAGACTTCGGCAGTCTGAGCGGCATCGGTGATCTCAAGGTTGTCATCGGAGCGATGCTCACGATCATCCTGATCGTTGCCGTCCTGATGATCATCGTGAGCGCAATCATCTGGGCCATCGCCACCTCCACTGGCAATCCTGGGGCCGTCGCGAAGGCACGCGCCGGGGTCTTCGTCGCGCTGGGTGCCGCGGTCCTCGCTGGCGGTGGCGTGACGTGGATGAACTGGCTCATTCAGTTGGGTGAGCAGCTGTAGCTCGCTTGGTCATTCTGGCCGAAGGGAACGGCCAGCGTACCTGGTTCTCGACCATGTACCGCCTACCGCTTCGGCGGTGTTCACGCCAAGGAGCCACTGTGTTTGAACTCGTCACGACCATCGCCTCAGCCCTGCCGATGGACATCGACATCACCCCGAATGATTCGGGGTTGCCGGGGATTGCGCAACTGCGCACCATCGTCGGCGCCGTCATGACGATCGGCTTGATTCTCTCCGTGCTCGCGCTCATCATCTCGGCGATCGTCTGGGGATTCGGATCGAACTCGTCCAACCCGCACCTCGCGTCTCGCGGCAAGCTCGGCGTACTCATCTCCTGTGGTGCCGCCGTCATTTGCGGCGCATCGGTGACCCTCATCAACTTCTTCTGGAACGTCGGACAGCAGGTCTGAGACCCACCCATCCATCACTTCCTGGAGGCCTGCGATGAGTGTCTGCGATATTCCTGTCATCTCCAACGTGTGTGATGCCGTCGGTGAGGGGGCCGCAACACTCGTGTCAGCGCCATTCGACTGGCTCGCCTCCACGATGGGGCAAGCTGCCGGATGGCTCATCGAAGCCATGTGGACCGTCTTCGACAGCACAACCCTCGTGGACGTCCAATCCCCGGGCTACCTGAACGTCTACAACCTGCTCTTCGGCATCGGTGTCTTCATCGTTCTCCTGTTCTTCTGCTTCCAGCTGATTCTCGGCCTGATCCGGCGCGAACCCGCCGCACTTTCCCGCGCGGCCCTCGGCGCAGCCAAGGCGGTCCTGGGATCGTTCGTCGTCATCACGTTGACGGCGACGGCCTTGGAGATCGTGGATCAGCTGTGCATCGGGGTTGTTCAGGCCGCGGGAGAAACCACCGCCACCATGGGCGACAAGATCGCGCTCCTGACCGCGGGACTCACGACAATCAATATCGCTGCTCCCGGGGTCGGTGCGATCGTCACAATCTTCCTCGCCGGGCTCATGATCTGTGCTGTCGCTATCGTGTGGTTCTCGCTCCTGATCCGCAAGGCGCTGCTGCTCGTCGCAATAGTGCTCGCGCCGATCGCATTCGGTGGAGCGGCATGGGATGTCACCCGCGGATGGATCGGCAAATGGGCCGCGTTCGTGGTC
Source organism: Microbacterium horticulturae (assembly GCF_029094505.1). NCBI lineage: Bacteria > Bacillati > Actinomycetota > Actinomycetes > Micrococcales > Microbacteriaceae > Microbacterium > Microbacterium horticulturae. Next base: position 1,229,748 of record NZ_CP119108.1, on the reverse strand, counting down.
GCGCTCATCATCTCCAAGCTCGTACTCGTCGTCGTGTTCCTCATTGCGATCACGCAGGTCTCGACCCCGATCGAGGCTGACTTGTCGGCAGTGACTGAACCGATCTCAGGCATCGTGCTGCTGTTCATCGCAGCCTTTGCGCCGTACATGGTCTACCGGTTCATCTCTTTCCTCGGCTTCGATCTTTACCACGCGATGGGAAGCGAGCAGGAAGCGAAGAGCGCCGTGAACCGACCGGTGCCTGTGCCGTCGAAGCTTCAGAGCGACGGAGTGAAGAAAGTTCTCGACGGTGGCTCCGGTGGTGGCGGGACATCCAACGCCGCTCCAGCAGCAACCGCTTCACCCAGCGCGTCTGCTTCGGGTGGGGCGACGTCCGGCGGATCAGCTGCCGGAGCGGGGGCGGGAGCCAGTGCCGGTGCCGGTGGCGCTGCCGCAGCTGCCGGCCCCGCAGCGGCAGCGGTCATTGGCGCGAAGGTCATCAAAGCTGCCGCTACTGCCGGACCCCAGCTCGGAGGCGCTGTTGGCAGCACAGCCGAAACTGCGGCTGCCGGTGCAGGTGGTTCGGGTGCGGCTGCACCCGCTCCTCATTCCACGCCTCAGCCTCCTGCACCGCGATCAGATCCAGCACCACCCAGAACCCAGCAGCCACGATCTGGGAAGGAATAGCTGACCATGTCAAAGGACTACGACAATCAACGAGCCGGGGACCTCATTCCGGTGAAATTCTCCCGACTGACACGAAGGGGCATCCTGCTCGGTCTATCCCTCTCACAGCTGGTGGCGCTCGGAATTGGTGTGACCACGCTTGTGTGGGCCTTCTATGCCGGCGGCGGCATGCTCATCGCGTTGTCGGCACCCGTATGGCTCTGTGCCGCATCCGTGGTGTGGATCCGGATCGCTGGGCGTCCGATCGTCGAATGGATTCCCGTTGCCTTCTGGTGGATGTGGAAAACCACCGGTGGACAGCTGCTCTACCGGCGACGCGTTGTGAAGCCGCGGCCTGCGGGCTCGCTCGCACTACCCGGCGACATGGCACGGCTGCGCGAGTACGACGACCCGATCACTGGCGCCGGAATGGTTCATGACCCCACCGCCAGCACTCTCACGGCCATCATTGCAGTCTCGCACCCAGCATTCGCGCTCCTCGATCCCGGTGAGCAGGAACGGCGTGTCTCCTCCTGGGGGCGTGTGCTCGCGACCGTCTGCAGGTCCGGGCGCCTCTCAATGATGCAAGTGCTTGAGCGCACCCTCCCAGACTCCGGGACAGGACTCGCTGAATGGTGGGCATCGCACGGCAACGCAGATGACTCCTGGGCCTCGACGACGTACGCCGAACTCATCGACCGCGCAGCACCCGCTGGAGAACGCCACGCCACCACGCTCTCCCTCTCGCTCGACATGCAGACAGCGGCACGACAGATCCGCACTGCCGGTGGTGGCATCCGTGGCGCTGCTGCTGTCCTTCGCCAAGAGATGTCCACGCTCATCGCCGCGCTGCGCTCAGCCGACCTCGCACCCTCATCGTGGTTGACGTGCGGCGAGATCGCCGTCATCCTGCGTTCGGCATACGACCCGGCAGTCGCCGCGACACTTGAACGGCACGGCGAACTCGGCCAGTCGCTCGCCACCGCAGGTCCGGTCGCAGTGAACGAATCCTGGTCCCGGCTACGCACAGACTCGGCCTTCCACGCGGTGTTATGGATCTCAGAGTGGCCGCGGTCGATGGTCTACCCGGGCTTCTTGGCACCCGTGCTTCTGTCGACCGGGATACAGCGGTCCTTCTCGCTGCTCTGCACACCGATGCGGTCCGACCAGGCAGCACGTGACATCCGAAAAAAGAAGACGGAGTACATCTCAGACGCAGCTCAGCGTCAACGCATCGGCCAGATAGAGGATGCCTCGCAGACGGCTGAGTTTCAGGACGTTCTCCAGCAGGAAGCTGACCTCACGGCTGGGCACGGCGTCCTGCGCTACACCGGACTCATCTCGGTCTCAGCACGAACAGCCGAAGACCTCGACGCCGCCGTCGCCGCGATCGAGCAAGCCGCCATTCAAGCATCCTGCGAGACGCGCCTCCTCGTCGGACAGCAGGCCCAAGCATTCACCGCCGCGGCTCTGCCACTTTGTCGCGTGGTGTGAGCCATACACAGCGCGTGCACGGAGCCGGTCCACTACCGCGCCTGGCAACGATGAATCAGGTGTCTAGGCATCGATCGATATGGTGTGCCCGGCGATCCATGCTGCGTCACGACAGCGCCCTACGTCGCGAAATATGTCAACAGTTACGTTCCGATCTGGCGCCTCCTGTCCACCGAAAACGGTGGCAGTCTATTTCGGCGCTCCTACGTTTCGGCGGGAAGTTTCGGCGGGCACTTTACTGGCGCACCCCATGCGCCTTGCTCTGGGCGCGGAAGCCCGTCAAAAACGATCGTTTTCGGCGAGTCGCGCGGGCCGTTCTGATAGACGCGAACCGCCAGAAGCATTGCTGGCATTTGATCGCGAGAATCGGGAGAACGTCCAGCCTTCCGACCTTGGTTTATAGGCCGCAATGGCTGTCGCGCATCCCATGGGATGCACGACAGCTGCCTATCCGTGGGATCGGCTGACGCCACGAGTGTTGAGGGCTTCGGGCAGAAGTGCCGATGACTTGGGACATCGACACGCGCAGGTATCTGAGCTACTTGCCACGATCACGGAACTGGCTCAGACAAGCACGTTTAAGGATCTGAAGAGCCCGGCCCTCGTCGTCCAGGAGTCTCTAAAGAGTGGAAAGGTCATAGAACCTAGATCCTGTTCGCAAGCGACGATCCCCGGACAGAATGGCGAATCGTGGCGTCCTAGCGCGGCTCTGCCCGCACAGTGTTGCAGTGAGAGCCAAGTTGGCGAGCGAGCAACATCATGGTGACCCGTCGGCGCAAGCGCACGAATACATGCCCTCAGCCTCATGTTGCTTGTTCACGTGGCGTCCGATTGACCCACCACTGGGGCCTTCGACGTAGAGGATCGTTGCGTGCACCTCCTGGATGTCACGCAACTACCTTGGGAGGTCGCCATGCCCACGTTCTACGATCCCGGCGCTGACGCCGGGGAAGCATCCGAAGCGTTGCGCGGTCTCGCCCACGCGACACGAACGTTCGAGAGTCCTCAGAATCTCTACGGCGTTCTCGGTGACCTGCTTTCAGGCGTGCAATCGCTCAAGCAGATTCTCGATCAGCTCGCCTCCGCCCACGTCAAGAATCGCCCTCGCGCGTTCGACGACCAAGGTGACCACTCCATCGGATCCAAGGATGCCCTGGCAGCCGCCGACGAACTACACCAAGCCGCGACCCTGATCGACCAGGCCGAGGAACGACTCGACGCCGCAGCGGGTGCGGCGAGTCGCGTTGCTTGGCACGAAGTTCCAGCCAGCGAAGCACCGGCTGTCGCTCGTTGGATCAATGTCGTCTTCATGCAAGGTCAAGAGGCGGGAGAGGTGCTGGACATAATCGACGCCGACGGTGCTCTCGCCGGGCTCAACCATCTGAAGTACTGGGATTACGGCGACGAGACCACCAGCGCAGCGATGGAGAATGGATACGTCTACGACGCGCCGCCGAGCGGGCCGCTTGAGCATGAACTGCACGACGGTGATTACCACCTCGCCTACAGTCACGCGTTCGCGCACGTCGCGCTCTACCGAATCCACGCGGTGGACATGGTAGATCAACTGCCAGATGACGCTCGAAGCCTTGCTGCTCCGTCGGCACCGAGCCGGGCTCGCGAGTCTCAGAGAGTTTCTTGGTTTGAGCCCGCCAGCATCACGGCGGTCAGGCAGCAGCGAGGTCTGGGACTGTGAGCCGCAACAATGCCGAGCGCCTGCACACTGCGGTCCTCGTCGCTCCAGCATCCGAGAAGCGGCGCATACGCAAGCAGCGCAGGCAGGCTGCCGCGAAGTTGCAAGCGGAGCAACTGAGGGCTGAGCATCAGGCATCCCGCGCAAAGTACGCCGCGGATCTGGCTGAGCGTCGGGCAACCACATACATTTCGCCTACTGGTGAACCGGGACCAGCTCAGCTGCGTTCGCCCGGAAGGCTTCGTCTGCCACGGCATCAAGACACCTCGGCAACCCTTGCGGGTGCGTACCCATTCTTGGCTGAAGGTGGGCTCGGATCCGACGGGGTCTTCGTTGGTCAGGATCTGTACTCCGGGGGATCTTTCGTCTACGACCCCTGGGTGCTCTACGCGCGCGGCCTCATCACCGCCCCGAACCTCGTGCTCGCAGGCATTGTCGGCTCCGGAAAATCCAGCTTGGCTAAGAGCCTCTACACACGTTCGATCCCGTTCGGTCGTCGCGTCTACGTCCCCGGCGATCCGAAGGGCGAGCACACTGCGATCGCTGAAGCTGTGGGTGGGCGGGCGATCGTGCTCGGTCATGGGCTTGCCGCTCGGCTCAATCCTCTCGACGAAGGCTACCGACCCGCCGGAATGAGCGAGGAGACCTGGGCATCCACGGTCGCCGCTCGACGACGCGACTTGATCGGCGCACTCGCCGAAACGGTTCTGACGCGCCCCCTCACGCCTTTGGAACACACTGCGATCGACACTGCTCTGACCGGGGTCGTTCGCAGCAACGATGTACCGATCCTGCCAATGATTGTCGAACACATCCTCACCCCGACAGAGCAGGCCGATCCGGATGGGCGCCTCGCTGAAGACGGGCGTCTCGTCGGGCATGCACTTCGGCGTCTTGTCGCCGGTGACCTCGCCGGACTCTTCGATGGTCCGTCGACAGTGCGTTTCGATCCGTCACTACCGATGATCTCTCTTGACCTATCGAGAGTCACAGAGAACTCGACTCTGACCTCGGTCCTCATGACCTGTTCGTCGGCTTGGATGGAATCCGCCCTACTCGACCCCAACGGTGGTCAGCGCTGGTGCATCTACGACGAGGCATGGCGCCTCATGTCTCATCCGGCGTTGTTGCGTCGGATGGATGCGCACTGGCGGCTCGCCCGCCACTACGGGATCGCGAACATGTTGATCTTCCACAAGCTGACCGACTTGGAGAATGTCGGTGACCAGGGCTCCGCGATGCGAGCGCTGGCAAGCAGCCTTCTCGCTAACGCCGAGACGCGAATCATCTACCGGCAGGAATCCGATCAGCTCGGAGCCACTGCGAGAGCGCTCGGGCTTACCGGCACCGAGCAGAGGTTGCTGCCCGGGCTCGGCGTGGGCCAAGGACTCTGGCGCATCAAGGACCGTTCCTTCGTTTGCCAACACCAGTTACACCCCGGAGAGCTGGAACTTTTCGATACCACCAGCCGAATGACGAGCGAAACCCGCAAGTTCACGATTCCTGAAGACTAAATCGCCGGAAGAAGCGGGTTCAGGCCATGGTTTCTGAGGTGTGGGGTTGCATGTTCCGCGAACATGCAACCCCACCGGTGAACACTTGGGCCGGGCGTGCATCTGCCGCAGGCTTATACGTCGCGGAGGCGCGCGATGAGTTCGTCGGCGGCGTCCAGTTGTTTCGCGAGTTTCTCGCGACGCTCCTCTGCGTCGGTCACGAACGTATCCAGCGCTGCGCGCGCGGCGCTGTCTGACGGATCATCCGCCAGTGCGTCAGCAGCGGCGAGGACTTCGCCCATCTGGTCGAGGGAGAACCCGAGCGGCTTCATCCGGCGGATCAGGAGGAGCCGCTCGACGTCGGCGTCGGTGTAGAGGCGGAACCCGCCACTGGTGCGGTCGCTCGGGGAGACGAGCCCGATCTCGTCGTAGTGGCGGAGGGTGCGCAGCGACAGGCTGGTGCGCTCAGCGACCTCGCCGATATGGATCGTTCCTGCCATCGGGTACTCCTCTGCCTCGATTTGGCACCCAACCCTCACGTAACGGTAGAGTTGGGTTTGGCGGGCTCCGACCTCGACCGCCGTCACCCTATTTTCCCGCACCTCTCTGGGAGGCAGAATGAGCGCGCCCGCACGCGACAAGGAACGCTACTGGCCTCGGCCGACCGTGATGGATGTGTTCCGTTCGCCGAAGCTGTTGACGAAGGAAGTCCTCGCGGGTATGGTGGTCGGCCTCGCGCTCATCCCGGAGGCCATCGCGTTCGCGATCGCCGCAGGCGTGCCGGCCGAGGTGGGCTTGTTCTCCTCGATCGTGATGGCAATCTCGATCGCGTTCCTCGGTGGGCGGCCCGCGATGATTACCGCGGCGACCGCAGCGATCGCGCTCGTCATCCGGCCGGTCGCCGACGAGTACGGCCTCGACTACCTCATCGCGACCGTGATCCTCGGCGGCATCTTCCAGATCGTTCTCGGCCTGCTCGGTGTCGGCAAGCTCATGCGGTTCATCCCGCGCAGCGTGATGGTCGGGTTCGTCAACGCCCTCGCGATCCTCATCGCTGTCGCCCAATTGGAGCATTTCACCGGCGCGTCCTGGCTGATGTACCCGATGATCATCGTCAGCATCCTGATCCTATGGCTCTTCCCGAAGCTCACGAAGGCTGTGCCCGCGCCTCTGGTGGTCGTGATCGTGATGACCCTCGCGGTGTGGCTGCTGAACCTCGATGTGAAGACCGTCGGCGGTCTCGGCGAACTGCCCGGCGGCCCGCCGATGCCGTTCTTCCCCGATGTACCGCTCACCTTCGAGACACTGCAAATCATTGCCCCGTATGCCCTCGGCATGGCCGCGGTGGGGCTCATGGAGTCACTGATGACCGCGAAGCTCGTGGACGACATCACCGACACGCACTCGAACAAGACCCGCGAGGCGATGGGGCAAGGCGGCGCGAACATCCTCTCTGGCCTCTTCGGTGGCATGGGTGGCTGCGCGATGATCGGGCAGACCATGATCAACGTGCGCGCCTCCGGCGCCCGCACCCGCGTCTCCACGTTCGCCGCCGGCGTGTTCCTCCTGATCCTGGTGTGGTTCCTCGGCCCGATAATGAACCTGATCCCCATCGGGGCACTGGTGGCGATCATGTTCATGGTCGCGTTCCTCACCTTCGACTGGCACTCCATCGCACCCTCCACGCTGAAGCGGATGCCCAAGAGCGAGACGATCGTGATGCTCGTCACCGTCATCCCGGTGCTCATCACCCACAACCTCTCCGTCGGGGTCATCATCGGCGTGTTCGTCGCCGCGATCCTGTTCGTGCGCCGCGTCGCCCACTTCACCACCGTCACCCGCACCTTCAGCGCTAACGAAGACACGGCGCACTATGAGGTCGATGGCGAGCTGTTCTTCGCGTCCTCGAACGACCTGACCACCCAGTTCGAGTACGCCGACGACCCGAAGCGTGTCGTGATCGACATGTCGAAGTCGCACGTGTGGGACGCCTCGACCGTCGCAGCGCTCGATGGAATCGAGCAGAAGTACCGCGAACACGACATCGAGGTCGAGATCATCGGCTTGAACGAGGCGAGCGGAACCTTCCACGCACGATTGAGCGGGAACCTGCCCTCACACTGACCCGACTGCGTGCTCGGCTCATGCAAGGCTCATCGGCCGTCCGCCGCGCTGGACGGGAGGGCCAGCGACTACTCCTGCCCTCCCGTTCAGAGTTACGACATCGCGGCGCTGAGCTCGCTGGCGAGGCGCAGGACGCGTTCGGCGATCTGATCCCGGATCGCCCGCGTGCGGTCGCCGCCGCCGACGTCGGATGCAGCCTGGTCTTCGAAGGTCCAGGTCTCGATCGTTCCGGCCATGCCGTCGACCGGGGCGACCTTCGCCTCGTCGCCGAGCACGATGACCCGATCCACGCTGCGGAGGATCTCGGGATCGATGGGCTTCGGATACTCGCCCTCCATCGACGCACCGACCTCGACGATCGCTTCCTCGGCGAGGGCACTAAGCGTATCGCCCGGCGCAGTACCGGCCGAATAGACGGTGATGGCGTCGCCGGCGTGCTGCCGCATGAGCGCGGCGGCCATCTGCGATTTGCCGCCGTTCTTCTTGCAGACGAACAGCACCGACGCGCTCATGCGCTGGCCGCCTCGGTGCTCGCGGGCTCGAGGGAGGCGATGAGTTCCTGGATGCGGCGTTTGATGTCGTCGCGGATCGGACGGACAGCGTCGATGCCCTGGCCCGCGGGGTCATCGAGCTTCCAATCCTCGTAGCGCTTGCCGGGGAAGAACGGGCAGGCGTCGCCGCAGCCCATCGTGATGACGACATCGGAGTCCTGCACGGCGTCGGTGGTGAGGATCTTCGGGGCCTCGCCGCGGATGTCGATGCCCTCTTCGAGCATCGCCTCGACGGCGACGGGATTGATTTGGTCCGCGGGGATCGAGCCTGCCGAACGGACCTCGATGCGGTCGCCCGCGAGGTGGCGGAGGTAGCCTGCGGCCATCTGGGAACGGCCGGCGTTGTGGACGCAGACGAACAGGACGGTGGGAGTAGACATGAGGGTTCTCGTTTCCGATCGGGTCGGTCAGGTGAGGGTGGTGGCGAGGATGCCGCCTGCGGCTCCGATGATCACGACGATCCAGGGCGGGAGCTTCCACGCGACGAGCAGCACGAAGCAGACCAGCGCGAGTGCGAAGGCGGGCGGGGTGAGGATCGCGGTGGTGAACACGGGTGTGTAGAGGGCGGCGGCGAGGATGCCGACGACGGCCGCGTTCGCGCCCCGCATGATGGCCTGAACCCGCTCGTGGTGCTGCAGGCGGTTCCAGAACGGCAGCACGCCGATGAGGAGGAGGAAGCCGGGCAGGAAGATCCCGGCCAGCGCGATGCCCGCCCCCGCCGCCCCGCCCGGGCCGACGTCAGCGGCGCCGCCGAGGAAAGCGGCGAGGGTGAACAGCGGGCCAGGCACGGCCTGGGCTGCACCGTATCCGGCGAGGAAGTCCGCGTTCGTGACCCAGCCGGGATCGACGACGCCGGATTGCAGGAGCGGGAGCACGACGTGCCCGCCGCCGAATACGAGCGCTCCGGCCCGCGCGAACGCATCGAACAGGGCGACGCTGTCGTTGCCGGTGACGGCGGCGAGGATCGGCATCCCGGCCAGGATTGCGACGAACAGGGTGAGCGCGGCGATCCCCGCGGCCCGGGTCACCGGGAACCGCACCGCTGTCGCCGTGTTCGCGGCGGGTGCGCGGCAGACGAAGTATCCGGCGATCCCGCCGAGGACGATCGCCATGATTTGGCCGAGCGATCCGGCCAGCAGCAGCGCGGCGAGGGCTGCGACGGCTGCGATCGCGGCGCGCTGCCGGTCCGGGGTGAGTGTCTTCGCCATGCCGAGGACGGCCTGCGCGACGATCGCGACCGCCACGATCTTCAGCCCGGCGAGGATGCCTTCCCCGATGGTGCCGGTGAACAGGGCGGCGCCGGAGGCGAAGGCGAGCATGAGGGCCGCGGACGGGAGCGTGAAGGCGATGAATGCGGCCAGCGCGCCCCGGTATCCGGCGCGGTGCAGGCCGATGCCGAACCCGACCTGGCTCGAGGCCGGGCCGGGAAGGAACTGGCACAGCGCGACCAGGTCGGCGTAGGCGCGGTCGTCCATCCAGCGTCGGCGTTCCACGATCTCGGTGCGGAAGTAGCCCAGGTGCGCGATCGGCCCGCCGAACGAGGTCACCCCGAGGCGCAGGAACACCCGGAACACTTCCCACGCCGACCCGCGCACCGGCGCACGTCGCGTCTCGCTTGTCATGCGCCGTCACCGTCGACGGGAACGCACAGCTCGGCGAGCAGGCCACGGACGCGGGCCTCGATGTCAGCGGCGATCGCCGCAACGCCGTCTTCGGAGGCGAGGGCGGGGTCACCGACAGCCCAATCTTCGTAGCGGACGCCGGGGATGATCGGGCACACGTCCCCGCAGCCCATCGTGACCACGACGTCCGCGGCGCGGACGGCGTCGTCGGTGAGCGGCTTCGGGAACGCGGCCGCGGCGTCCTGCTCGCCTTCGATGTCGGCGAGGATCGAGCGCACGTGCGGGTGCACCTCGGCCGCTGGCGTCGACCCGGCCGACCGGGCAACAACCGCACCGCCGGAGAGCTGATTGACGAGGGCGGCGGCGAGCTGAGAACGGCCCGCGTTTGCGACGCACACGAACAGCACCTGCGGCATCCCCGTTTCGCGATCCCGTGTGAGGTCGGCGAGACGCTGACGGGCGAAACGTTCGGTGAGCGGGATCATATGCTGGGTGAGCTTCGCCGAGCGGACGAGACCCGCGAACGACTCGCGCACGATCGTGACGACGAGGTTGCGGTTCAGGTGCGTCATCTCGTCGGCGAGCTCGGCGGCGAGGTGCTCGACCTTCGCGTCGAGGGCGGCCAGTGCCGTCGCGCGGTCTTCCTGCTCGGCCTGCGCGTCGGCGATCGCGGCGGGCGCGAACGCGTCCAGCAGCGCGGTCACGGCCTGCTTCCGCGCCGGCAGGATGCTGTAGTACACCCAGGTGCCGCGCCGCTCGGAGGCCAGCAGCCCGGTGTCCTTGAGCTTCTTCAAGTGATGCGAGACGGTGGGCTGGGAGACGTCGGCGAGCTCGGCGAGGTCGCACACGCAGGCCTCGCCGCGCGGGTCCGTCGCGATCGCCGACAGCATCCGCAGCCGGAACGGATCGGCCAGCGCCTTGAGCGTTGAAGCGACAGCATCGGCGGCGTCTTCGCCGATGACGTGCGTCGGGGTCGGTGTGCAGAGCTCGGTGGTGGTCATGATGCCCTCGATTTGGTGACGGCGGGAACCGCATACGGGTCGGTGTGGAACCACGTGCGGGCGGCCCAGAGCGAGACATAGACCAGACCCACGAGCACGGGCACCTCGATGAGCGGGCCGACGACGCCTGCGAGGGCCTGGCCGCTGGTCGCGCCGAAGGTGCCGATCGCGACGGCGATGGCGAGCTCGAAGTTGTTGCCTGCCGCCGTGAACGCGAGGGTCGTCGAGCGGGCGTAGTTGAGGCCGATGCCCTTCCCGAGCAGGAGGCCTGCGAACCACATGATCGCGAAGTACGCCAACAGCGGCAGCGCGATCCGGGCGACGTCCCACGGCTGCGACGTGATCGCCTCACCCTGCAGCGCGAATAGCAGCACGATCGTGAACAGGAGGCCGTAGAGCGCGAACGGGCCGATAAAGGGGATGAACTTCGCCTCGTACCAGTCGCGGCCCTTCGCCTTCTCACCGAAGAAGCGAGTGAGGAACCCAGCCGCGAGCGGGACGCCAAGGAATACGAGCACGTTGATCGCGATCTGCCCGATCGAGACATCCAGGCCTTGGGAGTCGAGGCCGAGCCAGCCCGGCAGCACGGTGAGGTAGAACCAGCCGAGCAGCGAGAACGCGACGACCTGGAACACGGAGTTGATGAACACCAGCACCGCGGTCGCTTCACGGTCGCCGCAAGCGAGGTCGTTCCAGATCACCACCATCGCGATGCAACGCGCGAGCCCCACGATGATGAGACCGGTGCGGTACTCGGGCAGATCGGGCAGGAAGAGCCACGCGAGGGCGAACATCACGGCAGGCCCTGCGATCCAGTTCAGGATCAGCGATGAGACGAGGAGCTTTTTGTCTCCCGTGACAGCGGCGACCTTGTCGTAGCGGACCTTCGCCAGCACCGGATACATCATCACCAGCAGTCCGAGACCGATCGGCACCGAGATACCACCGACCTCCATATGCGCGAGCAGGTCGGACAGTGCGGGGATGAAGCGGCCGAGGAGGAGGCCCGCGACCATGGCGAGCCCGATCCACAGCGGCAGCCACCGGTCAAGGGTGGACAGCTTCGCCGGCATCGCGCGGGTCTGGGTTGCGGTGCTCATACGATCAGCTCGTCAATCTTGCCCGCGATGATCGGCTTCGGGTGTGCGCCGATGAGCACGTCGACGCGCTCACCGCCCCGGTAGAACCCGAGAGTCGGGATCGACGTGACATCAGCAGCCATCGCGGTCTGCGGGTTGGCATCCGCGTCGAGCTTCACGATCTTCACGCGGCCGTCGTACTCGCCGGCGAGATCGTCGAGGATCGGTGCGATCGCCTTGCACGGCCCGCACCAGGTCGCCCAGATGTCGACCACGACGGGGATGTCGGACTGCAGCACCTCGGCCTCGAACGTGGCATCGGTGACGGTGATGGTCGCGCTCATGCGGACACCTCCAGAAGTTCGGTCTCGGTCTCGTCGGCAGGCAGGCCGGCGAGGAAATGCTGCGCGTCAAGGGCCGCGGCACAGCCCGTGCCCGATGCCGTGATCGCCTGCCGGTAACGGCGGTCGACGAGATCACCCGCGGCGAACACGCCAGGCAGGTTCGTCGCGGTCGACGGATGGTCGACGAGCACGTAGCCGTCGTCGTCGAGATCGACCTGCCCGGTCAGCAGCTCCGAGCGCGGGTCGTGCCCGATCGCAACGAACACGCCAGAGATCGGAAGGGCACGCTCGTCACCGGTGACGGTGTCGCGCAGGCGGAGCGCTTCGACGGCGTTCTCACCGACGAGCTCGGCGACTTCACTGTTCCAGGCGACCTCGATCTTCGGATCGGCGCGCACCCGCTCGGCCATGATCTTCGACGCCCGGAAGTCATCACGCCGGTGCACGATCGTGACCTTCGACGCGAAGCGCGTGAGGAACAGTGCCTCTTCCATCGCGGAGTCCCCGCCGCCGACGACGGCGATCTCCTTCTCGCGGAAGAAGAAGCCGTCGCAGGTCGCGCACCATGACAGGCCGTGACCGGAGAGCCGAGCTTCCTCGGCGAGGCCGAGCTTGCGGTAAGCGGAACCGGTGGTGAGGATCACGCTACGCGCCTCGAACGTTTCGCCCGAGCCGGTCTCGATCGTCTTGACCTCGCCTGCGAGGTCGAGCCGGGTCGCGTCGTCGTAGACGATACGCGCCCCGAAGCGCTCGGCCTGCGCACGCATCGCGTCCATCAGGTCCGGGCCCTGCACCCCGTCGGTGAAGCCCGGGAAGTTCTCGACCTCGGTGGTCGTCATGAGCGAACCGCCGGCGGTCACCGAGCCAGCGACCACGACGGGAGAAAGTCCCGCCCTGGCCGCGTAGACCGCGGCCGTATACCCCGCCGGACCAGACCCGACGATCACCACCTGTTGCATCGACATGTCTCTATATTGACATTCATCGAACCAAGCGGCAAGTCGGGTAGGTGCGTTCGGGAGGTTGTTCGCCGAGTGTTCACCCGGCGGAGTCGCCGCCGTCATCTACAGGACGGTCGACTCGGGCGGGATGCGCATAGCGGAGGGCGGTGTCGATGCCGATGCCGAACAGGTCGCAGATGCGTCGCACATCGCCGCCGGTCTGTTCGACCTCGTAGAGGATGCGGTCAGTGCGCAGCGCCTGAGCGGTGACTCCGGCCTTCTTCCAGGGGAAGTTCCGGCCCGGTGGCGACAGGCGCGGCGCGGTCTGGATCGTGACGAGCAGGTACGGGTTCTTCGTCTCGGGCCAACGCGTGGCGCGATGGTCGAGCCAGGCGGCCAGGCGCACCCGCACGGGTTCGGCGAGCGGGATCGTACGGCCGTCGGGCATGCGGAGTCTGCCGTCGATGATATCGGTGAGCTGGACGTGCTGCACCTGTTGTGTGGTGAGGGCGTGGAAAGCGACGAGGGCGACGGCCAGAGCGATTGCGGGGTCAGGGCTGGTGAGCGCGTCACGGATCGCGGACTTCTCCATCGGGAGCGGGATCGTGCGTTTGGGGCCGCGCAGCGGAATCGGTTTCGTCGGGTCGGCGAAGACGATCTTGCGGCCGCGCAGGATCGTGAACAGGGTGCGGAAGCCGAGCATCATCGTGTGCTGGCGGCTCGGATCATCCGGGAGCGCGTCGAGGATGTCTTCAGTGCTGATCCCGGTCAGGCTGGTGCGGCCTTCCTCGACCCAGCGGGTGATCGCGGGGAGGATGCCGTACATCTGCCCTTTCACGGTCATCGTGTCGCGGGGTTGACGGCGCGGCGTGGTCTTCGATCCGTCGGCCATGATGTCGCGCCAGAGTTCGAGCTGGGAGCGCATCGGCTCGGGCAGATGCCTGGTCTTACGGTCGAAGAGCTGCTCGAACGTCGGCACTCGGTCGTCGATGAGGAGGTCGGCGTCGCCCAGGACTTCGATCGTGGAGCGGATGTTGCCGTCATCGTCGTAGCGGCGCATCGCGAGAATGTCGGAAGCACGGAAGTGCAGATTCGCGCCGGGGAACACGAGCTGGAGAATCTTCAACGTGCGCCGCACCTGGTTCGTCTGCCGTTTGCTCCACGCATACTCGGCGGCGCGGGCGTACAGGAAGTGATCGGTGCGGGAGGTGATGTCGCGCCGCCGGATCTCGTTCGAGCGCTGCCGCACCCGTTCCGGGTCGGGATCCAGATCGAACAGCACCGGCTGGGTGCTCTCGGCGACCGGCGGCGGCGCGGCGACGAGCCGGATCGCTTCGCGCAGGCTCATCGCCATCGGCCGGTGCTTCTCGGCAGGCCTGCGGGGATCGTTCATCACGGCGAAGAACAGTTGCGCCCCGAACTTTCGCGGTGCGTCGAGGTCGAGCGGTTCGCCGAGTACTTGCAGCATCCGGGCGGTCTCCAGGCAGAGGCGGCAGTAGCCCTGCTCACCGATGGTGACGTCGCGATGGCACGAGACGCATTCGCCTTGCGGGTAGTGCTTGAACCACCAGCGGCACTTCGGGCACCGCCAGTTGCGATTCCGGTAGACGCCCCAGGCCAGGCAATCACGACAGGACCCTATGAAGCCGGGACTTCCCGGATGGCAATGCGCGCACAATCCTTGGCTGTAGTACTCGCTCGATCCGCATCTGCGGCATAGCGGCGGAGCGAAGGGGCCGCCGGGGATGCAGTCGTAGCAGTAGTCGACGCGAGGCTGGAGCCACGCGGCCGGTTTCACGCCGCACCCCGTGCAGGGCAGCGGCGGGCTCAGCGGCCCGTTCGGACCGCGTGCCGGACTCATAGCGGCGGGGCGGGCCGGTCATCCTTCGCGCCCAACCGTGGCGTCACTCGCGGTGTCGAACCGTTGGCCTCGCTGTGCTGCTCGAGCCGTCGCGTGCGCGCGCTGACCTTTTCCGGTTCGGGCACGAGGAGGTCTGTCGGCTGGCAGTCCAGGACGTGGCAGATCACGTCGAGATCATCGAGGCGGATCGTCGTCGGAGTGCCCGTCCACAGCCCCGACATCTTGCCCTGGCTCATCTCCAACCCAGCGGCGGCGAGCATGCGCCGCAACTCCGCAGACTTCCAGATGCCGCGCTCAGCGGCCTGGACTCTCAGGTTCCACTTCATCAGTCACGCCATCCCTTCGAATCGTTCCTCAACGCTCTTGTTCGCGTGCGCCCACGCATCCTCGATGTGCTGGCTCGAGACGTGGATGTACTGCGTCGTCGTCGACAGCCACTGATGCCCGAGCAGTTCTTGGAGGGCTTTCAAGTCCATACCCGCCAGATACAGCGACGACGCGCAATAGTGCCGCAGCACGTGCGGAGTCAGATCACCCGACCACGCAGGCAGAAACCGCTCGGTCGCACGCACCAGCCCGCGCCGGAGCACATCGTCGCTGGCCCTCCCCGTGCGGCCGAGCTCATGATCGAACCGTTCCGACGGGATCAGCGGCGCATCCGGGTCATCCCAATCCGGGCCGAACCTGTGCCGCACGTCGCCGAGCCACCAATCCATGAGCTTGTCGGCACCGTTGATCGCGGGAACCAGGCGCTGCTTCGAGCCGCGCCCGCGCGAGCCTTTCCCAAATCGGACATGCAGTTTCCCGAGCGTGCCGAGATCGGGCCGCCAGTCGCGAAGATCGAGTTTCGTGCTCTCCGTGATCCGCAGCCCGACTCGCCGCCACAACGACGCCGCGAAGTAGTTCCGCGCCGCCGGGAGAAATCGCCGCTCATCCTGCAACGAAGCCGCCCAGCCGCCGAAGAGTCGGTCGACCTCCGCGTCCGAGGGCGGGACGCGGACTTTGCCGAGCGACGAACCCGATTGCCGGTTGTACTCATCGATGGGCTGCTCGATCACCCACCCGGTAAGCGCGTTGATGTCGGCCTGATACCGACTGATCGCAAAGTCGAAGAACTGGGCGATCACGCCCGCTTTGCCCGCACGCGTCGAAGCCGCAAGACCCGCTCGGCGAAGCCCGGCAAGAAACGCGTCCGCGTCGGCGGGCTTGACCTGCCACAGCGGGATATTCACGTGCGAACGGAGCTCGAAGATCGCTGTTCGTGAGTGCGAGATGTAAGCGTCGCTGAGCCCAGCTGCGGCCATCGCGAGCGCGTACTGGTCGATGATCTCCTGCTCAAAGTCCGCAGCATCTTCCTCGGACCGCCACCCGCGAGCGGTCCCGATACTCCGAACGACAGCGAGGCTCATCAGCCCGCTACTTCAGCAATCCTGACCATGCATCAAGAATACGCCCGAATCGTCAGGAATCGTGATGGTTTGTCAGGAATCTTGATCCGGCGTGGCTTCGTTGATACAGCGGGCAGGACGCACCTGAATCACATGGAAGCAACTCACGAAGACGCGGGAATAGAGACATGAATCATTTCTATTGCCATGTCGGCGGCAACTGTGCAGAACCGAACGATCCGTCGCACGATGACTCCACCGTCCGCAGACTGTGGCTTTGTCAACCTGAAGTGACCCTACCGCGACGGCCACATCTGGCCCCACCTCCGTTCTTAATTGTGCTCGCCAACGGCGCAAGCCAAGTGAGCGCTCGTTGGGGATGAACCTGAGCAGGATTGGTGCGCAGGTTCGCGTATCAGGCGTCCCGCAAGCCGAACGCCGTATGCGACGCCAACTTCGTCCAGACCTAGGGCTGCTTCGACAAGCCCAGCGAGGTAATGCTGCGCGTCGAGCGCAGCTCCGCAGCCGGTTCCTGCCGCGGTGGTGGGATGCTGCACACACACGTAACCGTCTTCGTTGAGTTCAACTTGGCCGCGCACGAGCTCGTTGCGTGGGTCGTGGCCGATGGCGACAAACGGGATCTGTAGCAGCTGTCCGAGTTGCACAAGCCTGCGATGTACGCGTTCATGCCGTGGAGTAGTCGCTCGTCCGGGGTGGGTGGGAAGGTGCCGGAGGTGATGCGGGTACGGCGCCTGATGCGCGTGCTTCACCGGAGGGCCCAGATGATGAGGAGTAGCTGACGATTGTGAGCAGGATGACGAAGATGGTCCCGGCGGCGATGAAGTCGGCGGGGCTTTGGAGCGATGTCTTGAATCTGTTCATGGTGAGTTCCGGCTATCGAGGTGGGCTGAGGATGGTGGTTCCGTCGGGGGTGATCTCGACGATGCCGCGATCATCGACGAGAACGATGCGGTTGGCGTCGATGACGCTGAAAGCTTGAACGGCACCTTCGAGTGCTTCCAGGCTCTGCCAGGTGTTGTCCGGGTTCTGTGTCCAGATCGCGCCGTCGGTACCTACGCCCAGGAGGGTGCCATCGGGGCGTGCGTCGAGCGTGTAGAGCAGTGGGGCGCTTTCGTCGCGGGAGAATGTCACGCCTTGGTCGGTGCTGTGAAGTAGTCCTTCTTCTGCTGCGGCGTAGAGGCCGTCGTCCGTGACGACGAGGTCCGCTGCGGCGATGGATGCTCCTCGGGTCCATTCGCCGCCGCTGTCGGTGCTGCGGAGGAGGTCGACCCCGCTGGAGGCGATCCCGTAGAGGGTGCCGTCGGGGCCGGCGGTGAGGACATGGAAGTCCGTGCTGCCGTTCAACGCAACCGGGGACCATGTCTGGCCGTAGTCATCGCTTTGGATGATTCCGAGGTTGGGCGCGCCGAGCTCTGCCGCGGTGTCGGGCCCGGGGTGCCCGGAGGCGAAGAGTGTGTTGTCGGTGACGGTGAATCCCATGGCGTCGAAGTCGTGGCCGCCGATGGGGCCGGAGACGTCACCGGTGGGGGTGACGGTGAAGATGCCGTTGTGGGTGGCGACGAGTAGGTCGCTCCCGCGTGGGTCTTCGGCGATGCCGTGGACATGCTCTATGCGCGGCGGGGCGATGTCTGTTGCGGTTGTCTGTGTGCTGGCACACCCGGTGATCGTGAGGGCCAGCGTGGTGAGAACGGTCAGGGGCAGGAGGCGGTTCATAGGGTCTCCGGTAGTAGTAAAAGGTTTCCGCACCGGGCGACAGATCGCGGGCGGGGGTGCGGGAGCTGGGGGTGTTGTGACCTGGTGAGGCCGGGCGGGCCGTTTCGGGTGTCGACCCGCCCGGAAGTTTCACAGCTCGTTGAGGAGGTCCTGCATGGTTGAGATTTCGGCGGTTTGGTCGTCGATCACCTGTTGGGCGAGGTCGAGGACGTCCTGGTTCTGACCGTCGTCGAGCGCGGTGCGCGCCATGTCCACGGCGCCCTCGTGGTGCATGATCATCTGTTCGAGGAAGAGGCGGCTCGCTTGCGTGGCGTCTGCCTCTTCCAGGGCCGTCATGTCTTCGTCGGACATCATGCCGTCGCCGGAGTCGTCCATTGATCCGTGGTCCATGCCGCCCATGGCGTCGGGGTCGTACTCGACGCCCCAGTTCTCGAGCCAGCCGAGCATCAGGTCCATCTCTGGGCCTTGGGCGTCCTTGATCTGTTGGGCGAGCTCCGCGACACGTGGGTCGAGTCCGTCCTTGGTGAGCACGATGTCGGCCATCTTGATGGCCTGCTGGTGGTGCGGGATCATCATGGTCACGAACATCTCGTCGGCGTCGTTCGCCGTGGCGGTGGACGAGGTATCGGACGATGTGGTGGTTTCGCCTGTCGGTGCTGATGCGTCAGCGCAGCCCGTGAGAACGAGAGCGAGGCTGAGCATGCCAGTGCCGAAGGCAAGGGGAAGCTTCTTCATGAGTAATTCCTTCGATGGGGTCGTGTGTGAGGGGTCGGGAGTAGCGCGCCACGCAGAGGGGACGCGATGATGCCGGCGAGATGCCGGTTGCGACCTATCAGGTACGACTGATCGAGAGGGCTAAGGGCGAGGGTGTGCGCGGCAGGATACTCACAGCCTGCAGGCGCACTGAGGACGCAACGATCTGCAGAGGCGGCCCGAGACGACGGGCCACGAGGATTGGGCGCAGTAGGAGGAGTAGTCCGGCAAGCAGCGCGAGGATGCAGGCCGTGGTCATGTCCGGATGGCCTTGCCCTGTCCCCGAGAGGCAGGCGTCATCACAGGGAACGGAGGCAGCCTCGGAGGCTGCCGGTGTCAGTGCGTCGTGGCCGGTATCCGCGGCCATCGTCGTCGCGGAGTGGTGTGCGGTGACGGTGCCGTGGCCGGCTGGATCCGCACTGAAGGTATGCATGCCAAGCAGGCCGACGATGATCAAGACAGCCGCACCGACGAGCGGGAGAAGGACGCGCAGCGACAGTTGCTGACGCTGAATGCGTGATGCGATCTGCATGCTTGTCTCTCCCCTCCCGCGACACACGCTAGCACCGTCGACTTTGCGCACCCTCGGGGAACTGATTCACCGCCCACAGCCGAGTGACGAGTTCCTGGACCAGTGCGCGAATCTGCTTCAGTAGACGTCTATTTGAGCGAGTTCATGCCGCTCCGCACACTCTACAGGAATACCCCCGGTGGGTATATGGTTGTCCGCGTCAGAGACGAACCACTCGAACGTGAAAGAGGAACACCCACATGTCCGATTCCCCCACTGGATCTTGCTGCAGCCATAACAATCACGGTGCGGTCGCCGCCGAAGGACGCACAGATCTCCTCGCCCCATCCGCGGAGGAACTCGCACAATGCCCCGTGATGGCCGGCAGTGTTGTCGTCAAGGCGGATGCCGAGTCCGCGGGACTGTTCCGCGACTACGAGGGCACCCGCTACTACTTCTGCTGCGCCGCATGCGGCCCCCGCTTCGACGCTGACCCCGCAAAATACGCGGCCGCAGCCTGACTACTTCACTCGCGGGGTCCGCCGCCCTGGCAGCCCCACAGGTTCATTACTCCGAGGAGGATATGACCATGAGCCACTCGCACAACGACGAGGTCGAACATACGCACGCGCATCCCGCTTCCCCCAGCCCGGCCGGGCACGAGACGCACAGTGCCCACGGCGTCCACGGAAACGAGGGCGCCAGTCACGACAGTCACGAGGGTCATGGTGGCCATGGGGATCACGTCGGACAGTTCCGGCGGTTGTTCTGGATCATGCTCATCCTGGCGGTCCCGACCGTTGCCCTGTCGGGCATGTTCTCGATGATCCTCGGCTACACCCTCCCCGACATCCCCGGGATCGCCTGGGTGTCGCCAGTGCTCGGAACGGTGATGTATGTCTGGGGCGGGAAACCGTTCCTCGTCGGCGCCGTCAGCGAAATCCGCTCCCGCAAGCCCGGGATGATGCTCCTGATTGGCCTCGCGATCACGGTCGCATTCCTCGCATCCTGGGGTGCGAGCGTGGGGCTGCTGCATCACGATCTGGACTTCTGGTGGGAGCTGGCACTCCTGATTGTGATCATGCTGCTCGGCCACTGGATCGAGATGCGCTCCCTCGCCCAGACCACCTCCGCCCTCGACTCCCTGGCCGCCCTTCTGCCGGATGAGGCGGAACGTGTCGAGAACGGCGAGGTCGTCGTCGTCTCACCCACTGAGCTCGTCGTTGGCGATGTTGTCGTCGTTCGGCCTGGTGGCAGCGTTCCCGCGGATGGGCGCATTATTGATGGTCGCGCGTCGATGGATGAATCCATGGTCACGGGCGAATCCCGTACGGTCACTCGCGGCACGGGCGACACGGTCACGGCGGGCACTGTCGCCACCGATTCCGGGTTGCGTGTCGAGATCACCGCGACCGGTGACGACACCACCCTCGCGGGCATTCAGCGGCTGGTGACCGAAGCGCAGAGCTCGTCCTCTCGCGCCCAGCGTCTCGCCGACACCGCCGCGGGGTGGCTGTTCTGGTTCGCGCTGGGATCTGCGGCCATCACCGCGATCGTGTGGATATTGGTGGGCTTCCCGGATGCCGCGGTCATCCGCACGATCACCGTCTTGGTGATTGCCTGCCCCCACGCGCTCGGTCTTGCCATCCCTCTGGTCGTGTCGATCGCGACCGAGCGCGCCGCGCGCGGCGGGGTGCTCGTCAAGGACCGTCTGGCGTTGGAGAGCATGCGCACCGTTGACACGGTGCTGTTCGACAAGACCGGGACCCTCACGAAGGGCGAGCCCCGCGTCTCCGAAGTGTCAGTCACCGACGGTCGTGACGCAGACCAGGTGCTCGCCCTCGCTGCCGCCGCCGAGGTAGACAGTGAGCACCCTCTGGCGAAGGCCATTGTCCGTGCCGCTGCCGACAAGAAGCTCACGGTGCCCGGAAGCCGTGACTTCACCTCGTCTCCCGCCGTTGGCGTCACCGCAACCGTGGACGGCACCACCGTCCGGGTGGGTGGACCGCACCTCCTCACCGAAGAGAACGCAGATGAGCTTCCCGTCGTAGACCAGTGGCGTGCCGATGGCGCGATCATCCTCCATGTCGTTCAGGATGGGGACGTCATCGGTGCGCTGAAGCTCGCCGACGAGGTGCGTTCGGAGTCGCGCGAAGCGGTCGACGCGCTGCACGTCTTGGGCGTGCAGGTGGTCATGATCACCGGAGACGCCGAGGCCGTCGCACATGCCGTCGCGCAGGATCTCGGCATCGACCGGGTCTTCGCCGGCGTGCGCCCCGAAGACAAGGCCGCGAAGGTCCAAGAGCTGCAGAAAGAGGGCCGGAAGGTCGCGATGGTCGGCGACGGCGTCAATGACGCCCCCGCCCTCGCGCAGGCCGACGTCGGGCTCGCCATCGGAGCGGGCACGGATGTGGCGATCGCCTCGGCTGGGGTCATCCTCGCCAGCGACGACCCCCGCTCTGTGCTCTCCGTGATCGAGCTGTCCCGTGCGGCGTATCGGAAGATGAAGCAGAACCTCTGGTGGGCCGCGGCCTACAACCTCATCTCCGTCCCCCTCGCCGCCGGCGTCCTCGCACCCATCGGGTTCATCCTGCCGATGTCGGTCGGCGCGATCCTAATGTCGCTGTCCACGATCGTCGTCGCCCTCAACGCCCAGCTGCTGCGACGCCTCGACCTCAGGCCGGAGACCACGACCCGGACCATCCTCGACCGATGACCATGACGAACCCGGAGGACGTGATGGCCGACGCCATTGAACCCGCAACGGCCTGCGACCACGGTGAAAACGGCTACAGCAGCGACAACGTCCGCTACCTCGCCCCCCTTATTCGTGAGGTCCTCCCTGACCTCTTCGCAAGACCCTAACAACTCGCATTCTGTTCGCCAACCGGTGAGGACTGGCGTGAGGACTACTTCATCTCGCCGTTCTGATCGGCGTGCTCTTCCGCACGGAGTCTCTCACGATCGTCCTTTAGACCATCGCGCACACCCTTGCGGACGGCACCGTAGACGGCGTAAGCCAACACCCCAATGGTGACGGCGGTCAGGGCGAGCAATGACAAGGGGTCCATAGGCTCTCCTCCAAATTTCGGTTCACTGTACGCCGTCGGCCGTCGCGGGCTGAGGCTCGTAGTCATGTCGTTCGGCCTCGTGGGCGGGCGTCACCAGAAGGCCGAAATGAACGCACAAGAGGCTGCAACTGTTGAGAGACAGAGGCGTTTGGTCGCGCCGCATCCGATACCCCGCCCGGACGGGTGACGGTCCGTCTGTATGCGGACGGATCTCGGGCATTCTCTTCGATGGAGGTCCCTGTCGAGCAGGCCAACGCCGATGATCAGATCAGCCCATATTCGATCCAAGGAGGCAGCTACTCATCCGCCGCCCCGCCGCGACGAATGCAGAGCACCACCATGCTGCGGACATCGCACCCATCGGCACGTCGCGGTCGGAGACGGCTCGTGGACGAAGCAGCTGACATCTGCTCGCCGATCGTCTCTCATTCTGGTCTCATGATCGGGGTTCTAACGTCACTGTCATGAGAGATTCAGCGATCGTCCTGACGCGGCTCAGCCGCAGGTTCGGGGCCACACCCGCGGTCACCGATGTGAGTGTCGAGATCCCGGCGGGCGAGATCTTCGGCCTGCTCGGCCACAACGGGGCGGGCAAGACGACGACGGTCAACATGCTGACCACCCTGCTTCCGCCGACGTCGGGAGACGCGGTGGTCGGAGGGAAGAGCATCATCGCGGATGCTGCGGCGGTGCGCAGTCTGATCGGCTATCTGCCGGAGAACGTGCAGTTCTACGACAATCTGACGCTGGTGGAGAATCTGCAGTTCTTCGGTCGACTGTCGGGGTTGCGCCGCCCGGATGCACGGATCGCGGATGTTCTGCGGTTCCTGGACTTCACGGGGCACGACAGCCAACGGCTGGGCACGTTCAGCAAGGGTATGCGTCAGCGGGTAGGGATCGCACAGGCGATCCTGCACGCCCCGGCCGTTCTCTTTCTGGACGAGCCGACGTCTGGCCTGGACCCGGAGGGCGTCCGAACCCTGCGCGAGACGATCGTGCGACTGAACAAGGAACTCGGGCTGACAGTGTTCATGAACACGCATCTGCTCTCAGAGGTCACCCGCACGTGCACCAGCATCGGCATCCTCAATCAAGGACGCCTGGTGCACCATGACACGGTCGCGAGCACTCTGGCGGCGTATCCCGAAGAGCAGTCGTTGGAGGAGATCTTCTTCCAGCTGGAGCGGGCCGGGACACCGTGAATGGCTTCTGGACGAGCGCCCGGCATGAGGTGCTCAGCATCACCCGCGCACGCATCGCACTATTGCTACTGATGGTGTTCGTCGGCATGGTGTCCGTGTCTGCGATTATCGGATGGATCACCACGCGTACCGTCACCTCCGTGTATGAGGGCATCCTCGCGGCGGGTCTGACCGCCGCGCCCAACCCGTTCACTGACGTGGCCCCGCTGTACTACGCACGTAACTCGGCGATCTACGTTGTCTTGATCGGGTGCCTCATGGCGATCGTCCTCGGCGCGCAGGCCACGCTCCGCGACCGCAAGCAGGGCACCTCCATCCTGGTGCTCACCCGCCCTCTCGCCATCCAGGCGCGTCTGCTCGGGCAGCTGGCCGGGATCGGGCTGGTCCTTGCCACGGTGTCACTGGTGAGCACCCTGATCAGCTGGGTCTCGATCGCGATCATCACCGGAACCCCCCTCGGCGGGGACCTCACCGCCCGGCTGGTGGGCTTCGCGGGCACGTCGTGGTTGCTGCTGATGGTCTTCGCGATCATCGGGATGATCTCCGGCCTGTTCGCCCGCCGCGAGAGCACCGCCTTCCTTGTGCCGTTCGTGGTGTGGAGCGGAATCACATTCGTGCTGCCCCAGTTGGGCTCCGCCGCCCGGCCTGTGGCACTGCTGAACCCCGTGCCGGCTGTTCCCGTCGCGGGGGACTCGTTCTCGGTCCTGTCCGCGTTGACCGGCCCGCTCGCGATCACTGAACAGTTCAAGACGACCGCGAGCGTGCTGCTCCAGAACGACCTGGTGGTCGGCAGCGCCGGGGCCGGTGTCCTCGTCCTGGCGATATTCCTGCTCGCGGGCCTGATCGCGATCACCGTGATCCCTCGACGAAAGATCCGGAGTGCCCTTCATGACTGACATCGCCACGGTGGCCCGCAAAGAGATCCTGGAACTGCGCCGCGACCGCCTTTTCCTCATCCTGATCGGCTTCCTCGCCGTCGTCACCGTGATCTCGGTCGCGGTGGGCGCCGCCGACTTCCGGGCGCAGCTGGACGCCTACACCCTGTACGTCGCAGACGTCACTGCCAGCGGCTCCGGTGTGACGCCCGCCGCCCCGCAGCTGTTCCCCCTGCAACTACTGCGAGGTGGGATGGAGTACCTCGAGATCCTCGGGGCGCTGTTCGCGATCGTGTTGGGTTACGCCACCATTGCGAAAGAGAAGCATCGCGGGACGTTGCCGCTGCTGCTCAGCCGCCCCGTGCAGCGCTTCGCGCTGGCCGGCGGCAAGATCGCAGCCCTTGCGACGATATGGGGACTGGTCGTGCTGGGCCTGGCGATCGTCTCCGCCATCGCGGTCACCACCATCGGCGGGGGAACCCTGACCGGAACCGACCTGGCCCGGCTCGCAGTCAGTTGCGGCTTCGCCTGGTTGTACCTGGTGTTCTGGTCGGCCATCGCGATCGCTGTCACTGTGCTCACTAGGCAGCTCAGCGCCGGACTGATCATCAGCCTGCTGGTCTGGCTGACCTTCGTGCTGCTCATACCCCAGATCGGCGACACGATGGACCCGGACAATCAGGTCCCGGGCGGGCTGTTCGCCGCGTTGCAGATTCAGAAACCGGATGAGCTGGCCGTGCTCGCCCAGTTCGCACGCTTCGACAGCATCCGCAACGGACTGGAAGTGTCCTCGGTTACCAAGCACTTCGAACGGATCGCGTTCGCGTTTCTGGGGATCAAGGGCCAGTACAACCAACAACCACTGCCCGTGGTGTGGATGGCGATGCTGCCCTACATCCTCACGCTCACCGCCGCGACCGTCGCCTCCATCACTATCGCCAGCGCCGTCACCACCCGGCGCGCTCTGCAAAGGAAACAATCATGAACACCAAAAACCTGATCCCTTTCGTCGCCGCAATGGTCCTGACCGCCGGCGTCCTCACCGGCTGCCAAGCTGCCACCGGCACCGCCCTGGCGACCCCCGGTGCCTCTGCCAGCGCGACACCGGGCTCCAACTCCGTGCTGCCGGTCGCGTCCAACCCGATCAGCAACACCAGCACGGCACCAGGTCTGAGTATCGCCTCGGCGGCCGTGGAGGACCTCGTCGACCCGGCCACCGGGAAGGCGATGGATGACCGGCTGCAGATCACGTTGACCAACAGCACCAGCACACCCTTGACCAACGTCGAGATCTACTATCAGATGACCGATGTCACCACCCAACAGTCTGAGGGGTACTACATGGCACTTGATGACGTGACAATTCCTGCCCAGGACGAGACGACCGTGTACTTCGACAACGGCACCGAGCCCGGGCACTTCCCCGAGAACACCTTCAGCCTGTACCGCACGTCCACCAACCAGGTCGATTTCGTCATCCAGGCCAGCGCCGACGGCGTTCAGGTCGCTACCGCGAACGCATCGAAAGGGGCCGGTACCGGTGAACAGCCCGACTGACCGACGCCCCGGCCTGCGGCAGGCGGGTGCCCGGTGAGGATTCTCGTCGTCGAGGATGACGTCGCGCTCGGCGACGTCATCCGCCGCGCCCTCGCTGAGACCGGGTATGCCGTCACCATCGCCGGAACCGCTCCGGGCGGGATCGAAGCATTCGAGATCGACACGTACGACCTGGTCGTCCTGGATCTGATGCTCCCCGGACTGCCGGACGGCGGCATGGGCGTCTGTCGGCGCATCCGCGAGATCAACCACGACACGCCGGTGCTGATGCTGACCGCGCTGGACTCGATGCGCTCCAAGGTCGCGGGGCTGGACGCGGGCGCCGATGATTACATCGTCAAACCGTTCCACCTGGTCGAGTTGTTGGCCCGTACCCGGGCGCTGCTGCGCCGCGCGCCGCGCGCACAGCCGCCGGTGCTCACCGCCCAGGGCGTCACCCTGATTCCCTCCACACAGACGGCGATCCGCGATGGGCGTACCATCGACCTCACCCCCAAGGAGTATGCGGTCCTGGAGTACCTGATGCGCAACGCAGGTACGATCATCAGTTCCACCGAACTGATCGACCATGCCTGGGACAGCAACTACGAGGGGTTCAGCAACGTCGTGCAAACGTACATCCGCTACCTTCGCCAAAAGCTGTCCACGCCCGGTGAATCCGACATCATCCAGACTCGCCGGGGCGCCGGTTATCTGATCGCGGCAGACGAATGATCTTCCGCCGTGCGACGATCCGCCTCACCGTCGCGTACACGGTCATCCAGCTGGCGATCTTCGCGATCTTCGCGATCGGCGTGTACACGTTCGTCACCGGAACGTTCGACTTCGACGCCGCCGAGAGCGATGGCGAAGGCGCAGTTAATGCCGCGGAGCAAGGATTCGCGTTGCTGCGCACTGCGCTGATCGTGTTCTATGCCTGCCTCCTCGTCGTCATCCCGCTGTTCAGCTGGCTGATGGCACGTTCGGCGCTGAAACCGATCCGGGTCAGCTTCGAACGACAACAGCAGTTCGTCGATGGTGCTTCCCACGAGATGCGCACCCCGCTCAGCGTCATCCAGGGGGAACTCGAACTGGCTCTGAGTCGCTCCCGTTCACCCGCCGAGTATCAGGAAGCGATCACTGTCGCACTTACGGCCACGGGTGGGCTCATCCGGCTTACCGAGGACCTGCTGAAACTGTCCCGCACGAGCAAGGCGGAACTCTCCGACAGCTTCACCCTGATCGATCTGAATGAGATCCTTCCGGAGCTGGTCGTCGCTGCTGCGGGCCGCCGCGACGATGTTCACATCGCCGTCGACACTGGGCCCCCGCTACCGGTGCGTGGATCAGCCGAACTCCTCTCGCGCGCGATCGGGAACGTCCTCGACAACGCAGTGAAGTTCAGCGGCCCGGGCGGCGCTGTCACCCTCAGTACCACCCGCGGCGACGGGGGTGCAGCCGTGATCCGGATTGACGACGACGGTATCGGAATGACTCCCGCAGAACTCGTCCATGCTTTCGACCGGTTCTGGCGTGCCGAAACATCACGAACCACCCCGGGGCACGGATTGGGGTTGGCGTTGACAAAGCAGATCATGCAGGCCCATGACGGCTCCATCGCTCTCGAATCCTGGCCCGGGCGCGGGAGCACGGTCACCTTCAAAATACCGACCGCCACGCGCTGACCGCGAACGGATGGTCCACCGACAGAGCCAACGGGCGACGGTCCGGAGGCAATTCTGGCGCTCTCACGTTCATCTCATCGCCTTCTTCTTAGCCTGTATTCACAGTCGAGAACTCACTCGATCTTCAACGAAAGGCAGTCCGCAACCGCCACTGCGGCGGTGAACGACACCGCGAAGGAGAACAGCATGAAGACAACAGCCAAGCGGGCGATCGCCACCGGCGCACTCGTCACCGCACTCGCCCTGGGCGGCACCGGAGTGGCCGTCGCCACTACCGGCGCGGCAAGCGCCCCGGCAAATACCACCAACAGCGAGCAGGACCCCGGCTACGTCGGAACCATCCCCGCTCCAAACGACGGCACAGCCGACACCGAGGAAGCCGACGGCGCCAAGGGCGCCGAAGGCGCAGAAGCTGCGGAAGGGACGGAAGGCGCAGAAGGGGCGGATGACTCCGCTGCCGAAGCTGCACAGTCGACCGCCCTGGAAAGCCTCGCGAAAGTCACGCCAGAGGAGGCCACTGCGGTCGCACTGAAGGCGGTCTCCGGGACGGCCGCCGCCGCACAGCTCGAGAACGAGAACGGGTTCGTCGTCTACGGCATCGAGGTCACCACCGCCGACGGCACCGTCATCGATGTCAAGATCGATGCCGGCGACGGAACAGTTCTCGCACAAGACACCGCAGACTCGGAGACCTCGGACTGATTGCGTCGCCTGCGACCGTGAGGGTCTGCGCCCGGCATTTGCGCCGGCGCAGACCCTCGAGTCGTTGACGCCGCCCGGCTGCATCTGGTCTGCGATCGCGCGGCACCTCCGTGAAGTCGTCATGTGATGGAGCGGCAGGACAGTGTTGCCAGAGAGCCGCCGTACCCGGTATACGATTGCCGATCCGGGAAGGTTGTCGGCCGGAGGTCGGAGGTTGGTCTGCGGGAGCCTCGCCGCAGGCTCTTGGCCGATCGTGAGAACGTATCACAGGATTAAGGCCCTTATCGATTGGAGCCCGGCATGATTCGAGCCGAAAAGCCTGATCACGGAGATCCCGGTGAGATCGCACACGATAGCCGGATCTCTCCACGGCGGAGTAACTCAGTGTGGCGTCGCCTCGCCCATGGTGTGCGCACGGTCAGCGAACGACTCGGACCGAACGGTGCATTGATCCTAATCCTGGCGTTTGGGCTGATTCTCGTTCTCGTGCTTAGCGTCGCTGCCGCCCAGGTGTACGACAACATCACCGACGCAGATGGGGTAGCCGGTCTCGACCGCCCCCTGCTCGACTTCGTTCTTTCCCTCCGATCGCCATTTCTCGACGTGATCCTCACCGGATACACCCATATCGCCGGTCCCGTTGGCATGCCCATCATCGCCATCGCTGCGATGGCGATTCTCTCGATCCATCGCCGATCCTGGACGCCAGTGATCCTGATCGTCGCCAGCGGCGGCGGGTCGCTCCTCATGACGGTCGTAGGAAAACAACTGTTCGGACGCGACCGGCCTCCTCTCGCCGATGCGGTGCCCCCGTATGAACACTCGGCATCCTTCCCGAGCGGGCACACATTGAACGCGGTGACAGTCATAGGGGTGATCGCCTACCTGCTCATCCTGCGTCAGACGACCTTCCGGGCCAAGACCGTCACGATCGCCACCGCCGCACTCTTCGCCTTCACCACAGGCATCGATCGGATCTACCTCGGACACCACTGGGCAACCGACGTCCTCGGTGCCTGGATGCTCGGCGCTGCCTGGCTCGCTCTGGTCATCACCGCACACCAGCTCTACCTCACCGCTCGCGTCCTGCACGAGCAACAAGATCCCGACGGGTCTCGTCCAAGCCCCTCCCTGGTTCCAGGCGCGCATCGGACGCAGCGGAGAAGGTGACGCCGACGGCACGATCGAAAAAACCACTGAGGACATCGCCCGCCTCATCGGCTCCAAACGGTCTCACATGCGATCTCGAGGCTCGTTCATCGTCTTCACGGACAGGATTCTCCACGTGCAACCGCTCGCGTTGCCTGGCGATAAGGCCACAGCCGGTTGAGGGACTCAGCTGACTACGGACCCTCGCGAAGGCCGAGGATCTTCAGCGCGGCTGCGCCGGTGTCTTCAGGTAGTCGAATGTGCCCGGTGCATTCTGTGTGTCGCTCAGGCGATAGATCACGCCCTCGTGATCGATAACGGGCTTGGGCATGCCGTCCGGCTGAAACGGGCACAGAACGGGCTGCCCCGCATCGGTGGGTGTCGGTCCATCGTGCAATACCGCAACGTACGTCTTGATGGTCATCCTTCGACGGTACCCCGTCGATCCAACGAAGATGTTATTATCTACGCATGAATGCAGATAGTAAGGTTTGTGGTCGGATGCCCGAGAGCGACTTCGTCGAGCTGGCGGTTGAGATCTTCGGGATGCTTGCCGATGCGACGCGCGTGCGGTTGATTCTGGCGTTGCGTGAGGCCGGGGAGCTGTCCGTGAACGACCTGGCGGAGATGGTGGATAAGGCCCCGCCGTCGGTGTCGCAGCATCTTGCCAAGCTCCGGCTGGCGCGTATCGTCTCGACCCGGCAGGACGGGACCCGGGTGTTTTACCGGCTGGAGAATGAGCACGCGTCGCAGCTGGTCCGAGATGCGATCTTCCAGGCCGAGCACTCCCTGGGCGGCACCCCCCGCCACCACCACCCGGAGGCGGCCACGGTAGAAACCGCCTCCGCAGAACCGCGCCTTCAGAGCGCGGACGTATGAGCATCCTCACCGAACCGGGGCTGCGCCCTGGGGGCCGGGCACTGCCGAAGCCACCATCGATCTTCGTCACCGGGGCACGTTTGCCCGAGGTGCGGTGGGCGGCTCTTGCTCTGTTGCTGTTTCTGGTCGCGTGGCCGCTGCAGGTGGCCGGTGCCCCGGAGCCGGTGTGGTGGACGCTGTATCTTGTCGGGTACGTTGCGGGCGGGTGGGAGCCGGCCTGGGCGGGTCTGACGGCGCTTCGGAACAAGGTTCTCGACGTGGATCTGTTGATGATCGTCGCCGCGATCGCCGCCGCCGCGATCGGACAGGTGTTCGATGGCGCGCTTCTGATCGTCATCTTCGCCACCAGCGGCGCCCTTGAAGCTCTCGTCACTCAGCGCACCGCGGACTCCGTGAGCAGCCTCTTGACGCTCGCACCAGAACACGCCACACGCCTCACCCGCCGCCGGGACCGTGAGGACCTGGCGGAGGTTCCGACATCCGCTCTGGAGGTCGGGGATCTGATCCTGGTGCGCCCCGGTGAGCGCATCGGCGCGGACGGGATCGTGGTCGACGGGGTCAGCGAAGTCGACCAGGCAGCGATGACCGGGGAGTCGATGCCGGTCCGACGCGGCGAAGGGCAGGACGTGCTCTCCGGAACCGTGAACGGCACCGGCGCTCTCACCGTCCGGGTCACCCGCCCCGCCAGCGAGTCCGTCATCGCCCGGGTGGTGACGATGGTGTCCGAGGCCTCGGAGACGAAGTCCCAACGGCAGATGTTCATCGAGAAGGTCGAGCAACGATATTCCCTCGGTGTGGTCGCGGCGACCCTGCTGGTGTTCTTCGTCCCGTTGATGTTCGGTACCGACTTCCGGGAGGCGCTGCTGCGCGCGATCACCTTCATGATCGTGGCATCTCCGTGTGCGGTGGTCCTCTCCACCATGCCGCCGTTGCTCGCGTCGATCGCGAACGCGGGACGGCACGGGGTGCTGGTCAAATCCGCGACCGTGATGGAACGCCTCGGCCGGACCTCGCTGGTCGCGTTCGATAAGACCGGAACGCTCACCCACGGCGCCCCCGTAGTGAGAGACGTCACCGCACGGCCCGGGCACACCCGCCAGTCGGTGCTGGCGTGGGCGGCCGCTGTAGAGCAGCACAGCGAGCACCCGATCGGGCGGGCCATCGTCCGCGCCGTCCCGGAGGGCACCACCCCTGCTACGAACTTTCGGGCGATCCCCGGCCACGGGGTCGAAGGGGTCGTCGACGGGCGCCTGGTCCGCGTCGTGCAGACGGTTGACGAATCGGGCACGGTCGGCACGATCGTGGACGTCCTGGTCGATAATGAACCTGTCGGAACGCTCACCCTCGATGACGCACTCCGCCCGGACGCAGCCTCCTCGGTCGCACGAACCGAAGCCCTCACCGCATCGCCGGTGCACCTGCTCACCGGGGACAACGACCGCACCGCCACAGACATCGCCGCACGCACCGGGATTCGTGTCGTCCACGCCCGGCTGCTCCCCGCTGACAAGGCTGACGCGGTGAAACGACTCGAGGATGACGGCGCCACCGTGATGGTCGTCGGCGACGGGGTCAACGACGCCCCCGCTCTGGCTGCGGCCAGTATCGGCGTCGCGATGGGTCGGCACGGCTCCGACCTGGCCCTGGATACTGCAGATGCGGTGATCATCCGCGACGAGCTGTCGGCGGTGCCGGCGGTGATCAACCTGTCTCGCAAAGCGCACCGGTATGTGGTGGCGAACCTGATCATCGCCGCGACCTTCATCACCGTGCTGGTGACATGGGACCTGATCGCCACATTACCGTTGCCGCTCGCGGTGGCCGGACACGAAGGATCTACCGTCATCGTCGCCCTCAATGGGCTGCGACTGCTACGTAAGAGCGCCTGGACATGAGAACCACTTGCCGCCCAGCCCTGTCTATCGGAGGCCGATCATGACACCCAAACGTCCCGCCGCGGCCGCGTCCGCGTTGGATTCCGAGAACGCGCTGGTCATCGTCTGTCGCGGCGGTGACTGTGGGAGCCGGCGAAAGCACCCCGCCGTCGATCATGCCGCGCAGCTCACGACCATCCGTACCCGCGTCGGCGGCGCGGCCGAGGTGTTGGTCAGCAAGTGTCTCGACGCGTGCGAGCACTCCAACGTCATCGTCGTCGTCCCAGGACAGGAAGATCGCACCCGGGGAGCCGAGCCGGTCTGGCTGGGCGAGGTCAATGACCCCGACGTCACCGCCGATCTGATCGACTGGGTCACCTCTCCCACACCTTGGTCAGTGCAGCCGCCCACGCTCGTCGACATCCACACCTTCACCCCCACCCGCCGCAGCCGCCACGAACTGGAAGATCCGGACACGGTGCCCGCAGCGCGCCCTACCCGTCGCGGCCGGAAGAGATAGGCCCGACAACTGGTCGTGACCCCGATCTTTCAAGGACGTCCGGTGAGGGGAGCGCAAAGGCGGGGTGCGTCGTGGTCCCATGGTGAGCGCTATTCAGTGGGGCATGCACGCTCCGCTGATTCCTCGAACACCGGCACGGGTCGGGTCTGTGCTTGCTCAGCTGTTGCCGCGACGCCATTGCGTTCGATGTCTTGGATGAGCCAGTCCATCTCGAGAATCTCGCGGCGTTGCGCTTCGCTGATCTCGACAGCGAGCTCGCAGACGCGGACGTCCTGGATTTGAGCGCGTTCGGCCCGGGTGATCGCCATGGAGTGGTGGGGAATCATGGCGCGCATGAAGGCCGTGTCGTCAACAGTGATCTGACTGCGGTCGAGGACGACGCCGCCTCCGATCAGCAGCACGCCCGCGGTGATGATGGCGATGTTGGCTTTGGTGTTCTTGTACATGCTCAGCATCCAGCCGAGCATGATGAGCACCATCGTGCCACCCATGGTGAGCGTCATGAACACCCGGCTTTCACTGAAACGGACGTGAGCCCATTCCCAGGAGCCAACGAACATCACCCAGTACATCACCACCATCGCGGTGAGTATCATCGCCGCGAATCGGATGTACATGTTCATCTGCTTGCGGGGCTTGTGCTGTCCCTGATCGGTGCCGGTTTTCTTGTCTGTCGGCATGAAGGTCGGCCCTCCTTTTCGTTTCGGTGTTTCGGCCGGGGCCGGAGGTGTCGAACCGTGGTCAGAGGGCTTGGAGCAGTTCGGTGCACGCTCGCTCGCAGCGTCGGCACGCTTCGGCACAGATGCGGCAGTGCTCGTGCATGTCTTCGTGTAGCTCGCATTCGCTGGCGCAGCTGGCGCATGCAGTGCGGCAGGCCTCGAGCGTTGCTCGGGTGAGGTTGGCGTCGTAGCCGGTATGGCGGGACAGTATGCGTGCTGTTGCATCGCACAGGTCGGCGCAGTCGAGGTTCGTGCGGATGCATTTGATGAGATCCGCGACCATGTCTTCGCTGAGGCAGGCGTCGGCGCATGCGGTGCAGGCCTGTGCGCACTCCACACACGCGTCAATGCAGGTGGAGAGCGCTTCTTGGTCGATACCGCCGAGATCCTTTGGATACGTTCGCAGCATTTCTGCGGTGGTGGACATGGCTGTTTCCTTCCGTCGTTGATCGTTCGACGATTACTACGGTTCGCGCGCCTCAGCGCGACTGCAAGGGGGTTGTATGCCGTATCCCCGTGGGGTAGCCGACCAATGCTGGCAGCGACGCCGACCTCCGCTGGCGCTACTCGCGCGTTTTGGCGATCGCGAGGAGCGCGGCAAGCCCGTCGGGTGTTCCTGGCCAGTTTCGCTCAAGGGCGTCCATGCCGGCGTGTGTGATGGCGAAGCGCAACCCGATCGCGACGAGGATCGCGTCGTCGAGGTATCCGAGTACCGGGATGAAGTCGGGGACCAGGTCGATCGGTAACAGCAGATAGACGAGAAGGCCACCCAGCCACCACCGGGTAGGGCGCGGCACACCCTTGTCGAAGGCCAGACGTTTGATGAGCCGGACGGCGTCGGGGGCCAGACGGGCCATTTCCCGCCAATCGATGGAGCGGTCAGCTCGCCGGTAGTGAACAAGCAGCGCAACAATCAACGCACCCCACAAAAGCGCGATACCACCGAGGACACTGAGAAGAATCTGCAACCAGAACGGCATGCGTGCGGACCTCAGCTCACCGGGGATCGCCCGCGACCCGGGACTCCCGGATCGGACACCCCTCCGCGAGGCGACACCGCACCCGTGCCATCCGTGTGTTCGTGCGACTGCTCGCGTGCGTGATCGTCGCCGCTGGAGTCCTCCCCGGCGGCGGAATCAGCAGGAGGGGGAGTCCTCCCGGGGCGGTAGGGCGAGAGTTCCGGATCGGAGTGGCGGATGCTCTGGATGACGAGCAGGCCGATGCCGACGAGGACGACGGCGAAGGATGCCCAGATGTTGGCGGGGATGCCGAGGGGCGCATCACTGGTGGGATCGATGCGGATCGCTTCCAGCCCGCTGCGACCGAGGCCGTACCAGACCAGGTAGAGCGCGAGGCTGCGCCCCCAGCCCCGAACGAAACGCCGCTCCAGCGCAACGATGAGGGCCGCACCGAGCAGGTTCCAGATCAGCTCGTACAAGAACAGTGGATGAAACAGGGTGCCCGCCGGTGCACCGTCGGGGAACATCGGTGCAGTCGGCAGGATCTCCAATCCCCAGGGCAGCGTGGTGGGGAGGCCGAAAAGTTCCTGGTTGAAATAGTTCCCGAGCCGGCCGATGGCCTGCGCAACGAGCAGAGCGGGAGCCAGCGCGTCAGCGAAGACCCAGAACCGGAGCCCGGCGCGACGGCACCCGATATAGACGCCGAGCGCACCGCCGAGAAGGGCCCCGTAGATCGCGTTGCCGCCGTCCCAGATCGCGAACACGTTCCACAGGTTCGCGTCGGGATAGAAATAGTCCGTGACATGGGTGAACACGTGATAGAAACGCGCGACGACGATCCCCAGCGGTACCGCCCACAACGCGACGTCGATGACGGTCCACGCGGCAACTCCGCGTGCGCGAAGCCGGCGGTCGGTGATCAGCACCGCGGTGATGATCCCGGCGATGATGCACAGCGCATAGACATGCACGGTGAGCGGGCCGATCTGGAAGCTCGCCCACGAGGGATCCGGGCTCGGGATACTTAGCGGTGCGACGATCACGGTGCCTCCTCCAACTCGACTTCGACTAGGAACCTTACGCAACGGCGTGCCCATGGCAACCGACTGGGTGACCCGGCATCGCTCCACCGCAATAGAGAACGGGGACATCCGAACCAAGACCTATCTTAGTATGTAAGCATGCATGCAGATACTAATATAGATCGGTTGCAGTCGGATGGCCCGTTCGTTGAGGTGGCGGTGGAGGTGTTCCGGTTGCTCGCAGATGCGACACGGATTCGCATCGTCCTCGCCCTCCAAGAGGGGGAACTGTCGGTGAGCGCTCTCGCCGAGCTCGTGGACCGCAGCCCTGCGGCCGTGTCGCAGCATCTCGCGAAGTTGCGGTGGGGGAAGATCGTGCGGGTTCGCCAGGACGGCAACCGGATGTTCTACCGGCTCACGGACGAGCACGCGCAGCGCCTGGTCACCGAAGCGATTCTGCAAGCGGAACATGCTGTCGAAGACACCCCTCGGCACCACTCATGATCCAGGTTCTTCGCAACCGGACGTACCGGTCGCTGTTTTCCGCGCAGGTGATCGCACTGGTCGGCACGGGGCTGCTCACCGTCGCACTTGGTTTGCTGGCGTTCGATCTGGCCGGCGCGGCAGCGGGATCGGTGTTGGGGACCGCGTTGACGATCAAGATGGTCGCGTACGTGGGCGTCGCACCGCTGATCGGCGCGGTCGTGGACCGGCTCCCGAAGAAGGCCGTCCTCGTCAGTGCCGACGCGATCCGGCTGTTGATCGCAGCGATGCTGCCGTTCGTGACAGAGACATGGCAGATCTATGTGCTGGTGTTCGTGCTGCAGTCCGCATCCGCGACATTCACGCCCGCGTTTCAGTCGCTGATCCCTTCAGTGCTCCCCGAACCACGCGACTACACTCGAGCGCTGGCCCTCTCCCGCCTCGCGTACGACCTCGAAGCATTGCTGAGCCCTCTCCTCGCCGCGGTCCTCTTGACCGTGATCAGCTACAACAACCTGTTCCTGGGCACTGCCGTCGGCTTCGCCGCATCAGCCGCGCTAGTAGTGACGACCAGACTCCCGGCGCTGTCACACGATCAGCCGGCATCCTCGTTCTGGCAGCGCCTATCGACCGGGATGCGGGTATTCGCCCGCTCGCCCAGCCTGCGGTTTCTGATGCTCACCAACATCGTCGTCGCGGCCGGCACCGCGCTCGTTCTGGTGAACTCCGTCGTCTACGCCAAGGGCGTGTTCGGTTTCGACGACGCAGCCCTCGCCGTCGCCCTCGGCGCTTACGGCGTCGGCTCACTGGTAGTGGCGTTGAACATACCCTGGGTCGTCGAGCGGATCGGAGTGACCCGCACCATGCTTACCGGCACGGCCGTGGTGGCAAGCGGGCTTGTTGCGGCGATCGGTGTCACGATCATCGCCGTCGACACAGGTACCGGGTGGTGGGCACTGCTGATCGTCTGGCTGATACTCGGCGCCGGAACCTCACTGATCAACACGCCCTCCTCAAGGCTGCTCGCGGAAGCCTCCACGCCAACGAACCGGAACCTCGTCTACACCGCCCAATTCGCGCTATCCCACGCCTGCTTCCTCATCACCTACCCGCTCGCCGGATGGCTGGGCGCCACAAGCCTTCCCGCCGCCGCCGAAGCCCTTGCGGGCGTCGGCGTCCTCGGCACAATCGCTGCGCTCCTCCTCCACCGCCGCCAAACCCCGCCCGCAGACATCGATCACCTCACGACAACGACCTGAAGAACCCACGAAACGCGCGATGGCCGCGGTGGCTTCCACTGAGATCTACCGCCGGCTTCCTCTCCGCCAAGGACGTAGGGCATCTACTGCGCAGCAGTCAAGGCGGTCATAGAAGAGTCGGCTGCCGACGGAATTGGCTAGAGAACCCGCCACATCGCTGGTGGGACGATCAGCGGGCGGCATATTCAGTGGTTGCGGACATGCACCAGAGACCGCGATTCGACCCAGATCGTGTACCCGCAAGCGCGGCGAGGGGTCACATACAGGAGCGTTTGGCGGTGCGTCAGCCGTGGCCGATGTTGAGCGCGGCGAGTTGGTCGGAGGTGCCGCGCGCGATTAGGCGCAATTCCTCATCGCTTTCCTCGGTGCTCCAATCCACGAACGCGCAGCAGCGCCGTTCGACCGCGACGAGGTCTCGCAGGCGCAAGATTGAGTCCTCGACTTTCGCGTAGTGAACGGTGAGTTGTGTGTCGGTGCGTTCGGAGGACTGCGCGTAGTCGGCGTCGAAGGCCTGCCACTTCTCAACCTGCGCCTTGGCCTCGGCGATGGTGGGCAGAGTGCACGCGATCGGAGCTTCGTTGAAGGGGCCGTTGTGTGTCATCGAACCGTCGCCTCTACCTCTTCGTTGTCGAGGTCCTCGAGGACTTCGAACGGGGACTCCACATCGCCGCGCCACGCCTCGATGCCTTCACGGATTGCGAGTACCGCCACGACGAGGGCGGCAACGGAGTCGGCCCACCACCAACCGAACAGGCTGTTGAGGGCGAGGCCGATGAAGACTGCCCCTGAGAGGTAGACGCAGAGGATGAGCTGCCTAGCGTCAGCCATGACGCTCTTGGAATCCAGCTCTCGACCGGTGCGCACCTCGAACCAGGCAAGCAGCGGCATGATGACCAGGCTGAGTGCCGTGATCCCGAGCCCGAATGGGCTGTGCGCGGGCCCCTCCACCCGAATAAGGCTCAGGACAGCATCGATTGAGACGTAGGCGGCGAGGGCGAAGAAAGCGAGGCCGATCACCCGCACCGTAACTTTCTCCCAGCGCTCCGGATCTTTCCGCGTGAACTGCCATGCGATCGCGGCCGCAGACAGCACTTCCACGATGGAATCAAGGCCAAACCCGATCAGGGCCGCGGAGGATGCGACAGTACCTGCCCACACCGCCACGATGGCTTCGATCACGTTGTACGTGATCGTAAACCCCACGATGAAACGGACGCGACGGTGCAGCCTAGAGCGACGTTCAGCGGTCAGGGATGTGCTCATGCGTTCACTGCCGTTCCGCAGCATCCAGGGACGCTGCACGATTCATCGACGCACGGGGCGTTCTCGTCAACAGATAGCGTCACATCCACGAGAGCGGTGAGAGCGGCCGCCAAGTGAGGGTCGGCGATTTCGTATCGCGTCTGCCGGCCCTCCGGCTCTGCCACGACAATCCCGCAGTCCCGCAGACAGGTCAGGTGGTTAGAGACATTCGACCGGGATAGATCCAACGATCGCGAGAGCACGGCCGGGTAGCTCGACCCGCCGAGCAGCGTCATCAGGATTCGAGAGCGGGTCGGATCGGCCATCGCTCGACCGAGACGGTTCATCACATCGATACGAGAAGCTATAGTCAGCATTTGATGACTATACAGTGAGCAATGACCAATTGGAAGCTTGGAGAATGAACGACATGCGCTCAAGGGTGGAATGGCTGGAACGATACCAGGTCGCGCTTTACCTCATCGCCCTTCTCGTCGGAGCGGGAGTCGGCCTGCTGGTCCCTGGTGTCGCGCACCCGGCCGAGGGCGCGATCAACCCTGTGCTCGGGCCACTGCTCTACGCGACATTCCTCGGAGTGCCGTTCGCAAAGATAGGCCAGGCTTTCCGCGACTGGCGCTTCCTGATCACGGTGCTCGTGGTGAACTTCGCCCTCGTTCCGGTGGTCGTGTTCCTCCTGTCGCGCATCGTCGCACACGATCAAGTCCTGCTGGTCGGTGTGCTGTTCGTGTTGCTGACACCATGCGTGGACTACGTCATCGTGTTCACCGGGGTCGCCGGTGGTGCCAGAGACCGGCTCCTCGCCGCAGCACCACTACTGATGCTCGTGCAGATGCTCCTACTCCCGGTCTACCTGTGGCTGTTCGTCGGCAATGAGTTCGTCCGCGCCGTCGACCTTGCCCCGTTCGTCGAAGCTTTCCTACTACTCATCGCGCTACCTCTCATCGCCGCCGGGCTGACCCAGTTTCTCGCAGTCCGCACCCGCGCTGGAAAGGTCCTGCAGGAGATCGTACTGGGGGCGATGGTGCCACTGATGATGCTGACCCTTGCGGTAGTTGTCGTCTCACAAATCGGCGGCGTCTGGCAACAACTCGCTTCGTTGCTCCGGGCCATCCCGGTTTTCTTTTTGTTCGCCGCGGCCATGATCCCCATTGGTGCTGCAGCAGGGAGGATCGCTCGACTTGACGTTGCAGGGCGTCGAGCGATCGTGTTCAGCGGCGCCACGCGCAACTCCCTGGTTGTCCTCCCGCTCGTCCTTGCGCTGCCGGCAATCTTCGACCTTGCCCCGCTCGTCGTCGTCACGCAGACGCTCGTCGAGCTCGTCGCCATGGTTCTCTTCGTCCGACTCATCCCGCGCCTACTCCCGGCCCATGCCTCGGAACGTGCGGACTCCTAACCGCGTTGGACCTGGACGCTCCGACACCTTCCACGACGTCAGCGACTATGCAGTTGCATCAGGCGATCATTACTTGGAAGCGCGTCTTTACCGAAGACTGCCAAGCACAGGCCACCGAGACTCGCAAGCTGGACGCCCACCGGGACTCCTGCCCCGGAATGACACACCGGTGCCGACGCGTGTGGTTCCGGCAGGCGGACATTCCCGTAAGACCCGCCCGAGAAAATGCCTGGTCAGGGGACGCTAAACGCTACAGCGGATCCGGTGATGAACTGCTCGCCGGGTCCGCTCAGTTTGCTTACTTTCCCGTGTCCCACGCGTGGGTGTTCTTCGTGTGGGCGAGGCGGCAGGAGTCGCTGCCGGTTTCGATGATGTTGCCGCCGAAGGTGAGACGGTCCACGATCGCAGCGCAAAGCCGCGGATCAGTGAGAGTCTTCGTCCAGCCGGAGAACGACGAGGCAGCCTTCGAGTCTAACCCCCAACGGGTTCCTCACGAAGCCGGTCGGACTAGCTCGACTCGTCACCGATCCACGGGCGGTGCTTGACTCCCTTGACGCGCAGCAATAGCACACGGTCCAGCCTGGGCACCCCCGACGAACGATCAAAGCAAATACGAGAATCCTCGGTCCGGAAGTTGTAGACCCGGCCGTCGACGGTCACGTCCAGCCCGTACCTGGAGTGCATTGTGCAATGGCGCGGGTACCCGCGCACCTCTGTGGCATGAGCAATAGCCCTGCAGGAACGCCACTCGGATCGCCCATCGCTTTCCCCCTCGCAGTCATCACGGTCAGCGAGCGCGGAGCCATAAACGTCAGCTGCAACGGAAACGACTTCCCGCCTCCAACGCCGGACGCGCCTTGGAGCCGCGCACGGTTTGGTGATCTTCTTGATGCGATATCCGAACACCGCTCCCACACCGTCCGAGTTGAGGTGCACGAGTTCGATGGCTCGGTGTTCACCGACATCGTCCATGCGGTGCGACGAGAGCAAGCCATCGCAGACGTTCAGTCACCCAGCACGATGCGGCGAGCGCGGCACCGCCCAACGGATCAGCTGATCGAGGTCACCGGGTCCGGATTCGTCCCTGGCGAGGACGTCACCGTCGCGCTGTCAGTCTCCAGTGCTGAAGGATCCGCTGACGGGAGCGCTCGTGCGGTCATCGATATGAGCCAACTCGTGGATCACCGATCGGAGATATTGCTCATCGGACGCGTCTCCGGCGTCATCGTCACCGAATCTTTGCCATCGTGAGTACCCCACACGGTCAGGGTCGGGGTTTCGGCGATGAGTTGACCAACTTCCTGATGATCGCGTTGATCGCAGTCTTCGGGGTCGCCGTCGTCTTGCGAGCTGCGGGTTCCGTTGCGGCATTCCTCGCTGGCACTGCGCAACCTCAGGTCGGGATTGCTGGCGGAGTCACCCTGCTGTTCAGCCCGACAAATCCGGCCGAGGTGCTGCAGGCGCCCGGTCTGAATGCAATTCTCTACTGGTCGATTGCAATACTGCTGCTCCTCATTCTCGGCAGCGCTATCGGGTGGGCTTGGGTCCGTTGGCGTCGGCACTCACACAACGTCGATACCGATCCACGGCGGCTCGCGGGAACTGCCAGCAGTCACGAGGTCGCAACCAGTGCGTCGGCGAAGGCACTCCTGCGCCGAGCTGCGACGCTTCGCCCTTCACTGGAACAGCCAGAACCCGCGGACGTGGGCTACCTGCTCGGGCGCTCGCACGGCAAGCAGGTGTGGGCCAGCGTCGAAGACTCGATCCTTCTCATCGGCCCGCCGCGTTCAGGTAAGGGCCTGCACATTGTGATCCCAGCGATTCTCGATGCGCCGGGTGCAGTGGTGACGACGTCGACCCGGCCCGACAACCTGACGGCAACGATGCGCGCACGCGAACGGTTCGGTCCGGTCGCCGTCTTTGATCCTCAGCATCTTGCTGAAGGCGTCTCCTCTGGGCTGCGGTGGTCGCCTATTCGGGGCTGCGAGGACCCGTTGACCGCGATGATTCGCGCGACTGGTCTTGCAGCGGCCACCGAGCTGTCCGCTGGCGGCGTCGAGGGTGGAGGGTTCTGGGAAGGAAAGACCCGCATCGCTCTGCAGGCGCTCCTACATGCGGCCGCGCTCGATCATCGAAGTCCGGCTGAGCTGTTCCGATGGACCCTCGACCCATCAGCCGCCGCGGAGGCAGTCGCCATCCTGACGGGCTCACCGCTGGCAGCCACGGGGTGGGCGGATTCGCTGGAGGCAACGCTCGACGCCGACCCGCGCACGCGCGACAGTATCTGGCAGGGTGTTTCGCTCGCATTGTCGGCGCTGGCCGACCCCAGAGTGCTAGATGCTGTCAGCCCGGCAGAAGGCGAGCAGTTCGATCCCGAGCGTTTCATCCGCGACCGTGGCACGCTGTATCTTCTGGCGACCGGCGTTGGGGCCGGGAACAGCGCAGCTCTCGTCGCAGCTCTCGTTGAAGACCTTGTCGAGACCGCCCGCCGAATGGCTGCTCGATCACCCGGCGCACGGCTCGATCCGCCGCTACTGTTTGCGCTCGACGAGATCGGAAACCTTGCGCCGCTACCCTCACTGCCCACACTCATGGCAGAAGGTGGCGGCACCGGGATCACAACGATGCCGGTGCTTCAATCCCTTGCCCAGGCGCGGGACAAGTGGTCTGAGAACAAGTCGGCAGCGATCTGGGACGCCAGTATCGCGAAGATCATCCTTGGAGGCGCCTCGAACTCACGAGACCTTCAAGACCTCTCCACGCTGATCGGCGAACGCGACGAGTTCACCGACTCCGTCACGCTCGGTGACCATGGCTCGCGTTCCAACCAGCGTTCCATCCGTCGCGTACCGATCCTGCCGCCCGACCGCATTCGCACGTTGCCGTTTGGCACCGGGGTCATCTTGCTCCGGTCGGCGCCCCCGATCGTCACTGACCTCCACCCCTGGCCCAAGCGCCCCGACGGTCAACAGCTCAAAGCGGATCGTGCAGCGGTTGAGTCGCTGTTGAGACGCCCTGCCACGCCATGATCCGCGCTGGGGCGCAGCGCGCACCTGTCTGTTGCAGCGGCCATCACATCCGATGGCCGCCCCAACAAATCAAGGAGTCGTCATGTCCATCGACACCCAGCAAGCCATCACAGGATTCATCGCGACCGAGCCCCGTCTGACCTACACCGAGGACGGCACCGCGCGGTTCTACGCGCGGATCGGCATAGAGCATTCTCAGCAGACCCCAGACGGAAGTTTCACGCAGCTCGACCCGTCCTTCCACGACATGAGCGCCTTCCGGCGCGCAGCCGAAGAAGGAGTCGCGCGATTCCACAAGGGCGACAAGTTCATCGCCACTGGACGCGTGCGCGAGTACAGCTACGAGAAGGACGGCCAGAGCGTCGCGGCCGAGGAGTTCATTGTCTCCCGCTTCGGTCACGACGTCGCACGCACCCAATACGAGGTCGATCGCGGACCCCATCGCGACAGCAACATGCGCGAGGCGACCGGTCGTGATGCGTCCCCTTTTGAAGCCCCCGCCCGAGCACGAGCGCAGTCAGATGCCGCTCCTGCGGTCAGCATCTGAGCAGGAGCGGTCATCATGAGTGACTTCGTTCCCACCGCTGAAGCACACGAAGGGCGCGACGAGGATGACGACGACGAATCGCTGGTCGCTGAACCACCGCATCCGATCAACTGGAATCTCCTCACCGCGAACGACGCGGAGGTTGAGTGGCTGGAGCTGAATCGCTGGGTCTACTGGCTCCGCCGCACTTACGGACTCCCCGCCGCAGTGATCCCGCCCTACTGGCATCGTCACCCCGAACTCGTGTGGGAGCTGTCAGCGCTGCACCTGCACTGGCTGTGCGCCTACGACCCCAACCAAAACGGATCCGCACCACTGGGGTGGCATCGCGATTTTGCGGATGCTCGCCTCCGCCTCCGGGACTGGGTAGCTACTTCCGGGACCCGACTCG
Source organism: Microbacterium horticulturae (assembly GCF_029094505.1). NCBI lineage: Bacteria > Bacillati > Actinomycetota > Actinomycetes > Micrococcales > Microbacteriaceae > Microbacterium > Microbacterium horticulturae. Next base: position 1,185,956 of record NZ_CP119108.1, on the reverse strand, counting down.
ATCGTGATCGCCCCACACGGCAAGCCACCTGGCCCGGGGAGGAGCCGCCTACTCCCTCTGAAGAGTCAATGATCACCGACCGGGAAGCCGACTTTGTCGAATTCGTCGTTGATGATGTTCAGCATCGTCAAACGGCTGAGGACGAGTTCTACCGTTCGCTCGGCGATCCTCCGCTGGAGGAGTCATGAGCAACGCGGTCGAGGCGACTGCGCCCGTCTCACCATTGCTGGATAGCCGAGAGGTCGCCTCGTACCTGAAGGTCTCCGAATCGACATTGTCTCGATGGCGCTCCGCGGAGACCGGGCCACCATTCATCAAGCTCGGCGGTATCGCCCGATACCGGCTCGAAGCCATCGACCAATGGCTACAGAACTTGGAGCCGCACCATGGCGCGCCCAGTTGAGCCGATGCCAGAGTCCTCACCCCGACCGGTGCCACCGATCGGGGTGAGGATCTCCACCGACATGGAACGACGCTCCTACGGAATTCGAGCGCGGGCACGCTGGACCGATCCGCTCACCAAGCAACGCGTGATCCGTACCGAAATCGTAAAAGACGAGGCAACCGCACGCGCATTCTTCGAAACGCTCCGGAACTCTTCGGTCAAGGGAATGGACGTCTCGATGACGCTCCTGGAGTTCTTTACCTCGATCGAGGATCGATGGGCACGCGGCCTCGATATGACCTCCACCGGAGACAACTACCGGTACGGTCTTCGGCTCCGAGTGCTCCCGGCGCTTGGCCATCTGCCCGTCACTCAGATCACCGCGGGAATGATCGACCGCACGATCGACGACTGGGAGAAGCAGTACGGCGCATCGACGATTAAGAACACCATCGCCCCACTCGTGCGGGTACTCGACGAAGCCGTTCGCGACGGCCTGATCACAATCAATCCCGCCAAACACCGGGCGAAGCGGAGTCTCCACAGAAACGCCTTCCGAATCCAACCCGCCGAAGATGCTGCCCCGCGCGCGCACGCGATCCCTGATCTGCAGAAACTGAACCAGCTCGCCTCCGCCTGCGGCACTGTCCATCAGTCCTATTCAGACTTCGTGATGCTCGCCGCTCTACTGGCAGCTCGTTCTTCCGAAGTCTCCGGGCTTCAAGTCGGAGACGTGGACTTCACAAAGAACCTCGTCATCATCAGACGACAGGTCTTTCCCGGCAGGGGCGGCCTCATCACCAAGCCAACCAAAAGCCGCAAAGAGCGTCGCGTGCCGATTCTCGACCCACTCCGGCCAGTCCTGAAACGACTCTGCGCGTTCAAGCAATCAGACGCACCACTCCTCGTCGGTCCGCGTGGCGGTTTCCTTACGACAGCCACCGTTCGCGACGCCACCAGCTGGGACCAGGTTGTTGCTGACCTCGGCCTGCCCAATCTCACACGACACGGTCTCCGACACACCGGCGCCACCTGGCTCGCCGACGCCGGAGTCCCCCTCCATGTCCTCCAAGAGATCCTCGGACACGCCTCAATCGAGACCACTCGCGGCTACCTCCACCCCGATGACCGCCACCTCGCCTCCGCCGCAGAACAAGCCAACGCCTTCCTCAGCAGAGACACTCCTCGGAACCCATCGCGACGACCGCGGCAGGGCACGGGACGCGGGCTGTGACCCGCTCCGTCGCCGGTATTCACCGTTCTGGTCCCCTTTTGGTCCCCTTATCCACAGACAGGGCATCGCGACGGATTCTGTCATCCACGGGTCGACCACGCCAACCTGTCCGGGGGGACCAGAGGGGGACCAGAGAAAACGACGTTCAGAAACAACAAATCCCTGATGAAAATTGCTTCTCATCAGGGATTTTCTGTCGGGCTGACAGGATTTGAACCTGCGACCCCTTGACCCCCAGTCAAGTGCGCTACCAAGCTGCGCCACAGCCCGTGGCATTGTTTTTCAGTTGTTCGGGCCGACCGAAGAGTGGTAAACCACTTAACCCCCAGTCAGGTGCGCTACCAAGCTGCGCCACATCCCGATGCCCACCGGAGCGGGCAACTCGTCCATCTTACCCGGTCCAAGCGAGCACCGCGAACCGCGGCATCCATTGCCGATGTCGGACCCCACCCCTACCGTGGACCGCATGTCGACGATCACCATCGAACCCGCAACGCAAAGTCGCTTCGCGGACACCGAGCATGCCCTGACCGGCGGGGGCGACGGCGCCTCATGCCAGTGCCAGTGGTGGCTGATGACGAGCCGCGAGTTCGACAGCACCAGCCGCGAAGAGAGAGAAGAGCGGCTGCGCATCGAACTCGGCACGACGCCCTCCCCCGCCCTCATCGCCTATGTCGACGGCGTCGCCGCCGGCTTCGTACGCGTGGGCCCGCGCATCAAGCAGCCGAGACTTGCGCGCACGCGCAATTTCCAAGGGTCGCCGAGCCCCTGGGACGAGCCCGATGTCTGGGCCGTCACCTGCTTCGTCGTGCGCCGCGAATACCGCAACCAAGGGTTGAACAGAAGGCTGTTGGATGCCGCCATCGTCCACGCCCGTGAGAACGGCGCCCGCGTGCTCGAGGCGTATCCGGGCGACACGAGCGCGAAGAAGATCCCGGCGAACGATCTGTTCGTCGGCGCTCTCTCGACGTTCGTCGCGGCGGGGTTCCACGAAGTCGCCGACCGACCGAAGCCGCACCGCACCATCGTGCAGCTCGACCTGACTCAGGGGTGACGTCGTGCATCCCACTCGACGGCCACGACGGCCAACGCGAGAAACACGGCCGTTGCGGCGAGGGATGCCGGCGGCACAAGCGCCGAGAAGAACACGAGCACCGCCAGGCCGATGACGATCACCGACGTCACGCGCGACACGTGAGGCCGCAACATCACGAACCACATCGCCAGCATGAAGGCCGCGACCGGAACGGTCAGCACGAAGGAGGCCATCGACGCCGACAATGCGGTGTGGCCGGTCGCGACATCCACTCCTGCTCCGATGCCGGCCGAGACGGCGCCCGCTGTCGCGAAGATGACGTAGTGCGCGTAGCCGAAGCCGAATCCGCTGTCGATCTCGGCCAGACGTGCACCCTGCTCACGCTCGAAGTAGAGCCACCACATGCCGGCGGCGATGACGAGTCCGGCAGCGGCCAGTCCCGCGAGGGCGAGCACGTGGGCGCCCTGCCCGCGTGCTTGGAAGATCGCCGTCGCCGACGCCAGCACGCTCTCACCCAGGACGATCAGGGTGAAGCAACCGTAGCGGTCGGCGATGTGGTGGGGATGCCACGCGGTCCTCCCCTGGCGCTCGGCGATGACCGGTACGACAACCTCGGCGATCATGAGGACGAAGAACGTGACGAGCTGCCACGTAGCGTCCAACAGGTAGAGGCGCGCGACCCAGAGCACCTGCACGATCGTGATGCCGACAGCGAAGAACAGTGCGGTGCGGCGCGAATCCGGGTCGGATATAGCGGCCCGCAGCCACTGCCCGACCATCGCCAATCGCATGATGACGTAGCCCCACGTCACGAGCGTGAAGTCGTACGTGGTCATGGCGTCATGCACGCCCGCAGCGAGCACGAGAACACCGCCCATCTGGGCGATCGTCATGATGCGATATGCCCAGTCGTCGGTGTCGAACGCGGAAGCGAACCAGGTGAAGTTCATCCACGCCCACCAGATCGCGAAGAACACCATGAGGTACGACAGAGCGCCTTGGGCGACGTGCCCCTCGCTCACGAGCTCGTGCAGGTTGTCGGCGGCTTGCGACACAGCGACGACGAACACGAGGTCGAACAGCAGCTCAAGGGGCGAAGCGGTCCGGAACGGCTGGGCGCGATCGCGCGCAACCATGCGGCGCAGACCCGCGTGCGATTCGCTCACGGAGTGAGCATACGATGGACGACATGCCGACGCGGACGTCCACCACCTCGAGCGTGGCGGGCTTCCTCCGTACGCGGTGGTCTCCGCTCTGCAGGTGGTCGCACTGTGGATCGGCGTTGACGGTCTCGCGGTCGTCACCAAGCTGCTGCTGATGCCACTGCTCGCGCTGGCTGTGCTGTGGGCACGACGCCTGCGCAGTGCGCCCCTCGTGCTGCTCCTCGTGGCGATCGGGTTCTCGTGGCTGGGTGACGGCACGGCACAGTTCTTCCCCTGGCTGCCCAACCTGCCGATGATGCTCCTGTTCTTCGGGATCGCGCACCTCGCCTACATCTGGCTGTTCCAGCGTCACCTCGCCGTCCAGCGCGTGCCGGCGTGGGCGCTCGTGTATGTCGCGTGGTGGGTCGGGATGCTGGTGGTGCTGTGGCCGCACCTCGGTGATCTGCGCTGGGCGGTCGCGGTCTATGGTCTCGTGCTCGGCGGGACCGCGGCATCCACCGCCCGCAGCGTGCCGATGGTGGCGCTGGGTGGCGCCTTCTTCCTATGCTCGGACACGGTGCTGGCCTTGCGACTGTTCCTTCCCGACGCGATGCCGTGGTGGACCAGCCCGCTGGTGATGCTGACCTACTGCCTCGGGCAGGGGCTGATCGCGGCCGGCGTCGTGAGCGAGAAGAAGGCGCGTCGTGGCTGAATCGGTGCGAGTGGATGCCTGGCTCTGGGCCGTCCGCGTGTACAAGACGCGGTCGGCGGCCACGACCGCCGTTCGGGCCGGGCATGTGCGGGTCAACGGCGAGCGGGTCAAGGCTGCGCAGCCTGTGCGGCCCGGCGACGAGCTGCGGGTACGGATCGCCGGGTTCGACCGGATTCTCGTGGTGCGGCAGCCGATCGCCAAGCGCGTCGGGGCCGCCGTCGCCGCGACCGCGATGGAGGACCGCACTCCCCCGCGCGAGCCGACACCGAAATTCGCGGAGCGTGACCGCGGAGCGGGCCGCCCGACCAAGCGCGAGCGGCGCGAGATCGATCGGCTGCGCGGGCGGTGAGAGACTGGTCGGATGCGTATCGAGCTGACCCGATTCCGCGTTCGTGCCGGTGCCGGTGAACGCGTCGACGAATGGCTGCGGTTCTTGAACGAGAACCGGGAGGCCGTGCGTGAGACGCTCGAGCCCGAGCAGATGTATGTCGAGACGATCTTCGCCGAGACCATCGACGGGATCGACTACATGTACTGGTACAGCGTGCAGGGCGACGACCCTGCGAGCGTGCACGACTCGACGCACTGGCTCGACGAGAAGCACCTCGCGTACTGGCGCGACTGCATCGACGACGCGTATCCGCCCGAAGAGCTCACGCCGCGGGTCATGATGATGCCCGAACGGGTCGAAGCGTCGATGCGGCCGCTGGGCAGCTGAGTATGCGCGAGGTCTTCCACGTTCGTACTCCTCTGGCCTCGGGGACTGATGCGTTGCTGCCGCTCGACGCGCTGCGCACGCTCGACCCGGCTGCGTATGCGCGCTCTGTCGCGAAGTACGACGACACCCCCGAGCGGCGGCGCCTGCGCGACACGATCGTGCCGCTCATCACGAAGCGCTGGACCGAGGTCGTCTTCCTCTTGCCCGTGCACCCGCACGCGACCTGGCGCGAGGTGAGCGGGCGCACGCTGCCTGCGGTCGAGTTCTGGGCGATTCCGGTGGACGACCTCCCCGGCGATGCGGTCGTCTTCGACCGGCAGCGCAGTCTGGTCGGCGATCCGATCGACGCGCGGGACGTGGCATCCCTCGATCCGGCACGCTATGAGACCGCGCTCGATGTGCCGCCGGCGAACCGTGAGTGGCTCGAGAACCTCGCCGCCGCAGGGCACTCCTGGGCGTGGTTCAACCTGATCCCGCACGTGTTGACCGCGGGGCCGGTGCCGCTCGCGAACGCGCGGGTGATCTCGTGGGACGACACCTCGGAGTTCAGCAGTCAGTTGTGACGGGGCATCCCGCCAACTGACTGCCGAAGCGGGCTGCTGAACGGCGGCGTGGGTACGACCTCGCGAAAATGGGTACGACCTCGCGGGGTGGCGGGGGCGCGTCAGGACGTGAAGGGGCCGTAGACGTGCTCGGTGTTCGACGCGAGCTGGGCGCAGAGGGCGTCGACGTCCATGCCGAGCTCGGCGGCCATGAAGCGCACGGTCACCGGCACCAGGTACGGCGCGTTCGGGCGGCCGCGCAGCGGCGTCGGCGTCAGGAACGGCGCGTCGGTCTCGACCATGATGCGATCGAGGGATGCCACAGCCAGCGCGTCACGCAGGTTCTGGGCGTTCTTGAACGTGACGTTTCCGGCGAACGACAGGTAGTAGCCGCGCTCGGTCGCGTACCGCGCCATGTCGGCATCGCCCGAGAAGCAGTGGAAGACGGTCTTGTCGGGCGCTCCCACCCGCTCGAGAGTGGAGAGCACCGCCTGGTGCGCATCGCGATCGTGGATCTGCATCGCGATGCCGTGCTTCTGCGCCAGCGCGATGTGCGCCTCGAAGGAGCGGAACTGCGCGTCGCGCCCGTCTTCGCCGGTGCGGAAGAAGTCCAGCCCGGTCTCGCCGATCGCCCGCACACGCGGCTGCGCGGCGAGCTCGTCGATCACGCCGATCGCCTCGTCGAGCCGGCCCGCGGCGTCGTACTCCGGCGCCTCGTTCGGGTGGATGGCGACGGCCGCGAGCACGCGGGGGTGGCGGGATGCCGCATCCGCCGACCAGCGGCTCGAATCGATGTCGCCGCCGGCCTGCACCACGCCCGCGATACCCACGGCCAGCGCACGGTCGAGCTGCTCGTCGAGCGAGAGCCCGCCCTCATCGCCGTCGGCGATCTCGAGGTGGCAGTGGTTGTCGTAGACGGGCACGGCCAGCGGCTCGGGAGCCGGCGGATACGAGACGTCACGCGAGCCCTTCTCGCGCTGCCGGACGTAGTTCGACGGATCGTCGGGCATCAGGCCTGCTCGACGCGCGGGAAGAGCGGCGCGAGTCCGTTCACCGAGGTTCCGGGCTTGAGGATGCTCCAGTTGCCGGCCTCGCGGATCGGCTGGTCCTGCAGTCGGCCCAGCGACTCCGCGGCACCCAGCGCCACCCACAGCTTCTCGGTCGCGATCGGCATCACCGGCGACAGCAGCACCGCGAGTGCGCGCAGCCCCTCGGCCGCCGTGTACAGCACGGTACCCAGGCGCTCGCGCTGCGCGTCGTCCTTCGCGAGCGCCCACGGCTCGTTGTCGGTGATGTAGCCGTTCAGCTCGTCGACGATCGTCCAGATCGCGGTGATCGCCTCGTCGATGCGGAAGCGCTCGATCGCCGCATCAGCGGCGGCCGCGGCATCCCGAACCGTCTTCTGCACGGCAAGGTCGCCCTCGGCATACTCTCCGGGCGCCGGCACGACGCCCTCGAAGTAGCGCTCGACCATCGCGATCGTGCGCGAGGCGAGGTTGCCGAAGCCGTTGGCGAGCTCGGCCTGGTAGCGGGCCGACAGGTCTTCCCACGAAAACGATCCGTCGTGGCCGAACGGGATCGCCGAGAGGAAGTAGAAGCGGTACGCGTCGGATCCGAACACGTCGGTGATCTCGGTGGGCGCGATGCCGGTGAGCTTCGACTTCGACATCTTCTCGCCGCCCACGAGCAGCCAGCCGTGCGCGAACACGCCGCGCGGCACCTCGAGGCCTGCCGCCATCAGAAGCGCCGGCCAGATGACGGCGTGGAAACGCAGGATGTCTTTGCCGACCACGTGGTAGGCGGGCCACCGGCGCTGGAAGTTCTCTTCGTCGGTGCCGTAGCCGATCGCCGTGACGTAGTTCAGCAGCGCGTCGACCCATACGTAGATGACGTGTGAGTCGTCCCACGGCACCTTGATGCCCCAGTCGAACGTCGACCGCGAGATCGACAGGTCTTTCAGGCCCTGCTTCACGAACGACACGACCTCGTTGCGCGCCGAGTCGGGGCGCACGAAATCGGGCTCGGTCTTGTAGAGCTCGAGCAGCTTGTCGCCGAATTCGCTGAGCTTGAAGAAGTAGTTCTTCTCCTGCAGCAGCTCAAGCGGCTTCGAGTGGATCGCGCAGACCTTCAGGCCCTCGAAGGGACCGGTACCGTCGACGATCTCGGACTCGGGCTTGAACTCCTCACAGCCCACGCAGTACAGCGCCTCGTACTCCCCCGCGTAGATGTAGCCGCGGTCGTACAGCGCCTGGAAGAACGCCTGCACGGCCTCTTCGTGGCGCGGCTGCGTCGTCCGGATGAAGTCGTCGTTGGCGACATCGAGCGTCTTCAGCAGCGGGAACCAGCTCTCGTCAACGAGCTTGTCGACCCACTGCTGCGGCGTCACGCCGTTGGCCGCTGCGGCCCGCAGCATCTTCTGGCCGTGCTCGTCGGTGCCCGTCAGCATCCAGGTGTCGTCACCGGCCTGTCGATGCCAGCGCGCGAGCGTATCGACGGCGACGCTCGTGTACCCATGCCCGATGTGCGGAAGGTCGCTCGGGTAGTAGATCGGCGTCGTGATGTAGAAGGAGCCCGCGGAAGTCACCAGCCAAGTCTAGATTGCGTGGATGCCGCGAACTGATCTGTGACCGCGAGGACGATGCACAGGTGCCGAAATCCCGGAATTGTCACAATCAGACATCCGATGTTTGGCTACGATGGCGTCATGGCGGTGACCGACGACGCGATTCTGCGCATCAAAGAGATGATCGTTTCGGGCGAGCTGCGCCCGGGTGACCGGCTGCCGCCGGAGAAGGAGCTCGGCGAGCGGCTCGGTGTCTCACGCAGTTCGCTGCGCGAGGCGGTCAAGGCGCTCGAAGTGATCCGGGTGCTCGACGTGCGCCGCGGCGACGGCACCTACGTGACGAGCCTCGAGCCACGTCTGCTGCTGGAGGCCATGAACTTCGTCGTCGATCTGCATTCCGACCAGTCGGTTCTGGAGATCTTCGCCGTCCGCCGTATCCTCGAGCCCGCCGCGACCGCCATGGCTGCAACGCGGCTCGACGACGAGCAGCTCGCCGGCCTCGAGGCGCTGCTGGCCGACACCCAGTCCACCGGCCCCATCGAAGCCCTCGTCGAGCATGACCTCGCTTTCCACCAGGCGATCGTCGAGGGCGCCGGCAACGAGTACCTCAGCCGGCTCGTCGAGGCGATGCAGTCGGGCACCCAGCGCGCGCGCGTGTGGCGCGGCCTCACACAGCACCACGCCGCCGAGCGCACTATCGCCGAGCATCGGGCGATCCTGGATGCGCTGCACGAGCACGACGCCGAACTCGCCGCGGCGCTCGCGCTGACCCACATCGCCGGCATCGAACGCTGGCTGCGCGAGGCATCGGAGGCCGCGCACTCATGAGGATCGCCCTGCACTCGATCCTTGTCGCCGGCGCGGTCGACGACTACCGCACGGAACACGCCCGCGTGCCCGACGAGCTCGCCGCCCTTTTCGAGCGGGCGGGCATCCACGACTGGACGATCTGGCGCAGCGGCGACCGTCTGTTCCATCTCGTCGACTGCGACGACTGGGACCAGGCGATGCAGATCGTCAAGGGCGACCCCGCCGACGACCGCTGGCAGGCGCACATCGGCCGCTTCGTGACCGGATTCCGCGGCCCCGACGGCGAAGACGCGTACGCGCCGCTCGACGAGGTCTGGTCGCTCGCCCGGCAGGTGGAGGGATGACCGCGCCCGGCCCGCTGCTCGACGCCCACGTGCACGTATGGGACACCGCAGTGCTCGACTACCCGTGGCTCTCCGCGGTGCCGGAGCTCCCCCGCCGCGCCCTGCCCGCTGACGTCGACCGTGCCGAAGGCCGCACCACCCGCACGATCTTTGTGGAAGCCGACCGTGCCCCCGACCAGGCGGTCGCCGAGGCGGAATGGGTGGATGCCGCGCCCTGGCCCGAACTGGCGGGGATCGTCGCGTTCGCCGACCTGACGGCATCCATCGGTCTCGACGATCTCGCCGCCATCGACCGCGTGGTCGGCATCCGCCACTCGCTGCAGGGCGTCCCTGTCGAGCGCTGGAACACAGCGGCTCTCGCCGACGGGCTGCGCGAGCTCGCCCGCCGCGGTCTGACGTTCGACGCCTGCGTGCGCCACACCCAGCTGCCCACGCTGGCCGCGCTGCTCGAACAGGCACCCGAGACACGGATCGTGCTCGACCATCTCGGCAAGCCGCCGGTCGATGCCGGACTCGACACCCCCGCGGGTCGCGCCTGGCATGACGCCGTGCGCCGCCTCGCGGCCCTGCCGCACGTGCACGTCAAGCTGTCGGGACTGGCGGCGGAGACGCGGGATGCCACGGCCTACGCCCGGCATGCCGACGCGTTCATCGCGGCCGCGGTCGACGCGTTCGGCCCCGCACGCGCAATGATCGGCAGCGACTGGCCGGTCTCGGCGCGACTCGGCGTGGGCACGACGATGGAGTGCGCGCGCCGCGGCACGCGGATCGTGGCGGCATCCCCCTTCAATTCCGGCCTGTTGGCCACGCGCCGGCCGGCGCCGGGTGCGCTGTACGACTACCGGCCGGCCCCGCCCGAGCTCATAGCGAAGGTCGAGCGGATGGCTGCGGTCTGCGAGAAGCACGGCGTCGAGCTGCCCACCGCGGCCCTGCACTTCCCGCTGCGGCTGCCGCAGGTGGTCTCGGTGGTCGTCGGCACCGCGCGGGCGTCGGCGGTGACGGAGAACCTCGCCCGCATCGCGGCGGACGTGCCCGAAGAGCTGTGGGCGGAGCTTCAGACGCCGTAGAACGTGGATGCCGTGCCGTGGGCGATCGCCGTCCACTCGGCGCCGGTCGCGCCGGTCGCCCGCTGCACCCGTTCCGCCCACGCCGCCGGGATCAGTGCGTCGAACCCGTGCGGCCGCAGCAGACTTGCGCGTCCCGCCACCATGACGATGTCGAGGTCGGCCTCGCGCACGGCGCGGGCGGCGACGTCGGCGTCGTTCACGCCCACGCCGATCTCGCGGATGAGGCCCTCGGACCGCAGCTGCTCCAGCGCCGGCAGCCCCTCGCCCAGCCCCCGCTCGAGGTCGTACGCGTCGGGATCGTGCAGATAGGCGATGTCGATGCGATCCAGACCCAACCGGGTCAGCGACTCCTCCACGCTGCGCCGAATGCCCGCCAGCGACGGGTCGAACCGGCGCACGAGGTCGTCGGGAACGTCGAAGTCGTGGGCGAGGTCGCGGCCGCCGGCGAAGGCGAGGTTGGGCACCAGGAGGCGCCCGACCTTCGTCGACAGCACGAACTCGTCACGCGGCTTGGTACGCAGGTAGGCACCCAGACGCCGCTCGCTGAGCCCGAGCCCGTAGTGCGGGGCGGTGTCGTAGTACCGGATGCCGCCGTGCCATGCGGCATCCACCGCCTCCGCCGCCTGCTCGTCCGAGACGACGCGGTGCAGATTGCCCAGGGATGCCGCACCGAACCCCAGCGGGTTCAGGCCGGTGTCGCCCGGAGTCACGCCGTCACCCCGCGCCAGACGAAGGGAGCGATCGAGTCCGCGTGCATCTCGGCACCCGTCCCGGGCGCCTCGGGCACCCGGTAGCGGCCGCGCTCGATGATGGTCGGCGTCACGAAGTGCTCGTGCAGGTGGTCGACGTATTCGATCATGCGCCCTTCCATCGTGCCCGAGACCGCCACGAAGTCGAACATCGACAGGTGCTGCACCCTCTCGCACAGTCCGACGCCGCCCGCGTGCGGGCACACCGGCACGCCGAACCGGGTGGCCAGCAGCAGGTGCGCGATGTTCTCGTTCACGCCGCCGACCCGCGCCGCGTCGATCTGCATGACATCGATCGCGTGCGCCTGCAGCAGCTGTTTGAAGATGACCCGGTTCTGCGCGTGCTCGCCGGTCGCGACGCGCACCGGCGCGACGCCGCGGGCGATCGCCGCGTGCCCGAGCACGTCGTCGGGGCTCGTGGGCTCTTCGATCCAGGCCGGGTCGAACTCGGCGAGTGCGGTGACCCAGGCCACGGCATCCGGAACATCCCAGCGCTGGTTCGCGTCGATCGCGATCGGGAAGTGCTCGCCCACGCACTGGCGGGCGATGCGCATGCGGCGCAGATCGTCGTCGAGGTCGGCGCCGACCTTGAGCTTGATCTGCGCGAAGCCGTCGGCCACCGCCTCCCGGCACAGGCGCGCGAGCTTCTCGTCGGAATAGCCGAGCCAGCCCGGCGAGGTCGTGTAGGCCGGGTAGCCCTCCTCGCGCAATTGGGCGATGCGCTCCGCACGCCCGGGCTCGGCGTCGCGCAGGATCTGCAGCGCCTCGTCGGGCGTGAGCGCATCGGTGAGGTAGCGGAAGTCGACGAGCGAGACGATCTCCTCCGGCGACAGGCTCGCCAGATGCAGCCACAGCGGCTGACCGGCACGCTTGGCGCGCAGGTCCCACAGCGCGTCGACCACGGCGCCGATGGCCATGTGCATGACGCCCTTCTCGGGGCCCAGCCAGCGCAGCTGCGAATCGCCGACCAAGCGCCGCGATGCGGCGCCCATGTCGGCCAGGAGCGCGTCGACATCCTGCCCGAGCAGGTAGGGCTTCAGCGCCTCGAGTGCAGCCGTCTGCACGTCGTTGCCGCGGCCGATCGTGAAGACGAAGCCGTGTCCTTCCAGACCGTCAGCGGCGTCTGTGCGCACGATGAGGTAGGCCGCGGAGTAGTCCGGGTCCGGGTTCATGGCGTCGGAGCCGTCGAGGCTCAGCGACGTGGGGAACCGGATGTCGAACGTGTCGACGGCGGTGATGGCGGCCATGTCTTCCCTTCGAGCAGGTGAAATCCGAGAATAAAGGTCGGATGTCTATTCGTCAAGATACCGTGGATATGCAAGAATCGTCCCCCGGAGCCGCTTCTGCGGCTTCAGAGTTCTGACCTGACGAAGGATGCTCATGCGTTTCGCCCGACTCGGCCCTCGCGGCCGCGAGCTGCCCGTCGTCGTCGACGGCGACCGATTCCTCGATCTCTCATCTGTGACCGCCGATCTCGACGGCGCCTTCTTCGAGAACGGGGGTGTCGAGCGGGCGCGCGAGGCCGCGGCATCCGGCTCCCTTCCCGTTCTGCCCGATGCCGGCGCACTCCGCGTCGGCCCGCCGGTGGCACGCCCGTCGGCGGTCTACTGCATCGGCATGAACTACGCCGCGCACGCGGCCGAGAGCGGCAGCGAGCCCCCGAAGCACATGGTGATGTTCATGAAGTCACCCAACACCGTGGTCGGCCCCGACGACGACGTCGAGATCCCGCTCGGCAGCACGAAGACCGACTGGGAGGTCGAACTGGCCATCGTCGTCGGTCGCCGCGCGCAGCGCCTGCACGCGCCCGAAGACGCCGCCGCACATATCGCCGGCTACGCGCTGGGCAACGATCTCTCCGAACGCGACTGGCAGATGGCGGTCTCAGGCGGACAGTGGTCGAAGGGTAAGTCGGCACCCGGGTTCCTGCCGCTGGGACCGTGGCTGGTCACCCCGGATGAAGTGGATGCCGCAGACCTGCGCCTGCGCTCGTGGGTCAACGGCGAGCCGCGCCAGGACTCGCGCACGTCCGACCTCATCTTCTCGATCGATCACATCGTGTGGGAGCTCAGCCAGTACCTCACGCTCGAGCCCGGCGATGTCATCCTCACCGGCACGCCCGAGGGCGTGGCGCTGTCGGGCCGCTTCCCCTACCTGTGGGCCGGCGATGTCGTCGAACTGGAGATCGAGGGGCTGGGTCGTCAACGCCAGCAGTACATCGCCGTGCGCGGGGAGGAGGACTGAGATGGCGGGGCCTTTGGACGGACTGGTCGCCGTGGTCACCGGCGGCGCTTCGGGCCTGGGTGCGGCCATCGCGTCGCGCTTGCGCCGTGACGGCGCCCGCGTCGTGGCGTTCGACGTGAACCCGGATGCCGCCACCGACGTCGATCTCGCCGTCGCCGTGGACGTCACCGACGACGCATCGGTGATCGCCGGAGTCGAGCGCGTGGCTGCGGAGCTGGGCGGCATCGACATCGTCGTCAACAACGCCGGCATCGGTGCCCAGGGCGACGTCACGGTCAACAGCGACGAGGAGTGGCACCGCGTGTGGGACATCAACGTGGTCGGCATGGCTCGCGTCATGCGGGCGGCCCTCCCCCACCTGCGCCGCTCGAGCGCGGCGGCCGTGTGCAACACCTCGTCGATCGCCGCGACCGCGGGGCTGCCGCAGCGTGTGCTGTACAGCGCGACCAAGGGCGCCGTGCTGTCGATGACCAAGGCGATGGCCGCCGACCACCTCGGCGAGGGCATCCGCGTCAACGCGGTCAACCCCGGTACCGCCGACACCCCGTGGATCGGGCGCCTTCTCGGTGCCGCCGACGACCCGGCGGCCGAACGGGCGGCGCTGGAAGCACGGCAGCCGCACGGTCGCCTGGTCGCACCCGAAGAGGTCGCCGACGCGGTGGCCTACCTCGTCGGGCCGCACGCCCGGTCGACGACCGGCATCGGCCTGGCCGTCGACGGGGGCATGCAAGAGCTGCGGTTGCGTCCGGCCGATCGTTGAGCGAGCGAAGCGAGTCGAAACGACCTGGCCTGCGTCGCTTCAACTCGTCGCTTCGCTCCTCGCTCAACGACCGGGGTCTGCCTCCACCACGGGCACCGCTCCGCTCTCGGCGCGCAGCCGCTCGCGGTCGATGCGGTCGATCTCGTGCAGCGACGCACCCCGCGTCTCGCGCAGCGACACCACGGCGATCAGCGTGATCGCCGCCGCGATCGCCAGATACACCGCGATGGGGATGTACGAGCCGAAGTGCGACAGCAGTGACGTCGCGATGATCGGCGCGATCGAGCCCGCCACGATGGAGGTGACCTGGTAGCCGACCGAGACGCCTGAGTAGCGCATCCGGGTCGGGAACATCTCCGACATGATCGCCGGCTGCGGTGCGTACATGAACGAGTGGATGACCAGGCCCAGCACGATGGCCAGGACGATCACGACCGGGTTCTGCGTGTTGAACATCGGGAATGCGACGAACCCCCACACCGCCGCGCCCACCGCGCCGATCGCGTAGACGGGCTTGCGTCCGATCCGGTCGGTGAGGCCGCCCACGAGCGGGATCACGATCATGTGCACGACGTGGCCGATGGCCACAAGCCCGAGGATCTCGGCGGTCTCCATCTTCAGGGCGACCGCCAGATAGGTGATGGAGAACGTCACGACGAGGTAGTACATGATGTTCTCGGCGAAGCGCAGGCCCATCGCCGTGATGACACCGCGCGGGTAGCGCTTGATGACCTCGACGACGCCGTAGCGCTGCTGTGCCGACTTCTCATCGCGTTCCCGTGCCTCGATGAAGATCGGGGCGTCGGTGATCCGGCTGCGGATGTAGTAGCCGATCGCGACGATGATGACCGAGAGCCAGAAGCCCACGCGCCACCCCCAGCTGAGGAACGCGTCGTCGGTCAGCGTGCCCGACAGCACGAGCAGGACGATCGTGGCGATGAGGTTGCCGATCGGGACGGCGGCCTGCGGCCACGACGCCCAGAAGCCGCGGGTCTTGTCGGGCGAGTGCTCGGCGACCAGCAGCACGCCGCCGCCCCACTCGCCGCCGACGGCGAAGCCCTGACCGAACCGCAGCAGCACCAGCAGCGTGGGTGCCAGGTAGCCGACCGTCTGATAGGTCGGCAGGCAGCCCATGAGGAACGTGGTGACGCCGACGAGGATGATCGCGAACTGCAGCAGCTTCTTGCGACCGTACTTGTCGCCGAAGTGGCCGAACACTATTCCGCCGAGCGGGCGGGCGATGAAACCGACGGCGTACGTCACGAACGCGGCGATGATGCCCGCGTACGGGTCATCGGACGGCGGGAACATGATCTTGTTGAACACCAGGGTCGCGGCGGTGGCGTAGAGGAAGAACTCGTACCACTCGACGACGGTGCCGGCCATCGCCGCGACGACGACCTTGCCCAGCCGCGAGGTCGCGGCGGGTGCGGGGGCTGATGATGCCATTGCGCAGATACCTCCTTGTTTCTGACGCTGATGCGACGGTGCATCGCGCCGACAGTACCTGAATTGGGCGTCATGTTTAAGCGCGAACGACGCACACCCGCGTGTGCATCCGCGCACAGCGCGGTTCAGGTTCGCGTGCGTCGCCGCGCGCGTCAGCCGTTCTTCACGGCGAGCGCGGCCTGGTACAGCTCGCGCCGGGAGTGACCGGTCGCCTCGGCGACCTCGGCCGCGGCATCCTTCATCCGCACCCCGGTGCGGGTCAACTCCAGCACCTCGGTGACGGCGTCGGCGAGCGCGATGCGCTGCGGAGCGGCACCGCCGACCACGACGACGATCTCGCCGCGCACGCCCTCGTCGGCCCAAACCGCGAGCTCACCGAGCGGAGCGCGCACGACCTCCTCGTGCAGTTTGGTGAGCTCGCGGCACACGGCCGCGGGCCGGTCGACGCCGAAGGCGTCGGCCATGTCGTGCAGTGTCTGCGCAATGCGCGACGGCGCCTCGAAGAAGACCATGGTCCGCGGCTCGGTCCACAGGGCCCGCAGCGATCGCTCGCGCTCGGCGGGTTTGCGGGCCACGAATCCCTCGAACGTGAACCGGTCGGTGGGCAGGCCGGCCACCGCCAGCGCGGTGATGACGGCGCTCGGGCCGGGGATGGCGGTCACGACCACACCCTGCGCGGCCGCCTCGGCGACCACGCCGTAGCCGGGATCGCTCACTGTGGGCATGCCGGCGTCGCTGAGCAGCAGCACGTCGTCGTCGCGTGCCATCGCGACGATCTCGGCGGCCCGATCCTTCTCGTTGTGGTCGTGCAGCGCGAGAAGACGCGGCCGGTTCTCGATGCCGAGCGCCGCCAGCAGCCGCTGGGCGGTGCGGGTGTCTTCGGCGGCGACGACGGTCGCGGCATCCAGCGCCTCCACCAGCCGTCGAGAGGCATCCCCCAGGTTTCCGATGGGCGTGGCCGCGAGGATGATCACGGCCCCAGCATAGGCTGGGACGGTGACTGCGACGGTCGACCCCCTGATCCCGGCGGTGGCCCCTTCGCGTCTGGACCGCTGGCGCGGCCGCGTGCGCACCTCGCCCCTCCTGCGCCGCCGCATCGACGTGCTCGCGCCTGTCGCCGTGACCCTGCTGGCCGCGGTGCTGCGCTTCTGGAACCTCGGCCACCCGCATGCGCTCGTGTTCGACGAGACGTACTACGTCAAGGATGCCTGGAGCCAGTGGATGCTCGGCTACCCGGCGAGCTGGCCCGACGACGCCGACGCGAAGTTCATCGCCGGACACACCGACATCTTCTCGGCGGCGGGCAGCTTCGTGGTCCATCCGCCGCTGGGCAAGTGGATCATCGGTCTGTTCATGTGGCTGTTCGGCCCCGATTCGTCGTTCGGCTGGCGCTTCGGCGCGGCGCTGTTCGGTACCGCGACGGTGCTGCTGGTCTACCTGCTGGGCAAGCGCCTCACCGGCTCGACGACGTTCGCGACAGTGGCGGGCCTGCTCATGGCGATCGACGGGCTGGGCATCGTGCTCAGCCGGGTGTCGCTGCTGGACATCTTCCTCACCTTCTTCAGCGTTCTGGCCGTGCTCTTCCTCGTGATCGACCGCGAGAAGCACCTGGCGAGGCTGGCCGTACGTCTGACACAGGCCGATCCGGCGCCCGAATGGGGCCCGTTGCTGTGGGGCCGCCCTTGGCTGTTCGCCGCCGGCGCCGCCGCCGGCGCGGCGACGGCCGTGAAGTGGTCGGGGCTGTACGTGCTCGCCGCGATCGGCATCTACGCCGTGGTCAGCGACGCCCTGGCCCGCCGCCGTGCCGGAGTGCGGTTCTGGCCGCAGGATGCGGTCCGGCAGGGTGTGGCATCCTTCGTCCTCCTCGTCCCCGTCGCATTCGTCGTCTACCTCGCATCCTGGACCGGGTGGCTGGTCACGGCGAACGGCTACGACCGGCAGTCGTCGCCCAATCCGTTCGTCGCGCTCTGGAACTACCACGAGGCGATCTACCAGTTTCATGTGGGGCTGACCACCCCGCACAGTTATGCGAGTCCGGCCTGGCAGTGGCCATTCCTCATCCGCCCCACGTCGATGTACTGGCACCAGGATGCATACGGGAAGGAGGGATGCCAGTGGCAGAGCAACTGCGTGCAGGCGATCTCGTCCATCCCGAACCCCCTCATCTGGTGGGGCGGCATGGCCGCGGCGGTGTTCCTGCTCATAGCGTTCGTGCTGCGCCGCGACGCACGCCACGCCATTGTGCTCACCGGTGTCGCGGCCACCTACCTGCCGTGGCTGCTGTTCCCCGAGCGCACGATCTTCCAGTTCTACACGATCGCGATCCTGCCGTTCAGCGTGCTCGCGCTGACCTTCGCGCTGCGCGAAATCGCGGGATACCGCTCCCGCGATCTGCGCCGCAGACTGGCCGGTCAGCGCACCGTGTGGGTGTTCCTCATCGTCGTCGTGGCGCTGTCTGCGTTCTGGTACCCGGTGTGGATCGCGATGAAGGTGCCGTACGCGTTCTGGCTCGTGCACAATTGGATCCCCAGCTGGATCTGAGCGCTAGTCTCGTGGGGTGACTGTTCACATCGAGAAGGTCGACCTCCCCGGCATCGGGGTGCGGCACGACCTCGTCACCGAAAGCGGCCGGCGACTGGCCGTCGTGCGCTACCGCGACGGCGACCGCGAACTCGGCCTGTACGACGCCGACGATCCCGACAGCTGCGTGGAGTCGCTGCACATCTCCGATGAGGAGGCCGAGGCGCTGTCCGACCTGTTCAGCGCCTCGCTGGCCGTGAGTCGGCTCACCAAGCTCACCGAAGAGACCGACGGGCTCTACACCGAGAAGATCACGCTGCCGTCCGACTCTCCGTTCATCGACCGCACGCTCGGCGACACGAAGACCCGCACGCGCACGCACGTGTCGATCGTCGCGATCATCCGCGACCGGCATGTCATCCCCTCTCCCACTCCCGGAGAGACCCTCCGCGAGGGGGACGTCATCGTCACCGTCGGCACGCGTGCCGGATTGGATGCCGCAGCCCGCCTGTTCGCAGACGGACCCGAATGATCCCCGGGCGCCGCCAGTGATCGACACCACGATCGTCCTCGTCGAGGTCGGCGCCCTGCTGCTGGGCATGAGCCTGCTCGGTCGGCTCGCCAACCGGTTCGGCCTCTCTCCCATTCCGCTGTACCTCGTCGCCGGTCTCGCCTTCGGCACCGGCGGCATCCTGCCGATGGATGCCAGCCAGTCGTTCTTCGAGATCGGCTCGGAGATCGGCGTGATCCTGCTGCTGGCTCTGCTCGGCCTCGAGTACTCGGCCGACGAGCTGCTGCACGGACTGCGCCGCTCGAAGATGGCGGGCCTGCTCGACATGGTGCTCAACGCGCTGCCGGGCGCGGCGTTCGCCCTGATCCTGGGCTGGGGCCCGGCTGCCGCCGTCGCCGTCGCCGGCATCTGCTGGGTGACCTCGTCGGGCGTCGCCGCGAAACTGCTGCGCGATCTCGGCCGCATCAGCAACCGTGAGACCCCCGTCATCCTGTCGATCCTGGTGATCGAAGACCTGGCGATGGCCTTCTTCCTGCCGACGGTGTCGGCGCTGGTCATCGGCGTCAGCCTCGCGCAGGGCGCCGTGCGGGTGGCGATCGCCGTCGCGGTGGTGCTGGTGATCCTGTTCGTCGCGTTGCGGTACGGACCCACGATCTCGCGGCTTTTCACGCCCGACCTCGCCGAACCACTCGTGCTGGGCGTGCTCGGGCTCACCATGCTCGTGGCGGGCCTGGCCGAAGAGGTCAGCGTGTCGGCGGCGGTCGGCGCGTTCCTCGTGGGCATCGCGCTGTCGGGCCGGGTCGCACAGTCGGCGCGCGAGGTGCTCACACCGTTGCGTGACGTGTTCGCGGCGGTGTTCTTCATCTTCTTCGGGCTGGCCACCGATGCCACCGAGCTGCCGCAGATGATCGTGCCGGGGCTGATTCTGGCGGCCGTCACGATGTCCACGAAGATCGTCACCGGCTATCTCGCCGCCCGCCGTGCCGGCATCGGGCGCCCCGGCCGCTGGCGTACCGGCATCGGCCTCACCCCGCGCGGCGAGTTCTCGATCGTCATCGCGGGCATCGCCGGCTCCACCGCACCGATGCTCGCCCCGTTGGCGGCGGTCTACGTGTTCATCACCGTGATCGGTGCCACGCTGCTGGCCCGCCTCAGCGACACCGCCTGGTTCCGGCGGGTCACGAAGCCGAAGAAGAAGGTCATAGCCGAGTGACGTCGGTGGCGCCTCGACGCGCTCGCCGCGCTCGCTGCGCTCGCTCGCTCAACGACCGAGTGCCTCCACGTCGGTGACCGGCAGGCGGCATGAGAAGTCGCGGCAGTCGTAGACGGTCGGCACGGTGCTGTCTGCACTGGCTGCGCTGTCTGCGAGAGGCGTGCCGGTCTTGCCGTCGAACAGCGTGAAGCCCGCGTCGGCGAGCAGAAGCGACTGCGCCGGGGTCACGAGCGCCGTCACGTCGGCGGGCAGTCTCCGGGCCGCGTCGACGAGGGCCGACGGTCCGTCCGACACCACGACGATCTGTCGGGGCGGCGCCGCCAACCGCGCGGCCACGCGCAGCAGGGCTCCGTGCGCGGTGGGCTCGGCGAGCGCCTGCTCGGCGCGGGAAGAGACGAGGGATGCCGCCACCTCGCGGTACCGCTCCCCCGCGCCCAGCAGCCACAGATCGAGCGCGGCGGCGGCGAGTGCAGACGGTCCGGACGGATGATCGCCATCGCCGGCCGACGCGCCTCCGGGCAGCGCGTGCGCGGTCAGAACCGGGTCGCCGCCGCCGGGAACGGCCGGGACACCACCATCGCTCAGGCAGTCGTCGACGAGCTCGCGCGCCCGTGCCGCGTAAGCCACCTCGCCGCTGGCGCCCGCGAGCGCCAGCAGGCCACCGGCGAGCAGCCCGTAGTCTTCGAGCGTCGCCGCAGCCGGCGAGACGATCTCGTCGAGTGACGCGCGGGCGAGGCGCCCGTCGGCGGTGATGTTCGTCTCGAGCACCGCGTCGGCGGCCCACCGTGCGGCATCCATCGCCCGTTCCTCGCCGAGCATCGCCCCGGCGCGCGCGAGGGCGCCGATGGCCATGCCGTTCCAGCCGGTGACGATCTTGCCGTCGAGCGCCGGGGGCTCCAGCGCGGCCCGGCCGTCGGTGTCGCGCGCGTAGTAGCCGCCCTCGCTGCGCTGCCCCTCGATCCACGACTCCGAATCCTGGGCGGCCGCGAACCCGCCGCTCGGCTGCTGCAGCACGTCGATGAGGAAGGCTGTGACACCGCGCGCCGTGTCGTGGTCACCGGCGTCGAGCGCGACCTCGAGCAACCCCGCGTTGTCGGTGAGCATGCGCTCGTAGTGCGGCACCGTCCAGTCGCGGCGAGTGGCGTAGCGGAAGAATCCGCCGTCGACCGTATCGCGCAGCGGCGAGGCGGCCATCGCGCGCAGCGCGCGGTCCGCGGCCGCGCGCGCCTCGGGCACGGACTCGGCCAGCGCGGGCGCCTGCAGAAAGCGCAGCAGCGGCACGGTCGGAAACTTCGGGGTCGCCATCGTCGCGCCCGGCGGGGCGAAACCGCCGTACTCGCGGTCCTCGCGGGCGAGGGCCCGGGCGGCCGCACCGGCGAGCGCGTCGACATCCGGAAGGTCGGAGCCGGTGGATGCGGCATCCTGCGCCGTCCGCAGCGCCTGCACGACGGCATCCGCCGTCTGCTGCACGTCGGTGCGGCGCTGCGTCCACGCGTCACGCACCGCCGCGAGGATCTGGCGGAACGCCGGGCTGCCGCCGCGCGGGGAGGGCGGGAAGTACGTACCGGCGAAGAACGCCCGGCCGTCGGGCGTCGCGAACACCGACAGCGGCCA
Source organism: Microbacterium horticulturae (assembly GCF_029094505.1). NCBI lineage: Bacteria > Bacillati > Actinomycetota > Actinomycetes > Micrococcales > Microbacteriaceae > Microbacterium > Microbacterium horticulturae. The sequence continues at coordinate 1,164,343 of NZ_CP119108.1, read as the reverse complement.
GCCGAGATTGCGGGTGAAGGCGGATGCCGCGGCCATGTACGCGTCGTCGACGTCGGGATGCTCTTCGCGGTCGACCTTGATGGCGACGAACCCGTCGTTGAGCTCGGCGGCCGTGGCGGCATCCTGGAACGACTCACGTGCCATGACGTGGCACCAGTGGCAGGTCGAGTATCCGATCGAGATGAAGACGGGAACGTCCCGCCGCGCCGCCTCGGCGAACGCCTCGGCACCCCACGGGTACCAGGCGACGGGATTGTCGGCGTGAGCCCGCAGGTAGGGGCTCGCCGAGCCGGCGAGGCGGGACGTCACGTCAGTTGACCTCGTCGGGGTGCGCGCTCACCCGGCCCGAGCCGTCGCCCGGGTCGAGGGTGTCGATCGCCGCGACCTCAGCGTCGGTGAGCTCGAAGTCGAAGACGTCGAGGTTCTGCGCGAGACGCTCGCGGTGCACCGACTTCGGGAACAGGATGAAGCCGTGCTGCAGGTGCCAGCGGATCACGACCTGAGCCGGCGTCTTGCCGTGCGCCTGCGCGGCGGCGGCGACGGGCTCGGTGCCGAAGAGGTCGTACTTGCCCTGGCCGAGCGGGCCCCACGACTCGATGCGCACATCGTGGTCGGCCGCCCAGGCCGTGACGTCTTGCTGCTGGTGGGCGGGATGCAGTTCGATCTGGTCGACGACGGGCGTGACGCCCGTGGCCGTGACGATCTTCTCGAGGTGCGGCACGAGGAAGTTCGAGACGCCGATGCTGCGCGTGAGCCCTGCCTCGCGCAGCTTGATGAGCTGCTGCCACGCGTTCAGGTAGTTGTCGTTGGCCGGCGTCGGCCAGTGCACGAGGTACAGGTCGACCTGGTCGAGGCCGAGCTTGGCCAGGCTCTCCTGCAGCGCCTTGCGCGGCTCGTCGGCATCGTGCCGGTCGTTCCACAGCTTGGTCGTGATGAAAAGCTCGTCGCGCGAGATGCCGCTGTCGGCGATCGCCTGCCCCACTCCCTCCTCGTTGCCGTAGATCGCCGCGGTGTCGATGTGCCGGTAGCCGAGTTCGAGGGCTTCGGACACCGCGCGCTGCGTATCTGCCGGGGGCACTTTGAACGTGCCGTAGCCGAGCTGCGGAATGCTGTTGCCGTCGTTGAGCGTGATCTGGGGAACGGTCATGTCCCCAGCCTACGAGTCCCTCACTTCGGCGGCAGCACCGTCTGCGCGGTCACGTTCATGCGATTCCACACGTTGATCGCACAGGCGGCCATGAGCAGCGTCACCGTCTGCTTCTCGTCGAAGTGGGCGCGTACTCCCGCCCAGGTGTCGTCGCTCACGCCGTGCTCGCTCACGAGCGTCACCTCTTCGGCGAAAGCGAGGACGGCACGCTCGCGGTCATCGAACAGCGAACCGGCCTCGTTCCAGCCGGCGAGCACGTCGAGTTTGCGCTGATCCATCCCCGCGTCGCGCGCCTCGGTCAGGTGCATGTCCAGACACCACGCGCAACGGTTGATCTGCGACGCTCGGATCTTCACGAGCAGCAGCACAGACTCGTCGACGGTGCCCCCGTTGACGTACTTCTCCAGGGCCAGCACCGCCCGGTACGCGTCGGGGTCCACGTTCTGGATGGACATGCGCTCGGACATCGATCATCGCCTCCGTCGATCGGCGGCCGCACCGCGGCCTGCTTCCGTTCTACTCCTCCGGCGCGGCATCGGGACGAGGCCGAGGGAAAACGAAGGTCGGCGGCATTGCGGGAAGAGGCACCTCCGGCGAGATCGGAATCTCGTGAGCCACCGTCAGCACGCCGGAGGGGTGTGTGAGCGGGAAGTTCAATGCCGAAAAGGACTGTGCCACACCGGGTCCGGGACCCTCAAACCGCCCGCGCCACGCGACGAGCGACGAGCGACGCGATACGATCGAAGGCTGTGTCTGCGCCCGAACCCGTCATCGCCTATCCGCCCGAGCTGCCCGTCAGCGCGGCGCGGGACGAAATCGCGCGCGCGATCGCCGATCACCAGGTCGTGATCGTCGCCGGGGCGACCGGCTCGGGCAAGACCACGCAGCTGCCGAAGATCTGCCTCGAGCTCGGCCGCACGCGCATCGCGCACACGCAGCCGCGTCGCATCGCGGCGCGCAGCATCGCCGAGCGCGTCGCCGAAGAGCTGCAGGTGCCGCTGGGCAGCACGGTCGGGTACAAGGTGCGCTTCACCGACAAGGTGACGGACGACACGCGGATCACCCTGATGACCGACGGGATCCTCCTCAACGAGATCCACCGCGACCGGCAGCTCGGGCGTTACGACACGATCATCGTCGACGAGGCGCACGAGCGGTCGCTGAACGTCGACTTCCTCATCGGGTATCTGCGCCGCATCCTGCCCCGTCGCCCCGACCTGAAGGTGATCATCACCTCGGCGACCATCGATCCCGAGAGTTTCGCGAAGCACTTCGCCGAGCCCGACGGCACCCCCGCGCCGATCATCGAGGTGTCGGGACGCACGTACCCCGTCGAGATCCGCTACCGGCCCCCGGCCGCTGTGCGAGCGAAGCGCGACGAGACGCCGGACGACCTCGACGGGCTCACCGCCGCCCTGCGCGAGCTCGATCGCGAGCCCGCCGGCGACGTGCTCGTCTTCCTGCCCGGCGAGGCCGAGATCCGCGACGCGATGGACGCTGTGCGGGGCATGTACGCGAAGGACGCGGCCCCCACGGAGGTACTGCCCCTGTACGGGCGCCTGTCGGCGGCCGAGCAGCACCGGGTGTTCGAACGCTCGACCGTCGCGGGCGTGCGCCGCCGCGTCATCCTCTCCACCAACGTCGCCGAGACGAGCCTGACCGTTCCCGGGATCCGTTATGTGGTGGATGCCGGAACCGCTCGCATCTCGCGCTACAGCAACCGCAGCAAGATCCAGCGACTGCCGATCGAGCCCATCTCGCAGGCGTCGGCGATGCAGCGCTCGGGTCGTGCCGGCCGTACCGCGCCCGGTATCGCGATCCGCCTGTACGCCGAGGACGACTTTCAGACCCGCCCCGAGTTCACCCAGCCCGAGGTGCTGCGCACGAGCCTCGCGTCGGTCGTGCTGCAGATGCTCTCGCTCGGGTTCGGCGACATCGCCGACTTCCCGTTCCTCACCCCGCCCGACTCGCGCGGCGTCAAGGCGGCGTTCGACCTGCTCGTCGAGCTCGGAGCCGTCACCACCCGGCCGGCCCGCGAGCGCAGCGAGTCGAAACGCGCGCTCACCGACATCGGCCGCGAACTGGCCCGCCTTCCCATCGACCCGCGCTTCGCGCGCATGCTGCTGGAGGCGCGTCGCACCGGCGTGCTGCCCGAGGTGCGCGCCATCGTCGCGGGCATGTCGATCCCCGACGTGCGCGAGCGCCCCGAGGAGCGCCGCGAAGAGGCCGACCGGCTGCACGCGCGGTTTGCGGATCCCACGAGCGACTTCCTCAGCATCCTGAACCTCTGGAATCACCTGCAGCAGCTGCAGCACGACCTGGGCTCGAGCGCCTTCCGCCGCACGTGCCGCGCCGAGCACCTCAACTATGTGCGCGTGCGCGAGTGGTTCGACGTGCACCGGCAGCTGGGCTCGCTGCTGAAGCCTTCGTCCGTTGAGCGAGCGAGCGCAGCGAGCGAGTCGAAACGCACCGACAACGGACGGCGTCGTTTCGACTCGCTACGCTCGCTCAACGACCGGGCTGACCTCAACGACCAGGGCGCAGCCGACCCCGAGGCCGTGCACAAAGCGATCCTCTCGGGGCTGCTCTCGCAGATCGGTGTGCTCGACACCCGGTCGCTCAGCGCCCCATCCGACCGCAAGGCCAAGGGCGAGAAGCGCCGCAAACCACGCGCCGAGTACCTCGGGGCACGCGGCGCGCGATTCCAGATCTTCCCTGGATCGGCGTTACGCGGCAAAAGCCCCCAGGCGGTGATGGCCGCCGAACTCGTCGAGACCAGCCGGCTGTTCGCCCGCACCGTGGCGGTCATCGACCCCGAGTGGGCCGAACCGCTCGCCGGCGACCTCGCCCGCCGCCAGCTGTCAGACCCGCACTGGTCGAAGGATGCCGGCGCCGCTGTCGCCGCCCAGAAGGTGACGCTGTTCGGTGTCGAGATCATTCCCCGCCGCCGCGTGCAGCTGGCCCGGTTCGACCAGCCGCTGGCGCGCGAGCTTTTCGTGCGGCACGCGCTCGTCGAGGGCGAGTGGGACTCCTCCGGGCTCGACAAGCGGCTGACCGCGTTCGAACGCCGCAACCTCGAGCTGCGTCGTCGCCTCGAGAAGGTCGAAGAGCGCGAGCGCCGCCGCGACATCCTCGCGGGCGATGAGGCCGTCTTCGCCTTCTACGACGCGCGGCTGCCCCGCGACGTGTTCGACGCCCGCTCCTTCGAGAACTGGTGGCGCGAAGCGTCGGGCCGCACACCGCACCTGCTCGACCTGACCGAGGCCGACCTCGTCGACGACGCGTCGCGCGCCGACGCCCGCGACTTCCCCACCCGCTGGACGCAGGGCGACCAGGTGCTCTCGCTGGCTTACCGGTTCGAGCCCGGTGCGGCCGACGACGGCGTGACAGTGGTCGTGCCGCTCGCCCTGCTCGCGCAGCTGCGCCCCGACGGCTTTGACTGGCAGGTGCCGGGCATGCGCGACGAACTCATCACCGCGCTCATCCGCGCCCTTCCCAAGAGCATCCGGCGGCACGTGGTGCCCGCCGCCGACTGGGCGAGCCGCTTCGCGGAGGAACTCGCCGACCAGGGACCGGAATCCCACGACGGGATGCCGCGCAGCACGCTGCGCGAAGCGCTGGCCGACCGCATCCGGCGGGTGGCGAGCCAGCCGGTCACCGCCGCAGACTTCGACATGGAGCGCGTGCCCGGCCACCTGCTCGTCTCGTTCCGGGCGGTCGATGCGCGGGGCCGAGCGATCGGCTCGGACCGCGACCTCGGTGCGCTGCAGTCCCGACTGGCGGAGCGGTCGCGGAACGCGGTGAGCCGCTCGTTGAGCACGGACACCACGCGGTCGCCCCGCGAGGAGCGCAGCGACGAGTCGAAACGTCCGAGCGCGCGCGGGTCTGATCGTTTCGACTCGCTTCGCTCGCTCAACGACCGGCAATCCGCCTTCCCCGAGCGCGCCGGCATGACGACGTGGGACATCGACGAAATCCCCGAGGTCGTCGACACGAAGGTCGCCGGCGGCGTCGTCCGTGGCTACCCGGCCCTCGTCGACGACGGCACGTCGGTGTCGGCACGCATCGAGGCCACCCCCGAGCAGGCCGCCGCGTCGCTGCGGGCGGGCGTTCGGCGGCTGGTGTTGCTGTCGACGCCGAGCCCTGCCGACTACGTGCTCGATCACCTCACCTCGGCCGAGAAGCTGGCGCTCGCGGCATCCCCCTATCCGTCCGCCCGGGCCGCCGTCGAAGACTGCCGCGTCGCGGTGGCCGACGCCGTGATCGCCCGCACGCATCCGGGCGGCGTCGTGCGCACCCGCGCCGAGTTCGACACGGTGCGCGAGGCGTTCGCCGGCGCGGTGATGGACGAGCTGTTCGCCGCCGTCTCGTTGCTGGCGCGGATCCTCACCGCCGCTCGCGACGTCGAACGCACGGTCAAGCGCACGAACGCCTTCACGCTGCTGTCGGCACTGGGCGACATCAAGACGCAGCTGGCCGGCCTCGTCTTCTCGGGCTTCGTGTCGCGCACCGGGCTCGCGCAGCTCGCGCATCTGCCCCGCTACCTGCAGGGAGCCCTCATCCGCCTTCAGGCGCTGTCGGACAACCCCGGGCGCGATCGGCAGCGTCAGACCGAGCTCGAGCGCGCCCTGGCTCTGTACGAAGAGGCCGGCGGCGTCATCCCTCCCCCGTCCGATGCGCCTGGGGCCCTCATCGCCGTCCGCTGGATGCTCGAGGAGTACCGCGTGAGCCTGTTCGCACAGACGCTCGGCACCGCGCAGCCGGTGTCGCTGCCGCGGATCGTCAAGGCGCTGGGCGCGCGCGCTTCGTGAGACTTTCGACACGATCAGACTTCTGATCGCGCGCCCTCTTGACGTGAGGGCCCCGCCCAGAGAAAAGTGTTCTCGGGTTACTCCCAGGTAGCCCGACGAACAACTGAATCCGGAAGGGACTGACGATGACGTCACACGACACCCCCACGCGAGGACCGGCCAGACCAGGGCCGTACATCGTCGCCGGCATCCTCATCGCGATCGCGATCGTGATGCCACTGCTCGTGCCGATGTACGCGAGCTGGGAACCCACGCTGTGGGGCATCCCGTTCTTCTACTGGTACCAGATGCTGTGGGTGTTCATCGCCTCCGGCCTGCTCGCCATCGCCTACGTCGTCATGCGCAAGGAAGACCGCCGGCGCCGCGCCGAGGTACGTGAAGGGAAGGCCGCCTGATGCACGTTCTCACCGCAGATGTCGCCCCGCAGCGGGCGATCGAATGGGTCCCGCTGATCATCGTCGTCGTCCTGTTCGTCGTCGTCGCCGTGATCGGCTTCTGGGCGTCGCGCTGGCGCACCAAGCCGAGCGAGCGCGGCATGAACTCACTCGACGAGTGGGGCCTGGGCGGCCGCGGCTTCGGCACCTGGGTCACCTGGTTCCTCCTGGGCGGCGACCTCTACACCGCGTACACCTTCGTGGCCGTTCCGGCCGCGATGTGGGCGGCCGGCGCCGTCAGCGGCTTCTTCGCCGTGCCGTACACCATCGTGCTGTACCCGATCGTCTTCCTGCTGATGTCGCGCCTGTGGTCGGTTTCGCACCGGCACGGCTACGTCACCCCGGCCGACTTCGTCGGCGGACGGTACGGCAGCCGCACGCTGTCGCTCGCGGTGGCGCTGACCGGCATCATCGCCACGATGCCGTACATCGCTCTGCAGCTGGTCGGCATCAAATCGGTGCTCACGGTGCTGGGTCTGGGCTCGAACACGAACTGGTTCATGGCCGACCTGCCGCTGATCATCGCGTTCGTCGTCCTGGCCGCGTACACGTACACGGCCGGCCTGCGGGCGCCGGCACTGATCGCGGTGGTCAAAGACATCCTGATCTACGCCGCGATCATCGTCGCGATCATCTATCTGCCGAGCAAGGTCGGCGGCTGGGAGAGCATTTTCTCGGCGGCCGACGACAAGCTCAGCGCGGTCAACGACGTGACGGGCAAACCGTTCGGCGCGGTGATCCCGGGCGCCGGCTCGTTCAACGCGTACTGGACGCTCGCCCTCGGCTCGGCCATGGCGCTGTTCATGTACCCGCACTCGATCACCGGCGTCCTGGCGACCAAATCGCGCAACACCATCCGCCGCAACGCGATGATCCTGCCGCTCTACTCGCTCATGCTCGGCGGCCTCGCGCTGCTCGGCTATGTCGCGATCAAGGCCGGCACGAACCCCGTGGACGTCGACGGTGCGATCAACGCACAGCTGGTGATCCCGCAGCTGTTCACCGACCTGTTCCCGAAGTGGTTCGCCGGCGTCGCCCTGGCGGCAATCGCAATCGGCGCCCTGGTGCCCGCGGCGATCATGTCGATCGCGGCATCCAATCTGTTCACCCGCAACATCTACAAGGACTACTTCAAGAAGAACGCGACGCCGCAGCAGGAGGCGAAGGTCTCCAAGCTCGTCTCGCTGGTCGTGAAGCTCGGCGCCCTCGTCTTCGTGCTGGGGATGGACACGTCGGCGGCCATCAACCTGCAGCTGCTGGGCGGCATCTGGATCCTCCAGACGTTCCCGGCGATCGTTGCGGGGCTGTACACCCGCTGGTTCAACAAGTGGGCGCTGTTCGCCGGCTGGGCGGCTGGCATCCTTTACGGCACGATCTCGGCGTACAACGTGATCAAACCGGGCACCGGCAAGCACTTCGGCGGATCGATAGCGAACTTCCCGTTCACCGACGTCCCGGTGTACATCGGCGTCTCGGCCTTCGTCGTCAACGCGCTCGTGGCCGTCGTGGTCACGCTCATCCTCCGTGCGTTCAAGGTGACCGACACCGCCGACGCCACGAAGCGCAGCGACTACGGTGCCGACGAGAACGACCCGAAGGTCATCGAGATCGAGGCCGCCGCCGCGAAGGAGGAGGCCAACCCGCTCGCTCCGTGACAAGCTGGAGCACATGGCACAGGCGATCGAGTACGTCGAGTTCGGCGACCCCGAGGTCCTGACGCTGCAGGACGTGACCTCCTCGGCCCCCGCGGCCGGGGAGGTCACGGTGCGTCTGGCCGCGGTGGGCGTCAATCCCCTCGAGGCGAAGATCCGCTCGGGCAGACGGCCCAGCGGTCCCATCACCTCACCGCGTCGGCTCGGCGCCGACGCCGCGGGCACCATCAGCGCGGTCGGCCCCGACGTCGAGGGCTTCCGCGTCGGCGACCCGGTCATCGTGTTCGGGGCGGCCGGAGCGTACGCGACCGAGCTCACCGTGCCGTTCGCGCACGTGCAGCCACGACCGGTGCACGTGTCGGCCGCCGAAGGCGCCGCGCTCGGCATCCCGGCCGGCACGGCCTACCAGACTCTGCGCTCATTGGATGTGCGCCCCGGCGACACCCTGCTCGTGCACGGTGGATCCGGCGCCGTCGGGCAGGCCGTCGTGCAGTTCGCGGCTTTGTGGGGCGTTCCGGTCGTGGCGACCGCGTCGCCCCGGCGGCACGACCGCGTGCGCGCGCTGGGCGGCATTCCCGTCGCCTACGGCGACGGCCTCGAGCAGCGGGTGCGGGATGCCGCGCCCCAGGGGATCACGACGGTCATCGACATCGCGGGCACCGACGAGGCCGTCGACGTCTCGCTCCGTCTGGTCGCCGACCGCAGTCGCATCGTCACGCTGGTGCGGGGGAAGGATGCCGCAGACCTGGGCATCCGAGCCTTCCTCGGCGGCTCGCCCGAACCGCTGACAGCGCGCCAGCAGCAGCTGCGTGCCGAGGCGATGCCGGTCGTGCTGGCCCTCATGGCCGCGGGGCGCTTCAGCGTCGAGCTCGGGCCGTCGTTTCCGCTCGCCGACGCTGCCGAGGCGCACCGGGCGCTGGAGGCCGGCGTCGACGGCAAGATCACGCTCGTCCCGTAGCGCAACAGTTCGACACACGACCCGGGTGCTCACGGCCTCGGCGGCGAGAATGGACGCATGTCCGAGAGCGCCGACTGTCCCCCGTCGTCCTTCGCCACCGCACAGGTGCAGGCGGGGTATTCGTCGACCATGCCGGTAACGGCGGCGCTGCCCCCGATCTACCAGTCGAACGCCTTCGCGCTGCGCTCTCTCACGCACGCACGTGACCTGTTCGCGCACCGCGCGGAAGGCGACGTGTACGCCCGCACCGGCAACCCGACCGCGGCGGTGTTCGAGCAGCGCGTGGCCGCGCTCGAAGACGGCGTGGCCGCCGCCGGCGTCGCATCCGGCCAGGCCGCGGTAGCTCTGGCGATCCTCGCGCTGGCCGGCCGCGGCGGCCACGTCGTCGCCGCGAACCAGCTGTACGGCGGCACCGTCGATCTGCTCGTGGAGACGCTGCCCGACTGGGGTATCGAGACGACCTTCGTCGACCAGGACGACATCGCCGCATGGCGCGCGGCCGTACGCCCCGAGACGCGCCTGATCTTCGCCGAGAGCGTCGCCAACCCCATCGCTCAGGTGCTCGATGTGCGTGCGGTGGCCGATGTCGCGCACAACGCCGGCGTGCCCCTCGTCGTCGACAACACCGTCGCCACCCCGTACCTGCAGCGCCCGAAGGAGTTCGGCGCCGACATCAGCGTGCACTCGGCGACGAAGTTCCTCGGCGGCCACGGCTCGGTCATCGGCGGCGCGATCGTCGACCTCGGCACCTTCGACTTCTCCGCCGAACCCGAGAAGTGGCCAGCGCTGACCGACCCCTCTCGCCGCATCCCCAGCGGCGAGAGCTACGTCGAGCACTTCCGCGACTCCTCGCCGTTCATCGGGTTCATCAAGGCCAAGCACATGCACGACCTCGGTCCGACGCTGTCGGCGTCAACGGCGTTCGCGCTGCTGCAGGGCATGGAGACGCTCGACCTGCGCATGCAGCGGCACTCCGCTTCGGCCCAGCGCATCGCCGAGCATCTCGCCGCGCATCCCGCCGTCGCGCGGGTGCACCACCCGGGCCTGGCCGGCAACCCCTGGCACGACGCGGCCGCACGCTATCTGTCGAAGGGCGTGCCGTCGGTGTTCTCCATCGACCTGCATTCCGCAGGCGACGACGAGGCCGACTTCGCCCGTGCCGAGACGTTCATCGCGGGCCTGCGGGTTCTCCAGCTGCTTGCGAACATCGGTGACGCCCGCAGCATCGTCACCCACCCGGCATCCATGACTCACAGCCATCTGTCGCCGCAGCAGCTCGCCGACGGCGGCATCTCGTGGGCGACGGTGCGTCTGTCGATCGGACTCGAAGACGTCGACGATCTCATCGCCGACCTCGACCGCGCCCTCGCGCTGCTCTGACCCGCCCCTCCCCGTCGAGGTCGTACCCGCTTCCGCCAGGTCGTCGGTGTTTTCGCGAGGTCGTACCTGTTTTTGCGAGGTCGTAGCCGTTTCCGCGAGGTCGTACCTGTTTTCGCCAGGTCGTACCCGTTTCCACGAGGTCGTACCTGTTTTCGCGAGGTCGTTCACGGGGCCACCGTGCGACCTCGCGAGATCACGTACGACCTCGCGAGATCACCTACGACCTCGCGCGCGGGGGCGGCTCGATAGTCTGGAGCGATGACCGGACTTCGCTGGGGCATCCTCGCCACGGGCGGCATCGCCCACGCCTTCACTTCCGACCTGCGCACCGCGGGCCTCGACGTTCGCGCCGTGGGCTCACGCCGCCCCGAAGCCGCCGCCGCGTTCGCCGCCGAGTTCGACATCCCGCACGCACACGGGTCGTACGAAGAGCTCGCCGCCGACCCCGACGTCGACATCGTCTATGTCGCCACCCCGCACCCCATGCACGCCGAAGACGCGCTGCTGTGCCTCGCGGCCGGCAAGCACGTGCTCGTCGAGAAGTCGTTCACCGTCAACGCGCGCGAGGCACGTGAGGTGCGGGATGCCGCGGCCGCCGCGGGCCTCCTGGCGATGGAGGCGATGTGGACCCGGTATCTGCCGCACATGCGCCGCATCCGCGAGATCATCGCCGCCGGCACCCTCGGACAGGTGCGCTCGCTGGTCGCCGACCACACGCAGAAGCTGCCCACCGACCCCACGCATCGGCTCAACGACCTCGCCCTCGGCGGCGGTGCACTGCTGGACCTCGGCATCTACCCGGTGTCGTTCACGTGGGACGTGCTCGGCGAGCCCGAGACGGTCACCGCCCGCGCGACGCTGGCCGAAACCGGCGCCGACACCGAGGTCGCGACCATCTTCACGCATGCCGGCGGCGCAGTGTCGACGACCTTCTCGTCGTCGCGCACGGCCGGCCCCAACACCGCGCACGTGCTCGGCACCGACGCACGCATCGACATCGACCGGGTCTGGTACAGCCCCACGACCTTCCGCGTCACCGCGCCCGACGGCAGCGTGATCGAGGAGTACCGCTCCGAGGTGGAGGGACGCGGCATGCAGTACCAGGCACTCGAGGCGGAGAAGATCGTCGCCGCGGGACGCCGCGACAGCGACATCCTCCCGATCGACGAATCCGTCGCGATCATGGCGACCCTCGACGAGGTCCGCCGTCAGATCGGTGTCGCCTACTCGGCCGACTGACCGCGCAGGCTACTGACCGGACCGCTCGCCGCCCTGTTTGCGCCGGCGCAACTCGGCACGCAGCCGCTCCTCCTCGATCTCGCGCTCGAGGTCGGCCAGTTGCTGCTCTGTCGTGCGCCGGTCGTACCCGGGCCCCGGCGGCACGGGCGGCGCAGTGGGCGGCTCCGCCCGGCGGGGCGCCCGTGGCCGCGGCATCCGGACCACCGGTTCGGAACCGCCGACGTGCTCACGACCCAGCACGAACCACAGGATCACGCCCACCAGCGGCACGAGGATGACCAGAATCAGCCACAGCGCCTTGGGCATGAAGCGGATCTGCGCGTCGTCGCGCATGATGATGTCGACGACGGCGAAGATCATCGCCGCCAGCACCAAGAGCGGGAACACGTACGCCATGACACGAGCATAGGGTCACCTGTCACACTGGACACATGCCCCACACACAGGATGCCCGCGTCGCCGTCTACCTCGACTTCGACAACATCGTGATGTCGTGGTACGACCGGGTACACGGCCGCAACGCCTACTCGAAGGACCGGCAGCGCATCGTCGCCGACGCCACCGACCCCGAGATCGCGGCGCGCCTGGCCGAGGCCCGCATCGATGTCGGCGCGGTCATCGACTACGCCGCGTCGTTCGGCACCCTCGTCCTGACCCGCGCGTACGCCGACTGGTCCAATCCCGTCAACGCCGAGTACCGCTCGCAGCTGGTGGCCCGCGCCGTCGACCTGGTGCAGCTGTTCCCCGCAGCCGCGTACGCGAAGAACGGCGCCGACATCCGGCTCGCGGTCGACGCGGTGGAAGATATGTTCCGCCTCCCCGACCTCACGCATGTCGTAATCGTCGGCGGCGACAGCGACTACGTACCGCTCGCGCAGCGCTGCAAACGGCTGGGCCGGTTCGTGGTCGGCATCGGCGTGGCCGGGTCGACCGCGAAGTCGCTGGCCGCCGCATGCGACCAGTTCGACGACTACGACGAACTGCCGGGCATCACCAAGCCGCAGCCGGCCGTGAAGGCGACGAAGGATGCCGCGCCCGCCCGCACCCGCAAGAAGAAGGCGGAGCCCGCCCCCGACCCGTCGGGCGAGCTGCTCGAGCGCGCGCTGAAGCTCGAGCACGTGCGCACCGACGAGGAGTGGATGCACTTGTCGGCCGTGAAGAACCTCCTCAAGCGCATGGACCCGTCGTTCAGCGAGAAGGTGCTCGGCCACAAATCGTTCTCTGATTTCGTGAAGGCGCATCCTGACGTCGCCGAACTCGACGAGTCGACGAACATCGTCACCGTGCGACTGCAGCCCTCGCGCTCCTGACCGATATATCACTGAAACGTCCGGTGCCGCGGACATCCCCCGCGATAGCGTGGGCCCGTGCGCCACGATGAACTGGACCTCGGGGGTGTGGACCAGCGTGCCCGCACCGGAACACTCCCCCACCGCTCGCAGGTGGACACCGCGCTCGACGAGGCCTACCGCCGCGCGCTGAGCCACCACGAGGGCACCGTCGCCGACTACATCCCCGTTCTCGGCGCAGCGGACCCCGAGGCCTTCGGCCTGTGCATCGCCGACGTGTCGGGCGACGTGCACGAGGTGGGCGATACCCGCACCGCCTTCTCGATCCAGTCGATCTCGAAGGCGTTCGTCTACGCGCTGGTGTGCGAGGGCATCGGCCATCGCGAAGTGCGCGAGCTCGTCGGAGTCGACAACACCGGCCTTCCGTTTAATTCGGTGATGGCGATCGAGCTCGCCGGCGGGCATCCCCGCAACCCCATGGTCAACGCCGGCGCCATCGCCACCACGGCGCTGATGCCGGGGGCCACTCCCGAGCGCAAATGGCAACTCGTCATCGAAGGGCTCTCGCGCTTCGCCGGGCGGCAGTTGGAGCTCGACGATGAGGTGTACCGCTCGGAGAGCGACACCAACGACCGCAACCGCGCCATAGCGCGGCTGCTGTACAGCTACGGGCGCATGCGCGCCGATCCCGTCGAAACGGTCGACGTCTACACGAAGCAGTGCTCTCTGCTTGTGGACGCCCGTGACCTCGCCGTCATGGGTGCGACCCTCGCCGACGGCGGCGTCAACCCCCTCACCGGCGACCAGGTCGTCTCGCCCGAAGTCAGCCGCGACACACTCGCCGTGCTGGCATCCGCCGGACTCTACGAGCACAGCGGCGAGTGGCTGTACGAGATCGGCCTGCCCGGCAAATCAGGTGTCGCCGGGGGCCTGGTCACCGTCGCCCCCGGCAAGGGCGGGCTGGGCGCATGGGCACCGCCCCTCGACGGTGCCGGCAACAGCGTGCGCGGCCAGATCGCCACCGCGCACCTCTCCCGCACCCTCGGGCTCAACATCTTCGCCTCCGCCCCCGCCGATCGACAGGACACCCGATGACCGACACCACCACACCCGCCCGCGCCTCCTGGGCGCCGTTGGTCGCGCTGTTCCTCGCGCAGATCCTCATGTCGTACAACGTCTCGGCCCTCCCGGTCACCCTGGGCGGCATGGTCGAGACGTTCGGCGTGCCGCCCACCGACGTCTCCACCGCGATCGTCACCTACGGTCTCGTGGTGGCGGCCCTGGTCATGGTCGGCGCCAAGATCGGACAGCGGGTCGGCTGGGTGCTGATCTTCCGCATCGTGGTCGCGCTGTTCGCAGCATCCGGCGTCATCATGGTCTTCGCGCCGGGGGTCGGCTGGGTGATCTTCGCGCAGGCACTGGCCGGGGCCTCCGCCGCCATCATCGTGCCCTCTCTGGTCGCCCTCATCGCCGAGAACTACCACGGCAGCCAGCAGGCGACAGCGATCGGCTCGCTCGGCTCGGCACGCGCCCTCGCCGGTGTCACCGCGTTCCTGCTCGGCGGCACGCTGGCGACGCTCGTGGGCTGGCAGCCCGTGTTCATCGTCGTGATCGCCATCGCGGTGGTCGTCTTCTTCCTCAGCTTCCGCTTCGCGCCGGTCGGCGGAAACCCCGCCGTCAAGATCGACATCATCGCCGCCGTCATCATCGGCCTGGCCATCGTGGCGCTCACGCTCGGCGTCAACAACCTCAACGGGTGGGGTCTGCTGCAGGCCGGTCCCGGCGCACCGTTCGACATTCTGGGCATGTCTCCGGCGCCGGTGCTGATCGTCGTCGGTGTCGTGCTCGTGCAGCTGTTCTTCCTCTGGACGCGCCGCCGCACCCGTCAGGGCAAGGTGCCCCTGGTGAGCCTGTCGGTGTTCGGCTCGTCGCGCGAGCGCGCCGCCGTGTACGCCATGTTCATCGTCGTGGCGCTGGAGGCCGCGCTGAACTTCACCGTGCCGCTGTACATCCAGATCGTGCAGGGTCGCACGCCGTTCGACACGTCGCTGGCCATGCTGCCGTTCAACCTGACGGTCTTCGTCACCGCCATGGTCGTCGTGCGCTTCTACGGCCGGTTCTCGCCGCGCACCATCGGCGTCTTCAGCTTCTCGCTGACCACCATTGCCCTGGTCTGGCTGTCGTTCGTGGTCACGAACAACTGGGAGACGCTGCCGACCATCCTCGGCCTGTTCGTGTTCGGCGTCGGTCAGGGCGCGCTCGTCACGCTCGTGTTCAACGTGCTCGTGACCGCCTCGCCGAAAGAACTCGCCGGCGACGTCGGGTCGGTGCGCGGCACCACGCAGAACCTCGCCTCCGCCGTGGGCACGGCCGTCGCCGGGGCCCTGCTGGTGGGGCTGCTGGCGGGCAACATCACCGCCGCGCTGGCCGCGCACCCCGAACTGCCCGACGAAGCCGTCGCCCAGGTGCCGCTCGACAGCGTGAACTTCGTCAGCAACGACCGCCTGCGCGACGTTCTGGCGAACACGGATCTGAGTGACCAGCAGGTGGATGCCGCGGTGCAGGTCAATGAGGACTCCCGCCTGTCGGCACTCCGGCTGGGTCTGCTGATCCTCGCGGGTGTCAGCGCCATCGCCATCGTTCCGGCCAGCCGCCTGCCGAAGTACCGCGCCGGCGAGGTGCCCGAGTCGGTGGCCGCCGGCGACATGCCCGATGACCTCGCTCAGGCCGATCAGGCGCTCGCGGAAGAGGAGTCGTGAGTCTGCCACCACTGCGCCGGCTCGCCGACGGCACTGTCAAGCAGGCAGGCCCCCTCACCGGCACGCGCGTGTGGACGGTGCCGGGGCGGGCGAACCGACCGCTGGCCGCCGCACGGCCGGTACCGCGCGACCTCGCGCCGGACGAAGGCACGCGACTGTGCGCGTTCTGCCAGGACCGCTATCTGGAGACCACTCCCGAGAAGGCGCGACTGGTGGGCCCGTCGTTCGAAAGACGCGACCGCGTGCCGGCGTCTGCGCTGCACGATTCGGTGGCCGAGTTCCGTCGCTTCGGCAACCTCTTCGAGATCGTGTCGGCCGAGTACTGGCGGGTCAACCATGCCTTCGAGCCCGCCGCCGACGTCGTCGCCTGGGCCGATGCCTACCTGGGCGACCCGGTCGGCCGCGATCACATCGAGAAGCTCGCCGCGATTCGCGCGGCATCCACCGGGGCATCGCCTGACCTGCGCACGGCAGCTGTCGACCTGGTCGGCGGGTCGCACGACGTCATCGTTGCGCGCCGGCACGTGCGCGACGGCGCCGCGCGCGACGACGAGCTCGTCTCCAGCGGTGAGCTGACGCCCGACGAGCACGCCGCATATATGTCGTTCACCATCGATTCCATGTGCGAGATCGCCGCCGCACAGCCCTACGCCGCATACGTGTCGGTGTTCCAGAACTGGCTGCGGCCGGCCGGAGCCTCTTTCGAGCACCTGCACAAGCAGCTCGTCGCTATCGACGAGTACGGCCCGCAGACCGAGCGCGAACTCGCCATGCTCGAGATCGACCGTCGCCTGTACCAGTACGCGGTCGCGGACCTGTCAGTGCGCGAGGGGCTGGTCGTCGCGGCGACGGACGGCGCCGTCGCGTTCGCGGGCGTCGGGCATCGCTACCCGGCCTTCGAGGTGTACTCGACCGCGTCTGCGCATCACCCCGCCGATCACACGCCAGAGCAGCAGCGCGCCGTCTCCGACCTCGTGCACACGCTGCATCAGGCAACCGGGGTGCTCGTGCCCACCAACGAGGAATGGCATTATCGCCCCGCGCCGGCGGCAGCTCCGATGCCGTGGCGCATCGTGCTGAAGTGGCGCATCTCGAACCCCGCCGGGTTCGAGGGCGACACCAAGGTGTACGTCAACACTATCGACCCGTGGACGCTGCGGCAGCGCGCCGTCGACGAGCTGACCCGTCTGCGCGCCGAGGGCCGGCTGGCCGACGGCATTCGCATCGGCGACGAGTGCGCCCCCGGCGACGCGCGACTGCACTATGCCGATTGAGAGCGCAGAGCGCTACGCCGACTGAGAGCGCACAGCGCTACGTCGACGAGGAGCCCAGAGCGCTACGTCGACGAGGAGCCCAGTAGAGCCTGCAGCGTCTGGATCGTGTCCGCCTCGTCGGCGCGCTTGTCGGGCCGGTACCCCTTCACCCGCGCAAAGCGCAGGGCGATGCCCCCGGGGTAGCGCGGCGACCGCTGCACGCCGTCGATGGCGATCTCGACGACCGTGACCGGTGCGACGAAGACAGTGGATGCCGTGCGCCGCGTCTCGATGGCGGGAAACCGCTCGGTCTGCCACCGCAGAAGCTCATCGGTGAGCCCCTTGAACGTCTTGCCGACCATCACGAAGCCGCCCGGCTCGCCGAACCGGCCGTCGGGGTCGCGCGCGCCCAGATGCAAGTTCGACAGCAGTCCGCGGCGGCGGCCAGACCCCCACTCGCACGCCAGCACCACGAGGTCGTAGGTGAGCACCGGCTTGACCTTGATCCACGCCTTGCCCCGACGTCCGGCGGCATAAGGCGCGTCGATCGCCTTGACGAGAACGCCTTCGTGACCCGCGGCCAGCGCCTGCGCTGACAGCTGCTGTGCGGCATCCGGATCGTCCGTCACGATTCCCGGCATGCGCAGCGCACCGACGACCCGGGCGAGCTCGGCGCGGCGCTCGCGCAGCGGATCGTCGATGAGGTCACGGCCGTCCACATGCAGCACGTCGAAGAACCACGGCCGCAGCGCGACCTCGCGCGCCTGGTCGGCGCCGAACCGCGCCATCGTGTCTTGGAACGGCCGCGGCGCGCCGTCGTCGTCGAGCGACAACGTCTCGCCGTCGAGGATCACGTCGTGCACCGGCAGCGCCCGCACCGCATCGACGATCTCGGGCACCCGGTGCGTGATGTCGGCGAGGCTGCGGGTGAAGACGCGCACGTCGTCGCCATGCCGGTGCACCTGGATGCGCGCGCCGTCGAGCTTGTACTCGACCGACGCCTCGCCGGTCGTCGCCATGGCCTCGGCCACCGTCGCCGCCGTCGCGGCGAGCATCGGCATCACCGGGCGACCGACGCGCAGCCCCACCGCCGACAGGTCGCCGCCGCCGAGCGCGAGAGCGGCGGTCTCGCCCACATCGCCCCACAGCATGGCCGCCCGGCGCACCACCGCGGGGTCGGCGTCGGCCGCCCGCGCGACGGCGTCGAGCAGCACGCCCTGCAGCGCGCCCGTGCGCAGCTCGCCCAGCATCGCGCGCACGACGAGGTCCCACTCAGACGCGGTCGCACGCTCGGCGAGTTCGCGCAGCACGCGTTCTCGCCGCTGCCCGGAACCGGGGCCGGATGCCGCCGCCAGCTCTTCGAACGCGGCGTCGACGTCAGCGATCGTCAGGCTCGCGGCATCGGCATGCGTCACCTGCAGCGCCATGAGCCCGCGCCAGCCGACCCCGAGCCGGCCCTGCCGCGGGCTGCCCAGCAGCAATCCGGCCGCGGCGCGAATCTCGTCGGGTGCGAGCCCGCGCAGCAGTCCCGCGAGCGCGTCGATCTTCTGCAGACGCGACCGCGTCGCCGCGACGGCGGCGACGACCTCGACCAGCACGCTCAGCAACATGCTCGGATTCTCGCACTCTGCGCCGACATCGGGAATGCCGCGCGGCTGGTGCGTGGTTTGCTGTTCACATGGCGAACCAGGTCGGACTGCGATCGGAGCGCGGGCCGATCCTCCTGTCGCTCATGCTCTCGTCGTTCCTCATCGCGATCGACTCGACGATCCTCGCAACTGCGGTGCCGACGATCGTGGCCGACCTGGGCGGCTTCGCGCAGTTCCCCTGGCTGTTCTCGGTCTATCTGCTCGCGCAGGCCGCCTCGGTGCCCGTCTACGCCAAGCTGTGCGACACGTTCGGCCGCAAACCGATCATGGTGCTGGGCATTCTGCTCTTCCTCGCCGGCTCGATCGCCGCGGCGCTGGCCTGGAGCATGCCGGCGCTCATCGTCTTCCGTGCCGTGCAGGGGCTCGGCGCGGGCGCCATCACGCCGGTGAGCATGACCATCGCCGGCGACATCTACACGGTACGCGAGCGCGCGACGGCGCAGGCGTACCTCGCCAGCGTCTGGGCGATCTCGTCAGTGGCCGGCCCCACCCTCGGTGGCCTGTTCGCGCAGTTCCTGTCATGGCGGTGGATCTTCTGGGTCAATGTGCCGCTGAGCCTGCTGGCCCTGTTCATGCTGTGGCGCAGCTATCACGAGAGCTTTGAGCGGCATCGGCAGCGCATCGATGTGACGGGTGCGGCGCTGCTGACGGCATCCCTCGTCCTCCTCGTGCTCGGCGTGCTCGAGGGTGGCCAGGGCTGGGCGTGGAGCAGCTGGCAGAGCATCGGCTGCTTCGCCGTGGGGGCGGCGCTGCTCGTCATGTTCGCGCTGGTCGAACGGAGGGCGGCCGATCCGGTGCTGGCGCCGTGGGTGTTCTCCAGCCGCGTGGTGGTGACCACCTCGCTCGCGGCCCTCGGCGTGGGCGCCGTGCTCATCGGACTGACGTCGTTCGTGCCGACGTTCCTCGAGTCGACGGCGGGCGCCTCTCCCCTGCTCGCCGGTCTTGCCGTGGCTGCGCTCAGCCTCGGCTGGCCGATCAGCGGTTCGCTCGCGGGGCGCTTCTATCTGCGCATCGGCTTTCGCGCCACCGCCGTCATCGGCAGCGTGCTGGCCGTGGTCGGCGCCGTGCTGCTCACCGCGTTCGCAGCGTCGCCGTCGCTCGTGCTCACCGCCGCCGCGTGCTTCGTCGTCGGGCTCGGTCTGGGGCTCGTGGCCAACCCGTCACTGATCGCCGCACAGTCGTCGGTCGACCTGCGCCGGCGCGGGGTGGTATCGGGCACGAGCATGCTGGCCCGCTCGATCGGCAGCTCGGTGGGCGTGGCCGTCTACGGCGCCATAGCGAACGCCGTGATCGCCGACGGCGGCGGGTCGCAGCATCCCGCCGCCGTCCAAGCCGGGTCGACGGCGGTCTTCATCGGCGTCGCCATCTCGGCGGTGCTGCTCGTGGCGTGCACGGTGCTTATCCCGCGCGTGCCGATCAGCGACGAAGACCGCGCCTGATTCGGTCGCGCTGCTCAGCCGAGGGCCACGAGGCGCCCGACCTCGGCCGCGGCGGCGTAGTACGCGGGCAGCGCCTCGCCGTTCGGCGGCATGAGCACGACCTGGTCGACGCCCACGGCGGCGAACCGGCGCACGCCGGCCGCGACCTCGTCGACGGTGCCGACCAGCACCCGGTCGATGCCGTCGGCCGGCCCGTCGCCGAAGAAGGCGACGGCGCGGGATGCCGCATCCTCCCCGAACGCGGCCACGACGTAGGCGGCGACATGCGGGTCGCGGCCCGCCGCGCGGATGGTCTGCACGGCCTGCGCGACCTCGTCGACGGTGTGCTTCATATCCAGCAGCACGGCATCGGCGACCTCGCCGGCCAGCGCCAGCGTCTTCGGTCCCTCGGCCGCCGCGTACACGCGCGGAGGCTCGGCCGGGGGCCAGTCGAGGCGCACCTGCTCGAGGGTGACGTAGCGCCCGTCGACGGTGACCTGCTCTCCCGCCAGCAGCGACCGCAGCGCGGGCACGTATTCGCGCATGAGCGTGAGCGGCGATGCCGCACGTGCCCCGACCTGCACCATCCACGGCAGCACGCCGTGCCCGACGCCGGGCAGCACTCGCCCCGGGAACATGCGCTCGATCGACGCTATCTCCATCGCCGTGGCGGCGACGTTGCGCAGCGGCATGGGCGCGATGCCGATTCCTATCTGCAGGCGCTCGGTCCAGGCGAGGGCGGCGGATGCCACGGCGAACGCCGAGCTGCGAAAGCAGTCCTCCCACACCCAGAGGCTCTCGAGCCCGGCGTCCTCCGCCGCGCGCGCGGCGGCGTGGAACGACTCGGGCGGGTTCGGATATGGACTGAAGATGGCGCCGACGCTCGTCATGCCCCCATCCTGCCCCGCCGGTCACTCCACCGCGAGAGCCCCCGCACGCTCGACGAACCGCACATAGTCGTCGGTTTCGTCCGAGGCGGTCATGGCGCGCAGCACGACCTCGTCGACAGCCACACGGTAGGCGGCCAGCCCCTCGGCGCCGGGCGTGAGCACCGTGTCGTCGGGGGCGACGCCGAGCCGCGCGAAGTTGGCCGCGTACTTCGGAAAGCGGGCGTACCGCTCCCCCTCGGCGCGCAGCCGCGGCATCCCGCCATCGTCCAGCGCCGTCCGCACGTAGAGAGCGACGTTGACGCCCGGCGCCCCCTCATGCGCCTCGACGGTCTGCGCGGCCGCCTCACGCGCCGGCAGCCAGTTCAGCAGCATCCCGTCGGCCACCTCTGCGGCGAGGGCGCGCATCTTCGGCCCGAGGGCGCCCACCGCGATGCCGGCGGCGGTGCGCTCGCGCAGCGCGTCGACCGCGTTGCGCACGGCGGCCAGCACCGGGCCCGACGCCTGACCCGAGCCGATACCCAGAATGAGCCGGTCTTCGGGAAGCCCGGCGGCGTCGATGAGGATCTCGTCGGGCGTGCGCCGGTCGAGAGGCACCACACCGGTGCCGAGGACGAGCGTCTCGGTCGCCCGCGCCGCCTCGTGCAGCGCCGCCAGAGCGTCGCCGCCGGGGGTGTCGTTGACCCAGAGCGCGTAGAGGCCGGCCTGCTCGGCGGCCGCCGCGATCCGCGCGATCGCCGCGGGGCCGAGCACGCCTGCCACGCCGATCGAGACGGGTGCGATGCTCATGCACCCGAGTGTGCCACCTCTTGCGACGCCTGCGCGGCCTCTCGCGCGGCGCGGCCCGTCCTCGCTACTCTCGGAGAATCGCCGTGACGATCGTGGAGGAGGCCCGATGAGCGCCGACCTCGCGATGGTCCTCGTGCTTCTCGTCGCCGCGATAGCGATGTTCGCGGCGGGGCGTCCCCGTATGGACGTCGTCGCGCTCGTCATGATCGTCGCGCTGCCGCTGACGGGCATCCTCAGCGTGCCGGAGACGCTGGCCGGCTTCGCCGACCCGAACGTCGTGCTCATCGCCGCTCTGTTCGTCGTCGGTGAGGGACTCTCGCGCACCGGCGTCACCTATCGCCTCGGCGACCTGCTCTCACGGGTCGCCGGCACCAGCACCACTCGGCTGATAGTGCTGCTCATGCTCGCGGTCGCACTGTTGGGCGCGATCATGAGTTCGACCGGCGTCGTGGCGATCTTCATCCCGGTGGCGATGAGCATCGCCGCACGGACCGGCATATCGCCGCGCCAGCTGATGATGCCGCTGAGCTTCGCGGGACTGGTCAGTGGCATGCTCACGCTCATCGCCACGACGCCCAACCTCGTGATCGACGCCGAGCTGCGCCGGGCCGGGCACGGCGGCTTCGGATTCTTCGCTATCACGCCGTTCGGTCTCGTCTTCCTCGTTCTCGGCATCGGCTACATGCTGTTCGCGCGCCGGTTCCTGGGCGGGGATGCCGCGGGTCCGGGCCACCTCGCGCGCACAATCTCCGGCCTCATCGCCGACTACGGCGTCGATGCACGCACTCATCGCTACCGGGTCGGCGCCGGGTCGCCGATGATCGGTGAACGCCTGGCCGAGGCCGCGCTGGTCGACCAGCGCCGCCCGGGCGTGCTGATGATCGAGCGCACGCGGCTGCTGCGCGGCACCCAGCGCTTCACCGCCGACGAGGCCGTCGTCGCCAAGGGGGATGTGCTCTTCGCCGACACCGCGTTCTCGGCCGCCGACCGCGAGCGCCTGCGGCTGGAACGTCTCAAGATGACCGACGAGTTCTTCGACGCCTACTCGCGCCAGGTGGGCCTGGCCGAGGTGCTTATCGCGCCCGATTCGGCGGCTGCCGGCAAGACGGTGCGCACAGCGCGCCTGGCCGCGACGTACGGCGTGCACGTCGCGGGCATCCGCCACCGCGGCCACACGATCGACGACGGGCTCGCCGATGCCCGCCTCGCGGCCGGCGACACGCTTCTGGTCACCGGGTCGTGGTCGGCGATCCATCGGCTCGGCAGGTCACGGC
The DNA here is from genome assembly GCF_029094505.1 of Microbacterium horticulturae. Taxonomy (NCBI): domain Bacteria; kingdom Bacillati; phylum Actinomycetota; class Actinomycetes; order Micrococcales; family Microbacteriaceae; genus Microbacterium; species Microbacterium horticulturae. Next base: position 1,141,404 of record NZ_CP119108.1, on the reverse strand, counting down.
GCGACTACATCCTCCTCGATCTGCCGGCCGAGGCCGCCGAGGTCGCGCCGGCCGCCAACCAGGCGCCGTTCGCGATAGCGATCGTCCTGCTCATGGTCGTGCTCATGGTCACCGGCGTCGTCCCCAACGTCATCGCGGCGCTCATCGCCTGCCTGCTGCTGGGCATCTTCCGCTGCATCGACATGTCCAGCGCCTACCGCAGCATCCACTGGCCGACGCTGCTGCTCATCGTCGGCATGCTGCCGTTCGCGCTGGCACTCGAGCGCACCGGCGGAGTCGACCTGGTCGTCGACGGTCTGCTGTCGGTGCTCGGCGGAGCGGGCCCGTCCGTGCTTCTGGGCGGTGTCTTCGTTCTGACCGCCGTGATCGGCCTGTTCGTCTCGAACACGGCCACCGCGGTGCTCATGGCCCCGATCGCTATCTCGATCGCCGCGCACCTGGGCGTCTCGCCGTACCCCTTCGCGATGATGGTCGCGCTCGCGGCATCCTCCGCGTTCATGACACCGGTCTCGTCGCCAGTGAACACGCTCGTCGTCGAGCCCGGTCGCTACCGGTTCGGAGACTTCGTGAAGATCGGCACGCCGTTCACGGTGATCGTGCTCATCGTCAGCGTGCTGCTGGTGCCGCTGCTGCTGCCGCTGTAGGTCGAAGCGCGCTCATACCACGCACCCCTGCGCCGCCCGTACACACGGTAGGGGAATGTCGCCGACACGCCGTCGGCCCGCGCGATTCGACGGCGCGTCGCCGGAAATCCCCGACGCCGTGCACAGTGAAGGCGGGATGCCGCGACCTTCGCCGCGGCATCCCGCCTCGGTCACACCGCCCGGTGCACGTGCGCTCGTTCACGCCGCCCGGTGGACGCGCGCTCGGTCACACCGCCTGGTGCACCGGCGTCGCCGTCACCGACAGCACGTCGCCTGCGGCATCCACCCGCACCGCCGCGCCATCGACCAGCTCGCCCGACACGAACAGGTCGGCGATGCGGTCGTCGACCTCGCGCTGGATGAGCCGGCGCAACGGGCGGGCACCGTACTCGGGCTCGTACCCGTGGTCGGCCAGCCACTGCACCGCGGCGTCCGTGACGTCGAAGCCCACCTCGCGCCACGCGAGCCGCGCCGAGGTCGCCCCCAGCAGCAGGCGCACTATTTCACGCAGCTGCTCGCGGTCGAGCTTGCGGAACAGCACGATCTCGTCGATGCGGTTGAGGAACTCGGGCCGCATCGCCTCGCGCAGCTTCGCGAAGACGCGGTCACGCAGGTCCTTCTCACTGCCGAACCCGGTGTCGCCTCCGCCGTCGGCGAGGAAGCCGATGGCTCCCCCGCGCGAGGCGAGGAACTCGCTGCCCAGGTTCGAGGTCATGACCACGACCGTGTTGCGGAAGTCGACGGTGCGCCCCTGGCCGTCCGTCAGGCGCCCGTCGTCGAGCACCTGCAGCAGCAGGTTGAACACGTCGGGGTGCGCCTTCTCGATCTCATCGAACAGCACCACGGCGTACGGGTTGCGACGCACGCGCTCGGTGAGCTGCCCGGCCTCGTCGTAGCCGACGTATCCCGGAGGGGCACCGACCAGGCGGGCGGCGGTGTGTCGCTCGCCGAACTCGCTCATATCGAAGCGGATCACGGCCGTGTCGTCGTCGAACAGCGACTGCGCCAGGGCCTTGGCCAGCTCGGTCTTGCCCACGCCCGTGGGGCCCAGGAACAGGAACGAGCCGATCGGCCGGTGCGCGTCGCCCATGCCGGTGCGGTTGCGCCGCACGGCCTTGGCGACGGCGGCGACAGCGTCGTCCTGACCGACCACGCGCGCGTGCAGCTCGTGCTCGAGCACGGCCAGCCTGTCGCGCTCGCTCTCGGTCAGACGCGAGACCGGGATGCCGGTGGCCCGGCTGATCACGTCGGCGATCTCCGGCTCGTCCACCACCGCGTCGGCCTTGCGCGCACCGGCGCCGTGCGAGACCTCGTCGAGCTTGCGCTCGACCTCGGCGATCTCGTCGCGCAGCTGCGAGGCGTCCTCGTAGCGCTCGGCCGAGACCGCCGCGTTCTTGTCGGCCTCCAGATCGGCCAGCTTCTGCATGAGCGTCGACACGTCGGCCTGCACGCCCAGACGCAGCCGCAGCCGCGCACCGGCCTGGTCGATGAGGTCGATGGCCTTGTCGGGAAGCACGCGCTCGGTGAGGTAGCGGTCGCTCAGCTCGACGGCCGAGCGCAGCGCGTCATCGGTGTACGTCACGGCGTGGTGCAGCTCGTACGCGTCCTTCAGGCCGTGCAGGATGCGCACGGCGTCTTCCACGCTGGGCTCGCCGACCTTGACGGGCTGGAAGCGGCGCTCCAGCGCGGCATCCTTCTCGATCCGGCGGTACTCGTCGAGCGTCGTCGCGCCCACCAGGTGCAGCTCGCCGCGCGCGAGACGCGGTTTGAGGATGTTGCCGGCATCCATGCCGCCGTCGCCATTGCCGCCGGCGCCCACGACGATGTGCAGCTCGTCGATGAACGCGATGATCTCGCCCTTGTGTGCGGAGATCTCGTCCATCGTTGTGGTGAGCCGCTCTTCGAAGTCGCCGCGGTAGCGGGTACCGGCGAGCATGCCGGGCAGGTCGAGCGCTATCACGCGCTTGCCGTGCAGCTGCTCGGGCACCGCGCCTTCGACGATCGCACGGGCCAGGCCCTCGACGATCGCGGTCTTGCCGACGCCCGCCTCGCCGATCAGCACCGGGTTGTTCTTCGTGCGCCGGGACAGGATCTCGATGGTCTGCTCGATCTCGTCGGCCCGACCGATCACGGGATCGAGCGAGCCCGCCTCGGCGAGCGCGGTGAGATCGGTGCCGTACTTCTCCAGCATCGGGGTGTCGGAGGTGCCCTCGGCCTGCTCGGTCGTGCCGCCCGCGGTCACCGTCTCGTTCGCGCTCTCGGTGAGGGCGTCGGCGGTCACACCCGCCTGGGCGAGCACCTGGCCGGCCGGGGTGTCTTGCGCGAGCACGAGCGCGAAGAACACATGCTCGGGCTCGATGTAGGTCGAGCCCGACGAACGGGCGACCTGGTATGCGTGAAAGAGCGTCCGCTGCAGCGACGGGGTGATCTCGGCACCGTCGGCCTGCGGGGCCGCGCGGTTCGGCGCCGGCAGCCGGCGCTCGGCGTCATGCGCGATGGCGACGGCATCAGCGCCGATGCGCCGCACCGCCTCTTGCGCGGGCGCGACCTCCATCAGCGCGTGCAGCACGTGCAAGGTGTCGACCTCACGCTGTCCGCGCTCGAGCGCATACTGCGCCGCCGCCTGCAGCATCTCCTGCGTGCGGGCCGTCATGAAGCGGCTGATGTCGACCGAGCGCTGTTGACGCGCGCGCTCACCGGCCAGGTAGCGCGCGAGAAAGTCGTCGAACGCGCTCGCGCCGTCGGGGGCGCCCGAGACCGGGGGTGTCACGTCATCGACCATGCGATTACTCCTTGAAACTTGAGTCCTTGTGCATCAAGTCTACGAACTTGAGCACGGCTGTATCAAGTTCAACGCAGAGCTCGGATGCGTATTCCCACCGGTTGAATGTCGGAGCCCCGGCGTAGCGTTATCCCAGGTGAACAAGGGAGAACACCATGGAATGGCGCATTGAGCTGATCTTCGTCCCCGTGACCGACGTCGATCGCGCGAAGGACTTCTACGAGCGGGTGGGCTTCCACCTCGACCACGACCAGACGCCGTTCGAGGGCCTCCGGTTCGTGCAGATGACACCGCCGGGCTCGGCGTGCTCGATCGCATTCGGCACGAACCTCGGCATCGACCTCGAGCCCGGGCGGCAGAACACCATTCAGATCGTCATCCCCGATGCCGAAGAGGCGCTGGCGCATCTGCGCGAGATCGGAGCCGATGCCGAGGGCGTCGATGAGCAGGCCTGGGGCCGGTTCGTGACCTTCCGTGACCCCGATGGCAACCGCTGGACGTTGCAGCAGCTGCCGGCGCGGCCGTCATCGGGCGACGAGTGACGGGTCGACCTCGTTCCACTTCTGCACGGTCTGGGCGACCCAGAACACCGCGAAGAACCCGATGACCCCGATCTCGCCGACCAGGGTCCACGGCTGCCCCGACAGGTCGACGCCGGTCAGGCGCACGATGCCGACGATCGCGAGATAGAGAAGGGATGCCGCCATCCCGACGGCGACGATGACGTACACCCGGCGCCAGGGGCGGCGGGATGCCGCGGCTGACACGACGGCGATCGCCACCATGATGCCGAAGAAGGCTGCGGTGACGACGAGGTGACCGATGTGCAGCAGCGCATCAGGCCAGACGAGAAGCCAGACCAGCATCACCACCGCCACGACGCCGGCCGCGATGACACCGATGAGCACGCCGGGCGAGAGCGTCTGCTGGACGCGCGCCAGGATGAGGGCGCACCCGGCACCGACGATCGCCATCACGGCGAACGTGATGATGCCCGTGGTGACCCCGGGGACGAATGCCTCGGGCACGCAGGGCACCGCGCCGGGGCATCCCGTCTCCCCCGGCAGATCGCCGAGAGCCACCGGTGTCGGGATCACGGCGATGAGCGGCGCGAACAGGGCCGCGACATCCAGCAGGATCTGCTCGACGCTGTGCCCCGACAGCGCGACCAACGCGAGCGCGACGGCGATGAGCGCTCCCGTGAAGGCGGTGCGACCCGACGTGTAGAACAGTCCGCTGAGCGAGGTCAGCGGCCCTTCGGTCGCCAGCACGATGACCAGCGCGACGCCGATACTCAGCACGGCGCCGAGGATCGCGAGCCGAACGTAGCGGTAGGTGCGCTGGGTCGTCGTGCTGGAGAGCCGCATCATATTCACGATCCTGCACCACACGGACGACACGGGCGGACGCTAGCCTGAGGGCGTGACCACGTCGCCCACACTGCCGTCAACGCTGCCGAGCCGCGCCGACGCGGGAATCTCTGCGCTGACCCCGGGTTATTTCGCGCTCGTGATGGCGACCGGCATCGTCTCGATCGCCATGCGCACCAATGAGTGGTTCACCGTCTCGGTCGCGCTGCTGATCATCGCCGCGATCTCGTACGTCGTCCTCGTCGTGCTGAACATCATCCGGGTCATCCGGCATCCCGAGCAGATGGCCGATGACTTCGCCGACCCCGGGCGGGCGTTCGGGTTCTTCACGTTCGTGGCCGCGACCGACGTGCTGGGCAGCCGGCTCAGCCAGGAGACCGGCTTCCACGGGATCGCGGTGAGCCTGCTGCTGGTCGCCTCGATCGCCTGGATCATCCTCGGCTATACCGTGCCGTGGACGGCCATACTCGGCAAGCGCAAGAAGGTGCCGATCTCGACGGCCAACGGCACCTGGTTCATCTGGGCCGTGGCCAGCCAATCGATCGCCGTGCTCGCGGCCACCCTCGAGGTCGAGTTCGACGCGTGGCGCCCCGGTCTGGCGTTGCTCGCGGTCTTCTCGTGGTCGGTGGGCATCTTCCTCTACTGCGCGGTCGGCGTGTTCGTCGCGGTGCGCATGCTGACCGTGCCGTTCCGCCCCGAAGACCTCACTCCCCCGTACTGGGTCGCGATGGGGGCGACGGCGATCACCGTGGTCGCGGGCGCGCGGATCGTCATGATGGCAAACGCGCCGATGGTGGATGCCACGCGCGGCCTCATCGCCGGCGCGTCGGTGTTCTTCTGGGCGTTCGGCACGTGGCTCATCCCACCGCTGGTCATGGCCGGGTGGTGGCGGCATGTGCGGCACCGCATCCCGTTCCGCTACGAGGCGACGCTGTGGAGCATCATCTTCCCACTGGGCATGTACGGCGTGGGATCGCAGTTTCTCGGCACCGTCGACAGCCTGCCGATCATGCACGCGATCGGGTATGTGGAGAGCTGGGTGGCCCTGGCCGCATGGGTCGGCACGTTCGTGTGGATGCTCGTGAACCTCTGGCGCACCGTCTTGCGCCCACCGCGGTCTGCCGTCGTCAGCTGAGGTGCTCGCCGAAGGGCTCTTCGTGGAGGCCCTTCAGCGCCGCGGTGAGCTGAGCGCCCGATGCCGCGAAGGCTGCGTCGAGGCGACCCAACCGCGCGTCGGCCTCGGCGAGGGCCGCCATGCCCTTCTCCGTGACGCGGAGGGTGGATGCAGCTCCCGCGTGGGCCGTGGCATCCTCCGCCAATCCATCATCGACGAGCGCATGGACGGCCGTGTGCGCAGTCTGCACCGTGATCTGCGAGCGACGCGCGAGCTCGGAGAACGAGATGCCGGGCGTCGCGCGGATGTGCGCGAGCAGCCCGTACTTGCGGGTCGTCAGGCCCAGGCCCTTCAGCTGCTTGTTGAGCTGACCGTCCCAGATGCTCCCGAGTGTCAGCAGGGAGAGCACGGGGCTGAACCGGCGGGGCTGCGAGGGCATGGGTCCATCGTAGCCACCGGGCCCGGTGCGGCCGGGGCAGCGGGCCGGATGTATTGGCCGCACGTGCTTGAGCTGCTTCAGGCTCGGGCACCCCGAGCACCGAGCAGCCGCACGACAGGGCAACCGTGCTGCATGCTGGATGCAGGGGGTCAGTCATGCCGCAACGAGACACAAGCAAAGCGGGCTCGCGCCGGGTCGGTCGGTTCCGTAGGCGGGGTTCTGCAGAGCAGTCGGCCCAGCCAGAGCTGCCGCACCTGACGCAGTACGTGGCGGACGGCGTGCCGACCCGGCAGCAGCCGGGCGCATCCGTCGCAGAGGCTCTCGAGTATTCGCAGGGCGGCCCCGACCGCATGGCGATGTTCTTCTACCCGGCCCCGACTATCGCCGAGATCACGGAGCTGGCCGATGCGTGGGAGCTGCATCCCCTGCTGCGCGAAGACCTGCTGAACGCCCGTCAGCGGCCCAAGCTCGATCGCTACGGCGAGGTGCTCTTTCTCGTCGCGCGTTCGGCACGGTACATCGACGAGGCAGAAGAGGTGGTCTTCGCCGAATTCCACATGCTCGTGAGGCCGAACGCCGTCGCCGTGCTCTGCCAAGACGAGCGGTGGATCGACGGAACGGACGGAACCGACGTCGAGGCCGGGCAGCCGACGAGGCCGGACCGGCGCGAGCGCGCACTGCTCGGCGACCGAGATCTTCTGAAGCTGGGGCCTGAGGCGGTCGTCTATCGGCTTCTCGACGCCATCGTGGACGGCTACGGCCCCGTGCTTCAGGGACTGTCGATCGACAAAGAGCAGATCGAACGACAGGTGTTCAGCGGCGATGCGGCGGTCGCCGAGCGCATCTATCGGTTGAGCCAAGAGGTCATCGACATGCAGCAGACCGTGTCGTCACTGCGCGAAGTCGTCGCCGCGCTGCAGGGCGGCTTCGACAAGTACGGGATTCCCGACGAGCTGCAGACCTACCTCGACGACGTCTCCGATCACCTGATGCGCGCCGACTCACGCGCAGCCGATCTGCGCGAGGCACTGTCGCAGATCTTGAACGTGAACGCGACTCTGGTCGCGCAGCGTCAGAACGAGGACATGAAGAAGATCTCAGGGTGGGCGGCGATCCTGTTCGCGCCCACCCTGATCGGCGCCATCTACGGGATGAACTTCGATGACATGCCCGAGCTGCACTGGGCGTTCGGGTACCCGATGGCAGTGGCGATGATGGTCGCCTTCGCCGTCCTTCTGTACGTGATCTTCAAGCGCAGCAAGTGGATGTGAACCCCGACCCCGCGGTCAGGAGTGCTGCACGGGAAGCTGCAGGTACGACGGATGCGTGCCGCCGGTGTGGATCACATGCTGTCCGCTGTTCGCGCCGACGTACTCCTGGATCGCGGGCATCAGCGTTCCGAGCAGGTTGCGCGAGCTGATGATGAACCGCAGCTGCTCTCCGCGGCGAAACGCGAGACCCACGGGGAGGATGTCGATCTCGATCTCGACGATCTCGCCGGGCGAGAGCTTCTCGACGCGGTCGAAGGTGTGGGCGGGCACGTCGTCGGTCGAGAGCGTCTCGTCGAGGTTGCGGGTCGAGACGCGCAGGCGACCGTCGGCGCCCTTGTACTTCAGGATGGTCGCTCCGTGATCGGTGACGTCGTGGATCATCGCGCTGTGATTGGGCACGGTGAAGGCCTCGAGGGGCGTGCCGTGCTCGTCGAGCTTCTGCACCAGCACGAACAGATCCATGTCGTCGGCGTCGCGGGCTTCGACCCAGAGGTGAGCCTTCGGGTAGCCCACGAGAACCGTCTCGGCATCGAACGTGCAGAGAAACGACACTGCGTCGGGGTTATCGTCCACGGCGTAAGCCACCGACACCTCACGTGAGGGCGCGTCAGTGGTCAGCGTTCGCGTCCGGCCGTCGAGGTAGAACTTCGTCGACGTCACGTCCCTCGGCGGAAACTGGTCTGCAGGGATGTCGACGACGTCTCCGCCGGCAAGATCGAGCACCGAGTACCGAACGCGTGGCGTCTGCTCCCAGCCGTTGTCCTCCCCCTTCAGATAGTGGTCGAAGAAGCGGCGCAGGTCCTCCACGTTCGCCTCGTCGTAGTAGTCGGGCCATTCCTGGCTGTTGTGGATGCGCAGCCACTTCTCGTCGGACGCGATGCGACGCCAGGCACGGAAGGTACCCGCCGTGTGCAGCGTGTTTGAGTAGCTGGCCACGATGTACGCGGGCACGGTGATCTGATCGAACGCGGGGATCTTGTTCTGCCACAGCTCGTTGATCAGTGGATATTCCTCGACCTCGGCGAGGATGTCTTCTTTGCGACTCTTGCCGAAGAAGCTGCCGGTCTGAAGCTGGCGGGCGAATCCGGTGTCGGGCATGCCGCCGCGCTTGACGAGATCGCGGTACACGTCGCTCACCCCTTCCCACGGGTTGATCGCCGCGAGGTGCGGCGGCCGCTCGGCGGCGGTGAACCACTGCGAGACGGCGAGGTAGGAGGTCCCACTCATTCCCACTTTGCCGCTGCACCATTCCTGCTCGGCGAGCCATTCGATCAGGTCGTAGGCGTCGCGGCCGTCCTGGCGATCCCACAGCACGCTGTCGCCGTCTGAGTCGACGACGCCGCGGATGTCGGGATTGCAGACCGCGTAGCCCTGGGCGACCCAGTACGCCGGATCGGCGCCTTCGAACTTCTCCAGGCCCGAGACCGTCGCGTTGTCGAGACCCACGAGCGCGAAGACCCCCATCACGCTGGCGGAGGTGCCCTGCCCCTTGCCGTAGGGACTCCATCCCACGATCACCGGCACCTTCTCGTCCACGGCCGGCCGGAGCACGTCGATGCAGATGGTCACGCCATCGCGCAGTGTGACGGCGACATCCTTCTCGAAGACCACGTCCACCGGAAGCGGTCGGAACTGCGGGGCGATCTGAAAACCCGCTTCGAGCGTGCGGGTGCCCGGCTCCCATGCGGTCAGCACGCCCGTCCGGGCGGCCGGCAGCGGGCTGGACGCGGTGTAGATCTTCGTGACATCGCTCATCTCGAGCTCCTTCTTGCAGCGAGGTTCATGACTGTCCGGGCGGCGGCCGCCCGCGGCACTCATCGAGAGTACGTCGAATGAGCGCTTAACTCCACACATGTTGATAAAATTCTGAGCACGATAGATTGCTGGCATGACCTTGCCCGCGAAAGACCGACCCGCGCGCCGCCGTGGCCGACGACCTGGCGGCGGAAGCACGCGTCAGCTGGTGCTCGAGGCAGCCCGCACTCGTTTCGCGAACGATGGCTTCGCCGGGACGACGATTCGAGCCGTCGCCGCGGATGCGGGGGTCGATGCGTCACTGGTCATCCAGTTCTTCCGCTCGAAGGATGATCTCTTCGTGGCGGCGATGGAGATCCCGCCGGTTGTGATCGAACGCTTCAACACGGCGTTCGAAGGACCAGACGAGCACCTCGGCGAGCGCGTGGTTCGCGCCTACCTGAGCGCGTGGGAGGGCACGCCCGAAGAGTCCGCACCGTTGACTGCGATGCTGCGCGGGGCGATCGTCAACGAGCTCGCAGCACAACAGCTGCGCGATTTCATCCAGTCACGGCTCCTCCACGGCACGGGTGGGCGCAACGAGAGCGACGCGGCACTGCGCGCGGGTCTGGCCGCTGCCATGCTGGTGGGCATCGTCACCGGCCGCGACATCATCCGGGTTCCTCTCATCGCGGGCGCCGACATCGATGAGATCGTGCGGGTGGTCGCTCCCGCCATCCAGGAGATCCTCGTCTCGTCGCGCTAGCGGTAATGTCTGGTTCGCCCGGCGGCGACCTCGCGTAGCCCCTATCCGTCGGCGAGCGCGGCGTCGACGGCGGCCTGCAACCGTTCGGCGTTGCCATCCGCGATGTCGAACACGGCGCCGTCGACCACGAGGACGGGCACGCCCTGCACGACCTGCGACGTGCCACCGATCGTCGCCCCGAGCCAATGGTCGTTCGACGCGCGCACCCAGTCGCCGTACTGTTGCGACGTGACCGCGGCGCTGACGTCGCTGGTCACACCGGCCTTCTGGGCCAGTGCGATGATGTCGTCGTCGCTCGCGGCACCCGCCTCAGTCGGCTGGTTCTTCTGCAGGAGCGCATAGAACGCCGGGATGGACGCGCCCTCCCCTGCGTCGGCCACCGCCGCGATCGCGCCGGCGGCGCGCGTCGACCAGTCCGTGGCGTCGCCGTGCTTCTCACTGACGAAGTTGAGCGGATGGATGCGCAGCGTGATGTCGCCGTTCGCGACCCACGTGGAGATGAGTTCCCCCGTCTCGGCTTCGAGTGCGGCACAGTACGGGCACGACAGGTCGGTCCACAGTGCGACCTCGACGGGCCCGTCGCCCACGGTGATGACGTGATCGCCGAGGGATGCCGGCACGTCAGCGCCCGTCGCCGGCGCACTGGCCGCGGGGGTCGATTCTGCGGGTGTCGACGCGGGCGATTCGGTCGCGGCAGCGCAGCCGCTGAGCGCGAGAGCACCGGCGACGATCGGCGCGAGCAGAAGAGCGGGGACGCGAGTCTTGGGCATGGTCATCCTTAGTGGTCTGACCACTAAACCTACCTGCTGCCCCTGCGAGAGCCCCGGGCAGTGGCCGTGACAAAGCCGCGATGCACCGGCTGCGGCACACTTGACCCGCTCGTGCTGATCGAACCGGCGGTCATGCTAAGGCTCGCATGCCGACGTCCACGATGCCGGCCCGGGGTTGAAGCGCGGGGACGTCCTTGACCGACACCCATCGCGCGAAGTCCGTGGTGCCGTCGCGCTCCACGGTGCCGAGCACTCCCCCGATGGCTGTTGCTTCGAACACGATACGGACCGACTTATAGGGGCGAGGCGGCCTCGGCCCTTCGTCCTCGGTGAAACTCCACGTCGTCAAAGGCTGTTCCACACGCACGTGAAGGCCAGTCTCCTCCAGGACCTCCCGAACGACGGCCTCCTCAAGTGACTCGTCGAACTCGACTCCGCCGCCCGGAAGTGTCCATTGGGGCTGCGAGCCGTTGTACCAGGTGAGGAGGACGTGATCACCGTCGACGATGACGGCATAGGCTGCGAGCCTCGTGTCGTAATCGGCGAAGTGCACGAGACCAGTTTGCAGGACTGTCGCGGCGCGGTGCAGCAGACAGCGGAGCGCAGAGACGAAGGGATGACAGAAGAGCCCCGGATTCGCAGCGGTCTGCAGATCCGGGGCTCTCTCGTCTTAGACGATCCTCACATGAAGAAGAACGTCAGAAGTCCCAGTCGTCGTCCTCGGTGGCCTCGGCCTTGCCCATGACGTACGACGAGCCCGAACCACTGAAGAAGTCGTGGTTCTCGTCGGCGTTCGGCGACAGCGCCGCGAGGATCGCGGGGTTCACGTCGGTGACGGTCGCCGGGAACATCGCCTCGTAGCCGAGGTTCATGAGCGCCTTGTTCGCGTTGTAGTGCAAGAACTTCTTGACGTCCTCGGTCAGCCCGACGCCGTCGTAGAGGTCCTGCGTGTACTGCACCTCGTTGTCGTAGAGCTCGAACAGCAGCGAGAACGTGTAGTCCTTCAACTCCTGGCGACGCTCCTCGGTCTCCTTCTCGAGTCCCTTCTGGAACTTGTAACCGATGTAGTAGCCGTGCACAGCCTCATCGCGGATGATGAGGCGGATGATGTCGGCCGTGTTCGTCAGCTTCGCCTTCGACGAGAAGTACATCGGCAGGTAGAAGCCCGAATAGAAGAGGAACGACTCGAGCAGCGTCGAGGCCACCTTGCGCTTGAGCGGGTCATCGCCGCGGTAGTAGTCGAGAACGATCTGTGCCTTGCGCTGCAGAGCAGGGTTCTCGGTCGACCAGCGGAAGGCCTCGTCGATGTCCTTCGTCGACGCCAGGGTCGAGAAGATCGACGAGTAGCTCTTGGCGTGCACCGACTCCATGAACGCGATGTTCGTGTAGACGGCCTCCTCGTGCGGCGTCACCGCGTCGGGGATCAGCGAGACGGCGCCGACCGTGCCCTGGATCGTGTCGAGCAACGTGAGCCCGGTGAACACCCGCATGGTGAGAAGCTGCTCGTCGGGCGTCAGCGTGTTCCACGACTGCACGTCGTTCGACAGCGGAACCTTCTCGGGCAGCCAGAAGTTGCCGGTCAAACGGTGCCAGACCTCGAGGTCCTTCTCGTCCTCAATGCGGTTCCAGTTGATCGCCTGGACGGATTCCAGAAGCTTGAGCGGTTCGGGGGTCATTTCTCTTTCTCTTTCACGGATGCTGGGGGCCGGTGTCGTTCGACTCGCTTCGCTCGCGAGGCGACGCGCGGGGGTGTCAAAGCATGCAGCTGACGCAACCATCCACCTCGGTGCCCTCAAGGGCCATCTGCCGCACGCGGATGTAGTAGAGCGTCTTGATGCCCTTGCGCCAGGCGTAGATCTGCGACCGGTTCACATCGCGGGTGGTCGCCGTGTCTTTGAAGAACAGCGTCAGACTCAGCCCCTGGTCGACGTGCTGCGTGGCCGCCGCGTAGGTGTCGATGATCTTCTCGGGGCCGATCTCGTACGCGTCCTGGTAGTAGTCCAGGTTCTCGTTCGTCATGAACGGCGCCGGGTAGTAGACGCGGCCGAGCTTGCCCTCCTTGCGGATCTCGATCTTCGAGACGATCGGGTGGATCGAGCTCGTCGAGTTGTTGATGTACGAGATCGAGCCCGTCGGCGGCACGGCCTGCAGGTTCTGGTTGTAGATGCCGTGCGCCATGACCGAGGCCTTCAGGTCTGCCCAGTCTTCACGGGTCGGCACGTGGTGGCCGGCGAACAGGTCCTTCACCTTGTCGGTCGCGGGCACCCAGTCGTTCTCGACGTACTTGTCGAAGAACGCACCCGTGGCGTAGGTCGAGTCCTCGAACCCGTCGAAGGTCTCACCGCGCTCGATCGCGATCTTGTTCGACGCGCGCAGCGCGTGGTACAGAACCGTCGCGAAGTAGATGTTCGTGAAGTCGAGCCCCTCGTCCGAGCCGTAGTGCACGTGCTCGCGCGCCAGGTACCCGTGCAGGTTCATCTGGCCGAGGCCGATAGCGTGCGAGCGGTCGTTGCCGTCTTCGATCGAGCGCACAGAGGCGATGTGGCTCTGGTTGCTCACCGCAGTCAGCCCCCGGATCGCCGTCTCGACGCTCTTGGCAAGGTCGCCGCCGTCCATCGCCAGCGCGATGTTCATCGAGCCGAGGTTGCACGAGATGTCTTTGCCGATCTCGTTGTACGACAGGTCGTCGTTGTACGTGGTCGGCGTGTTCACCTGCAGGATCTCGCTGCACAGGTTCGACATGTTGATCCGGCCCTTGATCGGGTTCGCCCGGTTCACCGTGTCTTCGAACATGATGTACGGGTAGCCCGACTCGAACTGGATCTCGGCGAGCGTCTGGAAGAACTCGCGCGCGTTGATCTTCGTCTTCTTGATGCGCGGGTCGTCGACCATCTCGCGGTACTTCTCGGTGACCGAGATGTCACCGAACGGCACGCCGTACACGCGCTCGACGTCGTACGGGCTGAACAGGTACATGTCTTCACCGGTCTTGGCCAGTTCGAACGTGATGTCGGGCACGACGACGCCCAGCGAGAGCGTCTTGATGCGGATCTTCTCGTCGGCGTTCTCGCGCTTGGTGTCGAGGAACCGCATGATGTCGGGGTGGTGCGCGTTGAGGTACACGGCGCCGGCACCCTGACGTGCGCCCAGCTGGTTCGCGTAGCTGAAGCTGTCTTCGAGCAGCTTCATGACCGGGATGATGCCGCTGGACTGGTTCTCGATCTGCTTGATCGGCGCCCCCGACTCGCGGATGTTGCTCAGCAGGAGGGCGACGCCGCCGCCGCGCTTCGACAGCTGCAGCGCCGAGTTGATGCCGCGGGCGATCGACTCCATGTTGTCTTCGATGCGCAGCAGGAAGCAGCTGACCAGCTCGCCGCGCTGCGCCTTGCCGGTGTTCAGGAACGTGGGCGTCGCCGGCTGGAAGCGCCCCGAGATGATCTCGTCGACGAGATCGCGCGCCGTCTGCTGGTCGCCGTCGGCCAATCCCAGCGCCGTCATGACGACGCGGTCTTCGAAGCGCTCGAGGTAGCGCTTGCCGTCGAACGTCTTCAGCGTGTAGCTCGTGTAGTACTTGAACGCGCCCAGGAACGTCTCGAAGCGGAACTTCGCGCCGTAGGCACGGTCGTTGAGCTCCTGGATGAACTCGAACGGGTACTTGTCGAGCACGCTCGCCTCGTAATACTGCTTCTCGACGAGGTAGTCGAGGCGCTCCTTGAGAGAGTGGAAGAACACGGTGTTCTGGTTCACGTGCTGCAGGAAGTACTCCCGCGCGGCACGCTTGTCGGCGTCGAACTGGATTTTGCCGTCGGCGTCGTACAGGTTGAGCATCGCGTTGAGGGCGTGGTAATCCATGCCGTCGAAACGCGCCTCGGTCTTGAAGGATGCCGTCTCGGTCACTGCAGCTTCCACCATTTTTCCAATCCATCGCCCACACGGGCGACGTCCTCGGGCGTGCCGAACAATTCGAGCCGATACAGGTGCGGCACGTTGCACTTGCGGCTGATGACTTCTCCGGCCAGGCAGTACGCCTGGCCGAAGTTGGTGTTGCCCGCGGAGATGACCCCGCGGATCCACCGGCGGTTGTCCTCGTCGTTGAGGAACTTGATGACCTGCTTGGGCACGGAGCCCTTCTCGACGCCGCGGCCCTGGCCGCCGCCGTACGTCGGGGTGACGAGTACGAACGGCTCATCGACGTGCAACGGCGGCTCAGCGGTGTGCGGCCCCATGTGCAACGGGATCCGGCGGGCCGGCAGTCCCAGCTTCTCGATGAATCGCGCCGTGTTGCCGGAGACGCTGGAGAAGTAGACCAGCAGCGGCGCGGCCACTGCGACGGGCATGATCAGGCCAAGCGGGAGGCGAGTTCGTCGATCTTGTCGGGGCGGAAGCCCGACCAGTGCCCCTCATCGGTGATGACGACAGGCGCCTGCAGGTACCCGAGGGCCTTCACCTGCTCGAGGGCCGTCGGGTCCTCGCTGAGGTCGTGCACTTCGTATTCGATGCCCTTCGCATCCAGTGCCCGGTAGGTCGCGTTGCACTGCACGCAAGACGGCTTCGTGTAGACGGTGATCGCCATTTCGACCGTGTCTCCCCTCGTCATTCGATCTGTCTTCTCCGGTGGTCCCCCCGCCGGTCACCCAATACTACATATGGGTACCGACACTGGGAAGCACCACAAGGGATAGTAGTTACATCCGTGTAGTTTTCCACCGCCCTCCCCATGTACAACACAGCTTGTCCACCGTTTCATCCACAGGCGGGCAGGTTTCCGCGAAGCTGGAAAAGGCCTGGATTCCGCGGCTTTCGCCGAGCCCTCCCGAAGTCCTCCACAGGCCGCACACTACGAGCGGGTTCCGACATCCGAATTCCTGTGGACAACCGCCGTCGGCGTGTCGCGGCGTGTCGCGCTCCCCCGCGCGACCAGCACCACCACCGGCGCCCACAGGGCGATCAGAGCGATCAGCTGCACGATGCCGGCGATCGGCCCCCCGAGCAGATTCGCCCCGGCGGTGATCACCGCCGCCAGCGGCACCCACACCCCTACCACGCGTCCCATCCGCAGTCCGACGGTGAGGACGATCGGCCCCAGCGAGTAGCCCACCAGGAAGACGAGCAGCAACACGTTGCCGATGGGCTCCGCGTCGCCGGCCCGCACCATGGCGTCCACGCCGTCGCCGGGCAGCGAAGCGGCGGCCACCGCACCGTACAGCGAGAAGTAAGCGGCGAGATGCCCGATGCCGGCCGCGAGCCCCAGCCCCGTCACGAGTGCGCCGATGCGTGTGACGAGCCGGCCGCGCGCGGCAGCCGGTGCGACGACGGCCGGGAGCCCGGCGAGCCAGATGAGCGGTCCGAAGACCGCGAGCAGCCCGATGACGATCCATGCTGTCGGGAACTGCTCGGCAGCGTCGACCGCCGTCGGCTGCGCGCCGGCCGGCTGCAGCATCCACTGCCAGACCGTCGTGATGACAAGGCTCAGCGGCCCTGCCACGAGGGCCGCCGTGGCGACGACCCGATCGAAGTGTGTGTTCATGGGATTCTCCTCTCGGCGCGGTGCGCGCCCTCGGTGGCATCGTGTCGCTCCGAGGCCGGCGCACGCGTCGTCGCCCAGGGTGATCGGTGTCGCCCGCCCGGATGATCGCTGTCGTCCGCACGGGGGACGCGCACGAGCCTCGGGGTCAATAGAGTGACCTCATGCGCCGGGCCTTCGCGCGATGGCGGCGTCGCACGCTGTGGGGTCTGCCCGCGCCCGACGTCCTGCTGGCGCTCGCCCTGTTCGCGGTCGCCGTCGCCAGCGTCGTCACCGGCAATCCCGACGAGGGGCCGCTCGCACTGACCCTGCCGGTGGCGGTCTCCTCGACGCTCGCGGTGGCCTGGCGGCGCCACGCCCCGCTGGTCCCGGTGGCGGTCGTCATCGTGGCCGGCCTGGTGCAGACGCTGCTGTCGACCTTCCCCGGCTCGCTGTGGTCGTTGGTGGTGGATGTCGTGGCCCTGTATTCCGCGGCGGCGTACCTGTCGGAGGGGGTCGCGGCGATCGCCGGCGCCGTGTTCGTCGCCGCGCTGCTCGCGCAGGAGCGGCTCGACAACGGCGTGGACTACGTGTTCATCCTGCTGCTGTTCGGCGGCGTCTGGCTGCTGGGCCGCGCCAGTGCACAGTGGCGCGGCCGTGTCACTGCGGCCGAGCGACGCCAGCGTGAGGCGGCCCGGCTCGCAGTCGCCGAGGAGCGGGTGCGGATCGCCCGCGACCTGCACGACGTCGTCGCGCACAGTCTGAGCGTCATCGCCGTGCAGTCCGACGCGGCAGAGGCGGCGCTCGGCACCGCCCCCGAGCGCGCGCTCGCGCCGGTGCGTGCCGTGCGCGCCACAGCGCGGGAGGCTCTGACAGACATCCGCCGCATGCTCGAGGTGCTGCGCACCGACGACGACGAACGGCCCGGAGTCGATTCCCCCGGCGTGTCAGCGATCTCGGGGCTGGTCGACGCCGCTCGCGGCGCGGGCACACCGGTCACGCTCGAGGTGCGCCTGACGACAGCGCCGGTGCCGCCCGGTGTCGACCTCGCCGCGTACCGGATCGTGCAGGAGAGCCTGACCAACGCCCGCCGGCACGTGCCGGGCGCCGCAGTGACCGTCGCGATCGTGCAGCGCGCGCGGGCGCTGGAGGTCACGGTGACGTCGGCTGCGGCATCCACTCCGCCCCCGGCGAGCACCGGAGACGGGTACGGGATCAGCGGCATGCGCGAGCGCGCGATCTCTCTCGGCGGGCGGCTGGACGCCGGACCGACAGCCGAGGGCGGGTTCGTCGTCCATGCGACGCTGCCGCTGTCGGGCGATGGCGGGGGCGCGCCGTGATCCGCGTGCTGATCGCCGACGACCAGGAGCTCGTGCGCACGGGGTTCCGTCTCATCCTCGATCTCGAGCCCGATATGGAGGTGGTGGGCGAGGCCGCGGATGGCGCCGATTGCGTGCGCCTCTCCGCGCGCGAGGACCCCGACGTCGTTCTCATGGACGTGCGGATGCCGCGGCTCGATGGGATCGCGGCGACCCGCGAGCTGACGGCGACGGGCAGCCGCGCGCGGGTGCTCGTGCTGACGACCTTCGACCTCGACGAGTACGTCTACGAGGCGCTGCGCGCGGGCGCCGCCGGATTCCTGCTGAAGGATGCGCCGCGCGAGCAGCTGGTCGGCGCGATCCGGCAGGCCGCGGCCGGCGATGCACTGCTGGCCCCGGCGGTCACGCGGCGGCTCGTCGAACGCTTCGTCGGCGCCGGTCCCGTCGATCAGGCGCTGCGGGCGCGGGTCGACGCGCTCAGCGCCCGCGAGCGCGAGGTGCTCGCGCTGGTCGCTCGTGGCATGTCGAACGCCGAGATCGCCCGCGCGCTGTTCATCGGCGACGCCACCGTGAAGACGCACATCGCGCGTATGCTCGCCAAGCTCGGCGTGCGCGACCGGGTGCAGGCGGTCGTGCTGGCCTACGAGAGCCGGTTCGTGGCACCGCGCGGGTGATGCGGACGGGTACCGTTGTTCCGTGGCGGGATATCGCGATCTGCTGCGCACACCAGGAGTCGGGCGCATCATCGCCGCGCAGCTGACGGCGCGGTTCCCTTCCGGCATGACCAGCCTGGCGATCCTGCTGCACATCCAGCACATCACCGGTTCGTATGGCGCCGCCGGACTCGTCCTGGCCGCGGCCTCGATCGGGCAGGCCGTCGCCGGCCCCATCACGAGCCGCTGGATGGGACTGTGGGGCATGCGCCAGGTGCTCACCCTGACGACGCTCATCTGCGCGGCATCCATCATCGGCATCGCCGTCCTCGAGGTGCCGCTGCCGGTCTTCATGACCCTGGGCATGATCGCGGGCCTGTCGACCCCGCCCGTACAGCCGGCCGTGCGCACGATCTATCCGAAGATGGTCAACTCTCGGCAGCTGACCCCGTTGTTCTCGCTGGACGCATCGCTGCAGGAGATCATCTGGATCCTCGCCCCGGTGGTGGTCACGTTCGTGTCGACCCAGATCTCGACGGTCGTCGGCCTGCTGCTGATCGTGGTGATCCTCATCGGTGGCGGAGCCTGGTTCATCGCCTCGCCCGAGCTCGGCCGCGTGCGCATCCCCCGCAGCAAGCGACGCTTCGGCAAGGTGCTCGCCCGCCCCGCCGTGCTCCTGGGCACGGTGATCGGCTTCCTCCTCGTGGGCGCGACCGCCGCCGTCGAGGCCGGCGTGGTCGCGACGTTCGGCAAGGGTGGCATCGAGGCCGGCGTCGTGCTGGCCGTGTTCTCGGTCGGCAGCCTCGTGGGCGGTCTCGTCTCGGGCGGCATCGCGGTCAGCCGCTGGGCGATGGCTCGGCGCATGGGCATCGTCACCATCGGCCTCGTGGTGACCACGATCTCGCTGAACGTGTGGTGGATCAGCGGATCGCTGCTGGTGGCCGGCATCGGCGTCGCACCCGTGTTCGCCGCGGTGTCGGCGATGACGACCGCGAGCGTGAAGTTCAGCGACACCGCCGAGGCGTTCGGCTGGGTCAACATGGGCCAGCTCATCGGCGCGGCGGCGGGGTCTGCCGTCGCCGGCTTCCTCATCGACGGGATGGGCCCGGGCGGCGCCTACTGGACGGCGGCGATCTTCGCGGCCGTCGGAGTGCTCGTCGCGGTCGTCTTCCGCGGCGGCTTTCCCGATCTGCGCGGACGTGACCCGAGCCCGCTGCCCGACACGACGACGATCCCGATCCAGACCGTGTGATCGGGCGTCAGCCGGTCACCCGATGCAACAGCTCCAGCAGCGCGAGTGCGTATGCGTCGGCCGGCTCGGGATGGGCGAACACCACCCTGCGCCCGGCGATCTCGACCTCTACCTCGTAGGTGTCGGACAGGCGCCGCAGTATGCGGAACGTGCCGCGCAGAAGCTCGCGCAGCTGCTCCTCGGATGGCAGCCACAGCGCGTCTTCCTGGGCGACGGAGTCGAGTGCCCACTCCGTCGTGCCGTTGAAGGCGAGGATGCCGCCGGTCGAGAAGTTGCGGGCCTCGATCGTCATGTCGCTGACGGTGAACACGTCGGCCTCGAACTCCGGCTCGTCGAGCTGGAATCTGTCGCCGGACTGCGGATGCCACACCAGGCCCGCCTCGCGCAGCTCGCGCGCACGCTCGGTCGAGATCATCAGCGGTTACCGACGTCGTAGGCCTTCAGCAGTTCGGCCACGGCCTGCTCGCGCTCGTCGCCGCCGTGCTCGAACATGTGCGTGACGTGGGTGCGCAGGTGGTTCTCGAGCAGCAGCTTGTCGAGCGACTCGAGTGCCTTCTGGATCGCGCGCGACTGCGCGATCATGTCCATGCAGTAGTCCTCGTTCTCGATCATCTTGGCAAGCCCGCGCACCTGGCCCTCGATGATCGCCGTTCGATGCAGCGCCCGCTTCTTGATGTCTTCGATCACGCCGCAAGGCTACCCGGGCGTGACCCGGAACAACATGGCAGGATGACGCCATGGCGCGCACCCCGACCGCACTGCTGAGTCCCGCAGACCGACAGCGACGCCGAGGACTGCGCCGCATGAAGGCGATAGCGCTGGGCGCGCTCGTCTTTCTCGCCGTCGTGTTCGCCGTCTCGTTCGCGCTCGAAGAGCAGGTTCCGGCGCTCTCGTATGTGCGCGCCGCCGCCGAGGGCGGCATGGTGGGCGCGCTGGCCGACTGGTTCGCGGTGACAGCGCTGTTCCGGCATCCCCTCGGCCTTCCCATCCCGCACACGGCGATCATCCCGACGCGCAAGGACGAGATCGGTCGCTCGCTCGGCGAGTTCGTCGAGACGAACTTCCTCTCCGCCGAGGTCGTGCGCACCAAGCTCGCGTCGGCCGCGATAGCGCGGCGCCTGGGAGCGTGGCTGGCCGAACCGGCGCACGCCGAGCGCGTCACCGAAGAGGCCGCCAGCATGGCATCGGCGGTGCTGCGCGCGCTCAGCGACGCCGATGTGCAAGACGTCATCGAGGACCTGGCGCGCGAGCACCTCGTCTCGCCCGAGTGGGGGCCGCCCGCCGGAGCGTGGCTGCAGAGGGTGACG
The DNA here is from genome assembly GCF_029094505.1 of Microbacterium horticulturae. NCBI lineage: Bacteria > Bacillati > Actinomycetota > Actinomycetes > Micrococcales > Microbacteriaceae > Microbacterium > Microbacterium horticulturae. The sequence continues at coordinate 1,120,480 of NZ_CP119108.1, read as the reverse complement.
GATGCCGGAGCCCACCACCCCGCGGTGGATCTGGCCATCGATTCGCTCGCGACGTGGCTCGAGGCGAACCGCCCGGCGTTCGAGGGCCTCGTCTCGCGTCGGCTGCCGGGTTGGGTGCCGCGCATCGCGCACCGCTTCGTCGACGACACCGTCTACCACGAGGCGATGAAGTTCGTGCAGGCCGTGCGGGCCGACCCGCAGCATCCCGCCCGCATCGCCGTCGACGGATACCTCGGCCGCCTCGCCGACCGCCTGCAGAACGACCCCGCCATGATCGGCCGCGTCGAAGACGCCAAATCGGCCGTGTTCGACAGCCCTCGCGTGCGGGAGCTGGCCGCACGCGCGTGGGAGACCGCGAAGTCCGGTCTGCTGGTGGCGCTGGCCGACCCCACGAGCGGACTGCGCGTGCGCGCTGCGGCGGCGCTGGCTGAAGTCGGCGAGCGCCTGCAGATCGAGCCCGCGCTGCAGCAGCGCGTGGATGGCTGGGTGACCGACGCCGCGGCGTTTCTCGTGGATCGCTACCGGCACGACATCGCGTCGATCATCACCGACACGATCGAGCGGTGGGATGCCGCGGAGACCACCGAGAAGATCGAGCTCATGGTGGGGCGCGACCTGCAGTACATCCGGTTGAACGGCACCGTGATCGGCGCTATCGCGGGAGCGGCCATTTTCACAGTCGCGCACCTCATCGCCGCACTGTGAGCGGCGATACGCTGGCGTCGTGTCTTCCAAAGATCAGCTTCTGTTCACGTATGGCACGCTGCGGTACGCCGACGTGCAGCTCGACACCTTCGGTCGCCTCGTCGACGGCGACGACGACGAGCTCGTGGGCTTCGTGCTCGGCGATGCCCCGATCGACGACCCGCGGGTGGTGGAGCTGTCGGGCTCGGCGCTGCACACCATCGCTATCGCGACGGGCGACGACACCGATCGGATTCCCGGCACGGTGCTGCGGATCAGCGAGGACGAGCTCGCCTCGGCCGACGACTACGAGGTCGCTATCTACCGCCGCGTGCAGGTGCCGCTGGCCAGCGGCCGCACCGCCTGGACATACGTGAGCGCATGAGCACCGCACCTGCCGATTCCGTCGCCGTCCTGGGCGCCGGTCGCGCCCCCGCCGAGTGGATGCCGTTCACCACCGCCCAGACGCGCCTGGGCGGGTCTGACGTCACGGTCGTGCAGGCCGTGCACGACGCCTGGGAGCTGCGCATCATCCGCGTGGACGTCGAGGGCATCTCCCCCGGCGTGCGCTTCACCGCGCCCGCGCTGCCCGCCGCCGACCCCGAAGCGCTCTGGGTGACCGAGCTGCACCAGGGCGTGGATCTGTGTGCGGGGCGCGGTACCGATGCCGAGGAGCACTCTGAGGTGCGCATGCTGGTGCCGTGGGACGGCGAGATGACCCTTGTGGACGCGCCCGACCAGCAGATGATGCCGCAGGTGACCGTGCACGACATCCCGGGCGGTTACCCGGTGATCATCGCGGTGCGCCGCGGACCCGAGCCGCCGCCGGTTCCCCAGGTGGACGAAGGTCAGATCGGCGACGACGGCAAGCCGATCCGCATCCGGCGCACCGGGTCTCTCATCCCTGAGATCGAGATCGCGCCCGACGGCGACGGCGGGCATGACATCTCTGTGCGCTGGCCCGACAAGGTGCGCGAGGTCATCGAGGTTCCCGGGCGCTGAGGCGCGAGGTGCGGTGCGGGTCAGGTGCGGCGGCAGGATGCCGCGGCCCCGTGCCTGCGCACAACGGGCGGGCAGCCTCCTCAGAGCCGCGCGCCGTCTTTGTACACGGCGTGCACGAGCGGCACACCGGGTCGGTAGGCCAGGTGCGTGCGGCTGGGCGCGTCGAGCACGACGAGGTCGGCCCGGGTACCGGGTGCGAGGCGGCCGATGTCGTCGCGACGCAGAGCGGCGGCGCCCCCGGCGGTGGCCGCCCAGACCGCCTCGGACACCGTCATCCCCATTTCACGCACCCCGAGCGCGATCATCAGCGGCATCGAGCTCGTGAAGCTCGTGCCGGGGTTGCAGTCGCTGGCCAGGGCCACCGTGACGCCGGCGTCGATGAGCCGCCGGGCGTCGGGATAGGGATGCCGGGTGGAGAACTCCACGCCGGGCAGCAGGGTCGCGACGGTGTCGGATCCGGCGAGCCCCGCGACGTCATCGTCGCCCAGATACGTGCAGTGGTCGACGGATGCCGCGCCCAGCGACACCGCGAGGCGCACACCCTCTCCCGGGCCGAGCTGATTGCCGTGCACGCGCGGGACGAGGCCGCGGGCCATGCCCGCTTCGAGCACCTGGCGTGACTCGTCGGCGGTGAAGGCCCCGGTCTCGCAGAACACGTCGACCCATTTCGCGTGCGGCGCGCACGCGGCGAGCATGGGGCCGGCGACCAGGTCGACGTACTCGTCACGCGCGTCGGCGTATTCGGCGGGTACGACGTGCGCGCCCAGGAACGTGACCTCGCTCGTGACCTCGGCGGCCAGCCGCGCCAGGCGTGCCTCGTCGTGCACGGTGAGCCCATAGCCGGTCTTGATCTCGAACGTGGTCGTGCCCTGCGCGTGCAACTCGGCCACGAGACGCGCGAGCCGTCGGCGCAGCTGGTCGTCGCCAGCCGCACGTGTCGCAGCGACTGTGGTGCGTATGCCGCCGGCGGCATACGGCTGCCCGGCCATGCGCGCGGCGAACTCGTCGGCGCGGTCGCCGCCGAACACGAGGTGCGTGTGGCTGTCGACGAATCCCGGGATGACGGCGCGACCCGCGGCATCCACCACGGCGACTTCCTCACGCTCGAGCGCCGCCGCCCCATTCGTGCGCGAGAGGACATCGGACGGACGAGGATGCGGGGAATAACCGTTCTCTCGGCCGCCCGTTGTTCTCTCGCGGAGATGGGCGGGGGCGGTGTGAGGGACGGGAGCGGATGCCGCGGGCCCCACCCACGCGATGCGGGTGCCCTCGATGAGCACGGCGGCATCGGTCAGCGTGCCGCACGGGTCACTGCCTGCGGCGACGTTGGTGGTCAGCTCGCCGATGTTCGTGATGAGCGTCGCGGTCATGCGTGCCCCCGAGTCATGTCGTCCTTCGCGTCACGGTACCGCCGACGATGGTCGCGACGACGTCCGCCGCGCGGGCCACGAGCGGCAGCTGCAAGAGGTCGGCGCCGCGGGTGCGGGCGGTCGCGGCATCCACCGCCACGGCATCGAACGGGTCGCCGACGCGCAGCCCCGGCGCCGACCCGGGCGCGCCCGACGGCGTCTCTGACCCGAGCCCGCGCACCGCCGCACCGCCGAGCCCGAGCGCCCGGGCGCCGCCGGCCGAGCCCGCGTGCCACAGCTGCGCGGGGGTGAACACGCCGCGCCGCTGGGCGCACAGCCGCTGGTCGAGCTCGAGGCGCGCGACCTCTTCGAACGGGTCGATGACGGCGTGCTGGTCCGACCCGATCGCGAGCGTCACCCCGGCGTCGCGCAGCTCGGGCGCGGGCCCGATGCCGTCGCCGAGGTCGGCCTCGGTCGTCGGGCACATCACGACCGACGCGCCGGCCGATCCCAGCAGCGCGATGTCGTCGGCGGTCAGGTGCGTCGCGTGTACGGTGGCCGTCGTCGCGCGCAGAAGGCCGTGCTCGGCCAGCAGCCGCGTCGGCGTCACCCCGTAGGCCTCGCGACAGGCGTCGTTCTCGGCGACCTGCTCCGAGACGTGCACGTGCAGCGGCACGTCGGCGGGCAGTTCGCGTCCGATCACCGCGAGGTCGGCGGGCGTCACCGCGCGCACGGAGTGCACGGCGGCACCCACGGTCACAAGACCCCCGGTGAGCGCCTCACGCAGGGCATGCCAGCGGTCGAGCCACGCGTGCGCGTCGGCATCGCCGAACCGCCGCTGCCGGTCGGTCAGCGGCTCGCCCACTCCCCCGCGCAGGTAGCAGGTGTCCAGCAGCACGAGCCGGATGCCGACGGCCACGGCGGCGTCGGCGAGCGCCCGCTCCATCGCGTGGTCGGGGTACGGCGTGCCGTCGGGCTGATGATGCACGTAGTGGAACTCGCCGACGGCGGTGTAGCCGGCGTCCCGCATCTCCCGGAAAACCTGCTCGGCGAGCGCGCGGTACGACGCGGGCGTCAGCGCCGCGGCCTCGTGGTACATCCGCTCGCGCCAGACCCAGAAGTCGCCGCCCCGATCGTGTGTGCGTCCACGCAGGAGCCGGTGGAATGCATGCGAGTGCGCGTTGACGAAGCCTGGTACCACGACATCGAGCGACAACTCACCGGGCTGCTCCGGCACGCCGGCCGTGATCTCAGCGATGACACCGTCGCGCGCGGCGATGCGCACGTCGGTGGCGAAAGCCCCGTCGATCAAAGCCGCACGGGCGTGCACGACGAACCGCGCGGTCATGCCCCACCCGCCAGTTCGCGCAGGGCCGCGGCGAGCGCCGTCGCCCCTGCCTCGCAGTCCTCGTCGCGGGCGCTCTCGCCGGGCGCGTGCGAGACACCGGTGGGGTTGCGCACGAACAGCATCGCGGTCGGCACGTGTGCCGCGAGGATGCCGGCATCGTGCCCCGCCCCGGTGGGAATCGCCGGCACCTCGCCGAACTCCGGCCGCAGGGCCGCGGCGACCCGTGCCGTCACCGCGGCGTCGAAATCGACGCGCGCGGTGAACGACTCCTCGTGCACGTCGAGCGTGCACCCTTCGGCCTCGACACCCTCACGCGCCGCGGCGAGCACGGCCTCGAACAGCGCGCGCACGTCGTCGTCGCGGTCGGCGCGCAGGTCGAGCCAGGCGACGACGCGCGAGGCTATGACGTTCGTGCCGCCGGGAATGACCTGCACCTTGCCGATAGTGCCGCGTGCGGGCGGGCGCGATAGCGCCTCCTGCTGTACTGCGAGCACGACGCGGGCGGCGGCCACGACCGGGTCGGCACGCTGGTCCATGGTCGTCGTGCCGGCGTGGTTGCCCGAACCTGTGACCTCCAGCCGCCACCGGCCGTGCGGGATGATCGCCGAGGCCGTTGAGATCGGGATGCCACGATCCTCGAGATCGCGTCCCTGTTCGACGTGCAGCTCGACGAAGGCCGCCAGCCGCGCAATGCGCTCGGGGTCGGCGCCGACAGCGGCCACGTCGCGCCCTGAGGCGCGCCACGCGTCGGCGAGGGTCGTGCCCGCGGCATCCACCCTCTCCAGGGCCGTCGCCGCATCAGTCGCACCGGTCAGCAGCCGCGTGCCCAGACACGGCAGGCCGAACCGCGACCCCTCTTCCTCGGCGAACGCGCACACCGCCACCGGCCGCGCGGGCGTGAATCCCTCCGCCTGCAGCTGCGCCACGGCCTCGAACGCCGCGGCGATGCCGAGCGGCCCATCGTAGGCGCCACCGCCGGGCACCGAGTCGATGTGGCTGCCGGTGGCCACGACCCCGGAACCGGCCTCGCCCCACCACGCCCAGAGGTTGGCGTCGCCGTCCTCCTCGACCGCCAGCCCGAGGGCCGAAGCACTGCGCCGGAACCAGTCGCGCAGCGGCGCGTCGGCCGCATCGAACAGGTGCCGTGAGTAGCCGCCGCGCTCGGCGTCGCGGCCCAGCTCGGCGATCTCGGCGAGGCGCGCCGTGACGGTCACCGGTCAGCCCTCCGGCAGCATCGGAATCTTCAGGCCCCGCTGAAGGGCTACGTCGCGCGCGTGCGCGTAGCCCGCATCGACGTGCCGCATGACGCCCGAACCGGGATCGTTGGTGAGCACGCGCTCGAGCTTCTCGGCGGCCAGCGCCGAGCCGTCGGCAACGGTGACCTGCCCGGCGTGGATCGAGCGGCCGATGCCCACGCCGCCGCCGTGGTGGATAGACACCCACGACGCGCCCGACGACGTGTTCAGCAGCGCGTTCAGCAGCGGCCAGTCGGCGATGGCGTCAGATCCGTCCTTCATCGACTCCGTCTCGCGATACGGCGAGGCGACCGAGCCCGAGTCGAGGTGGTCGCGGCCGATCACGATGGGCGCCGAAAGCTCGCCGGAGGCGACCATCTCGTTGAACTTCAGCCCCGCCAGGTGTCGTTCCTTGTATCCGAGCCAGCAGATGCGGGCCGGCAGCCCCTCGAAATGCACCTTGTCCGCCGCCTTGTCGAGCCAGCGGTGCAGCGGCTTGTCGTCGGGGAAGAGCTCGGCGATCGCCCGGTCGGTCTTGTAGATGTCTTCGGGATCGCCCGACAGCGCCGCCCAGCGGAACGGGCCACGCCCCTCTTGGAACTGCGGGCGGATGTAGGCCGGCACGAATCCGGGAAACGCGAACGCCCGCTCGCAGCCGCCGAGCTCCGCCTCGGCGCGGATCGAGTTGCCGTAGTCGAACACGGCGGCTCCGGCATCCAAGAATCCGACCATCGCACCCACGTGCGCGGCCATCGATGCGCGCGCCCGGTGCGTGAAGCCCTCGGGGTCGGCGGCTGCGGCCTCCCTCCACTCGTCGAACGCAACGCCCGTCGGCAGGTACGCGAGCGGATCGTGCGCGCTCGTCTGGTCGGTGACGATGTCGATCGGGATGCCTCGGGCCAGAAGCTCCGGAAAGACCTCGGCCGCGTTGCCGACGACGCCGACCGAGAGCGCCTCGCCGGCGTCTTTGGCGGCGACCACGCGTGCGATGGCCGCGTCGAGGTCGGTCGTGTACTCGTCGAGATAGCCGTGCGCGACGCGGCGTGCCAGCCGCGACTCGTCGACGTCGACGATGAGCACGGTGCCCTCGTTCATGGTGACGGCGAGCGGCTGCGCACCGCCCATGCCACCGCAGCCGGCGGTCAGCGTCAGCGTGCCGGCCAGCGAGTCGCGGCCGAGCACGCGGGCGACCGCGGCGAACGTCTCGTATGTACCCTGCAGAATGCCCTGCGTGCCGATGTAGATCCACGAGCCCGCGGTCATCTGCCCGTACATCGTCAGGCCCAGCGCCTCGAGCCGGCGGAACTCGGGCCACGTCGCCCAGTCGCCGACGAGGTTCGCGTTGGCGATGAGCACCCGCGGCGCCCACTCGTGCGTGCGGAACACGCCGACCGGCTTGCCCGACTGCACGAGCAGCGTCTCGTCGGGCTCGAGCTCGTCGAGCGTGCGCACTATTGCATCGAACGCCTCCCAGCTGCGCGCCGCACGGCCGCTGCCGCCGTAGACGACGAGGTCGTCGGGGTGCTCGGCCACTTCGGGGTCGAGGTTGTTCATGAGCATGCGCTTGGCGGCTTCGGCGCCCCAGCTCTTCGCGGTGCGCTCGGCGCCGCGCGGCGCCCGCACCTCTCGTGCTCCCTGCATCACTTGCCTCCTTCGAATGCGGCGGCGCGCACGGCGCCGCTGATCACCAGTTCGGTCGCGGTCTCGATGTCGGGGCTCACGAACCGGTCGTGTCCGGGGCCGGCGACGCCCTCCTGGCGCAGCAGATCGCGCACGGCGCCGGTTCCGGGTCCCGGCTGCAGCGGCGCGCGCAGGTCGAGGGCCCGGCTGCCGGTGATGACCTCGACCGCAAGCACCCGCGCCAGGCCGTCGATAGCGCGGCGCAGTTTTCGGGCCGCCGACCAGCCCATTGAGACGTGGTCCTCCTGCATGGCCGACGACGGGATCGAGTCGACCGAGGCGGGCACGGCCAGGCGCTTGAGCTCGGACACGATCCCGGCGGCCGCATACTGCGCGATCATCAGGCCCGAGTCGACGCCGGCCTCGTCGGCGAGGAACGGCGGCAGCTCGCGGTTGCGCGCGACGTCGAGCGCTCGGTCGGTGCGCCGCTCGGAGATGCTGGCGATGTCGGCCACAGCGATCGCGAGGAAATCGAGCACATACGCGACCGGTGCCCCGTGGAAGTTGCCGTTCGACTCGATGCGCCCGTCGAGCGTAACGACCGGGTTGTCGACGACGGCCTGCAGCTCGCGGGTGGCGATCAGCCGCGCGTGGTCGGCGGTATCGCGCGCGGCGCCGTGCACCTGGGGCGCGCAGCGAAGCGAGTAGGCGTCTTGCACACGCCCGTCCTCGGGCCCCCGATGGCTCTGCACGATCGGCGACGGCTCGAGCAGCGCGCGCAGGCGCGCGGCGCTGGTCGCCTGCCCGACTTGCGGGCGCAGCGCCATGAGGTCTTCGGCGAAGACGGCTGCGGTGCCCAGCTGGCTCTCGATCGAGAGAGCCGCGGCGATGTCGGCGGTGTCGAACAGCACGTCGAGATCGGCGAGGGCGAGCAGCAGCATCCCGAGCATGCCGTCGGTGCCGTTGATGAGGGCAAGGCCCTCCTTCTCTTCGAGCACGAGAGGAGCGAGGGATGCCGCGGCCAGGGCTGCGGCGGCATCCACTCTCTCTCCCGCGACACGCACCTCGCCCTCGCCCATCGCGGCCAGCGCGACGTGCGCGAGCGGGGCGAGATCGCCTGAGCAGCCGAGGGAGCCGTACTCGCGCACGATGGGGACGATGCCGGCATTCAAGAGTCCGGCGTAGGTCATGACGACCTCGGCGCGCACGCCCGTGCGGCCGCTGGCCAGCGTCTGCAGCCGCAGCACCTGCAGCGCGCGCACGACCTCGCCTTCGACCTCGGCGCCGGTGCCGGCGGCATGCGAGCGGATGAGGCTCGCCTGCAGCTGGCGCCGCCGCTCGGGCGCGATGAACGTGGTTGCCAGTGCCCCGAATCCGGTCGAGACGCCGTAATGCGGGGCCGGGTCGGAGGCGCGGCGCTCGATGAGGGCGCGGCTTTCCGCGACGCGCGCGAAGGCGGCCGGGGCGATCTCGACGCGCGCGCCGTCGCGGGCGACCGCGACGACCTCTGCGGGGGTGAGGGGCGCAGCCCCGACGGTGACGATGGTCGTGCTCATGTCTTGATTCCACACCGCGGCGGCGTCGCTGGGCAGTCTCCTGCGGCATCCTTTGTCTGTGATCTCAGACAAGCGTCCGGCCGTGCAGAGGGCGCAGGCGGTGGCCGAGGGAGCGGTTGCTTCCTCGGCGGCCTCGCTGCATCCTCACGCGGCGGCGGTGGCGGCTCAGTCCACCCGCTCGACGGTGCCGCGGGTCAGGTGCACGAGCTCGGCGAACGTCAGCGGAAACACCGTGTGCGGCGTGCCGGCCGCAGCCCAGATCTGGTCGTACGATGCCAGATCGCGGTCGACGACGGTGGTCACGGGCGCCGGGTGACCGGTCGGTGCGACGCCTCCGATGGTCTGGCCCGTGGCATCCCGCACCTGATCGGGCGTGGCCCGCTGGATCTTCTGCCGTCCCAGCCGGTGCGCGAGCGCCTTCGTGTCGACGCGGTGCGCGCCGCTGGTCATGACCAGAAGCGGCTCGTCGTCCGACCAGAACACGAGGCTGTTCGCGATCGCGCCGACCTCGACGCCGAGGGCCGCGGCCGCCAGCGGCGCGGTGGCCGCCGAGTCGGGCAGGACGACGATCTCGCCGGGGATGCCGGCATCGCGCAACGCGGCCTCCACGAGGCGCGCGCGGGTCGGGAGCGGGTCGGGCATGGTGTCAGCTTAGGGGCGGGCCCGACGTTGCCACTCAGACTGTGCCGTCAACATGCTCAAGCGTCGATACGTACCCTCAGCGAGGGTCGATCCGCGATCTGGCCATGTCGAACGAACCGTCAGCGCGATCGACGCAGCGCAAGGAGTCCGAGGACGGCCGCGCGCACCTCGTCCGGGTGCCACATGATGTCTTCGGCGATGGGCCGGAACGTCGCATACCCCTGTGCCGCGGCCGCGAGGTCTCGCCTTCTGTCCCGCCTCTGGTCCGCCCACGAGCTGTGGAACTCCTCGCTGTCGCATTCGATGATCAACCAGCCGTCCACGAGGAAATCGACGCGACCGACGCGGCGGATGCGGACTTGCACATCGAAAGCACAGCCGATCGACCGGAGGATGAGCCGCAACAACGTCTCAGGACCCGATTCAGCACGGCCGTCGAGCAGGCGGCGCAGCCGGCGGAACCGGCGCGGCAACGCCGCGAAGAGCTCATCCAACTCGTCCGTACGCAACAGTCCATGGTGCAATGCCGAATCTATCGACGCAATCGCCGCCCGCGGCTCCTGGCAGCAGACCGCATGCACCAGCGCATCAAAAAACTCGACGCTGAGAGAGTCAGGTACGGGCGTCCGCCTGAGCTCATCGCGGTGCACGCGATGGTTCTTCACCCCGACAGGCAGTCTCGAGGAACTGGGCGCCACGTGCAGGTGCAGACGATCAGGCCTGTGCAGGACGAACACCTTCCTGCGCTGCAACTCCGAAACACACGTAAGTCGCCCCAGACACCGAGCGGCATCGACGCAGTCAGTGGAGAGGTCCGTCGCGCCGAAGACGCCACGGCGAAGGCGGATGAGCCTGCCGTCGGCAACGGCTGCGGCGATCTGGCGGTGGGTGACACCTCGTTGACGGAGGTGCTGCGTCCGCACCATCCGGGGTGCGGGCCCGGTGTCGACCTTCGCCTCCATGGCCTCGATTCTGGCGCGGCAGAGAGGGTCGGCACGGTGAACCCCGCGATCTGTGGACAGTTAGTGCGCACGGCCCGGATGGGGAGGAATCGATGGGCGCGACGATCGCGTTCGCTCAACATGCTCACGTGCGCCTCGTGACGTCTAGGATGCCGCCGCGCGCGGGTTGAGCATGGAGAAGACACCGCGATGCGTGCGCGCGAGACCATGCACAATGGGGGTGGATGCCGTACAACTCCGGCACCGCAGAGCACAGCCCACAAGGCCAGCCGAAAGAGGTCGCAATGACGCACACCCTGCCCCTGCCCGATTTCACCCACGAGCGCGTGGAGGTGATCACGGGTCCGCGCAGCGGCCTCATGATCACGGTCGCCCTGCACTCATCCGCCCTCGGCTCCGCACTCGGCGGCGCGCGGCTGTGGACGTACCCCCAGTGGAGCGACGCACTCGGCGATGCGCTGCGGCTCTCCGCGGCGATGACCCTGAAGAACGCCACGGCCGGCCTCGACGCCGGCGGCGGCAAGTCGGTCCTCCGGCTCGCGCCGGGCGAGACGCTCGACGACGACCGGCGCCGGGCCGCCTTCCTGGACCTGGGCGACGCCGTCGAGGCGCTCGGAGGCCTGTACCGCACCGCCGAAGACGTCGGTTCGACGGCCGAAGACATGCTCACCGTGTCGGAGCGCACCCCGCACGTGGTCGGGCTGCCCGACACCGCGGGCGGCGAGGGCGAGCCGGCCGGCCCCACGAGCCTCGGGGTGTACGAGTCGCTGCGCGCGACGCTCGAGCGCGTCACCGGATCGAGCGACGTTGCGCAACGCCGCATCACGATCTCGGGACTCGGCCAGGTCGGCGGCCGGCTCGCCCAGCGCCTGTCGGCCGAGGGCGCGCTGCTCACCGTCACCGACGTGAACACCGCCAAGAAGGACCTCGCAGCGCGCCTGGGTGCAACCTGGGTCACGCCCGGGACCGAGCACCACGTGCCCGGCGATGTGTTCGTGCCCGCCGGCATCGGCGGCGTGCTCGACGACGACACTATCGACGCCCTTGCGGTGAAGGCGGTGTGCGGGCCGGCGAACAACCCTCTCGCCGATCGCAGCGGTGCCGCGCGTCTGGCCGGCCGCGGCATCCTGTACGCCCCCGACTTCGTCGTCAACGCGGGAGGTGTGATCTACCTCGACCTCGAAGCGAAGCACCATGGCACCCGCGACGAGATCTTGCAGCGCGTCAGCGGCATCGGCGACACGCTCCGCCACATCTTCGACGAGGCGGAGACGGCCGGCACGGCGCCCCTGGACGCCGCCGAGAAGCTCGCCGCACGGCGCCTGGAGAGCGCACCGGCAGCACGGGTCTGAGCGCACGCACTCGAGGACCGGGTCTCACGTCCGCTGAGACTCGGTCCTCATGGCATGATGGAGCCACCCGGCGACGATGCCGGATGCCGGAACCAGCACCGGCGTGCACGAAGATCAAGGGAGAAGCCTCGTGTTCCACAGCCCGTTCCCCGACGTCGAGATTCCCGACCTCAGCGTCTACGACTACCTGTTCGGCGATCTGACGGCTGATGACGCCGCGCGCGTCGCGCTCGTCGATCCGACCTCCGGGGCAGAGACCACCTACGGCGCGCTGAAGGCGCAGATCGACGCGTTCGCGGGGGCTCTGGCCGCCCGCGGCGTCGACACCGACACGGTGGTCGGGCTGCTGTGCCCTAACACGCCGGCGTTCGCGACCGTGTTCCATGGCGTCCTGCGCCTCGGCGCCACGGTCACGACGTTCAACTCCCTGTACACGGCGGGCGAGATACAGAAGCAGATCGAAGATGCCGGCGCCACCTGGCTCGTCACGGTCAGTCCGCTGCTCCCCCACGCCGCCGAGGCGGCCGCGGCCTGTGGCATCCCCGACGACCATCTCATCGTGATCGACGGCGCGGAGGGGCATCCTGACCTGCGCGGCCTCCTGGGTGAGCAGCAGGCGCCGCCGGCGGTGAGCTTCGATCCGGCCACACATCTGGCCGTGCTCCCCTATTCGTCGGGCACCACAGGCATTCCCAAGGGCGTCATGCTCAGCCACCGCAACCTCGTCGCCAACGTGGAGCAGTCGCGTGTGAACATCGACCTCCGCGAGACCGACCGTGTGCTGGCGGTGCTGCCGTTCTTCCACATCTACGGCATGACGGTGCTGCTGAACCTCGCTCTGCGTCAGCGCGCGAGCCTGGTGACCATGGCGCGGTTCGACCTGCCGGAGTTCCTCGGCAACATCCAGACCTATGGGTGCACCTACCTGTACATCGCCCCGCCCATCGCCGTGGCCCTGGCCAAGCACCCGATCGTCGACCAGTACGACATCTCCACCGTGCACAGCGTGTTCTCGGGCGCCGCGCCGCTCGACGGCGACACGGCAGAGCTCGCCGGCCGCCGCATCCACGCCCGCATGATGCAGGGGTACGGACTGACCGAGACCAGTCCGGTGACGCATGCGATGCCGTACACGCGCGACGACATCCCGGTCAGCTCGGTGGGCACTCCGCTGCCGAACACCATCTGCAAGATCGTCGACCCCGACACCGGTGAAGAGATCACCGAGTTCGGCGAAGACGGCGAAACCCGCCCGGGCGAGCTGTGGATCAAGGGTCCGCAGGTGATGATGGGCTACCTCAACAAGCCCGACGCCACCGCGAACGCGATCGATGCCGATGGCTTCTTCCACACCGGCGACGTCGCCACCGTCAACGAAGGCGGCTGGTATACCGTGGTCGACCGGGTCAAGGAACTCATCAAGTACCACGGCTACCAGGTGCCGCCCGCAGAGCTCGAGGCCCTGCTGCTGAGTCATCCGAAGGTGGCGGATGCCGCGGTCATCGGCGTCCTCGACGACGAGAAGCAGGAGATCCCCAAGGCGTTCATCGTGCCCGCCGCGGGCGTCGAGCTCACCGAGGACGAGGTGAAGTCCTTCGTCGCCGAACGCGTCGCCCCGTACAAGAAGGTGCGCCGGGTCGAGTTCATCGACGCGATTCCGAAGTCGAGCGCGGGCAAGATCCTGCGCAAGGATCTGCGCGCCCGCGAGAAGGCGCAGGCCTGATTCAGCGCTCCCGGGCGCTCTCGCGGAGGGCGGCCCGGGAGCGCCCCCACCGCGCCATGACATAGAGGACGGCGCCCACGGCGAGCAGGATCGCCGCGAACAGCCAGACCGCCGGCCGCTGCTGCGTCATCAGCAGCAGACACGAGGCGATTCCGAGGAACGGAACGAAGGTCCACACTCGGAAGTGCTTGTGCTCGACTTTGTCGCGCCGCAGCACGAGGACGGAGACATTCGCGCTCAGGAACACGATCAGGAGCAGGAGCACCACCGTCTCGGCCAGGGTCGCAAGGTCTCCGACCAGCGTGAGCAGCATCGCGACCAGCGTCGTCACCACGATGGCGACCCACGGGGTGCGCCGGTGCGGCAGAACGCGGGCGAGCACCTGCGGAAGCAGTCCCTGCTCGGCCATGCCGTACGTGAGGCGACTCGACATGATCATCGTCAGCAGTGCGCCGTTGGCCACGGCGATGAGCGCGATGAGACTGAACAGCCACGGCGGCACGTTCACGCCCGACGCTGCGACGACCGCGAGCAGCGGCCCGGACGACTTTCCGAGCTCGTGGGCCGGCAGCATGGCGGCGCTGGCGACCCCGACGAGCACGTACACGACCCCCGCCGTCAGCAGCGCGCCGAACAGCGCACGAGGGTACGTGCGGGTGGGATGCCGCACCTCCTCTACGACGTTGGCCGAGGTCTCGAAGCCGACGAACGAGTAGAACGCGATGATCGCGCCGGCAAGCACCGCCCCGGCGACGCCGGTGCCTTCGGGAAGCTGGAGGGCGCGGCCGAGTTCGCCACCGCCCCGTCCGAGCGCCACGGCCGCGACGACGATGACGATGACCAGGCCGCTCAGCTCGATCGCCGTCATCACCAGGTTGGCCGTCATCGACTCTCGGATTCCGCGGGCGTTAAGAGCGCCGACGACCGCGAGGAACACCACCGCCACGACCGTCGTCGGCAGATCGATGAAGGTCCGGAAATAGTCGCCGGCGAACGCGATCGACAGACCGGCCGCGCTCGTCACGCCCGCGGCGAGCATGCTGAACCCGACAAGGAATGACACGAGCGGGCTGCGGAAGGCGCGCTCGGCGAACACGGCTGCTCCGCCGGCGCGAGGATACTTCGTGACCAGCTCCGCGTACGAACCCGCCGTGAGCAACGCCATCAGCAGCGCGAGGATGAGGGGGGCCCAGAGCAGTCCACCCACCTTGCCGGCGAGCACGCCCATCAGCGCGTAGATGCCGGCGCCGAGCACATCGCCGAGGATGAACGCATACAACAGCGGGCCGGTGATGGCCCGGCGGAGTTTGGTCGGCGCTTCGCCGCGGTCGGTCGATGCATCCGGCGGCGATGCGGGAGCCTTCTCGTCTCTCATGCCGTGACGGTACCCGGCGATCCTCGCGCGCGTTACGGCCTTGACAAGCACAACCGCGCCCCATCCGCCGGCACCGGCCTATCCTGAGGAGTGAGTTCCACTCGTCGACGAGGAGGGCCTTGCGATGACCGAGAAGTACGTTCCGGAGGGCTCGCACGAGCGGCATCAGCCGCTGCGGCCCGACTACACCGGCGACCATCCGATCATCCCGACGGCCACCGACTGACCGCGCGCTGGGCGGCACCGATCCGGTCCCTGCGACGCCTGAGCGTCAATCGTCGTCGGAACGTCCATCGGTGTCGGGGCCCGGTCATCGGCGGGACGGTTCCCGCGTGTGCGACCGCGAACAGCCAGTCGAACGAGTGCATCACCCCGTCAAGTGCCGTCTGCGCGTCGTCGCTGATGCTCTGCGGCGAGAGGTCGGCGCGTCGGCCGGACCGGTCATCTGCGAAGCCCTCGCCGTCACGATAGCGCGCTCCCCCCGACCGGTGTCAGGACAGGCGACACGCCGTCGGGTTGGGTTGGCTGCCCATCTTCGTTAGCGTGGAGGAGGCATGTTGAGGTCTGTCGAAGCACCCCACTACCACGCCACCGGTGTGTCTGACCCGGGGTCTGACACCGAGGTGATCCGCCCGCCGCGCACCGCTGACGGCGCCGCGATGTGGCGCATCGCACGCGACTCGGGCACGCTCGATCTGAACTCGTCGTACGCCTACTTGCTGTGGGCGCGCGACTTCGCCGCCACCACGCGCGTGTTCGAGGTGGACGGCGAGATCGGCGGGTACGTCACCGGGTTCCGTCGCCCCGAGCAGCCGGACTGCCTGTTCGTGTGGCAGGTGGCGGTCGACGAGCGGCTCCGCGGCCGCGGCGCGGCCGGCCGGCTTCTCGACGCGGTCGTAACGGCCCAGGGCGAGCGCGTGCGCTGGGTGGAGACCACCATCACCGACGACAACACGGCGTCGCAGCGCCTGTTCCAGGCTTTCGCACGGCGCCACGGCGCCGTGCTGACCGTGGAGCCGTTGTTCACGGGTGACGGTTTTCCGGACGGTCACGATGCGGAGCCGTTGTACCGCATCGGTGAGTTCGACGCTTCGCGAGATTGACCGACATCGCCGAGTCTGGGGCCGAAGTCCTCAGCCGCGGCGCCCCGTAAGGGACGCGTCGCGTCGTCCCCGCATGAGCGGGGTCAATGTTCCAGGAGGAGCAGTCATGCCCACCACCGAGGAAGCGACCACGATCTTCACCGGTCTCGAGTCGCGCGTACGCAGCTATTCCCGCTCGTGGCCGGTCGTGTTCGACCGCGCCGTCGGCAGTACGATGACCACCGAAGACGGCGACGAGTACCTCGACTTCTTCTCCGGCGCCGGCGCACTCAACTACGGGCACAACAACCCGCGGTTGAAGCGGGTGCTGCTCGACTACATCGCCGACGACCGGGTGACGCACTCTCTCGACATGTTCACCAGCGCGCGTCGCGACTTTCTGCAGGAGTTCGAGCGCAGCATCCTCTCCCCTCGCGACCTCGACTACCGACTGGTCTTTCCCGGTCCCGGTGGGGCGAACGCGGTCGAGGCCGCGCTGAAGCTCGCGCGCAAGGTCACCGGCCGCGAGTCGGTCGTCAACTTCACCAACGCCTTCCACGGCATGACACTGGGCGCGCTCTCGGTGACCGGCAACTCGCTCAAGCGCAACGGCGCAGGCGTGCCGCTCGTGCATGCCACGCCGATGCCGTACGACGACTACTTCGACCACAGCTACCCCGACTTCTTCTACTTCGAGCGGCTGCTCTCCGACAGCGGCAGCGGGCTGAACGAGCCGGCGGCCGTGATCGTGGAGACCGTGCAGGGCGAGGGCGGCATGAACGCGGCGCGCGCCGAGTGGCTGCGGGGCCTGGCGGAGCTGTGCCGGACGCACGACATCCTGCTGATCGTCGATGACGTGCAGATGGGATGCGGCCGCACCGGCGGCTTCTTCAGCTTCGAGGAGGCCGGCATCGTGCCCGACATGGTGTGCCTGTCGAAGTCGATCAGCGGCTATGGGCTGCCGATGGCGCTCACGCTCATCAAGCCCGAGCTCGACGTGTGGGAGCCGGGCGAGCACAACGGCACGTTCCGCGGCATCTCGCCCGCGTTCGCGACGGCGTCCGAGGCGATCCGCACGTATTGGACCGACGACGCGCTCGAGAAGTCCACGATCACGAAGGGCACGCGCATCGAGAGCCGGTTCAACGGCATCGTGGCGCGGCATCCCGACGCCTCGCTCGTCGCGAAGGGACGCGGGCTCGCCCGGGGGCTGCAGTTCGCGACCGGTGAGCTGGCCGGTGCCGTGTGCCACGACGCTTTCGAGCGCGGGTTGCTGATGGAGACGAGCGGCCCCGAGGGCGAGGTCATGAAGCTGCTGCCCGCGCTGACGATCACCGACGCCGAACTCGACCGGGGCCTGGACATCATCGACGCGAGCGTCGACGCCGTCCTCGCCCGCTGACCGAACGAACAGGAGACGACATGCTGGTACGCACGATCGACGAGATCACCGACACCGACGCCGACATCAAGACCGAGAACTGGCGCAGCAAGCGCATAGTGCTCGCGCGCGAAGGTGTGGGCTTCTCGGTGCACGAGACGACACTGTACGCAGGAACCGTCAACGAGTTCTGGTACGCGAACCACATCGAGGCGGTGTTCATCACCGCCGGCGAGGGCGAGATCGAAGACCTCGCCACCGGTGAAGTGCATCAGCTGCGCCCGGGGTCGCTGTACCTGCTCAACGACCACGACAAGCACATCGTGCGCCCCCGCACCGAGATGCGCACGGTGTGTGTGTTCAATCCGCCGGTGACCGGCCGCGAGGTGCATGACGAGAACGGCGTGTACCCGCTGATCACCGAGCCTGAGCCGGTCTGAGAACAACACAACGAAGACCCTGATGAAGAAGGAGGAAGCACAATGACGACAGCAACGGTCACCGAGGACCTGTACCCGACCCGCCTGGCGCAGGCGCGGGAGCCGATCCGTCGGTCGCATCCGACAGTGTGGGGGGATGCCGCAGCCGGCCCCTTCACCGGCGAGGAGCTGAACGCGCACGAGGCGCGCGGCTTCACGATTCTGCAGGATTTCGTGACGGCCGATGAGGTCGCGGCCTTCACCGGAGAGCTCGATCGGCTCTCACAGGACGAGGCGCTCAAGGATGACCCGCGGGTCGTCACCGAGAAGGCGACCGGTCAGGTGCGGTCGATCTTCGAGGTGCCGGCGCTCAGCGAACAGCTCGATGCGCTCAGCCGCGATCCGCGCCTGCTCGATCGGGCGCGCCAACTGCTGGGCTCGGACGTGTATCTGCACCAGTCGCGCATCAACTACATGCCGGGGTTCAAGGGCACCGGCTTCTACTGGCACTCCGACTTCGAGACGTGGCACGCCGAAGACGGCATGCCCACGCCCCGTTCGGTGAGCTGCTCGATCGCGCTGACCCAGAACTACCCGTTCAACGGCGGGCTGATGGTCATGCCGGGTTCGCACACGGTGTTCGTGCCGTGCGTGGGCGAGACGCCGGAAGACAACTACAAGTCGTCGCTGAAGGCGCAGGAGATCGGCGTGCCCAGCGAGGCCGACATCACCGCGCTGGCCGACGAGTTCGGCATCGACCAGTTCACCGGGCCTGCAGGGTCGGCACTGTGGTTCGACTGCAACATCATGCACGGGTCGGGCAACAACATCACGCCGTTCCCGCGCTCGAACGTCTTCCTGGTGTTCAACAGCGTCGAGAACACGCTCGTCGAGCCGTTCGGCGCGTCGGCGCCGCGCCCCGAGCACGTGGCGCATCACGACTTCACGCCGTTGCGCTGAGTCGTACGTTTCGAAGCGGGCCGTGTGCGGTGTGGATGCCGCGCGCGGCCCGCGCGCTGCACAGACATTCGCCGCCGACGCGCCGTCCGGCGGCGGCGCTGTTCAGACGATCTGAGCCCGCGCGGCGCCGACGCGTGCCAGGATCGATCCCATGAGCACCGAACTCGTACAGTGCCCCACGTGCGGTGTCGAACGCGATGCCGCCGACCCGCCCGCCGTCTGCCCGATCTGCGCCGATGAGCGCCAATACGTCGCCCCCGACGGGCAGCGCTGGATCGTCCCCGACCGTGAATCGCCGATCACGCTGCGCGAGCTCGAGCCCGGTCTGTGGGGTCTCGAGGTCACCGACGGCGTCGGCATCGGTCAACTCGCGAAGCTCATCGTCACCGCCGACGGCTGCGTCATGTATGACGTACCGGCGGCGGTCACCCCCGACGCCGTCGAAGCCGTGCGGGCTCTGGGCCCGATGCGCGCGATCATCCCGTCGCACCCGCACATGTTCGGGCTGCAGTCGCTGTGGTCCGCGGCGCTCGACGACGCTCCCGTCTTCGTCTCCGAGGCCGACGCCGCGTGGCTAGGGCACCGACCGTCCGCACTCGTGCCGTGGAGCGGCATCCTGAACCCGATTCCGGGAGTCACGGCATCGCAACCGGGCGGGCACTTCCCGGGCAGCAGTGTCGTGCACTGGGAAGGCTCCGACGGCGCCGGCGTGCTGCTGGCCGGCGACACGATCATGGTGAACCCCGACCGCGCGACGGTGTCGTTCCTGCGCTCGTATCCCAATCGCCTGCCGCTGTCGGCCGACGTCGTGGAGCGGATCGCCGCGCACGTCGCGCGCTACGACTTCGACCGCATCTACAGCAACTTCTCGCTGCGCATCGATCGGGATGCCGCGGCCGCCGTCCAGCGCTCGGCGCAGCGCCATGCGAGCTGGGTGCGCGGCGAATTCGATCACCTCACCGGCCCCGGCTGACGCGGATCATCCTGCGGGACGGCGTAGAACGGCGCGACGCTGCCCCTCATCCTCATCCAACTGCCGGTCTTCATGGTCGGACTCGTGCTGATCTGCGCGTGGTATCCGCACTGACCCTCACGCGGTCCTGGTCTCACTCCTGACGTGCTCGCCGTTCTATGTCCAGTCCGCGCAGCTGACTTCGGGATACGCCAGGATCCGCTCGTCCTGGGTGACAAGCACAAGACCGTCGAGACGTGCCTGTGCCACAAGCATTCGGTCGAAGGGATCACGGTGTTCCCAGTCGAGCTCGCCGGCAACACGCATGTGCGCGGAGGTGAGCGGTAGCTCGACAGCAAAGAGCATGCTCATCAAGTGCGACCAACGGTCGAGCACACGAGCGCCGTGCGGCAGGCGTCCAAGCCGCGACTTCTGCGCGATTTCGAACGCGCTGGCCGGTGACACGAAGACGTCATCGGCTCGCACGAGCTCATCACGGACACTCCGCGGCACACGGTCCGGATCGGTAGCCAGCCAGAGCAGAACGTGCGTATCGAGCAGGTACGCGCTCACGCGGCACCGGGCTCGAGCGGATCGTCGGCTTCGCCGTCTTCCCACGCCGCCAGGTCGTCTTCTGGCATCGGCGTCAAGAGATCATCGGCCACGATCGCGGGGATCTCGGGGAGCAGCGGTCCGTCAAGCACCCGGCGCGGCGGCGTCGTCGCTTGAATTCGCGCGATAGGTCGCCCCGCCCGGGCGATGACGACCTCATCTCCCGACTCCACGCGCCGCAGCAACTCTGACAATCGAGTCTTGGCCTCTTGAACGTTGACCGTGATACTCATGTCGTCATTCTTTCACAGTCTGGTCAGCCTGACCAGACCAACCGGCGTTCGCGATCACATCGTGGCGATCGGATTTCGCGACGGTCCGGAGGCGGGCCTTTCTCAGCTGCAGCCGTTGCTCGCAGAGCCGGCGCTTGCGACGTACCACTACCTGAGTGCCGCGCGCGCTGACTTCCTCCGTCAGTTGCACCGGTGGTCGGAAGCGGCGGCCGCCTACGACGAGGCGCTCTCACTTACCGACAACGACGTCGAGCGCGCCTTTCTGACGGATCGCCTGAACCGGGTGCGCCGCCACCTCGGATGAGCGGGACCGACGCTACTGCGGGGCCGGAAGATCACGCTCTATCTCTTCGTTCAGCTCCGCCACAAGGTCACGCGCCTCCTGCCTGGAGGCGGCTGACGGAGTCGCTCCCCACAGTGGCCGGCCGTTGCTCTCGGGCACAACGTGCGTCGAGATGAGCCCGACGACACCCGCGGTCATGAGGTAGATCGCGGGCCACATCAGGAAGCCTGTCGCGCCGATCAGCGCCGTCATCACCGTCGAGGTGGTGCCGCCGAACAGCGAGATCGAGACGTTGAACGCGATAGCGAGCGCCCCGGCGCGGACCGCGGTCGGGAACAGCGATGGCAGCGTCGACGGCGCGGTCGCGCTGAAGCAGATCAGACTCAGACCCATGATGGCCAGGCCGGCGAACACCTCGAGGTCGTTGTGCCCCTGGATGAGGAGCAACGAGGGGATCGACAACACGATGAGCGCGAGGGAGCCCGTCCGAAGCACAGCCTTGCGGCCGACACGATCCGACAGTTTGCCGATGACCGGGATGAGCACGAGACAGAGCGTCATCACGAGGATCTGCAGAATCTGCGAGGTCAGCTCGGAGACCCCGTCGGATCCCTGCATCTCGGCGACCATCGGGAAATAGCTCGGCATGAACGACGTGAGCATGTAATTCGTGACGTTCCAGGCGATCACCAGGCCCGCGGCCGCCAGGAGGTTCGGCCACAACGTGAAGATTCGCTTGAACTCGCCCACGACATGGTGATTGTCATCCTCCTCGGAGAGTCGCTCCAACTCCTTGTACGCCGGAGTGTCGGCGAGCTTGGAGCGCAGGTAGACACCGACGAAACCGAGCGGCAGTGCGACGAAGAACGGGATGCGCCAGCCCCAGGAGGCGAGGAACTCGGGCGTCGAGGCGTGCTGGATGACCGTCGCGACGATCGCCCCGAGGATGTAGCCGGTGAACGTCCCCACCTCGAGGAGGCTGCCGAGGAAGCCACGGCGTCTGTCGGGCGCGTACTCCGCGATGAAGGTCATCGCGTTGCTGTACTCGCCGCCGGTCGAGAATCCCTGCAGCAGACGGCACCCGAGCAGCAGGAACGGCGCCCACAGCCCGATCGTGTTGTAGTCGGGGATGACACCGATGAGGAACGTGCCCGCAGCCATCAGGATCATCGTGAGCGCGAGGACCCGGTTACGCCCGACACGGTCGGCGAGAGGCCCGAAGAAGAGCCCTCCCAGCGGACGGACCAGGAAGGCGACGGCGAACAAGCCCGCGACGATGACGTGTCCGGCGAAGCCGGCGTCGTCAGGGAGGAAGACCCCCTCGATCGTGACGGCGAGATATCCGTAGACGCCGAAGTCGTACCACTCGGTGACGTTTCCGATGGCGGCGGCCCCGATCGCGCGCTTCGTCACGTCGGGCTTGGTGACCGTCACCTCGTCCGGTCGCCAGCGTCGGCGCACATTATCGGGTCCGAACATACCTGTCCTCCCGCAACTAGACGCAGTTCCACTGTATTGGCCTGCCCACGCGGCGCAAGGTGGGTCGACGCGCGCAGGTGCTGCGCCGCGGAGTCAACGGCGAAGGCCCCCGACACCAAGAGATGTCAGGGGCCTTCGCCGGCGTTCCTTATGGACTGAGATGGTGGACCTGAGGGGATTCGAACCCCTGACCTCTTCATTGCGAACGAAGCGCGCTACCAACTGCGCCACAGGCCCGTGAACCCCAGAAAGATTATCACGTCCGCCGACGTGCTCCTAACCGAGGTGCGCCGGTGTCAGGCGGGCGTGACGGTGGTCGTCATCACCAGCAGCTGCGGATCCGGAAGGGCCAGTGTCACCTGCACCGAAGCGAATTCGGACAGGGATGCCGCATGCGTGCCGCCGCACAGAAAACCCACCGTTCCCTCGGGCAGATCGCACTCCCATCGGCGGCGGCCGACGATCGTCGGGCCCTCGGTGACGACGCGGCTCGCGGCATCCATCGCCGTCCATTCGGCCAGCTGGGCGTTGATCTGCTCCTGCCGCGCGGCCAGCTGCGCGGCGAACGTCTCGGTATCGAAACCCGCCTTGCGCAGGCTCTTGCCGAGGCGGTACTCGTCGACGCTGCCGTCGGGGTGGATGCTGCTGGTCTGGTTCGCGCGTGCCTCGAAGTTCGGGTTCCCGAGCGGATCGGTGCCGGGGTCTTTACGCCACAGATCGGCGAGCGCTGCATCGAGCGCGAGCGAGGAGAGGTGGCACGCGGTGTGGCCGCGGCTGAGGGCGGCGCGGCGCGCAGCATCCACCTCCGCCGTCACGGTCGCCGATTCGGTGAGCCATGCCGGCGCAGGCTCGGCGAGCCGGTGGCCGACGAGCCAGGTCCAGCCCTCGGTGCCGCGTTTGACCGGGATGTCGCCGCCCGTGAACAGCGTGCCGTCGGCGTCTTCGGCGGCCATGACGGCTTCGACGACCTCGACCTCGTGATCTGCGGCGCGCAGGACGCCGGCGTCGCCGGGTTGATCGGGCCAGGTGTGGTCGACGGGGTGGAACGGCGTGGTGTCGAGGATCACGACGTCGCCGGCGACGTGGGTGACCGTCGCCTCCCCCGTGGTCGATCCGGACGGGAACGTGACGACGGTGTCGGGCATGGGACTCCTTGTGGGTGTGCGGATGTCAGGGTATCAAGCGATGTCGGACGCCCGGTCTACGGTGGGGGCACCGGTCTCGAGGAGGAAACATGGTCACACTCGGCAACATCGTGTTCTACGCGGAGGATCCGCCCGCGCTGGCGCGCTTCTGGTCGGATGTGTTCGGGTACCCGTACCAGGAGTTCGAGGGCGTGCTGAAGGAGCAGTTGCTGGCGTCGGGACTGACCGAGCCCGACCTGACGTCGCGCGGGCTGGCCGAGGATCCGCAGGGGGTCGGACCGCGCATGTTCTTCCACCACGCCGACGGGCCCAAGACCGGGCGCAACCGGATACACCTCGACATCACCGTGCCGCGTGACGGGCCGGGCAGCAGGCTCGAGCAGCTCGACGCCGAGAAGGAGAGACTCGTGGCGCTGGGCGCGTCGGTGGTGCGGCTCGTCGACCAGCAGTGGGGCCCGTGGCCCGAGCTCTACTACCAGCTGCGCGATCCCGAGGGGAATGAGTTCTGCCTGCAGTGAGGCGACGGGTTGCCGCGACCATCGCGTCGCGCCGTGCTGCCGGAAGCTCGCGAATAGCCGCCGCATACCTGCTCCCGCGCCTCGCCCGTTGATAACCTAGGCGAGCGCCGACCGGCTCAGGCGGTGACGACCTGCGCGGCGCCGATGCCGGCATCCGGCCCCATCTCGGCCGCGATGCGGTTCGCCTCAGCGATGAGGGTCTCGACGATCTCCGCCTCGGGCACCGTGCGGATCACCTCGCCCTTCACGAAGATCTGTCCCTTGCCGTTGCCGGATGCCACGCCCAGATCCGCCTCGCGGGCCTCGCCGGGTCCGTTCACGACGCATCCCATGACGGCCACGCGCAGCGGCACCGTCAAGTCTTTCAGCCCCTCGGTCACCGACTCGGCGAGCGTGTACACATCGACCTGTGCGCGTCCGCACGAGGGGCACGACACGATCTCGAGCGTCCGTTCCCGCAGTCCCAGCGACTGCAGAATCTGCAGGCCCACCTTGACCTCTTCGACCGGCGGCGCCGACAGCGACACCCGGATCGTGTCGCCGATACCCTCACCGAGCAGAATCCCGAATGCCGTCGCGGACTTCACCGTGCCCTGCAGGGCGGGACCTGCTTCGGTCACTCCGAGGTGCAGCGGCCAGTCGCCGCGCTCGGCCAGCAGGCGGTATGCCTTGACCATCATTACCGGGTCGTGGTGCTTGACCGAGATCTTGAAGTCGTGAAAGTCGTGCTCCTCGAACAACGAGGCCTCCCACACGGCACTCTCGACGAGTGCCTCAGGCGTTGCGGTGCCGTATTTCTCCAGCAGCCGCTTGTCGAGCGACCCGGCGTTCACGCCGATGCGCAGCGAGACGCCGGCATCTTTCGCCGCACGCGCGATCTCGCCCACCTTGTCGTCGAACTGGCGGATGTTGCCCGGGTTCACGCGCACCGCGCCGCACCCGGCATCGATGGCCTGGAACACGTATTTCGGCTGGAAGTGGATGTCGGCGATCACCGGAATGCGGCTCTTGCGCGCGATGATCGGCAGGGCGTCGGCGTCGTCTTGACTGGGCACCGCGACGCGCACGATGTCGCAGCCGGCGGCGGTCAGCTTAGCGATCTGCTGCAGCGTCGCGTTGATGTCGGTGGTGGGGGTGGTCGTCATCGACTGCACGGTCACCGGAGCGTCGCCCCCGACGAGCACGTCGCCCACGCGGATCTGCCTGCTCTTACGGCGGGGTGAGAGCACGGCCGGTACATGCGGCATCCCGAGATTCACAGCTGACACGCGCCCAGCCTACGCCGCGCCCCGCGCGACGCACTGTGACGTCACACGTGCGCACCGCCGCGCGCGCTGTGGTACGTTCGCCCCATGTTCGCGAACGCCTCCTGGTGGCCCACCCGCTGAGGCGGTGTGTTCGCGTACGATCCCACGACCGCCCCCGGGGCGGTCTTTTCGTTGGCCGTCCTACCCCTGATGAAAGGCCGGCGATGACACCGACCGACGTACCCGCCCTCCTCACCGCGCTGCGCGAGCGTCCATTCGCTCTTCTCGCGCGCGACGTCGACACCGTCGAGCTGCTCACCGGCGAGGTCGTCGACGTCGATCTGCTCGCCGACATTCCGCTGGTGGATGCCGCGGGCACGGCCCGCGAAGTGCTCGCGCTGGTTCCCTTCCGGCAGGTGCGCGAACGCGGTTTCGCCTGCCACGACGACGATGCGCCGCTGCGCTGCCTCGTCGTCACGCAGCACACGACGCTGCCGCGCGCCGATGTCGTCGTTGCACTGCCGACGACACCGGTGCCGCTGGGCGACGCCGGCTTCGACATCCCCGACGACGACTACGCCGAGACCGTGCGCACTGTCATCCGCGATGAGATCGGGCGCGGCGAGGGTGCGAACTTCGTCATCCGCCGCGACTTCACCGCCGACGTCGACACCGAGCCGCACATCGCGGCGCTCACGTGGTTCCGCGCACTGCTCGAACACGAACGCGGCGCGTACTGGACGTTCGTCATCTCCACGCCCGGCCACATCGCCGTCGGCGCGAGCCCCGAGGCACATGTCAGCGCGCAGGACGGCGTCGTGACGATGAACCCGATCTCGGGCACGTTCCGCCACCCCGCCGGTGGTGCCACGGTCGCGACCCTGCGGGAGTTCCTGAGTTCGACCAAGGAGACCGAAGAGCTCTTCATGGTCGTCGACGAAGAGCTCAAGATGATGAGCGCGGTCTGCTCCGACGGCGGGCGCATCACCGGTCCGCATCTCAAGGAGATGTCGCGGCTGACCCACACCGAATACGTGCTGCGCGGTCGCAGCCGGCTCGACCCCCGCGACATTCTGCGCGAGACGATGTTCGCGCCGACGGTGACCGGCTCGCCCATGCAGAATGCGTGCACGGTGATCGCGCGGCATGAAACGACGCCGCGCGGCTACTACTCGGGCGTGGCCGCCCTGTTCACCCCGCGTGAGACGCTCACTGTCGACGACGCGACGCACGACCTCGACGCGCCGATCCTCATCCGCACCGCGTATCTGAAGGACGGCCGGCTGCGCGTGCCGGTCGGCGCGACGCTGGTCCGCCACTCCGATCCGTACGGCGAGGTCAGCGAGACCCACGGAAAGGCCGCGGGCGTGCTCGGCGCGATCGGCGCGGTCGAGCGCGATCTGCAGGCCGAGGCCGCCGATGACGACCAGCCCGCCACCCCGCGTCGGCTGCTTGCCGACGACCCCGAGATCGCCGAGCTGCTGGCATCGCGCAATGCCCGCCTGGCACCGTTCTGGCTCACCCCGCAGGGCACCGACGCCGACGTGCCCTTCGCCGGACGCTCGGCGCTCGTCGTCGACGCCGAAGATCGCTTCACGACGATGCTCGCGCACCAGCTGCGCCACCTCGGGCTCGAGGTGCGGATAGCGGGATGGGATGCCGCGACCGACGCCGAGGTCGACGCCGCCGATCTGCTGGTCGCCGGCCCCGGCCCGGGCGACCCGCGCGACACGTCCAGCGCGCGCATCGCGCGCATGCGCGAGGTCGTGGCGCGACGCCGTGCGGCCGGCGCGCCGCTGCTGGCTGTGTGCCTGAGTCACCAGATCCTCGCCGACACGCTCGGCATCGATCTGTCCCCGCTGGCGCAGCCGCACCAGGGGTTGCAGAAGACCGTCGACGTGTTCGGCGAGCAGGCTTCGATCGGCTTCTACAACACCTTCACCGCGCGAGTGTCACCGGGCACGAGCGCCGTCGGCGACGTGGAAGTGGCGGCGGATGCCGCGGGTGACGTCCACGCGCTGCGCGGCGCACACACCGCTTCGGTGCAGGGGCACCTGGAGTCGATCCTCTCGCGCGACGGGATGCGCACGCTCGAGCGCCTCGTCGCGCACGCGCTCGGCTAGCCCCTACTGCCCGAGCAGCGAGATCGGGTTGACGAGGTCGGCGAGGATGAGGATGCCGCCCATCACCACCAGCGCGATCACGACGACGAATGTGACGGGTACCAGGCGGGTGGCATCCACCGGCTTCGGCGGCGGGCGCCGGAACAGCTTCGACCACGCGCGCTTGACGCCGTCCCACAACGCGACGACGACGTGACCGCCGTCCAACGGCAGCAGCGGCACGAGGTTGAACACGAACAGCGACACGTTCAGCGACGCCAGAAGCATCAGGAAGAACGACACCCGGTCCAGGATCGGCGCGCTCGACGACGCCGCTTCGCCCGCGAGTACACCCACGCCCACCGGCGACAGCGGACTGTTGGGATCGCGCTCGCCCCCGGTGACCATCGAGTGCACGACGCCGTAGAGCTTCTGCGGCAGCTGCACGATGATCTCGGCGACCGCCCCGACATTCTGCCCGGTCATCTGCACACCCGACCAGATCGGCTGATGCACGTAGGCGATCTGCGAGGTGATGCCCGCGAAGCCGACGGTCTGTCCGTTGACGTCGCGCGCGGCGGGCGTGAGGGTGAGCGTCTGCTCGGCGCCGCCCCGGCGCACGACGACCGGAATGCTCTCGCCCGCCGACTTCTGGATGAGCGCCGATGCCTCGGCGAACGTGTCGACAGCGGTGCCGTCGACCGACACGATCTCATCGCCGGGTTCGAAGCCCGCCTGGGTCGCGGGCGAGACGGGGTCGGATGCCGCGCACGACGTCGCCGTCGTGTCAGCGGGAAGGCACTGACTGACCTGCGCGATCGTGGTCGTCGCCGTCTGCACGCCGATGCCCGACAGCGCGATCGTGAACAGCACGGCCGCCAGCACGAGGTTCATGATCGGGCCGCCGAGCATCACGATCACACGCTTGTAGACGGGCAGCCGGTAGAACGTGCGGGCGTCGTCATCGCCCTCGAGCGTCTCATCGTTGGCGGCGCGGGCGTCCTGCACCATCGTCGCGAAGAAGCCGCCACCGGCACGTCCGCCGCGTGCGGCCTCCTTCGGCGAAGGAGGGTACATGCCCGCCATCGAGATGTAGCCCCCCAGCGGAATCGCCTTGAAGCCGTACTCGGTCTCGCCCTTGCGCTTCGACCAGATAGTGGGACCGAACCCGATCATGTACTGGCCGACGCGCACGCCGAACTTCTTCGCGGGCAGCAGATGGCCCATCTCGTGCAGGGCGATCGAGACGGCGAGACCCACGAGCATCAGGATGATGCCGATGACGAAGGCGAGGACGGTCACGATCCCCCACGCTACCGGGAGCGGCTTTGAGTCTGCCGTGACGTCTACGCTGGAGACGTGGACACTCCCCCCGACCGACGAGTGCGCGCGCTGCGCGGTGTCGTCGCGTCGGCGGTGACCGTGCTGCTGGCCGCCCTCGCCCACACCGTCGCCGGCGGCGACGCCCCCGCACCGCTGCTTCTCGGCGTCGCCGCAGTCTTGGCTGCGCCCCCGGCCGTGGCGCTGGTCGGCAAGCGGCCCTCGGTGATGCGCACGACGGCGGCCGTGCTCGTGGCGCAACTCGTGTTCCACGGTGCGTTCGCCCTGTTCGGCAGTGGTTCGACCGTGGTGTTCACCGGCGGCGACCACGCCCACATGGGCGGCCACATGATGACGACCGGCGCGCCGGTCATGGCCCATGACCCGATGTCGTTCGCGCACCTGACCGCGGCGATCGTGACGGTCATCATGCTGCATCGCGGCGAGTGGATGCTGCGCGCGGCCGGCCGCGGCATCCATCGCCTCCTCCCGCTGCGCATCATGCGCCTTCCGCACCCGGTGACCATGCGCTGCGTGCGGGCCACGTTCCGGGCCCCGCGCCCGCGCACCGTGCTGCTGGTCGCCGGCGTGGGGCGCCGCGGTCCCCCGCTGCCGGCCTGACCACTCCTCGCGGTTCCGCGCTTCGTGCGGTCGTCATCCGGCGACCCGTCGCGCGGCCGTACCTTCGCGCGCTCGCGCGCATCCATACGAAAGAGAACCCATGTCCCGTACCCATCTGTCCACCCGCATCGCCCTCGGCGTCGCCGCCGGCGCCGTGCTCGCCGTCGGCGTGCCGCTGGCCGCGTCCGCCCACGTCGAGGTCGACCCCACCGACGCCCCCGCCGGGGCGACGACGCCGCTGACGTTCGGCTTCCACCACGGTTGCGACGACTCGCCGACCCGCTCACTGACCATCACCATCCCGGATGGGGTCGGCAATGCGACCCCCGTCTACCAGGGCGGCTGGACGATCGACCGCACGCTCGGCGACGACGGCGTGCCCACCTCGATCACGTTCACGGCCGACTCCCCCATCGAGTCGGGCGTTGCGGCTTCGGTCGGCGTCGATGCGCTGTTCGACACCTCGGCGAAGGGCGAGACGATCGCCTTCCCCGTCGAGCAGAAGTGCGTCGTCGGCTCGACATCGTGGAGCCAGATCCCGAAGCAGGGGCAGACCCGCGACGACCTCGACAACCCGGCGCCGTCGGTGACGATCGGGGTTGCAACCCCCACCACTGACGGCGACGACGCGACCGGTACGGCCGCCACGACGACCGCCGCGAACAGCGACCCGGTCGCGCGCTGGTTGGCCGGCGGCGGACTCGTCGCGGGCGTCGTCGCCCTCGTGCTCGCGGGGATCGGCCTGCGCCGGCGGTCGAGCAAGAGCTGACCGGTGCGCCCGCCCCGTCGTGGCCATCGCTGCGACGGGGCGGGTTCGACCGATCAGCGCCGTCCACGGCTTCTCAGTAATGAGAAGATAGAGCGGCCATGATCGACGCGTCTTCCGCAGCATCCCATCTGCCTCCTGTGCTCCGCCCGGAGCACCCTCCCGTCCGTTCCCTCAGCGAGCTCGCCGATCGTGTCGACGGTGAGGTGCGCGGTGATGCGGCCGGTGTCACCCTCACCGGCGTCACGCTGGCCACCGCCGATCTGCGGCCGGGCGAGGCGTTCGTCGCTATCCGCGGGGTGAATCGACACGGCGCCGAGTTCGCGGCCGAGGCCGCCGCGAAGGGCGCCGTAGCCGTGATCACCGACGCCGCAGGAGCCGAGGCCGCCACCGACGCGGGACTGCCGATCGTCGTGGTCGACGACCCGCGCGCACGCCTCGGCGAGCTGTCGGCATGGGCGTACGGCACCGGCGCCGACGACAAGCTGCCGCTGCTGCTGGGCACCACCGGCACGAACGGCAAGACGAGCGTGTCGCACATCCTCGAGGGCATCCTCGACCAGCTGGGCGTCGTGACGGGGTTGTCGTCGACGGCGGAACGGCACATCGCGGGCGAGGTCATCGTGTCGCGGCTGACGACGCCCGAGGCGTCGGAGTTCCACGCGCTGCTGGCGCTCATGCGCGAGCGCGGCGTCGAAGCGGTCGCTGTCGAGGTGAGCGCGCAGGCGCTGAGCCGGCACCGCGTCGACGGGCTGATGTTCGACGTCGCCGCGTTCACGAACCTCAGTCACGATCATCTCGACGACTACGCCGACATGCAGGAGTACTTCGAGGCGAAGCTGCCGCTGTTCCGGCCCGACCGGTCGCGGCGCGCAGTGATCTGCCTCGATTCAGCGGCGGGGGCGGATGTCGCGGCGCGCTGCGAGGTGCCGTACGAGACGATCATCACCCCGGCGATCGCCGTGGCCCCCGACGCCGACGCCGACTGGCGCGTCGACATCGTCGAGGAGCGCCAGGACGGCACGCGTTTCACCCTGACCGCGCGCGACGGACGGTCGTTGACCACGGTCGTGCCGACGATCGGCCGACACATGGCTGCCAATGCGGGCCTTGCGATCGTGATGGCGCTGCAGGCGGGCTACACCTGGGAGCGCCTCGTCACAGCGCTCGACGGCGAGCGCATCGACGCCTATCTGCCGGGGCGCACGCAGCTCGTGTCGGGGCCGGAGGGCCCGGCGATCTACGTCGACTTCGGGCACTCCCCCGACGCGTTCGAGAAGACCCTCGCCGCCGTGCGACGGGTGACCCCCGGCACCGTCGTGATGCTGTTCGGCGCCGACGGCGACCGCGACGCCTCCAAGCGCTACGACATGGCACGCACCGCGGTAGAGGGCAGCGACATCCTCGTGGTGACCGACCACCACCCGCGCTTCGAAGACCCCGACGCGATCCGCGCGACGCTCGTCGCCGGGGCGCGCAAGGCCCGGCCCGACGCCGAGATCTACGAGTACACGCCGCCCGAGCGGGCGATCCGCGAGACGGTGAAGCTCGTCGGCGACGGCGACGCCGTGCTCTGGGCCGGTCCCGGACACCAGGACTACCGCGACATCCGTGGCCGCCGTGCGCCGTATTCGGCCCGCGAACTGGCCCGTCGCGCGCTGCGCGACGCGGGCTGGGCCGTGCCCGAACCGGTGTGGCCGGTGCCGTATCCCGAGCACGAGACCCCGGCGTCGGACCCCGAGCGTCCCGCCTGACGGGGCGAGGCGCGGGCGTCGCGACGGCCGGCGCGGCGCATTCAGTCGTCACACATGACCACTTCGCGGCGCGAAAACGGTAATCCGTGACGACCGAACGTCGCAACGGGATTTGTGATGTCTCAGGACATCGGTGACGGTTCTGTATCAGGAGATCGGTGACGCTTCATGTATCAGGACATCGGTGACGGTTCGTGTTGTGTGGGTTGGGTGAGGGGACGTCCGCGGCGGGCGCCGCTGCTCACGTAGCGGGTGCCGTGGGGTGGCCAGGGGTGCTCGGCGATGACTTCGCCGTGGCGGTCGGCGAAGACGACGCCGAGCGGGTCCCAGATGGCGTGGATCCTCTGTCCTGCCCTGCGGCTGCTGATGTTGAACAGGATCATCCGCACGCGCACGGCGCCGTTGGCGGGGACGATCACGTTGCTGTGACCGTGCTCCCCCGTCCGGATGACGCCGGCCCTGGGACGGTGTGGTGGGTGCCCGGCTAGGCCGTCAGGCTTGGCGCGGGCGACGGGCACGACCGGTTCGACGGGCGCGGGCTTGGGTCGGGGTGGCTCGGCGAGAGGGGTGGCATCCCATGCGTGCTGCGGGGTCACCCGTCCCGGCAGTCCTTGATGGGGGCGTTCGGTGTTGTAGATCACGTCGAACCGGTCGACCTGCTCCTGGAGCTGTTGAATCGACTCGACGATGGGCTGCTTGTCCAGCCAGCGGAACAGGGTCTGATGGAACCGTTCGTTCTTGCCTTGCGTGGTCGGCTTGTACGGCTTCCCGGTGATCGCTTCCACCCCGAGGGACGTGGCGAAGCTCACCAGCTGACCTTCCCAACCGCGTCGGGTCGGGTTCAGCGCTACCCCGTTGTCGGTGAGGAGCCGCTGCGGCACCCCGCGAGCGGCCACGCCCTTCTTGAACACGGCCAACGCGCCCTCGCTGGTCTCTCCGGGGGCGACGTGGGACGCGACCGCGACCCGGGAATGGTCGTCCTGAAGCTGGAAGATCACGCACGTACGGCCACCGGTGAGCACGTACTCGGTCGCATCCAGCTGCCAGCACGCGTTCGGTGCCGGATAAACAAACCGGCGGTACGCAGAACGGGGCTTCTTCTTCGGCTCGTGCCGGGCAGCACCCTTCTCCCGGAAGATCCGCGCCAGCGACGCCGTGGACGGTGCGTGCATGCCCAGCGCGGTCATCTTGTCGTGCACGCTGATCGGACCATGGTCCAGCCCCGATGCCTCCAGCGCGGCACGCACGCCCAGCGCCTGCTGCTTCACGTCCTCCCCAAACGCGGTCGGGGAGGACCGCGGCCGCCGCGACCGCGGCTCCAGCGCCGCGGCTTGTCCCTCCGCCCGGGCACGGGCACGGATCGCGTAGAACGTCTTCCGGGAAAGACCGTGCTCAGCACAGAACGAGGTCACCGACCCACGCGGGGCGTCCACTGGCCACTGGGCGATCGCGAGACGGACACGGGCATCGACAGGCTGATTGCTACTCACCCACCAATTCCAGGAGAAGTGTCACCACCAAACCCCCCGAAATGTCACCGATGTCCTGATACAGAACTGTCACCAATGTCCTGCGACATAACACGTCGCAACGGGATTCCGAGCCGTATTCAGTCGTCACACATGACGATTTCGCGGGGCGAAAACGGTAATCCGCGACGACCGAACGTCGCGGCGCGCCGGCCGCGCAGAGGCGGGTTGAGACGCCGTTCACCCGTCGCTTTCGACGTGCGGCCGACGCGAACGGAAGCAGAGCGCCGCTCACCGACCGATCGCGGCGATCGCGCGGTCTGCGGCATCCCGCGCCCACCGCTCCGCCTCGGCGAGACTGTCGCGGTCGACGACATTCGGCGCCTCGTGTGCATCGACGACCCGCTCGATCGTGTCGACGATGCCCAAGAACGGCAGCCGCCCCTCGTGGAACGCATTAACGGCCTGCTCGTTCGCGGCGTTGAACACCGCCGGATAGGTGCCGCCGGCGCGTCCCACGCGCCCCGCCAGCGCGACGGCCGGAAAGGCCTCGGCGTCGAGGGGTTCGAATGACCACGTGGATGCCGCGGTCCAGTCCAGCGGCCGGCCGACACCGCCCACGCGGTGCGGCCAGTCCAGCCCGAGCGAGATCGGCAGCCGCATGTCGGGCGGCGAGGCCTGCGCTATCGTCGACCCGTCGACGAACTCGACCATCGAGTGGACGACCGACTGCGGGTGCACGACCACGTCGATGCGCTCGTAGGGCACGTCGAACAGCAGGTGCGCCTCGATCACCTCGAGCCCCTTGTTCACGAGGGTCGCGGAGTTCGTTGTGACGACCCGGCCCATGTTCCAGGTGGGGTGCGCCAGCGCCTGCGCGGGCGTCACCGCGGCGAGCTGGTCCGGGGTCCGTCCGCGGAACGGGCCGCCCGACGCGGTGAGCACGAGGCGCCGCACCTCCGCGTGGGTGCCGGCGCGCAGCGCCTGCGCGATCGCGGAGTGCTCGGAATCGACGGGCACGATCTGCCCGGGCTCGGCCAGGTCGGTGACGAGCCGGCCGCCCACGATGAGCGACTCCTTGTTGGCGAGCGCCAGGGTCCGCCCCGCCTCCAGCGCGGCGAGGGTGGGACCGAGCCCTACCGACCCGGTGATCCCGTTGAGGACCACGTCGGCATCCACATCGCGCACCAGCTGCTCGGCCTCGGCTGCGCCCAGCGCAGTGTGCTCGACGCCGAACTGAGCGGCCTGGGCAGCCACGGCATCCCGATTCGTCCCCGCTGCCAACCCCACGACCTCGAATCGTCGCGGATTCGCGCGGATGACATCGAGCGCCTGCGTGCCGATGGAGCCGGTGGAGCCGAGGATCACGACGCGACGCATTCCCTCACTCTAGGGCCGGCGCACCCGATACACTCGCGGAAGCGAGAGGGGTCGAATGCCAGCACCTGCCGTCAGCGTCGTTGTGCCCGTGTACAACCCCGGTCCTTTCATCCGACCGCTGCTCGACTGCCTCGACGCGCAGGCCCCGGTGGACGATGGCTTCGAAGCGGTGCTCGTCGACGACGGCTGCACCGACGGGACGGCCACGATGCTCGACCGCTGGTGCGCGGCGCGCGGCTGGGCCCGCGTCATCCACCAGCCCAACTCGGGGTGGCCGAGCAGGCCGCGCAACGTCGGAATCGGCGTCGCCCGCGGCGAGTTCGTGTTCCTCGTCGATCAGGACGACCGGCTCACCGACGACGCCCTCGCCCTCATGGTGAGGTTCGCGCGTGCGAACGACAGCGATGTGATCCTGGGACGCATGGTGAGCCTGGGCCGCAAGGTGCCCACCCGCTTGTTCGCGCACACCGTCGCCGATGCCCGGCCGCCGAAGGTTCCGCTGCAAGACAGCATGACGCCCCACGCCATGTTCCGCCGCGCGTTCCTCGATGAGCACGGCCTGCGATTCGACGAGCGGGCCCGTCGTTTGGAAGATCATCTCTTCCTCACCGCGGCATACACCCGCGCGCGGCATGTGTCGGTCTACGCCGACCGCCCGGTCTACCTCCACGTCGCGCGGTGGGACGGCGGCGGCGCCGGCTATGTCTCCTATGATCCGCACGTCTACTACCGCGATCTGGGCCGTGCGATCCGGATGATGCTCGACGCCGTCGGGCCCGGGGCGGAGCGCAATGCATATCTGGGCCGCTGGGTGCGTCGCGAACTTGTCGGCAGGCTCTCGTCGGATGCCGTGCGGTGGCTGCCCCGCGACCGCCGGGACGCCTTCTTCCAGGAGGTCGCCGACACGCTGCGCACGACGCTGCCCGAGGGCGCGCTGCGCCGGCTGCCGGCAGTGTGGCGATGGCCCGCGGCGCTGGCGCTGGAGGCGAGTCCCGACGAGTTCCTGCGCGCCGAGGACCGGCTCGCGACATCGCTTCGCACCGAGGTCGCGGGGCTGACCGCCGAGACGCTGTGGAAGCAGGATGTCGCACCCGAGACCCTCGCGCGGGCACGCGCGCATTTGGCCCCCGACGAAAAGCCGCCGGTGTCGCGCGCGCTCGCGAGCCGCGGGCGAGCGCTGCGACGGCGCTCCGAACTGGCGGCGCTGCGCCTGCTCGCCCGCACGGGTCTGCACCACCGGCTGGTGGCATGGGGCCGAACCCCGGTCGTGCTCGCGCGTCAGGTGTGCGCCGTCATCGCTCCGGTCGCGGCGGTCGCGGCATCCCTCACGGCCTTCGCGGGAGCCGGGGCGGCCTCGGTCGTGCTGGTCACAGTGGCCGGCGTCGCGACGACCTTCCTGGCGCTGCGCTCGGGCAGAGGATGGCCGACCGCCTGCCGCCTGGCTCTGGCCCTGGTGCCGGCCGGCGTGCTGGCCGCGGGCTCGGGGCCCGGGATCGCCGCTGTGGCCGTCACCGCCGCTCTCATCGGCGCCGCATGGCTCGACGACCACCGCGGGCGCCGCTCCGACGTGCGCGTGCACGCCGGAGCCGCCTGGTGGCGCCGCCCGGGCCGGATCGCGATCACTGCCGGCGCGCTGGCGCTCGTCGAGATCGCGCTGACCGCGGCCCTCGTGTGAGCTACGAAGCCTTCTTCACGCCGATGATGTCGATCACGAAGACGAGCGTCTGACCGGTCAGGTCGCTGTCGTTGATCTCGCCCTTGCCGTAGGCCGACGACGGCGGCAGGACAGCGACGACCTGCGATCCGACGGTCTCGCCCTCGATCGCCTTGCTGAAGCCGTCGACGACTCCGGTGCCGACCTGCTGCACCGTGAACGGGGTGCCGCCCCAGCTCTTGTCGAAGGTCTTCTTGGTGTTCCACGAGACGCCGTAGTACTGCACGAGCACCGCGTCGCCCTTGGCGACCTTGGTGCCATCGCCCTTCTTCAGGGTCTCCTTCTCGAACGCCGTCGGCATGTCACCCGAGGGCAGGGTCACCGACGGGGTGCCGTCGGTGGCGAGCTTCACCGTCGGGAAGCCGGCCTTCGGCGTCTGCTCCGTACCCCACGCGGCCTGCGGAACGACCTTCAGTACGTCGAGCACGTCCACGGTCGAGGGGTAGTCCTCGTCGCCCGGCATCGTCGCGACGACGCGGCTGCCCACGGTCGCGCAGCCGAGCACCTGGCCCAGCGTGCTCGACGCGGAGACCTGCTGCGGCAGCAGGCTGCCCTCGCTCTGGCCGATAGCGCCATTCTTCTCGCCGGTCTCGGCGTTGTACTCGGTGAGCGCGAACTGGATGAAGTCGCCCGACTTGATCTTGTCGCCGTCGCCCTTGGTCACCACCGTGCTCTGCAACGCCGTCACGTCGAGCGGCTTGTCGAAGCTGACCTTCGCCTCGTCGCCGACCTTGCCGCTGACCTTCACCGCCGCAGAGGCCTTGCCCGACGCCACCTGGGCCGTGCACAGGTCGGGCGAGGTCGTGCTCGTGGGCGACCCCGACGCGTCGGGCTCGGACTGTGCCGAGCAGCCAGCGAGAGAGAGCGCCGCAACGACAGCAGCGACGGACAGAGCGATGATGGGGCGGGTGCGCACAGAAAACCTCGAGATGTCGGGGGCGGACTCTCCATCTTCGCCTACTTTCTCAAGACCAAGCTGAGAATCGGGATGCCGGGGGCCATGCCCGGTGGGGAATGGAAACGGCAGTACCCTCGATAGGTGACAGAACCGGAGACGACCGAACCCGACTCGCCGACACCTGCGTCGCCGGACCGCGTCCGTTTCGCCTACGCGCTCGGACGGTTCCTCCTGACCCCGCTGGCGCGCGTCCTGTACCGTCCGCACATCTTCGGACGTGAGAATGTGCCCCGCTCGGGTTCTGTCATCTTCGCGAGCAACCATCTGTCGTTCATCGATTCAGTGGCGATCCCGGTCGCGGCGCCGCGCAACGTCCGGTTCCTGGCGAAGGCCACATACTTCGAGGGCAAAGGTCTGGGCAACCGGCTCAGCGCGACCTTCTTCACCGCGCTGGGCGCCAGCCCGGTCCGTCGCGGAGCAGGGCAGGCCGCGCTGGACGCACTCGATCAGCAGAAGCAGCTGCTCGAACAGGGCGAGGCCATCGCGCTCTATCCCGAGGGCACGCGCTCGCTCGACGGCCGCCTGTACAAGGGGCGCACCGGCGTCGCCTTCCTGGCCCTGCAGACCGGCGCGCCCGTCGTGCCGGTCGGGCTGGTCGGCACCGACAAGATCATGCCGGTGGGGGCGAGGATGCCGCGGCTGACGCCGCGGGTGACGATCCGGTTCGGGCAGCCGCTCGACGTGAGCGCGCACGGTCCGGCGACCTCGGGGCGCGCGCGACGCCTGGCGACCGACGAGATCATGGAGGCGATCCACCAGCTCAGTGGCCAGGAGCTCGCCCACGCCTACAACGAGGTGCCCGCGCAGACGCCCATCGAGCGGATCAAGCAGGCTCTTCCGCACGAGCGACGCTGATCTGGGCAGGGTCGACGCGCACCGGGAAGTTCACCGAGTTCGCGATGAAGCACCACTCGTGCGCCTGATCGTGCGCGGTCGTGGCCGCATCGATCATGGATGCCGCGGCCACCGTCACCCGGGGACGCAGCACCACCTCGGTGAACGCTCCGCCGCCCTTGCCGTCCTCGGTCATCAGTCCGACGGCGTCGTCGGTGTAACCGGTGACGACGACCCCGACGCCGACGCAGGCGTGGAAGTACGAGAGCATGTGGCATTCGCTGAGCGCCGCGAGCAGCAGGTCTTCGGGATTCCACCGGGACGGGTCCCCGCGGAACGGCTTGTCGGCCGATGCCGGCAGGTCGGGCTTGCCCTCGCTGCGGAGCGTGACGAGCCGGTCGTAGTCGCGGTATCCGCTGGTGCCGGTGCCCCGATCGCCGGTCCATTCCGCCTGCACGCGGTAGTGATGTTCGCCGAGCATGGCACCAGTGTGACACGGGGGCGGCGGTAGGCTGGAGGACGTGTCGCAGACGTTCCCCGCAGCCGCCGCCGTGGAGCTCGCCGTCGTCGAGCGCAGCGGCTTCGTCGAGTCACGCCACGTCGGCACGGCCATCGTGCTCCGCCCCGACGGCGAGGTGCACAGCGAGTACGGCGACACGTCGGCGGCGATCCTGCCGCGCTCGAGTCTGAAGCCTCTGCAGGCGCTGGCCTGCGTCGCCGCGGGCGCCGATCTGAGTGGCCCGCACCTGGCCGTTGCCACCGCGAGTCACACCGGCACAGATCGACACGTCGGCCTCGTGCGCGATGTGCTCGAGATGGCGGGACTGGGCGAAGACGACCTGGGTTGCCCCGAAGCGTGGCCGCAGGACGGCGCGACCCGCGATGAGATGCTGCGCGACCACGGGCAGCCCGCGCGCATCCGCATGAACTGCTCCGGCAAGCATGCCGCCATGCTGCTGGCATGCCGGCGCACCGGCTGGCCGACCGACGGCTACCTCGATCCCGAGCACCCGCTGCAGGTGCAGATCCGCGAGCTGGTCGAGCGGATGACCGGCGCGCGGGTCGCGGCGACCGCCGTGGACGGGTGCGGAGCCCCGGTGCACGCGATCACCCTCGCGGGCCTCGCGCGGGCGATCCACCGCATCGGGACCTCCTCGTCGAGCTCGCCGTTCGCGCTGCACCGAAACGCCGGCGCGCTCGTGCAGGCCGTGCGCGAGAACCCGTGGGTGATCGCCGGTCCCGGGCAGCCCGACACCATCGCGATCGAACGCCTCGGGGTGTTCTCGAAAGGCGGCGCGGAGGGCGTGCACGTGATGAGCGCGCCCGACGGCACCACCGTGGCGCTGAAGATGCTCGACGGGTCCGGCCGTGCGACGGCCGCTGTCGCCCTGCGCCTTCTCGAACTGGCGGGGGCCCTCGCCCCCGCAGACGTGTCTGACGTCATGTCACAGCTACCGCTGGCCGTCACCGGCGGCGGACGAGACGTCGGCACGATCCGACCGGCGTTCTAGCGAACCCGCAGGACGCCTGTGCTCCAAAGGCGGAGCAGAAAGGAACGACATGCGCATCAGCGTGCCCACCGAGGTGAAGAACAACGAGTTCCGGGTGGCGTTGACGCCGGCCGGAGTGCACGATCTGGTGGCCGCGGGCCACGAGGTGTTCGTGCAACGAGGCGCCGGCGAGGGCTCGTCCATGCCCGATGAGGAATACACGCAGGCCGGCGCGACCCTGCTCGACGACGCCGGCGAGGTGTGGGATCGTGCGGAGCTGCTGCTCAAGGTCAAGGAACCGATTGCGAGCGAGTACGGGCACTTCCGCGATGACCTGGTGCTGTTCACCTACCTGCATCTGGCCGCGGATCGTCCGCTCACCGAACGGCTGCTCGCGGACGGCGTGACGGCCATCGCGTACGAGACGGTGCAACTGCCCAGTCGCAGCCTGCCGCTGCTGGCTCCGATGAGCGAGGTCGCGGGACGTCTGGCGCCGATGGTCGGGGCGCACACGCTGATGCGCTCTTCCGGCGGCCGCGGACTGCTGATGTCGGGCGTGCCCGGCACGCGCTCCGCACGGGTGACGGTGATCGGCGGCGGAGTCGCCGGTGCGAACTCCGCCGTGATCGCAGCCGGGATGGGCTCCGATGTCACGGTGTTCGACACGAACGTCGCGCGTCTTCGGCAGCTCGATGACCACTTCCAGGGCCGAATCAAGA
Source organism: Microbacterium horticulturae (assembly GCF_029094505.1). Taxonomy (NCBI): domain Bacteria; kingdom Bacillati; phylum Actinomycetota; class Actinomycetes; order Micrococcales; family Microbacteriaceae; genus Microbacterium; species Microbacterium horticulturae. Next base: position 1,080,194 of record NZ_CP119108.1, on the reverse strand, counting down.
CCGCGGCATCCAACCCCCTCGACCTTGATCGCGCCGTCGTCGACAGCGACCTCGTGATCGGGTCGGTGCTCATTCCGGGGTCGAAGGCGCCCAAGCTCGTCACGAATGACATGGTCTCGCGCATGCGGCCGGGGTCGGTGCTCGTCGACATCGCCGTCGATCAGGGCGGATGCTTCGCCGACACGCACCCGACCACGCATGACGACCCGACGTTCGCGGTGCACGACACGGTTTTCTACTGCGTCGCCAATATGCCCGGTGCCGTGCCGAATACGTCGACGTCGGCGCTGACCAACGCGACGCTGCCGTACATCCGGCAGGTGGCGGCGCACGGCTGGCGTGAGGCAATGCGTGCTGACAGCGCACTGGCGGCCGGTCTCAACACCCTTGGCGGGCGGGTGACGAACGCCGGGGTGGCCACCGCGCACGACCTCGATCTGGCGCCGGTCTCCGAGGCGCTCGGCTGATCATCCCGATGACCCCACGACGACGCGGGTGGCGACGCCCGCGTCGTCGATGCGCCACGCTCGCCCGCGCCCGGGCCGGCAGTACGGAAGCAGTGCACGGTCTCCGGTGAGCACGCGGTGGTCGGCGGCGGATGCCCCGTCTACCAGCAGCTCTCCCCGGGCGCGGATCATCTGCAGCAGCCGCCATGCACGCTGCCACTGCTCGCCGTCTCCCATGACCACGCCCGCGAACCCGGCAGACGGGACGTCGGAACCGATCGTGTGCGTCGCCTCGTCGACGGTCAGCATTGTCGCGCCGCATGCCGCCGCGGCCTCAGCCACCCGGCGCTGCGCGGCACCGGCCGCCCCGATCGCCGCCGTCACGGTCGCGCATGGCACCCAGGCCGCTACGGGCACAGGCGCAGGCGCTGCCGCAACCCTGCCCGGCGCCTGCGCGAACTGGACCGCCCGGCCGCCGAGCACGCCGCGCCCCGGCGGCAGCCCGTCGCGCCAGTCGGCGGACACCCCGCCCGCCGCTGCGAAGTCAGCCCGGGTCGACATCGCGAGGATCGCTCGCTGCGGCAGCAGATCGGCCAGGCGCGCCACCGGACCGCTGACGCGCTGGGCGCTCAGCACAACCCGCCCCGCGCCCGGGCCGGCAGCGTGGACGAGACGTTCAAGGCACTCGAGGGCCTCGTGCGCATACTCGGGCGGGTACTGTGCGAGCAGCGCGTCGAGGTCGTCGACGAGCACGGTGCGCGCGCTGGCAGCTCCGTCCAGGGCCGTAAGCGCGTCCCACGCGGCCTCCGGATCTGCGCCGACCCACACGGGCCGCGCGCACTGGGCGGCCACCGCCGCGAGCACCGTCGTGCGCCCTGACCCGGCGCGGCCCACGACCGCCAGGCCCCGGCTGTCGAGCAGTACGGCCGACTGCCGCTGCCGCTCGGGCTCATCGGCCAGCCCGAGCATCACACCGTCGCCGCGCAGCTCGGTCAGCGCGATCCTCTCGGGCAGCGCGGGCAGCCACGGCCGCCGCGGAAGAGGACCGGACGCCGACGCTGCAGCCTCGGCCACCAGCTGGGGCGACGTCAGAGCCACGCGTACGCGCCGGGCGGCGCCATCCGCTCCCCGCCGCACGTAGGCGAGCCCCCGGTGCTCGGGAGCGCCGGGCAACCCGGCCGCCTCGGGGCCGCCCAGCAGAGCGCTGCTGTCAGCGGGGTCGGTGACCCGCAGACTGATGCGCAGCGGGCAGTTGGCGAGCAGTGCATCGCGGAACGTGCCGGCGGCCCGCTGCGTGCCCAGGATGAGGTGCATGCCCAGCGCCCGGCCGCGGGCCGCGATGTCGGTGAACAGCTCGACGAGGTCGGGATGCGCGGCGGTCAGAGCGGCGAACTCGTCGACGACGATGATCAGCCGCGGCAGGTCGGTGCCGGCGACATCGCGAGCGCCCGCGGCGACGATCGCGGCCTCTCGGCGGCGCAGCTCGGCACGCAGGCTCTCCAGCGCACGCGCGGCGCCGCCGGTGTCGAGGTCGGAGATCACTCCGGCCACGTGCGGCAGTCCCACCAGCGCATCGAAGGCGGTGCCACCCTTGAAATCCGCGAGCAGGAACGTCACGCGATCGGGTCCATGGCGCAGGCACAGAGCGGTGATCCACGTCGTGAGCAGCTCGCTCTTGCCCGAGCCGGTGATGCCGGCGACGACCGCGTGCGGGCCGTCGGCGACCAGGTCGAGGCGGTACGGGATGCCGCGGGCCGACCCGATCACGACGTCGAGGCCGTCGCCGTTCGCCGGCGTCCGATCCGCTATCTCGGCGAGGGCGACAGCACCGGCCTGTGCCCCGAACATCTCCTGTGCGCATCGGCGCAGCGCGTCGGCGAGCTGGCCGGCCTGGCCCGCGGAGATGCCTTCGACGCGCACCGGGGTGGTGCCGCCGTCGTAGGTGAGCAGTGCGCGCTCTGCCCCGGTCAGAGCCAGCACAGCCCCGCAGCGCGGCGGCGGCGGCGCGCCCGGCGCCGCCCGCACGAGCGCCGCGTCCCCGGGTTCGTCTGCGGCGAGCGCGATCGTCATCGGTGCGTCGCCGTCGACGTGTGGAAGGCGCCGCACCCATTCTTCGCCGCCGTCTGCGGATATGTGCATCCGGTCAGGCGGCAGCACCAGACACAACTGAAGGAGGAGCGCCCGATGCACCGCGCGCGCCAGCGGCGCAGGGCCGACCACGACGACGCCATCGCGCAGCGGCACGGTCACCGGCGCGTCGGCGACGACGGCAGCCGCGGCACGGATCGCGGCCGAGGCGGCATCGTCTCGCCCGCCCTCCACGCGCACGGTGCTCGGTCGCGGGCCACGTCCCACCACCAGCTGCTCGCCGCGGCCGGCGACCGGGCGCCACACCTCGTCGAGCGCGCCGAGCAGGTCGGGGGTGCGCGTCCACAACCGCACGCGTTCGGCCTCGTGACGCTCGGCGACAGCGGCGCCGACGCGGCGCCGCGTGCGCTCGGCGTCGCGTGCGGCGAGCCGGCGCTGCCGCCGTGCGGCGCGCACGCCGTCGGCCACCGTCGCCACGGCGATGAGCGGCCCGAGTGCGGCGAACCACAGCATCGTCACCGTACCGGTCGCCAGCCACAACCCCACTCCAGCCAGCACGGGCACCGCCGAGGCTATGAGAGGCAGCGGGCTGCGCCGGGCGGCCGGTGCAGGATCGGGCAGCCGGAGAACGTCGTCGATGACATCGGTCATGCCGTCCAGTCAAGCGCGCTGCGCACCGCCGCAGAGGGCTCGTCCGCCGATCTGTGGAGAAGCGGCTGTCAGTCCTCGTCTGGGGAGGAACCGGTGTAACGGTCGCCGCTGGCCGCCACGTTCACGACGATGACCGAGATGTTGTCGCGGCCGCCGTTCTCAAGCGCGGCATCCATCATCTCCGACACGGCCTCGCCGGGATCGGCGTGCTCGGAGAGGAAGTGCTGGATGCCGTAGTCGGTGAGCTCCTTGGTCAGCCCGTCGGAGCAGACGACGAACCGATCGCCGTCGACGAGGTCGAGCCGCACGTAGTCGGGCTTGACGCTGTCGCTGGGCCCGACAGCACGGGTGATGACGTTGCCGTACGGGTGATTCTCGGCCTCTTCGGGGCTCAGCCGGCCCGCGGCGATGAGCTCTTGCACGACGGAGTGGTCGGTCGTGATCTGCACGATCTGCCCGTCACGGACCAGGTACACGCGCGAGTCGCCGATGTTCAGCGTCACCCAGTGCGGGTCGGATGCTGCCGCGTCGAAGTAGAAGCCGGTGACCGTCGTCCCGGTGCCGTCGTCGGTCGCCTCGGGGTGCGCGGCGATGTCTTTCACCGCCCGGCTGAGCGCCTTCTCGAGCGCCTTGGGCGTGACCGCCCCCGATTCTGCGACCGGGCGCAGCCGGTCGATGGCGCTCGTCGAGGCGATCTCACCGCCGATGTGCCCGCCCATGCCGTCGGCGACGACGAACAGCGGGAACTCGGCGAGCACCGCGTCTTGATTCACCTCACGCCGTCTGCCGACGTCGGTTGCGGCGGCCCAGGAGACCTCGAGCCTTCCGTCGGCCAGCGTGACCGTGTGTTCTCGTGTGCGCACGTCGGGCACGCCGGATCCTTCCTGGCTGGCAAGGCGCCGCCGGTCGACGACGTTCTCACATACTAATTGACGGCTTCGACGCCCGTGTCCAACACCGGAGCCTCGAACTGCGCGTTGTACAGGCGCCAGTACGCGCCGCGCGCGGCCAGCAGCTCATCATGAGCGCCCTGCTCGACGATGTGCCCGTCCTCCATCACGAGGATGAGGTCGGCGTCGCGGATCGTCGACAGCCGGTGCGCGATCACGAACGAGGTGCGGTCGACACGCAGGTTCGACATCGCCCGCTGGATCAGCAGCTCGGTGCGGGTGTCGACCGAGCTGGTGGCCTCGTCGAGGATGAGAATGCGCGGGTCGGCCAGGAACGCCCGGGCGATCGTGACCAGCTGCCGCTCCTCCACCGAGAGGTTCGTGGCCTCGTCGTCGAGCATCGTGTCGTACCCGTCGGGCAGTGCGTGCACGAAGCGGTCCACGTAGGCGGCGGTCGCGGCATCCACGATCTCATCCTCGGTGGCATCCGGGCGGCCGTAGGCGATGTTCTCGCGGATCGTGCCGGCGAACAGCCACGTGTCCTGCAGCACCATGCCGGTGCGTGCGCGCAGGTCCGCTCGCGTCATCGTGCGGGTGTCGACGCCGTCGAGCGTGATGCGGCCGCTGTCGACGTCGTAGAAGCGCATGATGAGGTTCACGAGCGTCGTCTTGCCGGCGCCGGTCGGGCCCACGATCGCCACCGTGCTGCCGGGGCTGGCCGACAGCGACAGCTCAGAGATGAGCGGCTTGTCGGGCAGGTACTGGAACGCGACGTCGTCGAACGCGAGATGGCTCGCATCGGCGGGGACCGCGGCCCCCGGGTCGGCGTCGGGGGTCTCTTCGGGCTCGTCGAGCAGCTCGAACACCCGCTCGGCGCTGGCCACGCCCGACTGCAGCAGATTCGCCATCGAGCCCAGCTGGCTCAGCGGCTGAGTGAACTGACGCGAGTACTGGATGAACGCCTGCACGTCACCGACCGAGATGAGGCCGCTGGCGATACGGATGCCGCCGACCACCGCGATGGCGACGTAGACGAGGTTTCCGACGAACATCATCGCGGGCATGATGACACCCGAGACGAACTGGGCGCCGAAGCTGGCCCGGTACACCGCGTCGTTCTCGGCGCGGAAGCCGGATTCGACCTCGCGCTGGTGGCCGAAGACCTTGACGATGGCGTGGCCGGAGTACGTCTCCTCGACGCGCGCGTTGAGTACCCCGGTGGCCGCCCACTGCGCGATGAACAGCTTCTGCGAGCGCCGGGCGACCAGCACCGTCACGAGGATCGTGATCGGGATCGCGACCAGGGCGATGATCGCGAGCACCCACGAGATCGAGAACATCATCACCAGCACACCGACCACGGTCAGCAGCGAGATCACCACCTGCGACATGCTCTGCTGCAGCGTCTGACCGATGTTGTCGACGTCGTTGGTCACGCGGCTGAGCAGTTCGCCGCGCTGCATGCGGTCGTAGTACGACAGGGGCAGCTTGTGCACCTTCTCCTCGATCATCATGCGGATGCGGTGCATGGCCCGCTGCACGACGATGTTGAGGATGCGGCCCTGCAGCCACATGAAGACCGCGGAGATCAGGTAGATCGCCAGCACCGATCCGATGATGACGCCCAGCCGACCGAAGTCGATGCCGGCTCCGGGCGTGAAGTCGACGGTGCGCAGCATGTCGGCGACCTGGCCCTGACCGCTCGCCTGCAGCTGATCGATGATCTGCGCCTTCGTGACGCCCGCGGGGACGTCCTTGAACTGCATCGAGATGAAGCCGGCGACCACGACGTTGGTGGCCTGACCGAGCAGCTTCGGACCGACGACGTTGAGGGCGACGCTGACCGCGCCCATCAGCACGACGAAGATCAGCGAGAGCGCGTCGGGACGCAGCATCCCGAGCAGCCGCTTCGCGCTGGGGCCGAAGTTCTGCGCCTTCTGGACGGGTGCGCCCATGCCGGCGCCGGGGCCGCGGCCCGGTCCGCCGGGGCCGCGCCGCGGGGCCGTCTGGGTCTGCGTGGTCTTGGTGTCGCTCATCACGCCTCCTGCGCCGTCAGCTGCGATTCGACGATCTCGCGGTAGGTCTCGCATGTCTCGACGAGGTCGTCATGCGCGCCCACGCCGACGATGCGGCCGTGGTCGATCACGATGATCTGATCGGCATGCTGGATGCTGCTGACCCGCTGCGCGACGACGATCCGGGTCGCCTCGGGCAGGCGCTCGTCGAGCGCGTGCCGCAGCGCGGCGTCGGTCGACAGGTCGAGGGCCGAGAACGAGTCGTCGAAGACGTACACGGCCGGTTTGTGGACGATCGCCCGCGCTATCGACAGGCGCTGGCGCTGACCGCCCGAGACGTTCGTGCCGCCCTGGGCGATCGGAGCATCCAGCCGCATCTCTTCGACGAAGCCCTTGGCCTGGGCGATCTCGAGCGCGTCCCACAGCTCGTCGTCGGTCGCACTCTCGTCGCCGTAGCGGAGGTTGGATGCCACGGTCCCGGAGAAGAGGAACGCCCGCTGCTGCACCAGCCCGATGCGCTTCCAGAGCACGTCGGGGTCGTAGTCGCGCACATCGACGCCGTCAAGCAGCACCCGGCCGCCGGTCACGTCGAACAAGCGCGGCAGCAGGCCCACGAGCGTGGTCTTGCCCGAGCCGGTCGAGCCGATGATAGCGGTCGTGGTGCCGGGTTCGACGGTGAAGCTCACGTCGGTGACCACCGCGTCTTCAGCACCCGGGTAGGTGAAGTCGACGTGATCGAACTCGACACGGCCCATCGGCGCCGGCGGCGCGGCGAGCTCTGCGCGCGCGGCCACCGATGGCTCGGTCTGCAGCACGTCGCCGATGCGGCCGGCGCAGACCGCAGCGCGCGGGATCATCACGAACATGAACGTGGCCATCATGACGCCCATGAGGATCTGCATCATGTAGGTGAGGAACGCGAACAGCGTGCCGATCTGCGCATTGCCGTCCTGCACCTGGAACGCGCCGAACCAGATGACGGCGGCGCTCGAGACGTTCAGCACGACCGTGACGGCGGGGAACATGATGGCCATCAGGTTGCCGGCGCGCACGGCCGACTCCATGACGTCTTCGCTCGCGCGGGTGAAGCGCGCGTGCTCCTGCGGTTCGCGCACGAACGCGCGCACGACGCGGATGCCGGTCAGCTGCTCGCGCATGATCTGGTTGACGCGGTCGATGCGCTTCTGCATGGCGCGGAATGCCGGCACCATGCGCACGACGATGAGCGAGACGATGATCAGCAGCACCGGCACCGACACCGCCATGAGCCATGACAGCCCGACATCCTGCCGGATCGCGAAGATGACACCGCCGATGGCCAGAATCGGCGCCGACACCATCATGGTCGCCGACATCTGCACGAGCATCTGCACCTGCTGCACATCGTTCGTGTTGCGGGTGATCAGCGAAGGGGCGCCGAACTGACCCACCTCGCGCTGCGAGAACTGCACGACGCGATGGAACAGGTCGCCACGGATGTCGCGGCCCATGCCCATCGCCAGGCGCGAGCCGAAGTACACGGCGACGATCGTGCAGATGATCTGGCCGAGGCTGATCACGAGCATGAGACCGCCGGTGCGCCAGATGAAGTCGACGTCGCCCTTGAGAACGCCGTCGTCGATGATGTCGGCCTGCAGCGTCGGAAGCCACAGCGACGCCAGCGACTGCGCGATCTGGAAGATGAGCACGCCGATGATCAGCGGCCATCCGCGGCGCAGATAATGAGCCAGAAGTCTGCCCAGCATGGTCTAGTCCTCTCCGCGGGGTCGGCCCGCGATGCCGTACAGGATGAAGTGGACGAGCTCGTCGTCGGACAGTCCGGCGTCGTTGGCGAGCCCGGCGGCGTTGGCCGCCATGCCCGCGATGCGCACGATGGGTCCGAGCCGGTCGGGCGGGATGGTCAGCTCGTCGGCATTCGGTGCGAAGATCGCCGCCACCCCGGTGCGGTAGGCGTCGTCGCGCGGACCTTTGAAGAAGGAGGGAATCTCTTCGCGGTCCACGAGCGAGAGCATCCGCATCATGTTCCGCATCCACATGCGGGTGCCGCGCACGAGGGCGACGATCTTCTCTTCCAGCGGAAGCGAAGGATCGACCATCCCCTCCTCCATCCGCGCACGCGACTGCGCGAAGAACGTCTCGACGGCGGCGCGCTTGAGCGCTTCTTTGTCGCCGAAGGCCCGGAAGATCGTGCCCTCGGCGATGCCGAGCTCTTCGGCCAGTTGCCGGGTGGTCAGCCCCGCGCCGTGTTCGAGGAACAGCGGTACCGCCTGCTCGGCGATCATGGACCGCCGGTCTTCGGGCGCCATCGGTTCGGCACGGGTGGATGTCACGGATTCGAGTGTAGTGAGTGAGCACTCACTCCGCACCTACGAAGATGTGCGCCCTGAGCGAACTCAGAGGTCGAGAGAGCTCGACGGCTGCGCAGCTCAGCAGCCGCGGAAGACGGGCGGCCGCTTCTGGTGGAACGCCGCGAACCCCTCACGATAGTCAGCGGTGTGCGACAACGCCGTCTGCCCGGCCGCCTCGGCGTCGAGGGTCTCCCACAGGCTCAGCCGCTCGTCGCGCACGCGGGCGACGAGTCGCTTGCTGGCGACGAACGCGGCGGTCGGGCCCTGCGCTGCCGTCCGGGCGGCGGTGGATGCGGCATCCCGCACCTCGTCCGCCGGGAACACGCGCGAGAACAGCCCGGCGTTCACTGCCTCCTCCCCCGACATCAGCCGACCGGTGTAGACGAGGTCGAGCGTGCGATGGGCGCCGAGCCGCGCGGTGAACAGCGCGTGGCCGCCGGAGTCGAGCAGGGCACCGAGAGCAGCGAAGGGCGAGCCGATCTTCGCGGTGTCGGCGACGTAGACGACGTCGGTGGCGATGAGCAGCCCGAGCCCCACGCCCAGGCACGCGCCCTGAGCGGCGGCGAACGTCGGCGCCGGGAACATCGCTATACGGCGCATGAGCGGAGCGAGCAGCCCGTCGAGGTACCCGGGCACGTCGTCGCTTGCCGGGTCGACGCCGGAGATGTCGCGGCCCGCACAGAACGCGGGGCCCTCACCGCGCAGCAGCACGGCGCGCACCCCCGCTTGCTCGGCGTCGGCGTAGGCGAGCGACAGCTCGTGCAGCGCGGTCTCGTCGAGCGCGTTGCGTTTGCCCGGTGCGTTCAGCACTATCTCGGCGACGTCGTCGGCGTAGCTCAGGTCGATCACGGGATGCTCCTCACACGTCGTAGTCGACGACGACTGTGTCGGTGGTCGGATGGGATTGGCAGGTCAGGATATAGCCGCGCTCGAGCTCTTCGGGTTCGAGCGCGTAGTTCTCGGTCATGCGCACATCGCCCTCCAGCAGGCGCGCGCGGCAAGTGCCGCACACTCCCCCGGCGCATGCGAACGGCACGTCGGGCCGCACGCGCAAGGCGGCGTTGAGGATCGTCTCGTGCGCACTGTCGGGGCTGTCGACGCTCGCGCTCTGCCCCTCGAGTGTGAAGCGCACGGTGCGCACGTGCTCGTCGGGGCGTGCCGGCTCGACCGGCCGCGGCCCGGTCGGCGTGGCTTCGCCCGGCTCGCCGGTGGTGAACAGCTCGTGGCGGATGTGCGCGCGATCGACGCCGACGTCGGTGAGCACGTCGCCGCACAGCTGCACGAGCGCGAACGGTCCGCACAGGAACCACTCGTCGACCGTGTCGGGACGGACGAGCACGTCGAGCATCGTGCGCAGCTTCGGCTCGTCGATGCGGCCCGACAGCAGGGGCGCCGCACGCTGCTCGCGCGAGAGCACGTGGTGCAGAGCGAGCCGCGACGGGTAGCGATCCTTCAGATCGGCGAGGTCCTCGAGGAACATCACGTCGCTGCGCGACCGGTTCGTGTAGACGAGGGTGAAGCGCGAGGTCGCCGAGCGCGACAGCACCGCGGTGGCCAGGGCCATCAGCGGGGTGATGCCGCTGCCGGCGGCGATGCCGACGAGGTGGCGGCCGTCGAGGTCGTCGAGGCGCGTGGTGAAGCTGCCCTGCGGGCTCATGACGTCGAGTGTGTCGCCGGGGTGCAGCTCGGTCTGCGCCCAGGTCGAGAACCGTCCGCCGATGTCGCGCTTGATCGCGACGCTGAGCGCGCCGCCGTCGGGAGGTCGGCACAGCGAGTACGAGCGGCGCAGTTCTTGTCCGTCGAGCCGGGCGCGCAGGGCGACGTGCTGCCCGGCCAGGTATTCGTAGTCGGCGCGCAACTCGTCGGGCACGGCGAATGTGACCTCGATCGCATCGTCGGTGAGCGGGCGGACGCCGGCGACCGTGAGCGTGTGGAAGCGCGCGGCGCGCCGGCGCGGGCCGCCGACGGCGGACGTGAGGAACGCGTCGGCGACGCGTTCGGCGGCCGTGGCATCCGTCATCAATGGTCCTTGAAGAAGTCGAACGGCTCACCGCAGGACCGGCACGCGTACAGCGCCTTGCACGCGGTCGAGCCGTAGTGCGAGATCTCGCGGGTGTTCAGCGAGCGGCAGTGCGGGCAGCGCACGTGCAGGCCGCCCTGAATCGGCCCGAGCGGCCGGGTGCCCGTGGGCGGGGCGATGCCGAACTCCTCGAGCCGTCGGCGCCCCTCGGCGCTGATCCAGTCGGTGGTCCAGGCCGGCGACAGCTCGGTGCGCACGTGCACGTCGGCGAACCCCGCGGCACGCACCGCGCGTGCGATGTCGCGCTCGATGACCTGCATCATGGGGCAGCCCGAGTACGTCGGGGTCACGACGACGGTCACGACGTCCTCGTCGATGCGCACGTCTCGCAGCACGCCGAGGTCGGCGATCGAGAGCACCGGCAGCTCGGGATCGCAGACGGTGGATGCCGCGGCCCGCGCGCGTTCGAGGTCCGTGCCGTCGGCGGGCACGACGACGGGCGCGGGACCGAGCACGGCCTCGAGCGCTTCGGCACGGGTGGGCAGGACGGCGCGCATCACCATGTCGCCCCCGGATGTGCGCGGGCGAGCACCTGCATCTCGGCGAGCAGATACCCGAGCGTCGGAAAGTGCTCCCCCCTCCGCCCGCCGCCCGACGCGGTGAAGCGGGTGGGCACCTCGAGCTCGGCTTCGGCCAGCACCGGTGCGACGGCCACGTCGAACGGCGCCCGCAGCGTCGAGGGCCGCACCACGGCATCCCCCAGCCTGTCGATCAGCGGCTCGTCGCGGAACAGCTCATCGACGTACGGCCAGATGTCGTCGATGGCCGTGATCATGCGGCGGCGCGATTCGTCGGTGCCGCCGGCCAGCCGCAGCGTCCACTGCACGGCGTGATCCCGATGGTAGGCGACCTCCTTGACGGCCTTGCCGGCGACCGCGGCCAGTACCGGATCGCCCGAGTGCTGCAGTCGCTCGTACAGCACGGACAGATACGTGGATGCCGCGAGCTGGCGCCCGATAGTGTGCGCGAAGTCGCCGTTGGGCTGCTCGAACAGCCATGCGCTACGGAAGTCGGGCTCATCGCGGAAGTACGCGAGGTCGTCTTCGCTGCGCCCGTCGGCGGTGCCGGCGTAGCGCAGCAGGCTGCGCGCGTGGCCGAGCAGATCGAGGGCGATGTTGGCGAGCGCGACGTCTTCTTCGAGTTCGGGCGCGTGGGCGATCCAGGCGCCGACCTGCTGGGCGAGGATCAGGGCGTCATCGCCGAGCCAGAGCGCGTATTCGGCGATGTCGGGCGTCGCGGTGCGGCCCTCGTCGCCGGCGAGTTCGGCGGCGAGCTCGACCTCGTCGACGGAGATGTGCACGGCGCGGACGGCGTGCGAGCGGGCGTCGGTCACAGGTGCGGCACCCCCTCGCTGGCGGTGTAGTAGGTCGCATGGCGGAAGTTCTTGCCGGCCGGGCTCTCGAAGAACGCACCCTTGGCGTCGGGGTCGCTGGCGGTGATCGCGTCGGAGGGCACGACCCAGATCGATACGCCTTCGCCGCGCCGGGTGTACAGGTCGCGCGCGTTGCGCACGGCCATGTCTGCGTCGGGCGCGTGCAGCGAGCCGACGTGCACGTGACTCAGTCCCCGACCGGCGCGGACGAACACCTCCCAGAGAGGCCAGGTCTCTTCGGTCATGCGGCCTGCTCCTTCTGCTGCTGCTTGCGGGCGTATTCGGCGGCGGCTTCGCGGACCCAGGCGCCGCCTTCATGCGCGTCACGGCGGGTCTGGATGCGCACGGCATTCATCGGGCCGTGGCCCTTCAACACGGCCATGAACTCGTCCCAGTCGATCGGGCTCATGTCGTACTGCTGCGTGTCGTCGTTCCAGCGCAGGTTCGGATCGGGCAGTGTGACGCCGAGCACCTCGGCCTGCGGCACGAGCATGCCGACGAAGCGCTGGCGCAGCTCGTCGTTCGAGAAGCGCTTGATCTTCCAGGCCATCGAGCGCGCGGAGTTGGGCGACTCGTCGTCGGGCGGGCCGAACATCATGAGGCTCGGCCAGTACCAGCGGTCCACGGCGTCCTGCGCCATCTGCTTCTGCGCGTCGGTGCCCTGCATGAGCGTGAGCAGGATCTCGAACCCCTGACGCTGGTGGAACGACTCCTCCTTGCAGATGCGCACCATCGCACGGGCGTAGGGGCCGTACGAGCAGCGACACAGCGGCACCTGGTTGACGATCGCGGCGCCGTCGACGAGCCAGCCGATCGCGCCCATGTCTGCCCAGGTCGGGGTCGGGTAATTGAAGATCGAGGAGTATTTCGCACGCCCTTCGATGAGCTGCTCGGTCATCTCGTCGCGGGTGATCCCGAGCGTCTGCGTCGCCGAGTACAGGTAGAGGCCGTGGCCCGCCTCATCCTGCACCTTCGCCATCAGGATCGCCTTGCGCTGCAGGCTCGGAGCGCGCGTGATCCAGTTGCCCTCGGGCTGCATGCCGATGATCTCGGAGTGCGCGTGCTGCGACATCTGCCGGATCAGCGTCTTTCGGTAGTCGTCGGGCATCCCGTCGCGCGGCTCGATGCGCGCGTCCGCGTCGATCAGTGCATCGAACGCGCGCTGTTCGTCATCGGTGCTTGTCACCGTGGTCATCGTCGACTCCTCGCGTAATTACCTACCGCTCGTTCAGTAATTATGCCATACTCGTGCCGACGCAAGGGTGCGGGAGGGACGATGTCGGATGCCGTGATTCGGCCGATGATCAGGAACGATCGCGCCGCTGCAGCTCTCGGTCTGCGCGTCGTGTCCGATGAGCCGGGCAAGGCTGTCGTGTCGATGCGGGTGCGCGATGACATGCTCAACGGATTCGCGATCACGCATGGTGGGTTCGTGTTCGCGCTGGCCGACACGGCGTTCGCGATGGCATGCAACGAGGACGAGCGCGTGACGGTGGCGGCGGGTGCAGACATCACGTTCTTCAAGTCGACCGTCGAGGGGCAGACGCTGACGGCGACGGCGGTGCGGCGGGCGGTGAGCGGGCGCAACGGCCTGTACGACGTGACGGTGAGCGATGAGACGGGCGACGTCGTCGCGGAGTTTCGCGGGCGGTCGCTGACGACGAACCGGCTGTTCGATGCGAAGGAGGATGCCGGTGGATGACCTCGACCCCGAAGAGCGGCTGTCGCGCGCCGAGCTGGAAGAGCTGCAGCTGCAGCGCCTGCAGTGGACGGTGCATCACGCGTACGAGAACGTGCCGTTGTATCGGCAGAAGTTCGACGCTGCGGGCGTGGCGCCGGGCGACGTGCGGTCGCTCGATGACGTGCGGAAGCTGCCGTTCACGACGAAGGCCGATCTGCGTGACACGTATCCGTTCGGCATGTTCGCGGTGCCGATGTCGCAGGTGCGGCGCATCCATGCGTCGTCGGGGACGACCGGCCGGCCCACGGTCGTCGGCTACACACAGGGTGATCTGGATCGGTGGGCGCAGCTGGTGGCGCGGTCGTTGCGGGCATCGGGCGTGAAGCCCGGGATGAAGGTGCACAACGCGTATGGCTATGGCCTGTTCACGGGCGGTCTCGGGCTGCACGACGGGGCGGCGCTGCTGGGGGCGGCGGTGATTCCGGTGTCGGGCGGGCAGACGGCCCGGCAGGTGCAGCTGATCCACGACTTCGAGCCGGAGGTCATCACCTGCACGCCGAGCTATCTGCTGACGATCGCGGATGCGATGGAGCAGGCCGGCATCGATCCCCGGTCGACGTCGTTGAGGATCGGCGTGCTCGGTGCGGAGCCGTGGACGAACGAGCTGCGCGGTGAGATCGAGCGGCGGTTGGGCATCGATGCCGTGGACATCTACGGGCTCAGCGAGGTGATGGGTCCGGGGGTGGCGAACGAGTGCGTCGAGACCAAGGACGGTCCGCATGTGTGGGAGGACCACTTCTTACCGGAGGTGATCGATGCCGAGTCGGGTGAGCCGGTGGCCGACGGCGAGGCGGGCGAGCTGGTGTTCACCTCGCTGACGAAAGAGGCGTTCCCGGTGATCCGGTATCGCACGCGTGATCTGACGCGTCTGCTGCCGGGTACCGCGCGTCCGTCGATGCGGCGCATCCAGAAGATCACCGGACGCGATGACGACATGATCATTCTGCGCGGGGTGAATCTGTTTCCGACCCAGATCGAGGAGCTCGTGCTGGGCATCGAGGCGCTCACGCCGCACTTCGTGTTGGAGCTGTCGAAGCACGGGGCGCTGGACGCGATGACGGTGCGGATCGAAAGGGATCCGGCGCTGTCTGTCGAGGTCTGCGAGGCGGCGACCGAGGTGTTGCGGCGGCGCGTGAAGGCGCATCTGGGCACGAGCGTCGAGGTGCGGCTGGAAGAGCCCGGCACCCTGCCGCGCAGTGAGGGCAAGTACAAGCGCGTGTACGACCTGCGATGAGCGCGAGGCGCGGAGCGCCGAGACGAGCATGCGTTGCTTCGAGGGCCGCCGGAGTGCGGCACATCGCGTAGACGTGGTGAACTTTCCGTTCACACAGCCACTCTGATGGGCACGTCCGCTCGCGCTCACCTGTGTGAGCAGGAAATTCAATGCGGTTGTGAGGGCGACGGCCGTCACCTCGGCCTGTGGGCGGACTCCCCTATTTGCGGACCGAACGTCCGGGTGTCCTTATCCCCGGGAGCGACCGGCTGCCTCGCACACGCCGCCCGACGTCGACCCGCAGACACGCCTCGTAAGATGTCCCGATGCACAGGGAACTGAGCTGGCACGGCGGCCGCAACATCCGGGACCTCGGTGGCCTGCCCACGGTCGACGGCGCGACGACGATCCCGAATCGCCTCGCCCGCGGGGCCCGCCGCGAGCTGCTCACCGAGCAGGGGTGGCGGGATGCCGCATCCTGGGGTCTGCGGTCGATCGTCGACCTGCGCACCGACGCCGAGGTCGGCGCCCGCGACGGAGACCCCGCCGCAAGAACACCAGAGCATGTCACGATCACGCTCGCGCCGACCGAAGACCAGCAGAACACCGAGTTCATCGAGACCTGCTTCCCGATCTTGGACTCGCCCGAGTACTGGGCGCACAATGTGCGCATCCTCCCGCATCTCGTGCGTGCGACCCTCGAGGCGATCGCGGGCGCCGAGCCCGGCATCCTCTTCCACTGCAGCGCCGGCCGCGACCGCACCGGCCTGATCTCGACGCTTCTGCTCGCGAACGCCGGTGTGACCGCCGGCGGGATCGTCGCCGACTACTCGCTCGCGGTGCGGGCCATGGCGGGCTCCGCCGCTCACGGCGGACCGACGCACGATCGGCAGGCGAGGTGGACGGGTGACGAGACCGATGCGTTCCTCGCCGAGGTCACCCCGCACGTCGTCGCGTTCGCCGAGGATGTCGACGGCATCATGGACCGCCTCGAGATCGAGCTGGTCACGCGGGCGGCGCTGCGCGCGCTGCTCACCGAGTGACGCGCGCTGCTGAACTGACCTACTAAGGTCGCCGCCCTGAGGGTTGCCGATGCGTCAGCGCTTCGGCCGGCATGCCGCCTATCGGAACACTGGATACGTAGCTTTCTTCGATAGATGTCGGAGGTGGGCGTAATAATGGAGGCATGGAAGAAGAGCCGGTAAGCGGCCTCGAGCAGGCACCCGATGCCGGGCGCCTTGCCTGGCTCGCCGACGCGTCGAACGTCGATCTTCCCGCAGTCGACGCCCTCGTCGAGGGGCTCACCCAGGTGCAGAAGCAGGTCGCGGCGCTGCAGGCGCTCGAGGCATCGATGCTCTCGGCCGCGGTCGACGTGGTCGCGGAGACGATGGCCGCCCGCGGAATCGACGATGACCAGCAGTTGCCGTGGCGTGAACTGTCATCCGAGATCGCCGCCGCGCTGCGCGTGTCCGATCGCACGATGCAGACGCGGATGGGCGATGCCGCCGCCCTCGTGCAAGACTTTCCCGCGGTACACGAGGCGCTGCGCGGAGGACGGATCGATCGCGTCCGTGCACGCACCATCGTCGATGTCGGCAGCTCTCTCCCGGCCGGTTCGGTGCGCGCGGCCTTCGAGGCCGAGTCGCTGAGTCGGGCAGAGAACCTCACTGCCGGTCGGCTCGGCGCCGCATGCCGGTCGATCGCCGACCGACTCGACCCCGACTCGATCGACGAGCGGCACGCGCGCGCGAAGCGCCGCCGCCGCATCGGCATCACCGACCTCGATGACGGCATGGCCCGGTTGTTCGCCGATCTTCCGGCCGCGCTCGCGCGCGCGATCTTCGACCGGATCACGCAGATGGCCAAGACCGTGCAACACGGTGTGGGCGAAAGCGTGGATGCCGGATCCAATGCCTCCGGCGAGTCTGGCGCCGACACAGAGGCCGACACCGACTCCCCCGACACCGATGGCGGCGATCACGGCACAGCGCCGGGTGATGAACGTTCGCTCGACCAGATCCGGGCCGACGTGCTCAGCGACATGCTGCTCACGTCGGTGCCCACGGGGCATGGACCCGCCGATGTCTTCGAGAAGATCGCCGCGCACGTGCAGGTGATCGTTCCCGCCAAACTCCTCGACCCCTCGATCGACACCACCGGCGCGGCCACGAGCGGAGACGGCGACATCCTCGCCGATCCGCACATCCCCGACGCATTCCGGCGTGTTCCCATCCCCACCCAGCCCAACACCGTCGCCTCGGCGACGCTGGTCGGCTCCGGGCCCGTCGACACCGCCACCGCACGCTCACTTGCCAGTGCCGTCCGCAATTGGGATCGAATGTTCACCAGTCCTTACTCCGGCGGCGTGCTGTGTGTGGATCGACACGATCCGAACAAACACCTCAAGCGCCTTCTGGGCGCTCGCGACGAGCATTGCCGCTTCCCCGGCTGCCGTCAGCCGGTCTGGCGCTGCGAGATCGACCACACCGACCGATATCGCGACGGCGGACCGACCTGCCGATGCAACCTCGAGCACCTGTGCAAAGGCCACCACATCCTCAAACACCACACTCGTTGGAAGGTGCGGCAGCTCGCCGATGGCGTGCTCGAGTGGACGAGCCCGACAGGGCGCGTGTACGTCGACATCCCCGCGCCGATGGTGCGCTTCACCGACACGACCCCTGATCCACCCGACCCGCCGCCGTTCTGACCCCGCGCGCCGCCTGCCACACCGCTCGTACTGTCGAAGGCGACGTGAGGGCGTTCCGACTTACTCCTTCGCGACGAGCGTGAGCACGTCGTACGAGGCGACCAGAGCGTCATCCTGGTTGCGGATCACCGCATCCCACCGCACCTCGCCGTACTCGTCGGTCTCGCGCGGCGTGATCTGCTTGGCGGTCAGCTCCACGCGGATGCTGTCGCCCGGCGACACCGGCGTGACGAAGCGCAGATCCTCCAGCCCGTAGTTCGCAAGCACCGGCCCCGGCGCCGGCTCCACGAACAACCCGGCTGCGAACGAGACGAGCAGATACCCGTGCGCGACTCGCCCCGGGAAGAACGGGTTGGCCGCAGCGGCCTCCTCGTCCATGTGCGCGTAGAAGGTGTCGCCGGTGAAGTGCGCGAACGTCTCGATGTCGTCGAGCGTCACCGCGCGTTCCCCCGACGCGAATCGATCTCCCACGCGCAGCCGCGACAGCGGCTTGCGGAACGGATGCTCACCGTCCGCGACGACGCGGGCGCCGGGATGCCACACTCCGGTGATCGCCGTCAGCATGTCGGGCGAGCCTTGCACGGCGGTGCGCTGCAGGAAGTGCTTCACGGCGCGGATGCCGCCGAGTTCCTCTCCCCCACCTGCACGCCCCGGCCCGCCATGCACGAGGTGCGGCACCGGCGAGCCGTGCCCGGTCGACGTGCGCGCGTCGGCCGAGTCCAGCAACAGCACCCGTCCGCTGTACGGCGCTATGCGCTCCCACAGCTCGCGCGCGACGGCCTCATCATCGGTCGCGACGCTGGTCACCAGCATCCCGCCGCCACGATTGACCAGGTCTGCGGCCTCATCGAGCGACGAGTACCCGATGACCGTCGACACCGGCCCGAACGCCTCGACCTCGTGCGCCGCCGCCGGCGCGTCGGCGCCGAACCCGATGAGCATCGGTGCGGCGAATGCGCCCTCGGGCGCGGGCCCGGTGGTCCCGTCGGCGCGCACGACGTCGGGAACCGAAAACGATCCGAGCAGCACCTCTCCGCCGGCGCTCACCAGTTGATGCGCGTGCGACATCACTTCGTCATGCTGCGCGACCGACACCAGCGGCCCCATCGTGACGCCCTCCGCGTGCGGATCGCCGAGCACAAGTTTCTCGTCGAGTCGGGCACGCAGCGCGGAGACGACCGCGGGGATGGATGCCGCGGGCACCACTGCCCGCCGGATCGCCGTACACTTCTGCCCGGCCTTCGCCGTGAGCTCGATGAACAGCTGGCGGATGTACGCGTCGAACACCGGCGTGCCCGGCGCCGCGTCGGGCCCGAGCACCGAGGCGTTGATCGAGTCGGTCTCGGCCGAGAACCGAACCCCCGCCGGCACCTGCGCGCGCAGCGCATCAGCGGTCGACGCCGATCCGGTGAAGGCCACGACATCGCCCAGTCGCAGCAGGTCGAACACACCCGGCAGCGCGCCCGACACCAGCTGCACCGAACCCTCTGGCAGCAGCCCCGACTCGACGAGGATGCGCACCCACGCCTCGGTCAGGTGCGCCGTGGGCGTGGCCGGCTTGATGATCGTCGGAAGTCCCGCGAGAAACGCCGGCGCGAGCTTCTCAAGCGGACCCCAGGTCGGGAAGTTGAAGGCGTTGATCTGCACCACGACACCG
This sequence comes from Microbacterium horticulturae, assembly GCF_029094505.1. Taxonomy (NCBI): domain Bacteria; kingdom Bacillati; phylum Actinomycetota; class Actinomycetes; order Micrococcales; family Microbacteriaceae; genus Microbacterium; species Microbacterium horticulturae. The sequence continues at coordinate 1,060,983 of NZ_CP119108.1, read as the reverse complement.
GGCAGCCGGGTGTACACGTGCCGGCCGAGGAACGAGCCGTCCTTCGAGAGCTGCTCGAGCGGCCCGTCGAGGATCGCCCGGGCGTTCGGCAGCTCGCGCCGCCCCTTCGAGCTGTAGGTGAACAGTACGCCGATGCCGCCGTCGACGTCGATCATCGAGTCGCGGACCGTGGCGCCCGCCGTCTTCGCAAGCTCGTACAGCTCGTCTTTGCGCGCGGTGAGCGCCTGCGCGAACTGCTTGAGCAGCAGCGCGCGCTGGTGGAACGTCAACGCGCCCAGCGACCGGCGCCCGACATCGCGCGCGTAGTCCAGCGCCCCGGCGAGATCGATGCCCTCGCTGGAGACGGCGACCACCTCCGCGCCCGTCGATGCGTCGCGCACGACGGTCGCGTCGACGCCGGATTGCGGCATCCACCAGTCTCCGTTGACGAAGCTGGGCAGAATCGTGTCCATGCCGAATACCTTACCGATCGTTCAGGAAATCGACCACACGTGGGAGACTGGGCCGGTGATGGTGGAGCACGAACAGGCCAAGCGCGGGCGCCCCGGCTACGACCGCGAGCAGATTCTGCAGGTCGCGGTCGCACTGTTCATCGAGCAGGGATACGACGCGACCTCGGTCGCGCAGCTCGCCGAGCGGTTGGGTCTGACCAAGTCCGCGCTCTACCACCACTTCTCGTCGAAGGAAGAGCTTCTCTCGCTCGCCCTCGAGCAGGCCCTCGGGGGTCTGGAAGCGGTGCTGCAGACGCGGGATGCCACGACCGGAACCGCCAGCGACAGGCTCGGCGTCGTGCTGCACGGCGCCGTGCGCGTGCTGGCCGCACGCCTGCCGGCCGTGACGCTGCTGCTGCGCGTGCGCGGCAACAGCGACACCGAGCGCGCGGCCCTCGCACGCCGGCGCGCCTTCGACCGGACTGTCACGGCCCTGGTACGCGCCGCGCAGGACGAAGGCTCGGTGCGCGCTGACATCGACGCGTCGGTGGCCACCCGCCTCGTGTTCGGCATGGTCAACTCGGTCGTCGAGTGGTATCGGCCCACCGGCCCCGAGGGCGCCGATCAGCTCGCCGACGACGTGCTCGCCGTCGCGCTCGACGGCCTGCGCACGCGGTGAGCAGCCCCTACCTCACGGCGCAGTCGGCGCCGGCGGGAAGATCGCGTCGATCGCCGCGAGGTCGTCCGCAGAAGGCGTCCACGCCGAGCCGGCGGCCGCGTTCGCCCGCACCTGCTCGGGCCGAGTCGCCCCGGCGATCACGCTCGACAGCGCCGGCTGCGACAGCAGCCACCCGAACGTCGCCTCGAGCATCGTGATGCCGCGCTCGTCGCAGAACGCCTGGTAGGCATCGAGCGCATCCCACGGCGCGTCTTCCCACAGGTGCGGCCGCTGCCGCATGATGCGGCTGTCGTCGGGCCCGCCGGCGCGCGTGAACTTGCCGGTGAGCAGCCCGTTCTGCAGCGGGAAGTACGGGAAGAAGCCCAGCCCGTACCGCTCGACGGCGCGCAGCACGTTGCGCTCGGAGCCGCGCCGCAGCAGGCTGTATTCGTTCTGCGCCGACACATAGGGCACCGCATGCCGCTCGCGCGCCACGAAGTGCGCCTCGGCGATCTGCCAGCCCGAGAAGTTCGAGTGCCCGATGTAGCGCACCTTGCCCTCGCGCACGAGGTCGCCCAGCGCGTCGAGGGTCTCTTCCATGGGCGTCTCGTTGTCGGGCGTGTGCAGCTGGTAGAGGTCGATCCAGTCGGTCTGCAGACGACGGAGGGATGCCTCGACCGCCCGCCGCACGTACGACCGGGATCCCTTGGCGCCGGGGTAGTCGAATTTCGACCCCGAGTGTCCGAACTTCGTCGCGAGCACCACCTCATCGCGCCGCCCCTTCAGCGCCTCGCCCATGAGCGTTTCGCTGAGCCCCGGTTCTGCGCCATACCCGTCTGCGGTGTCGAGGAACGTGACGCCGGCGTCGATCGCGGCATCCAGAACCGCCTTCGTGCCTTCGAGCGTCTCGGTCACCGTCCCCGACCGGCCGAAGTTGTTGCAGCCGAGGCCGACCGCGGAGACGAGGAGTCCGGAGGCGCCCACGCGGCGCTGCTGCACATCAGTCACGTCCCCCACGCTACCGCCGCGGATTGCCCGCGAGCTCGCCCGACCGCTACCGTGGGTGGGCACACGCTGTGCGCCCGCCCGGAAGGACACCCGATGACGAACCCGTATGGCCAACCCGCCCCTCCCCTGTCGCCCGAGTCCGACAAGCAGGCCGCGATGTGGGCGCACATCGGCGGCATCGTCGGGTTTCTGCCGTCGCTGATCATCTGGCTCGTCCTGAAGGACCGCGGGCCGCGCGTGAACCAGGAGGGTAAAGAGGCCCTGAACTGGCAGATCACCGCGACCATCGTCTGGGTCGCGATCAGCATCGTACGCGGCCTCTTCGGCTGGATCCCCTTCCTCGGCGGCGTCATCGGGCTCGTGCTGGGGCTTCTCGCGTTCGCGCTCTGGGTCCTCAATGTCATCTGGTCGATCATGGGCGGCATCGCCGTCAACAACGGCGGTGGCTACCGGTACCCGATCAGCCTGCGCCTCATCAAGTAGCGCTCACACCCAGCCGCGTCGCACGGCCTCGGCCCCCAGCTGGAACCGCGACAGCACTCCCGCGCGCTCGGCCAGCTCGGCCACGCGCCGCTGGACGGTGCGCACCGAGATCCCGAGCTGCGACGCCGCGGCAGAGTCAGTCATCCCCAGCACGAGCAATGACAGCAGGTCGCGGTCGGCCCCGCTCACGCTCGGCTCGTCCGAGCCGAGCAGTGGCCGCGCCGTCGCCCAGTACTCGCCGAAGATCGCGATCACGAGATCGAGCAGCCCCGACGGGTGCACCAGCAGCGCGCCGCTGACGCGGTCGGGCCCGTGCGAGTACATCGGCAGCAGGGCGATCGCATCGTCGACGAGGAACAGCCGCGTGGGCAGCGTCGGGAGCACCCGGATCTCCTCCCCCGCCTCGATCGTCGCGTGGGCGTCGTCGATGAAGCCGGGGCGCTGCGCGACCTCCGACTCGATGATCACCCGATAGCGCACGCCGCGCTCCAGTGCCCGCCCCTCCTCGACGTTCTCCGCCGACGCCATCAGTGCGACCTCGCTGAGCACGAACACGTCCACGCGCTCCAGCGCCGATGCCTGCAGCTGAGCGAGGCGCTGGCGGACGGCATCCGGCCCCACCACGACGTCGACCACGTCGGGCGCAGCCCGCTGCTCGGCGCCGTGCCGATACAGCTCGCTGAAGTGCACCAGTGCCTCGTGCGCGGCCGCGAGGCGCCGCTCGCTCTCCAGCAGCAACGGGCGCAGGGCGAGAGAGGGCGGGGATGCCACGACCCGATCGGGCGCGGAACCCTGGCGCGCCACGAGACCGGCGTCTTCAAGATCTTCGACCAGACGTCTCACGACGCCCTCGTCGAGCGCTGCCAGCCGGGCGAGTTCGTCGAAGGCCGCCGACGGGGCCTCGAGCAGACGGCGATACAGCGTGACGTGATCGCCATCCAGCCCGATCGCGTCGAGCATGCGTCCTCCCGATCTCCGTCTGGCGGATGACGGCCATGTCGTTTCTTCGCCACCACGATATACCGCGCGGTATGGGAACGTGGGCCTCGCTCCCCAATCAGGAAAGGGTTCTCATGGATCATCCACAAGACCGACCCGCACGTCGGCGTGCACGGGCCGCGCTGGCCACTGCCGGCGGTGTCGCGCTGGGTCTGAGCGGCATCGGCGCCGCCGCCCTGCCGGCGCAGGCGACCGTGCACGACGCGACGTCGACCCCCGCCGCCACCCAGGCCTCACACACCGTGACCCTCATCACCGGCGACACCGTGACGGTGACCGACCTCTCCGACGGCACCCATACGGTCGACGTCGACACCGTCAACCCCGGCGACGGCTACAAGACGCTGCAGGTCGGCGACGACCTGCACGTGATCCCCGACGACGCCGCGTCGTATCTCGCGAAGGGCGTGCTCGACGACGATCTCTTCAACGTCAGCCTGCTCATCGAGGACGGCTACGACAACGCGCACGTCGACGCCACCCCGATCATCGTCGAGACGACGGGACGCGCGGCGCGCTCGGCGCCGGCACCGGGTCTGGCCGTGCAGCGGACGCTGTCGAGCATCGGCGCCGAAGCGGCCACCGCATCGCACGCGAAGGCCGCACAGACGTGGGATGCGCTCACGAGCGTCGCGGCGTCGAAGAGCCGTTCGGCGGCAGCGCCGTTCGCCGACGGCATCACCGCCATCCACCTCGACGGCAAGGTGAAGGCTTCGCTCGACACCTCGGTGCCGTACATCGGCGCGCCCGACGCCTGGGACGCCGGCTACACCGGCGAGGGCGTGACCGTGGCCGTCCTCGACACCGGGTACGATGCCACCCACCCGGATCTGAAGGGCCAGGTGCTCTCCGGCTCGAAGAGCTTCGTGCCCGATGAAGCCGTCGACAGCGACCCCGAGGGCCACGGCACGCATGTCACCTCGACCATCGTCGGCACGGGAGCGGCCAGCGACGGCAAGTACCGCGGCGTCGCCGACGGCGCCAAGGCCATCGTCGGCAAGGTGCTCGGCAACGACGGCTACGGGCAGGACTCGTGGATCATCGCCGGCATGGAGTGGGCCGCCGAGCAGGCGCCCATCGTGTCGATGAGCCTGGGCTCGACGACGGCGAGCGACGGCACCGACCTCATGTCCGAGGCGCTGGACGAGATCTCCGAGTCGACCGGAGCACTGTTCGTCGTCGCCGCCGGCAACGCGACCAATCCCGAGACCATCGGCGCCCCCGGCGCCGCAGCCGACGCACTCACGGTCGGATCGGTCGACGACCCGTCGGGCGCACTGTCGTGGTTCTCGAGCCAGGGTCCGCTGACCCTCTCGGGCGCGATGAAGCCCGACATCGCCGGTCCCGGCAACAACATCACCGCGGCCCGTTCGGCACAGAGCGCGGGCGAGGGCTATTACGTGAGCATGAGCGGCACGTCGATGGCCACGCCGCACATCGCCGGCGCCGCCGCGATTCTCAAGCAGGAGCATCCCGACTACACCGCCGACCAGCTGCGCGCACTGCTGACCAGCTCATCGCGCGACGTCGGACTGAGCCCGTACCAGGCGGGCGTGGGCGTCGTCGACCTCACCACCGCGATCGACGCGGGCGTCGTCGCTTCGGGTTCGGCCGATTTCGGGATGCTGCACTGGGGCGACGAACCCGCCACCCTGAAGCGCACCGTCACCTACACGAACACGGGTGGCGAAGACGTCACCGTTGCGCTGAAGCTGTCGATGTCGGACACCACGCCGTCCTCCGACGGTGGCGTGACCCCGCTGAGCACGCGCGCGGCGGCCGCCGACCCGGCCGACGTGGTGACACTCAGCGACGACTCGCTGACGATCCCCGCCGGCGCCAGCCGCGACGTGACCCTCAGCGCGAACCAGGCGGACGTCGAGGCGGGCCACCAGCTCTCCGGCGCACTGGTGGCGTCGGTGGGTGACACGGCGGTAGCGCGTACGGCCGTCGGCATCATCGCGGAGGCCGAGCGTTACAACCTGCATCTGACCGCCACCGACTTCGACGGCGAGCCGACCGAGACCACTGCGTGGCTGTGGGATGCCGCGAACCAGTCGTACCAGACGATCGACGTGGCCGGTGAGACCACCGTGCGTCTGCCGGCCGGCTCGTACAGCGTCATGTCGTACATGACGCTCGACCGGAGCGCCGACAGTACCGTCCAGGCGCTCGTGGGCGACCCGTCGGTCGGCCTCACCGACAAGGGCGCGTCAGTCGCCCTCGACGCCCGCACCGCGAAGAAGGTGTCGGTCGACATCGGTGAGAAGGGCTTGCAGACGACCGTCAACCGCATGGACTTCGTCGTCGACGGGTTCACCGGCAGCGCCCAGCTGCCCGTCACGATGGACGGCTTCTACGCCCAGTCGATGACCGCCGACGGCGACCAGGACTTCAGCGCGTCCGTGCGCTGGCGCCTGCAGCACCCGACGCTCACGCTGAAGGCAGGCCACCGGAACCTCGACCTCATCGTCGCGGCAGGCTCGACCGCTCTCGACGGAAGGCTGCACGCGACCGCCGTCGACGCGGGTGACGGTTCGGCCGACGCCTTCGCCGCGGTCGACGTGAAGGGCAAGGTCGCCGTCGTCACGCGCTCCGCCGCGGTCTCGTCCAGCGACCGGGCCGCCAACGCCCTGGCCGCCGGTGCGAAGCTGCTGATCGTCGTCGACGACGCCGACGGCGAGTTCAGCGAGTGGGCGGGATCGGCAGACTTCACCGCGAACACGAAGATGCCCGTCGCACAGATCAGCGGCGTGCAGGGTCGTGCTCTCCTGGCCGAGATGGCGCGCCACCGTGTGCAGATCTCGGGCACCGGCATCCCGAATTCTCCGGAGATCTGGGACATCTCACGGTTCCAGGACGGCGCCATCGCCGCGAACCAGACGTACCGTCCCGGTCGACTGGCACGCGTCGAGACGACGTACGCGGGCGACCAGAAGCAGACGGTCGGCGAGTACCGGTACGACTTCGTGCCCGGCGTGCAGTACGGCACCGGGTTCCCGCTCGCCGTGCCGCGCGGCATGACCCGCACCGAGTGGGTCAGCACGCACGACGTCGAATGGCTGCAGGAGCCCGAGATCGTCGACACCGAGTGGCAGGTGCGCGACGTGAAGCACACCTACAAGCCCGGTCAGCGCACGGCGACCTCGTACTTCGACGGGATCGTGCGGCCGTACGTGGGCCCGGGCTACTGGGCGCCGTACACGAGCGGCGACGGCGTGACGGTGAACATCCCCTCGTGGGCGGACGGCGTCACAGCCGACCGCACCGGTTCGGCGAACACGTACGCCCTGGTGCGTCACGAATCCCAGAAGCTCGACGTCACCGTGGACGGCACCGATCTCGGATCGACCGACCAGCAGGCGCTGTACGCGTACGGCCTGCCCGACGGCACGCACAGCCTGAAGATCGTCAACGATGCCACGCAGGACGGCTCGTTGACCGGTGACGCGTCGACGGCCACGCACACCGAGTGGACGGCGACGGCGACCACCGATGCGTCGAATTACGACCAGCACATCCTGCCGCTGCTGCAGGGGTACTACACGGTCGATCAGAACTCGCACGGCCGGCACGGCTCGAAGAGCGCGTCGCTGACCGTCGAGGTCGGACACATCGCCGGCGCCACGGGTTCGGCGAAGGTGACGGGCGCCACCACCCAGGTGCGCATCGACGGCGGAAAGTGGCAGACCGTGAAACTGAAGCTGCGGTCGCGCGACACCTCCGGCCCGGGTGAGGCGGACGGGATGTTCTCGACCGGCCGCGCCTACGTCGCCTCGTACACGGCCGATCTGCCGACGGCACACGCCGGCTGGGTCGACCTGAAGGTGACGGCGAAGGATGCCGCGGGCAACACCTTCGAGCAGGAGATCACGCACGCGTTCCAGATCTCCGCGTCAGGGGGCCACGGCCACTCCACGCACTGACGCGAAGACACAGCAGCGGGCGGCCCCGGGAAGGATTCCTTCCCGGGGCCGCCCGTCTGTCGCGGGAAGGTGTCACACCACGAGGTCGAGCTCGCCCGGCTTGCCGTGGCGCAGAGTCACGCCGGCGGCATCCGCCCACCGGCGCAGACCCGCGACCGAACCGATGCGCGGTCGCTCGGTCGCCAGGCGCCGCACGAGGTCACCCTTCGCATGCTTGTTGAAGTGGTTCAGGGCGCGGCGGGCGCCGTCGGGGCCCTCGGCGACCACGCGCAGATACGCCTGGGGCACATGGGCCGGCACAGGGCCGAGCGCCGCGTAAGCCTCGGACCGCAGATCGAGCACGAACGTCGGCGCGGCCTCAGCCAGAGCCGCCGTCACCGCGTCGGCCCAGATGCGTCGCAGCGGCGGCAGTCCGGGCAGGGTCGTGCCCGCGGCGAGCCGGTAGGCGGGGATCGCATCGAGCGCGCCGACCGGGCCGAACGGGGCGGAGTGGATGAACACGTGACCGCCGATCCAGCGGCGGGCCGCGGCATCCATCGTCTCCGCTCCCAGCGCGTCGTACAGCACCCCGGTGTACCGATCGACGGCCGGCAGCGTCTCGGCTGTGCGCAGCGCCGCATTATGCGCGATGTCGCCGCGCTGGCGGGCCGACAGCTTCAGCACGCGCGCCGACTCGTCCTCATCCGCGGCCAGGGCCACCAGCGCGTCGATCACCTGCGTGCGCTGTGGGGCCAGCTGCGGCAGCGCCAGGGCGTCGAGGTGCAATGCAGAGCGCCGCCCTCCGGGACGCTTGGTCTCGGAGGGCGGCAGCAGAATCAGCACGCGGGTCAGGCCACGAGTGCGGCGAGACCTGCGACGATGGTCACCGTGTCGCTTTCGACGGAGATGAACCCGTCCTTGGCTTCGGCCTCGATCTTGACACCGTCGGTGCCGGTGATGCGCACACGGCCCTCGGCGAGGATGGCCAGCACAGGCTCGTGGCCCGCCATGAAACCGATCTCGCCTTCGACGGTCTTGGCGATGACGAGGGACGCCTCGCCCGACCAGACCTCTTCCTCCGCCGAAACGAGGTTGACCTGCAGGGGCATGATCAGCCGTTCTCCTTCTGGATCTGCGCCCACTTGGCCTCGACATCCGAGATGCCGCCGACGTTGAAGAACGCCTGCTCGGCCACGTGGTCGAACTCGCCCTTCACGATCGCGTCGAAGGACTCGATGGTCTCCTTGATCGGAACCGTGGAGCCCTCGACACCCGTGAACTTCTTGGCCATGTAGGTGTTCTGCGAGAGGAACTGCTGGATGCGGCGCGCGCGGGCGACGACGATCTTGTCCTCTTCACTCAGCTCGTCGACACCGAGGATCGCGATGATCTCCTGCAGCTCCTTGTTCTTCTGCAGGATCTGCTTCACGGCGGTGGCGACGCGGTAGTGGTCCTCACCGATGTAACGCGGGTCGAGGATGCGGCTCGTCGAGGTCAGCGGGTCGACGGCCGGGTACAGACCCTTCGACGCGATCTCACGCGAGAGCTCGGTCGTGGCGTCCAGGTGGGCGAACGTCGTGGCCGGGGCCGGGTCGGTGTAGTCGTCGGCGGGCACGTAGATCGCCTGCAGCGAGGTGATCGAGTGGCCGCGCGTCGACGTGATGCGCTCCTGGAGCACACCCATCTCGTCGGCGAGGTTCGGCTGGTAGCCCACCGCGGAGGGCATGCGGCCCAGCAGCGTCGAGACCTCGGAGCCGGCCTGCGTGAAGCGGAAGATGTTGTCGATGAACAGCAGCACGTCCTGCTTCTGCACATCGCGGAAGTACTCCGCCATCGTCAGGGCCGAGAGGGCGACGCGCAGACGCGTCCCCGGGGGCTCGTCCATCTGGCCGAACACAAGGGCGGTCTTGTCGAAGACACCCGCCTCTTCCATCTCGCTGATGAGGTCGTTGCCCTCACGGGTGCGCTCGCCGACGCCAGCGAACACCGAGACGCCACCGTGGTCCTGCGCGACACGCTGGATCATCTCCTGGATGAGGACGGTCTTGCCGACGCCCGCACCACCGAAGAGGCCGATCTTTCCACCCTGCACGTACGGGGTGAGCAGGTCGATGACCTTGATGCCGGTCTCGAACATCGTGGTCTTCGACTCGAGCTGGTCGAAGCTCGGCGCCTTGCGGTGGATGCCCCACCGCTCGGTGATCTCGATCTTCTCGCCCGGCTCGGCGTTGAGCACGTCGCCGGTGACGTTGAACACGTGGCCCTTGGTGACATCACCGACGGGAACCGTGATGGGACCGCCGGTGTTGCGCACCTCCTGGCCGCGGACCATGCCGTCGGTCGGCTTCAGCGAGATAGCGCGGACGAGGTCATCGCCGAGGTGCTGAGCGACCTCGAGCGTGATCTCGGTCGACTCCCCGTCGATCGTGATCGTGGTCTTCAGCGCGTTGTAGATGTCGGGGATCGCATCGTGCGGGAACTCGATGTCGACCACGGGACCGGTGACGCGCGCGACGCGGCCGGCGACCTGCGTCGGCGTCTCCTGTGCGGTGAGGCTCATGGCTTCTTCTCTTTCGATGGGGTCTACTTGCCGGACGACAGGGCGTCCGCGCCGCCGACGATCTCGGCGATCTGCTGCGTGATCTCCGCCTGACGCGCATTGTTGCGCAGACGGGTGTAATCGGTGATGAGATTGTCGGCGTTGTCGCTGGCCGACTTCATCGCCTTCTGCGTCGCGGCGTGCTTGGCCGCCGACGACTGCAGAAGTGCGTTGAAGACGCGGCTCTGGATGTACACCGGCAGGATCGCGTCCAGCACCGACTGAGAGTCGGGCTCGAACTCGTACAGCGGGTACACCGCGTTGTCGACGGCTTCGGCTTCGGCCTCGACGACCTCCAGCGGCAGCAGACGCACGGTGGTCGGCTCCTGCGTCATCATGCTGACGAAGCGGTTGTAGACGAGGTGGATCTCATCCACGCCGCCGTCTTCGCCGCCGAGCTCGAAGGCATCCAGCAGGGTCGCCGAGATGTCTTCGGCCCAGGTGAACCGGGGGCTGTCGGTGTCGCCGATCCAGTCGGCCGCGTGCGCCATCTGGCGGAACTGGAAGTACCCGACGGCCTTGCGACCGACGAGGTAGAACACCGGCTCCTTGCCGTCCTCCTTCAGCAGCTCGGCGAGCTCGAGCCCCTCGCGCAGGATCTGCGAGTTGAACGCGCCCGCGAGTCCGCGGTCGGAGGTGAAGATGACCACGGCCGAGCGACGGATGTGCTCGGCTTCGCGGGTCAGCGGGTGGTCGACGTTGGAGTGCGTCGCGACGGCCGACACAGCTCGGGTGACGGCCTGCGAGAAGGGTCCGGCAGCGCGAACGCGTGCCATCGCCTTCTGGATACGCGAAGCCGCGATGAGCTCCATCGCCTTCGTGATCTTCTTGGTCGTCTCAGCAGAAGCGATCTTCTGCTTGTAGACCCGGAGTTGTGCGCCCATGTCCTAGGTCCTGGCCACTCAGCCCCGACGGCCCTTGACGATCTTCTCCTGGTTCACGTCGGCGGCGTCGGCTGCATCGAACTCCTCGTTGCCGAAAGCATCGATGGCCTGCCCCTTACCGCCCTGGAACTCGGGGATGAACGCGTCGGTGGTCTTCTCGAGCTCGGCGAGCGTCTCGTCGTCCAGCACGTTCGTCTCGCGCAGACGGTCGAGGATCGTCGTGTTGCGGCGGACGTAGTCCAGCAGCTCGCGCTCGAAGCGCAGCACGTCCTCGACGGCGATGGTGTCGAGCTTGCCGTTGGTACCGGCCCAGATCGAGACCACCTGCTCCTCCACGGGGTACGGCGAGTACTGCGGCTGCTTGAGCAGCTCGGTCAGACGCGCACCGCGGTCGAGCTGACGGCGGGATGCCGCATCCAGGTCGCTCGCGAACATCGCGAACGCCTCGAGCGAGCGGTACTGCGCCAGTTCGAGCTTGAGCGTTCCCGAGACCTTCTTGATCGACTTCACCTGGGCGTCGCCGCCGACGCGCGACACCGAGATGCCGACGTCGACTGCGGGACGCTGGTTCGCGTTGAAGAGGTCGGACTGCAGGAAGATCTGACCGTCGGTGATGGAGATGACGTTCGTCGGAATGTAGGCCGACACGTCGTTCGCCTTCGTCTCGATGATCGGCAGACCGGTCATCGAGCCGGCGCCGAGGTCATCGCTCAGCTTCGCGCAGCGCTCGAGCAGACGCGAGTGCAGGTAGAAGACGTCACCCGGGTAGGCCTCGCGCCCCGGCGGACGACGCAGCAGCAGCGACACGGCACGGTACGCCTCGGCCTGCTTCGACAGGTCGTCGAACACGATGAGCACGTGCTTGCCCTGATACATCCAGTGCTGGCCGATGGCCGAACCGGTGTACGGGGCGAGGTACTTGAAGCCGGCCGGGTCAGAGGCAGGAGCGGCGACGATCGTCGTGTAATCCATCGCACCGGCGTCTTCGAGCGCACCCTTGACGGAGGCGATCGTCGAGCCCTTCTGGCCGATGGCGACGTAGATGCAGCGAACCTGCTTGTTCTCGTCACCCGACTCCCAGTTGGCCTTCTGGTTGATGATCGTGTCGATCGCGATGGCCGTCTTGCCGGTCTGACGGTCGCCGATGATCAGCTGACGCTGACCGCGGCCGACGGGGATCATCGCGTCGATGGCCTTGATGCCGGTCTGCAGCGGTTCGTGCACGCTCTTGCGCTGCATGACGCCGGGCGCCTGCAGCTCAAGGGCGCGGCGGCCGGAGCTTTCGACCTCGCCGAGGCCGTCGAGCGGGGTACCCAGCGGGTCGACGACACGACCGAGGTAGCCGTCGCCGACCGGAACCGAGAGCACCTCGCCGGTGCGGGTGACCTGCTGACCGGCCTCGATGCCGGCGAAGTCGCCGAGCACCACGACGCCGATCTCGCGCTCGTCGAGGTTCAGGGCCAGGCCCCGCGTGCCGTCGGCGAAGGTGACCAGCTCGTTGGCCATGACGCCGGGCAGGCCCTCAACGTGGGCGATGCCGTCCGCCGCGTCCACGACGGTGCCGACCTCGGTCGCTGCCGCCCCAGTGGGCTCGTATGCGGCGACGAAGTCCTTCAGCGCGTCACGGATGACGTCAGGGCTGATGGAGAGTTCTGCCATTGTCTTCCTTTTGTTCGTGGGGCCTCGGCCCCGAAGTCGCCGTCCCAGAGGGACGGGAAGTCTGTCTCAGCCTGCGAGTCGCTGCCGCAGGTCGTTCAGTCGGGTGGCCACGCTCGCGTCGATCACGTCATCCGCGATCTGCACGCGCACACCGCCCACGACGTCGCGGTCGATCACCGTGTTCACGGAGACCTCGCTGTCGTATTTGGCCGCCAGCAGCTTCGCAAGCCGATCGGTCTGCGCAGACGACAGCGGCACGGCGCTCGTGACCCTCGCGACCTTACGGCCGCGGGATGCCGCGACGATGCGTTCTGCACGCGCCAGCAGCTCGCGCACGCGGCGCTCGCGCGGACGCTGGACGACCGACGAGGCGATCAGCGTCGCGGCCGCACTGGCCCGGGAACCCAGCAGCGATTCGACGAGACGCCCCTTCTCGCTGGCGTCGCCCAGCCTGCTGCCCAGGGCCAGCTCGAGCCGGGGGTCGCTCGCGACGACACGGCCGAACTGGAACAGCTCGCCCTCGACGTCGGAGCTCGCATCGGCACCGGCTGCGGCCCGGACGGCGAGCTCTTCGACGGCGTCGACGAGATCGTCCGCGCTCGACCAGCGCTGCGAGACCACGGCCTGCAGCAACGACCGGGTCGCGCTCTGCAGGGGCGCGAAGACGTCGGCGACGACCTTCGCACGCGCCTCGGGGCTGGCGCCCCAATCAGCCAGCGCACCGCTCAGCGCCGACGTGTCGGCCAGTGCGCGCGCGGCGGCGAACAGCTCGCCGGCGACGCCGAGGTCGACGCCGGACGCGGCATCCAGCGCCGCGTTCGAAGCCGTCAGTGCCTGAGTGGTCGCGCTGCCCATTACTGCGCTGCCTTCTGCGATTCGGAGGCCTCGAGGTCGGCGAGGAAGCGGTCGACCACGGCCTGCGCCTTGGCATCGTCGGAGAGGGTCTCACCGATGACGCCACCGGCCAGGTCGAGCGCCAGCGAGCCGACCTCGCCGCGCAGCGAGACCAGCGCGGTCTGGCGCTCCGCCTCGATCTGCGCGTGAGCGGCCGATGTCACGCGACTCGCCTCGACGACAGCGTTCTCCTTGGCCTCGGCGACGATCTTCTTGGCGTCCTCGCGGGCGTTCTCGCGGATCTCGCCGGCTTCCTTGCGGGCCTCGGCGAGCTGTGCGGTGTACTCCTCGAGCGCGGCCTCGGCCTGACGCTGAGCCTCATCGGCCTTCTCGATGTTGCCCTCGATGGCGGCTGCGCGCTGGTCGAGCATGTCCTGCATGCGCGGGAGCACGAACTTCCAGAAGACGAACAGGATCGCCACGAAGCACAGTGCGCCCCAGACGAGGTCGTAGACCTCGGGCAGCAGCGGATTCGGGGTCTCCTCTTCCGCCGCCAGAGTGACAAGAGCCGGTAGCATCCTGTCTCCTTACGTGAAGAGGGGGATCAGAAGCCGAAGATGAAGCCGGTGGCGATGCCGATGAAGGCGAGCGCCTCGGTGAAGGCGATACCGATCCACATGAGCACCTGCAGGCGGCCGGCCAGCTCGGGCTGACGGGCGACGCCCTCGATGGTCTTGCCGACGACGATGCCGATGCCGATGGCCGGGCCGATGGCGGCGAGGCCGTAACCGACGGTCGCGATCGAGCCGTGCATGGCTGCCAGAACCGTAGTAGCTTCCACGGGTTTTTCCTTTCGTTGGGTGGGACGGCTCGTGCCGCCCCGCTCAGTGCTCGTCCGCGATCGCGAGCTGAATGTAGACCGCGGTGAGGATTGCGAAGATGTACGCCTGGAGGACGGCCACCAGGATTTCGAACAGGGTGAAGGCGAAGCCGAACGCGAGCGTCCCGGCGCCCAGCAGCGCCCACCAGTGCCCGGCCGTGAAGAAGAAGAACCACGTCGCCGAGAAGAACAGCACCAGCATCAGGTGGCCGACGATCATGTTCATCAGAAGACGGAGCGTCAGCGTCACAGGACGGATGATGAACGTCGAGATGAACTCGAGGATCGCGACGAACCATACCAGCGCCGTAGGGATGCCCGACGGGGCGAACGAATTCCTCAGGAACTTCTTGGGGCTCTTCTTCAGACCGGCGTAGATGAAGGTGACGTACGACACCAGAGCCAGCAGCATCGGCACGGCGATGATGGCCGTCCCCGCCACCTGCAGACCGGGGATGATGCCGGTCAGGTTCATGAACAGGACCATGAAGAAGATCGTGGTCAGGATCGGCAGGAAGCGGTTGCCGTCCTTGCGGCCGAGCAGATCGTGCGCGATGCCGTTGCGAACGAAGTCGAGGCCATACTCGACGACGCTCTGGAAGCGACCCGGGACCAGCTTCATGCGGCGCGTGCCGAGCACGAACAGAACGATGAGGACGACCGTCGCGATGATCTGGATGAGGTTGATGCGGGTCAGCGCGAACGGCGTACCCGCGAACAGGATCTCGGGCGGGAAGAAGTCGGTGATCGACGGCGGATGAAACCCGTCATCGGACGACGCGGCCTTCGCGATCAGTGTCGCAGCTTCAGTAAACAGCGCTGGCTCCAACTTCGGGGCATCGGTCGAGACCGTTGCGACGGGGGTCGATGGGAACGCGAGCCCACCCCAGCTCAGTTCAAGCGGCAAGCGGGCGGGTGCGGGTCTAGCCTATCAAACTCGGAGGTTTGGCAAGTCCATTTCAGGCGCGTCGTTCTTCACCATCATCGTCGGCGGGAGTACTCTCTGCGTCCGACGTCGCCGGAGGTTCGTCGTCGACCGTCGTGGGCAACTCGACCGACACCGTGGGAATACGCATTCTGGTGAGCACGACGACGTCGATCACGAGCGACGCGAGCACCCCCGCAACGATCGCGACGAAGAACACCGTCGGCTCGATCCACGACTGCCCGCGCAGCACAAGCAGCACGACGATGAACACGACGAACTTCAGCACCCAGCCGCCCAGCACGATGCCGAAGAACACCGGCACATAGAGAGCGTCGCCGAACCAGCGGTTGGCGATGAGAATGCTCGCCCCGGTGATTCCGAGGAACAGCGCCGCCAGCACCACACCAGCCAGCGCGCTGAACAGACCGGGAAGACCCGCGACGGCGAACCCGATGATCGCGCCGGCGACGGCGAGCACCGCCGTGACGACGCCCGACCAGACGAGGGTCGCACGCAGGACCGGCGTGCTCGTGACGGGGCTCTCGCGTTTGGTCAACTCTTCTGCTCCTGAGGGGCGGGGTCCGACGAGGCGTCGGGGGTGGATGCCGCGGCCACGCGGCGACGGCGGTTCGGGGTGAACGTGACCACGGCGCAGGCGGCGATGCCGACCACGCCGAAGGCGACGCCGAGCCAGTACTGCCCGGGCCAGTCGTGCGCCACACCGATGTACATGAGCAGCATCGACAGGCCGATGATCGCCGTCCATGCGTAGAAGATCAGCACCGAGGTCTGACTGGAGTGCCCCATGTCGAGCATCCGGTGGTGCAGGTGCTTGCGATCGGGCGAGAACGGCGACTTGCCGTGCCAGTACCGGCGCAGCACGGCCGATCCGAAATCGAGCAGCGGCAGGATGGCCACCGCGACCGGCAGCAGGATCGGGAGGAACGCGCCCAGCAGCTGCGAGCGCCCGAACTCGTCGGGGTCGAGGGTGGCGGGGTCGAACTGCCCGGTCAATGCGATGGCGCCGGTGGCCAGCAGGAGCCCGAGCACGAGCGCACCCGAGTCGCCCATGAACATCTTCGCCGGGTGCCAGTTCAGCGGCAGGAAGCCCAGGCACATGCCCACGATCACGCACGCGATGAACGAGGCGAGGTTGAAGTAGCTGGAGGCCCCCGAGTCACGCACGACGAAGTACGAGTAGGCGAAGAAGATCGTGCTCGCGATGAGACAGACGCCGGCGACGAGCCCGTCGAGGCCGTCGATGAAGTTGACGGCGTTCATGACGACGACGATCGAGAACACCGTCAGGGTGAAGCTGACCGCGGCCGAGGGCACGGTCATGCCACCGATCGGCAGCGAGTAGATCTGCAGCTGCCCGAACCACGCGATCATCCCCGCCGCGAGGAACTGGGCGGCGAGCTTCAGCATCCAGTCGAGGTCCCACAGGTCGTCGGCGACCCCCACCAGCACGGTGAGAGCGGCCGCGGCAAGGATCGCGAAGACCGCGCGCGGGTTTGCCCAGAAGATCTGGAAGTACGGGGTGAACGCCGAGACGGTGAACGCGCCGATCATGCCCAGGAACATCGCGATGCCACCCAGTCGCGGGGTGGGCGTGCGGTGCACGTCGCGCTCACGGATCGCCGGGTACAGCTTGTACTTGAGCCCGATGCGCCACACCGCCCACGAGAAGATCAGCGTCAGGGTGGCGGTGAACAGGATCGTGAAGATGTACTGCTTCACCCGTCGTCACCACTGGCGTCGCGAGCCGGGCCGGGCTCTTCCTCGGTCACAGTGTCGGGCTCGGTGTCGGGCTCGAGCAGATCGCCCAGCACGGCCCGCAGCCGCTCGCGCGAGATGGCGCCCTCGCGCAGGACGCGAACCACCGGGGCATCCGTGCCGATCAGGCCCGTGGCATCCACGATCGTCGATGAGACCCCCGTGCGGCTCGCCCCGGCGTCGAGGTAGACCGCGACGCTGTCGCCGAGCATCAGGCGCGCATCCTCCGCCTCGATCGCGGCCGGCTTCCCCGTGAGGTTCGCGCTGGAGACGGCCAGCGGCCCCGTCTCGGTGATCAGTTGCAGAGCGAGGGTGTGGTCGGGCATGCGCACGGCGACGGTGCCGTGGGTGTCGCCGAGATCCCACGTGAGCGAAGGCTGCGCGGGCAGCACGATCGTCAGGCCGCCGGGCCAGAACTCCTCGACGAGCCGCGCGACCGGCTCCGGCACCTCGGAGACGAGCGCACGCATCATGTCGAGGCCGGCGACGAGCACGGGCGGCGGCTGTTGCCGACCGCGGCCCTTCGCGGCAAGCAGACGCGCGACGGCTTCGGGGCTGAAGGCGTCGGCGCCCACGCCGTAAACGGTGTCGGTGGGCACGACGATGAGCTCACCGCGGACGACGGCCTGCCGCGCCTCGCGCATACCGGTGAGAAGCTGGCCCTGATCGGCGCAGTCGTAGAGGGGGGTCATGACCCGTCCAGTGTAGCGACGCGCACCTGTGCGCCGCCGTGATCAGGGGCGGATCGCCGTGGTGGTGCGGTCGCGCGCGGTGAGGTCGGGGTGAGTCGCGGCATCCCGCCATCCGTCCGCCGCCAGAAGATCGCGGATCGGCGCGCCCTGCCACTCGCCGTGCTCGATGACGAGCGTGCCGCCGGCGCGCAGCAGGCGCCGGGCGGTGCCGCTGAGCACGCGAACGATGTCGAGTCCGTCCGCTCCCCCGTACAACGCCTGCGGCGGGTCGAACAGCCGCACCTCGGGATCGCGCGGGATCGCGTCGTCGGGCACATAGGGAGGGTTCGATGCCACGACATCGAGTGTTCCGTCGAGCTCGGGCAACGCCTCGGCAAGGTCGCCGCGCACGAGGTGTGTCGCCGGAGTGCCGTACCGCGCGACGTTGCGCGCGGCCCAGGCGTGGGCCCGTTCAGAGAGCTCGACCGCCCAGACCTCTGCGCCCGGAACCTCCGTGGCCATGGCCAGCGCGATGGCGCCGCTGCCGGTGCCGAGGTCGACCGCGCGGGGGTGTCGGGACGCCACGGCTCGGAGTGCGTCGATCGCGAGCTGGGCGACGCCCTCGGTCTCGGGTCGCGGTACGAAAACGCCCGGACCCACCTCGAGCTCGAGGTGACGGAACGGCGCGAGCCCGGTCAGGTGCTGGAGGGGCTCGCGCCGCGCGCGGCGGGCGATGAGGGACTGGAGACGATCGTGCTGCTCGGCCGCGAGTGCGTCGTCGCGGAGCGCGGCCGCCTGCGCTCCCCCACGCCTCGCGCCGAGCACGTGCGCGAGCAGCAGCTCGGCGTCGACAGCCGGGTTGGGCACGCCCGCGTCGGCGAGCACGCGGGTCGCGGCACGCAGCGTCGCGCTGGCGCGGGGCGGGGTGTCGCGGGGCTCGGTGTCGCGGGGCGGGGTGTCCATGGGCGGGCTCCAGCCTATCGGCGAGTGGATGCCGCGGGCTGCGGCATCCACTCCCCCTGCCACGTCTCCCCTGCCCCCACCGCTTCTCCCTCCCCCGCCACCCCTCACAGACTTCGGAAAGTCTCACCGACCTCGGACCAATCCGGCCCACCGGCCCGAACTTCGCGCGATCTTCCGAAGCCTGTGAGCCGCGGAGCGCGGAGCAGGCCCCGGGGAGGGCGCGCCAGGCCGCGCCGGGGCGCACCTCGCGACCAAGTAGGCTGAAGGGCGCGCCCTCGTAGCTCAGTGGATAGAGCGGCGGACTCCTAAGCCGCGCGTCGGAGGTTCGATTCCTCTCGGGGGCACACTGTCGCCGTTCTCATCGGCGACCCACCGGCCAGATAGCATCGTCGGGGATGCCGGGATCGATCATGAGCTTCGCGTGCGCCTCCGGGTCACCGAGCGCGTCGAACGCGCGTGCCACGCCCTCGAGACCGACCCGACCGGTGACGATGGGCGACGCATCCAGCGTGCCGTCGGCGAGCGCGTGCAGCGTGTCGCGGAACTCCAGCGGCGTGTACCCGACGACGAACCGCAGATCCACCTCTTTGTTGATCGCCAGAGACGGACGCACGGCATCCGGACCCATGCACACGCCGACCACCACGATGCGCGAGTGCAACGGAGCCTGTGCGAGCACCCCGTCGATCATGCCCGGGATGCCGACGCACTCGAAGATCACCGGGCGCTTCGGGCTCGTCACACCCACCGCGTTCAGCGCACGCCATGTCTGCCACCACGGCACCGGCAGCCGGCGCATGCCATCGATCGCTTCGACGCCGGCGTTGTATTCGGTCTCCATCGAACGCACGAGGCCACTCGCGGGAGCGAGGTCCCACACGGAGTCGCTCGAGGGATCGACGACGACGTCGGCGCCGCACTGCTGCGCGAGTGCCCGACGTCCTGCCGAGAGGTCGGCCGCGATAACCGTCCGCACGCCCCGCGCCTTCAGCACGGTGATCACCGCGAGCCCCACCGGCCCGCAGCCGAACACGACGGTGACGTCCTTCTTGCTCACATCGCCGCGGCTCACAGCATGCCAGGCAACCGCCATCGGCTCGGTCATCGCCGCGAGGTCGGGCGCGAGGTGTTCGGGCACCGGCATGGTCAGCGTCTCCTGCACCACGACCTGCTCGGCGAACCCACCCGGCGCGTGCGGCGACAGGCCGATGCCGTCGACGTCGCGCCCGCGACGCAGCAGCGGCACCGTCACCACCGGTGTACCCAACGGCAGGGAGCGTCTGGTGCCCGGACCGTACCCGGCGACGAGCCCATAGATCTCGTGCCCCATCACCACGGCGTCGCTCGATCGCATGTACCGGTCGTAGCCGCACAGCTCGAGCACCTCGGCAAGGGCGTC
This sequence comes from Microbacterium horticulturae, assembly GCF_029094505.1. Taxonomy (NCBI): domain Bacteria; kingdom Bacillati; phylum Actinomycetota; class Actinomycetes; order Micrococcales; family Microbacteriaceae; genus Microbacterium; species Microbacterium horticulturae. The sequence continues at coordinate 1,040,906 of NZ_CP119108.1, read as the reverse complement.
TTGCGAGTGCCGGGCATGCAGGTCGCTGCCGCAGATGCCGCAGCGCTGCACTTCCAGCAGCAGCTGGCCGTTGCCGGGTTGAGGGGCCGGGACCTCGTCGACGGCGAGCTCGCCACCGTGCAGGGTGACGGCCCTCACCGCGTCGCCTGCGCGATCGGGGTCGGGCTGCTCGACGCCGAGCTGTCGGCGGCCCGCGCGACACCCGAGAGCGTGTAGGCGCCGGGTCGCCACTTCGCCGCGAGGCGGCGGTACCGGAACGTCCAGTCAGGCCAGATCGTGGCGTTCCTGCCGGAGGCGTCCTGGTAGAAGGTGACGCACCCGCCGGTCTCCCATACGGTCTTCGCGAGCTTCTTGTCCACTTCACGGTTGAAGCGGTCGTGCGCGTGTCGGGTCACCTCGACGACCGTCGCGGATGCGGCATCCATCGCCTCGATAGCCTTCTTCACGTGTTCGATCTGCGCCTCGATCATGTAGATCATCGAGCTGTGGCCGAGGCCGGTGTTCGGCCCGAGGAACAGGAAGAAGTTGGGGAACCCGGGAACCGATGTGCCCAAGTAGGCCCGTGGGCTGCCCTTCCATCTGTCGCCGAGCAGCTCCCCGTCCCGCCCGCGTACCTTGTCGGCGAACGGGATGTCGGTGACGTGGAATCCGGTGCCGAAGATGATCGCGTCCACGTCACGTTCGACCCCGTCGCTGCCGACGACCGAGTGCTCACGGATCTCGGCGAGCGCGTGCGGCACGAGTGTCACGTTCGGCTTCTGCAGGGCCGGGTACCACTCGTTGGACGGCACTATCCGCTTGCAGCCGAGGGTGAAGTCGGGGGTGAGGAGCGGGCGAAGTGCAGGATCGGGCACCTGCGACTCCATGTGTCGCCGCGACAGCTTCTCGACCTGGTGCATCAGCTTCGGGAACTTCGCGAAGCCGAGGATCAGAGCCTCCTTCGACACATAGACCTTCGTGCGCTCCCGACGCTGCACCGCCGGCTTCGCCCGGAACCTCACCCGCTCCTCGTCGGTGATCGGCCGCTTGTCGTGCGGCATGATCCAGGGCGCGCTGCGCTGGAACACGAACAGCTCGCCCACCTGGTCGGCGATCTTCGGCACGTATTGGATGGCCGATGCCCCGGTTCCGATGGACGCGACCCGTCGACCGGTGAGGTCATAGTCTCGGTCCCACCGGGCCGAGTGCATGATCTTGCCTTGGAACACGTCGATCCCCGGGACATCCGGGAGCTTCGGCTCGGTCAGCGGACCAACGGCGCTGATGAGGATCTGCGCGATCCAGGGCCCCTCGCTCGTCTCGACGTGCCATTGAGCGGCCGCGTCATCCCACTGCGCCTGGGTGACCTCGATGCCGGTGTGCAGATTGCGTCGCACTCCGAAACGGTCCAGGCAATCCTCCAGGTATTGCCTGATCTCCGGCTGGGGCGAGTACGTCGACGTCCAGTCCGGGTTGGGCGCGAACGAGAACGAGTACAAGTGGCTGGGCACGTCGCACTGGCACCCGGGGTAGGTGTTCGAGTTCCACACCCCGCCGACGTCCTGCGCACGCTCCAGGATCGCGACGTCTAGCACGCCCGCCCGCTTCAACTTGTACGCCAGGCCGATGCCGGAGAACCCGGCACCGACGATCAGCACGCGCACATGCCGCTCGACGGTGTCGGATGCCGTGGTGACCTCAGGCCGCATCGGTGACCTCCTGAGCTGACCGGGCGAGCATCCGCTCATGGTCTTTGACGAACGTGCGCGCGGTCAGCATCATGCCCAGTCCCGCGACGGCGAACGCTATGGGCACGACGATCGCGAGCGCGGCCTGCAGGCTGCCGATCGAGTCGGAGACCGCGCCCGCCACGATCGGGCCGCCGGCACCGCCGATCAGAAGACCGATCGCATAGACGATACCGATCGTCGTCGAGCGCTTGGCAGGTTCGATCACGTCGGAGATGATGGGCATGGATGCCGCGAGATAGACGATGCCCAGCAGGTAGCCGAGGAACGCGAACACGACGAACTGCCACAGTGCACCCTCGCCCGCGAGCAGCCCGATCAGCGAGAAGACGGCCGCGGCGATCAGTAGGACCGCGGTGAGCCACACTCGGGCCGCGTGGGACCGCTTCACCGCACGGTCCAGCAAGCGGCCGCCGAACAGCAGGCCGATGAGGCCGGAGAATCCGAGCACGACGCCGCTCAGAGCCCCGGCCGGCACGAGGCCGAGGTGGTGCGAGCGCTGCAGCACGACCGTGATGAACGTGCCGAGCGCATAGGCTGCGAAGTTGTACCCGGCGAACGCGATCACCAGTCCCCAGACCGACGAGACGCGGAACAGGCCCGCGAACGAGTTCGTGCGTGGGGCGCTCGGTGCCACCCGGACCGGTTCGGCCGCACCCCGCTCCGGCTCACGGACCAGCAGCAACAGGATCGCCACGATCACGCCCGGAACGGCCGCGACGAGGAACACCGCCTGCCAGCTCCCCAGCGCCTGCGCGAGCGCACCCGTCAGGAAGAACGCCAGCAGCAGACCGACCGGGAATCCGAGCATGAACACCGCGTTGGCGCGGGCACGGCGCTCGGACGGATAGAGGTCGGAGATGAGCGATCCGGTGGCGGGCGAGTACGCCGCCTCGCCGATACCGACGCCCACACGCGACGTGAAGAACACCCAGAACGCGGCGCCGACGCCGATCGCCGATACCGACACGAAGACGCCGAAGAACCCGCCGAGTGCCGTGAACACGCTCCAGGCCAGCAGGCCCCAGCCCGCGACCGCTTTGCGCGGGAACCGGTCGGCGAGCCAGCCGAGCGGAACACCGGCGAGCGCTGCGACCACCACGAATGCCGATGCCAGCACGCCGGCGGCCGCATCGTCGATGTGGAACGTCTTCTCTATTTCGCTGAGCACCACCGACGGGATCTGCCGGTCGAAGAAGTTGAGGGTGTTGCCGATGAACAGCAGCGTCATGATGTACCCCGCTGCGGAGGTCGCGCGGCGGGTGGGTGTGCTCCCGCCGGGGGCGGATCGCGCCGTCGATGATGAGGCCGCTGCAGAACCGTCGGCCGGAGTGGTCTGGGTCATTGCTGTGTTCCCTTCGTCGTTGAAGAGCTCGGTGGTGCGGAATCGGGTCCGTCCGAGGGCATCGAACCGGCCGCAGTACTGGGTGCCGAGGGGATGTCGTCGATGTCGGGCTTTTGGCGAGGGTGACAATCAGCCCCACGCCTGCCCCATTATGTGTGCGACCGAAAGCACCATCCAATGGCAACGCAGCCAACCGTTGCTGACGCCATTTGTTCCATTGAACAAGCCGAACGATAGTGTCGACATCATGGCGATCAACAACCACCCGGCGGCCGACATGGTGCACGACGACGTGGATGTGCCGACCCGATGGCCACACCGCAGAAGGATGCCGGATCTTGCCACGCTGCCTCTCGCGACGCAGCGCACGGTCACGCTCGCCGTCGACCGGCTCCGAGAATCCGTCGATCGCTGGGCAGAGCTGTTCCTGCAGGTCATCCGAGAACAGCTGCCGGGCTACGCGATGCTTACGGACGATGAGATCCGCGACTCGGCACACGGGCTCATCGACACGGAGGTGGCCGAACTCACATCGTTGCGGGTGCCGGACGACGCGCTGCGTGGGCGTCTCGAGGGGCTCGCGATGCGTCGCGCGTCTCAGGGTGTCTCGATGGGCACGCTCACGCGGGCCTATCAGATCGGCTCACGCGAACTCCTCGCGTTCATGGACGACATCGCCGCGGAGGTCGATCTGCCCAGCGGGCTGCTGCTGGCCATTCACGACTCCACCTGGGAGTTCGCGAACGAGGCGGCAAGCGTGTTCGCCCGGGTGCAGCGCGATCTGGCGGCAGAGCGCGCCCGGTTCGACGCCGAACGCCGCGCCGGCTTCACCCGCGGGCTGCTCGGCGGCACGCTCCCGCCCGAGCAGCTGCACCTCGAAGCGCCGTTGTTCAGCCTCGACGAGCGCGTTCCTTATGTCGCGCTCGCGATGGCTCAGCCCGGGACTGATGCCGAGGCCGATGCGGTGCGTCGCGCGATCGCCTCTGCCGTACACCTGCCGCCCAACCGGCTGATGTTCGCGGCGCTCGGCGCTTTTCTCGGCTGCATCGCACCCGCCGTGCCCGCGGTGCTCGACGGCCACCTGATTGGCGTGGGTCCCCGCGCTCCCCTCGAGCGCCTGCACGTGAGCTTCGACGAGGCGGTGATCGTCTTCGAGACCGCGCAGCACTTCGGCATGTCCGGTGCTGTCGCCCTGGAGCAGGTGGGGCCGCGTCCCCTGGTGCTGCAGGCATCCGACGTCGGCGACCGGCTGCACGACCGTCATCTCGGCCGGCTCGACCCGCGCACCGCGGCCGACATCATGCAGACGGTGCGTATCTACCTCGACTGCGACCAGCGGGCGTCCGATGCCGCGGTACGGCTCACCGTGCACCCCAACACTGTGCGCTATCGCGTCGGCCGTTTCGAGGAGCTCACCGGTCTGCGGTTGCGACGCACCGACGATCTCGTCACGGCGTGGTGGCTGCTGCACCGCGTGCGCTGAGCCGTGACGGGGGCAGGATGCTGTCCCCGACGAGCGAGCACGAGGTCAGGACGGTCGACACCGCGACCCCGACCGCTGCAGCTCCCAGCAATCTACGGAACGGCATTCCGAGCCCGCGATCAGCTGAAGATCCGGCGCACGAGGTTGACGTCGGCCAGATCCAGCAGCTCGTCGGCGCGTCCGCTCATCACCGTCCGCAACGCCCAGAGCGTGAACCCCTTGGCCTGCGCGGCGGTGATCGCCGGCGGAATCGACAGCTCCTCGCGCGCCACGACCACGTCGACCAGCGCGGCGCCGGGTACCGCGAACGCGCGCTGCAGAGCATCCTCCAACTCCGCCGGATCTTCCACCCGGATGCCGGTGATCCCCACCGAGGTGGCGACGTCGGCGAAGTTCGGGTTGTGCAGATCGGTTCCGAAGTTCAGAATGCCGGCGGCTTTCATCTCCAGTTCGACGAAGTTCAGCGACGAATTGTTGAACACGACGATCTTCAGGGGCAGATCGTTCTGCGTGATCGAGATGAGATCGCCCATGAGCATGGCAAGACCCCCGTCGCCGGCGAGCGCCACGACCTGGCGGGCCGGGTCGGCCGCTGCGGCACCCAGCGCCTGGGGCATGGCGTTCGCCATCGAGCCGTGCACGAACGAGCCCAGCAGCATCCTCTCCTTCGTCATCCGCAGGTAGCGCGCCGCCCACACCACCGGCGTGCCGACGTCGGCGGTGAACACCGCGTTCTTCGCCGCGAGCTCGTCGACGAGGCGTGCGACGTACTGCGGGTGGATCGGCTTCTTACCGTCGTTGCCCGCCAGATCATCGAGCTCACGACGCGTCTTCTGGTAGTGCGCGACGCTGCCTTTCAGGTGCTTGTCGGCACGGCCCTCGGCGATCATCGGCAGGAGCGCCGCCGCCGTGCTGCGCACGTCGCCGACAAGAGCGACGTCCACCGGCGTGCGCCGACCGATCTGCGAGCCGCGTATGTCGACCTGGATGACCTTCGCCTTCGCGGGATAGAACTGCCGGTAGGGGAAGTCGCTCCCCAGCATCAGCAGGGCGTCGCATTTGTCCATCGCACGATAGCCCGACGCGAATCCGAGCAGCCCCGTCATGCCGACGTCATACGGGTTGTCGTATTCGATGTGCGGCTTGCCCCGAAGCGCGTGCACGATCGGCGCCTGCAGCTTCTCTGCGAGCGCGAGCACGTCGGCGTGCGCTCCCGCCACCCCTGCACCGGCCAGGATCGTGACCTTCTTCGCCGCGTTGAGAATGTCGGCGGCCGCGCGCAGCTCGTCGTCGTCGGGCCGCACGTGCGCGATCGATGCGCGGATCGGGGCCGACGGACGCCGGTCGGGCGCCTCCTGGAAGAACACGTCGCCGGGCACCACGACCACCGCGACGCCCCGTTCGTTGACGGCCGCGCGCATGGCGTTCTCCAACACCCACGGAATCTGCGACGCATCGCTGACCAGCTCGCAGTAGACGCTGCACTCGCGGAACAGGTTTTCGGGGTGCGTCTCCTGGAAGTACCCGCTGCCGATCTCGGCGAGCGGGATGTGCGAGGCGATCGCCAGCACCGGCACGCGCGAGCGGTGCGCATCGAACAGGCCGTTGATGAAGTGCAGATTGCCGGGACCACAGCTACCGGCGACCACGGCCAGCTCACCGGTGAGCTCGGCTTCGGCGCCGGCGGCGAATGCCGCGGACTCCTCGTGCCGCATGTGCATCCAGCGGATGCCTTCGTCACGTCGCAGCGCCTCGGTGAATGCGTTCAGCGAGTCACCCGGAAGTCCCCAGATGCGCTGCACGCCGGCGGTCTTCAAGGTCTCCACGAAAAGCTCGGCCACATTCGTCGACATGCCGCCAGAGTATGCGGTGGATGCCGCGACCGCGAGGGGTCTGCGACCGCACCGGCGGGCCCCGCGGCATGTGAATCTTCTCAGAATGGCCACACAGGGTTGCATCGCACCCCGAATGGGGGAATCGTGGCCGACTCAGCGTCCCTATCCCACCCCGACGGAAGGAGCACGAATGCTCACCATGACTGAAAACGCCCAGACCGCAGTGAAGTCGATCGTCTCGAACGGCCCCGAGGCCGAGACGGCGGGCCTGCGCATCCACGGTGGAGACAACCCCTCGTCGGGGTTTGCCTTGTCCGTCGTGACGGCTCCCGACGCGGCCGACACGGTCGTCGACGAAGCGGGAGCGCGCGTGTTCCTGGACGAAGGGGCTGCCGCCGCACTCGACGACCAGGTGCTCGACGCGCAGGTCGACGACGCCGGTGGCGTGCGCTTCGGGCTGACCGCGCAGGTCTGACCCAGGTCTGGCTGCGCAGGTCTGACCGCGGCGCTTGCGCGTCGCTCTCGACTCAGCGGAAGTCTCGGGAGCGATGCGCCACCCCCACGCGCAGATCTTCGAACGCGTCGGCCAACAGGTTGACGACTCCCTCTTCGGAGCGTTCGACGATGCCCCGCACGATCAGCGCCGGCGCGTCACGCACAGTGCGCCGGTAACGCGTCCACACGCCGTTCGAGCAGACCACGTTGACGATGCCGTGCTCGTCTTCGAGGTTGAGGAAGGTGACGCCGGATGCCGTCGCCGGCCGCTGCCGGTGGGTCACCAGTCCCGCCACCTCGACGCGGCGGCCGACCTCGTGGGTGCGCAGTTCGCGTGAGGTCAGAACGCCGCGGGCGTCCAGCGGTGCGCGGAAGTGCGTGAGTGGATGGTCATCGGTCGACACCCCGGTCGCCCACAGGTCTGCCGCCAGCCGCTCGTAGCTCGACGGGTCGCCGAACAACGGCGGTTGCACCGACACCATCGAATCGGGCAGGTACTCGGCCTTATCCTGCGCGGCCGAGCCGGCGAGCCAGATCGCCTCGCGTCGGGTCAGTCCCAGGCACTCGAAGGCACCTGCCGTGGCCAGCGCCTCGAGCTGGGCGGTGTTCACACCCACCCGGCGCACGAGGTCGCGCAGGTCGCGGTAGCGGCCGTGCGCGTCACGCTCGGCGACGATCCGCGCCGCGAGATCGGCGCCGATCCCCTTCACCGCGGCAAGCCCCAGCCGCACGGCGAACGCACCATCGCGCCGGTGTGCGGCCGACTCATCGGGCGCATCGATGTCGAAGACACCGACCGGCGGTTGGTGGCGGTCGAGGCAGGAATCCCTGCCGGTGGGTGCGCCGGGCCCGGTCGTTGGCCCGGTCGTTGAGCGAGTCGCGAAGCGGCGAGTCGAAACGTCTCCGGGCAGCGTCGTTTCGACTCGCTTCGCTCGCTCAACGACCGGCGCTCGCTCAACGACCGGGGACCCTTCAGCCGGCTCAACGACCGAGGGTTCGACGACCGGCAGCGCTTCGGACAGGTGCAGGTCGGGGCGACGCACCTCGACCCCGTGCCGGCGTGCGTCGGCCACGAGGGTCGCCGGCGAGTAGAACCCCATCGGCTGGGCGCGCAGCAGCCCCGCCAAAAACGCGGCCGGGTAGTGCAGCTTCAGCCACGACGACGCGTACACGAGCAGCGCGAACGACAGTGAGTGCGACTCTGCGAAGCCGAAGTTGGCGAACGCCTGGATCTTCTCGTAGACGGCGTCTGCGGCATCCCCCACCAATCCATTGGCGGCCATGCCCTCGTACAGCTTCGTCTTGAGCGACTCGATGCGCTCGACGCCCCGCTTGGAGCCCATCGCGCGGCGCAGCAGGTCAGCGTCCTCGCCGCTCAACCCGCCGATGGCCATGCCCATCTGCATGAGCTGCTCTTGGAACACCGGCACTCCGAGCGTGCGTTTCAGCACCGGCTCGAGCTTGGGGTGCGCGTAGGTCACCTTCTCGCGCCCGAGCTTGCGGCGCACGTACGGATGCACCGCACCCCCCTGGATCGGTCCGGGCCGGATCAGCGCTATCTCGATGACGAGGTCGTAGAACTCCCGCGGCTGCAGGCGCGGGAGCAGCCCCATCTGCGCGCGCGACTCAACCTGGAACACGCCGATCGAGTCGGCCCGGCACAGCATGTCGTAGACGGCCTTCTCTTCTTTGGGGATCGTGGCCAGCTCCCATTCCTCCCCCGTGGATGCGCGAATGAGATCGAACGTGTGCTGGAGAGCCGCCAGCATGCCCAGCCCCAGCAGGTCGAACTTGACCAGACCCATCCACGCGGCGTCGTCTTTGTCCCATTGGATGACGGTGCGCCCCTCCATGCGCGCGTGCTCGATGGGCACGACCTCGCCCACGGGCCGCTCGGTGAGCACCATGCCGCCGGAGTGGATGCCCAGGTGGCGCGGGGCCTTCAACAGCTCTTCGGCGTAGTCGATGACCTGGTCCGGGATGTCGTGGCCGCCGTCGGTGGACAGGTTCGCGCCCCAGCGCTCCACCTGTTTCGACCAGGCATCCTGCTGGCCCGGCGAATAGCCGAGCGCGCGCGCCATATCGCGGATCGCGTTCTTGGGTCGGTACTGGATGACGTTGCACACCTGCGCGGCCCGCTCGCGGCCGTACTGCTCGTAGACCCACTGGATGATCTCTTCGCGGCGGTCGGAATCGAAGTCGACGTCGATGTCGGGCTCTTCTTCGCGCAGGCTCGAGAGGAACCGCTCGAACGGCAGGTCGTAGGCGATGGCGTCGACCGCGGTGATGTCGAGCAGATAGCAGACAGCGCTGTTGGCGGCAGAACCGCGCCCCTGGCAGAGGATGCCGCGGCGCCGGGCCTCTTGCACGATCCCGTATACGATCAGGAAATAGCCCGGAAAGTCCTTCTGCTCGATGACGTCGAGTTCGTGGGCGATGCGTTCGCGGTCTTCGGGCCGCAGCTCCGGATACTTGCGCGGCACCGCGCCCCACACAAGCTGCCGCAGATGCGACATCGGCGTCTGCCCATCGGGCAGCGGCTGCTTCGGCAGGGCGGGCTTGGCCATGCGCAGCGGAAAGGCCAGCTCGTCGGCGAGCGCAACGGTGCGCTCGACCGCGCCGGGGTAGCGGGCGAACCGGCGTGCCATCTCGGCGCCGCTGCGCAGGTGCGCACTGGCGTGGGCGGGCAGCCAGCCGTCGAGCTCGTCCATGCTGCGGTTGGCCCGTACGGCCGCCACGGCCGCCGCCAGCAACCGCCGCTGCGGCTGGGCGTAGTGCACGTTGTTCGTGGCGATCGTCGGCAGTCCGCGCTCGGCGGCCAGGTCTGCGAGCAGATCGTTGACCGTGGAGTCGAGCGGCTCGCCGTGGTCGATGAGCTCGACGTACACGTTCTCCCGGCCGAACAGGGCCGTCAGCCGGTCGAGTTCGGTGGCCGCGGCATCCCTCCCCCCGGTCAGCGCCGTATCGGCCAGCGCCCGACGCACGGCGCCCTTGCGGCAGCCGGTGAGGATCGCCCAGTGCCCCTCGGCCTGTGCGGCCAGCTCGTCGAGGTCGTAGACCGGGCGGCCCTTCTCGGCCCCCTGCAGCTGTGCGTGCGTGAGGGCGGCGGCCAGGCGGTGGTAGCCCTCCTGGCCGCGCGCAAGCACGAGCAGGTGCGCGCCCGCGGGGTCGGCTTCGCCCTTCTGCGGCTTCGGCAGCTGCAGCGACAGCTCGGCGCCGTACACGGTCTTCAGCTGCCGCTCGGCGGCGGCCTCGGCGAGGCGCACGACGCCGTAGAAACCGTCGTGGTCGGTGATCGCGAGGGCGTGCAGCCCGAGACGCTCGGCCTCTTCGACGAGCTCTTCGGGCGATGACGCCCCGTCGAGAAAGGAGAACGACGAGTGCGCGTGCAGCTCGGCGTAGGGCACCGCGTCGGCCGGGCGGGCGATGGGCGGCGGCACGTACGGGCCGCGCTTGTGCGACCAGGCGGGGCTGTCGCCGCCGTCGGCGTCGGCCGGCACCGGGCGGGGTCGGCGGCGATCGCTGAGGACGCGCTCGATCTCGGACCACGGAACGGAGGGGTTGTTGAAGCCCATCAGCGCGGCCCGTTTCTGCGATGGGCTGGCCTAGTCATACCGCGCCTCCGCCGCCCAGCGGCCGCCCTCGCACACGAGCAGCCAGGCGTTCTGCTCGGCATCCACGACCTGGAACCGGTGCGCATGCCGGGCGCGCGCGGCATCCCACCCCCGCTCGTCGATCGTCCAGGGGCCGGCCCACGACACAATCTCGCGCCGCCGGCCGGCCTCGGTCAGCCGTGCGGGCGGCGCGCTGAGCTCTCCGCGGTCGTCGACCTCGACGACCAGGCCTGCCTGCGAGACGACGTCGACCGGCTGCGGCTGCGGGAACACCGTCGCCGGCGCGGGGGCCGGCAGGCTCCCTGGCCAGGGGCGGGCGCGCTCGGTCGACGCGGCACGCTCGCCGCGATCGCCCCATGGCACGAGCACCTGCCGCTCGGTCAGCCACCGGCCGCCGCCCACCGCCGGGGTCAGCACACCGCGGTGCCCGAGCATCGCCTGCACGCGCGAGAGCGCGTGGTGCACGCGCTCGTCGGGGCCGGAGCCGAAAACAGCCGGTTGGTGGGCGGATGCAGCATCCACCGCTTCGGGATGAAGCCGCACGAGCGTCACCCCGCTGCGCAGCACCCGGTTCTGCGCGTCTTCGGCCAGCTGCCAGCGCACCCGGTCGATGACGGCGGCCGCATCGAACGAGCGCGGGTGCAGCCACACCCGCTCGCTGCGCTCGCCGCGATCGCCGGTCAGCTCGACGCGCAGCTCGGTGCACACGAGGTCGACAGCGCCCAGCCCCGCGATGAACTCGTCGGCGGCGATGCGCATGCCGAACGCGACCTGTTCGGCGGCCTCGACGGCGGGCTCGAACGCGACCTCGCGGTCAAGCTCGGGCGGTGGCGTGCGCGGCTGCACCGGCCGCGAGTCGGCGCCGCCCGCCAGCTCGTGCAGCCGCTGGCCGGCCGGCCCGAACCGGTCGCGCACGAGGCCGGCGTCGAGGGCTGCGAACGACCCCAGCGTGTGCACACCGAGACGGCTGAGCAGGTGGGCCAGCGCGTCGTCTTGCAGCGTCGCCACCGGCAGCGGTGCGAGAAAGGAGGCCGCGGCCCTCTGGGGCACGATGCGCACGGGGCGGTCGGCGGTCGTGGTGCGCGCCGCCTGCTCGGCGGTGAACGGTCCATCGGCGACGGCGGCACGCACCCCGGGCAGCTCCTCGCTCTCGGCGAGCACGTCGAGGATCTCGCAGGCGGCCTCGTTCTCTCCCCCGTAGAAGCGGGCGGGCCCCTGTGCCCGCAGCGCGCACAGCCCCGGGCGGATGATCTGCACTCCGGGCGCGAGCTGCTCGATGCGCGAGACCACCGGCGAGAACATCCGCGCATCGCGATCGGCATCATCCGGCACGATCTCCAGGCGCGGACAGCGCCCCTGCGCATCACGCCGCCGCTGCCCCCGGCGTACGCCCTCGGCGCGAGCCCCCGCCGAGCAGGCGATCACGGTGTTCGCGTGCACGATGGCCAGGGGCGCGGCATCCACTCCCTCCATTCCCCGCTGCCGGTGCAGCGCCGTCACCGGCCAGTCGGGAAACCACAGCACCAGGCTGCGCACCGGACTCATCAGCCCACCGCCCGCATCGGGACGAGCGCCGGCGCCGGTGCCGCCGACAACCCGCCGGTTTCATCGGGCAGCACCAGCCGGGCGCGCCGCGGCACCGCCTGGCGTCTGCTCGTCACGCTGACGGTCAGCACGCGCCGCTGCAGAAAGCCGTGTCCGTCGCCCACACCCGTCCACTCCGAGGCGTCGACGGCGATGGATGCCTCGGCCTGAGGCCACACCCCCTGTACAAGCAGCACGCCGCCGCGATCGCGCAGCCGCGCCGACAGCCGCGCCACGTCACCCGGAGTCACCCGCCCGCCCGGACGCACCGCGACCACCGGCAGCACGTCGGCGACGGTCGCCGTGACCGCGAGCCAGCGCGCACCCGGATCGGGGATGAGCACGACCCGCGAGAGATCGACCCCGAGCTGCTCGGCCGCCTCGGCGCCGAGCTCGGGCATCCCGACCACTCCGCACCAGGAGCCCTCTTGCGAGGGCCGTGCCAGCAGCGCCAACAGCAGCGAGGCCGACGGCGCCACCGTGTACGCGGCACCTGCCCGCAGACCACCGCCGGGCAGCAGGGATGCGAGACTCGGCAGCGTGGGCAGCACCGCGGCGCCGAGCCGGCGGCCCTGCACCCGCTCGAGTTGCGCGCGCAGGAGCGAGATCTCCTGCGCTGTCGCAGCACCTGCCGACATGATCGCCCCCACTTCCTCATCCTAGAACGCATGTTCTATCTGGTCAATGTAGGAACGACGATAGACACCTCCTCCGACATCCGAAATCTCGCTATCCGTGGGCTATGTTCGACAGTCGGGCGCTCTTCGCGGCATCCCGCTACACGCTGCCGCCCCGCACGTACCACCCCGCATTCGCCCGCACGCACCGCCCGCACGAGAACACCTGACCTCGCGAGATCAGGACGATTCGCCCCCCGATCCACCTGATCTCGCGAAAACACCTGATTCCGCGCGACTGAGATGAGGACGCGACAGTTACGACCACGCGACAGATACGACCACGCGACAGATACGACCACGCGACAGATATGACCACGCGACAGATGTGCGGAGCGGGGATGCCACAAGCTCAGCGACACCGCGACACCGTGACCTCAGCGACCTCAGCGCAGAGCTCGACGCGCGCCCCTCAGCGCGCGGCGCGGGCCGCGGCATCCCCCGCCCGCAGGCCTTCCTCGAAGGCGGCCACCGCGTTCAGGCCCGAGGTGTTCCGCGCGCCGCCGACGACCGTGTGCGGAATGCCGCGGGCCGAGAGCTCCGCGGCGAGCGCGGAGCGCGGCGTCTGCCCCGCCGCAACGATGACCGTGTCGGCTTCAACCAGCTCTTCGACGCCGTCCACCGCGATGCGCACGCCACCGGCTTCCACCGCCCGATACTCGACCCCCGTGAGCGTGCGCACCCCGCGCCGCCGGATCGCCTGCACAGCCGCCCACCGCGTCGTCAGCCCCATGCCGGCGCCGATCGGCCCGTGCCGACGCATGATCGTGACCTGGCGGCGCGGCGGCGGCAGCATCCCGTCCCGCAGACCATGCTCGACCAAGAACGACGAAGCATCCTCACCCTCCACGAGCAGGTGTGCGAGGTCCACGGCGATCCCGCCCGCGCCGATCACCACGACCCGCTCCCCCACGCGCGACAGGTCGGCGAAGGCCTGCGCATAATCGAGCGCCCGCTCGACGCCCGGCAGCTCGACCCGGCGCGGCACGACGCCGGTGGCCACGATCACATGGTCGAACCCCACGACGTCCTCCGGCCCCGCCGCACACCCCGTGCGCACCCCGACGCCCGTCTCGTCGAGCACGTGCGTGAACGATCGGGCGAGGGCGGCGAAATCCCCCTTGCCGGGAACGGCACCCGCCAGCAGGAACTGACCGCCGATCTCGGCAGCCTCTTCGAACAGCGTCACCTGCGCACCGGCGAACGTGGCGGCGCGAGCCGCTTCCATGCCCGCGGGGCCCGCACCGACGACCGCGACGCGACGTGCAGAGGGGCGGGATGCCGCCACCAACGGAAACTCCAGCTCCCGCCCCGCCCGCGGGTTGACCGTGCACGAAACGGGCTCGGTGCCCAGCGACCGGTCGATGCAGGCCTCGTTGCACCCGATGCACAGCGTCACGGCCGCCTCACGGCCGGCGAACGATGCCGCGACGATGTGCGGATCGGCCAGGAACGGCCGCGCCATCGACACGATGTCGGCCTCACCCGCCGTGAGCACCTGCTCGGCCTGCGCGAGCGTGTTGATGCGGTTCGAGGCGATGACGGGCACCGGCGCCGAAGCCAACGCCGCCCGGATCCGCCCCGCAACCGGCGTGAACGCCCCATGCGGCACCATCGACTGCACGGTAGGCACTCGGGCCTCGTGCCAGCCGATGCCCACGTCGATAGCATCGGCACCGGCCCGCACGAGAGCGACCGCCAGCGCGTCGACCTCGTCGGGCGTCGACGACCCCTCGACCAGGTCGGCGCCCGACATGCGCACGATCACCGGCGCATCGCCGACCGCGTCGCGCACGGCGCGGGTCACCGCGACCGGAAAAGCCCGACGCCGCGCGGCATCCCCTCCCCACGCGTCATCGCGCAGGTTCGTCACCGGCGACGCGAACTGGTTGAGAAGGTAGCCCTCCGACGCCATGATCTCGACGCCGTCGAACCCCAGCTCGCGCGCCACGACGGCAGCCCGCGCGAAGTCATCGATCGTCGCGGCGATCCCCCCTTCGTCGAGCGCCGCAGGAGTCGCATCCGAGAACCGGCTGTACACGGCCGACGGCGCCACCGGCGTGAGCCCGAACGCCGCGGGGGACGCGTAGCGCCCCGCATGGAACAGCTGCAGCGCGATGCGTCCGCCGGCGCTGTGCACGGCATCCACCACCGTCCGCCAGGGAGCAGCATGCGCCGGCTCGGTGATGATCCCGTAGCCCGCACCACCGGCGCCCACCCGGCTGACCGCGGCGCCGCCCGTGACGATGAGGGCGGCCCCGCCGGCCGCGCGCTCCGCATAGAACGCGGCGAGCGCGTCGGGGTCGCCGGTCTCACGGTTCAGGTGCATCGACCCCATCACGATGCGGTGCGGCAGCGTCAACGTGCCGATGCGCACCGGCCTGCGCACCGACGGATAGCGCGGCGCCTCCGCCCGCGACGTGGACGGAAGAGGGGTGGATGCCACGGCCCGGTCAGTCCCGCACGGGACGCGGCGGCAGCCCGAGCGGCTCCGTCGTGTCGTGCCAGTACGGGGGCGCGGCCACCGTCATCCCGCCGTCCACGACGATCGTGTGGCCGGTGATGTAGCCGGCGCGATCGGAGAGGAGGAAGTCGATCGCGTTCGCCATGTCTTCGACGGTTCCGGGCCGGCCCAGCGGGATAGCGTCGATGACCTTCTGCATCGGCGCCATTCCCGGCATCGAATAGAAGTAGTCGAGCGAGTCGGAGTCGATCAGGCCTCCGTTCACACCGTTCACCGTGATGCCGTACCCGGCGAACTCGACGGCCATGAACCGGATGAACGACTCGACTGCTGCCTTGTACGAGCCCAGCGCCGCATAGGTTGCGAACGCCCGCATGCTGCCGTAGCTGGAGACGGCGACGATTCGGCCGCCGCGATCCATGAGCTTGACGGCCTCCTGCGCGCCGAGCACGAACGGCCGCACGTTCATCGCGTACGAGCGGTCGAGATGGTGCGTCTTCAGGTCGGCGACCCGCTTGAACGCCGCGGCGGCCGCGTTGTTGACGAAGAAGTCGAGCCGGCCGTACTTCTCGGCCGTCGCGTCGAAGAGGCGCACGATGTCTTCGGGGCTCTCCATGTCGGCCTGCACGGCGATGCCGTCGCCGCCGCGACGCCGCGCCTCGGTCACGACCTGCTCGGCGAGATCGGCGTTCGTGCGGTAGTTGACCACCACCGACGCTCCCTTGCCCGCCAGGTCGAGGGCGAGGGTACGGCCGATGCCGCGCGACGACCCGGTGATCAGCGCGATGCGCCCCTCGTACTCCCCCGCATCTTCGGTCTCGGGCGTGCTCATGCGTTCTCCTTCTGCGCCGCGCGCGTGAACACGTCACGGGCGACCACCGTCTTCTGGATCTCGTTGGTGCCCTCCTCGAAGCGCTGGGCCCGGGCGTCGCGGTACACCCGCTCGATCGGCGACGTCTTCCAGTACCCGATGCCCCCGTGCACCTGCAGCGCCTTGTCGGTCACCCGCGTGAGCATGTCGACCGCGGTCATCTTAGCCATCGACGACAGGGCGGGCGCGTCATCCGCCCCCTCCTCCCACCGTCGCGCCGCGTGCAGGGTGAGCTGCTTGGCGGCCTGGATGTCGGCCTCGTTCTCGGCGATCATGAACGCGACGGCCTGCCGCGACGCGATGGGCTTGCCGAAGGTCACTCGGCCGGTGGCGTAGTCGACGGCAAGCTCCTGCGCCCGCTCGGCCAGGCCCACGCAGCTCATCGCCACCGAGATGCGGCTCGGAGTGAGGAATCCGCCCAGGGCGATGGCGAGCCCGTCGCCCTCTTCTCCCAGGCGCTGCGCGACCGGCACCGGGGTGTCGGTGAAGGTCAGGCTCGCATGGTCGGTGCCGTGCACCCCCATGGTCTGCGAGGTGTCTTCGACCTCGACGCCCGGCGCGTGCCGGTCGACGAGCAGCGCCACGGTGCCCTCCTTGCCGGAGGTGCCTTCGAGCCGCGCGAACAGCAGCCAGTAGTCGCAGTTCACACCGAACGTGATGAGATGCTTGCGGCCGTTCAGCAGATAGGTGTCGCCCTCGCGCCGCACGGTGCTGGTGATGTCGGCGCCGGTGCCGTTGCCCGGCTCGGTGAGGGTGAAAGCGACGAGCAGCTCGCCGGCGATCATCGGCTTCACGAACTTCTCGCGCTGCGCCTCGGTCACGTGCGGGTTGATAGCACGCCAGGTGCCGTTGAGAACGTGCACCAGCATCCGGATCGAGGCGTGCGAGCGTGAGAAGACCTCCATGAGGCCCATCCACTGGCTGAACGCCAGCCCGCGCCCACCGAGGTCGCGGGGCGCCGCCATACTCAGGTAGCCGCGCTGCTTCAGCTCGTCGAACAGCTCACGCGGTACAGTCCCGGTCTCTTCGATCCGCTCCGCCCACTCCTCGCCGGGGTCCTGCACCCACCGGGTGACCTCGTCGAGGACGGCGTCGTATTCAGGCTGTTCTATTCGGCTTCCACGTCCGTCGGTCGTGACCGGGATGCTGGTCATCGAGGGGGCCCTCCTTGTCGGTGTCTGTCAGGGTCTTCAAGCGCTGGGGCTTGAGAGTCGCCGCCTGCTCGCGCAGCAGGAACTTCTGTACCTTGCCGACGGCATTGCGGGGCAGCTCGTCGACGACCTCGAGACGCTCGGGCCAGTAGCTCTTGGAGACCCTGTTCTCATCGAGGTACTGCTGCATCCGGGTGAACGAGAGCCGGTGCCCGGCGGCGAGCACGACGAACGCGCACGCCCGCTCGCCCAGCCGCTCGTCGGGCATCGCCACGATCGCAACATCGTCGACGGCTTCGTGCCGGTAGAGAAGCTGCTCGATCTCCGAGACCGGCACCTTCTCACCGCCGCGGTTGATGACGTCGCGCACACGGCCGGTGATGCGCAGATACCCGTCGTCGTCGATACGGGCGAGGTCGCCCGTGCGGTACCAACCGTCGGCGGCGAACGCCTCGGCGCTCAGATCGGGCCGGTCGAGGTAACCGCGGAACACGGTCGGCCCCGACAGTTCGAAGTTGCCCTCGGCACCGGGCGAGACCGGGCGCCCCTCGTCGTCGACGATCCGCAGCTGCACATCGCGAAGCGCCCGGCCGTCGGTGCCCCAGGCCTTGCCGGCCGGGTCGCCCGGCGTCGACAGCGCGGCAAGCCCCGTCTCGGTGGTGCCGAATGCTCCGCATACCGCGGCGCCCAGCACCCGAGTCGCACGCTCGGCGAGCGCTCGTGGCACCGCCGCGCCGGTGGCGACGAAGATCCGCAGCGCGCGAGGCCGGGGCGCTCCCGCCTCCACCTCGCGAACCAGATCGGTGAGGAACGGCGTGGCGGCCTGCACGAAGGTGCCCTCCCACTCCTCGAGCACTTCGAGTGCGCGGCGTCCGTTCCAGGCCCGCTGCACGATGGCCGGGACTCCGAGCGCCCACGCCAGCCACATACCGTAGAGGAACCCGGTCTGGTGGGCGAGCGGCGACGGGATGTACACGCTGTCGGTCGAGTTCAGCGGCAGCTGCTCGATCTCCATCCACGCCGCTCGGCTCAGGCTCGCATGCGTGTGCAGCACTCCCTTCGGCTCGCCGGAGGTGCCCGAGGTGAACAGCAGCTGTGCGTCGTCGTCCGGCCGCGGCGTGCGCGCGTCGAGCACCGCGCGGTCGGCCTTCGCCCAGGCCGAGGCCCGATGCCACGCGTACCAGCGCACGTCGGGGTTCTCGCACGGCGGCAGCACATGCGCGACCCCGGGGGTCAGATGCATCACCAGCACATCGGTGACGGAGAGGTCGGATGCCGCGGGCCCGGCGAGGATGTCGGCCAGCTCGTGATCGTGCTGCCGTCCGCGGAAGTTGTCGGCGACCACGACGAGCTTCGCCCGCGAGCGCTTCAGCGCGAAGGCGACCTCGCGCTCGCGGAAGATCGGCATGATCGGGCAGATCACCGCCCCGATGCGCGCCGCCGCGGCGGCGATCACGACGAAACCCGCGCAGTTCGGCAGCTGAACGGCGACCCGGTCGCCCGGCTCAACGCCGAGCTCGAGGAAGAGCGCGGCGGCCTTGTCGACGGACTGGTCGAGCTCCGACCAGGTCATCCGTCCGGTGCGGTCGGGCGCGGCATCCACCAGTGCCAGCCCGTACGGACGCTCTTGTGCCCACCGCCGGATCCATTCGGCACCGGTCACCTGCGCGGCCTGGTCCGCCGTGCCCGCGGGCGGACGCCGCCGCGCCGTCGGGCGGGCCGGCCCCTTCTCGATCTGCATGTCGGCGTGCAGCTCGGTCATCGCGTCGAGGAACTGCGGGTACGAGATGCGATAGGCATTCGGAAAGGTGAGCGTCGAGCGCCCGGAGGCGGCCGAGGCCGCCACCGCCAGCGACATGAGCACCCGGTGGTCGTTGAAGGACGACAGGTGCTCCCCCCGCAGACGCGACACGCCGCGCACACGCAGGTCGGTGCCGTCGAAGTCGACGTCGCCGCCCATGGCGTTCAGCTGCAGCATCGAGGTGACCCGGTCCGACTCCTTCAGCCGCACGTGCTCGACGTCGTGGAAGACGCTCTCGCCGTCGGCGACGGCCGCCATCGCCGACAGGATCGGCAGCATGTCGGGCACCAGGCGGCAGTCCACCTCCACCGGCTGCAGCCGCAGGCCGTCATGCTGCACGCGGACGCCGCCGGCCGCGGCATCCACCACCATCGGCAGCCCCATCTCGCGGGCGATCCGCAGGAATTCCGCCTCGGGGTGGTCGACCACCACCGGGTCGATGCTGTCGAGACCGGTCAGCAGCACGTCGGCCGGACGCAGCGCCGCCACCGCCAGACCGAACGCCGCCGAGCCGATGTCGGGCGGCAGCGTCAGGTCGACAGGGTGCGGCGACTGGTCGGGCGCGATGTCGAATCGCCGCCCGTCGGGAGACACCGTCACGTCGAGTCCGAACGTCGTCATCATGCGCACGGTCAGGTCCACGTAGCTGCGCTCGTTGAACGGCCCGTCGACGATCACGGTGGTGTGCGCACGCGCGAACGGCGCGACCAGCAGCAGCGCCGAGATCCACTGCGACAGGGTGCCGGCGATGTGCACGACGCCGCCCGCCGGGCGGCCGTGCCGAATGCGCAGCGGGGGGCAATCGGTGGGGGATGCGGCATCCACCCCCATCTCGCTCAGCGCGCGCAGCAGCGGACCGATCGGACGGCGCTGAAAGTACTTCTGCCCCGTGAGCACGACGTCACGGTCAGCGAGGGCTGCCAGCCCCGTCATGAAGTAGAGCGTCGAGCCGGAGCTGCCCACGCTCACCCGCTCGCGGCGCGGCCGGTATCGCCCGCCGTGGACCACGAAGGTGTCGCCGTCGACCTCGACGTCCACGCCCAGCGCCCGCAGCACCCCGACCGTGTACTGCACGTGCCGGGCGTCGCTGAGCCCGCTGATCCGGCTCGTGCCGGGAGCCAGCGACGCCAGGATCAGAGCGCGATGCGCGTGGTATTTGGAATTCGGAACCTGCACGGCACCGTGCACGCGCGCCGTGCTTCCGACCACTGTCAGATGCATCCCTGCCTCCCTCCGGCCGTGAGCGACCTGGGGGTGGCAACTCACGTCATCGATCCGCCACGTGCGACCCTACTCCCGAGACGGGCCGGCCGCAGGTCGGCGGCAGCCTCACGCGGCGAGCGCCAGATACGGCTCCCAGCGCGGGTCTGCACGGTCGGCGCCGCGGATCGCCCATGAGGGTCCGTGCGGCGGCCGGGGCGCGAAGCGCAGCCGCCACGACATCTCCTGCGGTGTGCGGTCGCCCTTGACGTTGTTGCAGCGCTGACAGCACGCGACGAGGTTCTCCCAGCTGTCGGCCCCACCGCGCGAGCGCGGCTGCACGTGGTCGATCGTCGCCGCGTGCCCGCCGCAGTACGCACAGCGGAAGGCGTCACGGCGCAGCACGCCGCGCCGGGTGACCGGCACGTGGCCGGGGTGGGGCAGGTGCACGTAGCGGGTCAGGATGATCACCGCGGGTCTGTCGAACGCGCCGCCGGCGGCGAGCACGGGGCTCTCCTCGACGCGCTCGATGATCGTGGCCTTGTCGTTCATCACCAGGACCAGGGCCCGGCGAAACGACACGACAGCCAGCGGTTCGTATCCTGCGTTCAGCACCAGTGTGCGCATCCGTCATCCTCACGATCGGTCCGAAACGGCTTTCCGGACGGTCGGTTGCAAAGACGCGTCGCCCCTGTGCAGGGATGAAAAAAGCGCCGTCTACAGACGGCGCCCGTGCGCCGCACACAGGGTGCGGCATCCGTTCTCATGATGCCGGAGAACGAAGAGCCCGAGCGCATCCATGGTGCGGATGCGGGGTGTGCTCACGTCCATCGGCGTCCCTTTCACGTGGATCTCGGCGTCTGCGAACAGGGTAGTCCCGACACAGCGCCGCCGGACCCGTTTGGATCCGGCGGCGTGTCGATGAGGGGTGGGATGCCTCAGCTGGCGTTCGCCTTGAGCCAGGCCAGGGGGTCGACCTTGGTGCCGTTGATGGCCACCTCGAAGTGGAGGTGATTGGCCGTCGAGCGCCCCGTGCTGCCCACGAGGCCGATGACCTGACCGACCTTGACCTTCTGTCCGGCGACGACCTGACGGCTGCCGTAGCGCATGTGACCGTAGAGCGTGTTGACCTTCTTGCCGCCGATCACCGAGTCGATCGAGATCGCGACGCCGTAACCGTAGTAGCCCTCGCTGGAGACCTTCACGGTTCCGGACGCTGCCGCGAAGATCGGGGTGCCGCCCGCGGTGAGCAGGTCGACGCCCTGGTGTTCGCCGCCGCGCGCCATGAAGCCGTCGCCGATGTGGTCGATCTTGGCCAGCGGCCAGCGGACGTCGCCGCTGCCCGGGCCGGTGACGCTCAGATCGACGCTCTGCGAGGTGTACGAGGCGGTGCGGGCTGCTTCTTTGGCACGGGCGGCGGCGGCTTCGGCCGCCTGCTTCTTCTCGATCTCAGCCTCGGTCGTGGCCGAATAGCTGCTGCGATCGAGCTCGGAGGCCCCGTGCTCATGCTCGGAGGCCACCACGAGCGACTGGGCGTCGGCGTTGGCGAGCTGCTGCACCGTACGGGTCTCGGGCGTGGACTGAGCGGCCGCGAATGCGGGGATGGCGACCGAGCCGACGAGCGCGGCGATCACGCCGACGACCGCGACGCGACGACCGGGCGATCGGCGATTCTTCACCGCCGCGGCGCGACGAGTCGCGCGATTGTCTGGTGCTGCAGGGGCGGCGACGCGCAGGCTGCGTCGTGAGCGCGCGACCGCCGTGGTCTTCTCGTGCTGATTCTCGTCCGCTGACGAGTCGTGCTGCTGGGCCAAGAACTGTCCTCCGTGCCTCTGCACACGGTCGGGACCGCAGGCAGGCTCGTCTGGGTGGGCACGTCTGTCGGGACTTCCGTGCAATGTGACCGCCGAGACGACGAGCCGGTGAGGCTGATCTCTGCGGACATCCGTCGACCGGCTTCTTGCCGACGGACCGTTCGAGGCTATCGGAAGATAACGAATAAGTCACGCACGACGACTGGCAAGGTGCCCACAATCACGCGGCGTCGTCGACGAGGAAGATGTGCGACGCCACCTCGACGGGCAGTTCGAGCCCGTCGTCGTTGCCGTCCATCTGTACGAGGACGTAGCCCTCGCTGTACTGGTACTCCCCCGTGGCGCCAGGCACCACACCGGCCTCACGCAGCTGGTCGAGCAGCTCGGGGTCGACCTGCGCCGGCTCGGCAAGGCGCCGCACGGTGCCGCGCAGCGGACCGCCGTCGGCATCCAGCTTGCGCACAAGACCCACCACACCCTGCTCGAACTCGATCGATGGCACGCCGCCGATCTGGTCGAGTCCGGGGATCGGGTTGCCGTATGGCGATTCCGTCGGATGACCGAGAAGGTCGACGAGGCGTCGCTCGACCTGCTCGCTCATCACGTGCTCCCAGCGGCAGGCCTCTTCGTGCACGTACGCCCAGTCGAGGCCGATCACGTCCGACAGCAGGCGCTCGGCAAGGCGGTGCTTGCGCATCACGTCGACGGCCTTCGAACGGCCGGAGTCGGTCAGCTCGAGATGACGGTCATCGGCGACGACCACGAGGCCGTCGCGCTCCATACGCCCCACGGTCTGCGACACAGTCGGGCCGGAGTGCCCCAGGCGCTCGGAGATGCGCGCACGCAGCGGCACGATGTTCTCTTCCTCGAGCTCGAGGATCGTACGCAGATACATCTCCGTGGTGTCGATGAGGTCTACCATCGTCTCCCCTCCGCGTGGACGTCGAAACACCAGCCTACCGGGCAGGCGAGTGCCGTCGCGCTGCGTCACACGGCCGGGGAGCGCACACCCGCCGCCGTAGACTCGGTGCATGGCCCACGTCTCTCTTCCCGCTGAACTCCTGCCCACCGACGGCCGCTTCGGATGCGGTCCTTCGAAGGTGCGGCCTGAGCAGGTGCTGGCGCTCGCCGGCCCGGGCGCGACGATTCTGGGCACCTCGCACCGCCAGGCGCCGGTGAAGAACCTCGTGGGCAGTGTGCGCGAGGGGCTCGCCGAGCTGTTCCGCCTGCCCGACGGGTACGAGATCATCCTCGCCAACGGCGGGTCGACCGCCTTCTGGGACGCCGCCGCGTTCGGCCTCATCGAGCGCCGCGCGCAGAACCTGCAGTTCGGTGAGTTCGGCGGCAAGTTCGCGAAGGCGGCCGCCGCCCCCTGGCTCGAGGCGCCCGACGTGCGCAAGGCCGAGCCGGGCACCCGCGCCGCGTTCGAGCCGATTGCGGGTGTCGACGTGTACGGCGGCCCGCACAACGAGACCTCGACCGGTGTGGCCGCTCCCATCGAGCGCGTGCACGGCGACGAGGGCGCACTGACGGTCATCGACGCGACGAGCGCGGCCGGCGGCATCGACTTCGACGTGACCCAGACCGATGTGTACTACTTCGCGCCGCAGAAGAACTTCGCGTCGGACGGCGGCCTGTGGTTCGCGGCCGTCTCCCCCGCTGCGATCGAGCGCATCGAGCGGATCGCGGCGTCCGACCGGTACATCCCCGCGTTCCTCGATCTGAAGACCGCCGTCGATCAGTCGCGATTGAACCAGACCCTGAACACTCCCGCCGTCTCGACGCTGCTGCTGATGGACGAGCAGGTGCGCTGGATCAACGGCAACGGCGGGCTCGCCTGGGCCGGCGCCCGCACCAAGGAGTCGTCCGACATCCTGTACACGTGGGCCGAGGCGACGTCGTACACGACGCCGTTCGCCACCGATCCGGCCGACCGCTCCCCCGTGGTCGTCACGATCGACTTCGACGACACGGTCGACGCCGCTGCGGTCGCGTCCTCGTTGCGCGCCAACGGTGTGGTCGACACCGAGCCGTATCGCAAGCTGGGCCGCAACCAGCTGCGCATCGCCACGTTCGTGGCCATCGAGCCCGACGATGTGCGCAAGCTGACGCAGTGCATCGACTACACGGTGGAGCACCTGGCGCAGTAGCGCCGGGGCTTCCCGCCCTCGTCGGTTCCCCGGCCCGCCGGGCTGCGCCGCCCCGTCGGGCTCTCCGGCCCGTTGGGCTGCGCGACAGCGTGGCGTCGGCGCGCTCACACCCCTTCGCCCACGCCGAATTCATATGAATTTGTCCTGTGCACATCAACCCGCCGCCAGTTCGATGTGCATGGGACGGATTCATATGATTCCGCCGGAATGGGCGAGAGGTCAGTCCTCGTCGGACTCGCGCGCGTCGTCGGTGGGTTCCTCGGACTCCTCGGAGTCGTCGAGCTCGTCGTCTGCGTCATCGTCGGACTCGTCGAACTCATCATCTTCGTCATCGTCGAGCTCGTCGTCGGCCGACTCGTCGAGCTCATCGATGTCGACGCCGTCCACGTCGCCCGCGTGCAGAATCGGCGAGCCGTCCTCGTCGAAGTCGGCCGCGTCGAGGTCGTCGACATCGTCGAGGTCGTCCTCGTCGTCGAGGTCTTGGTCGTCGAGATCGTCCTGGTCGAGCTCGTCGTCATCGCCCTCGTCGTCGACATCGTGGTCGGATGCCTCGTCCGCCGCCTCCGCGGCAGCCAGCTGCTGCGCCTGGTACTCGGCCAGACGCACCGCCCACGGCACCCATTCGGGCGCCAGCAACGCGTCATCGCCCGGCAGCAGTTCCACCTCGAGCACGGTGGGCTCGGCGCCTTCGACCACGGCGACGCTGACGGTCCAGAACCAGCCCGGGTAGCCGAGCATCAGGTTCGCGAAGCGCAGTGACACCACGCCGTCGGCCTCGACGGTGTATCCCGCCGGGTCTCCGACGGTCGCCGGGCTCGTCACCTCATGCAGCGCGGCCCGCGCGATGTCGTGCGCGGCCAGCAACCGCTCGTCGGGAACGTCCACCGCAGACGTCGTCTCCTCCGCCGCAGGCGCAGCCTCCTTGGCGGGCGCCGTCGCCTCCTCGGCAGGCACAGCGGCGGGCGCAGCAGCGCCCTCGACGACCGGCTGGTCGGCTGCCACGGGCGTCTCCGGATTCTCAGGCGTCGAAGTCATCAGCCACCTTGCGCAGCAGCGCAGCGATCTTGCGGGACTGTCCGCTCGAGGGGTACCGCCCGCGGCGCAGGTCGCCGCCGATCCCGTCGAGCAGCTTGACGAGGTCCTCCACGATGACCGCCATGTCGTCGGCGGGCTTGCGCGAGCGCTTCGCCAGGCTCACCGGCGCTTCGAGCACACGCACCGACAGTGCCTGCGGTCCGCGACGCCCGTCGGCGATGCCGAACTCGACACGGCTGCCCGTCTTCACGACGGCCTCCGCGGGCAGGGCGGTGGCGTGCAGGAAGACATCCTGACCGTCGTCGGAGGAGATGAAGCCGAAGCCCTTCTCCTCGTCGTAGAACCTGACCTTGCCGGTGGGCATGAGTACCTCGCACGAACACGTGTGCGCCGACGGGCGGCGCACGAACTCAGTGGAATGAAAAAGACCCGCAGGTCCTGCCTCCAAGACTACGGCACGGCGGGCGGCGAGTAGGCTGAAACGGATGAGCGCGCCCACACCGACCGGCGATGTCCCGGTCCGCCGGCTCGACCGGATCCTGTCCTTCACCGCCCTTGGCCTGCTGGTGCTGTCCGTGCTGTGCTTCTTGGCCATCATCATCGGGTCGGCGATGCACGCGCAGTTCGACCAGGGCGCCTGGCCGGTGATCGGCATCGCCGTCTACGTCGGCCCGATCGTGGCGTTCCTGCTGATCATCGCCGTCGTCATCATGAGCTTCGTGCGAAGGGCGCGGGCGAACAAGGCGCGCTGAGCACGTGGCCGACACCTCCGACGAACGCGCGCTCGCGACGCAGCTGGCCGAGCTCGGGCCTGGCCGGCTCGCGCGGCTGCTGTACGCGCGCGGCGTTTCGGCGTCGGTGAGCTGGAAGGACTGCTTCGACGCGGCAGAAGGACTGCTGGATGCCGCATCCATCGATCGTGCACTCACCCGTCTCGACCGCGCGGCCGTGCAGACGCTGGATGCCGCTGCCGACGCCTCGGTCGCAGAGGAGGCTCGTGCACCCCTGGATGCCTTCGCGCTGCTGCGGCCCGACGGCCGCCCCTACGGCATCGTGACCGCGCGACTGCGCGAGCTCCTGCCCGACGCGATGGCGGTGCAGCCAGCGGCGGCCGACCCGGCGGTGGCCGACGCGCGTGCCGCAGCAACGGTCGCCGAACGGGCGGCCGCCGCCGTCCGCACCCTGACCGACATCGTCGCGCTGAACCGCGACCAGCCGCTGACCGTGACCGGCGCCGGCGCCATCACGGCGGTCGATCGCCGACGGCTCATCGACGCACACATCGTTCCGACCGCGACCGAGCTCGACGATCTGCTCGCCCTCGCCGCCGATGCCGGGCTGCTCGTGCTGGTCGGCCGCGAGTGGCTCGTCACCGACGCGGGCGATGCGTGGCTGCCGGGGGACCTCGTCACGCGCTGGGCGCACGTGGCGACGGCGTGGCGCGACACCCTCCCGGCCGCGCTGCGCACCGACGACGGCGGATACCACGCGCCCGAGACATGGGCCGCGCAGGTGCCGCTCGATACAGATTGGCCGAACAGGGCCGAGCACCTTCTGCGCCGCGCGGAACGCTGGGGGCTCTACGACCGCGGCGGCGCCGAGCCCGGCTGGACGACCCCACTGCGGGCGGGTGGATTTCCCGAGACCGCGGTACTGGCCCCCCTGGTTCCCGGGGAGATCGACAAGATCTACCTGCAGGCCGATCTCAGCGCCATCGCGCCCGGTCCGCTCCGCTCCGGGCTCGACCTGCGGCTGCGCACCATGGCCGTGCGCGAATCGGTCGCCCAGGCGTCCACGTACCGCTTCAGCGCCGACTCGCTCGCCGCCGCGATCGCGGGCGGCGAAGACGCGGCATCCATCCGCGTCTTCCTGTCCGAGCTGTCGCTGACCGGCATTCCGCAGCCGCTGGAGTACCTCATCGATCAAGCCGAGGCCCGCCACGGGCTGATCCGAGTGGGGATGGATGCCGCGGGTCGCACGCGCGTCACCGGCGCCGAACCGCGGCTCGTGCAGACTCTGGCCGTCGACCAGGCGCTGCGATCGATCGGGCTGGTCCCGGACGGGCCCGACGCTCTCACCTCGCGGGTCTCGCGCGACGCCGTGTTCTGGACGCTCGCCGACGCACGTTACCCGGTGATCGCCGTCGATGAGAACGGGATGCCGCAGCCGCTGCGTCGCCGCAGGGCGCCGGTGGCGGCATCCACCCGCCCCGACCCCGCGGCGGCGCTGCTGCCCGTCGCCGAAGATCTCATCGCGCACTCCGGCGGTGACGCCGACCGCGCGTGGCTGCAGCGCGAGCTCGACCACGCCGTGCGCTCGCGCAGCGAGATCGTCGTGACCGTGCGCCTGCCCGACGGCGCCGAACGCGCCTTCACGATCGAAGCCAGCGGTCTGGGCGGCGGGCGCCTGCGCGGCCGCGACCGGGGTGCCGACGTCGAGCGCACACTGCCGGTGTCGAGCATCGTGGCGGTGCGACCGCGCTGAGTCTCGGTCGCTGCACGAGCGCGCGCAAGAATCGGGCGGCCTGCCCTCGCCACGCCGACCCACAAGCGTGCGCGGTAGACTTGTCCCTTATGTCTGACGGCCCCCTCATCGTCCAAAGCGACCGCACGGTGCTGCTCGAGGTGGCGCATCCCGACGCCGAGACCGCCCGCCACGAGCTCGCGATCTTCGCCGAGCTCGAGCGCGCGCCCGAGCACATCCACACGTACCGCATCACGCGGCTCGGCCTGTGGAACGCACGCGCGGCCGGTCACGAGGCCGACGACATGCTTGCCACCCTCGACCGCTGGTCGAAGTTCCCGGTGCCGCCGTCGGTGTCGATCGACATACGCGAGACGGTGGGCCGCTACGGACGCCTGGTGATCGAACGCGACGACGAGGGCACGCTGGTGCTGCGGTCGACGGATGCCGCGGTCCTGGCCGAGGTCACCAAGAACAAGCGCATCCAGCCGTTGCTGATCGGCCATCCCTCCCCCGAGACGTATGTCATCGACGCGTGGGCGCGGGGTCAGATCAAGCAGGAGCTGCTGAAGATCGGCTGGCCCGCCGAAGACCTCGCCGGCTACACGCCGGGCACGCCGCACGCCATCGACCTCGTCGAGAGCGGCTGGAGCCTGCGCGCGTACCAGCACACCGCGGTGGACAAGTTCACCGAGGGCGGCTCGGGCGTCGTCGTGCTCCCCTGCGGGGCCGGAAAGACGCTCGTCGGGGCCGGCGCCATGGCCGAGACGAAGACCACGACGCTCATCCTCGTGACGAACACGGTCAGCGCCCGGCAGTGGCGCGACGAGCTGCTCAAGCGCACGACGCTGACCGAGGAGGAGATCGGCGAGTACTCCGGCCAGGTCAAGGAGGTCAAGCCGGTCACCATTGCGACCTACCAGATCCTCACTGCGAAGCGGAAGGGCCAGTACGCCCACCTCGCCCTGCTCGATGCACTGGACTGGGGGCTCATCGTCTACGACGAGGTCCACCTGCTGCCCGCACCGGTGTTCAAGCTCACCGCCGATCTGCAGGCCCGGCGCCGGCTGGGTCTGACCGCGACGCTCGTGCGCGAGGACGGCCGCGAGGGCGACGTGTTCAGCCTCATCGGCCCCAAGCGGTTCGATGCGCCGTGGAAGGAGATCGAATCGCAGGGCTTCATCTCCCCCGCCGTCTGCTACGAAGTGCGCGTAGATCTGCCCGAGGGCGACCGGCTCGAATACGCGGCATCCGCGGATGAGGACCGCTACCGGCTGGCGGCGACGGCGCCGGCCAAGATCGGCGTGGTGCGCGACCTCGTCGCCAAGCACCGCGGCGAGCGCATCCTCGTCATCGGCCAGTACCTCGACCAGATCGACACCCTCGCCGAGGCGCTGGAGGCACCCAAGATCACCGGGCAGACTCCGGTCGACGAGCGGGAAGAGCTGTATCAGGCGTTCCGCGAGGGCACGATCGATCTGCTCGTGGTGTCGAAGGTCGCGAACTTCTCGATCGACCTGCCCGAGGCATCCGTCGCCATCCAGGTGTCGGGCTCGTTCGGTTCACGGCAAGAAGAGGCGCAGCGCCTCGGTCGCCTGCTGCGCCCCAAGGAGTCGGGTCACACGGCGAGCTTCTACACGCTCATCGCACGCGACACCGTGGACCAGGACTTCGCGCAGAACCGCCAGCGGTTCCTCGCCGAGCAGGGCTACAGCTACACGATCCTCGACGCCGACGCCCTCGAGGCCGCCTGACCGCGCCCGCCTCGCCCCCTCTTCCCGCGAGGTCGTACCGGATCTCCCGAGGTCGTACCTGATCTCGCGAGGTCGTACCTGATCTCGCGAGGTCGTACCTGCTCGCGGCATCCCTCGCCCGGATCGTGCGGGGATGTCTCTGAGGGCTCACCGCGCGTAGCGCAGGAGCACGTACCCCTCGTCGTCATGCAGCACGCTGCGCAGACCGAAGTGCCGATCAGCCTCTTCTGCGCCTTGCGCAATGCGGCCGGCGTCCCCGCCCACGAGGCGCGGCGAGAGCGTCAGGCACAGTTCGTCGACGACGTCTGCATCCAGCAGCGAGCCGAACAGGTGCGGTCCGCCCTCGCAGAGGATCTGCGGCATGCCCCGAGCAGCGAGTTCGCGCACCACCGCGCGCAGGTCGACGGATACCGTGCCGCAGACGATCACGTCGGCAACGGCATCCAACTCCTCACGGCGTGAGGCCGGCGCGGCCTGAGATGTGATCACGATCGGGCGCACCGCCGCCTCGGCGAGGGCCGGATCGTCGGGCGACAACAGCAGACGCGCGCTGACGATGGCCAGCCGCGGCGTCACGCCGGCGTACCCCTCGGCACGCACGGTGCCGGCACCCACCAGCACCACATCGCACATCGAGCGCAGCACCTGCATGAGCCGTCGGTCGGTGTCGCCGCCCAGGGTGCCGCTACGTCCCCCGAGGGTAACCGATCCGTCGGCGCTGGCGACGAAGTTCATCCGCACGTGCGGCTCGGTGCGGTCTGCGACCCCATAGGCACTGCGCAGTTCGTCGTCGGTGATCATCGATCCTCCTGGATCAGTCGTTTCCTTCGGGCCGGGTGTTGTGCAGCAGATACGCCGGCTCGCGCCACCCGAGGATGGCCTCGACCATGCGCAGCGCGTCGACGGTCTCGGCGACATTGTGCACACGCACGATGCGGGCGCCCTGCGTGGCACAGAACACGGCCGCAGCCAGCGACCCGGCCAGCCGCCCGTCGCGTGGGCGGTCGAGTGTCTCGCCGACGAAGTCCTTGTTCGACAGCGCGACCAGGAGCGGCAGCCCGAACGCGGTGAACTCGCCCAGCCGGCGCGTCAGTTCGAGCGAGTGCCGCGTGTTCTTGTTCAGATCGTGACCGGGGTCGATGACGATCCGCTCGGGCGGCACACCGTGCGCGATGGCCAAATCGACGCGCTCGCGCAAGAAGGCCACCACTTCGCCGACGACATCGTCGTACTGCGGCTGCGGCAGCTGCGTGCGCGGGGCTGCGAGGCTGTGGGCGATCACCAGAGTCGCAGATGAGTCGGCGACGACCTCGGCCATCGCGGGATCGTGCACGCCGGTGGTGTCGTTGATGACCGCCGCTCCCGCCTCGATCGCCGCGGCAGCCACCGCGGGCTGAAAGGTGTCGACGCTCACGGGCCCCGCCGATGCCAGTGCGCGCACGACCGGAACGACCCGGTCGATCTCCTCCTCGACCGGCAGCGCCGGCCCCGGCGCGAACTTCACGCCGCCCACGTCGACGAGGTCGGCGCCCGCGGCGAACGCGGCCGCTCCCGACTCGACGGCGGCGTCGAGTCCGTAGGTGGCACCCAGGTCGTAGAACGAGTCGGGCGTGCGGTTCACGATCGCCATGGCGGCGAGTCGCCGGGAGAAGTCGATCTCGCGGTCGCCGATCCGTCGGACCGGCCCCTGCAGCCGCGGGTCGACGATCACGCGGTGGCCAGGCCGTCGAGGTCGACGGTGGTGTCGGCGAGCGCACGCGGGTCGACGCCGGCACCCGAGCGCACCAGCTTCTGCACGGTCTCGTTCACATCCCAGACGTTGACGTTCATGCCGCCCACGACCCGTGCCCCCTGCATCCAGAAGGCGATGAACTCCCGCTTCTCGAGGTCGCCGCGGATCACGAGCTCGGCATCCTTCATCAGCGGCGGGAAGCCGCTGAGCTCCATACCGAGGTCGAACTGGTCGGTGTAGAAGTACGGGATCATGTCGTGCTCGGCCTGCTGCCCCAGCATGACCTTCGCCGCGACGGGACCCGCGTTCAGCGCGTTGGCCCAGTGCTCACTGCGCAACCGCTGGCCGAGCACCGGGTGCATCGCGTTCGCGACGTCGCCGGCGGCGAGCACATCGGGTGCGCTGGTGCGCAGCGAAGCGTCGGTGAGGATGCCGTGGTCGACGTCGATGCCGGCGTCTTCGGCCAGCTCCGTGCGAGGGATCGCGCCGACGCCGATGAGCACCAGATCGGCCGGGACCGTCTCACCATCGACGACCACCCCGGTCGCACGGTCGGTGCCCTCGATGCGCTCGACGTTCACCGAGGTGCGCAGGTCGACGCCGTTCTCCTCGTGCAGCTTCCGGAACACTGTTCCCATGTCGTCGCCGAGCGCCACGGCGAGCGGAATGGGGTCGCGCTCGAGGATGACGACGTCGTTGCCGAGCTGGCGCGCCGTGGCGGCCACCTCCATGCCGATCCAGCCCGAGCCGATCAGCACGAGCTTCTTGCCGCCGCCCGACAGCTGCGCCTTCAGCGCTTCGGAATCGTCGAGACGGCGCAGCATGTGCACGCCCGGCAGATCGTGCCCGGCGATCGGCAGGACGCGCGGCGACGATCCCGTCGCCAGCAGCAGCTTGTCGTAGCCGAGGGACGTGCCGTCGGAGAGGTCGACGGTGTGCGCGTCGGGGTGGATCGCGGTGGCGCTCGTCGCGGTGCGGACGTCGATGCTCTGTTCGCGGTACCAGTCGTCGGAGTGGAGGATGACGGCATCCAGCCCCTCATCTCCCTTGAGGAAGCCCTTCGACAGCGGCGGACGCTGGTACGGGGTGTGGGCCTCGTCGGCGATCACAGTGATGTCGCCCTCGTATCCCTCGCTGCGCAGCGTCTCGGCGGCGGTGCCTGCGGCCAGCCCTCCGCCGATGATGACCATGCCTGCCATGATGGGCTCCTCTCGTCCTCCGTCTGCTCTGACGGTATGACCGGGAAATTCTTTTGTCAAGATCCAGCTTTTTAGAGTATTCTGACGGGATGAGCGCTCTTGCCGCCAACCGGGCTGCGGCCCTCGCGGCGCTGGCCGATCCCGTGCGGCGCGCCGTGTACGACATCGTCGCACGTGCGCAGGATGCGGTGGGTCGGGATGCCGCGGCCACCGCCGCAGGCGTGCCCCGATCGACGGCGGCCTTCCACCTGGACCGGCTCGTCGACGCGGGCCTGCTGACGGTCGAGTACCGGCGCCTGTCGGGACGGAGCGGCCCCGGTGCCGGCCGCCCGGCGAAGCTGTATCGCACCGTCAGCGGCGAGTTGATCGGCTCGGTGCCCGAGCGCCACTACGAACTTGCCGCCGACATCCTCGCGGCCGGAGCGGAGCGTGCCGACCGCGACGGGGTCAGCGTGGCGGCCGCCGCGGCGGCTCGATCCCGCGGGCACGAGATCGCCAGCGGCGCGGGCGGGATCGATGCCGCCCTCGACGCCTGCGGCTACGCGCCCGAGAGCGACGCGCAGGGCACGGTGGTCATGCGCAACTGCCCGTTCCACGCCCTGGCCAGGCGGCATTCCGAGCTCGTCTGCGCCGTGAATCTCGCCCTCGTCGAGGGTCTGCTCGAGGGAGCCGGCGACACCCGTACGGCGTATCCCATGCCGCGTGACGGCGCCTGCTGCGTCGAGATCCGGGAAGCGACCTCACGCGCTCTGGGCGAACCTCCCACACAGACAGAGACTCCGTCGCCATAATGGGCACATGACCGCACCGCGCATCCTTGTCGTCGATGACGAACCCAACATCCGCGATCTGCTGATCACGAGCCTGCGATTCGCGGGCTTCCAGGTGCGTGCCGTCGCCAACGGTGCGCAGACCATCTCTGCCGTCCTCGAAGAGGAACCCGACCTCATCATCCTCGATGTGATGCTGCCCGATATGAACGGGTTCAGCGTCACCAAACGGTTGCGCGGCGCCGGGTACACGGCCCCCATCCTGTTCCTCACCGCCAAGGACGAGACTGAAGACAAGATCGAGGGCCTGAACGCCGGCGGCGACGACTACGTCACCAAGCCGTTCAGCCTCGACGAGATCGTTGCGCGCATCCAGGCGATCCTGCGCCGCACGATGCAGACCGACGAGGAGTCGGTGATCCGCGCCGGCGAGCTGACGATGGATCAGGACACGCACGACGTCTTCGTCGGCGACGCGCAGATCGACCTCAGCCCGACGGAGTTCAAGCTGCTGCGCTACCTCATGCTCAACCCGAACCGGGTGCTCAGCAAGGCGCAGATCCTCGATCATGTCTGGGAGTACGACTTCAACGGCGACGCGGGCATCGTCGAGAGCTACATCTCCTATCTGCGGCGCAAGATCGATCCGCACTCGAGCGAACCGCTCATCCAGACCAAGCGTGGCTTCGGATACATGCTCAAGGCCGGCAAATCGTCGTGACCGGCGCCGACGCGGGGGGTGCGCACTGAC
Source organism: Microbacterium horticulturae (assembly GCF_029094505.1). NCBI lineage: Bacteria > Bacillati > Actinomycetota > Actinomycetes > Micrococcales > Microbacteriaceae > Microbacterium > Microbacterium horticulturae. The sequence goes on along the minus strand of NZ_CP119108.1, from coordinate 1,006,991 downwards.
CACCGGCAAGCCCGACGCCATCACACGGGGCTGGCGCAGCCTCAGCCTGCGCGCCAAGGTCACGGGCGTGACCGTGGCGGTGCTGGCGATCGGGCTCTTCGTCGCGGGACTGGGCACGCTGGTGTTCCTGCGCAACGCGCTCGACGGCAATCTCGACGCGCAGGTGCAGCAGCTGGCCGGCGCCGATCTCGCCAAGAGCGTCTTCGACATCGCGGCGACCGACGACGGGGTGACGTTCACGCCGAACGCGTCGGCACCGGTCGACTACTCCGGATACTTCATCGCGGTGTACGACGCCGACGGAAAGCTCGTCGCCTCGGCGGGGCCGCATGTGGCGAACACACCGGTCCTGCCGGACGAGCTCACGCTGCAGCAGGTCAGCATCCGTGGGCTGAGCCCGTTCACGATCGACGGCACGACCGGCGCCTCCTTCCGCGCCGCTGCCGCCTCGTTCCTCATCGACACGCGCCCCGAGCTGTTCACCCAGCTGGTCGCACTGCCCACCTCATCGGTGAACCGCATCATCGGCACGTACGTGGGCATCTACAGCGTCTTCGCGCTGATCACGATCATCGCCGGCGCGCTGGTCACCCGATGGCTCGTCACACTGGCGTTCCGCAGTCTCGGCCAGGTCGAGGCCACCGCCATGTCGATCGCGGCCGGCGACTTCAGCCAGCGCATGTCGAACATCGAGCCGGAGAACACCGAGGTCGGGCGTCTGAAACGCGCGATCAATGCGATGCTCGGCCAGCTCGACGCCGCCATGAAGCGCAGCGACGGCGCCGTGCGGCAGATGCGTCGCTTCATCGGCGACGCGAGCCACGAGCTGCGCACGCCGCTGGTGACGGTCCGCGGCTACGCCGAGCTGTACCGGATGGGCGCGATCCGCAGCGACGAGGACGTCACCCAGGCCATGGAGCGCATCGAGAAGGAAGCCACGCGCATGGGCGCGCTCGTCGAGGACCTGCTGGCGCTCACCCGGCTCGACGAGCGCCGCGAGGAGGTGCCGATCACCCCGGTCGATCTGCGCCCGATCGCCCGTGACGCGGCTCTCGACCTGGGGGCGACCGCGCCGCAGCGCCCGGTGACGGTCACCGACACGACCGTGGCTGCGACGGCCGCGGCATCCACATCCGACGACCCGGCGCCCGAACCGCCCACCACGACGGCGCGGCATCGGCTCCGGCCGACCTCGGCGCTCTCGCTGCTGCGGCGCCGTCCGCGCCCCACCGAGCCCGAGCTCGACGACGACCTGCCGCCCACGGTGCCGATCCGCGTGACGCCCGAAGAGCCCGCCGCACCGGCCCCGGTCGTCCCCGTCGTGATGGGCGAAGAGAACCGCATCCGCCAGGTCGTCACGAACCTGCTCACCAATGCCCGCCGCTACACGCCCGACGCCTCGCCCATCGACCTCATCGTGGGGGTGGATGCCGCGGCCGGCACCGGCTGGATCGCCGTGGCCGACCACGGCGACGGGATCCCGCCGCAGATCCGCGACCAGATCTTCCAGCGATTCTGGCGTGCTGACACCTCGCGCACACGCGAAACGGGCGGGTCGGGCCTCGGCCTGTCGATCGTCGCGTCGATCGTCGACGCGCTGAACGGGGCGGTGGCCGTCGAGGAGACGCGGGGCGGCGGCGCCACATTCCGCGTCTCCTTCCCGCTCGCCGTCCCGGTATCCGACTAGCGGTTCCTCCCCCGCCGGGCGCGGCCGATGAGTTGTCCACAGATCGTCGGAACCACCCTCAGCGAGCGAAGTGCTGACCCTAGCGTGGAGGCATCCACTCGATGAAGGGAAGCATCCCATGGCCGTCTATTCCGTCGACAGCGACGCCGTCTTCGCCGCCACCACCGCCGTCCGTGGCACGGTCGACCGGCTGCAGGGCGAAACGCAGGCGATGCTCGCCCAGCTGACCCAGCTGCAGGCCAGCTGGACCGGGGCCGCCTCAGCCGCGTTCGGCGGCGTGGTCGATCAGTGGCGTGCGACGCAGCTGCAGGTCGAAGACGCACTGTCGGCCATCAACCACGCCCTGACCGCCGCGGGTCACCAGTACGCCGAGGCCGAGCAGTACACGACCAGCCTGTTCCGGTGAGCGGACCCGATTCGTCAGCTACGACGCGCGCCAGGCCGAGGCCGCGGCGTCCCGTGGACTTTCGCACCGTACTGACAGGTGCCGTAAACGGCGAAGCGCCCCTCCCGGAGGAGGGGCGCTTCGTGCGTTGTTGCTGGATCAGAAGTCCATGCCACCGGTCGGGTCGCCCGCCGGAACGGCCGGAGCCTTCTCCGGCTTGTCGGCGACGACGGCCTCCGTGGTCAGGAACAGGCCCGCGATCGACGCGGCGTTCTGCAGCGCCGAACGGGTGACCTTGGTCGGGTCGATGATGCCCTGCGCGAACAGGTCACCGTACTCACCGGTGGCCGCGTTCAGACCGTGACCGGCCTCCAGGCCCGACACCTTGTGCGCGACGACACCCGGCTCGAGACCCGCGTTCTGCGCGATCTGCTTCAGCGGGGCCTCGATGGCGACCTTGACGATGTTCGCGCCGGTCGCCTCGTCACCCGAGAGCTGCAGCTTCTCGAAGGCCTTCGCACCCGCCTGGATGAGGGCCACGCCACCACCGGCGACGACACCCTCCTCGACGGCGGCCTTCGCGTTGCGAACGGCGTCCTCGATGCGGTGCTTGCGCTCCTTGAGCTCGACCTCGGTGGCCGCGCCCGCCTTGATGACGGCGACGCCGCCGGCGAGCTTGGCGAGGCGCTCCTGCAGCTTCTCGCGGTCGTAGTCGCTGTCGGTGTTCTCGATCTCGCGACGGATCTGGGTCACGCGACCCTCGATCTGGTCCTGCTCGCCGGCGCCCTCGACGATGGTCGTCTCGTCCTTGGTGACGATGACCTTGCGGGCACGACCGAGCAGGTCGAGCGTCACGTTCTCGAGCTTCAGCCCCACCTCTTCGGTGATGACCTGACCACCGGTGAGGATCGCGATGTCCTGCAGCATGGCCTTGCGGCGGTCGCCGAAGCCGGGGGCCTTGACGGCGACCGACTTGAAGATGCCGCGGATCTTGTTCAGCACCAGCGTCGCCAGCGCCTCGCCCTCGACGTCCTCGGCGATGATGACGAGCTCCTTGCCGTCCTGGATCACCTTGTCGACGACGGGCAGCAGGTCCTTGATGTTGCCGACCTTCTGGTTCGCGATGAGGATGTACGGGTCCTCGAACACGGCCTCCTGGCGGTCGGGGTCCGTGACGAAGTAGGGGTTGATGAAGCCCTTGTCGAAGCGCATGCCCTCGGTGAGCTCGAGCTCGGTGCCGAAGGTCTGCGACTCCTCGACGGTAACGACGCCTTCCTTGCCGACCTTGTCGATGGCCTCGGCGATCAGCTCGCCGATGGTCGGGTCAGCGGCCGAGATCGACGCGGTGGCAGCAATCTGCTCCTTCGACTCGACCTCCTTGGCTCCGCCGTGAAGCTCCTCGATGACGGCCGCGACGGCCTTCTCGATGCCCTTCTTCAGGCTGATGGGGTCGGCGCCGGCCGCGACGTTGCGCAGGCCCTCGCGCACGAGCGCCTGGGCGAGAACGGTGGCGGTGGTGGTGCCGTCACCGGCGACGTCGTCGGTCTTCTTCGCGACCTCCTTGACGAGCTCCGCACCGATCTTCTCGTACGGGTCGTCGAGCTCGATCTCCTTGGCGATCGACACGCCGTCGTTCGTGATGGTGGGTGCGCCCCACTTCTTCTCGAGCACGACGTTGCGACCGCGGGGTCCCAGGGTCACCTTGACGGCGTCGGCCAGCGTGTTCAGGCCACGCTCGAGGCCACGGCGGGCTTCCTCGTCGAAAGCGATGATCTTTGCCATGTGTGTGTCGTCCCTCCCGGACGTTGGGTGACGGGTCTATTAGCACTCGCTCAACACGAGTGCTAATCCCATTCTGGCACTCGCCCCTACCGAGTGCAAGACGACCGGAACGGTCAGGAGGAGGGCGACGGCGATGAGGAGTCGACCAGGTCGGTGCCCAGCACGACCGTGAGCTGCTTGCCCTTGGCATCGGTCGCCGTCTGGTACTGGTCGTCGAGCACTATCGACGTCGCCCCGACGATCTGGGCGAGGCCCGCGGCTGCGGCCTGATCCGCGGCGTCGGCGTAATAGACGGTGGTCGTGGGGTAGGTCGATCCCGCCTCACCGGGCGAGACCGCATCGGAGTGCCAGCCCGCCTTCACGACGGCATCCTTCGCCCGCGTCGCCTGGCCGGACTGGCCCGTCGCGTTCAGGATCAGCACGTTGAACGAGGTGTCGATGATGGGCGTGACGCCCGGAGTGGGGGCTGCTGTGGTGGGCCCCGCCTCGGGGGCGCCGAACCGTCCCGTCACGGCGAGCGTGCCGACGATCCCCACGATGATGACCACCGCGGCGGCCACGGCAGACCACAGGATCACCAGCCCCGGCCGCAGTCGCGGGTTCTCGGCGCGGTGCACGCCGACCCGGTCGGCATCAGCGGACACGTCGTCGAAACGGTCGCGCGGATACGTGGACTTCGGCACTCCCCGATCGTACCCGTCAGCCCTCGGGCGGCCCGTCAGCGTGCGCCCAGCTTCGCCTCGCCCACCACTCGCGCGCGACGGGCCCGCGAACGCTCGTCGCGCACGCGCTGCAACCGCTTGACGAGCATCGGGTCGTGCGCGAGCGCATCCTCGGTGTCGATCAGTCGCCCCAGCAGCTGGTAGTAACGAGCGGGAGTCAGGCCGAGCTGCGAGCGGATCGCCTCTTCCTTCTCGCCGCCGTGTCGGTGCCATCCCCCCTCGAAGTCGAGCAGGGCGCGGTCGCGATCATCCAGTGGCACGGGTCCACGCTATCCGCGGTCGGCGGAGGGGGCGGGATGCCACTCCCACCCGCCTCCGATCGGTGCGACGATTCCCCCGAGCGGGTCGACAGCGGCCGACACCTCGCCGTCGAGTGCGAGCACGAACGTGCCGTTCGGCCACGCGTGCGGATCGGGCGCGGGATGCCACGCCCCGTCCGTCGCGGAGTGCAGGCCCGCGGCATCCATCGTCACCCAGTGGTCGGCACGACGGGCGGCCGCGATGATCCGCTCGCGTCCCGCGCGGGGCACGTGCGCGAGGACCCCCGGGGTGGTCACCACCAGCGTCGCCTCGCGTGGCGCGCCCGCCACGACATCCGCGAGCGTGTCGCCCGCGTCCCCGGCCACCAGTCGCGGCGGGTCAGCCGCGACGATGTCGAGCGCCGCGTTCACGCGTCGGGCCCGTTCGGTCTCGCCGGGCCACACCAGCCCGGTCAGCCACGCGCGATCCGCGGGGTCTGCGGCATCCCGTGGCTGCAGGTCGATACCGGCGCGCCATACGACCTCGGGCGGGCGCAGCGGCTGCCATGGCCCGCGCCACTCGGCCTCGAGCACGACGGTGCTCACACCTGCCGCGGGGTCGATCGCGACGGTGCCCTCCGCGGTGCGGTATCGGTACGAATACCGATCCGGGTACAGGCACAGCCCGGCGCTGGCACCGACCTCGACCAGCGCGATCGGCCCGTCGATACGCGCGAGCGCCGGCAGCAGAGCCGCGCATCGGAGCGGCTCGTTCGTCTGGACGCCGCGCAGGGACGTCTCGGCGACCACAGCCGCGGCGTTCTCCTTCAGCCACGAGGCCCAAGCAGCCGCCGGGATGAGCCCGACACCCAGCATCCTCGTCACGGCGAACACGAGCGCGGGCTGACGCTGGAGCGGCGCGAGACGGGCGATGATCTCGGCCACGGTCTCGTCATCGGCCACGCACGCCGCCCATTGCGCATACAACGGGGAGCGATGCGAGGCCTCATCGCGAGCGAATCGCGCGTAGCGCTCGCGAACGGCGGCGATGTCGGAGTCGGTCGGCACCGTTCCATTGTGGATGTTCAGGAACAGGATGCCGCGAAGTCGGGTTGAATGGTGGTGCAGGAGGTTTCCGTGACGTACACCGTGAACAAGACCGACGAGCAGTGGCGCGAAGAGCTCGATGACACGCAGTATGCGGTACTGCGCACAGCGGCGACCGAGCGCCCGTGGACGGGCGAGCTGCTCGACGAGCACCGTGCCGGGCTCTACACGTGTGCCGCGTGCGGCGCGGAGCTGTTCCAGAGCGGCACGAAGTTCGACTCGCACTGCGGGTGGCCGAGCTTCTACGAGTCGGTGCGCCCCGATGCCGTCCAGCTTCTCGAGGACCACACGCTGGGTATGGAGCGCACGGAGGTGCGGTGTGCGGCCTGCGGGTCGCACCTGGGCCACGTGTTCCCCGACGGTTTCGGCACGCCGACCGGCGATCGCTACTGCATGAACTCGATCTCTCTGGCGTTCACGCCCGAAGAGGACGTGTGAGCGCGATCGAAGCGGTGCAGTCGCGCCGCTCGTGGTCGAAGGTGACGGACGTCGCACCCTCGCACGACGAGCTCGCCGAGCTCGTGACGGCGGCGGGGCGCGTGGCCGACCACTCGTCACTGCGGCCGTGGCGCCTGATCGAGTTGCGTGACGACGATCGCGAGGTGCTGGGGCAGGCCATCGCCAGGGCGAACGGAGACAAGGGCATCTCGTCCAAGCCGTTGCGTGCGCCACTGCTGGTCGCGATCGTCGTCAGCTACCGTCCGAGCGAGAAGGTGCCGCGGTGGGAGCAGGCGGCAACGGCGGCCGGCGTCGCACACACGCTGAGCCTGCTGCTCGATGAGGCGGGTTGGGGCGTCTTCTGGCGCACCGGGCACTACACGCGCGATGAGAACGTCGCCAAGGTGCACGGCCTGCGCGACAACGAGAAGCTGCTCGGATGGTTGTATGTGGGCGGCAAGCCCACCGGCAAAGACAAGGGCCATCACAAGAAGCTCGACCCCGAGCGCTTCCTGTCGCGCATGCCGCAGGCGCGCTGATCGACGCGCCGCGCGCGGCTCTCACCGCTTCACCGTCACGACCGATGGGCGCGGGATACCGCGTCTCCAAGCCCGCTCAACGTGCTGCCCGCACCATCCGAACCTCGCGTACCCCGTCGTCGACCTTCGTCGCGCCGTCGGCCACGAAACCGTTCTTGCGGTAGAACGACTGCGCGCGAGGGTTCGGGTCGGCCACCCACAGCGACGCCGGTTCATCCGGTAGGAGCACCGCGTCGATCAGCCGGCTGCCCGCTCCCGTGCCGTGATGCGCCGCGTACACGTAGATGAGGTAGAGCTGTGCGGTCCACGCGGGGTCGGCGTCGGCATCCATTGGCGGTCCTGACATCGCAATGCCGATGATCTCGCCGTCGAGCTCGGCGACCGCGGCACGATTGCGCGCGAAGTGCGGATCGGTGAGCGCAGCCGTCCAGAATCGGGTGCGGGATGCCACGAACCCCGGGTGGTCGAGGACCTCGTCGCGCATGATCCCGCGGTACGTCTCACGCCAGGTCTCCACGTGCACGCGCGCCATGGCCGCGGCGTCCTGCGCCTGTGCAGAGCGGATGCGGATCGCGGCGGTCATCCCCCGAGACTAGTGGCGCGGTACGCCCGCCCAGTCACGGACGGAGCACGGAGACGAGTCCGGAACGGTGCCGGCTACAGGACTTGAACCTGCAACCCCCGTATTACAAGTACGGTGCGCTACCAATTGCGCCAAGCCGGCGGAGCGTCCAGTCTAGCCGGACCGACCTCACTTGCCGGTCGTCGAGGGGCTGGGCGACGAAGACACGTCGAGCGTGGCCGTCGGCGTCGGCTCAACCGGGTGGTAGTACGCGTCGGACGAGTTCGTCAATACGAACTGCGCGAATTCCTTCGGGTCGTCGAGCGCCCCGGCATACGGGTGGCCGTTCACGAGGATCATCGGCGTACCGGTGAGTGCGACCCCGTCCGTGTCGGGGATGTTCACCAGCGCGCGCTCGGTCGCATCCTTCACCCAGGTGACGTAGTTCTCGTCTTCGATGCACGCGCGCACGGTCTTCGGGTCGTCGGCGCCCGAGGCGATCGCCAGGTCAGCGAGCTCGACGTCGGTGAAGCCGTCGTCGCCCTGCTCGGGCTGCTTCGACAGCAACGCGTTGTTGAACGCGAAGAACGAGTCGGGCGAGTGGGTGGCCACACAGGCCGAGGCGCTGGCGGCGCGCTGCGAGTACTTGGTGCCGTTCGACTTGGCCGACAGCATCGCCACCGGGTAATAGCTCAGGGTCGCAGCATCCTGATCCACCCACCGGGTGAGCTGCTGGACGTTCGCCACCTGGAACTGCTTGGCCCCCGGCGCGTAGTAGTCGACGTACACGCGAATGTCGACGACGCCCGTGCCGGTCGCCGCAGGGTCGGGCGTCGCGGTGGCCGAGCCCGCGCCCTTCGCGGACTTCGTCGGAGTGGGGGTGGGCGTGGCATCCACGTTCTGCGCTCCCGTGTCGACGGCGACGCCGTTCACACTCGTGACGGCGAACCCGTCATCGACGACGTTCGCCGGCGACATGTCGGGGCGCGACGTCTGCGAGGTGACAGCCATCGTGACACCGGTCGCGACGATCGCCACGACCGCGACAGCACCCACCGTGAGCGCGGTGGTGCGGATCGCCCGAGCGCGCCTCTGCCGCGCATGCACCAGCTGCGCCTTCTCACGCACGGCGCTTCGGCGGTCGTTGGGCTCGGGAACGTTCGATGACTCGTCGTTCGACATGTGACCTCTTGACAGACTGATGCTCCCGTCGGACCGGGATGCCGCGCGGGTGCCGCGGCCGGATTCGATGCTAACCAGGCAGCCTGTGAAATCCCCAGAGAGCGCGTGCTCGGCAGGTGTGAGATCACCACAGGCGGAGCACTCCCGAACGTCTGGCATACTGAGGGAGCGCCCGATGATGAGCGCACGGGCCTCCGGTCCGTCATCCATTCACTACGGATCGTCCGGCACGTACCTGCCGGTGAAGGAGAAGAAGACATGGCGTCCGTCACGTTCGACAACGCAACCCGTCTCTACCCCGGAGGCACTCGCCCCGCGGTCGACAAGATCAATCTCGAGGTCGCCGACGGCGAATTCCTCGTTCTGGTCGGCCCCTCCGGTTGCGGTAAGTCCACCACCCTGCGCATGCTGGCCGGCCTCGAAGAGGTCAACGAGGGCCGCATCCTCATCGGCGACCGCGACGTCACCGACGTGCCGCCCAAGGACCGCGACATCGCCATGGTGTTCCAGAACTACGCCCTGTACCCGCACATGACGGTCGCGGAGAACATGGGCTTCGCCCTGAAGATCGCCGGTGTGAAGAAGGAAGAGCGCGCCGCCCGCGTGCTCGAGGCCGCGAAGCTGCTGGACCTCGAGGAGTACCTCAGCCGCAAGCCGAAGGCCCTGTCGGGTGGTCAGCGTCAGCGCGTCGCCATGGGCCGCGCCATCGTGCGCCAGCCGCAGGTGTTCCTCATGGACGAGCCGCTGTCGAACCTCGACGCCAAGCTGCGCGTGCAGACCCGTACCCAGATCGCGTCGCTGCAGCGCCGCCTGGGCGTCACCACTGTCTACGTCACGCACGACCAGACCGAGGCTCTGACCATGGGCGACCGCATCGCGGTCCTCAAGGACGGCGTCCTGCAGCAGGTCGGTTCGCCGCGTGACCTGTACGAGCAGCCGAACAACGTGTTCGTCGCCGGCTTCATCGGCTCGCCTGCCATGAACCTGTTCCCGGTCAACGTCACCGAGGGCGGCGTGCACTTCGGCAGCCAGGTCGTGCCCGTCGAGTCGTCCACTCTCGCCAAGGTCAACGGACAGCAGGTCACCGTGGGCGTGCGCCCCGAAGACATCCAGGTGGGCGCCGCAGGCGGCCAGGGTCTGTCCGTCACCGTCGACCTGGTCGAAGAGCTCGGTGCCGACGGCTACCTGTACGGCCACTCCGACATCGACGGCAAGCGCACCGACGTGGTCGCCCGCGTCGACGGCCGCAACCACCCCAACGCCGGCGAGACCGTCGTGCTCACCCCGATCACCGGCCGCGTGCACGTGTTCGACATGGAGAGCGGCGAGCGCCTCACCGACAAGGCGATCGCTTCGGCGTAGTCTCCATCACGATGCGACGGCGCGGGCTCGGATCTCCGAGTTCGCGCCGTCGCCGTTTCGCCGCAGATCCAGAGGGAGGGATGCCGTGACCGAGGCCTTGAGCATCACCGCGAGCGCCATCGACCCGGGGCTGCTGGCGCTGCCGTGGTCGACGCCCCTGGGCGACTGGACCAGCGACGACATCGTCTACCTGCCCAAGGGCATCTCGCGGCACCTCGTGCGCTTCGCCAACCTCTCCGGCCGCGTGGTGGCGATCAAAGAGACCACGCCCGAAATGGCCCGGCGCGAGTACGACATGCTCGGCAGCCTCGACAGGCTGGATGTGCCCTGCGTCGAACGGGTCGCCGTCATCGACGGGAGGGCGGATGCCGCGGGCAAGACGCTGCCGTCGGCGCTGGTCACCGCGCACCTGCGCTTTTCCCTCCCCTACCGCGCGCTGTTCACCCAGGTGCTGCGCCCCGACACCGCGAATCGGCTCGTCGACGCACTGGCCGTCCTGCTCGTGCGGCTGCACAATGTCGGGTTCTTCTGGGGCGACGTCTCGTTGTCGAACACGCTGTTCCGGCGCGACGCGGGTGCCTTCGCCGCGTACCTCGTCGACGCCGAGACCGGCGAACTGCACGAGTCGGGGTTGACCCGCGGGCAGCGCGAACACGACCTCGAGGTCGCGCACACCAACATCGCCGGTGAGATCCTCGACCTGGCGGCCGGCGGCCGACTGGAACGCGGCATGGATGCCGTCGCGATCGCCGACGGCATCATCTCGTCGTACCGATCCCTCTGGGACGCCCTGACCGGAGCCGAGACCTTCACGGCCGGCGAATCGTGGCGCATCACCGAGCGCGTGCAGCGATTGAACGCGCTCGGCTTCGACATCGGCGAGATGTCGATCCGCGCGACTCCCGACGGCACGAAGGTGTCCATCCAGCCCAAGGTCGTGGACGCCGGGCACCACCAGCGGCGCCTCATCCGGCTGACCGGGCTCGATGTCGAAGAGAACCAGGCCCGCCGGCTGCTGAACGACCTCGACGAGTACCGCGCTCGCACCGGTGCGAGCGCGGACGACGAGGAGATGGTCGCGCACGAGTGGCTCACCCGGGTCTTCGAGCCGGTCGTGCGGGCGATCCCATTCGAGCTGCGCGCGAAACTCGAACCGGCCGAGGTCTTCCATCAGGTGCTCGAACACCGGTGGTACATGTCCCAGGCGCGTGGGGTCTCCGTACCCCTCGCCGAGACCGTGACCAGTTACATCGACGATGTGCTCCGGCACCGCCGCGACGAGGCCACGGTCATGGGCCCGGGCACGGAGACGTTCACCATGCCGATCGCGCTGGACGCGGCATCCACCGACGATGACGACGAGCCCACCGGAGACTGGCGCGACCTGGTGTGAGGGCGCGACCTGGCGTGAGCGTCAGTATCCGACCGTGAAGCGCTCGCGGCGGTGGTTTCCCTGCTCGATCTCGTCGACCACGGCGATGGCGAAGTCTTCGCCCGAGATGGTGGAGTTGCCCTCGGCGTCCTCGACGATGACCTCGCCACCGTCGCGGTAGTGGCCGGTGCGCTCGCCCGGCGCCCACGCACCGAACAGCTTCGGCGGGTGAACGAAGAACCAGTCGAGGTCGTCGCCGGCGTTCTGCACGAGCTCGAGTGAGTCGATGCCGACCCCGGCCTCGTGCTTGAGCTCATCGGCGACGCCCAGGTCCCACAGGCGGGGGCCGCCGGGGGCAGACAGGCTGCCCATGGCGCCGCCGACGATGCCCAGACGGGTCTTCGTGCCGCGCAGCTTCGCCACGAGGCCCTGCAGCACATCGAGCACCTTGTCGGTCATGTCTCCACGCGGCGAGATCGCCGACACCGCGGCATCCGCCCCCTCGAACACATCGCCCATGGCGTCGATGTCGGCCGCGTCGGCCTGCACGTATGTGACGCCCGCGATCGGGGTCTCGGGCTTGGTGCGCGAGATCGCGACTGTTTCGTGTCCGCGCGCCGCCGCCTCCGCGACGATGTGCCCTCCGGCGTACCCGGTTCCTCCGATGACGACGATGCGTGCCATGACGTTCCCTTCACATGAATGGATGTTCCGGGGAGTGCAATTCGCGCAGGGTCGAGTTCATTCCCCCTGCAGCGCTGCGCGGGTCGTGGCGACCTGGTACAGAGCGACGGAGGTGGCGATGCCGGCGTTCAGCGACTCGGTAGCGGCCGAGATCGGGATCGAGACGATCTGGTCGCACGTCTCGGTCACCAGTCGCGAGAGGCCCTTGCCTTCGGACCCGCACACGATGACCACCGGACGGTCGGCCAGCTCGAGGTGCGGCAGCGACACGTCGCCGTCACCGTCCAGGCCGAGTACGAACACGCCCTGCTTCTTGAATTCCTTGAGCGTGGTCGTCAGGTTCGGGGCCATGGCGACCGGAATGCGGGCGGCCGCGCCGGCGCTCGTCTTCCATGCCGCCGACGTCACACCGGCCGAGCGGCGCTGCGGCACGATCACGCCCTGCCCGCCGAAGGCGGCCGCCGAGCGGATGATCGCGCCGAGGTTGCGCGGATCGGTCACGCCGTCGAGCGCGACCAGAAGCGGGGTCTGACCCGACTCGAAGATGTTCTCGAGGAGGTCCTGCGGGTGCGCGTAGCTGTACGGCGGCACCTTGAGCGCAACGCCCTGGTGCACCCCGTCGATGCCCGACATGCGGTCGAGCTCGGGGCGTGTGACCTCCAGCACCGGAATCTCGCGGTGCGTGGCGATGGCGAGCATCTCTTTGACGCGATCGTCCATCTCGACGCGCTGCGCGATATACAGCGCGATGGCCGGGATCTTCGCCCGCAGCGCCTCGAGCACGCTGTTGCGGCCGGTGACGGTCTCGGTGTCGTCGTTCTTCTTCGCACGCGCGGCGCGGTTCATGTCGACGGGTTTGGCCTTGGGCTTGCCGCCGGCGGCGGTGTAGCGCTCCTGGGCCGCCTTGCGCTTGCCGGCGGCGTGCCAGCTGCGGTCTTCGGCCTTCGGGGTCGGGCCCTTGCCCTCGAGCGCTTTGCGCCCGTGCCCGCCGGTGCCCTTGGTGGGGCCCTTCTTCTTGCTGTTGCCGGTGTTGCCGGCGCGCTTCGGCTTAGCCATTCTGCACACTCCAATGAGTCCCGGTGGGACCGTCTTCGAGAGCGATCCCTGCCGCACCGAGTGCATCGCGCACCCGATCGGCGGTCGCCCAATCCTTGTCTTGCCGCGCCTGGGCGCGCTGGTCGATCATCGCCTGCACGAGGGCGTCGAGGGCGGATGCCTCGGGCCCGACATACACGGAGCCGACTGCGCCGCCCGAGAGCCCGAGCACATCGAGCATTGCGGCCACAGCCCGTGCTGCACGGACCGCGGCATCCGCATCACCGGCATCCAGCGCGGAGTTCCCCGCGCGTACCGTCTCGTGCACTTCGGCGAGTGCCTGCGGCACCCCGAGATCGTCGTCCATCGCCGCCGCGAACGCCTCAGGGATCTCGCCCGGGACGAGCACGAGGGGGTCGGCATCCACCGCGCGAAGGACGCGCTGCCGGAAGGTCTCGATGCGGTCGAGAGCGGCCTCGGCCTCATCGAGAGCCTTGTCGGAGACGTCGAGGTTCGACCGGTAGTGCGCTGCGGCCAGCGCGTAGCGCACGGTGAGCGGGTCGCGCTCGGCGAGCAAGTCGTGGGCGAGCACGAAGTTGCCGAGCGACTTCGACATCTTCTGCCCATCGACGGTGACCAGGCCGTTGTGCACCCAGTACCGGGCGAAGCCGTCGCCCGCGGCCGTCGACTGCGCCAGCTCGTTCTCGTGGTGCGGAAAGCGCAGGTCGAGCCCGCCACCGTGGATGTCGAACTGCGCGCCGAGGTAGCGCCGCGACATGGCCGAGCACTCGATGTGCCAACCGGGGCGTCCCGGCCCCCACGGCGAGTCCCACACGGCCGTCGCCGGCTCGTCGGGCTTGGCGCCCTTCCACAGCGCGAAGTCGTGCGGATCGCGCTTGCCGCGCGGGTCGGCGTCGTCAGCCGATTCCATCGCGTCGAGGGCCTGATGCGTGAGCGCGCCGTACTCCGACCACGAGCGCACGTCGAAGTACACGTCGCCGGCCGCGGCGTACGCGTGGCCGCGCTCGATGAGCTCGCCGATGAGCTCAAGCATCTCCGGGATGTGCCCCGTCGCCCGCGGCTCGTACGTCGGCGGCCGGATGCCGATCGCGGCATATGCCGCCGCGAACTCGCGCTCCATGCGGTACGCGAGGGCCCACCACGGCTCGGTGTCGGTCGCGCCCACGAGCACCTTGTCGTCGATGTCGGTGACGTTGCGCACCGAGGTGACGCGGCCGAAGCGGCGCTCGAGCCAGCGCGTGAGGATGTCGAAGCTCAGCGCCCCGCGCAAGTGGCCGACGTGCGGACCCGACTGAACCGTCGGCCCGCACACGTAGATCGTGACGTTCTCGGGGTCGCCGGGCACGAAGTCGCGCAGCGTCTGCGCCTTGGTGTCATAGAGCCGGAGAGTCACCCACCCAGCCTACCGGCGCCGCCCCCTCCGCCGAGGTCGCACCCGTTCCCGCGAGGTCGTAGCGAATCCCGCGAGGTCGTAGCCGATCCCGCGAGGTCGTAGCGCCGATCTCCCGCTCCTTCAGCGATATGACTTCGAAATGTGTCTGTCACATCGTTCGCATATCGTCGGGCTGCACGCAAGGAGTTCCCATGGCAGTGACCATCCGCACCGATGACCCGACAGCATCCCCCACTCTGGCACTCGTCACCGCCCATCTCACCGACATGCACGCGCAGACCCCGGTCGAGAGCGTCCACGCCCTCGGCATCCACGAGCTATGCGATCCGTCCATCGTGTTCTGGTCGGCGTGGGCCGGCGACCGCATCGCCGGTATCGGTGCGCTCAAGCAGCTCGAGACGGGCGACGGCGAGATCAAGTCCATGCGTGTCGATGATGCCTTCCGCGGCACCGGAGTCGGACGCGCGGTGCTGCGCCACATCATCTCGCACGCGAAAATCGAGGGGATGCCGCGGCTGTGGCTCGAGACGGGCTCGACGGCATCCTTCTTGCCGGCCCGAAGCCTGTACGCGAGCGAGGGTTTCATGCGGTGCGAGCCGTTCGGCGACTACCGACGCGACCCGCGGTCGGTGTTCATGACCCGCGGCCTCTGAAGAGGAGAGGTACGACCTCGCGAAAACACCTACGACCTCGCGAAAACACGTACGACCTCGCGAAAACACGTACGACCTCGCGAAAGGCCGGCCGGGGTCAGCGCGTGAGCGGCAGCGGCAGGAGCAGCGCCACGGCGTGGGCCGCGACGCCCTCGCCGCGGCCGGTGAAGCCCAGGCCGTCGGTGGTCGTCGCCGACACCGACACGGGTGCACCGCCGAGCGCCGCCGACAGCACAGCCTCAGCCTCGGCCCGGCGCGGCGTCAGCCGCGGCCTGTTCGCCTGCACCTGCACGGCGACGTTGCCGACGGCGAAGCCTGCCTTGGCCACGAGCTCAAGGCTGCGCGCGAGAAACGCCGCAGCATGGGCGCCCGACGCTTCCGGCTGGTCGACACCGAAGTGCGTGCCGATATCGCCGAGGCCCGCTGCGGACAGCAGAGCGTCCACGATGGCGTGGGCCACGGCATCCCCGTCGGAATGCCCCTCAAGAGCCGGTTCGCCCGGCCATTCCAGCCCGGCCAACCACAGCACTCCCGCACCGCCGAAGCGGTGCACGTCTGTGCCGATGCCGACCCGGGGAATCGCGCTCAGGAGGCGAGCACCTCGTCGAGCAGGCCGCTGGCCTTCTCTTCATCGGTCTTCTCAGCAAGCGCGAGCTCGGAGACGAGGATCTGACGCGCCTTGGCGAGCATCCGCTTCTCGCCCGCGGACAAGCCGCGGTCCTGATCACGGCGCCACAGGTCGCGCACGACCTCGCTCACCTTGATGACGTCACCGGAGGCGAGCTTCTCGAGGTTCGCCTTGTACCGGCGCGACCAGTTCGTGGGCTCTTCCGTGAACGGCGCGCGCAGGACCTCGAAGACCTTCTCGAGCCCCTCCTTGCCGATGACGTCGCGGACGCCGACCAGGTCGACGTTCTCAGCCGGCACCTCGATGGTCAGATCGCCTTGGGTGACGCGGAGCTTCAGATAGACCTTCTCTTCGCCCTTGATGACTCGGGTCTTCACTTCCGCGATCGTCGCCGCCCCGTGGTGCGGATAAACGACCGTCTCGCCAACCTCAAAAAGCATGCAGTTATATCCTTTCGGCAACTACCAGGATACCACAGCGCGTATGCACTAAGGTTCGCTCTGCGTCGCTGCAGAAGCGATGTCTCGCGGTTCCCGAGGACCCCGTAGAATGCAAGAGCTTATCGTCTTGCCCTGGGAGGAACCGTGAAATCGCGCCTGCTCGCGTCCATCGCCGTCTGCGCCGCCGTCGTCATGGGCGCCACTGGTTGCTCCATGATCTCCGCGCAGGACACGACGATCCCCTACTCACCCAGTGACGGCATCAACGTCGCCGACACCGAAGGCGCCCCGCTGCAGGTGCGCAACGCGCTGATCGTCGCGACCGACGACGGCAGCACCGGCAACCTCATCGCCACGATCGTCAACACCACGGCCGATGATCAGACCCTCAACGTCCAGGTCGAGGCTTCCGCCGGCAAGATCAGCGAGACCGTGCGCGTGGCCGCGCACAGCGTGTCGAGCCTCGGCGAGAACGTCGACCCGCTGCGCCTCGACAACCTGGGCGTCAAGCCCGGCCTCACCGTGAAGGTGTACTTCCAGTCCGGCACGGCCGCCGGTGCCCAGGCCAACGTGCCTGTGCTGGACGGCGGCGAGGAATACCTCACCGGCTTCGTCCCGACGCCGACGCCGACGCCCATGGCGACCGAGACCCCGGCGTCCTGACCCTCACGCCTCTTCGAAGCGATAGCCGAGCCCGCGCACGGTGACGAGCATCACCGGGTTGCGCGGGTCGGCCTCGATGCGCGACCGGATGCGCTTGACGTGCACGTCGAGCGTCTTGGTGTCGCCGAAGTAGTCGCTCCCCCATACGCGGTCGATGAGCTGCCCGCGGGTCAGCACGCGGCCCGCGTTGCGCATCAGCACCTCGAGCAACTCGAATTCCTTCAGCGGCATGTTCACTGCCTCACCGCCCACCGTGACGATGTGCCGATCGGCATCGAGCCGCACGCGCCCGGCCTCGAGCACGCCGTCATCGAGGTCCGCGTCGGCCTCCGCGGTGCGGCGCAGCACCGCCCGCATGCGCGCCAGCAGCTCACGTGCCGAGTACGGCTTGGTGATGTAGTCGTCGGCGCCCAGCTCGAGCCCGACGACGATGTCGATCTCGGTGTCTTTGGCCGTCACCATGATGATGGGCACCGCACTGGTCGTGCGGATCTGCCGGCACACCTCGGTGCCGGGCATCCCGGGCAGCATCAGGTCGAGCAGCACGATGTCGGCCCCGTGCGCTTGGAACGTGGCCAGGGCCGCGTTGCCGTCCCCGGCGATCTCGACCTCGAACCCCTCTCGACGAAGCAGGTAGGCGAGGGGGTCGGCGAGATCGGGTTCGTCCTCGACGATCAATACACGGGTCATGCGGCGCTGTCCTTCCGTCGCTTGCGCTTCTTCTTGTCGGATGAGCGGGTGGGATGCCGCAGGGCGGCCTCGTCCGCGGCATCGCGAACCGCCTGCGGCAGACGGATCGTGAACGTCGAACCCTGCCCAGGCCTCGACCACAGACGCACCTCGCCGCCGTGCCGCTGCACGGCATGCTTGACGATGGCCAGGCCCAAGCCGGTGCCGCCCGTGCGGCGAGAGCGCGCGCGATCTGCGCGGTAGAAGCGCTCGAAGATGCGCTCCTGGTCGTCTTCGGCGATGCCGATGCCCTGATCGGTGACGGAGATCTCGACGACGCCCCCGACCGTCTTCACGCCCACGCCGACATGGGTCGCGGGCGAGGAGTACGCGATCGCGTTCGCGATGAGATTGCCGAGCGCCTCCGAGAGCAGCCGCGGGTCGCCGTAAAGCTGTGCACCGGTCTCGCCGCCGCGCACGATCTGGACCCGCGCGGCGTCGGCCTGCGCGGCGTGCGCCTCGATGGCGCCCGTGACCAATTCGTCGACCGGCACCTCGCGCATCGCAAGGGGTTCGTCGGCCTCCAGCTGCGAGAGCGTCATGATGCGGGTCGTGAGAGCCCCCAGGCGCTCGGCCTCCGCCCGCAAACGCCGCGCGAAGCCGCGCACCTCGGCCGGATCGTCGGCCGCCGACTCGATCGCCTCACCCAGCAGGCTCACCGCACCCGCGGGCGTCTTCAGCTCATGGCTCGTGTTGGCGATGAAGTCGCGGCGCATCTTCGCCAGGCGCTCCTGCTCGGTCACGTCGTGGAGCACGAGCAGCACCAGGCGCGGCGCGATGGCGCGCGCGTGGACGGCGACCGATCGCACCTCCCCGGCACTGCGCAGCGGCACCACGACCGGGTCCGAGGCGGTGCCTGCGCGTGCGGCGCGGGCGAGCAGCGCAAGCTGCGCCTCCGGGAGGGTGCGGCCCTCCACGAGCCCCGCCTCGGCGGCGGGGGTGGATGCCACAACCACCGTGCCCGACGGATCCACCACGACGGCCGCATCATCCATGCCGGCAAGGACGGTCCCGATGCCCTCCGGAACGGTGATAGCTCCACGCCGCACGGCGCGGTCGCGCGCCCGGTACGCCGCCGCGACCACGAGCGCGACCGACACCCCCAGCACCGCCCCGATGAGCAGCGCGAACAGAGCGAGCTCCGCGGCATCCATACGAACAGGGTATGGGCCCGCGACATCCCTCGTTCACCAGCCGTGCACCGTGGCCGAAGAGTTCGCCGCCGCGACACCGTCCGTTAACCTTCGATGGCGAAGATCGCATCGACCGACTTTCCGATCAGAACGGGTATCCGCATGCGCGAGGTGTTCCATCAGTCCCTCGAAGAGCTCCAGAACGGACTCGTCGAGATCGCCGAGCTCGTTGCCACGGCCATGGAGAAGGCCACGACGGCGTTCGGCACGAGCGATGTGACGCTGGCCGAGGAGGTCATCGACGCCGACAGCGTCATCGACGAGCGGGCACTCGCGCTCGACGAGCTGGCGATCGAGATCCTCGCCCGGCAGCAGCCGGTCGCGCGCGACCTGCGGATCGTGGTGATGAGCCTGAGGGTCTCGGCCTCCCTGGAGCGCATGGGCGACATCGCCGAGCACATCGCACAGCTGACGCGCATGCGCTTTCCGGAACGGGCGATCCCGAAGGGCCTGAAGGCCACCTTCACGAAGATGGGCGAGCTCGATGTGGACGTCGCACGCACGCTCGCCGAACTGCTGCGCACCGAGAACCTCGATCTGGCGGAGCGCATCCGCAATGCCGACGACGACGTGGACGAACTGCACATCGCCGTGTTCGAGAAGGTGCTCAGCGACAGCTGGCAGGGTGAGGCCTCGGCCACCGTCGATGCGACCCTTGCCAGCCGCTATCACGAGCGGTTCGCCGATCACGCCGTATCGGTGGCCAAGAAGGTCGTCTACCTCGCCACCGGCGACTGGGCCGGAGACGACTGAGTTCGAGGGTACGGAGCGGATGCCGCGCCTTACCCGCGCGAACCCCGTCACGAAATCAGGTGTTTTCGCGAGATCAGGACATTGTGGAGCCGAATCGGCCTGATCTCGCGAGAACACCTGATTCGGGGCGGGCGATCCCGGCATGACGTGAACCGGGCCGCCGGGAATTCCCCCGGCGGCCCGTCGCGCGTCTCGCGGCGCTACTTGCCCTGGTTCGCGACGGCCGCGGCACCCGCGGCGGCGGCCTCGGGGTCGAGGTACTCCCCCGGCCCCAGCGGCTGCAGGTCTTCGCCGAGGTGATAGACGAGCGGGATGCCGGTCGGAATGTTCAGCGCTGCGATGTCGTCGTCGCTGATCCCATCGAGGTGCTTGACGAGGGCGCGCAGCGAGTTGCCGTGCGCAGCCACGAGCACTGTCTTGCCGGCCTGCAGATCGGGCACGATCTCGCCGTGCCAGTACGGCAGCAGCCGGTCGATGACCAGCTTGAGCGACTCGGTGCGCGGGATGTCGCCGTCGATGTCGGCGTAGCGCGGATCGTGCGCCTGGCTGTACTCGGCGTCATCAGCGAGCTCGGGCGGCGGCACGTCGAACGAGCGGCGCCAGAGCATGAACTGCTCCTCGCCGAACTCGGCGAGGGTCTGCGCCTTGTCTTTGCCCTGCAGTGCACCGTAGTGGCGCTCGTTCAGCCGCCACGAGCGCTTCACCGGGATCCAGAGCCGGTCTGCCGCGTCGAGCGCGATATCTGCGGTCTGGATGGCGCGAGAGAGCACCGAGGTGTGCACGATGTCGGGGTGCAGACCCTTCTCGGCCAGCAACTCGCCGCCGCGCTGGGCCTCAGCCTTGCCCTGGTCGGTGAGACGGACATCCACCCATCCGGTGAACTGGTTGGACTTGTTCCACTCGCTCTGCCCGTGGCGGAGCAGGATCAGTGTGTACGGCGCGGTCATGGAGCCAGCTTACAGACGGCCCGGTGAGATCATAGAGGTGATGACATCCTCCCCCGTCGGCCGTCCGACGCGCGGCACGACGGGGACCAATCGGTTGCGCCGTGTCGATCGCTGGATCGCCCGCCACCCCACCCTGCGTCGTGCCGCCGACCCGCTGGTCGTCGACCTCGGATACGGCGCCAGCGGCGTGACGGCACTCGAACTCGAAGCGCGGTTGCGTCCGGTGCGCCGCGACGTCCACGTGCTGGGCCTCGAGCTGGACCCCGACCGCGTCGCGCGGGCGCGGGCGCAGCTCGACGAAGTGCGGGCGCGACGCACGCCGTTCGCGCCCGATGCCCGGGTCTCGTTCGCACGGGGCGGGTTCGAGGTGCCGACCCCGCACGCGCGACGACCTGCGGTGATCCGCGCGTTCAATGTGCTGCGCCAGTACGACGAGAACGACGTGCGGGATGCCTGGGGTCGAATGTCCGCGCGGCTCGCGCCCGCGGGACTCGTGGTGGAGGGCACCTGCGACGAGATCGGGCGCGTCTCCAGTTGGATCGCCGTCGACGACCGCGGCGTGCCCCGGTCGCTGACGATCTCGCTGCGCTTGGCGACCCTGGAGCGTCCCTCGATCGCTGCGGAGCGGCTGCCGAAGGCGCTCATCCATCGCAATGTGCCCGGCGAGCGCATCCACGACTTCATCTCGGCGCTTGATCGCGAGTGGAACCGCGCGGCGGCCATGTCGCCGTTCGGGCCGGTGCAGCGCTGGCGCGCGGCGATGCAGGCGCTCGTCGACGCCGGCTGGCCGCTGCGGAACCGCTCGCGTTGGCGCCTGGGCGAGGTCACCGTGCCGTGGGAGGCCGTCGCGCCGCGCGCGTAGCCGTCAGGGCGCGACCCACGCCGAGTACTCGACCACCGAGCCGGGCGCGGCATCGATCGTGTCGACGCCGCCGGCGTAGACGGTGTCGGCCGCGATGATGCGGCGGGTCGCGGCATCCAGCACCACCGTCACGGTGAACTGCGGGCGCTTCGCCGAGTGGATCGAGAAGGCGACACCGTCTCGTCCGAGTCTGTCGGTGACTCGGCCCAGCACCCGCAGATCGCCTGTCTGTTCGAGCAGCTGCAGCGCGTCGGCATGCTGCTGCGGGGTCAGCGTCCACTCCCCCAGCAGGATGCTGAGCGCGCCGAAGTAGTTCATGGCGTCGGGGGATGCCGGCAGCGGCACGTGCGCACGCAGGTATGCGGCCAGCGCATCCGGCCCGTCGGACGGCGGTGCCTCGGGGAACAGCCCCCGACCGTTCGCCCACCGCTGCGGCGCGACGGTCGTCCCCGGCGTGGGGACGTCGCCCGTGGGGGCTGCGACCTTGCCGTCCACCACGGAGTAGGCCGGGTCGGTCACGACCTTCAGATGCCCGGTCCCGTCGCCGTCGGGAACCCACTTGTAACGCTCGGGCACGATGGGCCCGCGGTCTTCGCCGTCGGGCATCTGCCACGTCACGACCTGGCCGTTGCGGGCGAGGGTCCCCGCGGGTTCGGTGTCGAGCGTGCGGACCGACTCCGCCATCAGCTGCGGCAGGGTCGCCGCGATCGGGGTGGGCTCGAGCGGCGGCGGCGTGACCGCCACCGCGGGCGCCGGCACCGCGGTGGTCACCACGACCGCGACGGTGACGGCCGCGGCGAGGCCGGCGACCACGCCGCCGATGCTCCAACCGGCGACCCGTGCACGTCCACGGCGCGGCGGCGCGGCCGGCGCCGACACCGCTTCGGCCATGATGGCCTGCAGCCGCGCGCGGGCCGTGGCCGACGGCTCGGCCCCCGCGGGCGCCACGGCCGGGTCGGCCGCCCGGATCGCGGCATCCAATTCTTCCTCAGTCCAGCGCAAGGTCACTCACCCCCTTCTCCGGAAACCGTGCGGGCGACGCCGCCTCCGGTTCCAGGCGCTTCCGCAGCGCCGAGCGCGCGCGGCTGAGCCTCTTCCACACGGCGGCGGTGCGGCATCCCAGGACCTCCGCCGCCTCGTCGGCCGACAGCCCATCCCAATAGACCAGTTGCAGCACCTCGCAGTCGGCGGGGCGCAGCGCCTCCATCGCCAGCCGGACCTCCAGCCGCTCGAGGTCATCGGCACCGCCGCGGTCACGCACGGCACCGGCGAGATCTTCGAGGCCCGCGCGTTCGCGGTCGCGACGTCGATACGACGTGCCGACGAGGTTGCGCGCGGTCTGCAGCAGCCACGGCAACTCGAAGGGCGCGGCAGGATCGAACCGCCGCCACGCTATCTCGAAGCAGTCCATCGCCAGCTCCTCTGCACGCTCCCGATCGTCGACGCGTCGCTGCACGAAGCGCAGCACGGCGGCGTGATGCCGGATGAACACGGCTTCGAACGCGGTTCGTCTGGCGTCCACATGCCTCCTCGCCGCGTCGTCGTGCGTCTTCTGACTGTAAGGTCGCCGCAGCGACGGAATCCTGACATCGGGATGTCGCATTCATTGTCTCAACGCGTCGGCCGGCCGCACGCGGGCCGCCCGCACCGCCCCGACGACCGCCGAGGCGCACCCGATCACGCACCCCGCGAGCACCGCGAGCGGCGCGAGCCGCAGATCGAACACCGGCATCCAGCGGTGCAGGACGGTGAACACGAGGATGGCCGCGAACCCGGCGAACAGCCCCACGACACCACCGGCCGCGCCGAGCAGGCCGGTCTCGGTGATGACGAGTCCCGCGAGATGTCCTGCCCGAGCGCCGAGTGCGCGCCGCAGACCGAGCTCGGCGCGTCGCGCCCCCACGGCCGCCGCGACGGAGTTGGCCAGTGACAGCACGGCGACCAGGGCCGCCAGGCCGGTGAAGCCGATCAAGGCGACGCGCACACCCTCCTGCACCTCGGCCCGCAGCGTGCGCGGATCGGCCGGGCGCTCGACGCTGTACTGCTCGGGCTGGAACGCGTCGAGCACGCGCGCGACGCGTGTGCCCACCTGCTGCGCGGCACCGGGTGTCGTCATGATGAGCGCACGGTTGCGATTCGGCTCATGGTCGGGTGCGTCGTCGGGCGAAACGATCACCTGCCCTGCCAGCTCAGGCAGCCGCGCGGAGGATTCGAGGATGCCGGTGACCACGAGCTCGCGCCCGGCCACCTCGATCACCGGGGCATCGGCCAGCGGTGCGAGCTGGAGACGTGCGGCCAGCGCGGCACCGACGAGCACTTCGCCTTTGCCGACGGTGTGGTCGGCGTGCGGCGCCCAGCGCATTTCTGCGTCGGTTGCCACGGCGAGCCGGCCGACGGCGGCGTGCACCGCGACCGCATAGGGGCCGGCGACCGTCTGGCCACCGAGCATGCTGCCGACCGACAGCTCGCCGTAGTCGCGCACGACGGCCACCGCCGACACGCCGGGCATGGCATCCAGCGCCTCCACGGCCCGCGCGGGTTCCGGCGCGTGCGGCGGAGCGTCTGAGCCCGCGGTCCACGAGACGGTGACCTCGCGGTTCGCGTGCGCGTCGAACGTGGCGTCGACCTGCGCGCGGGCGGAGGCCTCGAACCCCAGCGTCGTCACGAGCAGCCCGACCGTGAGGGCGACGGTGAGGCCGAGCGCGAGGCTCTGGCGCATCCGCGAGCGCAGCGAGGCGGCGGCATCCCTCACCACGTCTCCGGTGCGCAGCCGATGAGCGCGCGGCGCAGTGCCCTCGGCGACCGGCGGGTTCTGCCGCGCGGGCGGCGCGGAGACCCGCCCGTCGGCGATCTGCACAACCCGGTCGGCAAGCGCCGCGACCTCGGCCGAGTGCGTGACGACGACCACCGCCGTCCCCTCGCGATGCAGCCGCTGCAGTTCGGCCATGACGCGCGCGCCGCTGGCCGAGTCGAGGTTGCCGGTCGGCTCGTCGGCGAGCACCACCGGCGCCCCGGTCGCCGTGGCGCGGGCGATCGCCAGGCGCTGACGTTGCCCGCCCGACAGGAGCGCTGCCGTCGTCGTCAGCCGATCGGCCATACCCACCGTCTCGGCGGCGCGTGCGGCCCGCCGGGCGCGCTCGGCACGCGGCACGCCGAGGTACAGCAGCCCGAGCTCGACGCTGTCACGGGCGGCCCGCTGTTCGAGCAGGTGGAAGCCCTGGAAGATGAACCCGAACGTGCGCGCGCGCAGCGCGGTGAGCGCGGCGCCCTCGCGAGCGGGAACACCCTCGCCGTCGATGCGGTAGGTGCCGCCGGTCGGCGCATCGAGGCAGCCGAGGATCGACAGCAGCGTCGTCTTGCCTCCCCCGGACGGCCCGACGATCGCCACGAACTCGCCCAGCTCGATGTCGAGGTCGACATCACGCAGCGCGTGCACGGGCGCGCCGGCACCGCCGTAGACGCGCGAGACCCCGCGCAGCTCGAGCAGGGCCATCAGCCCACCCGGACGGTATCGCCCGCGTCAAGGTCGCCGCGGACCGCGACCTCTCCCCCGGTCGCGCCGATCACCGTGACACGCACCTCATGGAAGGCGCCGTCGTCGCCGCGGCGCAGCACGGCGCCGGCGCTGCCGCCGCGATCGGCGACGGCCGTGGCGGGAAGGAGCAGGGCATCGGTGGCGATCGTCCGGACGGTGACGACGGCCGTGGCGGGCACGTCCGCGGCGGTCTGCGGGATCGCCGAGCCGTCGGCGGGCACGAGATCGGCGGAGCGCGTGGTGATGTCGGTTGCCGCATCCCCTGCCGCCCCGCCGGTGTCGGCGGACTTCTCGTCGGCGACCGCCGCGACCCGGCACCGGGTGATGTCGGTGCCGCCGATCGCGCAATCGACCCGTGCGCCGCGGGTGACGGCATCCCGCGCATCATCCGTGACGCTGACGCGGGCGACGAGCGACGCCGACGAGACGGTGATCTGGGCGGATGCCGCGTCCGCCCCGACCGCGGGTGTCGAGGCGACCCGCGCGGGAAGGCTCGGCAGCGCCGCGACCGCCGCGTACGGCAGATAGGGCGAGGCGTGGGCCACGACCGGCGGGGCGTCGTCGGCGTCGGCGTCGACCGCCGGTGCGGTGGTGGATGCCGGATCATCGCGTGTCGGCGCGACGTCACCGTGTGCGGCGTACAGCGCGGCGACTGCACGGGCGGTCGCCGCGCCGAATCTGCCGTCTACGGTCGACAGATATCCCGCGCCGACGAGGGCCTTCTGCAGCTGTGTCACATCGGGCCCGTGGTCGCCGACGCCGAGATCGCGGTAGAACGCGAACGGCGAGGCGAGGGCGAACACCGGCGATCCGTTGATCCGGACGACGACGTCGCCGGCCTTCACCGTGGCGTCCACGCGTAGCGGGCTGGCCGTCACGACGCTGCGCGGCGCGTCGGGCACGGCGACCAGCGACACCGTGGACGCTGCCTGCGGCTGCACCTGCCCGGGCAGCGTCCGCTGTTCGATGAGATCACCGCGCGACACCTCGGCGACGATCGGCTGCTCCTCCGGCGCGGCCGCAGCTGCGGCGCGCTGCGCGGGCGAGGTGAAGGCCGCGGCGGCGAACCATCCGCCCGCAACCAGCGCGATCGCGCCGACCGCTGCCGCCCCGATCGCGACGACGCGGCTCATTGCTCGTCCGGATGCGCGGCGAGCACGGCGAGGTCCTTCTTCAGGGTCGCAAGATCCGCGTCATGGTCGCGGACGATCCGGTCGGCGTTCTTGTTCAGGATCTTCACTTCCTGATCCCACTCCGCCGCGTACTGCGCCTTTGCCCAGCCGCTCGAGTCGCGGCAGGCCACATCGGCGAGCGCGAGGGTGATCTCCTGGGGCGTGGCGGCGGCGATGGGGCCACCATCCTGCTTCCCGAAGGCCGGAATTCCCACCTGGGCACGCAACGCGTCGGTCGGCATCGCGTCGACGGGGCTGTTCGGCAGCCCCGAGTAGCCGGCTTTCTGCAAGCAGGCGCGCCACCGGGCAGCGGCATCCCGCACGTCTTTCTCGTTCGCCGCGGCGTCTCGGGCATCCCACACGTATGCCACGAGCTGGTTCAGGCTGTCCGACAAAGGAGGCAGCTGCTTGCGAGCGGCCGTGAGGCACGGGCGGAACAGCGCCTCAAAGCCCGGCGTGGCGTCGGCGATGGCATTGAGCTTCTTGGCCCGAGCCTGCTTCTTCGCTTGTGCGGCTGCGCCTCCCGCGGGTTCAAAGCCGTACCCCCACTTCTGGGCCGATTCCTTGGTCATGAGCGGGATGTTCGACCACGTCTGCGACGAGCTCTTCCACGTCAGCTGCCCCTCGATGTCGTCGTGGGTGGCCGGCCAGTCGACGCCGGACTTCGCGAGGCACTCGGCGATGAGCCCGTCCTCGGCGGCGGTCACCACCTGCTCGAGCCCCGCGACGTGGAACTGGTCGAGCGGCATCACCCACGCGGCTTGGTCCTTCGCCGGCAGATCGAGACTCGCCTGCGGCTGCGGTGTGGCGCTGCAGGCGGTCGCGGTCAGTATGAGTGCCGCGATCGTCGCGGCCACCAGCATCCCTCTTCGCACACGTCCTCCTTGATCGGTCGTCACCAGGAGGGTTGCCGCCCGCGCCGGTTCCTGACACCCCGCCCGGTGCGACCGTGAGAGTGCAACTGGTCGCCGAGAGATAGGGAACCACCCGCATCCTCGTCCACCAGCTGCACTCTCACCGAATCGGTGAGGGCGGTCAGCGCCGGCGGCCGAGCCGCGGGATGCGGGGCACTGACGCCGTGGCCCCTGCCTCGGGCGGCACGATGACCTCTTGCGCGGCGGCGACCGGCCCGTCGGCGGTGTCGACGATGAGGTCCGCATCGACGGGGGCGTTGCGGCGCACGAGCGCGAGGGCGATCGGCCCCTGCTCGTAGTGCTGCGCGGCCGCGACGACCGCGCCGACCTCATTCTCGCCCGCGCGCACGACGTCGCCCCGGGCGGCGGCCTCGCCGTCGAGCTGCAACGCCACGAGCCGCCGGGGCGGATGCCCGAGATTGTGCACCTTCGCGACGGTCTCCTGCCCGCGGTAGCAGCCCTTGTTCAGGTGCACGGCGCTGCGCAGCCAATCGGCCTCGTGCGGCAGCATCCGCTCGTCGGCATCGGTGATGCGCGGTCGCCACGCGGCGATCCGCAGGGCGTCGGCCGCCAGCGAGCCGGCGAGGCGAACAGAGCTGGATGCCACAGCCGCCGTCAGCCGCGCGATACCGTCCGCGTCGATCAGTGCCTCCGCCCAGTCCCGCTCGGCGCCCGGGTGCGGGTCGACGGCGGAGTACGCCCAGCCGCCCTCTGCGACACCGGGCCACGGGTCGTGCCACACGAGCGCCGCGCCGAGGGCTGCCACCGCCAGCGGCGTGCCGCCGACGACGACGTACTCCTCCCGCGCGTCGCGCGGGTCGACGCGCAGGCGGAAGCGCATCTTCTTCAAGAAGTCGAGCAGCCCATCCGCGTCGGCACGGTCGACGATGAGCCACGAGGTCGTGCCGTCGTCGACGAAGGATGCCGCATGCTCGACGTGGCCCGCGGGGTCGAGGATGAGCAGTTCGGCGCTCTCGCCCGGCAGCAAAGCGGTGACCTTCTGCGTCGAGAACGACTCGATCCAGCTCAGGCGGTCTTCCCCCGGCACGCCCAAGACGACGCGGTCGCCGAGCGGAGCCACGGCCGTCCCTGACGTCAGCGCGCGCTGCTCGCTGAGCGGATTGCCGGTGTGCAGGAGCACACCGTCGTCGACGATCGCGCCGTCGGCCGCGTGCAGAAGAGCCCCGAACGCGTCCATCACTCCACCTTCGCCAGGCGCGCGGACGCATGCGAGGCCATCGGAGCGCCGAGCGCTGCGATGTCCCACGCCCACAGCAGGTGGCCCTCGACCAGCCCGTACATGCGGGATGCGGCGGTGTACGGCTTCGCGGTGGCCGGACGCACGACAGCGTCGCTCGCCAGGTCGATGCGCGGCCCGCGCACCTCGCCGAGCAGCAGCTCGCTGGTGCCGTCGGCGCGCACGAGCGCCACCTCGAGGGGGAACGCGTCGTCGTCGCCGCGGAGCTTCTCGACGTCGTCGGCCGTCAGCGGGGCGGCCGCGGCACGGGCCGGCAGCAGGGCCGGGCCCGGGTCTGCCGAAGTCTGGGCGCGCCCGAGACGCCAGTAGCCGATCTCGGCCAGCAGCGGCGCACGGTCGTCGCCGTCGCCGGTCCAGCCGTCGGCGGAGTAGCTCAGGTACGGGCCCTCGCCGGTGCTGAAGCTGACCCGGTGCGTGAACTCCGTGGAGTAGTGATGACCGTCGGCCTCGTAATCGATGACGCCGGTTCCCTCCCACACCCCGCGCAACCACGCGAGGGGGACGAGTTCGGCAGGCAGGCCTGTCGGGATCTCGATCACGACGCGCTCACGTTCAGCGCTGGCCGCGGTACAGGTTCTTGATCACCACGACCGAGCAGAAGAGGATCGCGAGCGAGGCGAGGCCCAGCAGTCCGACGAAGAAGAGTTCCAGCGCCATCGTGTCCATGTCTCTACTCTATCCCGCCCCGCCGTCAGGCCAGCGCGGCCAGGCCGAAGCTGAGACCGAACAGGCCCAGGACGATGAACGATCCGAGCATGCTGAGCGCGACCCGCGAGATGAACCCCTCGGCCCGTCCTGACCACAGCTGCACCGCGAACGAGAGCACGAGGCATCCCGCCACCCCCACCGTCAGCCATGCCGCGCGCTGGCCGACGGGGGTCAGCAGAGCGATCAGCAGACCGATGACGACAGAGCCCACCCAGGCGACGATCACTCCGCCGATCCGCCCGCGAGCGGCGTGTTCGGATTCGCTCGACATGCGCCCATTGTCGCACGGCCCTAAAATGTCCCCACACAACGACCGGCCGCCGTCGCCCGGCATGGTCCCAGGAGGTCGCGTGGCACAGATACTGCTTCTCAGTTCGGTACGGGATGCCGCGCTGCCCACGCTCGAGCTGCTGAGTCACCACGTGCAGACGATCCCGGCGGAGCCCGCGCAGCTGGTGCGCGCTCCGCAGGCCGATGTCATCCTGCTCGATGCCCGCACCGACCTGGTCGCCGCCAAATCGCTGTGCCGGGTGCTGAACACGACCGGCCTGGAGGCCCCGTTGATCCTCGTGGTCACCGAGGGCGGCATGGCCGCGGTCGCCGCCGACTGGGGGGTCGCCGACGTGATCCTGTGCACCGCGGGCCCCGCCGAGACCGACGCGCGACTGCGACTGGCGCTCGGGCGATCTGAGGCGGAGAGCTCGGAGCCGGCGCGCGTGCAGACGTCGGGTCTGACCATCGACGAGGCCTCGTACTCGGCGAAGCTGCACGGCAAGCCGCTGGACCTCACATACAAGGAGTTCCAGCTGCTCTATTTCCTCGCGATGCACCCCTCTCGGGTCTTCACGCGTGAGCAGCTGCTCAGCGAGGTCTGGGGCTACGACTACTTCGGCGGGACGCGCACGGTCGACGTGCACGTGCGGCGCCTGCGGGCCAAGCTCGGCGAGTTCGAGCAGCTCATCGGCACGGTGCGCAATGTGGGCTACCGCTTCAATGTGACCGAAGATGACGAGGCCGCCGCCGAACCCTCGGCAACCCGTTAACACTCCGCTCACGTCATCCTGCAATGATGTGAAGATGATCGAACACGGGGCTCTGGACACGGGACTGGACGACGGCGAGGACGACGACTTCGACCTGGAAGAGGTCTACGACTCCGAGCTGCCGGAGGGCCGCTATCTCGACCGCGAGCTGAGCTGGCTCGCTTTCAATCGGCGCGTGCTCGAGCTGGCCGAAGATCCCTCCCTCCCCGTGCTCGAGCGCGCGAACTTCCTCGCGATCTTCGCCAGCAACCTCGACGAGTTCTTCATGGTCCGGGTCGCGGGGCTGCGTCGCCGCATCGTGACCGGTCTCGCCGTGCCGACCAATGTCGGACGCGCCCCGCAGGAGGTGCTCACCGACATCTCGGAGGAGGCCCACCGGCTGCAGCTGCGACACGCCGCGGCCTGGACCGACCTCGTCAAGCCGGCATTGGCCGACGCGGGCATCGACTTCCTCTGCTGGGACGACCTCACCGACGCCGAGCGCGACCGGCTGTACCGGTACTTCCAGGAGAACGTGTTCCCTGTCCTCACCCCACTCGCGGTCGACCCCGCGCACCCCTTCCCCTACATCTCCGGTCTGTCCCTGAATCTGGCCATCCGCATCCGCAACGCGCGCACCGGGCGCCAGGACTTCGCCCGGCTCAAGGTGCCGCCGATGCTGCCCCGGTTCGTGCGCGTGGAGGACGAGACCGACCGCATCCGCTTCCTGCCCCTGGAAGATCTGATCGCTAACAACCTGGCCGACCTCTTTCCCGGCATGGAGGTGCTCGACCACCACGCTTTCCGCCTCACCCGCAACGAAGACGTCGAAGTCGAGGAGGACGAGACCGAGAACCTCATCCAAGCTCTGGAGGCAGAGCTGTTGCGCCGCCGGTTCGGTCCGCCGATCCGACTCGAGGTCACCGACGACATCGACGCGCTGACCCTCGACCTGCTCATCGACGAGCTCGCCATCACCGAGAACCAGGTGCATCGCCTGCCGGGTCCGCTCGATCTCGGCGGGCTGTTCAGCCTCGGCCGGCTCGACCGGCCCGAGCTGCGTTACCCGGCGCACGTTCCGGTCACCGCGGCCGCGTTCCAACCGGCCGAGCAGAACGGCCGCGCCGATCTGTTCGCCGCGATCCGCAAGGGCGACGTGCTCGTGCACCACCCGTACGAGCCGTTCGCGACCAGCGTGCAGGCCTTCCTCGAGCAGGCGGCCAAAGATCCGTACGTGCTCGCCATCAAGCAGACGCTGTATCGCACCTCGGGCGACAGCCCCATCGTGCAGGCGCTCATCGACGCGGCCGAGGCCGGCAAGCAGGTGCTCGCGCTCGTTGAGGTGAAGGCCCGTTTCGATGAGGCCGCGAACATCACCTGGGCCCGCAAACTCGAAAAGGCCGGCGTCCATGTGGTGTACGGGCTCGTCGGACTGAAGACCCACGCCAAGCTCGCCCTGGTCATCCGCGAGGAGGAAGGCCAGCTGCGCAGCTACGCGCACATCGGCACCGGCAACTACAACCCGAAGACCAGCCGCATCTACGAGGACT
The DNA here is from genome assembly GCF_029094505.1 of Microbacterium horticulturae. Classification (NCBI taxonomy): domain Bacteria; kingdom Bacillati; phylum Actinomycetota; class Actinomycetes; order Micrococcales; family Microbacteriaceae; genus Microbacterium; species Microbacterium horticulturae. The sequence continues at coordinate 975,454 of NZ_CP119108.1, read as the reverse complement.
TCGGACTCTTCACGATCGACGAGCAGGTCGGTCGCGAGCTCATCCGCCTGTTCAACGAGCTGAGCGGCTACGCGATCGAGAAGAAGTTCAAGCGGCTGCTGGTGGCCCCGCGCTACCTGCGCAAGGGGCTGCTGCGGCTCATCGAGAAGGAACGCCACAATGCGCTCGCCGGCAAGCCCGCACGCATCCGCATCAAGGTCAACTCGATGGTCGACGAGCAGATCATCGACGCCCTGTACCGCGCCAGCCAGGCCGGGGTTCCGGTGGAGATCTGGGTGCGTGGCATCTGCAGCCTCAAGCCGGGCGTGCCGGGTATGAGCGAGACGATCACCGTGCGCAGCATCCTCGGCCGTTATCTGGAGCACTCGCGGATCTTCTCGTTCGCGAACGACGGCGACCCGCAGGTGTACATCGGCAGTGCCGACATGATGCACCGCAACCTCGATCGGCGTATCGAGGCGCTGGTACGGGTGGTCGCACCCGCGCAGATCAAGTCGTTGGAAGACCTCTTCACCCTCGCGATGAGCGACGGCACGAGTTCGTGGCATCTGCAGCCCGAAGGTGATTGGATCAGACACAGTGTCGGCGAGAACGGGAAGAGGCTCGTGGATCTCCAGGACAAGACGATGACCAATGTGCAGCGGCGGCGCCGGGCACGGGCGGTGCGATGAGCGAGACGGCCGTCTACGCCGCCGGAGGCGTCGTGTGGCGCCTCGTCGAGGGCAAGCTGCGCATCCTCGTCATCCACCGCACCGCGTATGCCGACGTCACACTGCCCAAGGGCAAGGTCGACGCCGGCGAGATGCTGGCGGCCACCGCGGTGCGCGAGATCCTCGAAGAGACCGGCATCGCCGTGTGCCTGGGGGCGCCGATCGGCGTCTCGCGCTACGCCCTGCCGAGCGGTCGCACCAAGATCGTCCACTACTGGTCGACGTTCGCCTCCGACGAGGCGATCCGCGCGTCGCGGTTCGTGCCGAACAAGGAGATCGCCGCGCTCGAGTGGATCTCGCCCAAGAAGGCGCTCGGCCGCCTGAGCTACCCGGTCGACGTCGAGATCCTGGAGAACTTCCTGGCCCTCGTCGACGACGGCGTGCGCCACACCTTCCCCATCGTGGTGCAGCGGCACGCCAAGGCCGCACCGCGCGAGGACTGGAGCGGAGAGGACGCGCTGCGCCCGCTCACCGGTCGGGGCACGAAGCAGGCCAAGGCCATAGTGGCGCCCCTGCAGGCGTTCGGCGTGCGCAAGGTCTACTCATCCGACGCGGTGCGGTGTGTGAACACCGTCACACCATTCGCCGCCGCCACCGGGCGCCGGGTGCACCGCGTTCCCGAGATCAGCCAGGACGCCTGGGAAGACGGCACCTCCGACGTGCGCGCCGCCGTGGGCGCCCGGGTGCGCGCCGGCAAGCCGGCCGTCCTGTGCAGCCACGGGCCGGTGCTGCCCGACATCCTGCGCGAGCTGGCGCTGGCCACCGGCACGCTGCGCGGCTCATACCTCGATGACGCCGCAGCCCTCCCGGTCGGCGCGTTCTCCGTTGTGCACCTTTCGGCGACGAACCCCGGTTCGGGCATCGTCGCCATCGAGACCCACGAGCCGAAGATCGCAGACTCGAAGAGCTGAGACGCTTCTCGTTCACCTTCCGTTCACCCGTACAGCGCAGTCTGGTCACCGACGCCGCCTACGGTCGAGCCGAGCCCCGCAGAGCGGGGCCGACATCCCGAACAACGTGAAGGGTTCACACAGTGAAGCTCACCCGCATCGCCCCGCTCGGCGCCCTCGTGGCGGCATCCGCCCTCATCCTGGCGGGCTGCGCCTCGAACGAGGCGGCCGCCGACGGCAACACCCCCTCCGGCGACTCGTCGGCCGCGGCCCTGTCCGGCACGATCAACGGCATCGGCTCGTCGGCGCAGGGCACCGCCCAGCAGACGTGGATCGCCGGCATCCAGACCGCCAATCCCGACCTGAACATCAATTACGACCCGCAGGGTTCGGGCGCCGGCCGCAAGAGCTTCATCTCGGGCGCCGCCGACTTCGCGGGCTCGGACGCGGCACTGAGCGACGACGAGCTCGCCGGCTCGTTCGCGATGTGCGCCGACGGCACGAAGGCGATCGACCTGCCGGTCTACATCTCGCCGATCGCTATCGCGTACAACCTCGAGGGCGTGGATGACCTGAAGCTGGATGCCGCGACCATCGCCGGCATCTTCTCGGGCAAGATCACGACCTGGAACGACCCGCAGATCGCGGCACTGAACGAGGGGGCGGACCTGCCGGACGCGTCGATCACCGTCGTGCACCGCTCGGACGACTCGGGCACCACCCAGAACTTCACCGAGTACCTCGCGGCCAACGCCGCCGACGCATGGGGACAGGAGCCGTCGCAGACGTTCCCGTTCCAGGTCGGCGACGCGGCCAAGGGCACCTCGGGCGTCGCCGAGGCCACCAAGAGCGCCAAGAACTCGATCACCTACATCGACGAGTCGGGCGCTGCCGGCCTGTCGATCGCGCAGCTGAAGGTCGGCGACACGTTCGTGAAGATCTCCGCCGACGGCGCCGCCGCGGTGGTCGCCGACTCGCCGCTGGTGGAGGGCCGCGCCGACGGCGACCTCGCGATCGACATCGACCGCACCGACACGCAGGACGGCGCCTGGCCGCTCGTGCTGGTGTCATACCTGATCGCCTGCCAGCAGTACCAGGACGCCGACACCGCCTCGCTCGTCAGCTCGTACATCCAGTACGTCGCAAGCTCCGAGGCGCAGCAGGCGGCGGCTGCCCAGGCCGGCTCCGCCCCGCTCTCGGCTGAGCTTTCGGCCCAGGTCATCGCCGCGGCGCAGACCATCAAGTAGCGGCTCAGGCCCTCACGTAGGAATCGAATGACGACGAAATCCACCGTCCGCGTCGGCGACCGGGTGTTCTCCACGACCACCGTGGTCGCCGGCGCGGCGATCCTCGCGACACTCGCCGCCGTCGCGATCTTCCTGGTCATCCAGAGCATCCCGGCGCTGGTGGCGGGCCCTGGCAAACTGCCGAACGACGCGGCGAACTTCTGGCAGTACGTCGGCCCCCTGGTGTTCGGCACCATCTGGGCCGCTTTCCTCGCCCTGGTGTTCGCCACGCCGCTGTCGATCGGCATCGCGCTGTTCATCTCGCACTATGCACCACGGCGCGTGGCGCAGACGCTCGGCTACGTCATCGACCTGCTGGCCGCCGTCCCGTCGGTCGTGTTCGGACTCTGGGGCATCGTCGTGCTCGCGCCGCTCGTGCAGCCGCTGTACCGGTGGCTGGGCGACAACTTCGGCTGGATCCCGCTGTTCGCGGGCCCCGTCTCCGGCACCGGGCGCACGATCCTCACGGCCGCGATCGTGCTGGCGGTCATGGTCATCCCGATCATGACCGCCATCTGCCGCGAGGTCTTCCTGCAGGCACCGCGCCTGCACGAGGAGGCCGCGCTCGCGCTGGGTGCGACCAAGTGGGAGATGATCCGGATGTCGGTGCTGCCGTTCGCGCGCAGCGGCATCGTCTCCGCGATCATGCTGGGGCTGGGCAGGGCGCTGGGCGAGACCTTCGCCGTGGCCATGGTGCTCTCCCCCGCGTTCATCGTCAATTTCGCGCTGCTGCAGGCACAGAACCCCAACACCATCGCCGCGAACATCGCGCTGCAGTTCCCTGAAGCCACGGGGGTCTCGGTGAATGCACTGGTCGCTTCCGGTCTTGTGCTGTTCGTGGTGACCCTGCTGGTGAACGTCCTGGCCCGGTGGATCATCAGCCGCCGCGCCGCCTTCTCAGGAGCCGACGCATGACCACCATCGTCCCCGAGTCCACCGCGGTCAGCGAGGCCTCCGGCATCCACGCCCCGCATCTGTCTCTGACCGGTGGCACCCTCCCCCGCGGCACGACCTGGATGGTGCTGCTCGGCGGCTGGGTGTTCGCCGGTGCTTTCTTCGGACTGCTGTGGGCCGCGGGGATCACCACGACGTTCAGCCTCGTGGGCACCGTGTTCTTCGGAACCGTGCTGTTCGACATCGTGCTGTACGTCATCTCGCGCATCGTCGAGGGAGGCCGGCGCGCGAAGGACCGCCTGGTGACCTCGCTCGTGTCGACGGCTTTCGTGATCGCGCTGCTGCCGCTGGTCTCGCTCATCTGGACGGTGGTTCTGGGCGGGCTCGCGCGGCTCGACGTGGCCTTCTTCACCCAGTCGATGCGCAATGTCGTGGGCGAAGGCGGCGGCGCGCTGCACGCGATCATCGGCACGCTGCTGATCACGCTGGCCGCTGCGGTCATCTCGGTGCCGATCGGCTTGCTCACCTCGATCTATCTCGTCGAGTACGGCCGCGGGGCGTTCGCCAAGGCCATCACCTTCCTCGTCGACGTGATGACCGGCATCCCGTCGATCGTCGCCGGCCTGTTCGTGTTCGCACTCTTCGCGCTGATCGCAGGGCCTGCGGTGCGCAACGGCTTCATGGGCGCGGTGGCCCTGTCCGTGCTCATGATCCCCGTCGTCGTGCGATCGAGCGAAGAGATCCTGCGACTCGTGCCGAACGAGCTGCGCGAGGCGTCGTACGCGCTGGGCGTGCCGAAGTGGCTGACGATCCTGAAGATCGTGCTGCCGACCTCGCTCGCGGGCATCGTCACCGGTGTGATGCTGGCCATCGCGCGTGTGATCGGCGAGACCGCACCACTGCTGCTGGTGACCGGATTCACCTTCAGCATGAACTACAACCTGTTCGACGACCGCATGATGACCCTGCCGGTGTTCGTGTACACGCAGTACACGCAGGCGGCCGGAGTCAGCGCGCAGGCGTCGATCGACCGCGCCTGGACGGCTGCCCTCACCCTCATCGTCATCATGCTGGTGCTGAATCTCGCCGGCCGGCTCATCGCCAAGATCTTCGCGCCCAAGCGCGGCCTGTAACCCCAAGGAGACCCGTGTCAAAGAGCATCGACGTCACCGATCTGAACGTCTGGTACAGCGAGTTCCTCGCCGTCGGGGGCGTGAGCATGCACATCGAGCCGCGCAGCGTGACCGCCTTCATCGGGCCGTCGGGATGCGGCAAGTCCACGTTCCTGCGCACGCTCAACCGCATGCACGAGGTGATTCCCGGCGCACGCGTGGGCGGCGAGGTGCTGCTGGACGGCGACGATCTCTACGGCCCGGGCGTCGACCCGGTCGCGGTGCGCCGGCAGATCGGCATGGTCTTCCAGCGGCCGAACCCCTTCCCCACGATGTCGATCCGCGACAACGTGCTGGCGGGCGTCAAGCTCAACAACAGGCGCATCGCCCGCAGCGACGCCGACGACCTCGTCGAGCGTTCGCTGCGCGGCGCGAACCTGTGGAACGAGGTCAAAGACCGCTTGGGCAAGCCCGGTGCCGGCCTGTCGGGCGGCCAGCAGCAGCGCCTGTGCATCGCGCGGGCCATCGCGGTCTCGCCCCAGGTGCTGCTGATGGACGAGCCCTGCTCGGCCCTGGACCCCATCTCGACCTACGCGATCGAAGAGCTCATCGCGAAGCTGAAGACCGAGTACACGATCGTCATCGTCACGCACAACATGCAGCAGGCGTCGCGGGTGTCGGACAAGACGGCGTTCTTCAACATCGCCGGCACCGGCAAGCCGGGCACGCTCATCGAGTACGGCGAGACGGCGACGATGTTCACGACCCCCCGCGAGCAGGCCACCGAGGACTACGTCTCGGGCCGGTTCGGCTGATCGCGGCAGCCGCAGCATCCCGTCCCTGTGCACAGCGTCGGGGATTCTCAGCAACACGCCGCCATCGGCCGGGGAATCACGGCGTGTCCGCGAAGATGCCCTACCGTGTGCACGGCGCGTCGGGGCACGGCGCGTCGGGGCGGGGCGCGTCGGGGCGAGATCAGTCGCGCGGGCTCAGAAGGTACCGATTGAGGGATGCCGTCAGCTCGCGATCGGTCGGGATGCCGACGCCGTCGACGGCCGTGATCGGAGCTGCCAGGCGGACGCTGGAGACGAGCCATGCGGCATCCACTGTTCTCAGCTTCTCGGCCGGAACGATCTCGTAGGCGGTCGGGTGCCCCTGCGCGGCGACGTGCTCGAACACGCTGATCTGCGTCGTGCCGTGCAGGATGCCGCTGCCCACGGCCGGGGTCACGAACCGTTCGCCGAGCTGGAGGATGAGCGACGCGGTGGGCGCCTCGAGCAGGATGCCGTCGCTGGAGACGAAGACGGCGTCGTCAGCGCCGCGGCGGTGCGCCTCGCGGATGGCCGCCATGTTGACCGCGTACGACAGCGTCTTGGCGCCCAGCAGCAGCCAGGGAGCCCGGTCGGCCGCGCCGCTGTCGATGCCGCGATCGAGCAGGACGACGCGGATGCCGCGCTCGCGCACCCCGGTGTTGTCGGCTGCCCGCGCGGCCGTCGCCCACGCGGTGGGTGCCGGCCCGTGCTCGACGCCGCGGCTGAGGATGAGCTTGATGACCGACTCCCCTGCGCCGCATGCTGCGGCCGCCCGCTCGACAGCCTGCCGCCACTGGCCAAGATGCGGCGCGGGCAGGTCGCAGAGCGCTGCCGAGTGCGCGAGTCGTTCGAGGTGCGCGGCGACCTCCTGCGGGTGGCCGTCGACGACGCCGATCGATTCGAAGATGCCGTCGCCGCGCTGCGTGCTCAGTTCACTGACGCTCAGCGCGGGCGCCGAAGGGTCGAGCGCGGTGAAGGTGGCCGCGAAGTCGTCGCGCAGGTCGTCGGGAGCTGCGGGGTCGATGAGCAGGGCGAAGTGTGCGGCCATGGTTCGAGCGTACGGCCAGCCGCGCGTTCATCTCGCAGGACGTTTTCGCGGTCCCGCGCGTGTCGACGGCGTGTCGCGCGCCGTGTCGCAGAAGCCTCCTGCGAGATGAACACGAGAAGTCGCTGGGGAGGGAATAGCCAGGCCGTGACGTCGGTTACACTGGATCGGCCGGGCCGCAGTAACCCCGGGCTCCATCTTCTGCCGCTTCGAGCGGCCTTGCGCCGAGAGGCGTTCTGCGGCCCGGCACTACTGTGTCAGGACGCCTCTCCCGCGAGGCGGCATCAGCACCGCGGCGTTCTGCGGCCCGGCACTACTGTGCCCTGCCCCGCCCTGCCCCGTCCCTCTCAGACTTCGGAAAGTCGCACCAAGCTCGGAGGCTTTGCGCGAAAAGTTCCGAGCTCGGTGAGATTCTCCGAAGCCTGTGGGCGTCGCGCACGCGAACGGCGTCTCGAGCCTGAGGAGAGAAGTGGATGCCGCGGGCTCAGCTCAGCGCATCCATCCGCCACAGTGCGGCGCTGGCCGAAAGGTCGGCCGCGATCGTGGCCAGGCGCGACGCGCGTCGGGTGAGCGTCGTCGCCCGCTCGGGCTCGGAGTCGTCGGCCACGTGCGTCGCACCCGATGCCTGCACCCGGCTGAACGCCGCGGCCCGGTCGAGCGCCACGGCGAAGTCGCCGTCGAACACGCCGCGCAGAATGCGGTCGACGGTGGCGACGAGTTCGTCCGGCCCGGAGGGCACCGGCGCGCCCGCGATCACGGGGTCGGCCGAGCTGATCTCGACTCGTCCGCGCTCGTACAACAGTGCCGCTGTGGCCGGGTCGCGGTGGATCATCAGCTGCAGCAGGTACAGGTTCCACAGCGACCCCGGAAGACTCCGCGCGGGCGCGCGCGACCAGAGCTCGGCGATGTCGTCGATCCCGTGCGTGCGCGTGAAGTCGACGAGCCGGTCGACGGTCTCGGTGTCGGGGTCGGCGCGCACCCGCGACAGCAGCGCGGTCGCGGTCGAGTGCGCGATGCGGGTCGCCTCGGCGGGGTCGTGCGCCCCGAACAACCTGTCGAACTCCTCACTGGCGCGACGCACCGGCTTGTGGAACTCCCTGCCCGAATCCTGCACCCGTCAAGGCTACGCCGTCACGCGGTGCCGTTGATCCGCACGAGGTTGCCGGCCGGGTCGCGGAACGCGCAGTCCCGCGGGCCCCACGGCTGGTCCATGGGCTCCTGCAGCACCTCGGCGCCGGTTGCGCGCACCCGTTCGAAGGTCGCGTCGAGATCGCTCGTCGCGAAGACGACGGGGCCGGGTCCTGCACCTTTGGCGACGAGCCGCGCAAGCGCGTCTGCGTCGTCGGGCGAGCGTCCCGCGCCAGGCGCCGAAAGCACGAGCACGACGCCGGGCTGCTCGGGAAGGCCCATGCTGAGCCAGCGCCAGCCGTTGCCCGAGACGTCGTTGAGCACGGTCAATCCGAGCGCGTCGCGATAGAAGGTCAGGGCTTCGTCGACGTCGTCGACCGTGAGCGGAAAGTATCCGAATCTGATGTCTGCCATGCCCGAAACGCTACGCGGCGGCATCCGCCGTCGCTTCTCGAATCCTGCTCGATCAGGCGTACCGCGTCGGCCGGGTGAGCACGCGCGCGAAGCATTCGGGCAGCGCTTCGGTGTCGTCGTGCGGCCGGGCCCGATAGGCGCTGGGGGCCTCGCCGACGATCTCGGTGAACGTCGAGCTGAACGAACCGAGCGACGTCGCCCCGACGGCGGTGCAGGCATCCGTCACGGTGAAACCGCTGCGGAGCAGCGCCATCGCCCGTTCGATGCGTCGCGTCATCAGGTAGGCGTACGGCGTCTCGCCGTAGGCGGTCTTGAATTCGCGCGAGAAATGCGCGGGTGACATGAACGCGCGTGCCGCCATCGTGGGCACATCCAGTGGGCGCGCGTACTCGCGATCCATGAGGTCGCGGGCGCGTCGCAGGTGCGCGAGGGTCTGTGGACTCTGGGGGGCGGATGCCACGGTCCGAGGCTAGCGGACGGCAGTACGCTCGGACCATGCGGATCGCCATCGCCGGAGGCACGGGGACGGTCGGGCGCCTGGTCGCCGACCTCGTCCTGAACCACGGACACGAGCCCATCGTCATCTCACGGTCCACGGGTGTGGACCTCGTCACCGGCGAGGGGGTGGATGCCGTGCTCGGCGACGTCGACGTGGTGATCGATGTCACCAGCACTCCGTCGATGTCGGCTGCAGCATCCATCCGCTTCTTCGAGACCGTGACGAAGAATCTGCTGGCTGCCGAGGAGCGCGCGGGCGTACGCCACCACGTCGTGCTGTCGATCGTCGGCATCGACAGCGCCGAGAAGGGGTACGGCTACTACCAGGGCAAGCGTGCGCAGGAGCGCGCGGTCGAGGCCGGGGCCATTCCCTACTCGCTCGTACGGGCGACGCAGTTTCACGAGTTCGCGCGGCAGATGTTCGAGCGTATGAAGACCGGCCCGTTCGTGCTCGTGCCGACGATGCGCTCGCAGCCGATCGATGCGTCCGAGGTCGCCGAACGACTCGTCGAGCTCGCCGAGGGAGCCCCGGCGGGGCGCGTGGCCGACATCGCCGGTCCTCGCGTCGAGCGGATGGCCGATATGGCCCGCCGCTACGGCCGCGCCGCCGGGTTGCAGGGCCGCGTCGTCGAGCTCTCGCTGCCCGGTTCTTCGGGTCGGCAGATGCGTGACGGCAGCCTGCTGGCCGGCACCGCCGCACAGGTGCGCGGCAAAGACTTCGCGGCCTGGCTGCGCGAGCAGACCGGTTCGGACGGTCAGGCGAAGAACCCGAAGGGGACGGGCATCGGCGGCATCTCGATCGTGCGCGCTCCCCTGCCCACCGCGCCCGAGCCATCGCTGTCGAATGCGCGCGAACTCGTCGCCGGGTTGCAGACCGCCGGGATGCCCATCACCCTGACGATCGAGGGCGACGAGCGCCGGCTGCCGGTTCACGTCGACGAGGTCGCGTTCCGCGCCTTACAGGAAGGCGCGGCGCTCGTGCTGACCCGCACGAGAGGGGTGGATGCCACGGCCGCCGTCCGCTATCTGCCCCACGCCGTCGAGATCGAAGTGGGGCACGGGCCCGGGCGGCTGACCGCGCAGGCGGAGCACGCGATGACCCTCAGCCGCACGCGGGCCGACATCCGGCGCCTGGGCGGCGCGGTCACGTCGGGCGCGAGCGACGACGGCGCGTTCCACGTGACCGCGACGATCCCCGTGGCGGAGTGATGGTGTCATGCATGCCCCTGCGACAAGTAGGCTTGATGTCACGGGCCTGTAGCTCAGTTGGCAGAGCATCGGACTTTTAATCCGCGGGTCGAGGGTTCGAGCCCCTCCGGGCCCACTCCGACGTCGAGACGTTCATCCGCGAAACAACGCCACCGCGTCATCGATGAGGTCGTCTGTCAGTTCTGCGGGCACTCGACCGCTCGCCACGAGCGTCGCGATCCCCTGCAGCGTGGCGGCCAGCAGCAGCTTGAGGCGCGTCGTGTCTCCCCCGCGCAGCTCGCCGGATGCCTGCCCCTCCTCGATGAGTGCGCCGAGCCGAGTGAAGACCCGCTCCGCCGCCGTGCCGACATCGCTGCGGCCCTCGGTTTTGGCCATCGTGAACATCAGCTCCAGCAGGGCCCCGTCGCGCACGGCGAAGGCGACGAAAGCAGCCGCCGCTGCGCGCACCCGTGCGGCGCAAACATCACCGGCACGTGCGACCGCCTGTGTGATCTCGTCGTCGAGCCGCTCGAAGCCGCGCACGGCAAGGGCTGCCAGCAGCGCCTGCCTGTCGCGGAAGTGGCGGTTCGGCGCGCTCTTGCTCACTCCGCTGCGACGCGCCAGATCGCGCAGAGAGATCTCATCGATCCCCCCCTCCCGCAGCGTCTGCTCGGCGGCCACGAGCAGCACCGCGCGCAGATTGCCGTGGTGGTAGGGCACGCCCGTCATGCACCCACTCTATCACCAATGTATCCCTTGCCAACATTGTTGGCGTCGCCTACTATGTAGGCCATGCCTACTTCACTCCCGAGTCTTACCCTTCCCAACCTCTCCGCACGGACGGCGGTGATCACCGGCGCGTCTGCGGGGATCGGTCTGGCCACCGCGCGGGCGCTCGCCGCCGCCGGCTGCCACGTCGTGCTCGCGGTCCGTGATGTGTCGAAGGGAGAGGATGCCGCGAGCCGCATCGCCGGCAGCACCGAGGTGCGCCGACTCGACCTCGCCGACCTGTCGGCTGTTCACTCCTTCGTCTCGCAGTGGGGCTCGCGCAACATCGACCTGCTCATCAACAACGCGTACGCGGCATCCCCTGCCCTTCAGCACACCGCGGACGGCTTCGAGCTGCAGTTCGGCACCGGCCATCTGGGTCACTTCGCGCTGACCGTGCTCTTGCTCCCGCACATCACGGGGCGGGTCGTCACGGTGTCGTCACAGGCAGAGCGCAGCGGCCGCTTCATCTGGAACGACCTCGCGTGGGCGCACGGTGGATACACATCCGCACGGGCCTACAGCCGCACAAAGCTCGCCGGCCTGCTGTTCATGAGCGAGCTGCAGCGCCGACTCGAGGCCGCAGGCTCGTCGGTTCGCGCGCTCGCCGCGCACCCCGGCTTCATCGCGACGGACATCTACTCGGAGGCAGGAGCTGCGACCCGACTGCTCGTGCGCACCCTCGCCCAGACGCCGGAGCGCGGCGCCCTGCCGGTGCTGCACGCAGCCCTCGCCGATGTGCCGGGTGACAGCTTCATCGGCCCGAGCCGGTGGGCGCGCATGCGCGGTGCGCCCGCGCCGATCCCCCGTTCCGCGCAGGCGGACAACAGCGACCTTGCGGCCCGCCTCTGGGCGGTCTCCGAAGAGCTAACCGGGGTCGCCTGGACCGCGGTCATGCCGACCGAAAGGCATGCCCGGTGACCGGGACCGCGCTGATCAGACCGCGGTGGTGTCACGCCGCGGCAGCACCCAGCCCGCCCGCGGGAAGTGGCAGGTGTACCCGTTCGGGTAGGTGATCAGGTAGTCCTGATGCTCGGGCTCGGCCTCCCAGAACGGCCCCGCGGGCTCGATCGTCGTCACGGCCTTGCCCGGCCACAGCCCCGAGGCGTCGACATCGGCGATCGTCTCGCGTGCGGTCTGTTCCTGCTCCGGCGTGAGCGGGAAGATCGCCGATCGGTAGCTGGTGCCGATGTCATTGCCTTGCCGGTCGAGGGTCGACGGGTCGTGGATCTGGAAGAAGAACGCCAGGATGTCGCGGTACGTGGTCTTCGTCGGGTCGAAGACGATCTCGACCGCTTCGGCATGGCCGGGGTGATGCCGATAGGTGGCGTGGTCGTTCTCGCCGCCGGTGTAGCCGACACGCGTGTCGAGAACGCCCGGCTGGCGACGGATCAGGTCTTCCATCCCCCAGAAGCACCCGCCCGCGAGCACAGCCGTCTCCATGCCCGGTTCGCGCCGAATGTCCCCCGTGTCGTGAATGCCGCTGGTCATGATGACTGTTCCTCCGTTCCGGATGCCGCGGGCTGCGGCATCCACAGGACACAACGTCGCACGAGTCCGTTTTGGTCCCGTTCCATTCTCCCGGCTCTCGGGCGCCCTCGGCGTCACGCGGCGCCGGTATCGTGCTGAGTGTGTTCACCCTCACCGACGACGCCTGCATCATCGTGAAGGCCATCGCCGACCGTACCGACGGCGGGCGCGAGTCCGGCGGCATCCGCGTCTACGACGGCTCCGACCGCGGCACCGACTTCGCCCTCGAACCGGCCGGCGGCCCGGAGGAAGGCGATGTGGTGCTCGAGCAGTCGGGCGCGCACATCTTCCTCGCCCCCGACGTCGTCGACGACCTCGAAGACTTCGTCCTCGAGGCGAGCGTCGGCCCCGATGGCGTGGTGGACTTCTCGTTCGGCACCAACGGCCCGCAGGGCATGACCGGGGTGCGCTCCACGGGCGGCCACGCCCACTGAGCTCACGGCGCGTGTCAGTGGGTGACGAGCTCAGCGCCGCCCTGCGGCATCCGGTTCCCGCCCCACGGCGAAGTACGTGATCGGGCCGACGAAGTTGACCAGGGTGATCAGCCGCCACATGCGCTTCGGGCCGCGCACCTGCGCGTCGGTGCGCCGCGTGAGGTCGGCGTGCGCGAGGGCGAGAAGTGCGAGCTGCGCAACGCCGCCGACCACCACGGCCGCACGCGCCGCGGGCGAGAGGTCTATCCACTGCCGTTTGGCTGCCATGAGGCGAGTCTACGTCGGCGCCACTGTCCAAAACTCAGCTCATCACGGCGACCAGCTCGGCTCCGGCGTGCGCCAGCTCGGCGAGCGCGGCCTCGCTCGAGGCAGCCGCGACGCCCGCCACCAGGTCTGTCAGCACGCGCACGTGGCGGCCATGCGCTATCGCGTCGAGCGCAGACGCACGCACGCAGTAATCGGTCGCTATACCGGTCACGTCGACGTCGATGATGCCGTGCGCGTCCAGCAGCTGCTCGACGGTCTCTCCGTCGTCGGTGACGCCCTCGAACAGCGAGTACGCCGGCTTGCCCTGCCCCTTCTTGACGTGGTGGGTGATGGATGCCGTGACCAGGCCGGGATCGTAGGCGGCACCCTCTGTGCCGGCGACGCAGTGCACCGGCCAGGTGCCGACGAAGTCGGGTTCGCCGGAGAGTGCGAAGTGCCCGCCGTTGTCGCCCGTGCCGTCGTGCCAGTCGCGCGAGGCGACGATGATGTCGTAGTCGTCGGCGTGCTCGGCGAGCAGCCGCGAGACGCCTTCGGCGACGGCATCCCCGCCCTCGACACCGAGGGCTCCGCCTTCGGTGAAATCGTTCTGCACGTCGACGATGAACAATGCTGTGCCCATGCCTCGAGGGTACCGATCAGTCGCGGGTCCGGGCATCCACTCCCCTGCGCCACAGCTTCGACGGCCACCAGATCGCGCGCCCGATGTCGTACGAGACGGCCGGTACCAGCAGGGAGCGCACGATGAACGTATCCAGCAGCACGCCGAATGCGACGATGAACGCTATCTGCGCGAGGAACAGGATCGGGATGACGGCGAGCGCCGCGAACGTCGCGGCCAGAACGAGACCTGCCGAGGTGATCACGCCGCCGGTGGCCACGAGCCCGCGCATGATGCCCGGCCGCGTGCCGTGTCGCTTCGACTCCTCACGCACGCGCGTCATCAAGAAGATGTTGTAGTCCACCCCCAGCGCGACGAGGAACACGAAGCCGTACAGCGGCACCGCCGGGTCTGCCCCCGGGAACTGGAAGACGTGGTTGAACACCAGGGCCGACACGCCCATGGCGGCAGCGAACGACACGATCACCGACAGCATCAGCAGCACCGGCGCGAGGACCGCCCGCAGCAGCAGCATCAGGATCACGAAGATCACCAGGAGCACGATCGGGATGATGAGCGTGCGGTCGCGGATCGACGTGTCGTTCGTGTCGATGTCGGTCGCGGTCACCCCGCCCACCTGCACCGCGCTGTCGCCGAGTTCGGTCGACAGCGCACCGCGCAGGTCGCGCACCGTCTGCTCGGCCGCGTCCGAGTCGGCTGGGTCGGCGAGCGTGCCGGTCAGGAGCACCTGCCCGTCCGACACGGTCGGCTCTGGTGCGGCGGTTCCGGGCGGCCCCTGCGCGGCGATCGTCACGTCGCCGTCGTCAACGGTGACCGTCGCCTGCCCCGATGGGGAGTCGTCGGATGCCGCGGCCAGTGACTCGAGGCCGGGCGAGGCATCCATCACCACCGCGGCGCGGTCCAGATCGGCCTTCTCGACGAGCACGTACACCGGACTGCCGCTGCCGGCGTCGAAGTGTTCGCCAAGCACGGCCTGACCGTCGCGGGCCTGGGACGCGCTCGTGACGAGGTCGCTGGTGGGCACGCCCTCGGCCTTCAACTGCAGGATGCCGGTGCCGGCCGCCAGGAGGACCACCAGGCACACGATCCAGACCGGACGCGAGTGCCGGGCCACCAGCCGCGCCTGACGCGGCCAGAAACCCTTGACCGGCACGGTGAGGTCGTCGGGAATCGTCGCGAGCGGCTGCCTGGGGATGAACGGCCAGAACGCCGCCCGCCCGACCAGAGCCAGCAGTGCCGGCAGGAACGTCAGCGCCGACAGGATCGCGAACGCTATGCCGATGGAGGCGATCGGCCCGAGGGCCCGGTTGGTGGCCAGATCGCTGAGCAGCAGACAGAGCAGGCCCGCGATCACCGTGCCGCCGGAAGCGAGGATCGGCTCGAACGCGCCGCGCCAGGCGGTGGTCGTGGCATCCCACCGCTTCGCCCCCTGCGCCACGGCCTCGCGATATCGCGCGACGTACAGCAGCGCATAGTCGGTGGCGGCGCCGATCACCAGGATGAAGAGGATGCCCTGCACCTGACCGTTGAGGACCACCACCCCCGCCTTGGCGAGCCACCAGACGGTGAGCAGCGCCACACACAGTGCGAAGCAGGCGGTCGCCAGCACGAGGATCGGCAGCAGCGGTGACCGGTACACGATCACGAGGATGACGAACACGGCGAGCAGCGCAACCCCCAGCAACAGGCCGTCGATGCCGAGGAACCCCTGCACGAGATCGGCGGTGAACCCGGCGGGTCCCGTGATCCACGCCGTCGTACCGTCGGGGAGGTCTGCGTCGAGAGCGGTGCGCACGGCATCGACCGAGTCGGAGACCTCTTCGGTGCCCATCGGCACGAACAGCTGCACCGCCTTGCCGTCGTCGGAGGTGATCGGCGGCGACACACTGCCGTTCACACCGGCGACGTCGCCGAGTGGGTCGACGAGATCGCGCAGCGCGGAGAGCTGATCGTCAGTGAGTTTCGCACCGTCGTCGGCGGTGACCACGACGACGGCCGGGATGCTGTCGCTGCCGGTGAAGTCGGCCAACCTGTTCTGCACGACCGTCGACTCGGCCGAGTCGGGCAGGTACGCCGCGTGGTCGTTCGTGGAGACCTCGCTGACCTTTCCGAAGTACGGGCCGCCGATGGCTCCCCCGACCAGCCACACGAGTACCAGCAGCACCGGGATGCCGATGC
Source organism: Microbacterium horticulturae (assembly GCF_029094505.1). Classification (NCBI taxonomy): domain Bacteria; kingdom Bacillati; phylum Actinomycetota; class Actinomycetes; order Micrococcales; family Microbacteriaceae; genus Microbacterium; species Microbacterium horticulturae. Next base: position 959,681 of record NZ_CP119108.1, on the reverse strand, counting down.
GCAGCCACCGCGTCGGCAACCTGCTCTGCTCACGGAGCTCTCGACGAGTGTGCGGACGAGGTCGCGACATCATGCCCCCAGACTAGAGAGCCTCTTCGGCAGACGGCGACACTCTAGGCTGACGTCATGCCCGCCGCAGCCATCGCTCTCTTCGGCGCGCTCGTCTACGGCTCGGCGGACTTCCTCGGGGGCCTTGCCGCCAAGCGGCTGCGCTCGATCGTCGCCACGGCCGTCGCCGCGGCATCCGGGCTCGTTCTGCTCGCGGCGCTGTCCCCGGTGCTGGGCGGCGAGTGGAACGGGGTGGATGCGGCATGGGGCGCCCTCTCGGGGGTCTTCGGCGCGATCGCCATCGCCCTCCTGTACGCGTGTCTCGCCATCGGTCCGATGAGCATCTTGTCTCCCCTGACCGCCGTCGTCTCGGCCATCGCGCCGATGACATGGGGACTGCTCGTCGACGGCGAGCAGCTGAGCGCAGTGGGCTACGCCGGGCTCGGCGTCGCGCTGGTGGCGGTCGTGCTGGTGGGGTTCATCCCCGGTGAGGCCGCCGTGCGCCCTGCTGCGCGGGGGCTCGTGATGGCAGCGGGCGCAGGGCTCGCGATCGGCGCCTTCGTCATCGCGATCGATCAGACATCGTCGACCAGCGGCATCCTGCCGCTCGTGGTCAATCGCGGGACGAATGCCGTCATCACCGGAGTGATCGTCGGGATGCTGCTTCTTGCCGGCCGACGCCGCGGGCGAAGCGCGCGACAGGTGTTGGCCGCCCAGGGCGTGGAGATCGGCGCGACGCCCACCGGCCATGCCGACCTCGAGCATGCCGTCGGCGATACCGGCGCGGTCGCCAACGCCGGGATTGCGCCGAGCGCCTGGTGGCTGGCGGCCGTCTGCGGGCTGGCCGACGCCTCCGCCAACGCGGTCATGCTCGTCGCGCTGCGGATGGGCGACCTCTCGGTTGTTTCAGCGCTGACGGCGATGTATCCGGCCGGCACGATCATCCTCGCGGCCCTCGTGCTGCGCGAGCGCATCGCCACCGTGCAGTGGGCGGGTCTGGTGCTCGCCCTCGCGGCGGGCGTCATGCTCGCAGTCGGCTGACAGCGGGGTCGTGCTAGGGTGGAGGTGCCCTTCGGGGCGCACCGCACGTCGTGATCCTGCCGCCTCACCGTCGAGCAGTTCGTGGACCGACGTCCGCACCGGCGCACAACGCCGCATCCATCTCCTACGCGTGGCCTGCCCCGCGTCACACAGCCAAGGTTCTTCATGTCTTCCCCCGCTTCCGTCCCCGTCGCCGCCGTGCAATGGCGCCAGGCCGACGACGACGTCCACGTCGCACACCTCGCAGGTGCGTATGCTGGTTTCATCGAGGTCACCGTGCACGGCTACGCCGCACACAGCGGCCTCGGTGCCGACCTCGGTCTGCATGCGACCCGTTCCGACGCGGTCGCGGCGGTCGAGGCATCCAATCTTTCGGCGCCGGAGTCCCGTCGCCGATCCCGCCGTCCGCTCCGCATTCGTCGGCGCGGCACCCCCGGCCGCTCCGGCGGCCCGCACAACAGAAGGAAAGACACGATGGCCACTGGCACCGTGAAATGGTTCAACGCCGAAAAGGGCTACGGGTTCATTGCACCCGACGACGGCTCCGCCGACCTGTTCGCGCACTACAGCGCGATCACCGGCAACGGCTTCAAGGAGCTGCGCGAGGCGCAGAAGGTCGAGTTTGACGCCGAGCAGGGCCCCAAGGGCATGCAGGCGGCAAACATCCGCCCGCTCTGATCTCTCGAAGAACGGCCGGGGTCCTCATCTGGACCCCGGCCGTTCTGTGTCTGTGCGGGGCCTGTATATTCCGCCTCGCGCACGTGACCGCGCGTAGGGTGGGCATCAGCGATCGGCAACTGCCCTTGGCTCCATGGCCGAAGCGGTCACGATCGAAAGCACAGGTGCTCTCATCTCCTCCACCACCCTCGAGCCGCGGCTCGGGCCCGTTCGTCAGACCTACGCGCGCACCGAGGACTTTCCGCCGCTCACCCGTGCGTTCACTGACGTGTCGCAGGTTGCCCGGGAGAGCGGGCTGCTGGCTCGCACACCGTGGTTCTACGCCTTCGTGGGCCTGCTGATCGCTCTCGGCTTCGGCGGAGCCGTCACGGGCTTCCTGCTCCTGGGCGCCAGCTGGTTCCAGCTGCTGATCGCCGGGGGGCTCGGCATCCTCTTCACGCAGGTCGCTTTCCTCTCGCACGAGGCCGCGCACCGCCAGATCCTCTCCTCAGGCCCCGCAAACGACCGTCTCGCGCGGCTGCTGGGCAACGGCGTGGTCGGCATGAGCTATTCGTGGTGGAGCAACAAGCACACCCGCCACCACGCCAACCCGAATCGGGTCGGTCGTGACCCCGACATCGAGATCGACACGATCTCATTCCTCGACGAAGACGCCGCAACCGCGCGCGGTCTGCGTCGCGCGATCACCCGCCGTCAGGGCTGGTTGTTCTTCCCGCTGCTGGCCTTCGAGGGGATCAACCTGCACCGGCTGGCGTTCACCCACCTGCTGACGCGCAAGCCCGTGAAGGGCCGCTGGATCGAGCTGGGCCTGATCGCGCTGCGCTTCGCGATCTTCGTCGTACCGGTGTTCCTGCTGCTGCCGCTGGGCATGGCCTTCGCGTTCCTCGGAGTGCAGCTGGCGGTCTTCGGAATCTACATGGGCGCTTCGTTCGCGCCGAACCACAAGGGCATGCCGGTCATCGACCGCACGGCGAAGCTCGACTTCTTCAGCAAGCAGGTGCGCACCTCGCGCAACATCACCGGCGGCTGGTGGGCCACCTGGCTGATGGGCGGCCTCAACTACCAGGTCGAGCACCACCTGTTCCCGAGCATGCCGCGTCCGCATCTCGCGCGTGCTCGCGAGCTCGTGCGCGACCAGTGCGCCACGCTCGACGTGCCCTACGTGGAGACGACGCTGTGGCGCTCCTACGCGATCGTGATCGGGTATCTCAACCGCGTCGGCCTGGCCGCACGCGACCCGTTCGACTGCCCGATGGCGTCGTCCTACCGACGCGTCTGACACTCCCCACACACGACGAAGGCCCCCTCTTTCGAGGGGGCCTTCTGTGTGAGCCGCCTGTCGGAATCGAACCGACGACCTATTCATTACGAGTGAATCGCTCTGCCGACTGAGCTAAGGCGGCGTGCGCTGTGCACGATGATCGATCTTACATGGTCGCAGGGCGACCCGTGAAATCGTCCGAGCTCAGTCGCAACGCACGTCGGCGTCGGGTACCGTGCCGTCGACGAAGTAGTCGTTCACGGTGTCATCGACGCAGCTGTTGCCCTTGTTGAATCCGGTGTGCCCCTCACCGACGCGGGTGATCAGGATGCCCGAATCCAGCTGCTTCGCAAGCGCCTGGGCCCAGGTGTACGGGGTCGCCGGGTCGTTGGTCGTGCCGATGACGAGAATAGGGCCCGCACCCGCGGCGTGGATCTCTTCACGCACGCCCGTCGCCTTCGCCGGCCAGCTCTCGCAGCCGTCGATGTCGACGTTCCAGTACGGCGCGATCACCGGGGCCTTCTGCTTCAGCGTCGCCTGCGCGGCCGCTATCTGCGCGTCGGTCGCGTCATTCGGGTAGTCCATGCAGTTGTAGGCCGTGAATGCCTCCTGCGAGTTGTCCTGATACTTTCCATCCACGCGGTTGTAATAGAAGTCAGCGAGCTGGAAGGCGATGCTCGGGTTGCCCTTGGCGATGCCCGCGAGCGACTGGGTGAGGTACTGCCAGCTGTCTTGCGAGTAGAGCGCGGCCACGATCGAGGTCAGCATCGCGTCGGCACCGAGCATGCGCCCGTCGGTGTTGCGCAGTGGCGACTTGTCGACCCTGGCGAACAGCGCGCCCAGGCTCGACATCGCGTCGTCGACCGTCCCCGAGAAGGGGCATCCCCGAGTCTTCAGGCATGACGCCATGTAGGCGCGCAGCGCCGACTCGAACCCGACGCCCTGGGTCACGCTCACCTCGAGTGACGAGGTCGACGGGTCGAGCGCGCCGTCGAGCACGAACCGCCCCACCTTCTGCGGGTACAGCTTTGCGTACGTCGCCCCGAGGAACGTGCCGTACGAGTAGCCCAGGTAGTTGAGCTTCTTGTCGCCGAGCACGGCGCGCATGAGGTCCATGTCACGTGCCGCGAACTCGGTGGTGATGTAGGGCAGGATGCCGCCGCTGTTCTCCTCGCACGCCTGCGCGAAGCCCTTCGCCGAAGCGAGGACCTCTTCGCGCCACTCGGCGGTGTTGCGCGGTGCGCTGGGGATGTCGAATAGGTATGCATCCATCTGCTTGGCGTTGAAGCACTTCACCGCCGTGGACCCGCCCACGCCACGCGGATCGAAGCCGATCACGTCGTAGTGCTCGGCGAGGGTCGATCCCACGGCGTAATCGAGCGAGTCGCGGATGAGCTCGACGCCGCTGGCGCCCGGTCCCCCGGGATTGACCAGAAGCGCCCCCTGCGAGGTGCCGGTCGCGCCGTGCTTGATGATCGACAGCGAGACCTTGCCTTTGCCCGGATCGTTCCAGTCGAGCGGAGCATCGATGTCGGCGCACTGATCAGCACCCGCGCACGACGACCAGTCGATCGTCTGCGTGTAGAACGGCAGCAGTTCGGATGCCACGCCCTCCGCGTCGGGAGTGGGGCTCGACGCAGGTTGAGATGAGGCCGCTCCCCCGTCGGGGATGACGGTGAACAGGCACCCGGACAGGGAGACGGATGCCACGGCCACACCGGCGAGCACTGCCAGCAGACGGGTCTTGGTGTTCACGGGGTCCTTCCGCTTGCGACGGTGATGAGCATGCTCTCCAGCGCGAGTGCCGGAGCGACATTCTGCTCGATGTTCTTACGGGTCGCCGAAATGGCGTCGAGCACGGTGACAGTGCGCGCGGGCTCCCACGCCTTGGCAACGGCACGCAGTTCGGGCTCGAGCTCACGGTTGATGAGATCGTGATCGCGCCCGAACTGCAGCATGAGCACGTCGCGGTACATCGACTGCAGATCGGTGAGCACCCGATCGACGCCATCGCGCCGGCTGCGGGTCGCACGCCGCTTCTGCTCGTCTTCGAGGGCCTTCACCTGCGAACGGACTGCCGGTGGAACCGCCGCGCCGGGCGCCACGCCCATCGTCGCGAGCAGCTGGGCGCGCTCGGCCTCGTCGCGCTCGGCAGTCAGCGCCTTTGCGTCATCGGAGGCACCCGCATCGATCTGAGCGGCGGCCTCGACGGCCGTCGACACTCCGCGCACCTTCAGCACCGCGCGCAGCATGGCATCACGCCGATCACGGGACGCGGCATCCGTCGCCAGTCGCTGCGCCATGCCGATGTGCCGCTGTGCGTGTCGGGCCGACTGCTCGGCGATCTGCACGTCCACGCCGGTGCGCTCGGCCACGAGGGCCGCCACGTCGGCGATCTCGGGGTCGTGCAGGCGCAGGACCCGTACCCGAGAGCGGATCGTCGGGAGCAGGTCGGCGTCGCTCGGCGCGCACAGGACCCAGATGGTGCGCTCGGGCGGTTCTTCGAGCGCCTTCAGCAGCACGTTCGAGGTGCGCTCGCTCATGCGGTCGGCGTCTTCCATCACGATCACGCGATAACGACCGAGGGACGGCGCGAAGTACGAACGCTCGACGAGTGCCCGCGCGTCTTTGATCGAGATGATGACGCCCTCGGTGCGCAGTGCCGTGTAGTCGGGATGCGTGCCCGCGAGCACCTGGCGCATGACGAGCTCGTCACCGGGCTCGGCGATCAGCGCCGCGGCGAAGGCTCGGGCGATCGTGGAGCGGCCCGAACCAGGGGGGCCGGTGATGAGCCACGCATGCGTGAGTTCTGCAGGGTCGGATGCCGCGGCCTGCAGCGAGCGCACGGCGTCGGTTTGCCCCCACACTTCGCCCCACGGGACCGCACGCTCAGAGACGCGGGTCACGGTCTCGGAGGCGGCGTCCATGCCGACCAGCCTAACCGTGGCACCCGACACCGCGCGTCACGCCAGGCGCTCGGTCACGCGGACCCTCACGAGCTCGGCGATCCACTCGACCGGCTGCGCGGCATCCACCACCAGGAACCGTTCGGGTTCGGCCTCAGCCAGTCGCAGGAACGCCGCCCGCACCCGTGCGTGGAAGTCGGCTTTCTCGGCCTCGAGGCGGTCGAACGGCTTGTCGTCGGCGTCGAGGCGACGACGGGCATCGGCCTCGTCGAGGTCGAGCAGCACCGTGACGTCGGGCAGAAGCCCTTCGGTCGCCCACAGTGAGAGCCGGCGCACGTCGTCGGCGTCGAGCACGCGTCCGGCGCCCTGGTAGGCCACCGACGAGTCGAGATAGCGGTCCTGGATGACCACGCCCCCGCGCTCGAGAGCAGGCTGCACGACCGTCGCGATGTGATGCGCGCGATCGGCGGCGTACAGCAGGGCCTCGGCCCGCGGATCCACGTGCCCGCGATGGTGGAGCACGATGTCGCGGATGCGCTCGCCCACCTCGGTGCCGCCCGGCTCACGCGTGCGCACGACTTCGCGGCCGGCATCGCGCAGCCACTGCTCCAGGAGCGCGGCCTGCGTGGTCTTGCCGACGCCGTCGACGCCCTCGAACGTGACGAACAGGCCGGTCACTTCTTCTTCGCCGCGGTCGACTTCTTCGCGGCGGGCTTCTTGGCCGCGGGCTTGCGCTTGGCCGGTCCCTTCGCGCGCTTGTCGGCGAGCAGCTGCACAGCCCGGGCGAAGTCGACGGCCATCGCGTCTTCACCGCGCGGCACCGTGGCGTTGGTCTCACCGTCGGTGACATACGGGCCGAAGCGCCCGTCACGCAGCTTGATCGGCTTGCCGCTGACCGGATCGGCCTCGAACTCCTTGAGCGCGCTCGAGGCGCGTCGTGCGCCGTACTTGGGCTGCTTGTACCGCTCCAATGCCTCGTCGAGCGTGATGTCGAAAAGCTGCTGCTCGGAATCGAGCGTGCGCGAGTCGGTGCCCTTCTTCAGGTACGGACCGTACCGGCCGTTCTGCGCGGTGATCTCCTCGCCCGACTCGGGATCGGCGCCCACCACGCGCGGCAGCGACAGCAGCTTGAGCGCGTCTTCGAGGTCGATCGTGTCGACCGACATCGTCTTGAACAGCGACGCGGTGCGGGGCTTGGGCGCCGCGGCCTTCTTCGCGCTCTTCTTCGCGGACGTGGCAGGCTCGGTCACCTCGCCGGTCGCGGCATCCACCTCTTCGTCCGTCGGCGGATCGTTCTCTTGCACGTACGGGCCGTAGCGGCCATCCTTGACGACGATGACCTTGCCGTTGTCGGGGTTTTCTCCGAGCACGCGGTCGCCCGCAACGGGGGCGTCGATGAGTTCCTGTGCCTTGGCGGCCGTCAGCTCATCAGGTGCAAGCTCTTCGGGGATGTTCACCCGGCGCGGATCGGCGTCGGGATGCTCGGGGTCGATGACCTCGAGGTAGGGCCCGTATCGCCCGATGCGCAGCACGGCGTTATCGGTGACGCGCGTGGAGTTCAGCTCGCGGGCGTCGATGTCGCCGAGGTTGTCGACGATGGCGCGCAGACCGGTGTGGTCGCCGGAGCCGAAGTAGAAGTCCTTGAGCCAGTCGACGCGCTTTCGCTCGCCGCGGGCGATGGCGTCGAGATCGTCTTCGAGCGCCGCGGTGAAGTCGTAATCCACCAGCTCGGTGAAGTGCTGCTCGAGCAGCCGCACCACGCTGAATGCGACCCAGCTGGGCACGAGCGCCTGCCCGCGCTTGGTCACGTAGCCGCGAGCGATGATCGTGTCGATGATGCTCGCGAACGTCGAGGGGCGTCCGATGCCCTTCTCCTCCAGAGCCTTGACCAGCGACGCTTCGGTGTAGCGCGGCTTGGGGCTGGTGGCGTGGCCCTTCGGCTCGACGTCGCGGATGGCAAGCACGTCGCCGACAGCCATCTGGGGCAGCGCCTGGTCGTCATGCTTGTCGGCGTCGGACCGCTTCTCGTCCCGTCCCTCTTCGTACGCCTCGAGGAAGCCCTTGAAGGTGTAGACGGTGCCGGATGCCGTGAACTCGGCCTTCTTCTCGGCGAGCACGATCTCGAGTGTGACGGTGGTGGTCTCGTATGTCGCGTCGGACATCTGGCTGGCGACTGTGCGCTTCCAGATCAGGTCGTACAAGCGCAGCTCGTCGCGGTCGAGCGAGCCCGACACCGACGACGGCGTACGGAAATGCTCGCCGGAGGGGCGAATGGCCTCGTGGGCCTCCTGCGCGTTCTTGCTCTTGCTCTTGTACACCCGGGGGTTCAACGGCACGGCCTTGGGGCCGTACAGCTCCACGGCCTGCTCACGCGCGGCCTGCACGGCCTGCGTCGACAGCGCCGTGGAGTCGGTGCGCATATAGGTGATGTACCCCTTCTCATACAGACGCTGGGCCACGCTCATCGCGTGCTTCGCGCTCATCGAGAGCTTCCGCCCGGCCTCTTGCTGCATGGTCGAGGTGGTGAACGGTGCATAGGGGCGACGGGTGCCCGGCTTGGACTCCAGCTTGGTGACGGAGGCCTCTCCGGCGGTCGCGACCTCGTCGGCGAGCGCTCGGGCGGCCGCTTCGTCCAGCACGACGACGGCCTTCTTGAGTTTTCCGGCGTCGTCGAAGTCGGACCCGCGGGCGATCGACGCACCGCCCAGGCGGACGAGCTGGATGCCGAAGGCGTCCTTCTCCTTCGAGGCAGTGGCCGCGACATCCCAGTACGACGCGGAGACGAACGCGATGCGCTCACGTTCGCGATCGACGACCAGACGCGTGGCGGCCGACTGCACGCGGCCGGCCGACAGTCCCTGCTGCACCTTCAGCCAGAGGACCGGCGAGACGTCCCATCCGTAGAGCCGGTCGAGGATGCGACGGGTCTCCTGCGCGTCGACGAGGTTGAGGTCGAGCTCGCGCGTCTTGTCGACGGCGGCGCGGATCGCGTCCTTCGTGATCTCGTGGAACACCATGCGTTTGACGGGCACCTTGGGCTTGAGCGCCTCGAGGAGGTGCCACGCGATGGCCTCGCCCTCGCGGTCCTCATCAGTGGCGAGCAGGAGCTCGTCGCTTGTCTTGAGTGCGCGCTTGAGCTCGGCGACCGTCTTCTTGCCACGCTCCGACTCGACGTAGTACGGCGAGAAGTCGTTCTCGATGTCGATCGAGTAGCGCCCCACCGAGGTCTTCTTCAGCTCAGCCGGAATCGCCTTGCGATCGGCGAGATCGCGGATGTGACCGACAGAGCTGAGCACCTCGTAGCCGTCGCCCAGGTATCCCTGGATCGACTTCATCTTCGTCGGGGACTCGACGATGACGAGCTTCTTACCGTGTGCCAAAGGGGTGGTCCTTTCTTCGAAGCACACCATACACACAGATTCCTGAGTGCGGCGCCGCTTTCATCTCAGGCGGAGAGGTCTACACGCGCGTGCGACGTCGAGCCCGGCTAGCACGTCGAGAGCATCCTGACCACCCCCTTCACCGCTCGGAGAGCCTGCCCAGACCCTGGGCGGGAGAGCAAGAGAAGGGATATGCATCATGGCACAGTTGACCGACCGGACCGTCGCGTTCCTCGCCACCGATGGATTCGAGGACGCGGAACTGACCAGCCCGTGGGACGCGCTGACCGCGGCCGGGGCGTCCGCGACGATGATCGCCCCCGACGGCGATGAGATCACAGGAAAGAACGGCCACGTGCAGGCCGTCGATCTGCACGCCGAGCAGGCCCACGCCGACGACTTCGACGCGCTGGTGCTGCCGGGCGGCGTCGTCAACGCCGATCACCTGCGCATGGATCAGCCGTCCGTCGACTTCGTGCGCGACTTCTTCGCGCAGCACAAGCCGGTCGCAGTGATCTGCCACGGGCCCTGGATCCTGATCGAGGCCGGCGTCGTCGAGGGGCGCACCCTCACGAGCTACCCGAGCCTGCGCACCGATCTGCGCAACGCCGGTGCCACGTGGGTCGACCAAGAGGTCGTCGTCGACCAGGGTCTCGTCTCCAGTCGCACGCCCGACGACCTGCCTGCGTTCAACGCGAAGGCCATCGAGGAGGTCGCCGAGGGCTCGCACTCCGGCCAGACGCCTTGACCGAGCGCTCATTCTCCCGGCGGCCCCGCGCGGGCCGTCGCCGTGGCTGTGACGGCGCCGAACGGCACCGCCACCGTCACCGTCGCGATAAGACCGTCCACGGCGCACGAGGTCACGGCCGCACCGCCGGCGGCTGCGACGCGCGCCGCCAACTCGCAGGGCACGCCGAAAGCCACACCCGACGCGCCGTCGGCGGCCGCCAGCGCCGCGGCATCGGCGGCGTCGGCGGCGCGCTGCGACTGCACGGCGGCAGCACCTACCGTCGCCAGCCCCATGGTCAGGGCGGCGGCACAGCCGATCGCCCCCACCGCGAGGATGCTCCCGGCCATCAGGCGACGGTTTCCGCGCCGCTCCGACGAGCGAGCATCACAGTCCCCCGGCCAACGCGCACGAGTCGGCGTGCAGCGTGACCGGCACGAGCGGCACACCCGCCGGGGCCGAGGCCTGCACGCACACGAGATCGTCGCGGTGGCTGACCGCGGTGCTCGCGCCCGCCACGGCCGCTCCCACCGCTGCCGACGCCCTCGACACCGGCTCGCCACGTGCTACAAGACGCGCGGCATCGGCCGCGGCATCCTGCAACCGCACCTGACGGCCGCATGCGCCCAGCACAGCCGCACCCAGCACGAGCACCAGCACGACGGCCGGGAGGACGACCGCGAACTCGGCGGTCACCGAGCCGCGGTCGCCCCACCGGGTGCTCATGAGACCGTGAGCGCGCGGCGGACAAGGTCGGTGAGGATGCCGCGGACCTCGTCTGAGCGCATGATCACGACCAGCAGCCCCGCGAAGGCCACCGCCGCCATCGTCGCAATGGCGTACTCGGCGGTCGCAGCCCCGACGTCGTCGGCCTCGTCCAGGAACAGCCGCTCGGCGCGCCGGCGGGTGAGGGTGGGGATACTCATGGCGTTCTCCTTATAGATAGGGATGGATGGGCACGTTCGTTCACAGCGACAAGGGCGTGGTCGACAGCACGCTGAGCAGCATGGGCGCGACGCCCAGCAGCAGGAAGGCCGGCAGCGTGCACACGCCCAGCGGCACGAGCAGCGACGACGAGAGTCGCGCCGCGCGCATCCGCCCGTCGGTGCGCGCGCGGTGCCGCGCGAGCCCCGCGGCCGCCCGCAGCAGTTCGGCCGCCGGCACGCCGGCGCTGTGGGAAAGGGTCAGGATGCCGCGGGTCTCGTCATCGGGTTGGACGGCGCCGGCCGCCCTCACGAGCTCCGTCGCGCGGTCCAGCGACACACCGCCAGACAGCGCGATCGCCATCAGGTCGGCGCCGAGTCCGGCGACGGCCTCGTCGGGATCGGCGCGCCGCACGAGACGCGTGTTCCAGCGATGCGCGGCCAGGATGAGGCCGACGCCGCCCAGCGCGCATCCGATGCCGATCGGATTGGTGGCGAGGGTGCGCAGCGTGTCGAACCCGAGCGCGGCACCGAGGGCGACGGCCACGAGCGGCAGCCAAGACATGAGCCTTGCCGTACCGGCCGGCTCGGCAAGGGCGATGCGCACCTCGTCTCGGGTCCGTGCCGCATCTTGCAGGGCCGCGGCGATGCCGCGCAGACTCTCGGCCAGCGGCGCTCCCACGGTCTCGGCGATGCGCCAGGCCGCAGCCACGTCGCCCCACCCGGCAAGCGCACCGATCGCCGAGGGCACGTCGCCGCCGGCACCCAGCTTCGCGGCGACCACGGCTGCTGCGGCATCCCCCGCCTCCGCGAGGTACCGCCACGCATCGGCCGGCGCGACTCCTGCCTGCAGCAGGACGGCGAGGCGCAGCACCGTGCCGGCATCGGCACGTGCGGGGGCGGCGGCGTGCTTCAGTCCCATGGCAGCTCTTGGATCGCGAGACGCCCGTCGCGCACCACAGGCCTGCCGGCGCCGGCGACCCGACGCACGCCGTCACGGCCGCGGTGCAGGTGGATGACGCAGCCGATGGCGCTCGCCACCTGGCGAGCCAGCGCGATGTCACCGAGGCCGGCGAGCGCGCCGAGGGCCTCCAGCCGGGCGGGCACATCGGCGAGGCTGTTCGCATGGAGAGTGCCCGCGCCGCCGTCATGTCCGGTGTTCAGCGCGCTCAGCAGCTCACGGACCTCTTCGCCGCGACACTCGCCCACGACGAGCCGATCGGGTCTCATGCGCAGGGCCTCTCGCACCAGCCGCGCCAGTCCCACCCCACCGGCGCCCTCGAGGTTGGCCTGCCGGGCCTCGAGCGACACGTGGTGCGGGTGGTCTGGGGCGAGCTCGGCCACGTCTTCGATGGTCACGATGCGCTCGTTGCGCGGCACGAGCGAGAGCATCGCCGACAGCAGCGTGGTCTTGCCGGTGCCGGCGCCGCCGGTGATCAACAGGTTCTCGCGCGCCGCGATGAGCTGTTCGAGCCGCGCATGCCCTGCGGCGTCGACGGCACCGGCATGTACCAGCCCGGCGAGATCCAGCCGCGTGCGCCGCGGGATGCGGATCGAGATGAGCGTGCCCCGGCGCGCGACCGGCGGCAGCACGGCGTGGACGCGCATCCCGCCTTCGAGCCGCACGTCGACGGCGGGATGCGCGTCGTCGATGTGCCGTCCACCGAGTCCTATCAGCGCAACGGCAAGCTCTCGCACATCCGACTCACCGGCTCGCCAGCGGACCGCACGCTCCGCGCCGTTCCCGCGATCGACGAACAGACCAGATGCCCCGTTCACGAACAGGTCGGTGACCGCGGCGTCGTCGAGGAACTCGGCCAGTGGTGCGAGCGCGGTCGGCCATTCGTGCTCCCGTGCCGGCACGGCCCTCGCTGCCAAGGCGGCGGCCTCGCGTTGGTCCGGCAGACGCCCGGGCACGCCGGTGGTCCCGCGACGGGGACGGACGACGAACGGCTCAGGCATGCGTCGAATGTAGGCAGCGCGACGGCCACCGCGGGTGCCGGTTCCCGACATCCGTGGACAACTCGCGCGACACCCCCGCCTGGGGAGGAACCGACGCGCAGTGCGCGTGGCGCATCGTCGGTCGATGCCGCTCATCGACGGCGGGAGAAAATGAGGGCGGCATCCCATGGGGGGAATGGGATGCCGCCACGCGCAGCACCGCAATCGGGGGGGTGGTCGGGTGCCGCAATGCCAGAATCGAATGTTCGGCCGAGGATGAGCATACGCACTTTCTGCGTGCCTGCCAAACAAATCCAGCCGACGCATGACGATATATCAGGTTCCGATTTCCTCATCTCGCAGGCTGGACAACGACACCGACCACCCACTATCGGAGGTAGTCGCTTCCAGACGCGCGGAGTAGATTGACCGCGGCCCGGTTGCACGTCACCGGATGACTGTCCCTCGCAAAGGAGCGCACTATGAGCAGTACCATCGACCATCTCCTCGACGAAGAACGTCAGTTCGCACCGTCACCCGAGTTCGCCGCCCAGGCCAACGGCACCGCCGACCTCTATGAGCGCGCTGCCGCCGACCGCGAGGGCTTCTGGGCCGACCAGGCGCGCGAGCTGCTGCACTGGCACAAGCCGTTCACGCAGGTTCTGGACCGGTCGAACGCGCCGTTCGCGAAGTGGTTCGACGACGGAGAGCTGTCGGTGGCCTACAACTGCCTCGATCGTCACGTCGAGGCGGGCAACGGCGACCGCGTCGCGCTGCTGTTCGAAGGCGAGCCCGGCGACGAGCGCCGCATCACCTACGCCGAACTGACCCGCGAGGTCAAGAAGGCCGCCAACGCACTCGAGGGGCTGGGTATCGGTCATGGCGACCGCGTCGCCATCTACATGCCGCTGATCCCGGAAGCGGTCATCGCCATGCTCGCCTGTGCGCGCATCGGTGCTATCCACTCCGTCGTGTTCGGCGGGTTCTCGGCCGACAGTCTGCGCTCGCGGGTGGATGACGCGGCCGCCCGTGTCGTGATCACGGCCGACGGCGGCTACCGCAAGGGCAAGGTCTCGGCGCTCAAGCCCGCCGTCGACCAGGCGCTCGCCGACCGCGGGAACGGCGCGCAGGAGACCGTCGAGCACGTGCTCGTGGTCAAGCGCGGCGGCAACGACGTCGACTGGGACGACGAGCGCGATCTGTGGTGGCACGACACGGTCGACAATGCGTCCGACGAGCATGAGGCGCCCGCCTTCCCCGCCGAGAACCCGCTGTACATCCTGTACACCTCGGGCACGACGGGAAAACCCAAGGGCGTCATCCACACTTCCGGCGGCTACCTCACACAGGCTGCCTTCACGAACAAGTACACGCTCGACATCCACCCGGAGTCGGACGTCTTCTGGTGCACCGCCGACATCGGCTGGGTCACCGGTCACACCTACGTCGTCTACGGGCCGCTCGCGCTCGGCGCGACGCAGGTCATCTACGAGGGCACGCCCGAGTTTCCGCAACCAGGCCGCTGGTGGGACATCGTCGAGAAGTACGGTGTGTCGATCCTCTACACCGCGCCCACTGCGATCCGCTCGTTCATGAAGCAGGGCCGGCAGATTCCGCAGGAGCGCGACCTGTCGAGCCTGCGCCTGCTCGGCTCGGTCGGCGAGCCGATCAACCCCGAGGCGTGGGTCTGGTACCGCGACATCATCGGTCACGGCGAGACCCCGATCGTCGACACGTGGTGGCAGACCGAGACCGGTGCCACGATGGTCGCCGCCCTGCCCGGCGTCACGGCGACCAAGCCGGGCTCGGCCCAGGTGCCGCTGCCGGGCATCCTCGTCGACGTGGTCGATGAAAGCGGACAGCCGGTGGCGAACGGCAACGGCGGCCTGCTGGTGGTCACCGCCCCGTGGCCGTCGATGCTGCGCGGTGTCTGGGGCGACCCGGAGCGGTTCAAAGAGACCTACTGGGCCAAGTTCGCCGAGCAGGGCTACTACTTCGCCGGCGACGGAGCCCGCAAGGACGAGGACGGCGACATCTGGCTGCTCGGTCGCGTGGACGACGTCATGAACGTGTCGGGCCACCGCCTGTCGACGACAGAGATCGAGTCATCGCTGGTCGCTCACGAGGCCACCGCCGAGGCTGCCGTGGTCGGCGCGAAGGACGAGACGACCGGCGAGGCCGTCGTCGCGTTCGTGATCCTCAAGGAGAGCTATCTGTCCGCGCACACGCCCGAAGGACTCGCGGTGCAGCTGCGGTCGTGGGTCAGTGAGCAGATCGGTCCGATCGCTCGCCCGCGCGACATCTACATCGTCAGCGAACTGCCCAAGACCCGCTCGGGCAAGATCATGCGCCGCCTGCTGCGAGACGTCGCCGACGGCAAGGAGGTCGGCGACACGACGACGCTGGCCGACACTGCGGTCATGAGCGTTATCTCGGCACAGGTGAAGTAAGCCGCGCGACACACGCGAAGGGCCGGTGCCGGGAATTCCCCGGGCACCGGCCCTTCGCGCTCTCGTGCGGCCCCCCGCGTACGCCCCGCGTGAGAATTTCGCGAAAGCAGGTGGATATGCCGCGAGCGAGGGCTGCGGTCGGCCGCCCTATACGAACGAGAAGATGACCTCGACCTCGACGGGCGAGTCCAGCGGCAGCACGGGGGCCGCGACGGCCGAGCGTGCATGGCGGCCGGCCTCGCCGAACACCTGGCCCAGCAACTCGCTCGCGCCATTGATGACGCCGGGCTGGCCGGTGAAGTCGGGGGTGGATGCCACGAACCCGACGACCTTCACGACGCCGGTGAGTCGGTCGACCCCGCCGACGGCGTCCGCGGCCGCGGCGATAGCGTTCAGCGCCGACTGGCGCGCATAGGAGGCGGCGTCGTCGGCCGACACCTCTGCCCCGACCTTGCCGGTCGCGGGCAGCGCCCCGCCCGACATCGGCAGCTGGCCGGAGGTGTAGACGAGGTCACCGTGCACGACGGCGGGAATGTACGCCGCCACGGGTGGGACGACGTCGGGCAGCTCGATGCCCAGGTCGGCGAGCGTCTGCGAAACGGTCATGATCAGTTCCCCCCGAACCGACGCGCGGCGTCGGCCGCGGCATCCAATCCCGCATTCGCCGACGAACCGTCGGCGACCGGGCGCTTGAAGTAGGCGACGAGACCGCCCTCGGGGCCGGGGACGACCTGCACGAGCTCCCAGCCCTGCTTGCCCCAGTTGTTCAGGATGGCGGCGGTGTTGTGGATCACCAGCGGTGTGGTGAGGTATTCCCAGGCGGTCATCGCGACGCGGGCTCCTTCGGCAGGGGGTCACAGGATTCACGACGGAGACTCCTGGAGGCATCGCCCAGATATCTCCTTTACGATCAACCCTATGCCCCACTCGAAACGCAAGGCATCCGGCGTGCTCGGCGGCGTCCTCGGCCTCATCGGCCTGAGCGCTGTCGCCGGTGTCCTGATCACGGCGACCGTCACCCCCGCCGTCGCCGTCACCAGTGCCGCTGCCACCGGCGCGATCGACATGTTCAACAACCTGCCGAGCGTCTTGCAGATCGACAAGCTGATCCTGCCGTCGAAGATCTACTACACCGACGACAAGGGCAAGAACACCCTGATGGCGACGTATTACGACCAGAACAGGTCGCCGGTCACCTTCAAGCAGGTGAACACGGTGATGTATGACGCACTGCTCTCGAGCGAAGACCCCCGCTACTACGAGCACGGCGGCATCGATCTCATCGGCACGACCCGCGCGCTGATCTCGAACATCAAGGGCGGTTCGCAGACCCAGGGCGGGTCATCGATCAGCCAGCAGTACGTCAAGAACGTGCAGTTGAACAAGTGCTACTGGTCGGCCACGACCGACAAAGAGCTGAACGCCTGCTGGTTGAAGGCCAGTGACAGCAGCGGCGCAGACGGCTATGAGCGCAAGCTGCAGGAGATGCGCTACGCCATCTCGCTCGAGCAGAAGTACTCGAAGAACGACATCCTGGTCGGCTATCTGAACCTCGCGAACTTCGGCGGCACGACGTACGGCATCGAGGCCGCCGCGTGGCACTACTTCGGCGTGCACGCGAAGGATCTGAACCTCTCGCAGGCATCGACGCTCGCGGGCATGGTGCAGAACCCGAACACATACCGCATCGACATGGAGGGCGGTTCGGTCACCGACTCCGACGGCAACGGCGTCAACTCCAAGAAGGACGGCTACAAGCTCACCAAGCAGCGGCAGACCTACGTCTTGGACCGCATGCTCAAGGACGGCAAGATCACCCAGAAGCAGCACGACGAAACCGTCAAGGCGCCGATCGAACCCCACATCAAGGTGGCCAAGAACGGCTGCGCGGCCGGTTCGGCAGCCTACTTCTGCGCCTACGTGACGGCGGTTCTCAAGCAGGACCCGGATATCGGCGCCGACCTCCTGCAGAAGGGTGGTCTCAAGATCTACACCACGCTGGATCCGGCCGTGCAGAAGGCCGCCCAGAAGGCACAGGACGACTGGATCCCTTCCTACCAAGACAACATGGACCTCGGCTCAACCTCGGTGAGCGTCGAGGTCTCGACCGGACGGGTTCTGGCGATGGCGCAGAACACCGACTACGTCTCCAGCGGCAAGGCCAAGAAGGGCGAATCGTCGGTCGTCTACGCCGGTAGCAGCAAGCTCGGCGGTTCCATCGGCTTCAATGCTGGATCGACGTTCAAGCTGTTCACCCTCCTGGACTGGCTCGAGCAGGGCAAATCCGTCAACCAGATCGTGGACGGCCGCAAGTACAACCGCACCGATTGGAAGGACAGCTGCGTCGACGGCGGCACGGTGCATGTCAACGACGGCGACATCCCGAACTACAACAAGGAGCGGGGTGTGTTCGGCACGCCCATGTCGTTCACCAAGCAGTCGCTGAATACGGGGTTCATGGGTATGGCGCAGCAGCTGGATCTCTGCGACATCGGAAAGGTCGCCACCCGGCTCGGTGTCACGCTGGGCAACGGCAAGCCGGTCGGCCTGGCCACCGACGGCTCCGACCCGGACAACCCTCCGCTGCCGGCAGAGATCATCGGCTCCGATAACGTTTCGCCGCTGGCGATGGCCGCGGCATACGCGACCGTCGCGAACAAGGGTAAGTACTGCGAGCCGAAGGTCAT
Source organism: Microbacterium horticulturae (assembly GCF_029094505.1). Classification (NCBI taxonomy): domain Bacteria; kingdom Bacillati; phylum Actinomycetota; class Actinomycetes; order Micrococcales; family Microbacteriaceae; genus Microbacterium; species Microbacterium horticulturae. Next base: position 941,639 of record NZ_CP119108.1, on the reverse strand, counting down.
CGACAAGATCACCGATTCTTCGGGGAAGGACGTGCCGGTCCCCGACACCACGTGCGAGCAGGTGCTCGACGAGAACGTCGCGGCGACGGCCGCGTATGCGCTCAAGGGGCCGCTGTCGCAAGGCGGCTCGGGGGCGCAGGGCAACCCGAACGACGGCACCGAGTTGATCGGCAAGACGGGTACCCACAACAACCTGCAGACATGGCTGATCACTTCGAGCACCAAGGTGACAACGGCAAACTGGGTCGGCAACGCCGACGGCGGCTACCACACGACGCCCGACATCTTCCACCGGTACTACAAGTACTATCAGCTCTCCAGCCTGCGATATCCGCTGGCACGGCAGATCCAGGGTGCCATCGACAAGATCTATAAGGGTGGTTCGTTCCCACAGCCCGATTCGTCCCTGACCCGACAGGTGCTCGTGAACCTCCCCTCGGTGGTCGGCATGTCGATCGATGACGCCACGAAGACGCTGACGGATGCCGGCTTCCAGGTGAAGGTCGGCAAGGAGGTCGACTCGACCGTGGAGAAGGGCAAGGTCGCTGAGCAGAGCCCCGAAGCCGGCAAGACGGCCGGCGGCAGCCTGGTGACGCTGAGTCCGAGCAACGGTGAGGGCCTGGAAGTGCCCGGCGTCGCCGGGCAGGCACCCGCGCAGGCGGTGGCCTCTCTGCGGGCTGCAGGGTTCAGCAATGTGACCGCGGCGTGCACGCAGAAGGACGACGGGTCGGGTCTGGTCACCGGCACCTCGCCGGGCGAGGGCACCGCCGTCAGCCGCGACGCCGCCATCACCGTGAACTACGAAGCCGACGACTGCGGCGGGCGCCCCGGTGACAGCGGCGGCCCCGGCAACGGCAACGGCCGCGGCAACTGATGGCGAGTCCCTCGTCAGCGCGCGCCGCCCTCACCGTGCTCGGCACGGTGGGGGCGGTCGGCGTCGGCGCCGCCGTCTGGGGCGTCGGCATCGAACGTCACCTCTACACCGTGCGCCGACATGAGCTGCGCCTCCTCCCCCACGGCGCGCGGGCCCTTCGTGTGCTGCACCTCTCCGATGCGCACATGGCGCCCTGGCAGCACCGCAAGCAGCGCTGGATCGCTTCCCTCGCGGCGCTGGAGCCCGACGTCATCGTGAACACCGGCGACAACATCGGGCACGCCGAGGGGCTCGACGGCGTGCGCACCGCGTTCGCACCGTTCCGCGGCATCCCCGGTGTCTTCGTCCATGGGTCGAATGACCTCGTCGCGCCGGCACCGCGCAACCCGCTCAAGTACTTCCTCGGGCCTTCCGAACACGTGCCGCACGCGACGAACCTCGATCCGGAGGCCCTCGATTCGTTCCTGCGCGACGACCTCGGCTGGTCAGATCTGAACAACGCGGCCGCCACACTGACGGTGGGCGGAACGCGCATCGACGCCTTCGGTGTCAGCGACGCGCATCGCGACTGGGATCGGTTGGATGACCTGCCCGACGCCATCGCCGGGCTCGGCTCGGGCGCCGACCTCAGCTGGGGCGTCACTCATGCGCCCTACCGCCGTGTGCTCGACAGGTTCACGGATCTGGGCGCCGATGTCCTCTTCGGCGGCCACACCCACGGCGGACAGGTGCGCGTCCCCTTCTCATCGAAGGCACTCGTGGCCAACTGCGACATCCCCCTCGACCAGGCGCGCGGCCTGTCTCGCTGGACGCACGGCGGACGCACCGTGCCCCTGAACGTGAGCGCGGGTATCGGCCACTCGATCTACGCTCCGGTGCGCTTCGGCTGCCGCCCCGAGGCGTCGCTGATCACGCTCCTGCCGCGGTGACACTCGGCGCGGCATCCACCTGATGCTCAGCAAGCCGTCATAGCGTCGCTACCGTGCGCAGAGAGTGGCCGGAAATGAAACGGACTGTCGGCGGGATCGTCGGCGGTCTGCTCGGGCTTGTCGCGCTCGGCGTGGTCGCCGGCCTGCTGGTGAGCATGTCGCTGACTCCGGCCCTCGCGATTGCAGGAGTGAGCGCGAGCAGCGCCATCACGACCTTCGACAACCTGCCCAGCAAGCTGAAGATCGCCAAACTGCAGCTGCCCACCACGATCTATGCGAAGGATCCGAAGACCGGCAAGGAGAAGGAACTCACCCGGTACTACGACCAGAACCGCATTCCCGTCACGTGGAAGGAGATCGCGCCGGTCATGTACGACGCGATCCTCTCCAGCGAAGACCCGCGCTTCTACAGCGAGGGCGGCATCGACCTGACGGGGACGGCCCGCGCGCTCCTGTCGAACATCCGGGGCGACAGCGACATCCAGGGCGGATCGACGATCAGCCAGCAGTACGTGAAGAACGTGCTCGTGCAGGACTGCTACAACGGCGTCGAGGACGAGAAGGACCTCACCAAGAAGCAGAAGCAGAAGAAGATCGAGGAGTGCTACAGCCAGGCCACGAACGACCAGGGCTCGGAGGGTTACGCGCGCAAGCTGCAGGAGATGCGCTACGCCATTGCGCTGACGCAGCGGTACTCCAAGAACGACATTCTGATCGGGTATCTCAACATCGCCAACTTCGGCGGCGTGACGTACGGCATCGAGGCGGCTGCCGAATACTACTTCGGCGTGCATGCCAAGGACCTGAGCTTGACGCAGGCGGCGACGCTGGCCGGCATGGTGCAGAACCCGAACACGTACCGCATCGACATGACGAAGGGTTCTGTGACCGATGCCGACGGCAAGGCCGTCAATTCGAAGAAGGACGGCTACAAGCTGACCAAGCAGCGCCAGTTGTACGTGCTGGGGCGCATGCATCTTGAGGGCAAGATCACCGACGCGCAGTACAACGACGCGGTGAAGGCGCCTATCACACCTCACATCACGGCTCCCAAGACGGGGTGCGGCGTCACCGACGCGCCTTACTTCTGCGAGTACGTCACCTCGATCATCCGCACCGACCCGGCATTCGGGAAGACGCGCGACGATCGGGAGCAGGCCCTGCGCCAGGGCGGTCTGAACGTCTACACGACGCTCGACTGGCACCTGCAGAAGGTCGCGCAGCGCACGGTGTCGAAGTACGCACCGAAGAAGGTGAGCGGTTTCACCTACGGATCGACGATCGTCAACGTGCAGCCCTCGACGGGGGCGATCATGTCGATCGCGCAGAACACGAAGTACAACAGCGTGAAGGCGTCCGCCGGTGAGACCTCGATCGTGTATGCGGGCGACCACAACCAGGGAAACACGAACGGGTTCCCCGCCGGTTCATCGTTCAAACTGTTCACGCTGCTGGCGTGGCTGCAGTCGGGACATTCGCTCAACGAGGTCGTCAACGGCACGGTCCGCGTCATCCCGAGCCTGAAGAACTCGTGTCAAGGTAACTGGACGAACGACGGTCGCGTGATCGTCGGCAACTACCGAAACGAGGCGGGCGTGTACAGCACACCGCTCAAGTTCACCGAGGAGTCGCTGAACTCGGGGTACTTCGGCATGGCTGCGGAGATCGACCTGTGCAAGGCGGCGAAGGATGCTGAAGCGCTGGGCGTCACGTATGCGAACGGCAAGACCGTCCAGATGACGACGCAGACTTCTGTCATCGGGAACACGGCTTACGGCGTCTCCCCCATCGCCATGGCCGGCGCGTACGCGGCGATCGCGAACCATGGGGAGTTCTGCAAGCCCTACGTCATCTCGAAGGTCACCGACGCGTCGGGCAAGGAGCTGGCCGCCCCCGACCACAGCTGCAAGCAGATCATCGACCCCAAGATTGCGGCCACCGCCGAGTATGCCCTGCAGACCGTCATGCACCCCGGCGGTACCGCCGCGATCGCAAACCCCAACGACGGAACCAAGCTGTTCGGCAAGACGGGAACGAATGAGGGCAACCAGACATGGCTGATCACGTCGAGCACGGCGATGACTTCGCTGGTGTGGTCGGGCGTGGTCGACGCCGGATCTATGGCGCTGGACAAGATCGACCTGTTCCACTACTGGTACAAGGGCGTGGATCTCGCCGACATCCGCTACGCGATGTCTAAGAGCATCCAGAGCGCGGCTGACGACTACTACCCGGGCAAGGCACTGGACCAGCCGGACAAGAAGCTGCTCGTCTACTCCAACCCCTACTACGTGGCACCGCCGCCCAAGAAGAAGGATGACGGCGACAAGGGATCCGACAAAGACAAGGGCTCTGACAAGGGATCCGACAAGGGCTCGGGCGGCGACAAGGGGTCGGGTGACTCCGGCGGCGGCAAGGGACACGGCGACCACGGCTGACGCACGGACCGCCCGAACCGGTCTCCTCGATTTCAGCCCCAGGCCCTGTTCGGGGTAGACTCGAACGGTTGCCACGGGGTGTGGCGCAGCTTGGTAGCGCGCTTCGTTCGGGACGAAGAGGCCGCAGGTTCAAATCCTGTCACCCCGACGCATTGTGGAATGGGCTCGCCTTCGGGCGGGCCCATTTCCGTACGAAAGGACACCAATGCCCGCACCGCGCCTGGTCGCGTTCGACCTCGACGACACCCTCGCGCCGTCCAAGAGCGCGATCGATCCACGCATGGGTGAGCTGCTGGTCGCCCTCGCCGAGCGGGTGGAGGTCGCGGTGATCTCCGGCGGCCAGCTGGCGCAGTTCACCACGCAGGTCGTGGACAGGTTGCCGGATGCCGCAGCAGCCGTGCGCGACAGCATCCACCTTCTGCCCACCTGCGGCACGCAGTACTACCGTCTCACCGAGAACGGAGTGCGCACGGTGTACGCCCACGCCCTCACCGACGACGAGAAGGCGCGTGCGCTGACCGCGATCGAGCAGGAGGCCCGACGCCTGGGCTACTGGGAGAGCGAGACCTGGGGACCCATCCTCGAAGACCGCGGTTCGCAGATCACGTTCTCCGCGCTGGGCCAGCAGGCGCCTCTCGAGGCCAAGAGCGCCTGGGACCCCACCGGAGCCAAGAAGAACACGCTGCGGGCGGCTGTGGCCGCTCTGCTGCCCGATCTCGAGGTGCGCAGCGGCGGCTCGACCAGCGTCGACATCACCCACCGCGGCATCGATAAAGCGTACGGCATGCGCCAGCTCGCCGAGCAGACCGGTATCACCCTCGACGACATGCTCTTCGTCGGCGACCGCCTCGACCCCGACGGCAACGACTACCCCGTGCTCGCCCTCGGCGTGCGCTGCCATGCCGTCACCGGGTGGGAAGACACCGCCGTCTACCTTGAAGACCTGATTCCGACGCTGCCCGAACGCTGACAACCCCGTTCATCCGTCGTGGCGCCTGCAGATGGTTAGATTCTTATCGGCGGATCGAGGAGGCGTCACATGGCTGCACGCGTGACCATCACTGAGGTCGCCGCGCGCGCCGGTGTCTCCATCAGCTCGGTCTCGGCCGCGCTCAACGGCCGCCCCGGAGTGTCGGACCGCACCCGCGAGAAGATCGTCGCCCTCGCTGAGGAGCTCGGCTTCGTGCCGTCGGTGCGCGGTCGCAGTCTGGCGGGCAAGCGCACATACGCCGTCGGACTGGTCGTGCACCGCGACCCCGATGTGCTCGAGCTCGACCCGTTCTTCGGCGCGTTCATCGGCGGGATCGAGTCGTACATCGACCGGTACGGCTTCGCGCTCGTGCTGCAGACGAGTTCGAGCAGGGATCAGGTGCTCGATCGTTACCGCCGACTGGCGGCGGGCCGCCGAGTCGACGGGGTCTTCCTCAACGAGCTCGAGGTCGACGACGCGCGCATCGATGTGGTCCGCGAGCTCGGCCTGCCGACCGTCGGCATCAATGCCGACGCCGACTTCCCCCTGCCGAGCGTCCGGCAGGACCACGCCGAGGGGATCCGCGACACCGTCGAGCACCTCGTCGCGCTCGGACACCGCGACATCGCATTCGTGGGCGGGCCACCGCACTACGTGCACTCGCGCCAGCGCGAGCGCGCGTGGCGCGAGAGCATCACCGCCTGCGGACTCTCGCCGCGTCGCGTCGTCCTCGGAGCCTTCACCTACGAGAGTGGTCTCGCTGCGGCGGCGCAGCTGCTCGCGGGCGACGAGCGACCCACTGCGGTCGTCTGCGCGAACGACCTGTCGGCCATGGGCTTCATCGCCCAGGCCGAGCACCTGGGCCTGTCAGTGCCCCGCGATCTGTCGGTGACCGGCTTCGACGGCATCCAGCTCGGCGCCTATCTGCGACCCTCGCTGACCACTGTGCAGACCTCGCCCAAGGCGTTGGGGGCAGAGGCCGCACGTATGCTCCTCGCTCTGCTGGACGATGTCGACGTCGCAGACACCGATATCCCCGCGGCCTCGTTCGTCGTCCGCGACTCCACCGGCCCCGCTCCGCGCTGACGCGGTTGCGCCGCGCCGGGGCGTGTGCCACACTGTTCACGCCCGCAACCGAAACGTTTTGGTTCATGCGGTTCCACGGCGGATGCGCCATTTCTGTCATCAACGAGGAAGCAGCGATCACATGGCACAGGCACAGAGGCGGTCCTTCCGCCTGACACGAGCACTGACGGCCGTGGCGGCCATCACAACGGCGGCGATCAGCCTCGCCGGATGCTCCGGCAACACATCGGACGGCACCGAGGCATCGGGCGACCCGTCGGGAGACCTTCAGATCCTGGTCTCCAGCGCAAGCGCGTCGGACGCGGCCTTCACCGCGATCTCCGACGCGTTCGAGAAGAAGTATCCCGATGTGAAGGTGACGCTCTCGACGGTGTCGAACGACAACTACCCGGCGACCAAGTCGTCGCGGCTGACGGCCGGCAATGTCGACATCATCGTCGTGAAGAACTTCGTCGAGGTCCCCGACTTCGCGTCCGACTCGACCTCCGACGACGTGCTCCTGGCCAAGTCCGGCGGCCTCGTCGACCTCACCGGCGAACCGTTCATGAAGAACTACACGCCGAGCGTTCTGGACACCCAGGCGATCGGCGGCAAGCAGTACGCCGTCCCCACGGGACTCAGCTATTCGACCGGGGTGTACTACAACAAGGCGATCTTCGACAAGTACGGGCTCGAGGTGCCGACGACCTGGTCTGAGCTGCAGAAGGTGATGAGCACGCTGAAGGACAAGGGCGTCAACCCGTTCGGGATCGGCGGCAAGGACAGCTGGCCGGCGGGTCTGGCGATGCTCGGCGCCGTCGGCAGCGCCTACCCGACCGCCGACGACAAGAACGCCCTCGTCGAAGGACTCTGGAAGAACACCGTGTCGCTCACCGACGACAAACCGTTGAGCATCCTGCAGAAGACCGAGACGATCTTCCAGAACGCGCAGCCGAACTTCGCCGGCACCGGGTACGACGACATCCCCGCCGGATTCGCGAAGGGCGACTACGCGATGACCATCGACGGCACCTGGAACGAGCCGACGATCGAGTCGGCCGTGAACGGCGCGTTCGACTTCGGCTACTTCCCGCTGCCGACCAGCGACGATGCCGCCGACAACGCGATGCTCAACGGCAAGATCGAGCTGCAGCTGGCGGTCTCCTCCGGCGCGAAGAACAAGACCGCCGCGCTCGCATGGCTCGACTTCTTCTCCGACCCGGCGAACTACAAGACGTTCCTGGAGAAGTCCGGGTTCTCATCCGCGCAGCCCGACATCGCCGCGACCCCGTTCCTGGAGTCGATCGCGAAGTACACCAGCACCTTCCAGCCGGCGTGGGACACGCTGTGGATCGCGAACAACAAGGCGGGGCAGGACGCGGTCTTCCCGTTCAACTACCCCGCGCTCGCACCACTCGGCCCTGATGACGCCTCTCAGGCCGCCGCGGCCGCGCAGAAGGCCTGGTCCGCCGCCTTCTGACCGTCCGCACGGGCGGCGGCTCCGGCATCCCGGAGTCGTCGCCCCTGACCCGGAGACCACGTGTCCACTTCGTTCCCCTTCCCGCGCCGCGGACCGGTACGCCTCAGCTTCACCGTCGGGCTGCTGGTCCTCACCGTGTTCGGTCTCGTGCCCGCCGTCGCCGTCCTGGTGGTGTCGTTCACGAACCTGCGCGGTCTCCCCTACCTGCCCGTCGACTGGGTCGGCATCGAGAACTACCTCACCTTCTTCTCCCCCGCCAAGTGGGCCGACAGCGCGAACGCGGTCGGCAACACCCTGGTGTTCGCCGTCGTCAGCACCGTCGTGCAGATCGTGCTCGCGCTGGGGACCGCGATCCTGCTCAACCGCCCGCTGCGCGGCCGGAACTTCGTCCGCGCCGTCGTGTTCATGCCGACCGTGCTCGGCGTGACGGTGACCGGGCTGATCTGGTCACTGATGTTCAACGTGAGCGGCGGGCCGGCGGCGTCGGTGCTCGGGTGGTTCGGCGGCGAATCCGCGTTCTTCGGCGACCCACACCTCGCCCTCGCGCTGGTCATCGTGGTGCAGATCTGGATGGTCGTGGGCATCTCCGTGATCATCTTCCTGTCCGGACTGCAGGCGATCCCGACCGAGCTGTACGAGGCCGCCAGCATCGACGGCGCCGGGGGGTGGAAGGCCTTCCGATTCGTCACCGTGCCGATGCTGGCTCCGTCGATCACTGCCAATGTCCTCCTGGGCATCGTCAACGCACTGCAGAGCTACCAGCTCATCTACGTGCTCACCGGCCCAAGCAACAAGGCGACGCAGGTCCTCTCGCTCCTCGTCTACGTGCAAGGCTTCGGCGGACAGTCGGGCACGACGCTCTCGCAGTCACAGGGGTACGCTGCCGCGGTCTCGATGGTCCAGTTCGCGCTGGTGGCGGTCATCAGCCTGCTCTCGCTGTGGTTCCTTCGCCGACGGGAGGCCAGACTGTGACCCTCACTCCGACCCGGACCTCACCCGTCGCGCTGCAGACGCGCGACACCCGAGTGCAGCATCGGCGGCGCCCGGCGATCGGCGGGTACGTGTGTGCGGTGATCCTGCTCATCGTCTTCCTCTTCCCGCTGCTGTACCTGCTGAACACAGCCCTCAAGAGCAACGCGGAGTTCATCGCCGATCCGGTCGGGATCGTCCGCGACCCCCAGTGGGGCAACTTCTTCGATGCGTGGCGTCAGGGCGACTTCGGCGCCTACATCCTCAACAGCGTCCTGTACACGGCCGCGGGCGCCACGATCGGAACGTTCATCTCGCTCGTGCTGGCCTTCCCCGTCTCACGCGGCTACATCCGCGGCGGCAAGCTCTGGTCGGTGCTGTTCGTCCTCGTCCTGTTCCTGCCGAACGCGTTGATCACGCAGTTCCAGCTGCTGCTGCGTCTCGGCCTCTACGACAACCGCCTCGGCTACATCCTGATGGTCGGCGTCGGAGTCGGCGTCGGTCCGTTGCTGTTCAGCGGTTTCGTCTCGTCGATCCCGCGCGAGCTCGACGAGGCCGCCGCCATCGACGGCGTCGGCTACTGGCGCTACCTGTTCGCGTTCGTCCTCCCCCTCGCCAAGCCGGCGCTCGCGACGATCTTCATCCTGCAGGCGGTGTGGATCTGGAACGAGATCATCCTCGCGACCGTGCTGCTCGCCGACCCTGCGAAGTTCCCCGTCACCGTCGGCCTGTACGCGTTCAAAGGCACGTACTCCAACCAATGGCCGCTGCTGGCGGCCGCCACATTCATCGTGGCCGCGCCGCTCATCGTCGGCTACGTGTTCATCCAGCGGTACCTCGTCAGCGGCGTCCTCGGCGCTGTCAAGGGCTGACCCATCTTCCATGAGAGATCCCCACATCGTGACATCCACTCCCCTCATCCCGTACACGCTCGAGCGGCTGGGCGTGCTCATGTCGCCGGATGCCGACAACGTCCTTGAGCAGGAGGGCGTCCTCAACCCCGCGACGGCGTGGGGTGCCGACGGCTCGCTCTACCTGTATCCGCGCCTCGTGGCCGCGGGGAACGTCTCACGCGTCGGCCGCGCCCGGGTGCTTGTCGATGACGGGGTCCCCCGCGACGTCGAGCGGCTCGGGTCCGTGCTGGAGGCCGACCGCGGTTGGGAGCACGGCGTGGCGCACGGCGGGGTCGAGGATCCGCGCATCACGTGGATCCCGTCTCTGGATCGACATGTGATGACGTATGTCGCCTTCGGCCCGCTCGGGCCTCGCCCGGCCGTAGCCATATCGCGCGACGGCGAGCAGTGGACGCGTCTCGGCCCCCTGCAGTTCGCGTACGATGACACGCTCGACACCGACCTGAACCTTTTCCCCAACAAGGACGTGGTCTTCTTCCCCGAGCCGGTGCCCGGTCCTGGGGGGGCCCTCAGTTACGCGCTGTTGCACCGTCCGATGTGGGACTTCAGCTTCGTCCGTCCCGACGAAGCGCCTCCGTTGCCGGCCGGGATCACGGACGACCGGGCGAGCGTGTGGATCTCGTACATCCCCGTCGAGGATGTCGAACGCGATCTCTCCGCCCTGGCGCGGCCTACGGGGCACCGGATGGTGGCCGGTCCCCGGTTCGATTGGGAGGCGCTGAAGATCGGCGCGGGGCCGGCACCGATCCGGGTGCCGGAGGGGTGGCTCGTGCTGCACCACGGCGTCACCGGTGAGGTAGTCGGCGGGGCCTTCGTGCCGCAGCAGAACGTGCGCTACGTCGTCGGTGCTCTTCTGTTGGATGCCGCGGACCCGTCACGCGTGCTCGCGCGTACCGAGACCCCGCTCATGGAGCCGGAGACCGGCGACGAGACGGCGGGAACCGTCGCGAACGTCGTGTTCCCCACCGCCGTCGAGCGGATCGATGGGCGCACCTTCGTCTTTTACGGCATGGCCGATTCGAAGATCGGGGTGGCCGAGCTGCACCGCGGTTCGTCGCTCAGCGCGACGTGATGGAATCGCGCCCCTCTGGCGGTGAAGCGCATCGGCTCCTCCACAAGCAGCCTCGATTCCGGACTTTCCCGAGTTGTCCACAGATATCAGAGCTGATCTGGGATTCGCCTGCTTCCAATGTCGGTGGTGGGCGGCATGATGGAAGCATGAACACGGCACCCGCGGACCTGATCGAGACCCTCACCGGTCTCGACAGCACGCTGGGTGACACCGTGCATGAATCACTCTCCGCCGACGCGGTGCGGAGCCTGTCCGACACCGAACTGCTCGAACTGACCCGAGTCACCGAAGCACTCGGCCGGCGCGTCGACGCGCTACGGATCACCACCGCCGCCGAGGTCGATGACCGCTCCCGCACCGAACTGGGGGAAGAGCGCCTCTCCGCCCGCAGTGGGTGCTCGACCGCCGCGGATCTGCTGTGCCGGGTCACCGGGATCGCGTCTGCCACCGCGCGGGCCCGGATCAGGCAGGGCCGGGCGGTCGCTGTGCGCACTACGTTGACCGGCCAGCCGCTGCCGGCCCGGTTCCCCACCGTGCGGGAAGCACTCATCGACGGGGGCATCGGGGGCGACTCGATCACCGCGATCACCAGCATTCTGAACCCGATCGCCGATCGCACCGACCCCGCCCAGTGGGCTGCGGCCGAGTACGAACTGACCGCCGCAGCCACCGGCAACAGCACCGACCAGGCACCGGCATGCACCGCCGATGAGACCCGCATCCAAGCCAAAGTCTGGGAACTGGTCCTCGACCCGGACGGGAAGCTTCCGGACGACGAACGCGCCGCCCGTAAGCGCGGGATCGTCCTCGGCCGCGAACGCGACAACATCGTCCCCATCCGCGGCGCCCTGCTCCCCGAAGTGGCCGCGCAACTGATCAAACTCAACGACGCGCACCTGAACCCCCGCGTCGAAGACCGCACCACGCCCGAGACCAGCGCGGGCGTCAGCTTCCACGAAACCAGTGACGCCGACACGCTTGGAGCCGCGGAGATCCCCGCCGACACCCGCACCCGGGCACAGAAACTGCACGACGTGTTCGCCACCATTCTCAGCGTCGCCGCCCGCTCCGCCGAAACACCCACCCTGGGCGGACTGCCACCCACCGTGCTGATCACCATCCCCGCCGACGAACTGCACAGCAAAAACGGTGTCGGATTCATCGACGGCACCGACTGCACCGTCCCCGCCTTCGTCGCCCGCCAAGCCGCCTGCTGCGGCGGCATCCAACACATGATCATCGACGACGACGGACGCATCATCGAACTCGGCTCCCCCAACCGCACCTTCACCGCCCAACAACGCCGCGCGATCATCGCCCGCGACGGCGGATGCATCATCCCCGGATGCCACATGCCCGCCACCTGGTGCGAAATCCACCACGTCATCCCCCACAGCAAAGGCGGCCCCACCCACACCGACAACGGCGTCCCCCTGTGCTGGTGGCACCACCCGCACCATCGAAACCAGCGGATGGCAAATCCGCATGGTAGACGGCCTCCCCCAGGTGCGAGCACCACGCAACCTCGACCCCACCGGCACCTGGCGACCCACCCACGGGTCCCTCCACCGAGCCCGCAACACACTCCGCCGACGGCTCAACAGCAGCAGAACGAGAGCACCCGCCACCGAACAGATGAGACGCACGTAGATCGAGCAGCTCAGACGCGGAGCGAGGAACTCACACCCAAGTAGGCCGCTCAGGTCACCCCGCACAGCCGCTTCGACCCGGTCGGGAGCCGTTTCGACGCACGAAGACCCCCACTGAGCGAAGCGAGGCGAAGTCCCGCCCAACGACCGGAGAGCCGTATGCTCCCAGGCCCTCCCACCGCACCCGAGTCAGCGGGTCGCGGCGGCCTTCGCACGCGGCGCGCGCGCCGCGATCATCGCACCGGCACCCGCGGAGCCCACGGGCGTCAGCCGCGTGAGCTGCGTCACATGCTTGGGCTCGAGTTCAGCCAGCGACGAGACGCCGAGCAGCTTCATCGTGCGCTCGATCTCGCTGCGCAGGATCTCGATCATACGGTCGACGCCCTGGCGCCCGCCCGCCATCAGGCCATAGAGGTACGCGCGTCCCACCAGCGTGAACTTCGCACCGAGAGCGATGGATGCCACGATGTCGGCCCCGTTCATGATGCCGGTGTCGACCATGACCGTGGCGTCCTTCCCCACTTCGCGCACGACCTCCGGAAGCAGCCGGAACGGGATCGGCGCCCGATCGAGCTGGCGCCCGCCATGGTTGGAGAGCACGATGCCGTCCACGCCCTTGTCGATGAGCTTCTTCGAGTCCTCGACGTTCTGCACACCCTTGATGACGATCTTGCCGGGCCACATCTCCCGGATGACCTCAAGATCGTCGTAGCTGATGGTCGGGTCCATCGCGGCATCCAGCAGCTCGCCCACGGTGCCACCCGTCGTGCTCAGCGAAGCGAACTCGAGTTTCGGCGTGGTGAGGAAGTCGATCCACCACCACGGCCGCGGGATCGCGTTGATGATCGTTCCCAGGGTCAACTGCGGCGGGATCGAGAATCCGTTGCGCTTGTCGCGCAGCCGCGCGCCCGCGACCGGGGTGTCAACCGTGAAGAACAGCGTGTCGAAGCCGGCAGCCGCAGCGCGCCTCGTGAGTCCGTACGAGATCTCGCGCTCACGCATGACATACAGCTGAAACCAGTTGCGTCCGTTCGGGTTGGTCTTCTTGACGTCTTCGATCGACGTCGTACCCAGCGTGGACAGAGTGAACGGGATGCCGGCGGCACCGGCCGCACCCGCGCCGGCGATCTCGCCCTCGGTCTGCATGAGGCGCGTGAAGCCGGTCGGCGCGATACCGAACGGCAGCGCAGACGGCCCCCCGAGGATCTCGCACGACATGTCGACGGACGGGGCGGGCTTGAGAATTCCGGGGTGGAACTCCACATCTTCGAACGCCTGCCGGGCTCGCGCGATGGACAGCTCGCCCTCGGCCGCACCGTCAGTGTAGTCGAAGGCCGCAGCCGGCGTCCGGCGCTTGGCAATGGTGCGCAGGTCGTAAATGGTCAGCGCGGCATCCAGGCGCCTCTTTCGTCCGTTGAGCTCCGGTTTCTTGAACTGCATGAGCTCGAAGATGTCGTGCAGGTTGGGGATCTGCCTGGTGACCATCAGCGGTCCTTTCCTTCTTCGGTGAGTCCGGCGTGCGCGTAGTAGCCGGTGATGTGGTCGACGACCAGACGCCGGGCCATGCTCGGATCGCCGTGTTCGAGGGCATCGATGATCTCGCGGTGCTGCGCCCGAAGCCGGGGCATGGTCTCGCCCCAGTCGGACACGCGCTCCGCTCCCTCGAGCACGTAGCCCTCGATGGATTCGCGCAGACCCACCATCATCGCCACGACGACGGCATTGCCCGCCGCCTCAGCCAGCGCCAGATGGAACTGGGCGTCCAAAGCCGAAAACTCTGCGGGAGCGAGGCCCGCGGCATCCATCGCCTCCAGCAGTCGGAGGGGCTCGGTGAGGGTCTCGGCCGCAGCCTCGGCCTGCTGGCGCGTGCGTCGCGCCTCTCCGAAGCGCGTGCCGAGCTCCCACGCCGTCGCCGATTCGAGGATCACCCGGGTACGCACGACGTCACCGATCGGAAAGCCGTGCGCTGCCACCTGCAACCGGATGAGTGCCGACATCCCGCCCACCGGCGTCGCGATGACGATAGCGCCCGCGCTCGGACCCGAGCCGGTCGCCGTGCGGATCAGTCCGAGAACATCCAGCACGCGCAGCGCCTCACGGACGCTCGACCGCCCGACGCCCAGGGTCGCAGCGAGTTCGCGCTCTGGCGGGAGGTGATCACCGGGTTTGAGGGTGCCCTCGGCCAGATCGGTCTCGATCTTCTCCAGGACGACGCGCCATGCGCGCGCGGGAACGGCCTTGTCTGCCACGCGATGCTCCTTCTGTGGTCCGACCACCATACTCCCTGTGGTCAGACCAGGCAAGCCAGGGGCTGCAGCCCCTACGCTGAGGGCGTGAACTCTCTCGGCTCCGTCCTCCTCCTCCTCGCCGGTGTCATCAGCGCGTTCTGCTGGATCGCCTCGCTCGCGACGAAAGACACCTCCTGGGTCGACCGGATCTGGTCGCTGGCGCCCATCGCGTACGTATGGACCTTCGCGATCCCCGTCATCGCGAGCGGCCATGACAGCGCACGTGTCCTCGTGATGGCGATCCTCGTCACATTTTGGGGCGCGCGTCTCACCTTCAACTTCGCGCGCAAGGGCGGCTACTCCGGCATGGAGGACTACCGGTGGGCGATCCTGCGCGGACGGATGAAGCGCTGGCAGTTCCAGATCTTCAATCTGCTCTTCATCGTGCTGTATCAGAACGTCCTGCTCGTGCTGATCACTCTTCCGGTGTGGCTGGCATCGCGGTATCCCTCCCCCGTCTCCGGGTGGGACGCGCTCTTCGCAATCGTCTTCCTGGCCGCGCTGATCATCGAGACCGTCGCCGACCAGCAGCAATGGGCGTTCCACCGACGCAAGAAGCAGGCCGGCGGTCACCTCGAGCCGGGATTCGCCGCCGGCGGCCTGTTCCGGTACAGCCGGCATCCCAACTTCTTCGGCGAACAGCTGCAGTGGTGGATGATCTACGCGATCGGCGCCACGGCCGCCGTCGCGTCGGCGCAGGGTTTCTGGGGCGGCGTGGTCAACGCGACGATCGTCGGGCCGGTGCTGCTGACAGGGCTGTTCGTCGGCTCCACGATCTTCACCGAATCGATCTCGGCATCGAAGTACCCGGCGTACCGCGACTACCAGCGCAAGACGTCGATGATCGTGCCCTGGTTTCCGCGACGCTCGGCCGCACGCACCGCCTGATCAGCCGAGGCGTCCGCCCGACTCGTGCAGGTAGCACTCCGCGCACATCGACTCGTAGGTGACGCGGTCGGCCGACAGCTCGTCGATGGCGACCTGGTCGCCGTCGAAGACGAACCGGCCACCCACCAGGCGCGCGTTGAACAGCGCCTTGCGACCACAGCGGCAGATGGTCTTGAGCTCTTCGAGCGTGTGCGCCAATTCGAGCAGCCGTCGCGAGCCGGGGAACGCCTGGGTCTGGAAGTCGGTGCGAATGCCGTAGGCGAGCACCGGCACGCCGTCGAGCACGACGATCCGCAGCAGATCGTCGACCTGCTCACGGGTGAGGAATTGCGCCTCGTCGATGAGGAGGCAGGCAACGTCGACAGAGGCGTCGGGGATGAGCGCTGCCGAGTCGCGGCGCACACGCGCGCGCTGCGCGGCGAACAGCGCACGCACATCGTCATCGGGACGGATGAGGAAATCCACCGGCCGGCTCATGCCGAGCCGGCTCGAGATGCTGTCGGCGTCTTTCGTGTCGATCACGGGCTTGGCCAGCAGCACGTGCTGCCCGCGCTCCTCGTAGTTGTACGCGGCCTGCAGAAGCGCGGTGGACTTGCCCGAATTCATCGCGCCGTAGCGGAAGTAGAGTTTGGCCACCGGACGATTCTACGGTCGCCTAGGCGCCGATCTTCAGCTCCGCCGCCGTGCGATCGATGGTCGTCTCGGCCAGCACCGGCTGGTCGTTGAGTGTCTGCCCGTAGGTCGGGATCAACTCGCGGATCTTGCTCTCCCACGACGGGAACTGCTGCGGGAAGCACGTCTTCATGAGGTTGAGCATGATCGGCACGGCCGTCGACGCGCCCGGCGAGGCGCCCAGAAGGCCCGCGATCGAGCCGTCGGAGTGGGCGACGACCTCGGTGCCGAACTTGAGCTGGCCATTGTGCATCACCTGCGCGCGCTGGCCTGCCTGCAGCAGCCTCCAGTCGGCGTCCTCAGCCCCCGGGAACAGCTCGCGCAGGTCATCCACCTTGCGGTGATGGTTCTTCGCGAGTTCGCTGACCAGGTAGCGGATCAGGTCGAAGTTCGTGAACGCGACCTTGAGCATGCTGAAGAGGTTCGAGAAGCGGACCTGGGTGACGATGTCCCACATGGACCCGTTCTTGAGGAACTTCGGGCTGAATGTCGCGAACGGACCGAAGAGGACGGATGCCTCACCGTCGACCACACGCGTATCCAGGTGCGGCACCGACATGGGCGGTGCACCCACGGTCGCCTTCGAGTACACCTTCGCGTGGTGCTGCGCGACGATCTTCTGATCGCGGGTCTCCAGCCACTGCCCACCGATCGGGAAGCAGCCGTAACCCTTGATCTCGGGAATGCCCGACTTCTGCAGGAGCTTGAGCGCCCAGCCCCCCGCACCGACGAAGACGAACCGCGCATTGATGCGCCCCGGTGCACGCCCGATAGTGCGACGGTACTTGACCTGCCAGGTGCCGTCCGCGCGTCGCTTCAGGTTGCGCACCTCGGTGTTCGTCCGCACATCCACCCCGGCCTCACTCAAGTGCCCGAAGAGCTGCCGGGTCAGCGCACCGAAATCGACGTCGGTACCGCCGGTCACTCGGGTGGCCGCGAACGGCTCGTCGGCCTTCAGCCGCTTGTTCATGAGCAACGGCGCCCACTGGTTGATGACCCGCGAGTCCTCGCTGTACTCCATGTCGGCGAACAGCGTCTGCTGGGTCAGCAGCTCGTGACGCCTCTTGAGGAAGTCGACGTTCTTCTCACCGCGAACGAACGTCATGTGCGGCGTGGGGTTGATGAAGGTGTCGGGAGCGCGCAGGATGCCGCGGTCTACCAGGCTCGACCAGAACTGCCGGCTCAGCTGGAACTGCTCGTTGATCGAGATCGCCTTGCTGATGTCGATGGTGCCGTCGGCGCTCTCCGGGGTGTAGTTGAGCTCGCAGAGGGCCGAATGACCTGTGCCGGCGTTGTTGAACGCGTTTGAGCTCTCTTCGGCGACCTCGCTGAGCCGCTCGATGGCGGTGATCTTCCAGTCCGGCTGCAGCTCGTGGAGGAAAGCACCCAGGGTGGCACTCATGATGCCCCCACCGATCAGTACGACATCGACGGTTTCAGTCACGGTTGTCCAGTCTACGTGTCACAGCGGCGTGGCCCGTTCAGGGGCGCAGCGTCAGGCCGCGGCGGTGATGCGCGCGGCGACGAGCTCGGCGATCTGCACCGCGTTCAGCGCCGCTCCCTTGCGCAGGTTGTCGTTGCTGATGAACAGCACGAGGCCCCTGCCCTCGGGCGCGGACTGATCGGCGCGGATGCGCCCGACGAAGCTCGGGTCTTTGCCGGCGGCCTGCAACGGGGTGGGCACCTCATCGAGAACCACGCCGGGAGCGGATGCCAGGACCTCGCGTGCCCGCTCGGGGGTGATGTCGTGCGCGAACTCGACATTGATCGACAGCGAGTGACCGGTGAAGACCGGCACGCGCACGCAAGTGCCCGCCACTCGGAGATCGGGCAGCTCGAGGATCTTCCGACTCTCGTTGCGCAGCTTCTTCTCCTCATCGGTCTCGTTGTCGCCGTCGTCGACGAGATTGCCGGCGAACGGGATGACGTCGAACGCGATCGGGGCGACGTACTTCTCAGGTTCGGGGAAATCCACCGCTCCGCCGTCGTGCACGAGGGCGATGGTGTTCTGTGCGACCGCGGCCTGAGCCTGGCCCAGCAGCTCTTCGGCGCCCGCGAGGCCCGAGCCCGAGACCGCCTGGTACGTGCTCACGATGAGCCGCTCGAGACCGGCTGCGGCATCCAACGCCTTCAGCACCGGCATCGCTGCCATCGTCGTGCAGTTCGGGTTGGCGATGATGCCCTTCTCCGCCTCGGCGATGGCGTGCGGGTTCACCTCGCTGACGATGAGAGGCACCTCGGGATCCATGCGCCACGCGCTGGAATTGTCGATCACGACGGCGCCGGCCTCGGCGAAGCGCGGCGCGTGCGCGCGGCTGCCTGTCGCACCCGCCGAGAAGAGCGCGATGTCGATGCCGGCGGGGTCAGCGGTCGCGATGTCTTCGACGACGACCGTCTGACCGCCGAACTCGATGGCGCGACCGGCGGAGCGCGCCGTGGCGAACAGGCGCAGCTCACGCACCGGGAACGACCGCTCCGCGAGGATCTCACGCATGACGGCGCCCACTTGACCGGTGGCGCCGACGACGGCGATGGAAAGTCCTGAATCAGAGATGCGGGTCATGCACGTTCCTCGATGACGGGCGCGTCGGTCCTTGCGGAGCGCACGCGCGCCCGCCGGGATGCGACGTCGCAGGGGTTTCGCCGAGTCTACCGGCGCGGCGCCGGGCGGTCGAACGAGACGTCAGCGCCCCGTGCCCGCATAGATCGTGGCATCCACATCGCCGTCCAAGCCGAAGGCGGTGTGCACGGCACGTGCGGCATCGGCGAGGTCGTCGCCGCGCAGCACGACCGAGATGCGGATCTCCGACGTGGAGATCATCTCGATGTTGATGCCGGCGGCGCTCAGCGCCTCGAACAGGGTCGCCGACACCCCCGAGTTCGTCCGCATGCCCGCGCCGACGACCGACAGCTTGCCGATCTGGTCGTCATGCACGAGGCTCGCGAAGCCGACATCGTCCTGTTCGACGGCCAGCGAGCGAAGAGCGAGCGAGGCATCCGACTTGGGAAGGGTGAAGGAGATATCGGTGCGACCGGTGGTGGCCGCCGAGATGTTCTGCACGATCATGTCGACGTTCGCGCCCGACTTGGCCACGATCTTGAAGATCTCGGCGGCCTTGCCGGGGATGTCGGGAACCCCGAGGACGGTGATCTTCGCCTGGCTGAGGTCGGTCGCGACGCCGGCGACGACGGGCTCTTCCATGTGCTCTCCCTTTAGCTGCGGGAACAAGGTGGACAGCTCTTCGCGCCGGGCCTCGTCGATGACGAGGGTGCCCTCTGCGGAGCTGAAGGTGGAACGCGCGTGGATGAGCACGCCGTGGCGGCGCGCATATTCCACCGCGCGGATGTAGAGGACCTTGGCGCCGTTGGCAGCGAGCTCGAGCATCTCCTCGCTGGAGATGACGTCGAGCTTGCGCGCCTTGGGGATGACGCGCGGATCTGCCGTGAAGATGCCGTCGACATCGCTGTAGATCTCGCAGACGTCGGCGTCGAGCGCTGCGGCCAGTGCGACCGCCGTCGTATCGGAGCCACCGCGGCCGAGCGTGGTGATGTCGCGCGTGTCACGGTTGAATCCCTGGAAGCCCGCAACGATGACGATCGCGCCCTCGTCGAGCGCCTCGCGCAACCGCACCGGAGTGACGTCGACGATGCGGGCGGCGCCGTGGTGCGCATCGGTGATCATCCCGGCTTGGCTGCCGGTGAACGAACGTGCTTCGAAGCCCATCGAGTGGATAGCCATCGCCAACAGCGCCATCGAGATGCGCTCACCGCTGGACAGCAGCATGTCGAGCTCGCGAGGAGCCGGAATCGGCGCGACCTCGGCGGCGAGATCGAGCAGTTCGTCGGTGGTGTCGCCCATCGCGCTGACCGCGACGACGACATCGTGCCCGGCACGGCGGGCATCGACGATCCGCTTGGCCACCCGCTTGATGCTTGCGGCATCGGCGACGGACGATCCGCCGTACTTCTGGACGATGAGCGCCACGAACCAACTCCCGGACTGCGTTCAGGGACACGGATGCCGCGCCCGACACCCCATTCTACGGACCGGCCACCGGCGGCTCGACGCGTGTGACATCGCCCGGCACGGGTGCCGCGGGCGCGCGTACACGACCGCCCGTCGCCGCCAGCCAGCACCCCACCAGTACGAGTGGAAAGCCGATCAGCAGCCACGGCGAGAGATGCTCCCCCAGGATGACGACACCCAGGGCGATGGCCACGACCGGGTTCACATAGGTGAAAAGCGGCGCCGTGACCGGCCCGACCTCGGCGATGAGAGCGAAGAACACCACGAACGCCACGGCGGTGCACAGCAGCGCGAGGGCCGCCAGCGCGGCGATGCTGCGCCCCGTCGGCACGGTGTGCGAGGTCATCGCGGCGAAGGGGAGGTAGACCAGCCCCACGAAGACCAGCGCGAGGGTGATGGGCCCCAGCGAGGGCACGTCGTGCAGCTTGGCCGTCACGATGAACGGCGCGATGGCATACAGCAGCGCCGTGAGCAGAACCTCGCCCACCGCGACGAAGGTGGACGCGGCATCTGTCACCGCCAGCCCCTGCCCGGCGACGATCACCGCCACTCCCCCGAAACCCACGAGCAGGCCGATGATGCGCAGCGGGCTGACGCTGCGGTGAGTGCCGATGGTGAAGCCGATGATCGTCGCCCACAGCGGCACCGTCGACACGAGCAGCCCGGTGAGTCCGGAGGGGATCGTGCGCTCGGCGTCGCTGAGCAGGAAGAACGGACCGCCCATCTCGATCGCTCCGAACGCGAGAACCCACGGCCACCGACGCAGCGCGGGGCCGAGCGCCTTTCGATGCAGGGCGATCGGCAGAAGGATCAGCGCACCGCCGAGCGTTCGCCCGCTGACGACAGCCGCCGGCGAGAACGACGTGACCGCCTCGCTGATGAACAGATAAGGCACGCCCCACAGGACGGCCATGGCGGCGAACAGCCACCAGCCCTTTGCACTCACCAGTGAATTGTCACACCGACCTCCGACCCTCGAACGCACGACCGAGGGTGACTTCGTCGGCGTACTCGAGATCGCCGCCCACGGGCAGGCCCGATGCCAGCCGCGTCACGCTGATCTGCAGGGTGTGCAGCAGCCGCGAAAGATAGGTGGCGGTCGCCTCCCCTTCGAGGTTCGGGTTGGTCGCGAGGATGACCTCTTGCACAGTGCCGTCGGCCAGCCGCTGCATCAGCTGCGCGACGCGCAGATCGTCGGGACCGATGCCGGCGATCGGACTGATCGCGCCGCCGAGCACGTGGTAGAGGCCCCGGAACTCACGGGTGCGCTCGATTGCGGCGACGTCTTTCGCGTCCTCCACGACACAGATCACCGTCTGGTTGCGGCGCGGGTCGCGACAGATCGCACAGCGATCCTGCTCGGAGACGTTGCCGCAGATCTCACAGAAGCGAACCCTCTCGCGCACCTCGCCAAGCAGCTGGGCCAGCTTCGAGACGTCGAAGCCCGGCGTCTGCAGGATGTGGAACGCGATGCGCTGAGCCGACTTCGGGCCGATCCCCGGAAGGCGGCCGAACTCATCGATCAGGTCTTGGACGATGCCGTCGTACATGGGTTAGTGGAACCTCGTGGCTGACTCGTAGGGCTCTTCACGGACGAAACGCGCACCGAGCACCTGCCGGACGACGGCTTCGCCGACCCGCTCGATACCGTCATCACGCATCGTCGCGGTCGGAGCGATCGGCGCTGCCATGACCGGTACGCCCGACTCGGGGACGTCGAGGTCTTCTTCCTCGTCGCCGTCAGCGTCGTCGGCCGAAGGCGACATGTCCTCGCGAGGCAGCACATCGCCCTCGCGTGAGCGCGCGAGCGTCGAGACGCGCGACGGGGTGGATGCCGCTTCCTCAGGATCTTCGTCGACGGCGAGTGCACCGCCAGGCGCCGCATCCGGATCGGCGGGGATCGGCGCCACTGCCCAGTCGGTGACCGGTGCCGCGGGCGCGGCGGAAGGCGCGGACCGGGGAGCGCCGGCGGGCGCGGCCGGACCGACCGGGTCGGGGTCGTCGTCGGGCGCAGGACCGTCGCCGGGGGCGGGATGCCGCGGCCCGGGCTGCCCGCCGCCGTGACGCGCAATGTACTTGACGCGCACTCCGAGCACGGCCTGGATGGCCTGGCGGAGATCTTCACTGGGGCCGGCGCCAGCCTGCAGCTTCTTGAACTTCGCAACGTCGGCAGCACTCATGAAGTTCAGCGTGAGCACGTCATCAGCGAAGGCCACCGGCTGCGCGGCGGTTGCCACCAGCCACGACGAACGGCTCGCGCTCTCGAGATGCCGCAGGATGTCGGGCCACGATTCCTGCACCCGATCGAGAGTGACCGGCCCGGGGGGAACGGGGGTCGGCATCGGCTCCGGAGCCGGCTCGGGCGTGGGCATCGGATTCGGCTCCGGAGCAGGCTCCGGCGTGGGCATCGGGCTCGGCTCCGGAGCAGGCTCCGGCGTCGGATTCGGCTCGGGCGAGGGAACCGGAGAGGGCTCCGGCGTCGGCGCAGGGCTCGGTTCGGGCGTCGGAACAGGTGCCGGCGTCGTTTCGACACGCGTCTGCGGCGCTCGCTCGACGACCGGCGACCGTGGCGCTTGCTCGACGACCGGACGTCGTGGCGCTTGCTCGGGGGCCTGAGCCGGTGCACCGCCGCGGGCGAGCACGCGCGCGATCATGAGCTCGAGCTGCAACCGCGGCGAGGTGGCTCCGCTCATCTCGTCAAGCGCCGAGACGACGATGTCGGCGGTGCGCGACAGCCGCTCGACGCCGAATGCCCCGGCCTGCTGCCCCATGCGGGCGAGTTCGTCGCCCGGAACGCCCCGCAGCACGGCGGCGGCGCCCTCCCCTGTTGCGGCGACGACGATGAGATCGCGCAGCCGTTCGAGCAGGTCGTCGACGAACCGGCGCGGGTCCTGCCCGGTCTGCACGACGCGGTCGACCGCGGAGAAGGCGGCTGCGGCGTCGTGTCCCGCGAAAGCGTCCACGACCTCGTCGAGCAACTCCGCCGGTGTGTAGCCGAGCAGCGCGACAGCACGCGCATAGGTGACCGTCGACTCTTCGGAACCGGCGATCAGCTGATCGAGCACCGACAGCGTGTCACGAGGAGAACCGCCCCCGGCGCGCACGACCAACGGCAGCACGCCCTGCTCGACCTTCACGCCTTCTTGTGCACACAACTGCTCGACGTACTCGAGCATGGCCGCGGGGGCCACCAGACGGAACGGATAGTGGTGTGTGCGCGAGCGGATGGTGCCGATGACCTTCTCTGGCTCGGTCGTGGCGAAGATGAACTTGACGTGCTCGGGCGGCTCTTCGACGAGTTTGAGCAGCGCGTTGAACCCCTGCGGTGTCACCATGTGGGCCTCGTCGAGGATGAAGATCTTGAACCGGTCACGCGCCGGCGCGAACACCGCGCGCTCGCGCAGGTCACGGGCGTCGTCTACACCGTTGTGCGATGCCGCGTCGATCTCGACGACGTCGAGCGATCCCCCGCCGCCACGGCCGAGCTCGATGCAGCTGTCGCACGTGCCGCACGGCGTGTCGGTGGGACCCTCGGCGCAGTTCAGGCAGCGCGCGAGGATGCGCGCGGAGGTCGTCTTGCCGCACCCGCGCGGGCCCGAGAACAGGTAGGCGTGGCCGACCCGATCGGCACGCAGCGCGGTCATCAACGGATCGGTGACCTGCGCTTGCCCGATCATCTCCGCGAACGTCTCGGGCCGGTAGCGGCGGTACAGGGCTGTGGTCACCGTTCCAGCCTACGTGGTGCCTCCGACAGCCGCACTGCGGAGGCTGCCTCACCCGAACGAGGACCGCAGCTCGTCCGTGCTCAACAGCTTCTCCACCGCCAGAAGGCGGGCCGTGGGCTGCTGACCGCGCGGCAGTGCCAGCACGATCTCATTAGCGGAGACCTCGTCGTCAATGCGCAGATACGCGACCCGGCCACCGTCGAATGTCTCGGTGCTGGTCGGGCGTCCGCTGAACACGGAGTACCCGAGGCCGCGCGCCACCATTGCGCGCACCGTCTCAGGGTTCGCGAACGACCATCCCTGCCGCGTCGTCACGCCCGCCTCGGCGATCACGGTCTCGATCGCGCGGCGAGAGCCCGCGGAGTGCACCAGGATCAGCGGCTCATCGGCGAGCTCCCGCAGCGACGCCGAGTCGCGGCCCGCGAGCCGGTGATCGGCCGCGACGACGATGTACGGCTGGATCGTGTGGATCGTGCGACCGGCCAGTTCAGGGTCGAGTTGACGCCGATAGAGCAGACAGGCGTCGGCCTCGCCCCGCAGTACCAGTCCCTGCACGCCGGCCGCGAGTCCGTCGGTGAGCTCCAGCGTCACGCGCGGATACGTCTGTGCGCACGCCGCCGCCAGTACCGGGAGCACGCGGGGGGACAGCGCCGAGGTGCACGCTATCCGCAGCGGGCCGGCGACCTCGTCGTGCTCGGAGCGGGCGAGTTCTTCGAGTTCTGCGACGTCGCCGAGGATCCGCCGCGCCACGCCGAGCACGCGTGACCCGCTGGGCGTCAAGGTCACACCCTTTGCGGTACGGCGAACGAACAGCTGCACGGCCAGGCTCTTCTCCAGCTCGCGCAGCGCGGTCGAGACCGCCGCCTGCGACGCCGAGCTGCGTTCGGCCCCGCCGCTGACAGTACCGGCCTCCGCCGTCGCGACGAAGTACTCGAGCTGTCGTATCGTCGTGGCTAGCATAAAGCGATCTTATGCTTTGCTTCGACTTTTTCAGCTTTACAGATGCATTGCGGCGCGCGGATCCTGGGGAGAAGGAACAGCGAGCAAGGAGGCTCCCGTGACACACATCGTCACCCTCGGCACCGCGGGTGGACCGCGCTGGTGGACGCCGGCACAGGCCGAGCCCCGATTCGGAATCGCCACCGCGGTGGTCGTCGGGGACCGCAGCTACCTCGTGGACGCCGGCCTGGGCGCCGGTCGACAGTTCACCCGTGCCGGGCTCACGATCGATGGCCTGGGCGGAGTGTTCCTCACCCACCTGCACTCCGACCACACGACCGACCTCGCGAACATCGCACTGTTCGGCATGTTCGGCCTGAGTGCGGATGCGGCACCCATCCCGATCCTCGGGCCGGGTGACCGTGGCGCACTCCCCCCGCTTTCACCGCGCGCGGCGAGAGCCCCGCGGCCGGTCGCCCCGCACCTGCCCACGCCGGGCACCCGCGACGTCTTCCGCCTTCTCATGGAGGCGCACGCGACCGACCTGAACGACCGCGTGCTCGACGCGCTGCGCCCGTCGCCCTTCGACCTCTTCGCCGCGCGCGACATCGAGGTGCCGGCCTCCTCCGGCTACCATCCGAACGAGCGGCCCACGCCTGCCATGAAGCCCTTCACCGTCTTCGAGGACGATCGGGTCCGCGTCGACGCGATCCTGGTCGAGCACCCGCCGATCGCCCCGGCGTTCGGGTACCGGTTCACGACCGACGAGGGATCGGTGGCGATCTCGGGCGACACCGCGAAGACCGAGAACATGGTGCGGCTGGCCGAGGACGTCGACCTGCTCCTGCACGAGGCGATCAGCTTCGACTGGGTCGAGCAGACCTACGGGGACCCGCAGAACGACACCGCGCGCGCCTCTCACGACCACCACCACAAGTCGCACACGAGCGTCGTGGAGGCCGCCGAGATCGCCGCGGCCGCCGGCGCCCGCTCGCTCGCCGTCCACCACCTCGTGCCCGGAAGCCTCGACACCGCCGCGTGGCATCGCGCCGCGCTCCGTGCGGAGGCCGCAACCGGCACTCCCGTTCTCGTGCCCGACGACCTCGAGCGACTCAGCTTCGCGCGGGCCGCTCAGCGTCTGACCGCCTGATCCGCCGCGCCGCGGCATCCCCCACTGTCCAACCCTGCAAGAAAGGTCAATGATGACCACCGACACCATGCACGAAGAACCGACCCCCACGACCGCCGCCGACGGCACCCAGCTGACGCTGACCACCGCCGACATGCGACGCGTGCTCGCCTCGAGCTTCATGGGCAACATGATCGAGTTCTACGACTTCATCCTCTATGCGACATGCGCGAGCATCGTCTTCGAGCACGTGTTCTTCGGCGGCCTCAGCGCCGGCTTCGGTCTCTTCGCGTCGTTCGCGACGTTCGCGGTCGGCTATCTCGCCCGCCCGCTCGGCGGAATCCTGTTCGGACACTTCGGCGACACGCGTGGCCGCAAGAACGTGTTCATCCTGTCGATCGTGCTCATGGGCGCGGCATCCACTCTCATCGGTCTTCTCCCCGCCACCGCGACCATCGGGATCATGGCGCCTATCGCGCTGGTGCTGCTGCGCATCGTGCAGGGCGTCGCTGTCGGCGGCGACTGGGGCGGGGCGATGCTCGTCGCGCTCGAACACGCGCCGCAGCGCAGCCGCGGGACGGCATCGAGCATCGTCAACGCCGGCGGACCCGTCGGCGCCGTGATCGCGACGCTGGTCCTGGGACTGTTCACGCTGCTGCCGCACGACCAGTTCCTGTCCTGGGGATGGCGCGTCCCGTTCCTCCTCTCGGTCGTGCTGCTCGGAATGGGCCTCGTCGTCCGCCTCAAAGTCGCCGAGACGCCGATGTTCGCCACGCTGCAGGAGCTGAGCGTCAAGAAGCGGGTGCCGATCGTCGAGGTGCTGCGCCACAACTGGCGCCAGGTGATCATCGCGATGATCGCAGTCCTCGCCTTCACCACCAGCCAGGGGCTGATGACCGTGTGGGGCGTCTCCGAGGCGGTCGGCCACGGCGCCGACGCGACCGGCGTGCTCAACACCAAGGCGTTCGCCGCCATCGTGACCGTGGTCGTCGCGCTGCTGGCAGGAAAGGCCAGCGACCGGTTCGGCCGGCGCGCGGTGATCGTCTTCGGCTGCGCTCTGGGCGCCCTGCTGGCCTTCCCGATCATGTGGATGCTGGGCACCGGCACCGTGCTCGGCTTCGCGATCGCCATCTTCCTCGGGAACGGCATCGTGCAGGGCATCGTCTACGGTCCCATCGCCGCATTCGTCACCGAGCAGTTCCCGACCTCGCGCCGCTTCACGGGTGCCTCGGCGTCGTACCAGACCGCCTCGACGATCGGAGCGGGGTTCTCGCCCATGATCGCCACGGCGCTCACTCTCGCGGTCGGTGCGACTTGGCCGGTCGCGGTGCTGTGGATCGCGGTGCTCGCCGCCAGCGCTGTCGCGGTGCTGGTCACCCCAGAGGGACGGGACGTCGACATCCGCACGGTGCGCTGAACACGACACGAGAGGGGTCGGCTTCCCGCCGACCCCTCTCGTGCGTCTGACGACGGCGTTCAGCCGCGGGTCGCTATCACCGGCTCAGTGGATGCCGTCCATGTCGATGATCGGGATCGAGGTCGTATGCGTCGTGGGGACGGAGGCCGACAGCAGAGTCCCGTCTTCCCTGCGCTCACCGATCAGCTCGCGAAGCGTCGGCCGCCCCGGGATGTCGGGCCCCTGGTCGGCGAGCTCCACGACGATCTGTCCGCCCGGCTCGACGGTGTATGCCTCTCCGCGCACGCTGAACGGCACCGGCGCACCGTCGCCCGCGTGCACCGTCAGCCGCTCGCGCTCGAGCACCACGCGCAACGGCGTGCCCTTCCAGTGCATGACGTACTCGAGGTCGTCCCACTCCTTCGGAAGCCGCGGGTCGAACGCCAGCTTCCCGTCGTAGTCGCGCATCCCGCCGAATCCCGAGACGAGCGCCGTCCAGATGCCGCCCGCCGAGGCCACATGCACGCCGTCGGCGGTGTTGTGGTGCAGATCCGCGAGGTCGACGAACAGCGCGTGCTCGAAGTAGTCGTGCGCGAGCGACTGGTAGCCGACCTCGGCTGCCAGCACCGACTGCACGACCGCCGACAGCGTCGAGTCGCCCGTGGTGAGCGGGTCGTAGTACTCGAAGTCGGCCAGCTTCTCTTCGGGGGTGAAGTGGTTTCCCTGCAAGAACAGGCCCAGCACCACGTCGGCCTGCTTGAGCACTTGGTACCGGTAGATGACCAGCGGGTGAAAGTGCAGCAGCAGCGGCCGCTGCGACGGCGGCGTCTTCTCGAGGTCCCACACTTCTTTCTCGAGGAACACCTCGTCTTGAGGGTGGATGCCGAGCTGCGGGCTGTACGGGATGTGCATCGCCTCGGCGGCCCGATCCCACGCGTCGGCCTCGGCCGGATCGAGATTAAGGCGCGTGAGCATGCGCCGGTACACCTCCCCGTCGCGCTCTTCCATGGCCCGGACCGTACGCGCGGCGAACCGCAGGTTGAACCGGGCCATGACGTTCGTGAAGAGGTTGTCGTTGACGACCGTGGTGTACTCGTCGGGGCCCGTGACGCCGTGGATGTGGAACTCCTCCGCGCCGTCATGCGAACGCCAGAAGCCGAGGGTCGCCCACAGGCGAGCCGTCTCCACCACGATGTCGACGCCCTCGCGCCAGAGGAACTCGAGGTCTCCGGTGGCGCGCACATACCTCGCCAGCGCGAAGGAGATGTCGGCGTTGATGTGGTATTGCGCGGTGCCGGCGGCGTAGTACGCCGAGGCCTCCTCGCCATTGATCGTGCGCCACGGATACAGAGCGCCCGCCTCGGTGAGCTGATGCGCGCGGCGACGCGCGGCGGGCAGCATGAGCGAGCGCATCCGCAGCGCATTCAACGCCCACTGCGGCGTCGTGTATGCCAGGAACGGCAGCACGTAGATCTCGGTGTCCCAGAAGTAGTGCCCGCCATAGCCCGAACCGGTCAGTCCCTTGGCGGGGATGCCGAGCTCGTCGGCACGAGCCGCGGCCTGGGCGAGCTGGAAGAGGCACCAGCGCACGGCCTGCTGCAGGTCGTCCCGTCCACCGATGCGCACATCCGAGCGCTCCCAGAACGCGTCGAGCCAGGCGCGCTGCCGTGTGAACTGCGTGGGCAGGTCGACGGTTGCGGCGCGGTCGAGCGTGCGACGACAGCGGTCGACGAGCTCGCCGGCCGGGACCCCGGTCGCCGAGGTGTGATAGCTGACCTGCTTGACCACGCGGATCGGCACGCCGGCCTTCGCCTGCACGCGGAACACGTTCTTCGCGATGTCGGGCTCGACGAGAGTGCGCGCCGTGTACGGATTCTCGGTCTCGATGGAGTGATCGGCGGCCACGGCCAGCGTCATCCTCGAGTGGGCCACCGTGTAGCTGAGCACGGAACGGAGCTTGTCCTGCCAGTACTGCTCGGGCAGCAGCACGCGCTCGGCGAAGCGCTCGGACTTGCGCGGATCGAAGCCCGCACGCCGCGGAGCGACCGGAGTGCCGCCGTAGACGTCCTCGCCGTCCTGACGGTTGACGATCTGACAGCTGATCGTCACGGGGGCGTCGGCGTTCTCGACCGTGACATCTACCGTCATGACGGCCAGGTGCCGCTCCTCGAACGACACCATCCGCTCGAAATCGACGCGCACATGCTTGCCGCTGGGCGTCACCCAGAGAATGCTGCGGCGCAGCACGCCGTCGCGCAGGTCGAGCGCGCGCTCGTACTCGCGCACATCGGCCACGCCGAAGCTCAGCGGCTCATCGTCCACGTACACGCGCATGACCTTCGCGTCGGGCGCGTTGATGATGCTCTGGCCGACCTCGGCGAAGCCGTAGGCCTCCTCGGCGTGGCGGATCGGGAACGTCTCGTGAAAGCCGTTGATGAACGTGCCCTGCTCGTGCGCGTAGCGCCCTTCCGGGTGATTGCCGCGCATGCCGAGGTAGCCGTTGCCCACGGCGAAGAGCGACTCGGTCACCCCGGCGTCGCTGAGATCGAACTCGGTCTCGACCAGCCGCCACGGGTCGACGGGAAAACGGTCGCGATTGATCATTCGGGTCCTGTCTGAAGAAGTTACGACCACACGAGTCTAGGAACCGTTCGGCTCGGTATCGACCACTTGGGCGAGATCGTCGATGACGGCGTCGGCGCCGGCTGCCCACAGCGCGTCCGCGCCGACTCCCCGATCGACCGCGAGAACGAGCCCGAACCCGCCTGCCGCCGCGGAGCGCACGCCGCTCAGGGCGTCTTCGACGGCGGCCGCGCGGGCGGGATCGACCTGCAGCATCCGCGCTGCCGCGAGGAACATGTCGGGGGCCGGTTTCGACGCCAGGTCGTCGCGTTCGGCCACCGTGCCGTCGACGACGACGCCGAAGCGCTCGCGGATGCCGGCGGTGCGCAGGACCTCTTCCGCATTCTTCGAGCTCGACACGACCGCCACCGGTGTGCCGGCGGCGCGCAGCAGGTCGAGCACCCGCAGCGAGCCCGGGTACGGAGCTATTCCGTCGGCGCGCAGTGCCGCCTCGAAGTAGGCGTTCTTGCGGTTGCCGATGCCGCACACCGTGTCGGCGGTGGGCGCGTCGGAGGGGTCGCCCCAGTGCACCTCCACCGACCGGCTGCGCAACACGGCCGCGACGCCGTCGTAGCGCTTCTTGCCGTCCACGTACTCGTAGTAGTCGCGCGCGGTGTAGGCGGGCTCGACGTTCCAACTCGCGAACAGCTCGTCGAACAGGTTCTGCCACGCGTGCATGTGCACCTCGGCGGTGGGCGTGAGCACACCGTCGAGGTCGAACAGCACCGCGTCGTAGGCGGTCAGATCGATTCGGTCGGTCATGGTGTCCCCTTTCAGGCGCCGGCCGCCTGCAGGGTCTGCCGGGCGATCTCGAGCTCCTCGTTCGTCGGCACCACGAGCACCGTCACCGCGGAGCTGTCGGTGGAGATGATCCGGATGCCGCGGTCCGGTGCCTCGTTGCGCGCGGCATCCACTTCCACCCCGACGAATCCGAGCGTCGACATCGCGGCGGCCCGGATCTCGGGCGCGTTCTCGCCGATGCCGGCGGTGAACGAGATCACATCGGCCCCGCCCAGCTGGGCCAGGTACGCGCCGGCGTATGCGCGCAACCGGTGCACGTAGACGTCGAACGCGAGCGTCGCGCCCGGTTCGCCGCGCTGAACGCCGGCCATGACATCGCGCATGTCGGAGAAGCCGCTGAGCCCCTTCAGCCCGCTGCGCTTGTTGAGGAGATCGTCGAGCGCGTCGACGTCGAGACCCGCACGACGGTGCAGTTGGAACAGTGCGGCCGGGTCGACGTCGCCCGAGCGTGTGCCCATGACCAGGCCCTCCAGCGGGGTGAAGCCCATCGACGTCTCCACCGAGCGCCCGCCGTCCACGGCGGTCACCGAGGCGCCGTTGCCCAGGTGGAAGACTATCTGCTTCAGCTCGGCGACCGGGTGCCCCAGGAAGGCCGCTGCGGCCTCGCTGACGAACTTGTGCGAGGTGCCGTGGAATCCGTAGCGGCGGATGCGATGCTGCGCGGCCAGCTTCGCATCGATCGCGTAGGTATAGGCGTCGGCCGGCAGCGTCTGATGGAACGCGGTATCGAACACCGCCACGTGCGGCACGGCGGGGAACGCGCGCTTGGCGGCGATGATCCCGGCGAGGTTCGCGGGATTGTGCAGGGGCGCGAGCACCTCGAGCTCTTCGATGTTGATCTCGACGAGCGGCGTGATGATGGTGGGCTCGAAGAACCGCGCGCCGCCGTGCACGACCCGGTGCCCCACGGCATCGGGCGGGTTGTCGTCGAGGCTCGGGCCATGCGCCGTGAAGTCGTCGAGCATCGCCGCGAACCCGGCGAAGTGGTCGGGGATCGGCAGCTCGCGCTCGTAGGTGGCGTCGAGCATGGTCGGCGCCGGCTCGCCCTCGGCGGCGGTGCGGTGCACCGTGTGCCGGCACCGCCCCATCTCCTGCCCGATGCGCTCGACGAGTCCCGAGGCGAGGACGCCTTCGGTGCTCATGTCGAGCAGCTGATATTTGAACGAACTCGAGCCGCTGTTGACGACGAGGACGATGCTCATGCGGTTTCTCCGGTGGTGGATGCCGTTCCCTGCGCCTGGATCGCCGTGATGGCGATCGTGTTCACGATGTCATCGACAAGGGCGCCGCGGGAGAGGTCGTTGATGGGCTTGTTCAACCCCTGCAGCACGGGGCCGATCGCCACGGCGCCGGCAGAGCGCTGCACCGCCTTGTAGGTGTTGTTGCCGGTGTTCAGGTCGGGGAAGATGAAGACCGTCGCCCGGCCCGCGACATCCGACCCGGGCATCTTCGCCGCAGCGACGGCGGCATCGGCCGCCGCGTCGTACTGGATCGGCCCCTCGACCGGCAGCTCAGGCGCCCGTTCGCGCACCAGCGCCGTGGCGGCGCGGACCTTCTCGACATCGGCGCCGGCACCGGACTCCCCCGTCGAGTACGACAGCATCGCCACCCGCGGTTCGATGCCGAATTGCGAGGCTGTGGCCGCCGACGAGACGGCGATGTCGGCGAGCTGCTCGCTGGAGGGATCGGGGATCACGGCACAGTCGCCGTAGACGAGCACACGGTCGGCGAGCGCCATGAGGAACACGCTCGAGACCACCGAGACCCCCGGCTTCGTCTTGATGATCTCGAACGCCGGACGGATCGTGTGCGCGGTCGTGTGCGCGGCGCCCGAGACCATTCCGTCGGCCAGACCCTCGTGCACCATGAGGGTGCCGAAGTACGAGACGTCGGTCACGGTATCGGCCGCACGCGCGTACGTCATGCCCTTGTGCGCACGCAGGCGCTCATACTCGTGCGCGAACTTGTCGACGTGCACGGCGTCGAACGGGCTCAGCACCTGCGCACCGCTGATGTCGATGCCCAGCTCGATCGCGCGATTGCGCACCTCGAACGGCTCGCCGAGGATCGTGATGTCGGCGATTCCCCGCGACAGGACCGTGGCCGCCGCCCGCAGCACGCGGTCGTCGTCGCCCTCGGGCAGAACGATGCGCTTGCGGTTCGAGCGCGCGCGCTCGACCAGCTGGTAGCCGAACATGAGCGGGGTGACGACGGTCGAACGCGCAAGGCCCAGGGCCCGCGTGAGCTCGTCGACGTCGACGTGCTGCTCGAACATCGCCAGCGCCGTGTCGTACCGGCGCTGCGAGTCGGCGGCCAGTCGCCCGCGCGTGCGCATGATGCGCAACGCGGTTTCGTATGTGCCGTACTCGGTGCTGATGATGGGCAACGACGAGCCCAGCCCCTCGATGAGGCGCTCGATCGCATCGGGCAGCGGAAACGGCCCGTTCAGCGCGATGCCCGCCAGCGACGGGAACGTTCCCGACGCGTTCGCCAGCAGCGTCGCAAGGAGCACGTCGGTGCGGTCGGCGGCCACGACCACCAGCGCGCCCTCCTCGAGCCGCGGCAGCACGTTGTCCATCGACATGCCCGCGACGACGACGTCGAGCACCTCGCGGGTGAGCAGTTCGGGGTCGCCCTTGATGAGCGTCGCATCGAGCGAGCGCATCACACCGCGCACGGATGGGGCGACCAAGACACGGTCTTCGGGGAGGGCCCAGACCGGGATGCCGTGGCCGAAGGCCGAGGCATCCACCACCGCCTTCACGGCCGCCGTCGTCTCGACGAGCGCATCCGGGTCGGTGCGGTTGGCGACGACGGCGAATAGCTCGGCCCGGCCGTGCACGAGCTCGGCCAGCGCGAGCGCGGCTATCTGTCCCATCTGCTCAGCGGTGCGCGGCTGCGATGTCCCGAGCTGCTCGCCCAGCCCCTCCTGCGAGCGGCCGCCCAGCACCAGCAGCACCGGAGCGCCCAGGTTCGCCGCGATGCGGGCGTTGTAGCCGAGCTCGGCGGGACTTCCCACGTCGGTGAAGTCGCTGCCGAGGATCACAACGGTGTCGCACTGCGCTTCGACCGCTTTGTAACGCTCGACGATGACGCCGAGGGCGGCCTCGGAGTCGGTGCGCACGTCGTCGTAGGTGACGCCGATGCACTCGTCGTACGCGAGGTCGACGCCGTCGTGCTCGAGCAGCATGTCGAGCACATAGTCGCGTTCGTCGGTCGAGCGCGCTATCGGCCGGAACACCCCGACCCGCGGCGTCGCATGACTGAGCGCGTCGAGCACCCCCAGCGCGATCGTGGACTTGCCGGAATGGCCTTCTGCCGACGTGATGAAGATGCTCTGCGCCACCTCTTCAGCCTAGGGGCGTACGGACCCGCGTGGGAGGGAGCGGGCCGTGTGAATCAGCCGGCCGGCGCGTCGGGGATCGGCTCTTTGGGCAGCCGGCGCACTCGTTGCCGGCGCCGGCGCCGCTCGGGGATCATCGAGCGCATCTCTTCGAGCTTGCCGAAGCACAGCAGCCGGTCTCCGACCTCGAGCACGACGCCCTTGCGCGGGTTGGGGATCACGGTGGCGCCGCGGTGCAGCGTGAGCACGGTGATATCGCGTTCCCACAGGCCGGATTCGCCGAGGCTCTGACCGACAAGGCCCGCGTCGGCGTGCACGAGCAGTTCGGCGACGCCGTAGCCGGTCGACACGTTCAGACGCTGACGCACGTCGATCTCGGGGAACCCGACCTGATTGGCGATGAAGTCGATGATCGCCCCTGCCACGTCGAGCTTGGTGGCCGTCTCGATGCCCTGCAGGCCCGGTGACGAGTTGACCTCCATCACCAGCGGCCCGTCGTCGCTCTCGAGCATGTCGACGCCCGCGACGCGCAGCCCCATGATCTGGGCGCTGCGCACCGCCGCCGCCTCGAAGGCGGGGTCGAGCGTGACCGGCTCGACGGTGCCGCCGCGGTGCACGTTGGAGCGGAATTCGTCGCCGTTCGCGACCCGCCGCATCGCCGCCACGACGCGGTCGCCGACCACGAGCGCACGGATGTCGCGCCCGCGGCTCTCGGCGATGAACTTCTGGATGAGCACGTTCTGCTTCGTCGAATGGAGTGTCTCGATGATCGCCTCGGCGACCTTCACCTGCGGCGCGAGGATCACGCCGATCCCCTGCGTGCCTTCGAGCAGCTTGATGACGACCGGAGCGCCGCCGACCCGCTCGATGGCCGGGCGCACATCGGCGCGGTTGCGCACGAACGCCGTCGCCGGCAGCGCGATGTTGTGCCGGGAGAGGATCTGGTTCGCGCGCAGCTTGTCGCGCGCGTTCGCTATGCCGTTGGCGGTGTTCGGCGTGTACACGTCCATCTGCTCGAACTGGCGCACCACAGCCGTGCCGAAGTAGGTGATCGAGTTGCCGATGCGCGGCAGGATCGCGTCGTAATCGCTCAGGGGCCGCCCGCGGAACCACAGGTCGGGTTCTTCACCCGACAGGTCGATCGCGAACCGCAGGGTGTTGAGCACCTTGGCGCGGTGCCCGCGCTGCGCGGCGGCCGTGCGCAGCCGCTGCGTGGAGTACGACTGCGGCGCGCGGGAGAGGATCGCGAGTTTCATGTGGGGTGCCCTGCCAAGATGGACGGATGACCGAGACTACCCATCCAAGCACCATCGCGGGGTGGCGCGAGTGGGTGGGACTGCCCGAGCTCGGCATCCCGTGGATCAAGGCCAAGCTCGACACCGGCGCGCGTTCGTCGGCGCTGCACGCCTTCGACGTCGAACCCGTGCCCGGCCAGGCGGATCGGGTACGGTTCCGGGTGCTGCCGTGGCAGGAATCGGACGAGGATGCCGTGAGCTACGAGTGCGCGGTGCACGATCGCCGCACTATCCGCAGCTCGTCGGGGCACACCGCTGAGCGCTACGTCGTGCTCATGGACGTCGTGCTGCTCGGCCGGCAGATCACGGCCGAGATGACGCTGTCGAACCGCGACGAGATGGGCTTTCGCATGCTGATCGGGCGCGAGGCGCTACGACAGGGCTTCGTCGTCGACTCCGCCCGGTCGTTCGTGGGCGGCCGCGCGCCACATCACGCCCGCCGCCGCAACCGCGGGCAGGGCTGAGGCCGCTCAGAGGCTCATCGGGGCAGAAGAGGGCAAAAGAAAGACTCTCCGCGAACCCGGCAGAGCCTGGTTACCCTTGCTACGTTTCCGTCCTGGGGGAGTTGGCCTGGATGCCGCCTCGCGGAGAGCTGTCCCCAGTGTAACCGAACCACGCCGGCCCCTTCACCCCGCCTTCCCAGCCACCGACATCGCCGCCCCGCGTTACGATCGGAAGACACGGGCGATGGTGCCCGCGCCCGACCCGCGAAGGACTGCCCGATGCCGCAGCAGCAGACGACGACCTCCTCCTCCCCTGCCCCCGACGCGCCGCCGATGAGCCCGTCGGCGTTCGCCCAGGCGACCGGGCGGATTCTCGACGAGGTCTCGCGTGTGATCGACGGTAAGCCCGACGCCGTCCGCAGCGCGCTGGTCGTGCTGCTGGCCGAGGGTCACCTGCTCATCGAGGACGTGCCGGGCGTCGGCAAGACGATGCTCGCGCGGGCGCTGGCGGCCACCGTGGAGGCCACGGTCCGCCGCATCCAATTCACTCCCGATCTGCTGCCCAGCGATGTGACCGGCGTGTCGGTCTTCAACCCCGGCGAGCGCGAATTCGAGTTCAAACCGGGCGCGGTGTTCGCGAACATCGTGATCGCCGACGAGATCAACCGTTCCTCCCCCAAGACGCAGTCGGCGCTGCTGGAGGCCATGGAGGAAGGGCAGGTCACCGTCGACGGCCGCACGCACCCGCTGCCTGACCCGTTCCTCGTCGTGGCGACGCAGAATCCGCTCGAGATGGAGGGCACCTATGCGCTGCCCGAGGCGCAGCGCGACCGGTTCATGATGCGGATCTCGATGGGATATCCGGATGCCGCGGCCGAGGCCCAGATGATCCGCGAGCGCGACACCGCCAACCCGCTGTCGGCGATCCGCGCGGTCACCGACGCCGGTTCGGTGCGGGCGCTGATCGCCTGGGCCCGGCGCGTGCATGTCTCCGCTGCCGTCGAGCAGTACGCTGTCGCGCTCGCGCAGGCGACCCGCGTGCACCCCGACCTGCGGCTGGGGGCGAGCCCGCGCGCGACGCTGCAGCTCGTGCGCGCGGCAAAGGTCTGGGCGGCGCTCGACGGACGGGCCTTCGTCATCCCCGACGACATCAGCGCCCTGCTTATTCCGGTGTTCGCGCACCGGCTCATCCCCGCACGTGCGTCGAGCGTGCGCGGCCGCAGCGGCGCCGATGCCGTCATCGCGATCCTGCAGCGGCTCGCCGCGACGGTGCCCGTGCCGCTCGCCGCCGGAGCCTGACATGAGACGCGCGTGGCCACTGACCGCCCGGGGCACCGGCACCGGCGTCCTGGCGCTCGCGTGCTTCATCGCCGCCGCGCAGCTGGGCTCGGTCCAGCTGCTGGCGTTCGGTGTCTTCCTCACGGCGCTCGTGGTCGTGAGCCTCATCGCGCTGCACATCACGCGCCGCGACGTGTCGCTCACCCGGTCATCGTCGCCGACAGCGGTACCCGTCGGTGATGGAGTGCGGGTCACCGTGCATGTCGGGGTGCGCACGGCGCTGCCCACGACACCCGGCACGTGGGAGGACCGCGTGCCCGACGGGCTGGAGGGCCGTACCGACGGGCGCTTCCCCGCGCTCGGGTCGGGGCTGCGCGGCGGCGACCGTGCCGTCGACCTCGTCTACGATCTGCACGCCACGCGGCGCGGAGTGCACTGGCTGGGTCCGCTCGATCTGACCATCCGCGACCCGTTCGGGATCGCCCGACGGGTAGCAGAGGTCGGCGACACGACGCGCCTGATCGTCACCCCGCAGTGCATCGAGCTGCCGCCGCTGACGGCCTTCGCCGGAGCGACGGGCGGGATGCTGCAGGCCACCACGACCCGGCTCGGACAGGGCACCGACAACCTCATCGCCCGGCCGTATCAGCCCGGTGATTCGATGCGGCGCATCCATTGGCGCGCCACGGCGCACCGCGACATGCTCATGGTGCGCGAAGAGGAGCAGGAATCCACCCCCGAGGCGACGGTCGTCCTCGATCGCGGCAAGGCGCGGTGGGGGGCGGATGCTGCGGACCGGCCGGGCGCCGATGAAGACTTCGAGGCGGCCGTGGATGCATGCGTCTCGGCTGTGAACGCGCTCGTGCGCGACGGCTACGCCGTGCAGGTCATCGACGTCGACGGCACGCCGCTGTCGGAGGTCGTGCCCGGTGGCGAGCAGTCCGCCGTCGCCGTGCTCGTCGCGCGGTTCGCGACCGTCACGGCGCAGGGATCGACACACCTGGCGACACTCGCGCACCTGTGGTCGGGATCGACCATCGGCCCGCTCGTCGTCATCACCGGCGCGCTCAGCACCGACGACGTCGACGCGCTGGCACCGGTACCTGCGCACAGCGTGCATCCGGTGCTGCTGACGACCGACGCGCTCTCCGACGCCGTCGAGCGCGCGGCCGCCACCGGGTGGTACGCGACATCCATCGCCCCCGGCACGTCGCTGCGAGATGCCTGGCTCCGCGTCGCGCACGCCGACGTCGTCGCGGCGGAGGTCTCGTCATGAGCGCGCCCGCCGCACCGCGCCGAAGCGGCGCACACCTGTCGCTGTCGATCGCATCGTGGGCGGCGCTGCTGGCCGCCCTCGCACCCCTGCTGGGCGTCATCGCCCCCGGCGCGTGGATCGTCGGGGTCCTCATCGTGAGCGGCACGGTGTTCGCCGTCGGGTTCGTCGGGCGCCGGACGGGCCTCGCGGCGCCGGTCGTCTCGCTCATCGAGGTCGCCGCCTGGGTGGTGCTGGTCACCGGCACGTTCCTGCGTGACGCGGCCATCGTCTTCTTCATCCCGACGCTGCACACCCTGCGCCTGGTGCCCGAACTTGTGCACGAGGCCATCGGACAGATCCAGCTCGGCACCGCTCCCCTGCCCGCGACGACCGCTCTGACATTCTGCATCGTCACCGCGGCGGGCGCGGTCGCCATCGTCGTCGACCACATCGTGCTGACCGCCCGTCTGCCCCTGGCCGCCGCGATAGCGCTCATCGCTGCGTCGCTGATCCCGTCGTTGGCCGTGCCCGGCCCCTTCGATGTGATCGGCTTCGTCGTGCTCGCCGCGGCGATCCTGTTCCTGCTGCGGGCAGACACACGCACCCGGCATCAGCCGCCGCGGTCGGTGCCCACACCGCCGAGCAGCACGTCGGCGATCGCTCTGTCGATCGGCCTCGTGGCGGTGCTCGTCGCCGTCGCGGCGACACCGTTGCTGCCCGCCCCGCCGGTGCGCGCGGGATCGGGCTTCGGCGGAGGCACGTCGATCAACGCGAGTCTCGATCTGGGGCGCGACCTGCGCCGCCCCGACCCGGTGACGGTGCTCACCCTCACCACCACGGGGCTGGGGGCGCCGTATCTCCGGGCCGCGACCCTGTCGTCGTTCAACGAGGACATCTGGAAGCCCGACACCGACCAGACGTCCCTTCTCGAGGGCGACACCGCGTTCGACGCGCTCGACACCGACGCCGACATCCCCGTCAAAAAGACCACGACCACCATCCACATCGACGCGCTGAACGCCCGCTACGTGCCGCTGCCCTACCCCGCAACGACGGTCAAGGGCCTCGGCGAGGGCTGGTTGACCATGTCGTCGAACCGCACCATCGTCAGCAACGGCACGGTGTCGACCTCGGGGGCCGACTACACCGTCGTCGCCGAGGTTCCCAACCCGACACTGGAGCAGATCGAGGCCAGCACCGCACACAGCGGCGATGCCGACAGCATGGGGCTGCAGGCGGTCATCCCGTCGAACATCACGCAGGCCGCGTATCAGATCACCGAGGGCGCGACCAGCGACTACGACGCTCTGCTCGACCTGCAGAACTGGTTCCGCGGTCCCGATTTCCAGTACTCCCTGAGCGCGCCGATCCAGGAGGGCTTCGACGGATCGAGCGTGTCGGCGGTGTCCGACTTCCTACGCGAGAAGAAGGGGTACTGCGTCCACTTCGCGTCGGCGTTCGCGATCATGGCGCGGGTGCTGGGCATGTCGTCGCGTATCGTCGTCGGCTATCTGCCCGGCACCGCCGACACGTCCCGTGTC
This sequence comes from Microbacterium horticulturae, assembly GCF_029094505.1. Lineage (NCBI taxonomy): Bacteria > Bacillati > Actinomycetota > Actinomycetes > Micrococcales > Microbacteriaceae > Microbacterium > Microbacterium horticulturae. Next base: position 901,637 of record NZ_CP119108.1, on the reverse strand, counting down.
ACCGAGGGCGATCCGATCACGTACACGGTCTCGAGTTCGCAGCTGCACGCGTGGCCGGAGGTGTATTTCGCGGGGATCGGCTGGATCGGCTTCGAACCGACCAAGAGTCTGGGCACGCCCACCGGGTTCCTGCCGGCGGCGGCCGGGGGCGGCGACGACCTCAGCCCGACCGATGCGCCCTCGCAGACACCCGAGACATCGGCCAGTCCGTCGGCAAGCGACGACCCGCACGGGCTGCGCGCCGAGGACGCGAACAACGGGGCGGGTGCTCAGGCGGGTGTGAATCTCCTGCCCTGGGCGCTGGGAGCGGTCGGCATCGTGCTGCTGCTGCTCGTGCCGCTGGCACTGGGCGCGCTGCGGCGCCGGAGGAGGGATGCCGCGGCCCACGCCGGCGATGCGATGGCCGCCTGGAGCTCGGTGCGCGAGACGGCGATCGACCTGGGCATCCCCGTGCCCGTCTCCGAATCACCGCGTTCGCTGGGTCGGCGCCTCGTGCGCGACCACAACGCCCCCGACGCCGAGACGCTGCTGCTCGTGCGCGCGGTCGAAGAGGCCGCGTATGCGGAGTCGGGCGTTCGCGCCGACGGACGGGCGGTGCGGGATGCCGCAGCCGCCGTGCGCACGGGACTGTATCTTTCGGTGCCGGGCGGCCGACGGATGCGGGCGCTGCTGTTCCCGCGGTCGCTGGTCGTGAAGCCGGGCAGCGTGTTCGCGCGGGACGGAGCATCGGCCGCGACCCGGTAGGATGGTCTGCGGCCCCTCGGGGCCACCCGGAGGATTCGCCTAGTGGCCTATGGCGCACGCTTGGAAAGCGTGTTGGGTGCAAGCCCTCGGGGGTTCGAATCCCCCATCCTCCGCCACCTCACCGCGCCGGCGTCGATCGCCAAGCGCGTCACGCGACATCCCGTCCGATGCCCAGCACCTCCACAAGCTCGTCGATGAGCAACGGGTGCGCGGCGACCGTCCATCGGTCGAGGGTGCGCACGGCCGCGCCCGCCTCACGGGCCAGCAGCATCCCGCCGATCCGGTCCCACTGCTCCGACCGGTATGCGACCATGCCCGCGACGGTGCCGCTGATGATCAGCCCCCAGTCGACAGCCGGGCACCATGTGCGCAGCACACGCCGCGCGCGGTATTCGAGAGCGGCGAAGGCCGCGTTGCGCTCTTTGTCGTACGCGGACGTGCGATACCCCTGCGTCCAGGCGACGGTGGCCTCGTCGAGCGGACCCGGCTCCGGCATCGCGATGGGATGCTCGTCGACCAGGGTTCCCGAGCCGACGCTCGCCGAATACGTGTGGCGTGCCGTCGAGTTGTGCATCACCGCCACAACGGGATCGTCGTCGTGGCACAGCGTCACGCACGCGCCGAAGTAGTCGATGCCGAGCACGTAGTTGTTCGTGCCGTCGAGGGGGTCGATCAGCCAGCGGTACTCCGCATCGGGCGGGCCGTGCATGCCCGTCTCCTCGCCGAGGATCGCATGAGTCGGGTACTGCGCGCGGATCTTCTCGACGATGCGCCGCTCGCACTCGCGGTCGACGTAGGTGACCACGTCGCCGCACTCGCCCTTCAACTCGACCTCGGCGCGGTTGCGCTCTTCGACGGCGAAATCACCGGCGTCCCGCGCGAGCTCTACAGCGAGATGCCGCGCCCGCTCCAGGTCCATGCTCACCCCTGCTCGTGCTCTGCCTTGCGCCCACCGGCCTCGAGCACGTCGCCCGTGGGGAGTTCCTTGTGCCCCCCGAACTGCAGCCGCATCGCCGAGAGCAACTGGTTGGCGTAGTGGTCTTCGTCACGCGATGCGAAGCGTTCGAAGAGGGATGCCGCCAGCACCGGTGCCGGCACGCCCACATCCACGGCGGCCTTGACCGTCCAGCGTCCCTCGCCCGAGTCCGAGACCCGGCCGGCCAGGCCGTGCAGGTCGTGGTTCTCTTCCAGCGCCGCAGCGGTCAGGTCGAGCAGCCACGACGAGATCACCGAACCCCGGCGCCACAGCTCGGCGACCTTGGGGGTGTCGATCGTGAACTTGTAGTACTCGGGCTCTTCCAGCGGCGCGATCTCAGCCGAATGCTCGGCCTCGCGGGTGCCGGCGTCGGCGTTCTGCAGGATGTTCAGTCCTTCGGCCAGAGCCGCCATGATGCCGTACTCGATACCGTTGTGCACCATCTTCACGAAGTGCCCGGCACCGCTCGGCCCGCAGTGCAGGTATCCCTGCTCCTCCGGCGCGAAGTCACCGTCACGACCCGGGGTGCGCTCGATCTCGCCCGGCCCGGGCGCGATGGTCTTGAAGATCGGTTCGAGGCGCGTGACCGCGGCATCCGGCCCCCCGATCATGAGGCAGTAGCCCCGCTCGAGTCCGAACACGCCGCCCGAGGTGCCGGCGTCGATGTAGTCGATGCCGCGGTCGGCCAGCGCCGCGGCCCGGCGCACATCGTCGCGGTAGTTGGAGTTGCCGCCGTCGATGATCGCGTCGCCTTCGTCGAAGACGTCGGCGAGCTGGTCGACGACCTTTCCGGTGATGGATGCCGGAACCATCACCCACACCGCACGCGGGACGGTCAGCTTCTCGGCCATCTCCTCGAGCGTCACAGCACCCACAGCGCCCTCGTCGACGAGGGCGGCGATCGCGTCCTTGTTGGTGTCGAACACGACGCACTCGTGTCCGTCGCGCATCAGACGGCGCACGATGTTCGCGCCCATCCGTCCGAGTCCGATCATTCCCAGCTGCATCGTCTCTCCTCCATCTCGAGCGCATGGCGCGCACGTCGGCAGTCTAGGACTGCGACCCGGGGTTCATCTCCCCTCGGCGATCGGCAGCCCCAGCCATTCGGCGAGTTCGTCGAGCTCTGCGCGCACCATCTCGTACTCCTCAGGCTCGAAGGGCAGCAGCTCGTGGATGGCATCGACGCGCAGCACCTCCTGCTTCTTGTCGACGGTCGCGTCGAGCAGGCCGACGAAACGGTCGCCCATCAAAATGGGGTGGGCGAAGTATCCGTAGAGGCGCTGTGCCTTGGGTTTGAACTGCTCGAGCACGTACTCGAACCCGAACACCTCCTTGATGCGCGGCCGGTCAGCGATCATGCCGTCATACGGGTTCAGGAAGGCCACCCGCCCGTCGACCTCGTCATCCGCATGCGCGAGCGCCTCCGGGTCGACCCGCCACTTCCACTTCGAGCCCTCCACGCGAGCGGGCTCGCCGGCGTCACCGACGCGCGTCCACGGGGAGTTCTCTTTCGCGATGCCGTGCGCCTGCAGGCGGCGTTCGCGCAGCATCCTGGCGGCCTCCTCGTCGGGGTAGGCGGGCAGATCCTGCGGGAACACGCGCTCTGCGAGATCCCACACCCGCATGCGCCCCTCGCGGCGGGTGACGGCGACGACGCCTTGCCTGCTCAGCGCCTCGAGCATGCGCGGCACCTGGTTCGGTCCGTACCAGCCGTCGGCCGACTCACGCTCGACGGCAGCCGTGTCGGGAATCTGCTCGGCCCGCAGCGGCCCCTCCGCGCGCAGTCGCGCGACGACCTCGCGCGCGAAGGAGGCGTTGGCATCCATCCACGCTCGCGACTTCTCGTGGCGCGGCCACTGCCGCATCTCGGGCAGCATGAGCGGCAAGAGGCTCGTCGGCCGAAAGGTGCCGTCGAACTCGAAGAGCAGCCGATCGTCTTCGACCGCCTTCTTCAGCTGGCCGGCCTCGTACGACCAGCCGATGCGGCTGAACAGCGTCGTGTGCTCACACGGGGCGATCACCGCGGTCGGGTCGATCTTGAGATACCCGAGCTGCTCGGCGACCTCGACGACGTCGCCGGGGCGGTCAGCATCGAGCAGTTGCGCGCGCACCGCGATGCGCCGCGCCTGGTCGCGTGTCAGCTCATGCACCACGCGGTCGACAGTACTGCGCACCTCCGACGTCGGAAAGAGCCGGATGCCGCGGCGGCCCGCTCACGACGCCAGCGCCGCGACCTTCTTCAAGGCGCCGCCACTGAGTCGCTGCGTCGTCCACTCGTCCATCGGCTCGGCGCCGAGCGCACGGTAGAAAGCTATCGACGGCTCATTCCAGTCGAGCACCGTCCACTCCAGGCGCGAGTATCCCCGGTCCGCGCACACCGCGGCGAGGGCGGCGATCAGCGCCTTGCCGTAGCCGCGTCCGCGCTCAGTCTCGTATACGAACAGGTCCTCGAGCCAGATGCCGTGACGGCCCGTCCACGTCGAATAGGTGAGGAACCACAGAGCGATCCCGACGATACGACCCTCTCGCTCGATGACGTGGGCGAACGCGTGCGAATCGTCGCCGAACAGCGTCTCGGCGAGCATGTCGACGGTGTTCTCGACGGCATCGGGCTCGCGCTCGTACTCGGCGAGCGCCCGGATGCATGCGAGGATGCCCGGCTCATCTCCGGGCCCCGCCTCGCGGAGCAGAGCGTCGGCGGAGAGGGTTCGGGATGCTGCGGTTGGCGCCATGCTCTTCAGCCTACGAGGCGCGGCCCTCTCGCATCCTTGCGAGGATCGGGCCCTGCCGCAGCCTGAGACAATGGTCAGATGCCGAATCAGCTCCGCCCCTCCCGCGCCGTCTGGCCGCTCGTCGCCGACATCGTCATCGTCGTCGTGTTCGCGATCATCGGCCGCGCCAGCCATGGCGAAGCGCTGAGCCTGGGCGGCATCGCGACGACGACCTGGCCGTTCCTGGTCGCACTGCTGGTGGGGTGGACGGCGCTGTTCGCCTGGCGCGCGCCGGTACGGCCGGTGCGCATCGGCCTGCCCCTGTGGGCGGTGACGGTCGCCGGCGGGATGCTGCTGCGCGTGGTCAGTGGTCAGGGCACCGCGGTCCCGTTCATCATCGTGGCGAGCGTGTTCCTGCTGCTGACGCTCGTCGGCTGGCGCGTGGTCGCGACGCTGGTCAGACGCCGCCGTCAGCCCGCGCGCAGCGCCGCGTAGGCGAGCAGGTAGAGCGGCACGAAGACGAGCGCTATCAGCACGGCGTGCGTGAGCACGAAGCCGAACGCCTCGAGCGCCTTGCCCTTGATCGCGAAGTGCGCGCGCAGCTTGCGCAGCATCCCGATCGGATGTCTTACGTCCCAGCTGTTGAAGCGCAGGTAGCGCCCGAAGTACACGCCGACGGCGCCCAGCACGATGACCACGCCCGCGAACACCCAGCTGAGCACCGGCGTGCCGTGCGCCGGATCGAGGATGACGGTCGTGAACGCGAACTCCATGACGCCCATGCTCAGCACGGCGTTCGCGATGCCCGAGAGCGTGAGGGTGAGAGTCTGCACGATGTCGAACCACAGCGGCACCGGGTCGTCTTCCCGACGATGGCTGAAGTTCAGCTCGGTGATGAGGTAGATCGCGTTCGGAAAGAACAGGATCCAGGCGATCGTGCCCACGATCAGATACACCCACAGGATGGTGCTCACGACCGACGGGGCGTTCACGAGGCTTCCCGCTGTGCCGATGAGCAGCAGTCCGATGATGCCGAGCACCGCCACCACCACGGGCACGAACGACAGAACGATGTTCAGAAGCATCGGCCGGTACAGCGCGACCCGGTAGACGACGGCGCGAAGCCAGATCAGGACGGCGGCGTACACGTTCAGCAGGATCACGGCGATGAACGCGGCCAGCAGGGGCATGGGTCCAGGGTAGTGATGGCGAGAGACCAGCGGCCGCGGCATCCATTCACCGGAATAGACCGCGCACGGGTACCGTTGCACCCACCATGCAGCGCTTCGGAACGCTCTCGTTCGGTCACTACGGTCCCCTCGGGGGCGGCCGCCAGCTGACCGCGGGCGACAATCTCCATCAGGCCATCGACCTCGCACAGGCGATGGACGAGCTCGGGGTGAACGGCACCTACTTCCGCGTGCATCATTTCGCCCAGCAGCACTCGTCGCCGATGCCGCTGATGGCGGCCATCGCCGCGAAGACCCAGCACATCGAGGTGGGCACCGGCGTCATCGACATGCGGTATGAGAACCCGCTGTACCTGGCCGAAGAGGCCGCAGCGCTCGACCTGATCAGCGACGGACGGCTCGCCCTCGGCGTGAGCCGTGGCTCACCCGAGTCGGTCGTGCGCGGGTATGAGGCGTTCGGCTACACCGGATCGGTGGACCCCCGCGGCGCCGACATCGCGCGCGAGCACTTCGACCTCTTTCTGCGCGCGATCTCGGGCGAGGGCATGGCCGAAGCGGACGCCTCGAGTCCCTTCGGCGGCGCGCCGGGGATGCAGCGCGTCGAACCGTACTCGGAGGGGCTGCGCTCGCGCATCTGGTGGGGTGCGGGCAGCCACGACACCGCGGTGTGGGCCGGCCAGGTCGGCGTGAACCTCATGTCGTCGACGCTGCTGACCGAAGACCTCGGCATGCCGTTCGACGAGCTGCAGGCTTCGCAGCTGCAGGCCTTCCACGATGCGTGGCGCGAAGCGGGGCACGCCGGCACGCCGCGCACCTCGGTGAGCCGATCGGTGTTCCCGATCACGACGAACCAGGACCGCATGTTCTTCGGACACAGTCAGGAGCGCGGCGGCGTCGGCTACATCGACGGACTGCGCTCGACGTTCGGGCAGACGTATGCGGCCGAGCCGGATGTGCTCATCGAACAGCTGAAGGCGGATGCCGCGGTCCAGGCCGCGGACACTCTGATGCTGACGATCCCGTCGCAGATGGGGGTCGACTTCAACGTACATATCGTCGAGTCGTTCGCCACGCACGTCGCGCCGGCTCTCGGGTGGGTGCCCGCGAACGCCGTGTGAGGTGCGAGTCGAGATGTCGCAGAAGATGACCGCCGAAACGGGCGGCGCCGGGCCGCGGCATCCACCCCCGTTTCGGTCGTCACAGATGACCATTTCTCGCGCGTAGAACCGTCATCTGTGACGACTCAATGAGGCCGCCCGATCTTCGGTCGTCACAGAATGCGGTTTTTCCGCGGTGAAGCGGTAATCCGTGACGACTGCACGAGCCGAGCGGGCGGCTGCGACGCGACGGCGACCGGCAGCAGCAGCCGGAACCGCTCGCAGATGACCGGCATGTCGGGTTCGAACCCACGGGGATTCTCCGAATGCTCACGCCAATAGCGCTCGTGCACCTCGCGCCAAGAGTCGAGCGAACGGTCATCCTCTCCTTCAGCGTACGCGTGAGCGGCGTCGACCCGATCGAAAGACACGATCCGCACGTCGGTGGTCTCGATCACCGCGCGTGGCACGCCGGCGCCGTCGAGGATGATGCTGAACTCCCCAGGCTGCGGCACCGGATCGCCGGTGGCCTCGTAGTCCCACAGCGACGATGCCGTGCCCGTCTTCACGCCGCGCAGCACGAGGTCGAGCAGCTCGTCGGCGTGCGCCGGCGTCGCTCCGAACGCCCATGCCTCGACAAGTACCTCCGGCAGCTGCGGCCGTTGCGTGCGAGACCCCGCCCAGAACGCGGCGATGTCGGTCGGTTCGGGCATGCGTCCACTGTACGGTGGGGCGATGGCGCGCATCCTCATCACCGGCATGTCGGGCGCGGGCAAGTCGTCGCTGCTCGAGGAGCTCGGGCGCCGCGGCCATGACACGCTCGACACCGACTATGACGGGTGGACGCTGGCCGCCGGTACGTGACCGAGGTCGAACCGTTGCTGCGCCGCGGCGCCGACGTCGAGCTCGACGGACGCCGACCGCTCGCGGATCTCGCAGATGGCCTCGAGCGGCTGATGGGGTGAGGGCGCAGCATCCACTTCGCTTTCAGTCGTCACAGATGACCACTTCTCGCGCGCAAAACGGTCATCTGTGACGACTCAATGAGGCCGCCGATCTTCAGTCGTCACAGATGACCACTTTTCGCGATTGAAACGGTAATACGTGACGACCGAAAGCGGGGGCGTCACGGCGACACCCGCGCGATGCAGTAAGGTCTTCTGCATGACAACCCGTTGGTATGCGTATTTCGAGTCGGCTCTGGAGGGGCCGGCGCCGATCTAGCGCAGACCGACCCCTTCAGAGCCGACAAGCCAGAGCATTCGCTCTGGCTTTCGCCGTTTCGGCGGGCTCTGCATCGGGTCTGCCCCGACAAAGGCAGGATCCATGCACACCCTCACCGACACCACCGGCGATCTGCACGTCGCCGCATTCACGCCCATTCCGTCGCCCGCCGCGCTGCGGGCTGATCTCCCCGTCGGCGACGAGCGCACTCGGCTCGTGCAGCGCACGCGCGACGAGGTGCGCGCGATCTTGTCGGGCGACGACCAGCGTCTGCTCGTGATCGTCGGCCCATGCTCGATCCACGATCCCGCTGCGGGTCTCGAATACGCCGGTCGCCTCGCCCGCGCCGCGCACGAGCACCGGGATGAGCTGCTCATCGTCATGCGCACCTACTTCGAGAAGCCGCGCACCACCATCGGCTGGAAGGGGCTCATCAACGACCCGCACCTCGACGGCAGCCATGACATCGCCGCCGGTCTGCGTCTGGCCCGGGCGTTCCTGCGCGACGTCACCGCCCTCGGCCTGCCGTGCGCCACCGAGTTCCTCGAGCCGATCAGCCCGCAGTACATCGCCGACCTCATCACGTGGGGCGCGATCGGCGCGCGCACGACCGAGAGCCAGATCCACCGGCAGCTGGCCAGCGGCCTGTCGATGCCGATCGGCTTCAAGAACGGCACGGACGGCGGCCTGCAAGTGGCGCTCGATGCGGCGGCCGCGGCATCCAGCCCGCAGTCCTTCCTCGGCGTCGACGCCGACGGACGCGCAAGCCTCGTCGCCACGACCGGCAATCCCGACACGGGCGTCATCCTCCGCGGCGGCGCCGACGGACCGAACTTCGACGCCGCGCATGTCGAACAGGCCGCGCAACGCCTCGCCGCTGCCGCTCTCACTCCCCGCCTCGTCGTCGACGCCAGCCATGCCAACAGCGGCAAAGACCACGTGCGTCAGGCCGAGGTCGCCCGCGAGATCGCCGCGCAGCTCACCGGTGGGCAGCGCACCATCGCCGGCGTCATGCTCGAGAGCAACCTCGTTGCGGGCGCGCAGAAGCTCGACGTCGCGCGCGGGCCGGAGGCGCTGACCTACGGTCAGAGCGTCACCGACGCCTGCATGGGGTGGGATGCCACCTCAGACGTGCTCGAGACGCTCGCCGCCGCGGTGCGCGACGGGTCGACCCGTACCCTAGGCTGACGCAATGCGCATACGCGAAGGTGCCCGCGTGAGCGCGCGCTACGAGCTCAGCAGCGACCCGGACCGGCTCGACCGGGAGTGGATCTGGCGGATGCTGTCGACCGAGGCCTACTGGGGACGCTGGCGCACCCGCGGCGACATCGACGTGCAGCTCGACGGCGCCTGGCGCGTCGTCGGCGCATATGACCAGGCCACCGGCGCGCAAGTGGGCTTCGCACGCGCTGTCTCCGACGGCGTCGCATTCGCCTACCTCGCGGATGTCGTCGTCGATCTCGCGCACCGTGGCGCGGCGATCGGCACGCGGATGCTGCAGCTGATGATCGACGACGGCCCGGGCGCCGCCTTCCGCTGGACGCTGTTCACCCGTGACGCGCACGGACTGTACGAGAAGTTCGGCTTCGCCGAACCCGACGCGACCGCGATGGTGCGCCCGGCACGGCGCTGAGCGTCAGGCCAGGGCATCGCGGCATGCCGCCAGAAGTGCGCGGAGCTGCTCGAGATCGCCGCGCTGAAGCGGGCCGGTCATCGTCGCGACCACCTCGGCGACCGCCGCGCGCGCCTCGCTCGTCAGCACGACGGCCTCATCCGTGAGCAGCGTGGCCCGCTCGCGCCGCGGGCCGGGGTCTTCGGAGCGCTCGACGAGTCCGCGCTTCTCGAGCGACTGCAGCAGCACGTTCGTCGACTGCCGCGACACGAACACGCGCCGGGCGAGCTCGGAGCCGGTGATACCGGGGTCGTCATGCAGAGTCTGCAGGCACGCATACTGCGAGACCGTGAGCCCGAGCGGACGCAGCACCTCGTCCATCCGCTGGTTCAGCAGCGCCTGGGCCTGCTTGATGAGCACCCCCACCTGCTCGCCGGGAGTCTGCGCGTCGATGATCATGTCAACATCTTGACACATCCGTCACTGAGTGTCAGGCTATTGACACTCAGATCAAGGAGACATCATGAGCAACCCGACGACAGGGCCCGACTTCATCTCATTCCAGGTGCGCGACCGCGCAGCATCCACCCGCTTCTACGAAGAGCTGGGATTGACCCGGTTGCCCGCGCCGAACCCAGCCGCCTCCGTGTTCTCGGCCGGCGGCGTCGCCTTCGCCGTGCGCGATCCGTTTCCCGGGGTGGACCTCGACGCGATCGGCGCCCTCGGTGCGGGTATCGGTGTGTGGTTCCACAACGATGACGCCGCCGCGCTGCACGAACGCCTCGTGCAGCGCGGCGTGCCGATCGTGCAGGACTCGTTCGAGGGACCGTTCGGCCTGCAGTTCTCACTGCGCGACCCCGACGGCTACGTCGTCACTATCCACTCGAAGGCGTAGGCCGCCGCGGGCGTGTGGACGCGCTCGGCTCGCTCACTCCCCCGATGCAGCCTGCGCGCGCAGCCGGCGTTCGAGGTCGTCGAGCCGCTCGATGACGATGCGGCGCAGCGCCTGCGGCGCCTCGGCCCGCGACGAGAGCCACTCGCGTGCCGCGACGACGAGGGGATGCCGCTGCGCATCGCCGTCGGCCACCTCGGCGTCGGCGGGGAACAGGCCGGCAACCACGCGCGTCGCCTGGCCCTGAGTCTGCGCGCCCCACACGCTTTCGATGCGCTGCCAGTACTCCGCCTCGTGCCCGGCGCCGACACCGGTCGGGTCGATCTCGAGCCCGTCGATCGTCGCCTGCAGGTGGTCGTTCGACAGCACCGCACCGTCGGCGCTTCGGCCGGTGTAGGCGGCCTCGCGTGCGGCATCCTTCACCGCTTCATCGGGGCGCGCCGCGAGTGCGCGGGTCAGCCCCGTGGACGACACCGCGGTCGGTGCAGCCGCCTGCGCGGCACGCAGCTCGGCCTCGTCGGCGGCGCCGTGCGCGGCCAGGGTGACCCAGGCGTCCCAGGTGAGCTCTTCACCGAGAGCCATGTCGGGGTCAACGATCCACGCTCGCACGACCTCGAGCACCGGCTCGACCGGCGAGCGCTGCTCGCACAGCGCGCCGAACAGCGTGCGCAGCAGCACGGTGCGGCGGTCGGAGGTCGACGGGTCTTCGAGCACCGCGTCGACGAGGAACGCCACCCAGCGTGCCAGAAGCTCTTGCCGCTGATCAGCCGACGTGTAGGTGGCAAGCCCCGAGGTCGCCTGCGCCAGCACCTGCGCGAGCACACCGGAGTCTTCGATGAGGTACTCCCCCGCCACCACGCCATCGACGAACCGCTCGGCGGCAAGATCGGCGTCACGCACCATGTTCCAGGCTCCGGCGAGCGCGGTGGCGCGGGCCAGCTCGTCGTCGAGACCCGCGTCGAGCACGACGTCGAGCGAGTGCGCGTCTTGCGCGATCTTCGCGTAGGTGAGATCGCCGTCGTTGGGCAACACCGCGCGATCGGCGGCGACACCGACGAGCTCAGGAACATCGATCGACGCACCGTCGATGCGCGCCTCGAACGCCGCCTCGAACTCGGCCGGACCCTCGTCGTCGGTCGGCGCATAGACGCCGACACGCAGCACATGCGGGCGCAGCACCTCATCGCCCGTGCGCGGATCGACGCCGTCTTGGTGCAGCGCGGCGGAGGCGATCACGCCGTCTTCGACCGTCGTCTGCACGCGCAGCCGGTTCACACCCGCGGTGGTCAGCCAGGCGTCCGCCCAGCCGCGCATGTCGCGGCCGGAGGCCTCACCCAGCGCGTCGAGGAAGTCGTCGAGCGTCGTGTTGCCCCATGCGTGCTTCGCGAAGTACGCGCGGGCCGCGGCCAGGAACGTGTCTTGCCCGACGAACGCCGACAGCTGCTTGAGCACCGAGGCGCCCTTGGCATAGGTGATGCCGTCGAAGTTCTGGTCGGCGGCTTCGAGGTCGACGATGTCGGCCACGATCGGATGCGTGGTCGGGTACTGGTCCTGCCGGTACGCCCACGCCTTGCGTCGTGATGCGAAGGTCGTCCAGGCGGTCGTGAAATCGGTGGCCTCGTCGACGGCCAGCGTGCCCACGTAGTCGGCGAACGACTCCTTGAGCCACAGGTCGTCCCACCAGACCATCGTCACGAGGTCGCCGAACCACATGTGGCACATCTCGTGCAGGAGCGTGTTCGCACGCTGCTCGTGCTGCGCCTCGGTCGCGGGCGACGTGAACACATACCGCTCGGTGAGAGTCACCAGCCCGGGGTTCTCCATCGCGCCGAGGTTGTACTCGGGCACGAACACCTGGTCGTATTTGCCCCACGGATAGGCCACGTCGAATGCGCGATGGAACCAGTCCAGACCGCGCTTGGTGATGTCGAAGACCTCATCGGGGTCCATGCTGTCGGAAAGCGACGCGCGGCACGCGATGCCCAGCGGAACCGTCACTTCGACGCCCGACGCCGTGCGCCCGGTGTACTCGTCGTGCCACTGCGCGTACGGGCCCGCGAGGAACGTCGTGATGTACGTGGACATCGGCTCGGTCACGGCGAACTCGCGCCGGGTCACCCCGTCACGCACGGCATGCGATGCCAGCAGCTCACCGTTCGCAGCGACGTGCCACGACGCGTCAGCCGTGATCGTCACGTGGAAGCGCGCCTTCAGATCGGGCTGATCGAAGCACGGGTAGATGCGTCGGCAGTCGACCGGCTCGTTCTGTGAATAGAGGTACGTGGCGCCGTCGGCGGGGTCGACGAAGCGGTGCACGCCCTCGCCGGATCGCGAGTAGATCGACTCGGACACGATGACGACCTCGTTCTCCTCGGCCAGCGGCCCCAAGGCGATGCGCGCGCCGTCGACGGCGGCTGCGGCATCCACCTCGTGTCCGTTCAGCGTGATCGAGGTGACCCGCGCACCGAGGTAGTCGAGAAAAGTGGATGCCCCGGCCTCGGCGTCGAAGGTGATCCGGGTGCGCACCGGGTAGGTGTCGACAGCCGCGTCGGCGGCACGCGAGAAGTCGATGTCGACGGAGTACTCGTGCGTGCGCACGATGCGCGAACGGGCGGCCGCTTCGTCGCGGGTGAGGTTCTCATTCGTGGGGCGGGGAAGGTCGGTCATCCCTCCAGTCAATCACCCGCCCCCGACGCCCGAGGAGAGAACCCTCATGCGCCGGGCTCTTTCGCCGTGCCGGTGCCCGGGTCTAGTGTGACGGGCGGCCGAGATCCGGCCGAACCGAACGAAAGCGAGTCGACGATGATCCGTGCACGCCGAATGGCGGGCGCCGCCGCGACCGCCGCGCTGACCCTGACCCTGTCTGTGGTCGGCGCGACCTCCGCGCAGGCGTTCTCTCCAGGGCACTCCCCCTCTCCGTCTCACCATCAGTCCCAGACCCTGTCCCCGCGCACCCACTTCACGATGGCTGCCGACGGGACGAGCGGGCGCACGCAGGGCGGTGAGGGCATCCCGAACATCGACGTCGTCAAGAAGACGATCGCCGCCTATTACGGCGACCCGGGCACCGGTATCGCGAACAAGGACGACTCCCCGTACATCGACGAGATGGACGGCATCGTGGCGCGACTGGAGGCGAAGCTGCCGCACTGGCTGCGCGAGGCCAAACGCAGCCACAAGACGCCGGCGATCGTGCTCGACACCGACGACACGATGCTCTGGACGTACGACATGGAAGTCGGCGACATGAAGTTCGTCTACAACCCCGCGCGGCAGGATGAGTGGGTCAAGCAGGAACTCTTCCGGGACGCGACCCCGGGCATGACCGACCTCGTGAAGAAGGCGCAGCAGCTCGGCTTCGCGATCATCGGGATCACCGGTCGCAGCGCCGATCAGAAGGCGGCGTCGATCGACAATGTCAACAGCGTCGGCTACTCCGGTTTCACGAGTGAGAACTACTACACGAAGTGGGCCGCGGGCCAGCAGCCGTCGTACATCACTTGCGCGACCAGCAGCTGCACCACAGTCGAGTTCAAGGCCGGCACACGACGGCACCTGGAGAAGGATCTGGGCTACAACATCGTGCTCAACGTCGGCGACCAGTGGTCGGACCTGCAGGGCGGGTACGCGGACCACGTCCAGAAGCTGCCGAACCCCACGTACTACCTGCCGTCGGCCGATCTGCCGGGCGTGCACGAGCCACGGCTGACTCCGCGCACGCACTTCACGATGAAGGCCGACGGCTCGAGCGGGCTCACGCAGGGCGGCGAGGGCATCCCGAACATCGACAGCGTCAAGAAGACCATCGCCGTCTACTACGGCGACACCGGGGACGGGATCTCGAACAAGAACAGCTCGCCGTACATCAGCGAGATGAACCGCCTGGTGCGCCGTCAATTGCCCGCGATCGCGGCCGAGTGCCACGCGCTGGCGCGTCACCACCGCAACCCGGCCATCGTGCTCGACGCCGACGACACCACGCTGTGGACGTACGACATGGAAGTGGCCGACATGCACTTCGTGTTCGACCCGGCCCGTCAGGACGAATGGGTGCAGCAGGAGCTGTTCCCGGCCACGCCGAGCATGGTGCACGCCACCGACCTCCTGCAGCGCGCGGGGTGCACACTGATCGGCCTGACCGGCCGCAACGACGACCAGAAGGACGCCACCGTCGCGAACCTCGACAAGTACTACTCCGGTTTCACCACCGAGAACTACTACACGAAGTGGACCGGCGTCGGCGCCTCGCAACAGCCGTCGTACATCACGTGCGCGACCGCGAAGTGCACGACCATCGAGTACAAGTCGCAGACCCGCGCGCACATCGAGTCGCGCTCGGGCGGCGACTTCCACATCGTCGCGAACTTCGGCGACCAGTTCAGCGACCTGATCGGCGGGCACGCCGATCGCGCGGTGAAGCTGCCGAACCCGACGTACTACCTGCCCTGACGGTCGTCGCGGTCGGCTTCGCGTCGGCGGGCGAGCACACCGAGGGTCGCGTACTCCATGGTGAATCGCCCGCCGGCGCGGTCGACCACGGCGCCGATCGCGCGCAGCAGTTCGTCGAGCTTCTCGGGCGCTATGCGGTTGTGCCCGCCGCCGGTGGGCACCTGCGCGAGCCACTCGTCGCGCGTGATCTCGGCCTGCCAGTCCACGCGGAACCATTCCGGCTCGTCGAATCCGTCAGACGAGTGGATGCCGTCGGCCGCGGTCTGCAGCATCGCCCGGTATCCCTCGCGCTGGGGTGACGCCCACGGAGTGAACGGCAGCCCGGTGTCGACACTCCGGTAGGCCTCGGCGAAGCCGGCGGCGATCTCGGGGGTGGGGTCGCCGGCGTTCCAGAACACGGCCATACGGCCGCCCGGGGAGAGCACATCACGGGCCTTCGCCGCGCCCGCGACCGGATCGACCCAGTGCCAGGTCTGGCCGGCGATGACGAGGTCGAAGGCGCGGCCCGCGGCATCCCATTCCTCGAACCGGGCGATCTCGACGTCGAAGCCCCGCCGGCGCGCCACCTCGGCCATGCGCTCGTCGACCTCGACGCCGAGGACGCGGCATCCCGCATCGCGGAACGGCAGTGCAGACAGCCCGGTGCCGATGCCGACGTCGACGGTGCGCGGGGCGGTGGGCAGCCCATCGAGCACGACCTCGGCCAGCGGCGCCGGATAATGCGGGCGGAAGCGGTCGTACGCCTCGGCGTCGGCGCCGAAGCCCTCGGCGATCGTACGGGCGCGGAACGGCTGAGCAGCGTCGGTCATGCCGTCACCCTATGCCCGCCTCCACGTCATGGGCTGCCGAGAGCGCCGCGGCCTCGCCGTGCATGGGGCCGATCAGCTGCACGCCCGTGGGCAGACCGTCGGCGCCGGGGCCGGTCGGCACGGCGACCGCCGGCAGGCCGAGGAAGTTCACGACCACCACGAGCCGGAACATGCGCCAGGCCGCGGTCGCCTGCTCGGGGCCGCCCAGATCGAAGTCGACGGGCGGGATGCCGTCGGTTCCGACCGGCCCGAGGATCACCGGGTACTCGGTCTGCAGCCGGCGCCACGCCGCTTCGATCACGAGGCGTCGCGCCCAGGCCTGGGCGTATTCGGTGGCGGTCTCGAAGACCCCGGTGGCCCGGACGCTGTCGCGCATGAAGGTTTCGGCCGAGCGGCCGAGCGGCGACGGCAGCGCACCCTCGCTCATGTCGGTCACAGCCAGCCGGCGCATGAGGGTGAACGCCTCTTCGAGGTGTGGCGGCTCGATCTCATCGACCTGCCAGCCGGCGGTGCGAAGGGCGTCAGCGGCACGGTCGACGCCGGCCGCGACATCCGGATGCACGCCCCACCCCAGCGGGTCGCGCGTGAGGGCGACGCGGCGCGGGCCGTCGTAGACGCCGAGCGGCGGCAACGCGAGCGAGACCGGGTCGTCGACGTCGACGCCGGCGACGACCTGGAGCGAGGCCTCGAGGTCGGCGACGCTGCGCGCGAGCAGGCCGTTCACCGCGAACCGCTGGAGGGTCAGCGCGACGGGCAGGTCGCGCACCGCCGCGCGTGGGACGCGGCCGAGCGAGGGCCGCAGCCCGCAGACGCCCAGCGCCTGCGCCGGCAGGCGGATCGAGCCGCCGAAGTCGTTGCCGAGGCCGATCGTGCTCATGCCGGTGGCCACCGCGACGGCGTCGCCGCCGCTGGAGCCGAACGTCGTGCGCGTGGGGTCGAACGGGTTGAGCGTGCGACCGAACAGGTCGTTGTCGGTGTCCCACCGCATGCCGAAGTCGGGCATGTTGCCGCGCCCGATCGGTATGGCGCCCGCCGCGCGCATCCGCGACACGATCGTCGCGTCGCGCGCAGGGATCGCGCCCACCGCTCCGGCCCACCCCTCGGTCGTCGCCGACCAGGTGAGATCGATGTTCTCCTTGACGCTGATCGGCACACCGGCCAGCGGCCCCGGGTCGTCGCCGCGGGCGATCGCACGGTCGATGTCGTCGGCGGCGCGACGGGCACGGTCGTCGAACACGACGGTCAGCGCGTTCAGCCGCGGATTGCTCTCGGCGATGCGCGCCAGGTGCGCGTCGACCGCCTCGGCGGCCGACGCACGGCCCGCGCGGATGCCGGCCGCGAGCGCAACGGCGTCGGGGAGCGTCTCGCGCAGCGCGTCAGGCCCGACGGGGTCGGGCAGGGCGGGGCTCGGCACGGCGGGGCTCATGCCCCCATCCTGCCGGTTCGCGCGCGAGCCGGCAGCGGTGCTACTGCACCGACCATCCGCCGTCGGAGGGCAGGATGACACCGTTGAGGTTCACGCCGTCATCCGACAGCAGGAAGGTGATGGATGCCGCGAGCTGCTCCGCCGTGGCCACCGTGGGGATCGCCGACTGGAACGGCTGCAGCCGCGCCGCACCCGCCTCCGAGACGTTGGGCGGGAACGGGATGCCGGTGGCCACACCGCCGGGAGCGACGGCGTTCACGCGGATTCCGGCGGGGCCGTACATGAAGGCGGCCGACTTGGTCATGCCGACGACGGCATGCTTCGAGGTCGTGTACGCGTTACCCGACGCGTTGCCGCGCAGACCCGCCTCGCTGGCGATGTTGACGACAGAGCCGCGTCCGGCCTTCAGCATCGCCGGCAGCGCCGCGCGGGTGAGCTTGAACGCGCCCGTCAGGTTCACGCCGATCACGCGGTCCCACGTGGCATCGGTGGTTTCATGCAGCGGCGAGAAGTCGTCGTTGATACCGGCGACGTTGGCCAGACCGTCGATGGTCTCGCCGGCCGCGGCGACGATCTCGTCGACCGACTCCTGCTTGGTGATGTCGCCGGTCACCGCCACGATCTCGGCCTCGGGCAGCGACCCGGCGAACTCGGCGAGCTTCTCGGCCGAGACATCCACCGCCACGACCTTGCCGCCCTCACGCGCGATGCGCGACGCGGTGGCACGGCCGATACCCGAGGCCGCACCGGTGACGATGACGGTCTTGCCCGAGAAGCGGCCGGGTGTGATCTTCTCTGCCCACCCCGTGCTCTCGGTCTCTTCGGGCATGACACCACCGTTGGCCTTGAGGACGAGGTCATCGACGACGGACTGCGGCATCTGCCCCTGGCTCATCGCCACCAGCTGCTGCAGCGGCAGACCCTTCACCGGGGCGAGAGACTCCTCGTTCGCTCCTGCCGCCGACAGCAGTCCGCGCACGAGCTCGCCGCCGATCGGGTGCTCCAGCCATTCGCCGATCGTGCTGTTCGCCGTCAGTGCCTTGTTCTCCGCCATCGTCGTTCCCTTCGCGTCCGGCCGTGGGTTATTCCCACACGGGAAATGCTATGCGCACTCAGGATGCCGCGCCACCGGCAGCGGCCGGAGAAATCTCCCGCGCGCTGCGCCGAGCCACGACGCCGATCGCAGCCACCGCGACCGCGACAAGCAGCGGCTGCACGGTCAGAGATGGGATGCCCAACTCTGTGGTGAACACCGTCTGAGCGAACTCGATCATCCGGGCCGGATCCCGCGCGTACACCCGCGTACTCGCCGCGGATGCGACCGCCCGGACGGTGATCGGCACGAGCACGAGGATCAGGAGGCTGCCGATCCCGGCGGCGATGCGCCCCGGTGAACCCAGACCGCACCAGGCGATGGCCGCGCCCACGAGCACAGCGACCGCCCAGCCCACCGCGCCCGCGGCCCAGAGCTGCAGCGGCGAGGGCGTGATGGTGCCGAACGGCACGATCAGCGCCTGCAGCCACGGCCCGAGGGCGACCGCGCCGATCGCGACCCCGATCGTCGCACCGGCCCGGGGCTTGCGCACGATCAGCCACAGCGCGAGCAGCCCCACGACGAACGACAACGCGCTCCAGGTGAAGACAGCGGCGAAGTAGAGGGTGGCCTCCCGTCCTGGCTGCAGACCACGCAGCACCACGATCGCGGTCTGTGCCAGAGCGACCAGCTGCACGGTCGCCGTTCCTGCGATCGCCGCGCCGGGCCGCGGCATCCTGCCCCGCATCGTCCGGATGACCAGACCGCACGTCACCGCTCCGACGACGAGCAGCGCGGCGGTCTGCATCAGTTCGTACTGGCTGAACGGCAGCAGCGCGACCGGCATCTCGAGCGTCGGCGTGGCCCAGAGGTTCTGCAACGGAAGATGCATGCCGGTGATCAGCCAGGGCACGAGCCCGACGACCGCCGCGAGGGCACCGAGGGCGAAGCGCCACGCGGCGCCAAGCGGTTTCACGGGAGCATTCACCTCGCCGAGTCTGGCACACGGCGAGCGCGGAGCATCGATGCCCGGCGACGGGGATAATGGGGGCATGGCCACCGCCTATAGCGCGATCTCCAGTTACTCGCGTGTGCAGATCCTGCATCTGCTCCAGGAGCACCCTGCCCTTACCATCAGCGACCTCACGAAGTCGACCGGGCTTCACCCGAACACGGTGCGCGAGCACCTGCAGCGGCTGATCGAGTCGGGGTATGTCGTGCCCGAGGCCGAGCGGCGCACGACGCGCGGCCGGCCGCGCATCCTCTACAGCGCGGTGTCGGGTCCGGATGCCCCACACAGTCCGATCGCGCAGCAGCGGGTGCGTGAGGCCGCCGAGCGCGGCGACCTCATGCGGCGCGTCATGCCGTGGACGGAATCGTCGCTGCCGCAGGATGCGCAGCACCAGCTCGACGCCCTCGTCGAAGACCTGCAGGACGCCGGCTTCGACCCGATCGTCGACACCGACGAACTGACGGTCGATCTGACGCCCTGCGAGCACGCGCGCGCCCAGGCCGACCACCGAGACGTGCTGTGCGCGGTGCACATCGGACTCATGCAGGGCGTTCTCGGCGAAGCAGGCGGACCGCTCGAGGTCGACGGGATGCTGCCCGCATGCGACCCGACCGAGTGCCACATCCAGCTGACGCTCAAGGGCTCCCCCGAGCGCGTCTGACCGGTCAGCGGATACTGTCTCGTCATGACGGTCACGGTGCGACAGGCGACGGCCGCCGATGCGCGTGACATCGCGGCGATCCGGGTCACATCGTGGCGCTCGGCATACGACGGGCTGATCCCGTCTGCGCTGCTGGAGCGGCTCGACGTCCGCTTCGAGGCGCAGCGGCGCGCGCAGAACTGGCCCCGGTACCACACCGACCCGCGCTCGGTGGAGTTCCTCGCACTGCGCAGCGGCCACGCCGTCGGGTGGGCATCGGTGGGGCCGTGTCGCGATGACGACGTCGGCGCCGGCGTGCGGGGCGAGCTGTTCGCCCTCTACGCGCTGCCCGCGCAGTGGTCGACGGGCGTCGGGCACGCCCTGATGACGGCCGCCGAGGAGTCACTGCGCTCCTCCGGATTCCGCAGTGCCTCGCTGTGGGTGCTCGACGGGAACGAGCGCGCCGCCGCGTTCTATGAGCGCCACGGCTGGCGCGAGGACGGGTCGGTGAAGGATGACGAGCGCATCGTCGGCAGCACCGGCATCCCGGCACTCCGCGAGCGCCGTCGAGTGCGCGATCTGGCGGAGGAGATTCCGTGCTGAACGACCTTGTGTGGTCTGACCACATAGGAGTATCGTGTGCGGCGAGGACGATAACGGGTCGTCCGAAAGGAAGCGAAAGCTCATGTCCGTTCCCAGCACGATGCGTGCGGCGGTCGTCGTCGCGCCCGACAAGCCCCTGGAGATCCAGGAGGTGCCCGTCCCCACGCCCGGTCCGGGTCAGGCCCTCGTACGTGTCATCACGAGCGGCGTCTGCCACACAGACCTGCACGCGGCCCGCGGCGACTGGCCGGTTCCACCCAAGTCGGACCTCATCCCCGGGCACGAGGGCTACGGCGAAGTCGTCGCACTCGGCGACGGCGTCACCACGCTGAAGGTCGGCGACAAGGTCGGCAATGCCTGGCTGTGGAGTGCCTGCGGCGCGTGCGAGTACTGTCGCACCGGCTGGGAGACGCTGTGTCCCGACCAGAAGAACGGGGGCTACGGCGTTGACGGCAGCTTCGGTGAGTACATGCTGGTCGACGAGAAGTTCGCGGCCCGCATCCCCGAAGGCTCCGATCCCGTCGAGGTCGCCCCGATCCTGTGCGCGGGCATCACCGTCTACAAGGGCCTGAAAGAGACCGAGGTCAAGCCCGGCGAGTGGGTCGTCATCTCGGGCATCGGCGGACTCGGCCACGTGGCCGTGCAGTACGCGGTGGCGATGGGCATGCGCGTGGCGGCCGTCGACATCGACGACGAGAAGCTGGCCCTGGCCCGCACCCACGGTGCTGAGGTGACCGTGAACGCTGCGACGGAAGACCCCGTGGCCGCGATCCAGGAGCAGACCGGAGGGGCCCACGGCGTGCTCGTCACGGCCGTGCACCCCGAGGCGTTCGGCCAGGCGACGGGCATGTGCCGCCGGCGCGGCACCGTGGTGTTCGTGGGACTGCCCCCGGGCACGTTCCCGGCCGACATCTTCTCGACCGTGCTGAACCGCATCACCATTCGCGGTTCGATCGTCGGCACGAGGCAGGACATGATCGAGGCGCTCGACTTCTATGCGCGCGGCAAGATCCACCCGACCGTGTCGTCGGTCGAGAAGCTCGACGACATCAACGACATCTTCGATCGGATGGAGCACGGAAAGATCGAGGGCCGCGTGGTCATGGAGTACGCGACCGCCTGATCGAATCGGGATGCCGCAGCCCGGTGCGACAGCACACGTCGGAGTGCGGCGCGCGAACCTCAGCGCGCGCGCAGGCCGTCCAGGGCAAGGTCGAAGAGCGTCGAGACCTGGGCGCGATCGGTCCCGGCGGCGAGGATACCCGCCAGCAGGGAGCGCACGTCCGTCGCACCGATGTCACTTCGCACATCGTGCGCGCGCGCACCGGCGTCGAGCATCGTGGCGATGATGTCTTCGATCTCACGCCGGCTCGCATCTAGATCGACCACGCCCTCTTGGCGCATCGCCGCCAGGGTGTCGACCATGCCCCGCTTCGCATCGGCCCAGTCGGCGAACAGCTCCATCCACGCGCGCAGAGCCATCGCCGGAGTCTGCTCGCCGAGCAGTCGGGCAGCCCCGGCGCGGAGCTCTTCGACCTGGTCGCGATAGACCGCCTCGACGAGGGCCTCCCGCCGCGGAAAGTGCCGATAGAGGGTGCCGATGCCCACGCCCGCCGCGCGCGCGATCGCCTCGAGGGAGGGGCGCTCTTCGGCTGCGAAAGCCCCGCGAGCGGCACGGATGAGTTCGGCCCGGTTCTCGCGCGCGTCTGCGCGGAGGCGTGAAGGTGAATTCAAAGCGGAGGCTCCTCCGGTTGTGCTACGCTCCCCACTAAGCGGAGGACTCTCCACTTGAGTCTAGCGAGGAGCGTGAGCACATGTCACAGCGGAACGTCCTGATCACCGGCGCCACGTCGGGAATCGGCTTGAGAACGGCAGAATGCTTCATCGCGGACGGGTGGAACGTCTGGGTGACCGGGCGCGACGCCGCGCGCACGCGCGAGGTCGCGGCATCCCTTCACGCCCGCTCCCTCACTCTCGATGTCACCGACACTGCGAGCATCGCCGCGGCAGCGGCAGCGGTGGGAGAACTCGATGCCCTCGTGAACAACGCCGGCATCCAACCCGATTTCTCCACCCCTCTCCTCGAGGCTGATGCGGAGCTGGTACGCAACGCATACGAGACGAACGTTGTCGGCGTCGTGGCGGTGACGAACGCCTTCGTGCCGTTGCTGCGTCGTTCCCGCGCGCCACGCATCGTGAATGTGTCCAGCGGGACCGCCTCATTCGCGTGGAGCACCGGCCCCAATCCGCAGTTCGACTGGGAGGCGACAGCCGACAGCGGCGGGCGCTACGCCGTCTATCGGTCGACGAAGGCGGCACTGAATGCGCTCACCCTCTACTACGCCCAGACCCTCTCCCGTGAAGGCTTCAAGGTCAACAGCACGGCGCCCGGAGCGCGGGCGACCCGGCTGAACACGTCCCAACGAGGCGGTGACGCCGCCGCGGCGGCTCCGGAGATCGTCCGGCTCGCCGGTTTGCCGGATGACGGACCGACCGGCGCATTCTTCTCCTACGACGGCACCGTCGTGCCGTGGTGATACTCAGATCAACCGCATGCCGAAGGCGCTCCCGGCGTCCCATGGCAGCGGAGTGAACCCGACGCGCGGATAGAACGCGATGGCGGCGGCGTTGTCGGATGAGGCGACCAGGTGCACGCCGGGCACGCCGGCCGCACGCAGCGCGTCGGTGAAGGTCGCGATGAGCCGACGGCCGAGGCCCTGCCCCTGCAGCTCGGGCAGCAGGTCGATGTGCAGGTGCGCGGGGTAGCCCTCGGTCTGGGCGGGATTCGGCGTCGTGCCGTGCGCAGAGGCGCCGGTGAGGATCGCCCCCTCGGTGGTCGTCCCGTCTGCGGGCCGCGGCCAGCGCTCGGCGAACGGAGGCCACCACTCGTCGGCGAACCAGCGGTCGAAGGCATCGGAGTCCGGTGCGCCGAGGATGTAGCCTGCGACGCGGCCGTCGTCCGTCTCGACGACGAAGCACAGCTCGGGATGCCGCGCCGCATACGGCCACGCGAAGATCGCGGGCCAGATGTCGTCGTCGCTCAGTTGCCCGGTCGCATCGCCGCCGTTGTCGGCCGTGCGCACGCAGATCTCACCGAGTGCGGGCTCGTCGCCGGGGCGGAAGGGCCGGATGCTGCTCATCCGTCGAGCCTATGCCCCTGGCTCAGGCAGCCCCTCGCCCCAGGCGAGGGCCGCCGCGAGCCGGCCCGCGGGTTGCAACGCCACCACCCACTACGCTGACGAAATGACCCTGCGCTTCTCCCAGGTCGATGTGTTCAGCTCCGAACCGCTCCGCGGCAATCCGGTCGCCGTGGTCCACGACGCCGACGGGCTCACCGACGAGCAGATGCAGGCGTTCGCCCGATGGACCAACCTCTCCGAAACGACGTTCCTGCTGCGTCCGTCGAACGCCGACGCCGACTACCGGTTGCGCATCTTCACGCCCGGCGGCGAACTTCCCTTCGCCGGGCACCCCACCCTCGGTTCCGCCCACGCCTGGCTCGAAGCAGGCAGCACACCGCGTGGCGAGCGCACCGAGAACGACCGCATCGTGCAGGAGTGCGGCACCGGGCTCGTCGAGTTGCGCGAACGGAACGGCCGCCTGGCGTTCGCCGCACCGCCGCTGCGCGAATCCGCCGCGCCCGAGCCCGGCGAGCTCGACCGCGTCGCCGAGGCGCTGCGCATTCCTCGCGACAGCATCCTCAGCGCGCGCCGTCTCGACAACGGCCCGGCCTTCCTCGCCGTCCGTCTGCGCGACGCACGGCAGGTGCTCGAGGTGACACCTGATCTGTCCGCGATCGCCGCACTCCCCCGCCCCGACGTCGGCATCGTCGGCGCTCAGCCCGCCGCCACCGGCCCCGACACCACCGCGATCGAGGTGCGCGTCTTCTGCCCGAACATCGGTGTACCCGAGGACCCGATCACCGGCAGCTTCAACGCCGCCCTGGCGCAGTGGCTCACCGCCGACGGCATCCTTCCCCCGTCCTACGTCGCCGCGCAGGGCACCGCGCTCGGCCGTCGGGGGCGCGTGCACATCACCACCGAGGCCGACACCATCTGGGTCGGCGGCGACACCACGACGACGATCCGCGGCACCGTCGAGATCTAGGCGACGCAACCGGCGCAGCCGGCTCAGCCGCCGATATACGACATCTCGATGCGCTCGGTGGGACGCTGCGTCTGCGCCGACCGGATCTCAGAATAGTGATCGTCGCGCTTCGCCCAGATGCCGACGAGGGCATCCTCGAGTTCTGCGTCCGAGCATCCGCCCCGCAGCAACGCCCGCAGGTCATGGCCGCGCGCGGCGAACAGGCACGTGAAAAGCTTGCCGTCCGCCGACAGCCGCGCCCGCGAGCAGGCGCCGCAGAACGGCGCCGTCACGCTCGAGATCGCGCCGACCTCGCCGCTGCCGTCGCGGTAGCGCCAGCGCGTCGCCGTCTCGCCGGGATACGCCGGGGGCACCGGCTCGAGCGGATGCACGGCGTCGATGCGCGCGATGATCTCGGCCGACGGCACCACCTGCTCGAGGTTCCAGCCGTTGGTCGTACCCACGTCCATGAACTCGATGAACCGCACTGTCGCCCCGGTGCCCTTGAATCGCTCGGCGATCGCGACGACGTCGCCGTCGTTGAGTCCGCGCTTGACGACCGTGTTGATCTTGATCGCGTCGAAACCAACCTCACCTGCCACGCGGATGCCGTCGAGCACGCGCTGCAGCGGGAAGTCGACGTCGTTCATCGCCCGGAACGTCGCATCGTCGAGCGAATCGACCGACACGGTCACGCGATTCAGACCCGCCTCGCGCAGCGCAGCGGCCTTGTGCGCCAGCGCCGACCCGTTCGTCGTGACCGCGATGTCGAGGCGCTCCCCCTCGGGGGAACGCAGCGCCGCCAGCATCCTCACCAGTTCTTCGATGTCGCGCCGCAGCAACGGCTCGCCGCCGGTCAGACGCAGCTTGCGCACGCCGTGCGCGATGCCGGCCCGCGCCACCCGGACGATCTCTTCGAAGGTCAGCAACAGCTCGCGCGGAAGGAACGCGAAGTCGCGCCCGAAGATCTCCTTGGGCATGCAATAGACGCACCGGAAGTTGCAACGATCGGTCACCGAGATCCGCAGGTCGTGCAGGGCGCGACCACGCGTGTCACGGACACTGGGCAACTGCTGCGCGGTCATGGTTCCACGCTAACCGGCCCCGGACACGCCGGGGCCGATCCACGACCGATCACTTCTGCGGCTTCGGGGCGCGTGCGTCGCGCAGCATCCCCGCGACCACCAGAGCGAGGGCGCCCACCAGCACGAGCAGCCACAGACCCAGCGAGTACGAGTTGCTCTCGGCGTGATAGGTGGCGCCCATGACCAGGGGCGGGAAGTAGCCGCCGAGACCACCGGCCGCCGCAACCACGCCGGTGACCGCACCCACCTTGTCGGGAGGCGTCGACGGACCGATCCACGCGAACACCGCGCCCATGCCCAGCCCCATCGCCGCCGCCATCAGCAGGAACACGATGCCGGTGAGCACGCCCTCCGCGGGCTGCTGCCCGACGACGTAGGCGGCGGCGACCACCCCGGCCAGCGACAGCAACGAGATCACCTTCGGCCCGAATCTGTCAGCCAGAACACCACCGATGGGCCGCGCGATCACCGCCGCGACGGCGAACATCGCGGTCCGGGTGCCCGCACCGATCGGATCGACCTCGTCGGGGTAGATCGTCATCAGGTACTTGGGAAGGTAGGTGGAGAATGCGACGAACCCGCCGAAGACGATCGCGTACAGGAACGACATCTCCCACGTGATGAGCAGCTTCAGCGCACCGGTGACCTTGGGCACGAGCTTCTGGCGACTGACCGTCCACGCGGGCGAGTCACGCATGAAGAACCACACCAGGACCGCCATGACGACCATGACCCCCGCGATGAGGAAGTGGGTGTTCAGGTAGCCGATCGAGTTCGCCAGTCGCGGTGTGAAGAACGCCGAGACCGCCGTGCCGATCATGCCCATGCCGAACACGCCGTTGGCGAAGCCGCGACGTGCGGGCGGGAACCAGGCACTGGAGAACGGGATGCCGACCGCGAAGATCGTGCCGGACACACCGAGCAGGAACCCGGCGATCACCAGCAGACCGAAGCTGCCGATCGCACCGGCCAGTGCCACCAGCAGTACTGCCGGGACACCTGCCAGCAGGACGAAGGTGAACATCTTGCGTCCGCCGAAGCGGTCGGTCATCGCGCCCACGACGATGCGGCCCAACGCCCCGACCAGCACGGGCATCGCGAGCATGAGCGAGACAGCTCCCTGACTGAGCCCCATCTGGGTGGCATAGATGTTCTGGAGTGGTGAGATCGCCATCCATGCCCAGAACCCGGCCGTGGAAGCGAGCGTGGCGAGGATGACTTGGAACATCCCGCCGCGCAGATCAGGTGGTACCGCCGCTTGTGTCGGCGTTCCCGGAGCGGACGAAGCCTGCGTCTCGGCCATGTCGATTCCTCTCGTCTGGCCACACAGTAGCGACGATGCGCGCCGGTCTCTACGCCCCTCACCGTGATAATTCCCTTCCCACGCGCGGATCTGTCTTCCCCGATTTCCCACGGGAATAAAAACGGCCGGGCTACTGACAACGGATGTGCGGGCGTCCCATACTGGGGGTAATCGTGAGGCTGGAGGATTCCGCATGACACCCCGCATCCACACCGAGCCGGCTACGGACGGCGCTCTGGCCGACACACTGCTGTCGCTGAGCCGCTTCGTACGCCCCGGCGAGACCTCGCCCGACATGCGCGCTCTCTTCCTCGAGGGCGGTCGCGACGGCGACGTGTTCTATCGTGACCGCTGGTCGCACGACAAGGTCGTGCGCTCCACCCACGGCGTGAACTGCACCGGGTCGTGCTCGTGGAAGGTGTACGTCAAGGACGGGATCATCACCTGGGAGACCCAGCAGACCGACTACCCCTCTGTCGGTCCCGACTCCCCCGAGTACGAGCCCCGCGGCTGCCCGCGCGGCGCGGCGTTCAGCTGGTACACCTACTCGCCCACCCGGGTGCGCTACCCCTATATCCGCGACACGCTGGCGGATCTGTGGCGCGCGGCCAAGAGGCAGCATCCCGACCCCGTCGACGCCTGGGAGTCGATCGTCGAAGACCCCGAGAAGGCCCGGGCGTACAAGAGCTCCCGCGGCAAGGGCGGCCTCATCCGCACGACCTGGAACGACGCGATGGAGATCGCCGCGGCGGCCCACGTGTACACGGTCAAGAAGTATGGTCCCGACCGCGTCGCAGGCTTCTCTCCGATCCCGGCGATGTCGATGATCTCGCACGGCTCCGGCTCGCGATTCCTCAACCTGCTCGGTGGCACGATGCTGTCGTTCTACGACTGGTACGCCGACCTGCCGGTGGCCAGCCCCCAGGTGTTCGGCGACCAGACCGACGTGCCCGAGTCGGCCGACTGGTGGAACTCGTCGTACCTCATCATGTGGGGCTCGAACGTGCCGGTCACCCGCACCCCCGACGCGCACTTCATGGCCGAGGCCCGCTACCGCGGGCAGAAGGTCGTCGTCGTCTCGCCCGACTACACCGACAACACGAAGTTCGCCGACGAGTGGGCCTCGCCGCACCCCGGCACCGACGCCGCTCTCGGCATCGCGATGGGGCACGTGATCCTCACCGAGCACTTCGTGCACAAGCGCACCCCGCGCTTCGAGGACTACATGCGCCGCTTCACCGACGCGCCGTACCTGGTGACCGTCGAGCGCAACGGCGACCAGCTGGTTCCGGGCAAGTTCCTCACGGCGAGTGATCTGGGCGAGGATGCCGGCGCAGCCGCACACGCCGAGTTCAAGCCCGCCGTGCTCGACGCGGACGGCTCGGTCGTCATCCCGAACGGGTCGCTCGGCCACCGCTTCTCGCCGGAGGACGAGGGCAAATGGAACCTCGACCTGGGCGATGTGGTGCCGCAGCTGTCGATCGCCGACCTGGGCGGGTGGGAGAGCGCCGAGCTCGCACTGCCGCGCTTCGACGTCACGCCCGAGTCCGGCCAGGAGCACGCCGGCGGCACGGGCGTCGTGCGTCGCGGCGTGCCGGTGCGCACCGTGGCCGGCAAGACCGTCACCACCGTCTTCGACCTCATGCTCGCCCGCTACGGCGTGGGCCGCGACGGCCTGCCGGGCGAGTGGCCGACCGGCTATGACGACGCCTCGACCCCGGGAACCCCCGCGTGGCAGGAGGAGATCACGTCGGTCCCCGCCGAGCAGGCCACCCGCATCGGCCGCGAGTTCGCCGACAACGCGGAGCGCAGCGGCGGCCGCTCGATGATCCTCATGGGCGCGGGCACGAACCACTGGTTCCACTCCGACACGATCTACCGCACCTTCCTCGCGCTGACGATGATGACCGGCTGCCAGGGCGTCAACGGCGGCGGCTGGGCGCATTACGTCGGCCAGGAGAAGGTCCGTCCGCTCACCGGCTACAACCAGTACGCGGGCGCGGCCGACTGGACCCGCCCGCCGCGGCAGGCTATCGGCACCGCGTTCTGGTACCTGGCCACCGACCAGTGGCGCTACGACGGCCTGCCGGCGAACCAGCTGGCCTCTCCCCTGGCGCGCGGCGCGTTCGACGACCGGACCACCGCCGACTGCCTCGTCGAATCGGTCAAGCGCGGTTGGATGCCCAGCTACCCGACCTTCTCGCGCAATCCGCTGGATCTGTGCGACGAGGCCGAGGCGGCAGGGCTCGAACCCGCGCAGTACATCGTCGACAGCCTCAACGACGGCTCCCTGCATTACGCGTGCGAAGACCCGGATGCCCCGGAGAACTTCCCGCGCGTGATCGACATGTGGCGCGCCAACGTGCTGGGTTCGTCGGGCAAGGGCAACGAGTACTTCCTCAAGCACCTGCTCGGCACCGACTCGGCGATTCGGGTGGGCGAGACCGACTCGCGCCCGCGCGACATCCGCTGGCGCGACGACGCCCCCATCGGCAAGCTCGACCTGCTGATGACCAGCGACTTCCGCATGACGAGCACGACGCTGTTCAGCGACATCGTGCTGCCGACGGCGACCTGGTACGAGAAGTACGACTTGTCGTCGACCGACATGCACCCCTTCGTGCACTCATTCAGCCCGGCCATCGACTCGCCGTGGCAGACGCGCAGCGACTTCGACACGTTCAAGGTGCTCGCCGAGAAGTTCAGCGAGCTGGCCCGCACCCACCTGGGTGTGCGCCGCGATGTGGTCGCCGCTCCCCTGCAGCACGACACGCCGGACGTCATGGCGACCCCGCACGGCGCCGTCCAGGACCTGCCGCTCAAGCCCGGCGTGACGATGGCCAAGCTCGTCGTCGTCGAGCGCGATTACCCGGCACTGGCCGACAAGTGGAAGACCCTGGGCCCGCTGTCGGAGAAGCTCGGCATGGTCACCAAGGGCATCACGTACCACCCCGAGCCCGAGATCGCCATGCTGGGGCAGCTGAACGGCACCGTCGAGGTCGGTCCCATGGCCGGCCGCGTGCGGCTGGACACCGACCGGCGTGCCTGCGAGATGGTGCTCGCGTTCTCGGGGACGACGAACGGCCGCCTGGCCGTGCAGGGCTTCAAACAGCTCGAGCAGAAGACCGGGCAGAAGCTCGCGTTCCTCGCCGAAGAGCACGAGGGCACCCACATCACCTTCACCGATGTGACCGTGCAGCCGCGCAGTGTCATCACGTCGCCCGAGTGGTCGGGTTCCGAGCACGGCGGCCGCCGCTACACGGCGTTCGCCGTGAACGTCGAGCAGCTCAAGCCCTGGCACACACTGACCGGCCGGCAGCACTTCTTCCTCGACCACGATTGGATGGAAGAGCTCGGCGAGAACATGCCGATCTACCGTCCACCACTCGACATGGCACGGCTGTTCGACGACGCCACGCCCGGGAAGACGGGAGTGGATGCCGCGACCGGCGCCGCGGAGGTCTCGGTGCGCTATCTGACACCGCACTCCAAGTGGTCGATCCACTCGGAGTATCAGGACAACCTCTTCATGCTGTCGCTGAGCCGTGGTGGCCCCACGATCTGGATGAGCCTCGAGGATGCCGCGAAGATCGGCGTCCGCGACAACGAGTGGATCGAGGCCTACAACCGCAACGGCGTCGTGGTCGCCCGCGCTATCGTCACGCACCGCATGCCCGAGGGCACGGTGTACATGTACCACGCGAAGGATCGCACGGTGGACGTGCCGATCACCGAGACCAGCAAGCAGCGCGGCGGCATCCACAACTCGCTGACGCGCATCCTGCTCAAGCCCAGCCACCTCATCGGCGGCTACGCGCAACTCGCGTGGGCGTTCAATTATCTCGGCCCCACGGGCAACCAACGCGACGAGGTCACGACGATCCGTCGCCGCAGCCAGGAGGTGCAGTACCGATGAAGGTCATGGCTCAGATGTCGATGGTGATGAACATCGACAAGTGCATCGGATGCCACACCTGTTCGGTCACCTGCAAGCAGGCCTGGACGAACCGCACCGGTGTCGAGTACGTCTGGTTCAACAACGTGGAGACCCGGCCCGGCGTCGGGTATCCGCGCACCTACGAGGACCAGGAGAAGTGGAACGGTGGCTGGGTGCGCACCAAGCGCGGCCGGCTCAAGCTGCGCGCAGGCGGACGCCTCTCGAAGCTCGCGCACATCTTCTCGAACCCCAACCTGCCCGAGATCGAGGACTACTACGAGCCCTGGACCTACGACTACGACATGCTCTTGAATGCCCCGAAGGGGCAGCACACCCCGGTCGCGCGGCCCAAGTCGCTGCTGACGGGCAAGGACATGAAGATCTCGTGGTCGGCCAACTGGGACGATGACCTGGGCGGGTCCGCCGAGACGATGCAGGACGACCCGATCCTCCGCAAGATGAGCGAGCGGGTCTCGGCGGAGTTCGAGCAGGCGTTCATGTTCTACCTGCCCCGCATCTGCGAGCACTGCCTGAATCCCTCGTGCGCGGCATCCTGCCCCTCCGGCGCGATCTACAAGCGCGCCGAAGACGGGATCGTGCTCGTCGACCAGGACAAGTGCCGCGGCTGGCGGATGTGCGTGTCGGGCTGCCCGTACAAGAAGGTCTACTTCAACCACAAGACCGGCAAGGCCGAGAAGTGCACGCTGTGCTACCCGCGCATCGAGGTTGGCCTGCCCACCGTGTGCTCGGAGACCTGCGTCGGCCGGCTGCGGTACCTCGGCCTGGTGCTGTACGACGTCGACCGCGTCGCCGAGGCGGCCAGCGTCGAGAACGAGCACGACCTGCTCGACGCGCAGCGCAGTGTCATCCTCGACCCGAACGACCCCGAGATCATCGAAGCCGCCCGCCGCGACGGCATCCCGGAGGACTGGATCGAGGCCGCGCAGAACAGCCCTATCTACGCGCTGATCAAGAAGTACAAGGTCGCGCTTCCGCTGCACCCGGAGTACCGCACGATGCCGATGGTCTGGTACGTGCCGCCGCTCAGCCCCGTCGTGGACGTGGTGACCGGCTCGGGCAACGACGGAGAGGACGCCCGCACGCTCTTCGCCGCTATCGACAAGCTGCGCATCCCGATCTCGTACCTGGCCGAGCTGTTCACCGCCGGTGACACGGTGCCCGTCGACGAGTCGCTGCGCAAGCTGGCCGCGATGCGGTCGTACATGCGAGGCATCAACCTCGACGACGACCGCGACGAGTCGATCGCCACGGCGGTCGGCATGACGGGTGTCGAGATGGAGGAGATGTACCGGCTGCTGGCCATCGCCAAGTACAACGACCGCTACGTGATCCCCGCCGCGCACGCCGAGCAGGCCCGCGAGCTCGAAGAGCTCGCCTGCTCGCTCGACTACGACGGCGGCCCCGGCATGGGCGGCCCGAACCACTTCGGTCTGTCCAGCGGCCACCCGGTCCCGGTCGCCGTGGAGAACTTCCACGCCCTGGCCGACCGGCAGACCTCCGACACCCCGGCATCTCCCAGCAGCAGGGTGAACCTGCTCAACTGGGACGGCAACGGGTCGCCGGACGGGCTGTTCCCGCCGAAGGACGAGTCCTGATGCCCCTCCTCAGTCGTTCCCGCACCCGCGTGACGCCGCGGCGCAAGCTGCCGCCCCCGCTCGCCGCGCTCACGCTGACCCGCGACGCGCGGCAACGCGTGCACATGGCGGCCTCGCTGCTGCTCGACTACCCCGATGACGCGTGGTTCGCGCGCATCCCCCAGGTGCAGGCGCTGATCGCGTCGGTTCCCGAGGAGGTGCGCACACTGCTGCAGCAGTTCATAAATGTGGCCACGGCATCCGACGATCTCGGTCGTGAATACGTGAACACGTTCGATCTGAAGCGCAAGTGCAGCCTGTACCTGACGTACTACGCCAACGGTGACACCCGCAAGCGCGGCACCGCGCTGGTGACCATCCTCGAGGCGTACCGCGCGGCAGGGTGGGAGTTCGACGCGCAGGAGCTGCCCGACTATCTGCCGGCGGTCCTGGAGTTCTCGGCCATGAGCGACTCCGAGATCGCCGCCGCCGTGCTGTCGAGCCACCGCGAGGGCGTCGAGGTGCTCCGGGCAGCGCTCGAGACCATGGAAAGCCCCTGGGCCGGCGTGGTACGGGCCGTGACGCTGTCGCTGCCCCCGATCGACGAGGCCACACGCGAGCGCTATCTCGACCTGATCAATGAGGGACCGCCCACCGAAACGGTGGGGCTGAGCTTCCTCGGCAACCTGCCGCCGTTCCAAGTGAGGGAGGACGCATGAACCCCCTGTCCATGCTGCTGTGGGTGGCCCTGCCGTACATCGCGATCGCGGTGTTCATCGTGGGCCAC
Source organism: Microbacterium horticulturae (assembly GCF_029094505.1). NCBI lineage: Bacteria > Bacillati > Actinomycetota > Actinomycetes > Micrococcales > Microbacteriaceae > Microbacterium > Microbacterium horticulturae. Next base: position 868,426 of record NZ_CP119108.1, on the reverse strand, counting down.
ATCTGGCGGTATCGCTATGACAAATTCGGGTGGACGACGCGCTCCAGCCAGTCGTACGAGAACCGGCTGCTGCGGTGGGGCTCGCCGATGTTCCACTTCGGCATCCTCTGCGTGGTCGCCGGCCACGCGGTGGGTCTGCTGATCCCCCGCGAGTGGCTGTATGCGATCGGCATCAACGAGCATATGTACCACATCGGCGCGACCGTGCTCGGCACGGCGGCCGCAGTCCTGACCCTGCTCGGTCTCGCGATCCTCATCTACCGTCGCCGTACGGTCGGCCCGGTGTTCTTGGCGACGACGACGATGGACAAGGTCATGTACGTGTTCCTCGGCGCGACGCTCGTGTTCGGAACTCTCGCCACGTTCATCCACCAGCTGTTCGGCCCCGGGTACGAGTACCGGGCCACGATCAGCCCGTGGGTGCGCAGCATCATCCTCTTCCAGCCGCAGCCCGACCTCATGGTCGGGGCGCCGCTGATGTTCCAGCTGCACGCGATCACAGCGACCTGCCTGTTCATCCTCTGGCCGTTCACGCGCCTCGTGCACGTGTTCTCGGCGCCGGTGCAGTACCTCTTCCGCCCGTACATCGTGTACCGCTCGCGCGACGAGCACCGCAGCGGCACCCGTGCCACCCGCCGCGGATGGGACCCGGTCGCCGCCCCCAACCCGGAACGGCTGCGCAGGCCGTAGCACGCAGAGAAAAGGGCGCGACATCCGATTCGGGATGCCGCGCCCTTTGCTGTGCGCGTCAGTCGACCTCCGGCATCCCCGCCCCGTCCACGACCACCGCGGTGGCCGGCGTCTCGGGCTTGGGCATGCGCGTGATCACCGGGACGACCAGCGAGACCAGCGCGATGATGCCGATCACGGTGTAGCCGAGGACGTAATTCTTGTCCTCGCCGATCAGCGCCGCGATGATCGGCGGGCCGATGATGCCGCCGAGGCTCCACCCGATGATCATCAGGCCGTAGATGGCACCGGCGTGCTTGACCCCGAAGAAGTCGCCCGCCGTGGCCGGCATGGTGCCGAACCCGCCGCCGTAGCAGAGGTAGATGATCGCCGCGAGGATGAAGAACAGCACCCCGTTGCTGGCGTGCGGCACGATCAGCAGGCACACGCCCTGCAGTCCGAGCATCAGACCGAACGCGACCATGCGGCCGGTGAAGCCCGAGATCCACGCCCAGAAGATGCGCCCGCCGCCGTTGAACAGGGCCAGCACCCCCACGAGGGCTGCCGCCCCGGCGACCGAATAGCCCGCGATGTCCTTCGCGCTGGCCGCGGCCTGCGCGATCAGCGCTATACCCACCGTCACGTTCAGCGTGAGGATCGCCGTCAGCAGGTACCACTGCGGCGTGCGCAGGGCCTCCTGCTCGGTGAACTGCTTGTACGCGTCACGCGTGCGACCACTCACCGACGGGGTCCACCCCGGCACGGTGTAACCCGCCGGCGGGTTGCGGAAGAACGACGCGCCGATCACCGCCAGCACGATGTATCCGATCCCGAGCGGCAGGAAGGCGCGGTTCGGTTCGGTCGGCGTCATCGCTATCAGCCACTGCGCGACGGGGGCCGTGACCACGGCGCCGAAGCCGAAGCCGGCCACGGCGAGGCCCGTGATGAGCCCGCGCTTGTCGGGGAACCACTTCTGCAGCATCGCGATCGGCACGATGTACGCGTAGCCGAGGCCGAAGCCGCTGATCACGCCGTAGCCGAGGACCAGCAGCCAGAGCAGGCTCGCGTCGTGCGACACCGCGAAGGATGCGAGGATGCACCCGATCCCGTAGATGACACCACCGGTGAGAGCGACCGGGCGGGGACCCGTGCGGTCCTGCACCTTGCCGCCGACGTAGCTGCCGATGAAGATCATGCCGATCGTCACCGTGAACGTCAGCGACGCCTGGGAGGTGGAGAGGTTCATCGCCGTCGGCTCGGCGAGTGCCTTGCCGAAGACACTCCAGGCGTACACGGCGCCGATGGAGAACTGCAGCAGCAGGGCCGCGACGACGATCCACCATCGTCCGGCAGTGGGTTTATGGACTGCGGATTCCGCGCTCGAAGACATCTTTGTCCTTTCTCTCGAGGTGCGGCCGCCTGAGGCTCAGGCGGATACGACGGCTTCGGTGACCGGCTCCAGGCGCACGACGACCGACTTGGATGCCGGAGTGTTGCTGCCCAGCGCGGTGAACGACAGGGGCACCAGCGGGTTTCCCTCCGGGAAGTAGGTGGCCGCGCATCCGCGCGAGGTCGGGAACGCGACCGCCTTGAACGCGTGCACGGAGCGGTCCACGCCGTCCGCGAACTCGCTGTGCACGTCGACGAGCGAGCCGTCTTCGATGCCGAGCTCGGCGAGGTCGTCGGGGTGCACGAAGATCACGCGACGGCTGCGCTTGATGCCGCGGTAACGGTCGTTCAAGCTGTAGATCGTCGTGTTGAACTGGTCGTGCGCCCGCATCGACTGCAGCAGCAGGCGCCCCGGAGGGCGCTCGATGTACTCGAGGTCGTTGACGGTGATCATCGCTTTGCCGGTCGCCGTCGGGAACGTGCGCGAGTCACGCGGGCCGTGCGGCAGGATGAAGCCGTTGTCGGCCTTGAGCCGCTTGTTGAAATCGGTGAACCCCGGGATGACATGCTCGATGTGGTCGCGCACGACGTCGTAGTCCTTCTCGAACGACGCCCAGTCGACAGGTCCGGTGTCACCGAAGTACGCCCGTGCGATGCCGACGACGACCGACATCTCGCTGCGCAGCTTGTCGGAGATCGGCTTCACCTTGCCGCGCGTCGAGTGGATGGCACAGACCGAGTCCTCAACGGTCAGCATCTGGGGACCGGCCTCTTGCATGTCGATTTCGGTGCGCCCGAGCACCGGCAGGATGATCGCCTCGTCGCCCACGGTGAGGTGGTTGCGGTTGAGCTTGGTGGACACCTGCACGTTCAGGCCGACCTTGCGGAAGCCCTCTTCGGCGGCGTGCGTGTCGGACACCGCCGACACCAGGTTGCCGCCCATCGAGATCCACACCTTGGTCTTGCCCTCGCGCATGGCCTCGACCGCCTGCACGACGTCGTAACCGTTCTCGCGGGGCGGGTCGAAGCCGAACTCGCGCTGCAGCGCATCGAGGAACTTCGGCGGCATCTGCTCCCAGATGCCCATCGTGCGGTCGCCCTGCACGTTGCTGTGGCCGCGGATCGGCGAGGCACCGGCACCCGGCTTGCCGATGTTGCCGCGCAGCAGCAGAAGGTTGATGACCTCCTTGATGATGCTCACCGCGTCGCGGTGCTGGGTCAGTCCCATCGCCCAGGTGATGATCACCTTGTCGGCACGCAGATACCGCTCGGCGAGCTCGTCGATCTGCGCGGTGGTCAGTCCCGTGGCGCGCAGCACCATCTCGGGGTCGAGGTCCTTCAGACTCGCGCGGAACTCGTCGAGGCCCTGGCAGTGCTCGTCGAGGAACGCGTGATCGAGGACCGTGCCCGGCTTGGCATCTTCGGCGGCGAAGACGCGCTGCGAGATCGCCTTCATCAGCCACCCGTCGCCGCCCGCGCGGATCTGCAGGTACTGGTCGGCGATGCCGGTGCCGTGACCGATGATGCCCTTGACCTTCTGCGGGTTCTTGTAGCGGATCAGCCCCGCCTCCAGCAGCGGGTTGATCGCGACGATCTCGGCGCCGGCTTCCTTGGCCTCTTCGAGCGCCGTGAGCATGCGCGGGTGGTTGGTGCCGGGGTTCTGCCCCATGATGATGATCAGATCGGCCTTGGCGAAATCCTTGTAGGCGATCGTGTTCTTGCCGATGCCGATCGTCTGCCCCATGGCCAGGCCCGTCGACTCGTGGCACATGTTCGAGCAGTCGGGCAGGTTGTTCGTGCCCATCTCGCGTGCGAACAGCTGGTAGGCGAACGCGGTCTCATTCGCGGTGCGCCCGCTGGTGTAGAACGTCGCCTCGTTCGGCGAGTCCATGGCCTTCAGCCGGTCGCCGATGAGGGTGAACGCCTCGTCCCAGGTGATGGGCCGGTAGTTGTCTTCTCCGGTCGGCTTGTACAGCGGCTCGATGAGGCGGCCCTGCATGCCGAGCCAGTACTCGGACTTGTCCTGCAGGCTCGAGATCGAGTTCTCGGCCCAGAACGACGTCGGAATCGTGACCGGGGTGGCCTCCCACGTCACGGCCTTCGCGCCGTTCTCGCAGAACTCGAACGTCTTGCGCTCCTCCGGATCGGCCCACGCGCAGCTCATGCAGTCGAACCCGTCCTTCTGGTTCATGTCTGTGAGCAGGGTCAGCGCGCGCCCGACGCCCATGTCGGCCATGGCGGGTCCCATGGCGTGAGTGATGCCCGGAACCCCGGCCGCCCAGAGGCGGGGCTCGGCCACCTCCATCGCGGTGGCGGATTCCGTGACATCCTGCACCGGTGCCTTGGCGGTCATCGTGCACTCTCCTTCATTCCAGGCTGCTCCCGCTCAGGCCGGCAGCAGCGCACTCGTTCGCACCCGGTCCGCCCGGGCATAGACGTTCATGGAATCGCCGCGCACGAAGCCGACGAGGGTGAGCCCCGAGGACTCGGCCATCTCGACCGCGAGGGACGACGGCGCTGAGACGGCGGACAGGATCGGGATGCCGGCCATCACAGCCTTCTGCACGAGCTCGAAGCTCGCCCGGCCCGACACCTGCAGCACCGTTGTGTGCAGGGGCAGCCGGTCGTTCAGCACAGCCCAGCCGATCACCTTGTCGACGGCGTTGTGCCGGCCGACGTCTTCACGCACGACGAGCACCTCTCCCGTGCTCGCATCGCACAGCGCCGCCGCGTGCAGACCGCCGGTCTTCTCGAACACGGCCTGCCGCGTGCGCAGCGTGTCGGGCAGCTCGGCCAGGACCGCGGCATCCACCCCCACCGGATCGGCCGACACGTCGAACGACGACGCGGTGCGCACCTGGTCGATGGATGCCGCGCCGCACACTCCGCACGCGCTCGTCGTGTACGAGTGCCGGGCGCGCGCAGGGTCGGGCGGGGGCGTTCCCGGGGCGAGGCGTACGTCGAGCACGTTGTAGGTGTTGGCCTCGGTGCCCGGACCCGAGCAGTGCATCGCCGAGGCGAACTGGTCGGCCCGGGTGATGACGCCCTCCGACACGAGGAAGCCGGCGGCGAGCTCCACGTCGTCGCCGGGTGTGCGCATCGTGACGGTCAGCGGCGTACCGCCGACCCTTATCTCCAGCGGCTCCTCGGCCGCCAGCGTATCCATGCGCCGCACGGTCGAGGCATCCGGCTCGTCGACTCCGACGGTGATCCGGACGATCTTCGTGCGCGTGGTGATCCTACCCATCGCAACCTCCGACGAGAGCGCCGCACTGTGCTCTCGATACCTCTCACCGTAGCGGTTCTCCGCGCGATCGGGGCCGAATGACTCAGACGGATTCGAGGAGCACGTCGACACGACGGAAGCCGCCTGCCGGGGGCGTCTCCCGCTCGGGCGCCGCCCCCGGCGCGAGGCACAGACGCCCCGTGCGCAGAAGCGCTCGCACGAGCACCACGAGCTCGAGTGTCGCAAGCGGCCGGCCCGGGCACACGTGCGCCCCTGCGCCGTACACGAGGTTCGCTGCCGCGTTGTGCACGGGGGCGAAAGCGTCGGGGTCACCGAACACCCGCGGGTCGCGGTTCGCGCTCGGCCAGTGCAGCACGACGAGCTCGTCAGTCGCGACCGGGCACTCCCCCACCTGTGTGTCGGCCGTCGCGCGTCGGCGGCTCGAGATGAACGGGTCGTCGATGCGCAGCAGCTCGTCGATCGCCGCCGCCAGCGCCTCGTCGGGCGCATCGGCGAGCGCGCGCTGCACCTCGGGACGCACGGCGAGGCCGTGCGCGACGACGCCGACGCACAGCGCGAGCGTCGACAGGTCGCCGCCGGTCCAGTTGCGCAGGATCGACACGACCTCCTCCTCGTGCAGCGGGCGTCCGTCGGCCGTGCGGGTCTGAATGAGCTCAGCGGTCACGTCGGTGCCGGTCGCGCAGCGCGCCACGACCAGCGCGTGCACGATCTCGTCGAAGCGTGCGGCGACCGCCGCCGTGCGCGCGCGGTCGCCCGAGCGGGTTGCGGCGCGGTTGTCGGCCACCCAGTCGAGCAGCTCGTCCTCGAGCCCTGCGGGCCAGCCCAGCCACAGCGAGGCGGCGCGCACCGAGTACCGCGCCCCCAGCTCGGCGACGGCATCCACCACCTGACCCGGCGCCGGCACGAGCGAGCGTGCGAGGTCTTCGAGACCGGGCCGCAGCCGCTCCAGCCGCGGCGGCGAGAAGAACGGGTCGAGCAGGTGCCGCGCATCACGGTGCGCCGGTCCATCGAGCCCGTTGGGGATCTGCCGGTACGCGGAGACCCGGCTCGAGAAGGTGTCAGGATCGTGCGCCACCGCCACGACGTCGGCGTGCCGACGCAGCACGAGGCGCCCGCGGTCGTCGCGCTCGCACATGCCCACGCTGCGGGACTCTACCCGACCGTGATCGTCGCGCCCGGCGCGATGGCCGTGCCTATGGGAAGCCGCAGGACCACCTCGGCGCCGTCCGCCGTGCGGGCGCGGGCCGCAAGGCCGTCTTCGTCCTCGTCGACCTGCACGATGCGTGCCTGCAGACCCGCCGGGCCGCGGTGCGGGCGCGTGCCGGCGATGATCGTGACGAACGGGGTGGCCGGCGCATCCATCACCGCCTGCACCGCGCCCGTCTGCGTGACACGGCCGTCCTCGAGGATCACCAGGCGGGAGGCGAGGGATGCCGCGTCCGCCGCGTCGTGGGTGGCCACCAGCGCTGTGGTCCCGGTCTCACGCAGCTGGGCGCTCAGCAGCTCCCGGATGCCGCCCGCAGTCTCGGGGTCGAGCGAGGTCAGCGGCTCGTCGAGCAGCAGCAGCCGCGGCGAGGTGGCCAGCGCCCGCGCCAGCGCGACCCGCTGCTGCTGGCCGCCCGACAGCTCGGCGGGCCGGCGGCCGCCCATGCCGGCCAGCCCCACCCGCTCCAGCCACACATCGGCGTCGGCGCGCGCGGTCGCCCGCACCGTGCCGCGCGCACGCGGTCCGAACGCGATGTTCTCGCGTGCCGTCAGATGCGGGAACAGCCGGGGCTCCTGTCCCAGCAGCACGATCCCGCGATCACGGGGCGTGACGTGGGGGCCGGATGCGGCATCCACCGTCCTTCCGTCCAGATGCACGAATCCCTCGTCGAGGTCGACGAAGCCGGCGAGCGCGCCGAACAGCGTCGACTTCCCTGCCCCCGAGGGCCCCATGACAGCCACGACCTCACCGGCGTCGGCGTGCACCTCCGCCTGGAGCGTGTACCGTCCGCGGTCGACGGTCACCCGGGCCTCCAGCGTTGCGCCGCTCATCCCACACCCTTCACCGAGGTCGGGGTGCTCGGGCGCCACGCGCGCACGAGCAGCAACACGGCGATAGCGGTCACCAGCAGCAGCAGCGAAAGCGCGACGGCCGAGCCTTGCGAGACCCCGGCACCGTTGAACGCCGTGTAGATCGCCAGCGGCATGGTCTGTGTCACGCCCGGTGCGTTTCCGGCGAACAGCGCGGTGGCTCCGAACTCGCCGATCGCGCGGGCGAAGCAGAGGATGACGCCCGAGAGCAGGCCGGGCCCCGCGAGCGGCAGGGTGACCCGCCAGAAGATCGTCCAGCCGCCGGCGCCGAGCGCCGCCGCCGTCTGCTCGTACGCGATACCCGAGGTGCGCAGCGCGCCTTCGAGCGCGAGGACGAGGAAGGGCAGCGCCACGAACGTCTGCGCCATCACGACGGCGGTCGTCGAGAAGGGGATCTGCCACCCGGTCCAGCCGAGCCATCCCGAGCGGCCGAACAGGAACAGCAGCGAGAGGCCGCCCACCATCGGCGGCAGCACGAGCGGCACGGTGACGATCGCCCTCAGCACCGAGGCCTGCCGACCGGAGGCCCGCGCGATCAGCAGAGCGAGCGGCACCCCGATCACGACGCAGAACGCCGTGGCGACGAGGCCGGTGGTCAGCGAGAGGCTCAGCGCGTCGAGCGCCTGCGGCGACGTGATGTCACTCCACAGGCTGCTCCACTCGACCTTGCCGACGAGGGCCGCCAGCGGAAGGACGAGGAACGCGAGGCCGACCAGCGCCGGGACGACGAGGATCGGCGGCGCGTATCCCCGCCGGCTCATGGCTTGTCGAATCCGAACGAGGCGAGGATCGCCTGCCCGTCGCTGCCGGTGACGAAGTCGACGAACGCCTGCGCGGCCGCCTTGTTCGGGGCATCCTTCAGCACGACGATCGGGTAGGAGTTGACGACCGCGTCGGCGCCTTCGGGCGTGAACGAGGTGACCTGATCGCTGGTGGCGGCGTCGGTCTTGTACACGAGCCCGGCGTCGGCCTCGTCGTTCTGCACCTTGGTGAGCACGGCTGTCACGTTCTGCTCGAGGCTTGCGGGCCGCACGGTGACGTCCGCGTTCTTCAGGAGGGTCTGGGATGCCGCACCGCACGGCACCTCCGGTGCGCACAGGACGACCTTCAGGTCGGGGTTCGCCAGGTCTTGCAGGGTCTTCACGTCACCCGGGTTGCCCGAAGGCGTCACCACCACGAGCGTGTTCTTCGCGAAGATCGCCGGGTCAGAAGCGAGGCCCGGGTCGGTCACCTTCGCCATGTTGGCTTCGTCGGCCGAGGCGAACACGTCGACCTTCGCACCCCCGTTGATCTGCGTCGCGAGCGTGCTCGAGCCGTCGTAGTTCGCCGTGATCTTCACCTCGGGGTGGGCAGACTCGAACTCGGAGATCGCCTTGTCGAAGGCGCCTTGCAGCGAGGCCGCAGCCGACACCGCGACCTCGCCGCTGAGCGCGTCGGTCGACGCACCGCCGGCGGGGTCCGCGGACGACGTGGTGTCGCCGCAGCCCGTCAGCAGGAGGGCGAGGGATGCCGCAGCGGCAGTGGCGAAGGCGGTCATTCGGCGCATGTGATGGGCTCTCTCTTCTCGGGCGCGGCGTCAGGCGCGGGGAGTCTCGACGATGACAGTGGTGGCCTTGACGACGGCGACGGCCAGTGAGCCGACCTCCAGCCCGAGCGCCTCGACGGCCTCGGCCGTCATGAGCGACACGACCCGGTGGGGACCCGCCTGGATGTCGACTTGGGCGCAGACGCCGTCGGCGACGACCTTCGTGACCAGCCCGGTGAAGCGGTTGCGAGCGCTGGAGAGCACGTCGGTCGGGTCTTCCGCAGCCTTCGCCAGCTCGACGGCGCGCTGCGCGAGTGCTGCGCCGGGGATCTCGGCCGGGCTCGCGTCGGTGACCGGCAGCACCTCCTGCTCGACCCAGCGACGCACGGTGTCATCGCTGACCCCGAGCAGCCGGGCGGCCTGGGAGATCTTGTAGCTTGCGGACATGAGGCCAAACTAGCACCGCATGCGCGAATATCGGGCCGTTCTTATTCCGCATGCGCGGAGCTTTGGTATTTCCGGTCGCGTCCGGCCCGCGGTGCCGCCGTGCTGGATACGCTGAGACCATGCTGCCCCCGCTGGTCGAGCCCGTCATCGCGCTCAGCGATGCCGAGCAGATGCGTACCGCGCGCCATCAGCGCCTGGCCGGGTTCGGGCCCGACGGGCAACGGCGCCTGGCCGCCGCGCGGGTGGGCGTGATCGGCGCCGGGGGCCTCGGCTCCCCTGCGATCCTCGCCCTGTCGGCAGCCGGCGTCGGTGAGCTCGTCGTCTTCGACGATGACGACGTGGACGCCTCCAACCTGCAGCGTCAGGTGATCCACCGACGCCAAGACATCGGCCGACCCAAGACCGACAGCGCCGAACGGGTGGCCGCCGAGAGGTCGGAGACCCGCGTGCGCCCCGTGCGCACGCGGCTCACTCATGACAACGCCGCCGAGCTGCTCGACGGCGTCGACCTCGTGCTCGACGGCACCGATTCGTTCGACAGCCGCGAGATCGTCGCCGTCGCGTGCGAGCGCCTCGACGTGCCCGTGGTCTGGGGCACCGTGCAAGAGTTCGCGGGCCTGGTCACCGTGTTCTGGTCGGCACCGCCCGCGCCCGCCGAGCCCGTCAGACTGCGCGATCTCTACCCCTCGGGCAGCGAAGCACCCGCGTGCTCGGCGGTCGGCGTGCTGGGCCCCGTGTGCCTGCAGGTGGGGGCACTCATGGCGACCGAGGCGATCAAGCTCATCACCGGCATCGGCCGGCCACTGCTGGGCCGGGTGGCGCTCATCGACGCGCTCGCGGGCACGCAGCGCGAAGCGCCGCTGCGTGCGACGCGAGCGTCGGATGCGGCACCCGCAGTTTCCGCTCCGCTCACCGAGGTCGACGAGCCCGGTGAGACCGACGTCGTCATCGACGTGCGCGAAGACGCCGAGGTCGTCACGGGAATGCTGCCGGGTGCACGACATGTGCCGCTGCGAGCGCTGCTGGGCGATGCGACCGGCGTCGCGGGATCGCTGGGCGGTCAGCCCGCGGTGCTGGTGTGCCAGGTGGGCGTGCGGGCGCGCACGGCCGCCTACGCGCTGAAGGCCGCCGGGGCGCACGTCACGGTGCTGCGCGGGGGCATGGACGGGTGGAACGCCCGGCGGAAGGAGCACGCATGATCACGGTCGACGAGCACCGGGAACGGATCCTGGCCGCCGCGCGCCTGCTGGAGCCCGTCACGGCGCCGGTCGAGGCCGCCCTGGGACGGGTGCTGCGTGAGCCGGTGCGGTCAGCGGTCGACCTGCCGCTTTTCGACAACTCGGCGATGGACGGCTTCGCCGTGCACCACGCGGATGTGGCCACGGCATCCCCCGATTCTCCCGTCACCCTCGAGGTCGTCGCCGATCTTCCGGCCGGTACGTCGCTGAACCCGTCGATCGACCGCGGGCAGGCGGCGCGCATCATGACGGGCGCACCCTTTCCGACAGAAGCCGACACCGTGGTGCCCTTCGAAGACACCGCGGGCGGGCTCGCCGATTCGCTCGAGCGCGTCACGGTGGTCACAGCTCCTCGTTCGCTCGGCATGCACATCCGCCCGCGCGGTGAGGAGTGCCGTGCCGGCGACGAGATTCTCCCCGCCGGGCTCGTGCTGGGCGGTCGGCAGCTGGCCTCGGCCGCAGCCGCCGGCGTCACGGACGTCGTGGTCTCGCGGGTGCCGCGCGTGGCCGTGATCTCCACCGGTGACGAGTTGCGTCCGCCCGGGGCTCCGCTCGAATACGGGCAGATCCCGGAGTCGAACAGCGCGCTGCTCGATGGGCTGTGCCGCGAGAACGGCGCCGAGGTCGTGCTGCGCACCCAGGTCACCGACGATGGCGACGGGTTGCGGATTGCTCTCACCGAGGCGTCGGCACTCGGTGCCGACGTCGTCATCACGTCGGGTGGGGTGAGTGCCGGCGCCTACGAGGTCGTGCGCAATGTCGCCCCGATGCAGTTCGAGAAGGTCGCGATGCAGCCGGGCAAGCCGCAGGGCTTCGGTGACGGCGAGCCGCTGCTGTTCGGATTGCCGGGCAATCCGGTGAGCGTGGCGGTGTCGTTCGAGGTCTTCGTGCGGCCCGCACTGCTCGCCATGCAGGGGGCGACCGTTCTCGATCGGCTGATCCTGCCGATGCGCGTGCTCGAGCCCTGGCGGACGCCGACCGGCCGCCGCCAATACCGACCGGTCGTCGTGACGCGCGAAGGCGTGCGACCCGCCTCGTCGGGCGGATCGCACCTGGCCGCGAGTTTGGGCCGGGCGGATGCCTATGCCATCGTCCCCACCCATGTGGACGCCGTCGCGGCGGGCGACCTCGTCGATGTCATGCTGATCTCATGACTTTCACGCACTTGGATGCCGCGGGCCACGCCCGCATGGTCGACGTCACCGAGAAGCAGCCGACCGTCCGCTCCGCGACCGCCCGCGGCTCGGTACGCTGCGCGGAGCACGTGGTCGCGGCCCTGCGCGACGGCAACGTGCCCAAGGGCGATGTGCTCGCCGTCGCCCGCATCGCCGGCATCGCCGGCGCCAAGCGCACCCCCGAGCTGCTGCCGCTCGCACACATCATCGGCGTGCACGGCGCTGTCGTCGATCTGCAGATCACCGACACCGGCGTCGACATCGAGGCCACCGTGCGCACAGCCGACCGCACCGGCGTCGAGATGGAGGCGCTCACGGCCGTGTCGGTCGCCGCCCTCGCCGTCGTCGACATGGTGAAGGGGCTCGACAAGTCGACCTCGATCGCCGATGTGCGTCTGATCGCGAAGACGGGCGGCAAGTCGGGGTCGTGGATCAGGCCCGACCAGCCATGACTGATCCGGCACCGACACCCGCACAGCCCGGGCCCTCGCTCGGCGCTATCCTCCTCGCCGGCGGACGCGCCTCCCGCATGGGCGGCGTCGACAAGCCGCGCTTGGTCATCGCGGGCGTGAGCATGCTCGACCGCGCGATCACCGCGATGCGCGACGTGGGCGCCGCGCCGATCGTCGTTGCAGGGCCGCGCTCAGGCAGCGCTGCGGATAGCGAGACTGCCGTGCCCGCAGCACCCGCCGTACCGGTGGATTCTGCCGAGCCCGCGGCATCCATTCTCCCGTGTGATGTGCGGTGGGTCCGCGAGGACCCGCCGTTCACCGGCCCCGCCGCTGCGGTCGTCGCAGCGCTGGCCGCCACGGCGGCGGGCTCCGCTCCGGAACCGGAGTGGACGTTCGTGTTGGCATGCGACCTCCCCCGCGTCGACGCCGCCGTGCGGCAGCTGGTGGACGACATCCTGCTCCTGCCCTCCGACACTGAGGGCGCGTGCCTCGCCGACGAGGCGGGCCGCCCGCAATGGCTGACCGGCGTCTACCGCACGTCCGCGTTGCGGCAGGCTGCGGCATCCCTCTCCCACGAGGGCCGTGACCAGTCGATGCGCGCGCTGTTCGCCGATGTCGCTATCGCGTCACTGGCCGATCACAGCGGGGGCGCCCACGACATCGATACGTGGGAGGATTTCAGAAGGTTCACGAAGGAGGACGCATGAGCGAGCACCTGCCCCCCGAGGCCCTGGACGAATGGGCGGACGCACTGCGCGAGCGGTTCGAGCTGACCCAGGAAGACGTGCCGATCGCGCTGGTCCTCAAGCTCGCGAAGGACGTCGCCGACGGCGTCGCCCGCCCCGCCGCCCCGTTCAGTGCCTTTGTCGCGGGCCTGATCGCCGGCCGCGCCGGCGGGTCGCCCGACGACATCAAGAGCTCCGTCGACGCGGTCTCGCAGCTGGCCTCCACCTGGAAGGCGTAATGGCCCACATCCGGTTCTTCGCGGCGGCCGAGGAGGCCGCAGGCGCCGCCGAGCGCCTCGTCGACGCGCCCGACCTGGGCACACTGCGCGCACATCTGGCAGCGGACTACCCTGCGTTAGCGGCGATCCTGCCGAAGTGCTCGGTGCTCGTCGACGGTTCGCGCGTGGACGACGACGAGCCCCTCGCGGCGAGCGCCGTCGTGGACGTCCTGCCCCCGTTCGCCGGCGGCTGAGTCCGCCGGTCAGACCCGAGAAGCGGCGCACGCAGGTCGGCTCAGCCGCCCAGGCCCTTCCAGTTCGTGGTGCCGTCGGCCTCGATCTGGCGCTTCCAGATCGGCAGGCTGTGCTTGATCGCCTCGATCAGCGTGCGCGAGACCTCGTACGCCTCGCCGCGGTGCGCAGCGGCGACCACGACCACCACGGCGAGGTCGCCGACCTCGAGCCGGCCGATGCGGTGACTGGCCGCCACGATCGCCGCGGTGTCGCCGATGGCCTGCTCGCACAGCTGCACGAGGGTCTTCTGCGCATCTGGATGCGACGAGTACTCCAGCGCGACGACACCGGAGGCGGCATCCGGATCATGATCACGCACGCGTCCCGTGAACGTGATCTCCGCGCCCATGCGCGGGTCGTCGACGGCGGCGACGTGGGCGGAAACGTCGAGCGGTTCGGTGCTGATCTGCGCGAGGCGGACGCTCACCGCGTCTCGTCCTCGTGGTGACCGGCGTGTCGGTGATCGGCGCCCTGCAGCTGCCCGAGCACGTGTGCGGCGACCCCGACGATCACGGGCATGCCGGCTTCGACGGCCGCCGGCGCTCCCGGCAGGTTCACCACGAACGCTCCTTCGGCGATGCCGGCGATGCCGCGCGAGAGCATCCCGGCGGGCTTCTCGGCCGTCGCACGGCGGCGCAGCTCTTCGGCGATGCCGGGGATCCGGCGGGTGATGAGGCGGTCGGCCCCCTCCGGCGTCTCGTCGCGGGGACCGACGCCGGTGCCGCCGGTCGTGACGATGACGCGGATGCCGTCGGTCAGCGCCGCGCGGATGGCCGCCTCGACCTCGTCCGCCCCGTCGGGGATGACGATCGGCTCGTCGCAGACGAAGCCCGCCTCATGCAGCGCGGCCACGGCGATCGGCCCGCTGAGGTCTTCTCGTTCGCCCCGCGAGGAGCGGTCCGACACGGTGATCACTGCTGCGGCGTACGGCATGGCACCAGCCTATGCCGCACGCCGCGAGAACGGTCGCGTTATGCGATGTGTCCTCCCGCGATCGTCTCGTCTTCGAGCTCGGACTCCTCTTCGGCGTCCTTGATGTAGTCGTCGACGAGGTGGGTAGGCAGCGTCGAACGCACGGCGAGCCAGTAGATCAGCACCGAGACGCCCAGGTTGATGAGGAACACCCAGAAGAACATGGTCTTGTCGAACGCGGCGCCGAACAGACCCGAGCTGAACAAGAAGCTCACGAGTCCGAAGAGCACGAACCACGGGATGATCCATACCGCCGAGGTGCGGAAGAACAGCGGCGGCTGTTCGCTGCGACGCCCGAAAACCTGGAACAGCACGAGCACCACGTACCCGATGAGAATCGTCACGAGCAGCCTCGAGTTGGTCGCCCATCCTGCCCAGAACATGATCATGTTCGCGCTGTAGAAGGCGAGGAACGGGATGATGTCACCGCCCGGCAGGCGGAACGGCCGAGGCCGGTTCGGGTACTTGCGACGCAGGACCGCGAGCACGAGCGGTCCCGAGCCGAACGACATCACCGTGGAGGTCGTGATGAACCCGACCAGCGATTGCCAGCTCGGGAACGGCAGCAGCAGCACGATGCCGACGCAGAACGTCACCACCAGACTCCAGTGCGGCACACCGTGCCTGTTGTTGCTGGCCAGCCACCGCGGCGCGTTCGCGTTGCGGCCCATGGCGTATGACACGCGCGAGGCGATGGTCGTGTAGATGAGGCCGGTGTCGGCCGGCGAGATGACCGCGTCGAAGTACAGGATGTACGCCAGCCACGCCAGCCCCGCCATGCTCGCCAAGGCCGCCAGCGGTCCGAAGTCGTTCGTGAAGGCCAGCCCCGCCCAGCCGCCCGACTTCTGCAGCACCGACGCGGGCACGGCCAGAGTGAAAGCGACCTGCAGCAGCATGTAGAGGATCGCGCAGAGGATCACCGATCCGATCAGCGCAAACGGGATGTTGCGGTGCGGGTTCTTGGTCTCGCCGGCCAGTTCGATCCCCTGGCGGAAGCCGAGGTACGAGAACGTGATGCCGGCGGTCGAGATGCACACGAACACGGCGGCGAAGCCGTTGGGCGCGAAGCCGTAGGCCGAGAAGTTGGACGGCGACCCCATCTGGGTCGTGCCGAGCGCGGTGATGAGGAACACGATGATGACCAGGGCGATGACGCCGAGCTTCCACCACACCAGCACGTTGTTGATCTGCGCGAACAGCCGCACGCCGAAGTAGTTGATCACCACGAACACGGCCAGCAGCACGATCGCGACGACCATGCCGAGCGGGGTGAGCACCTGGGCGCTGCCGCCCGCGTCGGTGGCACGCACCGTGAACGGCGCGAACTTCGTCGCATAGGTGAGCGCCCCGGTGACCTCGATCGCCGGCACGGCCGCCGAAGCGATCCACGTGATGAACCCGAGCGAGTAGCTGCCGAACGACCCCCACACGAGGTGCGGATACCGCACGACGCCTCCCGAGATCGGGAACATGGGTCCGAGCTCGGCGTAGCACAGGCCGATCAGGATGATCATGACCGCGGCGATGCCCCAGGAGAAGATGGCGGCGGGCCCCGCGATGGCCGAGGCGTGGAAAGCGCCGAACAGCCACCCTGAGCCGATGATCGACCCGACGGCGGTGAACAGCAGGCCGATCGGCCCGAGGCTTCTCTTCAGCTTGTGACGCGGCGGAGCGGTCGTCACGTCGTGTTCGGTCGCGGACATCTTCTTCTCCTTCTGTCGGCGTCGTCAGCCAGGAGAACCGTCGGCACATCGGTCGGGCGGAACCCGACGGAAGGCTACGCCGCCGGACCCGTCGCCGCGAGGGTTCATAAGAAACTCCAAGCTGGGCGGACGGAGAGTCGGGATGCCGCGGCTCAGCGCCGCCCGGTGCCTCAGCGCCGCCCGGTGCCGAAGATGCCGCGGATGATGCCGCCCACGACCGTCTGGGTGGTACGCGAGCCGAGGATCTCCTCCAACGGAGACTTCTGCTTCGTGCGCGCCGTGCGCGTGGTGCCCGCGGTCTTGCGCATGAGCCGCTCGTACTCCGCCTGGGCCTTCTTCTGTGCTGCGGCCTCGGCCTTGTCGATCGCGGCCTTCTGCTTGGCATACTCCGCGTCGGACTTCGCCTTCTCGGCGGCGGCGACCTCGGCCGCGTGCGCCTGGTCGGCGGCGTTCATCTTCGCGGTCAGGATCTCCCGCGCCGACTCGCGGTCGATGGCCGTGCCGTACCTCGCCAGCAGCGGCGACGCATTCACGGCCGCGGTGATCTGCGGGTCGGGCGTCGGCTCCATGAGACCTTGCGGCGCCCGCATGCGCGTCCACGCGACCGGCGTAGGCGCGCCCTTCTCGCTCATCACGGTCACGATGGCCTCGCCGGTGCCAAGCTCCTGCAGCACG
Source organism: Microbacterium horticulturae (assembly GCF_029094505.1). Classification (NCBI taxonomy): domain Bacteria; kingdom Bacillati; phylum Actinomycetota; class Actinomycetes; order Micrococcales; family Microbacteriaceae; genus Microbacterium; species Microbacterium horticulturae. The sequence goes on along the minus strand of NZ_CP119108.1, from coordinate 851,621 downwards.
CGCTCCAGGTCGTAGCCGGACTTCGGGTAGGTGCCTACCGTGGCCCGCAGAGCCTTCGCGTCGTCGGGGGTGAACGCGCGCAGCGCGTGCTGCACGCGCGAGCCCAGCTGTCCGAGCACGTCAGAGGGCACGTCTTTCGGCGTCTGGGTGACGAAGAACACGCCGACGCCCTTCGAACGGATAAGTCGTACGGTCTGAGTGATGGACGAGAGGAAGTCCTTCGAAGCATCCTTGAACAGCAGATGCGCCTCGTCGAAGAAGAACACGAGTGTGGGCTTGTCGGGGTCGCCCACCTCGGGCAGGATCTCGAACAGTTCAGCCAGCAGGTACATGAGGAACGTCGAGAACAGCTCGGGCTTGTCGATGACACCGGGCACCTCGAGCAGGCTGATGATCCCGCGCCCGTCGGCCGCGGTGCGCAGAAAGTCCTTGACGTCGAACTCCGGCTCGCCGAAGAACACGTCCGCGCCGGCGTCGGCGAACGTGATCAGCTCGCGCAGGATGACCCCCGCCGTCGCCGCGGAGAGGCCGCCGATGCCCTTGAGCTCGGCCTTGCCCTCATCGCCCGTCAGGTACGTCAGCACCGCGCGCAGGTCCGACAGGTCGACCAGGGCGAGACCCGCCTCATCGGCGTAGTGGAACACGAGACCGAGGCTCGACTCCTGTGTCTGGTTCAGCCCCAGCACCTTGCTCAGCAGCAGCGGACCGAAGCCGCTCACCGTCGCACGCACCGGCACGCCCGTGCCGACGCCGCCAAGCGCTAAATACTCGACCGGCGACGCGGTGGCCTTCCAGTCCTGTCCGATCGCCTGGGTGCGCGCGAGGAGCTTTTCGGACGGTTCTCCCGGGGTCGCGATTCCCGTCAGGTCGCCCTTGATATCGGCGGCGAACACCGGCACGCCGTGCGCAGCGAGCTGCTCGGCCAGACCCTGCAGCGTACGGGTCTTGCCGGTTCCGGTGGCGCCGGCCACGAGGCCGTGCCGGTTGAGCATCGCCAGGGGAATGCGGATCTGCGCAGACGGGTCGGGATCGCCGTTCACGAGAGCGCCGAGGTCGAGCGTGGCAGCGTCGAACGTGTACCCGTCGATGATCGCCTGCACGTCGTCGGCGTCCAGCGGACCGTCGACGGGAGGGATGGATGCCGCGGGCTCCGCCGCGGCGGCGGGCTCGGCCGCATCCCCCGCCTTCGCCTTCGCAGCCTCCGCCTCGGCGGCCGCGAGCGCAGCCTTGGCCTGTGCCGCTTTGAGCGCCGCATCGGCGGCCTCGGCTTCGGCGCGCAGGCGGGCGAGTTCGGCTTCGGCAGCAGCGACGTCGGGGTCGGCAGGGGCGCTCATGCGCTCAGCCTAGCCAGGCGCCCTCGGCCGCGATACGGCAGGATGGGCGCCATGACCACGATCCGTCAGACGCTTCGCCGCCTCCTGGCGCCGCTCACCCAGACTGCGGCGTTCCGCCGCGTCGGCCGTCGCCTGATGCCGATGCTGGAGAGGGCGTTCGCGGTCATCGCGCGCGGGAGGATGCCGATCAGCGGCATCCTCGTCCCCTCTCTCACCCTGCGCACGATCGGCGCCCGTTCCGGCGCGGTACGCGACGTGCAGCTGATGTACACGCCCGACGGGGCCGGCAGCGCGATCGTCGCCGGCACGAACTTCGCGGGGTCGCGGCATCCCGCCTGGACGACCAACCTGCGCGCGCATCCCGACGCCGAGATCATCGTGCGGGGACGGCGTCTCGCCGTCCGCGCCGAGCCGATCGGCGACGCCGCGCGGGACGCGGCGTGGGCGCGGATCGAGGCGCAATGGCCGAACTACCGATCGTATGAGCGGGAGTCCGGCCGCACCGTGCGCCTGTTTCGCCTGCGTCCGGTGCGCGAGCTCGGGCGGATCTGAATCAGCCCTTCGTCGCGCCGGCGAGGAGGCCGCGGACGAAGAAGCGCTGCAGGGCGAAGAAGACGAGCAGCGGCACGATGATCGAGATGAAGGTTCCGGCCGATTGCAGGTACCAGCGATCACCCCAGGTGCCCGAGAGCGAGTTCAGCGTCTGTGTCAATGGCAGCGATGAACTCGGTGCGAAGATCGTCGCCACCAGCAGGTCGTTCCACACCCACAGGAATTGGAAGATCGCGAACGACGCGATGGCCGGCATCGCCAACGGGATGATCATGCGGAAGAAGATCTGCCCGTGTCCGGCGCCGTCGACCCGGGCCGCTTCGATCAGCTCGCCCGGGATCTCGGAGATGAAGTTGTGCAGCAGGAAGATCGCCAGCGGCATCGCGAAGATCGCGTGCGCGATCCACACGGTAGCGAAGCTGTGCTCGACATCGCGCAGCGTGAAACCGGGGAAGATCCCGACGCCGGCGATCGTCAGACCCCGCGAGAACAGGCTCAGCAGAGGCACGAGGGCCATCTGGATGGGCACGATCTGCAGTGCGAACACCGCGACGAACAGAGGGCTGCGTCCCTTGAACGGAATCCACGCGAACGCGTAGGCGGCCAGCGCCGCGATCGAGATCGGGATCAGCGTCGCGGGGATCGCGATGGCCAGCGAGTTGATGAACGACTCGCCGAGGGTCAGCGCGGTGCCGCCCGCGGTGAGGGCGTCGAAGTAGTTCGACAGGGTGAAGCTCGGGTCGACGAAGACCGTCCACCAACCGGTGGTGTTCGAGTCGGCGCCGGGGCGGAACGACGTGACGAACAGGCCGAAGGTCGGGATCGTCCACACGACGGCGATGATGGCCGCCGCGAGCGTCGCACCGCGCGACGTGAGCTTCTTGTGCGCGTCGCGCTCAGCCTTGCGACCCGCTCGTCCGCTGACCACCTGCGCGGCCTGCGTGTCGGCGGGAGTGTCGAGGTGCACCGTGGCCATCAGCGGATCTCCTTCTGCTTGCGCATCTGCACGACGTTGTAGATGATCAGCGGCAGCACGAACAGGAACAGCACGACGGCCAGCGCCGATGAGTGTCCGTAGCTCTGGAAGCGCTGCTGCTGATTGACCATCTCGAAGCCGAGCACCGAGCTGTTCGAGCGACCGCCGGTCATCACCGCGACGATGTCATACACCTTCAGCGCCGCTATCGTGATCGTGGTCAGAACCACGATCAGCGAGCTGCGGATGCCGGGAATGGTGACGTTGAAGAACCGCTGCAGGGCCGAAGCGCCGTCGAGCTGTGCGGCCTCGTGCTGATCGATCGGAACCGCCTTGATCGCGGCCGACAGGATGACCATCGCGAAGCCGGTCTGGCTCCAGATGAACACCGCCAGCAGACAGAATGTGTTGATCAGCGGCTGCGCATCGAGCCAGCCGACCGGCTCACCGCCGAACCAGGTGATGATCGCATTGAGCAGACCGATCTGCTGGCCCTGCCGGTAGTCGTAGACGAACTTCCAGATGATGCCGGCGCCCACGAACGAGATCGCGACCGGCATGAACACCCAGAGCTTGAGGAATTTCTCACCGCGAGCCCGGTCGACGAACGCGGCGTAGACCAGGCCGATCGCCGTTGCGATGGTCGGCGCCAGAAGCGCCCAGATGAGCGTATTGATGACCGACCAGAAACCGTAGGGGTTCGTGAAGGTCCACACGTAGTTGTCGAACCAGACGAACTGCGTTCCGGTCTTGTCGAAGAACGACTTCACGAACGTCGAGATCGCCGGATAGATGAGGCCGATCAGCAGCAGGATGGCGGCGGGCGCCATGAAGACGATGAGCTGGAAGACGTAGCCCGCACCTTCACGGGCGCGGTAGTCGGCGAAGAAGAGGATCGCGCCGGCAAGCAACGCGATGCCCACGACGTAGACGACCGAGTTCTGATAGGGGCGCAGCACCATGAAGGCGAGTACCGGGATCAGGAAGCAGACGGCGAGGCGCATCCAGAAGTATCCGCGTCCCGGACGCGGCGCGTACTCGATGAGCAGCAGGATCACACCGACCACGGCGGCGAACAGCACGACCACGATCGGGATCTGGATGAGCGGGTTCAGCGCGCCGATCCAGACGAAGAAGCTGTTCAGCGAGAAGCCGAGGGAGGTGGGCAGGGCGTCCTCGTCGGGGCCGCCCACCAGCAGGAAGACGAAGAGCGCCACAACGAGGATCGCCGCGACGAGGATGATGATGCCGGTGACCTTCCGCGACAGCCGAGGGCCTCGCGAACGGATGATCGGTTGCTCTGTCACGGTCGCCATTGTCCTGCCTTTCTGACCGGTGCCTTCACATCTGCGGAAGCGGGAGGGCGGATGCCCGCTGTGGGGCATCCGCCCTCCCGTCGGACCGGTGGCGGCTAGTTCTCGAAGCCCGCCTGGATGGCCTTGAGCACGTCATCGGTCGACATGCCGTCGATCCAGCTGGTCATGCCCTTCCAGAACGATCCCGAACCCACCGTGGCGGGCATGAGGTCGGAGGCGTCGAAACGCATCGTCGTGTTCTTGTCCTGCAGGAGGGTCATCGCCTCGGTGAGGAACTCGCTGGATGCCAGCGACGGGTCAGCGCCCTTGTTCGCCGAGATGACGCCGCCGAGCTTGACGCGAGCGTTGGCGAACTCGGGCGTCGTCATGAAGTCCTGGACCTGCTTGACAGCCTCGGAGTCGGTGAAGCGTGCGACGAACTCGCCGCCGCCCTCGACCGAGGTCGAGCCCTCTTCGATGCCCGGCAGCACGAAGGCGTACACGTCGCCGTCCGGGGCGACGGTCGGCGTCTTGCCGTCCTTGTTCTTCACGTCGAGGAAGTTCGACGACAGGAACGAGGCCTGGTGGGTCAGCGCGCAGGTGCCGTCGGCGACCTTGGCCGCGACATCCGCGAACGCGGTCGAGTTGATGCTCTTCACGTCGCCGAAGCCCGCGTTCACGTAGTCGGGGTTCAGGAGGATCTTCCCCACCGCGTCGAAAGCCTTCTTGATCTCCGGGTCGGTGAACTTCACGTCGCCCGCGACCCACTTGTCGTAGACGTCGGGGCCGGACTGACGCAGGACGAGGTCCTCGATCCAGTCGGTTCCCGGCCAGCCGGAGGCGTCACCCGATGCGAAGCCGGCGCACCATGGCGCCTTGCCGGTCTTCTCCTGGATCGTCTTGGTGAGGTCGAGCAGCTCGTCCCAGGTCTTCGGAACCTCGACGCCCCAGTCCTTGAACTGTGAGGGCGAATACCAGACGTAGCCCTTGACGTTGGCGAGCATCGGCGCGGCGTAGAAGGTGCCGTCGGACGTGCCGTAGCTCTTCCAGTCCGGGCCCCAGTACTTGTCGACGTTGGCGCTGACGGTGTCGTCCGCCTTGAGCACGTCGCCGGTGGCGATCAGCGACTTGAGCAGACCAGGCTGCGGCACGATCGCGATGTCGGGGGCGGAGCCACCGGTCACCTTCGTGACGATGTTGCCCTCGAAGCTCTTGTCGCCGGTGTACTCGACCTTGATGCCGGTGTCTTTCGTGAACTGATCGAACGACTTGTTCAGCAGGTCGGCCTCGGAGCCGGTGATGCCGCCCGAGATGCGGACGGTCTGGCCCTTGACGTCTCCGTTGTCGCCGCCGCCGGTGCCGGTCTCGGCACATCCGGTCAGCACGATTCCCGCCACGCCCACAAGGGCGAGCGGGAACATCACGGAGCGTCGAATGGACTTGTCCATGTGGTCCTCCTCATTAAGGTGCAGGGGCGCGCACGGCCGGAGTGACCGACGTAAGCGCTTACAGTGACGGTACCGGCGGGATGAGCGCATTTCAACACGAGCGCGGTAACGGCTTGATAACCTATGGGAGCGGTCCCACGCTCAGAGCAGCGGCTCGGTGCGACGCAGCCACACGCGCTGCAGCAGGAATGCGATCCCGATCAGCATGATCCCGGCCGCGCCGATCGCCCACACCAGCTCCAGCAGCGCCGCGCGCATGGGCACGAGCTGGAAGAACCACGTCGTCAGCGGCATCCAGATCACGACGAGATAACCCGCCACCATCGCGGCCACTATGAGCGCCTTGGTCCCGGTCAGGGGCAGCGAGACGAGCACGAGCACCCACAGCCCGAGGATCGCCACCAGTGTCGTCGACGCCGTGCGCACCTCTGCCATGGGCAGCTGCCACACCTCCCGTCCGATGCGTGAGAGCACCGTCATCCCGATTCCGACGACGAAGCCCGCCGGCACGGCGATCGTCAGCGTACGGCGCAGAAAGCCCGGCCGATAGCGTCGCGCGTTCGGCAGCAGTGCCAGGAAGAACGCGGGGATGCCGATGGTGAACCCGTCGGTGATCGACAGCTGCCGCGGCAGGAACGGGATCCGCATGATGAGCGCGCCGAACAGGATGCTGATGACCGACGCGTACACGGTCTTGGTGAGGAACAGCACGGCCACCCGCTCGATGTTGGCGATGACTCGGCGGCCCTCGTCGACCACGTGCGGCAGGTGCTCGAAACGCCCATCGAGCAGCACCAGCTGCGCGACCGCCTTGGTGGCGGCCGAGCCGGTGTTTATGGCGATGCCGATGTCGGCCTGTTTGATGGCGAGCGCGTCGTTGACCCCGTCGCCGGTCATCGCGACGGTGTGCCGGTGCTTCTGCAGCGCCACCACCATGTTCTTCTTCTGCTCGGGCGTGACCCGGCCGAACACGGTGTGCGCATCCATGGCGTCGGCGAGCGCGTCGGCGTCGTCGGGCAGGGTGCGGGCGTCGCAGCCGGATCCCGCGTCGATACCGACCTGCCGGGCGATCGCTGCGACCGTTTCGTGGTCGTCACCGGAGATGACCTTCACGGCGACGCCCTGTCGGGCGAAGTATTCGAGGGTGGATGCCGCATCCTCGCGCACGCGCTCGCGCAGGGTGAGCAGCGCCACCGGGTGCAGTCCGTCGGGCAGTCGCTCGGCGGCGACGTCGTCGGGGGTCAGCGGATGCGGGCTGTGCGCGAGCAGGATCGTGCGGCGACCGCCCGCCGCAAGCTCGTGCACGGCGGCGGCCAAGGTGGCCTCGCCCTCTTCGGCCGCCTCCCCTTCCCACGGCACGGCGCGGTGCAGGGCGTCGTCGATCACGAGCGCGGGCGCGCCCAGGACCCAGGTGCCTCCGATACCCGCAAGGGTCGCGGCGCTCCACTTGCGGGCCGACGAGAAGGTGATCTCGTGCTCCACCACGGGCAGGCGCTCTGCGGTGTACTGCCCAGCCAGGCTCCGCGCGGTGGCGTTGGCCTCGGGGTCGGCGCCGAACCACGCGAGGGCGGTACGCCATCCCTCGGCACGCCGGGTGTCGAGCGCGTGCTCAGCGTCGAAGGCGATGTCGCCGTAAGTGAGGGTGCCGGTCTTGTCGAGGCAGACGACGTCGACGCGCGCGAGGCCCTCGACCGCCGGCAGCTCTTGCACGAGCACCTGCTGGCCCGCCAGCCGCGCGGCACCCACCGCGAAGGCGATGCTGGTCAGCAGCACGAGGCCGAGCGGGATCATGGCGATGATCACCGCGATGGAGTCGACGGCCGCGAGCGTCCAGGCGCCGGTGCGCAGCGCATGCGACCACCCGCCGTGTATCTGCACCTGCGCGTTGGTGACGAGCAGGGCTGCCGGGCCGATCCCCCAGGCCACCCAAGCGAGAATGCGGTTCACCGAGTGACGCAGTTCGGAGCTCGCCAGCTGGAAGCGCTTGGCCTCGTGCGCGAAGCGGTTCGCATACGCGTCCCCGGCGACCCGGACGGCGCGGGCGACGGCGTGGCCGGCGACCACGATGGAGCCGGAGAGGACCTCATCTCCGGCATCCTTCTCCACCGGGGCTGCCTCGCCGGTGAGCATCGATTCGTCGATCTCGAGCCAGTTCTCGCGCACGACGACAGCGTCGGCCGAGACCTGATCGCCTGCGCGCAGCACGAGCAGGTCGTCGATGACCACGTCGCCCGGGGCGATCTCGTGGTCCGCGCCGTCGCGGCGCACGCGGGCGTGCGGGGCGTTGAGCAATGCGAGCCGGTCGAGTGCGATCTTCGCGCGGATCTCCTGATAACAGCCGACGAGGGTATTGAAGATGGCCGACAGGCCGAACAACGCGTCCTGCCAGTGGCCGAGCACGAGCAGAGCGGCGAAGCATGCGAAGACGATCGCGTTGAAGAGGGTGAAGACGTTCGCCCGCACGATGGTCCACCAGGTGCGGCTGGTGTCGGCAGCGAACGCATTCGTGCGGCCGTCGGCCACACGCGCAGCCACCTCGGCGGAACTGAGACCGGCGAGGTCATCGACCGGCACCGCAGGAGGAGGCGCCGCGGCATCCATGATCCACAGCGTAGACGAGCGAAGGCCCCGAGCGCAGTGCTCGGGGCCTTCGAAGAAAGTCAGGCGGACCGGGGTGCCGGCCCGGCCGAACTCACTTGAGGGTGACGGTGGCGCCGGCCTCTTCGAGGGAAGCCTTGGCCTTCTCGGCGGTCTCCTTGTTGGCGCCCTCCAGAACCGGCTTGGGCGCGCCGTCGACGACAGCCTTCGCGTCGCCGAGGCCGAGCGAGGTGAGCTCGCGGACGACCTTGATGACCTGGATCTTCTTGTCGCCGACCGACTCGAGGATGACGTCGAACGAGTCCTTCTCCTCGGCCTCTTCGGCCGGGGCTGCGCCACCGGGCGCGGCAGCGGCCACGGCGACCGGAGCGGCGGCGGTGACCTCGAAGGTCTCCTCGAACTTCTTGACGAACTCGCTGAGCTCGATGAGCGAGAGCTCCTTGAAGGCGTCGAGCAGCTCGTCAGTGCTGAGCTTTGCCATGATGTTTCTCCTTGATCGGGGTTTGTTCTAGCCGTGCCTTGTTCAGGCAGCGGACTCCTGCTTCTCGCGCAGCGCGTCGACCGTGCGAACGGCCTTCGACAGCGGCGCATTGAAGAGATATGCCGCCTGGAACAGCGAGGCCTTGAAGGCGCCGGCGAGCTTCGCCAGCAGGACTTCACGGCTCTCGAGGTCGGCGAGCTTGGTGACCTCTTCCGGGGTCAGGGGGGCTCCGTCGAAGAAACCGCCCTTGACGACCAGCAGAGGGTGTGCCTTGGCGAAGTCGCGCAGGCCCTTCGCGACGGTGACCGGGTCACCGTGCACGAACGCGATGGCCGACGGACCCTTGAGGTCGTCGTCCAGCGTCGAGATCCCTGCCTTGTTGGCAGCGATCTTGGTCAGCGTGTTCTTCACCACGGCGTACTCCGCGTCCTGACGGATGCTGTTGCGGAGCTCCTTGAGCTCTGCAACCGTCAGACCGCGGTACTCGGTGAGCAGAACGGCAGTCGAGTCCTCGAAGTTCTTCGTGAGCTCGGCGACCGCCTGGTCCTTCTGCGCCATGGCCACTCCTTGTCTGTACCTGGCGGCCCGCGGTGGCGGGGCGCCTGCCTCAGATCTCCGTGGCACACGCAACAGAAAAGCTCCGGCGCAGGGCGCACGGAGCTTCAAGAAGAACTTTCGTGTCACCTGCGCGGGCCCCTGCGATGCAGTGCTTCGATCCGTTCGCTTGCGCGTGCGGATGACCGGCGGTCTTCGGCATCGACAAGTCTACGGGATCCCGCGGGGTGCTCCAAATCGCGGCATCCCTTCCTCCCCAACGACACCGCCAGCAGCCGTCTCCACAGAAGAGGGGTGGATGCCGCATCCGCGGCGTCTCCGAGTCCGAGGCATCCTCTACCGTCACCGTCATGCCCCACCTCACCGACGTCCCGCCCCGTTCACGCGAAGCCGCCTACCCAGTGCCTTGGCTCGTCGACCGCAGCCGGCTGCCATGGTGCACGCTGCGCAACGTCGGCGCCGAACGCGTGACGGACGTGGCGACCCAGTTCTTCGGCGATGGGTGGGCCGAACCGGCCGTTCCGCGCGCGAGCCTCTCTCCCGGCGACGAGCTGCAGATAGTGTTCTTCGGCGAGCGCGCCATCGCCTCGGGCCAGGTGACCGTGCACTGGCGACGTCCCGACGGACGTGAGTACGCGTGGACGTTCGTCTGCTGACCGCGCCCCGTCACCCCGCGGCATCCACCCCCAATTCGCGCGCCGCGCGCGAGATCGCCGCCGCCAGATCGGCGTCCTTCGCGGTGAGACCGCCGGCATCGTGGCTGACGAGCCGGACCGTGACAGCGGGATAGGTGACCTCCACATCGGGGTGGTGATTGGCGGTCTCGGCCAGCTCGGCGATCGTGGCGAACAGGCGCGCACCCGTCGCGAAGTCGCCGGTGGCGAAGCGCACGCGCGCCCCGTCGCCTTCTGCCTGCCAATCGTCGACGCCGCCGCCGGCACGGAACTGTTCGAACGTGATGGTGTCCATGCTCTCGACCCTGCCACCCAGCGCGCAGAGCGCAACCCCCAGAGCGCAACCCCCAAGGCGAGCCGTCCGGGAACCCGCGCGCACGGGGCGTACCCTCGATCTGTGACCCCCGAGCTCGAAGCACGCATCGTCGCGGACTCCCGCGACCGGGTCGCGTGGCTGCGAGCCCGCTCGCGCGGCATCACCGCGACCGACGTCGCACATCTCACGAGCGAACGGGCCATCACCCGCGCGGCACAGACCAAGCTGCGCGGCAGCGGATTCACCGGCAACGTCTACACCGAGCACGGCCGCCGCCGCGAACCCGAGATCGCCGCGTGGGTCGCGGCGACCCACGGCATCCAGCCCTCCTCGGCGCTGTTCCGCGCCCTCGTCGAGCCGCGGCATCTGGCCACCCCAGACGGGATCATGCAGGATGCCGACGGACGCATCACCCTTGCCGAGATCAAGACCACCAACAAGGCGTGGCGCAGCATCCCCCGCTCGTATCTGCGACAGGTGTGGTGGCAGCAGCACGTGCTCGGCGCCGAGCGCACCCTCGTCACCTGGGAGCAGCACGTCGACTTCGTGCCGGTCGGCGACGAGCCGAAATGCGCGTGGGTCGACCGCGACGAGACCGAGATCGGCAAGCTCGTGAGGCTCGCCACCGCCCTCATCGACGAGCTGTACCGGGTGACACATCCTTCCCCCTCACGAGAAGTGCATCGAGCCCTCGCGCTGGCCGACTGACGTTAGTTGCGAAACGTCAACAATCGATCTATAGTTGACAAATCTCAACTGTTGACCATCGTCAACCATCTGCGCCAGCGTCGTCGCGCATCAATCCGCACCCTCATCCTCTGAAGGATCTGCATGTCCAAAACTCCCTCTGTCGCCGGCGAGAAGCCGGCCATGTCACACCGGCAGGTACTCGAGGCGCTGTCCGGCCTCATCCTGGGCATGTTCGTGTCGATGCTCGCGTCGACCGTCGTGTCCAGCTCGCTTCCGGTCATCGTCCATGACCTCAAGGGCAACCAGACCGCCTACACCTGGGTGGTCACCTCCACGCTTCTGGCAACGGCCATCGCCACCCCGATCTGGGGCAAGCTGGCCGACCTCTTCAACCGCAAGTTCCTCTATCAGCTTGCGATCGTGATCTTCGTGCTCGCGACGGCCGTCGCCGGGTTCTCGCAAGACACCAACATGCTCATCGCCGCGCGCACCGTGCAGGGTCTCGGCGCCGGCGGCCTCGCCGCCCTCAGCCAGGTCATCATGGCCGACATCCTCAGCCCGCGCGAGCGCGGCAAGTACATGGGCCTGTTCGGCGCCGTGATGGCGGTCTCGACCGTCGGCGGCCCGCTGCTCGGCGGCGTGCTGACCGACACCCTGAGCTGGCGCTGGAACTTCTACGTCTCCCTTCCGGTCGCCGTGATCGCACTGATCATCGTTCAGAAGACACTGCATCTGTCGGCCAACAAACGCCGCAAGGTCTCGATCGACTACGTCGGCATCGTGCTGTTGGCCGCGGCATCCGCCCTCATCATGATCTGGGTGAGCAATGCCGGCACCGACACCACGGGCGACTGGTGGACCAACAACGCCTGGTGGAGCTTCACGACCGTCTGGATGGTCGGTGGCGCCATCCTGGCCACGGTGCTGTTCATCATCTTCGAGCTGCGCTCCAAGGAGCCGCTGGTCCCCCTCACGATGTTCCGCAACCGCACCTTCACCCTCGCGGTCATCGCCTCGATCTCCACGGGCATCGCCATGTTCGGCGCCTCGGTGTTCCTCAGCCAGTACATGCAGCTGGCGCGCGGGGCCACGCCGACCCAGGCGGGCCTGATGACGATCCCGATGATCGCCGGTCTGCTGCTGGCGTCTGTGTTCATCGGGATGCTGATCTCGCGGTACGGGCACTGGAAGCCGTACCTGCTGCTCGGCGCTGTGCTGCTGATCGCCGGCTCATACACACTGTCGACCATCCACTACGACACGAACTTCGTGCTGGTCTCGGTGTACATGTTCCTGCTCGGCGCGGGCGTGGGCATGACGATGCAGAACCTCGTGCTCGTCGTGCAGAACACCTGCAGGCCCGAAGAGCTCGGCGTCGCCAGCTCGGGCGTCACGTTCTTCCGCACCTTGGGTGGAACGATCGGCGTCTCGGTCATGGGCGCTGCCCTGTCGACCAAGGTCATCCAGCTCATGGGCGACAACAAGGAGAACCTGATCACGGCGATCATGAGCCTGGGCGACAAGGCGCAGTACTGGCAGCAGCAGCTGACCAGCGGGACGCTCCCCCAGGTCTCGACGATGCCGCACGCGCTGCGCATCATCATCGAGGACATCTACGCGCAGGGCATCTCGCACTCGTTCCTGATCGCTGTTCCGTTCGCGGTGCTGAGCCTGCTGGCGATCGTGTTCGTCCCGAACAAGCCGCTCACGCGCATGACCAACGTCGAGCGCATGGAGGCCGGCGAGGCCGACCTGGCCACCGTTTCGGTCTCCGAGGGCATGGACGCGCTGTCGGCCACCGGCAGCGTCACGACCGTGACCGGCGGGGATGTCCCCACCCGACGCTCTGCGAGGTCTGAGGAATCATGATCAGCCCCTCCCGCTCCGAGGCGACGCCCGACGGCGCCGCCTCGGGGCAGGATCCCCGCCATGACGCCGTCCGCGACATGGAAGGCGCGTTCTCGCTGCTGTTCACACAGCTGCGCAGATCGTATGCGGAGGCCGCGGAAGGCGTCAGCCCCGGCCTGCTGCCCGGAACCTTCAAGGTGTTCACGGTCATCGACCAGATCGGCCCGGTGAGCGCCTCCACGCTCGCCGAGCGCCTGAACACCGACAAGGGCGGCATCAGCCGCGCGGTCACCGAGTTGGAGGGCCTCGGGCTCATCGAGCGTGAGCTCGACCCCGACGATGCCCGCATCCGCCTGATCTCGGTCACCCCGCTGGGCAGCGAGCGCCTTCAGACCGTCCGCTTCCCGTTCGTCGACCGACTCGAGCAAGCGACGAACGGGTGGAGCCTGGAGTCGATGGAGCGACTGTCGGGCCTCGTCCGGGCCCTGGCATCCACCATCATCCGCCCGCGGGAAGACGACGCAGCACCCGACGACCCTCGCTGATCACCTCGGCCGCGACGGCATCGAGCAGCGGTGACCGCAGATTCCACTGCTGCCAGTGCAGCGGCACGTCGACCGGCTCGCCGCCCAGTCGTACGAGCGACCCGTCGGCCAGCCCCTCGTCGGATTGAAAGCCGGGCAGCAGCCCCCAGCCCATGCCCAGGAACACGGCCCGCGCGAAGTCGCTCGATGCCGGGATGTACTGCCTCGGCGCCGCGGCCGCCAAGCCCTGTGTCCGCAGCCAGGTCGACTGCAGCTCGTCGCGCCGATCGAAGTAGACGACCGGCGCCTCGGCCATCGCCTCCGATGTGAGCCCGTCGCTCAGCCAGGTCTGCACGTAACCGGGCGTCGCGACCGCCTCATACCGCATCGCCCCCAGCGGCTCGACGCGACATCCGGCTACCGGCTGCGACCGTGAGGTGACCGCGCCCATGACCGCGCCGCTCTCGAGCAGGCCCGCGGTGAAGTCCTGGTCATCGCGGTGCAGGTCGAAGACGACGGGATGCCGCTGCATGAGCCGCGCGAGCGGATCGAGGAACCACGTCGTCAGCGAATCGGCGTTGACGGCGAGCGGGATGCTCGTGCGCGCCGCATCGTCACCGAGACCGGCGAGCGCATCGTGCTCGAGCAGTGCGAGCTGACGCGCAAGGCGCACGATGGCGTCACCCGTCGGCGTCGCCCGCGCGGGTTTGGCGCGGATGAGCACGACCTGACCGAGCTGCTCTTCAAGCGCCTTCACGCGTTGACTGACGGCGCTGGGAGTGACGTGCAGGCGGCGGGCCGCAGCATCCAGCGTTCCCTCGTCCACGATCACGGCGAGGGTCTCGGCGAGCTCGAACGGGATACGCATCATCAGTCATGCTAATGCTGCGTAAGGACCATGAGCTGTACTTCATGCGGCCGCGCTCGTAGCGTCAAAAGGTGCTCAGCCCCGTTCTCGCCGGTCTTGGACTCGGCCTGTCGCTCATCATCGCCATCGGCGCGCAGAACATGTTCGTGCTGCGCCAGGGGCTGCGTCGCGAGCACATCCTGGCCGTCGTGCTCATCTGCACGGCGTCGGACGCCACGCTGATCCTGCTCGGCGTCTCGGGCCTCGGGCTCGCACTGCAGGCGCTGCCATGGCTCGTCGACGCCGTGCGCTGGGTGGGAGCAGCGTTCCTGCTCACCTACGCCGTGCTGGCCGCACGCCGCGCGATACGCCCGACCGGCGAGGCCCTGCACGCCGCGTCATCGTCGCCTGCGGCATCCCCCGCCGACGGCACCGTCGCGACGGCGACCCGCACCGCGCTCCCGGTGGTTCTCGCCTGCCTGGCGCTGACCTGGCTCAACCCGCATGTGTACCTCGACACGGTGTTTCTGCTCGGCACCGTCGCGAACACGCACGGCGACGCTCGCTGGTGGTTCGCGCTCGGCGCCGCCTGCGCCAGCGCGCTCTGGTTCTTCGGCCTGGGATTCGGCGCGCGCCTGCTCGGCCCGTGGCTGGCGACGCCGCGCGCGTGGCGCATCGTCGACTGCGCGATCGCCGTGATCATGGCGGCACTCGCGGTGAACCTCGCGCTGGGCGCCTGAGCGCTGGCACGATGGACCCATGCGACGGGTGCATGTGATCGTCTCGGGCGAGGTCCAGGGCGTCGGCTACCGCTACACGATGCGCATGGAGGCCGACGAGGCCGGCGTGAGCGGCTGGGTGCGCAACCGCCGCGACGGCACGGTCGAGGCCGAGGTCGAGGGCACCGACGAGCAGGTCGACCGGATCTTGGCCTGGATGGCCGAGGGTCCGCCCGGCTCGCGGGTGACCGGAGCGGAGGTGCGGGATGCCGCACCCACCGGCGAGCACGGCTTCGAGGTGCGCGCCACGGCGTGAGAAGCGGCATCCACCCGTCCAGACGCGAAACGGGGCCCCGCCCGAAGGCGGAACCCCGTTTCGCGTGAGTGTCAGACTCAGATGGCGTTGACGTCCAGCGGGATGCCGGGGCCGAACGTGGTCGACACGGCGCCCTTCTGGATGTAACGGCCCTTCGAGCTGGCGGGCTTGAGACGCACGATCTCTTCGAGCGCCGTCTTCAGGTTCTCGTCGAGCTGCTCAGCCGTGAACGAGGCCTTGCCGACGATGAAGTGCACGTTGGCGTGCTTGTCGACACGGAACTCGATCTTGCCGCCCTTGATCTCCTCGACGGCCTTGGCCGGGTTCGGGGTCACGGTGCCGGTCTTCGGGTTCGGCATCAGGCCACGGGGACCCAGCACCTTGCCGAGACGACCGACCTGGCCCATGAGCTCGGGCGTGGCGACGGCCGCATCGAAGTCGGTCCACCCGCCGGCGACCTTCTCGATGAGCTCGGTGCTGCCGACCTCGTCGGCGCCGGCGGCCAGAGCCGCCTCAGCGGCCGGGCCGTTCGCGAACACGATGACGCGGGCGGTCTTGCCGGTGCCGTGCGGCAGCATGACGGTGCCGCGCACCATCTGGTCGGCCTTGCGCGGGTCGACCGAGAGCTTGAGCGCGACCTCGACGGTCGAGTCGAACTTCTTCGACCCGGTCTCCTTCGCGAGCGCGACGGCCTCGGTCGGGGTGTAGTACTTGTCTGCCTCGATCTTCTCGACGGCAGCCTTGTAAGCCTTGGACTTGGTAGCCATGTTCGTTACTCCCCTCAGTCCTCGACCGTGATGCCCATGGAACGGGCGGTGCCGGCGATGATCTTCGAGGCGGCCTCGATGTCGTTCGCGTTCAGGTCGGGCTGCTTGGTCTCGGCGATCTGACGCACCTGCTCCTTGGTGAGCTTTCCGACCTTGTCGGTGTGCGGAACGGACGAACCCTTCGGGACGCCCGCGGCCTTCTTGATGAGCTCAGCGGCCGGCGGGGTCTTCAGGACGAAGGTGAAGCTGCGGTCCTCGTAGACGGTGATCTCCACGGGGATGACGTTGCCGCGCTGCGACTCGGTCGCCGCGTTGTACGCCTTGCAGAACTCCATGATGTTGACGCCGTGCTGACCGAGCGCAGGCCCGATCGGCGGCGCCGGGTTGGCGGCGCCGGCGTTGATCTGGAGCTTGATCAGGCCGGTCACCTTCTTCTTCGGTGCCATGTTGTTTCCTTTCATCGAATCGGATGCCAGCGGCATCCGTTCTCCCACGCGTCCGGATGGACGGTGGTGTCTGTACGACGCGCAGAGCGCGTCAAATCATCTTGGTGACCTGGTCGAAGCTCAGCTCGACCGGCGTCTCGCGCTCGAACAGCGAGACGAGGACGGTCAGCTTGCCGCTGGCCGGCTGGATCTCGCTGATCGTGCCCGGCAGGCCCGCGAACGAGCCGTCCTTGATGGTGATGGTCTCGCCGACCTCGAAGTCGACCTCGGCGGGGATGACGCGCGCGGCGACCGGCGCGCCCTTGGCGGCACCGCCCTTGGCCGGTGCGACCTCTTTGATCTCAACGAGCGACTTCAGCATGTTGAAGGCCTCTTCGAAGCGCAGCGGGGTCGGGTTGTGCGCGTTGCCGACGAAGCCGGTCACGCCCGGTGTGTGGCGGACGACCGACCAGGTGTCTTCGTTCAGTTCCATGCGCACGAGCACGTAACCGGGAATGCGCACCCGGTTGACCATCTTGCGCTGGCCGTTCTTGATCTCGACGACGTCCTCCATGGGGACCTCGACCTGGTAGATGTCGTCTTCGACCTCGAGCGTCGACTTGCGCTGCTCGATGTTGGCCTTCACCTTGCGCTCGAAGCCGGCGTAGGAGTGGATGACGTACCACTTGCCCGGCAGCGACCGCAGCTCGGTGCGGAAGGTCTCGTACGGGTCTTCGTCTTCGGCAGCGTCGGCCTCGGCCTCGTCGACGACCTCGGCCGCGGCATCCACCTCTTCGGTGAACTCCTCGTCGAGGACCGGACGATCCTCTTCGCCGTTCACGTCGGGGCCGTCGTAGGGGGCCACCTCTTCTTCGGCCTCGGCAGCACGGCGCTGCTGCTCGTCTGCGGCGTCGTCGTTGAGGACCTCGGCCGCAGCCTCGGCCTCAGCCGTTTCGTCGATGTGCAGTGCGTCGTTCACGATGGCGTCCGCCTCCGGGTCGTCGATGTCGATGTCGTCGAGTTCGTCCGAGTCGCCTTCTGCGTTCTCGCCCTCGACATGGAGAGCCGTGTGCTCGGCGGCGTCGGCAGAGCGCTGCTGCGCCTCGAGCACGTTGCCCTCCTGGGCCTCGTCGTCCTCACTGGACTGCTCGGCGGCGGTCGCCCAATCGGCGTCGTCGGTGTACTTCTCAGACACTTAGTTCTCTTCCGTTCGTGGAGGCGGCGGACCCGCGGGTCACACGCCGCCCGGGTTGCCGAACACCCAGCTCGTCACCATCGTGAACAGGAGGTCGAGCCCCCAGACGATGGCCATCACCACGACGACGAACCCGATCGAGACCAGCGAGTACTTGATCAGCTCCTGCCGCGTGGGGACGACGACCTTGCGGAGTTCAGCGAAGACCTGGCGGATGAAGATGGCGATACGTGCGAAGATGTTGGGCTTGCGCTCGCCCTTCGCGCGCGGCCGGTCGGTTGCGGCGACGATCTCGCCGTTCGGCTCGTCCTGGACCATCGACTCCACCTGAATCGTCTTCGTGATGTCAGCATGCGCTGACGCGCAGGGCGGACAGGAATCGAACCTGCAACCTGCGGTTTTGGAGACCGCTGCTCTGCCAATTGAGCTACCGCCCTAGAGACCCTTGCGAGCCTCACAGTGATCGCATTCCGGCGCCGTGTCGGTGACCTCAGGGGTGTTGCCCGAGACGCCGGGCACGGCGAAAGAATGCAGTTATCAACTGCCTCTCCAGTGTACGGCATGGCCTCCCCCGGCGCGAACCGAGGGAAGCCGAACACCGTCAGGGGCCGACGCGCACGAGCTTCTTGTTCACGAACTCGTCGGCCGCGAGCAGCCCGAGCTCACGCGAGGTGCCGCTGCGCTTCACGCCGCCGAAGGGCAGTTCGGGGCTGTCGGCGAGCACGAGGTTCACGTACACCATGCCCGCGTCGATCCCGTCGGCCACCCGCTGCGCCTGCTCGGGGTCGGTGGTGAACACGTACGAGCCGAGACCGAACGAGGTGTCGTTGGCCAGGGCCACCGCCTCGTCCTCGCCGGCGACGCGATAGACCACCGCGGCGGGGCCGAAGAGCTCCTGCCGGTACACGTCCATCTCGGGCGTGACGTCGGCCAGCACCGTGGGCGCGAAGAACGTGCCCTCGCGGGTGCCGCCGGTGAGCACGGTCGCCCCCTGCGCCACGGCGGTGTCGATCTGTTCCTGCAGGCGAGCCGCGGCCGCCTCGGACGAGAGCGGGCCGAGCACGGTGGCGGCATCGGTGGGGTCGGATGCCGCGACCGCCGCCATCGCGGCGGTGAACTTCTCGGCGAACGCGTCGTAGAGCCCGTCTGTCACGATGAAGCGCTTCGCACCGTTGCAGCTCTGCCCGTTGTTGTCGAGCCGCGCGTCGACGGCGGCCTGCACGACGGTGTCGAGGTCGTCGGTCGACAGCACGATGAACGGGTCGGAGCCACCCAGCTCGAGCGCGACCTTCTTCAGGTTGCGCCCGGCGACCTCGGCCACCGCGGCACCCGCGCGCTCGGAGCCCGTCACCGACACGCCCTGCACGCGCGGGTCGGCGATGATGCGGGCGGCCTGGTCGTTCGTCGCGTACACGTTGACGTACGCCCCGTCAGGCAGCCCTGCGGCCTCGTAGATCTCCTCGAGCAGCGCCGCCGACTCCGGGCACTGCGGCGCATGCTTGAGCAGGATCGTGTTGCCGTTGACGAGGTTGGGCGCAGCGAACCGGGCGACCTGGTAGGCCGGGAAGTTCCAGGGCATGATGCCCAGCAGCACGCCCAGCGGCGCGCGCCGGACCACGGCCGTGCCCTCGCCGAGGATCTCGATCGGCCGATCGGCGGTGATCTCGTCGGCGTGGTCGGCGTAGAACTCGATGATGTCGGCGGCGAAGTCGACCTCGCCCTCGGCTGCGGCGATCGGCTTGCCCATCTCCCGCACGATGATCGCGGCCAACTCGTCGCGGCGCTCGCGGTGCAGTCCGGCGATTCGCCGCACGACGGCGGCCCGCTCGGCGACGGGCGTGTGCGACCAGGTGCCGAAGGCCGCATTCGCCCTGGCGATCGCCGCATCGATCTGTTCGTCGGTGAAGGTGTCGTAGGTGGCGAGGGTCTCGCCGGTGGCGGGGTTGACGACGGCGTAGTCGGTCATGGTGCCTCCTCCTATCGGTCCGTGGGGATCATGGTGTACTTCGTGGACAGGTACTCGTGGATGCCCTCGGCACCGCCTTCGCGGCCCAGGCCCGACTGCTTCACGCCGCCGAACGGGGCCGCCGCGTTGGAGATGACACCCGCGTTCAGGCCCATCATCCCCGACTCGAGCCGGTCGATCATCCGGTGCCCGCGGGCCAGGTCTTCGGTGAAGACGTACGACACCAGGCCGAACTCGGTGTCGTTGGCCATGCGCACGGCCTGATCTTCGTCGCGGAAGGACGCAATGGCCAGCACCGGGCCGAAGATCTCTTCACGGAGGATGTCGCTGCCGGCCTGCACATCACTGATGACCGTGGGCTGGAAGAACGTGCCGTCGGAGGCGATGGCCTCTCCCCCGGTGCGCACGATGGCGCCGCGGGTTGCGGCATCCTTCACCAGAGCACCCGCCTTCGCGACCGCATCGGCGTCGATGAGGGGGCCGATGGCGACGCCCTCTTCGGTGCCGCGACCGATCTTCATCGCCTTGACCCGCTCGGTGACCCGGTTCGCGAACTTCTCGGCGATGTTCTCGTGGACGATGAACCGGTTCGCAGCCGTGCACGCCTGACCGATGTTGCGGAACTTGGCGGCCAGAGCGCCCTCCACCGCCTTGTCGAGGTCGGCGTCCTCGAAGACCACGAACGGGGCGTTGCCGCCCAGCTCCATCGACACGCGCAGCACGTTCTGGGCCGCGTCGGCGATGAGCCGGCGGCCGACCTCGGTCGAACCGGTGAACGACAGCTTGCGCAGCCGCGGGTCGGCGATGATCGGTCCGGAGACGCGGCCCGACGTCGTCGTGGAGACGATGTTCACGACACCGGCGGGCAGGCCCGCCTCCTGCAGCAGGGATGCGAAGAACATCGTCGTCAGCGGGGTCAGCTGTGCCGGCTTGACGACCACCGTGCAGCCGGCGGCCAGCGCCGGCCCGATCTTGCGCGTGGCCATCGCGAACGGGAAGTTCCACGGCGTGATGAAGAACGACGGGCCCACCGGCCGCTGCGAGACGATCATGCGTCCGGTGCCCTCGGGGTTCAGCCCGTATCGGCCGCCGATGCGCACGGCCTCTTCGCTGAACCAGCGCAGAAACTCGCCGCCGTAGGTCACCTCGCCGGCCGACTCGGCCAGCGGCTTGCCCATCTCGAGGGTCATCAGCAGCGCGAGGTCGTCCTTGTGCTCCTGCACGAGCTCCCACGCGCGGCGCAGGATGTCGCTGCGACGGCGGGGCGCCGTGGCCGCCCACGCGTCCTGTGCGGCGACGGCGGCGTCGAGGGCACGGATGCCATCGACGGGCGAGGCATCTGCAATGGTGCGGATGACCTTTCCGGTGCTCGGGTCGTGCACGTCGAAGGTCTTGCCGCCCGAGGCTGCGACCCATTCCCCTCCGATGAAAAGCCCGGTGGGGATTCGCTCCAGCAGCTCTGCTTCTTTTTCGGCGGTCATCTGCTCTCCTTCCTCTCGGCGATGATCTCGGCCGCGATCTCGGCCGCGACGGTGCGGCCCATGCGGATCGCCCCGTCGACGTGCTGGAAGCCGGCACCGGCTATGTCGCTGCACGCGAAGTGGATCGGGCCGACCGGCGTGCGCACGTCCTTCTGGTAGCGCGCGAGCCCGCCCAGGTCGAAGCTGGCGGCGTAGGCGCCGCGGGTCCATTCCTCGGTGCCCCAGTCGCTCTCGTAGTAGACGAGCGGGTTCTTCGCTTCGGGTCCGTAGTAGTGCGACAGCGAATCGAGGATCTTCTCGCGGCGCTCGTCCGCACTCAGCTCGAAGACGCCGTCGGCGAGCCGGTCGGAGACGAAGGCGACCAGGGTGCCGCGCTCATCACCGTGGTTCGTGTTGTCGTACGCCTCGTGAGCAAGCTCATACGGGCTGAAGGCCGTGCCCGACAGGCCCTGCTCGCGCCAGAACGGGCGCTCGTACACGGCGTGCACCTTGATGACCAAGCCCATCGACAGGTGCTGATGCAGCTGCTGCTGCCGGCGCGGCAGAGGCGGCTCGAAAGAGATGCGGCTGTACAGCACCGGCGCGTGCGCGAGGATCGCGTGGCGGGCACGTACCGTCATCCCGTCGGCACGGGCCACGACGCCGTTGTCGGACCACTCGAGGAACCGCACCGGCTGTTCGAGGAACACGTCGTCGCCCAGGCGCGCGGCCAGGCCCTGCGATACCGACTGCATGCCGCCCACGACGCGCTTGTCGAGGATGAAGTCGGCGTCGACGAGGTCGGTGAAGCTGCCGGCCGAGGCGGCCATCTGCAGCGCCTGCAGCATCGAGAACGCGTGCGGCGGCTTGGTGAGCATCATCGCGCCGATGAACAGCCCGATGTTGTCGATGACCTCTTGGTCAGAGGTCTGCTCCCGCAGCCACGCCTCGAACGAGATCTTGTCGAGCGCCTCGGCGTCAGGGGCTTCCCACACGCGGTCCGGGTCGACCTGCGCGACCATGGTGTCGAGCTTCTCGATGAGCGCGACCATGGTCTTCTCGGTCTCGGGCGCCACCGGGAAGATGTCGCCGGTGAAGCGCACGGCCTCCCCCTCGCGCCCGATGTACACCGACTCGCCCTCCCGGTAGCGGCTGTAGGTCTCCAGGCCCAGATCTTCGATCGTCTCGAGCAGCGCGGTCTGGTCGGGCGAGATCCACTGACCGCCCAGCTCGAGCCATGCGCCGTCGACCGTGTTCGTCCACGTGCGGCCGCCCACGCGATCGCGCGCCTCGAGCACGGCGACCGACAGCCTGGCCTCCTGCAGCGTGTTCGCCGCGGCGGTGCCGGCCGGGCCCGCGCCGATGACGACGACGTCACGGGTGATCTCGGTCACAGGGTTCTCCTTCGTTCGTTCGAGTGGCAGCACGGGAGCCGACTCAGTGCGCGGCCAGAGCGGCCGCGACGATCTCGAGGCCCTCGGTCAGCAGCTGGTCGCCGATCGACAGCGGCGGCAGGAAGCGGATGACGTTGCCGAACGTGCCGCAGGTGAGGACGACGACGCCCTGGGCGATGCAGTCCCGTGCGATCGCGCCGGTCAGGGCCGCGTCGGGCGCGCCGGTGGCCGGGTCGACGAACTCGACGGCGACCATGGCACCGCGACCGCGCACATCTCCCACGCGCGGGTCCGACACCTGGATCTCGGCCAGGCGCGGCAGCAGGAGGTCGCCGATCTGGCGCGCGCGCTCGACGAGGCCGTCGTTCTCGAACACGTCGATCGCCGCCAGCGCGGCAGCACAGGCGACCGGGTTGCCGCCGTAGGTGCCGCCGAGGCCGCCGGGGTGCGCGGCATCCATGATTTCCGCACGGCCGGTCACGGCGGCCAAGGGCAGGCCCCCCGCGATGCCCTTGGCCGTCGTGATGAGGTCGGGCTCGATGCCGAACAGCTCGCTTGCGAACATGGCACCGGTACGCGCGAAGCCGGTCTGCACCTCGTCGGCGATGAACACCACGTCGTTCGCGCGACACCACTCCACCAGCGCCGGCAAGAATCCGTCGGCGGGGACGATGAACCCGCCCTCGCCCTGGATGGGCTCGATGAGGATCGCGGCGAGGTTCTCGGCCCCCACCTGCTTCTCGATCTGCGCGATGGCGCGGGCCGCGGCATCCTGCCCGCTCAGTCCGTCACGGAAGGGATACGACATCGGCGCACGGTAGACCTCGCCCGCGAACGGTCCGAAGCCGCTCTTGTAGGGCATCGACTTGGCCGTCAGCGCCATGGTGAGGTTGGTGCGGCCGTGGTAGCCGTGGTCGAACGCGACGACGGCCTGCCGGCCGGTGTGCTTGCGGGCGATCTTGACGGCGTTCTCGACGGCCTCGGCGCCCGAGTTGAAAAGCGCCGACTTCTTCGCGAAGGCGCCCGGGGTGAGCCGATTGAGCGTCTCGGCGACGGCGATGTACGACTCGTACGGCGAGATCATGAAACAGGTGTGGGTGAACTGCTCCACCTGTTCCTGTACGGCCGCGACGACCTTCGGATGCGCGTTGCCGACCGTGGTGACGGCGATGCCGCTGCCCAGATCGATGAGCGAGTTGCCGTCGGCGTCGACGATGACCCCGCCGCCGGCGGCGACCGCCGCGATCGGCACGGAGTGACTGACGCCCGCCGAGACGGCCTCGGACTTGCGCGCGAGGATCTCCTGCGAACGCGGTCCGGGGATGGGGGTGACCAGGCGCCGCTCCTGGGGAAGGGTGGGGCCGCCGACGATGGTGGTGCTCGAAGCCGCAGTGCTCATACCGCGATGCTAAGTCGCAGCCCCGGTGGTGTTCATGTGCCGTCGAGTACAGTGATCGCGTACTGCTCGCCATGATGTACACAGGAGGGTGATGGATGCCACGACCCTGCGCGGTCTGCTCGCGCACAGCGATCTGCATCTGAGGCTGGCCGTCGATGAGGACGAGCTCGAGCACGGAGCGCTCGACGAGCCGTTGCGGTGGGTGCATGGCACCGACCTGGCCGACCCGACGCCCTTTCTCACCGATCAGCTCGTGCTGCTGACCACCGGCACGCAGCTCGGCGACGATGCCGCCGAGATCGAGGCCTACGTCGGGCGTCTGCAACAGGCGGGGGTACGCGGCCTCGGCTTCGGCACCGACGTCGTGCGGGCCGGCATCCCTCCCCTGCTCGTCGACGCCTGCCGCACCGCCCGCATGCCGCTGTTCGAGGTGCCGTACCGCACACCGTTCATCGCCGTGGCCCGCGTGCACACCGAGGCGATGGCCGCGCAGGCGTTCGCCCGGCGCAGCTGGGCCCTGGCCGCCCAGCGCGCTATCGCGCTGGCGGCGCTGCGGCCTGACGGACTGGGAGCGACACTGGCCGAGCTCGCCCGGCAACTGGACGCCTGGGTGGGGCAGTTCGACGCGGCGGGGATGCTGATCCGCGAGCACCCGGTGGGGGCGCTCGACCCTGCCATCGCCGCCGCGCTGACCGACGATGTCGCGCGTGTGCTGCGGCGCGGGGCGCGTGCCGGATCGTCGTTCGCCGTCGATGGCACGCCGTTCACGCTGCAGACGCTGGGCCGCGCGGGTCACCTGCGCGGCGTCATCGCTATCGCCGCGAGCGACCTCGACCAGGAGGGCCGTGGGCTGGTCACCTCGGTGATCGCGATGGCCGGGCTCGCACTCGAGCAGGGCGCCGGCATCGCCCGCGCGCGGGCGCTCATGCGCAGCGGCGTGCTGCAGTCGCTGCGGTCGGGCGACACGACGCTCGCGCGCCGCATAGCGCGCGACATGTGGGGCGGGCTACCCCCAGCGCCCGTGGTGGTGGCGACGACGGATGCAGCGGACGACGCCGTCACCGAGTGGCTCGAGCTGCGCGCCGACTTCGAGCGTGGCACGGTCTTCTTCGGCCGAGACGACGACGGCCTGGTGCTTGCTGCGACGCCGCGTGCGGCATCCCTCTTCGACGATCTGGCCCGCCGGTTCGGCCTGCAGGTGGGGGTCTCGTCGCCCGTGCCGTACGCCGCGTTCGCGCGCGGCGTGGACGAGGCGCGCACGGCACTCGCACGCGGCACCGAGCCCGTAACGCGCTTCGACGAGCTGCACAGCACCGTGCTGTCGGCGCTCGACACCGAGACAGGCCGCGCGCTGGCGGCCGCCTCGCTCGCGCCGTTGGCGGGCCACCCCGCCCTCGTCGAGACGGCGCGGGTCTGGCTCGAACACGATGCCCGCTACGACGTCGCCGCCGAAGCGCTCGGTGTACACCGCCACACCGTGCGCGCGCGCATCGCGCAGGCGCAGCAACTTCTGGGCACTGACCTGAGCGCGTTCCCGGCGCGCGCCGAGCTGTGGGCCGCGCTGCAGGCTGTCAGCCCGCCGAGTCCGTCGCGGTGAGCGTCGCGGTCACGGTCCGCCGCTCGCCGTCGCGCAGGTAGGTGATCTCGACGTCGTCGCCCGCGGTCTTGGTGATCAGCAGCAGGGCGAGCGCGTCGGTGGTGTCCATCGCCCGGCCGTCGATGGACAGGATGACGTCGCCGGCCTTCAGTCCTGCGGAGGCGGCCGCGCCGCCGGCCGACTGCACGAACAGTCCGTGCGGGATGTCCCAGGCACGGGCCACTGCAGGCGGCACCGGGACCACCTGCACATCCAGGCTCGGGTAGGCGATCGAGCCGTGCTCGATGAGCTCGTCGGCGAGACGCATCGCGAGATCGACGGGTACGGCGAAGCCGATGCCTACCGAGCCGCCGCCGTTCGCGCCGGTCTCGTTCGGCACCGTCGCGATGGCCGTGTTAATGCCGATCAGGCGCCCGGAGCAGTCCACCAGTGGTCCGCCCGAGTTGCCGGGATTTATGGCGGCATCGGTCTGGATGGCTCCGGTGAGCACGGTCGTGCGCGTGTCATCGACGGGAACCGGCACGTTGCGGCCGAGAGCACTGACGATCCCCGCGGTCACGGTGCTCGACAGCCCCAGGGGCGCGCCGAGCGCGACGACCGGCTGCCCCACCGCGAGTCGTTCGCTGTCGCCCTGGTCGATGACGGGCAGCTTCGCCTCGGCGTCGGCCTTGATCACCGCGATGTCGTTACGGGCATCGCGGCCGACGAGGGTGGCGAGAACCGTGTGACCGTTGGAGAACGTGACGGTGATCGATCCACCGGTCGCCGCCGCGACGATGACATGGCTGTTCGTGAGGATGTACCCGGTGTCACGGATGATCTCACCGGTGCCGTTGCCTGACCCACCCGGTCCGCTCACGTCGATCGTCACGACCGTGGGCAGCACGTCGTCGGCGACGCGTTGCGCGTTGCACACGGCATCCGGCGTCACCGCCGAGACGATGGCGGTCGTCGCCCAGGCGGCACCGGCACCGACTACGAGAGCTATGACAGCGGCGATCGACCAGATTTTGATGCTCACCCTGGGCATGACCCCAGTGTGCCGCACTCGTCACGCCGGCGCGTGCGCCTGGAGGAACTCGTACACGTCGGTCGTGTCGACGCCCGGGAAAGCGCCCGTCGGCAGGGTCGCCAGCAGGGTGCGGGGCGTGGCGACGTTCGGCCACGAGCTGCCGCGCCATGTGGTCTCGAGGTCGGCGGGCGCCCGCCGGCAGCACACCTCGCTGGCGTGCGGCGAGACCCCGCGATTTCCGGTGTCACGACCGAGGAACCACTTCGTGTCGTCGAAGCGCACCCCGACCGAGACCGAGTGTGCGCCCTCGCTCGACGACTGCACGCGCGCCGTGCACCAGTAGGTGCCGTTGCCGGTGTCGGTGTACTGGTAGTACGGGTTGAAGTAGTCGTCGACGTCGAAGACCACGCGACTGGTCCACTTGCGGCAGCACATCTGCCCCTCGATCGAGCCGAGCCGGTCGGTCGGGAAGTTCACATCGTCGTTCTCGTACGCCTTCGTGATCGTGCCCGATTCGTGCACCTTGAGGAAATGCACGCGGATGCCCAGGTGCACGGTCGCGAGGTTCGTGAACCGGTGCGCGGCCGTCTCGTAGGAGACCGAGTAGGCGTCGCGCAGGTCTTCGATGGAGATCGCCCTGTCTTTCTTGGCGTCTTCGAGGAACGGCACCGCGTGGGCCTCGGGTATCAGCAGCGCGCCGGTGAGGTAGTTCGTCTCCACCCGCTGCCGCAGGAACTGCGCGTAGCTGGTGGGCTCATCGTGCCCGAGGATACGGCTCGACAGCGCCTGCAACACGGCCGTGCGCGGGTCGCCCTTCGCCGTGAGCCGGCTCGACAGGTACAGCCTCCCGTTGCGCAGATCGGCGACGCTGCGGGTGGTCTGCGGCAGGTCGGGAACGTAGTGCAGGGTGAACCCGAGATGGGCGGCGATGTCGGATGCCGTGCGCTGGGTCAGCGGACCGCCCGGGTGGTCCACTGCCTGCAGGATCCGGGCCGCGGCACGCTCGAGCTCGGGAAAGTAGTTGTCCTGCCGGCGCATGAGCCGCCGCAGTGCGACGTTGGCCCGGCGCGCCTCTTCTGGCGTGGCCGAGCGCTCATCCTTGAGCCGGTCGATCTCGCCCTGCAACGCCAGCAGCGCGCGCAGCGCGTCGTCGGGCACCGACTTGCCGATGCGGAAGGGCGCGATTCCCAGGCTCTGGAACGTCTGCCCCGCCATCGCCCGTTCGAGAGCTATCTCCATCTCCGCGCGCTCGTCCAGCGGCTCGGTCGCAAGCAGCGCGTCCAGGGTCGTGCCGAGCGCCTTCGCGATCGCCTTCAGCTGGGTGAGCTTGGGCTCGCGCTTGCCGTTCTCGATCATCGAAACCTGGCTGGGTGCGCGCTCGATGGCGGTGGCGAGGGCCTCCAGCGTCATCTGTCGAGAGGTGCGCAGCTGCCGGATGCGGCGGCCGATCGTGAGAGCGTCTGCATCATCCATCCGGCGATGATGTCACGAAAAACAGAAATACGCCAAAACTTCTCCCTTGATTTGGCCAAAGCAACCCCCGGACTTCACCCAGAGTGGAAACCACACCGACCGAGGCTCACCGCCGACGCATTCGAAGGAGAACGCCATGACATTCACCGCTCCCCAGGGCCCCCTCCGCGCGGGTGACCAGGTCCAGACCGCCGCCGAGCTGCAGGAGATCTGGGACACCGACCCCCGCTGGGACGGCATCGAGCGCACCTACACTGCCGAGGACGTCGTCCGCCTGCGCGGCAGCGTCCGCGAGGAGTCGACACTCGCCCGCCGCGGCGCAGAGAACCTCTGGAACCTCATCCAGACCGAGGACTACGTACGGGCCCTCGGCGCCTACACCGGTGGCCAGGCCGTGCAGCAGGTGCGCGCGGGCCTGAAGGCCATCTACCTGTCGGGGTGGCAGGTCGCCGCCGACGGCAACCTCGCAGGTCAGACCTACCCCGACCAGAGCCTGTACCCGGCCAACTCGGTGCCGGCGGTCGTGCGCCGTATCAACAACGCACTGATCCGGCAGGACCAGCTCGAGCACGCCGAGGGCGAGCTCACCCAGGACTGGCTGGCCCCGATCGTCGCAGACGCCGAGGCCGGGTTCGGCGGTCCGCTGAACGCCTACGAGCTCGCGCACGCCATGATCCAGGCCGGTGCCGCCGGCATCCACTGGGAAGACCAGCTGGCCAGCGAGAAGAAGTGCGGCCACCTGGGCGGCAAGGTTCTCGTGCCCACCCAGCAGCACATCCGCACCCTGAACGCGGCGCGCCTCGCCGCCGACGTAGCGGGCGTGCCGACCGTGCAGATAGCACGCACCGACGCGCTGGCCGCCGACCTGCTCACCAGCGACGTCGACGAGCGCGACCGCGCGTTCCTCACCGGCGAGCGCACCGCCGAGGGGTTCTACCGGGTTCGAGGCGGCATCGAGCCGGTCATCGCACGCGGCCTGGCCTTCGCCCCCTACGCCGACCTGCTCTGGGTCGAGACCGGTGAACCCGACGTCGAACTGGCGCGCGAGTTCGCCACGGCTATCCACGCACAGTTCCCCGGCAAGAAGCTCGCGTACAACTGCTCGCCGAGCTTCAACTGGCGCAGCCACCTGGACGACGCGCAGATCGCGCGGTTCCAGGACGAGCTGGCAGAGCTCGGCTACGCGTTCCAGTTCATCACCCTGGCCGGCTTCCATGCCCTCAACCACTCCATGTTCGACCTCGCTCGCGGGTATGCCGAGCGCGCCATGAGCGCGTACGTCGACCTGCAGGAGGCGGAGTTCGCCGCAGAACGCCACGGCTACACCGCCACCAAGCACCAGCGCGAGGCCGGAACGGGCTACTTCGACGTCGTCTCCACCGCGCTCAACCCTGACAGCGCGACGCTGGCCCTGGCCGGCTCCACCGAGGCCGCACAGTTCCACTAGACCGACCGGCGACCCCGGTCACGGATGCCTCGGCCCCCGAGTCGAATCCCTGGGTCGAGGCATCCGACTCTCTTTCCCTTCTCAGACAAGGACCGATCATGACCATCACCATCACCGAGCAAGAGCCGCAGATCGACATCGAGGGGCCGATCCGCAAGCGCTACGACGAGATCCTCACACCCGAAGCGCTCGACTTCGTCACCGAGCTGCATCATCGCTTCGGCGGCCGCCGGCACGACCGGCTCGCCGAGCGCATGCGCCGCCGCTTCGAGATCGGCAACGGACACGATCCGCAGTTCCGCGACGATACCGCGCACATCCGCAACGACCCGGCCTGGCGCGTGGCCGGCACCGCCCCGGGCCTGGTCGACCGCCGCGTGGAGATCACCGGGCCCACCGACCCGAAGATGACGATCAACGCCCTGAACTCCGGCGCTCGCGTGTGGCTGGCCGATCAGGAAGACGCCACGAGCCCGACCTGGCGCAACGTCATCGAGGGTCAGCTCTCGCTGTACGACGCGATCCGCGGGCAGCTCGACTACACGAGCCCCGAGGGCAAGCAGTACCGGGTGACGGCCGAGCGTACACCGACGATCGTGATGCGACCGCGCGGCTGGCACCTGGTCGAGGAGCACATCCGCTTCACCGATCGCGCGGGGCGCCGCATGGCGGCATCCGGCTCGCTCGTCGATTTCGGGCTGTACTTCTTCCACAACGCCAAGGCGCTGATCGACGCGGGCACAGGTCCCTACTTGTACCTGCCGAAGATCGAGAGCGCCGAAGAG
This sequence comes from Microbacterium horticulturae, assembly GCF_029094505.1. NCBI lineage: Bacteria > Bacillati > Actinomycetota > Actinomycetes > Micrococcales > Microbacteriaceae > Microbacterium > Microbacterium horticulturae. The sequence goes on along the minus strand of NZ_CP119108.1, from coordinate 821,528 downwards.
GCGAAGCTGTGGGACGACGTCTTCACTTTCAGCGAGCAGTACGTCGGCATCGCACACGGCACGATCCGTGCCACGGTGCTCATCGAGACACTGCCGGCGGCGTTCGAGATGGAGGAGATCCTCTTCGAGCTGCGTGAGCACTGCGCGGGGCTGAACGCGGGTCGCTGGGACTACATCTTCTCGATCATCAAGAATTACCGCGGCCGGGGTGCCCGGTTCGTGCTGCCCGACCGCAGCGAGGTCACGATGACCGTGCCGTTCATGCGCGCGTACACCGAGCTGCTGGTGAAAACGTGCCACAAGCGCGGCGCCTTCGCGATCGGCGGCATGAGCGCGTTCATCCCGAGTCGGCGCGACCCCGAGGTGACGGCGCAGGCGCTCGAGAAGGTCGCGGCCGACAAGCACCGCGAGGCCGGCGACGGCTTCGACGGCACCTGGGTCGCCCACCCCGACCTGATCCCGGCCGCGCAGGCCGAGTTCGACGCCGTGCTCGGCGAGCGGCCCAACCAGATCGACCGGCAGCGTGACGACGTGCATGTCGAGGCGGGTCAGTTGATCGATCTGCGCATCGGCCGCCCCATCACCGAGGCAGGCGTGCAGAGCAACGTGTCGGTGGGCATCCGCTACATCGAGGCCTGGCTGCGAGGCTACGGGGCCGTCGCGATCGACAATCTGATGGAGGATGCCGCGACCGCCGAGATCTCGCGTTCGCAGATCTGGCAGTGGATCCACCAGGATCGCGTGACCGCCGAGGGCACCGCCATCACGAAGGAGTACGTCGAAGAGCTCATCGACGAGGTGCTCTCGAGTGTGGCGCGCTTCGACGGCGACCGGTTCGACGACGCCGGCGACGTGTTCCGCGAGGTGTCGTTGCGCGAGGAGTTCCCCGCGTTCCTGACCCAGGGCGCCTACTCGCGATTCCTCGTGGAGAGCGACTGACCCTGTGCGGTCAGCCGATCTCGCCGCCCGCGACCGTCTCGGCGAGCGCGTGCACGCGCGGCAGGTGGTGGGCGCCGTAGAAGTCTGCGAGCGTCAGGCGTGCGGCATCCCTCTCCTGCTCGGTCTCGTGCGCGAGCACCGCGGCGACGGTCAGGGCGTGCATCCAGCCGCCGGCCAGCGTGCCGAGCAGCATGAGGTACGGCACGCTGATCGCGGCCACGTCGCGCGGCGACGCGGCGAAACCGAGCAGCGACTGCGTGGCGCGGCGGGATGCCTCGACCGCCCGCTCGAGACGCTCGGCGGTGCGCTGCGCCACCGGGTGCTCGAGAGTGCGCAGCTGTGCGATGGTCTCGTCGACGAGGCCCAGCAGCTGCTGCACGGTGGCGCCGCCGTTGCGGATGACCTTGCGCCCGACGAGGTCGTTGGACTGGATCGCCGTGGTGCCCTCGTAGATGGGCATGATGCGGGCGTCACGGTAGTGCTGCGCGGCGCCGGTCTCTTCGATGAAGCCCATGCCGCCATGCACCTGGATGCCGTCGCTGGTGATCTGCACGGCGTCTTCGGTGGTCCAGCCCTTGAGGATCGGCACGAAGAACTCGGCCAGGGCGGTGTCATCGCGGTCGAACAGGTCGCCCACGTACACGTCGAGCGCGCGCATCGCGAAGATGCGGCTGGCCATCGACAGCAGCAGGCGGCGCACATCGGGGTGCTCGGCGATCGGCGTGCCAGCGGGATGGTCGAGCACGGCGCCCTGCAGACGCTGGGCGGCATAGCCGGCAGCCTGCTGGTAGGCGCGGTCGGCGATGCCGGTGGCCTGGAAGCCCATGCCGGTGCGCGCCGAATTCATCATGACGAACATGCCGGCAAGGCCTCCCCCAACCTCGCCGACGAGGTAGCCGGTGGCGTCTTCGTAGGCGAGCACGCAGGTGGGCGAGCCGTGGATGCCGAGCTTGTGCTCGATCGCCACGGTGGTGATCGCGTTGCGGTCGCCGAGCGTGCCGTCGTCGTTCACGAGGAACTTCGGCGCCACGAACAGCGAGAGCCCCTTGGCGCCCGCCGGTGCGTCGGGCGTGCGCGCCAGGACGAGGTGCACGATGTTCTCGGCGACGTCGTGGTCGCCCCAGGTGATGAAGATCTTCTGACCCGAGATGCCCCAGCTGCCGTCGGCGCGGGGCGTGGCCATCGTGCGGATGGCGCCGAGGTCGGTGCCGGCGTCGGGCTCGGTGAGGTTCATGGTGCCGGTCCACTGGCCCGAGACAAGCTTCGTCAGATAGGTCTCGCGGAGTTCGTCGGATGCCGCAGCGTCGAGCGCATGGATCTGCCCCGCCGTAAGCAGCCAGCACAGCGCGAAAGCGGCGTTGGAGGCGTTCCAGATCTCGCCGAGCCCTGCGCGCACAGCGCCGGGAAGCCCCTCGCCACCGGCGGACTCCGGTGCCTCGGCGGCGATCCAGCCGGCGTCGACGAACGCCTGGTAGGCCTCGGCGAAGCCTGTGGGCAGGTACACCTGGCCGTCGGTCAGCTGCGCGCCGACGCGGTCGCCGACCGACTCGAGCGGCGCCAGCACGGAGGCCGCGAACTCGCCGGCGCCGGCGATGATCTCAGTGGCGTCGTCGGCCGACAGCTCTCCCCCGGTGGCGCGGGCGATGATGTCTGTGCCGAAAACCTCGCCGTACAGGAAGGCGTAGTCGTCGACGGGCGGGGTGTACTCGGCCATGGGTTCTCCTCGTATGGGACTGCGCTCCATCATACGCGAGACTCAGTCTCAGCCTCCAGCGTCGAGCCGCACACCACCGTGCCTCTCGCGGAATCAGGTGTTCTCGCGAAAGCAGGAGAATGCACACCCGAATCGTCCTGAACTCGCGAAAACACCTGATTCGAGTACAGCGCAACGCGTACTCTGGGAGGCGTGACCGAACGCGCTCCGCTGTCCCGCAAACTGTCCGCGATCGCCGAGTCGGCGACCCTCAAGGTCGACGCGAAGGCCAAGGCCCTGAAGGCCGAGGGCAAGCCCGTCATCTCGTATGCCGCGGGCGAGCCCGATTTCGCCACGCCGCAGTTCATCGTGGATGCCGCGGCCGCCGCCCTGCACGACCAGAAGAACTTCCGCTACACCCCCGCCGCAGGGCTCTCCGAGCTTCGCGAGGCCGTCGTCGCCAAGACCCTGCGCGACTCGGGTCTTGCGGTGGACCCCGCCCAGGTGATCGTGACCAACGGCGGCAAGCAGGCCGTCTACCAGGCGTTCCAGGCGGTCGTGAACCCCGGCGACGAGGTGCTGCTGCCCGCGCCGTACTGGACGACCTACCCCGAGGCGATCCGCCTGGCCGACGGCACCCCGGTCGAGGTCTTCGCCGGCGCCGACCAGGACTACAAGGTCACCGTCGAGCAGCTCGAGGCGGCCCGCACCGACAAGACCACCGCGATCGTCTTCGTCTCCCCCTCGAACCCGACAGGCGCCGTCTACACCCGCGAAGAGACCGCGGCCATCGGCCAGTGGGCACTCGAGCACGGCATCTGGGTGATCAGCGACGAGATCTATCAGAACCTCGTCTACGACGGGGTGAAGGCGGTCTCGATCGTCGAGGCGGTGCCCGAGGTCGCCGGTCAGACAATCCTCGTCAACGGTGTCGCCAAGACCTACGCGATGACCGGCTGGCGACTGGGCTGGATGGTCGGCCCGCGCGACGCCATCAAGATCGCCTCGAACCTGCAGTCGCACCTGTGCAGCAACGTCAACAACATCGCGCAGCGCGCGGCCATCGCGGCGCTGAACGGTCCGCAGGACGAGGCCGAGGCCTTCCGCCAGGCGTTCGACCGGCGCCGCAAGCTCATCGTCGCCGAGCTGTCGAAGATCGATGGGATGACGGTGCCCACCCCCCAGGGTGCGTTCTACGTGTACCCCGACGTGCGTGGTCTGCTCGGCCGCGAATGGGCCGGCAAGACCCCGACCACCTCGCTCGAGCTGGCCGACCTCATCCTCGACGAGGCCGAGGTCGCCGCGGTGCCTGGTGAGGCCTTCGGACCCAGCGGCTACCTGCGCCTCTCGTATGCGCTGGGCGACGAAGCGCTGCTGGAGGGCGTGCAGCGCCTGCAGAAGCTGTTCGGCTGAGCTACAGCTCGACGCCGACGAGCACGGGTTCGGGCTGCAGCATGAGCCCGAACTCGGAGTGCACGCGGATGCGGATGTAGCGCGCCAGCTCGGCCAGCTCCCCCGCCGTGGCGCCGCCGCGGTTGGTGAGCGCCAGGGCGTGCTTGGTCGACAGGCCCGCTCGGGAGCGCGGCAGCTTGAAGCCCTTGCCGAACCCGGAGTGCTCGATGAGCCACGCCGAGCTGACCTTGACGTCGGGCTCGGGGGTGGAAGGCATCGGCGACAGGCCCGCGTAGTCTTCGAGCGGGATCACCCGGTCGGGCGCAGGGTCGGGCGCGACCGGCCAGCGCGGGCATTCGGCGGGGAGGGTGCGGGCGAAGGATGCCGGGACCACCGCGTTCTGGAAGAACGACCCGGCACTGTACGTGTCGGGGTCCGCGGCGTCGAGCACCATGCCCTTGCGCGCACGGATCGTGAGGATCTGGTCGCGCACCCACCGCAGCGTCACGGCGTCGTCGGGCGAAAGCCCGAGAGCCGCGCGCAGCTGGGAGCCTGCGACGGTGTGCGCGGCATCCCCCCACTCCGCAAGCTCCAGCGTGAGCGACACGATGACCGCTCGCCGACGCGGCTCGGAACCGTAGTGGGCCTTGAGCACCGAGGTGCGGAAGCCCAGCTCGAGCTCGGCCGCCGGAACGGTCGAGACCTCGCCGGTGTCTTCGTCGAGCAGCTCGACCTCGACGAGGGTCTGCACTATCTCCTGCCCGTACGCGCCGACGTTCTGCACGGGCGCGGCGCCGGCCGAGCCGGGGATGCCCGACATCGCCGTGATGCCGGCAAGTCCGTGGTCGACGGCGTAGGCGACGAGCTCGTCCCAGTTCTGCCCGGCCTGCACGCGCAGGCGCTGATGGCCGTCGGGCGCCCCCGCGACGGGCGTGATCCCCTCGGTGAGGATGCGCACGACCGACCCGTCGAACGGCTCGTCGCCGACCAGCAGGTTCGAGCCGCCGCCGACGACGAACCAGTCGTCGCCGTCGTCCCAGATGCCGCGCAGAGCGTCCACGAGCTCGTCGACGGTGCGTGCCTCATACATGCGGGCGGGCGCGGCACCGGTGCGCAGCGTCGTCAGCCGCGCGAGCGGAACGGGTGTGACCTCGGGCATGTCAGGGCACGCGCACGCGCACCTGGGCCTTGCCCAGCACGGTGGTGTCGGCGCAGGTGACGGTCAGATCGATGCGGGCCACACCCTCGTCGAGGGCGCCCACCTTCGCGGTGACGGCGACGTCGGCCCCGGCCTCGGCGTCGACGACGACCGGGCGGGTGAACCGCACGCCGTACTCGAGGATGCGGCCGGTGTCACCCAGCCACGGCACGATGGTCTCGACGGAGAGTCCCATGGTGAGCATGCCGTGCGCGAGCACGCCGGGCAGGCCGACGCGCGCGGCGACGTCATCGCGGTAGTGGATGGGGTTGAAATCGCCGGAAGCCCCCGCGTAGCGCACGAGCGACTCACGGGTGAGGTGGACGGTGCGCTCGGCGACGACGTCGCCGACGGAAAGCTCGCTCACTCTTCTCCCCCGATCAGCAGAATGGATGTCGCGGTGACGACGTGCTCGCCCGCGGCATCCCGGATCTCGGCCTCGCTGGTGACCATCGCACCCTTGCCCACCGCACGTACACCGGTGATCGCCAGCTGCGCGGTGAGCTCGTCACCGGCGACGATCGGCCGCGTGTAGCGGAAGCGCTGCTCGGCGTGGATCGTGCGCTCGAGCGCGATGCCCGAATCGGGCTCGGCCAGCAGTTGCTGCAGGGTGAGGTCTTGGATCACCATCGCGAAGGTCGGCGGCGCGACCACGTCGGCGTAGCCGAGGGCGCGAGCGGCCTCGGGGTCGGTGTGCTGTGGGTCGGTGGCGAGCACAGCGCGCGCGAACTCGCGCACCTTCTCACGACCCACCAGGTAGGGGGCGGTCGGGGCGAACGCGCGGCCGACCAGATCGGGATTCACGGGCACCGGATCAGTCTACCGAGGCCCGCCGCGCGCGCTGGGCGCGCAGCGTGCGCACGGCCATCTGCACCGCGATGAACACGACGAACGCCGCGAACAGCAGGTTGGCGGCGAACGGGTCGAGCAGACTCGCTATCCACGCGCCGGCTGCCGTCGTCGTACAGGCTGCGACACCGACGAGCGCCGCCGCGGACAGATCGACATTGCCCCGGCGGATGTTGCCCACCGTTCCCGATATAGCGGTCGGGATCATCATCAGCAGCGAGGTGCCCTTGGCGACGAGGTCGCTCGCGCCGAACCCCAGGATGAGCGCCGGGACGACGATGATGCCCCCGCCCACGCCGAGAAGACCCGACAGGATGCCGGTGACCAGGCCGGTCGCAATGAGCCCGGCGACCGACAGCACCGTGAGATCGACGTGCGCCTCGCGCGAGGGGACGACGAAGAACAGCGCGACGACCACCACGCCCAGGAACGCGATGAACGCCCAGCGCAGCGCGAGGACCGGAAGGCGCGCGAGCAGCCAGGTGCCCAACTGCGCACCGACGACGGCCGCGGCGGCGAGGATCAGGGCCGGGACCCAGGCGACGGCGCCGTTCACGGCGTATGAGATGACGCCGACCGCCGCCGTGGGAACGATGGCGGCCAGCGAGGTGCCGGCGGCGCGCCGCTGGTCGAAGTGCGCGAGCAGCGTCAGCAGCGGCACTATCACCGTGCCGCCGCCGACGCCGAACAGGCCGGAGAGCAGGCCCGCGGCCAGCCCGATCGCGAGGAACAGCAGGGTGGATCGGGCCGTCAGGCGGTGCGGGGTCATCGTGTCGAATCTACCGCTCTCAGTGCTGCGGCTGAGTGCAGGTGACCTCGGCGGCGGTGCTGCCGGTGATGCTGCTGGGCAGGTCGACCGCGTCATCGGACGGGCTCGCGCTCGGCCCGGGCGACGCCTCGGCCGTCCCGGTCACGTCGACGCCGTTGACGGGGCTGGCCTTGCCGGTCAGATTCAGTGCCTTGTTGGCCTTGAGCGCGGCGAAGAGGGTGTCGGCGGCGCTGGTGATCGGCAGCACCCGCGACTCATCGGCCGGATCGGTGCCCGTCGGGTACTGGACGAAGACGATGTCTTTGTAGGGCACCGACTTCACCGCCATCGCGATCTGGACCATCCGGGTCGGGTTGGCCAGGTTCTCATCGAGCACCAGCTGACCGTTGCTGACCTGCTGCAGCGCGGTCGTGGCCAGCGCGAACAGCTTCGTCGGGTCGCCGAGCACGCCGCCGGACTGCAGCTTGCGCACCAGAGACGACATGAACTGCTGCTGGTTGGAGATGCGGCCCAGGTCCGACCCGTCGCCGATCCCGTGTCGGATGCGCAGGAACTGCAGCGCCTTGGTGCCCTTGAGCGTGTGCTCACCGGCCTTCAGATGCAGACCCGTGTTGGAGTCGTTGATGTCGCCGGCCACGCACACCTTCACCCCGCCGATGGCATCCGACATGTTGATGACTCCGGTCCACCGGATCGCGGCGGCGAACTGGATGTCGACCCCGCTCAGGTTCTCGACCGTCAGCGCCGTGCACGCCAGTCCCCCGTACTCGTACGACGAGTTCAGCATCTGCGCGCTCATCGCCTGGTACCGGCTCCCGTTCGAGGACGGGCACGACGGGATCGGCACGATCATGTCGCGGGGGAAGGAGACCACCGTGACCCGCCGCGGGTCATCGCCGATGTGCACGAGCATCGTCACGTCGTTGCGCTCGCCCCCGTCGTCGTGCGCGCACCGGGGGAAGATCTTCACATCCTGCCCCTCGCACGAGTCCGTGCCCACCAGCAGCAGGTTCACCCCGCCCTCGATCTCACCGATCGACGGTGGCAGGGGCTTGCTCGATTCGAGCGTGATCGCCTTCTGCTGCACCAGATCGGTCGCGCTCCACGTCGCGAACACGGCCGTGCCCCCGACGCCCACCACGACCACCGCGACCAGCGCGGCAAGGAACGTCGCGATCTGCGCGAGCGGGCGCGGCGACCGCAGTCGCCCATGCCGCGCCAACGGCACCCGAGGGAGCTTCCGACTCATGCACGGCCTCCGTCAGCGGCGGGTCTCGTAGCGGCGCACGTGGTCCACGACCCCGGCGAAGCGGTAAGGACCGGGGGTCTCAGCGGCCGTCTCGTAATCCGAGCCCTGTACCGCGTCGACCGCCTCGTGCAGCGAACGGTAGCGCGCGTGATCGATGACCCGGCGCTCGTCGAGGGTCGCGGCATCCTGCACCGTCCGCAGCAGCTCGCGATACCTGGGCCGCACCACGCCCGTGAACAGCTCGGAGACGCTGCCAGACCCGTAGCTGAAGAAGCCGATGCGCTCACCCGTGAGGTCGGCGTCGTCGCGCTCGAGCAGCGACAGCAGTCCGACGTAGATCGAGGCCGTGTAGCTGTTTCCGGTGCGCCGGTTCATCTCAAGGCTCGCCGCGATCTGGGCCAGACGCTGCTCTTTGTCGAGCTCGGCGCCGGCGATCTTGCACAGCCGGTCGTGCGCCTTGACCGCCATCTTCGTGAACGGCTGGTGATAGCAGAACCGCGCGATCTCGGCGAAGGCCGCGCCGCCACGGGACTGATACTCGTTCCAGGCGCCTTCGAGCGCGCCCAGGTAGGCCGCCAGCGAGTACTTGCCGTCGACCAGGGCCGTGGACAGGTAGTTGGGCCGCCAGAAGTCGTGGATGTCGTCGGTGTGCAGACCCGTGACCGGCTCGATCTCGAGCAGGGCGGGGTCGGCGGTCACGAGGAACGCGACGGCGGCGGCGCCCTGGGTGGGCTCGCCGCTGGTGTCGAGCGCGTAGCGGGCGACGTCGCTGGCGATCACCAGCACCTTCTCGCTCGCGTCCCGCGCGACGATGCCGAGTGCGAACTGCAGAGCTGCGGTGGCCGAGTAGCAGGCCTGCTTGAGCTCGACGACGCGGCAGTGCTCGCCCATGCCGAGCAGGCCGTGCACGAACACGCCCGCCGACTTGGACTGGTCGATGCCCGACTCGGTGGCGAACAGCAGGGTCCGGATGCCGTCGGCACCGTGCCGCGCAAGGATCTGGGCCGCGGCATCCGCCCCCATCGTCACGATGTCTTCATCGGCGAACGGCACGCTCATCTCGCTCTGCCCGATGCCGATGTAGTACTTGCCGACGTCGATGCCCTGGGCGTCTGCCAGCTGCTGCAGGTCGAGCACCTGGTGGGCGGTGGCGAAGGCGATGTCGCTGATGCCGATCGTCATCGCGCGGACTTCCTCTCGATGTTCACGTGGGCGGCCATGAGCTCGCCCGGGTTCGTCTGCGCGGCCATGAGCGAGAGCTCCCCGCACAGCACGGTGGCGGCTACCAGCACGGCCAGGCGCCGGGCGTTCTCGCCGGGTGCGCGGTCTTCGGCGCAGCCCAGCCGCGCTATGTTCTCTTCGACGAAGGCGAGGTCTTTGCCGTTGCCGACGGTGCCGACGATGAGGTTCGGCAGGGTGCACGAGAAGTACAGGTCTCCGTCGCGCACCTCGGCGTGGGTGATGCCCTGCGAGCCCTCGACGATGTTCGCGGCATCCTGCCCGGTCGCCAGGTAGAACCCGAGAAGCATGTTCGCGTAGTGGGCGTTGGCGCTGCGCAGGCCGCCGGCGGTGATGGTACCGATGAGATTCTTGCGCACGTTCAGCTGCGCGATGGCCTCGGGGCTCGTGTGCAGGCGACGGGTCACGACCTCGCGCGGGATGAGCAGCTCGGTCACGACGTTCTTGCCGCGGCCGAGGATGCCATTGACGGCCGTCGCCTTCTTGTCGGAGCAATAGTTGCCCGAGATCGACTCGTAGCGCAGCCCCGGGATCACCCGCAGGATGTGGTCCATCAGATTGTCGGCCGCAAGCGTCACCATGTTGTGCCCCGATGCGTCACCGGTCGACAGCTCGAAGCGCAGGAACAGCAGGTTGCCGACGATCTGGTGGTGCAGGTCGAGCAGCGTCGCGAACCGGCTCGCGCCCGAGATGACCTGCTGCAGCTCGTCGCGGTGCGCATCGAGGTAGTGCACGGCGGCGAGCGCCGTGGCCGCATCGTCGGCCTCGAACAGCACCGACCGGGCCATCCGCTCGTCGATGAGGGTCGCGACGATGCCGCGCTCGGTGAGGGTCGAGATCTTCGCGCCGCGGCCGACCGAGGGCCACAGCGGAGTCTCGTACGTGGCCAGCGGCACTTCCTGCAGCCCCGTCATGACGTTGCCGCTGAGTGAGATCGGGCCGACCCACTTCATCGGGATCGGCGCCGCGCCGATCGGGTCATTCCTCATCTGAACTCCCTGTGTGGCGCTCGCTGCGCCGGCTGAAGGCGGCCGCGTCGACACCGCGCAGCTCGCAGAACTCGCGCACGCCGCCGCGCAGCAGCACATCGGTGTGCACGAGGGCGGTGGGAGTGGATGCCCCGAGCAGCGCCTGCAGTTGTGCGATCTGCTCGAGCCACGCGCGAATCCGGGCGATGAGCGCTTCTTCTCCCCCGTTCAGCACGGCGTGCAGGAACACTCCGGACACGCCGACGGCGCGCGCGCCCAGCGCCAGCGCGCGCACGACGTCGAGCGGGGTGCGCACGCCGCCCGAGGCCACCAGCGCCGGAACGTCGCCGGGCGCGGCATCCACCGCATCCAGCAGGCAGCACACGGCCGACTGCCCCCACCCGGCCATGAACGCGTAGTCGTTCTCGGCGCGGCGAGCGTTCTCGATGCGTGCGAAGTCGGTGCCACCCGCACCGCTGACGTCGGCGACGGCGACGCCGAGATCGGCGAGACGCTCGAGCGTGGGGCGGCTGAGCCCGAACCCGACCTCTTTGACGATCACCGGCACATCGAGCCGGTCGACGATCGCGGCGATGTTGTCGGGCCAGGCCGAGAAGCCCCGGCTGCCCTCGGGCATGACGGTCTCTTGGACGGCATTCAGGTGCACCTGAAGGGCGTCGGCCTCGAGCAGGTCGACGACGCGCGCGGCGTCGTCGGGCGTCGCGTCGGCGCTGAGGTTCACGCACACGTACCCGTCGGGGTTCTCATCGCGCATGACGCGGAAGGTGCCCACCATGTCGGGCTCGCGCAGGGCGACGCTCATCGACCCCGTCGCTATCGGGATGCCGGTCTCGCGCGCGGCGATGGCCAGCTGCCGGTTGATCTCGCCGGTGCGGGTGCTGCCGCCGGTCATCCCGTTCACATACAGCGGCACCGGCCACTCGATGCCGGCGAACGACGTCGCCAGACTCACCGCGTCGCGGTCGAGGCCCGCGAGTGCGTGGTGCACGAAGCGGACGTCGTCGAAGTCGTTGCGGGCAGGGCTCGCGGTCTGCTGCTGCGCGTCCGCAAGATCCACATGCTGGTCTTTACGTTCACTGCTCATTGTTCGCTGCGCTCGTGCTCATCGATGGCCCCCTGCGCCTCCTGCACCTTCAGGTCGAGGTGGCGGATGTCGTTGCGCTCCCACTCTGTCAGCATCCGGTGCACATCGGCTGAAGACGGGGCGAGTACGATGCCGCAGTCGCCGCCGCCCGCGCCGGACGATTTCGCCGCGGCGCCTGCCGACGTCGCGATGTCGCACAGAGCGGTCAGCGCGGGCGTCTCGATCTGCAGGCCCGCATGCCGGGCGAGATCGCCGAGCGCCGTGCGGGCGAGACGGATCGCGAGCAGGGTGGCGGCGGCATCCTGTCTCTCCAGCGCGTCGATCAGCTGCCCGACGGCCGCACGGCTGTCGGCGACGAACTCGCGGTACCGACTCTCACCGGCGGGCTTGCGGTGCTGCACGCTGCCGACCAGGCGCTCGGTCGAGGCAGGCTGGCCCGTCCAGCCGACGAGCAGTCGCAGCCCCTCGGGCGCGGGCAGGCGGCGCACCGACAGCCCTGGCCATTCGCGCTCGAGCAGCACGTGGACCCCCGCGGCGTCGGCGGCGCCGCGCAGGCGGGCGCGGTCGGGGGCGCTGTAAGCGATCCATCCGCCGAAGGCGCTGGCCGCGACATCCCCACCCGACGCCTTCGGCGAGACACGCACGGTCGCGATGAGGGCGACCTTGAACAGCTGCAGCGGGGTCAGCTCGAGTCCGTACAGCCGGTCGAGCGCGCGCACGGTGGCGACCGTGACGGCGGCCGACGAGCCGAGACCGAATTTGCGACCCGACACGTCGTCGAGCTCGCTCGTGATGCGAATGTCGCAGAAGAGCGGGGGGATGCCACGCTCGGCGGCGAGCTGATCGACGGTGCCGATCGCCGACAGCACGTAATCGTAGGGCGCGTGGTCCTGATCGAGCACGACGACGCCGTCGTCACGGGTCCACAGCAGCGGGGCGCGGCCGTACTGGTCGGACGAGATGCTGCCGTGCAGCTCGGCGGGCTCGACCTCGACCGTGATGTGCCGGTCGACGGCGACCAGGACCGAGGGCTCACCCGGCTCGACGACGGCGTACTCGCCGGCGATGAAGAGCTTGCCGGGCGCCTGGGCGCGGATCATGCCACGGCCTCGATGAGGTGCGCGCCGGGGCCGGCGTGGGCTGCGATGAGCCGGTCGGCGGGCATGCCCGCGGCCTCGTCGGCGATGAGGGCGTCGCGCACGGCGTCGACGTCGGCGGCGCGGCACACGAAGACGACGTTCGGGCCGGCATCGGCGGTCGCGTAGGCCTCGAGCCCCGTCCGGCGCAGCCGCTCGGCCGCGTCGAACAACGCGATGGACTGGGGGGCGAGGTAGCGGATCGGCGGGCGGCAGCCCATGATCGCCGCGTGCATGCGCAGGGCGTTGGACTCGGTGACCGCGCCGATCGTGCTGACGTCGTCGGCGGCGAACGCCTGCTGCATGAGCAGGAGGTCCGCCTCGGCGGCGTGCACCCATCCGCTCGCATACGGCGAGGTGCTCTTCGTGCGCTGCATGGCCTCGCGGCTGGAGACGGCCTTGGCCGTGGCATCCACCACCGCTATCACCATGCCCAGGTCGGGACCTGAGACGTGCTCGGCGTAGGAGGTGGCGTCATCGAGGCCTGCGTGCCAGATCGCGGTGCCGCCGATGATCGAGCGGCAGGCCGAACCCGATCCGCGGCGGGCGAGCCGGCTCAGGTCCTTCTCGGCGAGGTCGAGCCCGTACGCATCGGCGGCGGCGACGGCGAGCGCGGCGAAGCCGGAGGCGCTGGAGGCAAGGCCCGCGCCGGTGGGCACCGAGTTGCGGGTGTCGACGCGGGCACGCGCGCTCCTGCCGGCCTGTGCACGCACGAGGTCGAGGAAGGTCGTGATCCGGGCGGCGGGCGACCCGGTGGCGACGGCACCGTCGAACACCATCTCGTCGGCGGTCAGCGCATCATCGACCGTGACGCTCGTCGTGGTCGGAAACACATCGAGCGTCAGGGACAGGCTGCCGGTGTCGGGAAGGATCAGTGCGTCGTCGCGCTTTCCCCAGTACTTCACGAGGGCGATGTTGGGGTGGGCGACGGCGGTGCTGGTCATGCGGCGATGTCCTCGGGGTGCAGCATCCACGTGCGCTCTGCTCCGTTCGCACGCATCGCGGCCGCCACCTGCGCGGCTATCTCGTCGGTGTCGGCGAGTGCGAGTACGCAGCCGCCACGTCCACCGCCGGTCAGCTTGGCACCGAGCGCCCCGGCCGCGGTCGCCGAGGCGACGAGCCGGTCGAGCTGAGCGTTGCTGACGGTCAGCTCGCGCAGCAGGGCGTGTGTGTCGCTCATGCGGGCGCCCAGGGACGCACGGTCGTCGGCGGCGAGATCGGTCACGGCGGCCTCGGTGTGCTCCCGGATGCGGGTCAGGATGCCGGCGACCCGGTCGGGCTCGGCTGTTCTGAGGGCTGCGACGTCGCCGACGGCCTCGCGCGTGCGCCCGTGCAATCCGGTGTCGGCGATGACGAACACGCCGCCCAGCGCGCTGGGCAGTGCGCGCGCCGTGCCGGCCTGGAACCAGACCGGCGTCTCGGACACCACCGAGCGCGCGTCGAGGCCGCTCGGGCGACCATGGGCGACGCGTTCGGCCGCCTGGGTGAGGTCGAACCGTGCGGCATCGTCGAGCTCGACACCGTGACTGCGCGCGACCGCGGTGGCGATGGCGGCTGCGACGGCGGCGCTCGAGCCGAGTCCCCGCTCGGCGGGGATCTCTCCGTCGATGCGCACCGCGAGCCCGGTCGCGGGTGCGCCGACGTGGCGCAGCGTCTCGGTGATCGCGGTCAGGGGCGCTGCGAGCAGCTCGGGGGCGCTTGCGATCGGGCCGCGGTAGAGCACGGAGTCGATCCAGAGCGGACGGTCGGTGCGCGTGACGGTTGCGGTCAGCGTCAGCCCGTGCACCGGCAGTGCTATCGCCGGGGCGCCGTGCACGACGGCATGCTCACCGAGCAGAATGACCTTCGCGTGCGCGACGCCGGTGGCTTCGGCAGGAGCGGCGGCGACGGTCGGGGACGGGCGCGTCCACGCGTCGGAGACGCGACCTGACAAGGCGGCCATGTGTCGTCTCCTGGATGTCGGGAATCGCGGATGCGCGTCACACGCGCCAGCGATCGATTTTATCCACTCTCCGGATGCGTTCGCTGAGTCCGGGCCGTGCGAATGCCCTCCACGGTGCTCTCCGAAGCCGTGAGTCGCGCGCCGACGCGCCGCGATGCGCGGAAAGCCCACCAAGCCAGCGGGTGTTTGCTCCCCTTGCGGTAGACACGATGCGGCACGACGGCATCCTGCGGTCGCGGATACCCGGCCGCGGCGCACACGCTGGGCAGAATCGCCGCAGCGGCGGCCCGGTATCCGGCGTCGGAGGGGTGCAGGTGGTCGTGTATCGAGAACATCCCCTCGGGGTCGCGCCGGAACAGCGGCCCGAGCGTGTCGGCCAGCGAGACAGTGCGCCCGCCGGCGCGCAGCGCAACGATCGCCTGACCGGTCGCGGTGAGCCGACTCGACCAGTGCGCGAAGAATCGCAACGGCTGCGAGAACGGCTGCACCGTGCCCAGGTCGGGGCACGTGGCCACCACAACCTGCACATGACGGCGACGCAGATCGCGCACCGTCTCAGACAGCGGCCACAGTGCATCGGTGAGGCGTTTGAGGTGCATGACGTCGTTCGCACCGATCACGATCACCACGACATCGGGGTCGGGCACATCTTCGAGCAGCTCTGCGAGCTGCGCCACCAGTGCGGTCGACTCGGCGCCCACCACCGCGACGTTCGTCAGCTCCACCTGCCGGTCGGCCGCGTCGGCCAGTCCCATCGCGAGCAGGCTCCCGGGCGTCTCGTCGGGATGGTCGGCGCCGTACCCCACGGCAAGCGAGTCGCCCAGCATCCCGAGCTTCATCGGCGGCCCCGGGTGATGCGCGCCGTAGCGTCCGCCGCGGGGCCGGATCGGCCCCATGCGGGTCGGAGCGAGCCGCTCGCGCACCATGAGCCCTTCAGCGGTGGTCAGCGCCATGACGGCGACGGCGAGACCGAGAGTGGATGCCATGGCCACCCCGACCGCGCGCAGAACAGAGCGGACTCCACTCCGATGCTGTACCTGCGATCGTCTGCGTGAGCCCATGAACCTGTCCCCGATCTCAGGTTAAGCCCGGTGTCAACCGACCGACGTGCCGAACAGCGTTCCCACAGCGAACGTCGCGGCCAGTGCCAGCGCTCCCCCGAGCACGGTGCGGGTCATCGAGCGCCAGCGCACGGCGCCACCTATCCACGCGGCGATGTATCCGGTGACGGCGAGCGCGATCAGCACGGCGACGAACGTCCACGCGACGCGCACGGCGGGCGGGGTCAGCAGGATCGTCAGCAGCGGCAGCAACGCGCCGATCGTGAACGAGATCGCCGAGGCACCGGCGGCGGCCCACGGGCTCACGACGTCGTCTTGGTCGATGTTCAGCTCCATCGACAGGTGTGCCTTCAGCGCGTTCTTCTCGGTGAGCTCGGTCGCCACGGTGCGCGCGGTCTCGCGGCTGAGCCCCTCCTGCTCGTACAGCCCGACGAGCTCTTCGAACTCGGCATCGGGGTCGTCGGCGAGCTCGGCGCGCTCCTTGGCGATGAGGGCGCGCTCGCTGTCGCGTTGACTCGAGACCGAGACGTACTCGCCGAGGGCCATCGAGATGGCTCCGCCGACGAGGGCGGCCGCTCCCGCGAGGAACACCGGACCCACGGCTTCCGTCGCCCCTGCCACTCCGACCGCGACCGCCGCCGTCGAGACGATGCCGTCGTTCGCCCCGAGCACGCCGGCGCGCAGCCAGTTCAGCCGCTGCGCGAGCCCTGGTTCGTGCGGTTCGTTCTCGTGGCCGCTCATGCCCGTCTCCAGACGTTGTCGCTGCTGTGCGGTTCGTCGCACCGCCATTCGACGCGACCGCCTTCCCACTCGCGCGCGCGATCGGTGAGCCAGATCGTGAGGTCGGGGCTGAAGCCGGCGATCACTGTGGCGTGGTCGTCGTCGACGGAGATCGCGCGGGTCGCGGCACGCAGGTATCCGCGGGCGCTGAGGTGCACGGCATCCCATTCCGTCGCCACGCTCTGCCAATCGGGCATGAACCAGCGGCCGTCGCGACCGGTCGTGCGGAACCAGTCGTGACGACGGGATGCCGAGACGTCGAGGGGATGCCGTCGGCACAGCTGCGCCCACGCCTCAGCGTCGTGGATCTCATAGGTGCGACCCGCGCCGCGGATGGGAATCGCTGTGGCCTGCTCCCACCCGAAGCCGTCTTCGACGTGGCGCAGGCCGACGGGCTGGGCTGTGTTGGTGTCTGTGTCGCCGGTCGTGGTGATCACGCCGTGCGGGGTGGTCCACCAGGTGCCGGACCAGTTCGCCGTGGGGTCGCGCGGACGATCGCGCTCGGCGCTCGCCTCTTCGGCGAGGGTGTTCGCACGCCATTGCGCGAGCGCGACCGCCGGGTCGGTGCTCAGCGACACCGGGTCGCCCGGCTCGCGCCACTCAATGGCCCACTGCTCGACGCGGCGGTCGGCGCTCCACCATTCGGGTGCTGCTTCTGCGACGGCGTCGGCGAGCGGCGCAAGTGCGGCGATGATGTCGGGGCGGCCGGCGAGGATGTCTTCCCCCGGAGGTGACTGCCAGTAGCGTGCGTCATCGACCGAGCGGGCGAGGGCTTCGTCGAGCAGGTCGGGTGTGATGCCGTTCAGGTCCGGCGCGGCGAGCAGGCGAGTGAGGTCGCCGATCGTGTGTGGGGCGGGTCGCGGTGCGCCGTCGGGGTCGTCCCCGGCGAACGTCATGCGGACACGAGAGGTTCCCGCATCCGGATCGAACTGGTACCCGAGGTCGAAGACCGCCGACATGACCTCCTCATCAAGGCTCGTCGCGAGGTGGAGGCACAGTCCGCGACCGCGAGGTCCCTCGAGCAGTTCTTTCGCAGACACCATGATCGCGACTGTAGCGCGCGCTCACGACGTCAGTCCTCGTCTTTCGAGCACTGGCTCTCGATGTGCAGCCGAACGAACCCGTCGGTGGCGGTCGTATCGTGCAGTGTCATCCGCTTGATCGGGAGCAGGTCGCTGTACCGGACGGCATCCTGCCCATCGCGATCGTCGTCGTAGCCGGCCTCATCCCAGGCGGCGAGGATATCGGATGCCGCGTTCGGGTCGGCGGTGCGCAGCGCCAGGTCGGCGTACTGTGTGACGTCTCCGAAATACCTGTCGGCGTGGCAGGGCGAGGAGGTGACGGGGACATCGCCGATAGCGAGGCGGTGGCCTTCGGCATCCCACGGATCGACGACGGCGTCGAGCGATTCTCTGACCATCCGATCGATCTCGACGCGTGCGTCGTGGCGTGTCGGCGGCTCGAACCGCGGTGGAGTGCTCGTGCCGTACTCCTGAAAAGATGCGAGCGCGGCGTTCACCCTCGACACGAAGGAGGCCCAGGTGAGTCCCGCGTTGAGCAGGACAACCAGGCTGAACAATCCGATCACGATGCCGAGCGACATCCATCCCTCACGGTCACGGCGCGCGGCCACGACGGCGAGCACGACGGCTGCAACGAGGACCACGCCCGCGATGAGGGAGACCCGCCCGACGGCGATGCCTGCGCCGGCGAGCCGGCGCTGCCAGGCTTCTGGTTCGTCGGCGACGTACGTCGTGTCGGTGCGGCCCCAGACCACGAGCAGCGTCCAGAAGAGCCACGCGAGGAGCACGCAGACGACGGTGACGTACCCGAGCACCGCGGCGACGCGGGCGACGATCCTCACGCGTCGGGCTCCCAGCGCAGGATGTCGCCCGGTTGGCACTCCAGCACACGGCAGATGGCGTCGAGCGTCGTGAACCGCACGGCCTTGGCACGACCGTTCTTGAGCACCGACACGTTGGCCGGCGTGATGCCGATGGCGAGGGCGAGCTCGTTCACGCCCATCTTCTTGCGGGCGAGCTGCACGTCGAGGTCGATGATGATGGGCATCACACGACCTCCGACAGGTCCTGCTCGAGCTGCACGGCCTGGCGCAGCAGCTCTTTGAGTACGACGACGACGAGGGCGATGCCAAGCCCGACGATGATCGCCAGCACGCCCCCGATCAGCACGAGCGGTGTGCCCGCCTGCGCGCGATCGATGAGGACCATGCCCACGATGACCAGCACGACCGCGGCCAGCACGGCGATGACGATGGTGTTCACCCAGCCGAACGCACGCGGCTGGAAGATCTCATCGCGGTCGACCAGCGACAGTAGCCGCCAGACACATACGAGCACGACCTGCACACACACCAGCAGCAGCACGGTCAGCACGATTCCGGGCACCCTGAGGCCTGCGAATTCAGGCGCGGTGGATGCCGTATCCCCCGCGATCGACGGAACAACCCAGACTTGCCCGACCAGGAGCGCGGCGAACAGCAGAACGATGAAGACTCTGGTGAGCAGGACGGCGGCATCGCGCATGATGATTGCACCTATCGTTTCTCAATCTGGACCTATCGAGAAACGATAGCTTAACCGATCGGGATCACAATGGTGGCGGGAGGCAACACATGAGGGTCATCGCTGTAGAAGAACACTGGACGACGCCAGGACTGACGGCCGCGTTGGAGGCGCTCCCCGAGCAATACCGGGACGACAGCCTCGCCCTCAATACGAGGGACGACAACCTCGCCAGGCTCCACGATCTCGACGAGTCGCGCATTGCCATGATGGATGAACAGGGCATCGACCTGCAGATCTTGTCTGCGGCACCCCCGGGTGCCGGGCCGCTCCCAGCCGCCGACGCGGTCGCGCTCAGCCGCGATCTCAATGACCGATCGCTCGAGGCCGTGCGGCGGCATCCCGATCGTTTCCGCACGATGTCGACGCTGCCGACGTCCGACCCCGCTGCTGCGGCCGCCGAACTCGAGCGCGCCGCATCGCTCGGGGCGGTGGGTGCCATGGTCTACGGGCCGACTCGCGGCGTGCCACTGGACGATCCGCGCAACGATGAGCTGTTCGCAGCGGCAGCCGCGCTCGGTCGGCCGATCTTCATCCATCCACAGATTCCGTCGCGGGCTATCCGCGACGCGGCGTATGGCGGGTTCGAGCCGATGACCGAGCTCGCGCTGGCCACGTTCGGCTGGGGCTGGCACATCGAGGCGGCGGTCGCGGCGCTCCGGCTCATCGCACGCGGCACGTTCGACCGGCATCCTGATCTGCAGATCGTCCTCGGGCACTGGGGTGAGCTTCTGCTCTTCTGGGAGGACCGGATAGCCAGCATCGCGCGCATCGCCGGCCTGCAGCGGCCGATGTCGGAGTACCTGCGGTCGAACATGTTCATCACGTGCTCGGGGATGCTCAGCGTGCCTCTTCTGCGTCATGTGCAGACGGCCACGGAGGCGGACCGGCTGATGTTTTCGACCGACTACCCCTTCCAACGACCAGGCCAAGGCGAGATCGAGAAGTTCTTCAGCGCGTTCGAGACCGACGAAGACCGCGGCCTGTTCGCCCACGGCAACGCGCAGCGACTGTTCGGCATTGATGGGATGACGGCGGAATGAACATCATGACGGCAGTCGCCGCGCACGAGTGAACCGCGTGGGCGCCGCTCAGAATGGTGGGTCGTCGGGTAGTTCGGGGGTGGGTCTGGTGCGGTGTCCGGTGGGGAACTCGAGTTGAATGCTCTGGTCTGCTCGGCGTCGATGTTTGATCTTGGTGACGTCTTTGATCGAATGGTCAGGGTCGCACTCCGGTTCGAGGTTCGCGATGTTCGTGGGGCCTCGGCTGGGCCCGTGGTACTGGCACCAGTGGTCGATGTCGGCATCGAGGGCGAGCCGGTCGCATCCATCTCGCACACACGTGCCGTGCCATAACGCCAGCCAGGCCCGTTGCGCGGGCGTCGCCCTGCGGGAACGGCGGTCCATGTCCAGGATCACCCCGGTGACCGGGTCAGTAACCACCCGGGTGAACGCGCCCTCGTCCAGGAGGATCTGCCGGGCGGTCGCGTCATCGATGGGGCCCTCACCGGGGATCAGGGCTTCCCGGTTCAGGTTCAGCCCTTTCCGGCCGGGGACGTGGTCGCGTACCGATGCCCGGGCGCCGGGTGCGAGCCGGTCCAGGGGGATGGTGACGAACACCTTCGTGACCACCGCCTGGTCGGTGTTCTTGCCCTCCAGCCAGTCCGCACACAGGTCAGCACGCAACTGGTGGCGGGTGCGGTCTTCGCGCTTGTTCTTGGCGAGGTGCTTCGCACTCGAGGTCGCCCGGCGGAAGACCGCCCGCGCCCGCCGGGTGGGCATCAGGATCGACAACCACGACATGTCATCGGCGAGATCGGTGACCACGACCTTGCGGGCGGTCAGCGCCTGCGCATGCTTCTGCGCGGCGGTCGCCCCTGTGAGCAGGTGTGCGATCTCTTTCGCCTTGCGTCGGAACACCCCGATACTCACCGTCACCGCCAGCTCAGCCAGCGCCTGGTCGTACCGGGCGAGCAACTCACGATTGCCGGCGATGCCCGACAGGTGGCCTGCGGCGGCTTCCACATGCCTGGGGGTGGCAAACCCCTCGTGGACCAGATGCCACAAGCCCGGCAACTGCCGTCGCCCCGCCCGGGCCGCGCCCGCCAGACGATGCACCTCAGTCTCAGACAGGCACATCCGCGACCCGGCCTCGATCGCCGCGCACCGCTCCGCCCACTCCTCCACCGACCCGGCAGAGCCCGCCTTCATCGGCCGATCCACATACAGACCCCAATTCGAGGCCGCGAAATCGAGGATGTCAGCGAGCTGCTCCGCCCGCCGCGCCGCAGCCCGGTTCGCCTCATACTGGTCAGCCTCGGCCGACTCGAACATGCTCCGCAACACGAAGAGGTCATCGGCACGCTCGACCGGTTCCTCCGGGAACACCGCCTCTTCATCCATACATCTAGATTAGCACTTATCTACGACACTTGAAGGAGGAAACACTCATTTTAGCTCGGGGATAATGTCGCTTGAAGAGCCGTTCACGCCGCGAAACCTGCTGCGACGGGGCGGCTGCCGCGGTCGCCCGACTCGTGCCCATGAGTTTCAACCGAGGTGCGCTGCACACCGGCGTCGTAGCGCGGCCAGTGCGTATCAAGCGAGTCCGAGCTCTCGAGCCTGCACGAGTAGGCCGCAGCAGAGACAAGCCGATGCGCGAAGAACCGCAGGGGAGCTGTCCTACGGTGTCGCCCGAGAGTCCCCCTCTCGAGGGCGAGCCTTCCAAACACAAGCCGCTGCGGGTGGCAGATGGAACCCAGAACACAGACGACAAAACCCCCGGAAATCCGGGGGTTTTGATCTGTAGCAGGAGCGGGGCTTGAACCCGCGACCTCACGATTATGAGTCGTGCGCTCTCACCAACTGAGCTACCCTGCCGCGAGGCATCCCGATCGAAACCGTGATGCGTGCGAGCCCCGAGTCAGGATTGAACTGACGACCCCTTCCTTACCATGGAAGTGCTCTGCCACTGAGCTATCGGGGCGTTCCCGTCACTGCGGGCAACCAGAAAAGAATATCAGAGCAACGCGCGATTACCGAACCGAGCACCGCGTCCGTGACGCACCGTGGTCAGCACTTGTTGTGCGCCCGCAGCCACGGCAGCGGGTCGATCGGCGTCACGCCGTTCTGACGGATCTCGACGTGCGTGTGCGCGCCGAACGAGTACCCGGTGTTGCCGGTACGGCCGATGTACTGGCCGACCTTGACCTTCTCGCCGGCGTGCACCTGCAGCGACCCGTACTGCATGTGGCCGTACAGGCTCGCGACGTGCTGCCCGTCGATCACGTGGTCGATGATGACCGCGACCCCATAGCCCTGGTAACCCTCTTGAGCCACCCGGACTGTGCCGTCGGCGATCGCCTGCACGTGAGCGCCGTTGCCGGGAGTGAAGTCAACACCCTCGTGGAACTCGCCCGGACGCGGACCGAACCCGTATGAGATCGACACGCCCACCGCGAACGGCCACTGCACATCGCACAACGGGTTGTTCGTGAACACCGCGCTCGAGGCATTCGAGATGCCTGTGGTCCCGGCCATCTCGACGAGCGTCGCGGTGCTGTAGTTGCTGGTGCGGTCGAGTTCGCCGGCCACCGGCTGGGCATCACCCGGCGCAACATACGCCTGAATCTCGTCGTCGCTGGACGCCGTGACATCCCCCGCCTGCTGGTTGGGTGCGACCCCGGTCAGCTGCTGGTCGACTGCGGCGACCGCTTCAGCGGGCATCGTCGTGCCGACGGCGAGCAGACCGACCGCGACGATCGCACCGAGCGTGGCGGATGCGGTCGCCATGCGCTTGAGCGAGGTGCGTGTCGTGGCACGCCTGCGGGGGGCCTTGTGCTTCTTCTTGGAAGCTGGAGCCGTCTTCTCGGGCTCATCCTCGACCACTCGCTCGGCGACGAACTCGTTCTCGTCGCGCTGCACGGGCGTCTCACCGGTGAACGAGAACAGCCGCGCGGCGGCCTCGAACTCGTCGACGGATTCGACGGGGGTGGATGCCGCGGGCTCGGGCTCCGGAACGGAAGTGGATGCCGCGGGCTCGGGTGCCCGCTGCGGCGCGGCCTCGGGCTCAGACTGCGGCTTCGACGCGGGCGCCGGCACCGAGAACGACGCCGTGGCGGGGAGGGCGATCGCGGCCGTCGAGACGGCTTCCGGGGGCGTCGACGGGATGATGGGGGTCTGACCGGTGGCCAGGCGACGCGCACGGCGCGTGAGGGGCACCTGCGATTCGGAGGAGGCCGGAGCCTCGACCGCCCGCACGGGTTCGGTCACGGGTGCCGGCACGGCGACCGCAGCATCCGGCTTCACAGGCGTAGGCGCCGGAGTCGCGGCATCCTTCTTCTCTCCCCAGATGACCGAGGGACGCTCGACCGGCGCCGTCACACGACGACGCAGTTCAGACCTGCTGATCTGCGCATCCGCCGACGCCTGAACAGGCGTAGGTGCGGTACGGGCGGAGCGTCGCGAGCGCGCGGGCTCAGCCATAGGGGCGTCAGAAGACAACGGGGAGGCGATCTCTCGGGTCAGGTCGCTGGGGGGCAACAGACGGTCGTAGAAAGATGATCATCTTCGCCGTTCGGGGGACGAAGATAACGAATGGGTAAACACTACCCCGACGAATCTGAAAATGCCATGCACGGCGGCTGATATATCGTCAGCGTCCGTCGATGGCCTCGTCGAGTCTTACGAACAGTTCCGCGCCGGCGGCGATCGTCAGCGGGGTGCCGGGTCGCCCGCCCGGCAGGCCGCCCACACGACCGCCGGCCTCTTCGACCACGAGCGCGCCGGCGGCGTGGTCCCAGGGGTTCAGACCCCGTTCGAAATAGCCGTCGAGCCGGCCGGCCGCGACGTAGCAGAGGTCGAGGGCGGCTGAGCCGATGCGGCGGATGTCACGGGCCAGGGGCATGACCCGCTCGAGCCTGGCCAGGTCGCCGACGTGCGTGGCCGGGTCGTAGCCGAACCCGGTCGCCAGGAGAGCTCCCGCGTCGGGCGCATGCTCGCGCACGGCGAGCCGGTGAGCGTCGGCGTCGCCTGCCTGCAGCCATGCACCGCCCCCGGCCGCTGCGGAGAAGAGCTCACCGAGAGCGGGTGCGTACACGGCACCGGCGAGCGCACGCCAGCGGGTCGGGTCGGGCTCACCCTCGACCGCGGCGATGCTCACGGCGTACGACGGGATGCCGTAGGCATAGTTCACCGTTCCGTCGATCGGATCCACCACCCAGGTGATCGGCGAGGTGCCCTGTTCGGCTCCCGATTCCTCGCCGAAGAAGCCGTCGTCGGGCCGCTTCTGTGCCAAGCGCTCCCGGATGAGCGCCTCGACCTCACGATCGGCCGCCGTGACGATGTCGGCGAGTGTCGACTTCGTGGCGGCGATCTGCACACCTTCTTCACGCCGACGATGCGCGAGGGCACCGGCCTCGCGTGCGATGTCTCTGGCGAGCTGTTCGAGGTCGGAGGGAGTCTCGGCGGCGGTCATCTCTCCACGGTACGTCTTGTAGCGGCGACGATCAGCGCTGACCCGGCAGCGGCGGCGGAGGCGGGAAGCCCTCGTAACCCGGAGCTGCGGGCGGCTGCGCGACCGGAGGCTGTACGGAAGGAGGCGTGGGAGCCGGCCAGTCGGGAGAGGCCGGCGCACCGTACGGATCGGCGTACGGCTGAGCGACCGGCTCAGGCGCGATGGCGGGCGCCTGCTCGGGAGCGGGCCATGCCGGCGCGGGCGCGGCGGCCGCGGCATCCACCCCCTGATATACCTGGGTCGGATACCCGGTGTAATAGGCGTTCCAGTCGGGCTGGCCGTCGGGCAGCACCGGGAGGGGTGTGAACCCATCGGCGTACGTGGGCCAGCCTTGCGGCGCGGTCGGGTGCGCAGCGCCACGATGCGGAGCGAGCAGTGCATTCACGAGCGGTACGAGCGCCGTGCCCACCGCGGCCAGGATCGCGATGGCGACCGTCAGACGCCAATAGATGTCGTAGAAGCGCACCCACTCGCGCAGCATGAGCGGGAACACGAGCGCGAGAGCCAGCAGCGCGACCAGCACGATCGTCACCCACGCGACGATGTTGGTGAAGGTCGCACGGTGGCGGTGCCACGCCTTCACATAGAGGCGCACGTGCAGCACGCCCAGCTGCAGGATCAGCACGATGAGCAGGAAGGCGAGGAATCGGCCCGCTCCCCCGCCGTACTGGTCTTCGAAGAAACTGCGGAACGGCAGCCAGATCATGATCGCGCCGATCAGCAGCGTCACGACCCACACGACCATGCTCGTCAAGGCGAACCAGACCGGCCGACGCGGCGCGAGATAGGTGTCGAGCAGCGCGACCCCCGAGAACGCCACCATGAGCAGGATCGTGAGGAATGCGCGACCGACGATGCCGTTCGCGGACCCGAGCAGCACCATGATCACGCACACGATCGCCGCCGCGATCAGTGCGCCGATCGCCACCCAGATGGCGGCACGCAGCAGCTTCGAGTTCGACGTCGCAGTGTCAGGAGGCGTCACCTGTGGCGCGGTCATGGCAGTCCTCTCGTCAGCGGGCATCCCCGCGCCCCCATCCTGACACGGACCGCCGACAAGATGAGAGGGGATGCCGCGGTTCTGTGGAGAAGGCGTCCGCCGCCGGTCCACCCCTGGGGGTGAAAGACCGGCATTCGGCCCCCGAGGTATCACAGGAGTGTCATGCTGAGCCGAGGGGGAGAATGCGCTTCCGCGTCAGCGTGAATGCTCTCCGGCAGACGGCTCCATCGAGCGGATCTTCCGGACTCCCGTGACGAGAGGCAGGGCTCATGGACGAGCACCCACGGGCAACGTTCACACCGGAGACCGCGACGATCCGCGAGCTGCTGATCGAACTCCAGAAGGTCGAACGGGGGCGCGACCGGGAGGACTGCCTGCGATTGAGGTCGCGGGAACGGATGCTGATGGCCGAGCTGCGCCGCCGTCGCCAACGGCCCGACGAGCCG
Organism: Microbacterium horticulturae; assembly: GCF_029094505.1. Lineage (NCBI taxonomy): Bacteria > Bacillati > Actinomycetota > Actinomycetes > Micrococcales > Microbacteriaceae > Microbacterium > Microbacterium horticulturae. The sequence goes on along the minus strand of NZ_CP119108.1, from coordinate 795,663 downwards.
GCCGCGCAACCGGTGAGCGCGAACGGCACCGCACCGTGAACGCACGCAACGATCTTCACCCCGAAGGGTGAGACTCTTGAGGCTAATGTGACAAAAGTGGGACGAATCCGGGTCGCTGTCGTCAACGACTATCAGGTCGTCGTCGAGGGGGTGGCGGCGATGCTCCGCAGCTACAGCGACCTCGTTGAAGTGGTCGAATTGGACGCGAACAGGACGCCCTCAGCGTCCGTGGACATCGCGCTCTACGACACGTTCGGAGCCCTGCCGGGAAATCAGGCCGACATCCACGGCCTTGTGCGCGACGGACATGTGCGGCTCGTGGCGATCTACAGCTGGAACCTCGACCAAGAATTGGTGGAGGCTTCGCACGACAACGGTGCGAATGCGTATCTCTCGAAAGAGTTGCCCGCAGCGCAGCTCGTCGAAGCGCTGATCGCGGTACACACCGGACGGCAGCCCGAGGATGCGCATTCGCACCGTTTTGCCACCCCGATCGGGAACGATTGGCCGGGCCGCGAGGAAGGGCTCACCCTGCGCGAAAGCGAAGTACTCGCGCTCATCACCCAGGGTCTTTCGAACGATCAGATCGCCGAGCGGATGTATCTGTCGATCAACTCGGTCAAGACGCACATACGCACCTGCTATCGCCGCATCGGCGTCACCAACCGGGCGAACGCGGTGCTGTGGGGTATCGACCACGGCTTTCGCCCGTCAACGGTCCGCAAGAGGAACAGCGAAGGCGAATGGGACGACTGAGTTATGACGGCCATGTCGCCGTCGATATCGATGACCGCGCGCTCGCGCATCTGCAGATCGTGATCGCAGACAAGCTGCGTCGCCGCGAACCGTTCGCCTTCAGCTGGCGTGACGACCCCTCCACCGGCGATGGGAGGACGACGATCTGGATCAACCAGAGCTCATCGATCGTCTTCAAGTACCACGGCAGCAGGACGCCGCGGATCAATCGCGACTGGCTCGAAGTTCTGGCCATCGCCGCGAACGCTGTGAGCGGTCTGCGGCTCGTGCCCGAGCCGGCGCCTGGCCCCTCCGTCGAGCGGGACGACCTGAACGATGAGCAGAGCATCGCGGTGGACTGAGCCCGGTCTAGCATGAGCGGGTGTCGTCGCCCGATCTCGAGCAGCTGAGGGAGCCTCCGCCGTTTCGGCGGGACCGTCTCGCTCACGCGTGGATCCTCATGCGTGGCATCGCCGACGCCGGCGACGCTATCTGGACCGTCGCTCTGGCGTGGACCGCGGTGCAAGTGACGACCCCCGCTCTGGCGGGCCTCGTCATCGCGGCGGGCGCCGTGCCGCGCGCGCTGGCTCTGCTGTTCGGCGGTGTGCTGGCCGATCGGCTGAACGCCCGCAAGATCATGGTGCTGTTCAACTCCGTTCGCACCGCGGTGCTCGTCGCCGTCGCGATCTGGTGCGTGCTCACCGCGCCGTCCGTGTTCGTTCTGCTGCTCGCCGCCCTCGCGTTCGGTCTCTGCGACGCGTTCTATGAGCCGGCCGCGTCGACTATCTCGCGCCAGATGGTCACAAGAGCTGACCTGCCCACCTACGGCGCCGCGATGCAGACCTCGAGCAGGCTCGGGGGCATGCTCGGCTCGGCCATGGGCGGTGTCATCGTCGCGCAAGTGGGTCTCGCCGGCTCGGCATCGGTGAATGCGGTCGCGTTCGCCCTGGTCGTCGCCTTCATCGCCATCTGGCTGCGCCCGCGGTTCGCGCTGCCCCGGGCACAGCGCGAACCGGTGCTGCGTGGCATCCTCTCCGGATTCCGTCACCTCCGCGACGTTCCGGCGACGCGTACTCTCGTCATCGCCCTCGCGAGTCTGAACCTCGCGGCGGCACCTGCCATGGGAATCGGTGTCGCCCTTCGAGCGACGGCGGAAGGCTGGGGCGCCGAGGCCGTGGGCGTCTTCGGTGCCTTCGCAGGAGTCGGCGCCACGGTCGGCGCGGCCATCGTCCTCAAATGGCGCCCGCGCCGCGAAGCCTTCGCGGGGTTCTGGTCGTTCAGCACACAGGGCATCGCGATCATCGCGATCGGGCTGGGGCCGTTCTGGCTTGTCATCGCCGGGGGTGTCGTCATCGGGTTCGGCGCCGGGTTCGGTTCCGTGCTGCTCGGCGCGACATTCGCCGGCACCACCGATCCCAGCTACCTAGGAAGGATGGGCTCCATCATCAAGGTCGGCGACGACAGTCTTCGCCCGCTCACGATGGCGCTGTTCGGTGTGCTCGCGTCGGCGACCGCGCTCTGGGTGCCGTTCCTCATCTACGGCGTCGCGATCACCGCGCTGATCGCGGCGCTGTTGAGCAACAAGCAGTTGCGCACACTGTCGTTGCGGGATGCCGACGGCTCAGCCCGCGACACATCATAAGGTCGGGTCGCGACCCTGCCAGCCACGAGGCGCTTCTCGCGTTCTCTCCATTCTTGGAACCGGAGAGGTCCGCTCTCGACGTCATCACCCGAGATCACGCTGCGCGCGAGCCTGCCCGGAAATCACTCAAGGGCCCCGCTTACGCGGAGCCCTTGAACAGTTGGTGGCAGGTGAGGGATTCGAACCCCCGAAGTCGAAGACGGCTGATTTACAGTCAGATCCCTTTGGCCGCTTGGGTAACCTGCCAAGTGCGCACCCGCCCGGCTTTTCCAGTCGACCAGAGACGCGAGACACAATATTACCCGGTCCGAAGCGATGCCGCGAACCGAGTCGATCGTCACGTGCCGAGGCGATCGAGATCCATCGCGACGGCGTCGGGATGCCGCAGCAGCGCCCCCTGGAATCGCACCGTGGCCGCGGCCACACGCATGGCCTGAACGAGCGCTTCTTCCCACGCGACGGCGTCGGCCGGGGCATCCCGAATCAGTGACGCGACAAGAGAAGCGAGCACGGCATCTCCCGCTCCCATCGTGTCGACGACCGGGCCCGGCAGCGACACCACCGGTGCCGTCACTTCGACGCCGGCTGCCTCGAGCGACGCGCCCTCGGCACCGGCTGTGGCCACCACGGCGTCGGCACCGGCCTCGACCAGTTGGCGCCGAACGGTGTCGAGATCGCTCGCATACAGCAACCGTGCATCGTCGTCGCCGATCTTCACCAGCGAGCAGCGGGGCACGAGCGAGGAGAAGCCGCGGACGAACTCCCCGCGGTCGTGCAGCATGCCGGCCCGCGGGTTCGGGTCGATGGCCAGCGGCCGCTCCCCCACAGCCTCCGCGAGCGCGGCTGTCTGCTCGGCGTCATCGAACGGAAAGCAGCTGACCACCGTCAACGGCGCGACGGCGAGCGCGGCGCGCTCGGCATCACCGTATTGGACCCGGCGGTGCTGCGCGGCATCGTTGAACGCGTACACGGGCTCGCCCGCCGTGCGGGTCGACACAGCCCGCGACGAACCACGCGGACCGCGCGTGGCCAGGAGCCCCACCCCGTAGTCGTGCAGATACGCACGGATGTGCTCGCCCGCCTCGTCGTCGCCGACCATGGCGATCAGCGTCGCGGGGATACCCAGCCGCACGAGGCCGACGGCGACGTTCAGTGCGGCGCCGCCGACGAGTTCGGTCACCGAACGCCCGTCTCGCAGCTCGTCGATGAGGGCGTCGCCGATGACGACGACGGGTGCGGCATCCTGATCCATCCCGTCAGTCTAGAAAGAGGCGTGCCACTACGCGGTCGCGGGCGGTGCGACCACGCCGGGCAGCAGCCACGCGGCGAACACCGGTCCCTCGGCGGTCAGCACGGCCGAGCCGTCTTCGGCCACCCCGAGGGTCGCTTCTCCGAAGACCTTCTCGGCGCCGATGCCGCCGATCACCAGCGGCGCCGGCAGCGCCACGTCGACCCGCCCGCGCGAGGCGAGCACGAGCACGGTGTCGTCGGCGCTCTCGCGCACGAACACGATGGTCTCGTCGTCGACGTGCAGCCAGCGCAGCCCGCCGGTCTGCAGTGCGGTGTACCGGCGACGCAGCCCGATGAGGTCGCGGTAGAGCGCGATGCGTTCGGCGATCTCGGGCTCGTCGACCCGGTCCCACGGAATCGGCGTACGGCTCTGCTCGCCGTCGGTGCCGACCAGCCCGAACTCGTCACCCGCGAACACGACCGGCAGGCCCGGCAGCGTCATCGACAACCCGACGGCCAGCGGCACGGTGCCCTCGGCCGCGTACGCCGCGAACCGCGCGGTGTCGTGCGTGTCGAGCGGCTGCATGCAGCCCAGCCGCACCCGCCACGGGATCTGCGCGGTGAACCGCTGCAGCTGATCGACGAACTGCCGCGCCGTGTAGCCGGGAAGGCCGGTGGGGATGCCGAAGAACCAGGCATCCTCGTTCGGCCCCGCGAGCCACGCCCACACGCTGCGCGTGAACGCCGGATACGTCATGGCGCCGTGCCACGCGTCACCCTGCAGGTCACTCGCCGCGTCGTTCGTCGACTCGGCCAGCAGCAGCGTGTCGGGGTTCACCTCGACCATGGTGCGACGCAGGATGCCGCGCACCTCGCTGTTGAGATCTTCGGCGCCCAGCCGCCCGGTCATGTTTGCGACGTCGATGCGCCAGCCGTCGGTGCCGTACGGGGCATCCAGCCACTTCGCCACGATGGAGTCGCGACCTTCGATGAAACGGCGCCGGAGCTCGGGTGAGTTCCAGTTGAACTTCGGCAGGCTCGGCACACCCAGCCACGACTCGTACTCGGTCTGCGCGGCATCGCGGAAGTAATAGAAGGAGCTCTCGGGCGCCCCCGGGTGCCCGTGCGCGGCGACGAACCACTCGTGTGCGTCGCCGGAGTGGTTGCTCGTGAGGTCGCCCATGATGCGCATTCCGCGCCTGTGGACGGCCTCGATCAGACGCAGGTACGCGTCGTCGCCGCCCAGCAACGGGTCGACGACGTCGAACCGCGCTGCGTCGTACCGGTGGTTCGACCTCCCCGGAAAGATCGGCGTGTGGTAGACGAGCGTCGCCCCGAGGCTCTGGATGTGGTCGAGCCTTTCGACGATGCCATCGAGGTCGCCGCCGTACACCTGATGCCCACGACCCGGCTGCTCGGGGTCGACCGGGTCACCCCAATCGGCCGGGATCGCCCAGTCGGGCAGCTCGCGCCCCTCGGCCGCGGCCGAGCGTGCGAACCGGTCGGGGAACACCTGGTACAGCACGGTGTCGGCCAGCCACTCCGGCGGCGTATTGCCGGCGACGAGCGCGAAGTCGACCGCGTCAAGCGCCTCGAGCTTGGTGTGCCCGCCCTGGCTGAGCGTCGAGGTCGTGCCGTCGTCGTGCACGAGCGCCCAGCGGTAGCCGTGACGCGGGTTCGCGACCGTGACCCGTGCCGACCACCACTCCCAGCCGCAGGCGGAGCCGTCGCGGGATGCCACGGCCCAGACCGGCTCGTGGTCGGGGTTCGAGCGCACGAACGCCCGGACGACGGGCTTCGCACCGTTCGGCACGCGCAGGCGCACGATCACCTCGTCGCCGAGTGCGGCATCCTGCGTCGAGACGTGCAGGGGCGAACCGTCGTGGTGCGGCGTGAGCATGGGGCTCCTCTTACTTGACGCTGCCGGCGGTGAGCCCGCCGACGATGTACTTCTGCAGCGACAGGAACAGTGCCATCGGCAGAATGGCCGCCAGCACGGCGCCCGCGGCGAACACGCTCCAGTTTCGCGCGGTCTCCTGCGAGACGAACTGGTAGAGGCCCACCGCAAGCGTCTGCTTCTCGGGGTCGACGAGGATCACCGACGCGATGACGAAGTCGCTCGTGGTGCCGATGAAGCTCAACAGCCCGATCACTGCGAGGATCGGCGCGACCAGACGCAGGATGATCGTGAAGAAGATGCGCGCATGGCCGGCACCGTCGATCTTCGCCGCCTCGTCGATGGACGCCGGCACGGTGTTGAAGAACCCGTACATGAGGAACGTGTTCACGCCCAGCGCGCCGCCGAGGTAGACCATGATCAGGCCGATCTGGGAGTTCAACCCGAGCACCGGGAAGATGTCGCCGATCGCCGACATGAGAAGGAAGATCGCGACGAACGCGAGCAGCTGGGGGAACATCTGCACCAGCAGCAGGGTCAGCAGGCCGAACCGGCGCCCGGTGAACCGCATGCGGGAGAAGGCATATGCCGCGAGCGCGCAGAGGATCACGGTGCCGATCGCGGTGCACAGCCCGATGACTATGGTGTTCAGGAACCACGCGCCGTACGGGCGCGTCGGGTCTTGGAACAACGCGATGTAGCTGCCGATGTCGATGTTCTGGAACAGGCCGTTCGCCGTCAGCAGCGTGCCACCGGGGTTCAGCGAGGCCGACAGCACGTACACGAGCGGGAACGCTGCGAACACGAGCATGACGATGCCGATGACGTGGCGCCAGCCGGTCTCGCGGAACCACCGCGGGAACGGGCGCCGGGGCAGGGAGGTCTGGGTGGCCATGTCAGTTCAGCTCCTCGAGCGTCTTGGTCTGGCGGAAGCTCAGGTACGAGATGAGTGCGACCAGCACGAAGATGATGATCGAGAAGGCGCTCGCCAAGCCGTAGTCGCGATCAGCGCCGACGAAGGCGACCTTGTAGACCATCGAGATCAGGATGTCGGTCTGCCCGACGTTGATGCTCGCGTCGGCGATGCGCGGGCCGCCGCCGGTGAGCATGTAGATCAGGTTGAAGTTGTTGAAGTTGAACGCGAACGATGAGATCAGCAGCGGCGCCACCGACACCAGCAGCAGCGGGAACTTGATGTGGCGGAAGATCTGCCACACGCTCGCGCCGTCGACACGGCCGGCCTCTTGGATGTCTTCGGGGATCGATTGGATGGCTCCCGTGCACACGAGGAACATGTAGGGGTACCCGAGCCACAGGTTCGTCAGCACGATGGCGAACTTCGCCAGCCACGGATCTTGCAGCCACGGTATCGATGCCCCGCCGAAGAGCACCTGGTTGATGAAGCCGAAGTCCTGGTTGTACATGCCCGCCCAGACCAGCGCCGAGAGGAAGCCGGGGAAGGCATAGGGCAGGATCATGATCACCCGGTAGAACTTCTTGCTCTTCATGCGCGGGTCGTTGAACACGATGGCCAGGAACAAGCCGAGCACGAAAGTCGTCGCCACCGACAGGATGGCGAAGACGAACGTCCAGATGAGCACGGAGAAGAACGGCCCGCGGATCGACGAGTCGGTGAACGCGCGCACGAAGTTGTCGAAGCCGACCCACACCTGCCACCCCGGCAGAAGCTGCGTGCCGTCGTCGGCAGTGAAGGCGCCGCGCCCGTCATCGTGGTAGACGACCCCCGTGGTCGTGTCGGTCATCGTGTCGGCGTCGGGGTCCCAGTGCAGGGTCGACGTGAACAGATACGCGTTCGACCCGTCGGTCGTCTTGAGGAACCCGTCGTTGGGATCGTCGGTGAGCGGCACGGAGAGGTCACCGATAGCGCCCTGGTTCTGCACTATGGCGCCGAAGTCGAGAGTCGTGAAGCCGGGGGCTCCGTCGGCGGTGGCGCCGTCGACCGGCGCGAGAGGCGTGTCTTGACCGCCGACCTCGAAGGTGCCGGTCTGCGGATCGGTCGTCAGCAGGTAGAAGGATCCATCGCGTTCAAGCACACGGATCGGATACGTCGGCGAGTCGTCGACGCGAGTCTGCGACTGCAGCAGCAGCGCGGAGACCGCATCGTCTTTCGTCGAGTTGTGCCCGGACCCGTAGTTGGTGAAGGCGATGTAGCCCGAGTAGATGACCACGAAGATCTGGAACACGACCAGGAAGATGAGCCCCGGTGTGAGGTACTTGGCCGGGAGCAGGCCCGGCTTGAGGTAGATGACATTGACCAGGAGCGTGACGGCGCCGATGATCACCGGCACCAGCCAGTTGCCCTGGGCGAGCAGCGCGAGCATCGCGTAGATCACCAGCGCGTCGATCACACCGAGCAGCACGATCTTGACGAGCCAGACCTTCCACCCGGCAGATGCCGCCTCGGCGATCGCCGCCGCGCGCTTGCGACGGCGACGGGTCGCGGCATCCACCTTCTCGGGCTCGTGCTCGAGGATCGGAGCTGTCATCGTCGACTCCTGTCTGCAGGCTCCCGCCTGCGCGGTACGAGGTGGGGCGGCACCTGTGGCGGTGCCGCCCCACCCAGGGGTACTACTTGAGCTTGGCCTCGATGTTGGAGGTCATCTTCTGCCAGCTCGACACGGGGTCGGCGCCCTTGATGATGGCGGCTTCGGTCTTGCCCCAGTCATCCCACACCGAACCCATCTGCGGGATCGACGGCATCGGCACGGCGTTCTCGCCGACCTTGCCGAAGCCGGCGATGATCGGGTCGGACTGCGCGGCCTGGTAAGCCGTGGTCAGTGCCGGCGGGCGGCCGCCGGCCTTGTACAGCGCGGTCTGCACGTCTTCGGTGGCGATGTAGTTCACCAGGAAGTCGGTGGCCGCGAGGGCGTTCTTCGACTTGGCGCTCAGGAAGAAGGTCTGCACACCGGCGAAGGGAGCAGCCGTCTCACCGCCGGCCGACGGAATCGGGTCGACGGCAACGTCGATGCCCTTGGCCTGCGCATCGGCGACGTTCCAGGGGCCGGACAGGAAGTACGGCGCCTCACCGGCGAGGAAGGCCTCCTTGGCGAGGTCCTGCGACAGGTTGAGGTTGACGACCTTCGTGCCCTTGTCGCCCTGCGAGCCCAGCCACTTCGCGAACGCCTCGCCCGAGGAGTCGCCGATGGTCAGCTTCGAGGCGTCGTATGAGCCGTCGGCGTTCTGCGCGAACACCGCGTTGCCGAACGAGGTCTGGAACGGGTACAGGTGGTACGGGTCGGAGCCCTGGGCGTCCTGACCGACCAGGAACGGGTACTTCGTGCCCGCCTTCTTGCCCGCGGCGATCATCTCGTCGAAGGTCGCCGGCGTGGAGTCTGCCAGCTTTGTGTTGCGCAGGATCGCGATGTTCTCGATCGCGTACGGCAGGCCGTAGGTCTTGCCGTCGTAGGTGACGGCCTGCAGCGCGACCTTCTCGAACTGCGACGCCTTGTCGCCCAGTTCGACGGGGGCGATGACGCCGTCCTGCACGAATCCACCGGTCCAGTCGTGACCGCCGATCGTGAGGTCGGGGCCCTTGCCTGTGGGCACCTGGGCGGTGAAGTCCTGCTGGATCTTGCCGTAGTCCTTGACGACCAGATCGACCTTGATGCCCTTGTCCTTCTGGAACTCGGCCGCGACGTCCTTGAGCGCACGCGCCCGGTCGGCGTCGACCCAGACCGTCAGGGTTCCGGACGTGGTCTTCTTCGGCGCGCTGGCCGCCTGCCCGGAGCAGCCGGCAAGACCCAGCATGCTTCCGGCGATCAGCGCCGCGATGGCGACGGCGCCCTTCTTGTTCACCCTCATCGGTGTGTGCCTCTCTGGAATCTGTGCGCGCGACCCTTCAGGGGTCTTCGCGCTCGGAACGCCTGCGATGCAAGCGCTTACATTGTTACTCAGGAGCGGCGATAGCACAATCTCGCCTTTACGTCGATATCGTCTCGTGACCTTCTCGCGGAGCACCGGCCCTTCATGGAAGCGGTTGCACAGACAGATGAGGGGATGCCGCGGCGCGGAATCACGCCATCCGCATCCCTAAGACCAAAGCTCGCCGGATAGACTCGCGGCATGGCTGACTCATCCTTCGACATCGTCTCCAAGGTCGATCATCAAGAGGCCGACAACGCGCTCAATCAGGCCCGCAAGGAGGTCGAGCAGCGCTACGACTTCAAGGGCACAGGCGCCTCGGTCGAGTGGAGCGGCGAGCAGATCCTCGTCAAGGCCTCGACCGAGGAGCGCGCAAAGGCGGTGCTCGACGTGCTCGAGTCGAAGCTCATCAAGCGCGGTATCTCGCTGAAGAGCCTCGATGTCGGCGAGCCCGTCCAGGGCGGCAAAGAGGTGCGCATCACCTCGAGCCTGAAGGACGGCATCTCACAGGACTCGGCGAAGAAGATCACCAAGCTCATCCGCGACGAGGGACCGCGCTCGGTGAAGGCGCAGATCCAGGGCGACGAGCTGCGCGTGCAGTCCAAGAGCCGCGACGATCTGCAGGAGGTGCAGCGCCTGCTGAAGGCCGCTGACCTCGACGTCGATCTCCAATTCGTCAACTACCGCTGACACAACCTCAGGATTCCCTGAAGACCCTTCGCCTTGTCCCCCATTCGGTGGACAAGGCGAAGTCGACCGGATACCTTGAGATCACTTGAAGCACTGGGGCGAGCATCCACTGGACGCCTGCACCGCCGAGACGGACTGGGGAGTCCTCGGACCGGCAGGGCGCCATCGATCAGCATGCTTGTGAGCAGAGAGTACGTGGGTACCGCGAGCCGTCGCCTGTTGGGGAACCGGGTCTCGCGGCACCCACGCTGGTTGCGCAAATGCGGCAGTCCCGTCTGGGGAACGGGCACAACGCCGAGCTGGGGACTCGACGTGCCACGACAACCATTGTCAACGGTAGATCAGTTCGTGCCAGAGATCGAGTTCGGCGCGCAGGTTCGAAGATCTCGCTCAGCGCACGTGAAGGCCGCACACAAGCCAGTCATCGAGCACCGCGTAGGCATCGGCCCGTGGCGTGACCGTCGACAGGAAGATGTCGTGGATCGCGCCGTCGATGCGCGCGAGCGTCACGAGCTTGCCCAAGCGGGTCGCAGCCTCTGCTATGTCATCGACGACCAGCACTGAATCGGTGCTCGCCATCTGCTCGGACCAGGTCAGCGCCGGTGTCGACCGCGCCGACATCAGCACGAGCACCGGACACGCGATGTCGAGCCCCGCACGCACCCGCCGATGCCCCTCGAGGATCGCCGCCAGCCACCCCGCATGCACGCGGAATCCGCGGGCGGGGCGCCAGTCTTCCCGATAGCCGGCCACGGGCAGCGCACCGACCTCGTGCTGCGCTCGTGTGTAGAAGCCGAAATCGACCACCGGGGCAAGTCCACGCGGGTCGATGCGCGCCCGCGCATTGACCAGAGGCGTGACGGCGTTGCGTCCGATCGCGCCGAGCTGCAGCTCGAGCCACGGGCTGTTCAGCACGAGCGCCGCCGCGCGGCCCGGATGCCGCGATGCCCACAGCGACAGGACGAGGCCACCGGTGGAGTGGCCCAGCAGCACCAGATGTCGCGGACCCGCGGCATCCACCCCCTGCCCCATGGCTTCCAGCGCGGCTTCGATGTCGACGTCGTACTCGTCGAGCCGGCTGATGTCGCCGGGCGTCTGTCCGGGTCGCAGGCTGCGCCCGTACTTGCGCAGGTCAAGCGCATGGAACCGCGCGCCGCGCGCGGTGAAGAACTGGGCCAGCTGGGGCTGGAAGAAGTAGTCCGACCAGCCGTGCACCGACAAGACGTCGACGCCGGCCAAAGGCAGCCGGCGCAGAGCGCGGCGCGGGATGCTGCGCACGAGTGTCGCCACGACGGGGCCCTGGTCATCGGCACCCAGCGGCAGCGTGAGCTGTTCGAACGGCGGACCGAGGAGGTCGGGCTGCCAGTCGTTCATGTCCCCAGCGTAGGGGCGCGGTCAGCGCGCGCGTACCGTCCACACCGCGGCGCCGAACGCCAGCGCTGCGAACACCAGCGCCACCACCGCCATCGGCAGCGCCGTGTGCTCGCCCCACAGTCCGACCACCGGCGAGACCACGGCCCCGACCAGGAACTGCGCGGCCCCGAGCAGCGCCGCCCCGGAGCCGCGTGCCTCGTCGGCGCGAGCCAGCGCGAGCGCCGAGGCGTTCGACATCGTGAACCCGGTGCCGCCGGTGAGGACGAATGCGCACGCGATGAACGACCCGATCTGCAGGCTCGAGGTGCTCGCCAGCACCGTGAGAGCGAGAGCGGATGCCGCGATCATGACGACACCGAGGACCAGCATCCGTCCCGGCCCGACACGGGGCGCGATGCGCGCGTTGAGCGAGTTCGACAGCACGAGCGCGAGCGCCCCCGCGGCGAACGCGAGTGCGTAGGCGAACGGGCTCATCCGCAGCACGACCTGCCCAACGAACGGGGACGCCGAGATGTAGGCCATCATCGCACCGAAGCCGGTCGCGAAAGCGAGCGTGCCACCCACGAACGCCCGATCCGTCAGCAACGCGCGGAACCGGGCCGCAAGGGCCGCGAACCCTCCGGTATGGCGCTGTTCGGGCGGCAGCGACTCGGGCACGACGAGCGCCCCGAGCGCGAGCATGACGACCGCGATCGCGGCCAGCACACCCAGCACGACCTGCCAATTCGCCAGCTCGGCGATCGCGCCGCCGATGGGCGGGGCTATCAGCGGACCGAGACCGCCCACCATCGCCATGAGGCTCAGGGCGCGCACGGCGGTGTCATCCTCGCTGAGGTCCACGGCCACGGCGCGTGAGACGACGATGCCGGCGGCTCCCGAGATCCCCTGCACGAGACGCAGCGCGATGAACACCGCCAACGTCGGCGAGAACACCAGCGCGATACTCGAGGCCGCGAACACCGCGAGCGAAGCCACGAGCACCGGACGCCGCCCGTACCGATCGGAGACGGGCCCCAGCACGAGCTGGCCGGCGCCGATGCCGAGCAGAAACGCCGTGAGCGTCAGCTGCACCGTTGCCGGCGTGCCGCCGAGGTCACGCGCTATGTCGGTGAACGACGCGAGGTACATGTCGGTCGCGAACGGACCGACCCCGGCCAGGAACCCGAGCGTGGCCAGCAGCCACGGCGTGAGTCTGCGCGCGGTCATTCGCCGCGGGAGATGCGCACCATCTCGTCGCGCGGCACCACCTTGATGCGCGCGCGCTCGTGCGGCTCACCCAGGGCGATCTCGTGCGCGTCGAGACGGTGCCAGCCGTCGAGGTCGGTCCACTTCACGTCGCGCGAGGCGAGCAGAGCGGGGATCGCGCTCTCTTCGGGGTGAGCGGGGTGCCACCAGAACGCCTGGTCGTTGATGAGATTGCGGACCGTCTCCATCGCGTCGGACTTGGTGTGGCCGATGAGGCCCACAGGTCCCCGCTTGACCCATCCGGTCGCGTACAGCCCGGGCACGTACTCGTTCGAGTCCTTGTGCAGCACGCGGCCCTCGCGGTTCGGGATGATGCCGTGCCGCTTGTCGAACGGGACGCCCGGCAGCGGGCTGCCGAAGTAGCCGATCGCCCGGTAGAGCTGCTGCACCGCGACCTCGCGCAGCTCTCCGGTGCCGACGACACCGCCCTGCCCGTCGGGCCGCGTGCGCTCGTACACGAACGCGCTGACGCGGCCCGCGGCATCCCGCTTCACTTCGACCGGGCGGGCGAAGAAATGCAGGTGCAGGCGGCGCGAGGCAGGCGCCCGACCCTCTTCGGCTGCGCGCTTGCGCCACGACTGCAGGATGCGGTCGATGACCAGCACCTGCTTGTTCGTGGCGACGGCCTGCTTCTGGGCCTCGTCGTAGTCGAAGTCCTCGTCGTTCAGGACCATGTCGACGTCGCGCAGCTCGCCCAGTTCACGCAGTTCGAGCGGCGTGAACTTCACCTGTGTCGGCCCGCGCCGGCCGAACACGTGCACATCGGTGATCTGCGAGGCGGCGAGCCCCTCGTGGACGTTCTGCGGGATCTCGGTGGGCACGAGGTCTTCGACGTGCTTGGCCAGCATGCGGGCGACGTCCAGCGCCACGTTGCCGTTGCCGATGACGGCGACCGACGACGCGTCCAGCGGCCACTCGCGCGGCACATCGGGGTGCCCGTCGTACCAGCTGACGAAATCTGCCGCGCCGTAGGATCCTGCGGCGTCGACGCCCGGCACGTCGAGCGGAGCGTCGCGGTGCGATCCGGTCGCGAAGACGACCGCGTTGTAGTGCTCGCGCAGGTCATCGAGGGTCAGGTCGGTGCCGAACTCGACATTCCCGAAGATGCGGATGTCGCCGCGGTCGAGCGTGTCGCGCAGCGCCGTGATGATGCCCTTGATGCGCGGGTGGTCGGGTGCCACGCCGTAGCGGACGAGCCCGTACGGGGCGGGCAGGCGGTCGAACAGATCGATCGACACGTCGAACTTGCGCTCGGCCTTCAGCAGGTTGTCGGCGGCGTAGATGCCGGCGGGGCCGGCGCCGACGATGGCGAGACGGAGCGTGGTCATGAGGTCCTTTCCGAGAGCGGATGCCGCGGCGCGGACGATGAGCGCGGCGACGCGGCCGCGGCGGTCAGCTGCTGCGGTCGGCGACGGCCTCGGCGAAGCGCACGAGTCCATCGCGCACCGGGCCGTCGGGCACCGGGTCGAGGGAGGCGATCGCGTCGCGCGACCAGTCGTGCGCCAGGCGCCGGGTCTGCGCGGTCGCGTCGTGGTCGCGCAGCGCCGCCAGCGCGCCGTCGAGGATCGACGGGTCGGCGCCTCCGGCGATCTCGGCGACGCCGTCGTCGATCCGCGTGCGCAGGGCGGCGGATGCGGCATCCTCCCGCTCCCCCAGCAGCAGGTACGGCATGGTCGGCACGCCCGCGCGCAGGTCGGTGCCGGGAACCTTGCCGGTCTCGCCGGGGTCGTCGCTGAGGTCGATGACGTCATCGAGCAGCTGGAAGGCGACGCCGGCCTTCTCGCCGAAGTCGTACATGGGCTGCCGGTACTCGACGGGCGCGTTGCTGAAGATGATCCCCGACTGCGCGGCCGCGGCGATCAGCGAGCCGGTCTTGTCTTTGAGTACCTGCAGGTAGAACTCCACCGGGTCGTCGCCGGGCTGCGCGCCGATGGTCTCGTGCATCTGTCCGAGTACGAGGCGCTCGAAGGTGTTCGCCTGCAGCCGGATGGCGCCTTCGCCGAGCCGCGCCATGATCTGGCTGGCGCGGGCGAACAGCAGGTCGCCGGTGAGGATCGCGATGTTGTTGCCCCACACCGCCTGGGCGGCAGGAACGCCGCGGCGCACGTCCGCGTCGTCCATGACGTCGTCGTGGTAGAGCGAGCCGAGGTGGGTGAGTTCGAGCGCGGTGGCCGCCTGCACGACCTCGGGACCGACCCCGTCACCGAGCTGGCAGGTCAGCAGCACGAGCATGGGTCGGACGCGCTTGCCGCCGGCTTCGTAGAGGTAGCGGCTGGTCGCGTCGACGAGCGGATCGGTCATCCGCAGTTCGCGGGCGAGATCTTCTTCGACGCGCGCGAGACCGTCTTCGACGGTGCGCAGCAGCCTGCGGGACCTCGCACCGGCGAAGACCCGTTCTGTGAGGCCGAGGCGGCTCGCCACGCGCGAACCCGGCACGAAGGGACGACCTGTCACGCGGTCCAGCCTACCTGGGCTCGGACGACGGGTTGATTGCACGATGGAGAGCCACGATGCCGAACGTGAGGTTGCGCCAGGCGACCTCGCTCCAGCCGGCCTGCCGCATCCAGCTCGCCAGCGTCGGCTGGTCGGGCCAGTCGCGGATCGACTCGTTGAGGTAGTCGTACGCGTCGGCGTTCGTGCTCACGACTTTGGCCGCCAGCGGCAGCACTCGGTTGTTGTAGAAGCCGTACAGCCCCGCGAACGCCTTCGAGGTCGGGTGCGAGAACTCGCAGATCACGAGCCGGCCGCCGGGCTTGGTGACGCGACGCATCTCGGCGAGCGCCTTCTTCGGCTCGACGACATTGCGCAGGCCGAACGAGATCGTGACGGTGTCGAACGCGTCGTCGTCGAACGGCAGAGCCGTCGCGTCGGCCTGCTCGAAGGTGAGATTCGGGATGCCGCCATGCCGGCGCCTGCCCTCGGCGATCATGCCGGGCGAGAAGTCGGCGGCGACCACCTCGGCGCCACTGCGCGCGAGACTCACCGAGCTGGCGCCGGTGCCGGCGGCAAGATCCAGGATGCGCTGACCGGGCCGCGGAGCGACCGCGCGGGTCGTGGCCACCCGCCACAGTTTGTCGTTGCCGAGGCTGAGCACGGTGTTCGTGCGGTCGTAACCGCCGGCGACCTGGTCGAACATGCCGCTGACCCGGGCGGGGTCTTTGCCGAGATCGGCGCGATTGTGCTCGGTGCTCATGGGCTCAGAGGGCTCGGTGCTCACCCGTCGAGTCTAGGCCGGGCTGTCTGAGTGCAGCATGGCCAGCCGGGCGAGCCACCGCTGCGCCGTCGCGTCGTCGAAGGGGGCGCTCTGCGCGGTGACCTGCGCTTTCAGCTCGGCGGCTTTGGCCGTGAGCACGTCTTGGACCTCGGCCGGGTAGCCGTAGCGCGCGCGGTGCTCGTCCCACTCGTCTTCGTCGTCGATCCAGATGCCGCGCTCGTCGTCGCAGCGGATGACATCGAGGTCCATGTCGATCGCGGTGGGCTCGGCGTCGGTCCACTGCACGTCCCACGCGATGTCGATGTAGATGCGCACCTGGCGCGGGTGCATGCCGCCGTAGAACGTGCCCGCCCAGGTCGGGTCACCCGTGATGAGGGTCACATTCGGCGACTCGGCCGTGAACTGCCGCCCGGGCCGGTGGCTGTGCCATCCCGCGGGCTGTCCGATCCAGTCGCCCTGCTCGTCCGAGCCGAGGTAGACGCCGTCGTGCTCCCAGTGCGGCGAGCCGTCCCACTTGCGCCAACGGAAGGTGAGGCGGGTGCCCGGCTCGGGGCGGTTCGGCGGCGTCACTCACCCGACGCTACTCCGCGAGAGCCGGCCGCGAGCCGGAATAGGCTGGGATCGTGACCGGATCCGCCCCTGCCCGCTTGCGCGTGCACACGCGCGAGATCGACCCCGTCGACGACCTGCTCGAATACACCGACCCGACGACCCCGCTGGTCTGGCTGCGTCGTGGCGAGGGCATGGTGGGGCGCGGCGTCGTGCTGCGACTGGATGTCGACGCCTCGTCGTCCGAGCCCCGCACCGCCGCGCTGGCACGCGCCTGGACGGCGCTCTGCGCCGATGCCGAGATCGACGACGAGGTGCAGCTGCCGGGCACCGGCCTCATCGGGTTCGGCGCCCTGACCTTCGATGAGCGCTCGGCCGCGGCGAGCTCGATCATCGTGCCGTCGCTGGTGATCGGCCGGCGCGACGGGCACACCTGGGCCACCAGCATCCACGTCCACGATGACAAGGACGAGGATGCCGCGGTCCGGCCGATCTCCTACGGACCGTACTGGTCGGCGACCCTGGGTCCGGGAGCGCTCGACCCCGACGGATACGAGGCGGCTGTGCGGGCCGGGCTCGAGGCCATCGCCGACGGCGAGGTCGGCAAGGTCGTGCTGGCCCGCGACATCGTCGGGACGATCCCCGAGGGGTCCGATCTGCGTCGCCTGCCGCATGAGCTGTCCGCGGGCTACCCCGACACCTGGACGTTCGCCGTCGACGGCCTGGTCGGCGCGAGCCCCGAGACGCTCGTCACCGCCCGGCGCGGTCGCGTCACGGCGCGCGTGCTCGCCGGGACGTTCGGGCGCGGTGCGGATGCGGACGAGGATGCCGCGGCCCGGGCCGCTCTCGCCGCCAGCGCCAAGAACCTCGACGAGCACTCGTACGCGGTGCACAGCGTCATCGAGGCGCTCAGCCCACACACGACGATGCTGTCGGCCGACGACGCGCCGTTCACCCTCGAGCTGCCGAACGTGTGGCACCTGGCCACCGATGTCGCCGGAACCCTGTCGGACGGGTCTACCTCGCTCGACCTCGTCTCGGCGCTGCACCCCACCGCCGCGGTCGCGGGCACCCCGACGGCCGCGGCAATCGAGGCGATCCGCCGCATCGAGCCGTTCGATCGGCGGCGCTACGCGGGACCGGTGGGCTGGATCGACGACTCGGGCGACGGCGAGTGGGCGATAGCCCTGCGCTGCGCCCAGTTCGAGGCCGAGGCCGTCGGCGGGGTGATCCCGGTCGCCGCCCACGCGGGCGCCGGCATCGTCGCAGGCAGCGATCCGGAGACCGAGCTGCTGGAGACGCGGGTCAAGTTCCGGCCGATCGTCGACGCCCTGGCCTGAGCACGGGCCGGGCGGCACGTCGCGTCCCGTAGAATGGGAGACGTAAGTCCAGGCCGATTGAGGAGCCATGAGCCACAGCGGCACGTCGCCTCGCCTCGGACGCGACGCCGCCTTGGCGGCACGGGCCGTGCGCCCGGGCGTTCTGAGCACCATCACCCGTTACTACTCCCTGACCAAGCCGGGAGTGCTCTACGGCAACGTCCTCACGACGTTCGCCGGGTACTTCCTCGCCTCCGCGGCCTTCGGGTTCGACTGGCGTGTCTTCGTCGGCGTCGTCGTCGGCAGCACCCTGGTCATCGCCTCGGCGTGCGTGCTCAACAACGTGCTCGACCGCGACATCGACACGCTCATGCAGCGCACGAGCACCCGCGCGACCGTCACCGGAGCCATCGGCAAGACGCCCGCGACGATCTTCTCGGTCGTGCTGGGCGTGCTGGGCGTGGCGCTGCTGATCGCGACGACGAACTGGCTGGTCGTGGCCACCGGCGTCGGCGGCTTCATCGTCTACGTGTGGTTCTACGGCGCGCTCTCCAAGCGCATGTCGGTGCACGGCACCCTGGTGGGCTCGATCTCGGGCGCGGCGCCCATCCTCGGCGGGTATCTGGCGGCATCCGGCCGCTTCGACATGGCCGCGCTCGCGGTGTTCCTCATGGTGTTCTTCTGGCAGGAGCCGGAGTTCTACGCCATCGCCATCTACCGCCGCGAAGAGTATGCGCGCGCGGGCGTCCCGGTGATCAGCGTGGTGCGCGGCACCCGTCGCACGACGTGGGAGATCCTCGTCTACACGGTGCTGTACGTCGCCTCGTCGATGCTGCTGCCGGCCTTCGGCTTCGTCGGCTGGACATACACCGTCGTGACGGGCCTGCTCGGTCTCGCCTGGATCGCGTTGGCGGTCGTCGGGCTGCGCACGAGCGACGTCGTCGCGTGGTCGCACAAGATGTTCCGGGCATCGATGGTGATCATCCTCGCGCTGTGCGTGATGGTCTCGGTCGGGCCGTTCCTGCCCTGACCCCGGAGTCGCGGCGCCGTCAGGTGGCGAGCAGGCGCTCGCGCTCGGCCTCCACGTCGTAGGTCGGCGCGGGCCAGTGCGGGTCGATGTCGAGCAGGGTGCCCAGCAGCAGCGACTGCACCGCCAGCCGCGCGTACCACTTGCGGTTCGCCGGCACGACGTACCAGGGGGCCTGCGGGGTCGAGGTGCGGTCGAAGACGGTCTGGAAAGCATCCATGTAGGCGGGCCACAGCATCCGCTCGTCCACGTCGCCCGGATGATACTTCCACTGCTTGTCGGGGCGGTCGAGCCGCTCTTCGAGCCGGTCACGCTGCTCGTCGGGCGAGATGTGCAGCATCACCTTGACGATGCGCACGCCGGCATCGGTCAGTTCCTGCTCGAAGTCATTGATGGCGCCGTAGCGGCGCTCGATCTCGTCGGCCGGAGCCAGTTCGCGCACCTTGCCGATGAGCACATCCTCATAGTGCGAGCGGTCGAAGACGCCGATCTTGCCCGCCTCGGGCACCTGGCCGCGAATGCGCCAGAGAAAGTCGTGGGCGAGCTCCTCGGGGGTCGGCGCCTTGAACGCGGCCAGCTGCACGCCCTGCGGGTCAACCGAGCCGACCACGTGCCGAATGATGCCGCCCTTGCCCGCGGTGTCCATCGCCTGCAGCACGAGAAGCACCGCGGCACCCGACACATCCGAGGACGCGTACAGGCGCTCCTGCAGCTCGCTGAGTTCGTCGGCGCCGGCGACGAGGTCGTCGATCGAGTCGCGCTTGCGGCGCCCATACCCGGGAGTGTCGTTCGCGTCGACGCGGTCGAGCCGGAAGCCCTTGCCGACCCGCAACAGCGTTCCGACGTCTCCGGTCCAGTGCTTCTGGCTTTTCGGTGTCACATGCCCATCATGTCCGGGCGTCGGTCACCGGTCCAGAGGGACTTCGATGATCACCGGTCGCGCAGTGACCGTGCTCAGCGCCTGGTCGAGCGCCGAGCGCGTCGTCACCCGCTGGAACTCCCACCCGTACGCGGCGGCGAGCGCCGCGAGGTCGACCGCCTGCGGCGTGTACATGACACGTCGCATCGTGTCATCGCCCGCGGTGGAAGCGACCTCGAGCCCGTCGAAGATCGTGCCGCCGCCGTCGTTGCCGACGATCAGCTGCAGCCGCGGCGCAGGCTCGTCGTCCGGCAGCAGCAGAGCTCCCACATCGTGCAGCAACGTCAGGTCGCCCAGCAGCACGCGCGTCGTGCCCGGGTCGGTGCTCGCCAGCGCGACACCGGTGGCCGTCGCGATGGTGCCGTCGATGCCGGCCAGCCCGCGGTTCGCGTGCACGGGTACTTTCTTGCCCGGCACGAGGGCGTCGGCGACGCGCACCAGGCGCGAAGAGCCGAACACGAGCCGGTCGTGCGGCCACGTTGCCCGCCACACGGCGTCGACGAGCACCTCGCGGTCCAGGGGCATGCGCAGCGCCGCGACCTCGGCGCTGATGGCGGCGAGGTGCTCGGCGGGCACGGCAGACGCCATGCCGGCACGGTCGGGAGCGGGCGGGGCGATCTCCACCCGTGCCGCGTGCGAGGCCCGCATCCAGGCCCCGAGCCAGGTCCGATCGGTCTCGCCGGGTTCGACGGCGAGGGATGCCGCGGCCTCGGTGGCTCCGTTGAGGTTGAGTTGTTCCCCCGGCCCACGGACCGCGACCACTGTCACGTCGGTGCGCTGCAGCAGTGCCGTCACCTCGCGCGAGAGGGTCGGGTGTCCGAACACGGCGACGCGCTCGACACGCCCGCCCAGGTCGGGGTCACGCAGCAGCGCACGGTAGCCGTGCACGAGGTTGCGCCCGAACCGCGACCCGCTCACGACCTCGGCGACCAGCGGCCAGCCGCCGTCGTGCGCGAGCTGCTCGGCGGCAGGGCCCGCGTCGGCACCGGCGACGACGAGCGTGCGGGGACCGCGCGGCAAGAAGGTCGCTGAGCTCTCGGTCGCCCCGCGAGCGGAGCGAGTCGAAACGACACCGGGGCCGCGTTTCGACTCACCGGACAGCGGCTCGCGATATGGCAGGTTGAGGTGCACCGGGCCGCACGGCGCGCCGGCTGCAGCGCCGCGGCCGAGCGCGGCATCCATCGCCTCATCGGCCGCCGCGCGCGCGGCGTCGAGCTCGCCGTCGGCACCGGATGGTGTGTCGAGTTCGGTGCTCCAGCGCGCATGTGCGGCGTACATGCCGGCCTGGCGGGTGGTCTGGTTCGCGCCGATACCGCGCAGCTCGGGCGGCCGGTCGGCGGTCAGCAGCAGCAGCGGCACGCCGGCGTGGTCGGCCTCCATCACCGCCGGCAGCAGGTTCGCGGTCGCGGTGCCCGACGTGCAGACCACCGCCGCCGGCATCGCCGATTCCCGTCCGATGCCGAGCGCGGTGAACCCCGCGACACGCTCGTCGATGCGCACGTGCAGGCTGATCTCACCGCGGCGCTCGAGTTCGGCGGCCACCAGCGCGAGTGCCTGCGAGCGCGAGCCGGGGCTGAGCACGATGTGCTGCAGGCCGCCTTCGACCAGGCGCGTGAGCAGGGCTGCGGCGGCGTCGGAGGCAGGCGACGCGGGCGGCTCAGTGCGCACGGTGCGAGCCGTGCGAGGGGTCGTCGTCATCGTCGAGGCGGGCGAGCTCCTGCTCGAGCTGGCGGATGCGCTCGTCCTGCTCGGCCTGCGCGCGACGCGACGCCGACGTGTCGCCGGCAGAGGGGCGGGATGGCGATGATCCGCCGAGCCTGCGCAGGAAATCGGGGTCATCGTCGGGCGCGACGACGCGCGCCTGGCGGGCGGAGACCCGGCCGACGGCAAGCCACAGCACGCCACCGACGACAGGGAAGACGATCACGAGCACCAGCCACACCGGCTTGCTCACGCCGCGATGGCGCGCCGGGGGCTGCACCGCGGCATCCACGATGCTGAACACCCAGAAGATCACCGCCGCCAGGGCGAGGATCAGGAGGACGCGGACGACCATGCCCTCATCCTAAGCCGCCCAGCAGGGAGCGAGCCGGGCTTGTGCCCAGAGTCCGCACGTAGACTGGTGGGCGTGAAGATCCGGTCTGCCGTCCTCTATTCGGTCCTGCGCCTGCTGGCGTTCCTGGTGCCGTTGGGGATCATGATGCTGTTCCCGATCTTCCGCGAGATGTACTGGATCGCGCT
This sequence comes from Microbacterium horticulturae, assembly GCF_029094505.1. Taxonomy (NCBI): domain Bacteria; kingdom Bacillati; phylum Actinomycetota; class Actinomycetes; order Micrococcales; family Microbacteriaceae; genus Microbacterium; species Microbacterium horticulturae. The sequence goes on along the minus strand of NZ_CP119108.1, from coordinate 773,699 downwards.
GATCTTCGCGGCGCTGATCGGCATCTCGCTGTCGGTCATCTTCCTGCGCCGCCCGCTCGACGACGTGTCGCAGGGCCTCGCCGAGCGCCGCGCGCAGCGCGCCGAGAAACCGCAGACCGCAGCCCAGCACGACACCGAGATCGAGGATGCCGCGAACGACGCTGCCCGCGGGGCGAGCACCGACCGGCCCGAGGCCTGATCAGCTCAGCCGAAGAACGCCCACATCAGCAGGGCGCCATAGGCGACCGACGTGGGCGACGTCACGCTCAGCGCGGTCACGAGCTCGCGGGGCTCGCGGTACGTCCAGATGATGAGGAGCGCAGGGATGGCCCCCAGCAGCGCCATCATCACGAGCCACGCGATCGGGTAGAACAGCGCAAGGAACGCGGCCACCGCGAACGCGAGCACGATGCAGACCGTGAAGAAGATCTGCGTGCCGCGCTTGCCGATCAGCACCGACAGCGTCTTCTTGCCGGCCGCCTTGTCTTGTGTGATGTCGCGCAGGTTGTTGGCCAGCAGCACCGCGACCGCGAGGAATCCGGCGCCCACTCCCCCGAACCACGCTTCTTGCGGCGCCGCCTGCACCTGGATCCAGGTGGTGCCGACCGTGGCGACCAGTCCGAAGAAGACGAACACGAAGACTTCGCCGAGGGCGTTGTAGCCGTACGGCCGCTTGCCACCGGTGTAGAACCACGCGGCGATGATGCAGACGGCGCCGACCGCCAGCATCCACCACTGCTGTGTGCGGATGACCAGCGCCACGCCCACCAGTGCCGCCAGCCCGAAGAACACGAACGCCACGATCAGCACGGTGCGCGATTTCACGCGGCCCGACGCGGTGAGCCGTGCGGGGCCGACGCGGTGGTCATCGGTGCCGCGCACGCCGTCGGAGTAGTCGTTCGAGAAGTTCACGCCGATCTGCAGCAGCACGGCGACGAGCAGGCAGCCGAGCGCCAGTGCCCAATGGAAGCGGATGTCGATCACGTGCGCGGCACCCGTCCCGATGAGCACCGGGGTCAGGCCCAGCGGCAGCGTGCGCAGGCGGGCGGCGCCGATCCAGTCGCCGAGAGTCGGGCGCGGGATGCTGCGCACCGGTGCCTTCGCCGGGTTTCCGCCGGGGCGGCGCTTGCGGTTCTGCGAGGTGCGGGAAGAGGATGCCACGAGTGTCGATTCTAGGCGGCGCACCTTATGACGTAGCTCCGGCGTCAGCGCTGGCCGCGGCGGGTGATCCAGCTGTTCAGCACCATGACCAGCAGTCCGACCACGAAGATGATCGTGCCGAAGCACAGCACCTGGGGCGGCAGGCCGACCTTGGCGGCGCCGTACACGAACAGCGGGAACGTCACGGCGGGGCCGGCGACGAAGCTCGTGATGACGTAGTCATCGATCGACATCGCAAGGGCCAGCGCACCCGCCGCGATCATGCCCGGCACCAGCAGCGGCAGCGTCACCTTCGTGAACGCGACCAGCGGCGTCGCACCCAGATCGGCCGCGGCCTGCTCGAGCACCATGCCCGACCCCGACAGCCGCGCCCGCACCACGACCACCACGTACGCGAGGCAGAACGTCACGTGCACGAGCAGCACCGTCCAGAAGCCGAGCGTGATGTTGGTGGAGAGGAAGAACGAGAGGGATGCCGCGCCCACGACGATCGACGGCGCGGCGATGTCGGCGAACACCGTCGTCGACAGGGCGCTCTTGCCCCAGAACTTGTAGCGCTCGAGCGCCATCGCCAGCGGCACGCCGAGCGCGATCGAGATGATCGCCGACAGCAGCGCGATGACGACCGAGAGCACGAACGCCTCGGGCAGGCCCTGCACCTGGGTGAGGTTCTGGTACCAGTACGTCGTGAAGCCGTGCCAGTGGAACGTGATGCGGCTGGTCGGGGTGTCGTTGAAGCTGTAGACGATCATCGTGATGATCGGCAGCAGCGTGATCACCAGGAACACCCAGAAGAAGATCGGCAGCCACGGCCCCTTGCGCTTCTTCGGCGGGGCGGCGGGCGGCGCGGGCGTGGCGGTGACGGTGCTCATACCAGGTCCTCGATGTTGTCGGTGCCGGCGATCCGGGCGTACGCGAACAGGATGACGCCGAGCACGATCATCAGCACGGTCGACAGTGCGGCGGCGACGTTGTACTGCTGGTTGGTCAGATACGCATCCTGAATGGCCTGACCGATCGTGTAGGTGTGGGTGCCGCCCAGCAGCGAGGGGCTGACGGGATCACCCGCACTGTCGATGAACACGAGCAGGATGCCCGCGAAGATGCCCGAGCGGGTCAACGGCAGCACGGTGTGGAAGAACGTCGCGGGCTTGCGGCCGTACAGATCGGCCGACGCCTCGATGAGCCGCGGGTCGATGCGCTCGAGCGCCACGTAGATCGGCAGCACCATGAACGCGAGGTCGTTGTAGGCGAGCCCGCCGATGACGGCGGCGTCGGTGCCGAGGATGTGGAAGTCCTTGCCGACGAGGTGGATGCCGCGCAGCATCGAGAGCACCGGGCCCTGGTCGCTGAGCAGGAACGCCCACATGTCGGTGCGGATGATGAACGACACGAGGAAACTCAGCATCACCAGCAGCAGCAGCGCGTTCTTCCACTCCGGCCGGGCACGGAAGGCGATGAAGTACGCCATCGGGTAGCCGACGAGGATCGTGACGATCGTGGCCATCGCACCGTAGAACACACCGCGGCCGAGGAACAGCCAGTAGGGCGTGCTCGCACCGGGCCCGAACAGCTGCCCGTACACGCCCCAGTTCCACGTGAACGTATAGCCCTCCTGCGGGTTGCCGGTCATGAGCGAGACGGCAAGGCCCGAGATGAGCGGGATGACGAAGAGCACCAGCAGCCAGGCCGCGCCGGCGAGCGCCAGCAGGTACGGCGCGGGATTGCGGCGCACCCGGTGGCGCAGGTTCGACGGCGGTGCCGGTGTCGGCGCGGGTGCGGGAGGAGCCAGAGCGGTCATGATTGGATCACCGGGTTGAAGATCGAGTTCCAGAGTTCGTACTCGTCGTAGTTCTTGAACACGTAGAGCTCGTTGCTGCGGGCCTCCATGTCGGCCGTCGGAAACACCAGCGGGCTGTCGGAGACGTCGGGGTCCTCGAGCTCGTCGGCGATGTACTGCTTCGCGTCGGGCACCGGGCAGATGTAGTTGACCCAGTCCTCGACGACCCCGGCGACCTCGGGGGTGTAGTAGAAGTTCATCCACTCGAGGGCGTCGACGGGATGCTGCGCCTGCATCGGGATCATCATGTTGTCGTGCCAGATGGCCTGCCCCTCTTCGGGGACGACGAACTCGATGTCGGTGGCGCCGTTGGCCTGGGCCTGGAAGATGTCGCCCGACCAGGCCTGCGAGACCCAGGTGTCGCCGTTCTGCAGCTTGTCGATGTAGCTCTGGTCGTAGTACCCCGAGACGTTCGACCGCGCCTTCGTCAACCACTCGGCCGCCCGCCGCCAATCGTCGGGCGTCGAGTCGACCGGCTTGACCCCGGTGGCCAGCAACCCCGCCCCGCCGAGCTCGGTGTTGTCGTTCATCATCCCGACATGGCCGGCGAACGCCGGATCGAGCAGATCCTGGAAGCTCGTGACCTTCTTCGGCGCGAGCTTCTTGTTGTACGCCAACCCGGTGAACCCGGACTGCCAGACGACCGAGTGCGCGTTGTTCGGGTCATACGGCGGGTTCTTGACGTTGTCGGCCGCGTACTTCGCGAAGTTCGGCAGGCGGGAATGATCGAGCTCCATGACGAACCCGTTGTTGATGAGCTCGGTGACCTCCCACCCGTTCGTCATGACGATGATGTCGTAGCCGATCGACTGCTGCGCCCGCAGCTGCGGGGCGATGGTCGCGTAGAACGGGGCGTTGTTCTGGATGACGGCCTGGTAGTTGACCGTGATTCCGGTCGCCTTCGTGAACATCTCCAGCGATGGGATCTTGCCCTTCTCCTGGTCGATGTACAGCGGCCAGTTGGCGAAGTCGAGGTGCCCGGTCTTCTTCTGGGAGGCCCAGAACGCCTTCCAGTCGACGTTCTGCTGGGCTTGCCCCGCCGACCCCTTGATGCCGCAGCCGGCAAGCGTCGCGGCCATCGCCATGGCGCCGAGGCCGGTGACGGCACCGCGCAACAGCGTGCGCCGCGACATGCGCGCCTGGCTCAGCCCGCGCAGCAGCGCCGGGTCGGTGGGCGTCATCGCGCCACCGTCCCCACCGTGTGCGTGACGGGCGCCGCGGCACCGGCGCTTTCAGCGGCTGACGGCAGCAGGAACGCATGGCTCGCTTCCCACGAGACCGTGACGTCTTCTCCCGGCCGTGCACGCTGGGCGGGGTCGAGGTTCTGTGCGAAGGCCTTCAGCACACCGCCCCAGGCGGTCTCGACCTCGTACTCGGTGCTGGCGCCCAGGTACGTCGCGGTCTTCACGACGCCGCGTACGTGGTTCACAACGCCGTCGGTGTCGCCGCGCGTCACCACCAGCTTCTCGGGGCGAAGGCCGATCCGGGCGTCGTGCGCGACGATCTGACCGCGGTCGTCATCGCTCGTGTGCACGGCCGTGCCGTCGGGGAGGCGCAGGTCTCCGGCATCCCCGAATTCCGCCGGCAGGATGTTGCATGTGCCCAGGAACTCGGCGACGAACTGGGTCTGCGGCTTGTCGTACACCCGCTGCGGTGCGCCGATGTCTTCGATCCGGCCGCCGTTCATGACGGCCAGCCGGTCGGCCATCGACATTGCCTCGTTCTGGTCGTGCGTGACGTAGAGGAAGGTGATGCCGACCTCCTGCTGGATGCGCTTGAGCTCGACCTGCATCGACTTGCGGATCTTGGCATCCAGAGCGCCCATCGGCTCGTCGAGCAGGAGCACCTTGGGCTCGTTGACCAGGGCCCGGGCCAGGGCGACGCGTTGCTGCTGGCCGCCGGAGAGCTGGTGGGGGCGCCGCTTGGCGAAGCCATCGAGGCCCACCAGGTCGAGCATCCGCTCGGCGCGTGTGCGGGCCTCACCGGCGCCAACGCCCTTGCGGCGCAGCCCGAACGCGACGTTGTCGGCGACCGTCATGTGCGGGAACAGGGCGTACGACTGGAACACGGTGTTCACGTCGCGCCGGTGCGGCGGCAGCATCGTGACATCGGTTCCGCCGAGCAGGATACGCCCCTGCGTGGGCAGCTCGAAGCCGCCCACCATGCGCAGGGTCGTGGTCTTGCCGCAGCCTGAGGGCCCCAGCAGTGCGAAGAACTCGCCGGGGGCGAGTTCGAGGTCGATGTCCTGCACGGCGCGCATCTGGTCGAACGCCTTCGTCACGTGCTGGAGCGCCACGGCGGCTGCCGCGGGAGCCTGTTCGGGCAACGGTGTCTCCTCCCGGGTGGTCATCCCAGGGGTGCGCTGCTGATGCGTCGCCACTCTGCGATGTGCGGACCATTCTGCCCTGCGCGGCCCCGTGCGCAAACCGACGATCTGATGCGCAAGCCGCGGCGGGTCGGTCAATCTGTCCGGGTGGTCGCCATCGCGGTCACCGCGCGGCGGATCGCCTCGCGGTCGGGCTTGCCGCTGGGCAGCAGCGCGAGCTCGTCCACGAGCACCAGCCGGGCCGGGCGTGCCGGTGACCCGAGGGTGGCCCCGACCGCCCGACGCGCCTCGTCGAGCTTCATCGACTCGCTGCGCCGGAACGCCGCGCCACGGGCGACGACGATGACGGATGCCTCGCCCCACTGCGGGTCGGGAACGCCCACGACCACCGCGCCCGAAAGGTCTGGCACGTCCTTCACGACCCGCTCGACGCGGTCGAGCGAGACGTTCACGCCGCCCGAGACTATGACGTTGTCGATGCGGCCGTGGATGCGCAGCACGCCGTCATCGACGAGCCCCGCGTCACCGGTGCGGTACCAGCGGGTGTCGGTCGCGTCGCGCACGAACACTCTGTCGGTGAGCTCGGTGTCGCCGAGATAGCCGTCGGCCAGCGTGGGTCCCGCGATGCGCAGCTCGCCCTCGACGATCGCAAGCTCGACGCCGTCGAGCGGCACGCCGTCGTACACGCAGCCGCCGCAGGTCTCGGTCGACCCGTAGGTGCGCACGATGTGCGCGCCCACCTCCTGCGCGCGCTCGAACACGGCGGCGGGCAGCGCCTGCCCGCCCACGAGGATCGCGGCATACGCGCGCAGGGCGGTGGCGACGGCCATGTCGGTCTCGGCCGCCTCGAGCAGTCGGCTCAGCTGCACGGGCACCAGCGACGTGTAGCGCGAGATCGTCGGCAGTGCGAGCGTGGCCTCGGCGAAGCCGATCGGGGTGAACCGCCCATCCATGACGACCGGCTCGTGGCCGGCGCGCAGCGAACGGATGCACACCTGCAGCCCCGCGACGTAGCCGGCCGGCAGCGCGAGCAGCCAGGCGCCCTCGCCGATGCGGGCCGCGGTCGCGTCGGTGCTGGCCAGCAGCGCATCGCGGCTGAGCACGACCGACTTCGGGATGCCGGTCGATCCCGACGTCGTGATGACCGCGGCGGTGCCGTCGGGCACGTCGGCGGCCGCGGCATCCACCATTCCCAGTCCCAGCGCGGGGCCCTCGCCCGCGAGCACCGCGCGCAGGCGCGGCAGCACCTCGTCGGCGTCGCCTTCGACGGGTTCGAGTCTCATGACGTCACCCTGTCCGTGCCTCCTGCGTGCCTTCTACATGCTGAAACGTCTCGGTCCGCCCGCGACCGGGCCCGAAATGCCAATCGAGCATGTCGAGCGCACGCCCTGCGAGGTTGCATCAGAAGTGCCAGGGGTAGGGCGACCAGTCGGGATCGCGTTTCTGCAGGAACGCGTCGCGCCCCTCGACGGCCTCGTCGGTGCCGTAGGCCAGGCGCGTGGCCTCGCCCGCGAACACCTGCTGGCCGACCAAGCCGTCGTCGACGGCGTTGAACGCGAACTTCAGCATGCGGATCGCGGTGGGCGACTTCGTGAGGATCGTGCGGGCCATCGCGATAGCCTCGCGCTCGAGCTCGGCGTGCGGCACGACGCGGTTGACCGCGCCCATCTCGTACGCGCGGTCGGCGGAGTATTCCTCGGCGAGGAAGAACACCTCGCGCGCGAACTTCTGCCCGATCTGCCGGGCGAAGTACGCCGAGCCGTAGCCGGCGTCGAACGAGCCGACGTCGGCGTCGGTCTGCTTGAACCGGCCCTGCTCGCGGCTGGCGATCGTCAGGTCGCACACGACGTGCAGCGAGTGGCCGCCGCCGGCGGCCCAGCCCGGAACGACGGCGATGACGACCTTCGGCATGAAGCGGATGAGCCGCTGCACCTCGAGGATGTGCAGGCGCCCGGCACGGGCGGAGTCGTGCACGGTGGTCTCATCGTCGGAGTATTTGTAGCCGTCGCGCCCGCGGATGCGCTGGTCGCCGCCCGAGCAGAAGGCCCAGCCGCCGTCCTTCGGGCTCGGTCCGTTGCCGGTCAGCAGCACGACGCCGATGCGCGGGTCCTGCCGCGCGTCGTCAAGCGCACGGTACAGCTCGTCGACGGTGCGCGGGCGGAACGCGTTGCGCACTTCGGGCCGGTCGAACGCTATGCGGGCGATGCGCCCGTCGCAGCTGATGTGCGCGGTGATGTCGGTGTAGGCGTCGGCGCCGGGCGCCGGCATCCACTCCTCCGGGTCGAACAGTTCGGAAACGGTCACCGCACCAGATTACGCGGGCGTGAGAGACTGGATGCCGGAGCCCGTTGCCCGAGCGGACTCCGGGAAGGCCTGCGCATGAAGATCACGAGAACGTCCGATTGGCGCGAAGCCCTCCCCTGGGAGACCCCGATCATCGCCGAGACCGTCATGCCCGGCGAGCCCGCCCGCTGTGTGACCTGCGGCGTGACCTCCGACGCGGTGCCGCGCACCGAGCTGTGGGCCGTCAAGCACCGTCACCCGCACGACCCGGCTGGGTCGGTGCGGCTTTACTGCGTGCGGCACACGCCGGCGGCCCCGGCCGCCCCGGTCGTTGCGGCCACGACGAGCGCTCCGGTGCGGTCTCGCGGCAAGCGCGTGCCCGGCTCACCGGCCTCGCCCCGCGAACAGCGCACACCGCGTGCGCCGCAGCCGGCCGAGCGCGTCGCGGCCGTGTGCCCGGACTGCTTCATGGAGGTGCCGCCGAGCGGCATCTGCGGCATGTGCGGGCAGAAGGTCGCGTAGCCGCCGTCAGCCGTTGCGGGCGTCGCGCCAGCGGAGCCAGCTGTCGACGACGTCGTAGTCCCAGTCCGGACCTTCCAGGGCGAGCGTGAACAGGCGCACGCCCGCGTCGTAGAGGGCCGCGGCACCCCGCTCATCCCGCCGGTGCAGCTCGTTCGACACGATCAGCCCCGACACGTCGCGCTGCTCGCGCTCGGCCCATCGCTCGATGACCTCGATCTTGTGCGCGATGCCGTCGGCGGGCACGAAACTGTGCCAGATGTCGGCATGCCGAGCCACCAGGCGCAGGGTCTTCTGCTCGCCCTTGCCGCCGATCATGACCGGGATGTCGCGGACCGGCGCCGGGTTCAGCTTCGCCCAGCGGTCCTCGACCCGACGCAGCCCTTCGGCGAGCGCATCGAGGCGTGAACCGGGGGTGCCGAACTCGTAGCCGTACTCGTCGTAGTCGCGCTCGAACCAGCCGGCGCCGGTGCCGAAGATGAAGCGGCCGCCCGAGATGTGGTCGAGCGTGCGGGCCATGTCTGCCTGCAGGTCAGGGTTGCGATACCCGTTGCAGTTGACGAGGGTGCCCAACTCGACCTTCTCGGTCTGCTCGGCCCAGGCACCGAGCATGGTCCACGCCTCGAAGTGCGTGCCCTCGGGGTCGCCGTACAGCGGAAAGAAGTGATCCCAGTTGAAGAGGATGTCAACGCCGGCGTCTTCGAGGCGGCGCACCGCGTCGCGCATGTCGGAGTACTGGATCTGTTCGGGCCGCAGCTGCACGCCGAGCCGCACGGGAGTGTCGAGGAGCACGGGTTCAGCCTACGGGGCGGATCACGCCACGACCCGCGAGCGACGCGCCTTGAGGAACGCGTCGAGCGCGTCCCACGCAGCGACCACCACGATGCCGGCGGCCACGAGGATCGCAATGATCCGCGGCGCGTCCGCGCCTTCCGCGCCGACGGCGTCAGTGATCGCGCTGGCGACGACCGGGTTGATCAGCCGGTTCTGCGCGATCAGCGTCACAGCGACCATCGCCGTGATCAGATCGAGGATGCCATGCGCCGCCGCGAAAGCGTACGTCCAGCGCCCGCGCGCGTAGACCGCGAAGCTCACGACCGCTTCCACCGCGATGACGGACAAGAACACGCCCAGCCACCAGGGCCACAGAGCGGGGTCGAGCACCGGAGTCCAGTGATCGGCGATGGAGGCGAGGCCGAAGACCTGGTCCCACACGATGGCCCCGGCCAGGATCAGCAGCCACACAAGCGAGGTGATGAGATCGCTGAAGCGCGCCCCGGTCTCCTTCGGCTCGGGCAGCTTGTCGGGGGACCAGGGTGCGGCATCCATCGTCTCGTGCCCCGTGCGCTCGAGGATCACGAACACGAGGGTCGTCCAGAACGCGACGTGCAGGCCGGCGGTGAGCATCGTGACCCAGACCGAGCCGATGACATCGCCGACGGGCGCATCGGAGAGGACCTTGCCGAGCGCGACCGCTGCTCCCGCAGACGGAATGACGATCCACAGCAGCAGCTTCAGCAGCCGCCACCAGTCCAGGTAATAGCGCGGGCCGATGAGGTGCAGCTGCCGGCCGGTGTACCCGGCGGCCAGCCGCTCGGGGTCGCCCAGCTCGGTGAGCACGGCGCGCTCTGCGGTGTCGGCGGGCTCGCCGACGTCGGTGCGCGCCTCGATCTGGTCGGCGATGGATGCCGCGAGCTCGGCCGCGAGGTCGCCGCGCTGTTTCTCGGGCACGGTGCGCATCGCGGCGTCGACGTAGCGGGTGGTCAGGTTCTCGGCGTCCATGTCAGTCCTCCTCCGGGAGGTCGGCGATCGCGGTCGCGATCGCGCGGAAGTCTTCGGTCAGGGTCTCGGCGAGCCCGGCGCCGGCGCGGCTGGTGCGATAGAACTTGCGCGGACGCGACTCGTCGGTGTTCCACTCGCTGCTGAGGTATCCCTGCTTCTCAAGGCGGCGCAGCAGGGGGTAGAGAGTGTTGGCGTCGGTGGCGAAGCCGCGACGCCCGAGTTCTTCCAGCAGTCCGTAGCCGTAGCCGGGCTGCGTGAGCAGCCGCAGGCACGCGAGCACGACGGTGCCGCGCCGCAGCTCTTGCAGGTGCGTGTCCAGGCTCTCGTTCTCGCTCACGTCTTACACCATACTGTGTCTCACACACTATTGTCCAGGGCACTGTGCCGAATTCATATGAAACTGTCCAGCGCACAGCAAACCGCCCGGCAGATTGATGTGCGTGGGACAAATTCATATGAATTCGGCGGAGAGGCGGGAGGATGGGAGGGTGACGCTGCCTGCCCTCGAAGAGATCGTCCGCACCGCCCGGGTCGTCGCCCTGCCGATGGCCACCCGCTTCCGCGGGGTCACCGAACGCGAAGCACTGCTGTTCGAGGGCCCGCAGGGGTGGAGCGAGTTCTCGCCCTTCGTGGAGTACGGGGATGGCGAAGCCGCCGCCTGGCTCGCGGCCGCCGTCGACTTCGCCTGGCGTGAGCAGCCGGCCCCCGTGCGCGAGAGCGTTCCGGTGAACGCCACCGTCCCGGCGGTGCCCGCGGCCGAAGTGCCCGCGGTGCTCGCCCGCTACGACGGATGCCGCACCGCGAAGGTGAAGGTCGCAGAGACCGGCCAGACCCTCGCCGACGACGTCGCGCGCGTGCACGCGGTGCGCGCCGCGATGGGGCCCGAGGGCCGCGTGCGCATCGATGCCAACGGCGGCTGGAACGTCGACGAGGCCGAGCACGCCGTGCACGCGCTGGCCGACGCCGACCTCGAGTACATCGAACAGCCCTGCGCGAGCATCGACGAACTCGCCGAGCTGCGCCGGCGCATCGCCCGGTGGGACATCCCGATCGCCGCCGACGAGAGCGTGCGCAAGGCGTCAGACCCCCTGGCCGTGGCGCGCGCGGGTGCCGCCGACATCGTGATCGTCAAGGCGCAGCCGCTGGGCGGCGTGCGTCGCGCGCTCGAGATCGTCGCTGAGGCGGAACTGCCCGCGGTGGTCTCCAGCGCACTCGACACCTCGGTCGGGCTGGCGATGGGCACGGCCCTGGCAGCGGCTCTTCCCGAGCTCGATCACGACTGCGGGCTGGGCACGGCGTCGCTGTTCGTGCGGGATGTCGCGACCCCGGCACTGCGGCCGGTGTCGGGCGCCCTACCGCTGGGCCGCGTGAACCCCGACCCCGGCGGGCTCGACGAGCTCGCGGCATCCCCCGCCCGCACCGCCTGGTGGCTCGCGCGCCTCGAGCGCTGCCACGCCCTGCTCGCGCGCTGAGCGGCGGACTTCTCCGCACGCTCGTGAAGCCTTCGCGAAACAGCGTGCACAAGCGCGCACGAGGCGCGGCGCGTCAGCGCTCGACGTGCGAGCGGTTCTCTTCGACGTCGCGGATGCCGGCGGCCACCGCCTTGCGGATCACCCAGTACAGCGCATACAGCGAGGCGCCCGTGAGCACGATGGTGAGCGCGAAGCCGGTGAGAGGATCCATGCGCTCCAGACTGGCACGTGGGCTACTCGGCAGGGAAGCCCTCGACCACCGCATCAGCCAGCACATGCGTGCGGCGGCCCATGAGCCGCGCGGTCTCTTCGTCGCTGAGCCGATCGGTCAGGGCGCTGACCGCCGTACTCTCCCACAGATCGAGCATGATCTGCGCGAACTCGCCGGCCGGCATCCGCAGCGTCATGCCATAGGTCGACACGAGATCTTCGATGATCGCCGTGACACGGGCGACCATCCCGTCCATCCACGCGCGGTATGACACCGCGGTCTGCTCGTCACGCATCGCGCGGGTGCGGATCTCGCTCATCAGCAGCACGCCCTGTCGCGAATCCAGCGACACCTCGACGAGCTGCTGCACGATCACCTCGGGCCCCTCGCGCTCGCCCGATTCGGCCGTGATCTCGCGCACGCGCTCGGTGATCGCCTCGAGCTTGCGCTCGGAGACCGTGCGGGCGAGCTCGAGGAAGAGCTCGTCCTTCGACGCGAAGTTGGAATAGAACGCCCCTCGGGTGAAGCCGGCGCGGTCACAGACGGCTTCGACGGATGCCGCATCGAGCCCGACCTCGGCGAACACGTCGAACGCGGCATCCAGCAGCCTCGCCCTCGTGTTCTCACGACGACGGGTCCCCGTCACGGCATCGGTCACAGCGTCACTCTCCAACTCACAGCGGGCGTCCGGTTTCAGACTGGCCCATCGGTTTACGATACACAAGCGTATTCGATACACTCCTGTATTGGATACAACGTCGTATCGGTTTCGCCCGTTCTGTTCTCGGAGGCTCCGTGTCCACTCTCCTGGCCGCTCTCGGCCGCTGGTCGTTCCGCCACCCGTGGCGCGTACTGGTTGCCTGGCTGCTGCTGCTCGGCCTCGCCGGCGGCGGCGTCGCGCTGTTCGCGCAGGGCACCGACAACTCGTTCTCGATTCCCGGGACCGAGTCACAGGAAGGCCTCGAGCAGCTCAGCCGTACGTTCCCGCAGGTGTCGGGCACGAGTGCGCAGGCCATCGTCGTCGCCGCCGACGGCGAGAAGGTGGATGCCGCGCCCTACACGTCGGATGTGAAGAGCACCGTCAACCGCCTCGAAGACCTCGACGGCATGCTCGCCGTGAGCAACCCGTTCTCGGGTCAGGTCGACGGGCTGGTCTCTGACAACGACACCGCCGCCATCATCCAGATGCAGTTCGACGGTCAGGTCACCGACATCTCCGACAGCACGAAGGCCGCCCTCGAGGAGGTCATCGACGACCTGCGCGCGGAGCTGCCCGACGGCGCGACCGTGCACCTGGGCGGCGACCTGTACTCGACCGAGCTGCCCACGATCTCGATCACCGAGGCCGTGGGGCTCGTCATCGCCCTGCTGGTGCTGATCGTCACCTTCCGCTCGTTCCTCGTGGCCGGGATGCCGCTGCTCACGGCCCTGCTCGGCGTCGGGCTGTCGATGGCCCTGATCTACGTGTCGACGGCGTTCTCGTCGATCTCGTCGACGACGCCGCTGCTCGCACTCATGCTGGGCCTGGCAGTAGGCATCGACTATGCGCTGTTCATCATCTCCCGACATCAGGACCAGGTGCGCGGCGGCATGGACCCCGAGGAGTCGGCCGCACGCGCGACCGGAACCGCGGGCTCTGCGGTCGTGTTCGCCGGCGTCACCGTGCTCATCGCGCTGATCGGTCTGTCGTTCGCGAACATCCCGTTCCTGACGACGATGGGCATCGCCGCGGCTGTCGCCGTCGCGATTGCCGTCGCGGTCGCCGTGACCCTCACCCCGGCCTTCCTCGGTTTCGCGAAGGGGCGCGTCGTCGGGTGGAAGATGGGGGCGCCCAAGAAGAAGAACGCGAAGGCCAAGAAGGGCTTCGCCGCCCGCTGGGTGGGCCTGGTCACGCGGCATCCCGTCGTCACCACCGTCGCCGTGGTCGCCTCGCTGGGCGCACTGTCGGTGCCCGCGGCATCCCTCGCCCTCGCCCTGCCCAACGCGGGCATGCTGCCGCAAGACAGCCAAGCGCGGCAGACCTACGACCTGGTCAGCGAGCACTTCGGTCCCGGATTCAACGGGCCGCTCATCATGACCGGCACGATCGTTCAGAGCAACGATCCGCTGAACCTCATGCACGACATCGGCGACGACATCGCGAAGCTCCCCGGTGTCGAATCCGTCGCGCTGGCGACCCCGAACGAGACCGCCGACACCGGCATCGTGCAGATCATCCCGACCACAGCGCCCGACGACCCCGCCACCGCCGACCTCGTGCGCGAGCTGCGTGACCAGCACGACCGCATCCTCGACGAGTACGGCGTCGACATGAAGGTCACCGGGTTCACGGCCGTGGCCATCGACATCTCCGACCGGCTCGGCGGTGCCCTACTGCCGTTCGGCGTCTTCGTGGTGGGGCTGTCGCTCGTGCTGCTGGCGATCGTGTTCCGGTCGATCTGGGTGCCGCTGAAGGCGGCCGCCGGTTATCTGCTGTCGGTGGGCGCCGCGTTCGGCATCGTCTCGCTCGTGTTCGTGCACGGAGTCGGCGCCGATCTGCTCAACGTCACGAAGGTCGGACCGATCATCAGCTTCATGCCCATCGTGCTGATGGGCGTGCTGTTCGGGCTCGCGATGGACTACGAGGTCTTCCTCGTCTCGCGCATGCGCGAAGACTATGTGCACGGCCTGCGCCGCGCCGAGGGCAGAACGCCGAGGCGCGTCGCGCAAGACGCCGTGCGCTCGGGCTACAGTGCCTCGGCCCGCGTCGTGACTGCCGCCGCTGTGATCATGTTCGCGGTGTTCGCCGCCTTCGTGCCCGAGGGCGACATGAACCTCAAGCCGATAGCGCTGGGGTTGGCCTCGGGGGTCGCGATCGACGCGTTCCTGGTCCGCATGACGCTCGTGCCGGCGGTCATGGCGCTGCTGGGCGACAAGGCGTGGTGGATGCCGAAATGGCTCGGCATGCGCCTGCCGCACTTCGACATCGAGGGCGAAGCCGTCGAGCGCGAGATCTCGCTGGCGGATTGGCCCGAGCCGCACACTCGCGCGGCCGTCGTGGCCGAAGGCCTTGAGCTCGAGTCGGCCGACGGTACCGAGCTGTACCGCGACGCGTCGCTGCGCATCGAGCCGGGCGGCACGCTCGTGCTGCACGGGCGCGACCACCGCGCCGCGCGCGCTCTCGCCCTCACGATTGCCGGACGCGTGGCCCCCACCGACGGCCGCATCAAGGTCAACGGGCACCTGCTGCCCGGACGCGCGGCTTGGGTGCGCGGGCACGTCGGCGTCGCGCTGCTCACGGGCGCCGCGGATCCTGCAGCCGAGATCCGCAGGGCACTGAAGCGTCGCACGCGGCTCCTGGTGGTGGACGGATTGGATGCCGCGGCCTCGGCCGGCACCCGCGACCAGGTCACCGCGCAGCTGCGGGATGCGGCATCCCTCGCCCCCGACCTGACCATCGTCGCCACCGCCGCCTCGCCGGCCGCCGTGAGCGCACTCCTTTCCGAGGCCGGGCGCACGGCCGACGTCGTCGACGTCGCCGCCGCGCCGCACCGCGCCACCGCCGTGCCGACGGCGACCTCCGAACTTCCCGAGGTGATCGCATGACCCTGCCCATCGAGCGCTCCCGCTCCCGCAAGCCCGTCACCTGGCTGACGGTGCTCGGCGTGCTGCTGCTGCCGGTACTCATCGGCGGCATCCTCGTCGCAGCTCTCTACAACCCGACCGAGCGCCTCGACGCAATGAGCGCCGCGGTCGTCAACAACGACGAGCCGGTGACGCTCAACGGGCAGACGGTGCCGCTCGGGCGGCAGCTGACCGCCGGACTGGTCAAGGGATCGGACGACATCGCCAGCAACCTCGACTGGACGATCTCGAACACCGAAGACGCCAAGGAAGGCCTGGCCGACGGCACCTACCAGGCCGTCGTGACGATCCCGGCCGGTTTCTCGGCCGCCGCTGTCTCGTCCGGCCAGGCGATGACCGGCGACGATGACCCGCGCCAGGCGACGATCCACGTAGCCACCGCGCCCGACGCACGGGTCGTCGACGATGCGATCACCGCGCAGGTCTCGCAGACCGCCGCCACCGTGCTCGGGCAGACGCTGTCGTCGTCGACGCTCGAGAACGTGTTCCTGAGCTTCACGACGCTCGGCGACCAGCTGGGTACGGCGGCCGACGGTGCTTCTGACCTCGCAGACGGCACGAAGCAGACCGCCGACGGCACGGTGAGCCTGGCCGACGGCATCCGCAAACTCTCCACCGGCGCATCGTCACTGGCCGACGGCGCCGACGGCATCTCGTCGGGCGTCGGCAAGATCGGCGACGGCGCGAAGGGCGTGGCCTCGGGCGTCTCGGCCCTGTCCGACGGCGCCTCGTCGTGGGCGTCGGGCGCGCGCAGCGCGGCCGATGGCCTCGACACCTGGGCCGGTGGCGCAGGATCCCTCGCCGACAGCACCCGCAAGCTCTCGGATGGCCTGTCGCAGGCGGCATCCGGTCTCTCTCAGGTGCCCGAGATTCCGCAGCAGGTCGTCGACGCCACGAACCAGCTCGCCGCCAACAGCGACAAGATCAAGGCCGGTGTGAATGACACCGTCTCCCAGCTCGACAAGGCCGTCGCCGAGTGCGCGGCGCAGGGCGGCTCAGACGAGCTGTGCGCGACGCTGAAGCAGGCCGTTGCCACGGCGAAGGGCGCGCTCCCCCAGGTGAACGATGTCATCGACCAGTCGGGCACCATCGCGAAGGGCGTCGAAGGGCTCAGCCAGCTGCCCCAGCTCGGCGCGGGTCTCGCGCAGCTGTCCGACGGCATGACCCGGGTCGCGGGCGGCATGGACGGGCTCGCCTCCGGCGCGACCGACGCCGCAGCCGGCGTCGACAAGCTCGCCGACGGCGCTACCTCGCTCGCCTCCGGCGCCGCGCACGCGTCTTCCGGCGCATCACAGCTCGCCTCGGGCGCCTCGCAGGCCGCCGACGGCGCCGCACAGTGGGCCTCCGGCGCGCACACGTGGGCCGACGGTGCCGATCAATCCGCCGACGGCGCTGACACGCTCGCGACGGGCGTCGACAAGCTCGCCGACGGCGCCGACTCGCTCTCGTCGGGCCTCACCAAGGCCTCCGACGCCCTGCCGTCGTTCACTGACAAGCAGGCCACCTCGCTCGCGAAGGTCGTCGCCGACCCGGTGGCGGCGAAGGGCCTGGGCGACAACATGTTCGGCGCATCGGCGATCCCCCTTCTGGCGATGCTGGCGCTCTGGTTCGGCGGCCTCGGGTCGTTTATCGCCCTGCAGGCAGTATCGCGCCGGGCTCTGACATCCCGCCGCCCGTCCGCGCTGCTCGCCCTGCGATCGCTGACCCCGGCTGCCGTGATCGGTGCCGCGCAGGGTCTGCTCGTGGCCGGCGTCGTGCAGATCGCGGCCTCGTACGACTGGGGAACCTGGTCGCTCTTCGCCGTCGTCTGTGTGATCGCGGGTGTCGCCTTCGCCGCCGTGAACCAGGCGCTGGTGGCCGTGTTCGGCGGTGCCGGACGCTGGATCGGCGCCCTGGTCGGTGTGTTCGCCGTCGCGACCGGAGTGGTCTCCACCGTGCCGGGCGTGCTCGTGGCCATAGCGAGCTGGCTGCCCACGGCACCGGGGATGACCGCCGGCATGGCCGCGCTCACCAGCGCGTCGGGCTTGGGCGCCGGCATCGCGGGGTTGCTCATCTGGGCACTGCTGGCGTTCGGCGCGACGATCCTCGCGGTGATGCGCCGACGCTCGACATCGGCGGCACGGCTTCTGACCGAAGTTCCGGCGGCGGCCTGACGGGGTTCGCGCGGCTCTAAGCTGAGGCCATGGGCACGGTTGACATCGATGCGGTGGCCGAGCACGCCGGCGCATACGGCTTCGCGTATCTGATCACGATCACCCCGCACCAGCGCGTGCACACCTCGGTCGTGCATCCCGAGTTCACCGACCACGTCGTGACCGTGCCCGGAGCCAGCGACCGCGCACGCACGAATGCCGCAGCTCACGCCGACGTCTCGCTCGTGTGGCCGCCGGCCGATGAGACCGGATACTCGCTGATCGTCGACGGCATCGCGGATGGGCAGAATGCCGCGGCCCTGCGCATCGTGCCCAGCCGGGCGATCCTGCACCGTCCGGCCGTCGAGCCCGGCCCCGCCGGCGCCGGCTGCGTGCAGGACTGCATCGAGCTGTAGCGGGGTGGATGCCGCGGACCCGGCGTGGCGCGCGGACACACCCATCGCGCGCGGCGCGCAGCCGCGACATCCCGTGCCATCGTTCGGTCGTCGCAGATGACCGTTTTCTCGCGCTGAAACGGTCATCTGTGACGACCGAAGAAGGCGGCAGGCGGGTGGATGCCGCGGGCGGCAGCCAACGCGTACGCTCGGGGCCATGGCCGCCACACCACCCCGGCGCACGGCCGCAGGCGCGGCTGACCCCTAGTTCGTCAGCCCGCTGTAAGCGTGCAGGCCCTTGAAGAACACGTTGACGACCGCGAAGTTGAAGATCACAGCGGCGAAGCCGATGATCGACAGCCACGCCGACCGGGTACCGCGCCAGCCGCGCGTCGCACGCGCGTGGATGTATCCGGCGTAGAGCACCCAGATGATGAACGTCCAGACTTCTTTGGTGTCGAAGCCCCAGAATCGGCCCCACGCGTCGTTGGCCCAGATGGACCCGGCGATCAGGGTGAACGTCCAGAAGATGAAGCCGACGATCGCGAAGCGATACGCGAGCGACTCCAGGGCCTCGGACGAGGGCAGGGTCTTCAAAAAGCCCCAGGTCTTGACGGGCTTGTCACCCGCCGCGATGAGCTTGTGCTCGCGCCGGGTCTGCATCAGCTGCAGCACCGAGAGCCCGAACGTCAGCGCGAAGAACGCGGTGGCCAGGGATGCCACGAACACGTGGATGACCAGCCACGGCGACTTCAACGGGTCGACCAGCGGCGAGACGACGACGTAGAACGACAGCGCGGATCCGCCGAGCAGGATCACCGCGAGGCCCGTGATCAGGGTGCCCAGGAACCGCAGGTCGTAGCGGAACAGCACCCCGAGGTACACCGCGACCATGAGCATCACGCCGGTCAGGGCGAACTCGTACATGTTGGCCCACGGCACGCGTCCCGCCGCGATGCCGCGCGTGACGTCACCGCCCACGTGGAAGAGGAACGCCAGCCAGGTCAGTGACGTGCCGATGCGCGCGAACACGGGGCGCACGCGCTGCGCCGCCGGCACCGCGAGCGGAGAGCGCGACGAGTCGATCGAGCGGTTCGCGGCACCGGTCGGGCGTTTCGTCTCGCTGCGCTCGCTCAACGACCGGGAGGCCGCCGCAACCCCGACGAGTGCGCGTTCGCGGACCGCGGCATCCTTCGCATCCAGCGCCTGCGACGAACGCCGCGCCAGGTCGATCGTGTAGAAGATGAACGCAACGGCGTAGATCGCGACGGCGGTCCAGACCAGCAGCACGGAGATCTGCTCGAGCGAAGGCATGCGATCAGTTTACGCGCGGCTGCGCGCCCTCGGTCGGGGCGTCGGCTTCGAAGGCCGCGCCGTGCTTGACGGCGAGCGCGTCGACCGCGCCGCCAAGGGTGGGATCCTCACCACGGGCCAGCCCCGCGTACTCGAGCTGCAGCACACCGCCATCGGGGGTCGCCTTGACCCACATGCGCCGGCGCGGCACGAACAGCGCGAGCAGCAGGCTCAGCACCGCGAGCACCGCGAAGCTCAGCACCCAGGGTCCGGCGACATCGCGGTGGATCTGCAGCGACACGAACCGCTTGACCGACTGCGAGAGGTCGGTGGCGCCTGCCGGCGACTCGTTGTCGAACGAGACGGTGCCGAGGCCGTTCGGCAGGTCGGCGGTGTCGCCGGGGGCCAGCTCGATCGATTCGGTGCCGGTCTTGCCGCCGGTCAGCTGTGTCATGCCGGTCGTGTCCAGCGCATACACCGAGCGCGGCACGCCGTTGTTCAGCCCCAGGTCGCCGGAGTACACGTTGATCGACAGCACCGGGTTCAGCAGCGCGGGGTACCCCGACGCGTACGCGCCCAGGTCGTTCTTCACCTGCGTCGGATAGAAGAACGCCAGCATGCCGACCTGTTCCTTGAGCCCGTCGGGCACCTTGATGATGCCGAGCGAGGTCAGCTCGTTGTTCTGCGGCAGGAACGCGATGCTGTCGTGGAAGACGATCTTGCCGTCGGCGTTGCGGATCGTCACGGTGGGCGCGTAGCCGTTGCCCATGAGGTACACCCGGTCGCCGGCGATGTTCAGCGGGTGGTTCACCCGGATCTCGGAGTCGGTGGTCTTCTGCCCCGGCAGCTGCGTCGTGAGGTGCGCGACGAAGTCGCCGGCCTGCCCCTGCGATCCGCTGCCGACCGGCTGGTACGAGACGTCGAACTTGTCGAGCTTCATCGTGTACGGGGTCAGCGAGTCAGGGTCGACGAAGCGCCCCGGGTTGAACGATGAGTAGTCGGTGCCCACCGAGTTGACGAACGTGGTGCCCTGCACTATCACCCGCTGCCCGGTGTACGCGTAGCCGCCGCCGATGCCGACGGCCAGCAGCACCCCCAGCAGCGCGATGTGGAAGAGCAGGTTGCCGGTCTCGCGCAGATAGCCGCGCTCGGCCGAGACCGAGTACGAGCCGCGCCCGTCGTAGCGCGCCACTCGGTAGCCGGCGGATTTCAGCTGTTTCGCGGCGATCTCGACGGCGCGGGATGCCGCGGCCGCGGCATCCACTCCGGGAGCCAGCTCTACCAGCGACTCGCGGTGATCGCCCAGACGCCCCAGCCGCGCGGGCGTGCGCGGCGGCTGCGCCCGCAGCGCCTTGAGGTGGTGCCTGACGCGCGGGATCACACAGCCGATGAGCGAGATGAACAGCAGGATGTAGATCGCCGAGAACCAGGCCGACGAGTACACGTCGAACAGCTGCAGCTTGTCGAGCACCGGCGCCAGGCTCGGGTGGTCGGTGAAGTACTCGGTGACGCCGTTGGGGTCGGCGCTGCGCTGCGGCACTATGGAGCCGGGCACCGCCGCGATCGCCAGCAGCAGGAGGAGCACAAGCGCGTTGCGCATGCTCGTGAGCTGCCGCCACGCCCAGCGCGCCCAGCCGGCCGGGCCGAGCCGGGGCGAGGTGATCTCGCCCGAGCCGTCGACGTGGTCGGCCGGCCGCAGCGGGTCGGCACTCGCGGCGGTGGATTCAGAGCGCAGGCGTGACACCGGCGATCACCCCCTGCAGATTCGACATGAGAACTCCCCAGACCCCGGTGACCATGAGCAGACCGAGGATGATCAGCAGTGCGCCGCCGATGATGTTGACCATGCGCACGTGCGTGCGCAGGAACGCGACAGAGCGGGTGGCCCACCCGAACCCGAGTGCAATCAGCAGGAACGGGACGCCGAGACCCAGCGAATACGCCAGGCCCAGCACCGCGCCGCGCGAGGCGGAGGCCCCATCCAAAGACATGTTGATGATGACGGCCAGGGTCGGACCGATGCATGGCGCCCAGCCGACGCCGAGCGCAAGCCCGAGGAGGGGCGCGCCGACCAGGCCCAGATTGCCGCGGATCTGCGGACGGAAGATGCGCTGCGCGAAGCCGAACAGCCCGATGAACACGAGCCCCAGCAGGATGATGACTACGCCCATGACGCGCGTGATGACGTCTTTGTACTTCAGGAAGAAGAGGCCCACCGTGCCGCTGAAGATGTTCACGGCCATGAACACGACCGTGAACCCGGCGATGAACAGCAGCACGCCGAGCACGAGGCGGCCGCGCGCGGGCGCGTCGCCGGTGCGCACGGAGCGGGGCGCCACCGCTCCTCCGATGAAGCCGAGGTAACCGGGCACGAGCGGCAGCACGCACGGCGAGAGGAACGACACCAGGCCCGCCAGGATCGCTATGGGGACCGCGACCCAGAGCGCGCCCCCGGCGACGAGATCCATCACGACGATGCGCCCAGTGCGGTCTTTATCAGCGACTCGAGGATCGACGCGTCGGGGATCGCCCCGACGATGCGCGCGGTGGGGCGGCCATCGGCGTCGAGGATGACGGTCGACGGGGTCGCACTCAGCGGCACGACGCCGGCGAAGGCGGTGGTCACCGATTTCGTGTCGACGTCGATGATGCTCGGGTAGGTGATGCCGAACTCCTTGGCAAAGCTTTGGGCCGTGGGCGCCTGGTCGTAGGTGTTCACACCCAGGAACGCGACATCGTCGCCGAACGCGGCATCCGCTTTCTTCAGCACGGGCGCTTCTTCACGGCACGGAGCGCACGCCGCCCACCAGAAGTTCACGACCGTCACCTTGCCTGCATACGTCTTGTTCGAGACCGTGCTGCCGTCGTCGAGCGTGCCGCCGAAGGCGACGGCCTTCGGCTGCTCGCCGGCCTTGTACTCGTGCACGGCGAAGTCGGCGGCGATGTAGCCCTTGCTGTCACCGTCGCGGTACTGCTGGGCGAGGCCGTCGTTACTTCCGGAGCAGGCCGACAGGCCCGCCGCCAGCATTAGGGCTGCGGCGAGGGATGCCGCGGCTTTCGTCGTTCGGCGCATCACACGGCCCCCACATCGATCGAGCCCGCGACGGTCGCCGGCTCCGCGTATCCGACCTCGACCCACTTCTCGCCGTCGCGCTCGAAGCTCGTGACGCTTGAGAGCGCGCACCGCCGCTTGCGCGGGTCGTGCCGCAGCGGGAGGCCCGCGATGGCGAGGTGGGTGATCCAGATCGGCAGCTGATGGGAGACGATCACGGCGTCTCCGGATTCGGTGCGATCCCAGGCATCTCGCATCGCGGCTTCCATGCGCGCGACGACCTGTGCGTAGGGCTCGCCCCAGCTGGGGGTCGAGGGGCGGCGCAGATGCCACCAGTTCAGCGGGTTGACGACGGCCCGCGACATCCGCTTGCCCTCGAACACGTTCGTGGGCTCGATGACACGCTCGTCGATGACCGGCTCGATGCCGAACAGCTCGGCGAAAGGCTCGGCCGATTCGCGCGTGCGCTGCAGCGGCGAGCACACCAGCGAGCCGATGGGGCGCGCGAGGCCCTGCACGTACTCCGCGGCCTGCCGGGTCATCTGCCGCCCGGCAGTGCTCAACCGGAAATTCGGGAGTCGCCCGTAGAGCACACGACGGGGGTTGTGAACCTCCCCATGGCGCACGAGATGAAGGCGAGCGGCGGGCACGCCCTCCAGTTTACGGTCGGGATCCTTCAGAAGGCGCTGAGAGATCGGTCACGGCTCGACCGCACGTGCGAGCAGCTCGACGAGCAGCCGCTCCACGACCGGGTGCGGCAACGCCTCGACCAGCGCGAGAAATGGCGCCATCTGCTCGGGGAGCGCTCCTCCGCCGCCCAGGCCCATGCCCTGCAGCAGGGCGCCGGCGGTATCGGCATCGAGCGTGGCGGGCAGCTGCGCAGGCAGCGTCTGACGCACCTGCTCGGCGTCTACCGGGGGCACACCGCGCGCGGCGTCGGCGGCGGCGACCAGATCGGGTACGAGGGCCGCGGCATCGGTCACCGGTGTCACGGTCAGGTGCGTGGTGTGGGGCAGCCGGGTGCCGTCACCCTGGACCAAGCCGGGCTGCTGCTGCAGCATCCACCCCGCCGCACGTGCCGCGTCGGACCAGTGGTGCGGGTCGACGCGGCGGTCGGGCGCCGCCTGCTCGTCGGTCGCGACCGCCAACAGCGGGCCGGTGGGCGAGCCGACGACCCGCAGCCCCTCGATGCCGCCGATCGCGGCGCTCAATGCGTGAGTGGCCTGCGCCGTGCGAGCGGCGAGGTCGCGGAACCCGTCAGTACCCAGCGCGCGGATGATGGCCCAGGCGGCGGCCAGGGCACCCGCCGACTTCGAGCCCAGCAGCGTCGGGTTCACGACCGGGTAGCCGGGCCAGTCCGTGGTCGCGAAGTACTGTGCACGCTGGCGGTCGCGCGTGGCGTGCAGCAGCACGCTCACACCTTTGGGCGCGTAGCCGTACTTGTGCAGGTCGGCCGACAGGCTCGTCACCCCGGGCACGCGCAGGGTCCACTCGGGCACGTCGTCGGGCCAGAACGGCAGGATCCATCCGCCGATGCACGCGTCGACGTGGCAGGAGATGCCGGATGCCGCGCACGCGGCCGCGACGTCGGCGATCGGGTCCATCGCCGCGAACGGATACGACGGCGCCGAGACCACCACGAGCGCGACATCGTCGCCCAGGCGCGCGGTGATCGCGGAGGCGTCGAGAGTGCCGGTCGCCGGATCGACGGGAACCCCGTCGAAGCGCAGATCAAAGAGCTCGGCCGCCTTGCGGAACGCGGCGTGCGCGGTCACGGGCGCGACGATCCGCCCGATGCCGCTGCCGCCTCCCGCGCGCCACAGATCGCGCGCGGTCTTCACCGCCAGCAGGCACGACTCGGTGCCGCCGCTGGTGACGGTGCCGGCCGCACCACCGAGCGTCTCGAGGGCGAAGGCCAACACGTCGCGCTCGAGCGCCGCGACCGAGGTGAAGGTCGTCGGGTCGAGGCCGTTGACGGCCTGCATGCGGCGCGCCGCTTCTGCGGCGAGCTCATCGAGCTGCGGCATCCCCGCGTCGTACACATAGGAGAGCACCCGCCCGCCATGGGTGGGCGCATCGGCCGCGCGCAGGGCGTCGAGCTCGGCCAGGATCGCTGCGTCATCGAAGGTCACCCGCACAGCTTAGGCGGACGGGTGCGGGATGCCGGCACCCGCGGTATCGTCGCCGGCATGACGGTCGATGCGATCATGCCGAACCTGCACGCCTCCGACCTCGATGCCGCGCGGAGGTTCTATGTCGGCGAGCTCGGCATGGCCGAACAACCCATGGGGCACGACTGGGTCACGCGCTTCGTCGACCCGTCGACCGGGGCGGCCGTGCAGGTGCAGATCCGCGACGCGACAGCGCCTGAGGACTCGGCCGCGACCGTCAAGGTCGACGACGTCGATGCCTTGTACGCGGCGATGCGCGCCGCGGGCTACGAGATCGTGCATCCGCTGGTGACCGAGGCCTGGGGCGTGCGGCGCTTCTTCGTGCGCTCGCCCGGCGGCGCCGTGCTGAATATCGCGCAGCGGCACGGCTGAGCCGCGGGTCGGCGCCAGGGGCCGGCCAGCGCATGCACAGAAGCCGCAGCATCCCGCCCCGTAGACTTGACGGTGTGACTGAACGCATCCTCGTGAACCAACTCGCCGCCCGAGAAGACGGCCCCGTCTCTGTGTCGGGATGGGTCGAGACCGTCCGCGATCAGAAGAAGGTGCAGTTCGTCGTCCTGCGCGATGAGACCGGCGCCGTGCAGCTGGTGAACCCCGCGACGCGCCCCGACCTTGAGAAGACGGATCAGGATGCCGCGGCCCTCGCGCTCACCGACACGATCTCGAACCTCGCCCACGGCACGTTCTTGACGGTGACCGGCGACCTCAAGCACGACGAGCGCGTCAAGCTCGGCGGCATCGAGGTCAAGCTCACCTCGCTCGAGGTCGCGTCGGCGGCCCTGCCCGAGACGCCGATCGCGTCGGACTCGAGCATGGACAAGCGCATGGACTGGCGCTTCATCGACCTGCGCCAGCGCCGCAACAACCTGATCTTCCGCGTCTCGACGACGCTCGAGCACGCGATGCGCCAGTACTGGATCGACCGCGACTACATCGAGATCCACTCCCCCAAGCTCATGTCGAGCCCCTCGGAGTCGAACGCCGAGCTGTTCGCGCTCTCCTACTTCGAAGACAAGACGGCCTACCTCGCGCAGAGCCCGCAGCACTTCAAGCAGATGGCGCAGGCCGCCGGCTTCGGCAAGGTCTTCGAGATCGGCGACGTGTACCGCGCCGACCCGAGCTTCACGAGCCGGCACGCGACCGAGTTCACGAGCGTCGACGCCGAGATCAGCTGGATCGACTCGCACGAAGACGTCGCGACCATGCAGGAGGAGCTGCTGGCCACCGCGATTCAGGCGGTCAAAGACAAGCACGGCGACGAGATCAAAGAGCTGTTCGACATCGACGTGGTCGTGCCGACGCTGCCGTTCCCGCGCATTCCGCTGGCAGAAGCCCACGAGATCGTCAAGGCCCGCGGTTACGAGAACCCCCGCACCGACGGCGACCTCGACCCCGAGAGCGAGCGCCAGGTCTCGGCCCACGTCGCAGAGACGTACGGCCACGAGTTCGTGTTCGTGACCGACTACCACGCCGGGATCCGCCCGTTCTACCACATGGTCGACGAGGCCACCGGACTCACCAAGAGCTACGACCTGCTGTTCAAGGGCGTGGAGATCACCACCGGTGCGCAGCGCGAGCACCGCATCGAGGTGCTCGAGAAGCAGGCGCTCGAGAAGGGCCTCAAGCTCGAGGGCCTCGAGCACTACCTCGACTTCTTCCGCTACGGAGTGCCGCCCCACGGCGGATTCGGCATGGGCCTGGCGCGCGTGCTGATGCTGCTGCTGGGCGAGGCGTCGATCCGCGAGGTGACGTTCCTGTTCCGCGGCCCGACCCGCCTCGCCCCGTAAGGCGCAGCCGCCTACAGCTCGAAGTCGACCGCCACGCGGTCGGCGACGACGCTGCGCACGTAGGCGACGACCTCTTGGTGCGCGGGGTGCACCGCGTAGGCGTCGAGCGCCGCCTTGTCGGCGAAGTCGGCGACGAGTGCGACATCCCAATTGCCGTCGACGACGTTCGCGCCTGCCGTGAGCGTGCCGATCGTCGGCACCACACCGACGAGAGCGTTGAGGCGCTCCGCGATCTGGCGGGCGTGGTCGGCGCGGGTCGCGGCATCCTGCGCCGCCATCTTCCACGCGACCACGTGACGCAGCGTCATCGCTTGACCGCCGTCGCGTCGAGCAGCGCCTCGCGCAGACGGTCGGCGCCCACACGCCAGTGCGCATGCAGCTGTCCGTCGATGAGCACGACCGGGATCTTCTCCCACCACAACTCGTACAGTGCGGGGTCGTCGGCGATGGATGCCTCGACCACCTCGACCTGCGAGGCCACGCGTTCGGGCAGTTCGGCCAGGACGTGGTCGACGACGCCGTGCGCGACGTCGCAGAGATGGCAGTCGGGCTTGCCGATGAGGGTGAGCGTGGTCACACACTCATCCTATGGCGGGCGGGATGCCGGGGCTCGGCGCTCGAGCCGCGCTCAGTGCTCGACCGGAAAGCCCTGCTCGATCCAGGCCGCGGTGCCGCCCTCGACGTCGGTGACGTCGTAACCGGCCGCATCGAGCTTTCGCGCGACCGAGGCCGAGCGCCCGCCGAGCTCGCAGATGACGTGGAACGGCTCTTTCGGGAACTCTTCGACCCGGTCGCGCCATGTCGAGAACGGGATGTTCACAGCGCCGGCGATGTGACCGGCTTCGTACTCGTGCACCTCGCGCACGTCGATGAGCGGGGTCGTCGCGACCTCGTGCAGCTGCTGAACGGTGATCGACTTCATGTCTGACTTTCCTCTGCGAGCGCCTGATGCGTACACGAAGCGCCCGTCCCGCAGGACAGGCGCTCAGTGTTCAGCCGCTACTTCTTGTTGCGGCGCTGGTGACGAGTCTTGCGAAGCAGCTTGCGGTGCTTCTTCTTCGCCATGCGCTTGCGGCGCTTCTTGATGACAGAACCCACGGGAAACCTCACAACGTCAGGGGTCTGGACGCGGAATCACCCGCGCCCGGGAACGGGCAGATGGAAAAATGCCTCGTCCTAGTCTAGCCGACGTCGGCGATGGGACGTTGCAAGGCCTCTGAGACGGCAGATTCGGGAACGCGATAGCTGCGGCCGAAGCGTACGGCAGGCAACTCTCCGGAGTGCACGAGACGGTACACGGTCATCTTCGAGACCCGCATGATCTCGGCGACCTCGGCGACGGTGAGAAACCGCACATCCGGCAGTTCGGCCATGTCTACGTTCTACCTTCCCCAGCATCGGCTGATGGATCCCCAGCTCACGCAGCCCCACACTGCTGAGCACACTCTATGGTGTCAGAGCGGGCTGTGTAAACCCATGGGACGGGTGTGACACCTGCTGTGCGCTCATGTCGCGCGCTTGGCCTGACGCTCGCGTGCGTCGCGCAGCGTCTGACGCTGATGCGTACGCGCCGCACGCAGTGCCTTCTCCGCTTCGCGGACGGCCTTGCGCGCTTCGCGGTACTTCTTGTCGCCGTGCACGTCACTGTCATCCGCACGCGCGGGGAGCGCAGCAGCCGTCTCACCGACATTCGGCCCCGCCAGATACGCCGCGATGCCGTCGAGGATGCGCTCGAGTCCGAAGCGGAACGGATCGGTCCCAGACTGCAGCACCCCGGCGTCGATCGCCCGGCGGAGGTCGGGAAACGCATCGGCGGTCACGAGCGCATCGAGCACTCCCCCCTCGCCGTCCGTGTCGACGCCACCGAAGTCAGCACCGCGGTGCTGCTCGGCCACGACCGCGGCCGCCGAGCGCGCATGGCCGCTGACAAGCAGCGTCGTCGACAGCCGCGCGTCGTCATCAAGGGGCGTGCCCACGAGCGCAGCGATGCCGGCGTCCAGCCAGGCGGCCGAGTTCGGTGTGACGGTCAGCGTCGCCAGCGGCAGCTCAAGCACCCACGGGTGCGCGAGGTAGGAGCCCATAAGTGCGTCATGGTAGACCGTCAGCCGCTCTCGCCAGCTCTCAGCCTCGTTGACGTCGTCTGGCGGCGCACCGAGCGCCGTCTCCTGCATGAGCAGTGTGAGCTCGTCCTTCGCGGTGACGTAGCGATAGAGCGACATGGGCGTGAATCCGAGACGGGATGCCACGGCCGACATGGACACAGCGGTCAGCCCCTCGGCATCGGCGAGGTCGATCGCGGCATCGACGATCTTCTCGACGCTCATCTCGCGCTTCGGACCGCGTTGCGGATTCGCGGCGACGCCCCATGCCAGCGCTATGCCCCGCGGCAGTTCCGGCTGTTCACTCATTCCGTCATCCTAGTTCTGTATATCTCGTAAACAGTGTGTTACCGTCATAAACAGTTTCATCCATACACAGAAAGGAGACATGATGTCCCCCGCCATCGACATCACCGGCCTGATGAAGGGCTATGGCTCGAAGCAGGTGCTCCGGGGCCTGGATCTGAGGGTCGCCCAGGGCGAGATCTTCGCCTTGCTCGGCTCGAACGGCGCCGGCAAGACGACGACGATCTCGATCCTGACGACCCTGCTCGTCCCCGATGCCGGCCGTGCGCTCGTTGCGGGCTGCGATGTCGTCCGCGACCCGCAGGGTGTGCGCGGCCGCATCGCCCTGACCGGGCAGACCGCCGCCGTCGACGACATGCTCACCGGCCTCGAGAATCTCGTCATGCTCGGGCGCCTGTCGGGGTTGGCATCACAGGCGGCCCGTCTGCGCGCTGACGAGCTGCTCCAGCGCTTCGCGCTCACCGACGCGGCCAAGCGCCGGGTCTCCACCTACTCCGGCGGCATGCGCCGGCGACTCGACCTCGCCCTGAGCTTCGTCGTCGCACCGCAGGTGCTGTTCTTGGACGAGCCGACGACCGGCGTCGATCCGCGCAGCCGGCTCGAGTTGTGGAGTGTGATCCGGGGCCTTGCGGACGCCGGCACCACGGTCTTCCTCACGACGCAGTACCTCGAGGAGGCCGATCGACTCGCCGATCGCATCGCGATCCTGCACGAGGGCCGCATCGTCCGCACCGGCACCGCCGCGGAGCTCAAGTCGCTGCTCGGCGGCGACACCCTCGTCGTCCACGACGCGAGCGGTGCTCCGGCCCACGAGACCGCGACCGACGGGTCGCTCGACGATGTGCGTCGCACGCTCGACCGGCTCGCGGCATCCGGCGTCGACGGCACGCTGTCGCTGCGCCGACCCACTCTCGACGACGTCTTCCTCTCGCTCACCGCACCCCAGGTGCCCGAACCCCTCCGGGAGTCCGCATGACCGCTCTGACCTTCGACCGCCCCACCCGCCCGCGGCTGCGAGGCCTGTCCGCCGAGTCCGTCTTCGTACGCCGCAGCCTGCTGCAGTCGCTGCGCGACGGCGAGACGCTGAGCATGTCGATCATGCTCCCCGTGATGCTCATGCTGCTGTTCACCTTCGTGTTCGGCGGCGCCCTCGACTCGGACGGCCACTACGTCGACTACGTCGTACCGGGGATCATCCTGCTGTGCGCGGGGTACGGCGCAGCATCCATCGCCACGTACGTCGCCCGCGACATGACCACCGGCGTGATCGACCGCTTCCGCACGATGCCGCTGCGGGCCGGAGCCGTGCTCACCGGTCATGTCGTGGCGAGCGTCGCACGGAATCTTGTCGCGACCGCCGTCGTCATCGGCGTCGCGCTGCTGGTCGGCTTCCGGCCGACCGCCGACCCGCTCGAATGGGCCGCAGCGTTCGGCGTGATCACGGTGTACGTCCTCGTGATCACGTATCTGTACGCCGCCATCGGCCTGGCCGCCGGCAGCCCCGAGGCCGCCGCGGGCTACGGTTTCGTGCTGATGTTCGTGCCCTATCTCTCGAGCGCGTTCGTCCCCGTCGACACGATGCCGAACTGGCTGCAGTGGATCGCGCAGAACCAGCCCGTCACGCCGATCATCGAGACGATCCGCGGGCTGCTGCTGGGCACTCCCCTGCACACCGAACCGCTCTGGGCGCTCGGCTGGTGCGTCCTCATCCTCGCCATCGCCGTGGCCTGGGGCGCCTGGCTGTTCCGACGTCCCCGCGCATAGCATCCCCATATCCGGCTCAGGGCGCCGGCTGACCGCGCCCTGGCCGTCTATGGATGCCGGTGTCGTCTGCTGGAAGGCATGGACGAGACAGCGACCGACCCGGCGATCTCCACCGCAGCCGTGCGACGGCGCACGCCCCGCACCGCGAAGCGGCTGATCGGCGCACTCGCACTCGTCCTGACCCTCGCGGGCGGCGGGGGCACCTGGTGGGCGGCGAATCGGTTTCTCATCCCGCACGTCGAGATCTCCGATGTCGCCGCCTATCAGGCCGAACAGAGCGCAGCCGGCGGCTCATCCGAGAAGACCGACACGAGCGGCACCGTCGACGGCTCGACCTATACGTCGGACGACGCCAGCGTGACGATCGCGAAGCACACGTCCGGATCGGGCGACGACACTCTCACCTACTACGTCGCCGACGTGACGCTCACCGACGCGACAGCCCTGCGCAGCGCGTTCGCCGACAACCAGTTCGGCGAGAACATCACCGCGCGAGTCTCCGAGATCGCCGAAGACAACGACGCCGTCTTCGCGATCAACGGCGACTACTACGGCTTCCGTTCCGACGGTATCGAGATCCGAGGCGGCGTGGTCTTTCGCGACGAGGGCGCCCGTGAGGGGCTCGCGTTCTACAAAGACGGCACGGTCAAGGTCTACGACGAGACCACCACCACCGGCGACCAGCTCGTCGCCGACGGCGTGTGGAACACGATGAGCTTCGGCCCCGCGATCGTCGAGAACGGGCAGACTGTGGACGGCATCGACGACGTCGAGGTCGACACGAACTTCGGCAACCACTCCATCCAGGGCGACCAGCCACGGACCGCGGTCGGCGTGATCGACACGAACCACCTCGTGTTCGTCGTCGTCGACGGCCGCGACACCGGCTACAGCCGGGGCGCGAGCCTCGACGAGCTTGCCGGCATCATTGAGGGCCTGGGCGTCCAGACCGCCTACAACCTCGACGGCGGCGGCTCGAGCGAGATGTGGTTCGACGGCGAGGTCGTCAACCGCCCCTCCAACGGCGGCGAGCGCGCCACCAGCGACATCTTCTACATCGCCGGCTGACCGCATGAACGTCGTCCTGATCCCCGCGTACGAGCCCGACGAGCGTCTTGTCGCACTCGTGCAGGAATTGCGCGGGATGCCGGTGGTCGTCGTCGACGACGGGTCGGGGCCGTCGTACCGTGACGTGTACGCAGCGGCCGCGGCATCCGGCGCCCTCGTCTTGGCCCACGAGCACAACCGCGGCAAAGGCGCGGCCCTGCGCACCGGCTTCGCGCACATCGCACGCGCCTTCCCGGGTGCCGGGGTCGTGACCGCCGACGCCGACGGACAGCACGCGCCGGAAGACATCGCCCGAGTCGCCTCGCGCATCGGACCGCACCGCATCACGCTGGGCGTGCGCGCGTTCACGGGCCCTGTGCCCGCCCGCAGCCGGCTCGGCAACACTGTCAGCCGGCTTGCGTTCCGGCTGGCGGCGGGCCAGGCGATCGGCGACACCCAGACCGGCCTGCGCGGGCTGCCGGCCGACGCGCTGCCGTGGCTGCTGAGTGTGCCCGGCGACCGATTCGAGTACGAGTTCCGGATGCTGCTCCAGGCGGCCACCGCCGGGTTCGAACTCATCGAGGAGCCGATCGCGACCATCTACACCGACGGCAACGCGTCGAGCCATTTTCGCCCGGTGCGCGACTCGCTGCGCATCTACGCGCCCGTCGTGCGGTTCGCAGGCTCGGCGGTGCTGGCCTTCGCCATCGACACGCTCGCGCTGCTCGTGCTGCACACGCTCACCGGCTCACTGCTGGTCTCGGTGGTCGCGGCGCGCGTGATCAGCGCGAGCGTGAACTTCGCCGTCAACCGCTCCCTCGTGTTCCATCGCGGCCGCGACGTGCCGCTGCGCACTGCGGCGCGACGGTACTTCTCGCTCGCTCTCCTGCTGCTCGCCGCGAACTACGGCACCATCTCGGCGCTGTCGGACCTGGGTCTGCCGCTGCTGGCCGCGAAGATCGTCACCGAGGCGACGCTGTTCCTCGTCAGCTACGGCGTGCAGCGGGCTGTGGTGTTCGCGCCCGCATCCGCTCGCGCGCCACAGCGATCAGCCGGTCCAGTTTCCGCGCGTGCGGCGCCGGCTGCCGATCGCGTGCGTAAGTGAGTGCGGCAGCGGCCGCGCGCCCGAGGCTGTCGCGCTCATCGAGCAGCCGCTCGAGGGCGGCCGCCAGCCCCGCGGCATCCGGCGTCTCGGTGCCGATCGCCGCCGCCCCGAACTCCCCCGCGAGCACGGGGTCGACGACCACGGCGGGCCGGCCCCGGCTGAATGCCTCGAGTGCGATCATCGGCTGGTTGTCGAAGCCGAGCGACGAGATGAGGACGGCGTCGGATGCCGCCACCAGCACCCCCACCTCGTCACCGGGCACGCGCCCGTGGAAAGTGACGTCGGCCTGGGGCTCGTGCACGCCGCCCGCCACGTGCAGGTGCACGCGGCCGGGGCCACGGCGGGCGGTGACGAGCCGCACCGCGTCGAGGGCGACCTCCAGCCGCTTCTCGGGGGCGAAGCGCGCCGCCCACACGAGGGTCAGCGGCCCGTCGGCACGGGCAGGCGCCGGCTGCAGGGGCTCGGCGATGTTGGAGAGCTCGTGCACGGCATCCACCCCCTCCGCCTGCAACGCCCGCGCCTGATGCGCCGACGGCGACAGCACGGCGTCGGCGCGCGTGGCGACAGTGAGCGTCATGGTGCGCAGCGCGTTGTTGATGGGGGTGCTGCCCGTGTACCGCGGCGACGGCCAGCGCCCGGTGATGTGGTGGTATTCCCACAGGGCGAGCGGAACGAGCGCATTGAGCGCCGACGAGGCCTGCCAGAAGAAGGTGTGCACGGTCTGCAGCACAGGCCGTCTCTGCGCCGCCCCGATCTCGAGGGCGGCGCAGGCCAGAGTGAACTCGGAGTGCACGACCAGTGCCCGCACGTCATGCGCGGCTGCCAATCGTGCGAGCTCGCCGCGCAGCCGGCGGCGGGATGCCAGAACCGGCAGTCCCACGCCGGGCACCGTGAACGCGACCCGCACCGCGACCGGAACGATGCCGGGCACCCCGGCGAGCACGTCGGCGTCGGGGGCGACGACGACCACCGTCCACCCCTCTTCGGCCAGGCCCCGCGCCTGCCGCAGGAAGGCCGTCTGCGCCCCGCCGAGATAGCGCAGCGAGTAGTCGCACAGGAGCATCACGGCGACGGTGTCGCCGCCGTTCACCGCCCGGGCAGCTTCTTGAGCGCGTTCTCCCACGCGTGCTTCGCCGATGCCGCGACGCGCCCGACGGTCTCGGCGGCGTGAGCAGCGGGTTCGGGGAGGGCGATGACATCGGACTGATCCGCCTCATCGAGGAAGGGCACGATCCAGGCGTCGATGACGTCGAGCGGGGCCGCCTGCAGGCGGTAGTAGCGGTGCTGGCCCTCCTCGCGGACCGCGACCAGATCGGCGTCGCGGAGGACCTTGAGGTGCTTCGACACGGTCGGCTGGCTCACGCCCAGGTCGGCGACGATCTGCGAAACGCTGGTGCCGTCGTGCCCTGCGGCAGAGCGGTCCAGCAGCAGGCGCAGGATGTCGCGACGGGTGCCGTCCGCGATCACGTCGAAGATGTCCGCCATGCCCTTAGGTTAGCCGGGCGCCCGGCTGAGTACCATGACACAGGTGTCCATGCATCCGGATCCCGTCCGCCGCCGGCCGCTCGTGCGGCGGCTGCGTACCGCGGGCGCCGAGGCCTGGGACATGCTGCGCGATTTCACCACGGCATCCCCCGCCCGCTTCGCCGTGGGCGTGTACGCCGTGCTCATCGCAATCTTCACCACGCTGCTGATGCTGCCGGCGGCCACCGCCGCACACGAGCACACCCCGTTCGTGGATGCGCTGTTCACCGCGATCTCGACGGTGTGCGTGACGGGCCTGTCGACGGTCGACATGGCCACGCACTGGTCGGGCTTCGGCAACGTCGTCGTCTACATCGGCGTCAACGTCGGAGCTCTGGGCGTGCTGACCCTCGCATCGATCCTGGGCCTCGTGATCTCGAAGAGGCTGGGTCTGCGGGCCAAGCTCATCGCCGCGAGCGAGTCGAACCCGCTGCGCGTGCACGGCGGTCCGGTCAACGAGGGGCAGACGGTGCGTCTGGGCGAGGTCGGCTCGCTGCTGGCCACCGTCGCCCTGTCGACCTTGGTGATCGAGGCGGGGCTGGCGATCCTCATGTACCCGTCGCTCATCGTCGGCGGCATCGACCCGCTGCGCGCGCTGTGGGAGGCCCCGTACTACGCGGCCATGTCGTTCACCAACACGGGGTTCGCGCCGAACCCCGAAGGGCTCGACACGTTCCAGCACGACTACTTCTTCCTCACCGTGATGATGGCCGGCGTCTTCCTCGGGTCGATCGGCTTCCCCGTGATCAACACGCTGTGGCGGCAACGCTGGCACGTGCACCGCTGGTCGCTGCACGCGAAGCTCACCATCATCACGACCGTGCTCCTGTTCATCGCCGGTGCCGTCGTGTTCCTGCTGCTCGAGTTCGATAACCCCAAGACGTTCGGCGATCGCGACGCATGGGACACCGTGTACCAGTCGTTCTTCCTCTCCGCGATGACGCGGTCGGGCGGTTTCTCGGTGGTCGATGTGAGCAGCCTGCACGGCTCGTCGCTCATCGTCGGGTCGATGCTCATGTTCGTCGGCGGCGGCTCGGCGTCGACCGCCGGCGGCATCAAGGTCACGACCCTCGCCGTGCTCGCACTGGCAGTGTGGTCGGAGGCCAAGGGGCGCCCTTCGGTGCAGGCGTTCGGCCGCCGCATCCCCAGCGACGTGCAGCGCGTCGCACTGTCGGTCGTGGCGTGGGGCGCGACGCTCGTCGCGGTGTCGACCGTGACGATCGCGCAGTTCACGAAGGCCCCCGTCGCCGACGTACTGTTCGACGTCATCTCGGCATTCGCCACCGTCGGGCTGTCGACGGGACTCACCGAGCAACTGGCCGATCCCGGCAAGTATGTGCTGGCGGCCACCATGCTCTTCGGCCGCGTTGGTACAGTGACTCTCGCCGCGGCCGTCGCCGCGACCAGCCGCAAACAGCTGTACTCGCTTCCCGTCGAAAGGCCGATCGTTGGTTGAGCAGATCCGTGGCGATGCGCCCGTCCTGGTGATCGGCCTCGGCCGGTTCGGCGCTGCCTGCGCCGGTGAGCTCGACCGCCTCGACCGCGACGTGCTGGCCATCGACGCGAACCTCGAGCTGGTGCAGAAGTGGTCCGAGCGCGTCACACACGCCGTGCAGGCCGACGCGCGAAACCTCGACGCGCTCAAGCAGATCGGTGCGCAGGACTTCCAGGTGGCCGTCGTGGCCACCGGGTCGTCCATCGAGTCGTCGGTGCTCATCACCGCGAACCTCGTCGACCTGAAGGTGCCGCAGATCTGGGCGAAGGCGGTCTCGCAGTCGCACGGCAAGATCCTCGCGCGCGTCGGCGCGAACCATGTGATCTACCCGGAGCGCGAGGCCGGCGAGCGCGTCGCGCACCTGGTCAGCGGTCGCATGCTCGACTTCATCCGCTTCGACGACGACTTCGTGCTGGCCAAGATGTACCCGCCCAAGTACATCCGCGGCATCGGCCTGAACAAGTCGGGCGTGCGCACGAAGTTCAACGTGACGGTGGTGGGCGTGAAGAGCCCCGGCAAGCCGTTCCGCTACGCCGAGGCCGACACGGTCGTCACCAACCACGACCTGATCATCGTGTCGGGCACCAACTCCGACATCGAGCGGTTCGCCTCCCTCGAGCGCTGACGGTCAGGGCCGGTTGCCCCGCCGCGGCTCGTGATCGTAGGGCAGCTGCGGCGTGGTCGGGAAGCCGGCGCGCGTCTGGCCCGGCACCGGCCGCGACCGGCGCCCGTAGATGAGCTCAGACGAGTCCAGCAGCCATGGCACCAGGGTGATCGTCACCCCGTGCACGAGCATGAGCTGCTGCGCCATGCGCCGCGCGCGCCGGTTGTGCAGCACGCGTTCCCACCAGTGCCCGACGATGTACTGCGGCAGGTACACGGTGACCACGCTGGACCCGTGCTCTTCGCGGTACTGCTTGATGAAGGCGATCACCGGCCCCGCATAGCTGCGGAACGGCGACTCGATGGTGACCAGCGGCACCGGCATCCCGTGTTCCTGCCACGCCTTCTGCAGGGACTTCGACTCCTCTTTGGTCACCGCTACGTGCACGGCCAGCGTCTTCTCGTGGCGGGCGGCCAACGCGTAGTCGAGCGCCTTGGCCACGGGCTTCTGCAGCCGGTTCACCAGGACCAGCGCGATGTCGCCCGCCGAGCCGAAGTGCACGGTGTCGTCCATGCGGGTCTCGTGCTCGACGTCGCGGTAATAGCGGTAGACGCCCATCATCAGCGTGGACAGGATCGGGATGGCCAGGAACACCAGCCAGGCGCCGTGCGTGAACTTGGTGATCGTGACGATCACCAGCACCGTCACCGTCAGGGTCGCCCCGACGCTGTTGATCGCGAGGCCCTTGCGGTAGCTGCGCGACTGGCGTCGGGCGGATTCCTGCGCCCGCGCGTCATCGGGCAGTTCGCGGATGCGGCGCAGCCCGCGGATCCAGTGCCGGATCATGCCGATCTGACCCAGCGAGAACGACACGAACACGCCGATGATGTACAGCTGGATGAGGTTCGATAGGTTCGCGCGGTAGATGACCAGCACGACGGTCGCCGCCACACCCAGCACGATCATGCCGTTCGAATAGACAAGCCGGTCGCCGCGGGTGTTCAGTGCCTTCGGAGCGTATCCGTCACGCGCCAGCACCGCGCCCAGCAGCGGGAAGCCGTTGAACGCCGTGTTCGCCGCCAGCAGCAGCACGCACGCGGTCGCCGCCTGAACGATGAAGAACGGGATCGAGTTCATGCCGAACGTGGCGGCCGCGAGTTGCGCCATGAGACTCGGCTGCGGTGTGCCGTGACAGTCGAAGCCGGCGAGGTCGCACGGGTTCTCGGCGTACTGCACGCGCGAGATGAGGGCGAGGGCAACGAGCCCCACGAACATCGTCGCGGCGATGCCGCCCATCGCGGCCAGGGTCGTGCGGGCATTGCCGATCTTCGGCCGCCGGAACGCCTGCACCCCGTTCGAGACGGCCTCGACACCGGTCAGGGCCGAGCAGCCGCTGGAGAACGCCCGCAGCACGAGCAGCAGCACCGCCGCCTGCGAGATGCTCTGCGCGTGCAGGGCATACTGCGCGCTGGAGGCGACCGGCGCCACGCCCAGGAAAGTGCGCACGAGGCCGGTGACGACCATGACCCCGACCGAGCCGATGAACACGTAGGTGGGGATGGCGAAGGCACGCGACGCCTCGCGCACGCCGCGCAGGTTCATCACGACGATGCCCAGCACACACACGACGGCCAGCTCCACGCGCCACTTGTTGAGCGCGGGGATCGCGGAGATGATGTTGTCGACGCCCGACGCCGTCGACACCGCCACGGTCAGCACGTAGTCGACGAGAAGAGCGGATGCCACGATCACGCCGGGCACCTCGCCCAGGTTCTTGCGCGCCACCTCGTAGTCACCGCCGCCGGACGGATACGCGCGGATCAGCTGCCGGTACGAGAGCACCACCACGACGAGCAGCAGGACGACGGCGGCCGCGACCCACGGCGCGAAGGCCAAGAACGCGAGCCCGCCGGTCAGCAGGATCATCAACATCTCCTGCGGCGCGTACGCCACCGAGCTCAACGCGTCGGACGCGAAGATCGGCAGCGCCATGCGCTTGGGGAGCAGATGCTCATCCGCATTCTCAGACGCCAGAGGGTCGCCGATGAGGATGCGCTTCACGATCGGCGACTCAGGCGTGCCGTCGCGATTCTCGCTTGTCACGAGCGGCGACATTACGCCCGAAATCCCCGGTACGCAACGCGGCGCGAGGGGCGGCTCTCGCGGGGCCGTCAGCGCCCTTCGGCGATCTCCCGCGCGCGAGCCAGAGCCGCGTCGGTCGCCCGCGCGAACACCTCGTCGAGGCGCGCTTCCTGCAGCACCGCGACGGCCCGCTCGGTGGTGCCCTTGGGGCTGGTCACCTGCCGCCGCAGCTCGGCGGGATCTTCGGTCGAGGCCTCCAGCAGCGCGGTGGCGCCGACGAACGTCTGCTCGGCCATCGTGCGCGCCTTCTCGGTCGAGAAGCCCTTCGCGACCGCCGCCTTCGTGAACTCCTCGATGAGCAGGTACACGTAGGCCGGCCCCGACCCCGAAATCGTCGACAGCGCGTCGATCTGGTCCTCATCGACCTCGATCACCTGCCCGACCGTGGCGAACAGCGCCCGGACGGTCGCGGTCTGCTCGGCGCTCGCCGCCGGGCCCGCCGCAAGCCCCGTCACACCCTTGCCGACCAGAGCGGGGGTGTTCGGCATCGCACGCAGAACCGGCACGTCCTCGCCCAGAATCTGCGCGAACGTCGCGATGGTGATGCCGGCCGCGACGCTCACGACGACCGTGCCCGGCCGCAGCGCCGTGGCGATCTCGCCGAGCAGATCGGCCACCATGTGCGGTTTGACGGCGACCAACACGATGTCGGCCGCGGCCGCGGCATCCCGATTCGCCTCAGAATCGTCTTCGAGCGCAAGACCGGTCACGCCCGCCAACTCACCGCGCGCGTCGGCTTTTTCACGCGAGCGCGTGGTCACGGTGATGTCGGGAGCAAGCCCCGAGTCGACGAGTCCGAGCAGGATCGCGCCGCCCATGGAGCCGGCGCCGAGGATCGCAATGGGAGGGAGCATGCCGCTCATCCTACGACGCTCGTGCTCGGGCGCGCAGGGCGCGGTTATAGTCGAGTCAGGACCGCTGAGGAGGCCGATTCCATGACCGTGTTCGACGGCATCGCCGCACGCATCATCGAGACCCCGCGCCTGGCGGTGAACGTCCTCGAGCGCACCGCGGACGATCCGAAGACGCCCGCCGAGCAGACGGTCGTGTTCGTGCACGGAAACGTCTCGTCGGCCCTGTTCTGGCAGGAGATCATGGAGGACCTGCCCGGCGACATCCGGGCCATCGCGGTCGACCTGCGCGGGTTCGGCGGCACCGAGGTCAAGCCCGTCGATGCGACACGCGGGCTGCGTGACTTCTCCGACGACCTGCACGCCACGCTCCAGGCACTGGACCTTGAGGCGGTGCACCTCGTGGGCTGGTCGATGGGCGGCGGCGTCATCATGCAGTACGCGCTCGAGCACCCGGTGCTCAGCCTCACGCTGCAGGCGCCGGTCTCGCCGTACGGCTTCGGCGGCACCCGCCGCGACGGCTCGCGTCTGACCGACGACGACGCCGGCTGTGGCGGGGGCGGGGCGAACTCCGATTTCGTGCAGCGCCTGCGCGACGGCGACACGACGGCGGATGCCGCGACCTCGCCGCGCAGCGTGTTCCGGTCTTCGTACGTGTCGGCCGGGTATGTCACCGGCCACGAAGACATCTGGGTGGAGTCGATGCTGAGCACCTCGACCGCCGAGGGCAACTACCCCGGTGACAGCGTGCCGAGCGAGAACTGGCCGGGCTTCGGCGTCGGCACGGTGGGCGTGCTCAACACCATGTCGCCGAAGTACTTCAACGTGTCGGCGATCGTCGATCTGCCGACCAAGCCCCCGATCCTCTGGGTGCACGGCACCGCCGACGCAATAGTGTCGGACGCGTCGTTCTTCGATCTGAACCAGCTCGGCAAGGCCGGGCTGATCCCCGACTGGCCGGGCGAGGAGATCGCCCCGCCGCAGCCGATGGTGAGCCAGACACGCGACGTGCTGAACGCGTATCGGGATGCCGGAGGCCGGGCCACGGAGCTCACTATCGAGGGCGTCGGCCACGCGCCGCACCTGGAGCGCCCCGGCGTCGTGCGCCGCGCCCTGCTGCAGGTCATGGGCTACATCGCCTCCACCACCGGACCGCAGCCGCCGACCGAGTCGATCATCCTCAAGAGCGAGGACTGACGCCGGGCCGCGGCATCCCGTTCTCTCCTCCCCCCGCATCGGTGAGAGAACAACTGCTCGCCGAGAGATAGGGAGATAACCGCTCCCTCGTCCGTCAGATGTTCTCTCACGGTCGTGGCGCTTCCGTAGACTTCGTGCATGAGTTCCTCCGGCGGCGGGAAGGCGATCATCGCCGCATTCCTCGCGAACCTCGGCATCGCCCTCGCGAAGTTCGTCGCGTGGTTCTTCACAGGATCCGCGTCGATGCTGGCCGAAGGCATCCACTCCGTCGCCGACAGCGGCAATCAGCTGCTCCTGCTGCTGGGTGGTCGACAGGCCAAGCGCAAGGCCGACCAGGAGCATCCCTTCGGCTACGGACGCGAGCGGTACGTCTACGCGTTCGTGGTGTCGATCATCCTGTTCTCGGTCGGCGGTCTGTTCTCGATCTACGAGGGTGTCGAGAAGATCACGCATCCGCATGAGCTCGACCACGTCTGGATCGCCGTGCTGGTGCTGGTCATCGCGATCGTTCTCGAAGGCTTCTCGCTGCGCACCGCGATCCACGAGTCGAAGCCCCACAAGGAGAAGGGCGAGTCGTGGCTCGCCTTCATCCGGCACGCGAAGGCGCCTGAGCTGCCCGTCGTGCTGCTCGAAGACACTGCGGCCCTGACCGGCCTCGTGTTCGCCCTGCTGGGTGTGGGCCTGTCGTGGATCACCGGCAATCCCGTGTTCGACGCGATCGGCACCCTCATGATCGGCACGCTGCTGATCCTCGTGGCGATCACGCTCGGCGTCGAGACGAAGAGCCTGCTCGTCGGCGAGGGCGCCGCGCCCTCGGATCTGCGCGCGATCGTGAACGCCATCGAGGACGGCCCCGAGGTCCATCGCCTCATCCACCTCAAGACCCTCTACCTCGGCCCCGACGAACTGTTGGTGGCCGCCAAGCTCGCGTTCGCCTCCGACAAGCCGTTGACCGCGGTGGCTGCCGACATCAACGCCGTCGAGGCCCGCGTGCGCGCGGCGGTGCCCATCGCCCGCGTCATCTACCTCGAGCCCGACGTGTACCGCCCGGCGGCCGATCCGCAGCCGTCGACCGAAGCCTTCATCCTGAAATCGGAGGACTGATGGAGTTCTGTGTCTTCACCGAACCGCAGCAGGGGTTCAGCTACGACGAGCAGCGCATCCACGCGCAGACCACGGAGAAGCTCGGCTTCGACGGCTGGTTCCGCAGCGACCACTACATGCGCATGGGCTCAGGGTCGCCGTTGCCCGGCCCCACCGACGCGTGGACGACACTGGCGGGCCTGGCCGTGCAGACTTCGCGCATCCGCCTCGGCACCCTCGTGTCTTCGGTGACCTA
The DNA here is from genome assembly GCF_029094505.1 of Microbacterium horticulturae. Lineage (NCBI taxonomy): Bacteria > Bacillati > Actinomycetota > Actinomycetes > Micrococcales > Microbacteriaceae > Microbacterium > Microbacterium horticulturae. Next base: position 732,178 of record NZ_CP119108.1, on the reverse strand, counting down.
CCGCGCGCCGGGCGTGCTGGCGATCCAGGTGGCGCAGGTCGACGCGATGAGCGGCGGCCGCGCCGAACTGGGGCTGGGAACCGGATGGTTCGAAGCGGAGCACAAGGCCTACGGCATCCCGTTCCCGTCGAAGAGATTCGGGATGCTGGAAGAGCAGCTCGAGCTGATCACCGGGCTGTGGGCGGCCACCGAGCCGTATTCGTTCACGGGCTCGCACTACGAGCTCGTCGACTCGCCCGCGCTGCCCAAGCCGCTGCAAGACCGCGTGCCGGTGATCGTGGGTGGTGGCGGCGTGAAGCGCACGCCGGCGCTGGCCGCGCGGTTCGCGACCGAGTTCAACATCGGCTTCGTGGCCGAGGACGTGATCGCCGAGAAGTTCGCCGGCGTGCGCGCCGCGTGCGAGGCGCAGGATCGCGACCCGGCGACGCTCAAGCTGTCGGTGGCGCTGCCCACGCTCGTGGGCGAATCGGAAGACGCGCTCTCGCGGCGCGCCGCGGCCATCGGCAACGACCCCGCGTCGCCGCGCGGCGATGACGTCATCGCCGGCACGCCCGACGAGGTGGTCGAGAAGGTCGCACGGCTGCGGGCATTGGGCGCGCAGCGTGTCTACTTCCAACTGCCCGACCAGCGCGACCTCGAGCACCTCGAGCTGCTGGGCTCGCTGCTGCCGCAGCTGCGGGCGCTCTGAGGCGGGGTCAGCGGCGGGCGTCGAGCGGCGGAGGGGTCCTCCATCGGGGGGATTCTGCCTCGCCCCGGTAGGAGTTGAGCGGCTCGACGGTATCCGGAACGCATGCGGTCGCTAGATTTGCCACATGACACGCCTCGGAGCCGTCGCAAGATCACTGACCTCCCCGTACGCACGGGCTCTCACCGAGCCGGTCGCAGCGGCGGTCCTGTTCGTCTGGTGGCTTGCCGGACCCGCCCGGCCGATCATGCAGGATCTCGGTATGATTCCCGGCCGCTCCGACATGTCGGTCACGAACGTGTACGCGATCCTCGTTGCAGCCGCGTTCGCCGCGTCACTCGCCCTCGCCCGGCTGAGCCCGTTCCTCTCGGTCGCGCTCGCGGCACTCGCAGTGCTGGCACAGGTGGCCGGCTGGGCGAGCCGATTCAGTCTGACCGGATGGGTGGCGTACGGCATTCTCCTCGCCGTTGTGGCAGCGGTGTCGGTCCACGCGAAGGGGCGCATGCGCGTCCTCGCCGTCTGTGTCGGACTCGTGCTGATACCGATGGTCGCCGCGCTCCTGACACTCCCACCACTATCGCTGTCGGGCCAATGGGGTCTGATCAACGGCAAGCCGTGGGGCTCGGGCGAGATCGTCGTGGGCTTCGCCGTGTGGACCGGAACCCAGCTCGTCCTAACGTCGGCGATCTGGTTCCTACCGGCGTGGCTGCGTTCGCTCCGGAGAGCGGAATCGCAGCCAGCCGACGCCGCGGGAACGGCTCTGAGTGCACTATCTTTCCGCGAGCGCGAGGTCTACCTATGGGTCGCGTCCGGCATGACCAACAGCGAAATCGCCACCGCCGCGCACATCGAGGAGTCCACGGTGAAGACGCACATCTCGAAGGTGCTCGCCAAGCTCGAGCTCACGTCGCGTGTCGGCATCATCGCGCACGCCTACCGGACGGGGATCCTCCTCCCGGAACCGGCCTGACGACGCACTCCACCCACGTTCAGCGGCGGGCGTCGAAGAACGCGCGCAGGAGGGCCGACGCCTCGCCCTCGCGCACTCCCCCGATGACCTCGGCACGGTACGGCAACCGGCGGTCGCGCAGCACGTCGTAGAGCGAGCCCGCGGCGCCCGCCTTGTCGTCCCACGCGCCGAACACGACGCGCCCGATGCGCGCCTGCAGGATCGCCCCGGCACACATCAGGCACGGCTCGAGCGTGACCACGAGCGTGTGGCCTTCGAGGTTCCACGAACGGATGGATGCCGCAGCCTGCCGCAACGCCACGACCTCGGCGTGCGCGGTCGGGTCGTGCGTCTCCTCGCGCTCATTGCGTCCCTCGCCGATGATGCGGCCCGCGGCATCCACCACCACTGCCCCGACCGGCACGTCACCGGCCGCCGCTGCTGCTGCGGCGAGCGCGAGGGCACGATCCATGGCGGGAGCGAACGTCACATGACCAGGGTACGGCGCGACTACCCTGGAGGAATGCGCGTGCACATCGCAGACCACCCTCTGATCACCCACAAGCTCACGGTGCTGCGCGATCAGCGCACCCCGTCGCCGGTCTTTCGCCAGCTGACCGAAGAGCTCGTGACCCTGCTGGCCTACGAGGCCACACGCAACGTGCGCGTGGCGCCCGTGGAGATCCAGACCCCGGTCACGACGACGATGGGTGTCCGCATCGACGAGCCCCGGCCGATCGTCGTGCCGATCCTGCGTGCCGGGCTCGGCATGCTCGAGGGCATGGTGAAGCTGCTGCCGACCGCCGAGGTCGGCTTTCTCGGCATGGTGCGCGATGAGGAGACGCTGCAGCCCACGACCTACGCCGAGCGGCTGCCCACCGATCTGAGTGACCGGCAGTGCTTCGTGCTCGACCCCATGCTGGCCACCGGTGGTTCGTTGGGGGCGGCGATGGAGTTCTTGTTCGAGCGCGGTGCGCAAGACATCACCGCGATCTGCCTGCTGGGCACGCCCGAGGGCATCGCGAAGATCGACGAGCAGGTCGGCGACCGTGACGTGACGCTCGTGCTGGGCGCCCGCGACGAGCGACTCAACGAGCGCGGCTACATTGTGCCGGGCCTGGGCGACGCCGGCGATCGGCTGTACGGCACCGTCTGAGGCGCGCGAGCCGGGTCGGCGACCTGAATCCGCGGCACGTCGCGCACCGTGTCACTCCGGCGAGCGCTTACCCGTCTCCTGCTCCCAGTACTCGAGCTGCTGCGTGAGTGCCTTGGCAAGCTCGAACACCTGCTCCGGAGGGATCCGGATGCGGCTGACCACGCGCGCTGGCACGACGGCGACCCGCTCACCGGTGTCTTCGTTGGTCTCTTCGCGCGGCGGCTGGGCCAGGGTGACGAAATCCATGACGAAGACCGTCGGCGTGTGCCACACATTGGCGAAGTCGGCGTAGTTGCCCGGTACGACCTCGGGCGGCAAGTCGATCTCGAACTGCTGGGGCAGGTCTTCGCTCATGCGCCCGAGTCTACGGGCGGGCACGTCGCCGCGAGTGTGGATGACGCGGCGCGGCCCCTCACCGCACACCCACGAGGCGCGCGAACGCGCTGAGCCGCGCGACGCCGTCCGGCGTCCACGGCAGGTCGTCGAGCAGCCCGGGTGCGTACATCAGGTACGCGGCCACCTTCGCGCGCGAGATCGCGACGTTGAGCCGGTTCTGCAGCAGCAGGAACTCCAGCCCGCGCGGCGCATCGCGACCGCTCGATGCCGCCAGCGACACGATCGACACGGCGGCCTCCTGCCCCTGGAAGCGATCGACGGTGCCGACCCGCACCTCGCCGAGCCCGGCGTCGGCGAGTGCCTGCTCGACCAGCACCTGCTGGGCGTTGTAGGGAGTGACGACGATGATGTCGGCGGCCGTCAGCGCGCGCGGCGCGACCGGCTCGTCGTCGACCACGTCGGTGAAGGCACGCCCGAGCAGGTCGTGCACGAGCCGGACGACCTCGGCGGCCTCTTCGGGTGACTGCGTCGCGTTGCCGTGGTGGCGCACCGCCACCGGGTGCAGCCCGGACTCGACCCCATCGATCGCGCGCAGCGCCGCGCACGGGCGCGAGGCCAGCTCGCCGTCGTACGACAGCCGGGAGACGGGCTCTGCGACCGCGGGGTGCATGCGCCACGTCTGATCGAGGAAGAACCCGTACTCCGCGGGCAGGACCGCCGCGCCATCCATCACCCAGCCCAGCGCCGACGCGTCGACGGGCTCGGGATGCGTACCCTGGCTCACCTGCGGCAGCTGTTGTGGGTCGCCGAGCAGCAGCAGGCGACGGGATGCCGCAGCCACCGCGATCGTGGAGGCGAGCGAGAACTGCCCGGCCTCGTCGATCACAAGCAGGTCGAGCGAACGCCGCGGCACGCGGCCGGGATGACTGAAGTCCCAGGCCGTGCCGCCGATGACGTAGCCCTCGCCCTCGTGCTCCTTCACGAACGCCGCCACGCCGTTCTTCGGGATCTCGGTGAACGACACCTCGCCGTCGTCACCGCTGCGGCGGGCCTTGGCCACGCGCGCGGCCGGGACCCCGGCATCCACCACCCGATCCAGCATGTGCTCGACGACCGCATGCGACTGCGCGACCACGCCGACGGCGAAGCCGTGGTCACGCACGAGCCGGGCGATGACGTGCGAGCCGACGTACGTCTTGCCGGTGCCGGGAGGGCCCTGCACCGCCAGGTAGCTGTCGTCGAGCTCGCGCACTGCGGCGGCGATGGCCGCTACCGGATCGGCGGCGCGGCCGTTGACGGTCGCACCGCCGCGCAGCCGCGGCGGGATCCGGCGCAGGATGTCGGTGGCCGGGTCGCCGGGCAGCATCGGGGCCGCGGCGATCACGGCGTCGGCCCACTCCTCGATCGCGGTCTGCTGGTTGCCGGCGCGCGGCGGAGCCGCCGGGGTCAGGGCGACCGGCAGCTCGCTCCACGTCTGGCCGTCGACGGCGCTCTCGGCGACGATCGCGCCGTCGTCGAGCACCTCGACGACTTCGACCTCGCGCGCGACGTGCACCCAGCGTGGCATGGTGCGCGCGGCGAACGGCGCGGGCGTCTCGTACAGCGCGAATGGACGCGACCCCTCGCTCAGCCGGGTGCCGGGCGCGAGCTCGCCGCGCAGCCGCACGAGGCGGCGCACCGAACGGGGACCGGGATGCCACTGCTCGGCGAGCCCGCTGCGCCCGGCGTCGACCACGACGACGTCGCGCGTGTCTTCCCACACCGACAGCGGCTCGCGCAGCCGCAGGAAGTGCGCGGCCCAGAACGCCTTCGCCTCGCGCGGGTAGTAGTCGATCGCGGCCGCCCCCAGGCGCAGCGCCTCGGCGTCGGCCTCGCTCAGCGCCTCGGTGAGCGGGAGCGCGGCGTCGCCGGCGGCGCCGTCGGCGAGCCGCCGCAGGGCCTCGGCCTGCGGCCGGGCCTCGTACGCCACCTCGGCCGACTCGATGTCGCGCGAGGGCACGAGCCCCGCCTCGCGGGCGCGGTCGACGAGCCAGTCGCGCAGCCGGCGCGTGGACACGCAGTCGTAGCGGTTGTAGTCGGCCAGGTCGTCGAAGACAGCCTGGGCCGCGGCATCCTCCGCCGCATCACACAGCGCGCGGGCCTGCACGTACTTCACGATGGAGTCGTCGCCGCGCTGTACGTCGCTCGTGCGCACTTCGTCGCCCATATACAGCGGCTCGAGCTTCTTGATGGAGTATGACCGCGATCCGATCCGCAGCGCCCGCCGCACGATCGGGTACAGGTCGACGAACACGCCGTCGCGCAACAGCGCGTCGACCTCGGTCTCGCGCACGCCGTACCGCGCAGCCATCGCCAGCAGGTGCGTGGGCTCATACGGCGCGTAGTGGTAGATGTGCATGTCGGGATGCCGTCGTCGCACGTCCGCGACGATATCGAGGAAGCGCTCGAACGTCTCCTTCTCGGCTGCGAAGTCATGCGCCCACAGCGCCGTGTACTGCTCGTGCAGGTCAACGAAGCCGAACAGGTAGTCGATGCCCCAGTCGGCGCCGGCGCCCTCGGTGTAGAGCGGATCGCCCTCGAAGTCGAAGAAGAGGTCGCCCTGGTCGGGGCGCGGCAGCGCGCCGAGCGCTTTGGGGAAGACGACCTCGTAGGTGGGGATGGGCGGAGTCGCCGTCTCGCCATCCGGCGCGACCTCGATGGCCGGCGTGCCGGCGGGGCTCTCGAGCTGCAGGCGGGCCTGAGTCCGCAGGCTGTCGAAGGTCTCCGCGCTCATCCGTGCGGGAGGGGTGGATGCCGCAGCCAGCGCGTCGATCGTCGTCACGCCGTCGGCGCGCAGGCGTGCCCGCTGCACCGGGCGCATGCCCGCGACCAGCAGCAGGTCGCGGTGCGCCAAGACCTGCTGCTCGCAGGTCGCGCAGCGCCCGCACGCGACGACGCCGAGCTCGCCCCGCTCATCGCCCCAGGCGATGGGCGGCTCGTCGACGCCGCGATCGAGCCACCGGTCGGCGATGAGCGCGCGCAGGCGCTCGCACCGCAGCCGGAACACCGGCATGAGATCGTCCACACGGTGCGTGCTGGTCGTGCCGTCGCCCAGCAGCAGGTCGACGTCGCCCGCGCGTGGCACGTCGAGAAGATCGAGCTGATCGACGTATGCCGCCAGCTGCATGAGCGCGGTGACCCGCGCATGGCGGGCGAGCTTGGAGTCCTGCACGATCCACTGACCGTCGTCGCCGCGCACGAGGAAGTCGGCGAATCCGACGAATTCGGTGGTCGAGAACGCGGCCTGGTAGACGACCCGGGCCGCGGGGTCGGCGAGCGCCACGAGGGTCGCGGCCGCGGCGTCGGCCAATGCGTCGTCATCGGTCGACCGGGTCTCGGGAATCTCGACCACGCCGTCGCCGAACTCCGCACGGTATCGATCGAGCACGCGCAACTCGTGCGCGGTGCCGAGGCGCCCGGCACGGGCGAGAGTGGCGTCTTCGGGTTCTTCGACCGGCGCGACCCGGCCGACCTTCGCGTCGATGGCGCGCAGCCACGCGAACTCGCACTCGGCGGCCGCCTTGAGATCGCTCGCGCTCCAGACGACGCGGCCCTCAGCCTCGATGTATCGCATGGGTCCCTTTCCGCTCACGACACTATCCGGGGCCTCCGACAGCGCGAGATGCGGCAGTTCTAGTCGGAGGTATCGGCAGCGATGTCTCCCAGATTCGGCGGGCCCTTGACCGGGAGCATTCTTATGAGTTAGTAATGAATCGAAGCGGTTCTGACTGATCGAACTCAAGAGTGAGGTTGCGCACACGATGAGGTTGACGAATGCACTCGGGTTGATCAGTCTGGTTACCGCTATAATTACCGTTTCAACGACAACCACCACAGCAATCCGTCCAACGAGATCGCCATTGCGATGTTCCCAGACCGCGGACAAGAAGACACCCGCGTCGTTGGAGCGAACGTACAGGTGGTGGAGCGCCAGACTTGCGAAGACCACCCTTCGATTGCGCTGACAGACTGCATGGGCGTGAACGAAATCAAGCCTTGGCCGGGTCCTGGCGGGGATTCACGGCCTGTACTCAATCACGATCGAGGCTGGAGAGCACCGAACCTGTGCTGGGTTTCAACAGGCTTCGGCACCGACCAAGATCAAGATCCCTATGTCTATTCCTGCACCGGTGGCGCGTGACGACTGAACGATGCGGAAGCACCTGACTGCTGCGTGGTTTTCGCTAGCGGTATCGTTCGTCGGGACGGTCCTGATCATTGCCGTCGCGGGCGGCATGATCTTGTTGTCACGGTGCGGGGACCGAGTCCTCGACCCCCTCCCCGATGATTTCATCTGTTCGAACGGTGGGGTGAGCGGCGGATTCATCGTCGGCACGTCAGTCGTCAGTGCAACGGTGTTGGTCGTGGGCATCATCGCCGCGGGCGTCTTGGGCGGCGTTGCCTTGAGCTCGCACGGCTCGTCTGGCCGGCCGCAGCCCGCTGCCTTCTTGGTGACGATGGCCACAGCTGTGGCAGTGGCAGTGTGTACCGGCTGGACGGCTGCGGATCATGCGGCCGACGCGACCACGGTGGCAGGGGCGGTGCTTCAGGGCATCACCAGGGCTGCGGTGGCCGGCAGCTTGACAGTTTTCGTCGTCGGACCATGCCTTGGCCTCGTGGCTCATCTGCTTGTGCGACGGATGAATCGGTCCAGGTCCTGACCCCGCCTGTCCACACCGACATCATCCGCCAGGTGCCAGACTGGGGGCATGAGCCTGCCCTTCGCCAGCGCCTACCGGCACGGATTCGCGCGCGTCGCCGCCTGCACGATCCCGATCGCCCTGGCCGATCCGGCGACCAATGCCGAGGCCGTGCTCGACGCGGCACGGGAGTGCGACGCCGACAAGACCGCGGTCGCGGTGTTCCCCGAGTTGTGTCTCACCGGCTACTCCATCGACGACCTGTTCATGCAAGACGCCGTGCTCGACGGCGTCGAGGCCGCGCTCGAGCACCTGGCCGCGGCATCCACTGATCTGTTCCCGATCCTCGTGGTGGGTGCACCCCTGCGCCATCGCAACCGCCTCTACAACTGCGCGGTGGTCATCCATCGCGGGCAGATCATCGGGGTCGCACCCAAGGGGCACCTGCCCACGTACCGCGAGTTCTACGAGCGGCGCTGGTTCGCGGCGGGCGAGCCGTGGTCGGGCGAGCCGATCCGCATCGGCGAGCGCGACGTCGCGTTCGGCACCGACCTGCTCTTCGACGTGCGCGACGTGCCCGGCCTCGTGCTGCACGCCGAAGTGTGTGAGGACGTCTGGGTCCCCGTCCCGCCGTCGTCGCAGGCGGCACTGGCCGGCGCCACCGTACTGGTGAACCTTTCGGGCAGCCCGATCACTATCGCGCGCGCCGAAGACCGCAAGACACTGTGCCGCTCGCAGTCGCTGCGCTGCGTCGCCGCCTACGCGTATGCCGCTGCCGGCATGGGCGAGTCGACGAACGACGTGTCATGGGACGGCCAGACCATGATCTTCGAGGGCGGAGACCTGCTCACCGAGACCGAGCGCTTCCCCGACGGCCCGCGCCGCTCGGTCGCCGACGTCGACCTCGACCGGCTGCGCCAAGACCGCATCCGGCAGGGCACGTTCGACGACAACCGCATATCGGCCGGCGTCGGCGACTTCCTCACGATCGAGGTCTCCCTCGAGCCTCCGGCCGACGACATCGGGCTGCGCCGGCACGTCGACCGCTTCCCGTTCGTGCCCGACGATGAACAGCGGCTCGCCCTGGACTGCTACGAAGCCTTCAACATCCAGGTCGAGGGGCTCATCCAGCGCATGCGCGCGATCGGCGATCCGAAGCCGCTGCTGGGCGTATCGGGCGGGCTCGACTCCACCCACGCGCTGCTCGTGATAGCCCGTGCCATGGACCGCATGGGCCGGCCACGCAGCGACATCCTCACCTTCACGATGCCGGGCTTCGCCACCAGCGAGCACACCAAGAACAACGCCATAGCGCTGGCCGAGGCCATCGGCGCATCGGTCGAGACCATCGACATCCGCCCCGCCGCGATGGAACTGCTCACGAAGATGGGCCACCCCTTCGCCAGCGGCGAGCCCGTGCACGACGTCACGTTCGAGAACGTGCAGGCCGGGCTGCGCACCGACTATCTGTTCCGCCTGGCGAACCAGCGCGGCGGATTCGTGGTCGGCACCGGCGACCTCTCCGAGATCGCCCTGGGCTGGTCGACGTACGGGGTCGGCGACCAGATGAGCCATTATGCCGTCAACTCCGGCGTGCCCAAGACGCTCATCCAGCACCTCATCCGCTGGGTCATCGCCACGGGTGCCGATGAGGGGTGGGTGGATGCCGCGGCCGCCGACGTGCTGCAGTCGGTGCTCGACACCGAGATCAGCCCCGAGCTGGTGCCGGCCGGGCAGGACGGCAAGATGCAGTCGACCGAAGACCGCATCGGCCCCTACGCGCTGCACGACTTCGCCCTCTTCCACACGATGCGCTACGGCGCGCGCCCCTCGAAGATCGCGTTCCTCGCGCAGCATGCGTGGGAAGACAAGGATGCCGGAGCCTGGCCCCCCGGCTTTCCCGTCGACGACCGCTACGCGTACGACCTGCCCACGATCGTGAAGTGGCTGCAGGTGTTCCTGCAGCGCTTCTTCGGGTTCGCACAGTTCAAGCGCACGGCGATTCCGAACGGCCCCAAGGTGTCACCGGCGGGCTCGCTGTCACCGCGGGGCGACTGGCGTGCACCGTCGGACGGCAACGCGCGCGCCTGGCTGGCCGAGCTGAACGCGGCGCTGCCCGACCTCGTCGAGTAGCCACGTTTCGCCCCGCGCGCTGCGCGCTCGGGGGGCGACCGACGTCACTCCGTCGTGGGCGCCCCGTACGCGAGCGTGATGACGAAGCCATTGCGCGACAGATCGACGAGCTTGTAGTCGCCGCGACGGTCGGGCGTGAACGCGCGCGAGAACGGCGGATCGAGCTTGACCTGCTCGGGGCGCACGCTGATCCCGCGGGGATCGGCCTGCCGCACGGCCTGCACGCGTGACCAGTGCAGAACGAGTTTCTCGGGCGTGGCGTTGTCCCACAGGCTGTGCTCGTCCCACAGATGCGAGTGACTGCGGATCTCGTGCACAGCGGCCTCGTCGGGCCGCCGGTCGCGGATGTCGAGCCCCATCAGCAGTCCCGGGTCGCGCACGGCGACCACCGTCGCGGTGCGGAAGCTGGCGGTGCGGATCATGAGCGGCACCGCGCGGCCGTCGATCGATGCGATCGGCTGCGGGTGGTGCCCGAACTGTGCGGGCTCTTCTTTCGAGACGTCGATGAAGGCGGCATCGATCTGAAGCTTCTCGGCGAGGAGCTCCTTGGTCAGCTGCCGGATACGGGCGGGCGCCTCGGTGCCCGGCGCCCATCCCACGCGCGCTTCGATGCCCTCCGGAGCGTCCAGCTTCGTCGATTCCATCTCAACCACCCTCCCCCTCGTGAGCCTGTGTCTCCATCATCCCCCGTTCTCCTCCGACATGTGTCCCGACCGGCCGCAACCCCCCTGCCGGCGTCGGTGCGGAGTGCCAGACTTGACGCATGGCACGACGCGCGACGATCGTCGGCAGCGGGCCGAACGGCCTGGCCGCCGCTGTCTCCCTCGCCCGCGCAGGCTACGCGGTGCGGGTGGTCGAAGCCGCATCCACCCCCGGCGGCGGCGTGCGCACCTCGCCCCTCACGCTGCCCGGCTACCGCCACGACGTGTGCTCGGCCGTGCATCCGGCGGCGCTGAGCTCGCCGTTCTTCCGCGCGTTCGGGCTCGATCGCATCGATTGGATCGTGCCGGACGTCTCGTTCGCGCATCCGCTCGACGACGGGCGCGCCGCGCTGGCCTGGCGCGACCTCGATCGCACGGTCGCGGAGCTGGGCGCCGACGGGCGCGCCTGGCGCAGCCTCGTGCGACCGCTGAACCGCCATCTCGACCACGTCGTGGACTTCACCGGGAACCAGCTGCTGCGCGTGCCGCGGCATCCGATCACCACCACCCGTTTCGCGCTGCGCATGCTCGAGGTGGGCACGGCTGCGGGGCGACGGATGCTGCATACCTTCCGCACCGACGAGGGCGCGGCTCTGCTGACCGGGGTGGTCGCCCATGCCAACACGCGGCTGCCGTCGCTGGCGGCCACCGCGTCAGCCCTCTATCTCCTCGCCCACGCGCACTCCACCGGCTGGGCGTACCCGCGCGGCGGCGCGCAGGCCATCGCCGACGCCCTGATCGCCGATCTGCGGGCACACGGCGGCGAGATCGATCTCGACCACCGCGTCGGCGACCTCTCACTGCTCGACTGGGGCGACCCGGCCGCGGGCGATCTGCTGCTGCTGGACGCCGCACCGCGCCTCGCGCTGACCCTGCCCGACGTGCCCGCCCGCTATGCCCGCGCCGTGCGCCGCTACCGGTACGGCCCCGCGGTGGCGAAGGTCGATTTCGCGCTCGACGGGCCGGTGCCGTGGGCGAACCCCGATGTCGCACTCTCGCCCACCGTGCATGTGGGCGGCACACGCGCCGAGATCGAGTCGGGCGAGAACGCTATCGCGGCCGGCCGCATCGCCGAGCGGCCGTATGTGCTCGCCGTGCAGCCCAGCGTGCTCGACGCCACCCGTGCGCCGCGCGGGCATCAGGTGCTCTGGGCATACATCCACGTGCCGGCGGGGTCGATGCTCGATCCGACCGAGACGGTCACCCGGCAGGTCGAGCGATTCGCCCCGGGATTCCGCGACCGGGTGCTCGCGACGCACGCGATGACCGCGGCACAGCGGCAGGCGTACAACCCCGCCGAGATCGGTGGCGACATCCTGGGCGGCACGTTCTCGATGGCTCAGGCGGTGCGCCGCCCGATCGTGTCGACGGTGCCGTGGCGCACGCCGATGCGCGGTGTGTATCTCGCGTCTGCTTCGACCCCGCCCGGTCCCGGCGTGCACGGGATGCCCGGCTGGCACGCCGCGCGCACGGCCCTGCGGGATGCCGGTGCGCCGGCGGGCCTCGAGGAACTGTTCGGAGCGTGATGTGGACGCCTTCGCCGCCGTCGACTTCGGCTTCGCCCGGGAGGTGCTGCAGCGCGGCATCGCGGCCCTGTTCGTGATCGCGTTCCTCTCGTCGTTCCACCAGTTCCCCGCGCTGCTGGGCGAGCACGGGCTGCTGCCGGCACCGCGACTGCTCGCGTGGGCACGCGGGTCGAAGCGGGCGGCCGGGATGCTGCGCCCCACCCTCTTCCGGCGACTTCGCTACACGGACCGACGGCTGCGTGCGCTGTGCGTGGCCGGCATCAGCGTGGCCGCGGCGCTGGTCTGCGGCATCCCGCAACTGGGTCCGCCCTGGGTGCCGGCGCTGTGCTTCCTCGCCCTGTGGCTGGGATACATGTCGATCGTCTCGCTCGGCCAGACGTTCTACGGATTCGGCTGGGAGATGCTGCTGCTGGAGGCCGGCTTCCTCGCGGCATTCCTCGGCCCGCACGATCAGGCTCCCCCGGTCGTGATCATCGTGCTGTTCTGGTGGCTCGTGTTCCGCCTCGAATTCGGTGGCGGCATGATCAAGATCCGCGGCGGGCGGGAGTGGCGTGACCTCACGGCGCTGATGTACCACCACGAGACGCAGCCGATGCCGGGACCGCTCAGCCGCCAGGCGCATCTGCTGCCGGCGTGGTTCCATCGGCTCGAGGTGCTGGGCAACCACTTTGCGCAGCTCGTGGTGCCGTGGTTCCTTTTCGCGCCCCTGGTGGGTCTGTGGGTCGATTCCCCGGTGCCGGCGATCATCGGCGCGGTCGCAGCCACGATCATGATCGCGACGCAGCTGTGGCTCGTGCTCACGGGCAATTTCGCGTGGTTGAACTGGGCGACGGTCGTCCTCGCGTTCTCGGGCTACGGCATCCCCGCGGCCTCCACGTCTGGGGGCCGCGGCATCCCGCTGTACTGGGTGATCGTGACCGCTGCCGTCTTCGTGCTCTATGCGGTGCTCAGCTGGTGGCCGGCGCGCAACCTCGTGGCGCGTCGTCAGCTGATGAACGCGAGCTTCAACCGGTGGCAGCTGGCCAATGCGTACGGTGCGTTCGGCACCGTGACCATGACCCGCATCGAGTACGTCGTCGAGGGCACGCAGGATCACGATCCGGATGGCGCAACCTGGGCCGAGTACGTGTTCAAGGGCAAGCCGGGGCCGCTGCGGCGCATTCCGGCACAGTTCGCGCCGTACCATCTGCGGCTGGACTGGTTGATGTGGTTTCTGCCGCTGGGGCGCGTGCTGGATCCCTGGTTCGAGCAGTTTCTGATCGCCCTCCTGCGGGCGGATGCCGGGGTGCTGCGCCTGCTCGCAAGGGATCCGTTCTCGGGAACCGAACCGCGGTGGGTGCGTGTCGTCTCCTACCGGTACCGGTTCGCGACACGCGCGGAGTTTCGCGAGACCGGCCAGCGGTGGATGCGCGATCGGAGACGTCTTCTGGTGCGGCCGGTGTCGCATGATCTTCTGACATGAGACCGGGCATTTCCCGCCTGGCCGGATAGGCTTTTGATCGCACCTGTACACATGCTTGGAGATCTCTGTGTCCACTCCCCACGATCCGAACGCCCCTGCGGGCGCGGTTCCGCCGGTCCCGCCGGCCCCCGCCGGCGCTCCCTCGGGCGGTCCGGCACCCGTTCCTGCGGCCGGTCCTGCGACGCCTCCCCCCGCACCGGCCGGCTACCCGCAGGGTTACCAGCAGCCGTACGCGCAGGGACAGCCGGGCGCCTATCCGCCGGTGCCGCCGTCGGGTTACGGCCAGCCGGTGCCCGGCCTGCCGCAGCAGCCCGACAACCGGCCGAAGACGCTGGCCCTGGTCTCGCTGATCCTGGCGGTGGTCGGATTCATCGCCGCCTGCATCGGATTCTTCCCCATCGGGCTGATCTTCGCGATCGTGGGCGGCGTGCTGCTGCTGGCCGCATTCGTGCTCTCGATCGTGGTGCTGGCCAGCCGCAAGCAGGGAGGCAAGGGCCTGGGCATCGCCGGTCTCGTCGTCTCCGTCGTCGGCGGGATAGTGTTCGTCTTCGCGCTCTGGATCTCGATCGTGTGGATGCTCGTCGGGACGGTCAACTCGGCGGTGGAATCGGCCACATCGCCGTCGACGGCGGCGACGGCACCGGCCGATGGCAGCGCGACCGACGAGGGCACGACGGAGGAGAACGCCGCGCCGGTCGACGGCACTTATGACGAAGACGCGTACCTCGCCGACGTGCGTCCGAAGATCCGCGCCGTCTTCAAGGAGATCGAGCCCTCGGTGGACGACGCCACGATCGATTCCGTGTACTCCGACGACACGCTGGTGTTCCTGGGTACCACGCTCCTGAGCGAATACACCACCCTCGGTGATGACGTCATCGCAACGGAGGCCGAGACGCTGGTCTCGTCGAGCAACGACATGTTCACCCAGGAGCAGGCCGAGAAGTTCATGCGCGACATCCTCGAGTCCGCGCAGAAGTACCTCGTCGAGCAGTAGGGGTCACGCCGGGTCGAGCGCGCTCTGACGCACCGCGCTCGGCCCGTGCGCTGCCGCCTCCACCAGCAGCTGCGCCGGGATCTGTTCTTTCATCGCTTCGACGTGGCTGATCACGCCCACCGTGCGGCCACCCTCGCGCAACTCGTCGAGCGTGCGCATGGCCAGGTCCAGCGTCTCGGGGTCGAGCGAGCCGAACCCCTCGTCGATGAAGAGCGTGTCGAGGCGGATGCCGCCGGCGCGGTCGGTCACGACCTGCGCCAGGCCCAGGGCGAGCGCGAGCGAGGCGAGGAACGTCTCACCGCCCGACAGCGACTGCGCGGGCCGCGCCTGCCCGGTATAGGCGTCGACGATCTCGAGTCCCAGCCCGCTGGCCGCATTGCGGGCCGCGAGAGCGTCGGTATGCGCGAGTCGGTAACGGCCCTGTGACATCGCGTCGAGCCGCAGATTCGCGGCGGCGACGATCTGCTCCAGCTCGGCGGCGAGCACGTAGGTCTCGAGGTCCATCTTGCGTTCGTTGCGGCCGGCGACTGCGTCGGCGACGCCCGCGACGAGACGTCGATGCGCCTCCAAGTCGGCGATCTGCGCGTGCGCCGCGCTCGCGCGCGCGGAGAGGCCCGCGAGCGATTCCACACCCGCGGACATCGCGGCGGCCCGACGTGCGGCCGCCTGCGCGGCCTCGTGCGCGTCGGCCAGCGCCGTCTCGCTCGCGGCCAGCGCGGGGAGCGGGTCGTCGACACCCGCCAGACGCATCTCGAGGTCGACGAGGCGGACGCGCTGCGCCTCACGCTCGGTCTCGAATGCGCGAATCGCTTCATCGAGGCGGGTCCGCTCAGCCTCGGCCCGCAGCGCGTCGCGGGCCGCGGCGGCATCGGCGAAAGCGGATGCGGCGACGCGCCGGTCACGGTCATCCGTCGCCGCGCGCGCGGCCGTGTCGGCGACGCGCAGGGTGGCGACCGCGTCACGGAGGCGGGATGCCGCATCGCGGCGCTGCTCACCGTCTGCGATGCGTGCCGCGACGGTGTCGAAGTCGCCCCGCGCCTGCTCGACGGCCGCGGACGATGTCGACACCCGCTCCGCGAGCGCAACTCGTTCGTCGCGTGCCGCGGACACCCGTGCGCGCACGTCGTCGAGTTCAGCGGCCAGTCGCGTGTCTTCGCTCTCCAGCTGCGCGCGCTCGGCACGCAGCGCGTCGCGGGTCCGCAGGGCCTCTTGCGCAGACATCAGCCGCTGCGCGGCCTCGTCGTGCGTGTGCTGCGCGGCGTCGAGATCGAGGCCGCCGGCGCGGGCCCGGGCCTCGGCGTGCGTCGCGAGGGCCTGGGTGTGTGCCTCGTCGGCGAGGCGAGCACGGTCGAGGGCTGTCGCCCGCTCTTCGTCGGCGGCCGCCAACTCGTCGTCCGTGACCGGCGCGTCACCGCGCGGAGCCGGCTGCGGATGCTCGGTCGACCCGCACACCGGGCACGGGACGTCGTCGACGAGGTCCGCGGCCAGCTCACCGGCACGCTCTTCGACGCGTCGGCGCAGCAGCGCGTCAGCCGCGGCGGCGGCTGCCGTGGCTGCCTCGCG
Source organism: Microbacterium horticulturae (assembly GCF_029094505.1). NCBI lineage: Bacteria > Bacillati > Actinomycetota > Actinomycetes > Micrococcales > Microbacteriaceae > Microbacterium > Microbacterium horticulturae. The sequence continues at coordinate 715,991 of NZ_CP119108.1, read as the reverse complement.
CCGGGCGAGCTTGCGCTTCTCTGCCTCCCGCAGCTTCTCGCCGAGCGTCTCCACCTCGAGGGCCGCGTCCCGCCGCTCGGTCGCAGACGTCAGGGCGGCCTGTGCATCGTCGACGGTGGCCGCGGTCGCCTCGTGTGTGCGCAGGGCATCGTCGAGTTCGGCGCGCCGCGCGGGCAGGCCGTTGCGCCGAGCGGTCAGGGTGGCCAGCTGCGTCTCGAGCTCGGCAACGGTGCGTTCGGAGACGGCTTGCTGTTCGCGCAGTCCGTCGAGCGCTCCCTCGTGCGCGCGGGCATCGGCCCAGCGGGCCAGCTGCCCGGTGAGATCGTCGACGAACGCGGCCAGCGCGTCGGCGTCGACGTTCGCGCCTCCCCCGGCCCGCTCCCACGCGGCGCGCGCAGTGGCCTCGGCGGTGCGCGCGGCCTGCGCTGTCTCCACAGCGGTCTCTGCAGCCTCGAGCGTGGCCCGCAACGTCTCGGCCCGCCGGGCGGCCTCGAGCGTGCCGCGGTCGGCGTCGACCCCGGCGGCACGCACCTCGAGCGACGCCAGCGCGGCGCGCGCGTCATCCCGCGCCTGCGCGCTCTCGTGCAGCCGCTTCAGGCCCTCGTGGGCGGTGAAGGCCGCATCGCGGGCGGCGACCGTCTCGGTACGGGCGGCGTCGAGCACCTCGGTGCGATATCGGCCACGCTCGAGTGCACGGTCGAGGGCGGCGAGGCGATCGACCAGCGCCGCGGGCGCGGGTTCTTCTCCCGTCAGCCGGTCACCGCCGAGTTCATGTGCGGCGATGAGGCGTTCGGCTTCGGCGAGCAGCATCTCGACGTCGCGCGCGCGGTCTGCCACGGCTGCGTCGGCGGCCTTTCGCCGCTCATCGAGGGCGCGCTCGTAGTCCTGGTACGTGCGCGACCCGAACAACGTGCGCAACAGCGCCTGCCGCTCGCCGCCCGGCGCCAGCAGGAACTGCGCAAAGCGGTTCTGCGCGAGCAGGATCACCTGCTGGAACTGCTCACGGTTCAGTCCGAGGACCTCACCGAGCACCTCGGCCGCCTCGCGCGGCTTGGCGGCGCGGCCGAGCCACTCGCCGTCTACCAGCTCTTCGACGACCGCACGGTGCTCCTCCTTCGTGAGACCCGTGCCGCTCTTCTTCGGTCGCTCGTATTCCGGCGAGCGCGTGACGCGCCAGCGCCGGTCGGCGACCGTGAACTCGAGGCTGACCTCGCTGCGGTCTTCAGGACGACAGTGGTCGCTACGCAGTCCCTTTGCCGCACCGTCGTAACGCGGCACGCCGCCGTAGAGCGCGAAGCTCACGCCGTCGAGGATGCTCGACTTGCCGGCACCGGTACGCCCGGCGATGAGGAAGATGCCGTCGTCGTCGAACGCGTCGAAGTCGATCGTCTGCCGCTGCAGGAAGGGACCGAAACCCTCCAGCTCGAGCCGGTGCAGCTTCATGCCGTGGCCTCCGTCGCCGCCCGCTCGCCGATGATCTCGCGGACGAGCTCGCCCTCGTCGGCGGTGGCGCCCTCGCCGCCGCGCACGTGTGCGAGGAAGCCGTCGACGAGCCGCGCGTCGTCGGCGCCGGCAGCAGCCACTCGCGCTGTGAACGTACGCGAGTCGGCTGCGGCGCGGTGCGCCGGCTCGTGCCGCACCTCGGCACAGTGCCGGAAGCGCTGCTGCAGCCGCCGCATCGGATCTGCCTGGGCGGCGGTGTCGGTGTAGCGTGCGCTGACCCAGGCGTCTTCGTCGGCGGCGAACCGCTCGTCGGTCAGCAGTTCGTCGAGCGTGCCGGTCAGCTGCACGAGGCGCCGGGGTACCGGCAGGTCGATCCACTCCGTCTCGACGGCGCCCGCGGCATCCAGTTCCACCAGCCATGCGCCGCGGGGCTTGTCACGCTCGCCGAAGCTGTAGTGCAGCGGGGCGCCCGCGTAGCGCACCCGCTCGGACAGCACCTGACGGCCATGGATGTGTCCGAGCGCCATGTAGTCGGGCCCGTCGAACACCGAGGTCGGCACGACGTCGAGTCCGCCTTGCTGGATGTCGCGCTCGAGATGCGGCGTCGCCTCGACGCCGGCGGCGAAGCAGTGCGCGGCGGCGAGGTACCGGCCGCCGCGGACCGCGGCATCCGTCCGCACGAGATCCATCGCGTGCGCCACGGCCTGCGCCTGCGTGCGCACGCCGGGCCAGAGCCGGCGCACGAGCACGGGTTCGAGATACGGGATGCCGTAGAAGTGCACCGGCCCGCGCGCGTCGGCGATCGTGACGGGCGTGGCGATCGCGGCGGGATCGGTGAGGACGTGGATGCCGTCACGCAGCAGCTTCGCCTGAAAGCCCAGCCGCGCCGCCGAGTCGTGGTTGCCGCTCGTGACGATCACGCGTGCGCCGGCGTCGCGCAGGGCCGCGAGCGTGTCGGTGAGCACCGCGTAGCAATCGGCCGCGGGGGTCGCAGAGTCGAACACATCGCCGGCGACCACGACGACGTCGACATCGCGCGCCCGCACTTCGGCGACCAGCGCGTCGAGCACGCCACGCAGCGCGACGACGGTCGAGCTGCCGTGAAAGGTGCGCCCGATGTGCCAGTCGGAGGTGTGCAGGATCCGCATGACTCCACGGTAAGCGGCCCCTCCGACATCGGCCGCGCGGACGCCGGTGGTTCGCGTGAGTGGCCCGGCTTCACATAGATTTGCGCGCATGCATGTCGCCACGCTGACCGTCTTTCCCGTCAAGTCGACCCGGGCTCATCCGGTGTTGACGACGACGGTGCATGCGCACGGGCTGGGCGGCGACCGGCGCTGGGCGCTCGTGGACGGTTCGGGCGCCGTCGTCACGGCGCGCACACGCGACAGGATGCTGCTGATCGCCGCCACGCCGACGGCGACGGGTCTGCGGCTGAGTGCTCCGGGCCGAGCCGAGCTGGACGTCGAGTTCCCAGTCGACGGAGACGTCGTGCCGGTGGGCGTCTCGCGCATGCCGCGGGCACGGTACGCGGGTCGTGCAGCATCCGAATGGTGCTCGACGGTGCTGGGCGAGCACGTCGCGCTGGTCTGGCAGAGCGACCCGCGCGCTCGCACCGTGTCGGCAGAGCACGGCGGACGAGACGGCGACCATATGAGCCTGGCCGACGCCGGTCCGCTGCTGGTGGCCACCACGGCGTCGGTGGCACGTCTGAACGAGTGGATCGCCGAGACGGATCGGGATGCCACGATCCCGATCACCCGCTTCCGCCCGAACGTCGTCGTGGACGACGATTCCGCCGGCGCGCTGGAACCGTTCGAGGAGGACGGCTGGGCGCGCATTCGCATCGGCGGCGTGAGCTACCGGTTCGCCGAGCAGTGCGACCGGTGTGTGCTGACCACGATCGACCCCGACACCCTCGCGCACGGCAAGGAGCCGCTGCGCACTCTCGCCCGGCACCGCAAACGGGCGGGCAAGACGTGGTTCGCGGTGCGGATGATCCCTGAGCGCAGCGGCGTCATCAGCGTGGGCGACCGCGTCGAGGTGCTCGAGCGGCAGCCGGTCGCCGCGGGCTGAGCGCGCCTACGACGCGGAGCGCCGACGCAGGATGCCGCCGCGCTCGGGGTGCGCCGCGAACCAGTCCGCGACGTACCAGCACACCGGCAGCACCTCGCGCCCGCCGTGCTGCTCGAGATCGGCGACGGCGCGCTCGACGAGTTCACCTGCGTAGCCGTTGCCACGGAAGGGCGGCACGGTGTACGCGCGGGTGAGGGCGACGGTTCGTCCGTCGTCGCGGTAGTCCAGGACGCTGACCAGATCCTCCCCGCGATGCAGCGTGTAACGCGACGCATCGGGTTCGTTCGCGAAACGGAGATCACTCACGACGCCAGGCTAACCCCGCCCGGCGCTGGCGTCGTCGCGCAGCGCGCGGATCCAGGCATCCACCGCGCGCTGCCCGCGCAGCCGCACGATCGGCTCGCCGGCGGCGATGCGCTGCTCGAGACGCGCCCGCCCCACCGGATGCTGCGTCCACGACCAGAGCACGATGTTCTCCTCGGGGTCGAGCTTCAGCCATGAACCCGGCCGCTCGCGGTTGCCGTGCCAGAGCTCCTCGCGCATCACAGCCCGGCGGAGCGTGCGTCGCACGACCCGCCCCAGCGTGCGCGCCCGGGAGTGGTCGATCCAGACGGTGAGATCGGCCCCGTCGGGGCCGTCGAGCGCGTCGCCCAGCCGCGAGGTCCAGTTGCCGTCCATCACCCACCCCTCGGGGTGCGCCGCGACGAACTCCGTGATGATCCGGTGCGCCTCGTCGAGGTCGCGGAAGGTCCACTCGGCGTCCCAGAAGACGGCGTCCAGTTCGAGCCGCGGCACGCCGAGCACCGTCGAGACGCGCTCGGCCAGGCGCGACTTGCCCGAGCCCGACGTGCCCACGATGCGTATCTTCACGAGGCGACAGTCTGCCACCCCGGCGCACCCTGTGCCCGAGGGAAACCTGTCACGCACCCCGGGACCGTGTCTCAGGCTGTCAGAAACCGGGTAGCAGACCGCCGCGTTGAGCAATTTGACACATTCCGTCAGAGATCTCTTGCGACATCCGGGCGATTTGACGCACGGGGAAGCAATCGGTCATAATCGGGCACATGACAAGCAACGTGCGCTCTCTGTCCGCCTGGGAGGCGAACGGGACCAACGGCATGATGATGCCGTGCCACGCTGCCATGTGTTGTCGAATGTGCCGCTGAGTCGGTGACCCCCGCCGGGCTCGCGCACGCCTCCTTCTCCACCTCGAAGGTCGTCGCGCGGTAAGCCCCCGAGCACCTCGTCGCACACCGCGCAAGGATGCCTCGCACCCGGCCCTGCTTCGGGCCGCGATCGCAACACACCCGTACCCGGTTTCCGGTCGATTCGCCGACCACCGGGTCCTCGCAGTCAAGGACTCATCCCATGTCGAACACCGCCCTTCTCGACCGTCCCACCGCCACCAGCACCACCGCTCGCCCGACTCTGCGTCTGGTGACCGATCGTCCCGCCGAGACCCCCGTCGCGCCCAGCGGACCGCAGCGCAGCCTGCCCGCGGGCACCACGCCGCGTGGCTTCGCCCTCTACGTCGGCTTCGATGAGGCCAAGGCCGCCGCGTCGGGCGTCTCGCTCGGCGCGATCGTCGATGCGCTCCGTCGCACGCTCGCCGATGTGGCCCCCGGCGCCGAGACGTACGCCACCGTGGCCCTGGCACCCGTCGGTGCCGGGGGTCGCGATGTCGACGTCGTCCGTCGCGCTCTGCAGGAGCCGAGCGCCGTCGCCCGCACCAAGAGCGAGCCCGATCCCGAAGAGACGGCCAGTGCCGGTCGCGTGACCGTCGACATCTCCCGCAAGCGTGTCGTCATCGACGGTGAGTCGGCGGCGCTCACGTTCAAGGAGTTCGAGCTGCTGCAGTACCTCGTGCTGCGCGAGGGCCGCACGATCGATCGTGGCGAGCTCGTGTCTTCGCTGTGGCAGGGCTCAACCGAGAAGGACGCCCCGGGCGAGCGCACGATCGACGTGCACGTGCGCCGTCTGCGTGCCAAGCTCGGCCGCTATGAAGACATCGTGCGCACCGTGCGCGGGGTCGGCTACCGCTTCGATCGGCACGCCGACGTCGTGATCCGCTACGGACACGGCACGCCGTCGCCCGACCGCTTCTGACACCGGGATGTCGCTGGTCACCGCTTAGGGTGGTGGCATGCTCTCCGAGGTCACGACACGTCGCGATCCTCGGCCCGCGCCCGGTCGGCGTCTCGAGAGCGAGTATCGGCCGCGGCATCCCCTCGATCTGCTGCGCACCGTCGGCGCGCAACAGCGCGGCGCGCACGATCCGTCGTTCACAGTCGTCTCGGGTGTGATCTGGCGCGCGAGCCGCACTCCCGACGGAGTGGCGACGCTCGCGTTGCGCGAGGTCTCGCCCGGTGTGATCCGTGCGGGCGCCTGGGGTGCCGGCCGCGAGTGGGCGCTCGCGCAGGTTCCTGCGCTGTGCGGGGCGGACGATTCGTTCGAGGGCTTCGATGCGTCGCGGCATCCCCTCGTCGCCGAGGTCCACCGGCGCCATCCGGGACTGCGGCTCGGTCGCACCGATCGCGTGTTCGATGCGCTGGCCGGCGCGATCCTCGAGCAGAAGGTGACCGGTCTCCAGGCGTTCGGTGCGTGGCGGCGGCTGCTGACCTGGTTCGGTGAGCGTGCGCCAGGGCCCACCCCCGCGCCCATGTTCGCGCCGCCGACGATCGACGGCTGGCGCGGCATCCCGTCGTGGGCATGGCATCGCGCAGGTGTCGAACCGCCGCAGTCACGCGCGATCGTGGAGGCGGCCCGGCGGGGTTCGTCTCTGGTGAAAGCGGTGACCACCGCGCCGGATGGATCGCATCGGGATGCCGCGCTGACGAGCGTCCGCGGGGTCGGAGCGTGGACGGCGGCCGAGACGCGCGCTCGCGCGCTGGGGGATGCCGATGCGGTGAGCGTCGGCGATTATCATCTCGCGCACGAGGTCGGGTTCGCGCTGGCGGGTGCCCGGACGGATGATGAGGGGATGCTGCGGCTGCTGGCACCGTGGCCGGGGCATCGTCAGCGGGTGATCCGGCTGATTCGGCTGAGCGGCGTGCACGAACCGCGGCGAGGGCCGCGGTTGCATCCGGAGGACCATCGCGATCGCTGATCTCCTCTTGCCGATGTCGGAAGTGCGCGCGAGACTCTCGGAATGACGACACTCAATCCCTATATCTCGTTCGACAAGAACGCGCGCGAGGCGATGACGTTCTATCAGTCAGTGCTGGGCGGTTCGCTCGACATTGTCACGTTCAAGGACTTTCCCGATGTGCCGCACGAGGAGTCGGATGACGACCTCGTGATGCATGCGTACCTGCACACGGACGACGGCATCCAGTTGATGGCTTCGGACACCCCGGCGGGTGTGCCGTACAGCGCACCGTCCGGTGTGTCGATATCGCTCGAGGGCGACGATGAAGAGGCGCTGACCCGACAATGGAACGCCCTTGCCGAGGGGGGCACCGTGAGCATGCCGCTGGGGCGCGCGCCGTGGGGCGGCACATTCGGAATGCTGACCGATCGCTACGGGGTGGCCTGGTACGTGACGATCGATGCGGCGGCTTCGTGACCGACGATGACCTGATCATCGAGGATGTCGCGAGCTGGCGGCGATGGCTTGATACACATGAGGCCGATGAAGACGGTGTCTGGTTGGTGTTGGCCAAGAAGGGCACGTCATCGCCGACCTCGCTCAGCTACGATCAGGCGCTCGACGAGGCCCTATGCAGTGGGTGGATCGACGGACCGAAGCGGCGTCGCGATGAGCGCACGTTTCTGCAGCGGTTCACGCCACGGCGGGCAAGGTCGATGTGGTCGGCGCGCAATGTCGAACACATCGCGCGACTCGAAGGCGAGGGGCGCATGCGTGCGCGCGGTCGGGCCGAGGTCGAGCGAGCGAAAGTCGACGGACGGTGGGATCGTGCGTATGCCGGTTCTGCGTCGGCAGAGCCGCCCGAGGTGCTGACCCGTGCGCTGGACGCGGATCCGCGTGCTCGCGCAGCGTTCGATGGATTGTCGCGGGCGGAGCGGTATTCGATCCTGCATCCGCTGATGACCGCACCATCGGCGCAGACGCTCGAGTCGCGGCTGCAGCGTGCACTGGAACGTCTGCGCGCTGCCGCGTCCACGAGCACCCCCTAGCCTGGAGTCATGTCGAGTTCGGGGTGGCCGCGCGGACGCATCACCTGGGTGTTCGGCTCGGTGCTGCTGCTGGTGGTGGGTGTGCTCATCGGTCTCATCCTGAGCAATGTGTGGCTGGGACTGCTGCTGGCGGTGCTCGTGTCGATCGGCTGGCTGATCGCATACGAGTCGCAGCGCGGGCATAACCCGGGTCTGCACGACGACGATGACGACGGGGCACGGCTGTAGCGACAGGCGGTGGCCGTGGGCGTTCCGTCTCCGCGCTGCGCTCGTCGCTCAACGAGCGGACCGGACTCAGCCGATGCGGTCGGGGCGTGCCCACTCCTTGTCGAGCACATGCTGGTCGAGGAAGGCGAACACCGTCTGATACCAGACCACCGCGTGCTGAGGCTTCAGCACCCAATGGTTCTCGTCCGGGAAGTACAGGAACCGATGCGGCGATGTTCCCTCCTCGCTCGCGAAGTGCTCATTGAGCTCGCTCCACAGCCGCAACCCCTCCCCGATAGGCACGCGGTAGTCGCGGTCGCCGTGCACCACGAGCAGGGGGGTGTGGATGTCGCCCACGAACCGATGCGGCGAGTTTTCGAGCATCGCTTCCCGAGTGAAGATGCGCTGCCAGTATCCGGAGTGGTCCGTGGTCCCCGCGAACTGATCCAGCGCCCAGAGGCTCGCGTGCGTCACGATCGCCCGGAAGCGATCGGTGTGCCCTGCGACCCAGTTGGCCATGTAGCCGCCGAACGACCCACCCATCGCGGCCGTGCGCGTCTCGTCGATGTCGCCGCGGGCGACGACCTCGTCGGTGATCGCCATGAGATCCGTGTAGGGCTTGGCGCCCCAGCTGTTCCAACCGCGCGCGATGAACTCGAGGCCATACCCGGTCGACAGCGCCGGATCCGGCAGCAGCACGGCGAAGCCCCGCGCCACCAGCAGCTGCGGGTTCCACCGCCAGCTCCACGCATTCCAGCTGTTCAGTGGCCCGCCATGGATCCACAGCAGCAACGGTGCCGGCGCCGCATCCGTCGCCCCTTCCGGCAGCAGCAGCCAGCCGCGCACGCGCGCGCCGTCTTCCACCACAGTCGACACCTCGGTCATCGTCGCGGGCACGTCTGGCAAGGGCACCGGCGACGAAAGCACCGTGACACCGTCGTTCGACAGCCGCACGGGGTGGGGCGGCAGCATCCAATTCGTCCGCAGCGCCACCACCTCGCCGCTGAACCGATCGACCGCGAGACCCGAATAGGTGAAGTCGTCGTCGGTCAGCTGTTGCACGGCGCCGCCGTCGAGCGGAACACGGAACACCGGTCCGCGCCCGTCCTGATCGGCGGTCACCAGCAGCGAAGCATCATCGGAAGCGAACGCGGCTGCGGTGGGCCAGCGGTCCCAGCCGGCGGCGACGCGCCGCGCGTCCGTGCCGTCGAGCGCCGACACCCAGAGCTCCTGGTCGGCGGGCCCCGCCGGCGTGCTCTTGACCGCGCGCACCCAGGCGATCGTCCCGAAACCATGGGCGATCACGGGGGCTTCGTTGTCGACGCCGGGCTCGTCGCGCACGATGGTGTGCGCACCGGTCGCGACGTCGATCGACACGAGCCGCGCGCGTTCGTCGCGCCCCTCCCTGGCCGGCAGCGCGGCGATGACCGTACCTCCGTCGGGGGTGACCGCGACGCCGTGCGCGCCCGAGACGGTTCCGGGGTGCGGCGTCAGGTCGATCGGACGGGGAAGGGATGCTGGATACGGCGCGGGCACGTCGTCCGCGGCATCCTCATCCGCTCTCTCGACGCCCACCTGCTCGGCGAGATCGCTCAGGTGCAGGGCGAACAGGTGCGGCTGGTCGGGCCCGAGATCATGATCCCAGTACCGCACCGGGTAGCTCTCGTGCAGGATCGCTGAGACCTTGTGCTTCTTGCGGTCGGCGCGCAGCCGTGCGTCGTCCTCGATCGACGCCGCGGCCGGCAGCAGGGGCGCCGAGATGATCACGACGTCGGATGCCTCGGCCACCGCCTCGATCGCCGAGACACCGCCGGCGAGCCGGGTCACGGGGCGTGCCTCTCCCCCGGCTCCCGGCAGCAGCCAGAGCTGCGCAGGATCATCGTCGGCGCCGTCGCCGTCAGGCCGCGCGGAGAGGAAGAGCAGGTCGCCGTCGGCCGTGTATACCGCCGACGACTCACCCTTCACCGAGCGGGTGAGGCGCCGCGCCGGGGCATCGGAGTCGTCGGCCGCGACCTCCCACAGCGCCCGGTCGTAGCCGGTGCCGTCCTTCTTCAGCGTCGCGACGCCGAGGACCACGCGGCTGCCGCCGGGCGAGACAGCGATCGATTCGGTGCGGGGCAGGGCGATGTAGTCGTCAAGGGAGTCGAACGGCGTTGTGCGCATGAGCCCACGCTATCCCGTGCCCCTACATCTCCTCGTGGGTGTCCGGGTCGCCGTCCCAGAGCCGCCCGCGCTCGAGGTCGGACAGCGCCGTGACCTCGGCATCGGTCAGCCGGAAGCCGAAGACGTCGGCGTTCTCGCGCTGGCGTCCGGCGTGTGCCGACTTGGGAATGGGCGTCGAGCCCAGCTGCACGTGCCAGCGGAGCACGGCCTGGGTGGGCGTCACGCCGTGTGCCACAGCGATGTCGCCCACGACCCGTTCGGCCAGCAGCTCGCTGCGTCGGGCCAGCGGGCTCCAGCTCTCCGTGCGGATGCCTCGCTCCGCGTGGTAGGCCCGCAGCGCCGCCTGCGGAAAGTACGGGTGCATCTCGACCTGGTTCACGGCCGGGGTGACGCCCGTCTCGCCGATCAGGCGCGTGAGCATCGCCTCGGTGAAGTTCGACACGCCGATCGAGCGTACGAGCCCCTCATCGCGCAGCCGGATCATCGCCCGCCACGAATCGAGATACTTGTCGATGCTCGGGTTGGGCCAGTGGATCAGGTAGAGGTCGATGCGGTCGAGGCCGAGCCGCTCGAGTGAACCCCGCGCACTCGCAATCGTCTCGTCGTAGCCATGGTCGCGGCCGGGCAGCTTCGTCGCGACGAGCAGGTCGTCGCGGTCCACGTTGCTGCGACGCACGGCCTCGCCGATCACGGCTTCGTTCTCGTAATTCACCGCGGTGTCAAGCAGCCGGTACCCGGCCGCGATCGCGCCGGCTGTGGCATCCACCCCCTCGTCGCCGGTGAGGTTGTAGGTGCCGAACCCCAGCTCGGGAAACCAGGTGCCGTCGTTCAGGGTCACAGTCGGAATGGAAGTCATCAGTCCATCTTGCACACCGAGCGCACGAATGACGCTTGACAGTTAAGGACTTAACCATTAACTTCTTAACCATGACAAGCCGTGCTGAGAGACTCATGGTCGCTATCCGCACGTTGGGGTTCGCTCAGCGTGCGATGGCCGACTCCTGGGTGCGCGAGAGCGGGCTCACACGGCAACAGGGCTTCACGCTCGGTTACATCGAAGAGCACCAAGACCGCGGAGTGATCGCCCGCGAGCTCTCCGAAGTGTCGGGCACGACGCCGGCCGCCGTCGCGGGCCTCCTGCAGGGGCTGCAAGACCGCGGCTACATCACGCGGACGCCGTCACCCGACGACTCGCGCGTCAAGCTGATCACCATCACCCCTGAGGGTTCGCGCCTCATCGAGGGGTTTGACGACGAGATGCGCTCCGGGCAGGAGCGTCTCTTCACCTCGCTGAGCCCCAACGAGCAGGACACGCTGCTCGACCTTCTCGATCGGGTCATCCGAGACTCCGGCGTGCCGGACTCCCCGCCGCCGCCCGAGCGTCGCGACCGACGTCGCCGCTGAGCCGCACCCTCCCCTCCTCTTCAGAAAGCCGTCCCGTGTGACGGAGGTATCACCATGTCTTCGAACAACCGTTTCCAGCTTGCGTCCGCGCCGATCTGGCGCGCACTCATCCACTTGTGCATCCCGATGATCGCCGGCATGTCGGTCGGCGCGGTCTACAACATCATCAACTCGGGCTTCATCGGCTCATTGCACTCGACCCCGCTCCTGGCCGCGCTCACCTTCTCCCTCCCCGTCTTCGCGCTCATCATGGCCGTCGGCGGCGTCTTCGGGGTCGGCGGCGGCACGTACATCTCCCGCCTGCTCGGATCACAAGACCAGGACGGAGAGGATGCCTCGGCTCGCTCGCGCTCGCTCGGCACAGGCGCCGCGGCCGCGGCATCCCGCATCAAGAACGTCTCGTCGTTCACTCTCTGGGGCTCGCTCGCAGCCGGGGTCGTGATCGGCATCGTCGGGGTCGTGTTCGCCACGCCCATCGCCGCCGCCGTCGGCGCATCGGGCGCCTCGCTGGCGCCGACCGCGCTGTACATCGGCGCGATGTTCGCGTTCACGCCGATCTACGTCGCGTGCTTCTCGCTCGAGCAGATCGTGCGCGCCGAGGGCGCCGCCGTCGCATCGATGACCGGGCTGATCGCCTCGACCGTCGCGAACCTGGTGTTCGACGTGCTGTTCATCCTGGTGCTGGGCTGGGGCATCCTCGGCGCCGGCCTCGCACTCGGTCTGTCGAACATCGTCATGGTCGGCTACTACGTCTGGTGGCTCATCCGCCGCAGCGAGATCGCCGCTCTGGGGCTGCGTTGGTTCCGCGCCGACCGCGAGATGCTGCGCACCGTCTTCGGCGTGGGCGTCTCCGAGCTGCTGCAGTCGTCGTTCCTCATCGTCACGACCCTCGTCATGAACTGGATCGCGATCGCTTACGGCGCGGCCTTGCTCGCGTCAATGGGCGTCGCGCTGCGCATCGCGCAGCTGCCCGAGATGATGTGCATGGGCATGTTCATCGGCGTCATCCCGCTGCTGGCCTACGCTTTCGGTGCGCGCAACCACGTGCGGCTGCGCCGCGCGATCACGGGGGCGGCCGTGGCGATCCTCGGCATCACGGTGGTCTTCTCAACGCTCGTTTTCGTGTTCCGCGACCAGGTGTTCGCACTGTTCAGTGCCGACCCGGCGGTGCTGCAGGACGGCACTCTGGTGCTCACGGCGATGCTCGTCTCCACGATCTTCAACGGCATCACCGGCCTGGTGATCGCTGTGTTCCAGGCGACCGAACAGATGCGCAACGCGACGATCATGTCGATCGCGCAGGGCGTACTGTTCATCCCCGTGGTGCTCATCGGCAACGCCGTGTTCGGCATCACCGGCGTCATCTGGGCGATGACGGTCACCGAGCTGCTGACGTTCGCGCTCGGCGTCGCGCTGTTCTTCACGTCACGTCGGGCGCTGGACGCCGAGCCGTCGGAGCAGGCGATCGCCGCTGCCGAGGAGGCGGTCGCGGTCTGAACTCCGAGAGCTGCGGCGCGCTCACGTCACCAGGTGCGCGCGAACCTCGCGGCCGCCGCGCGCTGAGCCTCGTCAGGGGCGCACGGCGCGCACCACCACGGGCACGCTCGCCGCGTGCATGAGACCGGACGTGACGCTGCCGAGCACGGCGGCGCGCATCGCCGGCTGCGTGCGGGTCGCCATGACGACGAGGACGTCATGGCGGCCTCGCACGTACGACGACAGCGCGTCTGCGGGGTCGCCGTGCAGCACCTCCCACTCGGTGTGTATGCCGCGACCCGCAGCGATCAACTCGGCGCGAGAGCGCACGTAGGCGTCCTCGGTCGTGTCGATGCCGGTCATATCCGCACGGCGGGCGTCTATCACCTGCACGACCATCAAGGTCGCCTGCAGCGCCTGCGCCCAGTCGGCGGCCTCCTCCGCCATCGACTCGGAGCGCGCGGTGCCATCCAGCGGCAGCACCACGGTCGAGATCGGCGAGCCGCCGTCTTCGGCGGCGCTGCTCGGCCGGTACACGAGCACGGGGTCGCTGCTGGACTGCACGTACTCGCGGGCGACGCTGCCGAGCACGGCCGTTCCGAGCCCGCTGCGGCCCCGCGCCGAAATGGCGACGAGACTGCCGGGGACCCGGTCGACCTCGCCCATGATGCTCTCGCTCACCGATCCGGTAGCGACCACGGCGCGCCCGTCGACACCGAGTTGCCGGGTCAGCGCCCGCACGTATTCGTCGGCGGCGAGCATGTCACCGGGCCGCTCGGCGATCCGCACGAACGACAGTGTCGCGCCGATCTGCTCGGCGATCCCCGCCGCGCGCGGAATCACCTCCTCGGCGAAAGCCGATCCGTCGAGGGCGACCACGATCCGTGCGTACATCTGCGCCTCCCAGGCTCGAGCGACGGGTATGCACAGAATCTAGAGCCCGTGCATCGGTCCGCGCCAGTGGAGAGCCGAAGTGAGAAGGTCGCAACACGCTGACACCGCGCGGCCCGGGCGCACTAGCGTGGGAGGATGAGCGCTCCGATCGACCCCACCGAGACGTCTGCCTGGGCCCAGCTGCAGCAGCACAAGGCCGCACTGAAGCCCGACCTGCGCGGCTGGTTCGCCGCGGACCCCGACCGCGCCAGCCGTTTGAGCTTCGATGCCGCCGACCTGCGCGTCGACCTGTCGAAGAACCTCGTGACCGACGAGATCCTCGCCTCGCTCGTGCGCCTGGCCGAGGAGACCCACGTCGCCGAGCGGTTCGCGCAGATGCTCGAAGGCGTGCACATCAACACGACCGAAGACCGCGCCGTGCTGCACACCGCGCTGCGCCGACCCGCGGGCGAGCAGCCCTCGCTCGTCGTCGACGGGCAGGATGTCGATCACGACGTGCACGAGGTCCTCGATCGCATGCGCGCCTTCGCGACCCGTGTACGCGCCGGCGAGTGGAAGGGCGTGACCGGCAAGAAGGTCACGCACGTGGTAAACATCGGCATCGGCGGATCCGACCTCGGCCCGGTCATGGTCTACGAAGCACTCCGGCCGCTCGCCGATGCGGGCATCGAGGCGCGGTTCATCTCGAACATCGACCCCACCGACCTCGCCCAGACCACGGCAGACCTCGACCCCGCCACGACCCTGTTCATCGTGGCGTCCAAGACGTTCACGACGCTCGAGACGCTGACCAATGCACGCCTCGCCCGCGACTGGCTGTGGGCCGGATTGCAGGAATCCGGCGCCATCGACGGCACCGACGAGGCGAAGACGGATGCCGTCGCCCACCACTTCGTCGCGGTCTCGACCGCGCTCGACAAGGTCGCAGATTTCGGCATCGACACCGACAACGCGTTCGGCTTCTGGGACTGGGTCGGCGGCCGCTACTCGGTCGACTCGGCGATCGGTCTTTCGCTCGAGCTTGCGCTGGGCCCCGACGCGTTCGAGGAGCTGCTGGCCGGGTTCCACGCTATGGATGTGCACACGGCATCCACCCCGCTCGAAAAGAACGTGCCGGTGCTGATGGGCCTGCTCAATGTCTGGTACAACAACCTGCTCGGCGCCCAGTCGCACGCCGTGCTGCCGTACGCGCAGCTGCTCCACCGCTTTCCCGCGTATCTGCAGCAGCTGACCATGGAGTCGAACGGCAAATCGGTCCGGTGGGACGGCTCACCGGTCACGACCGACACCGGCGAGGTGTTCTGGGGCGAGCCGGGCACGAACGGGCAGCACGCGTTCTACCAGCTCCTCCACCAGGGCACCCGGCTCATCCCGGCCGACTTCATCGCATTCGTGAACCCGGCCTACCCGCTGCAGGACGGCGATCGTGACGTGCACGGGCTGTTCTTGGCGAACTTCCTCGCACAGACGAAGGCGCTCGCGTTCGGCAAGACCGCCGAAGAGGTCGAAGCCGAGGGGACGACCGGCGCGCTCGTGGCCGCCCGTACGTTCAGCGGCAATCGGCCGACGACGTCGATCTTCGCGTCAGCGCTGACCCCGCGCGTGCTCGGCGAGCTCATCGCGCTGTACGAGCACATCACGTTCACGGAGGGCACGATCTGGGGCATCAACTCCTTCGATCAGTGGGGCGTGGAGCTCGGCAAGCAGCTGGCCCTGCAGATCGCGCCGGCGATCGAGGGCGACAGCGAGGCGGTGGAGGCGCAGGATGCCTCGACCCGCGCCCTGCTCGACTACTACCGCGCGCACCGGGCGTAGCAGCATCCCGCGCGTTTCTCTCGCTGAGAGTGCACCTGGTGGACGAGGAAGCGGGTACTTCCCTATCTCTCGTCCAGCAGCTGCACTCTCACGATTTGGGAGGGGGTGGATGGATGCCGCGGCCGCCCGCGCTGCGTCAGTCGCGGTGGCCGGATCCGGGGCCGTAGAGCCGGGCGATGTCCTGTGCGGTGCCCCAGCTGTTGTTGGTGGGTGCCTGCGGCCAGCCCTCGGGGACGTCCTGCCACTCCTCCTGCCGACCGTACGGGAGGATGTCCACGAGCGGGAATGTGTGGGTGAGCACCTCGGTCCCGCGCGCAGTCGTGTGCCAGGTGCGATAGACGTCGTCGCCGTCGCGGAGGAACACGTTGACGGCGACGCCCCCGCCCACGGGCGCGTCCATGTCCGCACCGAAGGGGCTGTCGTAGGTCGAGTACCAGTCCATACGGTTGCCGGTCTTGTCGCGGTATGCGAGCGCTTCGCCGATCTCACCCTGTGAGACGACGACGAAGCGCGCATCGTTCTTGCCGAGGAAATCAAGCCGCGTGTACTGCGCGGTGAAGCCGGTGCAGCCGCCGCACTGCCACTCGGCCCCGCGATTCCACATGTGGTGGTAGGTGATCAGCTGCGACCGCCCCTGGAAGACGTCGGCGAGGCGGACCGGCCCCTCCTCGCCGACGAGCGTGTACTCGGGCAGCTTCACCATGGGCAGTCGGCGGCGCTGCGCCGCGATCGCGTCGAGCTCGTGCGTGGCGGCCTTCTCGCGCACTCGCAGCGCAGCGAGCTCGGCGCGCCAGGTGTCGGCGTCGACGACAGGGGGCAGTGCGGTGACCATGAGACCTCCCGGTGATGTAAACAATGTTCACATGGTATGTTGACAGCGTACACATCCTGGGCGGCACGTCAAGGGGAAAGATGCCGACACCGACACGCGAGCACTACCACCACGGCAACCTGCGCGAGGCGCTCGTGACCGCGGGCCTCGCGCTGGCCCGCACCGGCGGCCCATCCGCGCTGACCTTGCGCACGGCCACGCGTGACGTCGGCGTCTCGGCCAGTGCCGCGTACCGTCATTTCGCGGACCGCGATGCGCTGGTGGATGTCGTCGCCACCCGCATTCGTGACGCGATGGCCGCACGCATGCAGTCCTTCGAACCGGATGCCGCGACCGGGCGCGACAGGCTGAGGGCCGTCGGACTCGGCTACATCGCCTTCGCGCGCGAAGAGCCGGGCTGGTTCGAGACAGCGTTCGGCACGATCAGCGCGACGCCCGGGGCGACGGGCGCCCCCTCTCCCCTGCTCGCGCTCAGCGCCGCGCTGGACGCCCTGGTGCGCGACGGGGACCTCAGCCCCGAGCAGAGGCCGGGCGCCGAGTGGCCGTGCTGGTCAGCCGTGCACGGATTCGCACGGCTCTGGTTGCGCGGGCCACTGCGGCACCTGCCCGACGACGTCGCACAGGCCGCCGCCGAGCGCACGGTCGACACCGTGATCGCGGGGCTGCTGGTGGCGCGCCCGGCGTAGACCAGCGGCCTACGCCTGGAGCGAGATGCCTTCGGGCAGCGAGATCTCGGGCGCCTTCTCCGGCGCCTTGCGCAGCAGCAGGAGCATCATCTTCGAGGGCTCGAGCGCACGCACCGAGTGCGGGATGCGCGCGTCGAGGTGCAGGATGCCGCCGGGGCGCAGATGCTTCGTCACGCCCTCCGCGGTGAATGTCAGGTGGCCTTCCAGCGCTTGGACGATGATCGGCCCGGGCGCCGTGTGCTCGGTGAGCTCGGCGTCAGTGTCGAAGGCGAAGACGACCGCCCGCGCACCGTCGGCCGACAGCGCCACCTGCGAGGTGCGCCTGCCCGGCTCGACGACCACGAGCGCGTCGATGTTCTCGACGGCAGTGATTCCCATGCCTTTCATCCTGCCGCGGATTCACAAGGCGAGGGCCGATGTATCAGGATGCAGGGCCGTGTGCTCTCTGCTGACAACTGACAGTGCGGGCCCGGTGCGGACTCCGACTCTGGGGAGTGTCGGGGTCCGGGCTTTACGGGGGACGTTGCCGGGACCGCACTGTCGTCCATTCGTCACTGGGGAGGGCGATCGTGGGCGCACTGGAGATGACGACGGGCACGCTGGGGAGCGTCGACCTCGACCCGGGGATCCGGGCCTGGGTCGATGCCGTGCCCGCATTCGACGACGGGTACTCGCGGCGGCGCGCGCTTGCAGCGCTGCGCCGCCGCGGCCCGGAAGGCGTCACGGCGCTCGCACGGGCATATCGCGCGCATGACGACGCCGACGCGCTGCGCACGTCACTCGTGCAGTGCGCCGCCGAGTTGGGCACCGCCGAGGCCGGCTGGCTCCTCATCGAGGTGCTGGATGCCGACATCCACCCCTTCGCGTCGGTTGCGATGGAGACGACACAGCGCGTGATCGCCCTGCGCGGGCTGACGCCGCTCGCTTCCACCGGCGACCGCGACGCCGCCGACGCGATAGCGCGGGCGATGCGGCATCCCCTCTCGTCCGTCCGCTACGCGGCGTACGCCACGGTCCGCAGCCTGCCGGACGAGATCCAGCGATCCGCCGAGCTGCGGTTCGGTCTGCTGGTGCTGGCCGACGAGTTCCGCGATCTGTACGAGGTGGATGCCGCGGACTAGGCGATCTGCGTCTGCTGGTAGAGCGCGAGCCGTGGCACGCCGTCGACAAGACGGTAGACGCTGCTCATCAGAGCCCGGAAGGGTGCTTCACCGTCGCGCACAGCGGTGGCGTGGTAGACGAGCGCTGCCGCGTCGACACCCAGCCCGATCATGCGGGCATCGGCGATCTCGAAACGGTCCCACGCCGGGGCGCCGGCGAGCGAGACGGCGACCTCGTCACGATCGAGCACCATACCGTTCACGAGCACCATCACCCCGTCAGACGTCATGACCTCCCCATAGAAGGCGGCGCCGTCGCTGCGGCAGAGCGCCTCCCAGCCATGGCGTTCGATTTCGAGCAGGTCGTCCAGGCACAGCGGCATGCGGCCGACGATACCGGCCGCCGGTCGCGAGGTCATTCGCGGCTCCGCGCGCCATGCCACTCGGGTCACTCGTCACCGCGCCGGAACACGGCCTGGCCCGCACGCAGCTCGGCGGTGAGCGGCTCGAGCATCGGATCCTGCAGCAGCTGCGGCGCAGGATCTGTCACGGTACCCCGTGCCGCATCGCCGATGCCATCGGCCGCGGCCGCGAGCCGCTCGACCTCGTCGGGGTCGACGGCGGCGGCATCGCCGTGCAGGATGATCGCCGTGGTCGCGTCGACGGCGCGCTCGAGTGCCACGATGACCGGCCACCAGCCGGCGGCGGTGCGACTCACCGGCGGCGGCTCGCTCAGCGCCTGCTGCAGCTTGGTGCGCAGATCGGACAGCTCGCGGTAGGCCTGGCGTCGCGCCGTCTGCCGCACGCCCGGCACCGTGCCGAACCCGATCCGGATGTAGTCCGCCAGCGCCGCGGCCGCCCGCGCGATGCGGGGGCCGAAGCGTGAACGTGAGCGCCAGGTGTCGGGCCACGGCAGGTAGCCGACGACGAGCACGATCAGGCAGCCGACGGCGGTGTCGCTGACGCGTCCGATGGCGAGGTCGAAGCCGCCGCCTGCACCCAGGTCGAGCAGCATCACGATGACGGGCGTCAGGAACACCGTGAAAAGACCGTAGTTGCGCCGCTGCGCGAACGGCATCAACGCCGCGAACACCACGATCGCGATCAACGGCACGACATGCCCCGGCGAGAGCGCGAGCAGGGCACTCCCGATGAGCACACCGAGCACCGTCCCGATGCCGCGCTGCACGGCCCGCGCGAAGACACTGCCGAAGTCGGGCTTGAGCGTGACCGCGATGGTCATGACGATCCAGTACGGACGCTCGCCGGTGTACAGCGCCGCCACGATCTCACCCACGACGAGGCACAGCACGAGCCGCAGGATCGGCGTCCATGTCTCGCGGCCGCCGGCGATGGCATCCCGCACTCCCACCAGTCGCGCACGCAGCGTGGTCTGCGCCGTCGTCGCACCGGGCAGGCGCATAGCCCGGGTGATGGGCGACGGCTCGGCGGCAGGCGTCGTCGCGGCACGCGCGTTGTGGCGCGCGAGTTCGTCGACCGCCTCGAGCCCCGCGGCCAGGTCGCGCCACTCAGGCCGCTCGAGCACCGCGAGCCAGAGCAGATCCACCGGCGGATCGGCGCGCGCTATGCGCGCGCTCATGTCACGCACCCAGGCGATGATTTCAGGCGGGATGCCGCGGCTCGACACCGCGCGCATCGTCGTGACCTCGATCACCGGGGTGGCCGCGTTGAGGAACGCGGCCTGTCGGCGGATGTGGGGGTCGCGGCCGCCGACTCGAGCGCGAGAGGTCGTGACGATGTCGTACGCACGGTTCATTGCGAGGGTGAGGCGGTTGCGCGCGTCGCCCGTGTTGGTGGTCCCGCCACACGCCGCCATGTAGTCGGCGAGCCGCGCGTAGACGTCGGCAACGGCATCCCGTCCCGGATCGCTGGCCAGCACCCGGCTCTCGACGACCGCGAGCAGCACCGCCCATGAGGCTCCGACGACATAGCCGACGGGCGGCAGCCACGCGGGCACGTCGCCGAAGTCGGCCCCCGAAGCGACGATCAGGTAGATGAGGAACTGCAGCGACGCCACCGACGCGACCGCACCCTGCAGGCTCAGGATGCCGCCGACAAGTCCTCCGGCGACGACGCACGAGGCGGTCAGCAGCGGGTGCCCGGCGATCAGGCCGCCGAGCACGAAGCCGATGAACCCGCCGGTGGTCGCCCACCCGACGCGTGCGACGCGCGACCGCATCGTGCCCTCGGCGTCGGTGACGCTGCCGGCGAGCGCGCCGATCGAGACGAGAAGTCCCAGCCCGAGCTGGCCGAAGACGGCGCCGAGTGTGACCGGAAGCGAGATAGCGACGGCGACCCGCACCATGCGCATCCACGGCACCGGCAGATGCTGCTGGCGCGCGAGCTCGCGCACCCATCTCGGGCCGGACACGGCATCAGCCTACGTCGCGCGACCGGCTCGGTCCCGCGCGACGGGCTGGCATGCGGCCGGCTCAGCGGTTCCAGCCGCCGGGCGGGCCGATGAGCAGCAGCGCCGTCATGATGACGGCGATGCCGACGACGAACGTGACGATCAGCGTGACGGGATGGTTCAGCATCCACCGCAGGAATCGGCGCGTCCAGAACTGGTCGCGCGGGTCGTCGGTCGCCTCGAGGTGCCAGTCTCCCTCGAGAAGCCCGCGGCGCTCGAGCCAGCGGTCGAACGGGATCGTCGCATAGGGCACGATGGCGGTGGCGACGGCCCCGACGATTCGGGCGGGGCTCCAGCGCTGGTTCACGCCGATGAGGACCGCGGTCATGCCATAGGTGATGAACACGAAGCCGTGAATCGATCCGCCGATCAGCACCGGCAGCGATCCGAGACCCGCGACGTATTTCAGCAGCATCCCGGCGATCAGCAACGTCCACGTGATCGATTCGGCGATCGCGACCGTGCGGTACCAGCCGCGCGGGCTGATGCGGTTCAGCAGCGCGGGGCGCGCCGCGGTCCGTTCGTCGGTGGTCATGGGTGACTCCATTCGGGTCGGAGTGGTGGTCATGAAACCAGTCTCGAAGGGGGATGCCGCGGGCACATCGACCGAAATGATGAGTGGTTCGGTTCCCCTGCTGTCAGCGCTCGGCGTCGGCGCGCCGGCTCAGGGCAGGATTCCCTGCTCGCGCGCCCGTGCAACGGCCTGGGTGCGGCTGTCCACGTCGAGCTTCGTGTAGATGTGGCCGAGGTGCGTCTTCACGGTCGCGGCGGTGAGGAACAGCGCCTTCGCTATCGCCTCGTTCGAGTGCCCAGCCGCCACATGCTCGAGCACCTCGATCTCGCGCGCGGTCAGCGTCGCCGCGGGCGACCGCACGGCCTCCAGCACCCGGACCGACAGCTCGGGTGCCCACGCGGTGCGGCCGGCCGCGGCATCCCGAATCGCGTGGATGATGGTCTGCGGCGCGGCATCCTTCAGCAGATAACCTGCCGCGCCTGCCTGTGCCGCACGGTAGATGTCGTGATCGGTGTCGTAGGTGGTGAGGATGACGACAGCCGGCGCCGCATCGAGCGCACGCAGCGTGCGGGTCGTCGCGATGCCGTCGGCGCCCTCGCCCAGACGCAGATCGCACAGCACGACGTCGGGGCGCAGCGTCGCGCACAGCGCTATGGCCTCGGCACCGTCGGCCGCCTCGCCCACGACGTCGAGCTCGGGGTCCGAGGTCAGCACGGCCCGCAGCCCCGACCGCACGATGGGGTGGTCATCGACGATCACCACCGAGACGCTCATTCGTCCTCCTCCGCACGCCGGGCGGGCGCGAGTGGAACGTGGGCCGAGAGGGCGGTCCCGGCATCCACCGCCGCCTCGATGTCGAGCCCGCCGCCCAGTTCACGCAGCCGGTCCCGCATGGCGCGCAGGCCGTATCCGCCGTCGCCGCCGACCCATTTCTGCAGATCGAAGCCGCGGCCGTCGTCGACGATGTCGAGGCGGATGCCGTCGCCGACGTCGGCGAGATGCACCACGACACGGCTCGCGCCCGAGTGCAGACGAACGTTCGACAGCGCCGACTGCGCCGTGCGCAGCAACGCGACATCCACCTCCACCGGCAGTTGCGGCAGATGGTCGTCGGCATCGAGGGAGGTGAGGATGCCGGTGTCTTCGGCCAGCCGGTCGAGCATGCGCCGCAGCGACACGACGAGGGTGCCCTCCTGCAGCTGCGCCGGCGCGAGCGCTGCGACGATGCGGCGCACGTCGACGAGCCCGGTCTCGGCGACGGTCGCGATGCGTTCGAGTGTCGGGTCCTCGGGCTGCGCCCGTGCGAGAAGCACAATGGCCGACAGCGACTGGGCGATCGTGTCGTGGATGTCGCGCGAGAGGCGCGTGCGCTCCTGGAGGATCCCCGACTCGCGCTGGGTCGCGCCGAGCTCGTCGTGCAGGCGGGCCATGTCGTCTTGCGCTTGCAGCAACGAGGAGACCAGCCGCTGACGCTCGCGCGCGTCGGCGAGCAACCGCAGATAACCGCGCGAGATGCCGTAGGCGAACAGACCGCCGACGACCGGGCCGACGATGTACGCGGTGTCGACGTGGCCGGTGCGTGCGATGGGGGCCGTGATCACGACGGCGAGCACGACAGCGCTGAACACCGCCGCCGGCACCGTCGCCATCATCTGACCCGCCAGCAGCCACAGCGGGAACGCGAGCCAGATGAACTCGGGCGCGAACGCCGAGGCGGCCGCCCAGATCACGGCGAGCACGATCAGCCAGACGACGGCGAGCCGGTGTGACCGGCGGCGCCGCGCCAGCACCGCCCCTGCGATGTACCAGACGACGAAAGCGGCAGCGGCCGACAGCGCCAGGATCGGACGGTCAGCCTGCAGCGCGCTGACGGCGCCGATGACCACCAGCACGGCGGTGATCGCGTGCAGACCCGCCCGCATCATCCGTGTCGCCGTTCCGGTGGCCATCGGTGCTCGCTCTCAGTCGTCGGCGCTCACACCGACCAGCTCGGGGTCGGGCAGCGCGTCGTCTTGACGGTAGCGCGGCGCGGGCCGGTGCGGCCACCAGATGCGGTCACCGGTGAGGGCGAACAGCGCCGGCACGACGATCGTGCGCACGACGAGGGTGTCGACGATCACGCCGAGGCCGACGATGAGACCCAGCTGTCCGAGCGTGACGAGGGGCAGCACGCCGAGCGCCGCGAACACTCCCGCGAGCACGATGCCTGCGCTGGTGATGACACCGCCGGTGGATGCCACGGCCCGGGCCATGCCGCGACGTGTGCCGTGTTCGTCGGCCTCGGTCTTCGCCCGGTGCACGAGGAAGATCGTGTAGTCGATACCCAGTGCCACCAGGAAGATGAACGCGAGCAGCGGCACCGGCAGATCGAGCGATTGCCATCCGAACAGGGTGCGGCCAAGCCACGCGCCGGCACCGATCGCGGCGGCGGCGCTGGCGAGGTTCACGAGCAGCAGCAGGATCGGCGCGACCAGCGAGCGCAGTAGCACCACGAGCACGACGAGGCTGATGGCCAGCACGAGCGGCGCGATCAGCAGCAGGTCGCGCCAGGCTCCATCGCGCGCATCCACGTCGGTCGCCACCGCGCCGCCGACCAGCGCGTCGGCGCCGGGCACCTCGTGCACGGCCGTGCGCACGTCGCGCACGAGATCGAGGCTCGCGTCCGACCCGGGCTCGGGCTCCCCCACCACGACGATCTTGGCAATCGGGGTGCCGTCGACGGTTGCGGTGTCGTGGGAGGTCATCGCGCGCGTGACACCGGGCACGTCTTGTGCGGCGTCGGCCACGGCCTGCGCATGGTCGGCGTCGGCGACGATGATCATGGGCTGCGCCTCACCCGCCGGGAAGTGCGCGGCCACGGTCGTCAGGCCCGTCGCCGACTCGGAGCCGCCGCGGAACTTCTCCACCTGGGTGAGGCCGACGGTGGTGCCGAACAAGCCGGCGGCCATGACGCCGACGACCACGAGGCCACCCACGAGCGCCGGGGTCGGGCGCTTCACGACCCGGTTGGCGATGCCGCCCCAGACACGGCCCTGGGCCGCGTGCTCTCTGGGTCGTGGCGTGAACGGCCAGAACACGCGACGGCCGCAGACGGCGAGCACGGGCGGGAGGACGAGAAGAACGCATGCCGCGGCGATGAGCAGCCCCACGGCGGCAGCGATGCCGAGCCCGTGCGTGCCCGGGATCACGGCGAACACGAGGGTCGCCAGCGCCAGCACGACCGTCAGGTTCGAGGCGACGATCGCGGGCACGGTCTTGCGCCAGGCGACGGCGAGCGCCGTGCGGTGGTCGTCGTGTCGCGCGAGCTCTTCGCGATAGCGCGAGATCAGCAGCAGCGCGTAGTTCGTGCCGGCGCCGAAGACGAGGACGCTGACCACGCCGGTGTCGAACTGAAGGTTCCAAGCCGTGCTGAGGGCAGCAGTGACTTTGGCGGCGAGCTGGTCGGCGATGCCGATCACGGTCAACGGCAGCAACCACAGCACCGGCGAGCGATAGGTGATGACCAGCAGCAGCGCGACGATCGCGATCGTCACGAGAAGCAGGGTGATGTCGGCACCGGCGAACGCGTTCGTGATGTCGGCGCCGAACGCGGGGCCGCCGGTGACGAGCACGTCAAGGCCCGCGGCATCCACACCCGCGATCGCATCGCGGACGGCGTCGACCCTCTCCGCATTCGTGCCGGAGTCATCAGACACCGTCAGCGGCGCCTGCATGACCGCGGCCTCGCCGTCGTCGCTGACGGTGACGCGGCCCGGCTCGTGGCCGGTCTGCGCGTCGATGATCGGGGCAAGGTCGGCGAACGCGGCCTTGTCGGCGGCGGTCAGCACGCCCCCGTCGGTACGGACGGCGACGACCGACAGAGACTGCACGTCATGGCCCGGGAACTCATCGAGCACGGCCTGCGCCTGCGCCGATTCGGACGAGGCGGGAGCCGCGTCGTTGCCGCCGGGCGCTTCGGCGCGACCGAACAGGCCGAACAGGCCGACGAAGACGAGAACGGCGAGCGCGAGGGCTATCCAGGCACCGCGGCGCGAGGTCAGGCGCGCAGGGAACGACCGGGCGGAAGAGGGTTCGGGATGCATGCTTCCAGTTCAGCCGCGGCATCCATCCTCCACATCGGGTGCAGGGGTGAGATCGAGGTCAGCCTTTCGGGGGATGGCTCACGTGGATGTGAGCTCGCCTTCTCTGGCGATGACAGGCCACAGCGTGGCGACGACGCGTTCGGCGAAGTCGGCTGGCACATCGTGGCCGTACCGATTGAAGTCGGCGAAGTAGCTCCCGAACGAAAGGCTCACGACCATATCCACGTCGACGTTCTGGCGCACGGCACCCCGCCTCTGGAGTTCGATGAGCACATCGGTGAGTTCCTGGCATCGTGGTTGATTGCCCAGTTCCCTCATCTGCGCGATCAGGCCCGGCTCGCGCGCCGCTTCGGCCATGAAGTTGCCGTGCAGGGTCATCGCGCGCGGATTGTGGAAGCGCGGATCGAGCCGACGCACGGCTTCGACCACGGCCTCTCGCGGAGTGAGATCGTCCAGCTCCAGCGGCGGGTACGCTTCCCGTTGTTTGCGCAACCCGTATCGCAGGGCGTCGATGACCAGCTCGTACTTGTTCGGCCAGCGTCGATACAGCGTGGGGCGCGTCACGCCGGCATCGGCGACGATGTCGCCGATCGTCATCGCCGAGTAGCCCTTTGTCGCGAGCAGCATGCGCGTCGATTCAATGATCGCCTCTTCGATGATCGGGTCACGGGGGCGTCCGCCCGACCCGGTCGGTGTCTGTGATCTGCGGCTCTTCTCAGACATCGTCGTCGTCCCTTCGTCATCATCCCGTGCCGTTTCGTTACACAACTTGACTGTAACGGATAACCATGGCTAGTGTTCCGAGCATCGGGTTTCGTTACATAGATTAGCTGTAACGTAACCCGCCGCGCACGAACATCTGGAAGGGCATGACATCGATGACAACAACACTCATCACCGGAGGAAACCGCGGATTGGGCTACGAAGTCGCCCGTCGTCTGCTCGATGCAGGGCAGACGGTCTGGATCGGGTCGCGTGACGCGTCCGCCGGGCAGGAAGCCGCCGACGGCCTTGGAGCCCACTTCGTGCAACTGGACGTGACCGACGACGCGTCCGTCACGTCGGCCGTTGCGACGATACGAGCATGGGTGGGACATCTGGACGTCCTCATCAACAACGCAGGCATCCTCGGCGAGGTCGCAGCTCCTGGAGACATGACTGCGGACCAGCTGCGTCCCGTGTACGAGACCAACGTCTTCGGCCTGGTCCGCGTCACGCGCGCCTTCCTTCCGCTACTGCGGAAGGGGACCGATCCGTCGGTGATCAACGTCACCAGCGGCATGGGCTCATTCGCGCTGACGCACGATCCTGCACGAGTGGAGTCCCAATACACGCTCGCGGCGTACGGCTCCTCCAAGAGCGCGGTCACCATGCTCACGACGCAGTACGCGAAGACGATCCCGGAGATCCGGTTCAATGCCGTGGACCCGGGCCAGACGGCAACCGACTTCACCGGCAACGTCGGGCAGACCGTTGCAGAAGGCGCGGAGGCTGCCGTTCGTCTCGCCACCCTCGGCCCAGCGACACCGACCGGAACTGCCTCCGACCGCACCGGCACCCTGCCCTGGTGAGCGCACATCCCGGCCGCCCGGTCATACCGCGACCCGGCGCACCGCCATGTGCGCGCCGGCCGCCGTCGCTGACCGACCCAGCTCATCAGATCCGAAAAACAACCCAGGAGGAAGACAAATGTCTACCAGCAACCCGAAGAACATCGCCCTCGAACCCGCCGCACAGGCCTTCGTCGACGCCACCGCGAACCCGCCGTTCCTGTACCAGCTCGCCCCGGAGGACGGACGCAAAGCCGTCGACGGTGTGCAGGACGAGCCCATCTGGAAGCCCGAGATCGATGAGGAGTGGATCACCGTCGAGGGCGGCCCGACCGGGTCGGTCGTCACCCGCATCGTCAAGCCGAAGGGAGCGACTGGCGTTTTGCCCGTCGTGCTCTATACGCACGGCGCAGGCTGGGTCTTCGGCGACGCCCACACCCACGACCGCCTCGTCCGCGACCTCGCCGTCGGTACCGGCGCGGCCGTCGTGTTCCCCGAGTACGACCGCGCCCCGGAGCACCAGTACCCGGTGCAGAACGAGCAGTCGTACGCTGTCGCGCAATGGGTCGTGCAGCACGGCGCCGAGAAGGGCCTCGATGGGTCCAACGTCGCGATCGCCGGCGACTCGGTCGGCGGCAACATGGCCATCGCTCTGAACCTCATGGCGGAAGAGCGCGGCGATGTGAAGTTCAAGGGCGCGGTCCTGTTCTACCCGGTCACCGACGCGACGTTCGACACCGAGTCGTACAAGGAGTTCGCAGACGGGTACTTCCTCGCGCTCGACGGCATGAAGTGGTTCTGGGACCAGTACACGACGAGCGAGGAGGAGCGGGCGCAGATCACCGTATCCCCGCTTCGGGCGACGGAAGAGCAGTTGGCCTTCTTCCCGCCGACCCTCGTCATCAACGGAGAGGCCGATGTGCTCCGCGATGAGGGCGAGGCGTTCGCCGCGAAGCTCCGCCGTGCCGGCGTCGATGTGACCCAGGTGCGCTACGCCGGGATCATCCACGACTTCGTGATGGTCAACAGCATGCACAAGACTCACGCCGCGAAGGCCGCTGTCGCGCAGGCGATCGCCCACCTGAAGGCATCCCTCTCGGCGTGACCGAAACCGCAGTTGTGGCCCACGTTCGAAGCGCGGGCCACACCTGCACCTTTCCGAATGGAGAACCGGTGGCCGACCAGCCCATTCCGGAGAAGCCCTCCGCGCCGGCGACGGCGGCGGACGCCGCTCGAGACGTCGACGACGCCGATCGTGACGGACCTGCTCAGAATTCTGCGGCGGCGCCCGGACGCCTCCGGCGTCGAGACGATGCTGAAGCCCAGCGGGCCGCGACGCTGGAGCTGTTCTACGACCTTGTGTTCGTCTTCACGATCACTCAGGTCTCACATCTGCTTCTGAGCAACCTGACCTGGGTGGGAGCCGGCCAGGCGGCGATCGTCCTGCTCGCCGTGTGGTGGTCGTGGAATTACACGACGTGGGCCACGAACGAGCTCGATCCGGAGACCAATCCCGTCCGGCTGGTGCTGATCGCCCTCATGCTCGGGAGTCTGCTGATGGCCATCGCCGTTCCCCATGCCTTCGGCGAGCGCGGCCTTCTGTTCGTTGCCGCCTACCTTGCTATTCAGGTGGGCCGTCACTCCTTCCTCACCTTCGTGGTGGCTGCCCGTGGGAGCGTGGAACGAGAGCAAGCCGGACGGATCCTTGCCTGGTTCCTGATAGCCGGCGTGTTCTGGATCGCTGGAGGGCTGGCCGAAGGCGGATGGAGAGCAGGGCTGTGGTCGTTTGCCCTTGCCCTCGACTACATCGCCCCCCGCATCTTCTTCCCACTCCCCGGTCGGCGCCGGCTCGTGGCCGGGTCCTGGCGCCTGGCCACCGGCCACTTCACCGAGCGATTCGGGCTGATCGTGATCGCTACTATCGGCGAGACGATCATCCAGACCGGCGCGACGACCGCGGGACGTGAGCTGGATGCCGCTACCGCGGCCGCGTTCATCAGCGCTTTCACCGGATCAGCAGCACTGTGGTGGCTGTACTTCGTCTCCACACGAGATCTCGGCGAGCGCTCCCTTGGCGCGAGGGAGAACCGAACCAATCGCGCGCGAGACATCTACACCTACGGGCACGTCCTCATCGTCGCCGGGATCATTCTGACGGCCGTGGGCGACGAGATCGTCATCGCGCACCCGCTGGAGCCGTTAGGGCGTGCAGAGCTGATCGCCGTCAGCGCTGGACCGATGCTCTTCCTTCTTGCGCAATTCGCTCTACAGCTGCGGGCGACGCGTCGCGTCGGATACGTCCGGTTGGTCGCCATCGCGGCGTGCGCGGGGCCAGGACTGTTCGGTGGCGCTCTTCCTGCGCTGCTGATCAGCACAGCGCTTGTCGCGGTGCTCATCAGCGTGGCGCTGAGCGATCAGCTCGCCGAGATACGGTTGACCCGCGCCGGAGGATCGATTCGCACCTGTGAGTAGGTTCGGGAGATGACAAGTTTGTCATGAGAATTACGAAAAGATAACGCCGGGGGGTGGCGCCCGTTACCTTCTCGTTATACAGTTATCGAACGGTGGTTGTTTTGCTGTGGCAGCCACCGGCATGTGATTGCAGGACACTCTTGGTGCAAGGGACAAGGGCCGGTCGAGAGCCTCTCCGACCGGCCCTTACTCTGTCTGCGGCATCCCCTGCCGGCACCGCAGAAGCGCCTTCTTCTCACCGTGCACCGGACGCCGTTGCGCACCGCCGAAGAGGTTGCCCTGCCGCG
Source organism: Microbacterium horticulturae (assembly GCF_029094505.1). Lineage (NCBI taxonomy): Bacteria > Bacillati > Actinomycetota > Actinomycetes > Micrococcales > Microbacteriaceae > Microbacterium > Microbacterium horticulturae. Next base: position 686,422 of record NZ_CP119108.1, on the reverse strand, counting down.
TGCGGAGTGTGAGGCTCGGCATATGAGCACCTCCCCCTGGCACAACGCCCTCTTCTCCGACGGCTGGCGCGCGGGCGCCGGTGCGCCGCTCACCGTCACGGCACCGGCGACCGGCGCCGTCATCGACACCGTCGCACAGGCCGATGCCACCGACCTCGACCGCGCCGTGGCCTCGGCGACGGCCGCGCAGAAGGACTGGGCGAAGGCGCCCTACGCCACCCGCGCCGCCGTCATGTTGAAGGCGGCGCAGCTGCTCGAGGCCGACCCCGCCCGGCTGACGGACGTTTTGATCCCCGAGAGCGGATCGGGCCGCGGCAAGGCTGATTTCGAAGCCGGGCTGGTCATCAGCGAGTTGCAGGAGGCGGCGGCTCTGGCATCCCACCCCTACGGCGAACTGCTGCGCAGCGTCAAAGACCGCACCTCGATCGCCCGGCGCGTGCCGCTCGGCGTCGTCGGGGTGATCTCGCCGTTCAACTTTCCCGCGATACTGTCGATGCGCTCGGTCGCTCCCGCGCTCGCGTTGGGCAACGCGGTCATTCTCAAGCCCGATCCGCGCACCTCGGTCTCGGGCGGTTTGGCCCTGGCCGCGCTGTTCGAAGAGGCGGGCCTGCCGCAGGGCGTGCTGCACGTGCTGCCGGGCGGCGGCGAGCTCGGCGCAGCCTTGGTCGCGCATCCCGGAGTGCCGTGCATCTCGTTCACCGGATCGACGCCCGCCGGCCGCAAGATCGGCGAGGCGGCCGCGCCCCTCTTGAAGCGGGTGCATCTCGAGCTCGGTGGAAACAACGCGATGCTCGTGCTGCCCGACGCCGACGTACACGCGGCGGCCTCGATCGGCGCGTGGGGGTCGTTCCTGCATCAGGGGCAGATCTGCATGACCACGGGGCGGCATCTCGTGCACCGCTCCCAGGCTGACGAGTACATCGCTGCACTCACGGAGAAGGCACGCGGCATCCCGGTCGGAGATCCGGAAGAAGGGATGCCGCTGGGTCCGGTCATCGACGAGAAGCAGCGCGATCGCGTGCACGGGTATGTCACGGCCGCCGTCGAGCACGGTGCGACGCTCGCCGTGGGCGGCGAGTACGAGGGACTGTTCTACCGGCCGACGGTACTGACGGATGTCGCGACCGACAACCCCGCCTGGGCTGAGGAGATCTTCGGGCCGGTCGCACCGATCCAGGTCTACGACGACGTCGACGAGGCGATCGACGTAATCAACGCATCGGAGTACGGACTGTCGGTGTCGATCATCACGTCGAACCCGTACGCCGCGTACGAGCTGTGCGACCGGATCGAATCGGGCGCCGTGCACATCAACGATGCGACGGTGGACGACGAAGCCGTGATCCCGTTCGGAGGGTCGAAGGCCTCGGGCGTCGGCGGACGCTTCGGCGGACCGCGCGCGAACCTCGACACGTTCACCGAAACGCAGTGGGTCACGATGCAGAGTCGGGTGGAGGGGTATCCGTTCTGAGTGCGGGATGTCGCGGGCCCGGCGTGGCTCCGGCGTTGGGCGTCCGTCTCCTTGTTTCACTCACTAGAAGGTCGGTGAAGCGCATCGACTCCTCCACAAGCAGCCTCGATTCCGGACCTTCCCGAGTTGTCCACAGATATCAGAGCTGATCTGGGATTCGTCGCGTTCCAATGTCGGTGGTGGGCGGCATGATGGAAGCATGAACACGGCACCCGCGGACCTGATCGAGACCCTCACCGGTCTCGACAGCACGCTGAGTGACATCGTGCATGAATCGCTCGCGGCCGACGCGGTGCGGACCCTGTCCGACACCGAACTGCTCGAACTGACCCGGGTCACCGAAGCACTCGGCCGGCGCGTCGACGCGCTACGGATCACCACCGCCGCCGAGGTCGATGACCGCTCCCGCACCGAACTGGGGGAAGAGCGCCTGTCTGCCCGGTCCGGGTGCTCGACCGCCGCGGATCTGCTGTGCCGGGTCACCGGGATCGCGTCTTCCACAGCGCGGGCCCGGATCCGGCAGGGCCGGGCGGTCGCTGTCCGCACTACGTTGACCGGACAGCCGCTGCCGGCCCGGTTCCTCACCGTGCGGGAAGCACTCATCGACGGGGGCATCGGGGTCGACTCAATCACCGCGATCACCAGCATTCTGAACCCGATCGCCGATCGCACCGACCCTGCCCAGTGGGCTGCGGCCGAGTACGAACTGACCGCCGCAGCCACCGGCAACAGCACCGACCAGGCACCGGCATGCACCGCCGATGAGACCCGCATCCAAGCCAAAGTCTGGGAACTGGTCCTCGACCCCGACGGCACCCTCCCCGACTTCGAGCGCGCCGCCCGCAAACGCGCGCTCCGGTTCGGCCCCGACCAGGGCGGCATCCGCCCGGTCAACGGATGGATCCTCTCCGACATCTACGAACAGTTCCGCCACCTCTCCGACGCGATGACCAACCCCCGCGTCACCACCCTTCCCGACCCCTCCGGCGGTGTGGCCTTCAGCGAGAACCCCGAGGGTGAGGCGCACACCCACGACGAGCCCCGGGACCCCCGCACACATGCGCAGAAACTGCACGACGTGCTCGCCACCATCCTGAACATCGCCGTACGCTCGGCCGACGCACCCACCCTGGGTGGCGCCGCGCCCGTCACGGTCATCACCATCGACGACAACGACCTGCACCCCGACCGCCACGACACCAGCGAACACGACGACCACGACCAGGACCGTGACCGGGACCGGGAGGGTGAGGAGAGTGTCGGATTCATCAACGGCACCGACTGCACCGTCCCCGCCTTCGTCGCCCGCCAAGCCGCCTGCAACGCCGGCACCCAACACCTGCTCTTCGGCACCGACGGGCGCATCATCGCCCTGGGCACCCCGAACCGCACCTTCAACGCCAACCAACGCAAAGCCATCATCGCCCGCGACGGGACCTGCATCATCCCCGGATGCAACATGCCCGCCACCTGGTGCGAAATCCACCACGTCATCCCCCACAGCAAAGGCGGACCCACCCACGTCGACAACGGCGTCCCCCTGTGCTGGTGGCACCACCGCACCATCGAAACCAGCGGATGGCAAATCCGAATGGTAGACGGACTCCCCCAGGTACGCGCACCACGCAACCTCGACCCCACCGACACCTGGCGACCCACCCACGGGTCCCTCCACCGAGCCCGCAACACACTCCGCAGACGACTCAACAGCAGCAGAACAAGAGCACCCGCCACCGAACAGATCAGACGCACGTGACGCCCGCGCCGACCAACCACCACGCCGCCATCGGTTCGGCCGATTCCAGGATCGATACGGCTGCTCACGAGTCGCTTCGACTCGCGCTTATGACGCTCGCCCCTGCGGCGCTCGCTCAACAGCCAAGAACCCGAACGCGGCCAGACCGCGTCGACGCGCCAAGACCCGTACTGAGCGAGAACAGCGAGACGAAGCGCCGCTCGGTAACCGAGAACTCTGCGCCGGACGGGTGCCGCACAAACATCACGGGATCAGCCCTGGATCAACCCGGGATCAGACCTCTGAATCAGGCCCCGCACCTACACCCGGGATCAGGCCCGGGAACCACACGCGGGGAGCAGACACGGGGAGCAGACGCAGGATCAGACGCAGGATCAGACGCCGCCGCCCCCGCCACCGCCGCCACCTCCGCCGGAGAAGCCACCGCCGCCGGAGCCGCCCGACGTCGATGACGACGACGCCGCCGTCGCCGACAGCGAGCTGATACCCGCCGCGAAGGTCGCCGCGTTGAAGGCCGCCATGTTGCCGCTGTACCAGTACGGCCCTTCTCCGGCCGGATACATCGTCGCGAGCTGCTGCGCCCACTCCTTCTCCTGACCGAACACCACCGCGTACGGCAGCAGCGCCTCATAGATCTTCAGCACCTGGCGCTTGTCATTGACATCCACGGGCGTCTTCTCGGCGCCGGACGGCGACTGCAGCATCCTGATCCGATCCGCCTCGGCCCACTCGATGAACATCTTCAGCCCCTCGAGATGGTCGCGCACCTCCGCACCATCCGCGGTCAGCGGCGATCGCGCGATGAGAATCATCGAAGCCACGAACGCCGCCACGCCGGCCATGAGCAGGATCCCGCTCGCAGCCGCCGACACGTACATCGCCATGGCGATGACTCCGGCACCCACCGAGACGAGCAGGCCGATGAACGCCAACAGCACCGGCAGGCGACGTGCGTACCGAGTGTCGACGCGCTTCCAGCGCCGCCGCTTCACCTCGGCCGCGCCCCACTTGAGCATCTTCTGCCCTGCCTTGGCGAAGCGACTGTTCGACTTCCCGAAGGTGAAGACGTCACCGGGCATCGGCTGGTCGCCGAACATGCCGGCCAGCAGCATCCTGCCGTCCTTGTCACCCGAGCGCGACGCATCGACGAGTTCCGCCTGCATCTTGTGCGTGCCGAACACACGCCGTTCGCCCTCGATCATCCGGATGCTGCCACGAATGGCCTGCTCGAGCACCTCCGCCGGCACCGCCTTCGACGTCGCCCCGCGCAACACCGCCGCCAACAGCGCGTCCACGTTCTTCGGCGGCGTGTACTCGGCGATGATCGTCGGGCGTCCCGGTGCATCCCGAAGCCTGCGCACCCGCACGAGGATCGCCGACACGACGGACGCCAGCGCCGCGAGCACGCCGACGCCCTGCACCCAGCCCCACGGCGATGCGAGCAGCGACGGATCGAAGGGCGTGAACGTGCCCGCGGTGAAGCCGACCGCGATCGTCATGTTCTCGCGTGCGTCCAGCTCGCGGGCCTGCGCGTGCACGGTCACCGCGCCGCCGTCACCGGGCATTGACGTGATCTCGCACGTGTCGTTGATGCCGTACGCACCCTGGTAGCACGACTGCCGCCCGGTGAGGGCGCCGGCGAGATCCGCAGGCACGTGCAGCGTGGCATCCACCGTTCCGAACGGCTGCCCCCAATCGGTACCGTTGACGTCCCAGTAGAACTCGTCGGCGCCGGTGTCGGAGAAGTGCCAGGTCACGTGCCGCGCCGTGTATGTGAACACGAACGTCTGCGGACCGTGCAGGTACTGGTCGCTGCGCGAGGTGATCGTGAACCATCCGTCGTCGTCGTCGGTGTCGGCCGGACGCGGATCGCCGTTCTCATCGGTCACCGACACGAGATGCAGGTTCAGCGGCTGCCCGTTGTACGTGTCGGGGATCGCCCGCTTCATGCCGTGATTCTGATCGGTCTGCGGAAAGTCCGCGACGAACGTCTCCACCACCTTCAGCGTGCTCGTGCCATCGTCCTCACGCCCGAGCGTGTAGTCGACGTCAAGGCTCGAGAACGAGAAGTCGTCGACGTCCGCCGAAACGGGGCCGACGGCCGACACCGGCTCAGCGCCGACGGACGGCAGCACCGCGGCCGCGGCCGGCCCGACCCAGAGGAGGGATGCCGCGGCCACCGCGGCCGCGACGAGAAGAGCACGCAGATATCGAGGCATCTCTGCCAGCCTATGGGGCCGGATACGCTGGAGCGATGACCGACCGTCGCCTGGCCGTCGCCGCCTGGGAGAGCCTGTTCCGCGCGCAGCATGAGATCTTCACGCAGATCAGCGGAGATTTCGATGAATCGACGCTGAGCCAGGCCGAGTACGACGTTCTGCTCACCGTCACGCGCGGACCGCAGATGACCGCACGACTGCGCGACGTGACGGCCAACATGCTCATCAGCCAGCCGAGCGTCTCGCGACTCGTCGAGCGGATGGTCGCCCGCGGCCTCATCGCCAAATGCCCCGACCCCGACGACCGGCGCGGTTCGCTCGTGCGGGCGACCGAGGAGGGGGCTTCACGCTTTCGCGCCATCGCCACTGCGCACGCCCGCGGCATCGCCGAGAAGATGACCCCGCTCGACGACGACGAGCTCGCCCACCTCAAGCGCCTGACCGACAAGCTGCGCGGGCGCCCAGCCGGCTGAAGCGGTGCACAGCGCCGGCGGTGGCGTGAGGCGGCCGGCTCACCACCGGTTGTGCACGTCTTCGGCCCATCCCTCGATGCCGTCGAACCCGATCGTCTCGCCGTCGGCAGCGGTGAACGTTCCCGCCCACGTGCCGAAGCACTGATCGGTGCGCGATGAGAGCACGAGCAGGTTCGTGCGGGACTGCTTGTCGTAGAAGGGGGTGAAGGATGCCACGAGCCCGCCGCCGTGGATCCGCCACGGCGTGAGCGGCTCGGCAAGGTCGTACTCCCACACGAGTTCGTCGTGGATCTTGTGCAGCCGTCCGTCCACGACCAGACCGTTCTCGGTCTGCCCGGTGCCGTCGGTCCACCTGCCGCCGACCTGTATGCCGATCGTGCGGCGGTGCGCGACGCCCGATCCCGCACCCCAGTTCCATCGCACGTCATACGGCCACCGGCCGCGCCCGTGGTCGAGCACCGCCCAGCCCTCGGGCAGTTCATGCGTGGTCCCGTCGACGGTCACGGTGCCGGATGCCGGCAGCGCGACATCCTTCACCGTGTACTGAAACCGGTTCGCACTCCACGGCACGACGACGGCCAGGCACTCGTGACCCTTCGGCCGCGACACCGTGATGTCGAACGACGCCCGCGGGAAGCGGGCGCGCAGACGCACCTGCGGCGCGGCCCCGTCGCGCAGCTCGCCGGAGGGCTCGACGTCGAGCGCGAGGCCCCTCGCGCGGGCACGGGCCGGCGCGGCATCCAGCCGCCCCGGCATCTCGACACCGCGCTGCGGCAGCACGGTCGCGCCGTGGCGCAGCGACCGACCGGTCGACCGCTCGTACACCCAGGCCTCGTGCACGGCTGCGTAGTCGATCGCCGAGACCGTCAGGGCGAGGAAGTGCGTGGGCGTGATCACGCTCCAGTACTCCCAGCGCTTGTTACGGCCCCAGCTGCGCCCCGGCCCACGGCCGATGCCGGTCGTTTCGACGAGGGGATGCCGCGCCCACCCGACAGCGCCGGGGTTGAGCCGCCCGTCCGGACCGGTGAGCGAGACGGGCACGGTCAGTTCGCGGGCGGTCATGCGTTCTCCTCGTGGGATGCGGACGCGCCGGAGTGACCGCCCGACTCCGCCGCGGCGGCGCGCAGCGCGTCGTTCATCCGATGCGTGCGCTGCTCGTCGGCCTTGATGAAGCGGCGATCGTAGGTGACCAGGCCGTTGACCTCGTCTTCGACGTCGGACAGCTGTGTGTACACGAGGGCGGCGACGCCTTTGCGGATCGCCGGCGCGATCTCGCGCTCGTGCAGCCGCTCGAACGCCGCCTGCCACTTCTCGCGCGAGCGGTAGCGCCGGTAGCCGAACGTCTTCGTGCCGAACGTGTGCCCGGGAACGATGAGGCTGTACCCGCCGTATTCGGTCACCGCCAGCACGCGGTCATCGCGCCGGCGACGCGGCCGCACCGGCCGGAAGTAGATGTGCAGGCTCCGCAGATCTCCAGCGCCCTGGTCGTGCCACCCGCTGGCGTGATCGACCGGCCGGGTCGGATCGAGCTCGCTCACCACACCGGCGATGCGCGCAGCGTCGAACTGTCCCCACGCCTCGTTGAACGGCACCCACAGCGCAATCGAGGGCACCGACCGCAGATGCTCGATCATCTCGGCCAGCTCGACCTCGAACTGCTCGCGCCCGCGCTCATCCGCCCGCGCGAACGCCCGATAGCGATCGTCACGGATGGGCGGCGCACCGAACGCCGGCGCCGTGATGATCTGCGGCTTGTACGCCGTGCCTCCGTTGACGGCATCCTGCCACACGAGCATGCCGAGCCGGTCGCAATGGTGGTACCAGCGCATCGGCTCGACCTTGATGTGCTTGCGCAGCATCGTGTAGCCCAGACGCTTCGCGAGACGCACGTCGTACTCGAGCGCCTCGTCGGACGGCGCGGTGTACCCGCCGTCGGGCCAGTACCCCTGATCGAGCAGCCCGACCGGCAGGTACGGCTCGCCGTTCATCAGAAGACGCGGTGTCCCCGCGGCATCCCGACCCACTCCGAACGAGCGCATGCCGACATACGAGCGCACATGGTCGTCGCCGAGGGCGATCTCGACGTCGTAGAGGAACGGATCCTCGGGCGACCACGGACGCACCGGCTGCGGCAGCGCCACCCGCGTCGGCTGCCCGACGAGGACGGCGGTGGATGCCACGACCTCACCGTCGGCGAGCACGGTGACGGCCGCGGTCAGAGCGCCCTCTGTGTCGTTCGCATGGTCGGTGCCGACGGTGACCTCGATCTCGCCGGATGCCAGGTGCGGCGTGAGCACCAGCGTGTCGACGGCGACGCGCGGCACGACCTCGAGCCACACCGTCTGCCAGATGCCGGACTGCGGCGTGTACCAGATGCCCCCGCGCGAGCTCGATTGCTTGCCGCGGGCCAGCCATGAGGCATCGGTCACATCGCGCACGGCGACGACGAGCTCGTGCTCGGAGCGATCGGCCAGCGCGGCCGTCACGTCGACGACGACGGGCAGGTACCCACCCGTGTGGAAAGCGACCTCGACCCCGTCGACCGCGACGCGGCATGACTGGTCGACGGCATCCAGATGCAGGATGACGCGCTCGCCCTCGCCGCATTCGGCGGCGAACGTGCGGCGGTACCAGAGAGTCTCACGACTGTGCAGGGTACGACCCACCCCCGACAGCGGCATCTCGGGCGAGAACGGCACGACGATCTCGCCGTCCCACGCCTGCGGCGGCGCCGTCGGGTCGGCCACGGCGAGCGGGTCATCGGCGCCGCCCTGGCCGTCGTCGAACGGCACGATGGCGTAGTCCCACACACCGTTGAGGTTCTGCCACCTCTCCCGCACGAGCTGCGGTCGCGGATACTCGGGCAGCGGGGCTGCAGGGTCGAGCTGTTCGCCCCACCGGGTCAGCGGGGTCATACGGCGAGGTCCTCCGGATCGGGAGCGGGGGTCTTGCGGAGCGCGAGCACGGGAACCACGACGAACACCGCGACGATCGCGGCGGCGATGAAGATCCACGGAGTGGGCACCTGCTTGACCACTCCGAGGTCGACGTAGGTCTCGTCGGCGCCGATGATGACCGCCGAGCCGATGAAGGGACCCGCGACCATGGGGATGAGCACCATCGCGATCATCCGCAGACCCTGCACCATGCCGACGCGATCGGCCGGCGTCACATCACGCACGCTGGCCGACAGCGACGCCGTCGAGAGCATGAAGCCGCCCATCATGATCGTTCCGAAGACAATCACCGGCAGCATCCCGCGCACGAAGAACATGCCGACCAGGCCCACGATCATGAAGGCGACCGCGGGCAGGATCGCGGCGGTCTTGCCGATGCGGTCGATGAGCCGGCCGCCCAGCACACTGATCACCGCGGCGAGGATCAGGACGCTGGCCAGCACGATCGCGTACCCGTCGATGCGCAGGTACTTCTGAATGTAGATGATCAGGTACGGAATGAACACCTGCGTGCTCGTCCCGATCACCGCCCACGCCGCCAGCAGGATGTACAGCCGCGGGTTCTCGCGCACGGTACGCAGCTTCAGCCCGTTGATCACGGCGCCGAAGTAGCCGTCGGGCGGTGTGCGCGTCTCGGCGGGCTCGCGCACCAGGAAGAACGCGATCACGCCGACGACGGCGGTGGCGCCGCCGACGATGCTGAAGAAGAGCTTCCACTGGCCGTCCTGCGTGAGACCGTCGAGCGCCCCGAACACGATGAGCATGCCCATGAGCGGCATGATCGCGAGCACCCCGTCGACGCGGCCGCGATTGGCGGGAACCGTCGACTCGGTCACCCACGCGTTGAACGCGGCGTCGTTGGCGCCCGAGCCGAAGAACGACATGATGCAGTCCAGGGCGACGATGGCCACCACCGCGAAGCCGACGGCCTGCGCGGCATCCACCCCGCCCTCCGGCTGCACGAAGCCGAACATCGCCGTCGTGGCACCCCACAGGATGTAGCCGACCGCGATGAACGGCTTGCGTCGGCGCACCCGGTCTGAGGCGGCGCCGATGAGCATCGTGGCGAGCGTGGCGGCGATCGCGCTCGACGCGACGAGAATCGCGATCACGGTGGGATCAGTCGAGATCGTGTCGTAGACGAACACGTTGAGATACATGTTCTCGACAGTCCAGGCGAGCTGCCCGACGAGCCCCACGACGATGACGACGAGCCAGGACCGCGCAGAGAACGGCGCGCGCGGGCGCTCGGAAAGAGGGGAAGCGACGCGCACGGGCGTTGCGGGTTCGGTGGCCATCGGCATCCTCGCAGAAACTGACCGGTGTTCGGGTTCGGACAATCCTACGCTGTCTCGTTGTCCGTCAGCATTCGACGACGTTCACGGCGAGCCCGCCCTCGCTGGTCTCCTTGTACTTCGTCGACATGTCGATGCCGGTCTGGCGCATGGTCTCCACCACCGTGTCGAGCGGCACATAGTGCGAGCCGTCGCCACGAAGGGCGAGTCGCGTGGCAGTCACCGCGGTGGATGCCGCGATCGCGTTGCGCTCGATGCACGGGATCTGCACCAGGCCTGCGACCGGGTCGCAGGTGAGCCCGAGGTGGTGCTCCATGGCGATCTCGGCGGCGTTCTCGATCTGGCGGTTCGTGCCACCCATCACCGCGGTCAGCCCCGCAGCGGCCATCGCGCATGCCGAGCCGACCTCGGCCTGGCAACCGCCCTCAGCACCCGAGATCGACGCATTGGCTTTGAACAGCGAGCCCAGCGCGGCCGCCGTGAGCAGGTACCGACGGATGCCGCGGCGCCGGTTGGCCTCGGCGACGTCGGCGGACTCGCCCAACAGTGCGCTGCCAACCGGTTCGGCATCGGGCGTGACAGCGCGGGCTGCGCCCAGCCCCGAATCCGCAAGGAACCGCCACCAATACATGCCGACGGCCGGCACTATGCCTGCCGCGCCGTTGGTGGGCGCGGTCACGACGCGGCCGCCCGAGGCGTTCTCTTCGTTGACGGCGAGCGCGAACGCGCCCAGCCATTCACCGGGCAGCTCGCGGCCGCCGTCCGCCTGTGCCGACTCGAGCTGCGCGCGAAGAGCGCCGGCCCGCCGCTTGACCTTCAGGATGCCCGGCAGCACGCCGTCCGCGTGCAGCCCGGCCGTGATGCAGCCCGACATCGCGTCCCAGGTAGCATCGAGCGAGGCCGCGACCTCCTCCTCGCTGCGCAGCGCCTCCTCGTTGGCTCGAGCGACCTCGGCGATGGTGAGCGCGTGCGCATCGCAGAGCGCGAGCAATTCCGCCGCCGTGTCGAACGAGAACGGGAATGTGCGGGATGCCGCGGCCGTGGCATCCCCTTCCCGCCGGATGAATCCACCACCGACGGAGTAGTACGTCTCTTCGGCGAGCACGTCGCCGCCCTCGCCGAGCGCCGTGAGTGTCAGGGCGTTCGGGTGCCCGGGCATGCGCGTACGCGGAGCGAAGGCGATGTCGTCCTTGGCGAAGGCGACCTCGTGCGTGCCATTCACCCGCAGTCGGCCGCCGTCGGGCCAGTCGCTCCACGCACGGCGCAGCGCGTCGGGGTCGACCGTCTCGGGCTCGTCGCCGCGCAGCCCGGCGACGACGGCATCGGGCGTGCCGTGACCGAGGCCGGTGGCGCCGAGCGAGCCGAACAGGGTGCAGGTCACACGGGAGGTGCGGCCCAGGATCGGCGCGGCGCGCACGGCGAAGTCACGGGCCGCCCGCATGGGGCCGACCGTGTGGGAGCTCGAGGGTCCTACGCCGATGGAGAACAGCTCGAACGCCGAGACGTATGCGCTCACTCCTCCAGGCTAAGGGGTGCGCGGCGCGGTGGGTGCGGGCGGCGCGTGCAGAGCATCAGGTCTCACTGCCTGATGCTGCGCAGATCTGTCATCGTTGCGGGTCGCTGGTGTGCATGGTGCCCAACCGATCCACCCCGCGGCCGGCGACCCCCTCACCGCCGCTGGAAGGCCACCAGCCCGACCGTGTTGTCCTCGGTGTCGCGGATGAACGCCTGCCATTCATCGTGTCCCGCGGGCCCGAGCAGATCGGTCTCGTGCGTGAAGACCACCGTCGGTCGCGAGACGACCTCGGCGAGAGAGTCGATGCGCTCGAGCGTTTCGTGCACGTTGTCCACATGCAGATAGATCAGCGCCGACGGCGCGTTGCGATCGAGCAGGAGACGCACGCCGTCAAGGTCGAAGAACAGCAACCCGGGCGGATCGAACATCGCCGCCGGCTGCCTGCGCAGCAGCGCGGAGTAGAACGTGGCCGCCCGCTCGAGATCGTCGGCGTGCTGAGCCACCTGCACGAGCTTCATACGGCTCAGGGTAGACCCGCGTCTAGGCTTGCGTGGTGACAGATCCCCTCGACGACGACCCGTTCCTCTGGCTCGAAGACATCCGCGATCCCGAAGCCCTTGCCTGGGCCCGCGGGCGCACCGACGAGACGGAGGCTTCCTTCTCCGCGCCGGAACTGGCTGCGCGGTTGAAGACGATCCTCGATGACCCCGACCGGGTCGTGGTCCCGAGTCGTCACGGCGAGTGGATGTACGACCTGTGGCGGGATGCTGCAAACCCCCGCGGTCTGTGGCGACGCGCTTCGCGCACCTCGTTCCTCGCCGGCTCCCCCGACTGGGACGTGCTGCTCGACATCGACGCCCTCGGCCGCGAAGAGAGCACGCCCTGGGCGTTCGCCGGCGCCGCGCATGCCCCGCGCGGCACCGATCGCGCCCTGGTGTTCTTGAGCCCTGACGGCGGAGACGCGCATGTCGTGCGGGAATTCGACCTGGCCGCGCGGAGCTTCGTCGCCGGCAGGCCATTCATGCTCGATGCGGACAAGTCCCACGCCGCCTGGATCGACGCCGACACCCTGCTCGTCGGAACCGCGCTCGAGGGCGGCGCGACGACCGACTCGGGCTACCCCCGATCGGCACGTGTCTGGACCCGGGGCACGCAGCTGGCCGCGTCATCCCCCGTCGTCGAAGCCGACCAGAGCGACGTGTCGGTGTTCGTGGGCGTCGACCACACCGACGGCCGCAGCACGGCGATCGCCTCGATCGCGCACGACTTCTTTCACACCGAGAGGTACGTGTGGCGCGGCGGCGACGCCCCGGCCCACCTCGCGGTTCCCGACGATGCGCACACGAACGTGCACGGCGACCTCGTCGCGGTGCGCACTACGACCGACTGGAAGGTCGGCGACACCATCCACCTCGGCGGCACGCTGCTGGTCGGCCCGCTCGAGACGGTCACGAACGGCGACGGTTCGAGCCTCGTGCCCGTCTTCACCCCCACCGACACCGCGGTGCTCGAAGACTGGTCGTGGACCCGCACCCGCCTCGTCCTCACCGTGCTCGAGAACGTGCGCAGCCGCATCCTCTCCCTCGATCCGGCCGACGGCTGGTCAGCGACCGAGCTGCAGACCGGACTCGACACCGACGACATCCTCACCGTCGACGTGGTCACGGCCGATGCCGACGAGGACGACGAGCTGTTCCTGCTCGCGCGCGGCTTTCTCACTCCGCAGACCCTGATCGCGACGGATGCCGCAACCCCGGCGCCCCGCGTCATAGACCAGGCTCCGGCGGTGTTCGATGCGACGAACCTCGCCACCACGCAGCACTGGGCGGTCTCGGCCGACGGCACGCGCGTCCCCTACTTCCAGGTGGCTCCGCGGGCGCTCGAAGGCCCCGCCGCCGTGCTGCTGAGCGGCTACGGCGGCTTCGAGGTCTCACGCCTGCCCGAGTACGCGACGATCCAGGGCCCGGCGTGGCTCGAGGCGGGAGGGGTCTTCGTCGTCGCGAACATCCGCGGCGGAGGCGAGTTCGGCCCCGCCTGGCACCTCGCGGCGCTGCGCGAGAACCGGCACCGCGCCTACGAGGACTTCGTCGCGGTCGCCCGTGATCTCGTCGCCCGTGGCGTCACGACGCCGGAGAGGGTGGGATGCCACGGCGGAAGCAACGGCGGACTGCTCGTGGGCAACATGCTGACGCAGTTTCCCGACGACTTCGGCGCGATAGCGTGCGGGGTGCCGCTGCTCGACATGCGCCGGTACACCCGGCTGTCGGCGGGCGCCAGCTGGATCGCCGAGTACGGCGACCCCGACGACCCGGCCGACTGGGAGTTCATCCGCACCTTCTCGCCGTATCACCTGATCGATCCGGCCCACTCCTATCCGCCCAGCCTCTTCTACGCCGCGACGAGCGACGACCGCGTGGGCCCGGTGCAGGCGCGCAAGATGGCCGCCCGGCTGCTCGATGAGACGGACGCCGAGGTGCACTATCTCGAGCAGGACGAGGGCGGGCACGCGGCATCCATCGACAACGCGGCCAAAGCCGCACTGCAGGCGGTGATCCACGCGTTCTTCACCGACGCGCTCGTGCGCCGGCCGGGCGCGGGTGACTAAGCCGGGCCGCAGGCGGAAGGCGCGACGGCCGCCGCGGCGCGCCCGCCCCGCTGACGGAGCCCGCCCCGCTGCCGGGGCTCGCCCCTCCCCGGCCACTTACGACCCTTCACGACCCTTCACGACCCTTCACGAAATCAGGTGTTCTCGCGAGAACAGGTCGATATGCGGCGCAAAGAGCCTGATCTCGCGAAAACACCTGATTTCAGCGCTGGCTGACCGGGCCGCCGACGGCGACCGGGCCTTCGTCTCGGCCCGTCAGCGGCGACCGGGCCTTCGTCTCGGCGCGGCGCGCTCCGGTGTCCGTGAAACCACCGCTGCCGCGCGGCGCGCCCAGGGGCCGTGAAACCGCCGCCACCAGCGGCGACCGGACCTCGTCTCCGCGCGGCGCGCCCCGGTGTCCGTGAAACCACCGATGCCGCGCCGCGCTCAGGGAGCCTCTCAGCCGCGCAACACGGCGGAGAGGAACTCCTGCGTGCGCTGCTGCTTGGGCTGCGTGAACATCACCTCGGGCGACGCCTCTTCGACGATCTTGCCGCCGTCGAACATGAGCACGCGGTTCGACACATCACGGGCGAACTGCATCTCATGCGTCACGATCAGCATCGTGATGTCGGTCGTCTTGGCGACGTCGCGCAGGATCGAGAGCACCTCGCCGACGATCTCGGGGTCGAGGGCGCTCGTGACTTCGTCCAGCAGCAGGATCTCGGGGTCCATGGCGAGCGCCCGCGCAATGGCGACGCGCTGCTGCTGGCCGCCCGACAGCTGCATCGGGTGCGCGTCGGCCTTGTCGGCGAGTCCCACCTGGTCGAGCAGTTCGAGGGCGCGCCGCTTCGCGGCATCCTTCGGCGTCTTCAGAACATGGACCGGCGCCTCGATGATGTTCTCCATCACCGTCATGTTCGGGAACAGGTTGAACTGCTGGAACACCATGCCGATGCGCTTGCGCACGTCGTTCTTGTGCTTCTCTTTCAGCTCGACCCGCTTGCCGCCGCGCAGTTCGTGCGTGAGCGGCTCGCCGTCGATGTAGATGTAGCCGTCGGTGGCCTCTTCGAGCGTCATCACCAGGCGCAGGATCGTGGTCTTACCCGATCCGCTGGGTCCGATGAGTGTCACGCGCTCGCCCTTGGCGACCTCGAAGTTCAGGTCGTTGAGCACGATGTTGTCGCCGAACCGCTTCTGCACACGATCGAAGCGAATGACGGGTGCGGTCGACGACCCACCTGCGGCCGCCGGCTCGGGCGCTGTATCAGTTTGTGAAAGCAAGGCGCTTCTCCAATCGCCCCACCAGCAGCGAGGTGGGGTAGCTCGCGACGAGGAAGATGACACCGCACAGGGTGATCGCCTCGATGTATCGGAAGTGGTTGCCGCCGAACTCGAGGCCCGCCTGCACCAGTTCGACCACGCCGATCGCGACGAGGAACGGTGTGTCCTTGAACATCGAGATGGCGTAGTTGCCGAGTGCCGGAATCGTGGCGCGCAGCGCCTGCGGGATCACGACGGCCACCCAGGTGCGGGTGCGCGACATCGACAGGGCCGTGCTGGCCTCCCATTGTCCGGCCGGAACCGCCTCGATGCCGGCGCGATAGACCTCGGACATGTAGGTCGAATAGTGGATGCCGAAGATCACCACGCCGATCGTCAGCGGATCGATCGATGTGAACGCGAAGTAGGCGAACATCAGCTGTACGACGATGGGCGTCATCCGGATGAAGTTCACGATGAACGCGACGATGCCCGAGATCGGCTGGGGTGCCGAACGCTTCACGATCGCGATGATCAGCCCCAGCACCGCGGCGATGAGAGTGCCGAGCACCGTGACCACGAGGGTCACCTTCAGGAAGGCCAGCAGCAGGTCGGGCAGCACCTGCCAGGCCATGCTCCAGTCCCAGATCACCTGGTCGGTCATTGCAGCTTCCCTTCGAGGTCGGCGGTGCTCGAGGCCACCGGATCGACGGGCGGGCGGGTACGGAAGCTCAGTACCTCACGCAACGACTGGCCACGGCCGATCTTGTGCTTGGCATGCACCTCGAGCGCGTTCATCAGCAGCGTGAGCGCGTATGCGATCACGAAGTACAGCACGAGCCCGATGCCGTAGGCGAAGTAGGTGCTGCCGGTGCCGATTCGCAGCTTGTCGATCCAGTGCGTGAGGTCGGCGAGCGTGATGAAGCTCACGATCGCCGTGGCCTTCAGAAGCTGGATGAGCAGGTTCGTCAGCGACGGGATCATGAGCGCCCACGCCTGAGGGAAGATCACCCGGAACATGCGCTGCGTCGCCGACATGCTGAGGGCCGTCGTGGCCTCCCACTGCCCGCGCGGCACGGAGTTGATCGAGCCGCGCACGACCTCCGCGCCGTAAGCGCCGAAGTTCAAGCCGAGGGCCAGGATTCCGACGAGGATCGGCGGCCACTCCACACCGAACATCGGCAGCACGAAGAACAGCCAGAAGAGCTGGACGACCAGCGACGTGCCGCGGAAGAACTCGATGATGACGCGCGCGATGCCGCGCAGCACGATGTTCTCGAGCCGCGCCATGAGCCCGAGTCCGATCGCGATGACCACGGCCAGCAGCGACCCCGCCACCGTCAGCCCGACGGTCACGAGGACCGCCGGGCCGAGCTGTGGAAGCGCGCTGCCGAGCGCGTTCAGCAGGTCGGAAGACAAGAACTCAGCCCTCGTCGCCCTTGCACAGCTGCTCGGTGGTCAGGTCTGCGGGAGGCATGTTCTCCTTCGTGAACCCGTACTCACCCACGAGGCCGAGGTAGGTGTCCTCGTCGCTCGTGATCTTGTCGAGCTGCTCGTTGTAGGCCTTCTGCAGTTCGGTGTCGGCCTTGCGGAACACCTCGGTGCCGGCGCCGATCTGCGGGGTGCCGTCGATCGACTGCACGAAGGCAGGCGTGGTCTCGACCTTGTCATTGCCGCTGTTCTTCGCCATATAGTTCAGCGAGATCGCGGTCATCGCGAACACGTCGGCGCGACCGTTGGCCACGACATCCATGCCGCTCTGCGCATCCTTGACGGACTGCGACACCTTCAGGCCGAGGCTCTTGGCGTACCCGGCCTCGATGCCGCCGTTCAGGACCGCGAGCTTGACGTCCTTTCCGGCGTCCTGTGCCTTCTTCACGTCGTCGAGCGTCTCCAGGCCCAGCGGGTTGCCCTTGGCGACCATGAGACCGGTGGTGTACATGATCTCGGGGTCGGCGAACGCCGCCTGCGCGCAACGGTCGGGCAGGATCGACATGCCAGCGCTGACCGCGTCGAAGCGGCCGGCGTTCAGACCCGGGATCAGCGAGTTCCAGTCGACCTCGACGACCTTGACCTCATCGATGCCCATGGCCTGGAAGATCTTCTTGTCGATCGCGATCGTGGCGCCCTTGGCCTCGCCGTTCTCCTTCCAGGAGTACGGGCGCTCGTCGGCCACCGCGACGGTGATCGACCCCTTCGCCTTCAGCTGTTCGAGCGTGCTCTTGCTGCTGTTGTCGTCACCGTTGCCACCGGTTGACCCACCGCTGCAGGCGGTGAGTGCGGCGAGCGCGAAGACACCGACGGCGGCAACCCCGATGTGAACAGGGGTGCGGGAACGTCGCTTCGTCATCATCTTTCCTCTTTCGGTCGTGTGCGGGGCGAACCAACCAGCCGGCGCTTCCGCGAGCCTGGCGACCCGACCCGAAATCAGTTGATGGGCGTCCCCCACCTTATGACGCGCTGTCGACATTTATGCAATCCGAGAGTCTGGTTGTCTGCATGTATGCAGAAATTGTTATCGTTGCGTTGTGACGTACCGCTTCGGCGCGGTCGATCAGTACGGTTGAGGTGACCGCGAGTCTGCCGGCGCAGATCGATCGGCGCCGGACATCTGGAAGGAATCCCATGGCCTTTGCGAAGCAGCCGCTCGGCGCAGCATCCGTCTTCCGTGTCGCCCGTCCCTCGACGGTCGACCTCATCGCGATCGAGCTGCGCACGGCGATCTTCTCCGGCGCACTGCCCGTGGGCAGCCAGATCGGCGAGGTGGAGATCGCGAGCCAGCTCGGCGTGAGCCGCAGCCCGCTGCGCGAGGCCGCGCAACGCCTCGTGCAGGAGGGGCTGCTGACTGCCACGCCCGGGCGCGGGCTGCGCGTGAGTGTCGTCGGCACCGAGCATCTGCAAGACCTCTACGATGCCCGCGGCGCGGTCGAGTTCGAGGCCATTCGCATCATCGTGCGCGACAAGACCACGCTCGACGACGTCGAGGCCGCGCTCGACGAGCTCGAGAAGGTCAGTGAGGGGCAGGATGCGCGAGCCATCGGCGACGCGGACCTCGCGTTCCACCGCCGCCTGGTCGAAGCCGCGGGCAATCAGCGTCTTGCGCAGTACATGGCGACGTTGGCCATCGAGACGCGCATCGCCAGCTTCTCGACGAGCGACGAGTACATCGTGCGTCGCGACGTCTCCCCCACCTATCGTGCGCTGCTGAAGGCCCTGCGCGCCGGTGATGCCGACAGGGCCATCGCCGCTTTGCAGACGCAATTCGACGAGGCTGTCGCACGCCTGGCCGGCGACCTCGAGCCCGAGAAGGTCGAGACCATCACCGAGGCGATCACGGTGCCGCCGGCACTGCGGCCGCTCGACGTCACCGGCGCGCCGGAGTAGGCGCAGCTCGTCCCGAGCACGCGCCCGTGCACGGGGTCGGGGATCATCCGCGACACGCCGCAAGGGTGCGGGATGCCGCGGCGCGCCGCCCCCGATCCCCGACCGTGTGCACGGCCGGGGACCGGAACGCGTACGCCGGCCCGCGCGTCCGCCCACCGTGAGCCCCCACGAAATCAGGTGTTCTCGCGAGATCAGGCCATTTCGACCTGCGATCGTCCTGATCTCGCGAGAACACCTGATTCGGATTGAAGCGGCCATACGCCGCCCGCGCAGAATCGCCGCCCGCGCAGAAGCACCGCCCCGCAGAAGCACCGCCCGCGCAGATACCTCACCAACGCAAAAACCCCGGTTCGATGAACCGGGGTTTTCGTTACTGTCTCAACACAGTGTGCGCCCGAAGAGACTCGAACTCCCAACCTTCTGATCCGTAGTCAGATGCTCTATCCATTGAGCTACGGGCGCCCGTGCGCTGCTGCGCACAAGAGACCATGTTATCCGACGATCGGCCCTCGCGCGAATCGAGGCGCGGGCCGCGACATCCACCCGCTCCGACGGCGCGGCGCACGCCCCGACGGACCGCAGAGAGCGATCACACGCCGCGCGCCGGCTGCATGCAGAACGACACCCACTCTGTGGCCGTCGGCCGCGGGCGTTCTACTCGAGCTCGGAGAGATCGACGTCGCCGACCTTCTCAGCCGGGGCATCCATCGCCTTCTCGTCGTTCAGCGTGCCGGCCGCGCCCTGCGCGTTACGACGACGATGCGCGGCCAGCCGCGGCAGGTCGATGAGCCGCAGCGACTGCATACGCGCATCGCGCAACTTGCCGTAGTCGGGCTCGAGATCGGGCCGCGCCGCCTCGATGCGGAGGGTGGAGTCGATGTTGCGCTCGACCTCAGACCACGCGGCCTCCCGCGCGTCTTCGACGAGCGTGCGGAGCTCGTTCTCATCTTCAGCCCGGGCGCGCAGCTCGGCCGCAACCTGCTCGGACTGCCGCTGCCGCTTGCGCAGGTTGCGCACGTCGCGGCTGCGGTAGTCGTGCGTGCCGTACGAGTCGCTGTGCCGACGCTTGGCGCGCAGCCTCGCACTCTCGATGCGCTGGGCGTCCTGCTCGGCTTCGGCGGCGAGCGTGAGAAGTGTCTCGCGCGCCTCGGGCATGAGGCGCTGCACGTCGAAGTCCCCGCCGCGGGCGATGACGTCCACGAGGATGCGGTTCTTCAGCTGCAGCCGGGTGGCAGCCGACGCGACGTACAGGCCGTCGGCGACCATGTCGGAGAGCTTCATGCCCTTGGGCCGCCGCCACGACGCCAAGCGACGGGCGGTGTCGCCTCGCTTCGCGTCTGCCACATGCACTCCCGTGAACGGCGGTTGTTCCCCTGCCAAGGGTAGCGGGAATGCGGCCCTCGAAGATTCGCCGGTCCGCCAAAGTCGCGTCATAGCACGCGCATAGTGAACGACGGCCTAATGGAATCCGAACACTTCAGGAGGATTCATGGAACAGCTCGCCGCCGCCGGCCTCGATCTCGTCGCGATCGCGATTCTCGCGTTCGCGGTGTACTTCCCCCGGCACCGGCGTCGTGACCTCGCCGTCGCGTTCGTCGGAATCAACGTCGGCGTCCTCGCCGTATCGATCGTGCTCGGCTCTGCCACGGTGGGCGCAGGACTGGGCCTCGGCCTGTTCGGCGTGCTGTCGATCATCCGGCTGCGCTCGAGCGAGATCGAGCACAGCGAGATCGCCTACTTCTTCGCCGCTCTCGCTCTGGGGCTGATCGCGGGTCTGTCGGGCGGCGTGACCTGGCTCGGCGTGACGCTCATGGCGCTCATCCTCGTCGCGCTCGCCGTCATCGACAGCCCGGCCCTGTTCCGCCGCTACCGCGAGCAGCGCCTCACCCTCGACCGCGCCTACACCGACGAGGTCGCACTGCGTGCCGTCGTCGAAGAGACGCTGGGTGCCCGCATCCACGTCTTGCACGTTCGCGAGGTGAACCTCGTCTCCGACACGACAGTGGTGGACGTGCGGTATGCCATCGACAAGAACGCGAGACGGGATGCCGCAGCCGCCCACACCCGCACCCTCACGCAGGTCGGATCCTGACGATGACTACACCCGCCCCCGTCGCCGACCTCGCCGCCTTCGCGCCGATCGACCTCGTCGAGCTCAACGCCCACGCGGCGTTGCAGACTCGCATCGACCGCAAGTACGTGCTGCCGCTCGCCCAGCTGCCCGAGATCATCGCGCAGCTGCCGGCATCCACCCGCCTCCTGCAGATCTGCGGCACCTCCACCCTCGCCTATGCGTCGCGCTACTTCGACACTCCTGAGCTCGACAGCTACCTGACCACGGCGCGTGGACGCCGGCGCCGCTTCAAGGTGCGCGCCCGCACCTACGTCGATTCGGGCGACTCGTTTCTCGAAGTGAAGACCAAGAGCGGCCGGCGGGCCACCGTCAAGCAGCGCGTGCCGGTCGCTGACGTCGCGCTCGACGACAGCGGCCGGGAACAAGCGGCCGCGCTCCTCACGGCCGGAGAGATCCCGCAGGCCGCGCATGTCGCGCGCCGCCTGCGGCCGAGCATGGACTCCCGCTACCGGCGGATCACCCTCATGCTGCCCGGCGCCGTGACCGCCGAGGACTCGCGCACCACGATCGACATCGATCTGGAGTGGAGCGCCGCGGGCCGCGGCATCCTGCGCACTCCCGACCGTGTGATCGTCGAGACCAAGTCCGGCCGACGCGCCGGCGCCATGGACCGGGCGCTCTGGCGCGCAGGACACCGGCCGACCTCCATCTCCAAGTACGGCACCGGCATGGCCGCGCTGTACCCCGAACTGCCCAGCAACAAGTGGTGCCGAACGCTGCAGCGCCACTTCGCGGACGCCGAGCGCTCCGCCGACGAAAGGACGCCCTCATGACCTCCCGCCCCAAGACCACGAAACTGTGGTTGCTCGCGGCCCCGGCGCTGGCCTTCTCGCTCGTGCTGGCCGGCTGCAGCGGCACCGCATCCGGCGACGAGACGACCGCGGCGGCCGCGAGCTCGTCCGAGGCCTCGCAGACCGCCGAGCAGGTGCTCGCCGCCAATCAGGACGCACACGACTCCGATGATGACGCCGACTGGTCGGCCGATGGTGCAGTGGCGATCTCCCTCGACGGCACGTCGGCCACGTCATCCCGCTCCGACGGCGTGACGGTGAAGGACGGCACCGTCACCATCACCGCGGCCGGCACCTATGTGCTCAAGGGCGACTCCACGAAGCAGGTCGTCGTCGACAGCACCGCCGACGGCAAGGTGAAGCTCGTCCTCGACGGGGTGACGATCGCGAACGCCGAGGGGCCTGCCATCGACATCCAGGCGGCCGACGAAGCCGTGGTGATCCTCGCCGACGGCACGACGAACGCCCTGAGCGACGCGACGAGCTACGCCGACGACGCCGATGCGAACGCCGCGCTGTACAGCAAGGCCGACCTGACCATCACCGGCACGGGTGCGCTGACCGTCGATGGCAAGGGCAATGACGCCATAGCGTCGAGCGACGGTCTGGTCATCCAGTCCGGCACGATCGATGTGACGGCCGTCGACGACGGCATCCGCGGCAAGGACTACCTGGTCGTCCGGGGCGGCACGATCACGGTCGACGCCGGCGGGGACGCGCTCAAGTCCGACAACGACGAAGACGCCGACCGTGGCTACGTCGACCTCGCGGGCGGAAAGATCACCGCCACCTCGGGCGATGAAGGGGTGGATGCCGCGACCGACGTCATCACGACGGGCGGGACGCTCTCCATCGTCGCCGGCGGCGGCTCGGGCGAAGACCCCAACGCCGGCGCGAAGGGCGTCTCGGCCGGGGTCATCGCGGTGTTCGAGGGCGGTACGATCACGATCGACAGCGCCGCCGACGCGGTGAACACCGACAAGTACGCACACTACAACGGCGCCGACGTCACACTGTCGACCGGCGACGACGGCACCCACGCCGACCTGGCGATGGCCATCTCAGGCGGCAGCGTCACCGTGAAGAAGGCGAACGAGGGGCTCGAAGCCGCGGCGATCGACATCACCGACGGCACCGTCGACATCACCACGAGCGACGACGGGATCAACGTGTCGGAGCCCGACGAGGGCACCGGCGCGCAGACGCTGACGATCTCGGGCGGCACCGTGCTCGTCGACGCCGAGGGCGACGGGCTCGACGTGAACGCCGGAACGATCACCCAGAGCGGCGGCACCGTGGTCGTCTCGGGCCCCACGAACGACGGCAACGGCGCGCTCGACGCCGACAAGGGCATGACGATCTCGGGCGGCGTGCTGCTGGCTGCAGGGTCGAGCGGCATGGCGGTCGCGCCGTCGGCCGACGACTCGAAGCAGGCCACCGTCGAGTTCACGCTCGACTCGGCGGCGCAGGCCGGTACCGTGCTGACGGTGGTCGACGCCGACGGCAAGGCTCTGGCATCCCTCACTCTCGCAAAGCAGGCGTCGAACGTCGTCTACTCGTCGTCGGAGCTCAGCAACGGCACCGAGTACACGCTCACCTCGGGCGGCAACGCCGGTACGACGATCGCCGGCCCCCTCTCAGAGGCCGGCACGGCCGGTTCGACGACCGTGGCCACGGCGACGGCCGGCGAGCAGACCTCGTCGGAGATGGGACCCGGCGGCGGGAACTTCGGCGGCGGCGGCGGCGGGGGCGGCCAGCCGCCGCAGGACGGCGAGCGCCCCACCGACATGCCGACCGATATGCCGCAGCCGCCGGCGGGCGGCATGCCGACCGACGTGCCGACCGACATGCCGCAAGACTCGGGCTCGGCGGGCAGCTGACCCTCGTCCCTTCACGAGATCACCCCTGTGCACGCTTTTCGGGCTTCCGAGCGTGCACAGGGGTGATGTCGCGTGAGGGGACAGGAGGAGGACGAGGGGGATGCCGCGGGCCGGCGCAGGCCGGGCCGCAGGCCGGCGCAGGCCGGGCCGCGGGCCGGCGCAGGCCGGGCCGCAGGCTGGCGCAGGCCGGGCGCCGCGCGGGTCAGCCGATCGGCCACACTGCGAGGGTCAGCCCCACGCTGAGGGAGACAGCTGGCGCCGCGCGGGTCAGCCGATCGCGCCGATGCGCCAGTGCGCGGTGGCCGACTCGCCCGGCTGCAGCGTGATCAGGCCCGTGTCGTACGGGTACCGGGCGGCGTTGAACGCGTCGGGCGCACAGGTCATCGGCTCGAGCGCGACGCCGGCGCGGTGGGCCGGGTCGGCGGTTCCGCCGGGCTGGTCGGACGTGTACACCTGGACCCAGGGGCACGCGGCATCCCACACCATCTCGACACCACTGCCCGCGGCGTCCGTCAGCCGCGCGGTGACCACGCCGTCCTCGTCGCCGGAAAGGCCCGTGAACGCGTGGTCGAGCTCGACGGCGCCGACCGCGCGCGCAGTGCGGAAGTCGAAGCGCGCGGCGTCGACGTCGACCCCGGTCAGCTCGGTCGGGATGAGCCGGTCGGGCGTGACCTGCAGCACCTGGGCTGCGGGCAGTTCGAACGTCCAGTCGTCGACGTGGCCGGCGCCGGCGACGAGGTAGGGGTGCGCCGAGGTGCCCCACGGCGCAGGCTCGGCGCTGTCGTTGACGGCGGTCACAGACTGCGTGAGTCCGAGCGAGGTCAGCGCATAGGTGGTGCGCACGATGAGGCGCCAGGGGTACCCCTTCTGCGCCTCGATGACGGCTTCGAGCGTGACATGGCTGGCCTCTTTGTCGACCGGCACGAACTCGATCCACGACGCGAGGCCGTGCAGGGCGTGGTGCCGAGCGGGCTCGGTGAGCGGCACCTGCTGCTCGACGCCGTCGAACGTGTACTGGCCGTCGACGACGCGGTTCGGCCACGGGGCGAGCGTGGCGCCGCGGTGACCCGGACGCACTTCGTCGGCGTCGAACGGGATGACCAGATCGCGTCCCTGGTAGGTGAGGCTGCGCAGCGATGAGCCGACCCCGGCGATGACCGCCTCGTAGTCGCCCGCGCGGAGGGCGTGCTGGGTGCCGGAGAGGGGAATGCGTGCCATGGGGGAACTTCCTGAAGGTTGTGCGATTTTCGGGCCGACGGCCGATTCTACCCGGGAGCCGGCGCGGGCGTGGGACCGTTCACAGGGGATCGGGCCTCACGGGCGCCCGGCGTAGGCTCGGAACCAACGGAAGGTGCGACATGGCTGACGACCCCCGCGAGGCCGCCGCACGCTACCGCCAGGAGCGGGAGCGGCGCGAAGACCCCGAGCTGTCTGGAGAGGCGCCGGCCGCGGCATCCCCTCCTCGTCCCATGACCGAGACGGAGCGCTGGGCATACGTCGAGACGACGATTGCGCAGGCGATCCGCCGCGGCGAGTTCGACGATCTGCCCGGTGCCGGCAAGCCGCTCGAGGGGCTCGGCGATCACCACGATCCGGACTGGTGGATCCGCCGCAAGATCCAGACCGAACAGCTCAGCGGCTTGGGTCCGCCCGCGCTGACGCTGCGCGTCGAGAACGAGCGGCTGCGCGAGACGCTCGACCGCCTGCGCCGCGAGAGCGAGGTGCGCGAGCACCTCGAAGACTTCAACCGGCGTGTCATCGAGGCGCGCCGCCAGCTGCAGGGCGGGCCGCCCGTGGTGACGCCGACGCGCGACGTCGACGCCGAGGTGACGGCGTGGCGGGAGAGGCGGGATGCCGCGGCCGCCGCCGCGGCGGAGGTCGAGGTCGCATCGCGCAGGCCGGCGCCGCGCCGTCGCCTGTTCGGACGCCGCCGGCGGGCCTGAGGCGCGGGTGCGCGGCGCGGCGGCAGAGGCGGCAAATTCATATGAGTTTGTCTCATGCACATCAAACTGGCGGGCAGTTTGATGTGCTCAGGACAGTTTCATATGAATCCGGCGGGAAGGGGCGGCGAGCGGCGGGAAGAGGCGGCGAGCGGCAAGAAGGGGACCGCGGTCAGGCGGGCAGCCCCGCGGCGAGCTCCGCGAAGACCTCGGCCGCGTCCGCGCGTGTCGCCAGCGCCGCGGTCTGACCGGCCCACAGCGATTGATACTCCCCCAGACCCCGCTTGCCGGCCTCGGCGCGAAACTGGCCGGTCAGCCAGTTCTGCGCGGGGAACGGCGCGATCTGGCCCGCCGTCTCGATCGCGCGCATGGCGCGGTTCGGGATGCCGCGGCTCAGCCGCCCGCTCATCGCCCGGGTCAGCACGGTCGTCGTGTCGGTGGCCGCCGCGATCGCGTCGCGATGGGCGTCGGATGCCGCCGACTGGCGCGTGCGCAGGAACGCGGTGCCCACCTGCACGCCCGAAGCCCCGAGGGCGAAGGCTGCGGCCACGCCCCGGCGGTCGGCGACGCCTCCTGCCGCGATGACGGGCACGGTCACGGCATCCACCACCTGCGGCACGAGCGCAAACGTGCCCACGAGCGCGTGCTCAGGCCGGTCGAGGAACGACACCCGGTGCCCCGCCGCCTCCGCACCGCTCGCCACGATCGCGTCGACGCCCGCAGCTTCCATCGCCCGCGCCTCGGCGACGGTCGTGACGGTGCCCGTGATGCGGATTCCGCGCTCGCGCGCGGCCGCCACCAGCTCGGCCGACGGCACGCCGTACACGACGCTGAGCACGGCGGGCGCCTCGTCGAGCACCGCCCGCAGCTGGTCGTCGATCGCCGGCAGAAAGCGCTCGGGCGGGGTCGGCACCGGCACGCCGAGCTCATCGAACAACGGCGCCACGGCGCGGGATGCCGCGGCCAGGTCGACCTCGCCCGGAGTCACCTCGTCGCCGGTGGGCAGCCACAGGTTCACCGCGAACGGCTTGTCGGTGGCCGCGCGCAGCGCGCGGATCGTCTCGCGGATGCGGTCGGGTGCGTAGCCGTACAGGCCGTATGACCCCAGTCCCCCGGCCTCGCTCACGGCGGCGACCAGGTCGATGGACGACAGCCCGCCGAACGGACCGAGGACGATGGGATGCTCGATGCCGAGCGCGTCACGAAGGCTCATGCCCTCGACGCTACTCCGGCTCTGCCCGCGCGCCGCCCGGCCGCCCGCCTGCCCGCAGCGCCCCTCTACAGCCCCTGCGCGAGGCGGTAGTAGGCCTGGTTCCAGCGCACCTCGCGCGCGAAGCCGGGCACGGTGGTGCTCTCGTCGATCACGAGCAGCTCGGTCTGGGCCATCTCGGCGAAGTCGCGCCACACCTCGACACCCACCGCCGTGGTCATGACGGTGTGGTGCGCGGCGCCGGCGGTGAGCCAGCACGTCGTCGAGGTGGTGAAGTCGGGCTGCGGCTTCCAGACCGCGCGGCCCACGGGCAGCTTCGGCAGGTCGGGCGCCGACACGTTCTCGACGACGTTCGCCACGAGCCGGAACCGGTCGCGCATGTCGCTGAGTGCCACCACGACCGCCGGGCCGGGGTCGGCGGTGAACACCAGGCGCACGGGGTCGTCCTTGCCGCCGATGCCCAGCGGATGCACCTCGAGCCGCGGGGTCGCCGTGGTCAGCGACGGCGAGACCTCGAGCATGTGCGCGCCGAGGATCCTCTCCTCGCCGGGCACCAGGTCGTACGTGTAGTCCTCCATGAGCGACGCGCCGCCGGGCAGTCCCGCGCCCATCACGTTCGCGATGCGGATGAGGACGGCCGTCTTCCAGTCGCCCTCGGCGCCGAACCCGTACCCCTCGGCCATCAGCCGCTGCACGCCCAGCCCCGGCAGCTGCTTGAGCGAGCCGAGGTCTTCGAACGAGGTCGTGAAGGCGCCGAAGCCGCCTTCCTCGAGAAACGACCGAAGCCCGACCTCGATCGCGGCGCCGTCACGCAACGACTGGTGACGTTCGCCCCCCGGCCGCAGCTCGGGCGCGACGTCGTACGAGGCCAGGTACTCCTCGATCAGGGCGTCGACGGAGGCGTCGGCCGCGGCATCCACCGCCTCGGCGAGCTCGTTGACACCCCACGTGTTCACCTGCACGCCGAACTGCAGCTGCGCCTCGGTCTTGTCGCCCTCGGTGACAGCGACATTCCGCATGTTGTCGCCGAAGCGCGCGAGCTTGAGGGAACGGGATGCCGCGAGCCCGGCCGCCGCGCGCTGCCACTGCTCGATCTGCGTGAGCACAGCCGGGTTCGACACGTGCCCGACGACCGTCTTGCGCGGCACGCCGAGGCGGGTCTGGATGTACCCGAACTCGCGATCGCCGTGAGCGGCCTGGTTGAGGTTCATGAAGTCGAAGTCGATCTCGCCCCACGGCAGCTCGACGTTCGCCTGCGTGTGCAGGTGCAGCAGCGGCTTGCGCAGCGCATCGAGGCCCGCGATCCACATCTTGGCGGGGCTGAACGTGTGCATCCAGGTGATGACGCCGATGACCTCGTCGTGCGCGTTGGCGTCGAGAGCGAGCCGGCGGATGCCGTCGGGCTCGGTCAGCACGGGCTTGTAGACGACCTTGACGGGCAGGCCCGCCAGGCCTGCGACGACCTGCTGCGCCTGCGCGGCGACCTGCCGCAGGGTCTCGTCGCCGTAGAGCGTCTGGCTGCCGGTGGCGAACCAGACCTCGTAGCCGTCGAGCGTGGTGTTCAGGGTCATGATGTTCCTTCCGGGAGGGCGGCGACGGCGGCGCGCTCGACGGCGAGCCCCGCGCGGTAGCGGTCGAGGTAAGCGGTGAATCCGGCGACGTCGGCCGGGTCGGGATCGGCGACCTCGACCGCCGCGCCGGCGAAGACCCGGTCGCGCAGGTACGAGGTCAGGTCGAGGGTGGATGCCGCATCCAGATACGCGGCGAGCACGGCGATGCCCCACGCCCCGCCCTCTGACGCGGTCTCACCCACGGCCACAGGGGCGTCCAACGCCGCGGCGAGGAAGCGCTGGGCGACCCCCGCGGTGCGGAACATTCCGCCGTGGGCATACATCTGGTCGAGGGCCACCTGCTCGTCGGCGAGGATGCGCATGCCGAGCGCCAGCGTGCCGAACACGCCGTAGAGCTGCGCGCGCATCACATTCGCCAGCGACAGCTCGCTGCCCGGCGTGCGCACGAACAGCGGGCGACCGGCGTCGGTGCCGGCGATGGGCTCGCCGGCGAGGTGGTTGTAGGCAAGAAGTCCACCCGCGTCGGCGGCGCCGGCGAGCGCCTCGCGGAACAGCACGTCGAACACCGCGTCCGACTCGAGCGGGGTGCCGGATGCCGCGGCGAACCGCTCGAACAGGCCGACCCAGGCCGCCAGCTCGCTCGCGCCGTTGTTGCAGTGCACCATCGCGACGGGGTCACCGGCCGGGGTCGTGACCAGGTCGATCTCGTGGTGCACCTCGGCCAGCGCCCGCTCGAGCACCACCATCGCGAAGATGCTGGTACCGGCGCTGACGTTTCCCGTGCGCGGGGCCACGGCGTTCGTTGCGACCATGCCGGTTCCGGCGTCCCCTTCCGGCGGGCACAGCGCGGCTCCCGGCTGCAGGGTTCCGCTCGCGTCGAGCAGTGCGGCGCCGTCGGCGGTCAGCGTGCCGGCGACCTCGCCCGCGCGCAGCACCTCGGGCAGCAGATCACGCAGCCTCGGCACGCGGCCGGCGGCCCGCTCGTCGTAGCGCGTCGCGAGGGCCGCGTCGTAGTCGCCGGTGGCCGCGTCGATCGGGAACATGCCCGATGCGTCCCCCACCCCCAGCACCGCACGTCCGGTGAGCCGCCAGTGGACGTAGCCTGCGAGCGTGGTGATCAACCGCACCGCGCCGACGTGCGGCTCATCGTCGAGCACCGCCTGGTGCAGGTGGGCGATCGACCACCGCAGCGGAATGTTCTGCCCGAGCAGCTCGGTGAGCTCGGCGGCGGCCGGGCCCGTCGACGTGTTGCGCCAGGTGCGGAACGGCACGAGCAGGTCCCCTGCCTCGTCGAACGCGAGGTAGCCGTGCATCATCGCCGACACGCCGATCGCGCGCACGCGCTCCAACGCCACGCCGTGGCGCGCGCGCACCTGCGCGGCGAGGTCGGCGAACGCGGCCTGCAGTCCCGTCCAGACCTCGTCGAGGTCATAGGTCCATCGGCCGTCGACGTAGGAGTTCTCCCAGGTGTGAGCGCCGGTGGCGAGCACCTCGTTCACATCTGCACCGACCAGGCACGCCTTGATGCGGGTCGAGCCGAGCTCGATGCCGAGCACCGCCCGCCCGGCGGCGATGGTCTCGGCGGCGGTCACGACGCGCTCCGCCGGTCGTCGACGCTCTGCCCGTAGACGTTCTGGTACCGGTCGTAGAGGCTGTCGATCGCCTGCTGCGGGATCGGCAGCACCTCGCCACCCTGCCGCGCGATGTGCACGGTGCGGGCCACGTCTTCGAGCATGACGGCCGCCTTGACGGCATCCTTCGCACTGGCTCCGACGGTGAACGGGCCGTGATTCTGCATGAGCACGGCGCGCGAGCGGTGGCCGGTGAGCGTGGAGACGATGCCGCGGCCGATCGAGTCGTCACCGATGATCGCGAACGGCCCCACCGGTACCGGGCCGCCGAACTCGTCGGCCATGGCCGTGATCACGCACGGGATCTCCTCGCCGCGCGCGGCCCACGCCACGGCATAGGTCGAATGCGTGTGCACGACGCCGCCGACCTCGGGCATGTGCCGGTAGACGTACGCGTGCGCGGCGGTGTCACTGGACGGGCTGCGGTCGCTGCCGGGAGTGCCGGGGATGACGTGCCCGTCGAGATCGCAGAGGATCATGTTCTCGGGCGCGAGGTCGTCGTAGCTCACCCCCGAGGGCTTGATGACGAACAGCTCGGTGCCGGGCACTCGCCCCGACACATTGCCGCCGGTCCACACCACCAGCCCGTAGCGCACGAGCTCGTCGTGCAGCCGGGCGACGTCCGCGCGGGTGGTGGCGATGGCTGCGGCGGTGGGCTCATCGAAGTCGGTCACGGTTCCTCCATCGGGATCGTCGGCGCTCGAGTCGTCTCGAGCTATGTTACCGGTAACATCTCGCGCTCGCCAGATCTGTCTCCAGACTGCCAGGCGGTCACCGGGTCGGTGGCGCCGTCGATGCGCGGGCGGCCAGCACCGGTGCGTCGATCGCGGTCGGCACCGCGGCATCCAACACCACCGCCACGCACCGCCGCGCCTCGCCGGAGATGTCCACACGCACGCTGGTGAGCGCCGGGCGGTAATGCGCCGCGTCCGGGTTGTCGTCGAAGCCCACGACGCTGATGTCAGAGGGGATGCCGCGACCCGCGGCGCTGAGCGCCGACATGAGCCCGAGCGCCATCTGGTCATTGGCGACGGCGACCGCGGTCGGGCCGTCCGCACGCCCGATGGCATCGGCCACGGCACCGGCGACGGCCGCTCCGGATGCGGCCGACCAGTCGCCCGACCAGCGGTCGGTGACGGTGATGCCGTGCGCGGATGCCGCGTTCTCGAACCCCTCGGCCCGCGCACCCTCTTCGATCCAGCCGTCCGGCCCGCCGATACGGGCGATGCGCCGGTGGCCGAGCTCGGCGAGGTGCGCCACCGCCAGTGCCGCCGCGTCGGCCTGCAGCGCGGTGCCCTGGTGCAGCGCGAGCACCGGGACCGCCGCGTCACGCTCGAGGCGCGCGACCGTGTCGATGCGCTGCGCGACCAGCAGGATGCCGTCGACACTCTGGTCCAGCAGGTGTCGCACGGCGGCATCGACAGAGTCGGGGTCGGCGGCATCGGCATACGCGGTCGTGACCCAGCGGCCCGCCTCGCGCGCGGCGCGCTCCAGGGCGGCGATGCCGGCGCCGGGCCCGAACAGCGTCGCGTCCGAGGCCAGCACACCCAGCACATGCGAGCGGTCGGTGCCCAGCGCCCGCGCGGCATTGTTGACCCGGTATCCGAGCGCCGCCATGGCCTCGAGCACCCGCCGCCGCGTCTCGGGGCGGATGCTCGCGTGGTCGTTGATGACCCGCGACACGGTCTGGGCCGAGACGCCCGCCGCCCGCGCGACATCGCGCATGCCCACCCGCCGCGCGTCTCGCTCGCTCACGTGCTCAGCGTAACGGGGCACGGTCCATGCTCACCGCCGCTCGATCGTCGACCCGCGGATCACGAGCTTCACCGGCAGATGCCGCACGCCGGGCGTCGGCGCATCTCCCCCGATCGCGTCGAACAGGCAACGCGCCGCCCGCCGCCCGAGCTGCTGCAGATTGGCGTCGATGCTGGTCAGCTCGGGACGGGTGTTCTCGGCGAGCACCGTCCAGTTGTCGTAGCCGATGACCGCGAGGTCCTCGGGCACCCGTCGCCCCAGCTCACGGGCGGTGTCGAGCACGCCGCGGGCGATCTGGTCCGATCCGCAGAAGATCGCGTCGATGTCGGGGTGACGCTGCAGGGCGAGGGCCGCGGCATCCCGCCCCCAGTGCTCCGTCCATGCCGAGAACAGGGGCTCGCCGACGAGCTCGAGCCCGGCGACGCTCAGCGCCTCACGTGCCCCCGTCAGACGGTCCTGTGCCGCCGCGTAGGCGGGGTCGCCGCTGATGTGCGCGATGCGGGTGTGGCCGCAGGCGATGAGGTGCTCGACCGCCATGCGTCCACCGGTGACGTTGTCAGGCGTGAGCGAGATGTCGCGCGGGTCGTCCGAGGGCGCATACGCGTAGACGACGGGCACCGGAACGTCGCCGCCCAGCGACGGCCGTGGGTCGGTCTGGCGCCCCACGACGATGATGCCGTCGACCCGGCGACTCAGCAGCGCCTTCAGATGATGCTGCTCGCGGATCGCGTCGCCCCGCGCGTCGCACAGAAAGACGTTGACCTGCCCCGCACCGAACGCGTCTTCGGCGCCCATCAGGATCGGGATGACGAAACGTCCCTCGAGGTCGCTCGTGAGCAGCCCGACCGTGCCGGTACGTCCGGCCAGCAGCCCTCGCGCCATGGCGTTGGGCGTGAAACTCAGTTCTTCGGCAGCGGCCAGCACCCGCGTTCGCGTGGCGGCGGCCACATCATCGCGGTCATTCATGGCCTTCGACGCGGTGGCGATCGACACCCCCGCACGCTGTGCGACGTCACTGAGTGTCGCGGTGCGCGACCCCGTTTCTGTCCGCATGTCACCTCCGGTTACGGAAACGTTATCGGACGATGCTCTTGACAGCCCGACTCCGCCGACGATACCTTCCCGAAATGGGTTTCGGTAATTTCGAAATCCGCCCTTGCGGTCAGCACCGGACGATGATGAGGCCGGTCTGCTTCCGCTCACTGCCGAGCAAGAGGAGAAAGCAATGACCCGTATTGGACGCCGCCGGCGCTCCGCGATCGCCCTCGTGGCGGCCGGCGCGCTCATGGTGGGCCTCGCCGCCTGTTCCGGCGGCGGCAACAGCGCCGCGCCCGCCGCGTCGATCCCCGCCAACGGGACCGACGACGGCACGAACCTCACCCTGTGGACGCGCGCGCCCCTGGAGAAGCAGGCGAAGCTTCTGGTCGCCGAGTACAACAAGACCCACAAGAACCAGGTCGAGCTCACCGTCGTTCCCAACGACGACTACGTCGCCAAGGTGGGCGCCGCAGCCGGCTCGGGCGGTCTGCCCGACCTGTTCGCCGCCGACATCGTCTACGTGCCGAACTGGGTGAAGCAGGGGCTCTTCCAAGACATCTCGAAGCAGATCGACGGCCTTTCGTACAAGGACACCATCAACAAGGGGCACCTTGCCGCCGGCACCTACGAGGGCAAGGAGCACGTGCTGCCGTTCGTGCTCGACCTGTCGATGATGTTCTGGAACAAGGAGCTGTTCACCGAGGCCGGCCTCGACCCCGACACTCCCCCCGCGAACCTCGCCGAGTTCGCCGCCGACGCCAAGAAGATCCAGGCCCTCGGCAAGGACGGCGTCTACGGCACGGCGACGGGCCTGAACTGCGGTGGATGCCTCGTGTTCACCTGGTTCCCGAGCGTCTGGGCCGACGGCAAGCAGGTGATGAACGACGACGGCACGAAGTCCTTGATGAACAGTGACACCGCCAAGGCCGTGTACTCGACGTGGGCCGACCTGTGGAAGTCGGGCGCCGTCCTGCCCAGCTCGAAGGACGAGTCGGGCGCGACATGGACCGCCGGCTTCACCGAAGGCAAGGTCGGGCTCATGTTCTACCCCGCCACGCTGCTCTCGTCCACGCCGTTCGACGCCGGTGTCGCGGGTATCCCCGGCCCCAACGGAGGCTCGTCGACCTTCGTCGGCGGCGACGGCATCGGCATCTCAAAGGACTCGAAGAACGCCGCGCAGGCGTGGAACTTCCTCTCCTGGATGATGTCGGAGGACGCCCAGGTCGGCGTGCTGGCCAAGGACCACGATGTCGTCTCGCGCTCCGACCTCGCCGAGAACCAGTACACGGCGAAGGACCCGCGCCTGGTCACGATCAACAAGGTCGCAGGCGAAGGTGACACACCGGTCGCCCTCAACTTCCAGCAGGCGTTCAACGCCCCCGGCAGCCCCTGGGTCACCCTCGTGCGCGATGCGGTGCTGAACGACAAGGGCACCGTCGACGCCGACAACGACGCGATCACGCAGATCCTGCAGCAGTGAGACGTGCGGGAGTGGGATGCCGCGGCCTCCCACTCCCGCACCGTCCCTCTCCATCGATACGAGGAATCCCATGACCATCACCGCATCTCCGCCGCTGCGCCGCAGGCGGTCCCCCCGTGCCCGGCGCGACGCATGGCGCGGCTGGGGCTATGCCGCCCCCACCGCCGCGTTCGTCCTGTTCGTCTTCATCCTGCCGCTGCTGCTCGTGCTGCAGATGTCGGGCTCGGACTGGCCGCTGCTCGGCGGCAACCAAGGGCTGAACCTGCCCGACAACTACGTCGATGCCGCCACCCATCGCCTGTTCTGGAACTCGATCGGCTTCACGATCACCTACACCGTCATCACGACCGTGCTGCTGATCGGTCTGGGCCTCGGGCTCGCGCTGCTCGTGCAGGAGTCGACGCGGTGGAAGTCGCTGATGCGCACTGCCTTCCTCATTCCGAGCGCACTCGGCCTGGCATCGGCATCCCTCCTCTTCTACGTCATCTACTCGCCGTACGCGGGACCGTTCGCCGACCTGATGAAGGCCTGGGGCTTCACCTTCCTCGGCAGCCCGCAGGGCGCCCTCTTCTCGACGGTGTTCCTCATCGTGTGGCGGTACGCAGGCTTCTACATGCTGCTCATGCTCGTTGGCCTGCAGGGCATTCCCGACGACGTCTACGAGGCCGCCCGCATCGACGGTGCGAGCAGGTGGCAGACCTTCCGCGACATCACCGTGCCGCTCCTGCGCCCGACCTTCGCCCTGACCACCGTGATGTGCGTCACCGGGTCGCTGCTGGCATTCGAGCAGTTCTACATCCTCACCAAGGGCGGCCCCGACAACAGCACGATGACGGTCGTGCAGCTGATCTACAACGTCGCCTTCCAGGGGCAGAACGACCTCGGCGTGGCTGCTGCACTGTCGGTGATCGTGCTGGCCGCCCTGATTGTGATCAACATCTTCCAGCTGCGCGCGTTCCGGCGCCCCGACGAGAGCTGAACCATGGCCACGCAGACCTTCACCGCCACCGACGTCCTGCGCGTCGATGGGCCGCACCAGCGCCCGACCCGGTCGACCGGTGCCCGGATCGCCGCCGGCATGCCCTTCTGGGTGCTGACCACGGCGCTCGCGATCATCTTCCTCTACCCGCTGATCTGGACCGCGATCTCGTCGGTCGCGCCCAAGGCCGGCACCAGCCAGGTCGACGGCTGGGGCCTGGGCAACTACGCCGCGCTCGCGCACTATCAGGCGGGCATCTGGGTGTACCTGTTCAACTCGCTGTTCGTGTCGCTGCTGACCGTGCTGCTCACGCTCGTCGTGTCCCTTCTGGGCGGCTACGCGTTCGCGCGGTTCGCGTTCCCCGGCAAGAACATGCTGTTCCTCGTGACACTTGCGATCCTCATGGTGCCGTACGCGACGCTGCTGATCCCGCTGTACGTGATCCTCAACGCCGCGGGCCTCTCCAACTCACTCGTCGGCGTGGCCATCGTGCTGACGATGTTCCAGCTGCCGTTCTCGACGTTCATGATGCGCATCTCGTTCGAGTCGATCCCGCGCGAGCTCGACGAGGCCGCGATGGTCGACGGCTGCTCCACCTTCGGGGCACTGCGCCGCGTGCTGCTGCCGGCGGTCAAGCCGGGCCTGGTCACCGTGGGCCTGTTCGCGTTCCTGGCGGCGTGGAACGACTTCATGGCCCCGCTGATCCTCATCACCGACACGAACCGGATGACGCTGCCCCTGGCCGTCGCGAACCTGCGCGTGCAGGTGCAGGGCGTGATCGACTACGGCGCCACCGAGGCGGGCGTGGTCGTGCTGGCGCTGCCGTGCATCCTCCTGTTCCTCCTCCTCCAACGTCACTACGTGCGCGGCTTCATGTCGGGCGCCTTCAAAGGATGACCATGCCTGTTACCCCTGTCGTTCCCTCCGTCAGCACGTTGCGCCCGCTCGGCCTCGACGAGGTGCACATCACCGGTGGGTTCTGGGCGCACCGCCAGGAGGTCAACGCCCGCGGGACGCTCGCCCACATCGGCGCCCGGCTCGAGTCCGAGGGATGGCTGCCGAACTTCGACCTCGCCGCCCAGAGCCGTGTATCCGAGGGCCGTCTGCCCGAGGGACGGCGCGGACGCGAGTTCGCCGACTCGGAGGTGTACAAGTACCTCGAGGCGCTGGCGTGGGAGACCGGCCGCACCGGCGACGCCGATCTCGAACAGCGCCTGCGCGCCACGGTGGCGCGAGTCGCCGCCGCTCAGGAGCCCGACGGCTACCTCAACACCGCCTTCGGCCGCCCCGGGCAGCCTCCGCGTTGGTCGGACCTGGCCTGGGGCCACGAGCTGTACTGCCTCGGCCATCTGTTCCAGGCGGCGGTCGCGCGGCACCGCACCGCTCCGGGCGCCGACGACGGTCTCGTCGAGATCGCGCGCCGCGCCGCCGACCTGATCTGCGCGACGTTCGGCCGCGACGGCAACCCCGGCGTGTGCGGTCACCCCGAAATCGAGGTTGCGCTCGTCGAGCTCGGCCGCGCGCTCGACGTGCCCGCCTACATCGACCAGGCGGCCCTGTTCGTCGAGCGGCGCGGACACGGCGTGCTCGGCGATATCGAGTGGGGCCGCAGCTACTTTCAGGACGACGTGTCCGTCCGCGAGGCGACAGTGCTGCGCGGCCATGCCGTGCGCGCGAACTACCTGGCCGCCGGCGCCGCGGACGTCGCGGCCGAAAGGGACGACCTGCAGCTTCTCGACGCGCTGCGCACGCAGTGGGAGACCACCATCGCCCGCCGCACCTATCTCACCGGTGGGCAGGGATCGCACCACCAGGACGAGGCGTTCGGCGAAGACTGGGAGTTGCCGGCCGACCGCGCGTACTCCGAGACGTGCGCAGGCGTGGGCTCGATCATGTTCTCGTGGCGGATGCTGCTGGCCACCGCCGATCCCCGCTACGCCGACCTCGTCGAGCGCACCCTCTACAACGTCGTGGCCACCTCGCCGTCCGACGACGGCTGCGCCTTCTTCTACGCGAACCCGCTGCACCAGCGCGTGCCGGGAGCGGTACCCGACCCCGATGCGACCTCGCCCCGTGCGTCGTCGTCGCTGCGCGCGCCGTGGTTCGAGGTCTCGTGCTGCCCGCCGAACGTCGCCCGCACCCTGGCCAGCCTCGACGCGTACGTCGCGACGGCGACCGATGACGGCATCCAACTCCACCAGTACGCGTCGTGCGCGATCCGCACCACGCTGCCATCGGGGGCCGAGATCGCTCTCGACGTGCAGACCGGGTACCCCGCCGAGGGGCGCGTGCGCATCGAGATCGGCGCCGATGCGGAGTTCGAGCTGTCGCTGCGGGTGCCCGCGTGGGCCGAGGGTGCGAGCGTGCAAGTAGCGGGAGTGGTGGATGCCGCGGCCCCGGGCGTGCACCGCGTGCGGCGTGCCTTCCGCCGCGGCGACGTCGTCGAGCTGACGCTCCCGGTCGCTCCGCGCGTCACGCGTCCAGACCCGCGCATCGATGCGGCCCGCGGCTGCATCGCCGTCGAGCGCGGGCCCGAGGTCTTCGCTCTCGAGTCGGTGGACCTGGACGGATTCGACGACGTCGCCGACGCGGTCGCCGGGGCCGAGCCGATTGCCCACGACGGACAGGTATGGCTGCCGATCGCCCGACGCGACGAGCGCGACGACACCTGGCCGTACGCGGGTGCCGAGTCCGCGGCATCCCTCACCCCCGTCGAGATGCCGCTGGTGCCGTATCATTCGTGGGGCAATCGGGGTCCGTCGACCATGCGGGTGTGGATTCCGACCGCCTGAGAGGAGACTGGCATCATGCGCATCGCGGTCACGGGTTCATCGGGCAAGCTCGGCTCGGTCGTCGCGCGCGAATTGCGCGCGGCAGGCCACACGGTGATCGGGATGGATGCCGCGGGCACCCGCGGCCCCGACTTCGTCGAGGTGCAGCTCACCGACTACGGGCAGGTCGTCGACGCTCTCACCGCCGTCGGCGACCGGCACGACGGCGTCGATGCCCTCGTGCATCTGGCGGCGATCCCGGCGCCCGGGATCCGCAGCGACGTCGCGACGTTCCACAACAACATGATCGCGACGTTCAACGCGTTCTGGGCGGCCACGCGGCTGGGCATCCGCCGCATCGTCTACGCCTCGAGCGAGACCGTGCTCGGCCTGCCGTTCGATGTTCCGCCGCCGTACGTGCCCGTCGACGAGGAATACCCGCCACGGCCCGAGTCGGTGTACTCACTGGTCAAGGTGCTCGAAGAGCGGATGGCGACCGAGCTCGTACGCTGGCACCCCGACGTGTCGATCACGGCGCTGCGCTTCTCGAACGTGATGTGGCCCGACGACTACGCCGCCTTCCCGTCGTTCGACGCCGACCCCCTGCTGCGCAAGTGGAACCTGTGGGGCTACATCGACGCGCGCGACGGCGCGCAGGCCGTGCAGCGCGCGCTCGAGAAGGCTCCGGCCGGTTTCGACCAGTTCATCATCGCCGCCGCCGACACCGTCATGTCGCGCACGAACGACGAGTTGCTCGACGCCGTGTTCCCCGACGTGCCGCGGCACGGCGATGTCGGAACGCATGACACGCTGCTGTCGATCGACAAGGCGCGGCGGCTGCTGGGCTTTCAGCCGCGGTACTCGTGGCGGGACGAGGTGGGTTAGGCGAGCACGCGCCGGACGAACGCGTTGCGGAAGCGGCTCTCAGGGTCATGCCGGTCGGCGAGCGCGCGGAAGTCGCCCAGCCGCGGGTACATCGCCGGCGCGTCGAGCCCCGCGAACACCTTGCCCCAGTGCGGGCGGGCGCCCAGCGGATACAGCACCTCTTCGATCGCGGGCAGCACGGCCGCCACGCCCTCGCTGTCGCGCACCCAGGTGAAGTGCAGCCCGATCATCTCGGTCTCGTAGGCGGTCGACAGCCACAGTCGGTCGGCGGCCACCGAGCGGATCTCGCTGATCTGCAGCAGGCCGCGCAACCGCGGGCCGAGGGCGCGCACAGCCTCGATGGCCTCGACCGCGCGCGCACGAGGCACGAGGTACTCCGACTGGATCTCGGCCCCGGTGGAGGGCGTGAACTCATAGCGGAAGTGAGCGAGCCGCTCGCTCCAGGGGCCGGCGACGCCCACCTGCTCGGTGACGTTGCGCACGTCCATGCCCGCGATCATGTGCCGCACCTCGGCTTCGGCGATCGCCCCGAAGAAGTCCTCGCCCACGCGCGAAGGCTCGTCGACGCGCTCCTTGATCCACGCGAGCGAGACGGTCGGCTCATCCCAGAGCGTGAACAGCGAAACGCTGTACGCAGAGGCGAAGATCTCATCGAAGCGGGCGGTGGCGGCATCCCACCCCAGTCCTGAGAACAGACGCTGCCGCACCGCGAACGTCGGCACGATGTCGAGGGTGAGCGCCACGACGACGCCGAGCGCCCCGATGGCGACCACGGCGCCCTCGAACCCGGGGTCGCCCCGGCGCAGCTCGACGGCTTCGCCGGTGCCGGAGAGAAAGTGGATGCCGCGGACCGCGGTGGCCAGATTTCCGTTGCGGTCGCCCGACCCATGCGTGGCGGTGGCCACGGCCCCGGCGACGGAGATGTGCGGCAGCGATGCGAGGTTGTGCAGCGCCCACCCGGCCTGCTGCAGAGCGAGCGCGAGGTCGCCGTACCGCACTCCCCCGCCGACGGTCACCGTGCGCGCCTCGGCGTCGATCTCGACCGAGGTCGGCAGGCCCGTCGTGCTGATGAGCAGGTCGTCGCTGTCGGCGATGTCGTTGAACGAGTGCCGGCTGCCGATGACGCGCACCGCCGGCGAATCCGTGATCAGCGCGGCGAGTTCGTCGACGCTCTGCGGTTCAGCGAAGCGCGTCGCGCGGTAGTGGTGGTTGCCGGCCCAGTTCGTCTGCTCGTGCACGCCTCATCTTCCCATCCGGCCTCAGCGCGCGGTCGCCTCGACGAGCACCCAGCCCCATGAGAGCGGCGGCAGCGTGAACGTCAGCACGTCGCCGTCGATGGCGGCGCCGTCCAGCGGCACCAAGCCGACGCGATCCGCCGCGCCCTCGGTGTTGCTGGCGAACCGATCGGCCCCCTCGGGGACCGTCAGCACCTCGGCCTGCACGACGCGGTTCGCCGCGAATCCGTGCAGGGCGACGCTGACCTCGGCCGCCTCGTCGAGCCCGCGGTTGGCGGCGAACACCGCGACGCGGCCGGTCTCGGCATCCCACGTCGCACTCGTGTCGACCACGTCGACATCACCGAAGCGTGCGGTCTCGTACCGATCCGAGCTCGTGCGCGCCGAGAGGATCTGGCCGCGCGCGAAGGCAGACATGCGCGCGAACGGCCAGAAGATCGACTGCCGCCACGCGGGCCCGCCCTCTTCGCTGCGGATCGGGGCTATCACGTTCACGAGCTGCGCCTGGTTGGCGATGGCGACGCGATCGCCGTGGCGCAGCAGCGAGTTCAGCAGGGTGCCGACGACGACCGCATCGGTGACGTTGTACTCGTCCTCGATGATGCGCGGGTGCTCTCGCCACTCCCCGCGCGCCTCGATGGTCGCGGGCATGTCGTCGCCTTCACGGGCGGTCTGGTACCAGACGTTCCACTCGTCGAACGAGAGGTTGATGCGCTTGGTCGCCTTGCGCTGGGCGCGCACGGCGTCGGCGGTGGCCACGACCGACTCGATGAAGTGGTCCATGTCGACCGCCGAGGCGAGGAAGCTCGCGGCATCCCCGTCCTTCTCCTCGTAGTACGCGTGCAGTGAGATGTAGTCGGCGACGTCGTAGGTGTGCTCGAGGACTATCCGCTCCCACTCGCCGAAGGTGGGCATGCCGCTGCCCGAGCTGCCGCACACCACGAGCTCGATCGACGGGTCGACCAGGCGCATGGCCTTGCCGGCCTCGAGGGCGAGCCGTCCGTATTCGTCGGCGGTCTTGTGCCCGATCTGCCAGGGGCCGTCCATCTCGTTGCCGAGGCACCACAGCGTGATGCCGAACGGCTCTTCGGCCCCGTTGGCGCGGCGCAGATCACTGAGCTCGGTGCCGCCGGGATGGTTCGCGTACTCGACGAGGCGGCGCGCAGCATCCACTCCGCGGGTGCCGAGGTTCACGGCCTCCATGATCTCGACATCGGCCTTGCGCGCCCAGCCGACGAACTCGTGCAGGCCGAACGCGTTCGTCTCGACCGTGTGCCATGCCCCGTCGAGGCGACGAGGGCGGGATGCCGCGGGCCCGACGCCGTCTTCCCATTCATAGCCCGAGACGAAGTTGCCGCCGGGATAGCGCACGACGCTCACGCCCATCTCGGCGGTCAGATCGAGGACGTCCTGGCGATAGCCGTTCTCGTCGGCGGTGGGGTGTCCGGGCTCGTAGATGCCCGTGTACACGCAGCGCCCCATGTGCTCGACGAAGGAGCCGAACAGGCGACACGGCACGGGGCCGACGGTGAAGTCACGGTCAAGAGTGACGGTTGCGCGAGTCATGGCAGACATTATTACATCGTTGAATTGACGGCGCACAAGTGACTCTGCGACACGGCGACTCGATTTCAACGTTTACACCGCGGCGGAGCCGGTGCTAGTTTTACCACGTTGAAATGCGCCCCGCTCATCGTCGACGAGGAGGTCTTCGATCGCCATGGACCAAAGAACCGGAACGCTTTCCCGCCGCGGCTTCCTGACCGCAGCAGTCGGAGCCGCCGCCGTCCCCCTGCTCGCCGGCTGTTCTTCGCCGGTGAGCGCCGGACTGTTCGGCACGAGGCTCTCGCCCGAGACGCTCGTCTACTGGAACCTCTTCGGCGGTGGCGACGGCACCCGCATGGAGGCGATGGAGGACGGCTACCGCAAGATCTACGGCCCGAACTCGCTGCAGGCCACGACGTTCGCGTGGGGAAACCCGTACTACACGAAGGTCACGCTGGCCACGGTGGGCAACCGGCCACCTGACGTCGCCGTCTCGCACCTCACGCGCGCGAAGCCGCTGTGGGACGGCGGATTGCTCGAGCCGATCACCGAGGCGGATCTCGCCTCGGTGGGGCTCAGCTCATCGGATTTCAATCAGCGGCCGTGGCAGGCCCAGGTCACCGACGGCAAGAACATCGCCGTCCCCCTGGACACCCACCCGCTCGTCATGTTCTTCAACTCCGACGTCTGCAAGCAGGCGGGTCTGCTCGACGGTTCAGGCAATCTGGTGACGCTGGACGACATGGACACCTTCGAGGCGGCGATGGCCGCCATCAGCAAGGTGACCGGGGGACCTGCGATGACGATCGCCAACGTCGGCGGCGAGACGGCGACGCCGTGGCGCGTGTTCTGGACGTTCTACAACCAGCACAAGGACGCGCCGCCGTTCCTCTCCGACAACGGGTCTCGGCTCACGGTCGACGAGGACATCTTCTTGGAGGTCAACGACCGTCTGCAGAAATGGGTCAAGCAGGGCTGGGTCAACAAGGCGCTCGACTACGCGACGGCGGAGTCGTACCTGTTCACGGGCAAGGCGGGCCTCTACCTCGAGGGCGAGTGGGAGATCACCACCGCGCAGTCGGTCAAGGGATTCGAGTTCGGCATGGTGCCGCTGCCGACGCTGTACGGCACACCGGCATCGCAGGCCGACTCGCACACGTTCATCCTGCCGCGCAAGAACCGCACCGATGAGCAGCGCCTGCAGGCGATGAAGTTCATCAAGGCGATGCTCGACCAGTCGATGACCTGGGCCAAGGGCGGTCACGTGCCGGCGTACCTGCCGGTCGCCGAGAGCGCCGAGTACAAGGCGCTGCGGCCGCAGGCGCAGTACGCGTCCGCCGCCGAGCATGCGGTCTACGACGACGCCGCCTGGTACGGCGGTTCAGGGTCGACATTCGAGGGGATCGTCGGCGCACAGCTGGGCCTCATCCAGCAGCTCGCCAGCACCCCGAAGCAAGCCCTGTCCGCCATCAAAACCCAGCTACGGGTGTTCTTGAACACCCCGAGCCCGCTCTGACACCGATTCTGGAGGGACAACGACGTGACCACCACAACTCTCACCGTCCCGCGCAGCGGGCGTTCTCGCTTCGCCGCGCATCCGCGGGCGGTGCGCGACACACGCTCGGCGTGGCTGTTCATCGCCCCGTTCGGGATCTTCTACCTGGCATTCCTGCTGGGACCGACGATCTACATGTTCGTGATGAGCTTCTTCAACACGTCCACGGTGCGCACCGGCCTCGGCTCGTTCGCAGGGTTTGCGAACTACGCCGAGATGCTCACCCGCGCCGACTTCTGGAGCTCGCTGTGGCACACGCTGCAGTTCACTATCTACACGACGCCGCCGCTCGTGATCATCGCGTTCGTGTTCGCGGTTCTCACCAACCGCATGCGTCACGCGCAATGGTTCTACCGACTGGCGTTCTTTCTGCCGTTCATCCTGCCTTCCGCGACGATCTCGCTGATCTGGGTGTTCATCTTCACCCCCTCCACGGGGCTGTGGGCGCTCGTGCAGGAGGGACTGGGGATGACGCCCGGAGCGGGCGTGCTCTCGAGTCCGAACACGGCGATGATCGGCATCGCGATCGCGACACTCTGGTGGACGCTCGGCTTCAACTACGTGCTGTACCTCGCAGGGCTGCAAGAGATCCCGCGTGAGCTGTACGAGGCGGCGGCCGTCGACGGCGCGACCCCGTGGCAGCAGATCTGGAGCATCACCATCCCGATGCTCCGGCGCACGACGACGCTCGTGCTGCTGCTGCAGATCATCGCGAGCCTGAAGATCTTCGACCAGGTGTACCTGATGACCGGCGGCGGACCGGGCATCTCGACGCAGGTGTCGCTGCAACTGATCACCGGGACGGCGTTCACCGACAACCGCGTCGGCGCCGCCAGCGCCGCCAGCGTCCTGCTGTTCATCGTCATCATCGTGATCGCGGTGATCCGGCAGATCGCCGATCGCGCCGCCGCACGGAAGGAGTTCTGAGATGACCACGGTCACCACTCGTCGCCGCACGGCATCCCCCATCTCCTCCGCCGCACCGGCGCGCCGCCCGCATCGCCCCGTCGACTCGCGCAGTTTCAACATCGTCGCGGGCGTCGTGCTGGTCGTCTTCGCGATCATCTGGCTGATCCCCAGCCTGTTCGCGCTGAAGACGTCGCTCACCGACAACGGCGTGGCCGCGACCGGCGCGGGAGAGATCCTGAAGAGCTGGAACCTGACGCTGTACTCCTACTCCACGTTGCTCGGGCAGAGCGACATCTGGAACTGGTACACCGCCAGCGCCATCACCTCGGTGATCACCGCGGTCCTGACGGTGCTGTTCGCCTCGATGGCTGCGTTCGCCCTCTCGCGCCTGCGGTTCCGCGGGTCGAACCTCGTTCTGCTGCTGATCATCCTCGGCATCATGATCCCCACGCAGGTGCTCATCGTGCCGATCTTCCAGCTGCTGAACTGGATGAATCTGCTGAACACCTACTGGTCGGTGATCTTCCCGCAGGTGC
Source organism: Microbacterium horticulturae (assembly GCF_029094505.1). Lineage (NCBI taxonomy): Bacteria > Bacillati > Actinomycetota > Actinomycetes > Micrococcales > Microbacteriaceae > Microbacterium > Microbacterium horticulturae. The sequence goes on along the minus strand of NZ_CP119108.1, from coordinate 641,659 downwards.
CGGCGGTGATCGCGGTGTTCATCTTCAAGCAGTTCTTCGACGGGATCCCCCGCGAACTCGAAGAGGCCGCGCGCATCGACGGCGCGAGCCAGTGGCGCATCTACTGGTCGGTCGTCATGCCGCTGTCGCGACCGGTGATCGCGGCGGTGACGATCCTCACCTTCGTCGGCGTCTGGAACAACCTGCTGCTGCCGCTGTTCGTGCTGTCGAACCCCGATCTGATGACGATCCCGGTGGGCCTTGCGACCGTGCAGGGCAGCTTCGGGCAGCGCTACGCCGACATCCAGGCCGGCGCGATCCTGGCGGCGCTGCCGCTCGTGATCCTCTATCTGATCTTCCAGCGGCAGATCGTCGAGGGCGTCACCGGCAGCGGCCTGAAGGGCTGACCCCGCGCGCGAGAGCACGTGGCCGCCTGATCCGTCAGCGTTGCCGCGTGCTCTCGCGCTGCACGATCCGGTACGGCACCGTCACGGCGCGTGCCGGCGACCCACGATCGGCGATGCGCCCCGCCAGCAGCTCGAGCGCCTCGTCGGCGAAGGCGCGCTTGTCGAACGAGACCGTGGTCAGCGGCGGGACCGCGAACTCGCCGTCGGCGACATCGTCGAAGCCTGCGACCGACACATCGTGGGGGATGTGGATGCCGCGACGCCACAGCTCGCTCAGCACGCCGATGGCGAGCGTGTCGGTGAAGCAGAAGAACGCATCGGGCAGCCGCTCCCGATCGAGGAAGGCCGATACGGCCGCGGCGCCGCCGCGCGCGGTCCAGTCGTCGCAGGCGATCTCCAGCCGCGCGTCCGAGCCGAGCCCGGCATCGGCGAGCGCACGTCGGTAGCCCCGGGTGCGCAGGACCGACGTGAACGTGTTCGTCGCGAGCGCCGCGCCGACGACCGCGATGCGCTGATGCCCGGCCCGCGCCAGCAGCGTCGTCATGTCGTATGCGGCGTGATCAGGGTCGACGAGCACCTGGTCGAGCTGATTCTGCGGCACTTCGCCGATGAGCACGGCCGCCGGCCGGAGCTGCGGGTCGTCGGGCAGTGCGAACTCGTCGGCGACCGTGGGGTTGAGCACGACACCGTCGACCATGCGCGCACGCGCGCGTGAAAGAAGCGTCGCCTCACGCTCGGGGCGCGCGCCGGTCTCTTCGATCTGCACGGCCCAGCCGCGCTCGTGCGCGGCCTCGACGAAAGCGTGCGCCATCTCCGCCGAGTACGCGGTCGCCAGGTCGGGAAGGGCGAGCGCGATGACGCCTGAGCGGCCGTTGCGCAATCCGCGCGCGCTCAGGTTCGGCACGTAGTCGAGCTCGGCAAGTGCCGCCTCGACGCGCGCGCGCGTATCGGGGCGCACCACGGCGCTGCCGTTGATCACGTTCGACACCGTCTTGGCCGACACGTCTGCCCGCGCCGCGACGTCCTTGAGCGTTGCGCGCATACCACCCCCTTGCCGCGTTCAGCCTAGTCACGCGCGACGCCGGGTATTGGATGCGTCGGGCTGCTGCCCATAGCGTGGAGCGACGGCTGGCCGCGCATGACCTGGCCACAGGACTGACCCCGCGCTCGATTCCCGGTCGCACGGCGGCGCATTCCGCTCTATGGTGGCGTCGTGGGAAGCGTTCCGCTGACGATCCGGGCCGACGACGACCCTGGCACGGCGCTGCTGTACGTGGTGGCCGCCGTCGACGGCGTCGAGCAGGAGTTCCTGCTCGACACGGGCGCCGCCCGCAGCCATCTGCCCCGCAGCGCGCAGACCGAGCACTGGGCGATCGACGTCCCTGACCCGCAGTCGCGCGGTGTGTTCGGCTCGAGTGCGACGGGACCGCAGGCACGCGTGCCCGACATCACCCTCGGCCCGATCGTCGCCCACGACGTGGTCGTCGACGTCTCCGATGACGGCCCCGCCATCCTCGGCGTCGACGTGCTGGCCGGGCACCGCATCGGCGTGCGCCTGTCGGCACACGCCCTGCAGATCGACGAGCAGGCCGCGATCGATCGCTGGCGTCCGCTGCAGCTGTCGTCGCGCGGGCATCCTCTGCTGAAAGTGGTGTGGGATGCCACGACCGCCGTCGCCGTGTGGGACACAGGGGCATCCACTACCGTCGTCGACGCCGGGCTGGCCGCGGCATTCCCGGGGATCTTCCCGGCCACCGGCACCACGTCCGGCACCGATGTGAACGGGCAGGAGGGGTCGGCCGGAATGGTGCGGGTCTCGCCGTGCCGGATCGGCGGCCGCGGCTTCGCCGTCTCGACGGCTGCGACGGTGCCGCTCGCGGGCCTGGAACGGGAGGGTGACCCGGCCTTCACGATCATCATCGGTCGCCCGCTCATCGCTCAGGCGGACTGGGTGTTCGACTTCCGCGCCCGCATGTGGGGGTACCTCGACCGCGTCTGAGGTGTGGCCGGTCACCGACGCCGAGAGCTCAACAGCGGGTAGACCAGCAGCAGAAGGAGCATGCCGATAGCGACGATGCCCCCGAACACCACGGCGAGGATCAGCGACGTCGTCACATCGAACAGGAAGAACACCACGCCGGCCGTCAGGACGCTCACGAGCACGAGCACGATCTTCAGGATGCGGTCCGCCTGGGTGACCAGACGCGGCTTCTCGTGTTTGCGGAAGACGCGCCGATGCAGACTCACCGGCATGAAGCCGAGGGTCGTGGTCGCCGCGGCCACCAACACGAGCGCCAGATAGACGGCGTGCTGGTACGGTTCGAGCTCGGCGAACGTCGACTGGAAGGCCACGGTCAGCAGAAACCCGGCAAGGATCTGCGTGCCCGTCTGGGTGACCCGCAGCTCTTGGACGATCTCGGTCCAGTTGCGATCGGCCCGCTCGGCCGCCGTCTCGTCGCGGCCGTCAGCGCTTGCTTCGGTCATACCGCCTCCTCCGCGGTCATGATGACACGGCGACGGATGCCCCGCCACCCGGTTGCGCCAGCCGGTCCGCCATGGCAATGAACTGCAATACATAATTTCGATTGTTCTGCGTCTCGTCACGTCAGGCATGTTCCGCGTCTTTTCTGGGCTTATGCGCTTGTCTTTCGTAGTTTCGTTCGCTACTCTTGTATCAGGTAAACCAGACAGCGAGGAGGTGGTCAGGATGTCGGCGTCCGTGTCCGCGTTGGTCTCAGAGCTGGACGAGCTGGTGTGGCATCTCTCCGAATCGCAGAACGCCACGGGGCGGGCCTTCGGAGCCGAGATGGTGTTCTTCGCGCAGGTGGCCGACCTCGTGACGCGTCGAGAGGCGGAACGGGCTTCGCGTGGCGGGAAGGGGACGGTGACGCATTCGACCCAGTTGGGGATGCGTGAGATCTTCGCCGAGATCGGTGCCGAGCTGCGTCTGAGCGAATGGCAGGTGGCGCGGAAGGTGTCACTGGCGGCGACGCTGACAAACGTGTTCGGTGAGACTCTCGCCGACGCCAGTGGCGGGGAGATCACGCCAGCACATGCGACCTTGATCGCCGATGCGGGGATCGCGATCGCCGACGCGGAGGTGTGCGCCGAATTCGAAGCGGTCGCCCGCGATATGGCGCGCGAGATGACCCCCGCCCAGTTGAAGGCCGCCCTGTCCGGGCTCGTGGTCCGCTTGGATCCGGAGGGGACCGAGCAGCGGGTGCGCGACGCGGTGAAGGGACGGAAGGTGACGGTGCGCGAGCTGGAGCCGGGCCTTTCGCGATTGACCGTGGACGGGCCCACGGCCCAGGTCGTGGGCGCCTACAATCGAGCGCGCGACATCGCCGAGGACCTCTCTGCGCAGAATGCCGATGAGAAGGCGGATTGGGAGACCGCGCAGTCGGGCGGTGTGCCCGCGGCGAGCGCACCCTCCACCACAAGCGTGACCGACGAGGCGGCGGCGCCCGAGTTCGACGAGCGAACGGTGCCGCAGCTCATGGCCGACGTGCTTTGTGATCTTATGCTCACCAGTGCCGTCGACGGGCACGGCGCCACCGACCAAGCCAGGGAAAGGCTGTCGGCGATCCGCCCGACCGTGCACGTGACCGTGCCGGTCACGATGCTCGCGCGTACCACCGTCGGTGGGGCTACCGTTGACGGGTTCGGGCCCATCGACGACGACACGGCGCGGCAACTGGCCGCCTCCGCGCCCGAATGGGTACGGGTCGCCACCGACCCGGCCACCGGAGTCCCCACCTGCGTGGATCGATACCGGCCCTCAGCGCGACAGGAGCTCTTCCTCCGCGTGCGAGATGAGCAGTGTCGATTCCCCGGGTGCCGCAGACCGGCTCGGAAGTGCGACACCGATCACACGATCGCGCACTCCGAGGGCGGCCCGACGTGCCTGTGCAACCTCGCGCACCTGTGTGAGCGGCACCACACCGTCAAACACGACACCGACTGGTTCGTGGAGCAGTTGCCCGGCGGGATCCTGCGCTGGACGGCACCCACCGGCCGCACCCACGTCTCCCGTCCACCGGGTACCGTGAGATTCACCCCCATCGAGCTGATCGACCCCGACCCACATCTCACGCACGTCCTCACGCAGCAATACGCGCGCGATCCCGCACCCTTCTGAGCGACAGCCTCTCTCGCAGTCGGCCGCGCCAGGCAGATTCGTGGATGATGAGCTTCACGGAGGATGAGCCTCGTGGGCAGGAGCTCGAACCGATCGCGAATCCGGCCAGCGTCAGTGGCCGTCGCCGAGGCCACCGCTGAGCCGCCGGTGCAGGCGCGTCGTCGCGGCGTTCATGCCCTCGATCGTCGCCTGCTTGCCGTGCTCGGCGTACTTCGTCACGATGGCGTCGAGCGCAGCGACCGATGAGGCGTCCCAGATGTGCGAGGCCGACATGTCGATGACGATCCTGTCAGGGTCTTCGGCGTACTCGAACTGGGTCGTCAGGTCGTTGCTCGACGCGAAGAACAGAGCCCCGTCGACCCGGTACCGCGCGGTGACCTCGTCGGCGGTCCGGGTGACGCTCACGACGTGGGCGACCCGTCGGGCGAACAGGACCATCGCGGCCAGCACTCCGACCACGACGCCGATCGCGAGGTTGTTGGTGAGCACGGTGACCACGACGGTGATCACCATCACGAAGGTCTCGCTCTTCGGCATCCTGCGCAGCGTGGAGAGGCGGATGCTGTGCCAGTTGAATGTCGACACCGAGACGAGGATCATCACGGCCACGAGCGCGGCCATCGGGATGAGGGCGACGACGTCGCCGAGCACGACCACGAGGATCAGCAGGAATGTGCCCGCCAGAAACGTCGAGATCCGCGTGCGCGCACCGGATGCCTTGACGTTGATCATCGTCTGGCCGATCATCGCGCACCCACCCATGCCACCGAACAATCCTGACGCGATGTTCGCGACCCCCTGGCCGAACGCCTCGCGGGGCTTGCGCGAGTGCGTGTCCGTGATGTCGTCGACGAGCTTGGCCGTCATCAGCGACTCGAGCAGACCGACCACAGCCATCGCCGCTGCGTACGGACCGATGATCTGCAGGGTCTCCCAGGTCAGCGGGACGTGCGGCAGGAACAGCGTCGGCAGGCTGCGAGGCAGGGCGCCCTGGTCGCCGACGTTCGGCACGGCGATCCCTGCGAACACGACGACGGCGGTGAGCACGATGATCGCGATGAGCGGCGCCGGGACAACGCGGGTGAGCTTCGGGAAGAGGAACACGATGAGCAGGCCGGCGACCACGAGCGGGTACACCGCCCACGGCACGGCGATCAGCTGCGGCAGCTGAGCGATGAAGATGAGGATCGCGAGCGCGTTGACGAACCCCACCATCACGCTGCGCGGGATGAACCGCATGAGCTTGGCGACGCCCACCAGTGCGAGCACAATCTGGAACGCTCCGGCCAGGATGACCGTGGCTATCAGGTAGTCGATGCCGTGAGCGCGGACGACCGGGGCGATCACGAGCGCGACCGCTCCGGTGGCCGCGGAGATCATCGCGGGGCGTCCGCCGACGAACGAGATAGTGACGGCCATCACGAACGCCGAGAAAAGGCCGACGCGGGGATCGACCCCGGCGATGATCGAGAACGCGATGGCCTCGGGGATGAGCGCTATGGCCACGACCAGTCCCGCGAGCACTTCGCGGGTGAGAAGACGGGGGCTACGCAGCGCGTCGAACACCGTGGGCCGAATCCGGTAACGGGCTGCGGGATCACGAGCGGGGATGACGGCGGTCATGGCGTCCTCACGATGAGTGGGCGGGATGGCGAAAGACGCGTCGTCGCGAGGACTTCCGGCCGGGGCGGAGGGGGTGCCGTCACAGAGCTGCCACGGCCGTCGGCCATCTTATCGGCCATTTTCAGCGTGTTCACCCACGGCGGGGCCGCGTGGAATCGCGGATGATGAGCTTCGTCGCCAGGGGCTCTGCCGGCTCGAGCGGCGTCGGGCTCTCCAGCGTCGCGAGCACGCGCTCCATCGTCTGCGCCCCCAGCCGGGCGAAGTCCTGCCGCAGCGTCGTCAGCGGCGGCGACATGAACTCGGCCTCGGGGATGTCGTCGAAGCCCACCACGCTCACGTCCTCGGGCACGCGCAGGTCACGGCTCGACAGCGCCGCGACGAGCCCGAGCGCCATCTGGTCGTTGGCGGCGAAGACCGCGGTCGATCCCGGCGTGACGGTCAGCCGCATCCCCGCCGCATGTCCGCTGCGCGGTGACCAGTCACCGTCCAGCCGCAGCCCGGGCGGGGCGTCCGCCGTCCGCAGCTCCGCCATCCAGCCACGCACCCGCTCGGACGCATCGGGGTTGCGGGCGGGGCCGGCGATGTGCGCGACGGTCTCGTACCCGAGCCCCAGCAGATGGCGGGTCGCCAGGCGCGCGCCGGCGTACTGGTCGATCGACAGCGACAGCGGCTGGGGCTCGGCGCCGGCGGCGACCACGACGACGGGGGTCGTCGCGTCGGTGCCGCGGGCGAACTCGGCGACGGCGACGTCGTTCGCTATCACGACGATCGCCTCGACGTTCTGCCGCAGCATGGCCTCGATGGCATTGCGCACCGACGCCGCCTGCACGTCGGGCAGGTTCACGCTGACCACCGCGTAGCGCGCGTCGCGCGCAGCGTCGTTCACGCTGATCGCGAGGGTCGTCGGACCGAAGTCCGCGGTCGCCGGAGTGATCAGCCCGATGGTGCGCGACCGCTTCGTCACGAGGGCCCGCGCCGCCTGCGAGGGGCGATAGCGCAGCTGGCGGATGGCTTCCTGCACCCGCTCTCGGGTGGCCGGCTTCACGCTCGGGTGGTTGTTGATGACGCGCGACACCGTCTGGTGCGACACCCCCGCCAACCGGGCGACGTCGAAGATGTTCGCGTTGCGCGGGGCGCGCGTGTCAGTCATCGTTCTCGGATCCTTGAGCGATGAGCGCCAGCAGCTGCTCGTCGCTCATATCAGCATTCTCCAGTACCGCGACGACTTCGCGGTCGCGCAGCACCACGATCCGATCCGACAGGCGCAGCACCTCGTCGAGCTCGCCCGAGATGAACACCACCGACATGCCGTTCTCGGCGAACGACACCACCAGCCGCTGCACGTCGACCTTCGCGCCGACGTCGATGCCGCGGGTCGGCTCGTCGAGGATCAGCAGCCGCGGCGCCAGCGCCAGCCAGCGCGCCAGCAGCACCTTCTGCTGGTTGCCGCCCGAGAGGGTGCCCGCCTTGGCCTCGGGATCGGCGGGAACGATATGCAGCGCATCGATGTAGCTCTCGGCAAGCTCGGTCTGGCGGGCGCGCGACAGCGGCCGGAACCACCCGTTGTCTGCCTGCAGGCCGATGAGGATGTTCTCGCGCACCGTCAGGTCGCCGATGATCCCCTCCGACTTGCGGTCCTCCGACGAGTAGACCACTCCCCGACGGATCGCCCGGCGCGGCGAGGTCAGCGCCACGCGCCGCCCCTCGACGTCGATGCTGCCGGTGTCGGCGCGGTCGACGCCGGAGAGGATGCGCGCGGCATCCGTCCGTCCTGATCCGAGCAGCCCGGCGAAGCCGATCACCTCGCCCTCATCGATGCGCAGGTCGAAGGGCGCGATGGCCCGCGATCTGCCTACTCCGCGCGCGTCGAGCACGGGCGCGGCATCCACCGCCGGCTCGATCTGGCTCGCCCGCTCGGCGATCTGTCCCAGCGACGACACCGTGCGCCCGAGCATCTTCTCGACGAGCTCGATGCGCAGAAGGTCGGTGGTGAGGTACTCGCCGACCAGCCGTCCGTTGCGCAGCACGGTGATACGGTCGGCGATCTCGTAGACCTGCTCGAGGAAGTGCGAGATGAACACTATCGCCACGCCGGCTTTGCGCAGCGTGCGCACGACGCGGAAGAGCTCTGCCACCTCGTCCTGGTCGAGGCTCGAGGTGGGCTCGTCGAGCACGAGCACGGTCGGCTCGGCGCGCACGGCGCGTGCTATCGCGACGAGCTGCTGTACGGCAGGCGGGTGCCGGCGGAGAGGAGATGCCACATCCAGCCGTATCCCCAGTCGGTTCAGAGCCTTCGCAGCCTCGTGTCGGGTGCGCTTCCAGTCGATGCCGCCGAATCGGCGCGGCTCGGCGCCGAGCATGATGTTCTCGGCCACCGAGAGGTTCGGCAGGAGTTCGATCTCCTGGTAGACGGCGCTCACCCCGTGCCGCGCGGCATCCCCCGGTCCCGCGAACGAGACCGGAGTGCCCCGCAGCCGGATCTCTCCGTCATCGGGCGCCAGCACGCCGGTCAGAGCCTTGATCAGCGTCGACTTGCCGGCGCCGTTCTCGCCCATGATCGAGTGCACTTCGCCGGGGAACAGCCGCAGCCGCACGTCGTCGAGCGCCACCTGGCCCGCGTACTGCACGCGGATGCCGCTCGCCTCGAGCACGGGCACATCCTCGCTGGTCACCGTCGGCCGTCCTCCACTGGGGTCGCGCCCCGCGTCACCCGCCTCGGCGTGCGGACAGTGCGCGCTGGAACACCACGAACACGAGAAGCATGATCCCGATCACGATGTAGGTCCACCACGAGTCCACGCTCATGTAGGTGATCGCGATCTGGATGAGACCATACACGAGCACGCCGACCAGCGAACCGATCATGTAGCCGCTGCCGCCGGTGAGGATCGTGCCGCCGATGACCACCGCCGCGATCGCCTGCAGTTCCATGCCCAGGCCCGCCAGCGGATTGCCCGACTGGGTGTACGAGGCGAACAGCACGCCGCCGATGCCGGCACACGTGCCACTGATCACATAGACGAGGAACTTCGTGCGGTCGACGGCCAGCCCCATCAGTCGCGCCGACTGCTCACCGCCGCCCACCGCGTACACCGTGCGTCCGAAACGCGTGTAGTGCAGCATCCACGTCGCCACCGCCACCAGCACGAGCGCCAGCACGACGCCCGGCGTGACGTACCAGCCGCCGCCTCCCCAGCTTTCGCCGAGCAGCCAGTTCAGGGTGTCGTCTTTGATGGGCAGCGACTTCAGACTCGTCACGTAGGCCAGGCCGCGGGCGAGGAACATGCCCGCCAGCGACGCGATGAACGGCTGGATGTCGAAGACCGCGACCATCACACCGATGATCACGCCGATCACGGTGCCCGACAGCACCATGAGTGGCAGCACTATCACCGCGGGGAGGCCGGCGGCGAACAACTGCGCGCCGAGCAGCCCGCTGAAGGCTATGACCGATCCGACGGAAAGGTCGATGCCGCCGGTGATGATCACGAACGTCATGCCGATCGCGAGCACTATCAGGTACGGGTTGTTGTCGAACAGCGCCGAGATGAGCCGCGGCGAGATGAAGTCGCCGAAGTACAGCTGCCCGGCCACGAGCATAAGGATGAGGATGGCCAGGGCCGCGAGCACGGGCAGCCAGGCGCTGGCCGCCGACTTCACGCGCGTGAGGATGCTGCGGTCTTCGAACGGCAGGGCGGGGGCGGTCTGCACGCTCATCGTGCCACCGCCTCGGCCTCGGCCTGTGCGACGGCGGCCGCCGGGGCCGCCGCACGTCGGCGACGTCGGGAGAAGAGCATGTCACGCGCTTTCTGAGATTGGACGAGGCAGATCACGATCACGACGAGCGCCTTGAACAGCGGGGTGACCGCCGGTGGCACGCCGAGGAAGGTGATCGAGGTGGTCAGGGTCTGGATGACGAGCACACCGACGACTGTCCCCGAGATCGAGAACTTCCCGCCCATCAGCGAGGTGCCGCCGATGACGACCGCGAGGATCGCGTCGAGCTCGATGTTCAGCCCGGCGTTGTTCGCGTCGGCCGCGGAGATGTTGGAGCTGTAGAGGATGCCGGCAAGACCGGCCAGCACGCCCGACAGCGCGTAGACCATCCAGATGATGCCACGCGATTGCACGCCCGCGAGCCGGCTCGCCTCGGGGTTGATGCCGACCGCTTCCAGCAGCATCCCGAGTGCCGTCCGGCGCACCACGAGCGCCACCAGCACGACGACGACGAGCGCGATGAGGAAGGCCACGGGCAGTCCGAACAGGTGGCCCGACGACAGGTAGCGGTAGGGGGCGCTGGTGATCGTGGTGATCTGGCCCTTTGTGATGAGCATCGCGATGCCGCGCCCGGCGAACATGAGCAGCAGCGTCGCGATGATCGGCTGGATCTTCACCACCGAGACGAGGAATCCGTTCCAGATGCCGAGCACCAGGGTCACCAGCAGGCCGGTGAGGATGGCCACGGTCACCGTGCCGAGGTCGCCGGGGCTGTCGGACGAGCCGATGATCGTCAGCGACACGGCGCCCGACACCGCCAACACGGCCCCGACCGACAGGTCGATCCCGCGGGTGGCGATGACGAGGGTCATGCCCAGCGACACGAGCATGAGCTGCGAGCTGTTGCGCAGGATGTCGATGAGCGATCCGTACAGTCCGCCGTCTTTCACGGTGATGCTGACGAAGCTCGGACGCGAGATCGTGTTCACGATGATGAGCACCACGAGGGCCAGCACCGGCCAGAAGAGGGGATGCCGCACCATCCGTCTGAGCATGGTCATGCCGCCTTCTCCCCACTCTTGTCGTCCGCGATGAGGGCGACGATGCGATCGACATCGATGTCGGCGCCGTCGGCGATCTCGCCGATGATACGCCGGTCGCGCAGCACGTAGATGCGGTGCGACAGGCGCACGACCTCTTCGAGCTCCGACGAGATGAACAGCACGGCCAGGCCGTCGGCGGCGAGGTCGGCGATGACGGTCTGGATCTCGGCCTTGGCACCCACGTCGATGCCGCGGGTCGGCTCGTCGAGAATGAGCAGCTCGGGCTCGGTGGCCAGCCACCGACCCAGCAGCACCTTCTGCTGGTTGCCGCCCGACAGATTGCGGATCAGCGCGTCGGGATCGGCCGGGCGCACGCCGAGCGCGGTCATGTACCGCTCGACGATGGCGTCCTGCTGCGCCTTGGGCACGCGTCGCCACCAGCCGCGCTTGGCCTGCACGGCGAGCACGAGGTTCTCGCGCACGGTGAGGTCTGCGATGATGCCTTCGCTGCGCCGGTCTTCCGACGAGAACGCGAGCCGGTGCGCGAGGGCCGTGCGCGGACTGCTCACCTTGGTCACGCGGTCATCGAGCCGGATGGTGCCGCCATCGGGGCGGTCGGCGCCGTAGACGAGCCGAGCCGATTCGGTGCGGCCCGATCCGAGCAGCCCTGCGAATCCGACGATCTCACCGGGCAGGATCGTGATGTCGAAGGGGTCGACGGCGCCCTTGCGCGCCAGCGCCTCGGTGCGCAGCACCGGGACGCCGGCGGCCGGCTGCGCCGCCCGTTCAGCGCGTTCGCCGATCTCGTCGAGGTGCTCGACCTCGCGCCCGAGCATCTTCGCTATGAGCTCGTGGCGCGGTAGGTCGACGGTCGGGTACTCGCCGACCAGACGTCCGTTGCGCAGCACGGTGATGCGGTCGCACAGCTCGTAGATCTGGTCGAGAAAGTGCGAGACGAACAGCACGGCGACGCCGCGCTCGCGCATCCGTCGCACGACGGCGAACAGCTGCTCGACCTCGCCGCGGTCGAGGCTCGAGGTCGGCTCGTCGAGCACGAGCACCCGGGAATCGAGCACGGTGGCGCGGGCGATGGCGACCAGCTGCTGCACGGCGAGCGAGTGCGACGCGAGCAGCGAACGGGGGTCGATGCGCAGACCGAGCCCGGCCAGCGCCTGCGCCGCGCGCGTGTGCGTGGCCCGCCAGCTGATGCCGAACGGGCCGCGCACCTCCCGGCCGAGCATGACGTTCTCACCGACCGTGAGGTTCTCGCAGAGGTTGACCTCCTGATACACCGTCGCGATGCCGGCGTCCTGCGCGTCGGCGGTCCCGGCGAAGCGGCGGGCGCTGCCGTCGACCGTCACCGTGCCGGCGTCGATCGCATACACGCCGGTCAGCGCCTTGATCAGGGTGGATTTGCCGGCTCCGTTCTCGCCCATCAGCGCATGGATCTCACCGGCGCGAAGCACCAGGTCCACGCCGTCGAGCGCCTTCACCCCGGGGAAGGAGATGGAGATGTCGCGCAGTTCGGCGACGATGTCGTTGCTCATGCGGCTCCTCTGCCGTGACGGGGGCGCCGGGCGGATGTCCGCACCGGCGCCCGAGCCGTCAGTACTTGCGGTCCGGCAGCGCCGTCTTGGCGGCGGCCTGGTCGAAGGCCTCGTCTTTCGCGAGGTACAGCTTGTCGACGCTGGTACCGGCGACGACGTCCTTCACGACCTTCGCCACCTGGTCGCCCAGCAGCGGGTTGCACTCCACGACGTAGTTGAACTCGCCGTTGGCGACCGCGGTCAGGCCGTCGTGCGTGCCGTCGACCGTGACGATCTGGATGTCTTTGCCGGGCGTGAGGCCCGCGGCCTTGATCGCGTCGAGCGCGCCCAGCCCCATGTCGTCGTTCTGCGCGAACAGGACGTTGATCTTCTCGCCGTACTTCTGCAAGAAGCCCTCCATCACGGTCTTGCCCTGCGCGCGCGTGAAGTTGCCGTCCTGCTGGTCGAGGATGTTGATGTCAGACCCCTGCATGGCCTTGGCACAGCCGGTCGTGCGATCGTTGGCCGCGCTCGAACCCGCGGTACCCTCGAGCACGACCATGTTCGCGCCCTTGCCGTTGAAGTTGTCGGTGATCCAGGTGCAGGCCGTCTCGCCCTCCTTCTCGAAGTCGTCGCCGACCCGAGAGGTGATGTACTGCTGATCATCGGCGTCGACGTCGCGGTCCTCGAGGATGACTGGGATGCCGGCCTGCTTCGCCTGCTTGAGCACATCGGTCCACCCGGTCTCCACGACCGGCGCGAAGACGATCGCGTCCACGCCCTGGGTGATGAAGCTGCGGATCGCCGCGATCTGGTTCTCCTGCTTCTGCTGCGCATCCGAGAACGTCAGCTTGAAGCCGTTGTCGGCGGAGAGGGCCTCTTGCAGCGACTTCGTGTTCGCAGTGCGCCACCCGCTCTCGGCGCCCTCCTGCGAGAAGCCGACCTTGATGGTGTCACCCTTTGCACCGCCACCGGCGCCCGAGGTGCCCGACGCCGAGGAACACCCGGTGAGGGCGATCGCGGCGAGTCCGACCGCGGCCACGGCCGCGAAGATGCCTTTCTTCATTGCATTGACTCCCTTGTCGAGGGGCTGAGCTCCCAGCCCGTCTGCGAATCCGGCCCGTGCCGGCGCTCAAAATGTTAGCGCTCACAATTTCTGTCGCAAGATGTGACCGGTAACAATCGCGTAACGGGGGCCCGCGTTGTGTCCCAGATATACGGCTGACCTGACCCTTTTCTTGCGCACGGTGAACACTTCCCGAGGGCGGGTTCCCGCAGCATCCCGCGAATGTGAGTCATCACACTGTTCGGCTGGCACGCCAGCGGCGTGGTCGCGGGCGCCCGGCGGCCCGTGCGGCGTCGGGGCGCCGCCGGGGCACGCCGACGGCCCACGCGCCGGGGACCGCCACCCGGCGGTGTGCCCCGTTCAAAACTCCGCCGATCCGAGCCCGAACGGGCCCCCAGCGCGCTCAAGCACCCACCGCCGGCCGAAACGAGCTGAGTTCTGAACGCCGCGCCCTCGCACCACGGCCGACGTGAGGCCGCGGCATCCACCTCATCCGACCTCGGGGGGATGCAGGTGCAGCCTCGCGGTGCGTGCGCACCGGAGGGGGGTTAGGTTAGGTTAGCCTCACCATATCCACGACGAAGGGTGACGCATGGGATTCGCCGACGGCCGCAAGATCACCGGCCTCTACCGCGCCGAGGTCGCCCGCACCGAACGCATCACGCCACACATGGTGCGCGTGACGTTGCGGGGTGAGGACCTCGCCCGTCTCCCCCAGCGCGGATACGACCATTGGTTCCGGCTCTTCCTGCCGCGCAGCGACGGCCAGACCGACTTCGACACCGTGCCCGACCACTTCACGCTGGGCGGCTACCTGAAGTTCCTCACGACGAAGTCGGGCACCCGGCCACCGTTCCGCAGCTACACGATCCGCGCGCACCGGCCCGAGTCGGGCGAGCTCGACATCGACTTCGTCGCGCACGGTGACACGGGCATCGCCGGTCCCTGGGCGCAGCGCGCGCAGCCCGGCGAGCAGGTCGTGTTCATCGACCAGGGGCGGGGCTTCGACCCCATGGAGGGCACCGAGTCGGTCTTCCTCGCCGGCGATGAGTCGGCGCTGCCGGCGATCGCCGGCATTCTGCGCGATCTGGCGCCCGACACCACCGGCGTCGCTATCATCGAGGTGCCCGACGCGGCCGACCAGCAGCAACTCGCGGCTCCCGCCGGCGTGCAAGTGCGCTGGCTGTGGCGTACCGACCCGCACGACCGACCGGGCGTGCTCGCCCTCGAAGAGGTGCAGGGCTACACGCCCGACCGTGCCGACACGCTGCACGCCTATCTCGCCGGCGAGCAGCACCTCGTCGCCGAGAGCCGGCGCCACCTCGTGGCAGCCGGCGTGCCGAAGTCGCGGATCTCGTTCACCGGCTACTGGCGGGTCGGCCGCACGGGATAAGACCGCGCGGGGGTGGGCGAGGATGGAGGCATGCGTCTCTTCCTCATCCGCCACGGCCAGACCCCCTCGAACGTTGCTGGACGCCTCGACACCGACGCGCCCGGCCCGGGACTGACCGCCCTCGGGCGCCGGCAGGCGGCGGCGATTCCTGCGGCGCTGCGTGATCGGGAGGTGGATGCCGTCGCCGTGTCGCCCCTCGTCCGCACCGGCGAGACCGCGGCTCCGTTGGCGGCCGACCGCGGCCTGCAGCCGGTCACTATCGACGGCCTGCAGGAGATCGAGGCGGCCGAGCTCGAGATGCGCAATGACCGGGACGCCGTGCGCGCGTATGTCACGACGGCATTCGCGTGGGCCCGCGGTGACGTGGCGGTGCGGATGCCGGGAGCCGAGACCGACGGCACCGCGTTCTTCACGCGCTTCGACGAGGGGATCGCCCAGGCGACCACGCTGACCCGCGGGAGTGTGGCCGTGTTCTCGCACGGCGCGGCGATCCGCGTCTGGTCGGCGGCGCGCGTGCACGGGCTCGACCCCGCGTTGCTCGAGCACTCGCCGCTGCACAACACCGCCGTTGTCGAACTCGAAGGCGACGAGCACGGTTGGGAGCTGGTCGACTGGTCGCCCGACCCGGCCGGCGGCCCGCAGCTGATCGCCGCGCATGAGGAGGACCCGACCGGCGAGCCCGTCGAAGAGGCCGGTCGCTGAGCGAGCGCGGCGCCACGAGACGACCCACACATCCCACCCAGGAGAACCCATGGCACATGCACTCGTCACCGGCGCATCGCGCGGCATCGGACGAGCTACCGCCATCGCGCTGAGCCGGCGCGGCGACCGGGTCGCGGTCCATTACGGGCGGGATGCCGCGGCCGCGGCATCCACTCTCCATCAGCTGTCGGGCGAAGGGCATGTGATCGTCGGCGGAGATCTGACCGACCCCGCAGAAGCCGCACGCATCGTCGCGGAAGCGGAGGCTGCGCTCGGCGGCATCGACGTGCTCGTGAACAACGCGGGCGTGGCACCCAGCGCGGCGACCGAACATCGTATCGCCGGGGCCGATTACGAGCGGTGGCAGAGCGTTTGGCGGACGATGGTCGACGTCGACCTCATCGCGCCGGCGAACCTCAGCTACCTCGTCGCCCGATCGCTGATCGCCCGGGATGCTCCGGGGGTGATCGTCAACGTCGGCTCACGTGGTGCGTTCCGCGGCGAGCCGGAGTTTCCCGCCTACGGCGCGGCAAAGGCCGGGCTGCACGCGCTCGGCCAGTCGCTGGCCGTGGCGCTCGCGCCCCACCGGATCGCGGTGGCCACCGTCGCGCCGGGCTTCGTCGGCACCGAACGCCAGCAGTCCAAACTCGGCGGCGCGGGCGGCGACGCCGTGCGCGCGCAGAGCCCGTTCGGCCGCGTCGGCACCGCCGAAGAGGTTGCGGCGGCGATCGTCTACCTCACCTCATCCGAGGCGCAGTGGGCCTCGGGGGCGATCCTCGATCTGAACGGCGCGTCGTACCTGCGCAGCTGAGGTCTCCTTCGTGCCGCAACGCCCCGCTCCGACAGGGGCTTGACGAACGGCCGCCCGCGGCCGCACAGTCTCGTACGAGGGATCGGGCCGACCGATCCCCGACAGCGACGCGAGGTGGACATGCGACTGCACGAGGTCACGCCGCGTGAGGATTCCGGCTTCACGCGCGTCGTGCACGGCAAGACCGTCCGCTTCGAAGACCCGGCCGGCCGGCCGGTGCCGACCAAAGCCCTCGCTCGTGCAGAGGGGCTCGTGCTGCCGCCGGCGTGGACCCACGTGTGGATCAGCAGCGATCCGAACGGGCACATACAGGCCGTGGGCATCGACGCGGCGGGGCGCCAGCAGTACGTCTACCACCCCGAATGGATCGCCGCGCGCGACCGAGACAAGTTCGAGCGATCCCTCGCCCTCGCCGCCGCGATGCCGGGCGCCCGCGCGCGTGTCACCCGCCACATCCGTGCCGAAGGCCTCGGGCGCGAGCGCGTGCTCGCGGCGGCCTTCCGCCTGCTCGACGGCAGCGCGCTGCGCATCGGTTCCGAGGAGTATCTGAGCCGATACGGCACGCGGGGTCTCACGACTCTGCGCTGCAAAGACGCCGTCTGCGACGGGACGACGGTGACCTTCGACTTCGTCGGCAAGGGCGGTCTGCAGGTGCGGCGGACGGTCCAGGATGCCGACATCGTGGCGCTCATGGCAGAGATGGCGCGCTCCTCTCCCCGGGCACGCCTGTTCGCGTACCCGGAAGGGCGACGGCGCGTCCCCCTGCGTGCGGCCGACGTCAACGACTACGTCCGGCTGGTGACGGCCGACGACGTCACGGCGAAGGACTTCCGCACTCTGCACGGCACGATCGTCGCTGCGCGCACGCTGGCGCGCATCGGCCCGCTCGAGACGAAGCGCGAGCGCGCGGCGGCGCGTCGCTCGGCCGTGGAGGAGACGGCGGGCTTCCTCGGGAACACGCCGGCGGTGGCACAGCGCAGCTACATCGACCCGCGCGTCTTCCGCCGGTACGACGAGGGCGATCTGCTCGATCTGCGCGGCTCGCCGGAGCGCGCCCTCCGCCGCCTTCTGAGTTGACCGCCCGTGGTGTCAACCCCCTTCATCGTGGCGCGGAACCCGCCTACCCTGGGGACACACGATGCGAGTCGTGACCACACGATGTGAGGAGCACCCATGGCCGATCAGAAGAAGAGCACGACGAAGAAGAAGCAGAGCACGACGTCGAGCGCGCGGACGGATCTGCAGAACACCGAGTCGGGGTTCCGCGGTTCGCAGAAGCTGCACGACTCTCTGCAGCGCGTGCTCGTCGACATCGTCGATCTCGGCATCCAGGGCAAGCAGGCGCACTGGAGCGTGGTGGGCCCGAACTTCCGCGATCTGCACCTGCAGCTGGACGAGATCGTCGAGGCGGCCCGCGAGTTCGGAGACATCGTCGCCGAGCGCATGCGCTCGCTGCACCTGCTCGTCGATGCCCGTACCGAGACGATCGCAGCAGACTCGTCGCTGCCGAAGCTGCCGGCAGGCGAGCTTCTGACCACGGACGTCGTCAACGCGATGACCGAACGGCTCGACGGGGTCGCCGCCACGGCTCGAGCCGTGCACGATGACGTCGATGAGGAGGACCCTACGAGCGCCGACATCCTGCACGACGTGCTGGATCGCCTCGAGCAGCTCTCGTGGATGGTCGCCGCGGAGAACCGGCGCCCTCAAGCCTGACGTCACGGCCGTCGGGTGCCCCAGAAGCGGCGCCCGATGTCCGCTGGTCAGAGTCGGCCCGCGCGCGTGAGCTCTCCGCGCGCGGCGGCGACGATGTCGCCCACCGCGATGCCCGCCATGCTCATCTGCTCGAGGCTCGTCGCCGAGCCCGGCATCCCGTGGACGGCGAGGAGAGTCGCGTCCGCGCACGCCTGACTGCCGGCGAGCGCTTCGAGCACCGCCGAGCCCAGGCCGCCTTCGATGCGATGGTCTTCGACGATCACTATCCGGCCGTCGGTCTCGTGCAGGGCTGCCTCGACGCCTGCGCGATCGACCGGCTTGATCGAGTAGAGGTCGAGCACGCGCGCGCCGATCCCCTGCTTAGCCAACTCATCTGCGGCCGCCAGGCAGGTGTGCACGGTCACCCCCGTTCCCGCCAGGGTGACCTGATCGTCGGCGCCGGCGCGCACGGTCTTGCTGCCGCCGATCGGAAAGCTCGTGCCCTCGTCGTACAGAACCGGGTAGGCGCCCCGGGTCGTGCGCAGGTATGAGATCCCCTGCACCGTCACCATCTCGCGGGTGAGCGCTGCGGCGCTGACGGCATCGGACGGGCACAGGACCGTCGAGCCGTGCAGGGCGCGCATCGCGGCGATGTCTTCCAGCGCCATCTGCGACGGTCCGTCTTCGCCGATCTCAACGCCCGCGTGCGAACCGCACAGCCGCAGATCGCACTGCGATATCACCGCCATGCGGATGAAGTCATAGGCCCGCGAGAAGAACGCCGCGAACGTCGCTGCGAAGGCGCGATAACCACGCACGTCGAGCGCCACGGCCGTGCTGATCAGCTGCTGCTCGGCGATCCCCACCTCGAAGAAGCGGTCCGGCGCCGCCGAGGCGAAGAGTCCGGCATGGGTGGAGTTGCCGACGTCACCGTCGACGACCGCGATGTCTTCGAGCGCTGCCAGGGCGGCGACCGCCTCGCCGAACGCCGTGCGCGTCGCCACCTCGTCGCCCACCGCATAGTGCGGGAACTCCGGGGCGTCTGCGGCACCGGCCGGTTGCTCGGCAGAACTCCTCAGCGGGGGCAGACCGTCGATCACCGCGTCGCGCACGCCACCGAGTGCGTCGATGGCGCGCGCTGCGACGTCGTCAGGCAGCGGCTTGCCGTGCCAGCCGTTGGTGTCTTCGACCTGCGGCACGCCCTTGCCCTTGATCGTGCGCGCCAGGACCACGGTGGCGCGCTCGCTGTCGCGCGCGGCCGTCAATGCAGCGTCGATCTCGCCGAGATCGTGCCCGTCGACCACCACAGCGTCGACGTCGAATCCACGCACCCTGCGCGCGTAGGCGTCGACATCCCACTCCAGTGCGGTGCTGCCGCTCTGCCCGAGGCGGTTGATGTCGACGATGACGGTGAGATTGCCCAAGCCCAGCTCGCCCGCCTTCGCCACGGCTTCCCACACCGACCCCTCGGCGAACTCGCCGTCTCCGCAGAGCACCCAGACGTGGCTCGCCCGGCGCTCGAGACGCCGCATGACCCAGGCGATGCCCGCGCCGATCGGCAGCCCCTGACCCAGCGAGCCGGTGGCCACCTCGACCCAGGGCAGCACGGGGGTCGGATGCCCCTGGAGGCGGGAGCCCACCTGTCGGTAGGTGTCCGTGAGCTCCTCGTCGCTGATGACCCCCTCGGCCTTGAAGAGCGCATACAACAGGGGCGACGCGTGTCCCTTCGAGAAGATCAGATGATCGTTGTCGGGGTCGTCGGGCGCCGCCCAGTCATATCGCAGGTGTCGCGCGGCCAGAACCGCGATGACGTCTGCGGCCGACAGACTGGAGGTCGCGTGCCCGGACTGCGCCGCAGAGGTGGCGCGGATCGAGTCCACCCGCAGCTGGGCTGCAAGGTCGGAGACTGCCGCGAGGTCGTTCCGTTGCTGAGTATCAGCCACGATCATGCACGGTTGCGGCCGCTGATGAACCGCAGCAGCCACGCGATGACGGCGATGATCAGAAGAGCGATGCCCACCCACAGCAGCCATTTCACGACGGTCACGAAGCCTCCGACGAAGAGCAGCACGATGGCGATGACGGCGACGATGATCAGCAGGATGTTCATGGGTGAGTCCTTTCCACTCTGTGTCGTCGAACTTACGGCGGCCTCCTCGTCGAGGCGAAGGGGTTGCGGCGCGGTGGGAAATGTGCTGAGCCGCCGACGCGCTCTCGCTGCATGGGACCGCTGGCACGAACCTGCTTTTGACGCCTTCTTGTCAAGGGGGAGACACGCGCGTGGCCGTCATGGCAGTGTGATGTGCCATCGGTCGACGGAAGGGGACACCGATGTTGGAGCACTTCGAGAAGCCGCAGGAATTGTTCGCCTACCGGCTGGGGTCGGCGATGACCATGGAGAGCGATTCGCTTCAGATGCTGGCCGATCTGGAGCAGGCGGCGTCTTCGGAGGAGGTGAAGGAGATGTTCCGGCATCATGCCGGCGAGACGCGGCAGCAGATCGAGAACCTGGAAGAGGTCGCCCGCGTGCTGCATCTTGAGCTCACCGACGAGCCGTCGCCCACGACGAAGGGGTTGGCGAAAGAGGGCCACACGCTTCTGCGCAAGGCGGATCCCTCCCTGCGCGATGACGTGGCGGTGTCGGTCGCGCTCGGCACCGAACACCACGAGATCTCCGTGTACCAGAGTCTCGTCGCCACGGCCCGCACCCTGCAGGTGTCGCAGGTCGTGCACCTGCTGTCGGCGAATCTCGATCAGGAGCAGCACACCAGCGAAGAACTCGTCGCCAAGGCCAAGGAGCTCGCCGACGCGAGGTCGTGACGCCGTGCACGACGACCCGCTGCTGCGCCACACCGAGATCGACGCGATCCTGTCTCGCATCGACGAACTCGCCGAGCTGCTGTCCGGGAGCGTGCGACCGCTGTTCCTCCGTTACAGCGAGGGTCCGGCATCCGATCTCGACTCCAGCATCGACACCGAAAGCGGTCTGGACCTGCCGGGTCTGTCGGTGAATCCCCTGCAGCCCGAGGGCTGGTGGACCCGGCCGATCGAGGACTGGCTCGCCCGCCAGATCTGTCAGTACCAGGAGCTGCAGGAACACAACCCCGACCGCTTCGCCTGGGTCCTCACCGGGCGGGAGGTCGGCCGGGGTCCCGACTGCGAGCCCCTTCTGCGTGCCGTCCTTCCGGTGGCCCGCCTGAGCGACGAACTCGTGGACGAGGCGGCCCCACGCTACGCCGATCGCTTCGACGCCGGCCGAGGCCCGGGGGCCTGACACCGGGCACGTACGCTGTCAACCCCATACCCCGTCACGGTGAGAAGAGAGACAGTGGCGACCAGGCCGCCGAGAGGGCTCACATGGGAAAGTTCATCTACGAAGGGGCGGTGCGGGTCGACATCGAAGACCGCATACTCGCCCACTTGCAGCTCGTGATCAGCAGCAAGCTCCGCCGCGGCGAGCCGTTCCCCTTCAGCTGGCGCGACGACGCAAGCATTGGCGACGGCCGTACGAGCGTCTGGCTGCACCCGCAGTCGTCGCTCGTCTACAAGTTCTACGGAAGTCGCCTGCCCCCGCTGAACCCGGCGTGGATCGACGCGCTGGCCTACACCGCGAACTCCACCTCGGGCCTCTACGTCGTACCCGAGCCCGTCGAGCACCCGGGTGAGCCTATGGCGATCGGTGAGATCCCCTGACTCACAGCTCGGGCAGGGACCGCGGAGCCTCACCCGCCGTCGTGGCCTCGACGGCGACGGGCCCGGTGTCGAGATGCTCGGCGACAAGCTGGATGCCGCCTGACGTGTTCGCCGAGTTGGCCAGATCGTGGATCCACTCCCGACTCAACTCGGGAGGCTCGGGGTCGTCGAAGACGAACCGCAGCGGGATGGACGGAGCCAGCCAGACCGTCGACCGTCCGCGCGGCTCGTCATCGGGATGCTGCCACGAAAGCGTGAAGCTCTCACCGCGCCTCAGCTTGGTGGCGATGACGACTTTCAGGTGCGCGAGCGCTCTGTCTTCAATGTGAATGGGCGTGCTCGGCCCGCCGTAATACATGGTGCCCATACGGCCACCTTATGCGCACCCGAACGAAAAGCTCCCCTCAGCCTCGTTCCGATTCCATGTCGGGATCGCCGGCCTCGCCGGCGGCGTAGTCGGGCCGCTCCGGCTGCTCGGGCTGCTCCGTGCCTTCGCCGCCCTCTCGGCCGCCGAAGGGGCGCCCATGGTCGGCGTATTCGTCGCGCATGAAGACGAACGTCCAGTCCCCGAGCGTGAAGCGGGCGCCCGTGCGGAGGATCTCACCGTCCTGCCCCTCGGCGGCCTCCTGCGGCTGCAGCCGCGCGTTCGTCTCGCCTGGCGCATGCGGCACGAAGACGAACTCGTCGCGGTCGTCGTGCCGGATCTCGCCCGCGAGCGCATCGAGCCCGTCGAGGCGGATGTCGGCGTCGGCGCCCGAACCGATCACCACCCGTTCCCCCTCCAGCTCGTGCTCTTGATGCAGGCCCTCCCGCGAGACGATCAGGCGCGGGCGCCCGGCACCCCACGACGCATGTGTTGTGGTCGGGTTCGACATGGTCACACCACCTTCTGGTCGCTGAGGGGAGGCGCAGTCCTCCCGCTCTGACTTCATGCAACCGCACCAGGGGCGTGGCCGCCAGGGGCTTGACAGGCGCGACGCGGTTCGGCGATCTGTCAATCCCCGACTCCCGACCGCAGAGATTGTTCTAGCCTGCACACATGGGACACAACAAAGAAGATGATCGGCGGGATGCCGCACCCCCGAGCCCCGAGCAGCGGGAAGGCTACGGCGCGGAAAGCGCACCGGACGACTCTGCTCCCGATATTGTCAAGCGTGGGGCTGAGAAGGACCAGCATGACGCGGAGGTCCGCCGCCGGCGTCGTTCCTGACCGGGACCGCCTGCCCCGACAAGATCACAGGAGGTCGACGTGGGCAGGTTCACCTATCAGGAGTCCGTCGGTGTCGAGATCGAAGACCGGGCGCTCGCCCACCTGCAGGTCGTGATCCTCGACAAGCTGCGCCGCAACGAGTCGTTCGCGTTCACCTGGCGCGAGGACGCCTCACTCGGCGACGGGCGCACCACGGTCTGGCTGAGCAGCGCGTCGTCCCTCGTCTTCAAGTACCACGGCAGCCGCGTCCCGCAACTGTCGGGCGCGTGGCTTGAGGCGCTGGCCACGATAGCCAACGGCACAGCCGGGCTGCACCTCGTGCCCGAGCCCGACCCTCAGGCACCGGCGGGCGCCTGAGGGTCGCTCGTCGGGGGTCGCGTGCTCACTGCGAGATGTCGGCAACGGTCTCGCCGGTGTCGGCCGGCGCCATGGCGCGCGCAACGTCAGCCTGGCTGATGATGCCGACGAGGTCATGCCCGTCGATGACGGGAAGCCGGCGCACCTGTTCACGGCTCATGACCGTCATCGCCTCTTCGACGTCGTCGTCGGCGCCGATGGTGACCGGCTTGCCCTCGGCCAGCGAACCGGCCGTCGCGGTCGAAGGGTCGCCGCCCTCGGCAAGGCACCGCACGACGATGTCGCGGTCGGTGACCATCCCCTTCAGCAGCTTGTCTTCGCCACAGATGGGAAGAGCGCCGACGTCCAGCGAAGCCATCAGCTTCGCGGCATCCACAAGGGTGTCGTTCTCGCCCACGCAGCGCGGCGCGGGCGTCATGATGTCACGTGCGAGAGTCATGATCTGCCTTTCTTCGATGTGAGCGGTCTGCCGACGGTACGCCCCTGGACAGCGCCCACTTATGGGGTTGACAGATCGCCGAGGAGAACTCTCGCGGATACCCTCGTTCCCTTCCGCCGTCAAGCCCCTCCCCCCTTCTTGCCCCCGTCCCTACCGTCGACTATCGCCGCTGAAGGCGACATGGCACGGGAGGTGGAGCATGGAACGACGGATGCCGCGCACGGCGTGCGCGCTGGCGCTCATGGCGGCGCTCGTCGCCGGAACCGCGGGTTGCGCCGTGGGCACGGGCGACAAGGCCAAGCCGCAGAGTTCCTTCTCGAAGAACGACAAGGTCAGCGGGAAACTGACGGTGATGGGCTTCTCCGGTGGCGACGAGGTCGCCACCGCCCGCATGGACCTCGCGGAGAAGAACATGAGCGGGGTGACACTCAAGCTCATCAAGGGCGATCTCGACCTGCAGCAGTTCCTCTCGGCCGTCGCCACAGGCTCTCCCCCCGACATCATCTACGCCAGTCGTAACCAGATCGGATCACTCGCCGCGCGCGGAGCCATCGTCCCGCTGACCGACTGCGTGAGCGGCGAGGGGATCGACACCCACGCGTTCGTGCCGTCGGCATTGGCCCAGGTCACTCTCGACGGCACCGTCTACGGCATTCCGGAGTTCAACACGATCCAGCTGACGATGGCCGACGCGAAGCTGCTGAAGGCCGCCGGGCTCACGATCGCGGACGTCAACGGGTCGAACTGGGAGGCCATGGCGAACGCCGCGAAGAAGATGACGAAGACCGACGGCGGCAAGCTGACCGTGATCGGCGTCGACAGCAAGCTGCCGGAGTTCCTGCCGCTGTGGGCCAAGGCCAACGGGGCGGACCTCATCTCCGCCGACGGCAAGAAGGCGCAGCTCGACAATCCGAAGGTCGTCGAGGCACTGACCTGGGCGGTCTCGATCTACAACGACGAAGGCGGCTTCAGCAAGGTCAAGGCATACCGCGACTCGGCGGACTTCTTCGGCAAGGGCAACCAGTTCGCCACCGACGTGCTCGGCGCCATGCCGATGGAGCAGTGGTACGTCAACGTCCTCAATGACGTCTCACCGAAGGCGCCAATGGCGTTCGACACGGTGCGCGACCGTTCCGGCCAGACACTGGCGTACGCCTCCGGCTCGGCATGGGCGATTCCGGCGGGCAGCAAGAACCCCGAAGCGGCGTGCCGCTGGGCGCGGCTGATGACCTCGACGGACGCGTGGAAGGCGGCGGCCGACGCCCGCATCGCCGCCCGCGACAAGGATGGCAAGCCGTTCACCGGCATCCTCACCGGGAGCACCACCGCCGACAAGATGATAGAGGGCATGGTGACCTCGGGCGGAGAGCCGTGGGACACCGCGGTGAGCAAGATGTACGAGGCCAACGCCCACACCTTCTCACTTCCGGCCAACCCCGCCGATGCCGAGTTCACCACGGCCCTGCAAGACGCCGTCAACTCCGTGCTCAACGGACAGGACACACCGAAGGATGCCTTGCAGAAGGCCCAGCAGACCGCTCAGAAGGCGCTCGACGACGGATGGGCGCAGCTCGAGAAGAAGGGCTGAGCCGCATGAGCGCCGTCGATGCCTCCCGCGTCCCGGCGACCGTGGACCGTGCCCGGTCCCGGCGCCGGGCACGGCGGCGGAACTCCCGCTCGGCGCTGCTGTTCCTGTCGCCCTGGTTGATCGGCTTCGGGGTGTTCACGGCATGGCCGCTGATCTACAGCGTGTACCTCTCGCTGACGGACTACGACGTCATCAACGACCCGCACTTCATCGGCGGGCAGAATTACGTCGAGCTGTTCCAAGACCCCAAGGTCGCCCTCGCCCTGGGCAATACGCTGTTCTTCACTGTCATCCAGGTGCCCCTGCACGTGCTTGTCGCACTCGTGCTCGCGCTGCTCCTGAACCGCGCCGGCAGGAGCGCCGGAGTCTTCCGCACCATCTTCTACCTGCCCAAGATGACCCCGCCGGTGGCCGTCGGCATCCTCTTCCTCCTCCTGTTCAACGGACAGAACGGACTCATCAACACCGTGCTCGGGTGGTTCGGCATCACGGGACCTGCCTGGACGACCGATCCTGCCTGGGTCAAGCCCGGGCTGATCCTGATGAGCCTGTGGACGGTCGGCGCATCGGTCATCATCTTGCTGGCCGCACTGCAGAACGTTCCCGATGAGCTGTATGAATCGGCGCGGCTGGACGGCGCCGGCTTCTGGCGCCAATCCATGAGCGTGACGCTCCCCATGATCAGCCCGGCGCTCTTCTTCATCATCGTGATCAACACCATCGGAGCGCTGCAGACCTTCGACGAGGCGTACACGGCCTTCTTCGGATCGGGCAACACGACCTACAGCAACGACGCCGCGCTCTTCTATGTGATCTATCTCTTCCAGCAGGCGTTCGAGTTCTTGCACATGGGCTACGCGTCGGCGATGGCGTGGGTGCTGTTCGCGCTGATCATGGCCGTCACCGCCGTCCAGCTCATCGTGTCGCGCCGCCTCGTCTACTACGAAGGGGAGACGGACCGATGACACATGCTCTCCCGCACAGCGCACCCGACGGCGACTACGAGATGGATCCGCTGCCGAGCGGACCGCTGACGACGATCGCCGAGGTGCGTGAACGCGCCGAATCGCGCGGACGCCTACGCCCCGAGCGCCATCGTCATCCGATGCGGTGGCTGATCATGGCGGCCCTGGTCGTGCTGTCGGTCGTGTTCGCGTACCCGTTCATCTGGCTCATCAGCGCCTCGTTCAAGCCCCGCAGTGACGTCTTCGACAACCGGCTCATCCCGCAGACGTTCACATTCGACAATTACGTAACGGTCTGGCAGCAGGCGCCCCTCGCACTCTGGCTGGTGAACACGGTCGTGGTGACGGCGCTGGCCGCCGTCACCGTCACGCTCTCGAGCGCCATGGTCGCATGGGGCTTCGCGTATTTCCGGTTTCGGGGACGCGGGTTCCTCTTCGGGCTCGTGCTGGCGACGATGATGCTGCCGGGTGCCGTCACCATGATCCCCACCTTCCTCATCTGGAATGCGCTGGGCATGGTGGGCACTCTCGTGCCGCTGTGGGCGCAGAATCTCTTCGGAAGCGCCTTCTACATCTTCTTGATACGGCAGTTCATGCTCGCACTGCCCCGCGACCTCTTCGACGCCGCGCGCGTGGACGGGGCATCGCAGTGGGCCGTGTTCTGGAGGGTGGCACTCCCCCTCAGCCGGCCTGCGCTGGCGGTCGCGCTGATCTTCGAGGTGCAGGCGTCGTGGACCGACCTGATGCGCGCCCTCATCTACCTGCGCGACGACACCACGTTCACCGTGCCGCGCGGGTTGAAGTCACTCGTGGACGCCTTCGGTTTCGGCGGCGAATGGCACTGGGAGATCATCGTCACCGCCAGTGTGATCGCCACCGTGCCGATGATCGTCGTCTTCTTCTTGGGCCAACGTCAGATCGTGCACGGTGTCAGCGCGGGCGGAATCAAGGGCTGACGTCAGGCGGCTGAGTCCCCGGGATGGGAACCACCGCCAGCGGCGTGCCCGGGGTGACGAGCAGGAACGCCTCCCGCGGCGCCCCATCGCCATCGTTCACGCGCAGCCAGTGGTCTCCGCCGGCGAGCGCCGCGTCGATCGCGTCCACCACCTCTGAGAGCTCCTGGCCGCCGACGCTGAAGGTCCGTCCGCCGTATTCGATGTCGATGCGCTCGACCACAGCATCCACCCCGTTTCTCATTCCGCTTCTTCCGAACTTGTGGCATGCGGCGTGCCGACCGGCTTGGACTCGCTCGACCCGCGTTGACGCAGGTAGATGGTGAAGGCCACCATCGCGCCCACGGCCAGGAACTCGGACTGCCAGTTCTGCAGCGTCCGGTTCCAGAAGTCAGGCGAGCTGACGTACCCGATCCAGTCCAGCGGCGCCACGCCATGCTCGGCGTTCTCCTCGTTCATCTCCACCATGCCGCCGAGCGACTGCGCGAACCACGACAGGAAGAAGATCGCCCCCATCGTGATCAGCAGCGAGTTGCCGTAGAGCCAGCCGCGGAATCCGCGCACCTTCGCCCACAGGGGCGAGGCAGGCTTCGCGTGCTCGCCGACCATCTGCTCTTCGTCGGTGCCCAGGCCCTGATCGCCCGGCTTCTTCGATTCGGGCGACCCGCGCTGGATGAGCCAGATCGTCGCGAAGATGAAGACGAAGAACTGCAGGAACTCCGACTGCCAGTTCTCCGCGACATCCACCAGGAATGCCGACGAACTCACGAAGTCGCCGTATCCGATGATCGGCTGACTGTGCTCGACGAGCTCCTCATTGTTGGCGGCCCACCCCGCGAAGGACTGCCCGATGAGGGCCGCCAGAAAGATCGCGAGCATGCAGAGGCTCAGGCCGTTGTCGCGCAGGAATCGCTTCATCATGCTCACCGCCCCGCCAGCGGGATCACGATCATCACGGCGAGCCCGCCCGCGATGATCGTCATCCATGCCCAGAACACGAACAGGCGTCCCCCACGACCGGTGGTCTTGTCATCGTCCATGTCTGCACCGTAGCGGGGGACCCCTGCGCCACACGACCCGTTGACAACGGATTCTTCTTCCGGGCTCGCGACGGCGCAGGGCATCCCGCCTACGACGTCGCCGGCGCCGCGTCAACCCCATGGGGCGCCGCGCGCGGTACGGCCCACACTGTTCCCGATGAAAGGAGCACGATCATGAGCGACACCTTCGATGATGCCGCCGCCCGCGAGCCGCACCAGGACGAGGAGATCCCCCAGGAAGACATCGAGGCCTCTGCCGAGTCCTTGCAGCCCGACACGCAGGGCGACGATCCGCAGGAGGCCTGGCAGGGCGAGGACGGGCAGGGCGACATCGCCCCCGAAGACGCCCCCGGCGCCGGTGAGGACGACGACGGCCCCGACGATCTGCGGGTGCAGGTCGAGGACCTGCCCTGACTACGGCTGCTGCGCCGAGATCGGCCGGCGCACGTCCAGAGGGATGACCGGCGGCTCGACGCCGAGGAACACGCCCTGATCCGTGACGATCTGCACGCACTCCCACGGCACGACCCGCGACTTCCGATGGATCCACGCGATCAGCTTCGCGATCGCCACCGGCCGGTTCACCCGGCCCCGTTCGTAGCCGTAGAACGACATCCGGCTGTGCGGGCTGATGATCAGCGCGATCAGGGTGAGCTCGCCCTCGCGGCCGTCGGTGCGCTCGCCACGACGGAACCGCACGTCGACGACCCGTCCGAGGTCTTGCCCGGCGGGTCCGTGCACGCGCGAATCGAGCAACTCACTCAGGAGCATGCGAGCCTCCGGGAATGTGGGCGATCACCCGATCGCGGATCCAACGCTCCAGCCAGGTCGCGTCGAGGTCGTCGCCGCTGTCGGCGAGCGTGATGACGGTGTCCAGCCGCGTGACGTGGCCCCACTCGATCCGCGCCCAGCGCGAGCGGGGCATCCTTCCACCGAAAATCCGCGGGAGGACCGCCGCCCCGATGAGGATGGCGCCGACGACGGGTGGATGCCGGTGGTCGACGGTCTCGCCGAGCACGACGCCGTCCAGCTCCACGTCGTCGACGGTGCTGACGGGCACGTCGTCGCGGTCGAGCATCTGCCGATCAAGCAGATGGAGCCTGGCATCCACGCCCCGCCCGTCGGGGTCGCGGTACCAGTCCAGTATCCGGTCCGGGCCGTGTGCACGTTTCATGAGCCCATTCCCGTCAGGATCATCAGCGGGATCGCGGCGAGCGCCGCCACCATGATCACCACGAGGAAGACGACCGCGAAGCCGTTGCGCACGCGTCCGTTGACCTTGTCACCCATGTATTCGGGGTCGTTCGCGACCACCAGGATCGGGTAGTAGGTGAGCGGCAGCGCGACGGCCGAGAACACCACAGACACCTCGGTGACCATGACCGGATCCACACCGGTCGCGAGCACCCCGATCCCCACGAGCAGGCAGATGATCATCGAGAGATGGAACCGCGCAGCCTGGCGGGGGCGACGGAACTTGCCCCAGCTCCATCCGAAGAACTGCGCCAGGGTGTACCCGCTCGACAGCGTCGTCTCGAGCGCCGCACCGAACGTGGCGGCGAGGATGCCGACGATCACGAACGCGAGCGCCAGACGCCCGCCCGCCTCGGCCACCGGCATCACGAGCTGCGACAGGGAGGTGACATCCACCCCCAGCGGCAGCAGCACCACCGCCGCACACCCTGCGATCGACAGCGAGAGCAGGCCGCCCAGCGGAAAGCCGACGAACACGTTCAGCCGTTCGGTGCCGAGATCCTTCTTCGTCCAGCCCTCTTCGACGGCGCCGGACGAGAAGAAGAACACCTCGTACGGCGTCATGGCGGCGCCGAACAAGGCGACTGCGTAATACCAGTACGAGAGGTCGGGCGAACCCGCCGACCAGGGCCGGATCGCCTGATCGCCCAGGGTCCCCCAATCGGGGCCGAGCAGGAACAGCGCCACTGCGAACACGATCAGGCACAGTCCCAGAAGGCCGGCGACGTTCTCCATGATCGAGAACTTGGTGCGCCAGATGACGATCCAGACGGCGAATGCCGCGACGGGAATCCACATCCCGGGCGCCACTCCCGACGCGAGCTGCAGCGCCAGCGCGATACCGCCGATCTCGGCGGTGAGCGTGAGCAGGTTGATCAGAAAAGACGCCGAGAGATTCGCAAGCCCGGTGCGCGGCCCCAGCCGCTCGCGGATGATCTCGAACGTCGCACGCCCGCTGACGGCCGCCACGCGGCCGGACATGTCGGCGTACACGCAGATGCCGATGATGCCGGCAACGACCACCCACGCCAGACCCATGCCGTAACGCGCGCCCACCACGGCGTTCGTGACGAGGTCTCCGATGTCGACGAAGCCGCCGATCGCGGTGAGGATGCCGAGGGCGACGGCGAAGAGCTTCTTCATTCGGCCCCCAGTGCATCGAAGAGGATGACCGCTCGACGAAGCTTCGTCGCGGCCTGGTTCGGGTGCCCCTGCTCGGCCGCGTGCACGCCCGAGATGGCCAGCCGGGTCGCCTCCAGAGCGCGCTCGCGGTAGTGGGCGTCGAGCGACGTGCTCGTCGTCTCAAGGGCGAGTCGGCTTGCGGCATCCGTCAACTCCTCCCCCATGTCTTGGGAGACGATCGATGCCGTCGTGGGGAACAGGAGGCTCTTCTCGTCCTGCCGGACGCCGAGCAACGCCGTCTGCGTGGCGCTGCGGGCGTCGTCTGCGGCCGAAGTGAGCGCGGGGGCCGGCGTGGTGGGAGCGCAGCCGCTGAGCACCACCGCAAGGGCGAGAGCAACGGGGACGAAGCGGCTGCGCCCGCGACTACAGCGGCTTTCCACCGGTGACCGCCAGCACCGACCCGGAGGTGTACGACGCGTCATCGGAGGCGAGGTAGACGTAGGCTCCCGCCAGTTCGGCCGGCTGGCCGGCACGACCGAGCGGCGTGTCTTGTCCGAACGACTCGACCTTCTCGGCATCCCATCCCGTGGCCGGGATCAGCGGCGTCCAGATCGGACCCGGCGCCACGGCGTTCACGCGGATGCCCTTGGGCCCGAGCTCCTCGGCGAGCGCCTTGACGAACGCCACCTGCGCCGCCTTGGTCATCGCGTAGTCGATGAGTGTCGGCGACGGCTGAAACGCCTGGATGGAGGCCGTCACGATGATCGACGACCCCGCCGGCAACCGGGGAACGGCCGCCCGCGCGGTGAAGAGCATGCCGTAGAGGTTCGTGTGGAACACCCGGTCGACCCCTTCGGTGGGCAGGGTCTCGATGCCGTCGCGGTCCTTCTGGTAGCCGGCGTTGAGCACGACGATGTCGAGTCGACCCAGTTCGTCCACGGTGCGATCCACTATCGCCCCTGCGAACGCCTCGTCGCGCACGTCGCCCGGAAGACTGACGCCCTTGCGCCCGGCGTCGCGGACGTATCCGAGCGTGCCGTCGGCGTCTTCCTGCTCCTCGGGGAGGTGCACGATAGCGACGTCGGCGCCCTCCCGCGCGTAGGCGATGGCCACGGCCCGGCCTATGCCGGAATCGCCGCCGGTGATCAGGGCCACCCGCCCTGCCAGCCGCCCGTGGCCATCGTAGCTGTCCTCACCGTGGTCGGGCTTGGGCTGCTGTTCGCCGAGCTCGCCCGGCTGCTCTTGCTTCTGGGCCGGAAAGCCGGACGTACGGTGCTCGTCCCGGGGATCGTCGGTGGTCGTCATCGTGGTTCCTCCCCTAGATGTATGCCCGCCAGGCTATAGAAGAGGCGTGCGGGGGCGGGACCCCCTTGACAGCGACTCAATCGACGGTCTCGGTCTGCTCCCGCACAAACTGCCGGTCGTCATCGCTCAGACAGGCCCCCGCAGCGGGCGCCGTTCCGGTGATCGCGGCGATGTCGCGGGCCACGAGCGGGCTCAACGGCGCCTCGGGGTCTTCCAGCACGGCGTTGCGTGCGGGAATGGACAGGTGCGGCCACCACGTGTGGATGGGCGGCAGTTCATCACTGGGCATCGTCTGATCCTTTCGACGTCCCGTCGCTGTCATCGCCGGTGTCGTCCCCGTCGTCGGCGTCGTCGGCTCCGGCATCGTGCGCGTGTCCGTCGTCGTGCGCGTCGTGGTCTGCGTCGTGGTCGACCGTGTCGCGGAACGGCTCGGGCGTCTGTTCGGTGTCTGACACGTCCTTGTCGTCTTTCGACGAATCCGTCGGTGACATCGGGGGTCTCCTTTCCTTCATCCTGCTCCGTCGACGCGATGGCTCAGTTTGTCCACGAGCGCCGTGGTCGAGTGTCCGGGGAAGTAGCCGAGCGTGCGGACCTCGCCGCCGTAGGCGTCGACGACGGGGGTCTCATCGAGCATCTCGGGCGTGTAGTCCCCGCCCTTCACGTACAGATGCGGCCGCAGCAGCGAGAGCAAGCGCATCGGGGTGTCCTCCGAGAAGACGACGACGTAGTCGACGCACCCGAGCGCGGCCAGCACCCGCGCCCGGTCCTCGACGGCGTTGATGGGCCGCTCGGGACCTTTGAGGCGCCGCACCGAGTCGTCGTCGTTCACGCCGACGACGAGCACATCGCCCAGCGCGCGGGCCTGCTCGAGGTAGGCGGTGTGCCCGGGGTGCAGGATGTCGAAGCAGCCGTTGGTGAACACGATCGTCTTGCCGAGGCTGCGCTCCTCGTCGAGCCGCTCCCGCAGCGACACATCATCGACCACGCCGTGCTGCGGTGAGCGCGCATGCGGGAGCAGATCACCCAGTCGACAGACCGCCGTCCCCGTCCGGGCGATGACCACGTCCGCCGCGTGCTGGGCGAAGTCGGCGGCCTCGGCCAGCCGTGTGCCGACGGCGCCGGCGACGGCGAGCGCCGCGGCAAAGGTGTCGCCGGCGCCGGTCGCCTGCGACTCGGGGGCCGGATGTGCGACGGTCCGATGCGGAGCGCCGCCGTCGTGCGGCAGGCTCACGGCACCGTCGTGGTCGAGGGTGACGACGGCGCTGGAGGCGCCGGCGGCATGCAGGATGTGCCCGGCCAGCTTTCCGACGGCCGCGGCTCTGTCGGGCCCGGGCAGCTCGTCGCCGAGCAGTCGCTCGACCTCTTCGGCGCTGGGCGTCACGATGTCGGGCTGCACGGCCCGCCAACGGCCGAGATCGTGGGCGTCCACGATGATGCGACAACGGGGACGGGATGCCGCAAGCGCGGCGATGAACTCGTCGGAGAGCATCTCGCGGCTGTAGTCGCAGACGATGAGCGTGTCGTCACGTCGCAGGGCGCCGAGCGTGCGTACCCATCGCCGCACGACCGCATCCGAGGGACGCGGCACGCCGGCGGTGTCGAGCCGTGCCAGGATCTGGTCGTTGCCGATGACGCGCGTCTTGCTGATCGTCGTCGCCCCGGGCGCAGACACCAGTCCCGTCACATCGACCCCACCGGCTCGCAGCACGTCACGCAGGCGCTTCCCGTCCGCGTCGTCGCCGACCACTCCCAGCAGCCGCACCTGCGCCCCGAGCGCGGCCGCGTTCAGTGCGGTGTTCGCGGCGCCGCCGGCGGTCGACTGCACCTTCCGCATCTCGATCACGGGCACCGGGGCCTCGCGGCTGACGCGATGCACGTCGCCGGAGGTCCAGCGGTCGAGGATGCACGTCCCGAGCACCGTCACGCGCGGCTTCGCATCACGTATGCGGCGGGCCGCGGCATCCACTTCTTCCGTCATATTCATCCGGTACCCATTCCGGCCGCCACTCACACTCGGTTTATCGAAAGCGGATTGCGGGAAACAGAATCGGGAGGCGAGAGGAGTGCCATGGCGGAGCCGTTCGACGAGGTGCGCACGATCGCGGTGCTCCGCGGCGGCGGCCTGGGCGATCTCGTGTTCACCCTGCCCGCCCTCGACGCGCTGCGGCGCACGTATCCGGCAGCGCGGATCGTCCTGTTCGGCACACCCGCGCATCGCGCCCTTCTCGCCGACCGGCCGGGCCCGGTCGACCGGGTCGAGGTGCTTCCCGCCGCGACCGGCGTGTACGAACCGCCCCACGGCGCCGTGGCCCGCTCCGCGGCGGACTTCGAGGCGGCCGCGCGCGCTCTCGACATCGATCTGGCCTGTCAGTTGCACGGCGGCGGACGGTACTCCAATCCGTTCCTGCTCGCGCTGCGCCCGCGCCACAGCGTCGGTACCGCAACACCCGATGCCGCCCCGCTCGAACGCACGCTCTCCTACGTCTACTACCAGCACGAGGTAGCGCGGTGGCTGGAGGTCGCGGGGCTCGCCGGCGCCCCGACCGACATCAGCGAGCCGCGACTCGAGCCGACGGCGCAGGAGCGCGAGCTCGGCGCCGGAGCCTGGACCGACGGCGACCGGCCGCTCGTCGTGCTGCACCCGGGCGCGAGCGACCCGCGGCGCCGCTGGCCGATCGATCGGTTCGCCGACATCGCGCGGCGGGCGGCGGCGGATGGAATGGCGGTCATCGCCGTCGGCGACGGCGAGGATGTCGCGCTGGCAGACGCCGTGGCCGCGAGGGCCGGCCACGACCGGGTGGTCTCGGCCGGCGGGCGCCTTTCGCTGCCCGAGCTGATGGCGATGCTCGGCGCCGCATCCGTCTTCGTCGGCAACGACAGCGGCCCGCGCCACCTCGCACAGGCGGTGGGCACCCCCACGGTCGGCCTCTTCTGGGTCGGCAATGTTATCAACGGCGCGCCGCTGAGCCGCGGTCGCCACCGGGTCGAGATGTCGTGGGTCACCGCCTGCCCGATCTGCGGCCGTGACGTCACGCAGGTGGGGTGGACGGCCGCGCGCTGTGCGCACGACCCCTCGTTGCTCACCGGCATCACGGCCGACAGCGTGTACGACGATCTGCGCGCCGTCTGCCACTCACGGCCATGAGGGCTCGTCTTCGGGGCACATGACCAGCTCACGCACTTCGACCCCGACGGGCTGGAGAAGAGCGAACAGGATGCCGTCGGCAACCCGAGCTGGATCGATGAGGTGCGCGTCGGCACCGGGACGGTACTGCTCGTCGCGTCCGTCGAAGAAGTGCGTGTCCATGCCCGCCGGATAGACGGTCGTCACACCGAGCTGGCCTCGGGTCTCCTGCGCGAGAGCCCTCGCGAACCCGACCACGCCGAACTTCGAGGCGCAGTATGCCGTCGCATCGGGCAGCGTGCGCAGGGCCAGCGACGATGCCACCAGCACCGCGCGCCCGTGCGCGTCGCGCAGGGCGGGAAGAGCGGCGCGAACGACGGCCGCGGTGCCGAAGAGGTTCACGGCGACGATGTGCTCCCACGCTTCCCGCTCGACATCGGCGAAGGCTCCGGGCCGGTCGATCCCGGCGGCGGTGACAACGGCGTCGAGCCCGCCGTCCTCGTGCGCGATGCGGGTGACCAGCTCGTGCACGGCACCGGTGTCGGAGACGTCGATGCGGTGGGCCTCGCCCCCGTCGACGCCGGCGACATCCTTGTCGAGGACGATCGGCTGGCCCCCGTCCCTCGCCACTGCGGCGGCCACCGCCGCGCCCAGGCCGGAGGCTCCCCCGGTGACCAGCACTCTTCCGATCCGACGCTTCTCGTTCATCTCGCTCCTCTCGTTCAGCCCACGAGGCGCAGCCGCTGCGCCTCGGTCGTGTGCGCGGGGTACCAGGGCACGGTCACGGTGCAGCCGCCCCACTCGGCGAGCACCTCGCTCTCGGGAATGGGCGTGTGGCTGTCGGCCTTCACCCAGACGTCCGGCTTGAGCCGCCGGATGGCGTTCTCCGGCGTCGCCTCGTCGAACAGGACGACGGCATCGACGCACTCCAGCGCCAACAGAAGCTCGCGGCGATCCTCTTCGCTCGGGCTCAACGGCGTCCGGTCGTCGAGGGCCTGCATCGACCGATCGCTGTTCAGGCACACGACGAGGCAGTCGCCGAGCCGGCGCGCAGCAGCGAGGGTGCGGGCGTGCCCGGCGTGGAAGGCGTCGAAGAAGCCGCTCGTGGCGACCACGGTGCCGCCCGCGGCCCGGGTCGCCGCGACGACCTGCTCCGCGGTGTCGGCCCGGTGGTCGCCCGCGGGGTCGGACCGTTCGAGCGCGGCCACGCCGCCTGACGAGACGAAGGCGCTCGCTGCGTGCACGCCCGACTCGAGCGCCGCCGCGACGCTCAGCCCTTCTCCGAGCGCGATCGCCGCCGCGGCGGCGAGGCAGTCCCCCGCGCCGCAGGCGTCGGCCGTGGCGCTGCCCCGCATCGGAACCACGAACGGATGCTGCCGGCCACCCTCGCTCAGGACCGCGCCCCGCTCACCCAGCGTGACGGCGACCGCGGGCACGCGCCACGCGCGTCGCAGCTCATCCGCCGCGCGCCCGGCCCGGTCGGGATCCGTCCCGGCGCGATGTCCGAACGCGGCGGCCTCGGCGACGTTCGGTGTGACCAGTGTCGCCGAGTGCACCGGGCTCGGACCCCGGGGGTGCGGGTCCCACACGAGCGGTAGGCGCTGCGTCTCGAGAAGCCGGCGCAGGCGCGGGTCCTCGGTCACGCCGCGCCCGTAGTCGGCCACCACGATGGCATCGGCGTCGACGATCGACCCGAGCGCCGGCAGCGGAAACGCCGCCACCGGCGCGAACGCGTCGCCCTCGTCGATGCGCACGACGGTGCGGTCGCCGACGCGCAGGCGCGTCTTGACCGGTGTGGGCCCCCGCAGCGCTGTGGCCGCGAGGGTGATGCGCCCGGCACCGCCCCGGGTCGACGGTGCGTCGAGTGCCCCAAGCAGGCGCCGCGATGGATCGTCGTCGGCGACCGCGGTCACCAGGGTCACATCGACGCCGCGCCGCGCCAGGAGCGTCGCCACCAGTCCTGCGCCGCCGGCGCGGGCATGCGACCGTTCCACCGCGACCACGGGAACCGGCCCGTCGGGGGCGAGACGATCCGCCGTCCCGACGAGGTCGACATCCAGCAGCGTGTCTCCGATGACCGTGATCTTCATGGGTGCTCTCCTTGCCGTACGCAGTCGTCGAAGACGCGGCACAGCATGTGCACGGCCACCAGCTGCGCTTCCTGAACGGCCGCTCCCGTGCCGGCGAGCGCGAGTGTGCTGTGGCACAGCCGCGTGAGCGGATTCGGCGCCGAGCCGGTCATCGCCCAGACGAGGGCCCCGGCCGCTGTGCCCGCCCGGGCGGCCGCGACCAGGTCGGGGCTTCGCCCGCTCGTCGAGAGCAGGAGCAGGATGTCGTCTGTCCGGGCGTGCGCGCGCACCTGCCGGGCGAAGACCTCTTCGTACCCGTAGTCGTTGCCGATGGCGGTGAGGCTCGATGTGTCGGCGTGCAGCGCTATCGCTGAGAACGGCGCGCGCTCCCCGTCGAAGCGGCCGACGAGCTCGGCGGTCAGATGCTGCGCTTCGGCGGCCGATCCGCCGTTGCCGGCCACCAGCAGCCTGCTTCCGGCCTGCAGCCGCTCGGCCAGTTCGCTCCCCCACGCGACCAGCAGGGGGATCTGCGCACGCAGACCCGAGAGCACGCCGGCGTGATCGTCGATGTGCTGCGAGAGCAGGTACGGCGCATCCGCGGGCGCCGCGATGAGTGCGGCGCCGCCCGTGCTCGTCTTCATCGCGCCACCGCCGTTCCGGTGTGCAAAGAGTGCAGCGGGATCGGCCTCTCGGCATAGGCCTGGCGGTAGATGCGCTCGGTGTCGGCGGCCACGCGCGACCACGTGTACAGCCGTTCCACCCGCGCGCGGCCGTTTCTGCCCATCGTGCGGGCCCAGCCGGGCTCGGCGCGCAGCGCGAGGATGGCGTCGGCGAGGGCCTCGGCATCGCGCGAGGTGACCCGCAGTCCGGTCACCTCGTGCACCACCGTGTCGAGCAGACCGCCGACCGCGCTCGCTATCACCGGCGTGCCGGTGCTCATCGCCTCGAGGGGCACGATGCCGAACGGCTCGTACCAGGGCGTGCACGCGACGACGTCGGCGGCGCGCAGCAGAGCGGGCAGGTCGTCGTGCGGCACCTGGCCGCGGAAGCGCACGCTCTCCCCCACCCCGCGACGCGCAACGTGCTCTTGCAGGCGGCGCACGTCGGGATCGGCATCCATCTCCCCCTCCGGCAGCGATCCACCGACGATCTCGAGCTCGACGTCGTCGATGCCGCGTTCGCGCAGCACGGCCATGGCATCGATGACCGACTCCACGCCCTTGCGCGGCACGAGCCTGCCCAGCGCCATCACCCGAAACCGGTCGCCGTGCGACGCGCTCGGCCCGTCAGGGCAGAACAGGTCGGTGTCGACCCCGCACGGCGTGAACGAGATCCTCGATGTCTGCACGCCGATCTGGTGTAGCTCGAACGCCTCGTCCGAGCAGGTGGCGATGACCCGGTCGACGTTGCGCCCGACGAAGGGCTCGAGCTCACGACGCTCGGCCGGGCTCGTGTCGTCGGCGCCCTGATGGCGCCGTTTCACATGCCCCAGCGCATGGAAGCTCTGCACCACCGGCGGCCGTGCCGCGCCCAGCGCGTCGACGGCCCGCAACGCGGCCAGGCCCGACATCCAGAAGTGCGCATGCACGACGTGCGGCGGATCAGCCTCCCACGCGACCGCGAGGTCGTCGCCGAAGTCGTCCATCCACGGCAGCAGCTCGTCCTTGGGCACGCGGTGCGGCGGACCCGCATCGATGTGCACGACCTCGACACCGCGCCCCATGGGCACCCGCCGCGGCAGTTCGGCGTCGTCGCGCCGCGTGTACACCGTGATCGTGTGCCCGCGCGCCGCCAGAGCCGTGGCCAGTGCGGCGACGTGCACGTTCTGGCCGCCGGCATCCACTCCTCCGATCGCGGCGAGCGGGCTCGCGTGTTCCGAAACCATGGCGATCCTCATCTGCGGACTCCTTCCGTGGGTTCCTGCGCCCGCGGTGCGCGGGTGCGTGACGTGAACGAATCGACGGCGTCGACGAGGGTCTCGTCCCAGCGGTCGAGAAAGCGCTCCAGGCCGTAGTGCTCGAGCGCGTGCGCACGCGCTTTCGCGCCCGCGGCGGCGGCCAGGTCGGGGTCGGCGAGATACGCGCGCGCACCGCGGGTCAGCTCGGCGAGCTCGGTCGAGACGATCCCCGCACCCGGCGGCAGCGCGCGGATCATCTCGGTCGCCGCGACCGCGACGATCGGCATCCCGATCATCATGGCCTCGAGAAGCGAGAGCCCCAGCGACGTCCATCGGTACGGATGCACGTACACGCGATGCCGGGCGAGCCGCTCGTGCAGAGTGTGCTGATCCAGATTGCCGGCATCGTGGATGCCGCACCCGACGCCCGACACGGCATCGCCGGCGTCGATCCCGAAGACGTCGACCGGCGCCTCTTCCGCGAACGCGGCGAGCATGTCCGACCCGGTCACCCGACGACGGCGCCCCGGCTCGTTGATGACCACGCCGATGCGTTCGAGGTCGCCGAGATAGGTGGCCTCCGGCTGCGGGATGCCGTGCTCGACGACCGTGGTGCGGGCGCCGTCGCAATCCCAGAACATCTCGTTGAAGTGCGTCACGTGCACGATCGGGATGTCGCGCTGGCCGCCCAGCGGGTGGGGCGAGGATTCGGGGCGCGGGCGGGGCGCGTTGTGCTCCAGGAACACCGCGGGCACGTCGATGCCGGGGCGCCGCCCGGTCAGGGTGCGGACCAGGTCGATCTCTTCGAGACGCTGCAGCACCACGACGTCGATCTGCTCGTCGTGCAGAGCCGCGGCGTCTACCAGCCGGGCACCCGGCCAGTCGCGGAGGGCGGCGCCGGGCTCGTGCCCGTTCTCGACCGGGACGAGGTAGTCGTGCCCTCCGCGCAGAAAGCTGTTGGCATATCCGCCGTGCACGTGCCAGAAGAGAACTCTCACGCCGGCACCCCCTCGATCACCGGGGCGAGGTGTTCACAGGCGTCGGCGACCACCTCCGCCGAGACGGACGTCAGACACGGATGCCCCGGCACGGGGCACTCGCGCGCTCGGCTGTTTCTGCACGGCGCGGTGGGATCGCCGAGCAGCACATGGGGCACGCGGTAGGGCGCCCACTTGGTCGCGGAGACGACCGGGGCGAACAGCGACACGACGGGCGTGCCGACGGCGGCGGCGAGGTGCGCCGGCCCGGTGTTGCCGCAGACGACCACGCGCGCGGCGGCGATGAGCGCCGCGAGGGCGGGCACGTCCAGCCGGCCGCCGAGGTCGACGGCGAGATCTTGGGCCACGTCGCGGGTGAGCTCGCTCTCGGCCGCGGTCCCGGTGACGACCACCTGCCGGCCGCGTGCGTGCAGCAGTCGCACGAGCTGCCGGAACCGTTCTGCCGGCCAGCGCCGCGCGGGCGCGCTCGCCCCCGGGTGGACGACGACGCATCCGCGCAGGTGCTCGGGTATGTCGTCGAGCGGGCGCAGGTGCAGGGCGCCGTCGTCTCCCTCAGGCAGTGCGAAGCCGCCGGCTGCGGCGATAGCGAGCGCGCGTTCAGGCTCGGGGATTTCTTCGGGAAGCGTCTCACCGGGGCGCAGCCGCACGTCGAGCAGGCTGCCGGGGTAGTCCACCGAGGCGCCCGTGATGCGAGTGACCCCAGCCAGGCGCAGGACGAGAGCCGTCGGCAGCGGTGACTGATGGAACGAGGTGAGGATGACGGCCTCGTCGATGCCGGCTGCCCCGACCGTTCGCACGAGCTCATCGATGTCATCGCGATCGATTGCCTGTGGATCCGCAACGATCCACGGGCACTCCCACGTCAGCACGCGGTCCACCCCGGGCAGCAGTCGCGCCGCCGGTGCGCCCTGCGTGCTGCACAGCATCCACACCTCGTCCGCCCCCGCTGCGACGGCGCGCACGGCCGGACCTGCCAGCAGCACGTCGCCGAGGCTGTCGAGTCGTACGACCAGAACGCGCCTCATCGCGTCGCCTCCGCGGGGCCGAGCACGAGGTCGAGCGCCTGAAGCAGGTCGGGCGCGCACAGGCGGGCCCGCTCGACCTCGTCGCGCAGCGTGACCTCGTTGGGCACGAGGATGCCGCGACCGCCCGCCGCCTCGGCGGCGGCGACGTCGGCCTCGGTGTCGCCGATCACGATGACCTGGGCGGGATCGACCCCGAGGATCTCGCAGGCGATCAGCACGAGGCCGGGCGCGGGCTTGCGGCAGTCGCAGTGGTCTTCGGGCGCGTGCGGGCAGTACAGGCACACGTCGAAGGGGCCGAGTTGGTCTTCGAGCCGGCGGTTGACCGCGTTCACCTGCCGGTGGGTGAGCAGGCCGCGGCCGATGCCCGACTGATTCGTCACGAGGCCCACGGGGATGCCGGCCTGGCGTAACCGGCGGACGGCTGCGCCAGCGGCCGGCACGAGCGAGACGCGGTCGGGGTCGCCGTTGTAGGGGACGTCGTCGATGAGGGTGCCGTCGCGGTCGAACAAGACGGCGGCCACGCCGGTGTGCGGCACATCGCCCTCCCCCGCGCGGCCCTCGCTCAAACCCGTCTGGACATCGCGCCCTCCGGCGGGCAGTGTGTCGGCATGACCCCGATGCTGCTGGTCCTGCGGGCGCTCGGGCTCGGCGACCTTCTGGTCGCCGTCCCGGCGCTCCGTGGCCTGCGCCGCGCCTACCCGGGCCATCGGCTGGTTCTGGCGACCTCGCGCTGGCTGACGCCGGTCGCCGATCTGATCGGCGGCATCGACGAGCTGCTCCCGGTTCCAGGGTTGGATGCCGCGCTGCCGTTCGCGGCCGGTGAGGTCGACATCGCCGTGAACATGCACGGCTCGGGCGCACGCAGCCGACAGCTCATCGACGCGCTCGAAGCCCGACGGACCATGGTCCACCGCGTTCCGACGGTCGACGGAGCGGGCGGCGACCGGCTGCCTGCCTGGCGCGACGACCTCAACGAGCGCGAGCGCTGGACGCGCCTGGTCGGCGCGTTCGGCGTGGCGGCCGACCCGCTCGATGTGCAACTCACCGTGCCGGCGACGGCTCCGGCGGTCGAGGGGGCGACGGTCGTGCATGTCGGCGCCGCGTACGGCGCGCGCCGATGGCCCCAGGAGCGCTTCGCCGTCGTCGCGCGCGCGCTCGCCGACGCGGGCCATGACGTCATCTTCACCGGTTCGGATGCCGAGCGCGAACGTGCTGCTCGGGTCGCCGGTGCCGCGAGCCTCGGTACCGAGCGCGTGCTCGCCGGGCGCACAGCTCTGCCCGCGCTGGCCGCTCTCATCGCGGGGGCTCGGCTCGTCGTCTCGGCCGATACCGGCGCGGCGCACCTCGCCTCGGCGTACCGGCGTCCGTCCGTGGTGATCTTCGGTCCGGCGTCGCCGGGCGAGTGGGGTCCCCCGCCGGGGCCGCATGTGGTCCTCACCGACGAGCGCCTGCGCCGGGGCGATGTCTTCGCCCCCGACCCCGATCCCGCCTTGCTCGCGGTCAGTCCTCAGGATGTCCTTGCTGCTGTTGCCCGGCTGCATGTCTAGGCTCCGATCGCCAGGTGCAGCTGACCGAGCGTGCGGCGCAGGATGCGCGACACGTGCATCTGCGAGATGCCGAGGCGGTCGGCGATGGCCTGCTGCGGCAGCTCTTCGAAGAAGCGCAGATACACGATCGTGCGTTCGCGCGGCGCCAGCGTCCGCAGCGCCGCCCAGACCGTCACACGTCGGTCGGCCTCTGCCTCGTGCGAGCTCTCGTCTGCGATGAGTTCGCTCAGCGGCGTCGACGAGTCGCCGACCTGCACATCGAGCGACAGCGGGCGCAGACAGCCGTCGCACGCGCCGGCCGCGGTGACCTCGTCCGGAGTCGCCCCGAGCTCGAGGGCGAGGTCGTCGCGCGTGGGCGTGCGGCGCAGCTGCTGGGTCAGCTCGGGCACCGCCGAGGCGATGCGGCGGTTGAGTTCTTGACGGGCGCGCGGCGGGCGGACCATCCACCCGTGGTCGCGCAGATGCCGCTTGACCTCGCCGGCGATCGTCGGCAGTGCGTAGGCGACGAATCCACCCCGGCTGGGGCGATATCGCCGCGCCGCCTTGATCAGGCCGATGTACGCGACCTGCACGAGGTCTTCGTCACGCGTCGGGTCGTGCTGGAAATACCGGGCTGCCACAGCACGCGCCAACTCGAGGTGCGCGGTGACCAGTCGTTGCGTGACATCGTCGTCCATCGTGCGTCCTCTCGTCCAGCCTCGTTCGTCATTTGACGGCACCCGATCCACCCGTGGGGAGGGGCTTGAAGAAGTAGGAGAAGCGAGCTATGACGCGCGGGGCCGAGAGGGCCGCGCGCGTCGCGCGGGAAAATGGGGCCTAGCGCGTCTCGCGGCGAAGCGGAACCCCCTGCAGAATTCGACGGTGCATTCGTACAGTCGCCGCATGGATGAAAACCTGACTGCCCTTCTCGTGAACTGCACGCTCAAGCCCTCGCCGAGCGAGTCCAGCACCGAGGTGCTGGGCCGGCAGGTGCTGGCGGCGCTGGCCGAGCACAATGTGACCGGCGACGGCATGCGCATCGTCGATCGGCACATCGCGCCAGGCGTGGAGACCGACATGGGCGACGGAGACGAATGGCCCCAGGTGCGAGCCAAGGTGCTCGCCGCCGACATCCTCGTCTTCGCCACCCCGACGTGGATGGGCCAGCAATCGAGTGTGGCGCAGCGCGTGCTGGAGCGCCTGGATGCCGAGCTGAGCGAGACGGACGACCAGGGGCGCCCGATCCTGTTCGACAAGGTCGCCATCCCGGTGGTGGTCGGCAACGAGGACGGTGCGCATCACATCACGGGCATCCTCACGCAGTCGCTGGGCGATGTGGGCTTCACCATCCCCGCGCAGTCGTCGGTCTATTGGAACGGCGAGGCGATGCAGGCGGTCGACTACAAAGACCTCGACTCCACGCCCGACGCCGTCGCCTCGGCCACGGCCACCGCTGCGCGCAACGCCGCGCATCTCGCCCGGCTCCTGCGCGCGGACGCCTACCCCGCCGAGTGACGTCGGTCAGCCGTCGAGCACGGCGTCCGGCGCGTCGAGCGAACGCTCCGGCAGAGTCGTCGGCGCCTCAAGATGGACGGCTCCGCTGGGAAGGATGCCGGCACCGCCGCGCCGGCGCATGACGGCCCACTGCGCGACGACGTCTTCGCCCACGTGATCGGCGGGAAGCGTGGTCCAGAACGAGAACGCGCCCGCGGCGGCGAGTGCCGCGCGCCGGTACAGCACGCACCCGCCGATCCAGGCGACGCGGTACGGGAGCCACCCCTTCTCCGGCAGCGCTACCTGCGCGGCGATGTGCGTGAGATTGGCGGCGTTGTGCAGCATCCACCTCTCGTGCCCCGCCGCGGATCGGCTCATCTTCTCGGGCGTCACCGGGCCCGCCCACGGCTCGAAGGTGTGCCACTCGTCCGGCCGGCGATCGTCCAGATGCGAGAGCCCCTGCACGGCCATGCCGACGAATCCGCAGTCGAGCTCGTCGAGGGCGGACTGCATCACCGTCAGCGCACCGGGTTCGAGCCACACGTCGTCATCGAGGTAGAGGCATGCCGGCGCGGCCGTGTACTCGAACAGATACTGCCGCTGCTCG
The DNA here is from genome assembly GCF_029094505.1 of Microbacterium horticulturae. Classification (NCBI taxonomy): domain Bacteria; kingdom Bacillati; phylum Actinomycetota; class Actinomycetes; order Micrococcales; family Microbacteriaceae; genus Microbacterium; species Microbacterium horticulturae. Next base: position 596,893 of record NZ_CP119108.1, on the reverse strand, counting down.
GCCATCCCGCGATGCGGCAGGTGCCGCACGATGTCGACCGGCCGGCCCTGCGCCCGCAGCACGCGTACCATCGCCTCGACGGCCGGCACCTGCTCCACCGGCGCCTGCGACTGATCGCTGATCACCACGCGGAAGGCCGGGTCATCCTGCGCGGCGAGGCCGGCGAGCGTGACCGCCAACTCGGCGGGTCGATCGGCGGTGGGGATCAACACGTCGACAGCGGGCCGGTGGGTGAGCGGCCGCGTCCAGTCTGCGGCGGAGGCACGGGAAACCATCGAGGCCAGGCTCGGTCGCCGCTGCTCGCGCGGGGAGGGCCTTGACAGCGGCGGCGGGCTGGCGCATCCTCTCCGTGCCGGCGGACGGCCTGCACCGCGCTTGTCAAGGCCATTCCCGCTGCGCGCCCGACGGGCCACTCTGGGCATCATGTCGCAGACAGAGTTGAGGACGATCTCGACGACGATCCCGGCACGCATGGATCGTCTGCCGTGGGCGAAGTGGCACTGGCTCGTGGTCGTGGGCCTCGGCACGGTGTGGATTCTGGACGGGCTCGAGGTGACGATCGTCGGCGCCATCGCCGGCAGGCTCACCGAGAAATCCAGCGGCCTCGGCCTCACCAGCGGACAGGTCGGCCAGGCGGCCGCCATCTACGTCGCGGGCGCCTGCGTCGGCGCGCTCGTGTTCGGCTACCTGACCGACCGGTTCGGCCGCAAGAAGCTGTTCATGATCACGCTGGGGATCTACCTGGCGGCCACCGTGGCCACGGCGTTCTCGTTCGCGCCCTGGTACTTCTTCCTCTGCCGGTTCTTCACGGGCTCGGGGATCGGCGGCGAATACGCCGCCATCAACTCCGCGATCGACGAGCTCATCCCCGCACGGCGGCGCGGCGTCGTCGATCTGGCGATCAACGGCTCGTACTGGCTGGGCACGGCGTTCGGGGCGGTGCTGACGGTCTTCCTGCTGAACACCGCGATCTTCCCGGCCGACCTCGGCTGGCGTCTCGCCTTCGGGCTAGGCGCCGTGCTCGGGCTGACGATTCTGCTCGTCCGCCGCAACGTGCCCGAGTCCCCGCGCTGGATGTTCATCCACGGGCAAGACAAAGAGGCCGAAGCCGAGGTCGCCGAGATCGAGAAGACCATCGCGGACGAGACCGGTGACGATCTCGATCGCGTTCCCGACGACAAGGCCATCGAGATCCACCAGCGACGCTCGACCGGCTTCGGCGAGATCGTGCGCGTGGCCCTCACGCACTATCCGAAGCGGTTCGTCCTCGGCCTGTCGCTGTTCATCGGGCAGGCGTTCCTCTACAACGCCGTGTTCTTCACGTACGCGCTCGTGCTGACGAAGCTGCTCAAGGTGCCCGACGCCATCGCCCCGTGGTCGCTCGTGCCGATCGCGGTCGGCAACTTTCTCGGGCCGCTGCTGCTCGGCCGATTCTTCGACTCGGTCGGCCGTCGCTTCATGATCTCGCTGTCGTATATCGGCAGCGGCGTGCTCCTGGTGGCCACCGGCATCCTCTTCGACCTTCGGATACTGGATGCGACGTGGCTGACCGTCTGCTGGGTCATAGTGTTCTTCTTCGCCTCGGCCGGCGCGAGTGCGGCCTACCTCACCGTCAGCGAGATCTTCCCGATGGAGACCCGCGCCATGGCAATAGCCTTCTTCTACGCGGTCGGCACGGGCCTGGGCGGCATCATCGGCCCGCTGCTGTTCGGCGTCCTCGTCGAGAAGGGCATCTCGGCAGTCGCCGTCGGCTACTTCATCGGGGCGGGCCTCATGATCGCGGCCGGTCTCGTCGAGGTGTTCCTCGGCGTCGATGCCGAACGCAAGTCTCTGGAAGACATCGCCGACCCCCTCTCGAAGACCGGATGAGGCGGCTGGCGATACCTCAGCGCCGACGAGCTCGACGACATCGTGGATTTTCGCCTCGGAACACCGTGAGAAGCCGCCCACCTGATGCCGACGATTGACGTGTGACAACCGTGGTTGTCACACTGGTCAGATGAAGGACATCACGCCCGCGCAGCGCCGCACTCTCGACTGTCTCATCGAGGTCCGAGCGCAAGCGGTCGAACACGTCCGAGTCGCTCGTGAACTCTCGGTGCAGAGGCGACACCTGATCGACAAACTCCTTGCGGACGGGTTCTCTCAGGCCGACCTCGCGAGGGAACTCGGGGTGACCCGGCAGGCGATTCAGAAGATGATGGCGGCGGGCTGACGAATGCTCCCCGGATACGAAGAGAAGCTCGTCGCCTCGCAGGACGGTACACCGATCGGCTACCGCCGCCTCGGGGCGGGGCCGGCGCTGCTCCTCGTCCATGGCGGCATGATGGCGGCGCAGAGCTTCATGAAACTCGGGATGGCGCTGGCTGACAGCTTCACGGTTGCGATTCCAGATCGACGTGGTCGCGGGCTCAGCGAACCGTCCGGCAGCGAATACGGTTTGCAGAAGGAGGTCGAGGATGTGGCGGCCGTCCTCGCCGACGTCGACGCGCACCGGGTCTTCGGATTGAGTTCTGGAGCGATCATCGCACTCGAATCAGCCCGTCAGCTGTCAACCATCACTCGTCTCGCCGTCTACGAGCCACCGTTGTCGATCGGCGGGTCGAACCCGGCGGCCTGGCTGGCACGTTACGACAGGGAGATCGCAGCGGGAGACCTTCCGGCGGCCATGGTGACCGTGTCGAAAGGGGTGCCGGTCTCCCCGAGTTTCAGCCGCTTGCCACGCGTGATCGCCCCCACTCTCATGCGGCTCGCGATTCCGGCAGAAGCGAAGCAGACCCCACCCGGAGACGTTTCGCTTCAGGCACTCATCCCCACGATGCATTTCGATGCCGAAGTCGTTCTCGATGCCTCGGACGCCCCCGACCGCTATCGAGCGCTCGAGGCCGACGTGCTGCTGCTTGGCGGCGGGCGGAGCCCACACTCGCTGACCGAGGCACTTGACGCTCTCGATGCCGTACTGCCGCACGCTCGGCGGCTCGAGATCGCAGGAGTCGGGCACATGGCCGCAGACAACGGCGGGCAACCCGATCGCGTCGCCCAGATTCTGCGCGACTTCTTCGCGCCCCATCGCTAACCACGCGCATCCGGCTCCAGCGAGTTCGGGCGTACCCCTGGCGAACCACCCGCACCGGGGGCGTGCCCGGACGTCAGCTCACCATGGCCGGGGTCGGCCGGAAGACGTTGAGGCGGCGCTTCATCGTGGACCTTCACGCGGCGTACGCGGCCAAGGCGTCGCGGATCAGCTCGGAGTGTGTCTTGTGCGCCTGCGCCGCTCGCGCGTCGAGCTCCGCAAGCTCATCGCTCGTAAGCCGAAGCACCACGACCTGAGACGGCTCGGCACCACGACCAGGTCGACCCCGCCCCCGCTTCCTCAGCGCCTCGACGTCATAGCCGGTTTCTGCCTCTGCCGCCCACGTGGCGATCTGTTCGTCAGCGACCGGCACACGGTTGATGATCTCGCCTGCGCTCATGGTGTCAACGCAATACGAAATTCGAAGCGTGGGGAGATTACTGCAACGCACTGGGCTCAGCGGCGAACGGCCACCGCCGAGCCAACGCTCTGGGATCGCCGTAGGTGACGACCACCTCGATCCGGTGAGGTAGGTCAGCCCTCGCGAATAGGTCCGGAGTGCAATAGACGTACCAGCGCATCGCGCGACCGGGTCGTGTTTCGCTCTAACACTGTCGGCACCGTGTCGGGCGCCCTGTGCTACGCCGATATCGTCGCAGTATGAGCAACGCGCAGCTTCCTCAGTCTCTGCGACGGGCCGATCGAGCCTGGCAGAACGAGGGATGGGTTCCGAGTCTGTCGATCTTCGTGCTCACGATTCTCGCAATCGGGGTGCTCGGATCCCGGGTCTCGATGGCGGCCGACGGTGCCAGCGACCTGCGTTCGGCAGACGCTATCGGCGCGACTGCGCTGGCGATGCTGCACCAGGCTTTCGATGCGCTCGCTAACGCCGGAGTGTTCCTCGCCCCTGCGGCGCCTTGGGTTGTCGAGAGTCTGATCGCCCTCGTTGTTGCGGCGGTCGCGATTCCCGCGTTACGCGATTTGTCTGCGCGCTCGGCGAGTGACGAGTCGGAGCTAGTCGAGGTGCTCGCGCGCCGGGTCCTTGCTCTTCAGGACGACGCTGACGCGATCGGCCTGCGCAGGGAGGTGCCTGGGCTTGCGCTGGATCAGGCGCTACGCGAATTTGCTGGAGTCTTCGGTCAGGCCATCGCGGTACTGGCGGCCGTGATGTGGACCACGACGATTGCCGCGACAGCACGGGTATGGCTTGGCTGGTCAACGGCCGATCCCGTCCTTGAGCAAGCGACAGGGGTGCTTTTCGTGGCCCCGTTCGTCATCGCGATCGCAGCGGTGACGAGCCTCTACCGGATCACGCCCGACCGAATGCGGCTGCGACGACTGGTGGCGATGCTCCTAGACGAGCGGGCAACCCGAGCGCGCGCGTCCGCGTTCACACCAACTTATTCCCTGAGGACCGCCGTCTTTCTCCGCTGGAGTTCGAGAGTCGGCGGGGTCGTCCTGCTAGCGGTCTTGTGGATCGTCGGCCTCGCCGCGCCCCTGCTGACTACTGGGTCGAGTTGGGATGCGGTGTTTGGATCTCCTCTCGACGTAGCCGCAGTGTTCATCCAAGCGCTGCTCATCGTTGCAATCGTTTGGGCACTCTTCGACGGTGTCGCGTCAGGGTTGGTGATGTCGAGATTCTGGCTTGGAGGACGAGTCGGCGTTGTTTGCATCATCATTTGCGGTCTCCTGCTGGCAGTCTTGACCATTTCATTCGCCGTCGTCGTGATCGCCCGGACCGTCGCGGATCATGACTGGTGGTCATCCGCACTTTTCACAGCGTTCCTCGTCATCCCGACGGTCAGTATGGGGCTCCCCGTAGCTGTTCCATGGCGACGAGCCCTTCGATTCATCCCGGGATACGCACAACTACCCAGCCTGGAAAGAGCCCGCGACCGGTTAATCAAGACGTACTCCGATGAGATCAACTTGCGACTGACCCCGGCGCCGCCCGTGGAGAAGCGGATGCGGTGGAGGAGGCGCCTCGAGCGGCCACTGCGCGCGCACTAACTGCTGGTGGCGTAACGAGCCTGTCCCGCCGTCCGAACGGATGCGGTCCGTGCTACTGTCGCATCCGTCTGCGGGTGATGGACGCAGCTGGGTCCGTTGCGGAGCGATTGGAATACGACGCGAGGTAAGGGTGCCCAGGTGGGTTGCCCAAGTGCCAGGGGTTGTCAGCGACCCAAGCGTCTGCCGCGCGAAGCGTCCGTACGCGGGACTGCTGTCCGTTGGGCGAGGTCACTGAATATCAGCGAGACGGAACTGAGCACGGAACCTCCGGTCTGCAGGCGGTACCTCACCACCAGGTTCGCAGGACCCGAGAGCGTCAGCCGAGACACAAGAACGAATTCCCTAGCGTCCCCAGGCCAAAGGGAGGCGGGTTCTGCCGCGACTTCGATCAGGCGCTTCTTGTCGAGGTCGGTCATGCCCGCGACGTCCAGCCCCGCCACGATCGTCGCGCGCTGTTGTGCATCCTTCGACCGTCGGTTCGAGGCTAGCGTGAAGTAGCCGAAAAGCACCGCGACTAGCACCGCGGCCACCGCAGCGCCGACCCAAGTCACTGAGCAGCGAGCGAAGACGATTCGTATGGCGTCACATTCCCGAGAGTAACGGGACCCCGAAAGTGGCCCCCCGCGCCGGTTAGCAAACAGCCGCCGCCGACAATAGCCGGGGCCCCTCACCGGATCCCTCTGCGGGCAGAGTTCGTTGGCGGCACCACTACGAACGCCGGGCAACTATGACCTCAGTGCATCCTCGTATGCCGCGAGCCATACGCCGCACGTGATGCGGCGGGCGTGCGCAGCGAACGCCGTTTTCACAAACCAGCCGCCGAGTATCACTGAGCCAACGCCGAAGATCGAGGCAAGTGCTACTCCGAAGTCAGACATTGACGCCGTTGAGCTCACGAGAATGGCAATTGCCGCGAAGAGCACAGCGACGACGGACGAGGGTGTTTCCGCACCGTTCGTGCTGTGTGCGCGAAGCGTGCCCAAGACGGCGAGGCGGACATCGGGCTTGTCGCGCGTGCCCTCCACAAATGCCAACACCCGCTGAGCGTCTAGCCGTTCGTCTGGATCATGGGGAAGGTACTGCCTAGCCTCCTCCGGTACGCGGTCCGTCACATAAGGTACGGAGGATGAGATCAGCGGCGAGCGAAAGGTCGACATAGTCACAGCATTGGACGGACATCCGACATTCGCAGGATCGCTGTCAGAGCGCTGCACCCTGGGGGGAGGCCGAGCGGGCTATCGGTGCTCGCCTTCGTAACGGCCGCGCACTCTGTGGTTGGTACGAGCCCCCGCTCGCATACCCGCATTGCTCGCCGGAATAGCGACCTCTTGCTCACTCCTCACCGGGACTGAAGGCCTGGTCGGGAAGTCCATTCAAATGCACTGCAACCCGTGCCTTCGCGCTGTCCACGCGGTCGTGCTCCCCGCGCGCGGCACCGTACCATCGCAGGCTAGCTTCGGCTGTGTTGAGCAGGGTCACCGCGACTTGCATCGCAAGCTCGGTGACGATCGGAAGCCGCGCTTCCAAGTTAAGAACCCCACTTTCGGTAACGGTCGTGATGAACGCGTTGATTCCGGATCGGTGTGCGTGGGCTACCGAAGAGAGAATTGAGTAGAGTTGACTTCCACTTTGATGAGGGAGGTCTGCTGTCGCGATCTCCGTCACGAGCGCGGTGGTATCGACCTTCATCGGTGACGGCAGCCCGAGCCTCGTGAGCTCCGCACGATAGTGCGCGCGCTTCTCTGCGGGATCTACGGACAGCCCCTCGCGCGTTGTCAGCTGTTCACGCAGATTCTCTGGATACCTCAGGTCCCCATGCAAGAGGGAAAGTGTTCGATGGACCAGCGTGCCGAGGTCTGAGCTATCATTCGCGAGCCAGCGAGCACGCGCGACCGATTCCAATGTCGCACGAGTGAGTGTGACGATCGCGGTTCCCGGCCGCTGGCTTGCTCGGAGCAACGTCGCGAACGCGCGAGCATGGTCACAAGCACTCAGGAGCGCGTACTCCACCTGGAGAGTCGCGTCGATAAGGTGCGGCCGTGCTTCGAGCCGGCCAGCTTCTTCGAACATCTCATTCAAGGCGGAGCCGCGCGTGGGAGCCGTCACGTTGATATGACGGACCGCCTTCTCGGTAGTGACCGCTGCGTCGAGTAGGACCGACGAGAGCCTAACCAAAGCCAACCGGCGTGCTTCGGCTTGGAGAAGAGAGTCGTCCACGTCCGAAACCATACACAGCGCGTGCCCCGCGAACCCACCACAGCGCGTACGCGGAGGCGCGGCACGAACCCCTATCCGGGCGCGGCATGTTGACTGGGCGCGAACGGGCACTGCGGATCCTCCTGTGGGCATTGCCCGATTGAGAGGCTTGGTGCGCATCGCTCACCTAAGCAGATCGTCGAGGCGACCGGTCTGCTGGGCAGCATCGTCCACCAGCTGACCCACAAGCTCCGCGACGCGCACTTCCTCGAGCTCACCGGCCGCGTCTCCGGCGAACGGACCCTGCTGCATCGGGTCCGTGACAACTTCTGGTGGGAAGCCGCCCGACGCGAGACCAGCGACCGGCAGGCCGCGGCGCAGCGCTCAGCTTCCTAACCGGCTGGCGGCTGCAACGGCAAGTAGTACGCGTCCAGATCGATCGCCAACGCCGTGCCCAGGCGGGAGAGGGCGCGATACAGACGTGTTGCGAACCAGATCAACTCCTGTCCGAGCGGCGCGTAGGTAAACCCGTCCGTCCGGTCGAACGCGCCGCCGCGGACGGCGATGCCGAGATCGAGCACCGCGGGCTGAGTTTCTGTGGTGGCGCCGACGGCCGCGGCGCCGCGGATGTCGCCCCAGTCGATGTCGGTACTGAGAAAGACACCCAGTATTGGCTTCGTGTCCGGGTGCTGCGGCGGGTAGGTACCGCCGGCGTGTCGGATCTCCGCTGACGTGCGGTGAAGCTGCCGGACGCTGGCGACCTTGTCCCGGGCGTAATCGAGATTGACTTTGTTCATGCGGGATTTCACCTCGCACACGGCGTACACGCTTTCTACCGGCACGAAGCGCACATCTCCCTGCTCGAAGAACAGGGGCGAGTACTGCCGATCGAAGATGCCGATATCGATCTGTTCGCTCCGACGACCTAGAGAATCAATCGCGAAGATTGGCCCCACGCCGTACCGCTGAGGCAGGAACTCTCGCAGCACAACAGTCCACTGCTCCTCCGTCGCGTCACCCTTCGCCCCGGGGTGATCGGTGAACTGGGGCATGAGTCCTAGTCCGGTGAGCATGTGATTCTGCTTGGCCGTGTAGGCCTTGGCGAGATCAAACGGTTCAGTCATCCTTCAGATCGCTATCTACTATGTGGGAGGCAAGGTCACTCGGCGGGATGATGTGGCATGTGGGATACGAACGCCACTGCGACTACTCCCCTGTCACGGCTAGAGCTTGGCAGCAACTTCGGCTGCAGTGGCGGACAGCGGTTGCCGATGGCGTCTCAAGCGCGAGGTGCATTACTCGGTGTCTTGATCGGGTGTCATCTCATCCCGAGTGCAGCGATCATTGGCGGCAAGCGTGAGCGCCGCACGGTGGAGTTCGATGCGGTCTTGTGAGTGCACGAGCACCCAGGCGCTGAGGTGCGGCCATGGGTTCAGTGATCCGATGAGCGCGATGAATCGCTCGAAGCGGAGTTCTGGGTCGACGAGGTGAGAGACGTAGGTGTTGAGATCCAGGGGGCTGGGTTCTGGCGGGCCGCTGGGATGGGTGTGCCACTCTCCAATCCATTGCGAGCGGTCCACCTTGTGGGCGCGGTCGGCGGCGAGTTGAGTGTGTTCGAGGTCGCGGAGGAAGTACCCGGATTGGTGCACGGCGTTCGGGCCGGGCCCGGAAGCAGAGGTGACGAGGAGGGCGTGTTCGTGTCCGAAGAGTGCACCTCCGGTCTCAAGGGTCGAGTCGCTTCCCGTGATGATCGCTCTTATCGAGGTGAGCGCATCCGGGGTGATGCCGATGGTCGGTCTCATGAGCGGCGGTGGCACGCGGGACAATCCGGGTAAGAGGGAGTTGCGGAGGCCCAGTGCGGATGGAGAACTCGTCGGGCATCGAAGGGGGCGGCATAGCCAGGTGATGGGCGGAGAGCGATGATCAGGTTGTCATCGGTGAGGGTCTGATCGACTTCTCCGGCGTTTTGCAGGAGGGTGGCGACTGCAGCTTTCGCGGCGAGGCTACCAACGAGGTGAAGGTCTCCGCCTATTGCGGTCATCGGGTTGTGTCGAGTGCCGTCTCCGTAGCCTCGGTCCAAACTCGGTTCGGGGTCGATCATTCCGTTGTCGCGCATGTATCGGCGCTGACAGTCGAGGCATCCGACTTCGGGTAGCGCACGTATGCGCAGAAGCTCTCCATATCTACCGTCGGCGAGGACGCAAGCGAACACGATCGGTTTGCCCGCACGACGTGCAAGGTAGTTCGCGACGCGTCGGGGTTCAACCCCGTCGACGGTGCAGATGATGATGTCGGAGGCGTCGATGAGGGGCCGGGTGATGTCGGCGTTGGCGGCGAGGTCGATGGGCCACGGAGTGATGTCGCATTCCGGCCACTGGCGGCTCAGAGAGGCCTTCAGCCCGTCCACTTTGGACATCCCCACGCTGGCCGTGGTGAGTACATGCCGGGGAACGTTGTGAAAGAGGATCTTGTCGGGATCGACGAGGTCCATGTGGCCGACTCCGTAGCTTGCGAGTGCTTCCGCTGTGGCGCCTCCGATGCTGCCAGCGCCCAGTAGGAGCGCCCGTGAGGTCGAGAGGAGGCTGGTTGGCCAGAGGCCTTCAAGGGAGGCGACGCGCTGGGTTCCGTCCTGGATGTCCAAAGAGATGGGGCGTACGGTGTCGTTCGATATCGTCCACGCAGACCAGGCCGGAAGCCGCTCGCCGTCGCGGATCTCAGGAGGATCGGGACAAAACGTCACGGCGATGTGCCATTGGCCAGGAAGCGGTGCGATCGCCTGCGGGACGAGAGTCTGGAAGGCGTCGAAGGGCATTGTGGCGTGTTGGTGTGTGAGAAGGTACGCGCAGACAGCGGCGTCCCCCGGCACTCGGTACCAGTGGCCGACGCGGTTGAAGTCGGCGACGGTGAGGAAGTGGTCGGGATCCTCGGTGAGATGAACGAGGTCAGAGTCTTCGTTCGAGAGCGCCACGACAATGGCGGCCTTGTCCGGTGCGGACAGACGGCAAGTGAGGTTTCCCCACGCGTACGACTTGTCGACGACCTCCATCGCTTCGGCGGGCAGCAACACCAGCCAGTTCTCGCCACTCATGCGCTCTGCTCGGTCACGGTGTCTCCTCCGCGGTGGCCGTGATCAGGCGATCGAGTTGATCGTCGGTGACGATGCCATTGGCCGTCATGTTCGGGATCTTGCCGCGTTGAAAGAGGGCGAACTCGATCATCCATCCCGACGCTTTGAGGAGCAGATCGCTGGTCCGCGAGAAGAGGTCCCACTGGTCAGCATCACGGAGCAGGCAGAGGCCGCCATTGGGCAGCACGTGGTACTGGGTGAAGCTTCGCAGGGTAACGTCGGGCTGCGGTTCCAGCGGATAGAGGGTAGGTGGGACAGCCGGGAACGCGTGACCGTACATGACGCGCGCCCGTAGCGGCTGGTCAACGAGCTTTGACAGCCCGGCCGGTTCGGGTCGTGTGAATGGCCATACCGGGAGCGGACCGCTGAAGTGACCGGCGCCTTCGGGCGTCCACTCAAGGGCGGAGGCCACCGCCCCAATGTCGTCGATCTCCTGCGCGAGGCGGTGCGGATCATCCTCCCACCAGCTGCGGAGGAACACGGTCAACCCTGCGGCGAATCGCGAACCGGACGCGGGCCGGACTCTCCCGCTCCACCGGGAGGCAGCACGAGCGGGAACGCGGTCCCAAAGACAGACTGCCAGTGACGTGTCGCGGCGGGCTGATCGTTGGAGACGACGGCCCGAAGCGCCGCGACGGCGTCAGCCGCTGCATCCTCCAGAGACCTACGCAGACCGGCCACGTCCAAACTCGGCTGAATCAGCCCGGAGAGCCCTGCGGGGTCTTCCACACGCAGGGAGTGTGTGGAGGCGTTGACGAAGAATTTTTTCAAGGCTTCGGGGCGGTTGTTGCTCACCGGGAGGCATTCCAATGCCAGGACCTCCATCACGAGCGACTTCACCGTGCCAGTCAAATCTTCATGCTGACGAGACCAGTACTTTAGGACCCGGACCAGCGGGCGAAACAACGACCAGTCCTGCTGCCGTCTTGCGACCTCGTCGATGAGGTACTCGGGGTCCGCGAGCGACCAGCGCTCCTCCTTCTTGAACGGGATCAGGATCCCGTCCGAGCGTCGCAGCGCCGGCATCACATCGACGGTGAACGCGTTGTCCTGCTCCGGCGGATCGATGAAACACTTCGCGGCGCGATTGCGGTCGGCGGTGCGGATCAGGCGCACCAGCTGCGCGCGCGATCCGTGGGACACGGAGAGGAGCTCGTTCACCAGATCGCGGCAACGTTCGATCGCCTCTTCGGCAGAGTCCCCGTCCTCACCCCAAGCCGGGTGCGCGTCCTCATCGAACTCGACCACGAGGTCCACATCATGCACAGGTTGCAGTTGGGTGCTACGGGCGAGCGAACCCGACCCCCACACCACCTTCACATCCGGCGCGGTCAGCAACGCGGACTTGAAGACGTCGCGACGGTCACGTGCAGCTTGCACGACCGCCACATCCGCATCGACAGTCGACTGCAAAGTGTCGAACGACTCGAGAACCGTCATGAAGCACCTTTCCCCAGCGGCCCGCGTGGCAGGCGCAGATCCAGCGTACGGGCGACCTCGGACATTCCGCAGGTTCACGCCGCGATGCGCGAGATTAGAGGGAGAATGGCGAGGCCGCCCGCTTCGGAATCCAGCGGCTCGTCAAGCTTGGGAGGACCCGCATGCGGAAGGAAGCAGATCTGGACACTGCCGGGCCATTGTTCTTGTCCTACCGGCAGTCAGACGGGACACCGATCGTGACGTCGCTGGCATGGCGGCTTCGGGCGGCAGGCATTCCGGTCTGGCGGGACAAGGACGATCTGCCCCCGGGGGATACAGCTGATCGGCTCGAGGACGCGATCGCCGACGGCTTGTCCGGGGCCGTCTTCATCATCACGCCCGACATCGCTCACAGCGATGTTGTTCGTGGCATCGAAGCCCCCGAGCTGATTCGAGTTCACCAGGGCGATTCGCGATTCCAGCTGCTTGTCGCTAACGACGTGTCAACGCCCGGGACGGCGTCTGTCGACTACAGCGCCCCGGATCGTCTCCTCGGGAGGCCGAGGAAAGAACTGCAGGGCGTTAACCAATCAGCTGCTTCCTCCGACGGTCTGGACGAACTCGTCAAGGGTGCCTTATGGCACCGGATGGCCGAGCATCGTCAACTGGTCGCCGACGCGGGAGCGGTGTTGAGTCTCACGATCCAGACCCGCAACATCGGCCAGGTCTACGACCGGACCGGCGCGCAACTCGACATCCGTGTCCGCCCCTCCCAACATGAGCGCCTTCCCGACCCGCAGGCGCTCGACGACTTGCGACGGACACTCGGGTTGCTGCCCGATGCTGTCACCCGCACCGGCGCCCAAACTGTCCGCATTGCTGGTGGAGCTCACCTTTCCGTGGCCTTCGCACTCGGCGCAGCACTGCCGTCCTCCCGCGTCGGGCACCTGGAGGTCATCGATCAGCGTGAGGATCGATGGGAGAGCACGACCGAGGCCGTTGTCCCATCAACGCGGAATCTGAGAATCGACACGACCGATCGCGATCACGTTGCCACCAGCGGCGACCGCCCACGTGTAGCGGTGTACGTCGACCTGCTGCCCACGCGAAGCGACTCGGCCTGGGACAGATACCTCGAAGAAAATCAGGCAGCAATCGTGGAGTCCGCGACGATCCGACCGATTGCGCAGGGCCTGCTCGACCCGGCAGCAGCGGGCACGATCGCCGCTGAAGCGGCCGCCCTGATTCGGCAGCTCTCCGCCGAGCATGCCAACGCACCTGTGGATCTCTTGCTCAGGGTGCCGTTTCCGATCGCCGTGCTTCTCGGCCGCCTCAGCAACACCCTCCGCATCCGCAGCTACGAGTGGGACGACAGCACACAAGGCGACCACGACCACCAACCCCGCTACGTCCCTTGCCTAGACATTCACGCCACCGCCCCGGGCGGAGCAATCACGGACATCCTCCTGCCTCGCTCGTGAAGCGGTCTATGTCACACATCGTTCTCAGAGAGATGGCGGAACCGCCAGTTGCCCGCCACTTCACCTGAGAATCCGCCATCTTCGCGAGGAACCTTGTGGTAGCGCGCGCAAACCGGTCCTTGAGCGCGGCACAGTCTTGGGACAGCGCGTCGCGACGATGTGTGCATCAAACGCAGGGCTCACCGTCGCTCATGATGCCCGAGAACCCGGCACGTTGGGTTGTGCGATGAGGGCGCGTCAAACGCTCGGCTCAGTGGGAGTTATACGACTCTTGAGAGCCCGGCGGCTCAGGTTCGATGTCAGCTGCGAGCGACTTGCACACGATGCTGCCGATCGACGCGATGGTCGACCTTACGTGACAACGTCTTCGATACCCAGACTGGGGAGCAATGTTCTGCCATCGCGAGGCCCTACTTGGCACCCGCGAGTGTTGCGATTCGCGTCGAAACCGACATCACCTACTTGAGAGCCCCCTTGCGGCGCACCTCGTCTCGCCGCGCTGCAAAGAAACGAAGACTGACAGTGCCCACGATGAGCGCGATGCCCACGCACCACGTGACGGGGTACGGCGCAAGGGTGGCGTCACCGCCCGGGTTCCCGTCCGTCGCGAGCGCACGCATCCGGTCGCGACTGCGAGCGCGACGGGGAAAGCACGTGCCAGAACGCGCCTGAGCGACAAGACTCGTCGTTGCACGCTCCCCAACCTACTTGCACCGATCGCAAAGGCTGAGCTGGCGCGACTTTCGCGCTGGAGTGAGGGCGAAAGTCAGGCGGATCTTCCCGGTTCTTTCCCACGGCGTCCCGAAAATACGTGCTGACCAGGGATTTATGTGGCGGAGACGGAGGGATTTGAACCCTCGGTCCCCGTGAGGGGACTCCACCTTAGCAGGGTGGTGCACTAGGCCTGACTATGCGACGTCTCCATGTGATCAGCGCCCGAAGGCGTGAACACGTCTGTCAATACTAACCGGTCGGCGCGCAGACGACGAACCACCTCAGATCGCAGGAATACGGCATCCACCCGATGTCGGCCCGCTACCTTAGCGCGGAATGTAGGGGGTGCGATCAAGGAGACATCATGACCATGCACCCCTCACTCAGCTACGACATCATCTCGCTCGAGCTCGAGATGCGCGCCCGCGACGCCGAGCGCCGCCGCTTCGTGCTCGATCACCCCGACCAGATCATCCGGATGCCGCGCAAGCCGTGGCTGCGAGCGATCGGGCGGTTCTTCCACCTCGGCCACCGCACCCCGCGCTCGCGTCGCGCCGTCCGCGCATAGCGATGCGGCCATCCGGCCGCGATGTCGGAGGTGACTGGCACCATGGAGACATGGCCTTCACCGCGACGTCGTCGGCCACGACGACACCCATGGTCGGGCGCGACGCAGAGCTCGCTCGCCTCGACGCGCTGTTCGCGCGCGCCGAGAGTGGGCAGCCCACCGCCGTGGTCATCGCCGGCGAGGCCGGCATGGGCAAGTCGCGCCTGATCCGCGAGTTCGCCGCATCCGTCGTCGATCGCGCCGACGTGGCCACGGGCCGCGCCCTCGACTTCGGTGGCACCCCGGCACCGTACGGCGCCGTGCTCGGGTTGCTGCGCGACCTCGCCACGCAGCGCGGTGCTGACGAGCTCTGGCGCGCGGCCGGACCTGGTCGCGCTGCGCTTCTGCTGCTGATGCCCGAGCTCGCCGAATCGCCCGAGATCGCGGCATCCACTCCCCCGTCCGACACGCAGCCGACGCCCGAGCGCCTGCGCGAGGCGTTCGTCACAGCCGTCGAGTCGCTGGCCGAGAGCCGTCCGCTCGTGCTCGTGCTCGAAGACCTGCACTGGGCCGACGAGGGCACTCTCACCCTGCTGTCGTTCCTGCTGCGGGTGGTCACCCGCGGCCGGCTGCTCGTCGTGCTCGGCTGGCGCAGCGACGAGGGGCGGCGCGCCGACCCGGTGCGGCTGTTCATCGGAGAAGCCGAGCGGGCCCATCTGCTCGAGCGCGTCGCTCTGCGTCGGCTCGATCACGGCTCCGTACAGGCGCTCGTGACCGCGCTCGGCGGAGCCGACGACTCCGACTCCGTCGAACGGCTCGACGAGCGCGCCGAGGGCGTCCCCTTCTTCATCGAAGAGCTGGCCTGCTGCGCCGACGGGCCGCTCCCCGATACTCTTCGCGACGTGCTGCTGACCCGCTATGGGCAGTTGTGGGAGGATGCCGCGGCCGCCGTCCGCGTCATCTCGGCGTCTGATGCGCCACTCGAGCACGACACCCTCGTCGCGCTGACCGGTTTCGACGACGAACGGCTCAACGCGGCGATCCGCGAGGCCGTGGGCACCGGCATCCTCATCGTCGACGACGACCGCTACACCTTCCGGCATGCGCTGCTGCGCGAGGCCGTGCATGCCGAGCTGCTGCCGGGCGAGCATGCCGCGCTCCACCGCGCCTACGCCGAGCTTCTTCAGTCGCGGATGGACGCCGACCCGCGCCGCGACCTGCACGCGGCGCTCGCCCACCACTGGCGGCACGCACACGAGCGACGACGGGCCCTGGTCGCCGCGGTGGCGGCGATGCTCTCGGCCAAGTCGCGCTACGCGTTCTCGACCGCCGCGCGATTCGGCCGGATGGTGCTCGAACTGTGGGACCAGGTCGATGACCCCGAGGCCGCGGCCGGCATGGACCGCATCACCCTGATGCAGCGCATCGCGTCGATCCTGCGCAACGCCGGCGAGATCGAGCGCGCGCTGGCCGTGGTCGATCGGGCGCTCGACGAGGCCTCGCGCACCGATGTCGCCCCGGCTCTGCACGCGCGACTGCTGCGTGACAAGGCCGTGTACCACGTCAACCTCGGCCGTCCGGGCGCCACCGCCCTGTTGAACGAATCACTTCGAGTGATCGACGACGCGCAGATCGACGATCCCGAGCTGAGCGCCGGCGTGCTCAATCTGCTGGCTGCACGGCTCATGGTCGCGGGCCGTCACGCCGATGCGGTCGAGATGGCCACCCGCTCAGCCGACGTCGCACTGCGAATCGGATCCGACCAGCGGCTGTCCGTGGCGTTGAACGTGCGCGGGGCGTCCCGCGCACACGGCGGTGACGTCGCCGGCGGTCTCGCCGACTACGCCGCCGCGCGCGAGCTGGCCCGCGATCAGAGTGCGCAGCTGCGCTACGACGTGAACTACTCCGACCTGCTCACGGTGCTCGGCCGGTACCACGAAGCCCTATCCGTTGCCGAAGAAGGCCTCGAGCGTGCACGCGCGGTCGGCCAGGCCCGCACCACCGGGTCAATATTGATCCAGAACATGGTGCAGCCGCTTCTCGAGCTCGGCGAGATCGACCGCGTGGACGAGCTGCTCGCGCGCGACCTCGAACTGCGCACGTTCCCCGTCTTCCGCATATACACAACCACCTCGCGCGCACGCGCCCTCAGCTGGCACGGCCACCCCGAGGCGGCGGCGACTCTTCTGCGCCAGCAGCGGTCGGCGATCGAAGACGCCACGGCCTTCGAACGCCAAGTCTGGTCGTACGGCGTCCACGCGCGGCTGGCGATCGCGCAGGCGGCGGGTGATCGGGATGCCGCACGGGCGATCGTCCGCGAGATCCTCGACGATGACGGCGAACGCACCGCGCATCTGACGCGTCTGCTCCTCGAAGCGAGCGCGGTCATCGCGACGCTGCGTGCGCACGGCGAAGACGTCGATGATCTGGTCGCGCGGGTCGCCGAGGCGTGGGATGCCCTGCCCGCCGCGCTTCGTCCGGCGCCGTGGCAGCGCATCCTGGCTGCTTTTCTCAGACCGCATCCCGACGCGCTCACCATTGCCGTCGAGAGCGCGGACGACCCTGACATGCCCGCGACATTCTGCGTCACGACCCGACTCGAACTCGCGCGCAGCCTGGTGGCGGCCGGACGGCGCGCCGAGGCCGTGCCCGTGCTCGCGGAGGCCCGCACCGTGGCGGAGTCGCTCGCGCACGAACCGCTGCGCCGCGAAGTCACCGCATTCGCCGAGGCCGTCGGGCTCACTGAGGCCGATGGTGACCCGGATGCCGCGCTCGCCGAGCTCACCGCGCGCGAGCGCCAAGTGCTTGAGCTCATCGCCGAAGGTTTGAGCAACGGGCAGATAGCGCAGCGCCTGTTCATCAGCGTGAAGACGGCGAGCGTGCACGTGTCGGCGATCCTGCGCAAGCTCGGCGTTTCGAGCCGCACCGAGGCCGCGGTGCTCGCGACGCGCGAGCTCGCGTAGCGCGAACCGGCACAGCGGAGGGTGTGGGATTCGAACCCACGGGGCATTGCTGCCCACTGGTTTTCAAGACCAGATCCTTCGGCCGCTCGGACAACCCTCCCGACGGCGAACCGTCAGAGTTCGAGTCTACCGGGCGGGCTCCCCCTCACTGTGTGAACGGAAAGTTCAATACGCTTTTCGAGGTGGTCACGACTCAGGGCGCGGGGAGCGCGGCCAGCGTCGTTTCACGAGCCAGGTGTCAGCGGCCGCGACGACGCAGGGCGCGAATCACGGCGGCCGCGCCGCCGTCCATCACCGAGGCCGTCGTCTCGCCCGCGGCATCCCGCACCTCATCCGGAGCCTGCGCCATGGCCACCGCGCGTCCGCCGTTCTCGCGAGCCCAGCGAAACATGCCGAGGTCGTTGCGCCCGTCGCCGATCACCAGCACCCGCGACGGGTCGAGGCCCATCCAGCCGCGCACGAGCTCGAGCCCGCTCGCCTTGTCGACGCCCTTCGGCGCTATATCCAGCCAGGCTGTCCAGCCGATCGCATACGAGACCTGGTTCAGACCGATCCGCTGCACGAGCTCGATGAAGTCCTGCTCGGTCTGCCCGGGCGAGACCACGACCACGCGCGACACCGGCTGCGCCGAGAGCTCCGTGAAGCTGACGCGCGTCGCCTGCGCGAGGTTCCAGTTGTCCATGGGCTCGGTGTACAGCCGCCGCCCGTCGGCGAGCTCGACCATGTAGTGCGCCTGCGCGACGTTGTCGCGGATAAGCCGCAGCACCTCGCTCGGGTCGAACGTCTCGGTGTGGAACCGCTCATAGGCGGCCACTCCCCCGTCGGTGCGCCGCATCACCACCGCGCCGTTCGAGCACACGACGTACTCGGGGTTCAGGTCCAGCGCCGCGAGCACTCCGCGCGTGCCTTCCCAGCTGCGCCCGGTCGCGAGAGTCACCTCGTGCCCGGCATCCTGCGCGTCACGCACCGCGTCGACGATGCCCGGGCTGGGCGACTCGTCCTCGAGCAGCACGGTGCCGTCCACGTCGAGCGCGATCAGCAGACGCGTGACGACGTGCTCGGCAACGTCCTCGAGCAGCGCAGCGGTCTCCTCGGGCGACTCGATGTCGACAGAGCCGGTCTCGGGCAGCCGCGTCATGCGACGGGCTCCAGCACCTCGAGGCCGCCCAGGTAGGGGCGCAGCACCTCGGGCACGAACACGGAGCCATCGGCACGCTGGTGCGTCTCCAGCAGCGCGACGAGCCAGCGCGTGGTCGCGAGCGTGCCGTTGAGTGTCGCGACGTGCTGCGTCTTGCCGCCGTCGGGTCGGTACCGGATGTCGAGCCGACGCGCCTGGAACGTCGTGCAGTTCGAGGTCGAGGTCAGCTCGCGATATGCGTTCTGCGTGGGCACCCACGCCTCGATGTCGTACTTGCGCGCGGCCGACGAGCCCAGGTCACCGGCGGCGACGTCGATGACCCGGTAGCTGAGGCCCAGGTCTTGCAGCATCCGTTCCTGCATCTCGACGAGCCGCAGATGCTCGGCTTCGGCCTCCGAAGGCGAGGTGTACACGAACATCTCGAGCTTGTTGAACTGGTGCACGCGGATGATGCCCCGGGTGTCTTTGCCGTACGAGCCCGCCTCGCTGCGGTAGCAGGTCGACCAGCCGGCGTAGCGCAGCGCGCCCCGCGACAGGTCGACGATCTCGTCCATGTGATAGCCGGCCAGCGGCACCTCGCTCGTGCCGACCAGGTACAGGTCTTGCTTCTCGAGCCGGTACACCTCGTCGGAGTGCTGCCCGAGAAAACCCGTGCCCTCCATGACCTCGGGACGCACCAGCGTCGGCGGGATCATCGGCACGAACCCCGCCTCGATCGCCCGCTGCAGGCCCAGCGACAGCAGCGCGTACTCAAGCCTGGCGCCGACGCCCTTCAGAAAGTAGAAGCGGCTGCCCGACACCTTCGTGCCGCGGTCCATGTCGATAGCGTCCAGCAGCTCGCCGATCTCGAGGTGGTCGCGCGGCGTGAAGTCGAAGCTCGGCACCTCGCCGTGCGTGCGCAGCGTGACGAAGTTCTCTTCGCCGCCGGCCGGAACGTCATCGATCACGACGTTCTCGATGCGCGAGAGCACCCGGTGTGCATCCTCTTCGGCCGCAGTCACGGCCTGCTGGGCCTCCTTGACGCGGGCGCTCAGGTCCTTCGCCTCGGCGACGAGTGCCGCCTTCTCCTCCTTCGGGGCGGCCGCAACCTTCTTGCCGTGCGCGTTCTGCTCGGCGCGCAGCTGCTCGAACGTCGTGATCGCCGCCCTGCGCGCCGCATCGGCGGCGAGCGCGTCGTCCACCGACTCCGGCGACTCACCGCGCTTGATCTGAGAGTGCTTGACCAGCTCAGGATTCTCGCGCAGAAGAACGGGATCGATCATCCGACAAGTCTAGTCAGCGGCATCCACCGCCCGCCGCTATCGTGGGGCCATGAGCGACGAGCCCGGACGCAGGCAGCGGGCCGCACTCGTCTACAACCCGATCAAGGTCGACCGCAAGCGGCTGCGCGCGCGGGTGGAGAAGGCCTCGAAGGCCGCCGGCTGGCGCCGCCCGCTGTTCTATGAGACGACACCCGAAGATCTGGGGCAGGATGCCACGGGCCGGGCTCTGCGCGAAGGAATCGACGCGCTGCTGGTCGCGGGCGGCGACGGCACCGTCCGTGCGGTGGCGGAGGCCCTCATCGAGAGCCGCGTGCCGCTGACGATCATTCCCAGCGGCACCGGCAACATCCTCGCGCGCAACCTCGGGCTGCCCCTCTCTGACCCCGAGCGCATCATCCGCGCGACGTTCGAGGGCCGCGCCCTGCCGATCGACATCGGGATGGCCCATCTGACCCGCGCCGACCGCTCGACGGAAGAGCACGGCTTCGTCGTGATGGCCGGAATCGGGCTGGATGCCGCGATGATCGCCAACACCAGCGCACAGCTGAAGAAGACGATGGGATGGATCGCCTACGTCGAGGGTGCCGCGCGGGCGTTGAATGGCGCCGAGCCGTTCCGCATCATGTACGAGCGCGGCGGCGGGCGCCTGCATACGACGAAGGCGCACAGCATGCTCTTCGCGAACTGCGGCAGGTTGCCGGCGGGCATCTCCCTGGTGCCCGATGCGTCGGTCACCGACGGAATGCTCGACGTCGCCCTCATCCAGCCGGCGGGCTGGTTCGGCTGGCTCGGCGTCTGGCGCAAGATCTGGTGGGACAACTCCGTGCTCCGCCGCACCCGTTCGGGTCGGCGCCTCATCGAACGACGTCACGACGCATCGGTCCGTTACATGCAGGTGACCAAGGTCGACGCCGGCGTCGACGAGCCGCACGCCGTGCAGCTGGACGGCGACGAGTTCGGCGAGGCTGTGCGCATCCACTGCCAGATCCTGCCCGGCGCACTGCTGGTCGCCCTGCCCACCCGCTGAGCGCGCTCAGCCCTTGACGGCGCCGCCGATCCCGCCGCTGTTCAGGAACGCCCGCTGGAACACCAGGAAGATCACGACCGGGATGAGGGTGGCGATCATGAGCGCCGCAAGGTAGACACCGAGATCAGTGGATGCCGCTATCTGCGGCAGACGCACCGACAGCGGCTGGATGCCGATGTCTTTGAGCACGAGGTTCGGCCAGAGGAAGTCGGCCCATGACGCGTTGATCGCGAGGATCGACACCACGCCGAGAATGGGCCGGGACATCGGCAGCACCACCGACCAGAACAGCCGGAAAGTGCCCGCACCGTCGGTGCGCGCCGCCTCGAAGATCTCTCGCGGCAGCGACCCGAAGAAGCGCATCACCAGCAGCACGTTGAAGGCGCTGGCGCCCGCCGGCAGCCACACGGCCCAGAACGTATTGATGAGCGAGTGACCGATCAGCGGCGGGTTCAGCACCGTCAGATACAGCGGCACCAGCAGCACGACACTCGGAATGAACAGGGTCGCCAGCACCAGCGCGCTGATGACCTTGCCGTACTTCGGCCGCAGCACCGCGAGCGCGAAGCCGCCGGTGGTCGCAACCAGCAGCTGCACCGCCCACGAGCCCGCCGCCATCGCGATCGTGTTGAAGAAGAAGTCGCCGATGTGCACGTCGTTCCACGCCTTGGCGAGGTTCGACCAGGCCCACTCCTGCGGCAGGATCGCCAGCGGATTGGTCAGAGTCTCCTGCGTGGGCGTCACCGCCGACTTCATGAGCCAGAGCAGCGGCAACAGCCCGGCCACGACGAGCGAGACGCCCAGCAGCACGTTCACGATCGGGGCGAAGACGCGCAGGCCGGGGGTGTGCCGGTCGGCGTCGGAGAGGATGCCGCGGTCATCGGTCTCTTCGGCTCGGCGATGCCGCCGCCGGACGCGCGCCGGGATCGCAGCATCCTGCCGCAACTGTGCCGGAATCGAGGTCGTCACTCGTCGCTCCATCTCTTCGTGACCCGGAAGTACACGATCGACAGCACCGCCAGGAACACCGCGAGCATGAGGCTCAGCGCGGTCGCCTTGCCGACACCCACACCCAGGCTGTTGGTGAACGCGTACTGGTAGATCAGCAGCAGGATCGTCGTGGTCGAGTTCGCCGGCCCGCCGCCCGTGAACAAGAACGGCTGCAGGAACACCTGGGCGGTCGCGATGATCTGCAGGATCAGCGTGATGAACAGGATGCCGCGCAACTGCGGCAGCGTGACGTGCCAGATCTTGCCCCAGATCGAGGCGCCGTCGACCTCGGCCGCGTCGTACAGCTCCGGCGCGACCGAGGTGAGGGCGGCCAGGTAGATGATGATCGTTCCGCCCGCCCCGGCCCAAGTGGCCTCGAGCACGAGCGAAGGCATGGCGGTCGTGGCATCCTGAATCCACGGCTGGGGCGGGATGCCGAACCAGCCCAGGATGGAGTTGAATACGCCCGTGGGCCCAGCGTCGTAGAAGATCTTCCACAGCAGCACCGACACCACCGGCGGGATCACGACCGGCAGGTACGCGAGCACCGAGTAGATGCCCTTCATGCGCTTGAACTCGCTCATCAGCACGGCCGCCACCAACGGGAGCGGGTAGCCGAACAGCAGCGCGAGCAGGGCGAAGTAGCCGGTGTTGCGGATGGCGATCCAGAACACGGGGTCGCGGAAGACGGCCTCGAAGTTGCTCCAGCCGACGAACACCGGGGCGGTGACGAGGTTCGTCTTCTGGAAGCTCATCACGACCGCCTCGACGATCGGCGTCCACGAGAAGACGCCGAAGATCACGAGGGTCGGCACGAGAAAAAGGAGCGTGGTCAGTCCCCCGCGCTGCACCCACGTGATCGGGCTGCGGCGCCGGCGGGCGGGCGTCGGTGCGTCGGCGGCCGGGGCTTCCGGCTCGGCGAGGGTGGCGGTCATGGTCTCTTCCGGATCGGGCGTGCGGCCGGGTCGGGTGCCCGGCCGCACGGTGTCGACAAAGAGCGTGTCGATACCGATGTCAGGACGCGGCGGTCACTGACTGTCGGCGTCGATCAGCGCCTGGACCTTCTCATCGACTCCCTTGAGCAGCGAGTCGACATCCGCATTCTTGTCGGTGAGCACGGCCTGCACCACCGCGTCGAGCGCGCCGTACAGATCCTGCGTGTGCGCGGGCGGCTCGGGCGCGATCGTCTGCGCGAAGATCGAGTCGGTGAACGGCTTCAGATTCTCGACCGGGATGTTCGCGTAGGGGGCGATCCATTCCTGGTTCTCCTGCCAGGTCTCCTTGTCGAACACCGGCAGCGTCGGAGCGTTGACGGCCTGGTTGCCGGCCTTGAGCGTCTTGGCGTTCTTGATCGCGGCGTCCTTGTCTACTGTCGGCTGGGTGCGGTAGAAGTCGATCCACTTGACCGCCGCGGCGATCTGCTCGGGGGTGTCCTTCACGTTGACGACGTCGACGTTGCCGCCCGACAGGATGCCGGCATCGGCCCCGTCGGCGAGCGGGAAGGTCGTGACCCCGTACTTCGACTGGTCGAAGCCGTTGGCCTGCATGAGCGAGCCGATCACGTCGGAGCCGCTCATGTACATGCCGATCTTGCCGGCGGCGAACGCCTCGTTGATGCCCGACCAGTCGAACAGGAAGTTGCTGCCCATCGAGTCATCACCCCAGCGCATGCTCTTCAGCCACGCCAGGCCCGCCTTGGTCTGCTCGTTGTCGGTCTTCACGGTGACCGTGCCGTCACTGCCGACGGTCTCGAGCCGTCCACCGAGCGCCTGGGTGAGCGTCGCAAGCTCCCACCCGCCGGTGTTGCTCTGGGTCATCTGCATGTAACCGGCGACCCCGGGCACCTTCTGGGAGATGGTCTTGGCTGCAGCCGCGATCTCGTCCAGCGTCGTCGGCGGCTTGTCAGGGTCCAGGCCCGCCTTCTGGAAGATCTCGCGGTTGTAGGAGAGCGCCATCGCGTAGGGCCCCCACGGGATGCCGTAGACCTTGCCGTCGTCGCCGGTCGCGACATCCAGCACGTTCTTGTTCCACTTGTCGGCGGTGGCCGTCTTGTGGAAGGGCTCGGTGATGTCGGCGAGCTGGCCGTTGTTGGCGAGCGTCTTCGAGTCGGTGAACGGCACGTTGAACACGTCGGGCAGCGTGCCGCCGGCCAGCTCTGCGGCGAACGTCGTGCCGGTCCACTGGTATTCGATGGCCTTGACCACGATGTCGGGGTTGGCCTTGTTGAACTCGTCGACCCGCTCGCCGAGCGCCTTCAGCGCGTCGGCGGTGGCGCCCGGCAGCACCGGGGCGACCACGAGGTGGATCTTTCCGTCGGCGCTGGCGCCGCCGTCGCCGGACGAGCAGCCGGCGAGCGCTGCGATGGTCCCTGCGGTGACGACACCGGCGAGCAGGACCTTTCCTGGTGACTTCATCGTCTTTCCTTTCGTGTGAGGGCGACGTCGGCCTCGTGACGTCGGGTCATCCCTCGGGGTGGGTGATGCGGATCCAAGCGGCGGCGTTGCCCGACAGCATCCCTGCCTCGAGCGGACGGCTCGACAGCAGCAGGGTGTCGTGCGCGGGCAGAGACACGGGCTCGTCGCCCGTGTTGACGACGCAGGCGAAGGTGTCGCCGCGCCGGAAGGCGAGGACGTCGGGACCGAGCCCCTCCATCCAGTCGAGCGGGAGATTCGGGATGCCGCGGCGCAGCCGGAGCGCGGCACGGTACAGGTTCAGCGTCGAGTCGGGGTCGGCCTGCTGCGCCTGCGCGGTGAGTGAGCGCCACGATTCCGGCTGGGGCAGCCAGGTGCCGACACCGTCCGGGCTGAAGCCGAACGGCGGCTCGCCCCCTTCCCAGGGCAGCGGCACGCGGCATCCGTCCCGCCCCGGATCGGTGCCGCCCGAGCGGTAGTGCATCGGGTCCTGGAGCAGCTCGCGGGGCAGGTCTTCGACCTCGGGCAGGCCGAGCTCGTCGCCCTGGTAGATGTAGAGGCTTCCGGGGAGGGCTGCGACCAGCAGCGCCGCCGCACGTGCCCGGTGCAGGCCCAGTTCGGGGTCGGTGGGCACCCCGAACCGCTTCTTCAAGAAGGCGAACGCGGTGTCTTCACGCCCGTAGCGAGTCACCGGCCGGGTCACGTCATGGTTCGAGAGCACCCAGGTGCTGGGTGCGTCGACCGGTGCGTGGGCTGCGAGCGTCGTCTGGATCGAGTCGCGGAAGGATGCCGCGCCCCAGGGCCGGGCGAGAAAGTCGAAGTTGAATGCGGTGTGCATCTCGTCGGGCCGCAGGTACTTGGTGAACCGCTCGATGTCGGGCACCCAGACCTCGCCGACAAGAACCCGGGTGCCGGGGTAGGCGTCGGCGATCGCGCGCCACGATCGGTAGACGTCGTGCAGCTCGTCACGGTCTTCGGTGGGGTGGTCGGCCTTCTCGCCGACCTCAGGCAGCTCGGGGTCTTTGATCAGCAGCGCGGCCGAGTCGATGCGCACTCCCGCGACGCCACGCTCGAACCAGAAGCGCAGCACGTCCTCGTGCTCGCGGCGCACGTCGGGGTGGTTCCAGTTGAGGTCGGGCTGCTGCGGAGCGAACAGGTGCAGGTACCACTCGCCGGGGGTGCCGTCGGGATTCGTCGTGCGGGTCCATGTCGTGCCCTGGAAGTTCGACTCCCAGTGCGTGGGCATCTCGTCGCCGCCGCGCCCCTTGCCGGGGTGGAACCAGAAGCGCTCGCGCTCGGGGCTGCCGGGGCCCGCCGCGAGGGCCGCCTGGAACCAGGGGTGCTGATCGCTGATGTGGTTGGGGACGATGTCGATGATCGTGCGGATGCCGAGGTCGAGCGCCTCGCCGATGAGCGCCTCGGCGTCGGCCAGCGTGCCGAAGCGCGGGTCGATCGCCCGGTAGTCCTGCACGTCGTAGCCGCCGTCGGCCATCGGGCTCGGGTACCAGGGCGTGAACCAGAGGGCGTCGACACCGAGGTCCTTGAGGTACGGCAGCCGCGAGCGGACGCCGGCGAGGTCGCCGGTGCCGTCGCCGTTCCCGTCGGCGAAGCTGCGCACGTAGACCTGATAGATCACGGCGGTGCGCCACCATTGCGGGTCGTCGACGGCTGCGTCCACGGCGTCTCCTCAGCATCGGGGTCGGGCGATTGATGAAAACGTAGCTTCTCCGGGAACTCTGCGCAAGTCTTTAACAATTATTTGCAAGATCACGATCGTGTGACGGCGCGCTTCGGCGACGACCGGCTCTCCCCAAACCGGTCGTTGAGCGAGCGAAGCGAGTCGAAACGCCGGCCTCGGTCGTTGAGCGAGCCGAAGGCGAGTCGAAACGCCCCCGGCCCGCGCCACACCGGTCGTTGAGCGAGCGAAGCGAGTCGAAACGCCCGCCCCTGTCGCGGAAAGCTACGCCGCGACGGGCCCCGTGGAGCCGCGCAGCACCAGCTCAGGCTCGAAGAGCAGCTCGTCACCGGCCTCGGCGGTACCCGCCATCTGCGAGAGCAGCAGATCGATCACGGTGCGCCCCATGGACTCGATGGGCTGCCGCACAGTGGTCAGCGGTGGCTCGGTGCAACTCATCAGCGCCGAGTCGTCGAAGCCCACCACACTCACCTGGCCGGGTACACTCAACCCCCGGCGTCGAGCGGCGCGCACGGCGCCGAGTGCCAACGGGTCGCTCGCGCACACGATCGCGGTCGCGCCGTGCGACAGGAGGCGGGATGCCCCGGCCTGCCCCGATTCGAGCGAGTAGAGCCCCTGCACGACCAGGTCGTCGGACAGCGGCGCCCCCAGCCGCTCGAGAAGCGGCCGGGCCGCGGCGAGCTTGCGCTGCGACGGGATGTGGTCGGTCGGCCCCATCAGCATGCCGATGCGCCGATGACCGAGCTGGTGCAGGTGCAGAATCGCCTGTTCAGCGGCGGCCGCGTCATCCGTCGACACCGTCGGAAACGACAGCCGCGGGATGCGGGCGTTCACGAGCACCGTGGGCAGCTTCACATCGCGCAACCGGTCGTAGTGCTCGTGCGCGGCATCCGCCTGACTGTAGTTGCCACCGAGGAACACGACCCCCGACACCTGCTGCGCCAGCAGCAGGTCGACGTAGTCGGCCTCGGTGATGCCACCCGCATTCTGCGTGCACAGCAGCGGCGTGCAGCCGTTCTGCGTGAGCGCGCCGCCGATGATCTCGGCCAGCGCGGGGAAGATCGGGTTCGTCAGCTCGGGCAGCACCAGTCCCACGAGCCGCGCCCGTTCACCCCGCAGCTTCGTGGGTCTCTCGTACCCCAGCACATCGAGTGCCGTGAGCACCGCCTGACGCGTGCTCTCGGACACTCCGGGCTTGCCGTTCAGCACGCGACTGACCGTGGCTTCGCTCACCCCGACCTTGCGGGCCACCTCGGCAAGACGCTTCGACATGCGCCTCAGTCTACGCAAGAACTTGCGCGAATCACGCAAGCGGCCGGACGAAGCCCTTCAGCTCGTCGACCGACATCGTCGATGCCCCCAACTCGGGCCGCGGCATCCCCTCGGCTCTCAGGCCGTCGAGGACGACGTCGCGCAGCCGCGGAACGACCGTGGCGCGGACGGGCTCGGGCAGATAGGTCATCGCCGCGACCATGGTCGCGGCGAACGCTATGTCGAGCATGCCCACGTCGGCGCGCAGCGCACCTTCGGTCCGTGCACGGTCGACGACGGCTTGGGCCGCGGTGGCGTCCTCTTCGTCGCGGCGGCGAAGGCGCCGGTCTTCGACGCGCATGCTGAGCATCCAGGGGAACTCCGCATACAGCGCGATGTACCCGTCGACGTAGATCTCGACGGCCTTCCATGCCGTGGCAGCCGCGGCCGCCGCACGCGCGATGTCTTTGAACCGCTGCGCGGGCCGGTCGCCGAGGGCAGTCAGAAGCGCGTCACGGTCTGCGAAGTTGCGGTAGAGCGTGCCCACGCCCACGCCGGCGCGATCGGCGACGGCGTGCAGGGGCACCTCGACGCCGCGCTCGGCGATGAGCTCTCCGGCGGCGTCGAGCAGTTTGCGACGGTTCGCCTGCGCATCTGCGCGCGTGCGACTGACCGATTCTGGCATCCCTTCAGGCTA
This sequence comes from Microbacterium horticulturae, assembly GCF_029094505.1. Classification (NCBI taxonomy): domain Bacteria; kingdom Bacillati; phylum Actinomycetota; class Actinomycetes; order Micrococcales; family Microbacteriaceae; genus Microbacterium; species Microbacterium horticulturae. The sequence goes on along the minus strand of NZ_CP119108.1, from coordinate 568,891 downwards.
ATCGTGCCGTGCCGACGGAACGGATGACGAGCCCTGTCCACCGCATGAGATTCATGTCATGATGGAAGCGGACGTGCACGTCCGCTTCGCCGCAAGGCGAAGTTCCCCTCGGCAGTGCTTCTGGGGAGCCAGGCCGAGGACGTCGGCGGGTGCCACGTGGGACGACGCGCACCCGCCGACGCCGGGAATGCGCAGCGGTCGATGTCACGTTGTCACAGGCGATGAGCATTTCTCCCGCACTCTCCGTCCTCGACCTGGTGCCCGTGCGCACCGGGCAGTCCAGCGCCCAGGCGGTCGCGGCATCCCTCGCCCTCGCCGCCCGGGCCGACGAGCTGGGCTTCCGCCGCTACTGGTTCGCCGAGCACCACAACATGCCGGCCGTGGCGTCGACGACGCCGCCCGTGCTGACGGCGGCGGCCGCAGCACGCACGTCACGCATCCGGGTCGGATCGGGCGGGGTCATGCTGCCGAACCACTCGCCGCTCGTGGTGGCCGAACAGTTCGCGGCGCTCGAAGCGCTCGCCCCTGGCCGCGTCGACCTCGGTATCGGACGGGCACCGGGCAGTGATCCTGTCATCACGCAGCTGCTGCGCATGTCGGGCACCACCAGCGACGTCGAGCGCTTCCCCGAGCACGTACGCGACATCACGCGCCTGCTCGACGCCGAGGGCGCGACCGTGCAGTTCACCAGCGGTGGCACCTACGACGTGCATGCGACTCCGGCTGCCGACGGCGCACCCGAGGTCTGGCTGTTGGGGTCGAGTGACTACTCCGCACAGCTGGCCGCCTCGTTGGGTTTGCCGTACGTGTTCGCGAACCACTTCTCCGGCGAAGGACTCGAGCGGGCGCTCGACCTGTACCGCGGGCAGTATCAGCCGAGCCCGCGGCATCCCGAACCCCGCACGTTCCTCACCGCGAACGCGATCGCCGCGCCCACGCATGACGAGGCCGAGGCGCGCGCCCTGCCGCAGCTGCGCAGCATGGCGCGGCTGCGCACGAACAAGGCCATGCAGCCGCTCGAGACGGTCGAGCAGGCGCAGGCGACTCCCGTGGACGGCATGGCGCAGACCATCATCGACGGCATGCGTGCGAAGTGGTTCGTGGGCACCGGCGACGAGGTCGCCGCCGAGCTGCGCGCGTTCGCCGAGCGGTGGGACGTCGACGAGGTCATGATCTCACCCGTCGCCGGCTCGTACGAGGAAGAGCCGATGGATGCCGCGCCCGGCCGGGTCCGGATGCTCGAGCTGCTGACGGCGGCGCTGGGGTAGGCGCCGGGTCGCGGCCGGCGGCGCTGGTCGCGGCGTCGCCCGCGCTGCCGGCGCGCCCCTGCTCCGCGGCCTGCGTCGGCCCCGAGCCGCAGCATTCCCCAGCTCTGAACTCGGCGCCCGCTCGCACGAGCCGAGGAGATCTCACCGGGCGAGTACAAAATGCGCCCAAAACGTACTCGTCTCGCGAGGTCTCCTCGTTTCGTGAGGGCGCGGCGCGGGGCGACACGTGCGGCGCAAGGCGAAGCGTCGGGTGCAGGCTGGGCACAACGCCAGTCGAGGCTCTGCGCGGGTGACGCCCGAGCCGAGGTGTTATGCCAGCGGCAGTCCGCCCCTACTCCCCCGGCTCGCCCGAGATCAACCCGCGCAGCCAGTCGCGTGCCTCGACGAACACGTCGTCGGAGTAGCGGCTGGGGTAGTGCACTATGGCGTGGTCGGCGCGCGGATACGAGCCGAGAAACACCACCTGCGGGCTGAACCGGCGCAGCCCGAGCAGCGCGTCGGCCATCCGCTCGTCGAAGACGTGGCCGTCGGCATCCACCACGAACCGGTATCGGCCCAGCTCATCGCCGATCGGGCGCGAGGCCAGCAGCGACAGGTTGATGCCGCGGGTCGCGAACTGTTCGAGCATGTCGAGCAGTGCACCGGGATGGTCGTCGGGCAGCTCGACGATCAGCGACGTCTTGTCGGCACCGGTCGGCGATGGCGGCGCGACGGTCCGCGAGACGAGCACGAAGCGGGTCACGGCCTTCGGGTTGTCGCCGATGTTGTCGGCCAGCAGCTGCAGGTCGTGGTGCTCGAGGATCCCCGGGGGCGCAATGGCCGCGTCGGCCCCGCCGACGCCGTCGAGCATGTCGAGCGCGGCCGTCACGTTGCTCGACGAGGGCACGTGCGCGTGCTCGGGCAGGCTCTGCCCGAGCCAGATAAGACACTGCGCATACGCGACGGGGTGAGCTGCGATCACCGAGACGTCGGCGAGCGTCGCCCCCGGCTTGCCAACGAGGACGAACTGCACTGGCACGAGGTATTCGCCCACGATGCGCAGACCGGGCATGGTGGCCAGGGCGTCCTGCGTGGTCGAGACCCCGCCGTCGACGGAGTTCTCGATCGCGATCATCGCGGCATCGGACCGTCCGCTCACGACATCGTCGAGCGCCTCGCCCACGTTGCGCACCGGACGCCAGTTCTGGCCGCGCGCCTCAGGCACCTGAGCGAGCGCGGCCTCGGTGAACGTGCCCGCCGGACCCAGATAACTGTAGGTGCGGACGGGTTCCTCGACACGAGAGTTCACCGTGTCAGCCTAGTCGGGGGCCGCTCGCTCCGGACTTCACAGTGTCGCGCCCGGCCGGAAACGGGCAGACTGGAAGCATGAGCCGTGCCGGAACCCCCGCCGTCGAATCCGACCTCATCGACATCGACGAAGTCATCAACGCCTATTACGACCTGAAGCCCGACGCGGACGTGCCCGCGCAGCGCGTCGTGTTCGGCACGAGCGGGCATCGCGGCTCGAGTCTGAACCGCAGCTTCAACGAGAACCACATCCTCGCCACGACCCAGGCGATAGTGGACTACCGCACCGGCCAGGGCATCGCCGGTCCCCTGTTCCTCGGACGCGACACCCACGGTCTGTCACGCCCCGCCGAGCGCACCGCCATCGAGGTGCTCGTGGCCAACGGCGTCGACGTGCGCATCGACGCCCGCGACGCGTGGGTGCCCACGCCGGCGCTGAGCCACGCGATCCTCACGTTCAACAAGGGGCGGGATGCCGCAGACCCGGCCCGTGCGGACGGCATCGTCGTCACCCCGAGCCACAATCCGCCGGCCGACGGCGGCTTCAAGTACAACCCGCCGTCGGGGGGACCTGCCGACACCGATGCGACGAGCTGGATCGCCGACCGCGCGAACGCGCTGATCGCCGGCGGCCTCGAAGAGGTCAAGCGCACGCGTCTCGCAGACATCGACACCGACACCTTGGGCCGCTATGACTTCCGCCAGGAGTACGTGGCGGATCTGGCATCCATCATCGACATCGAGGCGATCCGCAAGGCCGGCATCCGCATCGGGGCCGACCCGCTCGGCGGCGCGTCGGTCGAGTACTGGGCGCTCATCGCTGAGATGTACGAGCTGGATCTGACGGTCGTCAACCCCGAGGTCGACCCGACCTGGCGGTTCATGACGCTTGATTGGGACGAGAAGATCCGCATGGACCCGTCGTCGCCCTCGGCGATGGCGGCGCTCGTTGCGAAGCGAGACGAGTACGACCTGCTCACCGGAAACGACGCCGATGCCGACCGGCACGGCATCGTGACCCCCGATGCGGGCCTGATGAACCCCAACCACTACCTGGCGGTCGCTATCGACTACCTGTTCGCGCACCGTCCGGAGTGGCCGAAGGATGCCGCGGTCGGCAAGACCCTGGTCTCGTCGATGATCATCGACAAGGTCGCCGGTTCGCTCGGCCGACGGCTGCTCGAGGTGCCGGTGGGCTTCAAGTGGTTCGTGCCAGGTCTCCTCGACGGCTCGGTCGCTTTCGGTGGCGAGGAGTCGGCGGGCGCCTCCTTCCTGCGCAAGGACGGCTCGGTGTGGACGACCGACAAGGACGGGATACTGCTGTGCCTGCTGGCGTCGGAGATCCTCGCGGTGACGGGCAAGACGCCGTCGCAGCGATACGCCGAGCTGACAGAGGAGTTCGGCGCGTCGGCCTACCAGCGCGTGGACGCCCCCGCGACCAAGGAGCAGAAGGCTGCGCTCGCTCGGCTCGCGCCCGAGGACGTCACGGCCACGACCCTGGCCGACGAAGAGATCACCGCGAAGCTGTCGCACGCGCCGGGCAACGGCGCCGCGATCGGCGGACTCAAGGTGCAGACCGAGCACGCCTGGTTCGCGGCGCGCCCTTCGGGCACCGAAGACGTCTACAAGCTCTACGCCGAGTCGCTGCTCGGCGAGGACCACCTGCACCAGGTGCAGGATGAGGCACGCCGGGTGGTGGATGCCGCGCTCGGCGCGTAGCCGGCGGCGTCGAGGCCGCGGCGCGGCATCCACTCTCTCCTCAGCCCCGTTGTGCCACCCGCCCACCCCGCGCGAGAACACCTGATCTCGCGAGTTCAGGACGTTCTGCCCGCGCATTCTCCTGAACTGGCGAAAACACCTGATTCGGCGACTGCAAAACCCGCAGCGCTACCCGTCGCGCTGCCGGTCAGGGCTGATGCGCCTGCGAATCGCGCCCGGTGCAGCGCACGTACGTTCTGCCGTCGCTGAACGTGCGTGAGTCCACTCGACGCGCGTCGGCAGAGTGAGAGCCGGCTACCCCCGGCGCGAACGCGCAAAACGACAGCGCGAGCCGTCCACGCCGCGGGTAGCGCGGGCAGCGTCAGTGCAGGTCGGTGATGGCCGCGGCATCCATGTCGTCGAACGCCTGGTTCTCACCCGCCATCGCCCAGATGAACGAGTACGCGGCCGTTCCCACGCCCGAGTGCAGCGACCAGCTCGGCGAGATGATCGCCTGGCGGTCAGCCACGATCAGGTGCCGCGTCTCGTCGCGCTCACCGAGCAGGTGCACGACGCGGGCGTCTTCGGGCACGTCGAAGTACAGGTAGCACTCGGTGCGGCGGTCATGCGTGTGCGCGGGCATCGTGTTCCACATCGAGCCCGGATGCAGCGTGGTGACGCCCATCACTATCTGGCACGAGCGGATACCGTTCTCGTGGATGTACTGGTTCAGCGTGCGCCTGTTGCTCGTGAGCTGATCGCCGAGCTCGCGCACGGTGCCTTCGCCCGGGTTCACGAGCGCCGTCGGGTAGGCGGTGTGCGCGGGGGCCGAGAACAGGTAGAACTGAGCACCGCTCTGAGCACCCGACTCAGCGTCGACACCGGAATCGGCGTCCGCGAACACCACCTCGCGCACCCCGCGCCCGAGGTACAGGCACGCACCGTTCACGAGCGTGAAGGCCTCGCCGTCCGCGGTGACCGTGCCGGTGCCGCCCACGTTGATGATGCCGACCTCGCGGTGCTCGAGGAAGTATTCGCTGCGGATCTCGGGGTACGTCGGCAGCACAAGATCGGTGCCGGCCGGGACCGCACCGCCGAGCACGATGCGGTCGTGGTGCGTGTAGGTGAGCGTCACCTGGCCGGGCGTGAACACCTCGGGGATGAGGTAGGCGTCGCGTAGATCCTCGGTCGTCATGCCCGGGATCTGGGCGGGGTTGGTCGCGTAGCGCTGTTGCATGTGTTCTCTCCTGTCTTCTCGAAAGCTTCTGTCGCCGGTCACCGCACGAGCCACCCGCCGTCGACCGGCAGCACCGTGCCGGTCACGTAGGCCGCGGCATCCGATGCCAGGAACACGAACGACCCCTGCAGGTCGTCGGGGGTGCCCCAGCGTCCGGCGGGGATGCGGGCGGAGATGGATGCCTCGCGCTCGGTGTCGGCGCGTAGGGCTGCCGTGTTGTCGGTGGCCATGTACCCGGGGGCTATCGCGTTCACTGTCACTCCCGACGCCGCCCACTCGTTTGCCAGGGCCTTCGTGAGGCCGGCCACCGCATGCTTGGAAGCCGTGTAGGCCGGTACGAGGATGCCGCCCTGGAACGACAGCATCGAAGCGATGTTGATGATGCGCCCCCAGCCGCGCTCGATCATGCCACGACCGACCGCCTGCGACAGGTGGAAGACCGCGTCGAGGTTGACCCGCAGCACGTCGTTCCAGTCCGCCGTCGGGTAGTCGACGGCGGGCGCGCGGCGGATCGTGCCGGCGTTGTTCACGAGGATGTCGACATGCCCGAGCGCGTCTTCGATCTCGGTGACGGCGGTTCGGAGCTCGGCGGGCGCAGCCGATGCGAAGTCGCGCTGCACGCGCACGACACGGCGCCCGAGCGCGGCGATGCGCGCCTCGGTCTCGCCGGCATCGCCACGGTCGAGCAGGGCGACGTCGGCGCCGGCCTCGGCGAGCGCGACGGCCGCGCCCTGGCCCAGGCCCCGGGTGGACCCGGTGACGAGCGCCACCTTGCCGTCGAGTCGGAATGCGTCCAGGATCATCGTGCGTCCTCCGTGGTCGTGGTGAAGCGGGTGGTCAACTCGCCGAGGCCGGCGACACGCACCGTGACGGCGTCGCCGTCGGCCAGCGGCCGGTGGGCCTCCGCGGCGGCGGGCAGCTTCTGCGGCGTGCCGGTGGAGATGACGTCGCCCGGCTCGAGGGTCATCACCTGGCTGAGATGGTGCACGAGAAACGCCATCGGAAAGATCATCGTCGCCGTCGACTGGCGGGCCGTGATCACACCGTCGCGTTCGACTTCGACGACGAGGTCCTGCGGATCGGCGATCTCGTCGGCGGTCACCAGCCACGGGCCGAGCGGCCCGAACGTGTCGAACGATTTGCCGAGCGTGAACTGCGAGCCGTGACGCTGCCAATCGCGGGCGGTCACGTCGTCGAACAGCGTGTATCCGGCGACGTGGTCGAGCGCAGCATCCAGCGTGACGTTCTTCGCGCGACGCCCGATGACGAGCGCGATCTCGCCCTCGTAGTCCACATCGGCCTCGACCTGCGGCAGCTCCACGGGGTCGTTCGGCCCGATGAGCACGTTCGCGGTCTTGACGAACACGTCCGGGTACGCCGGGTCGTTCGCGGTCGGGTCCTCGCCGTCGGGCACGTGTCCGCGGTAGTTGTAACCGATGCACAGCAGCTTGCCGGGTCGCACGGGCGGCAGCAGCTCGAGCTCGTCGATCCGCGGCAGATCAAGAGAAGTGGATGCCGCGTCCGCCGCCTCGCGCGCGCCGTCCAGAGCCGCGGCATCCCCCACGATCTCCTCGAGGGTTCCGGCGCGTACGTCGTGCACCCGATCGTCGGGCAGAACGACCCCGATGCGAGGGCCGGTCGAAGCGCGATAGGTCACCAGGCGCATGCGATTCCCCTCACCAGTACGGCGTCCAGTCGGGGTTCGTCGCGCGGGTCAGCGCCTCGAAGTAGAAGTAGTCGCCCCAGAGGTTGCCCTCGTCGACGCCGTTGCTCTTGGGGAGGTCGTAGACGCCGTGCAGCAGCAGCGTGTCGGCGGTGTCGGGCTCGGGCGCGCAGTCGGCCACGAGGGCCGCGAGCAGTCGTCGCGCGTCGGCGTCGGCCTGCTGTGCCCTGTCGGCGTCGGTCTCGACGCGCGCGAGCTCGAACAGTCCCGCCGCCGCGATCGCCCCGGCGGAGCTGTCGCGCGGCGCATCGCTGTCGTCGCCGTAGACCAGGTCCCAGTAGGGCACGGCATCGGCGGGCAGGTGCGCGAGGAAGTAGCGGGCACATCGGTGCGCGGCATCCAGCATCCGCTCGTCGCCCGTGAACCGGTACGCCATCGCGAAACCGTAGATGCCCCAGGCCTGGCCGCGCGCCCAGCACGAGTCGTCGTGTGCGCCCTGCTCGGTAGCCCCGCGCAATGGCTCGCCGGTCACCGGATCCCAGTAGAAGGTGTGGAAGGTCGAGTCGTCGCCCCGCATGATGTGCACCCGCAGCTGCTCGGTGTGCCGTCGCACGGCGTCGACGTAGCGCTCCTGCCCAGTCTGCTCGTAGGCCCACATGAGCAGCGGCATGTTCATGAGGCTGTCGATGATCGTGCGCCCCCGCTGGTGCGGATCGGCGAGATCGCCCCACGCCTGGATGATGCCCGCGGGCTCGAGGAACCGCGTCATCAGCTGGTCGGCGGCGGCGATGGCCGTCTGCCGGGCGTCCTCGTCGCCGAGCAGCCGCCAGGGGGCGACCGAGGCGAGGGTGTAGAGGAAGCCGATGTCATGCGTGTCGAGGTCTTCGCCGGTGCGCAGACGCCGATCGAAGTCACGGGCATGCGCGAGGGCTGCGGTGCGGAACGCGTCGTCCCCGCTGCGCTCGTAGGCGAGCCACTGCATGCCGGGCCAGAAGCTCGTGGTCCACCCGTAGTTGCCGCCCTCGGCGAAGGCGCCGTGGGCGGGGCGCAACGGGTATCTCCCGCCGTCGGTCGTGTCGGCCGGGTACAGCCGATCGAATGTGGGGATGTTGCGGCGCACGGTGCTCAAGGCGGCATCCACGGCCGGCGCGAAGAGGGCGTCGGTACGGGTATCAGCGGAGGAAGGGGAACTCATCGATCTTCTTTCTTCATGACCCCGGCACGACGGCCGGGACCTCGTCATGGGCGAGCACGGTGCGCAGGCTGAACCGGCAGTTCGCCCACGCGAGGTACAGAGCAGGCGCGGCAGTGAGGCCGATCCCGATGGCGGGCACGTTCGTGAACACGGCGAACTGGGTGCCCAGAACAGCCAGCGACACCAGAGTCAGCCACCAGCGCCGCACCCCGAAGTACAAGGCGGCCTTCGCGACGCGCACCAGCGGCGCCGTCGGCGCTTCGGCGTATGCGGCCAGTCCCAGAAGCGCGACCGTCACGGCGAGCACCGCGAGCACGAGCAGCGCGGGCGCCACGACGATGCCGAACGACGCGGTCGAGGCCGCCTTCACATCCACGAGTGCGACGACCACGACCGCGGTGGCGGCCACACCGAGCACGAACGGGCGGCGCCAGGCCTGCAGCCACGCCCGCACGAAGGTGCGCACCACGGTCACACCGCCGGCACGATGGTCGGCGAAGGCCGCGAACGCAGCGACCACGGCCGGCCCGCACAGTGGGGCCGTCATCGCCAGCAGCGGCCAGGAGTGCACCGGGTCGGTCGTGATCAGCAGCAGCAGCGCCGGCGCGCAGGCCATGGCCAGGAGCAGGTTGGTCATGAGGCCCAGGTAGACGGCGCCGATCGTGGTCGACAGGGCGTCATGCGAGATGCGCTTCATGGGTCAGCCCTTCATCCCGCTGGTGGCGATGCCTTCGACGAAGTACTTCTGCCCGAGCAGGAAGACGATAGCGATCGGGACCACCGACATCGTCATGCCGGTGAACATCAGGGCGAAGTTCTGGTCTTGGGTGTTGCTGACCAGGCTCTGCAGGCCCAGCTGCATCGTCCACAGGTTCGGGTTGCGCAGGTAGATGAGCGGACCCAGATAGTCGTTCCAGGTGGTGACGAAGGTCAGCAGCGTGAGGCTGGCCATCGCCGGCACCGACAGGGGCACCATGATGCGCCGCCAGATGCCGTACTCGCTCAGTCCGTCGATGCGGGCGGCCTCGCTGAGCTCTTCGGGAACGGTCTCGAAGAACTGCTTCATCAGGAACACGCCGAACGCCCCGAACGCCTGCAGCAGGATGATCGCCCACAGCGTGTTGGACAGCTTCAGGTTCGACATCAGGATGAACTGCGGGATCATGTACGACTGCCACGGGACCGCTATCGTGCCGATGTAGACGAGGAACAGGATGTCGCGGCCGCGGAACCGCATGCGTGAGAATCCGTAGGCGGCGAACGATCCGGTGAGCACCTGCAGGAACGTGACCACGACCGCCAGCACCAGCGTGTTGCGGATCCAGGTCAGCAGGTTGGTCTGGGTCCAGATGTCGACGTAGTTGCTCCACACGAACGTCTCCGGCAGCCACCGCACCGGCACGCTGAACACGTCGTTCGACATCTTCAACGAGCTCGAGATCATCCAGAAGAACGGCACCAGCAGGGCGACGGCGATGATGGTCATCACGACGTACCCGATGATCCGCGCGGCGCGCTTGGCCGGCGTCGTCGCCTTCGGGCGGTGCCCGCGCGGCGCGTTCAGCAGCGTGGCGGTGGCCGAGTCGTCGGCGGCTTCGAGAATCGTGCTCATGCGCGGTTCCCCCTCTTGTTCCAGAGGAATTGCAGGATCGTGACGACGATGCACAGCAGGAAGAGCACCACCGAGGCCGCCGAGGCATAGCCGAACTGGTTCTCTTCGAAGCCCTTGCGCCAGATGAACTGCGAGAGCACCATCGTCGAGATCCCGGGTCCGCCCTTGGTCATGACCAGGATCAGGTCGAAGATCTTGAACGAGTTGATCGTCAGCATCACCGTGACGAAGAAGGTCGTGGGGCGCAGGCACGGGATCGTGACGTTGACGAACCGCTGCCAGGCGTTCGCGCCGTCCATACGCGCCGCCTCGTACAGTTCGCGCGGGACCGTCTGGAGTCCGGCGAGGAACAGGATCATGTAATAGCCCATGTCGCGCCACGTGCTGATGACGACGACCGCGGGCATCGCCCACTGCGGCGAGGTGAGCCATCCGGGCGGGTGGGCGATGCCGATGAACCGCAGGATCTGGTTGATCGGGCCGTAGTCGGGGCTGAACATGAGATTCCACACCATCGCGATCGCGACGATGGAGGTGATGTAGGGGAAGAACGCGGCGGTGCGGAAGAACGCGACACCGCGGAGCTTGGTGTTCAGCAGCAGCGCGATGCCCAGCGAGACCACCAGGGTCAGCGGGATGTGCATCACGGCGTAGTAGAGAGTGTTCACGAACGCGGTCTTGAACGTCGCGTCGCCGAGCAGGCGCCGGAAGTTGTCGAGCCCGATCCAGTGCGCGACGCCGAACACGTTCCAGTTCGTGAACGAGATGTAGAACAGCGCGATCACGGGGACGAGCGTGAGCAGCGCGAACCCCAGGAAGTTGGGGAGGATGAAGCTCCAGCCGATGAGCGCGTTGCGCACGCGCAGCCGCATGCGCGTGTTCGGCTTCGACGGGCGCGGTGTGCCGGTGACCATCGTGGCGGTGGCGGTCATGATGTGCCTTCGTGGTGAGGGTGGGATGCGGGGTCAGCCGACCTCGTTCTTGACGCGGTCCTGCGCCTCGGAGATGGCCTTGTCGATGCCCTCCGAGCCGCTCATGATCGCGGAGTGCATGTCGTTGAGGATGTTCTGGATCGCCGCGGTCTTCGACGATGTCGGGTTCTCGGGCTTGACCGTGTGGGTCGAGAACGCGAACTTCGACAGGTCGTCCTGCGGGGCGCCCTTCGTCGAGAAGTACGTCTGCACGACGTTGTCGTTCAGCAGCGCCGGGGTGATCCCGATGCCGGCCAGAGCCTTCGCGGCATCCTCACTGGCCGCGTACTCCACGAACTTCTTCGCCGCCGCCTGCTTGGCGCCGTCGGTGTTCGCGTTGACGCCGAACCCGGTCGGGTCGCCGAACGTGACCGGCGTTTTGTCGGTGCCGGCGGTCGACGCGTCGTACTGGGGCGCCGGAGCCATCCCCCACGTGAACTGGTCGGCGTCGCCCGAGGCCTGCTGCGAGATGAGGGTGGCGACAAACCAGGTGCCCATCATCATCATCGCGGCGTGCTGCTTGCCGAACTCGCCCTGGTAGGTGAGCTGGTTCGCGGTGGCTGTGTTGAACGTGACCTGCGCGCCGGACTTCTGCAGGTCGAGGACCCGCTCGTAGTACGGCTTCATGTACTCGTACTTTCCGCTGAGCACGCCTCCGTCAGGCGACTGGTTGTTCGCGAAGCCTTGCACGGTCGACTGCCAGGTGTGCTGGTAGGCACCGTACGCCTTGCTGCCGGCGGCGGCGAGCTTGGTCTTGAGCTCCTTCGCGGCGGCGGCGTAGTCATCCCACGTCCACGACCCGTCCGGCGTGGGGACCCCCGCCTTGTCGAAGAGGTCCTTGTTGTAGAAGAGCACCCACGCGTCCTGGCGGTACGGAACGGCGTAGAGCTTGCCGTCGACCTTGTACGAGTCGGTGCCGCTGATGCCGTCGGGCAGCTTCACGTCCGACAGGTCGAGCAGCTGCCCGCCCTCCTGGAAGGTCGTGACGTACTTGACCTCCTTCTGGGTGATGACGTCGGGCCCGGTACCGGCGGCGAGGTCGGCGGTGACGAGCGTGTTGTAGTTGCTCGGGTCGTATTCCTTGAGCTTGACCGTGATGTTCGGGTTGGCCTTGTGGAAGCCGTCGGCGAGCAGCTGGAATTCGGGGGTCGTGTCCAGGCTCCAGCCGGAGACGGTGATGGTCACCGGACCGGTGGCGTCATCGCTCGGCTCCGAGCCGCCGCTGCACGCGGTCAGCGACAGCGCGGCGACAGCTGCCACCGATGCCGCAAGGGCGATCTTGCGCTTCATGAGAGGGGTGCTCCTTTGCGATTGCTGTCCGGGCCCCAGGCCCGGTCTTGGGCTACCGATCCGCGTCGGGCGCGGGTCGGGAGTCGATGAGGCGCGTGACGGTGGTCACGGCGTCGGGCCAGGTGACGGCGACATCGATGCCGTCGAGCTTCAGGGCGAGAGGGGCCGAGGCCGCACTCGCGCCATCGAGGGCGACGAGCGCCGCGCGCCAGACCCCGGGGGCGACATCCGTCTCGATGACGGGCACCGCGGCCACGTCACCGAGTGGGCTCGCGTCGCGCCGCGTCTCGACGCGGGCGCTCGCCGCCATGCCGACGGCGGCGATGCTGCTGGTCAGCGTGCCGCGGCGCACTGTGGCCCCGCCGTCGGATGTCTCGGGCACGAGGCCGCCGCCGGCGGGCGCCCAGCCGCCGATGCGCAGTCGCACCGTGTCGGCGGGGACGGCGAGCTCGTCGACCCGAACGAGCCGCAGCTCCCACGGCCCGCGCACCACCGAGCACACCGTCATGCGGCCAGCGACGGTCACCGCGCCGGTGATGCCCGACCCGTGGTGCACCTGGTGGACGTCGGGATCGATCCAGTGGATCGGAGACGTGGATGCCGCGACTGCGACGCCCTCGTCGCACCGCACCCCGAGCAGCTCGACGGCAGCGCGATGCGTCGCACGGCCGGTCACATCGACAAGCACCGCCGACTGCTCCAGCGGCTCGCGCCAGGCGCGCCCGTCGTGCAGCGGCGCCGTGGCCGTCGAGTAGCCCAGGCGCGCATAGATCGGCGAGTCGCCGACCAGGGTTCCCGGCGTCGCGTGGTCTGTACCGTGGTTGACGACGCGGACGATGCCGTCGGCCGAGGTGCCCGAGACGATCCAGCCCGGCGCGGCGATAGTGCGCAGCACGTCGCCCTGCTCCACCGGCAGCGGTTCGGCCGGGGTGCTCCACACCGCATGGTCGGCGGGCAGCGCGATGCCGAGCAGGCCCTTGACCGCCCAGTACGGCGAACCCGGGCCCGAGTAGCCCTGCGCGAGCCGCCGCCACTCGCGGTGCCACCCGATGGTCAGCAGGTCGTCGTCGCACGGCACACCGTGGTCGGCGAAATGAGTGACGATGCTCTTCGCGGCGTGGCGCAGCATCCCGGCACTCGTCGACGGCACCTCGGCGAGCACGCCGGCCCAGAACGGGGCGGCGGCCGCAAAGCGGTAGATGAGGCTGCGCCCCTGCACAAGGGGTGATCCGTCGGCGCCGATGAGCGCGGTCGCGTCGACCAGGTAGCGATCGAGCGCAGCAAGGTCGCGCGCGGTGCGCCCGTCGGCGAGATCGGCGGCGCCCTGCATCCGCGACCAGAGCACGGGGTACAGGTGCAGCGCCCAGCCGACGTACTGGTCGTATGACTGCTCGGGGCCGTCTGAGATCCAGCCGTCGGCACGCTGCAGACTGTCGTGCAGCGCGAGGTCGGCGGCGATGTCGGCGGCAGACCACGGACCGCCGACCGACCGCAGGAAGGTCTGCACCACGACCCGGAACCACAGCCAGTTGGTCGGCGGGTATGTGTCGTCGCCGATGACAGGAGCCAAGTAGTCGATGACCCGCTGCTGGGTGGTGGCGTCGAGGCGCTCCCAGATCCACGGGCGGGTCATGTCGAGGATGAGCGCGATGGATGCCGCTTCGACCTTCGCCTGCGCGTGCTCGTCCATGCGCACCCAGCGCTCGGAGTTCGACGGGTCGACGCCGGCCGCGATGCCGCGGCTGTAGAAGGAGACGAGGTCGTCGACACCCTCGCCGCGTGCCCCCGCGATGCGGAAACCTGCGAGCAGGAACGTACGAGCGAAGCCCTCGAGACCGTCGACGTCGTGCCCATACCCGCCTTCGGCGCCCGGCGGCGTGATGCGTGCGCCCGTCGGAGACGCCCAGCGACGCGCGCCGGCGAGCAGCCGGTCGGCGTACGCGAGCCACTCGTCGCGGGTCCAGTCGGTGGGCGTGACGCTCACGGTTCTCCTTCGAACAGGATCGGATTGTTCGATCGATTCAGGAGATTAGCAATCTCAACCGTTCAGCACAAGCATTAATTCGACATGATACGATCATTTTCGATCATCAAGGCAAGGAGGTGGCACAGTGACTGCCGCGCAGATGACAGACGACTTCACCGGCCCCCTCGCCGCCGTGTTCGACGATCGGCGGCATCCCTGCGGCCTTGCGTCTCTGCTGGTCGCCCCCGACCGCGCCCTGCCGGTGCCGCCGGCAACCGATCGCCGGGTATGGGATGCCGCAGCCTCGGTCGCCTCGGCGATCCTCGCCCGCGCACGTGCCGATCTCGGCGTGCCCTGGCCGCAACCGCTGGCCCACGACGCCGCCCGCGTGCACCGCGACGGCGACCGCGCGACGTGGGAGCACGCGGCATTCACCCGGCAGCACCGCCTCACCCGCGCCGCGATCACCGCCGCCGTGACCGATGACGACGTCTGGATCGACGAGGTCGCCGACGGCGCGCAACTGCTGTGCGAGCAGAGCTCCTGGTGCTGGCCCGCACACGACGACACCTTCGCCCGGCACGGCGCGGTGCTGGCGGCCGTCACCGACCCGTTCCTGGATCTGGGGGCCGGCGAGGTCGCCGGCCAGCTCGCCTGGCTTGATCAGCTGCTCGGCGCGCGGCTCGACGAGCGCTACCCCGGGCTGCGAAGGCGCATCCGCCACGAGGTGCGCACCCGCGTCTTCGACCCGTTCGCGCAACGCCGCGACTGGCACTGGATCGGGCTCGACGGGCCTGTGCACAACTGGAACCCGTGGATCCACGCGAACGTGCTCACCGCGGCCCTTCGCCTGCTCGACGGCTCGAACGAGCGGATGCTACGCGCCGACGTCGTCGCGCTGTGCATCGCGGGTCTCGACCGCTATGTCGCCGGGCTCCCGGAAGACGGCGCCGTCGACGAGGGCTCCTCGTACTGGTGGGCCGGCGCCGCCCGTGTGCTCGAGGCGCTCGACCTGCTCGCGCATGCCACCGACGGCGCACTCGACGCGCTGCCGACCGTGCCGGCGCTGCGCGAGACAGTGGCCTTTCCGCATCGCTGCGACCTCGGCGACGGCTGGGTCGTCGACATCGCCGACGGCCAGGCCCGCCCCACCGCACCGGCGCCCTGGGATGTCCTCTTCCGCGCCGCCCTGCGCGTCGGAGACCGCGATGCCGCGGCGTTCGCCCGCGCGTACCGCACGGACCCGGCAGACGAGACGCTGGGCCTGGGCCGCGTGCTGCGCGGGCTGACGGATGCGGCCTGGCTCGCGGCATCCCCTTCCCCCGCGCCACTCCCCCGTGACGTGTGGCTGCCCTCCACCGAGGTCCTGCTCGCCCGCGAGCGAGGCGGCACCGCGACCGGGCTCACGCTCGTGGCCAAGGGCGGCCACAACGGAGAGAACCACAACCACAACGACGTCGGCGAGTTCATCGTGTGTTCGGACGGCGTTCCGGTGCTGGTGGATGCCGGGCGCCCGACCTACACCGCGGCGACGTTCGGCCCCGACCGGTACGACATCTGGACCATGCAGAGCACCTGGCACAATGTGCCGCAGATCGCAGGCGTGGCGCAGGGCGCGGGCCCGGCATTCGCGGCGCGCGACGTCGCGGTGCGCATCGACGATGCGGCCAGCGCGCTCACGCTCGAGCTGGGCGGCGCGTATCCGCAGCCGGCCCTGCGGTCGTGGCGCCGCACCGTGACTCTCGACCGCGCGGCGCGGCAGATCGTCGTCGCCGACGCCTGGGATCTGGCCGACGATGCGGCCGACGGAACAGTGGTGCGGATGCTGGTGGCCGGAGCCGTGCAGCTGTCGGACGACGGCGCGCACATCACGCCGCTCGCGGACGCGACACCCGTCGTGGTGCGCTGGGGCCGCGGCATCCCTGCCCACCTCATCGAACGCGCGCTGGACGACCCGATGCTGTCGGAGGTGTGGGGCGAGACGCTGACCATGATCGAGCTGAACGTCGATGAGCGGCGCACGGTATCTGTCACGGTAGAAAGAGATGAGACCAGCGAGGGTGATGGGCGATGACCGAACTGACACATGCACCGCTGCCGCCGGCGCGGCGCACGCACATTCTGGCGTCGCTGGCGAGAGACGGCGTCGTACGCGTCTCACAGCTGACCGAAGAGCTGGGCGTCGCCCCCGTGACGCTGCGTCGCGACCTCGCCGAGATGGAAGAGCTGGGCCTGCTCGTGCGCGTGCACGGCGGCGCCGTCACGCCCCGCGAAGACACCGCCGCCTCTGCCGCGCCTTCTGACGGGGCGGCAGCCCCGGTCGCCGCGCTGGGCGAGATCGCCGTCCTGGTGCCGTCGATGAGCTTCTACTGGCCCGGTGTCGTACGTGGCATGGAGGCCGAGGCGCAGCGCCGTGGATACCGGCTGCGCGTGCGCGCGGCCTCGTATGAGCTCACCGATGAACGGCCCGTGCTCGAGCGGCTGCTGGCCGCGCCCGACGTGCGCGGCGTGATCGTCGCACCCAACCCCGACACCCCCTCTGCGCAGGACGTCATCGATTGGCTCGGCGCGCGGTCGATCCCCTCGGTGCTCGTCGAGCGTGACGCGCTGAGCATGCCCGGGCGCGTGCCGGTCGAGAGCGCGACGAGCGACCACGCCTTGGGCGCCGTGCTGGCAGCCCGGCATCTCGCCGAGCTCGGACACCAGCGCGTCGGACTCATCCTCTCGCGCGACTCGCCCACCGGGCGCAAGGTCGCCAAGGGATGGGAGGCCGCCTGCGCCGAGCTGGCGCTGACGCCGTCGCAGCACTTCGAGGAGCTGTTCCCCCCGCGCACGAGCCCCGAGTTCTCGGTGGCCGTCGACGCCGTGCTCGACACGATTCTCGCGAACGGGGTGACCGGTCTGCTCGTGCACTCCGACCCCGAGGCCATGGCGCTCATCGATCTCGCGCTCGCGCGGGGACTGTCGCTGCCCGACCACCTATCGGTCATCGCGTACGACGATGAGGTGGCGTCGATGTTCACACCGCCGCTGACCGCGGTGCGACCGCCCCGCGAAGAGGTGGGCGCCGCCGCCGTCGACCTGCTGATCCGGCGACGGGAAGACCCGGACCGTGCCGTGCACCGAGTGTCGCTCAGCCCGACGCTGAACGTGCGGCACTCCACAGCCCGGCCCGCGAACTGAGCCGGCCCCCGGTCGGCTCAGGAACGAGGTCGTAGCCACCGAGCGCTTCGACGCCGGCGACCAGTCGCTCGAGGTCGACTACGGCCTTCCGTCCGATGCCGACGGCGCGCTCTCCTTCGCCGCCGCTGACGGCCTGTCGACGCCCGGCATCGGCGTGGTGCGCGCGCTGCGCTGAGTTCGGCGGGCTCGCTCGTCGTCCGGGTACGGCGCGGCGCTCTGCCGCACAATGAGCTCGGTCGCGACGAGCGAAGACTCCGCCGCGCCCCCCTCGATCTCACGGATGAGAGCCGAGACGGCCGTCGCTCCGACGGTCTCGAAGTCCTGGTGCACGGTTGTCAGCGGCGGCCAGAAGTTCGCCGCCTCGGGCATATCGTCGAAGCCCACCACGCTGATGTCGTCGGGAACGCGCACCCCGTGCTCGTGGAACGCCCGCAACGCGCCCAGCGCCATCTGATCGTTGGCCGCGAACACGGCTGTCACACCCGACTTGTGAACAAGCTGCAGCCCCGCCTGGTAGCCCGAATCGGCACTCCAATCCCCCCGCAGCGCCTCGGGGACCTGCGCGCCGCGGGCGCGGAGCGTCTCTTCCCATGAACGACGGCGCTGCCCGGCGGAGTACGACTCCTCAGGACCGGCGATATGCCAGACGGTCGCATGCCCGAGGTCGAGCAGGTACTCGGTCGCCAGCCGCGCGCCCTGCGCCTGGTCGGTGTCGACGACGGGACGGGCCGCGGGCGCTCCGGCATCGACCACGACGACCGGCAGACCTGTGGGGAGTTCGATGTCGGCCTCGTGCAGCAGGTGCGCCTCGATGACGATGATGATGCCGTCGACCGCCTGTTCGCTCAGCCGCGCAAACGCCCCCGAGACACTCGCCTGGGTCGCGGCATCCAGAGGGATCAACGTCAGTGCATACCCTGCCGCGGTCGCTTTGTCGGCGATCGCCTCGAGATTGCGCATGTTGCCATAGGTGGCGAGGGTGAAGAGGATCACCCCGATGTTGCGGTAGCGTCCGGCCTTCAGCGCGCGAGCGGCGCTGTTGGGCCGATACCCCAGCTGTTGCATGGCCGCCACGACCCTGTCCCGTGTCGCCGGCCGCACGACGTCCTTGCCGTTGGCGACGCGCGAGACGGTCTGCGCCGACACGCCGGCGACCTTCGCCACGTCGTTGATCGACGGCTCGCGCCGCGCCCAGGCCTCGGCCATCCTCGCCCTCCCGACCCGAATGTTTGCGTTGACATCGTAGCCCGAATCCGCGTATGTTTGCGTAAACAACCTGCCGACCACCGTGAATGAGGCACGTCGATGACGACCACCGTCGCCCCACCGCTCGCGACCCGAAGTCCCTCAGCGCTGCGCCGACCGAAGCGCGACTGGCGCGGGTGGGCATTCGTCGCCCCGTTCATGATCGTGTTCACGCTGGTCTTTCTCGCACCGTTGGCGTATTCGATCTATCTCAGCCTGTTCCGTACTCAGCTGGTCGGCGGCACGACCTTCGTCTGGTTCGCGAACTACATCCAGGCGCTGACCGACCCGCAGTTCTGGGAGTCGTTCGGGCGCGTACTCCTGTTCCTGGTCGTCCAGGTGCCGATCATGCTGGCGCTCGCCCTGGCCGCAGCGCTCGCGATCGACAGCGCGCGGCTGCGCGGGGCATCCTTCTTCCGCATCATGCTGTTCCTGCCCTACGCGGTTCCGGCCGTCGTCGCGGTGCTCATGTGGGGGTACATCTACGGCGACCAGTTCGGCCTGACGGCGAACATCAATCAGCTTGTCGGGTTCCACCTCATCACGCCGTTCGCGAAGCAGTGGATGCTCGTCTCGATCGGCAACATCGTCACCTGGGAGTTCGTCGGCTACAACATGCTGATCTTCTACTCGTCGCTGAAGACAATCCCCACCGAGCTGTACGAAGCGGCGTCCATCGACGGTGCCGGGGCCTGGCGCACGGTGTTCTCGATCAAGATCCCCGCCCTGCGCGGGGCCATCGTGATCGCCACGATCTTCTCGATCATCGGCAGCTTCCAGCTGTTCAACGAGCCGAACATCCTCCGGCCGCTCGCGCCGAACGTCATCACCACCTACTACACGCCGAACATGTACGCATACAACCTGTCGTTCGCCGGCCAGCAGTTCAACTACGCCGCCACGATCGCCATCATCATGGGCGTCATCACCGCCGTCATCGCCTACATCGTGCAGTTGCGCGGCTCCCGAGCGGAGGTGAAGTGATGACCGCTCCGGCCTTCGCACGCGACCGGGCCACCGGTCCGCTGCACCCGCGCCACTCGAAGACGCTGCTCATCGTGATGATCGTCTACGCGATGTACACGCTGGTGCCGCTCATCTGGCTGCTGGTGAATTCCACGAAGACCCAGGGCGGTCTCTTCTCGAGCTTCGGGCTCTGGTTCGGCGACGACTTCGCGTTCTGGGACAACCTCGTTCAGACTCTCACCTACAAGGACGGCATCTTCCTGCGCTGGCTGGGCAACACTCTGCTGTACGTGGTGCTCGGCGCCGGGGGCGCGACTCTGCTGGCGACGCTCGCCGGCTATGGCCTGGCGAAGTACCGATTCCCCGGCCGCCCGGCGGTGTTCGCCATCGTGCTCGGCGCCGTGGCGGTGCCCGGCACCGCTCTGGCCGTCCCGACCTTCCTGCTGTTCAGCCAGCTGGGCCTCACCAATACCCCATGGTCGGTGATCATCCCGTCCCTGATCAGCCCGTTCGGTCTCTATCTGGTGTGGGTCTACGCGGCCGACTCGGTGCCCACCGAGCTGCTCGAGGCCGCCCGCATGGACGGTGCCGGAGAGTTCCGCACGTTCTTCACGATCTCAATCCGCCTGCTGACGCCGGGCATCGTCACGGTGCTCCTGTTCACCGTCGTGGCGACCTGGAACAACTACTTCCTGCCACTGATCATGCTCAGCGATCCGCAGTGGTACCCGCTCACGGTCGGGCTGAACCAGTGGGCCGCGCAGGCCCAGGGCGCCGGTTCGCAGCCCATCTACAACCTCGTGATCATGGGCTCGCTCCTCACCATCATCCCCATCGTCATCGCGTTCCTCCTGCTGCAGCGGTTCTGGCAGTCGGGGCTGAGCGCGGGAAGCGTCAAGCAGTGACCGGGGCCTGCTGGCGACATCCCCTCCCGGCCGTCCCGCATCCGCGGGGCGGAGCACTCGAAAGGACACAGCAATGAAGCACATGTCAGGCACGCGCCGTCGTGTCGCGGCTCTGGCCGCGCTCGGCACCGTCGCGGCCCTCGCCCTGGCCGGCTGCGCCGGTTCGAACGACACCGGCGGCACCGACAACACCGGGGCTACGGCATCCGGCAGTCTCGACTCGATCAAGGCGGCGCTTCAGAAGGGCGGCGAGATCACGTACTGGTCGTGGACTCCGTCGGCTGAGGCGCAGGTGGCAGCCTTCGAGAAGGCCTACCCGAAGGTCAAGGTCAAGCTCGTCAACGCGGGCACCTCGAACGATGAGTACACGAAGCTGCAGAACGCCATCAAGGCCGGTTCAGGCGGTCCCGACGTCGCCCAGATCGAGTACTTCGCGTTCCCACAATTCGAGCTGACCGATGCGCTGCTCGATCTCGCACCCTACGGGTTCAGTGGCCTCGAGGACGATTACACGGCATCCACGTGGAACTCGGTGACCTCCGGCGACAAGGTGTACGGCCTGCCGCAGGACTCCGGCCCTATGGCGCTGTTCTACAACAAGGCGGTGTTCGACAAATACGATCTCGCGGTGCCCAAGACCTGGGATGAGTACATCGCCGACGCCGAGAAGCTGCACGCCGCCGACCCGTCGAAATACATCACGAACGACATCGGCGACGCGGGATTCACGACAAGCATGATCTGGCAGGCCGGCGGCCACCCGTTCTCCACCTCCGGCACGGACGTGAAGATCGACCTGCAGGACGCGGGCTCGAAGAAGTGGGCCGACACCTGGAACACGCTCGTCTCGAAGGGGCTCGTGGCACCCACCGGCAGCTGGAGCGACGAGTGGTTCACAGGCCTCGGCAACGGCAGCATCGCCACTCTCGTGATCGGCGCGTGGATGCCCGGCAACCTCGAGTCGGGCGCGCCCGACGGCTCGGGCGACTGGCGCGTCGCTCCGATGCCGACCTACGACGGCCAGCCTGCCTCGGCCGAGAACGGCGGCGGTGGCCAGGCAGTGCTGAAGCAGAGCAAGAATCCCGAGCTGGCCGCCGGCTTCCTCTGGTGGCTGAACAACAGCGACGACTCCATCTCGACGTTCCTCCAGAGCGGCGGATTCCCCTCGACGACGAAGCAGCTGCAGTCGGACGACTTCTTGAACGCGACCCCCGAGTACTTCGGTGGGCAGAAGATCAATGAAGTGCTGGCGGATGCCGCGAACAACGTCGTGACCGGGTGGCAGTACCTCCCGTACCAGGTGTACGCCAACAGCATCTTCGGCGACACCGTCGGGCAGTCGTACGCTGACAAGTCGAACCTGAACGCGGGCCTGCAGAAGTGGCAGAGCGCGCTGGTCGACTACGGCAACAAGCAGGGATTCAGCGTCAACAAGTAGCGCGTGATCCACGACGGGGCGGCCGGCAGCTCGCGGGCCGCCCCTCACATTCCGAACGAGAGCTTCTCTGTGACCACCTTCGCCATCGGCGACACCGATTTCCTCCTCGACGGCCGGCCGCACCGCATCCTGTCGGGCGCGATCCATTACTTCCGCGTGCACCCCGATCAGTGGGCCGACCGCATCCGCAAGGCGCGGCTGATGGGGCTCAACACGATCGAGACCTACGTGGCCTGGAACGCCCACGAACCCGCGCGCGGCCAGTGGGATGCGACCGGTGCGAACGACCTCGGGCGCTTCCTCGATCTGATCGCCGCCGAGGGGATGCACGCGATCGTCCGCCCCGGGCCCTACATCTGCGCCGAGTGGCACAACGGCGGCCTGCCGGTGTGGCTGACCGCCATGGACGGTGTCAGCCTGCGCCGGAGCGAGCCGATCTACCTCGCCGAGCTCGAGCTTTATCTGCGCCGCGTGTACGAGATCGTCGCGCCCCGACAGATCGACCGGCGCGGTCCGGTCGTGCTCGTGCAGATCGAGAACGAGTACGGCGCCTATGGTGACGACGAGGACTACCTGCGCGAGCTTGTGCGGATCACGCGGGATGCCGGTATCACCGTCCCGCTGACCACGGTGGATCAGCCGCAGCCGCAGATGCTGCGCGACGGTTCACTGCCCGAGCTGCACAGGACGGGTTCGTTCGGCTCACAGACCACCGAGCGCCTCGCGACCCTGCGCGAACATCAGGCGACAGGCCCGCTGATGTGCTCGGAGTTCTGGGACGGCTGGTTCGACTGGTGGGGCGGGATGCACCACACGACGAGTGCGCAGGATGCCGCGGCCGAGCTCGGCGCGCTGCTGGCTGCGGGCGCATCCGTCAACATCTACATGTTCCACGGCGGCACGAACTTCGGCCTGACGAACGGCGCGAACGACAAGGGGCGCTACCTGCCGTTGGTCACCTCGTATGACTACGACGCGCCGCTCGATGAGGCCGGTCACCCCACCGAGAAGTACTACGCGCTGCGCGACGTGATCGCCACGTACGCGTCGGTGCCCGACGAGTTGCCGGTGCCGGCGGCCCCCGCCCCCACGCCCGAGGCGGTCTTCACTGCCTCGGCTCCCCTGCTCGGCCGCCTGCCCGACCTCGACGCGGGCGGCCCCGACGAGCCGCCGACGTTCGATGCGCTGGGCATTCCGAGCGGGCTCGTGCTGTACTCGGCGACGCTCGGCGAGGCCGGGGGCTTCGAGGTCGACGAGGTGCGCGATCAGGCCTGGGTGCTCGTCGACGGCGTGCGCGTCGGCTCGCTCTCGCGCACCCGCCACGAGCGGGCGCTGGTCGTGCCGGCAGGCGACCGGATCGACGTGCTCGTCGAAGAGCAGGGCCGTGTGAACTACGGGCACCGCCTCGGCGAGCCCAAGGGACTCATCGGCGCTCCGCGCCTGAACGGGCGGCCGCTCACCGGGTGGACGGCGACGCCGATCGATCTGGAGGCGGCGGCCGCGGCATCCCTCCTCTCCCTTCCCGGCGATGGAGCACCCCTCGCCGGCCCCGTCGTCGCGCGCGGGTCGTTCACGCTTGACGCGGCGGCCGACCTCTTCATCGACACCGACGGCTGGGGCAAGGGCTTCGCGTTCGTCAACGGGTTCCTGCTCGGACGCTACTGGTCGAACGGACCGCAGCGCACGCTGTTCGTGCCCGGCCCGGTCACGCGTGTCGGGCAGAATGAGGTGACCGTGATCGAACTCGAGCAGCTGCTCACCGACCGTGCGCGCTTCGCGCCGGGACTGCTGCTCGGCCCCGTGGAGGAGTGACATGACCTGGCTCGTTACCGGCGGCGCCGGCTATATCGGCGCCCACATCGTCCGAGCGCTCGGCGCTGCAGGGCTCGAGCCGGTCGTGATCGACGACCTCTCCAGCGGGCACACGTCGTTCGTGCCCGACGGCGTGCCGTTCGTGCGCGGGACGATCCTCGATCGCGCGCTCGTCGAGAGCACCCTGCGCGAGTACGGTGTCGAGGGCGTCATCCACGTCGCCGGGTTCAAGTACGCGGGGGTCTCGGTGCAGCGACCGCTGCACACCTACGCGCAGAACGTCGAGGGCACACGGGTCGTGCTGGAGGCGATGGATGCCGCGGGTGTCGCCAGTCTCGTGTTCTCGTCGTCGGCGGCGGTCTACGGAACGCCCCACGTCGACCTGGTCGTCGAAGACACCGAGAAGCACCCGACCTCGCCGTACGGCGAGTCGAAGCTCATCGGCGAGTGGCTGATCGCCGACCAGGGCGTGGCGACCGCAGGGTCGCAGCATCCCCTCCGCCACACCTCGCTGCGCTACTTCAACGTCGTCGGCTCGGGCGACGCGTCGGTGTACGACACCAGTCCGCACAACCTGTTCCCGCTGGTCTTCGAGGCGTTGATCGACGGCAAGACCCCGAAGATCTTCGGCGACGACTACGCGACGCCCGATGGCACGAATGTGCGCGACTACGTGCACGTGGCCGACATCGCCGCCGCCCACGTGGTGGCGGCGCAGCGGCTGGCGGGCGGGCAGCCGATCGAGCCCGCGTACAACCTCGGCTCGCAGAACGGGCTTTCGGTGCGCGAGATCATGGACGCCATGGCCCGCGTCACCGACGTCGACTTCACCCCTGAGGTCTCGCCGCGCCGGCCCGGAGACCCCGATCGGATCGTCGCGACCGGCGAGCTGGCCGCCCGCGACCTCGACTGGCGGAACCGCTACACGGTCGATGAGATGGTGCGCTCGGGCTGGGAGGCCCGCCGGGCCGCCGACGCGTGATGCACGCAGGTCGATTCTTCTCCGGAGCCGGGCGTTGAGCGAGCGCAGCGAGCCGAAGCGCCCCGCGGTCACGGCCGACGGCGCCACCCTCGACTGGGAGCAGCATGGCACCGGCGACCCTATGGTGCTGATTCCCGGCCAGGCGGTGAGCCGTCGCACCTGGGACCTCATCGTGCCCGCGCTGGCCGAACGGTTCCGCGTGATCACCTACGACCACCGCGGGATCGGCGCCTCGACCCTCGGCGCGCCCGCCGAGTGGTCGACGCGCACGCTCGCCGCCGACGCCCTCGCCGTGCTCGACGCCGCCGGAGCCGAACGGGCCCATGTCGTCGGACACTCGATGGGCGGACGCATCGGCCAATGGCTCGCGATCGACGCGCCCGGCCGGGTCGCGTCTCTCGCGCTGATCTCGGCCACACCGGGCGATGCCCGCGGTGTTCCGCGCCCTGCCGAAGCGACCCGCGCGCTGGCCGGCGGTGACCCGGTGGCGCTCGGTCCGTACTTCTTCAGCGAGGGATTCCGGCGGCGGCATCCAGACGTCCTGGGTCTTCTCGCGCGGGGCGATGCCCCGATGCGCGCGCGACGCGGCCACTTCGTCGCCAGCTCGACGCACGACAGCTGGGACGATCTCACCCGCATCACCGCGCCGACGCTCGTGGTACACGGCGCCGACGACGAGATCACTCCCGCGGCGAATGGACGCGCGCTCGCCGAGCGTATTCCGGGTGCGGAATACCTCGAGGTCGCCGGCGGCCACGGCGTGTACCTTGAAGACCCTGCCGTCATCGCCGCCGTCGCAGAGTTCGCAGCGCAGCATCCCGCTTGATCGCTCCCTCGACCGCTCGCGATACACCTGCCCGGGTCCGACCGTATCGCTCACGCGGCAATTCTCGACGTTCGCGCCCGCGAAACGACTGCGCGTGGGCGGCAAACGACAGCGCGACGAATCAGGGTCAGCGCGACGCGAGACCCGAGCTGTCGCGCACGACGAGGTGCGCAGGAATGACGGCCAGCTGCGGCGCCGCGGGCGCCTCGATCCGCGAGACGAGCACATCCACGGCTCGCGCGCCCAGCGCGTCGAAGTCCTGGCGCACCGTGGTCAACGGGGGACGGTAGTCCGCGGCATCCGCCACATCGTCGAAGCCGACGACGCTCACGTCCTCGGGCACACGCCGGCCACCCGAAGCAAGCGCACGCAGCAGTCCGAGCGCCATCTGGTCGTTCGCGGCGAAGACGGCGGTGGCGTCGGCGGGCAGCTCCCGACCACGGAGATGACCGGATGCCGCCGTCCAGTCGCCCCGCAGCGGCTCCGGCGTCTCCGCCCCGGCCTCGGCGAGCGCCGCGCGCCATCCCCGTTCGCGTTCGTCCGCCGAGAACGACCCGGCGGGACCCGCCAGGTGGTGCACGGTGCGATGCCCGAGCCCGAGCAGATGCCGCGTGGCCTCCTGCGCGCCGAGAGCGTGCGCTGTCTGCACGACGTCGAATCGGTCGGCCGCGGGCGCGTCCACGACGACGAGGTGCAGGTCGTCCGGCACAGCGGCCCCCTGCGCCGGCACGGTCGCCTCGTTGAGCACGACGGCACCGTCGACACCCTGGTCGCGCAGCCGTTCGAACGCCACGTCGATCGCGTCGGCCCCGAGCGTGACCACGACGAGCGCATAGCCGCGGGATGCCGCGGCATCGGCAACCGCCTGCAGCATGCGCGAGTTGCCCACCGTGGCGAGAGTTGTCGCGACCAGGCCGATCGTCTGGGTGCGGCCGGTGCGCAGCGCGCGGGCGGCGCGATGCATGCGGTAGCCGAGCTCTTCCATCGCCGCCTCGACGCGCTCGCGCGTGCCCGGATCGACCCGCGGGCTGCCGTTGACCACACGCGAGACGGTCTGCCCCGAGACGCCGGCACGGGCCGCGACATCGGCCATCGACACGCGCTTCATCGCCCGCCCCCGTTCAGAACTCAGCCGGTCCACCGGTGTTGACGATAACACAAGCATGTTGATACCGTGTGATCGTCAACATGAAGGAGTTCTGATCCATGCCCCTGGACCTCCCCCACGACGAGCCCACTGTCCTGGGCGCCGGCGTCGTCAAGCGGCCCTCACGCCTGGCCGATGGTCGCGAGCTGATCTACTACGACGACCCCGACACGACGCTCGGTCCCGACCGCGCCATCGACGCGCGCGACCTCGACCCGCGGCCCGCGACCGCCACCATGCGCCAAGACGTGCTCACCGGCGACTGGATCTCGGTCGCCGCCGCGCGCCAGAACCGTGCCTTCCTGCCGCCGGCCGACCTCGACCCGCTCGCCCCGCAGACGCCGAGCAACCCGTCCGAGATTCCTGCGCGCTACGACGTCGCCGTCTTCGAGAACAAGTCGCCCTCGTTCGGCCCCGCGCTGTCCACCGCGACAGGAACGGCCCCGGCGGGCGAGAACCCGCCGGCCGGCCTCGACGATCTGCGAGACCTCGGCCTCGGCCGCGCGCGCACGAGCGTCGGACGCTGCGAGGTCGTGTGCTTCAGCCCCGACACCGCCGGCTCGTTCGGCACCCAATCCGAGACGCGCGCGCGCACCGTCATCGAGGCCTGGGCGGACCGCACCGCAGCCCTGTCGGCACTGCCCGGCGTCGAGCAGGTGTTCCCGTTCGAGAACCGCGGCGAGGCCATCGGCGTGACGCTCGGCCACCCGCACGGCCAGATCTACTCCTACCCGTACATCACGCCGCGCACTGCGCGCACGCTCGACAGCATCGAACGCACCTCCCCCACGCTCTTCCACGACATCCTCGACTTCGAGCGGGCGGGCGAGCGCGTCGTGCTCGAAGGCCTGCGGTGGACGGCGTATGTGCCCTTCGCCGCCCGCTGGCCACTCGAGGTGCACATGATGCCGCACCGCCAGGTCGCCGACTTCGCCGAGACCGACGACGCTGAGCGCGATGAGCTGGCGCGCCTGTACCTCATGCTTCTGCGCGGCATCGATCGCCTCTACGACACCCCGACGCCGTACATCGCGGCATGGCACCAGGCGCCGGTGCACGTCGCACGCGACACCTACCGGCTGCACCTCGAACTCACGAGCCCGCGCCGTGCCGCCGACAAACTCAAGTTCCTCGCCGGATCCGAGGCCGCCATGGGCGCCTGGATCGCCGACATCCCGCCCGAGACCGCCGCCGCCCGGTTGCGCGACGCCCTCGAAGGAGTGCAGCTGTGACGACGATGGATGCCGCGGCAGCCCTGTTTGCAACCCTCAGCCACCGCGCTCCCGAGGGCGCGTGGTCGGCGCCGGGCCGGGTGAACCTCATCGGCGAGCACACCGACTACAACGACGGGTTCGTGCTGCCGTTCGCGATCGACCACCGCACGCACGCCGTGGTCGGCCGTCGTGACGACGCGCGCATCCGCGTGACATCGACGTTCGCCGACGAGCCGGTCGAGGTCGCGATCGACGAGCTCGACACGCTTTTCCCCTCCGACGGCGACGTGGCTGTACCCGAATGGGCCGCCTACCCTCTGGGCGTCGCTTGGGCGCTGCGCCACGCGGCGACAGCGCCCGCCCTCGGCGTCGACATCGCCATCGCCTCCGACGTGCCGGTCGGGGCGGGTCTGTCGTCATCCGCGGCGATCGAGGGCGCGACCGCCGCCGCTCTCAACGACGTCTGGGACCTCGGCCTCGACTCCGTGGCGCTGGCGCGTGTGGGCCGTCGCGCCGAGAACGAGGCCGTCGGCGCTCCGACCGGCATCATGGACCAGATGGCCGCCATGCTCGGCCGCGCCGACGCGGCGATCTTCCTCGACTGCCGGTCGCTTCAGGCGCAGGTGGTCGACCTCGGCTTCGCCGGGGCGGGCCTCGATCTCGTCGTGATCGACACGCGCGTCACGCACGCCCATTCGACCGGCGGCTATCGGGAGCGCCGCGAGTCGTGCGAGCGCGGGGCCGCGCTGATGGGTGTGCGCGCGCTGCGCGACGTCGACGTTGCCGATCTCGACCGTGCGCGCGAGATCATGGAGGAGGTCACGTTCCGCCGCGTGCGGCACATCGTCACCGAGAACCAACGCGTTCTCGACACCGTCCAGGCCCTCCGCACGCAGGGCCCGACAGCGATCGGGCCGCTGCTCGACGCCTCGCACGCCTCGATGCGCGACGATTTCGAGATCTCGACGCCCGAGCTCGACACGGCTGTCGAGGCAGCGCGCGGCGCCGGCGCGCTCGGCGCACGCATGACCGGGGGCGGGTTCGGCGGTGCCGCGATCGCGCTGACCCCCCACGACCGGGTGGATGCGGTGCGGGATGCCGCGACCCGCGCTTTCGCCGACGCCGGCTTCTCCGCCCCGCGGGTGTTCACCGTGATCCCCTCGGCGGGTGCACGCCGCGACGGCTGAGCATCCACCCCGCCGCGCCCTCGCCCTCCACCACTCCGTACACACGGAAGGGGATCTCCCCCGACACGCCGTCTCGCAGCGCCACGAATCGGCGCGCCGGCCAGAATCTCCGACGCTGCGCACCGCGCCCGCGCGACGCCGGCAGTCCCTTGCGACAGGAAGAGGGCGGGATGCCGCGTGGCATCCCGCCCTCTTTTCTCTCGGCTTGCGCTACTCGTTGCCGACGGCCCCGTCTGCCTGGTCGCGCAGACCATCGATCTTGGCGTCCGCAGAGTCCGGCGCGACCTTCTTGGCGAAGTCGGCGGCGCTGTCGAGGACCTTGTCACTGACGCCCTCGGCCTGGTCACTGTGGATCAGATCGTCGATCTTCTCCTTGTTCTCTTCGAGGAATTCCTTGCCCTTGTTCACGATGTCATCGATACCCATGGGACTCCCTCCCTGTTCGGGGCGCCACGCGGCGCCGTTGTGTTCAGTATCGTGCCGACCGATGTCGCGGCGCCATCCCTCTCACGCCTTCCGGCGACGGACGATCATCAGACCGAGACCGACGAGCACCAGGACCAGGGCGACGGCGCCCACGCCCCAGGCGATCGTGCCGCCGGTGACGGGCAACTCGGGTGAGGGTGATGGTGTGGGACTCGGCGTCGGCGTGCCGCCGTTGGGAGGAATTGTCACCGTCGTCGTGCACCCGTCGCACGTGCCGCCGGATCCCGACGGATCGACGACGTTGCGCAGCGTCATAGCCTCGGCATCCTCGTTGACCCGCACGCGATACTGCACCGACGCCGACGCGTCCGGCTGCAGAGTCGGGATCGTCCAGGTCAGCGTCGTGCCCGCGCGGCTGAGCGCGTCGTCGAGGTCGCCGATCAGGTCGGCACCCGAGAGAACGTCGCTCAGGTCGTCGATCGCCTTCGCACCGGTGACGACCGCATCCGAGGTGTTTCGCGCGGTGAGGGTGTAGGTCACGACGTCACCGGGCTTCACGTCCGAGCCGCTCGGCGGGTCGGAACTCTTCGAGAGCGTCCAGGCCGGCGTCACGTGCGTCGTGGAACAGTCGGTGCAGTCGGTGGGCGGCACCTCGCCGTCGGCGGTGACCGCGTTGCGGATGGTGACGCCGTCGGCAGCCCGTTTGACGATCGCCTGATAGGTCAGGGTCAGCGGCTCGCCGGCACGAACGGTCCCGACATCCCATTCCAGAGCATCGGGTCTGAGCGAGGTCGTGCCCTGCGACGGCGTGATCGAATCCATCTGCAGACTCACGTGCGGATTCACGTCGCTGAGATCGTCGGTCACGACGACGTCGTCGACGAAGCCCACGTCGCCGGGCGTGACGGTCACGGTGTAGGTGATCGTCTGTCCCGGCTCGACAGTCGACCCGCTCGCGGGGTCGCTCGTCTTGGTGACCGAGTAACTGCCGATGGTTCGGGTGAGCTCGTTGACCGCGGCGACGAGGATGTCGACGCCGTCCTCGGTCGTGAACCTCACCGACGCCGCAGGACCCACGGGCGTGCTGGCCACTCCGATGACGGCGAGCGCGCTTGACCAGGTGTAGGAGGGGTCGGATGCCGCGGGCGGGTCCTGTTCGGTGACTGTGCAGTCAGCACCGGCTGCGATGGCCGGCGGGGAGTTCCACGCCTCCCCATCGGCGAGCTCGATAGTGCCGGGCCCGTCGGCCGGGTACAGATCGCCGTTCTGGGCTCGACACTGCCACGTGAAGGTGAACACCGATCCGGGAACGAGGCCCTCCGTGTCGCCGGTGACGGTCTTCGCGAGCGTGAAGGCGCCCACCAGGCGTTGCACGGTGTTCGTGACAGTGATGGTCGGGAACGCCTCGCCGGCATTCGGCGCGACGACGCTCTGCCCGAGGTCCACGGGGAGCCACGCGAACGACGGTGCGCCGGGGACCGGCTCATCCGGCCGGTTCTCGAGCGTCACGGAGCATTCCGATCCGACGAGGATGCCCGGGATCGTGACGACGCCGTCGTGCGCGACGGGACCCCATTCACCGGTCACCGGGTCGTCGTCTGCATATTGGCACACGTATTCGCCGGTGAAGGTCTGCATCCAATCGAGGTTCTGATCGAACGTGTTGGCGCCGGCGACGAGATTCTTCGTGACGGCGAATTCGGTGCGCACCCGGCTCGTCGAGTTGTGCACCGTCACCGATGCCGTCTCGTCGGCGACGGTCGAGACCTCGCCGCTGTCCGGCGTGTAGGTCGGCACGTTCCAGGTGAACGACCCGTCGGTCAGAACGCCGTCGTCGAGCGTATCCTCTTGCACTCTGCAGTCAGCAGTTGCCGGGATGACGTGATCTCCCGGGGCTGCGACGGTGGTGGAGCCGCCACCGGCGTCTGCCGTCCATCGGCCTGAGGCGACCGTCGCCCCGCCCAGGGTGCACGTCCACACGCCGGCCACCTGCAGCCCGTCGGGCAGAGCGGCCGATGCACCGTCGTAGGTCTTCTCGACGTGCAAGCCCGCCCACACGCGTTGCGCGCTGTTGGTCACCGTGAGCGCCGCGGGCTGGGCCGTCGACGTGACGACCGCAGCGTCCGAGAACTCGGGATCCTGCCATGCCCACGACCCATCGACGAGGCCCGCGTCGTCGAGTGCCGTTTCATCGATGGTGCAGCGTGAGGTGAGCGGGATCGCGGTGTCGCCGGTCAGCGTCGCCTCTCCGGCCCCCGTCACCGACCAGGAGCCCGAGTACGTCGCCTCGCCGTCTTCACCCTCGCGGTAGACGCACGCATACGTGCCGGTGAACGTCGCGTCGTCGGCGACCGCTGCAGGCGTCGAGATCAGCTTCGTCACCTGCACCGTCCCGGTGACCCGCGTGATCGTGTTCGTGACGTCGGCATGTGCCGTCTGCCCGGCGACGATCGTGACCGTGTCACCGGCATCGCCGTCGATCGCATAGTGGATGCCGCCCCAGGCATACGACGCGTCCAGAAGCAGGTTCGACGATGGCGAGAGCTCCGTGATCGTGCACGACCACCCTGCGGGAACATCGTCGATGAGGGTCACCGCGGCCTCGCCCGGGCGAACCGTCGCTTCGCGCTCGAGCCGCTGATCGTCACCGAGGGTGCAGGCGACGCCGACAGTGAATCCGGTGAAGCCGCTGCCGGGTGTGAAACCGGCGGTCGCGCCGCTGAGGTGCTTTTCGACATCGATCGATCCGGTGTGCCGGATGAGCGTGTTCGCCACACCCATGACGTTGTCGGCGTCGGTTGCCGACACGCTGGAGATGGGCGAGAACTGCACAGCGGACCATGCGTAAGACGGGTCGCTCGACGGGGTGCCGAGTGCGTCCTCACTCGCGGTGCACGTGCTCGTGAGCAGGATGCCGGCAGCGGGCACGCCCGTCAGCGTCGCCGGTTCGCTGGCCGTGCCTGACCACGTTCCCGTCACCGGATCGTCGTTGCCGTACTGGCAGCTCCAGGTTCCCGTGTACTCCTTGCCCGGGGCGATGACGCCGTTGAAGCCGTTGTCGTCGAACGTCTTCTGCAGCGCGATGGTGCCGCGCCGGCGCACTATCGCGTTCGTGACGGTCGTCGTGTACGTCGCATCGGCCGCGGTCACGTGGACGGGGTCGCCGTAGACCGGCGCTCCCCACGCGAAGGACGCGTCCCGCAGATCACCGTTGACCTGACCTTCGACGGCATGACAGGTTGCACCCAACGGCGCTTCCCAGGACTGGGTGCCCCCCACCGCGATGTTCTTGCTCGCAAGCGTGGTGTCGTCGCAAACGAGCCAGACGGGGAACGTCTTGCCCGTGTCGGTCAGGCCACCATCGGGGTCATCCAGCGACTTCTGCACGACCACGTGGGCCGTCTTCGGGCTGATGGCGTTGGTCGCGGTGACGGCGATCTCCGCATCTGAATCGGGGATCGTGAAGGTCGCCGTCGAGTTCTCGTCGGTGACGCCGTCGCCCGTATAGGACACACCGTCCCAGCTGAACGGATCGATGGCGTCCGGAGTGGATGTCTCCTCGACCGTGCATGACGCCCCGACCGGTATGTCTTCGGTGGGTGCCGCCGTGCCGCCGGCGGACATGCTGAGCACGCCCTGGAGAATCTCGCCGCCCTGGGCCTCGCACCGATAGGAGAAGGTGAACGGTCCTGTTCCGAAGGCCTCGCCGGGCGCGCCGCCGGTGACCGACTTGGTCACCGAGAACGAGCCGGTGACGCGGTCGAGCGCGTTCGTGATCGGCGCTGCCCCACCGCTCGCACCGACCGTCGTCGCGCCGGGGAGGGTCACGCCCCACGAGTATGACGGGTCGTCGTTTCCGGAGGGGTTCGCCGGGGCATCCTCCGTGACGGTGCATACCGAGCCGACATACACGTCGGCGGCGGGATCCAGCGTCGCCGGACCGCCGGCGGCGGGAGCAGACCACGTGCCCGACACTTCGGAATTACCGGCGTATGTGCACGACCAGGTGCCCGTGAAGTCGGCGGTCGGCGTGACGTTGGTCGTGTTGTTCACCGTCTTCGTGATGGTGAACGGGGCCCTCACCCGGGTGATGTCGTTCGTCACCGTCACCGGCTGTGGCGAAGTCGTCGCGGGGACGGTCACGTCCTGCGGGTCGGGGGCATCGGTCCATGCGAAGGAGCCGTCCGGCAGGCTCGCACTTCCCGACGGGGCCGACGTCTCGCTGACGGTGCACGCTGTTCCGATCGGCAGCAGCGGTGTCTGAGGCGTTTGCGGGTTCGGCCAGTTCACGACGAAGTCGGCGGCGTAGTCGGTCGTCTCTCCTTGCGCGGGCGCGTTGCACGTGACGTGGATCGTGAAGCTCGTTCCGGATTCCACCCGGTCACCGAAGTTCGCGATGTCCTTGGTCACCGCGATGCGGCTGAATCCGATGCGATTGTTGTTGGTGACGGTCACCGTCTTCGACCCGCCGGCGGGAATCGTCACGGTGCCGTTGGTGAGTCCCTCGTAGGTCGGAGCATCCCACACGTACCCTTCGTCGAGGAGATCGGCGGAGGGTGCCGTTTCCTGAACGCGACACACGTTGCGCGCGGGCACCTCGACAGTCTGCGCGCCGCCGTCCGCCAGCGTGACCGAGCCGGTCGTCTTGCCGCAGAGATAGGTGATCGTGAAGTCGTCACCGCTGCCGGTGTAGCCATCGCCGGTGACGACCTTGCGCAGTGTCAGATCGACGAGGTGCCGAATGAAGGTGTTCGTGACAGCGACCGTCGCGGTTCCAGACGCCGGGACAGTGACGAGGTCGGTGCGATCGACGTGCCGGCCCAGTCGTACTCCTCAGCAGCGAAATCACCGGTCTGTGTCTGCAAGGCGTCTTCGGTCACAACGCACGACGATGTCGCGGGAACCCCAGGGATCTCGGCGGGTGTGCCGGGTGTCACCGTCGTCGTACCGCTCGCCGTGGTCGACGCACCGATCGAGCAGGTGTAGTGGACCGTGAACTCCCGGCCGAGCCCACCCGTGTACCCGGTGACGGGGGTGCCGTCGTTCGCCGGTTCCACGGTCTTGGTGATCCGCAGCGTGCCGGTCTGCTGTGTGGCGGAGTTCGCGATGTTCACCCGCACGGCTCCGTCGGCGGGAATGATGACGGATGCCGCGGCCGGAGCGGCGTTCCACGCCCACGAGTCGTTCACCAGGCCCGTGGAGCCGCTGGGCACCGTCGTCTCGGTGACGGTGCAGTTGGCGCCCGCGGGCAGATCGGCCACGGTCTTGACGGCCCCGGCCTGCCCTTCGGTGTCGCTCGGGTTCACCGTCACGGTGCCCGTCACACCGCCGTCACACGTGTATCGCGCGGTGAATCCCATCGTGGCCCCACCGGTGTATCCGCCGTCCGGGGTCGTCGTCACGGTCTTGGTGATCTCCAGTGCACCGGTCTGGAAGGTGTTGGCGATGCGGCACGTGACGTTCTGGCCGTTCGCCAGACTGACCGCTCCCCCGGTGACGGGAACGGACTGATTGGGGTTGGCCGTCTGGAAGCAACTCCACGACCCCGCGACATAGCCGCTTGTCCGCGACGAGCCGTCGGGCACCTCCGACAGCGCATATGTCCCGGCGATGACCGATCGGTTCGTGATCGCCGGGTTCGGTGTGGTGTTGGTCTGCCCTGTCTGCCCCTCACCGGAGACGGCGGTCTGTCCGTCGATGCCCTGTGGCCGTGCCGTGAGCGTCCAGTTGAACGGGCTGGCGAGGTCACCCGGTTGCCCCGTCGTGACCACCTGCTTCTGCAGCGTCAAGGTCGCGCGCGGCGTATACGTGTTGACGAACGTGCATCTGATGGGAACGGCCGCGGCGTTCGACGTGGAGTAGTCGCCGTCGAACGTGACCGATTGGCCGGTGACGGTGCCGATCGGGTCACCCACGCCGTCCACGCACGTCAGAGTCGTGAACGACCAGGGTGCCGCCTGCGCACGCTCGGCGATGTTCACCGTCTGGCCGACCGCGAGGTTACGGGTCGTCACGGCGGCACCGGCCGTTCCGGTGCTCGTCGGGGTGAGCGAGAAAGCGCTGCCCCACAGCGAGCCGGCCAGCGTGCTGGAGGCGTCGAACGTGAACGCGGGGAGGGTGCCCGGCGCACCGTTGGGCGCTTCGGCCTGCTTGACGACGGTCAGGGTGCGCACCTGCTCGAGCGACGCATACAGGCACCCGTACGTCGTGGTGCCTTCCACGGTGCTGAACGAATTGATCACGTTCGTCGTCGAGGCGACAGTGGCGTTGCAGGTGTTGCCCTGGCCCTGTGGGGCGGTGAAGCCGAACACGACGAGCGTGTACTGGATGCCGTCGACGGTGATCTGCTGCTGCGAGATCTGATTGGTGAAGTCGAGCAGATCGTTGTTGAGCGGGTTCTCCGGCGGCGTTGCATTGTTCGTCGTCTCGTGCAGCCGCCATTGGTAGGTCAGCGTCGTCGAGAGGAACCGGATGTTCATATCGCCGCGGAACCAGCTGTTGCTGTTGTAGACCGGCCGATTGATGTGGACCATCCGGCCGACGTTGAAGATGGTGCCGGTCTCGACAGCGCCCACTGAGCGAGGCGAAAAGCCGATGGTGCTCTGGTTGCTCAGGGCGATCCCCTGGCTGGCGGCTTGGCACGTCGACGTGTCGTTACCGCTGCGCCCGTGAGCGACGAGGGCCGTGGTTCCCGCGCTCACCCAGGCGGTGTTTCCGTTCTGGTAGGGGGAGGTTCCGTTGTTGCCGCCGGTGTTGGGAGCTCCACCCGTGATCGTCCCGTCCGCGGCGACGCCATACCGCGTGCAGTCGTTCGCCTGCGGGCTCGCGTTGCCTGTGCCGCCCGGCGCGCCCTGGCCGGTCCACCCGGATTGGTTGGCCATTCGCGCCTCGATGGCGCCGACGTTCACCGTCGCGGCGGAGGCGGCATCCGCCCCCGCTGTCAGCTCGCCGACCGTGAACGCTGACGCGAGCGCGGCGATCAAGACCATCACTGTTCCGAACGAGAGCGCGCGAGTCGCGCGCTGCGGCGGTCGACTCACAGATGCAACACGAGACACAGTCGGAGGCTACAGTCCATTTCCCGCACGCGAAAGGGTGTGGAAAACCGGACGACCCCGCCCGGGCAGACGAAAAGGGCCGGAGCCCGAAGGATCCGACCCTTTTCGCAGTGGAGTCAGAGACTCACTTGTTGATCTTGGTCACCGTGCCGGCGCCGACGGTGCGGCCACCCTCACGGATCGCGAAGCCGAGGCCCTCTTCCATGGCGATCGGCTGAATGAGCTCGACCGACATGTCGGTCGTGTCGCCGGGCATGACCATCTCGGTGCCCTCGGGCAACGAGATGACGCCGGTGACGTCCGTGGTGCGGAAGTAGAACTGCGGACGGTAGTTCGTGTAGAAGGGGTTGTGACGGCCACCCTCGTCCTTGGACAGGATGTACGCCGTGCCCTCGAAGTTGGTGTGCGGGGTCACCGAGCCGGGCTTGGCGACGACCTGGCCGCGCTCGACCTCGTCGCGCTTGGTGCCGCGGAGGAGCAGACCACAGTTCTCGCCGGCCCAGGCCTCGTCGAGCTGCTTGTGGAACATCTCGATACCGGTGACGGTCGTCTTCTGCGTCGGACGCAGACCCACGATCTCGACCTCGGAGTTGATGGCCAGCGTGCCACGCTCGGCGCGGCCGGTGACGACGGTGCCACGACCGGTGATCGTGAAAACGTCCTCGATCGGCATGAGGAACGGCTTGTCCTTGTCGCGCACCGGGTCGGGGATCGACTCGTCGACGGCCTCCATGAGGTCGAGGATCGACTGCGTCCACTTCTCGTCGCCCTCGAGCGCCTTCAGCGCCGAGACGCGCACGACGGGGGCGTCCTCAGCGAAGCCCTGGCTGGCGAGCAGCTCGCGGACCTCGAGCTCGACGAGCTCCAGGATCTCCTCGTCGTCGACCGCGTCGGACTTGTTCAGCGCGACGAGCAGGTACGGAACACCGACCTGCTTGGCGAGCAGAACGTGCTCACGGGTCTGCGCCATCGGGCCGTCGGTGGCGGCGACCACGAGGATCGCGCCGTCCATCTGAGCGGCACCGGTGATCATGTTCTTGACGTAGTCAGCGTGGCCCGGGGCGTCCACGTGAGCGTAGTGGCGCTTCGGGGTCTCGTACTCGATGTGCGAGATGTTGATCGTGATGCCGCGCTGACGCTCTTCGGGAGCGGAGTCGATCGACGAGAAGTCACGGATGACGTTGACATCCGACGGGTACTTGTCGGCGAGCACCTTGGAGATCGCGGCAGACAGCGTGGTCTTGCCGTGGTCGACGTGCCCGATCGTTCCGATGTTCACGTGCGGCTTGGTCCGCTCGAACTTGGCCTTAGCCACTGGGTCCTCCTCAGGACGGTCGTGTAGAGATTCCGGGCACTGGATTGCGACCGGCTCGCTACGGGGATGTCTCTCAGTCTAGTAGAGAGGGTTCTGGTTCTTTGATGTGAAGTTGTGAGGGGTGGATGCCGCGGGCCGAAGACCGACCCGCGGCATCCGGACGATCACTCGCCCTTGGTCTTCTGGATGATCTCGTCGGCCACGGCGCGAGGAACCTCGGCGTAGCTGTCGAACTCCATCGAGTAGACGGCGCGACCACTGGTCTTCGACCGGAGGTCGCCGATGTAGCCGAACATCTCCGACAGCGGGACGAGCGCGCGAACAACCTTCACGCCCTGCGCGTCCTCCATCGCCTGGATCTGTCCACGGCGGCTGTTCAGGTCGCCGATGACGTCGCCCATGTACTCCTCGGGCGTACGTACCTCGACAGCCATGAGCGGCTCGAGGATGACGGGGTTCGCCTTGCGGACGGCCTCCTTGAAGCCCATCGAACCGGCGATCTTGAACGCCATCTCCGACGAGTCGACGTCGTGCGAGGCACCGTCGTTGAGGATCGCCTTCACGCCGACCATCGGGTAGCCGGCCAGCACGCCGACCTGCATGGCGTCCTGGAAGCCCTGGTTGGTGGGCTCGATGTACTCGCGCGGGATCCGGCCACCGGTGACCTTGTTCTCGAACTCGTACGTCTTGTCGGCCGTGACCTCGAGGGGCTCGAGCGCGAACTGGATCTTCGCGAACTGGCCCGAACCACCGGTCTGCTTCTTGTGCGTGTAGTCGTGACGCTCGACGGCCTTGCGGATCGTCTCGCGGTACGCCACCTGCGGCTTGCCGACGTTGGCCTCGACCTTGAACTCGCGCTTCATGCGGTCCACGAGGATGTCGAGGTGCAGCTCGCCCATCCCCTTGATGGTCGTCTGACCGGTCTCGGAGTTCTGCTCGACGCGGAACGTCGGGTCCTCTTCGGCGAGCTTCTGGATGGCGACACCCAGCTTCTCCTGGTCGGCCTTGGTCTTCGGCTCGATGGCCACCTCGATGACCGGCTCGGGGAACGTCATGGACTCGAGCACGACGGGCGCGCTCGGGTCGGCCAGGGTGTCACCGGTGGTGGTGTCCTTCAGGCCGATCACGGCGTAGATGTGACCCGCGGTGACCGCGTCGACCGGGTTCTCCTTGTTGGCGTGCATCTGGAAGATCTTGCCGATGCGCTCCTTCTTGCCCTTGGTCGCGTTGATGACCTGGGCGCCGGAGTCGACGTGACCGGAGTACACGCGCACATAGGTGAGGCGGCCGAAGAACGGGTGCACCGCGATCTTGAACGCGAGAGCGGCGAACGGCTCGTCGCGGCTCGGGTGGCGCTCGATGATCTTCTCTTCGTCCTTGGGGTCGTGCGCCTCGATGGCGGGCACGTCCTCGGGCGAGGGCAGGTAGTCGACGACCGCATCGAGCATCGGCTGCACGCCGCGGTTCTTGAACGCCGAGCCGCACAGCACGGGGTACAGCTCGCCGCCGACCGTGAGCTTGCGGATGGCGCCCTTGATCTCGGCGATCGTGAGCTCTTCGCCGCCGAAGTACTTCTCCAGCAGCGCCTCGTCGGACTCGGCGACGGTCTCGAGCAGCTTCTCGCGGTACTCCTGCGCCTTCTCGACGAGGTCGGCGGGGATCTCCTGCACCTCGTACTTGGCGCCCATGGTCACGTCACCCTTGGCATCGCCGGGCCAGACCAGCGCACGCATCTCGATGAGGTCGACGACGCCGACGAAGTCGTTCTCGGCGCCGATCGGCAGCTGAAGAACGAGCGGCTTTGCCTTCAGGCGGTTGACGATGGTGTCGACCGTGAAGTAGAAGTCGGCGCCCATCTTGTCCATCTTGTTGACGAAGCAGATGCGCGGCACGTCGTACTTGTCGGCCTGACGCCAGACGGTCTCGGACTGGGGCTCAACGCCCTCCTTGCCGTCGAAAACGGCGACCGCACCGTCGAGCACGCGCAGCGAGCGCTCCACCTCGACCGTGAAGTCGACGTGGCCGGGGGTGTCGATGATGTTGACCTGGGTGCCGTTCCAGAAGCAGGTCACCGCGGCGGAGGTGATGGTGATGCCGCGCTCCTGCTCCTGCTCCATCCAGTCGGTCGTCGAGGCGCCGTCGTGCGTCTCGCCGATCTTGTGGTTGACGCCCGTGTAGAAGAGGATGCGCTCGGTCGTCGTCGTCTTGCCGGCATCGATGTGCGCCATGATGCCGATGTTGCGGACCTTCTTGAGGTCGGTGAGCACGTCTTGTGCCACGGGATGTCTTCCTTGTCTTTACTCGGTCGTTGAGCGAGCGGCGTCAGCCGCGAGTCGAAACGCGTTCGACTCGGCCGTGCGGCCTCGCTCAACGACCGGGGGTGAGTGTTACCAGCGGTAATGTGCGAACGCGCGGTTCGACTCGGCCATCTTGTGGGTGTCTTCGCGGCGCTTGACCGCGGCACCGAGGCCGTTCGAGGCATCCAGGATCTCGTTCTGGAGACGCTCGGTCATCGTCTTCTCGCGACGGCCCTTCGCGTAGCTGACCAGCCACCGCAGGGCGAGAGTGTTGGCGCGGTGAGGCTTGACCTCTACCGGCACCTGGTAGGTCGAGCCACCGACACGGCGGCTCTTGACCTCGAGCGTGGGGCGCACGTTGTCGAGCGCCTTCTTCAGCGTGGCGACGGCGTCCTGGCCGTTCTTCGCCTCGACACCCTGCAGGGCGCCGTAGACGATCGACTCGGCGAGGGACTTCTTGCCGTCCACGAGGATCTTGTTGACCAGCTGCGAGACGACGGGTGCGCCGTAGACCGGGTCGTTGACAACGGGGCGCTTGGGGGCCGGACCCTTACGAGGCATCTAACTCAACCCTTCTTCGCGCCGTAGTGGGAACGGCCCTGCTTGCGGTTCTTGACGGCCTGGGTGTCCAGAGCGCCGCGAACGATCTTGTAGCGCACACCGGGGAGGTCCTTCACACGACCGCCGCGGATGAGCACGAGCGAGTGCTCCTGCAGGTTGTGACCCTCACCCGGGATGTACGCCGTGACCTCGGTCCCGTTGCGGAGCTTCACACGGGCGACCTTGCGCATCGCCGAGTTCGGCTTCTTCGGAGTGGTCGTGTACACGCGGGTGCACACGCCGGCCTGCTGCGGGTTCGACTTCAGCGCGGGAGCCTTGGTCTTGGAGACCTTCGGCGACCGCCCCTTGCGAACCAACTGCTGAATGGTTGGCACGTTCTTCCTTCTTTTCTGTGCTGCACGGTGACAGCGCGTGGTTTCACCACA
The DNA here is from genome assembly GCF_029094505.1 of Microbacterium horticulturae. Lineage (NCBI taxonomy): Bacteria > Bacillati > Actinomycetota > Actinomycetes > Micrococcales > Microbacteriaceae > Microbacterium > Microbacterium horticulturae. The sequence continues at coordinate 527,717 of NZ_CP119108.1, read as the reverse complement.
GATCCACCGGCACGACAGGATGGCGTCGAGCTGTTCGTGGTGGATATGCCGTGGGGGTGGCCTGTTCACAGGCCGGTCCCGGATCTGTGCGGGCCCGACTCCCCCGGTCCTGCGCCGAGGCACAGTCGAAGGGGCGCATGAGCGCACACTGTGTCAATGATACGCGTCGATGGCCGGACTGGTCAAACGCGGCGGGTCATGCCGGCGCCGGGACGACCTCCTGCGCCGGCGCCGCCGGGAGCGGGCGCATGCTGGTGCGTCAGAATGCCGGAAGGCGTGACTACGGCAGCGTGAGCAGGACGACCAGCAGCACGACGCCGAGGGCTGCGACGAGTCCGACGGCGGCCGTCACGAGCAGCGCCCCGCGTGTGCGCGAGGATCGCGCAGCATGCTGCTGCGCGGCGGTGTCGACGTACTCCTGGGGCGCCTGCGGTGCGGGGGTTGCACGCTCCACCCGCACCGGCGCATCCGCACGGGGCCGGTAGATCGCGCGGGTGGGTGCGCCGTCGGCGGCGGCGCGCTCTCGCGGCGGGATGACGGCGTGCGGGATGCTGCGGCTCGCCGCCTCCGCGGCCCGGGCCGAGACGAGCGTGTCATCGAGCGGGTCATCAGCGACGTCCGGGACGGCAGCCGTCGCCCGTCGCCGAACCGGAACGGTGCGGTCGTCGACGGGAGTCGCCGCGCGGCGGCGCGGAACGCGCGCGGTGTCGTCGGTGTCGTCGTCCGGCTCGGCCTGCGCCGGAGCGTCCGCGGCACGGTGCACGCGCATGGTGTGGTCGTCGGGGTCGTCCGCGAGGACGGCCCCAGCGGCATCCACCGATCGAGCCCGCCCCGCCGACACCGCCGTGTCATCGAGGTCGTCGTCCTCCGGCGCGGCGTCGGCGAGCTGCGAGCCACCAGGGGCAACACCCCGCCGACGCGAGATGCGCGTGTCGGCGAGGTCGTCGTCCTCCGGCACAGCGTCGGGCAGCCGCGAGCCACCAGGCGCAACACCCCGCCGACGCGAAATGCGCGTGTCGTCGAGGTCGTCGTCGTCCGGTGCGGGGGTCACTGGTCGTCGCGCTCCATCGCCAGCTCGGCGTCGCCGAGCAGGAAGCGCCCGAGCACGGGCAGCGGGCGGTACGGCTCCACATCGATCTCGGTGCCGTCCTCGTCGATGATGACGACGCCGTTGGTCGAGTCGAGGTCGGTGATCGCCCAGAGCGTGTCGTCCTTCAGCTCGAGGCGGGCGTGCGTCTTCGAGACGGTGCGCGTCTCGTCGACGATGGAGACCAGCTGCGCGTTCGGGAACGCGGGGTCGCGTGTGGGACGACGACCGATGATGATGACGTCCTGCTGGATCGCGATGGGCGCGCCCAGCGGCGGCACCAGCATCCACGGCGTGCGCCGGCGTGAGGCGATGATCGTCTCATCGAACGCGTCGTCGGGATCGGGCAGCTCGGGCGCCTGCCGCAGTGCCGACACCGACGAGCGCGCCGACATCGGCGCGCCCAGCGACGGGGCCCCCGCGACGGCAGAAACCTCGCCCGAGGTGTCGGAGAACGCGGTCGGGTCGAACGGACGCATCTGCGGCGGCGCGGTCGGCGCGGGCGGCGCCCAGGGGTTCGCCGCGGGCGCGGGCTCGCTCCACTCCGGAACGTCGTGGATCGGCGCCTGAGCACGGACATCGTCGGCCGGCTCGGCGTCGTCGCCGGGCGCGGCCGCACGACGCGGGCCCACCTGCGAGTCTTCGGTCGCGGCGGGGATGATCTGCACGGTCCCGGTGAACGGCCCTGCCACGCGGGGCTGTCGCGCGGCGTCGACAGGACCGTCGAGGTCGTCGTCACCGGCGGCGCCGGTCGGTGCCGCCGGCGCGAAGCCGGCGAAGGACGAGGCGGGCGTCACGGGCGCCGGGCGGGGTGTCTCGCCGAGCGGCGACGACGCCGTCGGTGCCGAGACGGCGGGAGCGGATGCCGCGGGAGCCGCGACGGGGCCCGTAGGCGCCGGAGCCTGGGCACGCGCCGGGGTGCTTCCGGCGCCCGCAGGGGCCCACGCGGGGAAACCGCTGGACTGCGGAGGGACCGGGGGCGCCGGGCGTACCGCCGAGGGCATCGGCGCACGCCAGGCGTCGAACGACTGCGGTTCACTGCGCTGGACACCCGCCCCGCGCGGAGCGACCTCGCGCGCCGAGACCCAGCGGTTGCGCCCCCATGCGATGACCGAGGCCCACACCGGGAACAGCAGGGCGGCGAGCACCGTCATCCCCGCGCCGTAGCCGAAACGGGTTCCGATGCGGTGGCACGCGATGACCAGCACCACGTAGACGACCAGCGAACCGCCCGGGATGATCAGCAGCAGGACCCACCACCAGGCGAAGCCGCCCAGCTCGAGCAGGACCACCGTGTTCAGGACCGGCACCCAACCCTTCCAGCCTTCTTCGCCCGCCTTGCTGAACACCGCCTGCAGGGCCAGCCCGATCCAGAGATACATCGCGATGATCGGCACCAGCGATATCAGGGACACCGCGATGAGCGTGGAGATGTCGATGTTCGTCATTCGTCAGCGGACGCCGCCATACGGCCGCGCCCCCTCCTCTCGGTACCCCGGGTGAACGATTTCAAAGATACGGCCGCGAGCATGCGCCGCCATAACGGAAGGGATGCCGCCATCCGACGGCGCTCGTCGTCGACGATGTCCCAGAAGCGCGCCGACTCCTCCTCGGTGAGCGCGGCATCCGAGAACACCGCCCGGTCTGCTTCGACGGCGAGGGTCGCCGCAGCGGGCGATTCGTGACCCGCCGCAACCTCCGTGCGCGTCGCGTTCGACGGCGTCGGGCGCCCGTGGTCGGCGGCGGCGTCGAGGTATTCGTCCCACCCGCCGACAACGCGTGCGCGGGGCGAGCGGTCCCGGCGGCGGCTGCGCCGCCGTGCAGCCTTGGCGGCGACGATCGCCGCGAACGGCCCGAACAGCACCAGCGCACCGGCCAGAGCCATGCCACCGATCCGCAGCGCCGCCCACAGTCCGCTGAGGTCGGCCTGATCGTCGTCGTGTCGCGGCGAGTCGCTCGAATCCTGCTTCGTCGGGTCGGGCGGATCAACCTCTTCCGCATTCTGGGAACGGACCTCGGTCGGATTCTCGGGATCGCGCAGCTTCGTGACGACGGTGTCGGCCCCTTCGGTGTGCTGGGGTGTCACGTCAACCGGAATCCACTGGCCGGCGGCATCCCGCACCTCCGTCCAGGCCGTGATGTCTCCGCCGGTGCACACCCCGTCGTCGCAGACGGTGAGGTCGTCTCCGGCGGCCGACAGCCGTGCGCCGACGACCACCCGTGCCGGAAACCCGAGCTGCTCGGCGATGAGCGAGACAGCCACGGCGAACTGCTCGTCATCGCCGGTGGCGGCCACGAGCGAGCCGGCCGAGTCGTCGGCCTGACGGGCCAGCAGATCGCGGAACATCGCGTCGACGCGGGCCAGCGAGTGCCCTGCTGCGCTGGGCTGGAAGACGTAACCGCCGCCGAGCGCGGACATCCACTTCGCCCCGCCGTCGGGGACGGAGAGAGCATGGCTGAGGTAGCCGCGCTCGCGCAGCGCCTGCACGAGCGACGCGAGCCCGGCACCGCCGGAGCCGGCGTCTTGCTTCTCGATCCAGGACTTCACGCTGTCGGGGATCGCCACCGCGGCGGATGCTCCCGGCGCCTGTGCGTTCGCCAGATCGGGAACGGTCGGCGAGGTCGCGGTGAGCGTGTAGCTGAGTCCTTCGGCGGTGCCGCCGGTCACCACGCCCGCCTCGCCCGCGGCGTCGTAGTAGAAAGCATCGGCGGCAGAGTCGGCATCCTCACCCGTGAAACGCACCTGTTCGAGGGCACCGAACGTCGGCAGCCAGATGCCTCGCAGACCCTCGACCGTGACCCGGACCGTCGACTCGGTGCCGGCGGCGGCGCTGCGGCGCGAGGGCACCCGCACGAAGCGCGCGTCGGCGTCCGACACCGACACCCGGTATTCGGCTCCGTCATAGGAGGTGAGCGTGGCGAGCCGGATGCGATCGGGCAGCGGCCCGTCGACGGCGCTCACCGTGAACAGCGGAGCGTCGACGGTGTCGTCGGCGAAATTCGTACGGTAGTCGGTGAGCGGGCTGATGGCCTCGCTGATGGTCTGGCTCGGGCCTATGCCGCTGCGCAGCACGTCACGCGAGCGCACGTCGGCGATCGCCGGGGTCACGACCGCACCGGCTGCGACGGCGACCGCGACCATGCCGGCGGCCAGCGCCGTGCGGCGCACGTCGGCGGCACGACGACGGCGCGACAGCCGTACGCCGCTGCTCTGAGCCGCGCGCATCAGCGCGGCCTGACGGGCGGCGGCGGCACGCCACGCCAGCCACACGAGGGAGATGACGAGGGCCAGGATGCCGCAGCCGAGCTCACGCGGGGCGCCGATCGTGAGCGGACCCAGCGTGATCGGGCCACTGGTCACGGTGCGCCCGAACAGCAGCCCGAACGCCGACATGACCAACGCGATGAGGGCGGCGACGGAACCGTGCGGGCGGGCACGCCAGGCCAGGCGGAGTGTGCCCAGCGTGCCGGCGACGAACACGATGACGGCGGGCACGAGCAGGTTGCGGTAGGTGCCGACGGGCAGATCGACCGTGACGAGGTCCTTCCAGCCGGTGACCGCACCGGTGAGCAGGTCGCGCAGCGAGATCGGCAGAGCGGCCGGGCTTGCCGGCGGCACCGCGAGCGCGAGTCCGATGACGGCGATCGCGACCACCGTGACGACGACGGTGAGCCAACCCGCCCAGCGCCAGATGGTGGCGGCCGCCGAGATCAGCAGCGCGACGAGAACGCCGACGCCGGCCACGAGGAGGAATCGCGCGTCGCCGTAGACGGGCCAGGCCGCCAGCGCGGCGACGGCCGCCATCGCCACGGCGTATGCGGTGCCGGTGGCGACGTATCGCGTGCGCAGGGCCGCGAAGCCGCGGGCCTCCTCGTCGGCGCGGCGGATCATCCTGTCGCCCCCGCTCCGGTCATCAGCGACGTCTGCGTCCCGCGGATCATGAGGCCGGCGAGGTCGTCGAGCAGCCCCACGGTCATGACGGTCAGCCCGCCGAGCGGCCGTGTGCGCGGGTGCGCCTTCTCATCGCATACGACGCCGACGACGGCGGTGGCGGAGGAGAACGCGAGCGCCGCCTGCCGCAACTGCCGGGGCGTCGTCTGCGATCCGCAGACGACGAAGGCGAGCGAGAGCGTGTCGGAGGCCTCCACCGCCAGGCGGCACACCTCGGGCAAGGGCATGGTGCTCTCCAGGGCGTTCAGCCGCGAGAACCCGTCGAGCAGGCCGCGCGGTGTGCCGGCCTGCAGCACCTCGATCGACCGCATCCGGCCGCGCACCATCTTCGGGATGGCAGAGCCCGTGACCACGTCGATGTCGCGCCCGTCGCGCACCGCCTGCACGCCGAGCGAGGCGGCGGCACTCACGGCGAGCTCGAACTCGTCGTCGGTGGCGTACTCCGTCTCGGCGAGGCTGAGGATCACGGCCAGCCGCGACCGGCGCGTCTCTTCGAACTGGCGGACCATCAGTCGCCCGGTCTTCGCCGTCGACTTCCAGTGGATCTGGCGACGCGCATCACCGGGCACATACTCGCGGATCGCGTGGAACGACATGTCGGCGTCGACGATGCGCCGTGAGGGATTTCCCTCGAGGTCGCGGATCATTCCGGCGCTCGTTCCGGGGACCATGGCGGTGCGGGGGTGCACGTAGATCTCGTGCCGCTCGTCCCACTCGTGCTCGTGCCGCAGCAATCCGACAGGATCGGTGCGCACCGCGGTGGGCGGGCCGACGGTGATCACGCCGCGGCGCATCGCAGGGATCGAGACGGGCTGCTCGGTCTCGTGCCCCGGCCGCAGCAAGGGGACGCCGAGCTCGACAAGTCCCTGTCCAACGGGCAGGTCGACACGCCCCGGCAGGGTAGTGCGGCCGCCGGTGTTGCGGATCACGATCTGCCCGTCGAGCGGATCGCCGGCGACCACCCGCTCATGCGGCAGGTGCACTGCGACGTCGTATCCGCGCGCGCCGAACAGGAACGGCACGCTCATCACCAGCAGGGCGAGCGAGGCGAACCCTGCCACGAGCGCCTCGACCCAGCCGAACACCCAGCCGAGCGTGAGCCCCACGGTCGCCAGTGCCACCACGAGCCAGCCGGCCGGCGTGACGGTCCGGGCGAGCCAGGCTGCGGCGGTCTTCGTGCCGGTCTGCGCTGCACGCGCCGCCGTCAGCGCCGTGACGATCGCGCGCACCAGGCTGCTGCGCCGCCGGTCGGTGACCTGGGTGCGCCGTGTCGTCGTGCCGTCGGGCGCGGTCAAGCCCCCGAGGGTGGTGGTGGTCCCCTCAGGGAATGCGGTGTACGCGGCGCGGGTGGTCTGGCGAGGGCTCATGCACCCTCGCGCTGGGTGGGCGGCGGAACATCCAGGAGGATCTGCCCGATGACCGCGTCAGCGGTGACTCCGTCGAACTCGGCCTCGGGGTGCACGATGAGACGGTGCGAGAGCACCGGCACCGCGAGCGCCTTCACGTCGTCGGGCGTGGCGTAGGTGCGGCCCTGCGAGATGGCGCGCGTGCGCGTGGCCCGGGTGAGTGCCAGGGCGCCGCGGATGCTGACACCCAGCCGCACCTGCTCGGCTGAGCGCGTCGCATCGACGATGCGGGCGATGTAGTCGAGCACCAGCGCGTTCGCGTATACCTCGCGCGCGAGGTCGGCCATGCCGACGAGTGCCTGCGGCGTGATCACCGGATCGAGCTTCGAGGTCGGCACGGCCGCGCCGTCGAGGATGCGCACGGTTGCCGCGTGATCGGGGTAGCCCAGCGACGTCTTCATCATGAAGCGGTCGAGCTGCGCTTCGGGCAGCCGGTAGGTGCCGGCCTGCTCGACGGGGTTCTGCGTGGCCAGCACGAGGAACGGCACGCCCACCGGACGTGTGACGCCGTCGATGGTGACCTTGCCCTCCTCCATCACCTCGAGCAGTGCCGCCTGGGTCTTCGGGCTCGCCCGGTTGATCTCGTCGGCCAGCACGATGTTCGCGAAGACGGGACCTGAGTGGAACTCGAACACACCCGTCTTCTGGTCGTACACCGTGATGCCGGTGATGTCGCCCGGCAGCAGATCGGGAGTGAATTGGATGCGGGTGTTCGTCCCCTGCACCGACGACGCCAGTGCGCGGGCCAGGGAGGTCTTGCCGGTGCCGGGCACGTCTTCGAGCAGCACGTGACCGTCGCTCAGCATCGCGACCAGGACCAGCTCGATGACGTGGCGCTTTCCGAGCACGGCGTGCTCGACGTTCTCGGCGAGCTGCCGGAACGTGTCGGCGAACCACGTGGCCTGTTCCTGGGGGATCGTCATTCGTGTCTTCCTGTCGGGATGGGGAGTGGGATGGATGCTACGGGCCGTGCCGGTCAGCCGCCGGTGTCGTCGCCGGGGTCGCCGCCGGTGTTGTCACCGCCGCCGTCACCGGGGTCGGAACCGGGTGCGACGTACGGGGAGGAGGTCACCGTCTCGGATGCCGAGGATTCGGCGTGGGCGTTGCTGGCGATGACCCGGTACTTGTGCGCCGAGGCGGCGAAGTCGGCGTTGCCGTCCGTGTAGGTGGTCTCCGCGATGCCGGATTTGACGGTCGACCATCCGCCGTCATACCGCTGCAGCTCGTATGCGGTCGCGTCTGCGACGGACGACCACGTGACGACCACGCCATCGGCCGTGCCCTCTGCGCTCGAGATGGTGGGGGCGGCCAGCTTCTTCGGCGCGCACGAGCCGCCGAACGTGGAGGTGGCGGAGTTCAGACCCCACTCCGACGGCCACGACACGGTCACGCTGACGCGCGCCACCGAGACCGCATAGTCGGGCACGACACCGGCGGTGGTGACGTCGAGGCTCTTTCCATGGACGTCTTCGTACGTCGCCTTGGAGTAGTCGAACGAGACCGTCGCCGCATTCCCGCTCGAGCTGCCCGTGGCCTGCAGCGTGTCGCCGCCTGAGCACACCTTGATCTGCCACTGTGCCCACACCTGGTACGGGGCACTCGCGCTGTTCGCCGTCACAGGACTGTGCGGGCCGGAGAAGATGCCGTAGTCGTACCACACCTCGATGCCCGGATCTCGATCGAAGACCGAGCTGTCAAGACCACTGAACTTCACCGATGCCCAGCGGGGCACCTGCTCCGCCGACGTCGGGTCGTCCTTGATCTTCCACTCGGCGCGCTGCGCGCCGTCATCCACCGAGGGCTTGGCGGCCACCGTATAGGTATAGCCCTTCGGGCCGTTACCCGCTCGAGCGATCGTCTGCTCCGTCGTCTCGACGCGTCCGAACGAGGTGTCGCCGACGAACGACTCCGCGCACAGCCGGTACGTGTACGTCCGCCCCGCGTCGACTTCGAACTCCTTGTAGGCGGTCGAATCGGTCGCCACACAACGATCGCCGTCGAGCACGATGCCGTACAGCACACGCGAGCCGGCGCCGTTGGGGGTCGCCGAGCCCGATGCCTTGATCGTCGCCTTGTCGGAGTCGTCCGAGCTCGTCGACAGTGAGAGGCTCGGATTCTTCGGCGCGCCCACGCCGTTGGCGAGGATCGTACGGGCCTGGCCCGTCGTCGAGCCGTCGAAGCCGGGCGGCAGGGTGAACGGCGACATCGGGGTGACCGTGAGCGGCGTGGAGTCGTTGCTGCCGATCCGGTACTCGGGAACGGTCACCGACGTGCCGCGGCGGGGCACGTCGACGTCGACCGACTCGCCAGTGTCGCTCGTGATGCGCAGCTTGGCGGTCTTGCTCGAGTCGATGCCGTCGACGGTGACCTTGACGACCCCGCCGTCGCCGCTCGTGACCACCGGCGTGGCGGTGACCTTCTTCGGCGTCGGCGGTGCGTCGTAGGCCCAGGCCGTCGTGGATACCGAGCCCGACGACTCGCCCACCGCGTTCACGGCCTTCGCCTCGTACTGTCGTGCCTCGCCGTTGGGAGCCTCGATCGTGGGGCAGACGCCGTCGGCCGAACAGCGGGCGACCACGTCGCCCTTGTAGCGGACGACGAAGCCGGTCAGCTCCGGGTACGCCTGGCTGGCCGCTCCCGCATCCACCCGCAGCGTGATGGTGCCGTCGGCGTACGCCGACTGCACCACGGCGGCCGGTGCCTTCGGGTAACCGTGCAGGTCGAGCATCAGCTGGCCGTCTCGATCCCCGGCCGTCGCGCGCCCCTGCGCATCGCGCACCGAGAAGACCGCGGTACAGGTCTGACCGGCGGTGTCGTCCGACCACGAGGCGCGGATGTGCGCGGCATCCGCCACCGTGAACGTCACACCGCTGCACGTTCCGCCACTGCGGACGTCGACCAGTTCGAGCGGCGTGTTCGGCAGCGGGTTCACTTCGCCGGCGGCACCGATCACCTCGACCGTGCAGCTGGATCCATTGGCCTGTGAACACTTCTGCGCCACGGTCCCGGCCTTCGGCAACGTGCTGGGCACCGCGCCGACGCGCAGGATGAGCCGCGCGGGCGAGACACCCGGGTGACTGGAGACGCCGACGACCGCGACCTCTTCGTCGCCGGGCGCGGCCGCATCGGCGCCGACGATGGTGACGGTCGTGCCCTCGTGCGTGACGGTGAAGTCGCGCCCCTGATAGTCGAGCGTGTAGACGATGTTGTCCCAGTCGTCGCGCCCCTGCCAAGTGGTGAGCTTCTTCAGGTCGTAGGTGACGGTCGCGCCCGGGCTGATCGTGAGCGACGCCGAATCGAGCACCGGGACCGGGTCGAGTGCGGTGACGGCGATCGGGACCGACAGGTAGGTCCACTCCTTCTGACCGGTCATCCGCACCGGCACAACGCAGGCGTCGGTCCACGGTGCGCCGAGTCCCGCGTCGTAACGCACCTTCGTGCCGCCGGCCGAGGCGCAGACCGCGTTCTTGCGCGCCTTGGTCGCCGTGATCTCGTCGCCCACCTCGAGCACCGCGCCGGTGGGCAGGCTCACGAGCTTCGCCATGTCGAAGGTGACGGAGTCGCCCTCGGTGACCTCCTGCGCCTTCTGACCGGGCTTGAGCGCAAGGGTGAGATCATCGGCGCCGGGAATCCGCAGGAACCCGTAAGAGGTCACCTTCTGGCCCGCGGTCGATGTTCCCGAAAGTGCGAACGGGATGATCCGGGTGTGCTCGGGCAGGGCTCCGGAGAGCTTCGTGCCCGACACCGAGACGCCCTCGGGCTCGCCCCACAGACTCAGGGTGAGGCCGCCGATGTCGCCGCCCGTCCAACTCACCTTGCCGGCGACGACGTCGACGCCCGAGGTGAACTGCTCGCGCGTCACGGCCGTCAGCACGGTGTCGGAGATCACCGGGTAGTCGGGCACGGCCCCGCGCACGACCTTCACGACGATGAGACCACGCGCCGTGTTGCCGGTGCTGCTGGTCACGTCATACAGGAACGACATGGTGCCCGGCGACGTGCCGGCGCTGATGACGACCTGCTTCTCGGTCGTCTCTCCGATGAGCGCCTTCAGGCGCGCGTACTCGGCGTTGTCACTGCCGTCGGCGAGCTTCTCGACCGCGTCCGGGCGCACCGCGCTCAGGGCGAGCGCTCCCCCCGTCGGGTCGACGTCGTTGGCCAGTGGCTCGACCCGCACCGTGTTGCTCTCGCCGACCTGCAGCTGCACGTAGTCGGTGAAGGTCACCGGGCTCGGGTTCGCCTGCTCGTCGAGCACGCCGACCCGGACCGTCGCGGTGCCGGTCATGCCCGCGGCATCCACCACCCGGTACGTGAACGACACCTGCCCGTGGAAGCCGGGCACGCTCGCGTACTCGATCGATTCGCCGTCGGCCGCGATCGTCGCCGATCCGCTCGACGGCTGAGTCAGAATGCGGTCGAGGCTCACGTCGTCGCCGTCAGGGTCGACGCCGTACGAGCGGAACGGGATCGTCGTCGCCTGCCCGGTGAGCACACGGCCGGTGAGAGTGCGCGGCCGGGGAGCGCGGTTCGCTTCGTCGGAGATCACCTTGACCCGCACCACGGCGGTGTCGGCCAACGTCGGCGAGCCCGACGCGAACACCGAATACTCGATGCGGTAGTCGCCGGGCGTGCGGGGCGCGAGGTAGCGCAGCATTCGCCCCGAGGCGAAGGCGAGCGCGCTCTTGGTCGACGAGCGCACCGATGCCGGGTTCAGCGTCATCGCCCCGCCCGAGGCCGACACGTCGTTGTCGAGCACCGGGATGTCGACCTGCGCACCGGCGCGGGCCACGACCGTGTCGTCGACGGCGATGGGCGCGAGGTCGCTGGAGGCGGGCAGCAGGTACACCGTCGCTTCGCCGGTGATGCGGGCGCCCGCGTCGTTCGTACCGTCCGACACGGTGTAGGTGATGGTGCCCAGCTGGCCCGGCGAGCCGTCGGCGGTCGAGCCTGAGATGCGGAGGTAGTTCTGCCCGACGGCATCCACCGACATCGTGGCGCCATCGATCGCGTGCGGCTCGATGTCGCTGAGCAGCAGCACACGCCCGGTCGGGTTGCTCACGGCGCTGAACACGTCGAGCGTGACGTCCTGCTGCGGACGCACGAAGGCCACCACGGGCGAAGTCGCCAGCTGCGCGGGCGCGTCGTCGGGCAGCACGGTCACGCGGGCCGTCGCCGATGCCTCGCTCTCGCCGTCGGTGACCGTGTACGAGACGCGGTAGATGCCCGGACTCTTCGTGCTCATGTCGAAGCTCGTGCCGCCGGCGGTCGCCACGGCCTCGGCCGAGGTGTCGTCGAGCACACGCACGCTCGACAGCGACAGGCGCCCCTGCGTGCCCTGCACGTACGGGCCCACATCGACGGTGATGCCGCCGCCCTGCGTCTCGGTGACGGCGAACGACTCGGCCTCGAGCTTCGGCTTGGGTGTGATCCGGACGGTGAGGTCGCGGGTCGTCGTGGCTCCGCGGGTGTCACCGACCGTCACCTTCAGCTGCACGATCTGCGCTTCGGTCACGGACGGATCGGAGTGCTGGTACACGACGTCGCCGTCGGGAGTGGATGCCGCGGCCCCCGCTCCGGTCGGATCGGTGACGCCCAGCAGCATGAGCGGATCACCGTCGGGGTCGACCCATCCGTCGAGGACCGGCACGGTCACCGTGCCACCCGGCGCGACCTGTGGCGACGGCCACGTCGCCAGGCACCCGGCGGTGCCGCACCATTTGGGCGCAGAGTTGTCGCCGCTGCCGCGTACGGTCAGGGTGGCAGTCGCCGGCTCGGAGTACAGGCCGTCCTTCGCGGTGCCATCGGTCACGCGGTAGCGGAAAGTGGCCGACCCGTGTGCATCCGCGGCCACGTGCACCGCCAGACGCTGGCCGTCGTCGGTGACCGAGAGGGTGCCGAAGCCGTCGTCGAGGCCGGTGACGCTGTCGGCGTCGATCGTGAGCACGTCTTCGTTCGGGTCGTGGTCATTGAGCATGACCGGCAGACTCACGAGGCTGCCGGCGCGTACGCCGAACGCGTCCGCCTCGGCGACGGGCGGCTTCGGGTCGATGACGACCTGCGCCTCTTCGTCGCTGGGCGCGGTCTCGGGTGCCGAGGTGTCGTCGAGCGACCAGTCCTGGCTGGAGGGCAGCAGCGCCGCCGTGTGCGCGTTCCACACCCAGCCGCTGCGGGTCTCGTTGAGGATCAGCGCGCTCCCGCTGCCGGTGAACACCGGGCGCCGATCGTCGCCGAGCGTCTTGTCGCCGAAGTCGAGGGCCTGCTCGCCGTCGTCGGAGCGCCACAGGGTTCCGGTGTCGGTTCCCACCCATGCCGCGAAGACGACGCCCCCGTCGACGACGGGTCGTGCGGGCGTGCCCAGGTCGCGGGTCGACCCCGCCCCGCCCACGACACGCTCGGGCTCGGCACCGTCGACTGACAGCTTGACCAGACCGGTGTCGTCGGCGATCCACGCCGCGTCGCCGGACGACTGCGCCTGGCTGTAGGCGATATCACCGACGAGAGAGAGGACGACCGACGACTCCGCGCCGCGACGCCAGAGGCGACCGGCGTCTTCGTCGACGAGGAACCATGTGCCGTCGGCCGCCGTCAGCCCCAGCGCCGAGCCGGAGGGGCCCTTGGGCACCGCGTCGCGGCCGAGCACCTCGCCATCGGAGATGCGATAGCGGACGACCACCGCGTCCTTCTGCGAGTACGCATACACGACGCCGGCGTCATCGACCGCGATGGCCTGTGCAGTGAACTGCGGCGCGTCGGGGTCGGCGCCGTCGGGGTTGAGCTGCCCGGGCGAGGCATCGCCCATGCGGCCCGCGTACACCGCGCCCGAGTCAGTGCGGTAGGCGACGTAGTCGCCGGTGACGGCCGCCTGCACGGTCCCCGCCGGGGTCGAGGGCGACTCGCGCAGCGCCTCGTCGTCGAGGTCGTCGGGAAGCGCCTCGTCGATGCGGGTGACCTTGCCGTAGCTCTCGGAGAACAGGTACGCGCCGTCGCCCGTCTGGGCCACGGCGGAGGGATTGGCCACGCTGCGCACGGTGTCGAGCTCGCCGATGGACGTGTTCACACGCGCATAGCGCCGGCCCTCGCCGGTCTGCAGCGCCCACACCGACGTCTGCTCGGGCGGTGTGGATCGCGAGTCCAAGCCGGGCCACACCACGCTGACGGCGATGACGGATGCCGCGGCCGCCGCCACCGCGACGACCGTTGCTATCAGGGACCCGCGCTTCATCTCAGGCCGCTCCCCCGGAGGCGACAGCCCAGACGACGAGCGCGACGGCGACCACGACGACCGCGCTCGTGACGATCCACGGCCACGCCCGCCGAGAGGTGTGCACGGACGGGGCGGAGATATCGGTGTCTTCGTCGCGCGCGGTCAAGGGAGCCACGGCGGGGGCACGACGGCGCGCATCGTGAGCCACCGACGAGATGACGGGGCCGCGGGCCGCGGCATCCCGCACATCCACCGTCGAGTCGCCGGGAACCCACTCGTCCACGGCGACCTCGAGCGGCGACGGCGGAAAGCCGACGGCATGCTGCACGTCGCGCAGCGCCTGCGCGAAGGCGAGCGCGGACGGGTAGCGGTCCTGCGGGTCGCGCGCCATCGCCACCTGGAGCACCTCGAGCACTTGGGCGGGCACGTCGGGCCGACGCATCGTCGGGAACGACGCGCGCTGAATGCGGCGGCGCAGCTGGTCGCGGGAGTTCTGCCCGGCCTCAGGGCGCTCGAACGGGCTGTGCCCGGCCAGCAGCGAGTACACGGTCGCGCCCAGTCCCCAGACCTCGCTGGCGACGGTACCCGCCGTCTGCTCGGCGATGACTTCGGGCGCGCTCCACGGCACACTCATCGCGAGCACCTCGCCGCCGCCGGTCGGCGCGAGCGAAGACGAGATGCCGAAGTCGGCCAGCACGGGAGAGCCGAAGGTCGTGATGAGGATGTTGCTGGGCTTGATGTCACGGTGCACGAGGCCGGCGCGGTGCGCGGTCTCGACGGCGCTGGCCATCTTGACGCCGATCGTCAGCACTTCGTCGAGCGGCAGGCGCTCGAGCCGGTAGCGCTGTGCGAGTGAGCCCGGGCAGAACTCCATGACGATGTAGGGGCGTCCGTCGGCCGAGATGCCGGCCTGGTAGACCGTGACGATCGAGGGATGCGCCGACAGGTGCGCGAGGATGTCCGCCTCGGCGTTGAACATCCGCAGCAGCTCGGCGTCGTGGATACCGGCGGGCAGAACCTTGACGGCGACCTGGCGGCGCGGCATGTCTTGCGCGTAGAGGAACACGTCGGCGAAGCCGCCCGAGCCGAGCGGGCGCACATAGGTGAGCCCGGGCAGCACCGGCGGCTCGGACGGCAGGCGCTTGGGCATAGCGGTCCCCTCCTGGTTGCCGGGTGTGCGAGCAGAGCGAAAGCACCGTCCGTGGTGCGCGCAGACAGCGGTCGGGCCCGGTCATCGTAGCAAATCGAACTGGACCCGCGCGCGGTGCCCGGTCGCGCGGCGTCGCAGGCAACCCGCCCTTCCCCTACGGCAAATTCATATGGAACTGTCGCGCGCACATCAAACCGCCGGCGGTTCGATGTGCATGGGACAAACTCATATGAATTCGCCGGGTGGATCGGCGGGGTGCGGGGCGAGTCAGTCGGTCGGGTCGAACGGGGCGTCGAGCGACCGTGTCAGCTCTTCGAGGAGGGCGGCGACCTGCGGCTCCACGAACTCGGCGATCGCGGTCTGGATGCGCAGCCGATGTCCCAGCAGGATCGAGCACACCTCGCGCCCGACCATGTTCGCGTACTCGTCAGCCAACCCCACCTCCTGGCGCAACGCGGCCTTGGCCTCTTCGCTCAGCGGCGGCAGCGCAGGCACCTCGGAATCGGCCTGGTCGGCCATGCCCGCGAGCGTGAACAGGAACGGAGCCCCGGGCTGCGGGTCGGGATCCAGCGGCATCCCCTCGAATTCGGGGTCCAGCCCCTCTCCCGGCCGATAGCTGCGAGCGCGGTTGCGCTCGGCCTGCTGGTCGAGCTCGGTCTGCAGCATCGGCAGATTGCGCGCTGTGTATTCGGCCACCGCGTGGTCGACGATCGTCTTGATGCGAGTGGAGAGTCCGTGCTGGACGCCGTGCGGCACGTCCGCCCCCAGCCCCGCCGCCGACAGCACCGGCGACCCGAAGCAGCGGCGGCACACCGCGACCCTCCCGCGATGCGTGGCCGGTTCCCAGCGCGGCAGCCACCGCAGCCAGGCGTCGACTGCCTGGCTGACCTGGGTTTCCAGGGAGCGCTCCACGTCTCCACCGTAACGCGCGAGGCCGCTCACGGCTCGTCGTGACCCTCCCACGGCCATCGCGGGCGTCCGCCGCGGGCGCGCATGAGCAGAATCCCGCCCCAGCCGGCGACGAGCCCGGCCCCGGCGACCACCAGGGCGAAGCCGCCGGTGACCAGCCCTCCGGCGACGGATGCCGCGAGCACGATGTCGCTGGTGTGCACGGCGCCGCCCAGCCACACGGTCACCAGGTACACGAGGAATGCGGCCAGCCCCGTGCCGACGGCGCCCCACAGTGACGGGCGCGGCCGGCGCAGCAGCATCCACAGCACCACCGCGAACGCGACCGCCGCGAGGATGGCGGCGACGGTGCCCACCAGGCCGCCGAAGTCGGGCACCGGGATGACGTCGCGGCCGGTGGCCAGGCTGACCAGGCCGAGACCGGCGACCATGAGCGCCACGAACAGCACCGTGGCGAACGCCCATGCGACGACCGGGCGGACCGGCCCGCCTTTGGCAGAGCCCGGTCCGCCCGGTGCATTCGTCATGTGATCAGCGTGCCAGCTGCGGGCCCGCCTCGAGCGTGCGCTCGTATTCACGGCGCGCCTCGACGTTGAGCGCCGTGACGCGCCTGCCGCGCGCGGCGACCCATGCACCGAACCAGATCGTCAGCTCACGGCCGATGATGAAGGCGGCGATCGCGAGCGGCGCGAACAGCTGCTGGTTGACGATATCGGCGCCCTCCGACGCGGTGACGTTCCAGAACGGCGCCTCGAACAGCTGACCGAGCAGATGCCCGCCCCAGGCCGCGACGCCCACGAGCAGACCGATGATCACCCACGCGCCCCAGCGGCCGCGGTTGATGATCGCGCCCAGCAGCCAGAACGCGATGAAGAACACGATCGTGGGCACCCACAGGGCCCACGACGAGAGCGCGTCGACCAGCCAGTCGGTCAGGCCGTCGTTCGTGATGCTGCCGTCGACCAGGCCGATGACCAGGCCCGACGCGAGGTACAGCACGGCGAAGCAGACGGCCGCGATGAGGCCGATTCCGCCGGCCGCACCGCGATTGCCGCGCGGGTGCGGCTCTTCGGGCGCCTGCACGAAGATCGGCTGCGGAGCCGCCGGTTCGGCGATGGATGCCGCGGCCGCCGCGCCGGCACCGGCTTCGGCCGGGTACGCATCGGTGGCGGGAGCCGGGCGTGACGCGTCGTACGCCTCGGTGGCGGCGGCATCGGCGTTCTCGCCGTACGTGCCGTGCACCTCGTTCAGTGCCGGCGTCGAGAAGACGGGCTCGTCGGCGTCGGCGGATGCGGCTGTGACGACGTCGGGTTCGGCAGATGCTGCGGCTCCGTCGGGTTCGGCAGCCGCGGCGTCATCGGGTTCGCCAGACGCGGCGGCTGCGGGTTCGTCGGCGGGAGGGGTGGATGCCGCGGCCGCGGACTCGTCGGTCGCATCGCGTCCGGCGGCTTCGGCTTCGGCGAGGCCCTCGTGCGCCCGGCCCACGACGTCGTCGACGGATGTCGACTCCTCGATCGGCTCGCCGACGGGCTCCTGGGGATCACTCATCAGCAGGACTCCTCACACGGGGACGGTCCCCACTCTGCGAGGGTACCGCCGGGCTCCGCGGGCGTCGCGGAGGCGTGCCGACGCGTGTCGGACGGGACGGCGGGGCCGCTCCTTCTACAGTGAGGGGATGCGCCGGATCCCCTCTGCGGCCGCGGTCGCGGCATCCCTCCTCCTGCTCACGGCGCTCACGGCGTGCGCCCCCGATCCGGCGCCCGAGACGTCCGCGGCGACATCGTCGGCGGTCGCCGAGCAGACCGCCACCCCCGGCCCGACACCCACGGCCACCGTCGCTCCTGCCGTGGCGCTGCCCACCGACTGTCGCGCCATCGTGTCGGCCGCGGTGCTCGCTCAGCTGCAGGACCAGCCGCTCAACGACAAGGCGTTCGCGCCGACCGGCGTGCAGTCCGACGGTTCGCTCATCTGCGTGTGGGGCTCGCCCAGCGCCGACACGACGAATCTGACCACGACGATCTCTCACATGAACCGCGGGCCCGCGCTCGACGCGATGAACGCCTTCCGCGACAAAGGCGCGACGTGCTACACGCCCGACGAGGGCACACGCTGCGAACGCACCTGGCAGAACAAGCAGTACCCCGTCACCGATGGACGCACGATGTTCTGGCGCGACGGGGTCATGATCGACACGCAGTACTCGAACCTCGCCCCGGAGGGGTACACCTCGAGCGTCGTCGCGCATGTCTTCGGGTGACGGGGCGCGCAGGGCGGAGTTCTGCGCCGACGGCGCCTCAGCCTGCGGCCAGCACGGTGTGCACGAGCGTACGCACACCGACCGGGATCGCCCGTTCATCGGCGCGGAAGGCCGAGGAGTGCAGGTCGACCTGGGGCTCGAGGCCGTCCCATACGCCCAGGCGAGCGAGCGCCCCGGGCGCGTGATCGAGCAGCACGGCGAAGTCTTCGGCGCCTGCCGACTGCTCGGCCTCGACGACCGCGTCCGTGCCGATGCCGGCCGTCACGGCGCTCTGCAGCAGCGCGACGGATGCGGTGTCGTTGACCACCGGCGGCACGCCGCGGATGTAGGTGAGCCGATGCTCGGCGCCGCTGGGCGCGAGCAGCTGCTCGACGAGCTCGGTGACGACGGGCTCGGCGAGCTCCCACGCGGCGCGGTCCATGACGCGCAGCGTGCCGCCGAGCGTCCCCTGCCGCGGAATGACATTGGATGCCGCGCCCGCCTGGATCGCGCCCCACACCAGCACCGCGCCTGATCGGGGATCCAGTCGCCGGTTCACGAGCAGCGGCAGCCGCGTCGCGACCGTGGCGAGGGCTCCCACGACGTCCACCGTCAAATGCGGACGCGATGTGTGCCCGCCGGGCCCGGTGACCTCGAGCTCGATCATGTCGCATGCCGAGGTGATCGGCCCCACGCGCAGACCCACCTGACCCACGGGGACCCGCGGATCACAGTGCAGGGCGAACAGACGGCCGACGCCGTCGAGCGCGCCCGAGGCCACGAGCTGGTGCGACCCGCCGGGCATCCTCTCCTCGGCGGGCTGAAACAGCAGTCGCACCCGCCCGACGAACACCGGGGCCGCGTGCAGGGCGAGCGCCGTGCCCACGAGCACCGTCGTGTGCACGTCGTGCCCGCAGGCGTGCGCGACGCCGGCCACGGTCGAGGCGAACGGCAGGCCGCTGCCCTCGGTCACCGGCAGGGCGTCGATGTCGGCGCGCAGGCCGATGACCGGGCCGGGCGCGCCGCCGTCGATCTCGGCGACCAAGCCGGTGCCGCCGGGCAGCACCTGCGCGGGGATGCCCGCGGCGGCCAGAACGTCGTGCAGCAGCGCGGTCGTCGCGTTCTCCTGCCAGGAGAGCTCGGGATGCGCGTGCAGGTGTCGCCGCAGGCGCACGAGCCGTGGCAGCTCGGCACGCAACGCGGTGTCGAGCCAGTCCGGGCCGCGCCCCGCGCCCGGGTCTGCCGTGCCCGCCGGTGCCGGCGCGGGCTCGTCGGATGCGTCATCCACTGTCGTCTCTCCCTTCGTCGTCCCAGCGTAGACGCGACAGCGCGGCCGGGATGTGCCATGCTCTTCGCCATGGGAGACGACATCTCCTCGCTCGAATTCACGCGCGAGCAGCGCACCGCGTACCGCGCCAAGGTGCAGCGGTGCCTCGACGTGTTCGAGCAGATGCTGCGCGAGCAGGTCTTCGAGCTGGAGCGACCGCTCACGGGACTCGAGATCGAGCTCAACCTCGTCGACGACGAGGGCCAGCCGAAGATGGCGAACGCCGAGGTGCTCGGGGCCATCGCAGATCCCGCTTTCCAGACCGAGCTGGGTCGCTACAACATCGAGCTCAACGTGCCGCCGCGCCCCCTGCCCGGCGACTCTGCTATCGACCTCGAAGAGCTTCTGCGCTGGTCGATGGACCGCGCCGACGAGCGGGCGCGCGAAGCAGGTGCGCGGATCGTGATGGTCGGCATCCTCCCCACCCTTCGCGCTGAGCAGCTGGAGGGCGAGTGGATGAGCGCCAATCCGCGCTACGCCGCCCTCGACGAGGCGATCTTCGCCGCGCGCCGCGAAGACCTCGAGTTGAACATCGTGGGCACCGAGTCGCTGCGCATGTACTCGCCGACGATCGCGCCCGAGTCGGCGTGCACGTCGGTGCAGCTGCACCTGCAGGTGGCGCCGTCGTCGTTCGCCGCGCACTGGAACGCCGCACAGATCCTCGCCGGCCCGCAACTCGCGCTGGGCGCGAACTCGCCGTATCTGTTCGGAAAGCAGCTGTGGGCCGAGACCCGCACCGAACTGTTCCTGCAGGCCACCGACACGCGCTCGCCCGAGCTGCGCAATCAGGGGGTGCGTCCGCCCGTCTTCTTCGGTGAGCGGTGGGTGACGAGCATCTTCGACCTGTTCGAGGAGAACGTGCGCTACTTCCCCGCGCTGCTGCCCGAGACAACCGATGAAGACCCCGAGGCCGAACTGCGCGCCGGGCGTGCTCCCCTGCTGCAAGAGCTGCGACTGCACAACGGCACCGTCTACCGGTGGAACCGCCCGGTGTACGACGTCGTCGACGGCACGCCGCACCTGCGCGTCGAGAACCGCGTGCTGCCCGCGGGCCCCACCGTCGCCGACATCATGGCCAACGCGGCGTTCTACTACGGGGTGGTGCGCATGCTCGCCGAGCAGGACCGCCCGATGTGGACGAAGATGAGCTTCGACGCCGCCCGTGCGAACTTCGCCGAAGGCGCGCGGCGCGGTGTGGAGTCGACGTTCTACTGGCCGGGCATCGGGGCGGTGCCGTGGGACGAGCTCGTGCTGCGCCGGTTGCTTCCGCTCGCGCACGAGGGACTGGAGCGGTGGGATGTCTCGGCCGCCGTCCGCGACCGGTATCTGTCGATCATCGAGGAGCGCTGCCGGGAACGCGTCAACGGGGCGTCGTGGCAGGTGGCTGCCGTGCATGCGTTCGAAGACCGGGGCCTCGACCGCGAGGCGGCCCTGGCCGAGATGCTGAAGCTCTACATGGAGGGCATGAACGCTAACGCGCCCGTGCACACGTGGGAGGTGCCCGGCCCGAAGCGGTGAGTTGCCGGGACGGATGGGTGGCCGGGCCGGGCGTGGTCGGGCGCCTGTGGTCGGGCCGACGGGTGGATGAGCGCGCGTGGTCGGGCCCACGGATGAGCGCGTGTGGTCGGGCCGACGGGCGGATGAGCGCGTGTCGGGACCATGACGACCCACCCGAAAAGCTCATTGAACTTCCTGTTCACACACACCGAGGCCGGGCCGCGGGAGGCCGGGGCCGCGGGATGCCGGGCCCCGGATGCCGGGGAGAGGGATGCCGCGACACTGCGGATGCCGCGAGAGGTGCGGACGCCGCGAGACGCGCGATGCCTCGACACGGCCATGAAGCCTCGAGCCCTGCTACTGCGGCCAGAGGTGCTGCACGAGTCGGTCGGTGTAGCCCTCGGGGTGCCACCCGTCCTCGGTGGTGACGAGCCAGAGGTCGCCGGCGACGATGTCGTCCTCGTCGAAGGTGCCGGTGCTGTGCGTGCACCGCACGCCCGCGGCCAGCGGAGCGCAGGCGAACCCCGCGCCGGTGAACGCGTCGCGCGCGATCGCGGCGGCGGCGGCATCCACCCGCGACAGCGTCGTCGTGACGGTCTGGCCATCACCTGTGCGCCAGGCACAGGTCATCAGAACGTCGGGCGAGAGGGCGTCGCGCACCGACTCCGCCGAGGTGCTCGGCGCGTCTTGCGACTGGCTGAGGACCCGGTCGCGAGCCCACGTCAGCTCCGTCCAGAGGTCGCTGGGGTACAGCTCACGGCAGTCGTCGCCCGCCGCGAGCGTGACGACCGGATCGGGCGAATGCGCCGGCTCTTCGAGCTGCGCGCTCCCCGAGCGCAGCACATCGCCCGCGAACTGCACGGCCGACGGCACGCCCGGCGCGGCCAGCCAGACGAGTCCGCCCACCACGCCGACGCAGACGATACCGACCGGCCAGGCGATCCAGCCGTTGCGTCCCCCGATCATCGTTCCCTCCCCCGCCTCCACGCTACGCGGCGGCGGGCCGAAAACGAGGAAGGCCCCCGGCGCGTGCCGGGGGCCTTCCTGTGCGTTTCGCCTCGGCGCCTGCGGCGCCGCGCTCAACGAGCGGGGTACGTCAGTTGTACGTACCCGGGGTGTAGTCGTCCGTCGAGAAGCTGTCGAAGTCGACGTAGCTCAGGTCGGCGTCGCTGTACGCACCGTCCGACGCGAAGATGCGGTTGGGGTACCGCTCGCTCTTCGCCTCTTCGGTGGCCTCCACGACGACGTTCCGGTACTTCGTCAGTCCGGTGCCGGCGGGGATCAGCTTTCCGATGATCACGTTCTCCTTCAGGCCCATGAGCGGGTCGCTCTTGCCCTCCATCGCGGCCTGCGTCAGCACGCGCGTCGTCTCCTGGAACGACGCGGCCGACAGCCACGACTCGGTCGCGAGCGACGCCTTCGTGATACCCATCAGCTCTGGGCGGCCCGACGCCGGGCGCTTGCCCTCGCCGACCGACGCACGGTTGATGTCGATGAAGCGACGCGAGTCGACCATCTCACCGGGCAGCAGCGTGGTCTCGCCGTGGTCGACGACGGTGACCTTGCGCAGCATCTGGCGGACGATGACCTCGATGTGCTTGTCGTGGATCGGCACACCCTGGGAGCGGTACACGCCCTGCACGCCGTTGACGAGGTATTTCTGCACCTCGCGGGCGCCCTGAACGCGCATGATCTCCTTGGGGTCGAGCGTGCCCACCTGCAGCGGCTGGCCGACCGACACGTGCTGGCCGTCCTCCACGAGCAGCGTGGCGCGCTTGAGGACCGGGTACACGTGCGGCTCGTCGCCGTTGTCAGGAGTCACGATGACCTTGCGGGTCTTCTCCGTCTCGTCGATCGTCACGCGACCGTCGGACTCGGCGATCGGCGACGCGCCCTTGGGTGTGCGCGCCTCGAACAGCTCGGTGACACGGGGCAGACCCTGGGTGATGTCGTCCGCCGACGCCGAACCACCGGTGTGGAAGGTGCGCATCGTCAGCTGCGTGCCGGGCTCACCGATCGACTGGGCCGCGATGATGCCGACGGCCTCGCCGATGTCGACGAGCTTGCCGGTGGCAAGCGATCGCCCATAGCACTTCGCGCAGACACCGACGGCCGAGTCACAGGTGAGCACGGAGCGCACCTTGATCGTCTCGATGCCGGACTCCACGAGGCGGTTGATCAGCACGTCGCCGACGTCGGAGCCGGCCTCGGCCAGCACCTCGCCCGCCTCGGACACGACGTCCGCGGCCAGGGTGCGGGCGAACACCGAGTTCTCGACGTTCGCGTCGCGGACGAGCGTGCCGTCCACGCCGGGCGCGGCGATCGGCAGCTCGAGGCCCTTGGTGGTCGCGCAGTCCTCTTCGCGGATGATGACGTCCTGCGAGACATCCACCAGACGACGGGTCAGGTAACCCGAGTCGGCGGTACGCAGAGCGGTGTCGGCCAGACCCTTACGGGCACCGTGCGTGGCGATGAAGTACTCGGCCACACTCAGCCCCTCGCGGTACGAGGAGATGATCGGGCGCGGGATGATCTCACCCTTCGGGTTGTTCACCAGACCACGCATACCGGCGATGTTCCGGATCTGCAGCCAGTTACCACGGGCACCCGACGACACCATGCGGTTGATGGTGTTGTCCTCCGGGAAGTTGTCGCGCATCGCCTTCTGGACCTCGTCGGTCGCCTCGGTCCAGATCTTGATGAGCTCCTGACGACGCTCGGCGTCGGTGGTCAGACCCTTCTCGTACTGGCTCTGCACCTTCGCGGCACGCTTCTCGTGCTCGCCGATGATCGCAGCCTTGGCCGGCGGGGTGAGGATGTCGCTCATGGCGACGGTCACGCCCGAACGGGTGGCCCAGTAGAAACCGGCGTCCTTGATCGCGTCGAGGGCAGCGGCCACGGTGACCTTCGGGTACTCCTCGGCCAGCTTGTTCACGATCTGGCTGAGCTTGCCCTTGTCTGCCTGCTCGCGCACGAACGGGTAGCCCTTGGGCAGCGTGTCGTTGAAGATAGCCTGCCCCAGCGAAGTGTCGACCAGGCCGTGGTTCTCGTACCCCTCGGGCGACTCCCCCTCGAGGAAGGCGAGACCCGGAATGCGGATGCGCACCTTGGCCTGCAGGTCGAGCGTGCCCTCGTCGCGAGCGAGGATGGCCTCGCCGACCGAGCCGAACACACGACCCTCGCCGCTGGCGCCTTCCTTGAGCGTGGTCAGGAAGTGCAGACCGATGATCATGTCCTGCGAGGGCAGGGTCACCGGACGGCCGTCCGACGGCTTCAGGATGTTGTTCGATGCCAGCATGAGGATGCGGGCCTCGGCCTGCGCCTCGACCGACAGCGGCAGGTGCACGGCCATCTGGTCACCGTCGAAGTCGGCGTTGAACGCCGCACACACGAGCGGGTGGAGCTGGATGGCCTTGCCCTCCACGAGCTGCGGCTCGAACGCCTGGATGCCCAGACGGTGCAGCGTGGGCGCACGGTTCAGCAGCACGGGGCGCTCGCGGATGATCTCCTCGAGCACGTCCCACACCTCGGGCCGGGTGCGCTCGACGGCGCGCTTGGCGGCCTTGATGTTCTGCGAGTGACCCAGGTCGATGAGGCGCTTGATCACGAACGGCTTGAACAGCTCGAGCGCCATCTGCTTGGGCAGACCGCACTGGTGCAGCTTCAGCGTCGGGCCGACGATGATGACCGAACGGCCCGAGTAGTCCACGCGCTTGCCGAGCAGGTTCTGGCGGAACCGGCCCTGCTTGCCCTTGAGCATGTCGGACAGCGACTTGAGCGCACGGTTACCGGTACCGGTGACCGGGCGACCGCGGCGGCCGTTGTCGAACAGCGCGTCGACGGCCTCCTGCAGCATCCGCTTCTCGTTGTTCACGATGATCTCGGGCGCGCCGAGGTCGATGAGACGGCGGAGGCGGTTGTTGCGGTTGATCACGCGACGGTACAGGTCGTTGAGGTCACTGGTCGCGAAGCGGCCACCATCCAGCTGGACCATCGGGCGCAGCTCCGGCGGGATCACCGGGACGACGTCGAGAACCATGGATGCCGGGCTCATGCCCGTGGACAGGAACGAGTTCACGACCTTGAGGCGCTTGATCGCACGGATCTTGCGCTGGCCCTTGCCCTCGGAGATCTGCAGCCGCAGGTTGTCGGCTTCGGCAGCCAGGTCGAAGGCCTGCAGGCGACGCTGGATCGACTCCGCGCCCATGTAGGCCTCGAAGTACTGACCGAAGCGGTCCTGCAGCTCGTGGAACACGTCGTCCTCGGGCTTGAGGGCGCCGACCTCGAGGGTGCGGAAGTCCTCCCAGACGCGCTCGAGGCGGGCGATCTGCTCGTCCGCGTTCTTGCGCATGGATGCCATCTCCTTCTCGGCGGCATCCTTCGTCTTCTTCTTCTGGTCGGCCTTGGCACCTTCCGCCTCGAGGGCGGCGAGGTCTTCCTCGAGCTTGGCCAGACGGGCCGCGACGCGCGCGTCACGACGGTCGGCGATGGTCTTCATCTCCAGGCGGAGGTTGCTCTCGTGCGTGGGGAGGTCGCGGTGGCGGGCCTCCTCGTCGACCGAGATGACCATGTACGCGGCGAAGTAGATGACCTTCTCGAGGTCCTTCGGCGCCATGTCGAGCAGGTACCCGAGGCGCGACGGGACGCCCTTGAAGTACCAGATGTGCGTGACCGGGGCGGCCAGCTCGATGTGGCCCATCCGCTCGCGGCGGACGGAGGACTTGGTGACCTCCACGCCGCAGCGCTCGCAGACGATGCCCTTGAAGCGGACCCGCTTGTACTTGCCGCAGGCGCACTCCCAGTCGCGGCTGGGCCCGAAGATCTGCTCACCGAACAGACCGTCCTTCTCGGGCTTGAGCGTGCGGTAGTTGATGGTCTCGGGCTTCTTG
This sequence comes from Microbacterium horticulturae, assembly GCF_029094505.1. NCBI lineage: Bacteria > Bacillati > Actinomycetota > Actinomycetes > Micrococcales > Microbacteriaceae > Microbacterium > Microbacterium horticulturae. The sequence continues at coordinate 502,060 of NZ_CP119108.1, read as the reverse complement.
ACCTCACCGTACGACCAACGACGGATGTCGTCGGCGGTGGCCAGACCGATGCGAAGCTCATCGAAAGTAGTTGCGTCGAGCACTATTTCTCCTGTGTGGGAATTCTCTAGATATCGGCCGGGCCGGATCAGATCTCGTCGATCGACGAGGTCTCGAAGCGGCTGGAGATGTTGATGCCGAGCTCTTCCGCAGCGCGGAACGCCTCGTCGTCGGTGTCGCGGAGGTTGACCGCCGTGCCGTCGGCCGAGAGCACCTCGACGTTCAGGCAGAGCGACTGCATCTCCTTCATGAGCACCTTGAACGACTCGGGCGTGCCGGGCTCGGGGATGTTCTCGCCCTTGACGATGGCCTCGTACACCTTGACGCGGCCGAGGATGTCGTCCGACTTGACCGTCAGAAGCTCCTGAAGAGCGTAGGCGGCACCGTAGGCCTCGAGGGCCCACACCTCCATCTCACCGAAGCGCTGGCCGCCGAACTGCGCCTTGCCACCCAGCGGCTGCTGAGTGATCATCGAGTACGGACCGGTCGAGCGGGCGTGGATCTTGTCGTCCACCAGGTGGTGCAGCTTCAGGATGTACATGTAGCCGACCGAGATGGGAGCCGGGAAGGGCTCGCCGCTGCGGCCGTCGTACAGCGTGGTCTTGCCGCTGGAGTCGATCAGGCGGTCGCCGTCGCGCGTGGGGAGCGTCGAGTCGAGCAGACCCGCGATCTCCTCCTCGTGCGCACCGTCGAACACCGGGGTCGCGACCTTCGTGCCGGGGGCTGCCTCACGGGCGTTCTCCGGCAGCTCCTTGGCCCATTCCGGCTCGCCGTCGACCTTCCAGCCGGTCTTGGCGATCCACCCGAGGTGGGTCTCCAGGACCTGGCCGAAGTTCATGCGACCGGGGATGCCGAGCGGGTTCAGGATGACATCGACCGGCGTGCCGTCGGCGAGGAACGGCATGTCCTCGACCGGCAGGATGCGCGAGATGACGCCCTTGTTGCCGTGGCGGCCGGCGAGCTTGTCGCCCGCGGTGATCTTGCGCTTCTGGGCGATGTAGACCACGACGCGGCGGTTCACGCCGTTGCCGAGCTCGTCGTCGCCCTCTTCGGCGTTGAACTCCTTGACCGCGATGATCGTGCCCTCTTCACCGTGGGGCACCTTCAGCGACGTGTCGCGCACTTCGCGGCTCTTCTCGTTGAAGATCGCGCGGAGCAGGCGCTCCTCGGCCGACAGCTCGGTCTCGCCCTTCGGGGTGACCTTGCCGACGAGGATGTCGCCGGGACGCACCTCGGCGCCGATGCGCACGATGCCGCGCTCATCGAGGTCCTTGAGCAGGTCGGGGCTGACGTTGGGCAGGTCGCGGGTGATCTCCTCCTTGCCGAGCTTGGTGTCACGGGCGTCCACCTCGTACTCCTCGATGTGGATCGAGGAGAGGGTGTCGTCCTTCACCAGGTTCTGGCTGAGGATGATCGCGTCCTCGTAGTTGTAGCCCTCCCACGTCATGAACGCGACGAGCAGGTTCTTGCCGAGCGCGAGCTCACCGTTCTCGGTGGCGGGGCCGTCGGCGATGACCTCGCCGACCTCGACGCGGTCCCCTGCCGAGACGACCACGCGCTGGTTGTAGCAGGTGCCCTGGTTCGAGCGGTCGAACTTGCGCAGGTAGTACTCCTGGATGCCGCCCTCGTCGAGCTGCACCGTGACCTTGTCGGCCGAGACCTCGGCGACCACACCGGCACTCTGCGCGGTGATCACGTCACCGGCGTCGATGGCGATGTAGCCCTCCATACCGGTGCCGACCACGGGCGACTCGCTGCGCAGCAGCGGCACAGCCTGCTTCTGCATGTTCGCACCCATGAGGGCACGGTTCGCGTCGTCGTGCTCGAGGAACGGGATGATCGACGTGCCGACCGACACCATCTGGCGCGGCGAGACGTCCATGTACCCGATCTCGTCGGCGTGGACCAGGTCGACCTCGCCGCCCTTCTGGCGTGCCAGGACCCGGTCTTCAGCGAAGCGACCATCGGCCTTGAGGGGCGCGTTGGCCTGCGCGACGATGAAGTCCTCTTCCTCGGTCGCGGTCAGGTAGTCGATCTGGTCGGTGACCTTGCCCTCGACGACGCGGCGGTACGGCGTCTCGATGAAGCCGAACGAGTTGATCCGCGCGAAGGTCGCAAGACGGCCGATAAGACCGATGTTCGGGCCTTCCGGCGTCTCGATCGGGCACATGCGGCCGTAGTGCGAGGGGTGCACGTCACGGACCTCGACGCCGGCGCGCTCACGCGACAGACCACCGGGGCCCAGCGCCGACAGCGTGCGCTTGTGGGTCAGGCCCGCGAGCGGGTTGTTCTGGTCCATGAACTGCGACAGCTGCGAGGTGCCGAAGAACTCCTTGATCGCGGCGACGACGGGTCGTACGTTGATCAGGGTCTGCGGGGTGATCGCCTCGATGTCCTGCGTGGTCATGCGCTCGCGAACGACGCGCTCCATGCGCGACAGGCCCGTGCGGACCTGGTTCTGGATGAGCTCGCCGACCGCGCGGATGCGACGGTTGCCGAAGTTGTCGATGTCGTCGGTGTCCATGCGGATCTCGACGTCCTTGCCGCCGCGACGGCCGGTGAAGGTCGCGTCGCCGCGGTGCAGGCGGACGAGGTACTTGATCGTCTCGACGATGTCGGTGACGCTCAGCGTCGAGTCCGACAGCGGCGCCTCGACACCCAGCTTCTGGTTGATCTTGAACCGGCCGACCTTGGCGAGGTCGTAGCGCTTCGGGTTGAAGTAGTAGTTGTCGAGCAGGCTGCGGGCGGCCTCGGCGGCCACCTGCTCACCCGGACGCAGCTTGCGGTAGATGTCGCGCAGCGCCTCCTCCTGGGTGAGGATGGTGTCCTTGCTCAGGGTGTCTTCGATCGACGTGAAGCCGGCGAACTCGCTCAGGATGTCGTCGCTGGACAGACCGAGCGCCTTCAGAAACACCGTGACCGACTGCTTGCGCTTGCGGTCGATGCGCACGCCGACCTGGTCGCGCTTGTCGACCTCGAACTCGAGCCACGCACCGCGGCTCGGGATGACGCGCGCCGAGACGATGTCCTTGTCGCTCGTCTTGTCGGGCGTCTTGTCGAAGTAGACACCGGGCGAACGGACGAGCTGCGACACGACGACGCGCTCGGTGCCGTTGATGATGAACGTGCCCTTGTCGGTCATGAGCGGGAAGTCGCCCATGAAGACCGTCTGAGTCTTGATCTCACCGGTCTGGTGGTTCATGAACTCGGCCTCGACGTACAGCGGGGCGGCGTAGGTCTTGCCGCGCTCCTTGCACTCCTCGATCGAGTACTTCTCCGGCTCGAGGTACGGGTTCGTGAAGCTCAGCTGCATCGTCTCGCTGAGGTCTTCGATGGGCGAGATCTCCTCGAAGATTTCCTCCAGACCGCTGTGCTCAGGCGTGTCGGCGCGGCCGGCGGCCTTCGACTCGGCGGAGCGCGCCTTCCACGCGTCGCTGCCGATCAGCCAGTCGAACGACTCCGTCTGCAGTGCGAGCAGATCGGGGACAGTCAGCGTGTCGGAGATCTTGGCGAACGAGAGGCGGGATGCTCCGCGGCCGTTCTTGGTGGTGGTGGTGTTGGATGCGTTGGGCGCAGCAGCCAAGGGGATAACCTCCATGAGCCCGGTGCGGGCTTCGGTTCCTTGTCGACAGGTGGCGCGCTCTCATCCCCGAACCCTGCGCGCCTCGCAACGCCGCCCATCGGATGCTCTGTCGAGTCCATCGGGAACCAGCGGGGGCACACAGGCCTACCACGCGCCCACTCCACTCGCCGCTTACGCGTCGAGCGGAGCCTCCGGGCGCGCGGATCCCGCCGACCACCATATGAAGGCAGGGAGAACCAGAGCGCAACTACCTACTATAGGCGTTGCGACGCGCCATGTCCAGCCGGATTCTTGACGAGGTTCAGATCCTGCGGTATAACCCCGACGCCGGCCCGATCAGGAGCGGACGAGGGCGATGGCCTGCGCCCGATCACGCACACTCAGCTTGGCGAAGATCGCGTTCACGTGCGTCTTCACCGTCGCCATCCCGATGAACAACGCTGCCGCGATCTCGGCGTTTCCATGACCGTCCGCCATCAGCGCGAGCACGTCCGCCTCGCGCGGCGTGAGCTGCGGAAAGCGGCGTGCGAGCGCGGCGGAGGGCGTGGCGGGGATGGATGCCGCAGCCGCCGCCGTGACGGCTCCGATGACCTTGACGCCGATGTCTGCGCCGAACGTCGATTGTCCGGCCGCCGTGGCGCGCACCGCGGCGGCGAGTTCCGCCCGGCCGGCATCCTTCGTCAGGTAGCCCTTCGCGCCGGTGCGAAGAGCCGCCGAGATCGACACATCGTCGGCGTAGGTGGTCAGCACCAGGACGGCGGCGGTCGGCACATCGGCGGCGATCCGCGCGGTCGCGGCCGCACCATCCAAGCGCGGCATCCGCAAGTCCATCAGGACGACGTCCGGCTTCTGCGATACGGCGAGGGCGACGGCTTCCTCGCCGTCGGCCGCGGCGCCGACGACGTCGACATCCGGAAGCAGGCCGAGCACCGTGACCAGTCCGTCGCGCACGATGGCCTGGTCGTCGGCGACCAGCACCCGGATCGGACCGTCACCCATCCTCGTGCTCCCCTCTCGTGCCCTCAGAAGCGGGCGGCACCTCGGCATATGCGGTCACGGTGAACATCCCGTCGTGTGCGCCGGCGTCCACGCCGCCCGGTGCGGGCAGCCCGGCGAAGCGCTCGCGCATCCCGACGATGCCATATCCGGCGCCGGCCACCGTCCCCGCGACGAGTGGGTTGCGCACCGTCAGGCGCACCTGCCCGTCGTTCCAGCGCAGTTGTGCGTCGACGGGTGTGCCCGGCGCATGCCGGCGCGCGTTGCTCAGCGCCTCTTGCAGCGCGTGCGTCAGGGCGGCCGCGGTGGCGGTCGAAACGGTCGCACCGCGCCCGGCCTCCTGCCACGACGCCTGCCCGCCGAGCGACACGTGGGTGCGCATGAGCTCGGCCAGGGCCGCCGCCAGCCGCTCTGGCGGCACGGGCGCTTCACTCGGAGTGCGCGGTTCGCGCAGCGCCCCGACCGCACGCCGCGCTTCGTCGAGGCCTGCTGCGGCGAGGTCACGGGCCGAGACGACCCGCGAGCGGGCGGCCGCGGCATCCCCCGCCTCCAACAGTGCGTCGACGGCGTCGAGCTGGATGACCAGACCGCCCAGGCTGTGGGCGAGTACGTCGTGGAGATCGCGGGCTATCGCGATCCGACCGGATTCCTCCCGCGCAGCGACCTCCTGCTCGTGCAGCAGGCGCGCCTGAGTCGCAGCCACCTGGGCCTGGCGCCGGCCGAGCCCTCCGAGACAGCAGATCACGAGCACGCCGAAGATGGTCAGCACGACCGGCAGCTCCACCGGGGCGAGCACGACGCCGACGGCCGCCACGCCGATCGCAGCCACCGTCGCGCCGACCGCGGCCAGCGGCGAGCACCTCTCATCGCCGACGAGAGCGAGCAGACACACCGCCGCAGGAATCACCGAGGTGCCCTCGGTCGGCGCCGCCGCCAGTGCGCCCGCAGCGACCGCCAGCGCGGTCAGCACGACGGCCGTACGCGGCGCGCCGGCGAAGGCGCAGACAGCCCGGGCACCCCAGGCCAGCACGGCGATGCCGGCCACGGTCGCCGCCCAGCCGGCCAGATCGTCACGGGCGATCCCGAACAGCCACCAGGCGACAAGCACCGCGCCGACGAGGTTCAGGGCCAGCGACAGCGCTCCGCCACGCGCGTTCATGACTCCATCCTCACGCATCTCGAGTGACGCAGTCGGGCTCATGCCCTGACGCGGTGCGGCTCATGCCGCCACGAGGCGCAGCCGCTCGACCCGATGGGCGATCATCGCGGTGCGCGCGGCCCGGTTCGCGGCCAGCAGCAACAGGATCACCCCGGCGGTCGTCGCCACGCGGGCACCGATCGCGGTGGCGGCGACATCCATCCCCACGCGCACCGCGATCAGCGACAGCCACAGCAGCAGGCCCCACCAGCCGGTGCGCGACTCGTGATCGGCGACCGTGCCGCGGCGCCCGACAGACACCGGCGGATCGAGCCGGCGAAATCGCGCCAGCGCGCCGATCCACGCCCCGATCGCGAGCGAGATGACCAGTTCGGCCACGAGCACGGCCAGGTCGAGCCCGTTCATCGCCGCCAGCGACGACGCGCCGAGCACCACGCCGACCACCGCGAGGATCAGACTCATCCGGTACATCGAACCGGTCGAGACCGGGCGCCACGTGGTCTGCCGGTAGCCGATCCAGCAGATGATGGCGATGCCCAGCACAATGTCGATGAAGGTCTCCAGGTCCATACTCGAAAGTCTCGGCGCCCCGCCGCCGGCGTCCCCCCACCCCGAGGTGGAGACGCGGGTGGAGATTCCGGACGACGGGTGGATGCCGCGGGCCGCGGCATCCGGCACCGACCGCCACTCTGCGGCGAGCGCCATGGCCCGCCCGCTACCCTGGGCGCGTGGGCCGGAACCGACAGCGCGACGACGATGCGCCGCAGACACGTCTGTCGGACGGCACCCTCGCCCGGGTCGTGCCGAGCCCCTACACGACGGGCTTCGAGCTCATGGTCGGCGAGACGCCGCAGTCGCACGTCGACCTTGACGACCCGACCCACCTGCACTTCGAGTACGTCGCGCGCATGGGCGCGGTCATCGATCAGCTGCGCCTGCCCGGCCAGCCTCTGACCGCCGTGCACCTCGGGGCGGGGGCGCTGACGATCCCCCGCTACATCGCCCAGACCCGCCCGGGGTCGCGCCAGCAGGTCATCGAGCTCGAGCCGGCGCTGTGGGACCTCGTGCGCGAGCACCTGCCGCTGCCGAAGAACGCCGGCATCCGCGTGCGCATCGGCGACGCCCGTGAGGGCCTGACTCGGCTGCCTCCGGCGCTGACCGGCGCCGTCGACCTCGTCGTGTCGGACGTCTACGCCGGCGCCCAGACGCCCGCGCATCTGACGACCGTGGAGTTCTACCGGGCGGCATCCACTCTGCTGAACGCCGAGGGTGTGCTGCTGGTGAACGTCGCCGACGGCGCCGGGCTCGCCTTCGCGCGCCAGCAGGTCGCGACCGTGCGCGCCGTGCTCGAGCATGTCATCGTGCTCGCCGAGGTGCAGACGCTCAAAGGGCGCCGCTTCGGCAACCTCGTGATCGCGGCGTCGGCGGCGCCGTTGCCCACGCAGTGGCTGCCGCGGCTGATGGCCGCGGGCCCGCACCCCGCGAAGGTGGCGCAGGGGCGCGAGATCGACGAGTTCGCGGGATCGCTGGGGCCGGTGCTGGATGCCGCGGCCCGCCCCTCCCCGAAACCCAGCACGACCCTGTTCGAGCGGTAGGGCGTCGGCTCGCGAAAGGTGACGACAGCGCACGACAGCGCCACGACAGCGGCGTGAAAGCGGGGTCGCCGACGCTTGTCGCATGACAAGTTCCACCGAATGGGCCGTTGAGGCCGACTCCCTCGTGAAGGTGTTCGGGACCAACCGCGCGGTCGACGGCGTCGACCTGCGGGTGAAGTCCGGCACCGTCTACGGAGTGCTCGGCCCCAACGGCGCCGGAAAGACCACCACCATCAACATGCTCGCCACTCTCTTGCGCCCGGACGCGGGCTCGGCCCGCGTCTTCGGCCACGACGTCGTGCGCGCTCCCCAGATCGTCCGCCAGCTCATCGGCGTCACCGGCCAGTTCGCGTCGGTCGACGAGATGCTCTCGGCCACCGAGAACCTCGTGATCTTCGGCCGCCTGCTCGGGCTGTCGCGCAGCGACGCCCGAGCGAAGTCGGCCGACCTGCTCGAGCGCTTCGGCCTGGCCGAAGCGGCCCGCCGCCCCCTGAAGAAGTTCTCTGGCGGCATGCGCCGGCGCCTCGACCTGGCGGCATCCCTCATCGCCCAGCCGCCGCTCATCTTCCTCGACGAGCCGACCACGGGCCTGGACCCCCGCACCCGCGGGCAGATGTGGGACACCGTGCGCGAGCTCGTCGCCACCGGATCGACGGTCGTGCTGACCACCCAGTACCTCGACGAAGCCGATCAGCTCGCCGACCGCATCGCGGTCATCGACCGCGGCAAGGTGGTCGCCGAGGGCACCGCCGACGACCTGAAGTCTTCGGTCGGCACCTCGAGCCTCGTCCTGCGGCTGGTCGACGACGCCGACACCGACGACGCCGTGCGCGCTGTCGAGCGGGTGCTGGGCGTCACCGCGACACTCTCGCCTGAGGCATCGCGGATCACCGCGCCCATGGCCGACGTCGACCGCGTCGCCGAACTGCTGATCACGCTGCGCGACGCCGGCATCCACCTCGACGAGATGAGCATGCAGAAGCCGACGCTCGACGAGGTGTTTCTCACCATCACCGGACACGACGCCGCCGACCAGGCCGCCGTCGCACAGAAAGAGGAGGTCCAGGCATGAGCATCATCACCGCCAGCCCGATCGTCCCGGCGTCCGAGCGGCGCCTTTCCAACCACACGAGTCTGGTGCAGAGCATCCAGAACACCCTCACGATGGCCTATCGCGGTCTCGTCAAGATCCGCCGCACGCCCGAGCAGCTCGTCGATGTGACGGTGCAGCCGATCATCTTCACCCTGATGTTCGCGTTCCTGTTCGGCGGTGCTATCGCCGGCGACGTGCAGAGCTATCTGCCCGCACTGATCCCGGGCGTCCTCGTGCAGACGGTCATCACGACCTCGGTCGTCACCGGCACACAGCTGCGTGAAGACATGGACAAGGGCGTGTTCGACCGGTTCCGCTCGCTGCCCATCGCGCGTATAGCACCGCTGTCGGGAGCACTGCTGGCCGACACGGTGCGCTACGCGATCGCGACGACGCTGACCTTCGTCATGGGCTTCTTCATGGGCTACCACCCCGCCGGCGGCTTCGGCAACGTCGTGCTCGCCGCGATCCTCGTCATCGTCTGCTCGTGGGCGATCAGCTGGATCTTCGCGTTCTTCGGGGTCATCGCCCGCACCGCCGGCAGCGTGCAGGGCATCTCGATGATTGTGCTCTTCCCGCTCACGTTCTTCTCGAACGCGTTCGTCGATCCCTCGACGATGCCCGGCTGGCTGCAGTGGTTCGTGCACATCAACCCGGTCTCGCACCTGGTCACGGCCGTCCGCGAGATCGCCAACAACGGTGCGATCACCGGAGATGTGTGGATGTCGCTGCTCGGCGCCGCCGTCATCGTCGCGGTCTTCGCCCCGCTCACCGTGCGCGCGTACATGCGCAAGGCCTGAGCGCAGGACCCTGAGCGGGAACCCGAGTCCCTGAGCGAATGCCCAGCCCGCGGCATCCATTCTTCAGTCGTCACGGATTACCGTTTTGCGGCGACAGAATGGTCATCTGTGACGACCGAACGATGGCCCGATTTTCAGTCGTCACGGATTACCGTTTTATCGCGCGAGAACCGTCATCTGTGACGACCGAACGTGTGGGCCGGGCCGGGTTGGCCGACCAGCGATCACCGGCCGTTCGTCTCGCTCCGCTCACGCGCCGGGCGCCACCGGGGCACGCAGCACGGCCAGCGCCCGTGCGAACAGCTCATCACGGTCGAGGGCGGATGCCGCCTCCTGCGCTGCGGCGAGGCGCTCGGGTCCGACCAGCTCGGCGGCGCGGGCCTCGTGCTCGATCCAGCTCAGGCTGTGCATGTCCTGCCGGGCGCCCAGCGCCTGGCCGAGGGCCAGCGCCTCAAGCCCGCGGTCGGTGTCTGCGGCATCCCGCATCATCCACGCCGACCAGCCCACGAGCACCGAGCCCAGCGCCGGACGGTCGGTGGCATTGCTGCGCAGTCGCATGGTGACGAGGGTACGGCTGCGCAGCCGCCTCGCCCAGTCGCGTCGCTGCGCGACGGTCATCAGCCCGTCGAACACCACCGCCGACAACGCCCCGGCCCGCGCCATGAGATGCCACGGCGAGACGCGCTCCAGCGCGGCATCCAACATCGTCAGCGCACGCTCGAAGCCGGCGGCCTCGGCTTCACGGTCGCCGTCGAGCCGGGCGATCTCGGCCACGCCGTACACACCGATCGCGGCGATCTCGGCGCCGTCCTCCGCGTGCTCGCTCGTGCCGGCCAGCTCCGTGTAGAGCGCACGGGCCGCAGCGACGTCGCCGAGGGCCGCGAGGTTCGAGGCGCGCAGCCAGACGAGCTGCCGCTGCTGCTCGACGGCGCCGAATCGGTCGTAACCCTCATCGGCGCGATCGAGCCACTCGAGCGCGAGCGCGGGCTGCCCGGTCTGGCTGGCGAGCGCCGCGACCGACGCCGCCGCCATCGCCGCGAACCACTCGGCGCCCGTCTCGTCGGCGAGCTCTTCGACGCGCAGCGCGGCCTGCAGCGCGACGTCGGGGCGCCCGTCGTTCTCGGCCAGCTGCGCGACGAGCGACTCGCCGACCAGCCTCGTTGCCGGGTTGGCATCGGTGCGCATGCTCTCGAGCGCCACCTCGATCCGGTCGGTCTGGCGGGCGGCCCACGCCGCGAAGACCCGGACGACCGCGTCGGCCAGGGCCCCGATCATCGGCTGCAGGTCGGGATGCCGGCGACGCAGCGCACGCACGCGCGCAAGCGAGCGCAGGGCGACAGGTCCAGGTGCGAACTGCCCCAGCAGCGTGCCCACGATCAGGACGATGATCAGCGCGTCCGCCGACACGCGCCCATCGGGTGTGCGGATAGCGGCGGCCACGGCATCCTCGGTGAACGACATCATCTCGGTGAGCGCGCCCTGCACCATCCAGGCCTGCGCGAGCAGTGCGAACAACGGGATCGTCGTGTCGTCGTCGCCGCGGTCGATAGCGCGGCGCAACACCGCGATGAGGTTGTCGTGCTCGGCACGCACCTTCGTGTGCGAGGCCAGCTCGAAGGCGTGACCGAGCTGCTCGATGCTGAACGTCCGCGCCCAGTCGGCCGCAGCATCCCACGCCTTCTCGACGCCGTCCGGATCGTCGGCCAGCCGCGCCAGCGCGTATTCGCGGATCGTCTCGAGCATGCGAAAACGCAGGCCCGCGGGCCGTTCCGCAGCGATGAGCAGCGACTGCGAGACGAGCCGCTCGATCACATCGTCGGCGGGCGCGCACAGCACGGCCGCGGCGGTGTCGGCGCTGAACCCGGCGGGCAGCACCGAGAGCACAGCCATCGCGCGGTGCGAATGGTCGTCGAGCAGTTCCCAGCTCCAGCCGATCACCGCTTCGAGGGTCCGGTGTCGCTCGGGGGCCGCGCGGTCGCCGGTGGTCAGCAGCGCGAACCTGTCTTGCAGGCGCTGCTCGATCTGCTCGGGCGTCATCGTGCGCACCCGCGCCGCGGCCAGCTCGATCGCCAGCGGCAGGCCGTCGAGGTGACTGCACAATCGGGTGACGACGGCGAGGGAGAGGGATGCCGCGGGCCGCACCGCCCGCGCCCGCTCGAGGAAGAGTCGCACGGCGGGGGCATCGGCGTGCTCGAGTGCGAGGGGCGCGAGCGGGTAGACGACCTCGCCCGCGATGGCCAGCGGCGTGCGGCTGGTGGTGAGCACCCGCAGCGTCGGCACCGCGGCGAGAGCGTCGGCCGTCCAGCGCGCGACACCGTCGATGACCTGCTCGCAGTTGTCGAGCACGAGCAGGGTCTGCTGCTCGGCGAGCTGCGCGAGCATGCGCGCACGCAGAGCCGGGGCCAGACGGAGGTCGGGGAGCGTGCCTCCGCCCGACGCCTCGCTGATGCCCAGAGCGCCGGCGATCGCCGGGACGACATCGCCGTCGTCGCGCACGCCGGCCAGAGGCACGACCACGACGGCGGGAGAGGGGGATGCCGCCGCCACCGCCTGGGCGAGGCGCGTCTTGCCGAGGCCGCCGGTGCCCAGGATCGTCACGACGCGCGACTGCGTGAGCAGGCGCTCGATAGCGGCGAGGTCATCGGAACGGCCCAGCAGCGCGTTGGGGGCGGCCTGCAGGCCGATGCGCAGGCGCGTCGTGGTCTTCGGCGACTCGCCGCGCAGCAGCGTCGCGTTGACGCGCGTGATCTCCTCGCCAGGATCGGCGCCCAGGTCGTCGCGCAGGCGCACGCGCAGGGACGCGAAGACGCGCAACGCCTCTGCCGCACGGCCTGCGTCGGCCAGGGCGCGCATCAGCTGGAGGTGCGCGGTCTCGTCGTACGGGTGCGCATCCGCGCGGGCCTGGAGCGCCTCGACGGCCTCGTCGAGCCGGCCGGCCGCGCGCAGCGCTTCGGCCCGCGCGGCGTCGAGGCGGGCGCGGAGGGATGCTGCGGCATCCCGCACCGCCGCCGCGACCGGGGCGGGCTCGAGATCCGCGCCCGGCTCGCCCCGCCAGAGCGCGTGCGCGGCGTCGAGGGCGGCGAGGGGGTCGCGGATGTGGGCTTGGGCGGTGTGCGGGTCTTGGTCGCGGGCGCTGGCGTCGGCGCGGGAGCGCACGGTGTTGTCGAGCAGGCTCGCTGCCTCGTCCAGGTCGGTCGACGCATCGCCGAGCGCGTAGCCGCCCGGCATGCTGCGCACCGCGTCGGCGCCGGCAGCCGCCCGCACACGCGAGACGAGGGTCTGGAGAGCTGCCCGCGGATTCTTCGGCGGATCATCGCCCCAGATGTCGTCGGCGAGCGCGTCGGCGCTGCGGGCGGTGCGCGGCGCCAGCGCGAGCGCGGCCACCAGTGCCCGCGTGTTGGCGCCGGCGAGGTCGATGCGTGCGCCCTCGGCCTCGACCGTCACTGGGCCGAGCACCGCCACCCGCAGACCGTCGGAACTCACAGAGCGAGCCTAGTCAGGCGCGGGTTCCGCGCGGGATGCGGCGCGGCTGCGGTCGACATCGCTCGCGCTGTCGTTTTTCACGCTCGCGCATGCGAATCGCAGCGGCAAACGCATATCTCTCCAGCGCCGGTCTCGGAGAGAAGTGGATGCTGTGGGCCGCGGCATCCTGCCTGTGGATAACTCCGGCGGCCCGGACCCTCGAATCGCTACGGTGGGCTTGTGTCTTCTCGTCTCGGGCTCGCCGCCGTCCTCGTGTGCGCCACCGCACTGATTGCCGGATGCGCCCCGCAGCCCGACCCGACACCCACGCAGACCGCCGCTTTTGCCAGCGAAGACGAAGCATTCGCAGCGGCCGAGGAGACCTATCGGGCCTACGTGGACGCCGGGAACAGCATCGATTTCAGTGACCCCGCCACCTTCGAGGAGGTCTACAAATGGGAAACCTCGAATGCGCTCGCGAGCGACAAGAAAGTGTTCACTTCGTACCATGCCCAGGGAGTGACGATGACTGGGGACTCGGTGATCACTCTTCTATCGCCGCAGTCGGCCACGACCGACCTCTCGGAGGTGAAGCTGAGCGCCTGTTTGGATGTGTCGGACGTTGAGTTGATTGACGGATCCGGAAATTCCCTGGTTTCAGCCGATCGGGGTGACGTACACAGCGTAACGATCCGCCTCGTCACGACGGCTGGCTCAGACACGCAACTCGCTGTCGCCGGAATCGCGAGCCGAGATGGTGACCCTGCATGCGCCTAAGCGCCTGCATCTTGCTGGCCACGCTCCTAATGACCGGTGTTGGCTCAGATGACCAACCGCCGCCGCCCGAAGGCGGCTTCGGTGTGGGCCTCGGTAATTCCTATGAAGCATCGAACAACGGCACCTCCCTCGATGTTTCGGCGTCCCAGACGACGCCGGGTGATCGGGAGTCGACGCACCGCGCGGGCGCGGGCAATACCAACACTGCGAACGGCACCGGGCAGCACGTGTCGGTCCCGGATCCTCCCGAGGTTCCCGATGCGACAGCGGTGGACTGTGAGTCACCCGTCATCCCCTGCACCCTCAACCCGACCCCCGCTCCCGAGACCGACGAGCCGGGCACCGTGCGCAGCATCCCGACCGTCACGCTCAGCGACCTGGCCTCCTTCCGCCCCGACACCCCGCAGCTTGTCAGCGAGCCCGACCAGGTCGGGATCGTCGGGCTTCCCACCAACCTGGTCGCCGCCACCGGCACCCAGACCCTCCACGGCACCCTCCTGGGCTTCCCCGTCGCGGTACGGTTCACCCCGCACCACTACACGTTCACCCCCGGCGACGGCACCCACACCACCACCCGCACCCCCGGCGAAAGCTGGCAGACCACCGGCGACCCACAGTTCACCCCCACCGCCACCAGCCACGCCTACGCACACCGCGGCCGCTACACCGCCTCGGTGACCGTCGCCTACACACCCGCCGTCAACTTCGGCGACGGGACCTGGCGACCCGTCCCCGGCTACATCACCGCGACAAGCCCCACCCAGACCATCCACATCTACCAAGCCCACACCGCCCTGGTCGCCCACACCTGCACCGAAGACCCCCACGGACAAGGATGCTGAACACACACCCCAGCCGCAGCATCCACCACTCCACCCGATCAGGGGTCCGACGCTAGCCGCGTCCCGTCGGACACGCGGCGCCCCTGAGCGCCCACACAGGCGGTGTCGGGCACACTGGAGACACCGTGCGTGAAGGGAGTCATCCGTGAGCTACATCGAGGGTTATGACCCCGACACCCTCCGCGAGATCGTGGACCCGAGCGGGTGCCGCGAGCGCCTTGAAGAGATCGGCGGGCAACGCAGTCTGCCGGCGCTGCTCGAGCGCGTGTGGCTGCTCAAGGTGCTCGACGAGCTCGACGAGGCCCTCACCGTCGCCAAGGCCGCAGTGCGCCAGGCGCGCATGGCCGGCACCCGCAAAGACCTGCTGCGCGCCCGCCTTCTGTACGGCACGATCCTGCAGTTCCGCGGCTCCTACGACGCCGCGATCGCCGAGATGACTCCGTGCGCCGAAGAGGCCGAAGGCCAGGGCTGGCCCTCGATCGCCGCGTTCGCATACCAGCACCGCGGCAAGGTCTCCTTCGATGCCGGCGACTTCGACGCGGCGCGCGCCGATTTCAAGCGCGCGTTGTTCCTCCGCCAGCAGGCGGGGGCTCCCGAGGACCAGCTCCAGTCCACTTTGTTGGCGGTGGATGCCGCGGAGCGGCGTGCGGCCGCGGCATCGATCGCCGTCTGACACGTGAGTGTCGTAGGTACGTTCTAGCGTGTGATCATGTCGGATCTTCAGCGAGTGCGCGCCTGGGCAGACGCGCTGATAAGCCTCCACCTCGACGAATCGTGGACGTTCGGCTTCGACAACGCCAAACGCCGCGCTGGGCAGTGCGACTACACGCGAAAACGCATCACGCTGTCGCGATATCTGGCCGCGCGCCACGAAGACGACGACAACCACCAGACGCTGCTGCACGAGGTCGCGCACGCGCTCGCTGGGCACGCGGCCGGGCACGGCCCGGCGTGGAAGAAGACGGCGCTCGAGCTCGGTTACGTCGGCGGCACCACGCACCGGCTCGAGACCGCCACCGAACTCGCGCCCTGGGTCGGACGATGCCCGGCCGGGCACGTCGTGTACCGGCACCGGCGTCCGGCGCACGAGATGTCGTGCGCCAGGTGCTGCCGTAGCTTCGACCGGCGCTTCCTTCTCCGCTGGACGCGCCGCGAGATCTCTGCCGCCACACGCCGCGCCGCGACGACGCCGCGCTGAGGCGGAGGAGTGGATGCCGCGGCTCAGCGCCCCCACGGTCACCGGCCCCGCACGGCCCGCGGACGGTCACCGGCCCCGCACGGTCAGCGAAGGCCCTTTGCCTCGCCCCCTCACCCAGGGGCCGGGCCCCGCGCGGTCAGAACAGCGTCCTCACGACTGATCACACCGGGGCGAAGGCCCCGTCGCGCAGAACCGGCACGGCGTCTGACGCGTCGAGCTCGGCCGCGTGCACGACGTCGTCGCGCAGTCCGCGTTCGATGAGCTCTTGGCCCGAGCCGCTGGCCGTCAGCAGGTGCCGCACCGCACCGCGCAGCGCGCGGAACGACTCGCAGGCGACGGCAGCCTCGGGCGAAATGTGGTCGATGCCGAGATCGGCGAGCGCCGCGATGATCGCGCCGGCACCCAGCTGGTCTTCGATCGCGAAACGGATCGTGTCGGCGGCGTCCTTGGCTCGCTCCCCCGCGGGCAGCACGGCCACGGTCACGCGGCCGCCGAGCCGATGCTGCTCGGCCATGATCGCGCGTGCCACCGCGCCCGCGTTGCGCAGGCTGCCGGCCAGCACGAGCGCGCCGGTCGCCGCGGCCGCCAAGGGCGCGCCGTTGACCGAGCCGCTGTGGTCGAGTGCGAACGATTCGCCGCGAGCCGCCGCATCCGTCGCCGCTGTCGTGAAACGTAGCACGTCGACTACGACGACGACATCGGCCGGTGCGAGGCGCGCCAGGCCGTCGATGCCCCACTCGAGGCGGACCTGATAAAACGACTGATCGAAGACCGGCACCTCGACAGCCTACGGTCGACGTGGGCGCCATCGTGGGAGAGACTTCCCGTATGCGGGTCTTCCTCAGGTTCACGATCGATTGCGATGTGGATGCCGCGTGGCGGGCGCTCCACTCGCCGGCGGCGCTCGCGCAGCTCGACGGGCCGTTCGTGACCATGACGTCCCTCGACGATCTGCCGACGTCGTGGACGCCCGGCGACGATGCGATCATCGGCCTCGCGGTGGGACCCGTTCCGCTGGGCACTCAGCTCATCGACGTCAGTGAGAGCGAGCGCGAGCACCGCGGCCAACGAGTCCGGATCCTGCGGGACAGCGGCATCCCCCTCACCGGTCCACTGTCGACGCTCGACGTCTGGGACCACCAGATGGCGGTGAGCCCCGCGCCCGACGACCCGACGCGCACGCTGTGGCGCGAGCGGCTCGTGATCGGCGGCCGCACCGCGCCTGCGCTGTGGCCTGCGCTCTGGACGGTGTGGCAGTGGCGCGAGGCGCGTATCCGTGCGCTCGCCCCGACCTGGGCGCACGACCCCGCACCCGCAGCCACGCCTGACGACCCGACCGGCCACGTCCTGCGCGCACGAAACGAGGAGATCTCACCGGATGAGTAGCGAATCGCCCCTTCCCGTACTCGTCTGGTGAGATCTCCTCGGCTCGGCGCCGGGCGCCGTCGCGGCGCGGCGCATCGTCGCGCAGGGCAGCTTGCCCGGCGTGTCAACCGCCTGGCCCGACGCTGGCACGCCGCGCCGCGGCATCCCGCCACTCCGCGCCCGGCGAGGGCGGGTACGACCTTGCGAAACCACGTACGACCTCGCGAAACCACGTACGACCTCGCGAAACCACGTACGACCTCGCGAAAATACGTACGACCTCGCGGGCGCAGGGCCGCTCAGGCGGCGGCGAGCGCCTCCACCGGCGAGACCCGGGTCGCCAGTCGCGTCGGCACGACGGCGGCGACGAGCGTGAGCACGGCGGTGGCGGCCACGATGAGCACCACCACCGGCACCGGGATCGCCGGCCAGACGAGGCCCGCCTTCTCGTGGTTCGGGTTCGCAGCCACCGCCCCCAGCAGCGACTGCGCCCCGGCCCAGCCGTAGGCGACCCCGAGCACGACGCCGGTCACGACGGCCGTGATCGTGACATGTGCGGCCTCCAGCAGCACGACGCGGCGCACCTGCCCGGTCGACAGCCCGAGAGCACGCAGCAGCCCGAGCTCGCGCTGGCGCTGCACCACCCCGAGCGTCAGCAGGTTGACCAGGCCGACCGCGGCGATGACGGCCGAGACGCCCACCAACGCCATCATGATGCCCGCGAACGCGTCGAGCGGCGTGGCGAGCTCGGGCGGCAGGGTGCCACCGGCGGCCTTGGTGAAGACGACCTTCGCCGACTCCATCGCGACCGCGAACATCGTCACGAGCGTCACGCCGATCACGACGCCGATCGCCATGCGGCTCGAGCGCTCGGGGTACCGCAGCGCGTTCTCCGACGCGAGGCGGGCCACGGCGGAGCGGCCGAACATCCGCCCCGTGGCCCGCAGGAGCGGCGGCATGAACAGCGCGGCCCCCACCGCGATGCCCGTGAACGAGAGCACTCCTCCGAAGAAGGCCACAGCCACCCCGAGCGGGCTGATCAGCCCGAGCGCAATGCCCCCGGCCAGCAGCCCGACGCCGATCGCCACCAGCACGACCGCGGTCACATTGCGTCCGGTGCGCTGCACGACCTCTTCGCGGCTCGACTCGTTCGACGAGCCCAGCGCCTGCAGCGGCGTCACAGTCAGCACCCGCCGCGAGCCCGCCCATGCCGCGGCCCAGGTCGTGAGCGCCACGATCACCGCGGGCGCGAGCAGCGCCGGCTGCAGCACCTCATAGCCCACGCCCTGAATACCCAGCAGCCGCGCGAGCACCGCGATGCCGGCGACCGAGCCGAGGACGCCCGCTACCAGCCCGATGCCGGCGCCGATCGCACCGACGACGAGCCCCTGCCGCGCCACGGCCGCCCGTTGCGACCTCGCCGAGGCGCCGATCAGGCGCAGCAGCGCTATCTGTCGGGTCCGGCCGGCGACGACGGTCGCGAATGTGTTCGCCGTCACGATCGCGGCGACGTACACCGCCAGCCCGACGAGCACGAAGGTGATGAAGCTCATCACGAACGCGAGCGTGCCGCTGTCGCCCAGGGCCGGGTCGGCCTTCAGCATCGCACCGATGTATCCCGTCGCCGAGATGAGCACCACGCCGAACGCGGTCGATATGGCGGAGACGAGGATGCTGGCGCCCATCCCCCGCTTGCGGAGCCAGTGCCGTGCATTCATGCCGTCACCCCGGCATCCCGCGCCACGTCCTGCTCGGCGGCCAGCATGTACGTCGAGATCTGCTCGGCGCTCTGCCGCGGCTTGTCGGCGACGATGCGCCCGTCACCGAGGAACAGCACCCGATCGGCGTGCGAGGCGGCGATCGGGTCGTGCGTGACCATGGCGATCGACTGGCCGTGCTCGGCGCTGGCCGCGCGCAGCAGCGCGAGCACCTCGCGGCTCGTGCGCGAGTCGAGGTTGCCGGTCGGCTCATCGGCGAACACCAGATCGGGCGCCGTGGCCAGCGCGCGGGCGATCGCGACGCGCTGCTGCTGCCCGCCCGACAGCTCATGGGGGCGGTGCCGCAGCCGATCGCCGAGCCCGAGCGAGGCGATCAGGCCGTCGATCCGCGACCGCTCGAGCACGGTCGGCTGCCGACCGTCGAGGTCGAACGGCAGCAGGATGTTGCCCATCACGTCCAGCGTGGGCACGAGATTGAACGCCTGGAAGACGAAGCCCACGCGGCGCCGCCGCAGCACGGTCAGTTCGAGGTCGCTGAGCCCCGTGATCTCGGTGTCGCCGATCCACACGTGGCCGGCGGTCGGGGCATCCAGCCCCGCGAAGATGTGCATCAGGGTCGACTTGCCCGAACCCGACGGCCCCATGATCGCGGTGAACTCGCCGCGGCGGATTCCGACGGTCACGCCGTCGAGGGCGCGCACCGCCCCCTCGCCCGCGCCGTAGGTCTTGGTGAGTTGCTGCACCCGGGCAGCAAGCCCCAGGTCGGTCGATGTGATCTCCATGTCATCGACGGTACGGAGCGGCATCCACCCCTCACATCGCCCGCAAGTCGCGTCCGGTGTACATCCCGAGGATGATTCGGGATGCCGCATCCGCCCTCATCACCGGGTGAGCATGCAGCGGGTGGACGAGAGAGAGGGAAGCAACCGCTTCCTCGTCGACCAGCTGCACCCTCCGGGTCGCTGCACGGGCCGGCCCGGGTTACGCACGGCCGAAGGCAACCGAGAGGGCTCCCAAGACTGATAATCTGCGATGCAGGGACAAGAGGTGAGGTCATGGAGCCACGAGCAGGTGCGGCAGCGGGAATCACGGCCGGTCAGGTGATGACCGCACCGGTGGTGACGGTCACCCCCGACACTCCGGTCACGCGCATCGCCGACACACTCACGTCGTCGCGCATCAGTGCGGTGCCCGTCGTCGACGCGTCGGGTGCGGTGCTGGGACTGGTCAGCGAACTCGACATGCTCACGCGCGGCGGACGCACGGCGCAGGACGTCATGACGACCGCCGTGATCAGCGTCACGACCGACACCGATATCGAGCAGGTGCGACGGATCCTCGTGGGTTCGGGCATCCGCCGTGTCCCGGTTCTTTCCTCCGGCCGTCTGGTCGGAATACTCAGCCGGCACGACCTGGTCGGCCGAGTGCTGGAATGGGCGTGCGGCGTCTGCGGAGAAACCGTCCGCGGCGCGCACCCGCCGCTGGTGTGCCCGAAATGCGGCGGAAGCGAGGATCGGTTCGGGCTGCAGGAGCAACCCCCCGGTCCCTGACGAGGCACGCGGTCACAAACCGCGTTGTTCGGTGAAAGGGATTCGACAATGGCCGGACGAACGCAGGATCCGCAGCGCGAGAAGAAGGCCGCCTCAAGCGGCTCCGCGCGCGCGGACAGCGCGAAGACGACGACAGGAAGGACGAAGGCACCCGCCAAGAAGACGACGGGCGCGAAGACATCCCCTGCAGAGAAGAGCACGGGGGTGGATGCCGCAACCCGCGTCGACTACTACCGTGAGATGGCGCTCATCCGCGAGTTCGAGCAGCGCGCGGGCGAGATGTACCAGCGTGCGAAGATCGGCGGCTACTGCCACCTGAACCTCGGCGAGGAGCCGACGGTCGTGGGGCTGATGACCGCGCTGCGCTCCAACGACTACCTGTTCACGAACTACCGTGACCATGGCTACGCGATCGCCCGCGGAATGGGCGCCGACCGTGTGATGGCCGAGCTCTTTGGCCGCACCGACGGCGTCTCGAAGGGCCTGGGCGGCTCGATGCACATGTACGACGCGTCCAAGCGCATGCTCGGCGGCTACGGCATCGTCGGCGGGCAGATCCCTCCGGCGACGGGCGCCGCCCTCGCGATCACACTGCAGCAGAAGCCGGGGTCCGACTCCGACGCTGTGATGTGCCAGATGGGCGACGGCACCACGAACATCGGCGCATTCCACGAGGCGCTGAACATCGCGGCGATCTGGAAGCTGCCGATCGTGTACGTGATCATCAACAACGGTCTGGGCATGGCCACGACCGTCGAGGCCGCATCGGGTGAGCCCGAGCTCTACAAGCGCGGCTGCTCGTATCGCATCCCCGGTCGCCGCGTCGACGGCAGCGACCCCGAGGTCGTCCGTCAGGCCGCCGAGGAGATGCTGAACGACGCCCGCGAGAACCGCCAGCCCGGCATCCTCGAGGTCATGTCGTACCGCCTGCGCGGCCACTCCGTGGTCGACCCGGCGCGGTACCGCACCAAGGAAGAGGTCGCCGAGCTCAAGGAGCACGACCCGCTGCCGCCGTACCGCGAGCAGCTGATCGCCGACGGCGTGCTCGACGAGAAGGCCGCCGAGAAGATCGAGGGCGACGCCGCGAAGGAGGTCGCCGACGCCATAGCGTTCGCCGACGCCAGCCCTGAGCCGGCCACCTCGACGCTGTTCGACTTCACGTATGCGACCGACGTCCCCAACGCGTCGCGGCTCATGCCGGGTGACCCGGTACTGCCGGTCGGGTGGGATAAAGAGCCGGTCGGCGCAGGAAAGGAGGCGTGACGCCCATGGCTGAGAACGCAGACAAGCAGGCGGCATCCGCCCCCGAGATCACCTACCGTCAGGCGCTGCACGACACGCTGCGCAGCGAGATGCTGCGCGACGAGAACGTCTTTCTGCTCGGCGAGGAGATCGGCAAGTTCGAGGGGTCGTACAAGATCACCGCGGGCATGCTCAAGGAGTTCGGCCCCGAGCGGGTGCGCGACACCCCCATCGCCGAAGAGGGCTTCGTGGGAGCTGCGATCGGCGCGGCCATGCTGGGCATGCGCCCGGTCGTCGAGATCATGACCCTGAACTTCTCGCTGATAGCGATCGACCAGATCGTCAACCACGCGGCGAAGATCTACGGCATGTTCGGCGGTCAGACGTCGGTGCCGATGGTGATCCGCACGCCCGGCGGCGGCGGCCAGCAGCTGGCGGCGACGCACTCGCAGAACATCGAGGCCTGGTACGCGAGCGTGCCGGGGCTCAAGGTGCTGGCGCCCTCGACGCCCGCCGACGCCAAGGCCATGCTGACCGCGGCGATCCGCGACGACGACCCGGTGCTGCTGCTCGAGAACCTGTCGCTGTACAACACCAAGGGTGTCGTGCCCGAGGGCGAACAGGTCGCCGAGTTCGGCAAGGCGAAGGTCATCGTGCCCGGCACCGACATCACTGTCGTCAGCTACTCGCGTGCGGCGGTCATCGCCGCCGACGTCGCGCAGCGCTTGAAGCCGCAGGGCATCTCGGTCGAGGTCGTCGACCTGTGCAGCCTGCGGCCGCTCGACCGCGAGACGGTGTGCCGCTCGGTCATGAAGACCGGCAAGGCCGTCGTGCTCGAAGACGACTGGCTCACCTACGGGATCGGTGCGGAGATCGCCGCGTCGATCCAGGAGGGGGCGTTCGACTACCTTGACGCTCCAGTGCGTCGCGTGGCCGCCGCGGAGATTCCGCTGCCCTACGCGAAGTCGCTGGAGAAGATCGCTCTGCCGGACGCCGACGCGCTCATCCGCGTCATCAACGAACAGCTCGATGCGACGCGGTTCGCGCGCTAGAAGGGGGACCGTGGACCATGACTGACGTGTTCATGCCGCGCCTGTCGGACACCATGACCGAGGGCGCCATCGCCCAGTGGCTCAAGTCCGAAGGCGACACCGTGAAGCGCGGTGACGTGATCGCCGAGATCGAGACCGACAAGGCCGTGATGGACCTTGAGGCCTACGAGGGCGGCGTGCTGGAGAAGATCCTGGTGCAGCCGGGCGAGAACGTCGCCATCGGCGCCCCGATCGCCGTGATCGGCGACGGGTCGGGCGCGGGTTCGTCGGACGGAGCGGGGGATGCCGCGGCCGCGCCGTCGGCAGAGCCCGAGGCCGCACCAGCCGAGGCGGCCGACGAGGAGGCCCCGACCGGCGAAGCCGCTGCGCCTGCCGAAGCCGCGGAGGCCGGGGAAGCGCCCGCCGAGACCGCCCAGGCGAAGCCGGCCGAGACGGCACAGACGCCCGCCGACGAGAGCGAAGCGCCCGCGGCATCCGGATCGAAGATCAAGGCCACGCCGCTCGTGCGCTCGCTTGCGCGGACGCACGGCATCGACCTGGCGACGGTGACCGGATCGGGCCCCAGCGGCCGGATCGTGCGCGCCGACATCGAACAGCTGATCGGCTCGGGCTCCAAGCCCGCCGCCGCACCGGCCGCGCCCACCGCGCCCGAGCCGCAGGCGGCCCCGGCCGCGGCATCCGCCGCTCCCGTCGGCACCCCGCAGCCCGATGACGAAGTCGTGCCGATGTCGCAGATCCGCAAGGTGACCGCGCGCCGGCTGACCGAGGCGGCGCTGGTTCCGGTGTTCCAGCTGACCAGCGTGGTCGACGCGTCGCGGCTGACCGAGGTGCGCCGCGACATCAACACGCGCCTGGCCGATGCGGGCGTGAAGGTGAGCGTGAACGACCTGATCGTGCGTGCGGTGGCCGTTGCTCTCGCGCTGCACCCCGAGGCGAACGCCTCGTTCGGCGGCGATGCGATCCTGCAGCACAAGCACGTGAACGTCGGTGTGGCCGTCGCCCTCGACGACGGGCTGGTCGTGCCGGTCGTGAAGGATGCCGACAAGAAGTCGGTCACGGCGATCGGTGCCGAGGTGAAGGACCTTGCCACCCGCGCCCGTGCCGGTCGACTCAAGCTCGATGAGATGAGCGGCGGCACGATCTCGGTGTCGAACCTCGGCATGTTCGGGGTCGACCAGTTCACCGCGGTCATCAACCCGCCCGAGGCCATCATCGTGGCCGTGGGCGGCACCGCTGACGAGGCGGTCGTCGTCGACGGCGAGGTGAAGATCCGCCCGCGCACACGGCTGACCATCACGGTCGACCACCGGGTGCTCGACGGAGCCGGGGCCGCTGCCTTCCTCAAGGATCTGACCGACCTGCTCACCGAGCCCCTGCGGATCCTGGTGTGAGCGAGAAGCTCGAGATGACGGGGGCGTCCGGTGCACTGCGCCGGGCGCTCCCGTTCTTCGTGGCGGCGGCGGTCTACGTGATCGCGGGTGGCGTGCTGGCCGCGGCCACCGCATACGTCACCACGCAGAAGACCGCCTGGGCGACCGCGTACATCGTGCTGGTCGGCGGCGTCGCGCAGGCTGTGCTGGGCGCCGCGCTGGGCTGGCTCGCGCAGCACGCGCGGACGGCCCTGGTCTGGCCCGCGTTCGTGCTGTTCAACGTCGGCAGCCTCGGCGTGCTCGCCGGACAGCTGACGGGTGTGCTCGCCCTCACCTTCACCGGCGGAGCGCTGCTGGTCATCGCGCTCGTGCTCATCATCATCGCGACCCGACGAGGAGCGCCCGCGCATCCGGTGCTGCTGTGGGGGTTCCGGGCTGTCGCGGTGATCCTGGCCGTCAGCATCCCGACCGGCCTCGTCCTGGCCGCCGTCGGCGCCTGAGCCCGCAGCATCCCGCCCCACGGACCCTCCCCCTGAACCCGTGAGGGTGCAGCGGGTGGACGAGGAAGCGGTTGCTTCCCTATCTCTCGTCCACCAGTTGCACTCTCACCGCCCGCGGTGGCCCGCGAGCGGGGCGCGCTGCGTCAGCGCACGGTCAGGTCCACCGAGACCGGCAGCGCGTCGGCCGACGGGCCGGCCGCGAGGCGGTACGTGCCGGGCTGTACGCGCAGCGCGCCGGCGTGCAGCCCGTCATCAACCGCTCCCGAAACCCGCGCAGCGTCGTCCCACACGGCGAGCCGCTCGACGGCGAACCGCAGCGACACGTCACGGGCCTCACCGGGCTCGAGCCGCACGCGCTCGTAGGCGACGAGCAGGCGCCGCGGGGTCGGGATGCCGAAGCCCGAGGACACCGAGTAGAGCTGCACGAGCTCCTCGGCCGCGCGCGACCCCGTGTTCCGCAGGCGCACGGTCGCGGTGACCACCTGCTCGTCGCCCCGCGGCGCGAACAGGGGATGCCGCAGCGTCGGCGCGGGCGCATCGACGGACGCGGCATCCACCGTCACCGACTCGTATTCCACGGTCGTATATCCCAGCCCGTGCCCGAACGCGAAGGCGTACGGCGCGGGCTGGTGCCGGTAGGTGGCCTGCTGGCGCAGCGTGTCGTAGTCGAACAGGTCGCCGGCCTGGGCGGGGTCGGCCGGCCACGACTGGGCCAAACGCCCCTCGGGCTCGCGGTCGCCGCTGAGCACGTCGGCGACGCCGTGGCCGAGCTCCTGCCCACCGTGGCTTGTCCACACGACGGTCTCGGCTTCGGCGACGCCGGGGCCGAGCACGTACGGAAAACTCGAGACGATCGTCAGCACGCTGCGCGGGTTGGCCTCGCGCGCCGCCCGCCACACACTCACCGCCGACGCCGGCAGATACAGGTGCGGGCGGTCTTCGGTCTCGCGGCCCGACAGGTGCGGGTCGTTGCCGACAGCGACGATCACGGCGTCGGCTGCGGCCGCGGCATCCGCCACCGCCTGCGCGCCCGAGCGCACCACGCGCACGCCGAAGCGGGTGGCGTCGGCGACCGTACGCGCCTCGGCCAGCAGCAGCCCGCCGCCGAGGGCCACCCGCACCCAACGCCCCGAGCCGATGTGCAGCAGCGACCAGCTGCCGTCGGTGTGCACGTGGGCGCGGAAGCTCTCCTGCACGACCCAGCCGCCGACGCGGTCGGCATCGGCGTGCATCGGCCAGGTGCCCCCGGTGAGCAGCTTGTCGCTCGCCTGTGAACGGAGGGTCAGGATGCCGTCGCCCCAGTCCGTGACGTCCCAGAGGGAAGCGGCATCCGCTGTGGTCCCCGAGGTGTCGACGACCGAGCCGTCGGCGTTCGCGGCGACGTAGCCGCCGTCGGGCGCCGTCAGCACGACGGTGTCGGCACCGGTCACCGTGGTCACCTGCGCGTGCGGATACCGGTCGGCGAAGCCCTGCGCGATGCCGACGGAGTACGGCGGGGTGCCCGCGTACCAGTCGGTGAGCACGGCGTCGGCCATGGGTCCCACCACCGCGACACGCGTGGGCTCGGCCAGCGGCAGCACCGCGGCGTCGTTGCGCAGCACGACGACCGAGCGGGCGACGGCCTCGCGGGCCAGGTCGCGGGCTCCGGGCGCGTCGATCGCGTCGGCACCGATCGTGCCGAAGGGGTCGTCGGCCCCGTCGAACTCGCCCGTGCGCAGCCGCAGCTCGAGCAGGCGCAGCACGGCCTGGTCGATGTCGTCGGTCGTCAGCAGCCCCTGCTCGAGCGCCTCGCGCACGTGTGTGATCGTCGGGTTCGCGTCGGCGTCGTGGTCGGTGAACGAGTCCATCCCGCCACGGATGAGCGCAGCCGCGCCGTGCGCGTGGTCGGGCTGCGCGTGCTGCAGCGACACGACGAAGGTCGGCGCCCCGGCATCCGACACGACGGCGATCGACTCGTCACTCCACGTGCGCGCCTCGCCCACCAGTTCGGGCTGGGTGTGGGCGGGGATGCCGTTGACCCGGTTGTACGCGAGCATGATCGCGCCTGCGGCCTGCGTCTCGAGCGGCTCGCGGAAGGCTGCCAGCTCTTCTTCGTGCAGGGTGCGCAGCGACATCTCGGACGACGTGGTCGACCGGTCGGTCTCGTTGTCGTAGGCGAGGAAGTGCTTGAGCGTCGGCACGGTCTTCCACACCCGCTCGTGGTCGCCGCGCATGCCGCGCGCGTAGGCCGCGCCGAAGTGCGCGGTGACGTGCGGGTCTTCGCTGTAGCCCTCTTCGTTGCGGCCCCATCCCGGGTGACGCAGCGTGTTGACCACCGGCGCCCACACGTTCAGGCTCACCAGCGGGTTCTCGGCGTGCTTGGCGCGCACCTCGGTGCCGGTCACATCGCCGATGCGACGCAGCAGTTCGGTGTTCCAGGTCGCGGCCATGCCGACCGGCTGCGGGAACACGGTGGCGCGGCCGAGCCAGGCGACGCCGTGCAGCGCCTCACAGCCGGTGTGGAACTCGGCCATGCCGAGCCGTTCGATCGCTGGCTGCCTCTGGTGCAGCATGGCGATGCGCTCGTCAGGCGAGAGCCTGCCCAACAGGTCGCGGGCACGGTCGGGCAGCGGGGCGTGGATGTCGCGGAACAGTTCGTCGGTCATCGGGCGCTCTCCTGGATCGTGATCGTCAGTTCGCCGGCGACGGGGGCCGACACGGTCTTCTCGCCGACCTGCAGCGACCAGGCGGCGCGCGCATCGTCGGTGGTGGCGGTGATGGTCTCGCCGGTGCGGCACACGCGGAAGGTGGTCGCCGGGCCTTCGTACCCGGGCACGGTGATCGTCTGATCGAACCCGTCGGGCAGCGCGAAGCAGCGCAGCGTGACGCCGTCGGCCCACTCATAGTCGGGCCGGTCGTCGACCGCACCCCACGGCAGCACCGTACCGGGGCGTACCCGCAGCGGGAGGGAGTCGTAGCCGTGCGTCTCAGTCAGCCAGCGGCATCCACTCGCCACATCGCCGTGCAGGAGCGACGCCCACTCACCCTCGGGCACGTAGTACTCGGCGTGACCGTCGGCGTCGAAGACAGGAGCCACCAGCAGCGCGTCGCCGAGCATGTACTGCGTGTCGGCGTCGAAGCCCGAGCGGTCGTCCGGGAACTCCAGCACCATCGGTCGCATCATCGGGATGCCGTCGGTGTGCGCCTCTTCGGCGACCCGGGCCAGGTACGGCATGAGGCGGAGCTTCAGGTTCGTGAACAGGCGGGTGACCTCGACGGCCTCCTCGTCGAACTCCCACGGCACACGCAGTGATGACGAGCCGTGCAGGCGCGAGTGCGAAGAAAGCAGTCCGAATGCCACCCAGCGCTTGAACAGGCCCGCATCGGGGGTGCCCTCGAAGCCGCCGATGTCGTGGCTCCAATAGCCGAAGCCGCTCATCGCCAGCGACAGGCCGCCGCGCAGGGTCTCGGCCATCGACAGGAAGGTCGAGTCGCTGTCGCCGCCCCAGTGCACGGGGAACTGCTGCGTGCCGGCGGTCGCCGACCGGGCGAAGACGACCGCGTCACCGGCGCCCCGACGACGCTCGAGCGCGCGGAACACGGTCTCGTTGTACAGCCACGGATAGTAGTTGTGCATGCGCTCGGGGTCTGAGCCGTCGTGCCAGGCCACGCCCTCGACGGGGATGCGCTCACCGAAGTCGGTCTTGAAGCTGTCGACGCCCTGCTCCATGAGCCGTTCGAGGTGCGCGACGTACCAGTCGGCCGCCTCGGGGTTGGTGAAGTCGACGATGCCCATGCCGGCCTGCCACATGTCCCACTGCCAGACGCTGCCGTCGGTGCGGCGCAGCAGGTAGCCCTTCGAGGCCGCCTCGGCGAACAGCGGCGAGCGCTGCGCGATGTAGGGGTTGATCCAGGCCGAGACCTTGAGCCCGCGTTCGTGCAGGCGGCGCAGCTGCCCGTCGGGGTCGGGGAACGCCCGCTCGTCCCAGGTGAAGTCGACCCACTGGTACTCGCGCATCCAGAAGCAGTCGAAGTGGAACACGCTCAGCGGCAGGTGGCGCTCGGCCATGCCCTCGATGAAGCCGGTGACGGTCTTCTCGTCATAGCTCGCGGTGAATGAGGTCGTAAGCCACAGGCCGAACGACCACGCCGGCACGCGCGCGGGGCGCCCGGTCAGCGCGGTGTAGCGGCGCAGCACGTCTTTGGGCTCGGGCCCGGCGATGACGTAGTAGTCGAGCTCCTCCCCCGGCACCGAGAACTGCACGCGCGAGTTGACTTCGCTGCCGACCTCGAACGAGACGCGCCCCGGGTCGTCGACGAACACGCCGTAGCCGCGGCTGGAGACGTAGAACGGCACGTTCTTGTACGACTGCTCGCTGGAGGTGCCGCCGTCTTCGTTCCAGCTGTCGACGGTCTGCCCGTTCTTCACGAAGGCACCGAACCGCTCACCGAGCCCGTAGATGCGCTCGCCGGGCTCGATGCTCAGCTGCTGATGCACCCACGTCGGGGCGATGGGGGTGCGCAGCTCACCTGTTCCGGTCATGTGGCCGATCGACCGCGGCAGCGAGCGGGTGAGCACCCGACCGCCCTCCTCGACGAAGTCGACCTGCCACGCGCCCGAGCGCGCCACCCGCACGCTGAGCGGCCCCGCCTCGAGCACGCCGTATTCGTCGTCCACGCGCAGCGTCGGGCGGTATCCGGGCTCGTCGTGCACGGTGAAGTCGGGACCGGGATGCACGCCGCCGGCGTGATGGTCGAGGTGAACCTTGACCACCCCGGGCGCGGGCGACGAGAACTGCACGGTCAGCATCGGGCGGTTCAGCGTGTCGCCCCGGTCGCGGATCTTCGCGGTGGGCGCGTACACGGTCAAGGTGCCCGCGGTCTCGTCGATGCGGATGTCATCGACCTCGACCGCGTACAGCGGTGTGAGGGTCGGCTTGGTCAGCCAGTAGCCATCGGTGAACTTCACC
This sequence comes from Microbacterium horticulturae, assembly GCF_029094505.1. Classification (NCBI taxonomy): domain Bacteria; kingdom Bacillati; phylum Actinomycetota; class Actinomycetes; order Micrococcales; family Microbacteriaceae; genus Microbacterium; species Microbacterium horticulturae. The sequence goes on along the minus strand of NZ_CP119108.1, from coordinate 472,770 downwards.
GGTCCTGCCTTTCGATCAGCACTCGTGCATCGTCGGGCGCGACGGCCACGACGGATTCGGTCTCTTCGCCGGTGAGCAGGTCCACCAGGCCCGGCGGCACCGGCACCTGCACGGCCTGCTCGCCGTGGTTGAGGAGGAAGAGGGCGTCGCCGCGGCGCACGGCCTCGACCCCTGTGGGCAGCGTGCTCACGCCGGGAACGGGACGCGGGAGGGATGCCGCGGCCTCGCCGAGCACGGCATCCAGGGTCACATCGTCCACGACGGCTCCCAGATACCACGCCGCCCCCGTGCCGCGAGCGTTGCGGGTGACGGCGGGCAGACCGGCCAGGGGCCCCGACGCATACGTCGCACGCACTTCGGCGCCGTCGCTGCGCAGCCGCTCGCCGAGCGTCGAGGCGGTGGCGTCGGAGTAGCCGTCGAGACGCACATCACCGATCGCGCACCACTCCTCGCCGCTCGCGCCGATCAGCTCGCGCAGCAGCGCGGGTGAGCGTCCGGTGCGCACGTGCCCGTTGTCGTCGGACACACCGCTGAACGTGCCGATCACCACCTGCGCACCGGCGTTGGCCGCGGCGGTGAGGGCTGCTGCGGCATCCGGCTCGATCACATACGCGTGCGGCACGAGCACCAGCGGGTATGCCGACACGTCGGCGCCCGGCGCCACGAGGTCGGCCGCGAGCCCGCGACGCCACAGTGCGCGGTACCAGCGGGTGATCTCGGCGACGGTGTCGTGCCGCTCGGTGGGCAGCGCGGGCTCGGATGAGGCCCACCACGACGCCCAGTCGAAGACGATGGCGACCGGCGCGTCGATCCGGGCGCCCACGACCGGGCGCAGCCGGGCCAGGTCGGCGCCCTGGCGCACGACGCCGCGGAACACCTCGGTGTCGGCACCTGCATGCGGGAGCATCGCCGAGTGGAAGCGCTCGGCGCCGGCCCGCGACTGCCGCCACTGGAAGAAGCAGATGCCGTCGGCGCCGCGCGCCACCGCCTGCAGCGAGTCGAGGCGGGCGCGCGCCGGAGACTTGGGCGGGTTGTGCGGGCGCCACGAGACGGCGCTGACCGCCTGCTCCATGAGCAGCCAGGGCCGTCCGCCGCCCAGGGACCGCATGAGGTCTTGCACGAGCGCGATGTCGGCGGGCGAGGTCGGCGATGCCGGATCGGGGTACTGGTCGTCGGCGATCACGTCGACGTCATCGGCCCACGAGCGGTAATCGGCGTGGGGGAAGAAGCCCATGAAGTTCGTCGTGATCGGCTGCGTCGCCCCCGCCGCGCGGATAGCGTCGCGCAGCTCGCGATAGCAGGCGCGCAGCTGGTCGGACGTGTAGCGGCGAAAGTCGACGGCCTGCGTCGGATTGACGACGTAGGGCATGCGACGCGGCGGGGTGATCTCGTCGAAGTCGCTGTAGTGCTGCGACCAGAACGTGGTGCCCCACGCCTCGTTGAGCGTCTCGATCGTGCCGTAGCGCGCACGCAGCCAGAGCCGGAACTCGCGCTCGGCCTCGGGGCCGTAGTCAAGCTGCCCGTACTCGTTGCCCACGTGCCACATGCGCACAGCGGGGTGTTGCGCGTACCGCGCCGCGAGGTCGCGGGTGATCGCCAGCGCGTGCTCGCGGTACACGCGCGAGGCCGGGGTGAACTGGTTGCGGGAGCCCGGCACGAGCCGCACGCCGTCGCGGTCGACGGGGAGGGTGTCGGGATGCTGCGCGCCCAGCCACGGCGGCGGGGAGGCGGTGGGAGTGGCGAGGTCGACGGAGATGCCGGCGTCGTGGAGCAGGCCGAGGATCTCGTCGAGCCAGCCGAACTCGCGCGCACCCGGCTCGGGCTCGATCACGGCCCAGCTGAACACGCCCACCGTGACGAGGTTGACGCCGGCCGCGCGCATGAGCGCGACGTCTTCGGCCCACACCTCGCGGGGCCACTGCTCGGGGTTGTAATCACCGCCGAAGCAGATGCCGAGCTCCGCGGTGAGTGCGGCGAAACGGGCGGGATCGCGCGTCGTCGATGACATGGGCTCCAGCTCTGGGTCGAGGGTGGTCGTCGGCAGTGTTCCGTAACTGTCGAAGCGTTTCAACAACCAGACCATATACTAGCTTTTGTGCCGCTGTCCACGCCGAGCCGTGATGCTCTCTTCGCCGTCCGCTACGCGCGTGCTGCACACACCTGGACCGATGCCCTTCCCGTCGGCAACGGCACCCGCGCAGCCATGTGCGGCGGGCGCCCCGGCGGCTTGCGTCTCTGGCTGAACGACATCACCGCGTGGTCGGGACCCGCCTCCGCCGACCCGCTCGCGGGCGTGCAGGATGCCGGCCCCGAAGCCCTCGCTGCCGGGCGCGACGCGATAGCGCGCGACGACCTCGCCGAAGCCGAACGTCTGCTGCAGCGGCAGCAGACCTCGTGGGTGCAGGCGTATCTGCCGCTGGCGCACCTCGACATCGAGGTCGCCGGCGCCGCTGCCCGGGAATGCCGCCGCGAGCTCGATCTGCGAACCGGCATCGCGACCCTCGCATACACGGCGGCCGGGGCATCCATCGTTCACGAGACCTGGGCCGACGTGCCCTCGGGCACCCTCGTGCACCGCATCACCGCCGATGCCGCGGTCGCCGTGACCGTGACGATCGACAGCCTGCTGCGGGCCGCGCGCGCCCCGCGCGAGGTCGGCGGCGACGTGGTCGCCGAATGGATGCTGCCGGTCGACGTCGCACCGGGACACGAGCACCCCACCGAGCCCGTGCGATACGACCCCGCGCACGGACGGACCGGCGCGGTGGCGATCCGCGCGCAGTCGGGCCCCGTCGCACTCACGCCCCACAGCACCGGCGCATCCGTGCCGGAGGCAGACGGGCGCCTCGTCGACGATCGCCTGCAGCTGCCGCCGGCGCGCACGCATCTGATCGTGATCGGCACGGCGACCTCGCCGTCTCTGCCCGGCGGGCCGGACGACGGGCGGGATGCCGCCACCCGCGCCCGCGCCGTGCTCGACGCCTTCACCCCCGCCGCCCCCGCGACTGCACACGAGCCGCACGCCGCGGCGCACGCCGCCCTCATGGACCGCTGCGCTCTCGACTTGCCCTCCCCCGCCGACGCCGCCGAGATCGACACCGACGAGCGCGTCGCGCGTGCGCTGGAGCGCCCTGATCCCGGGCTTGCGGCCCTCGTCTTCCACTACGGGCGATATCTGCTGGCGGCATCCACGCGCGACAGTCCCCTACCGCTGACGCTGCAGGGCCTGTGGAATGCCGAACTGCCCGGTCCGTGGTCGTGTGCCTACACCACGAACATCAACCTGCAGATGGCGTACTGGCCGGCCGAGACGACGGCACTGCCCGAGTGTCACGAGCCGCTGCTGCGTTTCGTCGAGCGCGTCGCGGCCACGACCGGTGCCGACGTCGCCCGACGACTGCACGGGGTGGACGGCTGGGTGCTGCACCACAACACCGACCCGTGGGGGCATGCGGCGCCGGTGGGCGCAGGCCACGGCGACGTCTCGTGGGCGTTCTGGCCGATGGGGGGCGTCTGGCTGGCGCTGCACCTCTGGGACCGATTCGCATTCGGCGGCGACCTCGACGCGCTGCGCACCCGCGCCTGGCCCGTGCTCGAGGCGACCGCGCGCTTCGCGCTGTCGTGGATCCAGACGGACGGCACCCGCGCGTGGACGAGCCCGTCGACTTCACCGGAGAACCGCTTCGTCGAGAACGGCGCGGTGTATGGCGTCGGCACGACCTCGACCATGGACGTCGCCCTGTTCCGCGAGCTGGCGTCGGTGTGCCGGGATGCCGCGGCCGCCCTCGGCCGCGACGACGTCTGGGTCGACGAGCTGACGCGCGTGGTGGCGCTGCTGCCCACCCCCGCCGTCGGCGACGCCGGGCGCCTGCAGGAGTGGAACCCGCCCCGCGCCGACGAGGACCCGCACCACCGGCACCTCTCGCACCTGGTCGGGCTGTTCCCGTTCGCGCAGATCACGCCCGAGCGCACACCCGAGCTGGCCGAAGCCGCCGCGGCGACGATCATCGCGCGCGGTCGCGAGTCCAGTGGTTGGGCCCTGGCATGGCGGGCTGCGATGTGGGCCCGGCTCGGCGACGGCGAACACTTCGCCGAACAGCTCGCCCTGTCACTGCGTCCCTCCTCCGGCCCCGCCGAGAACGGTGACAGCGGTCACCGCGGCGGCTTGTATCCGAATCTGTTCAGCGCGCACCCGCCGTTCCAGATCGACGGCAATCTGGGCGTGACCGCCGCGATCGCCGAAGCCCTCGTGCAGTCGCACGACGGGACGCTGCACATTCTGCCCGCGCTGCCGGCCGCCTGGCCCTCCGGGTCGGTGCGGGGGCTGCGCGCCCGCGGCGGGGTGACGGTCGACGTCGACTGGGCTGGCAGCCGGGCTCGTCGGGTCCGCCTCTCAGCCGCCCGACCCATCACAATGGAGGTGCGGGTTCCGGGCTGGGGCCACCGCCGTCTGACGCTTGCGCCGGGCGACCCGCTGACCATCGATTCGAGGGAGACCGCATGGTGACCATCGCGGACGTCGCGCGGGCCGCCGGCGTCTCCATTTCGACCGTGTCGTACGTGATGAGCGGCAAGCGCACCATCTCGCAAGAGACACGCGACCGCGTCGCCGAAGCTATTGCCGATCTGGAATACAGCCCGCACGCGAGCGCCCGCTCACTCGCCTCGCGGTCGACCAACGTCATCGGCCTGCAGGCGCCACTGCGCGCCGGGGTCGACGTGCACGTGGTGATGCAGATCGTGGCGGGCATCGTCACCGAGGCGCGGTCGCTGCAGTACGACATCCTGCTGTTGACCAGTGACGATGCATCGGGCCTGAGCCACGCCGCGCGCGCCTCGATGGTCGACGCGCTGCTGGTGATGGATGTCGAATCCGACGACCCCCGCATCAAGACGCTCGAGGGGCTCGACGTGCCGAGCGTGCTCATCGGGCTGCCGGCCGGTGCCGATGGTCTGGTCTGCGTGGACTTCGACTTCGAAGCCGCGGGGCGGCTGGCCGCCCACCGGCTCGCCGAGCTCGGTCACCGCCGCGTCGCGTTGTTCGGCGCACCCGCCGAGGTGCTCGAGCGTCACACCTCCTACGCCGACCGCCTCGTGCGCGGATTCCTGTCGGCGTGCGACGAGCTCGCCCTCGTCGGCAGCGTGCACGCCTGTCCGACCGGGGCCGAGTCGACCCAGGTCGTCGACGCGGTGCTCGCCGCCGAACCGAGCCTCAGCGGCATCCTGATCCACAACGAGGGCGCGCTGCCGCACATCGCCGCGCACCTGGCCTCGAGCGCGCACGAGCTCGGCGTGATCGCGCTGTGCCCGGCCGAGATCGCGCAGACCGTGTCGGGCCTCGCCGACAGTATCGCGATCCCCGCCGAGGGCATCGGCGCGGCCGCCGCCGACGCGCTGCGCGGCCTGCTCGCAGGCGAGCAACGCGAGAAGGTCGTGCTGCTGCCGCCGGTGCTGGCGTCAGCGGGGGCGTAATCGTGCCGATCGATCCGGGCGGCAAGACCGCGCAGGGGGTTACGACGTTCCTCGCGTTCGTCGCCCTCAATCTGCTGTACCTGGTCACCTGCCTGCCGGTGGTGACGATCGGTGCGGCGACCTCCGCCCTGTATGAGGTGACGATCCGCTTCGCCGACGACGAGAGCGGCCATCCGCTGAAGGACTATCTGCCCGCCTTCGGCCGCAACTTCGCGCGTGCGTCGCTGGCTTCGCTGTGCCTGCTGCTGCCGGCACTGCTGCTGGCCTACAGCGTCGTGTTCTGGTGGGCGAACCCCGGTGCGCTCAGCGGCATCGCCGCCGTCATCGCGGCCATCGCGGCGCTCTACCTGTTCATCGCATGGATGTACGCGATGGCCCTGGTCGCCTGGTTCACGACGCCGCTGAAACAGACCCTCAAGAACGCGCTGCTGCTGCCCGGTGCCGAACCTTCGCGCACCTTCGGGCTCATCCTCATCCCGGTCGCGCTGGTGTGCATCACGCTGCTGTTCCATCCGTTCGTGTTCATCCTGCTCACCGTCGGGTTCTCGGTGGGTGCCTACGCCACGGCGTTCCTGTTCCGATCGGTGTTCTCCCGCCACCTTTCGTGAGGTGGATGCCGCGGCTTGCGGCATCCCGCATCGTTACTGTCCCCCCTCCCTTCTCTCCCCTCTCCCCTGCTCCACCTCGGCGGGCCCACGCGCGGGCCGCCACCTGCGTGCACAGCGTCGGACCGCACGCACGACGAAGGGCCCGGAGCGCCTGCGCGCTCCGGGCCCCCGTGTCGGCGGTCAGCCGAGCTTCTTGGCGACGTCCACGCGGGCCGTGTTCTGGGCCTTCGCGTTGTCCATGTCGACCTTGAGCACCTTGTCGAAGCCCAGACCGTTCGCCTTGGAGATGAGCTCCTTCTGCAGCGAGTCGAACTGGGCGTCGTTCTTGGCGAACGACATCTTCCACGAGTACTGGACGATGACGGCCTTGATCTGGTTGCGCAGCGTCTGGATCTCAGAGCTGTCGGTCGGCGCCGTGTAGCTGGCACCGGGCGCAACCAGGAGCTGGTCGTTCTTCTTCAGGTAGTCCATCGTCGAGGTGGCGTCGTCCATGTGCGAGGACCAGTCCTTGCTCAGTGCAGTGGACGTGAGCTTCTGGTACGACGGCCAGAACTGATAGTTGTACGGGTAGCCCGTCTTCTCGTCGACGTCGTTGGGCAGCACGAGGCTGACGTTCAGCGTCGAGACGCCGTCGGTGTAGTCTCCACCGCCCCACTCCGCAGGGACCGTGCCCTTGCCATCGATGAAGACCTGCTTGCCGAAGTCGGTGAGCGCCGGCTTGCCGTCGCTGGCGACATCCCAGGTCAGGCCCTGCGGGCCCGCAGCGGCGCCGGTCTGGCTGCCGTTGGAGTACGTGCCCTCCTGCGAATACAGCCAGTTGATGAAGGCGGCGATGCGCTCCGGGTCCTCGGCCTTCGAGCCGATCGACAGCACCTGCTTGCCGCCGTAGGCGGACGCACCGTACGAGAACACGTCCATGTCCTTCAACGGGGCGATCTCGAAGCCGCGCCCGGCGGTCGTGTTCGCCTCGGTGTTGTAAGCCGACTGGCCGAGCCAGGGCCACCACGAGAACAGGACCTGGCCGTTCTGGTACTTCGAGAACAGCGTGTCGTAGTTCTGCGTCGTCGACTCGGGGTCGACCAGGCCCATCTTGTTGGCGTCGTAGAAGAACTTCAGCGTGCGCATGTACTGGCCGTTGGGGTCGATGATGCTCTGGTAGTCCGATCCGTCGGCCTTTGCCAGCACGAAGCCGAGCTCGTCGTACCCGTAGTACGTCGTGGGCTGCTTCGCGTTGTTCATCATGTTGCCGTCCCAGTCCTTGAACAGGGAGAGGGCGTAGACCTTCTTGCCGTTGGGCGCGGTGGGCTCAAGGTCCTGCATCTGCTTGAGCACCGGCAGCAGGTCTTCGAGGGTGTTCACCTGCGGGTAGCCGAGCTTCTTGTACAGGTCCCAGCGCAGGTACGGACCGAACGTCGGGTCGAGGCCCTCCGACGACTGCGTCGGCTTGATCGACGAGACCTGGGTGGGCAGGGCGTACACGCCGTCCTTGCCCTTGTTGACGTAGTCGACCGCCGCCTGGTATTTCGAGACGTTCTTCATCGCCGGGTAGTACTTCGAGAGGTCCTGCACGAGCCCGCCCTGGACGAGGTCATCGAGCTTCTCACCCTGATCGGTGATGATCAGGTCGCCCAGGTCGCCCGCGGCCACACGCGTGTTGTAGAGCGTGTCGCCACCGCCGGCGACGTTCGGGGCGATGATGTTCAACTTCATGTTGAACTTGTCTTTGACGATCTTCGCGAACCACCCCTTCTGCATGCCCATGTAGTTCGCGAGCCCGTCGAAGACGTCGATCGTGATCTCCTTGTCCCACTTCGCGGGGAAAGAGCTCACTGCCTTTGTGTCACCCGTGGACGACCCGCCTCCGCTGCAGGAGGAGAGGAGTCCGGCGGCGAGGAGCGCGACGGCCGCGAAGGCCACCTTCCTCTTCAGCTTCATTGCATTCCTTTCTGGTGGGACCGGCCGCAGTCAACCCTTGACGGCGCCCAGCATGATGCCCTTCACGAAGAAGCGCTGGAACAGGGGGTAGATGAAGATGATCGGCAGCACGACGATCACCGAGACCGTCATCCGGATGGACGTCGGGGTCTGCGAGGTGGCGGCCGAGATGATCGACGACAGGTCGCCCCCGGAGTTCTGTGCCGCCTGGGCGAGGCTGTTGGCCTGGTTGATGAACATGTACAGCAGGTACTGGAGCGTGTACAGGCTCTGGTCGGTGATGTAGATCAGCGTGTCCTGGAAGCTGTTCCACTGCGCGACGGCCGCGAAGATGGCGACGGTCGCCAGGATCGGCGTCATATTCGGCAGGTACACGCGGAAGAAGATCTGCACGATGTTCGCGCCGTCGACCTCGGCGGCTTCCTGGAGCGACTCGGGCATCGATTCGACGTAGGTCTTCACCAGGATGATGAAGAACGGCTGCACGATGAACGGCAGCACGTACACCCAGAAGTTGTTGGTCAGGCCCAGCGTCTTCATGATGATGAACACCGGGATCAGGCCCGCGCTGAAGTACATCGTGACGATGATGAAGCGGTACCAGAACTGTCGAGCCCACATCTTGCTCTGGGTGAACATGAAGCCCAGGAACGCCGACGCCAGCACGGTGGCGGCGGTGCCGATGACGGTACGGCCGAGGCTGACCACTGCCGCGAGCGGCAGGCCCTGCAGGTGGAACACCTCTTTGTAGTTGCCCAGGTGGAAGCCGACCGGCCACCAGCGCACATCGCCCAGCGCGGACACGTCGTTGGCGCTGACCGAGTTGATGATCAGGTAATAGAAGGGGTAGGCGCACAGGAAGACCAGCAGCAGGAAGACCCCGTAGTTGATGATCGTGAAGATCATGTCGCCGGCCCGGCGATTGCGTACCCCGGCAGAGACGGTGCTCATCGTTCGCGACTCCTCAGACGATCGATGCGCCGCGAACGCGCTTGGCGATCGCATTGACGGTGAACAGGAGGATGACCGAGATGACGCTCTTGAGCATGCCGATCGCGGTCGCCATCGACAGGCTGTTGCCGGTGATGCCGATGTTGTAGACGTACAGGTCGAGCACCTGGATGTGTTCCTTGTTGAACGCGTTCTGGAACACGAAGTACTGCTCCATGCCGTTGTTCAGCAGGTTGGCGACCGACAGCAGCAGCAGCACGAGGTAGGTCGGCATGAGCTGGGGGATCGTGATGTACCACATCGTCTGGAAGCGGCCGGCGCCGTCGATGCGCGCCGACTCGTACAGCGACTGGTCGATGCCCGAGATAGCGGCGAGGTAGATGATCGCTCCCCAGCCCAGGCCCTTCCAGATGCTCCAGAGGGTCATCGTGAGCCAGATGTGCTGGTCGGTGTCGAGGAATTTGATCGGGGTCGAGATGAGGCCCCAGTCGTTGAGCACGCTGTTGACCAGGCCCGTGCTCGAGAACAGCGAGAAGGCGATCATGTAGACGAGCACCCACGAGATGAAGTTCGGCAGGGTGGTCAACGTCTGGACGGCATTACGGAACCACGGGGTGCGCACCTCGTTGAGGAACACCGCGAAGCCCAGCGGAAGGATGGACGTCGCGATCCCGAGGAAGCTGATGGCCAGGGTGTTCAGCAGCACCTGGCCGATCTCGGCGAGCTGCGTCGGCGAGCTGACCAGCATCCGGAACCACTGCAGCCCGACGAACTCGCTGCCCGACAGACCCAGCGCCGGCTTGTAGTCGAAGAGCGCGTAGATCCAGCCGTACAGGGGGAAGTACGAGAACAGGAACACCAGGACCAGGAACGGGACGATGCACAGGAACATCCCGATCGACTTGCGCGACGGCCTGCCGCGCCGGCGGGTGGGCTTTGCGCCCGTCGGCTCGATGCCGGCCGCGGCCACCTCTTGGACCATGGCCGTCTGAACCGTCATCGGGCGATCACCCGCCCATCGCCTCGAGGGCTCACTACTCGCATCTCACTCCTTCGTGCGTTCGGGATCGTGCCGCCGGGCATCGGTCCGCAGCCGTGTCCGACAGTCTCGGGAGAGCTGACTGTCGAACCGCTTCGATTACGGCTTGGAATAAAGAAACCACGCGCCCGGCGATTCGTCAACTCTTGGCGCGTAACGCCGTCATAACGATAGAGAGCGCTCCCATAACGTGCCATCAGCTCGGCACCTCCGGCGCGTAGCGCGCCTCGGTGAACCGCACTGGGCCGCCCTCGGTGCGCAGACCGATGACGCGACCGACGAATCCCCCGGCGACCTCCGTAGACAGGTAACGTCCGTCGAGGCGTACGAGGGGGTGGATGCCGTCGGCATCGGCCACCTCGAAGACCAGGTCGTCCGGACCGCCGGTGGTGGCGGCATCCGCCCGCACCCGCAACTCGATCGCGCCGTGCGCCACCAGCGGCATGTCGGCCGCGAACTCCTGCGACACCGACCCGATCCGCGCGTGCACGACCGGCCGCCCGCCGGTCAGCCGCAGCTCGTACCAATGGCGCTCGTCCATCCGCACACGCAGGGCCGCGCCGTCGCGGGCTTCGGTGACAGCGGCGAAGCGCCAGTACGGATCGCGAGCGCGCACGCCGAGCAACGCCGGCGCACCGCCAGGCGTCTCGACGGCCCGCAGCGTCACACCGTCGCCGACGGTCGCGATGTCAGCGGGGGCGGCACCGGGAGAGATCCAGCGCGGATGCAGCGTCTCGAACCGGTCGACGAACGCCGTGGGCGCCGCGGGGATCTCGTACCGGTCCGTGACCACGACCGGCCAGTCGTCGACCCAATCGACACCCGCGAGGAATGTCTCACGCCCGTTGACGTGGAACAGCGGCGTCGCCCCGCGCGGACGCACCCCGAGGTAGACCATCGCCCAGGTGCCGTCAGCGAGCTCCACCACGTCGGAGTGGCCGGTGTTCTGCACAGGAAAGGTGGTGCTGCGCCGGGTGAGGATCGGGTTCGCGGGACAGAGTTCGAAGGGGCCGGATGCCGCGGGCCCTCGCGCCACGCTCACGCAGTGCCCGCGCTCGGTCCCGCCTTCGGCGAACAGCAGATACCACCACGCACCGCGACGGAAGACGTGGGGACCCTCGGGGTAGGCCAGGCCGGTGCCGGGCATGATCGAGCGCGGGGGCCCGATCACCACACCCTGCTCGAGGTCGACGGGCACCTGACCGATGCCGGGCACCTCGGGCGTGTTCGAGCTGTAACTGATCAGGCAGGTGCCGTCGTCATCCCACGCCAGATCGGGGTCGATGCCCGGGATGCCGGTGATGACGCGCGCCGGCTCCCACGGCCCCTCGATCTCGGGCGCCGAGGTGACGAGCTGCCCGGGTGCGCCCGACACGTTGGTCGTGATCATCCAGAAGCGCCCATCATGGTGGCGCAGTGTGGGCGCGTACACGCCGCCGCCGGCCGCGGCATCCCCCGCTGTGAAAGCCGGGTCGCCGTCGAGCGCGTGCCCGGCCTCGCGCCAGGTGACCAGATCGCCGCTGCGCCAGAGCGGCACACCCGGCGAGTACTCGAAGGATGAGTTCGCGAGGTACAGGGTGTCGCCTGCGCGACAGACGCTCGGGTCGGGAAAGAAGCCCGGGATGATCGGCGTCGTCGCCGCATCGCGCAGACCCATCGCCGTCACTCCGGGATGACGCCGGTGGTGGCCAGTCCCCGGAACCAGTGCCCGGAGTCCTTGACCGTACGGGTCTGGTCATCGAAGTCGACACGCACCACGCCGAAGCGCTTGGCGTAGCCATAGCCCCACTCGAAGTTGTCGAGCAGCGACCAGACGAAGTACCCGCGCAGGTCGACGCCGTCTTCGATCGCACGGTGCGCGGCGGTGAGGTGCCGGCGCAGGTAGTCGACCCGCTCGGCGTCGTGCACGCCGCCGTCGCCCGAGACCGCGTCCTCGAACGCGGCGCCGTTCTCGGTGATCATCAGCGGCTGCTCGGGGAACCGGTCGCGCAGCGTGTGCAGCAGTTCGAGCAGTCCGTCGGGCGCGATGTTCCAGTCCATGGCCGTGTGCGGGCCCGGCTGCGGCAAGAACTCGACGACGTCGTCGCTGCCGGGCCATGCCGTGCCGCCGTCGGCGGGCTTGTGGCCGTCGTTGCTCTGCCGCGGGGCGTCGCCGCTCCACAGCCGCACGGTGTTGGTGGAGTAGTAGTTCACGCCCAGCACGTCGATCGGCTGGTGAATCTCGGCGAGGTCGCCGTCGCGCACGAACGACCAGTCGGTGAGCGCCGCGGTGTCGGCGATGAGGTCGTCGTCGTAGACGCCGCGCAGCATGGGGCTCGTGAAGACGCGGTTGCCGACGGCGTCGATGCGGCGCACGGCCTCGGCCTCGCCGCGCGCGACGTGCAGGTTGAGCGTGACCGAGTACTCGGGCGAGCCGGTCGAGGTCGCGCGCAGCGCCTGCAGCGCACGACCGTGCGCGAGGTTGAGGTGGTGGGCGGCGGCCAGCGATGCGGCGGGCTCGCGCCGGCCCGGCGCGTGGCCGCCCTGGCCGTAGCCGAGGTAGGCCGTGCACCACGGCTCGTTGAGGGTCGTCCAGGTGTGCACGCGGTCGCCGAGCGCGGCGCCCAGCACCGACGCATACTCCGCGAAGGCATCGGCGGTCTCGCGCGCCGGCCAGCCCCCGGCATCCTCCAACGTCTGCGGCAGGTCCCAGTGGTACAGCGTCGCGACGGGGCGGATGCCGCGCGCGAGCAGGCCGTCGACCAGACGCGAGTAGAAGTCGATGCCCGCCTGGTTGACTGCGCCACGGCCGGTGGGGATGATGCGTGGCCAGGCTATCGAGAAGCGGTAGGCACCCAGACCGAGATCGGCCATCAGGTCGAGGTCGGACTCCCAGCGGTGGTAGTGATCGCACGCGACGTCACCGGTGTCGCCGTTCCAGACCTTGCCGGGCGTGCGGCTGAACGTGTCCCAGATCGAGGGGCCGCGGCCGTCCTCGTTCGCGGCACCCTCGACCTGGTACGAGGCCGTGGCCGAGCCGAAGGTGAAGCCTGTCGGAAAGCGCAGGCCGCTGTCTCGGAAATCCGCACTGCGGATCTGGGGCGAAGCGTCGGTGCTCACTGGTCTCCCGTTCGTCACGTCGATGTCCGCGTTCTTCCGGGTCCTCTGCGGCACCGTGAGTCGAAACGCTTCGACTTAGATTAGGGCCTCCCCGCCCGTCGCGCAAGCGCCCGCCCCTCCCGATCGTCGGGCGCCGGGACGCCGGGCGCCTCAACGCCGGGATGCCGCGGCACGGCGCCCGTGCAGAGACCCGTGCCCGCATCGTGTACGTTGGCGGTCGTGCCGTTGACAGATCTTCCGCTCGCAGACCTCCGCACCTACCGGCCCGACGTGGCCGAGCCCGATGACTTCGACGCGTTCTGGCGTCGCACTCTGGAGGAGGCCCGGGCCGCGGCATCCGATCCGGTCGTCGTTCCGGTCGATTCACCGGTCACCCAGTTGCTCATCGAAGACCTCACGTTCAGCGGCTTCGGCGGCGACCCGATCCGCGCGTGGATCACCCGGCCGCGCACCGACGAGCCGCTCCCGGCGGTCGTCGAGTACATCGGCTACAACGGCGGGCGCGGCGTGCCCGGCGAGCGTCTGCAGTGGGCGGCGGCCGGTTACGTGCACATCCTCATGGACACCCGTGGGCAGGGCAGCGGCTGGGGCACCGGCGGCGACACCCCCGACCCGCACGGCTCGGACGGCGCCGTTCCCGGGTTCATGACGCGGGGCATCCGGCAGCCCGACACGTACTTCTACCGCCGTGTGTTCACCGACGCGGTGCGCCTGATCGACACCGCCGCGGCGCTGCCGTTCGTCGACGCCACCCGCATCAGCGTCTCCGGCGGCAGCCAGGGCGGCGGCATCACGCTGGCCGCGGCGGCGCTGCATCCGGCCGTGAACGCCGCGATGCCCGATGTGCCGTTCCTGTGCCACTTCCGCCGCTCGGTGGAGATGACGCCCGACCACCCGTTCCTGGAGATCGAGCGCTACCTCGCGGTGCACCGCGCCGAGATCGCGCAGGTGTTCGAGACGCTCTCGTACTTCGACGGCGTGAACTTCGCGCGACGCATCGCGGCCCCGGCGCTGTTCTCGGTCGGACTCATGGACGGCATCGTGCTGCCCTCGAGCGTCTTCGCGGCCTTCAACCACTGCGGCTCGCCCGACAAGCAGATCGAGGTCTACGAGTTCAACGGCCACGAGGGCGGCCAGACCGAGCAGTGGCTGCGCCAGGCCCGCTGGCTCGCCGAGCGGGTCTGACCCGCGGCATCCCCTCCCCCGCCTCCCACCGGTGAGAGTGCAACTGGTCGCCGAAAGATAGGGAAGCAACCGCTTCTTCGTCCACCAGCTGCACTCTCACCGTTCGGGAGGAGCCGCGGGAGCGACGGGATGCCGCGGCGCGGCGCGTCAGGCCAGGCCGTGCTCGAACGCGAACACGACCAGCTGCACGCGGTCGCGCAGCGCGAGCTTGGTGAGGATCCGGCTGATGTGCGTCTTCACCGTCGCCTCGGAGAGGTACTCGCGCGCCGCGATCTCCGCATTCGAGAGCCCGCGCGCCGCGAGCGCGAAGATCTGCTTCTCGCGCTCGGTGAGGTCGTCGAACGACGGCGGCACCGGCTTGGTCGCGGCATCCATCGTCTGTGCGAACAGCTCGCGGGTGGCGGATGCCGCGATCACGGCCGAGCCCGCATGCACGGTGCGGATCGCCGCCAGGAGGAACTCGGGGTCGGCGTCCTTGAGCAGAAAGCCGCTCGCCCCCTGGCGGATCGCCCGCGCGGCCGCCTCGTCGAGGTCGAAAGTGGTGAGCATGACGATGCGCGGCGCGTCGTCGTCGCGCAGCAGCTCGGCGGTGGCGGTGAGGCCGTCCATCGTGGGCATGCGGATGTCCATGAGCACCACGTCGGGCTGCGTCGCGCGCACGACGTCGACCGCCTCGCGCCCATCGGCCGCCTCGCCGACGACCTCGAGGTCGGGCTGAGAATCGATCACCATCCGAATGCCGGCACGAAACAACGCCTGGTCGTCGGCCAGCACCACGCGGATCATCAGGCTCCTCCGATCGGGATGCCCGCACGCACCACGAATGCGCCGGCTTCGGCTCCGGCATCCAGTGTGCCACCCACCAGCAGCGCGCGCTCGCGCATTCCGATGAGCCCGTGCCCGTGCGAGCCGGTGCCGGGTGCGCCCGGCGCCGCAGGAGCGGCCAGAGCGTTGCGCACGATGACATCGACGCGGGCGGGATGCCACGCCAGGCCGACGTCGACGGGTCCGGGGGCGCCGTGGCGCAGCGCGTTGGTGAGGGCCTCCTGCAGAATGCGGTAGACCGCCAGCTGCACGGCCGCGGGCACGTCGCCGCGCGGCGCCGGATCGACCGTGACCCGGATGTCGAGCCCCGCGGCTCTGATCTGACCGAAGAGCTCGTCGAGGTCGGCGATCGTGGGCTGCGGGCCGTCTTCCTGGCTGTGGCGCAGCTGCCCGAGCAGCAGACGCACATCGGCGAGCGCAGAGCGCGCGGTGGACGAGATGGTGCCCAGGGCCGCCGACTGGGCGGCGGGGTCGGATGCCGCGGCATACCGCGCACCGTCGGCTTGGGCGATCACCACCGCGAGGGAATGCGCGACGACGTCGTGCATGTCTCGCGCGATACGGGTGCGCTCCTGCTCCGCGATCGCCTCGGCCCGGGCGCGCTGCTGCGCGACCCGGTCGACGCGCGACCGCCGGGTCGCCCGCACGAGCGCGCCGGCCGTCCAAGCCAGCAGGAATGCGAAGATCGCGGCGATCACGATCGCCACCACCGTGCTCACTCCTGCCATCGTGAGCTCGATGTTGCCCGGCGCGATGTACAGGTACAGCACGGCGACGATGGCACCGGCGATCGCCGAGCCGAACCCGAACCAGAAGACCGTGATCGTGCCGTAGGCCGCCGCGGTGTAGAGCACGGCGAACACGGCCAGCGATGCCGGGCCCGGCACGCGGCCGAACGTCATCTCGACGATGGCCCCGAGCCAGGCGATGCCCAGGGCGAGCCCCGGCGCCATTCTGCGCAACGCGAGCGCGGCGCCGAAGACCACGCCCGCGAGCAGGCCGATCGGCACGCTCCACCACTGCGCGGTGTTCACGCCGATCTCGGCCGGCGCCGTCACCAGCGCGAACAGCACCGCGATGATGACGTCGATCACTATCTGATACGACTGGAGCGAGCGGAACACACGTTCACGCTACGGGAGCGATGGGCCCGCGGCATCCATCCCCGGATGTATTCGATGTCGGTCCCGCGTCTCGCAGCTCCGCCCCGGCGTCGAGGTCTCAGCTCCCCGCCCGCACCTCGCTGCGCTCACGCGACGACCGGAGAGCTCACGCCTCCAAGCGCTGACGCAGCACGTACTGGAGGATGCCGCCGTGGCGGTAGTACTCCTCCTCGGTCGGAGTGTCGATGCGAACGATCGCCGTGAACTCGCGCGCCTCGCCACCGTCGGGCTCGACGCGCACCGTCACCTCGTGGGGAACATGCTCCTGCCCTTCAATGCCGCTGACGGAATACGTCTCGGTGCCGTCGAGCCCGAGCGACTCCGCGTTCTCCCCCTCACGGAACTGCAGCGGCAGCACGCCCATGCCGATGAGGTTCGAGCGGTGGATGCGCTCGAACGACTCGGCCAGCACCGCCTTCGCCCCCAGCAGCAGCGTGCCCTTGGCCGCCCAGTCGCGACTCGACCCCGACCCGTACTCCTTGCCGGCGAGCACTATCAGCGGGGTTCCCTCGGCCTCGTACGCCTCTGACGCTTCGTAGATGGTCGTCTGCTCGTCGCCCGGCAGCACCCGGGTGAAGCCGCCCTCGACACCGGGCACCAACTGGTTGCGCAGCCGGATGTTGGCGAACGTGCCGCGGATCATCACCTCGTGGTTGCCGCGCCGCGATCCATACGAGTTGAACTGCCGCGGCTCGACGTCGTGGTCGGTGAGGTACGTGCCCGCGGGCGAGTCGCGCTTGATGGTTCCGGCCGGCGATATGTGGTCGGTGGTGACCGAGTCGCCGAGCTTGGCCAGCACCCGTGCGCCGGTGATGTCGTGCAGCGCGTCGGGCTCGACGCCCATGCCGTCGAAGTACGGGGGCTTGCGCACGTAGGTCGACGAGTCGTCCCAGTCGAAGCGGTCCCCTTCGGGCACCGGCAGCGAGTTCCAGTTCTCGTCACCCGCGTACACGTCCGAGTACCCCTCGGTGAACATGCGCGCTTCGACGCACGAGTCGACGACCTCCTTGACCTCCTTGCCGGACGGCCAGATGTCCTTCAGATACACCGGCTGCCCGTCGCTGTCTTCGCCCAGCGGGTCGCGCGTGAGGTCGACGTGCATGGAGCCGGCGAGCGCGTAGGCGACCACGAGCGGGGGCGAGGCGAGGAAATTCATCCGCGACTGCTGGTGGATGCGGCCCTCGAAGTTGCGATTGCCGCTGAGGACGGATGCCACGGTCAGGTCGCCCTCGTCGACCACGGCGCTGACCTCATCGGGCAGCGGACCGGAGTTGCCGATGCACGTCGTGCACCCGTAGCCGACGAGATTGAAGCCCAACTCGTCGAGGTACGGGGTCAGCCCCGACCGTTCGAAGTAGTCGGTGACCACGCGCGACCCGGGGGCCAGCGAGGTCTTCACCCACGGCTTGGACTTCAGCCCCTTCTGCACCGCGTTGCGGGCCAGCAGCGCCGCGCCGATCATCACCGACGGGTTCGATGTGTTCGTGCACGAGGTGATCGCGGCGATCACGACGTCGCCGTTGTCGACCTTCGTCTCATGCCCGTTCATGGTCAGCTGCTGCGGGTTCGACGGCCACTGCACCGTCTCCTCGGCGAGGTCGCGGTCCACCACGGCGCCGGCGGGCTCGAACATGTCTTCCTCGCCGAGGAAGGGATCCGATGCCGGGAACGTGTCGTCGATGGCGTCGTCCAGCGCCGTCAGCGCCGTGACGTCGGCCGACGGGTCGGCCAGCAGATGCTCGACGGTGTGCCGCGCGAGCGCGAGCGGGATGCGGTCCTGCGGGCGCTTGGGGCCGGCGATCGACGGCTCGATGGTGCCGAGGTCGAGCTCGACGATCTGCGAATACTCCGGTTCGCGGTCGGGGTCGTGCCACAGGCCCTGCTCCTTGGCGTACGCCTCGACGAGCGCGACGCGCTCGGGACTGCGGCCGGTGAAGGTGAGGTAATCGATGGTCTCCTGATCGATCGGGAAGATCGTGATCGTCGACCCGTACTCCGGGCTCATGTTGCCGATCGTGGCGCGGTTGGCCAGCGGCACGTTCGCGACGCCCGGGCCGAAGACCTCGACGAACTTGCCGACGACCCCGGTCTTGCGCAACAGTTCGGCGACGGTGAGCACCATGTCGGTGGCGGTCACGCCCTCGCGCAGCTCGCCGGTGAGCTTGAGCCCGATGACCTCGGGCAGCAGCATCGACACCGGCTGGCCGAGCATCGCCGCCTCGGCCTCGATGCCGCCCACACCCCAGCCCACGACGCCCAGGCCGTTGACCATCGGTGTGTGCGAGTCGGTGCCCACGAGCGTGTCGGGGTAGGCCTGCGGCATCCCCTCTCCGTTGTCATCGGCGCCGAACACCACTCGCGCCAGGTACTCGAGGTTGACCTGGTGGCAGATGCCCGTGTCGGGCGGCACCACGACGAAGTCGTCGAAGGCGTGCTGCGCCCAGCGCAGCAGCTGGTAGCGCTCGCGGTTGCGCTCGAACTCGAGGTCGGCGTTGATCTTCGCCGACTGCGGGCGGCCGAAGCTGTCGGCGATGACGGAGTGGTCGATGACCAGCTCGACGGGGATCAGCGGGTTGACCTTCTGCGGGTCGCCGCCGAGGTCGTCCATCGCATCGCGCATGGCGACGAGGTCGACCACGCACGGGACCCCGGTGAAGTCCTGCAAGAGCACGCGGGCGGGCGTGAACTGGATCTCGGAGTGCCCGACGTCTTTCGCTTTCCAGTCGGCGAGCGCACGCACCTGATCTGCGGTGACGGTGACACCGTCTTCATTGCGCAGCAGGTTCTCGAGCAGGATCTTCAGGCTGTACGGCAGCCGTTCACTGTTCGGGATGCTGCGCAATCGGTAGATCTCGTACTGCTTGTCCCCGACGGTGAGCGTGTCTTTCGCTCCGAAGCTGTCTTGGCTGTTCGTCATCGATATCGCCTCCCGGCACGAGCAATCGGCGCGCGCCGTGCCCGGCGTGGCCGTGACCTACTGCCCATCATGCCGCGGTTTCGGGGCCTTCGGCCACCCCCTGCGCATTCGGGCGCCGGCGCCTCGGCCCACGTCTCCCCGCGAAACCGAGGAATCGCTCAGAGACCGGGAGGGGTGGATGCCGCGGGCACAAGCGGCCGGTACTCGTAGAAGGTCTGCAGCGCGATCGTCGTGCGCGTGCGCACGGAGGCTGCCTGGCGGATCTGGCCGATGAGCCGCTCGAGCTCGCGCGGCGAGGCGACACGCACGAAGAGCATGTAGCTCGCCTCGCCCGCTATCGAGTGGCACGCCTCGATCTCGGAGAGCGGCTCAAGCAGCTCGGGCGCGTTGTCGGGCTGGGCGGGGTCGAGCGGCGAGATCTCGATGAACGCGGCCAGCGGCTTGCCGACGGCCTCGGGGTCGACGGTCGGTCGGTACCCGGTGATCACGCCGCGCGACTCGAGGCGGCGCAGGCGCGCCTGCACGGCCGAGATCGACAGGCCGACCTGCTCTGCCAGCTGGGTGAGCGTCGCCCGCGCATCGAGCGAGAGGGCGGCGATGATGCCCGTGTCGACGGCGTCGAGGGGTTCGGGTTTCGCATCCACCATGGCCGTAATATTATCGGTGTGACGGCAGTATCGCCGTAAATATTCCAGGATGTGCCGCCCGGAACCCTGGCGCGGCCCGACCCTCAACGATCGGAGGTTCCACATGTCCACGAGTCAGATCCACGCCCAGCGCGCGCAGCAGACCATCGTCGGTGAGCCCGAGGTCGTCGAGGACGGCACCGCCGCCGGGGTCGAGACCTCCCCCGCATGGCTCGCGCTGAAGCAGGCGGCCATCGATCTGCAAGAGCTCCAGGAGCAGGACGGCTCGGTCGTCGAGCACACCGACCGCGCCGCAGACCTCGTCGACACGATCATCGCGTCGATCACCGAGCTGGCACCGCTGTTTCCCCACGATGAGGCATACCTCGCAGCATCCATCGCCGATTTCGAGCGCTGGAACAGCGAGGGCCTGGGCGTTCCCGACTTCTACGATTCGCTCGTCGCCTTCCACCCCGAGCAGCACCGCGTCGACGGACTGCGGCACCTTGTCGTCTTCCCGATGTATACGCAGAACGGGTCGCGCAATCGCTACGTCGAGGCGCTGATCGCCGAGGTGATCTGGCCCGAGTTCATCGCCGAGCTGCAGGCCGGCGACTACTCGAACAAGCTGTTCGTCTCGCTGCGGCTGGTCGACTTCACGCCCGGTTACGACACGAACTCGGCCGTGCTGTTCCCCGAGACCGTCGCGATGCGCGAAGTTCCGCAGTTCACCTGGGGCGCGATCTTCCAAGACCGCGAGGCCGCGCGCTACCGGCGCGTCGTGGCCGCGGCATCCGACATCACCAAACTCGATCTGCCCGCCGATGCGGCGCGCCTGCTCGACGACCAGAAGCTGGCCGAGGAGACGTTCGTGATGTGGGACATCATCCACGACCGCACCCACATGCGCGGCGACCTGCCGTTCGACCCGTTCATGATCAAGCAGCGGATGCCGTACTTCCTCTATTCGCTGGAGGAGATGCGCTGCGACATGACGGCGTTCCGCGAGTCGGTCGCGATCCAGCGCCGACTCGAGGCGCGCGATGACCTCACGCCGGTCGAGCGGCAGATTCTCGATCACGCGAAGCTCGTGCAGTACGCGGTGATCTTCGACCGGATCTTCCGGTTCCCGCTGACCGGCTCACGGGTGCGCAACTACGACGGTCTGGGCGGTCAGCTGCTGTTCGCCTGGCTGCACCAGCGCGATGTGCTGCACTGGACCGACACGGCGCTCGCGTTCGATTGGGAGAACGTGCCGGCCGCGGTCGTCGCGCTGGGCGATGCTATCGACGAGCTGTACTGGCGCTCGATCGACCGGCCGAAGACCGCGCACTGGCTGGCCGCGTATGAGCTCGTCCGCTCGGTGCTCGAGCCGAACCCCGCCTCGGCGTGGGCGCGGGGCCTGCCCGATGAGATCCTCGCCGGTGCGCCGAAGGGATACACCGACGCGGTGCTGGACGACGAGTTCCCGCTCTCGATGTTCTACGAGGCCCTCGCCAAGAAGATGGGCGACGTGATCGCGTCGACCGCGGGCATCACCGGGCGCGACTGAGCCGCTCCTGCCGCGGCCTGGTGACCCCGGCGGCCCGGACGCCCGGACGGCAAATTCATATGAATTTGCCTGGTGGACATCAAACTGGTGGGCAGGATGATGTGCACTCGGCGGTTTGATGTGCACTCGGAGGAAGTGAACAACAAGATGACCGATCTGACCGGGCGCACGGTGCTGATCGCGGGCGCCACGAGCCGCAGCGGCCTGGTCGCTGCGCAGACGCTGGTGGATGCCGGAGCCAACGTGATAGCGGTCGGCCACGACCCGGTGAAGCTCGAGCAGCTGGCCGCCCGACTCGCCGCCGACGCCGCGTGGATGACCGAGGCGTGCGACCTGACCGACGAGCGGGCCGTCGACGGCCTGGCCGAGCGGCTGCACGCCCAGGATGTGCGGGTCGACGGCGTGCTGCACCTCGTCGGGGGGTGGCGCGGCGGGGGTGGCCTGGCCGGCCAGAGCGACGCCGACTACCGCGTCCTCGAGCGGTCGCTGACCGCGCTGCGGTTCGTGACGCGCGCGTTCGAGGGCGATCTGCGGGCCTCGTCGGCTGCGCGCCTGGCGATGGTCTCGTCCACGGCGGTGGCACGCCCGCTGGCCGGCGGCGCGAACTACGCCGCGGTCAAGGCCGCGAGCGAAGCCTGGATGCGTGCCGTCGCGCAGGGTTTCGCAAAGGCGGCACGGGATGCCGCAGCCGATCTGGCCGCGGCATCCACCGTCTTCCGCGTCAAGACCCTCGACGGCCTCGAGCAGGCCCTGGCCGACCGGTTCGTCGCCCTCTGGGACGAGGACGCGGCCGAGGTCAACGGCACCGTGATCGAGTTGGCCGCCGCGGCGTGAGCGTCACAGACGCCCCCATTCGCGCAGCAGGGCGGCGTTGTAGCGCATGGTCGCCACCGGCCCTCGCGTCGTGCTGAGATCTTCGAGCGATATCCAGCCGTCGTAGCCGGCGCGCTCGAGCAGATCCAGAAACTCCCGCGCGTCGAGAATGCCCTCGTCCAACGGGGCCCAGAACCACTCCCAGGCGCCATCCGCACCTCGGCGCCAGCCGGTGTTCTTCAGGTGTACATGACGCAGATGCTCGCCGAGAAGGTCAAGCGCCATGCGCGTGTCTTCATACCCCTCGATCACGAGGTTTCCCGCGTCGTAGATGACACCGACGCGGCGCGGGTCGAGCCCACGCACGAGCCGCTCGCCGAGAGACGCACTCGGGCACATGGTGCCCTGATGGATCTCCAGCACCGCCGTCACACCGTATCGACCTGCGATGTCGGCGACTTCTTCGACGAAGTCCCGCCCCTCGGCGAACAGCTCGCGAAACGGGCGACCGTCACGTTCGGGCGCGCGGATCCGCACGAGCACGGCACTCGCGGCGCGCGCAAGCGAGGCTGCCCGCTCGAACGCTGCGGCATCCCCCACCCGGATGTACGGAGCGATCCCGACGACCTCCAGGCCCGCATCGTCGGCCAGCCGGCGGGCGCGGGCGCCGTCGAGGGGTCCGAGCGTGCACAGATTGTTCCGCGTGAACGAGGGCGTCTCCCCCGCGAACTGCTCCGGCTCGTCGACCACCCGCCACTCGACGCCGGTGAGACCGGCGTCGGCGATCTCTCGCGCGCCTTCGTCGGGTGTGAGCGTCGGCAGCCCCAGGGTGTAAGCGCTGAACCTCACGGGTGTGCCGCCAATTGCGTGCCACCGCACACGTGAATGACCTCGCCGGTGATGAAGGAGGAGTCGTCCGAGACGAGGAACGACACGGCACCGGCGACGTCATCGACGGTGGCCACTCGCCCCAGCGGAGACATGCGACGGAACCGGTCCACAATCTCCTCCGTCTCCGCGTCGCTGCGGCCGCCCATCGTAAAGGGCGTGGCCATGAAGCTGGGCGCCACCGCGTTCACGCGCACCCCCGACGGCCCGAGCGACATCGACAGCGATCGCGTGAGACCGACCAGCGCCGACTTCGATGCCGTGTACGCGTGCGGCCCGCCGGCGACCCAGTCTCGGGAGACGATGTTGACGATGCTGCCGCCGCCCTGCTGACGCCATACCGGCTCAAGCGCCTGCGCGAGCAGCATCGGCGCTCGCACGTTGACGTCGAACACACGATCCCACGCGGCAGGCTGGAGCTCGCGCAGAGAACTGCGCAGCTGCAGACCGGCGTTGTTGATCAGTGCGTCGATCCTTCCCTGCCACGTCTGCGCCTCCCGCATCGAATCAGCGATGGCGCTCGGCGAGGCGAGGTCTGTGCGCAGCGTGAGCACATCGGCGCCCTGCTCAGCACGCAGATCGGTCGCGACGGCTTCTGTATCGGCAGCGTCGAGAAGTACCACCGCCCAGCCATCGGCGGCGAGGCGTCCGGCGATGGCGGCGCCCACTGCTCCGGCGGCGCCGGTGACGATTCCTACCCGACGCGCGGTGCTCGCCTGCGCAATCACCGTCCCGCCCCCACCTGCGTGTCGATCGGCGCTTCGAACCGTGGCGGTGTCGGCGAGCAGAAGACCCCGCCGATGTACCGCCGGTCCCACGCGGTCGCGCGCCCGAGGACGTCAGCCGCGAACACTTCCGCATCGTCGCGCGGCACGTAGCCGATCGACGCCCCGCCATCGGTCGACAGATACCCTCGGGTGTTCGCCGACACGCCCCATACGACCTGGTATCCGACGTCCGGCGCACCCAGTGCCGCGGCGAACAGCCGGATGGCGTCCGCCGGTGACAGCCAGGTGCTCAGCATCCGTTCGTCGAGTGGCCTGGCGAACCGCGACGCGATCCGCACGCAGACGACTTCGAGCCCCCATCGGTCGTGGTACAGGCGGCCGAGCGCTTCGAGAGCGGCCTTGCTGACCCCATAGAA
Organism: Microbacterium horticulturae; assembly: GCF_029094505.1. Classification (NCBI taxonomy): domain Bacteria; kingdom Bacillati; phylum Actinomycetota; class Actinomycetes; order Micrococcales; family Microbacteriaceae; genus Microbacterium; species Microbacterium horticulturae. Next base: position 448,553 of record NZ_CP119108.1, on the reverse strand, counting down.
CGTGTTCGGCCGAATCGCCACGTCATCGTCGACGACGGCTCCGTCTTCCGGCACCGGAACGAAGCCGGCCGCGTGGATGGAACTGGCCAGGATCACACGACGCACACCCGCACTGCGCGATGCCTCCAGCACTGCCTGGGTGCCGTCGATGTTCACCGCGAGGAGAGAGTCCCAGTCGTCCTCCAGCGGAATACCTGCAAGGTGGATCACCGCATCACAACCGGCGAGAGCGGCGGTCAGGCGCTCGCGATCGTCGAGAGAGCACGTCTCCCATGCGGCGCCGGCGAAGGTCGACGACGGTCGACGATCAATGCCGACGATCTCATATCCCTGCTCGATGAGCCCGGGGAGGATGTCGCCGGCGAGGCTGCCGGCCGCTCCCGTGACGGCGACGCGACGAGCTGCTGTTGACGGCACGACCATGTGACCCACCTTCTCTGCGCCGTGTGCGGCGCATCACCATCCTGATCAGCGAGGAGTCATAGCTCCAATACCGATTTGGCAGGGTGGCTATGCGCGTGACGCATACCCTGCTAGGCCGGTCGGCTCGCATCTGTCACGACGTCGACGACGCGCTGCAGGAACGGACGCAACGGCGGCGTCCACGCCAACCAAGTGCGCGTGACCAGCGGCACCCCGCTCGTGTCGAGAGCCTCCACCGGTATCCACACCCAGTCGGACAGCTGACGTCCGGCCGAAGCCTCCGTCATGAACACCGCATCCACCTCAGAGGTCATTGCTATCAGTTCACTGTGCTCACCGAATCGTCGGAAGACCCATGCGGTGTCTGCTCCGCTCGCGGCCACGGCGGCGCGCACACGCGTCTCTTCGGCGTTCACCTCACCGAACGCGTGGGCCATCACCGTGAGGCCGTCGAAATCTGCCAGCTCCAATGACGTGCGGTCGCTCAACGGCGACCCGGCAGGAACCGCCAGCCCCAGCCTCTGGTCGAGCAGCGGCACCGTCTCGAGCTCAGGCGCGTCGAAGTGCAGCAGGCCGAAGTCGAGCAGTCCGTTCTGCAGCAGGGGACGCTGGTCCTCGGTCGTGGCCTCATGGAGGGAGAGGGATGCCGCGGGCAAAGATGCATGCAGAGCCTCGATGATGCCGCGGAACCAATCGTGGGGCATGCCCTGCGGCAGCCCGATCCGCACGGGCTCGCGTGCCTCCTCGGCCAAACGCAGCACCTCGGGCATGCGCTCGAGCTGCGCGAAGACGACCTGAAGGTGACGCAGCAGGCCGTTCCCCGCGGCGGTCGGCGTCACCCCCGTCGACGTTCGCTCGAAGAGCGCGTGGCCGACATCGCGCTCAAGCTCTTTGATCTGTCGACTCAGGGACGGCTGCGTCATATGCAGCGCGGCGGCTGCGCGATTGATCGACCCGAGTTCGGCCGCGGTCGCGAAGTAGCTGAGGTGTCGAAGCTCCACGGAACCAGGGTATACGTGTGAGGCATGGCCGTATGGCCTACAAGGCATTTGACGCATGTCGGCGTGGGGGAAAGACTGACTCCGCAACGAAGCAGGAGCGACGAGGAGGTCTGCAGCCGATGCACGACACGGTGACAACCCGGTACGTGGACGCCGATGTCGTGGTGATCGGCGGTGGGTCCGCCGGTATTGCGGCCGCCGTCGGCGCCGCGCACGCCGGTGCCGACGTCGTGCTCGTCGAGCAGTATGGATTTCTCGGTGGAGCGGCCTCAAGCAGCTCCGTTCTCACCTACTGCGGATTCTTCGATCAGACGCGCACTCAAGTCGTGCGCGGCGTCGGGCAGCTGCTCATCGACAAGCTGCGTCAGAACGACGTTTACCGCACGCACACGATTCCGGAGACCGGCAACACGGTGGTGCTCCTGGACCGCGAGATGACCAAGCGCGCGTGCGACGAACTGGTGACCGACGCGGGAGTCCGGCTCTTCCTGCATACAACCGTGATCGGCGCCCAGACCGACGGCGCGCACGTGCGCGAGGTGGAGGCCGCACACCGGGGCGGAAGACTCGTGTTCCGCGCCCCGGCTTTCGTGGACTGCAGCGGTGACGGTGTCCTGCTGGCTCATTCCGACGCCGCAGTCACGGTGGCACCTCCGGCGCAACGCCAGGCCAGCACGCTGGTGATGTGCGTGGGCGGAGTCGACGAGGACGCCGACCTGAGCGCTGCCGGCATGACCGATGCCGTGGAACAGTACCGAGCGAGGACGGGAATCGAACTCGTGCGCACGAGCGGCATCGCCGCACGCCTGCCGATCAGCCGTGAGGTCATGCTTCTCCTGGCGGATGCGCACCGGGACGCTCTCGACGTGGATGAGATAACGGGGTCCGAAGTGGACGGGCGCCGTCAGTGCTGGCAGTACCTCGAGGCCTTCCGAGGCCAGTTGCGGGGGTGGTCGCGAGCGTTCCTCGCGACCACCGGCCCGCAGATCGGCATCCGCGAGACGCGCCGCCTGCGCGGACGGGACACCGTGACCGCCGCGGACGTGTCCTCGGGGCGACGCCGCCCGGAGGATGCCATCGCCCGCTGCGGGTGGCCGATGGAACGCCACGTCGTTCCCGGACTCACCCAGTACGGCGGCATCAAAGACAAGGAATGGTACGACATCCCCTACGGCGCGATCTGTTCGGTCAACCGCACCAACTTGTGGGCCGGGGGCCGCCTGACGAGTTCGGACGCACGAGCATACGCGTCGCTCCGCGTCATGGGAACGTCATTCGCGACGGGGCATGCGTGCGGCATCGCGGCCGCACTGTACTCTCATTCGGGTGTCCACGACAGCGAACGAACGCGTCGGGAACTGCAAGACCAGGGAGCACTGATCTGATGGAAAAGGTAGGAGACGCAGGAGTCGTCCACCAGCCGGCGCCGAGCGACGACGTCTATGACTTCGTCGTCGAGGACGTCTCGAAGGTGTTCGTCGGCTCGACGCGTGTACAGGCGCTCAGCGACATCGATCTGAAGCTGAAGCGCGGATCGTTCACGTGCATCGTGGGGCCATCGGGCTGCGGCAAGTCGACTCTGCTGCGCATCGTCGGCGAGCTCGAAACGGCGACGAAGGGGCGCGTGCAGATCAACGTGCCGCAGGCCAGGACACCCCGATCGGCCTTCGTCTTCCAAGAGCACGGCGTCTTTCCGTGGTTCACCGTGCTGCAGAACGTCGCATTCGGCCAGCAGATGGCTTCCGTCGGCAAGAAGGAGCGCGAGCAGAATGCCGGCCGGTGGATCGCGGAGGTCGGGCTCACGGGCTTCGAGCATGCATACCCGCACCAGCTGTCCGGCGGCATGCGCCAGCGGATCGCCATCGCGCGCGCCTTCGCGACCGGTTCCCCGGTGCTCCTCATGGATGAGCCTCTGGGCGCGCTCGACGCGCAGACCCGCATGCTCATGCAGGAGCAGCTGCTGCACCTGTGGGAGATCGAACAGAAGACCGTGGTGCTCGTCACGCACTCGATCGAAGAGGCGATCCTGCTCGGTGACCAGATCGTCGTGATGTCCGCTCGGCCCGGCCGCGTCAAGGAGATCATCGACGTCCCGTTCGGTCGGCCGCGCGACTTCGCCATCGAGGCGAGCCGGGAGTTCGGCGAGCTCAAACAGTACATCTGGGACTCGCTGCGCGACGAGGTCCAAGCATCGATGAGGTTCTCATGAGCTCCACACCGACGACAGCGACAGCGACAGCACGAACGGCACCCGGCATGCACACGGCAGACCCCGAACTCGAAGCCGCGATCAAGCGCGAGAACCGGCGCCTCGGGCGCCTGCGCAGACGCGATCTCATCCTCGCGATCGCCACACCGGTCGTGCTCCTGGCCGCGTGGGAGATCGCCGCACGCACCGGCGCTCTGGACGGTCGATTGTTCACGCCGCCGAGCGCGATCGCCGCACAAGCGTGGAAGATGATCCTCTCCGGTGAGCTCTGGGTGCACACCTTGGCCACCGTCGCACGACTGATCGTCGGCTTCGTCATCGGTGCGGTGGCAGGCGTGCTGGTGGGCCTCGTGATGGGTGTGTGGCGCCCTGTCAAGGCAGCACTCGAGCCCACCTTCACGGCGCTCTACGCGCTGCCGAAGATCGCCATCCTGCCGCTGCTGCTTCTGATCTTCGGACTCACCGAGACGCCCAAGATCCTCTCCGTGGTCATCTCGGTGTTCTTCGTCGTCCAGATCAACACCCTGTCGGGGATTCTGCAGATCGATCCACGCATCACCGAGGCCGCGCGCGCATACAAGGCGACCGGCTGGCGCCTGTTCCGGTATGTGCTGCTGCCGGGCGCGCTGCCCTCGATCATGACCGGTCTCCGAGTCTCCGCGGGAATGGCCGTCATCGTCATCACCGCGGTCGAATTCGTCGCCTCCAACACGGGCCTCGGGTACCTGATCTGGAACTCGTGGCAGCTCTTCCAGCCCTCGACCATGTTCGTCGGGCTCATCACCGTCGCACTGATCGGGGCACTCGTGACGGGGCTGGTCATCCTGCTGGAACGGCTGATGCTGCCCTGGCGACATTCCAACGGCACCAAGAGAAAGGCCAAGAAATGAGACTGTCGAAGAAGAAGGGGCTCGCGGCACTGGCACTGGCGGCTGCGGCGCTCACGGCTCTGTCCGGGTGCGCGGGCAGCGGATCGGATGGCGGCAAGGATGCCGGTGCCAGCGGAGAGCTGCAGACGGTGAACGTCGGCATCGTCCAGCTGTCGATCTTCGCCCCGATCTACGTGGCCGAGGCGAAGGGCTACTTCAAGGACGAGGGCATCAAGGTCAACCTGCAGAACGTGAAGTCGGGTCAGGATGCCATCCCGCTGGCTTCGAGCGGGAAGCTCGACGTCGTCGCGGCCGGGTTCTCGGCCGGCATGTTCAATGCCGTCAACGCCGGGCTCGACATCAAGGTCGTCGCGTCGATGGGTGTCGCCGGTGGCGCCGACGAGGAGCCCGCGTCGGCTCTCGTCGTCTCCAAGAAGGAGTATGACGCCGGCACTGTGACGACGGTCGCCGACTTGAAGGGCAAGAAGATCGGCGTGGCCGGCGGCTCCGGCGGCACGGGCGCGTATTACGTGAGTCTTGCGTTGGAGGAGGCCGGTCTCACGGCCAAGGACGTCACCTTCGTGAACTTGGGCAACCCCGACATCCCGACGGCGCTGAAGACCGGCGGTGTGGACGCCGGCTTCATGTCGGCGCCGTTCTGGAGCAACTCGGTCGACGACGGCACGGGCCAGAAGATCTGGCAGACTCCCGAGGGCGTCTCCGGCACGGGCATGATCTACGGCGGCCAGTTCATGACCTCCGACCTCGCACAGCCGTTCTTCGACGCCGTCGCGCGCGGTGCGCAGGACTTGCAGGGCGATGCGAAGAACTCCGACGAGAACATCAAGATCATCGCGGATGCGACGGGCCAGACTCCCGAAGAGGTCAAGGCGACTCCGCTGTACAACTGGCTGCCGAACCTCGCGCCGCTGCCCGACCAGCTCCTGGGCATGCAGAAGCTGTGGCTCGGCTTCGGTGCGCTCGATTACGACAAGCCGCTCGCGGCCGATGACTTCGTCACCACGAAGTTCTCCGACGCGGTGAAGACGGGCAAGTAGCGCCCGATCTCATGGGGCCCGCGGCTTCCCGGCCGCGGGCCCCTTGTCATCCTCTGGGCTGATCGACCTCATTCCCCGGGCCGATTCGCCAGCGGGGGTGTGCTCCATAGCGTGAGTGTCATGCACAAGCACTCCGTGAAACCACTCGCCCTCGCCATCCCGCTCGCCCTCGTCGGCGTGTTCACGCTCTCGGGGTGCGCAGCCCTCGACGGCTCGGGCTTCACCGGGCGCCTGGTCTTCGACGACAAGAGCGAGGCCGCCCACGAGTCGAGCGCCGACATCCCCTCGTGGGTGCCCGACGACGCATCGACGATCGTCATCGACTACATCGGGGATCACGGCGACTACCTCATGAAGTTCGCCTCGTCCAACGGCATCGCCGCCTCCAAGACGTGCGTCGCCCTGGCCGGTGACGCACCGCTGACGCCGGCGATCTCGACCGACTGGTGGCCCAAGGAGAGCCTGACCGACGGCCGCCTGCGATGCGGTGACGCCGAGCTCGCGCGCCTCGGCGACGAGTGGTACGCGTGGGTGAAGGCATAGCCGCGCGAATTAGAGTGGATGCTCGTGACCCCTTTGCATGACCCGCAGCTGCGCGGCTTCGCGAGCGACAACTATTCCGGCATCCACCCTGAGATCCTCGCCGCGATCACCGCGGCCAACGAGGGACACCAGATCGCCTACGGCGAGGACGTCTACACGGCCCGCCTGCAGGAGGTCTTCGCCGTGCACTTCGGTGACGGCGTAGAGGCGTTCCCGGTGTTCAACGGCACCGGCGCGAATGTGACCGGGTTGCAGTCGATGCTGCCCCGCTGGGGCGCCGTGGTCGCAGCATCCACCGCCCACATCAACGTCGACGAGCAGGGGGCTCCCGAGCGCGTGGGCGGCATGAAGCTGCTGACGGTGCCCACCGACGACGGCAAGCTCACGCCCGAGCTCGTCGACCTTCAGGCGTGGGGCTGGGGCGATGAGCACCGCGCGCAGCCGCTGGTCGTCTCGCTGACCCAGTCGACCGAGCTCGGCACCCTGTACACGCCCGACGAGCTGCGTGCGATCGCCGACCACGCCCACGAGCTGGGCATGCACGTGCACATGGACGGCGCGCGGCTGGCGAACGCCGCGGCATCCCTCGACCTGCCGCTGCGCGCGTTCACCCGCGATGTCGGCATCGATGTGGTCAGTGTCGGCGGCACCAAGAACGGCGCGATGGGCGCCGAGGCGATCGCGGTGCTGAACCCGTCGGCGTCGACGGGTCTGACCTACCTGCGCAAGCTCAACATGCAGCTGGCCTCGAAGATGCGATTCGTGTCGGCGCAGCTGGTCGCGCTGTGGGAAGGCGATCTGTGGCTGCGCAACGCTCGGCACTCCAATGCGATGGCGCAGCGCCTGCGCGCCGGCGTCGAGAAGGGGCTGGCCGACGGGTCGATCCGCGGGGTGGGCTTCACGCAGAAGACGCAGGCGAACGGCGTGTTCGCGACGTTGCCCGACGGCGTGGCCGACCGGCTGCGCGCGTCGTTCCGGTTCTATGACTGGGATGCCGCACGCAACGAGGTGCGCTGGATGTGCTCGTTCGACACCACCGAGGACGACATCGACGCCTTCATCGCGGCCATCGCGCGCGAGACCGGCGCCTGACGCGGCCGGCCGCCGCGGCCCCGGCAGGCTACGCAGCCCGTCCCGGCGCATCCACCGCTCCGGCCGTGCACAGCGTCGGGGAATCTCACCGGCACGCCGGAGAAGCATGCCCCGCCCCAGCGCGGCGCGTCGCCGAAAATCCCCTACCGGGTGCACACCGCGGCACGGGATGGCTTGCGGCGGGCCCCGGCGGGTTTCGCAACGCTCACCAGTTGATGACTCAGGAACATCAAGAGGTGAGGCATGGCAAAGCAACCGTGCGCTCACCAGTTGATGACTCAGGAACATCAACTGGTGAGCGAAACAGAGGGTCCTGCGGCGCTCACGTCTTGATCAGCCAGACTCATCAACTGGTGAGGCGCTAAGAAGCAGTGCGCGCGGGCACCGAGAACGGCACCCGCGCGTCATAGGAGAGTCAGGCCTGCGCGTCCTCGATGATCCGCTCGGCCTCGTCGGCCTCGTCGGCGCGCGCCTCGGGTGCATCGGCGACGACATCCTCGGCGGCGGGCTCGGCCGCGGCATCCACCTGCTCGTCTGCAGCAGCCGCCTCGACGACGGGCTCACCGGTCGCGCCGGTCGGCAGCAGCGACTCGGGGCGAATGAGCTCCTTGACCTCGGCCATGAAGCTCGTCAGCTGGTGCTGGCGCCAGCGCAGCTGACGCGTGTTGTCTTCGGCATCACGCAGCACGCCCTGCGTGTGCGAGGTGACGAGGTCCATGATCTTCTGCGCCTTCGCGCGCGCCTGCTCCAGCGTGTCGCCGGCCTTCACACGAGCATCGGCCTCGATCTTGTGCGCCTGCGCACGGGCGAGACGCTCGTAGTCATCGGCCTTCGCCGAGACGCGCTTGGAGTGCTCGAGCGCCGCCGCGACCTGCTCGTTCGCGTCCAGCGTGATGCGCTCGGCGTGGGCGACGGCCTGGTTGTGCAGCACGAGAAACTCCTGGTGCGCGTCATCCTGCCGGCGGGTCAGCGACTCCTCGAACTCGAGAGCGCGCACACGCAGCTCGCGCACGGCCTCCTCGGCCTCGGCGCGGTCGCGCGTCGTCTCGCGGGTCACCTGCGAGCGGAGAGCCGCCACGCCCTTCTCTGCCTCGGCGCGGATCGCGGCCGACTCCTGCTCTGCCTGGGCGACCTTCTCACTCGCGTGCGCGGCCTCGCGCTCGATGCGCGCCTCATGCGCGGTCACCTCGGTCTCGATGCGCAGACGCACCTGCGCCGCCTCGTGCTGGGCCTGCGCGATGATGGCGTCGGCCTCCTGCTGCGCCTGCGCGCGGCGGTTGTCGATCTCTTCGCGCGCGGCCTCCAGCAGCCGGTCGCCCTGCACCGACGCGTTCTTGATGAGCGTCGAGGCCTGCTCCTCGGCGACCCGCAGGATCTCTTCGAAGTGCTTGCGGTTGGGCGAGTCGCCCTCGCCGGTCAGCTCTTCAGTGAGCGTCTGCAGCTGCTTGCGCGCGTTCGCCAGCTCTGCCTGCGCAGCGCCCAGCTCACCCTGCAGGCGTGCCGACGCGGTCGCGAGCGCCTCGCGCTCGGCGGCGGCCTCCTGCGTCAGCTCGGCGCGCAGGTGCTCGGTACGCTCGGTCGCCTCGGCCCGGACGCGAGCGAGTTCTTCGGCATCGGCGGCGTGCGCCGCCTCGACCTCGGCACGCACCTGCGCTACCTCGTCGGCGCGCACGGCATCGGCCGTCTCCAACGCGGCGCGCAGGCGCTCAACCTCCTGCTGCGCACCCGCGCTGCGATGCTGCTGGTCGCGCAGCGTCGCGAGCTCATCTCCCGTGCCGCGCAGACGCGTCATGAGGTCGTTGATGGTCGCGTCGACCTCATCCTTGTCGTAGCCGCGGAAGGCTGTGGCGAACTCCGCGGTCGCCGCACCGGTGTCGGCCAGCAGACTGTCGAAGGAAAGGGGCGCAGTGGACGGGGCGTGGTCGGACATAGGGGGTCTCCGGCGGGGTGAATGCCGCGGCATCGCGGCGAAATCGGGCACTTGAACCCTACCCCGCCGGGCTGTGCGACAGAAAAGACTCCGGCCCGGATCAGCGCAGCGCGCCGACGCTGGCCAGCGCCATGCGCAGCAGTGTGCCGCGACCGCCCTCCATGTCGGCGGCGACGGCGTCGGACGCCGCCTCGTCCGGCGTCATCCAGGTGACCTCGAGCGCGTCCTGCCGCGGGTCGCAGGTGCCGGTGACCGGCACGACGAATGCGAGCGACACCGCGTGCTGCCGGTCGTCATGGAACGCGCTCAGGCCCGGCAGCGGGAAGTACTCGGCGACCGTGAAGGGGGTTGGCTGCAGAGGCAGCTGTGGGAACGCCATCGGCCCGAGATCGTTCTCCATGTGCCGGAACAGCGCGTCGCGGATGGTCTCTGCATACCGCACTCGCCCCGACACGATCGTGCGGGTGATCTCACCCAGTGCGGTGGCGCGCAGCAGCAGCCCGACCTCGGTGACCGCACCCATGCCGTCGGTGCGCACCGGAACCGCCTCGACATAGAGCATCGGCAGGCGGCGGCGCGCCTCGGCCAGCTCGAGCTCGGTCAGCCATCCCGGGTTGCCTGCCGCGTCGCCCCCGGCGGGCGTACCGAACGACCCCAGCGACCCGGGGACGAACGGCTCGCCGGCGCCGAGCCCGTGATCATCGGGCTCTTCGGGCTCCGGCTCGGGGTCGGGCGTGCGGACGGGGGGCATGCCTCTTGTATACCCCACGCGGTCGACATCGGCCCGGAGCCGCCCCACTCCGCTCCGCGCCCGCGCACCCGACTGGCAGACTGGGCGCATGAACGAGCTGCGCATCGACCCCGACGTCGCGCTGTGGTCGGCTCCGGCATCCGACCGCTCCGACCGACCGCTGCTGGTGCTGCTGCACGGCTACGGCGCGGACGAGAAGGACCTGTTCGCGCTCACGCCGTTCCTGCCCGACGACTTCGTGTGCGCGGCGATCCGGGCGCCGCTGGCTCCGCCCTGGCCGGCGCCGGGCTACTCCTGGTATCCGATCGAAGATGTCGTCGATGTGCAGCTCGCGGGCCGGGACCCCGCGCGGGTGACGGCCGCGGCATCCACCTTTCTGACGTGGTTGGATGCCGCAGCCGACGACGCGCAGACGATCGGCCTGCTCGGCTTCTCGCAGGGCGCCTCGGTCGCGCTGCAGGCGCTGCGGCTGCGACCCGACCGGTTCGCGTTCGCGGTGAACCTCAGCGGCTACGCGGCCCCCGGCGACCTGCCGCGGGACGCCGAGCTGGCCGCCGCACGCATCCCGGTGTTCTGGGGTCGGGGCGCGCGCGACGACGTCATCCCGCCCGAACTCGTGGAACACACCGCGCAGTGGTTGCCCGCGCACAGCGACCTGTCGGGGCGGGTGTATCCCGGTCTCACGCACAGCGTTTCGGAGGAAGAGCTGACCGACGTGCGCACCTTCCTCGACAAGCGCCTCGCATGACAGACGCGCTGATCGTCCGCGGCGGGTGGGACGGCCATCACCCGGTCGAGACCACCGACCTCTTCGTCCCCTACCTCCGCGCCCAGGGCTACACCGTGGCGATCAGCGACTCCAGCGAGGTCTATGCCGACCGTGCCCGGTTGGGCAGTGTCGACCTCATCGTGCAGAGCGTCTCGATGTCGTCGATCAGTCACGAGGCCTGTCAGGGACTGTGCGACGCCGTCGCGGCGGGCACCGGTCTCGTCGGCTGGCACGGCGGGATCGTCGACTCGTACCGCGACGAGCTCCCCTACCTGCAGCTGATCGGCGGACAGTTCGTGACGCACCCGGGCAAAGATCCGTCGCTGCGCCGCGGTGACGAGACCGACAATTATCTGCCGCACACCGTCGAGTTCACCGACGCGGGCAGGACGCACCCCGTCACTGCGGGGCTCGACGACTTCACCCTGGAGACCGAGCAGTATTGGGTGCTGCACGACTCGCTGATCGACGTGCTGGCCACCACGATGCATCCGCCGCGTCCATGGCATCCCTGGCACCGCCCCGTCGTCTCCCCGGCTGTGTGGACACGCACCTGGGGAGCCGGACGCATCGTCGTCGCCACGCCGGGCCACTCGGTCGACGTGCTCAAGCACCCCACCGTCCGCACGATCATCGAGAGAGGGATGTTGTGGGCGACCCGGGCGTCATGACCCGGTGAGCAGCAGCTGAGCCAGGCCTTCAGTCCTTCTGCCCCGCCTCGACGTAACTGAGGTCATTGACGCTCTTGACGGTCCAGTCGCCGTCGTCATAGACGAGCTTGCTGACAGCCGCGTTGTCGATGCCCGTGGCGACCTTACTGAGGTCGGCGCCCATTCCCTCGAGCGCGACGTAGATCGTTATGCCGCTGGAGACGACGAGCACGTTCTTCTCGCCCTTCTTCTGCGCCTCGGCCCCGATCTCGTCGAGCGCTGCCATCGCCCGCGTGCGGACCTCGTCACTGGTCTCGGCAGGCAGCGACGGCTCGGGGTTCGACGCTGCGATGGCGTCGAGCGCGGCATCCATGCCGATCTTGCCCATATCGCCGAACATCGCCCCCTCGTTCGGGTATCCGAGCCGCTTGGCGGCGGCGGTCCACATCTCGTCGTTCGACGCGCCCTCGAACCCACCGAAGTCGATCTCGCGAAGACGCTCGTCCCGTACCGGGGTCAGATGCTGGTCGGCACCCTTCAGCGCGAGCGTCGCGGTCGTGTACTGACGCACCATGTCGGCCGAGTACGCCGCGTCGAAGGTGACGCCGCCCTCTGCCAACCCCTCTCCGAGGTCGACGGCGATGTCTTGTCCCTCCTTCGTCAGGGGCGAATCCGCCCATCCCTGCGCGCGGCTGAGCACGTTGAGCATGGTCTCACCGTGTCGGGTGAGGTAGATAGTGACCGGCGCGCTGTCGGCGCTCGGCACGGATTCGGCGGCGGGCCCCGCGCAGGCCGCCAGACCGGCGATCAGGCCGACGGCTGCAGCGCCCACGAGGACGGTACGACGAACGGATGCTGTGTTCACGGAATCTCCTTTGATGCGGTGTGGATTGCGGTTTCGAGGCAGGGTGAAACACCGCCGGCGGGGCCACGGCCCCGCCGGCGGTCATGCGATGCGCGTCAGTACGTCAGCCCGTGCCCGAAGCGGAACAACGGATCGACGGTGTCGAACGGCACATCGGGGCGGGATGCCTCGACCGCCGCCATCGAGCGCGGCAGGTCGAACGGCAGCCGGCCGCCCGGTGGCACGACGCCGGCCAGCACGTCCAGCAGCGCGGCAGCACTCGCGCCCCAGTTGACCGTGACGGCGGCGGCGACCTCAGCGATCGGCGTGAGGATTGCGGGCCGGTCGGCGAACACGTCGATCACGGTCGGCACGCGCGAGGCGATGTCGCGCACGTGCGCGATGACGTCCTCCGAGAACTCCAATGAGCCCGAGTGGAAGAAGTTCTCGAACGTCGTCGCGCGCTCCTCGTACGGCGCCTGCAGGCGCAGCACCGCGACGTCCGCATCTTCGGCGCACGAGACGACCTCGCCGTATGCGGCGGCGGCCGCGGCATCCATCCCCTCCACGTACACGCGCAGCCCTCGCTGCAGCGGCAGCACGGCATCACGGTTGGTCAGCAGCGTGATCGACGCGCGCTGCGCGGCCTCGCCTGCCGCGCGGAACTCGGGCTTGCCGACGATGGCGTCGGCGGCGTCTTCGTCCACGAACGGGTTCTCGAAAAGGCCGAGCTCGAACTTCTCGCGCAGCAGCCGCCGTGCCGACACGTCGAGTCGTGCCTCGTCGATCTCGCCGTCGCGGACCAGGGCGATGAGCAGCTCGGGGCAGGCTTCGCCGCCGAACTGGTCGGCTCCGGCATCCAGCACCTTCTTCATCCGCTCACGCGGCGAGAGATGCTCGACACCCCACGCGCGCGCGGGGAACGGCTGGCCGAAGATCTCGGCGTCGCTGATGAGGCCCCAGTCGGTGCACACGACGCCGTCGAAGCCGAGGCGCTCGCGCAGCAGCCCGGTGACGACCGAGCGGTTGAAGCCGAACCCGACCTCTTCGTACTCGGTGCCCACCGGCATGCCGTAGTACGGCATCATCTGGCGGGTGCCGGCGGCGATGAGCGCCTCGAACGGCTGCAGGTGCCGCTCGAACTCGCCGCCCGGATACACCTGCTCGCGGCCGTGGGCGAAGTGCGGGTCCTCGCCGTCCTTCTGCGGGCCGCCGCCCGGGAAGTGCTTCGTCATCGTCGAGACGGACGCCGCGCCGAATGACGCCCCCTGGAATCCCCGCACGTACGCGGCACCCAGGCGCGAGGTCAGCTCGACGTCTTCGCCGAACGTCGACGACTGCCGCGACCAGCGCGGCTCGGTCGCCAGGTCCACCTGCGGGTGCAGGGCGGCGCGCAGGCCGACCGCGAGGTACTCCTGCCGGGCGATGTCGGCGAAGCGCTCGACCGTCGCCGCGTCGCCGATAGCGGCCAGCCCCAGCGGCTCAGGCCACTGCGAGAAGGGCCCGGCGAGCATCGCGGCGCCCGGGTTGTCGGTGAACGAGTGCCGAGGATCGGTCGACAGCGTGACGGGGATGCCGAGACGAGTGGATGCCGCGAGCCGCTGCAGTTCGTTGTGCCAATGCGCGATCTCATGGGCTGTCGTGGTCGTGCCGAACAGGTTGAAGTGCGTCATCTGCCGGTGCTCGACCAGGTCGACGGCCGAGGGCATGCCGAACACGGGGTCTGCGGCATCCATCTCGGCGACGCCGATCATGGTGTGGAAGAACAGGCCCGCCTTCTCTTCGAGCGTCATCTCGCCCAGCAGCAGCTCGACGCGCTCATCGACCGGCAGCTCCGGGTCGAGCCAGGGGCGTGCGGTGGTGGTCTCGGGCGTGGTCATTTGACTCCCTTGATGCGGTAGACGAGCACGGCGCCGGCCAGCGCGACGACCGCGCCGAACAGGTACCAGGTGGAGTAGCCGCCGATGGCGGTGCCGGCGCCCAGCGCGATGATGCCGGGCGCGATGGCGGGCGCAAGCGACTGCGGCAGGGCATTGGCGATGTTGAGCACGCCGAGGTCCTTCGCCGTGTCGTCGGGGCTGGGCAGCACCTGGGTCGCCAGAGCCAGGTCGACGGAGAAGAAGGATCCTGCTCCCAGGCCGATGATCGCCTGGGCGATGATCACGACGGGGATCGTCGGCGCGAACGCGAGGATCACCAGGCCCACGACCATGATGACGCCCGCGATGGCGACGAACGGGCGGCGCTTGCCCACCTTGTCGGAGAGGAATCCGCCCAGCGGACTGGAGATCGCCATCATGACGGTGGAGGCGAGGTTCGCGATGAGGATCGTCGTGATCGCGCCCTGCTCGGTCAGCTCGAAGCGCTCGGTGAGGTAGTAGGGCAGAAAGGTCGCGATGCCGGCATAGCCGAACATGATGAAGAACTTGGTCAGCCAGGTCCAGCCGAAGTCGGGGTGCTTGGCGGGGTTGAACACGAACGAGCCGAAGAACTGGCCGATCGTGAAGCGCTGTGCGGGCTTGCGCTCGAGTCGGCGGTCGCGCAGCACGACGACGAAGAACACGATGAACACGAGGGCGACCAGGCCCGGCGCGAAGAAGCGCATGACGTCGCTCGCGATGTAGTTGATGAGGAAGCTGCCGGCCAGAATCGCCAGAGGGGTCGTGATGCCGACGATGCCCGACACCTTGCCGCGCGATTCGACGGGGACCTGGTCGGGGAGGGTTGCGTTGGCGGCAGCCAGCACAGCATTCAGCGCTGCCTGCGCGAGGCACCAGCCGACCAGGACGACCCAGATGGATGTCGCGACCCCGATGAGGCCGAGGGCTGCCACGCCGATGATGCCGCCGCCGATGATCCAGGGTCGGCGCATGCCGAAGCAGGAGGTCGTGCGGTCGGACAGGCGGCCGGCCAGCGGGTTCGCGACGAGGGCGAAGATCGCGCCGACGCCCAGGACCAGCCCGAGCTGGGCCGTGGCCTCTTCAACCGATCCGGCGATGTGCTGGATCTTGAACGCCATCGACACCAGCACCGGCGTCAGCAGGGCCAGGAAGATGCCGAAGTTGACGGTCGCCAGACCCGGCGTGTAGCCGCGGGGCGTGCGGTGCGGGGTGGTGCCGGGCGTCTTCACTCCGGTCGTGCCCGCCGCGGCCGCCGAGGCGGCCGGAGACAGCTCTGTCATGTTCTGTGTCCTTTCCGGTCGTCTGCTCCGACGACTGGCGATAGCTTACACACAATCCGACCCCTTGGTAACTGAAAAGAGACCAATTGGTTACAAAGTACGATGGGTGCGGAGGCGATCGTGACGACAGCAGCGCAGACGAGCAGGGCCGAGCAGACCGAGCTCACCCGCGAGCGCATCGTCGCGGCAGCACGGCGGCTGTTCACCGCGCACGGCTATCGCGCGGTATCGCTGCGTGACATCGCCGCCGAGGCGGGGGTGACCCATCCCGGCCTGCTGCGCCACTTCTCGGGCAAGGACGAGCTTCTCGATGTCGTGCTGCAGGAGTTCGACTTGAGCAACGACACCAGGTCATGGGAACGTCTCGCAGCCGAGGCTGACGGTGCTCTGCCGTTCTCGGCTGCCGCGGAACGCAACGCGCTCATTCCTGGATACCTCCCGCTGTTTGCGGGGCTTGTGGGCGAGGCATCCATCAGCGCTCATCCGGCGCACGCCGCCATGCGCGGCCATGCGGAGCGCTTCGCTCCCGTCGCCCGCGAGGTGATCGGCACGGCGATCTCCGACGGTGCGGTGGCCACCGACCGCGACGCCGACGGCGAGGCGCTGCGGCTGATGGCGGCGTGGGATGCGCTCCAGGTCGTTCAGCTCTATCTGCCCGACCGGGTCGACACGGCTTCTGTGATCGCCGAGCACGAGCGGCTGCTCGCCTACCCGTGCGGGTGGCGCGACCCCTCCGAACCAGAGAGCGGCCACGTCCCCATGCCTGTGATGCCGCCGATCGGGCCGGAAGCGGGGACTGAGACCGGCTATCGCTCCGGGCGCGAGCGCCGCGCGCGCATCCTCTCGGACGCGATGGCCCTGTTCGCCCGCGAGGGCTACGCCGACACGAGCCTGCGCGAGATCGCCGCGAAGGTCGGTGTGTCGAAGTCGGCGCTTTACCACCACTTCCCGTCCAAGGACGCCCTGTTGCTCGCGGTACTCGAAGAGCGCGACCGCCGTATCGACACCGCGATCGTCGCGCTGAACACCGAGAGCGCAGCCGACTTCCTGCGGGCGCTTCCCGATGCCGCTGACGAGAACGCCCGCACACAACCGGGACTTCTCGAGGTGTACGCGGTCATCTCGTGCGAGGCGATTCCCGCCGGTCACGCCGCGCACGCCTACTTCGCGCGCCGCTACGCCCAGGCGCTCGACAGCTTCGAGACCATGTTCCGGGCCGCGGCATCCACCGGCGAACTCCCCGCACACCGTGACCCCGCCCACGAGGCCGCCTGGCTGCTGGCTCTGTGGGACGGGCTGCAGTACCACTGGCTGTACAACCGGGACGGAGTGGATGTCGCGGCCCAGCTGCGCGCTCATCTGCAGGATGTTCTGCCCGACGCTGCCGCCCCGCGCTGAGCGGCGCAGCATCCCTGTCACCGCCCGGGCGTGTCTGCTACAGTGGACGGTCCCTGCCCCCGACGTGAGGAATGAAGTGACCGAGATCTTCGCCGCGTGCTGACGCTGCGCTGATCCGTCGTTTCTCGACGTGTCGCGCCGTCACCGAACATTCCGCTGCCTCTGCAGCACGTTCGCGCGCCGACCGTCGATCTCGTTCCCCCTCCTCGTTGTGGGTTGCCCCGGGCTCGGATGTCGGCGCACCACGACATCCGAGGAGACACTCATGCCCACCCCATCCATCGTCTTGGACCGTGTCTCGTTCGCCTGGCCCGACGGCTCCGTCGCGCTGCGCGAGGTGTCCGGCGCCGTGGGCGCCGGCCGCACAGGACTCGTCGGCCGCAACGGCTCGGGCAAGTCGACGCTGCTGCGCCTTATCGCCGGCACGCTCACCCCCACGAGTGGGCACGTGACCGCGGCGTCCGACATCGCCCTGCTCCCCCAGCAGCTGACGCTGGGAACCGAGCGCCCCGTCGCCGAGCTGCTGGGCGTCGCCGACATTCTCGCCGCAGTGCGGGCCATCGAGTCCGGCGACATCGACCCGCGTCACTTCGACACGATCGGCGACGACTGGGACATCGAAGCGCGCACGATCGCAGCCCTTGCCGAAGCAGGTCTGCCCGACGACGCCCTGGGCCGCACGGTCGGGCAGCTGTCGGGCGGTGAGGCGGTCCTTGCGGCCGTGGCCGGCATCCGGCTGCGGAACACCCCGATCACACTGCTCGACGAACCGACCAACAATCTCGACCGCGGTGCGCGGGGGCGGCTGTACGACCTGGTGCGCGCGTGGCGCGGAACGCTCGTCGTGGTCAGCCACGACACCGCGCTGCTCGATCTCATGGACGACACCGCCGAGTTGTACGAGAACACGCTGAGCGTGTTCGGCGGGCCGTACTCCGCGTGGCGCGCATGGCTCGAGACGGAGCAGGATGCCGCACGGCAGGCCGAGCGGGCGGCATCGCAGTCACTCGCCCGCGAGAAGCGGCAGCGCATCGAGGCCGAGACCAAGCTCGCGCACCGCGCGGCGGTCGGGCGCAAGGCGCAGATCGAGAAGCGTGTGCCGGGGATCGTCGCGGGCGGACGAAAGCGTGCCGCCCAGGTGTCGGCCGGCAAGCTGAGCACCGAGGTCAGCGAGAAGGAGTCGGCCGCCCGCGCCGCGCTCGATCTCGCCGAGCGGCGCGTACGCGACGACGACTTGGTCGTCATCGACCTGCCTGACCCGGGGGTTCCGGCGGGGCGCAGGATCGCGACGCTGGCGGACGGCGAGCGCGCGTGGATCGTGCAGGGGCCGGAGCGGGTTGCCCTGATCGGCCCGAACGGCGTCGGAAAGACCACGCTGCTCGAGCAGCTGGTGGCCTCGGGCGTTCCGTCAACAGGCTCATATGGCGCCTCGGCCGCCAATCGAGCGGCGAACGAACGATCCAGCATGTCGACGACACACGCGCAGGCACACACCGACCGCATCGGCTACCTTCCGCAGCGCGTGGACGGCCTCGACGACACCGCCTCCGTGCTCGAGAATGTGCGGGATGCCGCGCCCGCCGTGCCGCCGGCCGACATCCGCAACCGGCTGGCGAGGTTTCTGATCCGCGGCGACGCCGTCGAGCGCCCCGTCGGGTCGCTGTCGGGCGGCGAGCGGTTCCGCGTCGCACTCGCGCGGCTGCTGCTGGCCGACCCGCCGCCGCAGTTGCTGGTGCTCGACGAGCCGACGAACAACCTCGACCTCGACACGGTCGACCAGCTCGTCGAGGCGCTCGCCGCCTATCGCGGCGCGGTGCTCGTCGTCAGCCACGACGACGGGTTCCTCGCCCGGCTCGGCATCGACACGACGCTTGAGCTCACCCCCGACGGCATGGTCGAGCGGCCGTGAGCCGACCGCGGCCGCGCACAGGCTTCGGAGGATCGCGCCAAGCTCGGAGCATTCTGGCCAAACGGTCCGAAGAACGCGCGATCTTCCGAAGCCTGTGAGGGGTGGATGCTGCGGGCCGACCGCACCCGCGAGAGGATGGGTGCATGAACGCACTCGTCCGACCCCTCAGGGGCCGCATGATCGCCGGCGTGTGCGCCGGGCTCGCCCTTCGCTTCGGCATCAGCCCGCTGGCGATGCGCATCATCGCCGTCGTACTGGTCGCCGTGTTCGGCCTGTCGCTGTGGGCCTACGTCCTGCTGTGGATCGTGATGCCGAACGAACGCTGACCCGCCGCCGACTACGCGAAGGGCGTCGCGGCGATGATCGTGACGGTCAGCTGCGCGCCATTGGGCGCGGTATAGCTCACCTCGTCGCCGACATGGCGTCCGTCGATCGCCGAGCCCAGCGGCGAACTCGGCGAATACACGTCGATATCGGCGCCGGCCTGCACGAGGTCGCGGCTGCCGAGCAGGAACGTCTCGACGGAGTCATCGACGTGGAACTTCACGGTGATGCGCATGCCCTGCTCGACGACGCCGTCGTCGGGCTTCGTGCCCACTTCGGCTCGACGGATGAGGTCTCGCAGCTCGAGCACCCGTGCCTGAGCGGCCTCGTCGCCGGCTGCAGTGAGCTGCTCAAGCTCGGCTTGCAGGGCCGCGAGCGCGGCGGGGGTCATCCAGACGGTCTGCGCCGTCCCTGTGACGTCGGTCATGATCGGCTCCCTTCCCACTGACTGTTCATAGGTGGCAAAGAAAGACCAGCTTATCCCGGATGTCTGACACCCCGGTCAGAATGGAGGAATGAGCGATGTGCTGGAACGCTTCGGCGACGCGACCCGGGAATGGTTCCGCGCCGCCTTCACCGCGCCGACCGACGCCCAGCGCGGTGCGTGGAACGCCATCGCCGGCGGCAAGCACGCGCTCGTCGTCGCACCGACAGGGTCGGGTAAGACGCTCGCCGCTTTCCTGTGGGCGATCGACCGGGTGTTCCATGATCAGGATGCCGCGGCCGAGCCCCGCCCGAAGACGCAGCGCACCCGCATCCTCTACATCTCCCCCCTGAAAGCGCTCGGCGTCGACGTCGAGCGCAACCTCCGCTCGCCCCTGGTCGGCATCGCCCAGGCCGCGCGGCGGCTCGGCGTGCCCGGTCCCGAGATCACCGTGGGTGTGCGCAGCGGTGACACCCCGGCATCCGATCGTCGAAAACTGCTCACCGCGCCGCCCGACATCCTCATCACGACGCCCGAATCGCTCTATCTCATGCTCACGAGCCAGGCGGCCGAGACTCTGCGCGGCGTCGACACCGTCATCGTCGACGAGGTGCACGCGGTGGCGGCGACCAAGCGTGGCGCACATCTGGCCGTGAGCCTCGAGCGCCTCGACGATCTGCTTGAGAAACCCGCCCAGCGCATCGGTCTGTCGGCGACGGTGCGGCCGATCGACGAGGTGGCGCGGTTCCTGGGCGGCGCCGCTCCCGTCGAGATCGTCGCGCCGCGGGCCTCGAAGACGTTCGAGCTGCACGTGGTGGTTCCCGTCGACGACATGCAGAATCCTCCTCCCGTGGTGCCGGTGGATGCCACGGCCGCCGTCGACGACGACTGGTTCAGCCCCGACGGGCCGGCCGAGAACACCGAGGTCACCGGTTCGATCTGGCCGCACGTCGAAGAGGCGATCGTCGACCGCGTGCTCGAGAACCGCTCGACCATCGTTTTCTCTAACTCGCGGCGGCTCGCCGAGCGGCTCACCGGCCGACTCAACGAGATCTATGCGGAGCGCATGGGGGCCGAGATTCCTGAGCCTGCCATCCCCGCCGCCTTGCGGGCCCCCGCAGCCGAGGCTGCCGGGGAGGCGCAGGCGGGTTCGCCCGCGGGCGTCGCCCCGGTGCTCGCGAAGGCCCACCACGGCTCGGTGTCGAAGGAGCAGCGCGCGCAGGTCGAAGACGAACTGAAATCGGGGGTGCTGCGCTGCGTCGTGGCGACCAGCAGCCTCGAACTCGGCATCGACATGGGCGCGGTCGACCTGGTCATCCAGATCGAGGCGCCGCCGTCGGCGGCTTCCGGTCTGCAGCGCATCGGACGCGCCGGGCACCAGGTCGGCGAGATCAGCCGCGCAGACCTGTTCCCCAAACACCGCAGCGACGTGCTGCACACGGCGGTGGTCACCGAGCGCATGCTCGCCGGGCAGATCGAGGCGATCACGGTGCCGGCCAACCCGCTCGACATTCTTGCGCAGCAGACCATCGCGGCCTGTGCGACCGGCCCGGTCGATGTCGAGGGCTGGTACGAGACGGTCAAGCGCAGTGCGCCCTTTCGCACGCTGCCCCGCTCGGCGTACGAGGCGACGCTCGATCTGCTGGCGGGACGCTTCCCATCCGACGAATTCGCCGAGCTGCGCCCGCGCGTGGTCTGGGATCGCGATCACGGCACGCTCACGGGCCGCCCGGGCTCGCAGCGTATCGCCGTCACGAGCGGCGGCACGATCCCCGACCGCGGATTGTTCGGCGTCTTCGTCGCCGGCGAGAAGGTCGGCGCCCGCGTCGGCGAACTCGATGAGGAGATGGTCTACGAGTCGCGGGTGAACGACGTGTTCACACTCGGCACGACGAGTTGGCGCATCGTCGAGATCACGCACGACCGGGTCAACGTCGTGCCGGCGTTCGGGCAGCCCGGCAAGGTGCCCTTCTGGCACGGTGACGGCATCGGCCGGCCGGCGGAACTGGGCGAGGCCCTCGGCGCGTTCGCCCGCGAGCTCGCCGCGGCGCCGCGGGAGAAGTCCGAGATGCGGCTCGCGGAATGCGGCCTCGACGCCAACGCGATCACGAATCTGCTGCGGTATCTCTCCGAGCAGCGCGAGTCGACCGGCACCCTCCCGACCGACAAGACCTTGACCGTCGAGCGCAGTCGCGACGAGGTCGGCGACTGGCGCGTCATCCTTCATTCGCCGTACGGCATGCAAGTGCACGCGCCCTGGGCGCTGGCGGTCAACGCCCGCATCCGCGAGCGCCTCGGCGTCGATGGATCTGCGGTCGCCAGCGACGACGGCATCATCGCGCGGATACCGGATGCCACGGCCGACCCGCCGGGCGCAGAGCTGTTCGTCTTCGAACCCGACGAGATCGACCAGATGGTCACCGACGAGGTCGGCGGCTCGGCCCTGTTCGCCTCGCGCTTTCGTGAGTGCGCAGCGCGTGCGCTGCTCATGCCGCGGCTGAACCCCGGCAAGCGCAGCCCGCTCTGGCAGCAGCGCCAACGGGCGTCGCAGTTGCTCGAGGTGGCGCGACGGTACCCGACGTTCCCGATCATCCTCGAGACGCTGCGCGAGGTGCTGCAAGACGTCTACGACCTGCCCGCGCTGCTGCGCGTGATCCGCGGGATCGGCGAGCGCCGCATCCGCCTCGTCGAGGTCACGACCAGCCAGCCGTCACCGTACGCGCGCGATCTGCTGTTCGGATATGTCGGTGCGTTCATGTACGAGGGCGACTCGCCGCTGGCCGAGCGGCGCGCGGCGGCGCTCTCGGTCGACCCGGCGCTGCTGAGTGAGCTGCTCGGCAAGGTCGAGATGCGCGAGCTGCTCGACCCCGAGATCATCGCGCAGTTCGAGCGCGAGGTGCAGCGGCTCGACCCCGAGCGGCACGCGCGCGGCGTGGAAGGCGTGGCCGACCTGCTCCGCCTACTGGGACCGTTGGATGCCGCGGAGGTCGCCGAGCGACTGGATGACGGCGACGCCACGACTCACCTCGACACCCTGATCGCGACCCACCGCGCGATCCCGGTGACGATCGGCGGCACGCCACGCGTCGCGGCGATCGAAGACGCCGGTCGTCTGCGCGATGCGCTCGGCGCGGCGCTGCCCGTCGGCATCCCGACCGCGTTCCTCGAGCCGGTCGCCGACCCGCTGGGTGACCTGGTGGCCCGCTTCGCGCGCACGCACGGGCCGTTCCGCGCCGAGTCGGTCGCCGAACGCCTGGGCGTCGGCATCGCCGTCGCACGGCTCACGCTGCAGCGGCTCGAGGCCGCGGGACGCGTCACAAGCGGGTTCTTCCTGCCCGAGACGACCGCGACCGACGAGACCGAATGGTGCGACACCGAGGTGCTGCGCCGCTTGCGGATGCGCAGCCTGGCAGCGATCCGCGGCAGCGTCGAGCCTGTCTCACCTCGGGCGTTCGCGCGGTTCCTGCCGGCGTGGCAGCACCTGACCCGCCCGCTCGAGGGCATCGACGGGGTCGCCGCCGTGATCGAGCAGCTCGCGGGCGTGCCGATCCCGGCGAGTGCGTGGGAATCACTCATCCTCCCGTCGCGGGTGAAGGACTACACCTCGGGCATGCTCGACGAGCTGACGGCGACCGGCGAGGTGATCTGGTCGGGGCACGGAACCTTGCCGGGCCGCGACGGCTGGGTCGCGCTGCATCCCGTGGGCGATGCGCCTTTGACACTTCCCGAGCCCGAAGGCGAGATCACCCCGGGGTCGCTCGAGGAGCGGCTCATCAACATCCTCGGCGCAGGCGGCGCGTACTTCACGGGGCAGCTGAAGACGCTGGCCGACGCCGATTCCGAACAGGACGTGATCGATGCCCTCTGGTCTCTGACCTGGTCGGGTCGCGTGACGAACGACACCTTCGCGCCGCTACGGGCCCTGACCTCGGGCGGATCGCAGGCGCACAAGGCTGCCCGGCGCACACCGCGAGCACGGCTGTATCGGGGCATGGCGCTGCCGCGCCCGAGCACTCCCCCACGCCCGCCGACGCTCGGCGGACGATGGTCGCTCTTGCCCGAGCCTGAAGGAGACCCGGCCGTGCGTGCGACGGCGAGCGGCAGCCTGCTGCTCGACCGCTACGGCGTCGTCACGCGCGGATCCGTGCAGGCCGAGCAGGTGCCCGGCGGATTCGCGCAGGTCTACCGCATGCTCGCCGGCTTCGAAGAGGCAGGGCACTGCCGCCGCGGGTACGTGATCGAGAAGCTGGGGGCGGCGCAATTCGCGGCATCCACCACCATCGACCGGCTGCGCGAGTTCTCGGGACTCGCCGACCCACCGCCGCGCGCGGGCATCACCCTGGCCGCCACCGATCCGGCCAATCCGTACGGGGCGGCGCTCGGATGGCCGGCGCTCGAGGGATCGGCGCACCGCCCCGGGCGCAAGGCGGGAGCGGTGGTCGTGCTCGTCGACGGTGCGCTCGTGCTGTACCTCGAGCGCGGTGGCAAGACCGCGCTGGCGTTCTCGAGTGACGACGAGACGTTGGCGGCGGGATGCCGCAGCCTCGCCGAGACCGCGAAGACACGGCGCCTCGAGACCCTGACCATCGAACAGGTCAACGGTGAGGTCGTCTACGGCACAGCCGTCGGCCGCGCACTGCGCCAGGCCGGCTTCGTCGAGTCGACCCGCGGGCTGACGCTGCGCAAGGCGCCGCGGGGCTGACCCATAGAAGACAGACCATCCGATGGGTCTGTGAATGCAACAGGCTTACCCGCGGCTCGGGCGTATTCGATCTCCCTGCTCGTCGAGCCACCGATGTACCCACCGGGTTGACCACCACGATGCGGTCGGCCAGATCGATTTTTCGGAAGTGCATCTCACCGAGCAGAGCTTTCTGCTCATCCGTGATGTCGCCGGGCACTTCGGTAGGCGCGACGACGATGACGCCCGCAAGCGTCAACTGGCGGTCCACCTCACGCATCTCTTCGATGAACCGGGCGGAGCCACAGATGCAGACGATCTCAGGTCGATCAGGCACGGCTCACTCTCCCATCCAACGTATGTGCGCCACTATGTGGCTCTATCGCCGACGATCTCGACCTTGAATCCTGCCGAGTTCTCCAGCCAGCCCGCGTAGTGATCCGGCCCACCGGCGTGCGGGTAGCGGTCCTGATAGAGAAGCGACCAGGCGTGACCCGGAGCCGCGCTCATGATCGCATCGACCGTTTCGAAGGAACCAGCAGAGAACGCGAGGTGGTTTACGCCGGGGCGCCGACGATCAGGTGTCGACGCAGAGAGGTTCGGTGAGGTCGTCAGCGTCAGGTACGCTCCGCCGGCTGACCACGATTCGCCGCCAGGCCACTCGCTGGCGAGTGCGAAGCCGACGCGCGGAAGGAGCCATCCCCACTCCGCGTGTGCTTGGTCGAAATCGGCCACCCAGACCTCAACATGATGAAAGCCGGTCATCCCGCAACTCTCGCAGATGACTCCGACCGAGCGTGAACCGTTCCGCCCAGAGCCGAGCCCTGTACGATCGGCACCGACAAGCGAGGAGGTGAGAACCACGAAAGTGACGGTAGGCGCCACCAAGCTTCGTCAACTCAAAGAGCTCACGGGCTCGGTCAGCGATCGCGCCGCCGGCGAACTCGCACTGGGTATCGCGCTCGGCATCGACCCGCGACGGGGCCTCGTCGCCCGAATTGCGACGCACGGGTACATCCCTCAGATGCACGAAGAAACCATACATGGCGCCGGACGCGCTGTAGCCTGCCTGAACGACCATGATGAGCCCGATGGAAGACATCACGGCGGAAGCCGATATGTGTGCTGACGCTTTCGAAGCATATGAGTCGAGGCGCGCCGACCAGGACGCTCCCATCCCACCTGTCATGGCCGCCCAGCTTGCCGTGTGGCGGAACGACCTGCGGCCCGATCTAAGACGATAGTCACATGAATGCCGTCGCGGTTCTCGACATCACCGCATCGTGCGCCGCACCAGCCGCGGGAGCGCCCCGTGCCTGAGGGCGATACCGTCTGGCAGACCGCGCGGCGGCTGCACGAAGCGCTCGCGGGCAAGACGCTCACGCGCTTCGAACTGCGCGTGCCGCGGCAGGCGATGCTCGACCTGACCGGACAGACCGTCCGCGAAGTCGCGCCGCGCGGCAAGCATCTGCTGCTGCGCGCCGGCGAGTTCACGCTGCACTCCCACCTGAAGATGGAGGGCGTGTGGGACGTGCACCCCGCCGGCGCCCGCTGGCGCCGCCCGGCACACACCGCACGGGCCATCCTCGCGGCAGACGGCGTCGAGGCCGTCGGCTTCGACATCGCGCAGGTGCAGGTCGTCCCCACGCGCGACGAGCACGCCCTCGTCGGGTACCTCGGCCCCGATCCGTTGCAGCCCGACTGGGAGCCGGAGACAGCCGCCAAGAATCTCGCCGCCGACCCCCGCCCGATCCACGTGGCGCTGCTCGATCAGCGCAATCTCGCGGGGCTCGGCAACGAATATGTGAACGAGGTGCTCTTCGTCCGCGGCATCCACCCTCAGACGAAAGCGAGCGAGGTCGACACCGCAGCCCTCGTCGAAACGGCGGCGAGGATGCTGCGCGCGAACCGCGACCGGCCGGTCCGAACTTTCACCGGGGATGCGCGTCGCGGCCGCGATCGCTGGGTCTATCGGCGCGAGCACCAGCCCTGCCGCCGCTGCGGCAGGCTCATCGAGCGCACCGAGCTGGGCGCCGACCCGACGCAGGAACGCATCGTCTTCTGGTGCCCGAACTGCCAGCGCTGACCCGCGACGAACACCGGACAGAGTGTGCGGGCTCCCGCGGCCTCCGGCGGATCCGTCCGTTCCCCCGCCACGCGGATTGCACCCCGCCCGCGCCCGGGATTGAATCGAACCACGGGGTGGCGTGCGTCACCGAACAGGGAGTGATATCCGTGGGAACCACGGTCTTCGAGCGGGCACGGCCCGCGGCATCCATCGTCGCCCACTCGTTGGCCGACACCGAGCTGTCGGTGTTCTGGCGCGACGATCTGCCCGCAGACCTCCTGCCCGATCGGCCCACCCTGCGCGCCGAGCACGAGGCCGACCTCGTGATCGTCGGCGGCGGCTACACCGGCCTATGGACCGCCCTCGAGGCCACCGAGCGCATGCCGGGCGCGCGCATCGTGCTGATCGAAGCGCAGCGGGTGGGCTGGGGGGCGTCGGGCCGCAATGGCGGCTTCTGCGAGTCGAGCCTCACCCACGGGCGTGAGAACGGGCTGGCGCGCTGGCCCGACGAGATGCCCGCGCTCGAACGCCTGGGGCTTGCGAACCTCGATGCGATCGAGGCGTCCGAGGCGAAATACGGCATGGACTTCCAGTTCGAGCGCACCGGGCAGCTCGCGCCCGCCGTCGAGCCGCATCAGCTGCAGTGGCTGCGCGACTGGCGCGACGAGACCGCCGAAGACGACGATGTCGTGTACCTCGATCAAGCCGCCGTGCGCGCCGAGGTCGCCTCGCCGACCTACCTCGCCGGAATCTGGGAGACGAGGGAGTGCGGGATGCTGCATCCCGCCCGCCTCGCCGCAGAGCTGGCTCGCGTCGTCGAAGAGCGCGGCGTCGAGATCTTCGAGCGCAGCCGCGTGACCCACCTGCAGACGACCGACCACGATGTGACGGTGGTCACCGACGGCGGCCGCGTGCGCGCCGAGCACGCGGTGCTGGCGACGAACGTGTTCCCGTCGCTGCTCAAGCGCAACCGGCTCATGACCGTGCCGGTGTACGACTACGTGCTCATGACCGAGCCGCTGTCGGCCGATCAGCTCGCCTCGATCGGCTGGAAGAACCGGCAGGGCATCGGCGACATGGCCAACCAGTTCCACTACTACCGGCTCACGCGCGACAATCGCATCCTCTTCGGCGGCTACGACGCCGTGTACCACTTCGGCCGCAAGGTGCGCCCCGAGTACGAGGACCGGATGAGCTCGCACGAGATGCTCGCGAGCCACTTCTTCACGACGTTCCCGCAGCTCGAGGGGTTGCGTTTCACGCACCGCTGGGCCGGCGCCATCGACTCGAGTACGCAGTTCACGGCGTTCTTCGGCACCGCGCGCAAGCGCCGTGTCGCCTACGCGGCAGGCTTCACGGGCCTGGGCGTCGGGTCGACCCGGTTCGCCGCCGACGTCATGCTCGATCTGCTCGCGGGGGTGAAGAACGAGCGCACCGAGCTCGAGATGGTGCGCAAGCGCCCCGTGCCGTTCCCGCCCGAGCCCGCCGCCGCGATCGGCATCAATGCCACGCGTTGGTCGATGGATCGCGCCGATCACAACCAGGGCAAGCGCAACCTGCTCCTGAAGACTCTGGACGCCCTCGGACTAGGGTTCGACTCATGAGCAGAATGGATGCCGGAGCCGCCCTTGTCGCGGCATCCCTCGTTCTTCCCTCCGACGCGGTGAACGCATCGCAGGTGCAGGCGGGTTCGCCGCGGACGGGGTTCATCGAGCTCGATGAGACCGATGACCGCACGATCGGGGTGTGGGAGCACACGCCGGGTGTCTCGACCGACGTCGAATCGGACGAGGTGTTCGTGGTCGTCGCAGGCTCGGGCACGCTCGAGTTCACCGAGCCCCCACTGCCGCCGGTCGAGCTGCGGCCAGGGGTAATAGTGCGGCTGACCGAGGGGATGCGCACGGTGTGGGCCGTGCGCGAGACCCTGCGCAAGGTCTACGTGGCGTAGGAAGGTACGACCTCGCGAGATAAGGTGCGACCTCGCGAGATAAGGTGCGACCTCGCGAGGCAAGGTGCGACCTCGCGAGGCAAGGTGCGACCTCGCGAGGTCGTAGCCAGATCCGCGAGGTCGTAGCTACATCCGCGAGGTCGCACCGGGTCAGCGTGCGCTGCGCCGCACGAGCAGCGCGAGGTGGAGGGCGGCCTGATTCTCGCCATCGTCGAGATCCATGCCCAGCAGCCGCTCGATGAGAGCGATGCGCTGATAGAACACCGAGCGGGAGAGATGGGATGCCGCGGCTGCCGCCGTGCGGTTCGCGGGGTGTGCGAGCACAGCGCCCAGCACGTCGAGCAGGTCACCGTCTCGATTCATGTCGTACTCGATGAGCGGTGCAAGCATGCGCTCGCCGTGCTCGAGCAGACGGCGGTCGTCGCGCAGGTTCGTCACCAACCGCACGAGTGGCCGCGCGTCGGCCCGGCGAAGGCGCGACCCGCGCACGTCGCCGCGCAGCCCACCGTGCGAGAGATCGATCGCCTCCTGCAGCGATGCGAGCGCCTCGTCGAGCCCCGTCGCCGGCGACCCGATCGAGACGACCGCGCGCTCGGCGGGCTCGTCGATCGCCGCCGACAGGAACGACGCGGCGACCGCGTCGTCGAACGCCGTGTCGTCGGGCAGCGACAGCAGCACCGTCGCGCTGGGCCAGGGCGCGCCAGGCGGGGCCGCGCCGACGAGAGCTCGTCCGTCGAGGGCGCGGGCCGCGGCATCCACTCTCTCCGTCTCCAGCGCGGCACGCGTGACGACCATGCCGTACAGAATGCGCCCCTGCACCGGCAGCCCGGCGGCTCCCAGCCGCGCCGCCGCGCCCGAGACGCTCGCGAAGCGTCCGGCCAGCAACCGGTCGAGCAGGCGGCGGCGCGCCTGGCGCTCCCACTCGTCGACAGCCCCGTCGGCGAGCCGCCCGAGCGCGAGCGCTATCGCTCCTTGTTGCAGTACGCCTTCACGGCCGGCGGGATGCTCCGGCCCCGGCAGAGCTATCAGCCGCCCCCAGCGGATCCCCCGCGCCTCGACGGGCACGACCAGCCATCCGGGAGCGTCGTGCACCGCGCGTGAGCGGCGCTCCCACTCGGCGAAGAGCTCCTCCTCCCGTGCGGGCGGCACCTGGGCCGCGACCACCTCGTGCGCGAGGTTTTCGAGTACGACCGGGGCGTCGAGGGTCGCGGCCAGCTGCTGCACGACGAAGTCGGCCGGTGAGCCGCGCAGCGTGAGCGCCGTGAAGCGGTCGCGCACCTCATCGCGAGCGCGCAGCGCGATGGACTGCCGGTCGATGATGAGCCGGTGCACGGCCTCGGTGATCGCGACGTACTTCACCTCACGGTGCAGGACGACCAGCACGAGCCCGTGGGTCCGGGCCGCCTCGACGATGACCGCGGGTGCCCAGCGGTAGTGCGTGCCCAGCTCGAGCACGAGGCCGGCCGCACCCACCTCGACGAGCTCGGCGATGAACGCGCGCAGCGCGTCGGGCTCAGCGGGCCAGCCCGACCCCGTCGACAGCAGCAGCTCGCCGCCGTTGAGCAGCCGGGCGACGCCGGCCGAGTCGGAGACGTGCACCCATCGGACGCGTGCGTCGACATCCGCGGCGCCGCTGAGCACCTCGGGCAGCCCCTCGGCCACGGCGTCGAGGCGCAGCAGCTCGCGCACCGTCGGCAGCGCGGCGTGGGGGTCGGGGTCGCGGCGCTCGGGCGCGGCAGCGGGTATCGGCATAGATTCCCCTCCTCGGATCGCGGGGATGCCCCAGCATAGCCCGGACAGTGCGTCCGATCCGAACGCGGGTTCGCGACGGACCGGCTCTTCGATCACGTCGTCCGCGCTGCGACACTGGGGAGCGACCCACCAGTGCCGCACCGGTCGATCTGTCCGGATGCCGCGGCGAGACACTCCGGAAAGGACCGCGCATGACCATCGCCCAGACCACAGCGCACACCGATTTCAGCGAACAGGCGCCCGAGGGTGTGCCCGTGGTCGGCCATTGGATCGATGGCGCCGTGGTGGCGCCTGCGGGCGGGCACACGGCGCCGGTGTTCAACCCGGCGACCGGTCAGGTCACCGCGTCGGTGGCACTCGCCGATGATGACGTGATCGCGGCGGCGCTCGCGTCAGCCGCGGCTGGTCAACGGGTGTGGGGCGGGTACTCGATCGCGAAGCGGCAGGCGGTGCTGTTCGCGTTCCGTGAGCTGCTTTCGGCTCGGCGGGGTGAGTTGGCCGCGATCATCTCGGCCGAGCACGGCAAGGTGCTCTCCGACGCGGCGGGCGAGATCGCCCGGGGGCTTGAGGTTGTCGAGCTGGCGTGCGGGTTTCCCGCGCTGGTGCAGGGCGGGTATTCCGAGAACGCGTCGACCGGGATCGACGTGTACACGCTCAAGCAGCCGTTGGGGGTCACGGCGATCATCAGCCCGTTCAACTTCCCGGCGATGGTGCCGTTGTGGTTCTTCCCGGTCGCGATCGCCGCCGGGAACAGTGTGATCCTCAAGCCCAGCGAGAAGGACCCCTCGGCCGCGTTGTGGATGGCGCGGTTGTGGCAGGAGGCCGGGCTGCCCGACGGGGTGTTCACGGTGCTGCAGGGCGACAAGCAGGCCGTGGACGGGCTGCTGGAGAGCCCGGTCGTGCAGTCGGTGTCGTTCGTGGGGTCCACCCCGATCGCCCAGAACATCTACGAGGCCGCCGCGAAGACGAGCAAGCGGGTGCAGGCGTTGGGTGGGGCGAAGAACCACATGATGGTGCTGCCCGACGCGGACCTGGACCTGGTCGCCGACCAGGCCGTGAACGCCGGGTACGGGGCGGCCGGGGAACGGTGCATGGCCGTATCGGTCGTGATCGCGGTCGGCGGGGTCGCCGACACGCTGCAGGCAAAGATCGCCGACCGGATCGGCAGGCTGCGGGTGGGGAACGGGCGGGATGTCGCAGAGCCCGACCTGGGCCCGTTGATCTCGGCCGCACACCGCGACAAGGTCGCCTCCTACGTCGACATCGCCGAGGCCGATGGGGCCGACATCGTCGTGGACGGACGCGGGTTCACCGTGGACGGGCACGAGGACGGGTTCTTCTTCGGACCCACCCTGATCGACAACATCCCCACCACCTCCCGCGCGTACACGGAGGAGATCTTCGGCCCGGTGCTCTCGATCGTGCGGGTGGACACGTTCGATGAGGGCGTGGACCTGATCAACTCGGGGGTGTTCGGCAACGGGACCGCGATCTTCACCAACGACGGCGGCGCCGCCCGCCGGTTCCAGTCCGAAATCCAGGTCGGCATGATCGGCATCAACGTGCCCATCCCCGTCCCGGTCGCGTACCACTCCTTCGGCGGGTGGAAGAACTCCCTGTTCGGCGACGCGAAAGCCTACGGCCGCCACGGGTTCGACTTCTTCACCCGCGAGAAAGCCATCACCACCCGCTGGATCGACCCCGCCACCCGCGACGACAACACCCACGGCGGCATCAACCTCGGCTTCCCCCAGAACAACTGAAACGAGCATCATGACCGGCACTCTCACCGCAGACCTCACCGCCGACGCCGCCGTGCGCGCCGACGACCGCGCACACGTCTTCCACTCGTGGAGCGCCCAGGCTCTCATCGACCCGCTGCCGGTCGCCGGCGGGCAGGGCTCGACGTTCTGGGACTACGCGGGCAACAGTTACCTCGACTTCTCAAGCCAGCTGGTGAACCTGAACCTGGGGCACCAGCATCCCGATCTCGTCCAGGCCATCCAGAAGCAGGCCGGGCGTCTCGCGACGATCCAGCCGTCGATGGCCAACGATGTGCGCGGCGAGCTCGCGCGGCGCATCAGCGACGTCGCCCCCGACGGATTCGAGAAGGTGTTCTTCACCAACGGCGGCGCCGACGCGAACGAGAACGCCGTGCGCATGGCACGCCAGTTCACCGGACGCCGCAAGGTGCTCTCGATGTACCGCAGCTACCACGGCAACACGACCACCGCTATCTCGCTGACCGGCGACCCGCGGCGCTGGGCGAACGAGCCCGGCGACGGCTCGGTCGCCCACTTCTTCGGCCCGTACACGTACCGGTCGCCGTTCCACTCCGACTCGCCCGAGCAGGAGACCGCCCGGGCGCTCGAGCACCTCGAGCAGACCATCGTGCTCGAGGGCGCGCAGACCATCGCCGCCGTCATCATCGAGACCGTCGTCGGCACCAACGGTGTGCTCGTGCCGCCGCCCGGGTACCTGCCCGGCGTGCGCGAGCTGTGCGACAAGTACGGCATCGTGTACATCGCCGACGAGGTCATGGTCGGCTTCGGCCGCATCGGCGAGTGGTTCGCGTTCCAGGCGTTCGATGTCGTGCCCGACCTCGTCACCTTCGCCAAGGGCGTCAATTCCGGGTACGTGCCCCTGGGCGGCGTCGTGATCTCGGACCGGATCGCGGAGCATTTCGACACCGTGACGTTCCCCGGCGGGCTGACCTACTCGGGCCACCCGCTCGCCTGCGCCGCCGGTGTGGCGACGTTCGAGGTGTTCGAGCGCGACGGGATCCTCGAGCGTGTGCGCGATCTCGGGCAGCGCGTGGTCGAGCCCGCGCTGCACGAGATCGCCCGCCGCCACCCGTCGGTCGGCGACGTGCGCGGGCGGGGCCTGTTCTGGGCCATCGAGCTCGTGCGCGACCGCGAGAGCCGGGAACCGCTCGTCCCGTTCAATGCGACGGGGGTGGATGCTGCGCCCGTGGCCGCCGTGATGGCCGCGGCCAAGAAGGGCGGCGTGTGGCCGTTCAGCCACTTCAACCGCGTGCATGTGGCGCCGCCGCTCGTTATCGAGGAGGAGGAGCTCGTTCGCGGCCTCGACGTCATCGACGGCGCCCTGCACGCGGCCGACGAGTACCTGTGACCCGCGGTCGAGCGAGCGAAGCCGAGAGGATGGAACCATGACCCTGCACAACATCATCGACGGGCAGGCCGTCGCGCCGTCCGGGCCGCTGCTTGACCTCGTGTCGCCGGTGACCGGCGAGGTGTACGGGCAGGCCGGGGTGTCGACGGCCGAGGATGTCGATGTGGCGTTCGCCGCGGCATCTCGTGCGTTTCCGGGCTGGCGCGATGCGACCCCTGCTCAGCGGCAGCTGGCACTGTTCCGTCTGGCCGATGCGCTGGCCGACCACGCCGACGAGTTCGCCGACCTCGAGTCGCTCGACACCGGCAAGCCCCGCGCGACGCTCGTGGCCGACGAGATCGACCAGTCCGTCGACCAGCTGCGCTTCTTCGCCGGGGCCGCGCGCGAGCTGAACGGCCGTGCCGCCGCCGAGTACGCCGAGGGGTTCACGTCGTACGTGCGGCGTGAACCGATCGGCGTCGTGGCGCAGGTGACGCCCTGGAACTACCCGCTGAACATGGCGATCTGGAAGATCGGCCCGGCCCTGGCCGCCGGCAACACCATCGTGCTCAAGCCGAGCGAGACGACGCCTTCGTCCACGGTGCGGTTGGCGGAACTCGCCGCGGAGATCCTGCCCGCGGGCGTGTTCAACGTGGTGCTGGGCGATCGCGAGACGGGAACGCTGCTGACCGTGCATCCGGTCCCCGCCCTCGTCGCGATCACCGGATCGGTGCGCGCAGGGATGGCCGTGGCATCCTCTGCCGCGACACAGCTCAAGCGCGTGCACCTCGAGCTCGGCGGCAAGGCGCCCGCGGTCGTGTTCGCCGACGCCGACCTTGCGCGCGCGGCCGCCGGCATCGCCGAGGCCGCGTACTTCAACGCCGGGCAGGACTGCACCGCCGCCACCCGCGTGATCGTGCACGAGTCGGTGCATGACGCGTTCGTGCGCGCGTTGGTTTCATACGTAAGGTCGCGCATCTCGACCGGTGCACCCGACTCGGGCGCGTTCTTCGGACCGCTGAACAACGCCGGCCAGCTCGAGCGCGTGAGCGGGTTCATCGAGCGACTGCCCGCACACGCGAGAGTCGAGGTCGGCGGCCACCGGCAGGGGTCGACGGGCTTCTTCTTCGAGCCGACGGTGGTCAGCGGCGTGCGGCAGGACGACGAGATCGTGCAGTCCGAGGTGTTCGGTCCGGTTCTGACCGTGCAGCCGTTCGCGACGGAACAGGATGCCGTGGCCCTCGCCAACGGCGTGCCCTATGCCCTGGCGGCCTCGACCTGGACGACCGACCACGCCACCGCGCTGCGTATGAGCCGGGCGCTCGACTTCGGCTGCGTGTGGATCAACGCGCACATCCCGTTCGTGTCGGACATGCCGCACGGCGGCTTCAAGCAGTCGGGCTACGGCAAAGACCTCTCGATCTACGGCTTCGAGGACTACACGCGCATCAAGCACGTGATGTCGAGCCTGGAGTAGGGGCGCTCTCGGTTGACACGTGAGCGCTCAGGAGCTCCACCCGACACGTTGTAAATCGGTATTGAACTTCTCGTTCACACACCCGCCCGGGGGAACGCACCTGTGTGAGCGGGAAGTTCAATGCGGTTTCGGGGATGTCCCGCCTCGCGCACGCCCGCACGGTGCGTTCTGTCGTCACACATGACCGTTTTGCACACGAAAACCGGTAATCCGTGACGACCGAACGAGCAGGCGGCGAAGATCTCAGTGCCCCGAGATGAGATCGGCCACCCGCGCAACGGCCGCCGTGCGCGAGCCGCCACGGGCCTCCTGCCGGTCGGCGATGCCGTACGCCGCATAGATCGCGTTCACCGCCAGCCAGCGCAGCGGCTCGAGCTCCCAGCGGCGCGCCTGGTGGCCGACCCACGGCAGCGACACGAGGTCGGTGTCGCGCCCCAGCACGAGGTCGGCCAGCGTCCGCCCGGCGAGGTTCGTCGTCGTCACGCCGGTGCCGACGTAGCCGCCGGCCCAGCCGAGCCCGGTCACCCGGTCGTAGCCGACGGTGGCCGCCCAGTCGCGCGGCACGCCGAGCACCCCCGACCACGTGTGGGCGATCGGCACATCCGCCACGGCGGGAAACGCCGTGTGCAGCAGCCGCGCCAGGCCCGCGATCGTCCGATCTTGCGTGCGGCCGTCGGTGTCGACACGTGAGCCGTAGCGGTACGGGATGCCGCGACCGCCGAACGCGATGCGACCGTCGGCGGTCCGCTGGGCATAGGTGTACACGTGGGCGAGGTCACCCAGGGTGTCGGCGTGCTCCCAGCCGACGGCATCCCACGCCGCTTTCGGCAGCGGATCGGTGACGATCAGCGACGAGTTCATCGGCAGCCAGGTGCGGTGCTCGCCGCGCAGGTTCGCGGTGAACCCCTCCGTCGCGCGAAGAATGTGCCCGGCCCGAACGACACCGTGTGTGGTCTCGACCCGCCCGGGTTCGATGGCCAGCGCCGGCGTGTTCTCGTAGATCACGGCACCGGCCCGCTCGACGGCCTCAGCGAGCCCCCGCACGAGCTTGGCCGGGTGCACGCGGGCGCAGTGCGGGTGCCACACCGACCCGAGCGGGGCGGCGACCCCCACGCGCGCCGCAGTCTCCGCGGGGCCCAGCGTGACGACATCCGCCCCCGGCCACTCCGCCTCGGTCGCGGCGAACGCCCGCAGACGCGCGAGCTGCGCGTCGTTGTAGGCGACGTTGAGCTCACCGCCCCGGGCGATGTCGGCGTCGATGCCCGCGGCATCCGCCACCCGGATCACCTCGTCGACGGCGTCGTTGAGCGCCGCCTGCTGCCGGACGCCGCCGTCGCGCCCGTAGCGCTCGCGCCCGCCGGTGACCGAATTCGTGAGCCACCCGCCGTTGCGCCCCGACGCCCCGAAGCCGGCGAATCGCGCCTCGACGAGCGCGACCCGCACCGAGGGATCGAGCAGGCGCAGGTAGTACGCCGCCCAGAGCCCGGTGAAGCCCGCGCCCACGATGCACACGTCGACGTCGAGATCGCTGCCGAGAGCGGGGCGCGGCTGCGGCAGGCCGATCTGGTTCCACCAGAACGAGACGTCCCCATTGCGCACGCTGACTCCCTTGTCTATGCGATTTCAGTCGCTGACATCGAGTTTACTGTGCGGATTCCCTCTTGAATAGAGCAGATCACCACTGATACCGTCGAGACAAGTAAGGAGACGAAGGATGCCGCAACCCCCGCGCCCGCCGCTGGACGACACGTCGAAGGCGATCATCGAGCAGCTGCAGGCCGATGGCCGTCGCTCGTATGCCGAGATCGGCCGGGCCGTGGGTCTCAGCGAGGCTGCCGTGCGCCAGCGCGTGCAACGCCTGACCGAGAGCGGCGCGATGCAGATCGTCGCCGTGACCGACCCGATGCAGCTGGGCTTCGCTCGCCAAGCGATGATCGGCATCACGGTGTCGGGTGACATCGGCGTGGTCGCCGATGCGCTGTCCGCGCTGCCGAGCGTGAGCTACGTCGTGATGACGGCGGGCTCGTTCGACCTCTTGGTGGAGGTCGTCTGCACCAGCGACGACGAGCTGATCGGCATCCTGAACAACGACATCCGCGGACTTGCCGGCGTCATCTCGACCGAGACGTTCGTCTACCTCAAACTCCACAAACAGCTCTACGACTGGGGGACACGATGACCACCACGAGCACCACGCGCGCCGAACGCACCGAGGCCGAACTGCAGGCGATGGCCCGCGACCATCTCTGGATGCATTTCGCGCGGCAGTCCGTCATGACCGATGGCCCCGGCGTGCCCATCATCACGCGCGGCGAGGGCCATCACATCTGGGACTCGCAGGGCAAGAAGTACATCGACGGGCTCTCCGGACTGTTCGTCGTCAACGCCGGGCACGGTCGGAAGAGACTGGCGGATGCCGCCGCCCGCCAGGCGGAGCAACTCGCGTTCTTCCCGATCTGGTCGTACGCGCACCCGAGCGCGATCGAGTTGGCCGACCGGCTGGCCGACTACGCGCCCGGTGACCTGAACCACGTGTTCTTCTCGACGGGCGGCGGCGAGGCGGTCGAGACCGCGTTCAAGCTGGCCAAGTACTACTGGAAGTTGCAGGGCAAGCCCACCAAGCACAAGGTCATCTCGCGGTTCATCGCCTACCACGGCACACCGCAGGGGGCCCTGGCCATCACCGGGCTGCCCGACATGAAGGCGATGTTCGAACCGGTCACACCCGGCGGCTTCCGCGTGCCGAACACGAACTATTACCGCGCGGAAGAGATGGGTTTCGCGGGCGGCACGCCCGAGCAGTTCGGGCTGTGGGCGGCCAATCGCATCGAGGAGATGATCCAGTTCGAGGGGCCCGACACGGTCGCCGCTGTCTTTCTCGAGCCCGTGCAGAACTCGGGCGGATGCTTCCCGCCGCCGGCCGGATACTTCCAGCGGGTGCGCGAGATCTGCGACAAGTACGACGTGCTGCTCGTCTCCGACGAGGTCATCTGCGCGTTCGGGCGCATCGGCGAATACTTCGCCTGCGACGCCTACGGCTACAAGCCCGACATGATCACATTCGCGAAGGCTGTCACCAGCGGGTATTCGCCGCTGGGCGGAACCATCGTGAGCGACCGGCTGTATGAACCGTTCGCGCACGGCGAGGCATCCTTCCCCCACGGGTACACCTTCGGCGGACACCCCGTCTCGACGGCCGTCGCCCTGGAGAACCTCGACATCTTCGCCGAGGAGGGCCTGCTCGAGAACGTCAAGGCGAACTCGGCGGCGTTCCGCGCGACGCTCGAGAAGCTGCTCGACCTGCCGATCGTGGGCGATGTGCGCGGCGACGGCTACTTCTTCGGCATCGAGCTCGTGAAGGACAAGGCGACGAAAGAGACCTTCGACGACGACGAGGCCGAGCGGCTGCTGCGCGGGTTCCTCTCGAAGGCGCTGTTCGACGCGGGCCTGTACTGCCGCGCCGACGACCGCGGCGACCCCGTGATCCAGCTCGCACCGCCGCTGACGATCGGACAGAGCGAATTCGACGAGATCGAGCAGATCCTGCGGAGCGTGCTGACGGAGGCCTGGACGCGGCTCTGAGGTCGGCGGCCGGCGACGCCGGGTGTGCCGGGCTTGACCGCGCCTGGCGTTCTGTGCGTTGAGCGGGCGCCGCTGGGGCGAGTCGAAATGCACCAGGATGCCGCGGCCCGCCGTGGTCGGCCCCACGAAAACACCTGATCTCGCGAGATCAGGCAGATTCGGCGGCGAAACGTCCTGTTCTCGCCAGAACACCTGATTTCGCGGGAGCGAAATGCGACGGGCCCCGACCGCACGCCACGATCCGCGGGGCGGGATGCCGCGGGTCGCGGGCCGCGTGCCGCGTCAGGCGCGAACGGACGGGCCGGATGCCGCGGGCCGCGCGGGCGGAAGGCGCGGACCGAATGCCGCGTCAGGCGCGAACGGACGGGCCGGATGCCGCGGCCCGCCGGCCTGCTCAGGGAATGAGCACGATCTTGCCCCGTGTGTGCCGGTCGGCGAGCAGCCGGTACGCGTCGCTTACCTCGTCCAGCGAAAACGTCGCGTGGATCGGGATCTCGAGCGAGCCGTCTGCCACCGCCTCGGCGAGCTCGGCGAGCATCGCCGCGTCCGCCGTCGCATGGTGGAGCACGATCTGAGCACCCAACGCCCCGGCCCCGAAGTCGGCGACCGTCGCAATGCGCGAAGGATCCACGCCGAGCTCGACACCGAGCTGCGGGTAGGGTGCGCCGAAGGCATCGAGCAGCACCGTCACCGGGGCGCCGGCAGCCTCGCGGATGCGTGCGGCCAGATCGTCGCCGTGATAGTCGACCGGGAGCACGCCGCGCGACTGCAACCACGCGTGGTTGTCGGGGCTCGCGAGCCCGACCACGGTCGCGCCCGCACGGCGCGCCCACTGCGCGGCGACCGAGCCGACACCGCCTGCCGCGCCCGCGACGACCACGACGTCGCCGGGGACGACGGCCGCGGCATCCACCAGGGCATGCCCGGCGGTCGGAGCGACATACAGCGTTCCGGCGACGTCCCACGGCACGGCCTGCGGCTTCGGCGTGAGCTGCTCGGCCGGCACGGCGACCTGCTCGGCATGGCTCGCGCGCTCGTCGGTGTAGCCGATCACCTCATCGCCCGGCGCGAACGCCGTCACGCCCTCGCCGACCGAGCGCACGACGCCGGCGAAGTCGCTGCCCTCGCCCTCAGGGAAGTGCGCCGGCCACCGCTCCCGCATCGCCCCAGTGCGGATGCCCACCTCGCCCGGATTGATACCCGCCGCGCGTACCGCGACGACGACCTGGCCGGGCCCCGCCTGCGGATCGGCGACGTCGACCACCTTCAGAACGTCTTCGGAACCGTACTCGTCGAACCGCACCGCGCGCATCGCGCATCCTCTCCCGCCGCGGCGGCCCGCGGCATCCGTCCCATCCTGGCACCGGCCGCCGACACCGCCGGCTCCCCCTCGCCGTCCCCTGACAGTGAGAGTGCAGCGGGTGGACGAGAGCGTGGGTGGTTCCCTACCTCTCGGCGACCAGCTGCACTCTCAGCGAGTGGAGGGGGCGGGATGCCGCGATGCGGCGCACACAGAGTGGTCGCTATTGTGCAGTTCGGGGGCGCGAAAGCGCGCAGGAACGACAGTTCTGCGGGCGGCCACATCCCGATCCGGAGCAGAGTGGACGTGATCCCACACGACGCCGCCCCGAGCGTGACATCGCGTCCACCCACGCGTCACGGGGCGGCCGCGAACACCACCTCGCCCGCCACGACAGTGACGGCCGTGCGCACGGAGGCGAGCGCCTCGGTGGGCAGCGCGAACGGGTCGGCCGTCGCGACCGCGACATCCGCTCGCTCCCCCACTTGCAACCGGCCCGAGCGCCCGAGCACCAGCGACGTCGAGCCCGCCGTGTACGCGCCCAATGCCTCGGCCAGCGTCAGCGCCTGGTGCTCGGCATCCAGCGTCGCCGGAGCGCCTGCCGGCAACGACGGCATCCCGGGCGGCGCGGGCGCCCACCGGTTCACCGCAACGTGGATCGCCAGCCACGGGTCGGGCGGCGAGACGGGCCAGTCCGAGCCCATCGCAAGATCGGCTCCCCCGTCGGCGATAGTGCGGAACGGGTAGCCGTGCCCCATTCGGGTATCGCCGACGACGGTCGCCAGGAACGGATCGGGCGACGCCCACAGCCCCTGGATGTTCGCCGTCACACCCAGGGGCCCGAACCGCGCGGCGTCGGTGGCATCGACCATCGACAGGTGCGCTATGTGGTGCCGCGGTCCCGGCCCGTTCTTCACGCGGGCGGTCTCGATGGCATCCAGCGCGACGCGCACGCCGCGGTCGCCCATGATGTGCAGGTGCAGGGCGAAGCCCGCGGCATCCAACGCCACGACGAACGCGCGAATGGCCTCTTCGTCGAAGTGCAGCTCGCCCGCGAACCCATCGGCGTGGGTGCAGTACGGCTCGAGCAGCGCCGCGGTCTCGCCGTGCGGCACGCCGTCGATCATCGCCTTCGCGGTCGCTGTCGCGAAGCCGGCAGCCGCGTTCTGCGCGCGCAACGCGGCGAAGCGCGACACCAGTGCCGGCACATCGGCGGCCGAAAGGCCCGGCGCGATCCACAGCGCACCCGAGGTGTCGCTGCGCAGCTCGCCCGACGCTATCGCGCGCAGGTAGGCGCCGGTGCAGTCGGCCTTGCCGTTGAACTCACCGAGGATCGCCTCATGCCAGCCGGTGATCCCGAGGGTCCAGAGGTGATCCTGCGCGTTCAGCAGCCCGGCATGGATCTCGTCGTCGGTCGCCGGCGGAATGACGCGACCGACGAGTTCGGCGGCGGTCTCGTTCAGGTAGCCGATCGCCTCACCGTCGTCGTCCCGGTAGATGTGCCCGTTGTGCGGGGCGATGGTGTCGCGGTCGATCCCGGCGATCTCCAACGCCCGCGAGTTCACCCACAGGGTGTGATGGCCGGCGTCGCTGAGCGCGACCGGCCGGTCGGGCACTATCTCGTCGAGCTGCCAGCGGGTCGGCGCGGGGAACAGCTCGTGGCTCCAGCCGCCCCCGGTGACCCACTCGGCCGCCGTGCGCTCGGCTCCCGCACGGATCAGTGCGAGAGTCTCGTCCACGCTTGTCGCCGTCGTCAGGTCGATGCTCAGCCGCTCGACGCCTGCGAACGCCGCGTGCACGTGCGCATCGACGAATCCCGGATGGATGAGCCCGCCGGCCGCGTCGACCACCCGGGTCGATGGCCCCTGCAGCGCGACGACGTCGGTGTCGGAACCCACCGCCACGATCCGCCCCTCCGCCATGGCCACCGCGGTGTGCGCGGTGCGCACCCGCCCGTCGAACACGTGGCCGTTCACGATCACGAGGTCTGCGGTCATCAGCGCCTCTCCTTCACTGTGGGGGTGACGCTGGTCACCACGGCGAGCGGCTTGGTCCGCCCGAGACGACGGCGGGTCGGCACCCAGCCCGGTCGCGGGATCGACGCCAGCAGATCGCGCGTGTACTGCGCCTGCGGATCTTCGAGCACGGCGGCGGCCGGCCCCGTTTCTTCGATGCGCCCGCTGCGCATCACCACGACGTGGTCGCACAGCCGGCGCACGACGTTCAGGTCGTGCGAGATCATGAGCAGCGCGACGCCGGTCTCTCGCCGGATGCGGTCGAGGAGCTTCAGGATCTCGACCTGGGTCGTGACATCCAGCGCCGACACGGCCTCGTCGAGTACGAGGATCTCAGGGTCGGCGGCGAGCGCCCGCG
The DNA here is from genome assembly GCF_029094505.1 of Microbacterium horticulturae. Classification (NCBI taxonomy): domain Bacteria; kingdom Bacillati; phylum Actinomycetota; class Actinomycetes; order Micrococcales; family Microbacteriaceae; genus Microbacterium; species Microbacterium horticulturae. The sequence goes on along the minus strand of NZ_CP119108.1, from coordinate 406,886 downwards.
CTATCGCGACGCGCTGCCGCTGCCCGCCCGACAACGCCCGCGGGCGCGCATCGGCCAGCGACCGGTCGAGCGTCACCGCGGCGAGCAGCTCGTCGACGCGCGCGGTGACGTCGGCGGTCGACGCGCGCGACCGGTGCACGCGCACCGCCTCGGCCAAGCACGCCCGCACGGTCTGCCGCGGATCGAGCGATTGGTACGGGTCCTGGAACACCATCTGCACGACCCTCGCGCGCCGCCGCCGTTCGCGCTTGCCGCGAGCCGGGGCATCCCACGACTCGCCCTTCACCGTCACCGAACCGCCGTCCGCGCTCTCAAGACCGCAGACGATGCGCGCCGTCGTCGACTTGCCCGACCCCGATTCGCCGACGATCCCGAGCGCGCCGCCGGCGTCGAGCGTGAACCCGACGCCGTCGACGGCGACGAACGCCTCGCGGCCGACACCGGAAGCACCACGCACCTGAAAGGTCTTGTGCAGGTCGCTCACCTGAAGAAGGGGGATGGATGCCGCATCCGCCGCCACCACGGTCAGCGCATCAAGGCCCGACGAGGCCGACAGCAGCGCCCGCGTGTACTCGTCGGTCGCATCCCGAGCGATCGTCGCGGCCGGATGCGTCTCGATCGTGCGGCCGTCCTTCATCACGGCGATCCGGTCGCAGACGGCCTGGGCCAGGGCCAGGTCGTGGGTGATGAACAGCATTGCCAGCTCGCGCTCGCGGCGCAGGTCGGCGAGAACGGCCATCACCTCTTCCTGCGTGGTGACATCCAGCGCGGTGGTGATCTCGTCAGCCAGCAGGATGTGCGGGTCCATCGCGAGCGTCGCAGCGATCATCACGCGCTGCAGCAGACCGCCCGACAGGTCTCCGGGATGCTGGCGCAGCCGGCGATACGGGTCGGTGATGCCGACCTCATCGAGCAGCTCCGCGGCGCGCCGCTCCGCGGCATCCTGCTTCACTCCCGCCACGTGCACGAGTGCCTCGGTCATGAAGTCGCCGACCGTGCGCAGGCGGTTCAGGTGCGCACGCGGAGTCTGGAACACCATGCCGATGCGCCGCGCGCGCACATCGTGCAGAGCCCTGGGCGACATCTGATCGACGTCGATGCCGTCGATGCGAATAGTTCCGCCGACCTCCATGTAGTCGGGAATGAGCCCGACGACCGCCCGCGTCGAGAGGGTCTTGCCCGACCCGGACTCGCCGACCAGACCCACCGCTTCGCCATCGGCGACGGTCAGCGTGCAGTCGTGCACGAGGGTGCGGATCTCGCCGCCGACGGCGGCGTCCACGCGCACGGCATCGAGTTCGAGAACAGGGACGCTCATCGGTCTTTCCCTTCGGCCCAGACGGTCATGCGGGCACCGACGACGTTCACGGCCAACACGGTGATCACGATGAGCGCCGCCGGGAACAGCGATTGCTCCGGCGACCCGGAGATGATCGACGGCTGGCCGGCGGAGATCATCACGCCCCAGTCGGCAGTGGGCGGCTGCTGCCCCAGGCCCAGGTAGGAGATCGCCGCCAGATCGAGCATCGAATACCCGAATCCAACGGTTGCCTGTGCGAGGAGCGTCGGCAGCAGCGCGGGGATGAGGTGACGCCAGAAGATCGCGAACCCGCCGAGACCCTGGATGCGCAGCGCGGCGATGTACGGCTTGCCGAGCTCGGTCATCGCCGCCGCCCGCATGAGTCGCGCGAGGATCGGCATGTAGGCGATCGACAGCGCCACGATGGGGGCGACCACGCCCTTGCCGAACATCGCGACCGCCAGCACCGCCATGACCAGACCCGGAATGGCGAAGACGACGTCGATGACCCGTGCCAGCAACCCGTCGACCCAGCCACGGAACCACGCCGCGAGGATCGATACCACCAGTCCCAGCGCGCTCGAGATCAGCACGATGAAGACCGGGGCGAACAGGCTGACCCGTCCGCCCGCGAGGATGCGGGAGAGGATGTCGCGACCCAGGTCGTCGGTGCCGAACGGGTGGCTGAGCGTGGGGTGCCCGCCCGCGGGTCCGACGAACAGCTGGTTCGGGTCGTACGGGGCGAGGATCGGTCCGACGACCGCGATGACGACCAGGATCGCCAGCACGACGAGCGCGACGACGACAAGCGGGTCACGGCGCGACGCCCGGCGCGCGGCTTGCGACACCCTGCCGCCGGAGAGCTGCGCGACGCTCATGCATTCCTCCCGGACGTGAGGCTGTCGGGGTCGATCAGCGCATTGACGGTGTCGGCGATGGCGTTGAGGATCACGAAGATCGCGACCAGCAGCAGCGAGATGATCTGCACGACGGGCAGGTCCTTTCGAGCGGCGGCTTCAGTCAGCAACGACCCGAGGCCGTTGATGCCGAACGCCTGCTCGGCGATCGCCGATGTGGCGAACAGCCCCGCGATCGTGGCGCCCGATACCGCGAGGATCTGCGGCGATGCGTTCAGGAACACGTGCGAGCGGAAGATGCGGGAGCGAGGGATGCCGCGGACCCGCGCCGTGTCGACATGCTCTGAGCTGAGCTCGCCGACGAGGGAGGCCCGTGTGATGCGGCTGATGTAGGCGATGTAGACCACGGCCAGCGAGATCGCCGGCAGCGTCAAGTGGTGTATCTGGTCGAGAAGACCCGTGCCGCCCCCGTACACCGGGAACCAGCCGAGCATCTTCGCGAAGATCCAGATGAGCAGGATCGCCATGACGAACGTCGGCAGCGCCATGCCGATCGAGGTCGACAGCAGCACGGCCCGGTCGGCCTTGGGGCCGCGGGTGGCGGCGAGGATCCCCGAACCGATGCCGAAGACCGCGATGAGGATGACGGCGAAGATCACGAGCGTGAGCGTGACGCCGATCCGGGGCCCGATGAGTTCGCCGACCGGCGTCTTGTACACGAACGACTCTCCGAGATTGCCGGTGAGCACGCCGCCGAGCCAGTCGATGTACCGCAGCCAGATCGGGTCGTCGAGACGGAACTGCTCGCGGATGGCCGCGATCATCTCCGGCGTCGGCCGCTTGCCTCCGGCCAGCGTGGCCACCGGATCGCCCGGCGTCAGCAGCAGCGCCGAGAAGATGACGATGCTCGACAGAAAGAGGGTCAGCAGCAGCCCGCCGAGCTTTGCGAGCAGACTGACCAGCGCTCGTCCTCTCATTGATCCCTCTCCCTGCCGCGCATCTCAGATCACTTCCCGCCGAGCTTGGCCGCCCACGGCGTCGAGTACGACGCCACGGATGTGACCGCCCCGGTCAGCCGGTTGTTCAGGAACGTGGTGTGGTAGGCACCGGCAAGCGTCACCTGCAGCATGTCAGGGGCGAAGATCTCCTGCGCCTTCACATAGGACTCGGCCGCCGCCTGCGGGTCGGTCGCCGTTCGTGCCGACTGAATGAGCTGGGTCACCTCGGGCTTGTCATAGCCCGTCCAGTTGAAGATGCCGCCCTGCTCGGGGGGCAGCACGAACAGCTGCGGGTAGGTGAGCACCCCGGGCGTCTCGGTGTAGCCGACCGTCGAAATGAGGTCGAGGTCGCCGCGGGCATCCTTGTCGACGAAGATCGCCGAGAAGTCGGCCGCCTGCAGCTCCTCGATCTTCACTGTCAGGCCGATCTGCTGCGCGGCCGACTGGACGATCGCCGCCGTCTGCGACAGTTCCTTGCTGCCCGCCGGGATGCCGAGGTTGATCGGCTGCGAGGTGTCTTCGCCCGATTCCTCGACGAGCTTCTTGGCGGCCTCGAGGTCGACCTTCGGCTCGGGCAGCGCGTCGTACGCCTTCTGGTACGTGTCGGCGGCCGGCGATCCCGACCACGAGAACGGCGCCACGAAGGTGCTCTGCACGTACCCCAGCCCGTGCAGCACGGTCTGGATGTACTGCTGACGGTCGATGGCCAGGTTCAGTGCCTGACGGATCTTGATGTTCGCCCCGAGGCCCGTGTCACGGACCGGACCGAACGAGAACGACGACGTGGACGGGCCGAGGTAGAGCTTGCCGTCCTTCGCCGATTCGAACGTGGCCCGGCTCGACGGCGCCACGTTGTACGCCCCGTCCACGTCGCCGGACAGCAGCGCGTTGGTCATCGTCGCACCGTCGGAGATGAACTGATAGGTGAGCGTCTTGACCTTCGGTGCGCCGTCCCAGTAGTCCTCGTTCGCCGTCGTGACGATGTCTTGGCCCGGCGTCCACTTGTCGAGCTTGTACGGACCCGCGCACATCACACCGCCCGCGGCGGTGCCCAGCGCCTTGCCCGCCTTCTCGCTGAACGCCTTCTCGAGCACGGCACCTGAGCCGCCGGTCATGGCGTCACGGAACGTGGAGTCGGGTGCGGTGAAGCTGACGGTCACCTGGTTGTCGCCGGTGATGCTGATCGACTTCACGAAGACGAACGCGCCGTAGAAGGCGTCGGTGACGTCCTTCCAGTGTCGCGTCAGGCTGTAGACGACGTCCTCGGGCGTGACCGGGTTGCCGTCCCAGAACTTCACGCCGTCGCGCAGGTCGATCTGGAACGTGACCGGGTTCACCCAGTCGGCCTTCTCGGCGATGCCCGGCGCCGCGGTGAAGTCGCCGTTGAGTGTGAGCAGGCTCGTGCACAGGTTCGGCGATACGAAGTTGTAGTCCTGGCCCGGGATGAGCGAGAGCGGCTCGCCCTCGACGAGGCCCCAGGTGACGCTGTCGACGTCTTTCGTCGCCGCCGGCAGCGCGGTCACGAGCGCGTCGGTGTCGACCGGTTTCGCCGTGTCGCCGTCGGTGCCGCCGTCGGACGTGCAGCCGCTGAGTACGAGCGCGAGGGCGCCTGCCGCGGCCACTGCCGCGGTCATGGTGCTAACTCTCATTTCGGGTCCTTTCGATTCGCCGTTGAATGTCGATGGAGGGTCAGGGGTGGTCGTAGACGGTCTGGCCGCCCACACGGGTGTGCCGCACACCGATACCGTGCAGCTCGCGGGGGTCGACGGCGAACGGGTCGGCGTCGAGCACGGCGAGATCGGCTGCGTTGCCGGTGGTGAGCGATCCGGAGAGGGATGCCCGCCCGCACGCGCGTGCAGAGCCCGCGGTGTACGCCGACAGGGCTGTGGCAAGGTCGAGCGCCTGCTCGGGGTTCATGCGTGCGTCGGGCGCCGCCCCGGGCTCGGCCCGATTGACGCCGACGTGGATCGCTGCGAGCGGGTCGGCCGATGACACCGGCCAGTCCGATCCTGCGCACAGCGCCGCACCGGCGTCGCGCAGCTCGCGGAAGGGATAGTGCCGGGCGACGAGCTCGCGCGCGACGAACGGGAACGTGAGCTGCTCGAGCTGCTCGTCGAGCCCGCCCCAGAGCATCTGCAGATTGGCCGTCGCGCCCAGCTCGGCGAACCGCCGCACGTCCGCGCTCCGCACCATCTGCAGGTGCGCGAGCTGATGGCGGGCCGCGCGAGGCCCGTTCGCGGCGCGGGCGGCCGCGATGGCGTCGAGCGCCACGGTGACGGCGCGGTCACCGAGCGCGTGGAAGTGCACGTGAAAGCCTGCGGCGTCGAGCGCCGTCACGGCATCGGCCAGCGCGTCAGGTGCGACGAAGGTGAGGCCACGGTTGTCGGTGGCGTGCCCACAGCGGTCGAGGTAGGGCGCGGAGAGGGCGGCCGTGAAGTCTTCGGCGACGCCGTCGACCATGATCTTGACGGTGTCGGCCTGCAGAATGTCGGGGCGCCCGACGTCCGCGGCGCGCTCCCGGCGCCGCACGAGGTCGTCGAGCTGGTCGAGGCCGCGGTCGCGCTGCCACCAGAGCGCGGCGGTGACGCGCATGCGCAGGGTTCCGGCATCCACCCCGTCCAGGTACGCGTCGAGCACGTCGTCGATGCCGGCGGTGTTTCCGACCCACGCGTCCTGCCAGCCGACGATGCCGAGTGCGAAGAATTCCTGCTGCGCGCGGTCGAGGGCGCGCAGCGCGGTGGCCCGGTCGATGCTCGGCAGCACCGGGTCGAGCAGGCTCGCGGCACCCTCGTGCAGGGTGCCCGCGGGCGTGCCGTCGCTCTCGCGCTCGATGCGCCCGTCGGCGGGGTCGGGCGTGGTCGCGTCGACGCCGGCCAGGCGCAGGGCGAGCGAGTTCGCCCAGGTGCCGTGGTGGTCGCGGTTGCTCAGGGCGACCGGCCGGTCGGGCACCACCGCGTCGAGCAGCTGACGCGTCGGCGTGCCGCCGGCGAAGTGCGACATCGTCCATCCCCCGCCGCGGATCCACTCCTCGCCGGGGTGCGCGGCGGCGTAGGCCGCGACGCGTGCGACGGCGTCGTCGGCGTCGGTTGCCGCGGTCAGGTCGCACTGCAGCAGTTCGAGGCCGCCCACCACGGGGTGCGCGTGGGCGTCATGGAAGCCGGGCAGCACGAGCCCGCCGCGCAGGTCCACGATCTCGGCGGCACCCGCGTCGCGCAGCTCGTCGTCAGGTGCGACCGCGGCGATGCGGCCGTCGCGCACGCCGATCCCGACCGGGCGCGAGGTCTCCCACCCCGCGGTGAAGGCGGACCCGCCGATGAAGATGGTGTCGAAGGCGGCCATGGTCACTTCACCAGGAAGACCCGGACGCACACATGGCCGTCCTCGTCGCGGGCGAGCCCCACGAACTGGTGCTCGGCGAGCCAGCGATGGGCGGCGGCATCCGTCTGGAAGACCGGTGCCGTGCGGAAGTAGTACTCCGTCTCGGGCACGTTCTCGCCCGCCTCGACGCGGCCGACCACCTCTTGCGACGCGCGGTAGTAGCCGCGGTTGAGCACGTCGATGTAGGCGCCGTCGTCGGCCTGCACGACGTAGCGCGCCTCCAGCTGCGCGGTGCGGCTGCGCTCGACGGCCCAGTCGCCGCCGCCGGCGACGATCCTTCCGTTCAGCAGTGGACCCTCGACGGTGCCGCCGGTGACCGGAGTGAACGTGAGCTCTTCGTCGGTGCTGCGGCCGATGCGCAGGAACGGACCGATGTCGGCACGGATCTCGAACGCGAATTCGAGCTGCGGGTCGGGCAGGGTCATTCTTCCTCCAGAATGCTCAGGCGGATGCGCAGCCCGTCGGGCCCGCCCACGGTGAGGTGCTCGGTGTTGGGCGTGGTCTCGGTCGCGCCCCACGGATCTTCGCCCGTGCCGGGCAGCGGGATGAACTCGGGCGCATCGCTGGCCGAAACGTGCACGCGCAGAGCGTGACCGGCCCTCAGTCGGTAGCCGAGCTGCCCCAGGTCGATCTCCACAGCGGTCTCGGCTGTGGCATCCACCACATGCACCTGCCCGCGCGCGATGCGCAGTGCGGTGCCGTCGGGGGCAAGGTCGAGGAGGCGCACGAAGACGTCCATGACCGGCCCGTCGCTGTGCACGGTGGCGGTGGCCCGCACAGGCCCGACGAGGTCGACGTCATGCTCGACCGGCGCGGAGGTGAACGCGAGCACGTCGTCGCGCTCTGCCAGCGGCGCCTCGTCGGGCCGGAACAGCAGGAACGCGAACGCGTTCTCGACGCTCGAGGGCACGGGGTCGTCGGGGTCGTGCGTCCAGGTGACGTCGGCCGCGGCATCCATCCCCTCCGCCGCCCCGCCTGTCGTCAGCGCGCCGTCGGGCGTCGCCGCGTACTGGACCTCGCGCACGCCCGCCGGCGGCCAGCTCTCGCTCGTGCGCATGCCCTCGGTGCCGGCGAGGTTCCAGGCCACGCGCGGGATGTCGCGGGCGCTGCCGTTGCCGCGCACGAACACCTCGAAGAATGCGAGCGTCGGGTCGAGCATGCGCGGCAGCTCGGAGCGGATCTGCTCTACCGGGCGATCTTCGACCAGCTGTTCGGGGCCGTCGAGCAGGGAGAACGCCTCGTGGTCCATCGGCTCGATGCGCAGGAAGTGGTTCTGGTCCCACGCGGGACGCTTCTGGATCTCGGCGACGTCGGCCCAGGAGAGGGGCGCGCAGTTGTCCCACCAGCCGATCGTGTGCAGCACCGGCACGGCGGGGCCGTCGAACGGGCTTCCCTGACGGAAGCGCCGCAGCCGCACCACGTGCGGGTACCACTGGTCGTACGAGATCGAGCGCGCGCCGACCGTGGCCAGGAACTCCTCGACCTGTGCGGCGTAGGGGCGCCGGGTCCAGTCCATCTCCCAGAAGTACGCGTCCGCGGAGTGGAAGTACGTGAGCGCGTACAGGTACGTGATGCCCATCTCGACCGTGTCGCCGCGAGCCGGTTCGCCGAGCTGCGTGCCCGTGACGCGCGGCGAGATCGCCTTCAGCGCAGGATGGTGGGTGGATGCCGCGGCCCACTGCGCGAAGCCGTAGTAGCTGTCGCCCCACATCGCGACGCGGCCGTTCGACCAGCGCTGCCGGGTGATCCACTCGATGGTGTCGTAGCCGTCGTCGGCCTCGTTCACGAGGAGGAGCGCCTCGCCCTCGGAGCGGAACTTGCCGCGCACGTCCTGCGCCACGACGCGGTAGCCGCGGCCCATGAAGTACTCCGCGATGAGCGGGATGAACGTGTAGGCGCCGCCCTTGTCGTAGGGCAGGCGGATCAGGATCGTGTCGCCGGGAGCGTCATCGCCGCCGGGGAGGTATACGTCGGTCGCGAGGCGCACCCCGTCGCGCATCCGCACGAATTCCTCGACGGCGAGGGCGCTCGGTTCGGCCGGGCCGATCCGGATGAACTCGGTCACTGTCATCCCTTCGTTGGGGTGGTTGTTCCCGATACGCTAGAGCGCCTGGTAGTTTCTAGTCAAGCCCGACTAATAACAATTTCGACAGACCTGAGGAGGATCCGTGGCCCGCCCCTCCGTCGCCGCCGAGCGACGCGTCCAGATCGCCGAGGCGACGATCCGCTGCATCGGCGCCCACGGATACGCCGGCACAACGCTCGACCTGGTCGCAGAAGAGGCGGGAATGGCCCGCGGCCACGTGCGCCACTTCGCGGGAAACCGCGACGAGATGCTCGTCGCGGCAGCTTGGTACCTGTACTTCAGCGACTTTCCCAGCGGCGACGACGATGCCGCTCCGACTGGCGGATCATTCCTGCCCACCGAGGTGCACGACGTCGAGACAGCGCTCGACTACCTGTTCGGTGACTTCGGGACGCCCGGTCTGGAGAACACAGCCGCCCTGGCGTTCGTCGAGGCGGGTCGCATGAACCCCGACATCCACCGCATCGTCGCGAAGGCATACGAGAGCATGCACGATGAGGTCGCGGCAGTGCTGGCCGCGGCATCCCCCTCCGTCGATGCCGCCGAATGCGCACGCGTCGCCGCCGGCGTCGTCTCGATCGCACTCGGCAACGTCTTCATGAACGACATCGAGGTGACGCCGGCACGCAACGCCGCGGCCCGCGCGACCGCCGAGCTGCTCATCAGCACGCTCGGGGGCTGAGCGACGGCGGGCGGGACGGGATGCCGCGACCGACGGCATCCCCATTACTGACCGACCGGTCAATCAGGGGCGTATAGTGGACGCTGACCCCCGATTCGGGAGCCATCTGACCACTGAGGAGGATGAGTTCAATGAAGAGGTGGACACGCTGGCAAGACTGGGTGGCCGTGGCCGCAGGCCTGTACGCCGCTCTCGCGAGCATCTGGACGACGCCCCGCACGGGCACGTCGATGTCGCTGATGATCGTCTTCGGCGTCCTGATGATCGCCGCCGGGCTCTGGAGCCTGACAGCCCCCGGCATGGTGTCGATGGAATGGATCGTCGCCCTGTTCGGCGCGCTGCTGTTCGTCTCGCCGTGGATGGGCGTCTACATGCACAGCATGGGCCCGGCCTGGACCTCGTGGATCTGCGGCGGCGTCGGCGTCGTCGCAGGCCTGTGGGCGCTGGCTCCGGCCGAGAAGATGCACCACCAGGCACATCCGGCACACGCCTGACGAAGGAACCCAGGGGCGGCGGGAAACTGTCGCCCCTGCCCATCGGTCGAAGGAGTCCGAGATGCAAGAGACGGCAGACCCGGCCAGGACGAGGATTCTGAATGCCGCGGCAACCCTGTTCGCCGAGCACGGTTTCGACGGCACGTCCACCGCGCGCATCGCGCGCGCGGCGGAGGTGCCCAAGGGTCTGCTGTTCTACTACTTCGCCACCAAGCCCGAGATCCTCACGGCCCTCATCGACGAGCGCCTCGGCGCGCACACGCTCGACCCCGCGCCGCTGACGGTCGCCGGCGACCCGTTGCAGACGCTCGTCAACGTCGCCGACGGCGTGCGCCGCGACCGCGAAGGGTCCCACGTGCTGCGCGAGATCATCTGGCACGAAAGCCACACCCGACCCGAGGTGCTCGGCGCGCTGACCCGCTATCGGCATGCGCTGCACGACACGATCGCGCGGGCACTGACCGCGAGCCTGCCTGCACCCGTCAACGATGACGCGGTGCGGGCGGCCGCGTTCGCGTGGGCCGCGACCATCACGGCCCGTCCGCTCGAGGCGTCCGACACGATCGCGCGACTGCATGCATCCGACACCCTGCGCGCCATAGCGCGGCTGCTCGTGGCGGGCATCCAGGCGCCGGTGCGCGCATGAGCGTGCGTGACACCCGCCCGACGCTCCCCCGCCGTGCGACGCTCAGCACGCGCGCGGCCGCCCGCGCCCGACGCGCCGCCGTGCGCACGGCGAGCCCGCACTACCGCTGGATCGCCCTGTCGAACACGACGCTGGGCGTGCTGATGGCATCGATCAACGCATCCATTCTGCTGATCGCCCTGCCCGACATCTTCCGCGGCATCGGCGTGAACCCGCTCGAGCCCGGCAACACGAGTCTCATGCTCTGGCTGATCATGGGCTACATGGTCGTCACGGCCGTGCTCGTGGTCAGCTTCGGCCGGCTCGGCGACATGTACGGCCGCGTGCGCATGTACAACGCCGGGTTCGCGATCTTCACCATCTTCTCGATCCTGCTGGCGGTGACCTGGATGCACGGCACCGCGGGCGCGCTCTGGATGATCGTCATGCGCATCCTGCAGGGCGTGGGGGGCGCGATGCTGTTCGCGAACTCGAACGCCATCATCACTGACGCGTTCCCCGTGCACCAGCGCGGCCTCGCGCTGGGCCTCAACCAGGTGGCCGGTATCGCCGGCTCGTTCATCGGCCTCATCATCGGCGGCATCCTCGGGCCGATCGACTGGCGGCTCGTGTTCCTCGTCTCGGTGCCCGTCGGCCTCATCGGCACGGTCTGGGCGTACGTCAGCCTGCATGACACCGGCGTGCGCCGTCGCGCCCGCATGGACTGGTGGGGCAACATCACGTTCGCGGTCGGACTCGTCGCCCTCCTGGTCGGCATCACCTACGGCATCCAGCCCTACGGCACGCACACGATGGGGTGGGAGAACCCCTCAGTACTCGCGGCGATGGGCGGCGGCATCCTTGTCCTCCTCATCTTCTGCGTCATCGAGACCCGCGTGGCAGAGCCGATGTTCCACCTCGCGCTGTTCCGCATCCGCGCGTTCACGGCCGGCAACCTCGCGTCGCTGCTGAGCTCGCTCGGCCGCGGCGGACTCATGTTCGTGCTCATCATCTGGCTGCAGGGCATCTGGCTGCCGCAGCACGGCTACGATTTCGCGTCCACGCCGCTGTGGGCGGGCATCTACATGCTGCCGCTCACGGTCGGATTCCTCATCGCGGGCCCGGTCTCGGGCTGGCTGTCAGACCGCTTCGGCGCGCGGGCGTTCGCGACGGGCGGGATGCTGGTGGCCGCGGCATCCTTCGTCTGGCTCCTTCTGCTGCCCGTGGATTTCACCTACCTTCCGTTCGCGTCGGCGCTGCTGCTCAACGGCATCGGCATGGGCGTGTTCGCCTCGCCCAACCGCGCCGGAATCATGAACAGCCTGCCGCCCGGCGAGCGCGGCGTGGGCGCGGGCATGAGCACGGTGTTCCAGAACGCGGCGATGGTGCTGTCGATCGGCATCTTCTTCTCGCTCATGATCACCGGGCTCGCCCACTCGCTGCCCGGGGCGCTGCAATCGGGACTCGTCGCGCACGGGGTGCCCGCCGCGGCCGCCGCGAAGGTCGCCGCACTGCCGCCGGTGAGCGTGCTGTTCGCCTCGCTGCTGGGCTACAACCCCGTGCAGACGCTGCTCGGGCCCGCCGTGATCTCGCAGCTGCCGGCATCCAGCGCCGCGTATCTGACCGGGCGCGGCTTCTTTCCCTCGTTGATCTCGGGGCCGTTTGCCGACGGGCTCACCGTCGCGTTCGCGTTCGCCATCGTCGCGTGCCTGGTGGCGGCCGTCGCGTCGGCCCTGCGTGGCGGAAAGTACGCATACTCCGAGCCGATTTCGTCTTCTGCGCCGGGAATGGAATGATTTGTTACAGGGTTATTCCAAGAAAGTGGCATCATGGATGCCGCAGGAGGACACCGTGGGTAAGAACTACGTCGACATCGAGAACGACCAGGGCGAGACGCTGCGCTACCGCAAGCACGCCAACGGCCGTGGCCTGATCGCGCACGGCGCGAAGGTACACCCCAGCGCCGTCGTCGAAGCGGGGGCGTATGTCGAACCCAGGGCGCACATCGCGGCCGGTGCCCACATCGGTCGCGGCGCCTGGATCGAAGAGGACGCGGTCATCGGCCCCGACGTCTTCATCGCCCCGCACGCACACATCGGCCCGCACGCCTCGGTCGGCGCCAAGGCCAAGATCGGTGTGCGCACGCACATCGGTGACCACGCCGCCGTCGCGACCGGATCGCTGATCGGCGATGACGAGGTCATCGACGACGGCGCGCACATCGCCACCGACCGGCGCGGCTTTCACCTAGCCGCGTAGGGCCCGCGGCGGCTCGCGCCGGCGCGGCCGGATGCCGAGCGAGCCGAGTGCATCCGCGCGCTGAGCGAGCCGAGTGCCACCCGGGCGCCGAGCGAGCCGAGTGCCGTTCATTGAGCCGGGGCCGCCACCCCACACGCCCGCCCTCGCCCGAGGCGAGGAGATCTGCCGAAGCGAGGGCCTTTTCGCGCGATTCGACCCTCGCCTCGTCCATTCCCCTCGCCCGAGGCGAGGAGGCTCGGATGCCGCGCCCCGCGACCCCACACCGCGGCCCGCGAGCCCGCACGGGGGCGGGTCTCGCACGCGCACGGCTGCTGGGTCGCGCACTGCGGCTGGGTCTCGCACGGCGGCGGGGTCGCGCACCACACCCTCTCAAAACCGCAGTGAACTTCCGGTTCACACAGACCCCACGAGCTGTGTGAGCCGGAAGTTCAATACGTCTGGAGGATGGCTCGCTCCTGGGCGCGGCGAGCCCGGCGCCACGGAAGGAATCCCGGCGCGCGCCGGCATGGCGAGCCCCCTACACCGCGCGGCGCGGCGAGCCCGGCGCCACAGCATGAGTCCCCGCGCGCCGGCACGGCGAGCCCCTACGCCCCGCGGCGCACCGCGGTCAACAACGGACGCACCGCCGCCAGCGCAACCAGCACGAGCGCGAAGCCGAGCGCGAACGCCCCGGCCACGATCACCAGCGAGATCGGGGCGACGAACAGCGCGATCCCCACCAGCGGCAGGCTCAGCACGAACCCGACCGCGACGCCGCCCAGCGCTGCCCAGCGCAGCGGCACGAGCACCGTCATCCGGCGCGCGCGGCGCAGCTGCACCTCGGGCATGCCGAGCCGGTCGAGCCCGACGATGAGCTCGCGGTCTTCGAGCACCGACGCGGCCTGGGTGACACCGACCGAGCACGCCAGCAACAGGAATCCCGCCACCAGCGTCACCATGACCCCCGTGCGGATATCGGCGAACATCGGCCCCGCCTGATCGCCGGCCAGATCGGCGATCGACACGCCCGCCCCGCCGACAACGGCGATGAACGAGATCATCGCGATCGCCGAGACACGCCGCCAGGCGGTCGCGGCGTGCGCAGCCAGCTCGCGCCCGGCGATCAGATGCGCGGCCGTCTTCGACTTCTTCGCCATCGCCCGCCCGCGCGCTGCCACCAGCGGCGCGCCGATCAGGTTGATGACGAGCATCGCCCCGCCGAACAGCGCCAGCAGCACGCCGATCGCGGCGACCGGGCCAAGCAGCTGCCCGAGCGCGTTGACGTTCGCGACGACCAGCACCATGAGCGCCACGGCGACGATCCCGATCACGATGAGCGCGGTGCGCCGAGGTGCCGCGTCGGTGCGCTGCCGCACGCCGAGGGGTGTCAGCCGCACTTTGCGCAGACCAACCGCGGCGCTCACCGTCGCCAGCAGCGTGAGCGCGGCGACGACGAGCACGACGATGCCCCAACCGGTCCACACCGCGCCGGCGCCAATCGGTCCGCCGAAGAACGGCAGCAGACCCACCAACGGAAGCACCGCACCGTACAGTCCGACGCCGATGACCGCACCCGCCAGCGCGGTCGCGGCGGCCTCGAGCACCGTCGTCGCCGACACCTCGGCACTCGAGGCACCCAGCAGCCGCAGCGTCGCGAGCCGGTCGTTGCGGCGCCTGCTCGACAGTCGCGCGGCCGCGGCACCGAGGGTCGCAACCGGCACCGCCAGGAGGATCAGCGCGAGCAGGCTCAGCTGCCCGTAGAGAAAGCCGAACTCCGAGTCACTCGTCACACGCGGATCGGTCAGGAACATCTTCGTGCCGCCCACCACCGCCAGCAGCAACGCGGTCGTGACCGCGAACGCCACGACCGGCAGCACGAGCGCCGCGCGTCCCTGCCGCGTGGGGCGCGCGAGCAGCGCCGTCAGCGTGAGCACACGTCGCACCGGCCCGTTCCGGCGGGACGTGGATGCCGCGGCCACGGCGCTCATCGCGACGCCTCACTGTTCTGCGGCGCGACGAAGGCGGGGGTGGATGCCGCGGGCACCGCCGCCGCAACCGGTGCCGGCGCGGCGGTCGCGGCATCCACCCCCTCTTCCGTCAGATGTCCGTCACGCATGCGCAGCGCGCGGTCGCAGCGGGCGGCGACCCCGGCATCGTGGGTGACGACGACGAGACTGCGGCCCTGCCCGGTCGTGGCGTGTAGCAACGCGGTCATGACCTCGTCGGACGTGTGCGAGTCGAGGGCGCCGGTCGGCTCATCGGCGAACACCACGGGGGCGCCGGCGACCTGGGCGCGGGCGATGGCGACGCGCTGCGCCTGCCCGCCGGAGAGCTGGCCGATGCGGCGGTCTTCCATGCCGGCAAGACCGAGAGCTGCCAGCCACGCGGCGGCGCGCTGATCGGCGTCGCGGCGCGGCATTCCGAGCACGAGCAGCGGCAGCGCGGCGTTCTCGAGGGCGGTCAGCTCGGGCAGCAGCAGATGCTCCTGGAACACGAAGCCGACATGCTCGCGGCGCACGGCCGACCGCTGCGACTCGGTCATGCCGACCAGTTCGAGCGGCGGGCCGGTCGGGTCGACGAAGAGGCTGATGGATCCGGCATCCACCGCCGACACGGCCGCGAGCGCGTGCAGCAGCGTGGTCTTGCCGGAGCCGGAGGCCCCCATGATGGCGACGGACTCGCCCCGGCCGATCGTGACCGAGACGCCGTCGAGCGCTATGAGGTCGCCGTAACGCTGGGTGAGACGGGTGGCAGTGAGGACGGGAGTCATGCTTCCAGCCTCATCCCCGGATCGCGCGGTGTCGTCCGTCCGCGGGTGTATCCGGGTCGTCCGGCAGGATGATGTGCGCCCCGCGGCGCGCTAGGTTGAACGGTATGGCGAGAGGGCGATCAGGCAGCGGGCGCGCGCCGCGGCGAGCGCCGCGGCCGGCGGGGCAGAAGCCCGGGGGCAAGGCCGCGCCCAAGCCCGCACCCAAGAAGAAGCCCGCACCTTCCCCCTCACCGGCACCGCCACCCGCAGGCCCCTTCCGCCTGGCCGCCGTCGAGGGCGCGACCCCCGGCAAGTGGATCCGCATCTGGGAAGAGCGGATGCCGCGCTACCCGCTCGAACTCGTTCCGGTGCCGTTCACGGATCAGCGTGAGGCCCTGGCCGGCGCCGACGCTGCGCTCGTGCGGCTGCCGATCGACAGCGACGGGCTGCACGTGATCGCGCTGTACGACGAGGTGCCCGTCGTGGTCGTCTCCGTCGACTCCGAGCTGACGGCGGCCGACGAGCTCGAGGTCTCGGACCTCGACGGCGAGGTGCTCATCACTCCGGCCGACGACGTGCTGCGCTTCGCGTCTCCCGGCACGACAGCGCCCGTCTTCGACGCGCCCGAGACGACAGAGGATGCCGTGGCCACCGTCGCCGCGGGCGTCGGGGTGCTCGTCGTGCCGATGTCGCTGGCGCGGCTGCACCACCGCAAGGACGTCACCTACCGCCCGCTGCGCGGCGGCCCCGTCTCGACGGTCGCTCTGGCGTGGGACGCGGACCGCACCACCGAGCTCGTCGACGCGTTCGTGGGCATCGTGCGCGGCCGCACCGCGAACTCGTCGCGGTGAGGGCCACCGCTCCCCTTACTCCTTCTGCAGCTTCGCCACGGCCTCGGCCGCACGAGAGGCGCGCGTCGCGGCATCCACGTCGTCGTCCCACTCGTCGAGCAGAGCGGCGAGACGGCCCGAGATGTACGGGGCCGCGAATGACGTGCCGCTCCAGACGGCGAAGCCGCCGGTGAAGTCGTCGGGGTCGAGGGATTCCCGCCGCTGACCATGCGCATCGCGGCGTGTGACCGCCTGCGCTCCCCCGTCGAAGCTCGGGAACGTCGAGAGCACCGACACCCCGCACGCGTACATGTCGACCCAGGGCGCCGTGTTGCTGAACAGCGCCACGCTGTTGCCGTTCGGATTCTTCGCACCGACCGCGAGCAACGGCGCCGCGCCGTCGTCACTGGGGAACGCCGCCGGGAACATCGGACGGTCGGTCGCGTCATTGCCGGCGCTGCAGACGATCGTCGTGCCGTGCATGGCGATCTTCATGAGCACGGCGCGAAGGCCGTCACTGTACAGCACGTCGTCGGGGTTCTCGTGGTAGTAGCCGAGCGAAAGGTTCAGAACGTCGATCCGGCGCCCGCCGTCCTCGCCGTTCGCCTGGCGGCGCACGAGTTCGGCGACCTGCTCCATGGCCTTCATGAGGTCGGACTCGATGACCCGCCCGAGGCTGTCCGCGATGCGCACGGAGAGGATGTCGGCATCCGGGCACACCTGATGCACGATGCCAGCGAGGAAGGTGCCGTGCCCTGACACGGGATCGATCTCTCCGTCCAGCGGCCCGACCAGGTCGGGATGAAGGTCGGGGGTCGAGCTCGGGTCGCTGATGCCGATCGGGTCACCGTCCAGCGTCACATGGGAGTCCACAACGCCCCCGCCGAACCACGGATGGGGGGCGCACCCGGTGTCCACGATCATCACCACGGGGCGGCGCTTCTTCCGGCGCCGGTCGCGCGCCGGTGCCGCTCCGATCCACGAGATCACCTGTCGCCCGCCGAATCCGGGGAGCGCGTACGCTCCCAGACCCGCTGAGGCGGGGTTCGTCGAGGTGAAGGGATTGGTCGAGGTGAACGGGTTCGTCGACGTGAACGGGTTCGTCGACGTGAACGGGTTCGTCGAGGTGAACGGGTTCGTCGAGGTGAAGGGATTCATGCCGACGGGTGCCACCGTCAGAAGATGGTCGAGCCCCACTCCCGTCAGGTCGACGTTCTCGCGTCGCGCGGCCGTCAGCAGCGCCCACGCGTCCGGCATCGATCCGGCAGCGGCTTCTTCGCCGACGATCTGCAGGCGGGTGGCTGACGCGAGGTCCGCATCGCTGTGCGAAGCGCGGCGGTCGATTCGCACAACGGGCACCGGCGCGAAACGCCAGCCGGCGCGCGCGAAGACCTGGTTCAGCGACGCGGCGACCTCGCCGGCGTCGCGCCCCGCATCGACGAGAAGCCGATCCGGAATGTAGACGGTCGGAAAGAACGTGTCGTCTCCCTGACCCGCCGGAGGTTGCAGCACCGCGCCGAGCGGCCGGATGTTGTTCTCGCGCTGCTGCCAGCTCGCGCCGCGCGGCGTGCGCTCGATCTTGCCGTCACTGCCGTCCTGCACCGCCATGGTGACCTCCTCGCCCGTGCGCTTCTGCGCTGTGATCTCGAACTTTATCCTTCGCCGAGCACACGGGAAGGACGTCGGCTCCCCCGACGCCCTTCCCGCTGGGCTCGGCGATGGCGTCCCCAGTCCGCCCATCTCCGCCGCAGCGCACCGCCGTCGAGGTCGACTCCCCAGTCTGATGACCCCCGGCGCTGCGAACGTCCCACAGTGTTAGAGCCCCCTCATCTGGCCCTGATACGTCGAGTTCAGAAACCGGTGCCGTGCGTTTGGAAGGGCGTGACGAGACCGGTTCGGATGGATGCCGCGGCCAGGGCGTCTGCCGGCACTGCTCCCGCCGCGAGTTCGGCGTGCAGCGCGCCGAGCAGCTCACAGGCGTCATCGTCCGCGACGACGACCGGCGCCGCTATCACGCAACGGGCACCCGCCGCCAGCCAGATGCGTGCCATGCCCACGGCCTCTTCACCCCAACGCACCGATGACCGTCCGCCTTCGCAGGCCGACAGCACGACGACGTCAGGGACGTGGCCGACGCGGTCGATGTCGTACCCGAAAAGTGTGCCGTCGGCCAGCTCGAGGCCCGAGAACAGCGCGTTGTCGACGGCGTGCCGACCGTGTGCCGCGACATGCAGCACATCGACGCGCTCCGCCAGCGCGGCGACCGCGTCGACGGACGCGGCTTTCCCCTCCAGCACCGTCGGCGACGCCCACGCGTCTGCCGCTGCGCGTACCTCTTCACCACCGCGGGCGACGCGCGGGCCGACGCTGAAGCCCGCCGCGTGCATCGAAAAGGGTGCGCCGTGCCTCTCGGCCCATTGCGCCGCCGACCGCGCCAGGGTGAACGCCCGTTCCCTCGCGCCGGGGAGCATCGCCCAGGGGATCCCCGCCAGGATGCCGGGGGCGGTGACGACCATGCGTCGGTCGCCGACCACGCGCAACAGAGGATCCAGCAGAACATCCGAGAGCGTTGCGAGCCTTGCGTCGAGCGAACGTCGGACGACCTCTGCGAGCGGACCCGTGCGCACCGTGGCGACCATGTCGAGGTCTGCGCGCAGACCCGGGAGCTGGGCCCGCGCCGCGGCCGCCCCGGGAAGCGGAATGACCCGCTGCTCCTGGTCCGTCACCACGAGGGCCGTGAGCGCGTCGCCCGTGTATACGTAACTGACCAGCGCTGTATCGCGGCCGAGTGAGGGAACGAACCCTTCCAGGCTCTGACGCTCCCAGGCGGCGCCGGCGGCTGTCTGCGTCCACTGACGCGAGCGCGTCCGTTCGCGCAGCCGCAGAATCCGTGCGGTGTCGACGCCGTCCGGATCGTCGGTGCGCAGCATCCGGAGTTCGGCGAGATCCGCCGCCAGCTCCGGATCATGAGGCGGACGCAGCGGGACGACTTGCTGGCTGAGCTGACGGGCGCGCTCCGACCACTCGAAGATGATGTCGGGGCGTCGGGTGTGAACAGCGCTGCCGAGACCCGCGAACACCAGGTCGTTCCCGTGCATGGCGATCGAAGTCTGCAGGTCGAGGCTGCCGAACGAGCGGCGCCACCCGGTCAACACGTCGAGCCCTTCGGCAGCGGCGCGGCGGACGTCGGCGTATCGACGACGTGCAGCGGCGCGAGCCGCGCGCGCCTCGTACGCCAGCAGCTGCACACGGATGGGCGCGCCCCGTGGCACGCGGATCACCCCGATGCCGTCGGCTCGGCCGTGGCGTGCCCGCCAGACGGCCAGCGTGAGTCGTAGCGCCGCCGCCTCAGCCGGGAAGGCGACCCGATCGAGGAGGGCTGCCGTCGCCTCGACGTCTTCGGCCGAGGGCACGCGTCGCGGATCCGAGAGCCGTCCACCGCCACGCTGCACGCTGCCTCCGCTGAGTCCGGCGCGCATTCGCATCGCGGCCGCCCGCGCCGCCCAGGTCGTATTGCCGAGGGCGATGAAGCGGCGCTCGGCCGCCGTGGCCGTGCGCGCGGCCCCTCGGGGATCGTGCAGAAGCTGCGACGAGGCGAGCTGGAACTCCGCCTCGCCCCGCGATTGCGGCATCCGCTGGGCTCCGAAGACCGCCGCGGCGGCCACCAGCGCGCGTTCCGCATCCCGCGTCAGGCCTGCGTCGCGCAGAACCTCCGCCTCGTCCATGTCGCACACGGCGCCGGCGACCGCCGACGTCGCGGCTCGCGGACGGGCCTCCTGCATTCCGCGCAGGGCCGCCACGAGATCGCCCTGAAGCAGCGCGACGTACGCGCGGTTATGCTGCGCCTGTCCTTCATCGACGGTGAGTCCCGCGTCGGCGAAGATCTCGGCGGCGCGCTCCAGATCGTCCGCGGCACCGGAGGCGTCTCGTCGCTGCAGACGGGTGACGCTGCGGTTCATCCGTGCTCGCGCCTCGGCCACCGGATCGTCCGTCAGCCGGGCGATGGCCGCCGACAGATCGCGCTCCGCGTCATGCAGACGTCCGGCGCCGAGCGCCAGAAGTCCCAGCTGTCCGAGCACCACCGCACGTGTCGACTCGCGGATGCTGTCGCCGGCCAGAGCCGCCCGGCACAACGCTTCGGCTTCGGCCGGGTGCCCTGTGCGCTGGAGTACCACGGCCTGTGTGCCCTTGATCCGCGCTTGCAGGTCGGGATCGTCCGTGCGCTCGGCCGCGCGCTGCAGCGTGCGGCCGGCGAGCGCGAAACGACCGTCGTTGCACTGCTCCACAGCGCGACGATGCAGCTCGACTGCGGTCGGGGTCACGCTCCCATCTTGGCGCAGCCGCCGGTCATAGGAGAATCAGATCTCGAACTGCGGGGTCTGGAACCAGCTCGCCTCGCCCTCGCGCGTGATCGCGAGCCGTACGCGGGTGAGCCCGGCGCGCACCCCGTCGAACGCGAACCGACCGTGTTCGCCGACCTGGCTCTTCTGCTCACGGTCACCCTGGACCAGGCGCACCTCGCGGGCTGCGGCATCCACCCATCCGTCGACGCGATGATCGCCGGCCTCTGTCGCGGTCACGTGCAGCAGCACGCTCGTCTTGCCGTCGCTGAACTGCAGCGTCGACGTGTCGGTCTCGCCGCGCACCTCGGCGTATTCGCCCTCGACGAGGGTGAGCAGCGCGTACTCGCGGCTGAGGTCTTCGACGGCGACAGCGGCGACCATGCGGTCGATGAGTCCGGCCGGCACCGGGTCGCGTTCCTCCCACGCGGAGCGCAGCCGCGCGAACAGCGCCGCGTCGACGGAGAAGTCGTCAGTCTCCATATGCCGCCACCCCCTCATCGCCGAGCAGCGCACGCAGCTTGCTCAGGCAGCGCTGCCGCGTCGGCCCGATCGAGCCGATGGGCATCGCCATGTCCTTCGCGATGCGCGCGTAGTCGGGGCGGTCGTCGAACGCTATGACCCGCAGCAGGCGCCGGCACCGTTCGGCCAGCTGCGCAACAGCCGCCCACAGTCGCTGCGCCTCGTCACTGCGCGACGCGGACGTCTCCGCCGACTCCGCCGCCGGCAGCTGCGGCTCGAGCTCTTCGGTGTCGGTGACGTCGGCGCGTCGCTGCGCCTTGCCGGCGCGCCACGCCTCGCGGCGCGCGCAGGTCGTGAGCCACCCCGACACCGCGCGCGGGTCGGCGATCGTCTCGTGCCTGCGCACGAGCGTCAGCCACGTCGTCTGCACGACGTCTTCGGCGAGCGCGGCATCCACCCCGTACGCTCGCACGACGTGCCAGAGCGTCGGCGTCATCAGGCGGACGAGCTCGTCCATCGCGCGGGTGTCACCCTCACGCCACTGCGCGAACAAGGTGCCGGCGCGCTCCCAGCGCGTCGGCTCGCCGTCGGCCGGCTCTTCGCCGGTCGGCGGTTCGTCAAGGGATGTCACAGTGACAATTGTCTCCACATCTGCGAGAGGAGGGAAGTCGGGCCGCTGATACATGACGACACGAGATTTTTCGACCGGGTGCAGGATGCCGCGGGCCGGCGTGTCGGCCAGAATCCCCTCCGGTGTGCACGCCGCGGTACGCCGCGATCTGGCCCGTTTCGACTCGCTGCGCTCGCTCAACGAGCGGGCGAAGCCCCGTCCGTCGCCTGGGCCACCGACGCCGCTGCGGAGTGGCCGACGTCCGTCTCCTCGTCGCTGTGCGCGCCGAGCACGGCGAGCGCCCGCGCCTGCAGCGTCACAGTGCCGCCCGGCTCGACCGGATGCTCGCCGTTGCCGTGCGCACCGGTCTCGACGAGCAGGTCCCAGCTCGGACTGGCGTGGACCTTCGGGATCGTGAAGTCGATAGCCTCGTCACCCGCGTTGAACAGCACGATGAAGTGCCGATCACGGATCGCGCGGCCCCGGGCATCCCGTTCTCTGATCCCGTCTCCGTTGAGGAACACCCCGATCGCGCGCCCGAAGCCCGAGTCCCAGTCCTCCGGCTGCATCTGCGTGCCGTCGGGGCGCAGCCACGCGATGTCGGGCACCGGACCGCCCTCGTCGCGGCGGATCGGTCTGCCGTCGAAGAACCGGCTGCGCCGGAAGCTGGGATGCTCCCGCCGAAGCTGCGCGAGCCTGGCGGTGAACTCGATGAGGGGCCGGTCCGCGGCATCCCAGTCCACCCATGCCAACTCGTTGTCCTGGTTGTAGGCGTTGTTGTTGCCGTGCTGCGTGCGGCCGAGCTCGTCGCCGTGCGAGAGCATCGGAACACCCTGGCTCAGCAGCAGCGTGGCGATGAAGTTGCGCTGCTGGCGGGCGCGCACCGCGAGCACATCGGCGTTGTCGGTGGGGCCTTCGATGCCGCAGTTCCACGACCTGTTGTCGTCGGTGCCGTCGCGGTTCTCCTCGCCGTTGGCCTCGTTGTGCTTCTCGTTGTATGAGACGAGGTCGCTCAGCGTGAACCCGTCGTGGGCCGTGACGAAGTTGATGGATGCCACGGGCCGACGCCCCGAATGCACGTACAGGTCGCTCGACCCGGTCAGCCGCGATGCGAACTCGCCGAGAGCCTGCGGCTCGCCGCGCCAGAAGTCTCGGACGGTGTCGCGGTACTGGCCGTTCCACTCGGTCCACAGCGGTGGGAAGTTGCCGACCTGGTAGCCGCCGGGGCCGACGTCCCACGGCTCGGCGATGAGCTTGACCTGCGAGATCACCGGGTCCTGCTGCACGATGTCGAAGAAGGCGGAGAGCCGGTCGACCTCGTAGAACTCGCGCGCGAGCGTCGAGGCCAGGTCGAAGCGGAACCCGTCGACGTGCATCTCGAGCACCCAGTAGCGCAGCGAGTCCATGATCAGCTGCAGCGTGTGCGGGTGGCTGACGTTCAGGCTGTTGCCGGTGCCGGTGTAGTCGGTGTACTTCGACGGGTCCTTCTCGTCGAGCTTGTAGTAGGCGCGGTTGTCGATGCCGCGCATGCTCAGCGTCGGGCCGAGCTCATTGCCCTCGGCGGTGTGGTTGTAGACCACGTCGAGGATCACCTCGATGCCCGCCGCATGCAGCGCGCGCACCATCGCCTTGAACTCCTGCACCTGCTGCCCGCGCTGGCCGGTCGACGAGTAGCCGTTGTGCGGCGCGAGGAAGGCGATGGTGTTGTAGCCCCAGTAGTTCGAGTGCCCGTCGGCGGCGCTGGGGGCCGTGAACTGGTGCACGGGCATCAGCTCGATGGCGGTGACGCCGATCCTCTGCAGGTGCGCGATGATCGCCGGATGCGCGATGCCGCTGTACGTGCCCCGGATCTCGTCGGGGACGTCGGGATGCCGCTGCGTCAGACCCTTCACGTGGGCCTCGTAGATGAGGGTCTCGGCGTACGGCGTGCGGGGCATCCGGTCGCCGCGCCAGTCGAAGTACGGGTTGATGACCACGCACGTCATGGTGAGGTCGGCCGAGTCGCGGTCGTCGGGTGTCGTCGGGTCGTCCGGGTCGCCGCCGTTGAGTGCCGGGTCATTGACGATCTGCCCCTCGACGGCCTTCGCGTAGGGATCGATCAGCAGCTTCGCCGGGTTGAACCGGTTGCCGTTCGCTGGGTCGTACTCGCCGTGCACCCGGTAGCCGTAGCGCTGGCCGGGACCGATCTGCGGAAGGTACGTGTGCCACACGTAGCCGTCGACGTCGACGAGCTCGATGCGGACCTCGGCGCCGGCGTCGTCGAACAGACACAGCTCGACGCGATGCGCCCCCTCGCTGAACAGCGCGAAGTTCGTGCCGTTGCCGTCGTACGTCGCCCCCAACGGATAAGCGGTTCCAGGCCAGGTCTCCACGGGTTCCCCTTCCTGACCCGGTCAACGTTACCCCGGCGGCGCCCCGCCCCTCGCTACGTGCGAGGTCGCACCGCCCGGCCAGAGACCCTACGCGAGCAGCGCCAGCGTGCGAGCAGCGCCAGCGCGCGAGCAGCGCCAGCGCGCGAGCAGCAAATTCATATGGAACTGTCTCGTGCACATCAAACTGTCGCCGGTTTGGTGTGCGTGGGACAAATTCATATGAATCCGCCGAGAAGGAAGCGCGGGCAGGAGAAGGAGCGGGCGGGAGAGAGGGCGGCGACGGGGGCGCGCGTCAGGTGGCGCCGGGAGCGGGATGCCGCAGCAGCTCGACCCGCTCGTCGAGATAGGCGGCCAGGTCGCTCTCGCCGCCGGCGCGACTCCACCGGACCCGCGGCATCCCCTCGACGACCCGCACCGGTCCCGATGCCTCGCCCTGCGCGAGCACGTCGAAGTCGATGGGCGTCCAGCCGATGTGCACGACCTCACCCTCGGCGAATCCGCCGCGGAAAGCGGCTCCCGCCAGCGCGTCGCGCTCGCGCTGCGACTCCGCGGTGAAGCCACGCCGCACTTCTTCGCGCGCCCGCACGATCTCGCCCGTTGCGTACAGCGCGTCATCGCCCAGCAGCAGCACGCCCAGGTGCCAGGCTGCCAGTCGCGGCACGATGCGCGGCGCCCGCGCGATCCCGAGCAGCCGGCGTGGCTGCACGAGCTCGCCGAGCCGCTCCTGCCGCATCCCGGCGAGGCGCTGGCGCGCGGCATCCAGGATCGCGGCGAGCTCCATCAGGCCAGGGTATCGGCGGGCAGGATGTTCAGAACCCCGTCGATCCACCGCCTTGCGGCGGCGAAAGCCGTCGCCGGGGCCGCCCACGGCACAGATCGGCTGAGTTCTGAGCAGCACGGGCGCGGCGCGCAGAGCCACGCGCAGCCGCGCACGAACAACCCGCGCGGGCCGGCACCCCCCCTCAGACCGTGATGACCCGCCCGTCGCCGCGCGGAGCCTCGAGCTGCTTCTGACCGCCGTGCAGCTCCTGGTGCAGACGCTCCATGCGCGCGTCGAGCAGCGCCGCGGACTCGGCGGCGTCCTTGAGCTCATCGGTCAGCTCGGAGGGCACCTGGCAGTCGTACTTGTAGTAGATCTTGTGCTCGAGACTGGCCCAGAAATCCATCGCTATCGTGCGGAACTGCACCTCGACCGGCACGCTCAGCGTTCCGGTGGACAGGAACACCGGCACCTCGAGGATCGCGTGCAGGCTCTTGTACCCATTGGGCTTCGGGTGCGCGATGTAGTCCTTGACCCGCCGCACCGAGATGTCGGCCTGCGCGGTCAGCAGGTCGAAGAGCCGGTACGCGTCGGCGGTGAAACTCGTCGTGATGCGGATGCCGGCGATGTCGGTGATGCGCGACCGGATGCTCTCGAAGTCGGGCTCGATGCCCTTACGGCTGACCTTCTCGACGAGGCTGTCGGGCGTTTTCACACGGCTCGACACGTGCTCGATCGGGTTGTAATCGTGCATGTACTGGAACTCGTCGCGCAGGATGTCGATCTTCGTCGAGACCTCCTGCAGTCCGAACCGGTACGGCAGCAAGAACCTCTGCAGTTCATCGCGCACCGACCGCAATTGCGAAGGTGAGACTTCCACGGGCTCATCGAGATCAGACGGGGTCTGCATAGCACTCACCGTACGGCGGACGTCTGACAGTCAGGTCAGCATCGGATGAGGGGATGCCGCGCGCCGGCGCCCTAGCGCGGGCTCCAGCCGCCCCCAGCACCATGATGCCGACGCACAACCTGAGAATCGTGCATGAATGCAATCTTGCATTTGTGCACCGAGCCGCAGCGGCGTGACAATCGTCCGGTGACACAAACCCTCGGACTGCGCGAGCGCAAGCGCGCCGACACCCGTCGCCGCATCGAACGGGCGGCGATCGAGATCGTCGACGACCACGGCCTCGACGCGCTCACGATCGATGCGATCAGCGAGCGCGCCGACGTGTCGCCGCGTACCTTCTTCAACTACTTCGACAGCAAAGAGGACGCGGTGCTGGGCCTGCGCCCCGAAGACGACACCCGCCGCACCGTGGCCGAGGTCGTGGGCGAGGTGCCCGCGGGTCCGCTGCCCGAGCAGGTCATCGATCTGCTGGTGCGCGTGAGCGACGGGCCGGGCCTCGACCGCGACATCCGGGATCGCCGGCACCGCGTCATCCATGCCCATCCCGCGCTGCTGCAGCGGCACTTCCTGCACATGGGACGCATGCTCGCCCCGCTCACCGACGGCGTGGCCCAGCTGGTCGCGCACGCCGACGGTGTGGAAGTCGAGATCGCGGGGATGGATGCCGCAGCCGCCGGCACCGCGAACGGGCCGATTCCGGGCTGCGGCGATGACCGCGCCGTCTCGAACGGCCCCGCCGAGATCCTCCTCATGATGTGCGGGGCCGCCCTGCGCTCCGCGATGCTCGACCTCACCCGAGAGCGGGCAGACCTGACCACCGACGAATCAGCCGCCGAACTGCGCGTCCGCGCCACGGCGCTGCTGCACGACACGATCGAAAGACTGCGATGAGCACGACCGAACCCGAACCCGTCCGTGAGCCGCATCACACCCGCAACATCCTGCTGGTGTTCGCGGGCCTGATGGTCACGATGCTGCTGGCATCGCTCGACCAGACGATCTTCTCCACCGCGCTGCCCACCATCGTCGGCGACCTCGACGGGGTCGACGAGATGAGCTGGGTCATCACTATCTACATCCTCGCCTCGACGATCATGCTGCCCGTCTATGGAAAGCTCGGCGACCTCATCGGCCGCAAGGGCATCTTCATCGGTGCGATCGCGGTGTTCATCATCGGCTCGATCATCGGCGGCTGGGCGCAGGACATGACCTGGCTCATCATCGGCCGCGGTGTACAGGGCATCGGCGGCGGCGGGCTCATGATCCTGTCGCAGGCGATCATCGCCGACGTCGTCCCGGCCCGCGAGCGCGGCAAGTACATGGGCATCATGGGCGGCGTCTTCGCTATCTCGTCCGTGGCGGGCCCGCTGCTCGGCGGCTGGTTCACGGACGACCTCACCTGGCGCTGGGGCCTGTGGATGAACATCCCGCTCGGCATCCTCGCCATCCTCGCCGCGATCTTCTTCTTGCACCTACCCGCGCACTCCAAGCGCAAGATGCGGCTCGATGTCTTCGGCATCGCGCTGCTGGCCCTGGCATCCACCGGCATCGTCCTCATCAGCACGTGGGGCGGCCACGATGCCCCCCACGGCTACGCCTGGGACTCGCCGCAGATCATCGGGCTCATCATCGGGACCGTCGTCGCCGCCGTCGCGTTCGTCTTCGTCGAGTTGCGCGTGGCCGAGCCGGTCATGCCGATGCACCTGTTCCGCAAGCTGAACTTCAACCTGATGACCGCCGCGGGACTCGCGATCGGCGTGGCGATGTTCGGTGCCCTCGGCTACATCCCGACGTACCTGCAGATGGTGACGGGCGCGAACGCGACGCAGTCGGGCCTGCTGATGATCCCGATGATGGGCACCGTGCTGATCGCCTCGATCATCTCGGGGGCCCTCGTCACCCGCACCGGGCGCTATAAGTGGGCGCCGATCGCCGGCACCCTCGTCACTGCCGGCGGGATGCTGCTGCTCTCGACGATGACCAGCGACCTGCCGGTCTGGGTGATGTGCAGCTACCTCGCCGTCATGGGCCTCGGGCTCGGCCTGTGCATGCAGATCTTCGTGTTGGTCGTGCAGAACACGTTCCCGAGCTCGGAGGTCGGCGTGGCCACCTCGACGAACAACTACTTCCGTCAGATCGGAGCCTCGCTCGGCTCGGCGATCGTCGGCAGCCTGTTCACCGCGCGCCTGATCGACCTGCTCGCCGAGCGGATGCCGGCCGGCGCCGCGGGGCAGACCGGCTCGACGAACAGCCTGACCCCCGAACTGGTCAAGGGGCTGCCCGACGCCATCCGCGACATCGTCGTGGGCGCGTACAACGACGCGCTGACGCCGATCTTCCTGTACATCCTGCCGCTCGTGCTCGTGGCCACCGTGCTGGTGTGCTTCGTCAAGGAAGTGCCGTTGAAGAAGACCATCGACCGCGGCGACGTCACCGCTGAGAGTCTCGAGATCGACGGTTCGAACGCCGTCGCAGCCACGACCGGAGCGATCGGCGTCCTCGAGAAGGAGTGATGGGGGGCGGGATGCCGCGGGCCGGTGCGCCGCGGCATCCCGACAGCCGTACGACCTCGCGGAAACGGGTACGACCTCGCGGGAACGGGTACGACCTCGCGGAAACAGGTGCGACCTCGCGGAAGGGCGCGGGCGGGTCAGGGCGCGGGGGGCGCGGAGACCACGCCGAGCAGACGCAGGTACTGCCACACGTCGTCGACGATGAGGTTCGTGTCGGCGTTGTAGATCGACTGGATCTGCAGGCCGTCGGCGATCGCTATCAGGTGCTCGGCCGCCACCCGCGCGTCGACCCGCACGGCATCGGCGGGCAGGTACGAGAACTCCTCCTCGAAGCCGTGAGCCAGCAGTTCGACCAGCGTGCGGTAGCGGGCCACGAAGTGCTCGTGCGCGGGGTGCGCCGGGTCCGACGCCTCGGTCGAGATCTTCAGGAACAGCGGCACCGCGCCCTGCTCGCGCGCGTTGACCTGCAGGCGATGGACCATCCAGCGCAGCGCGGGCGCGTGCAGTCCGCCGTATTCGGCG
This sequence comes from Microbacterium horticulturae, assembly GCF_029094505.1. Classification (NCBI taxonomy): domain Bacteria; kingdom Bacillati; phylum Actinomycetota; class Actinomycetes; order Micrococcales; family Microbacteriaceae; genus Microbacterium; species Microbacterium horticulturae. The sequence goes on along the minus strand of NZ_CP119108.1, from coordinate 378,160 downwards.
TCGGCCTCGTGATCCGTCGCGAGGAACGCCGCGGCGGCCTCGCGCTCGATCTCATCGCGGTGGACCATCAGCTCGGCGAGCAGCTCGTCCTTCGACGAGAAGTAGTGCAGCACGGTCACGTGCGTGATGCCCACCTCGGCCGCGATGTCGCGCAGCGAGACGGCCTGGTATCCACGCTCGCCGAACAACCGGAACGCCGCATCGAAGATGCGCTGCCGCGTGCGCTGCCCCTTGGTCAGCTTGTCGGATGCCGCGGTCGTCACGCGTCGATCGTATCCCGCGGCCGCCGTTGCACCCGCGTCCGTCGATACGCCCGGCATCATGGCAGCTCGCGCGACCGCGCCACGGCGCCCAGCCACTCCAGCGACGGCTTGGCGGTGCGCGCGAAGGTGTCGCGATCGACGGCGACGAGGCCGAACGTGGGTTCCCACCGCCCCCACTCATAGTTGTCGAGCAGACTCCAGTGCAGGTAGCCGCGCACATCGATGCCGTCGGCCAGGCAGTCTGCCAGCCCCCGCAGCGCGCCGGTCGTGTAGGCGATGCGCTCCTCGTCATCGCGCGTGGAGATGCCGTTCTCGGTCACCATGATCGGCACTCCCGGCACCATCGCGGCGGTGTGCCGCAGCGCCTCGCCGAGGGCTTCGGGGCGGTATTCCCAGCCGTTCGAGGTGCGCGGCACCTCGGGCCCGGGCTCGACGAGCCCGTCGGGCCCGAACACTACACGGCTGTAGGCCTGCACGCCGACGAGGTCGTCGCCGACGGCGGCGCGCAGGAAGACGTCCTCGATCGCCTCGGAGCAGGCCGCGGCCGCGTCTTCTCCCCCGGGCAGCCACTGCACGTTCTGGTTGGCCACCGACCAGCCGACGGCCAGCCCGGAGTGCTGCGCGCGCAGCTGCTCGCGCACGGTGTGGTGCACCGCGATCAACGCATCGGTCACCGCGGGGTCGGGCAGCGGCATCCCGCCCCCCAGTCCCTTTGTCAGGTCCACTTCGCCCGAGATGACGCGGTGCATGATCGCGATCATGTTCGGCTCGTTGATCGTGATCGCCGTGCGCACTCCCTCGTCGAGGACGGGGGCGACGCTCTCCAGGTAGCGGCCGAAGCGCTCGGCGGCGTCGGCGCGCAGCCAGCCGCCCCCGGCGAAGAACCAGAGCGGATTGGTGAAGTGGTGCAGCGTCACGACCGGCTCGAGGCCGCGCTCGCGGGCGCCGGCGACCATGCGCCGGTAGTGGTCGACAGCACTCTGCGAGAAGACGCCGTCCTCGGGCTCGATGCGCGCCCACTCGACGCTGAAGCGGTAGGCGTTCAGGCCGGCGGCCGCGGCCAGATCCATGTCCTCCTCCCAGCGGTGCAGACTGTCACAGGCGCGCCCGCTGGGCTGCAGCCGCTCGGGGCGGGTCTGCTCGAGCATCCACCAGTCACTCGTGGTGTTGTCACCCTCGATCTGGTGGGCGGCGGTGGAGGCGCCCACGAGGAAGGAATCGGGAAGTCGCATGGTCTCGCTTTCGGTCATGGTCGGAAGATGTCACGGGAGCGGTGGAAGGCGCCGAACCCCAGACGTTCCCAGACGGGAGCGCTGGATGCCGCGGCCGCCGTCACCCGGTCACGGTCGGCGTCGCCCCACGCCTTCTGCGCGACGAGCGCGAGGCGGGGCAGCAGCAGGGTGGCGGCATCGTCGAGGTCGCGCACGGTCTCACACCACAGCGCCGCCTCGATGCCGGCGACGGTCAGGCCGTTCGCCGCGATGTCGGGCTGGGACTCCGGGTGCCAGTCGAGGATCGACAGGCTCGACGTCGGCTCGTACCCGGGGTTGCCCAGACGCTGCCACGCCTCGTGCTGCGTCGCGTCGAGACTCGCCTCGCTGGGGCGCCGGTCGAGGTAGAGCGGGTCGCTCGACGACACGATGACGCCGACGCCGGCGGCGCCCAGACGCGCGGCGTCGTGCGCCGACTCGGCGAAAAGGGGCGCTGCCTGCGCGATGAGCGCACGGAACTCCACCGGCACGGCGGCCGTGGCCTTCTCGGGGTCGAGCCGGTCGCGGTCGGCGATCCACAGCTGCCCGAGATCGCCGGGCGCGAGCGCGCCGGCACGACTCGCCTCCTGCCAGCCGATGGGCGTCCGTCCCCGCGCACGGATGATGCGGGATGCCGCGGCCACCGTCCGCGCGAAACCCTCGACGCTCGCGCCGAACGCCTCGTCGCCGCCGAGGTGCAGATGCGGTGACGCGAACCGTGCGGCGAGCTCGCCGAAGGCCGCCTGCAGCAGCGCCTCGACGCCCGGATCGTCGGCGTCGATCGCGGTGAGGAAGGGGTGCACGCCGGCGCGCACGGGCACGACGCGGGCCATGCGCGCGGGCACGTGACCGGGCACGTCGACCTCGGGCACGATCGTCACGAACCGGCCGTGCGCGTACGCCTCGAGCGCGTCGAGATCGGCCGCTGTGTACGCATCGTCATCGGCGAGCGCTGCGTACCCGGGTACCGCGAACGCCCATCCCTGGGTGTCGGTGAGGTGCAGGTGCAGCACGTTCAGGCCGTGCACGGCGAGCAGGTCGATGACACGGCACACCTCATCGACCGGGAACCGCCGCCGCACGACGTCGAGCGACAGCCCGCGCCACGCGCGCAGCGGGTGGTCGTCGACCTCGAGCCCGGGCAGCACGTCGCTGCACGCCCCCAACAGGGTGACGAGTCCGCGGAAGTGCCCCTCGGCGCTGCCCGCGGCGATCGTGAGCCGATCGCCCGCCGGGCGGATGCGGTACGCCTCGCTGCACCCGCGGCGCGAGCCGGGGCGCGGGTCGGCGCCCAGCGGCGCCGGTGCCTCCACCCGCTCGTCGACGAGCACGACGTCGGGCGCGGCGCCGCCGGCGGTGACGGTCACGTCGAACGCCGCCGCGGCCAGCGCGGTGACCGCATCGATGATCTCGGGGCGGGCCGCGGCATCCACCCGCAGCACCCGGCCGGGCAGGCGGCGCAACGTCCCGTGCGGGACCACGCGCGCGGGAAGGGGAAGTCCGGTCATGCGACGGCCTGTTCGCGGAACTCCCGGTCGAACGCTTCGCGCCGCGCGCGCTGCCGAGCCGGATCGACGACGGGGGCCGCCAGCAGGAGCTTGCGCGTGTAGGGGTCACGCGGGTGCTCGGTGACCTCGGCGGTGTCGCCGTGCTCGACGATCTCGCCGTGGTGGATGACCGCGACGCGGTGGCTCAGGTGCCGCACGACGGTGAGGTCGTGCGAGATGAACAGGTAGGCGACGCCGGTGGACTCCTGGATCTCAGTGAGCAGTTCGAGCACCGCGCCCTGCGTGGTCAAATCGAGCGCCGAGACCGGCTCGTCGCACACGATGAGCTTGGGCTGCAGGGCCAGCGCCCGCGCGATCGCGATGCGCTGGCGCTGACCGCCCGAGAATTCGCGGGGCAGCCGACCCGCCGCCGTGCGCGGCATGCGGACCCGGTCGAGCAGCTCGGCGATGCGGCGGCGCGCGGCATCCTTCCCCACTCCCTGCGCGATCAGCGGCTCGGCCAGCGTCTCGCCGACCGGCAGGGCGGGGTTCAGCGAGGTGTACGGGTCTTGGAAGACCACCTGCAGCTCGCGCGAGAGCCGTCGACGGTGGCGCCTGGTCGCGTGATCGATGCGCCGGCCGTCGAACGAGATAGTGCCGGATGCCACGGGCACCAGTCCCAGCACAGCGCGGCCGATCGTCGTCTTGCCGGAGCCCGACTCGCCGACCAGCCCCAGCGTCTCGCCGGGACGGATGTCGAGCGACACGCCCCTCAGGACCTCGACCCGGGGAGCGCGCAGTCCGCGCCCGGGGAACGACACGTGCAGGTCGCGCACGTCCAGCAGCGGGGTCATGAGGCCTCCTCGATGAGCGCCGGATCGCGCCACGGACCGCGCGTGACCGACTCGTCGGGCACCGATGCGACAAGGCGCTGGGTGTAGGGATGCCGCGGCGCGGTGAGCACCTGGGCCGCCTCGCCCTCTTCGACGATGCGTCCGTCGCTCATCACGCAGACGCGGTCGCAGAGGTCGGCGATCACGCCGAGGTTGTGGGTGACGATGAGCACGCCCACCCCGCGCTCGTCGCGCAGGCGGCGCAGGATGCCGAGCACTTCGGCCTGCACGGTGACGTCGAGCGCGGTGGTCGGCTCGTCGGCGATGATCAGCGCCGGATCGGTCGACAGGGCGCCGGCGATGAGCACGCGCTGGGCCATGCCGCCCGATATCTCATGGGGGTACGAGCGGTACACGCGCTCGGGGTCGGCGATCTCCACCGCACGCAGCAGGTCGAGCACGGTGCGCTTCGCGTCGACACGGCGCATTCCGCCGCCGACGCGCAGCGGCTCGGTCAGCTGCGACCCGATCGTGAACGAGGGGTCGAGGTTGCTCATGGGCTCCTGCGGCACGTAGCCGAGCGCACGCCGGGCGCGTCGGGCGTCGTCGGGGGCGGCATCCACGACCTCCCGCCCTGTCACCAGGATCGACCCCGACCGCACGTACCCGTCGGTCGGGATGATGCCCAGCGCCGAGAACGCCGTCTGGCTCTTGCCCGACCCGGATTCGCCGACCAGGCCCACTATCTGCCCCCGGGCCACATCGAGGTCGACGCCGTGCACGACCTCGATGTCGTCGCCCTCACCCTGCCGGTACGCGACGCGCAGCCCGCGGATCGAGAGCAGGTCGCCACGACCGTCGGCGGGCAGCTCCGCGCGCTCGGCGGCCCGCTGCGCCGCCATCGCCTGGCGGCGTGCGCGAGCGGGCGCCCGGGGCTCGCGGCCCCGATCGTCGAGCGCGTCGCGGATGCCGGCGGCCAGCAGCACGAGCGCGGCGCTGGTCAGGCCCAGTGCGAGTCCCGGCCAGAGCAGCAGCAGCGGCGCGCGGTAGAAGTTCGTGAACGCCTCGTTGAGCATGGCACCCCAGGTGGGGATGTTGCCGCTGCCGATGCCGATGAACTCCAGGCCCGCCTGCAGGCCGATCGCGATACCGCCCACGAGCGCCACCTGGATGATCACGGGTGCCCGCACCACGGTCAGCACGTGCCGAGCGATGATGCGCGCGTCGGATAGGCCAGAGACCCGCGCCGCGTCGACATACAGCTCGCCGCGCACGCCGGCCACCGCCCCGCGCACGAGGCGGAAGAACGACGGCGAGACGAGGAAGCCGAGCACGACCATCAGCACCCACACGGTGGGGCCGAGCACGGCCCGCGACGCCAGCAGGATGATCATGGCCGGCAGCGACATGACGAGGTTGGTCATCCAGTTCGACACCGAGTCGAACCAGCGCCCGCAGTAGCCGGCGATCAGGCCCGCGGGCACGCCGATCACGAGCGCGACGACCAGCGCTATCCCGGCCCCGCCGATGGTGTTCTGCGCGCCGTAGATCAGGCGCGAGAGCACGTCGCGGCCGGCGGAGTCGAAGCCGAGCGGATGGCCGGCTTGGGGGCCCTCGAACGCGTGGATGAGATCGGCCTGGTTCGCGCCGAACGGGGCTATCCAGGGCGCGAGGATCGCCACGAGGACGACGACGAGCAGGAGGGCGGCAGAAATCACCGCAAGCGGACGCGAGAGCAGCGCCCGCCAGATGCCGACGGGGCGGGATGCCTCGGCCTGTGCGAGACCGGCGGTCAGGGGTGCGGCATCCTGTGTCATGACACCCTCGCCTTCGGCAGCAGCGCGCCGATCGCGAGATCGACGAGCAGGTTGATGATGACGACGCCGATCGCGGTGAGCATCACCAGGCCCATGATGATCGGGATGTCGCCCTGCGACGTGTATTTGATGGTCATCGATCCGATGCCGGGCAGTCCGAAGATCTGCTCCACGATGACCGCGCCGCCCAGCAGGCCGACGAACTGCAGACCGAGCACGGTGAGCGCCGGGGCCGAGGCGTTACGCAACACGTGACGGAAGAGGATGCGGCGCCGCGGCAGTCCGCGCGTGGTCAGTGTGCGGATGTAATCGGAGCGCGATACCTCGATGACCGACGAGCGCACCTGCTGGGCGACGCCGGCGACGGCTGCGAGTGACAGCGAGATCACCGGCAGCGTGATCGTCGACAGCCACCCGGTGAACGAAATGGTGATCGGCGTGTAGCCGACGGCGGGGAACCAGCCGAGCTTCACCGCGAAGACGATGACGATCACGATCGTGACGAGAAAGCCGGGCAGCGCGTAGCCGGCGACCGAGAACACCTGCACGAACGTGTCGACACGGCCGCGACGGGTACCGGCCCACACGCCCAGCAGGTAGCCGCACACGGCGGTGACCAGCGTCACGCCGATCATGAGGCTGAGCGTGACCGGCAGACGGTTGCCGATCGCCGTCGTGACGTTCTCGCTCGAGAACCAGGAGCGGCCGAGGTCGCCCTGGACCGCCCGCACCAGCCAGTCGAAGAACTGCACGAGGATGGGCCGGTCCAGGCCCAGCTCGGCGTTCTTGGCATCGATCGCCTGCTGGGTGGCCTGCATGCCGAGCAGCTGGCGGCCGACGTCTTGATTCGGGATCGACAGCAGCACGAACGTCAGCAGCGCGGTCACCAGCAGCAGCGCGATGCTGCCGGTCAGCCGGCGGATGAGGAAGCCGAGCATGGGTGTTCTTTCCGGGTCGGGATCGCGGCGGGGCCCGGGTAGGCCCCGCCGCGACGACTCACTTGCTGAGCGAGTAGTTGTAGATGGACGGGACGGCCATGCCGGCCTGCGGCGCGGCGGTGACGCCGGGCACCGTGACGAGCTCGTACGTCATGCGGTAGAAGGGCACGAACCACGCCTGCTCGACGATGCGCTCGTTCATCTTCTTGTAGAGCTCGGCCGTCTGGTCGGCCGGCAGCGCGCGCGCCTGGGCGGCGAGCTTGTTGACCTGGTCGTCCATGGTGCCGAAGAAGTTGAACGTCCCGGGTGCGATCAGCGTCGAGTAGACGATCCAGTCGTTCGACGACTGGCCCATGTTCATGACCATGCCCGAGAACTTCTTCTCGACGAAGATCTGCTTGAGGGCGGATGCCGCATCCACGTCGGCCCACGTCAGCTTCACGCCGATCTTCGCAAAGTCGGTCTGCAGGGCGCTGGCGATGTTGTCGGTGACGATCGACGTCAGGCGGGGCAGCGTGAGCTCGAAGCCGTTCGGGTAGCCGGCGTCGGCGAGCAGCTGCTTCGCCTTGGCGGGGTCGTACGGGTAGTAGTCGTCGAGCGACGTCTCGTAGCCCTGGCTGTCGACGCCCCAGACCTGGCTGGTGACCTGTCCGCGACCGTCGCGCACGACCTTCAGCAGGGTCTCGCGGTCGATCGCCTCGTTGAGCGCCTGGCGCACCTCGGGCTTGGCGAGCGCGGGCGTGACGGCACCGCCGCGGTCGAACAGCAGAATGCCCTGGAAGTCGAACAGCACGTCCTGGAACGTGAGGTCCTTGTCCTGTTCGGCAGCCAGCTGCTGGTCGGCGGACTGCAGCACCGCGGCGTCGATCTGCCCCGTCTTCAGGCCGTTGACGATCGCATTCTCGTTGTCGAAGACCTGCATCGTCACCGTCGAGAAGTCGGGCGCGGTACCCCAGTAGTCCTTGCGCTGGTCGTACACCCAGGTGGTGCCGATCGCCGTCTTGTCCTTGTCGAGCACATAGGGTCCGGTGCCGTCGGGAGTGGTGACCAGCGCATCCTTCTCGTCGAAGTCGGCGGGGTTGGCCATGAGCCCGGCCGAATCCGAGAGGAAGAACAGCAGGCCGGGGTTGGGCTGCTCGAGCGTGAGGGTGATGTGGCTGTCGTCGACGGCATCCACCGTGACGCCGGCCAGGTTCGCGGCATCCGGTCCCCCGCTGTCACGGAACCGCTCGAGGTTCGCCTTCGCGGCCTTCGCGTCGAACGGGGTGCCATCGTCGAAGGTCACGCCGGTGCGCAGCGTCATGCTGAGCACGGTCTGGTCGTCGTTGTACGACCACTCGGTCGCCAGCATCGGCTTGTAGTCACCGGCGGGTGTGCGCAGGACGAGGGTGTCGTACACCGCCTGGAAGAACGGCAGTGCGCTGCCCGTGGCATCCTTCGGGTCCAGGCTCTGCGGCACGGTCATCGTGGCCAGCCGCAGCGTCTTGTCGTGCGTCGCCGGGGACGCGTCGGCGCCACCGCCCGCGCAGCCCGAGAGCAGCAGCACCGCTGCCACTGCGGCGCCCACGGCGCCGAGAACTCTCTTGTTCATGTACAGACTCCGTTGTGTGTGATTGCAGGCGCCCCGGGTCGAAGCGCGCGATCAGTATGCCACATTTTCTACCAGCTGGTAACTTTTCCCCCGCGAGGTCGTACCTGATCTCGCGAGGTCGTACCTGATCCCGCGAGGTCGTACCTCGCGCCGCTCTCGGTCTCCGAGAGTTTCGACCTTTAGGATCGAAACATGGCGAAGCACTCCCGCGTGACCCTGGCCGACATCGCGGCGGAGACGGGCGTGTCTCTGGCGACGATCTCGAAGGTCCTCAACGGTCGGACCGATGTCGCCGACGCCACGCGCACCCGGGTTGAACAAGAACTCAACCGCCACGGCTATCAGCGGCGGGCGTCGGCACAGGGCGCCCCGTACGTCGAACTCGTCTTCCACGAGCTCGAGAGCAGCTGGTCGATAGAGGTCATCTCCGGCGTCGAACGCGTCGCGCACGAGGCGGGCCTGTCGGTGGTGCTCACCGTGAGCGGCGATCGGCACTCCCCCGCTCCGGACTGGATCGACGGCGTGTTGCGCCGCCGGCCCATGGGCGTGGTGCTCGTGTTCTCGGACATCTCCGAGCCGTACCGCGAGAAGCTGCGGTCGCGCCGCATCCCGTTCGTGATCGTCGACCCGGCCGGAGACCCGTCACCGGATGTTCCGTCGGTCGGGTCTGCGAACTGGTCGGGCGGCCTCATGGCGACACGCCATCTCATCGAGCTGGGACATCGCCGCATCGCGGCAATCACCGGTCCGGAGGACATGATGTGCTCGCTGGCACGTGTCGACGGCTATCGCAGCGCCATGAACAGCGCGGGCCTGGACATCGACCCCCGCTGGATCCGCTTCGGCGACTTCCACACCTCCGGCGGTGAGGCACGAGCGACCGAGCTGCTCGCCCTCGACAACGCGCCCACCGCGATCTTCGCCGGCAGCGATCTGCAGGCACTCGGCGCCATCGCAGCGGCTCGCAAAGCGGGTCTCTCGGTGCCCGACGACGTGTCGGTCGTCGGCTACGACGACATCGAGCTCGCCCGCTGGATCAGCCCGAAACTGACCACCGTGCATCAGCCTCTGCGCAAGATGGGAGAGTCTGCCACCCGGCTCGTTCTGCGCATGGCTGAGGGGCACGAGCCCGACACCCTGCGAATGGACCTGGCCACCCGCCTCGTCGTGCGCGAAAGCACCGCGGCGCCCGTCACCGCGTAGCGGGTCGGCAGGTATGCGGGTTCGCCGTCGGTCATGGCGTGGCGGGTCCCGGCCCCGCGAGCGCCGATGACAGCGCGCCGGGTCCCGCCGGTGAAATCTCGGCGCGGCGGACCTTCCGCGCATCCCTCACCAGTTGATAACCACGACTGATGAACGGGTGAGGGACCCGGTCTCGACGCGTGGCGCGCGCGATGCACCCGCGCACGCCGCCGCGCCGACCCGCTCAGACGACGGGAGCGGGGGCGGATGCCGCGACCTGCACCTCCGGAGCGAGCGCGCGGTCGTGGCCGACCTCGCGCACCGGGCCGGTCAGTCGCACGGTCCACGACGAAACGAGGTCGCCGCTCGAGCGGCCCGCGCTGAGCACGAGCTCGCCGGGTTCGACGATCCGGCGCAGGTCACGCCCCGTGAACGAGGCCAGGTCAGCCGGCACGCCGAACCGCACGCGCGCCGATTGTCCGGGCTCGAGCGTCACACGGGCGTATCCGATGAGCCGCTGCACGGGGCGCACCACCGACGCCGCCGGGTCGTGCAGATACAGCTGCACGATGTCGGCGCCCGCGCGCCCGCCTGTGTTCGTCACCTCGAGCGTCAGCTCGACCGAACCGTCGGTGCCCGTGCTCTCGACGTCACCGGTCAGCGCCGTCCAGTCGAAGCTCGTGTACGAGAGGCCGTGTCCGAACGGATACGACGCGGTCGGGTCGATGTTCGACACGTCGTTGGCTCGAGCCAGCGGCGGTGCCAGATACGTCGACGGCTGCGCCCCGGTGGTCGCCGGCACGCTGACCGGCAGACGACCGCTCGGGTTCACCCGGCCGCTGAGCACCCCCGCGATCGCGGCGGCGCCCTCCTCACCGAGGAAGAACGCCTCGACGATCGCCGCGGCCTCGTCCGTCGCACGCCCGAGGGCGTAGGGGCGGCCGGCCAACAGCACGAGGGCGGCCGGGGTTCCGGCATCCAGTACCGCGTCGACCAGCTGCTGCTGGGCGCCGGGCAATGCCAGCGACTCGGCGTCGCAGCCCTCGCCGCTCGTGCCGCGTCCGAACAGACCGGCACGGTCGCCGAGCGCGAGGATCACGACATCGGATTCCGCGGCGAGCGCGACAGCCTCGGGTATGCCGTCGCGCTCACCGCCGTCGACGCTCGTGCCGCGCACGTGCGTGACGTGCGCGCGGGGGAATTCCGCGCGCACGGCATCGAGAAGGGTCGGGATGCTGATGCCGATCTCGACGCCGGGATGCTGCGAGACCACATGGGTGGGGAACGAATAGCACCCGAGCATGGCGTACGGCTCATCGGCATTGGGGCCGATCACGGCGATCCGTGCGGGCCGGCCCGACGGCCCGGCATCCAATGACGCGGCACTCAACGGCAGGGTGCCGTCGTTGCGCACGAGCACCACGGCCTCCTCCGCCAGCTTCGCCGCCAGCACGCGGTTCTCCGTCGGGTCGAGGTCGACCGTGCCGCGGAGCGCCTCGGGGTCGGTGAGGTCGCGTCCCGCCAGCACCGGAGGGATCGGCGACCAGCTCTCGTCGAGCAGGCCGAGGTCGTCCTTCTGCCGCAGCACCCGTCGCAGCGCGGTGTCGATCAGGTCGATCGGCACGGCGCCTTCCTCGACCGCACGCCGCAGCGGCTCGCCGAACGTCTTCACGGTGGGCAGCTCGACATCGATGCCTGCCTCCAGCGCCGCGGCCGCGGCATCCCCCCACGTCTCGGCAGCGCCATGCAGCAGCTTGAGGAACGCGATGGAGAAGTAGTCGGCGACGACGGTGCCTTCGAAACCCCACTCCTCGCGCAGCAGATCGGTCAGGAGCGCGCGGTCGGCCGCCGACGGCACGCCGTCGATGTCGGTGTAGGCGTTCATCACGCTGCGCACGCCCGACTCGCGCACGGCCATCTCGAACGGGGGCAGCAGCACATCGGCGACCTCGCGCGGGCCGATCGACACCGGTGCGAGGTTGCGTCCGGCCTTCGACGCGGAGTACCCGACGAAGTGCTTGAGGGTCGCGACGACCCCGGCCGCCTCCACCCCGCGCACGTACGCGGTGGCGGTCGTGGCGACCAGGTGCGGGTCTTCGCCGATGGTCTCTTCGACCCGACCCCAGCGCGCGTCGCGCACGACGTCGAGCACGGGCGCCAGGCCCTGATGCACACCGACCGAGCGCAGGTCGTCGCCGATGCGGCGGCCCATCTGCTCGATCAGCTCGGGGTCGAACGTCGCACCCCACGACAGCGGCACGGGGTACGCGGTGGCTCCCCATGCGGCGAAGCCTGCGAGGCATTCCTCGTGCGCGAGTGCCGGGATGCCGAAGCGCGAGGCCTCGCGGATGCGCTGCTGGGTACGGGCCAAAGACAGCGCGCCCAGCGCGGCATCGATCGGCTTTGTGCCGAACGGGCGGGTCAGCTGACCGAGCCCCGACGGGAGCAGCGCGTCGAAGTCGATCTCGTTGTCCATGTCGTGCTGGTGGGGCGCGACGTCGCCGCCGTTCTCGGAGGCCCCGACCCACACGCCGTACAGCTGGGCGATCTTCTCCTCGAGGCTCATCGCCTCGATCAGGTCATCCACCCGGCTCGAATGTTGCACCCCGGTCATCCCTTCACCGCCCCTATCAGACCGCCCACGATGCGCTTCTCCGCACTGAGGAAGAAGGCGAGCGCGGGGATCATGGCCAGTGACGTGTAGGCGAGCACGGCACCGGTGTCTTGCGAATACTGCGAGGAGAACTGCGTGACGCCCAGCGGCAGCGGCCACAGTTCCTGCGGGAGGGTGCCCGTGCTGATCACGAGCAACGGCAGCAGATAGCCGTTCCAGCTGGCCACGAACGCCAGGATCCCGACGGTGATCAGGCCCGGCTTGGCCAACGGCAGCATGATGCGCCAGAAGAACTGCATGCGGCTGGCCCCGTCGATGACGGCGGCCTCCTCCATCTCATCGGGGATCGCGCGCAGGAACGGCACGAGGATGATGATCGTCGTCGGCAGCGCGAATGCGATACCGGGGATGATCACACCCAGGTAGCTGCCGTGCAGGCCGAGCGTGCGCAGCAGAAGGGTCAGCGGCAGGGCGGCCACCGTGAGCGGGAACATGAGGCCCGCCGTGAACAGCGTGTACAGACCGTGGCGCCCGCGGAAGTTGTAGCGCGCGATGACGTAGGCGGCCATGATCCCCGCGACGACGACACCCGCGGTGGTCGAGACGGCGAGGATCACACTCGCCATCACGTTGCCCCAGAACCGCGGGCTGGTGAGGACGCGGATCCAGTTGTCCAACACCCATGGGGCGGGCAAGCCGCCGGGGTTCGCGTTGATGTCGGCCGTGGTGCGGAACCCGCCGATGAAGACGTAGAGCACGGGGCCGATCGCGACAGCACACACGATGAGCACGATGAAGTAGACGAACGGCTGGCCCCAGTCGAACCTGCGGCCGGCGGGCTTGAGGGGCTTAGGCGCCCGCTCGTTCCCGGTGACGATGGCGGTGGTTGCAGACATGTCAGCGGACTCCACTCGTGACGGCGCCCTCGAGGTCGCGGCGCAGCGCGAATCGCTGATAGACGAGCGCGACGACGAGAGAGATGAGGAAGAGGATGACGGCGATGGCGCTGCCGTAGCCGGGCTGGCCGGCGAACTGACCCTGCTGGACCATGTACGTGGCCATGGTGTCGGTGGCCATCTGACGCACCGTGGGCGACACCGTCACCCAGACGATGTCGAAGACCTGCAAAGAGCCGATGATCGAAAGGAACGCCCAGATACGGATCGTCGGACCGAGCAGCGGCAGCGTGATGTATCGCTGGGTCTGCCACCACGATGCGCCGTCGATGGCGGCTGCCTCGCCGAGCTCTTCGGGCACACCCTGCAGGCCCGCGAGCATGAGAAGGATCGCGAAGCCGATGTACTTCCACGTCATGATGAGGAAGATCGTGAACAGCGCGATGCTCGGATCGGCGAGCCAGTTCTGCTTCAACGCTCCGAGGCCGACGGCCTCAAGGAGCGCGTTCACGCCGCCGTTGGGCTGCAGAAGCAGTCGCCACGCCAGGCCGGCGATGACCTCGGCCAGCACGTAGGGCACGAAGATCAGGAGACGGAAGACGCTACGCCCCTTCATCCGGCGGTTCAGCAGCAGCGCGATGAGGATGGCGAGCGGGCCCTGCACGAGGAGCGAGGCCACCACGATCACGAACGTGTTGCCGATCGACTGGATGAACTCGGGCGTGGTGAAGGCCCGGATGTAGTTGTCGAGACCGATGAAGCGGTCGCCGTTCAACATGTCCCACTGGAAGGCGGCAGGGAGGTTGAAGAAGCTGTAGACGGCGGCGAGGATGACGGGCGCCACGACGAAGCCGAGGAAGAGGATGAGCGCGGGGGCGACGAAGATCGTGATCTCGATCCGCTTGCGGACGTTGCCACGGTTCTTTCGCCGGCGGACGGTGGGGACCCCCGGGTCCGCGGCGACCGCGGACCCGGGGGTGCTGGTGAGAGTGGACATGCGCGTTTTCTAGTGCTGGACGGTCTTGGCTGCGGCGGTCATCTTGTCGACGATGTCCTGCGCGCTGCCCTTTCCTGCGAAGAGGTTGACGATGCCCTCGTTCATGGCGTTGCCCACCTCGGTACCGAACGCGGTGTCGAAGTACAGCTGCACGAACGACGCATCGGTGGTCGCCTTGGCGATCAGCTTGAGGTTGTCGTCGGTCAGCGATGCCTGAGCGGAGGCGACGGTCGGGATGCCCGAGCCGCTCTCGGCGTACTTCTTCTGGATCTCCGGGCTCATGATGTACGCAAGCAGGTCGGCGCACTCCGGGGGAGCATTCTTCGAGCAGGCGAAGGCATCGCCGTTGCCCAGCTGCGCCTTCGCGTCGCCCGCCGCCCCCTCGATGCCCGGGAACGGGAACCAGCTGAGGAACGAGGGCACCTTCTGGTCGGGGGTGAGCCCGCCGATGACGCCGGAGTTCCAGTCACCCATGAGCTCCATGGCGGCGTTTCCGTTTGCGACCAGGCCCGCGGACGAACCGGCGCCGGTCTGGGCTGCGGTTCCGAGGAAGCCGTCCTGGAACGGGTTCGTGCCGATGAAGTCCTTCAGCTGTTCACCGGCCTGGACCCAGCACGGGTCGCTGAAATCGAAACTGCCGGTGCCCGCCTTCAGGGTGTCGGGCGAGCAGGAGTGCAGAGCGAACTGGTACCACCAGTGGGCGGCCGGCCACTTGTCGCCGGCGCCGACGGCGATCGGCGTGATGCCGGCATCCTTGAGCTTCTTCACATCGGTCTTCAGCTCAGCGAACGTGGTCGGCGTCTCGGTGATGCCAGCCTTGGCGAAGAGGTCCTTGTTGTACCAGAAGCCCTCGATGCCGAAGCGGTAGGGGATGCCGTAGGTCTTGCCGTCGACCTGCCAGCCGTTGACCGTCGCGCCGACGCTCTTGATCGTGTCGGGGATCTTGTCGTCCAGCGGCATCAGATAGCCGTTGGCGACCTGATCACGGGTCTCGCCGCCACCCCAGGTCTGGAAAAGGTCGGGCGGGTCGCCGGCGGCCAGCGCGTTCGGGATCAGGGTGCGCTGCAGGTCTTCGTTCTGGTACCCGGTCTGCTTGACGATCACGTTCGGGTGAGCCTTGCTGAAGTCCTTGGCCACCCGCTCCCACACTGCGGGAAGCTCGCCGGACGTCGCGTTGTGCCACCAGGTGATGGTGACCTTGCCGTTCGCGTCGTCATCGCCGGAGCCGCCTGCACATCCGGCGAGCATGCCGGCCGCAACGCCCGCGGTCACCAGCGCCGCAGCGACGCGCGTGATGCTGCGTCTGTTCATCTTCGAACCTCTCGAAAGTTTCGACTCTGTCGTCGAAAGTGATCTGGACAGCACCACAGTACGGCAGTGGACATTCGTGGTCAAGGCGAACAAATATCGTTCTCATAACGCGGGACCGCTCTCACGGCTCCGCGAGAGGCGCGCGATGCCAGGCTGGGTCGCGCGCGGGATGCCACGCGCGAGAGCGGGTGCCGCGGGCAAGCGCGGGATGCCGCGGGCAAGCGCGGCGTCGGTTCGCGCTGCCGTTCCCCGCACCCGCACCCGCGCACTGAGCCGAAGCCGCGGCCCGCGGCATCCCGCCTTACTTCACGACGGTGACCGTGCTCCGGCTGCGGTCGACGACGAGCACGATCTTCGCGGGGACGCTCCCGCCGAACACCGACCCCGGAATGACATAGCTGGTCGGCGCAAGGTCGGCCGTGCAGGCTGTCGCGCCCTTGCTGTCAGCGGCGAAGGTGATCGTCGCCACGGGACCCGAGGTGTCGAAGTCCGTCGGCGCGGGCCGGCACGACGAACTGCCCCACACGACGACGACCAGCTCGCCGTCGCTCGCGAAGGCCATCGGCTGCCCGACGTCTTCGGGGGCGATGCTCGCCGCCGCCAACCCGGTGGGCAGACCCTTGACCTGTTCGAAGTCCGGCGTTCCCCCGGCGCAGGCGACGAGAGTGACAGCGAGCGCCACCCCGCCCACCGTGAGTCCGACGATCCTGCGCATCGCTGCCTCCGTCCGCTGGTGGCCACGATAGCCGCGTACGCTCCTTCTATGTACGTCCCGCACTTCAATCGGATCGACGACCTCGGCGCCGCGCGCGAGTTCGTGGCCGCGGCATCCGTCGCCACTCTCGTCACGACCGGGCCCGATGGAGTTCCCGACGCGACGCTGCTGCCGATCATGTGGCACGGCGACCGCGTCATCGCCCACTTCGCCCGCGCGAACGAGCACTGGAAGCGCATCGCCGACGGCGCCCCCGGCTTGTTCATCGTCTACGGCCCGGACGCGTACGTGACCCCGTCGTGGTACGCGGCGAAAGCCGAGCACGGCAAGGTCGTACCGACGTGGAACTACTCCGCCGTGCAGCTGCGCGGCCCGGTGTCTGTGCACGACGACGTCGAATGGTTGCGGGATGCCGTGACCGCCCTCACCGACACGCACGAGACCCCGCGCGACGACCCGTGGGCCGTCACCGATGCGCCCGAGAAGTACGTCGACGGCCAGCTGCGCGCGATCGTCGGCGTCGAGATGACGGTGCAAAAGGTCGATGCGAAGGCCAAGTGGAGCCAGAACCGCTCCGACGCCGATCGCGAGGGCGTGGTGACCGGCTTCGAGGCGGAGGGGCGGGTGGATGCCGCGGCCCGCGTCCGTGACGGGAGCCTCTGAGTTCTACCCGTCGACTCTGACGCCGAGATGCTCGGCGAACAGCGGCGCCATGAGCACCGTCTGCTCGTGGCTGAGCGTCGCGCCGCGCATGCCCTCGACGCCCGCAATGACGTGCATGTCGAGGCCGCGCAGGTCGACGTTGCTCAGGCGCGCGCCGTCGAGGCGCAGCGTCTCGACCGTGCAGTCTTCGAACGCGACGCGTGACAACTGCGCACCCGACAGGTCGAGCTCGTCGATCGTGCATCCGACGATGCGCACATCGCGCATCCGCGCCGCACGCAGATTGACGAAGCCGAGCTTGCTGCCTGAGACGACCACGTTCTGCCAGTCGGTGTCGTAGAGCTCCATCGATCCCATGCGCGAGCGCAGGATCTCGGCATCCCGCACCGTCGCCCGCGCCGCCGTGAACACCGGAGCGTTCATCCGCTCGATGCGCGTGGACACGAACCGCGCCGCGCGCAGCTGCGTCTCGTGCGCGGTCACCCCGACCAGTTCGCAGTCGTTGAAGGCGAGCCCCGAGAGGTCATCGCCCGAGACGTCACCGCCCTCGAACCGGGTAGCGTCCACCATGCCGTGCGCTTCGAGGCGCGCGACGTCGCCCTCTTCGAGATCGTGCAACTCGAGTGGATCGATGGACGGGGCGGCGAGTGCGGGCTTCTTCGGCATTGCGTCGATCGTAGTCTCGGCCATCGACATCGGAGACGGGATGCCGCGGCTCCGTCGGCCCGCTGCAAACGGGACGAACGACCTCGCGAGATCACCCCTCTGCACGCTTCTGGTGCGCCCAGGCGTGCAGAGAGGTGTTCTCGCGTATCAGAGGTGGGCGCGACGCGGGTCATTTCGGCGAGAAGTGGGTCATCTCGGCGATGGGGCGCACCGGGCCTCAGCGTACTCGGGAGCGAGGGCCTCCATCTGCTCCATCACGAGCTTGATCGCCCCGGGCTGGCGGTCGGGCGGGTACTTGTACTTGACGAGCAGCCGCTTGATTGCCGAGCGCAGCTTGGCGCGCACGTCGTCGCGCACCGTCCAGTCGGTGCGCACGTCGCGGCGCATGATCGAGATCAGCTCGCGCGCGATTTTCGCGAGCGTGTCTTCGCCCTGCACGTTCAGTGCCGATTCGTTGTGCGCGACCGCGTCGTACATGGCGAGCTCGTCGTGCGACAGCGCCGGCGAGAACTGCGCACCGCGGGCGGCTTCGGCCGTGACATCCTGCGCCATCTCGACGAGCGCGGCGATGACCTCGGCCGACGTGAGCTGCTGGTTGGTGTAGCGCAGCATGATGGCGCTGATCCGATCGCTGAAGGCCTGTTGGCGCACCAGGTTCCCGCGGGTGGCGGCGCGCGCCTCGCCCATGAGCGCCGCGCGCAGTGTCTCGATCGCAAGCTGTGGGGTGGGGCTTTTCTGTGCCTGTGCGAGGAAGTCGGGTCCGACATCCCGCAACGACACCTGCGGCAGCCCGGCCGCCTTATAGATGTCGAGCACGTCGCCGGTGGCCATCGACTCGACCATCACCTGGCCGAGCAGCCGCTCGATGTCATCGGAGATGGGCGCGTCGCGCGCTTGCCGTTCGGCGGCGTCGTACTTGGCCATCCACACCCGCACCTCTTCGTAGAAGGCGATCTCGGGGTGCAGTGCGACGAGGTCTTTGTGACGGGATGCCAGGGCCCAGGCACGCGCGAGGGCACCGGTGAGCGTGCGGTAGCGCACCGACCGCCGGTCGCCCTCGAGATCGGGGGCGTTGGCGGGGCTGGATTGATCGCGCACGAAGTTCACGGTCACGGTCACCGCGGTCGACATCGCGCGCGCCCCGCCGCGGGCGAGGATCGCCTTCCAATCGCAGTCGCGCAGCAGCTCGCGGATCTGATCGACCAGCGCGATCGCGATCTCGACGGCCTCTTCGACGCCGCGGCCCATGGGCCGCAGCGCCCGGTCGTCGCTGGTGTACTCGGCGAGCGCGGCGGTGAGGTTCTCGGCCAGCGGCGCGTAGGCGACGAGCAGGCCGTCCTGCTTGCCGCGGAAAGTGCGGTTCACCCGCGCGAGCGTCTGCATGAGCAGCGCGCCCTTGAGCGGGCGGTCGAGGTAGAGGGTGTGCAGCGGTGGCGCGTCGAAGCCCGTGAGCATCATGTCTTTGACGATGACGAGCTCGAGTTCGTCATCGACGTCTTTGAGTCGCTGCTTGATCGCCCGGTTCTCCGAGTCGCGACGCACGTGGTCGCGCACCGGCGGCGGGTCGGAGGGGGTGCCCGAGTAGACGACCTTGATCTTTCCGGCATCCAACGCATCCGAATGCCAGTGGGGTCGCAGCGCGATGATCGCGTCGTAGAGGCGCGCGCAGATCTCGCGCGTGCCGCCGACGATCAGCGCCTTGCCGGGGCCGCCGATGAACTCACCCATGCGGGCGCGGCGCTCTTCCCAGTGCGTGACCAGGTCGTTCGCGAGCTTCTCGAGCCGTTCGGGTGCTCCGTACACGGCGTTGACGACGGCGACGGATGCCTCGACCCGGGCGCGTTCGGCATCATCGAGGCCGAGGGTGGCCTCGTCAGCGGCGCGGTCGATGTCTTCTTCGGTGGCGCCGTCGGCGAAGTGCACCTTGATGAGCCTGGGCTCGAACGAGACGGGCACCGTGGCGCCGTCTTCGACCGCGCGGGTGAGGTCGTAGATGTCGATGTAGTCGCCGAACACGGCCTGGGTGTCGCGCTCGGCCGACGAGATGGGCGTTCCGGTGAACGCGATGATCGTGGCGTGCGGCAGCGCGTCGCGCAGGTGACGGGCGTAACCGTCGAGGTCGTCGTAGTGGCTGCGGTGGGCCTCGTCGACGACGATGATCACGTTGTGGCGATCGGTGAGGAGTGGATGCCGCGACCCGGCCTCGCGCTCGGCTCGCGTGAGTCCGAACTTCTGCAGTGTCGTGAAGTAGATGCCGCCGGTGTTGCGTCCGGTGAGTTCGTCGCGCAGCTCGGCGCGTTCGTGGATCTGCTTCGGCTTCTCGGGCAGCAGCAGGCTCTGCGCGAAGGTCTGGTAGAGCTGTCCGTCGAGCTCGTTGCGGTCGGTGACGACGACGATCGTCGGGTTGCGCAGCTCGGTCTGCCGTGCGACGAGGGCCGCGTACAGCTCCATCTCCATCGACTTGCCCGAGCCCTGGGTGTGCCAGACGACGCCGGCGCGCCCGTCGGTGGCGACGGCCTGCACCGTCTTGCCGACCGCCTTGGTGACCGCGAAGTACTGGTGCGGTTTGGCGATCCGCTTGACATAGCCGTCGCCGCCCTCGTCGAACGCGGTGAAGTTTCGCAGCAGCTGCAGAAAGCGCTCCTGGTTGTAGAGGCCGGCCAGGGCGTCGTCGAGCGCCTGCACGTCTTCGCCGTTCTCGATGCGGGGCTGCAGCAGCGGCATCCCGTCGTCGTCGACGTTCCACGGTGAGAAGTGGTTCAGCGGTGTGAACGGGGTGCCGTACTTGGCGTCGAGTCCGTCGCTGGCGAGAGTGAACACGCAGAAGCGGAAGGCCATCGGCAGCTCGTCGAGGTAGGTGCGCAGCTGCCAGTAGGCGTCTTCGACGCCGGTGGCGGCCGCGCCCGCGCGCTTGAGCTCGATGATCGACAGCGGCATGCCGTTGACATACAGAACGACGTCGAAGCGGCGGTGCACCTCGCGGTCGCGCACGGTGACCTGGTTGACGGCGAGCCAGTCGTTGAGGTGCGGCTCGGTGCTGAGCAGGCGGATGCGCGGGTTCTGCTCGATACCATCGGAGTCGATGTAGCTGAGCGGATGTCCCCCGGTCAGATAGGCGTGGATGCGCTGGTTCTCGGTGATGGCATCCATCGAGCGGGGTGCAGCGATCTCGCCGAGCGCCTGCTGCAGGTAGTGCACCGGCACGTCGGGATTGAGCCGGCGCATCGCGTCGAGCAGGCGGGGGCGGATGAGCAGCTCATCCCAGCTCTCGCGCTCGCCCGTGCCGGGGGCGATCTTGTCGCCCGCGAGCGGCTGCCACATGAGCGGTTCGCCGAAGGCGTCCATGACCCGCTGCTCCCACTGGGATTCGGGGATGCCGCTCATGCCGGGGCTCCTTGCTGTCGATCGTGCTCATGGTGCGAGTGATTGAGGGCGTAGATTTCGGGGATGGTCAGTGCCGAGGTTGAAGTTGCACGGCGGACGATGCGTGAGAGAGCGGATGCAATCGGCGCGCGGCTTGACGCCGCACGTGACCAGCCGATTCGCAACGCAGTCATGCCGCCGGGGCGGGCCGACGAGCTCGTGGCGTACGTCAGAGCTGGGCGTGGCGAGCGATAGGTCGCCTGAACGGCAACCGACCGCCGACTCCATCTGCACTGATTATGAGTAACTCCGTTACTCATAGTCCCCGGCTGCCCGGTTATGAGTTCGTATGGCATCTCAGTCAGCCTTCCGCTGGTCAGAGCGCTTCAGGTTCCAGAGATGACTCGCTTCCCAGTCATCAGGCATACCGACGGCGCCGATTGTCAGCCCGCTGCTCGTCGGGAAGGAACGCAGCGTCGCAGGGAGGAGCGTCACACTCACGCCGCGTGTGCGCGCCCCGAGGTATTGGAGCAGGCCGAGCATCCCATACGTCGTACTCTTCACCGACGCGAGTGACGCGAGCGTCCGGTTCCGTCGGAACGGTGGCAGCTTGGGCGTCAAAGAGTAATAGCGGTTGAAGAACCTGCTGTGATGAGCGCAGACGTTGCGGACGACATTAAGCGCCCGCAGCCATGACTTGAGTTCCGGCCCGCTCAGGTCAAACAGCGCGGCAATTTCTTCCCGCACCTGGAGCGGCGCCATGCCGAAGAGATGGCTGAGTCCACCCCAGTCGAGAACTCCCACCGCGACCCAAATGGGCACCACACCATCGCGGCGCTCTCTGTGATGGACGATGTATTCCTCTCGAGAATCAGCGAGCTTCTGATCAAGGCTCCGCTTCCATCGCTCATAACTCGACCCGGCGTCGATGGAGAGTAACTCTGGTCTGGTGTGCACGAGCGGATCAACTGAACCCATGCCGTAGGCGAGGAGTGCACGCAGATACGTCTCGACATGTTGGATCGACGCGAAGGCCGCAACGCGCAGTCGGTTGTCGAAGGTCCAGAGTTCTTCTATCTGATGGATCGAGGTGCCCGCACGGAAGGTGCTCATCCGAGCCCCGTTCGCGTCCTTCAACCGGAACGGATACGAGTACCCACTCAGTGCGTAATATCCGACGCGTCGCAACAGGTCGATCGCGTCGGCTTCATCCGGCACCACCATGCCTCGCGATTTGAGGATCGCGAGTTGCTCGACATACGTCTTGTACGGCTTCGCTTCGGTCATCAGTGACTCACCGTTCGGCGCCGATGCAAAATAAAGACCGGCCCTGGACCCTTGCGGGCGGAACCGGTCGTGTTGGTTCCAGCGTAGCAGGCGGCGACGACAGCCGACTCGACGGAGAGCCGTTCGCGGCGGGCGAGATTGCACTAGGCATGCTCAGACGTCATCCCCTCGTGGGACTCACCCAGGTCGACCGAGTGTCCAGCTTCGGGCGCTGCCCGCATACCGGTCTCCACATCACGAGGAGCTTCCGGTCTTTCATTCGCGATTCCGTACGGGATCAGTACGCTCGCCGCATAGCGAGATGTCGAATCGAGGTGGCTCTGTTGATCATCAAAGTAGATGTCCGGGCGCATTACCTCAAGGACCAGGCCCTTATCGATGCCGCCGAGGAAGAACGCGTCATTCACCGTCACACCCCACTTCTCGAGGGTATTGACAGCACGTTCATGAGCCGGAGCGTTACGAGCCGTGACAATCGACACTCTCAGCCGCGGACGATAGGTGCGATCCTCGAGTGCGCGCGATCGTTCGATCTCCTGAATCATGTTCAGATCGCGTAGGAATTCGGCGAGCGGCCCCCGCTCCAGAGGGACGGCTCGGTTCTCGGCTTCGTGCTCCTGAAATGCGGCGAGTCCGCCGCCTCCTTGATAGACGCGCTCGGCCTCATCGCTGGCGATGACGCCGTCAAAGTCGAGCGCAACACGCACGGTGTCATCGTCCGTATCCGCAGACATCGAGGCCAATACGAGACCCGCCGGGTATCCTCGCGACATCGCGGCTTCGACGCTGGTCTTGTCCGCCGACAGAAACAGCGACATTGAAAATGCCGGAATGTAGCCGTACGGCGCCTCGCCCTGTGTGAAGACAGAGCGAGAGATCGAGAGCCCGTGCTCCTTGACCGACCGCATGACGCGTAGCCCGGTAGACGGATCATTCTTGGACAGGATGATCACCTCGACGAGCGAGTCTCCCGGTCGAAGGTCATTCAGGGTCAGCAGTTTTCTTATGAACCTGAACGCAACGCCAGGTCGTAAGACATCATCGATACGCTCAGCCTGGTACTCGCGGTAGGAGTCCTCACCATTCGCTTCGAAGAACGCGTTCGACTCGTCAAGGTTAAACAGTGCGCTCGATGCGACGCCTATGACAAGACGTGAACTCAGGTCGTATGCCGACATGCCTATCTTCCTTCGCTGGCCAGGTCACGGACGCGGAGCTTGCCCGACATGAGCTGGGGCAGCAGCGCATCGCGGGTTGCGGCGAGGGTGCGGTTCTCCCGGCGCAGTGCTGAGGCTGCCGCCCGAAGGGAATCGATGTGATCACGCATCTCGGGAGCGACCTGTCGAGGGTCGGGAATGGTTGCCGCCAGAATGTCTGCCGGGCGCACGCGCTGGTGGCTGCTCGAAGTCCCTGCGGCTTGAGAGGCGAGCTGCCGATTGAAGTCTGCTTGGGAGAGCAACGCCCAGAGGAACCCCGGCGAGCAAGCAAGTGCATTGAGGACCAGGAATTCTGTCGATGCAAGGCGTGGCACGTCTTCTGTTGGGTTCCGATCGACCACCCAGATACGCGGGAACCGCGGATTGAGCTTCGACAGAAGAACACGCTCACCCGAGATAACGAACTTGTTGCTCTTGATCTCGGAAGGCGCCACACGCGAAGGCCACCTGCCCGCGTCGTAAGCCGGCAAGCTGTACTCGTCGACGAGGGCCACATCGAGCACCTGTGGATTCACCTGGTTTTTGTCGAGAGTCACGACATCGCCAAGTTGCACTGGGGCGACGAACAGCTGTTCTACCAACGCACGTGAGTAGTCCTCGAGACTTGCAGCAAGCTGGGTGTTGGCGGCGATCTTGTCGTCGAGGGCGCCCAGGACCTCGGCAATCGCCTGCTGCTCGGGGAGGGGTGGGAGATTGATCCGCAACGCCTTGGCAGCTCCCACATTGAAGTGCTGCTGAACCGCCCCGACAATGGAAGCATTCACGCTGTGAACAGCTTGGCTGTTCATGTAATAGCTGAACCATCGTGCGTCTAGCCGTCCACTTGGACGCGTGATGACGAGGTCTGAGCAATTTGCGTGCTCCAACCATGCTGGGACAACGCATGTCAGACCTGGTTTTCCGGTTCGCACTGTGACCACGTCCCCCGGCGCCAGTGCTGATTTTCCGATCTGCGCATCGAAGTCGTGAGAGATAAACCTCATGTCCCCCATGTCGAGCCGGTGTGCCAGCACATTCTGTGAACGCAGAAATGGAACCCCGTCCGACCTATAGTGCTTCGCCATCGTTCCCACGAACCCGACAGTGATCTCGGCGACATCTGAGAGCCGCACCTCAGGCCACTCAGACATCGACCCTCCCGAGCTGCTCGCGCACGACGTCGGCCAGGCGGGCCGACTCGGCGAACTGCGCCTCGAGCTCCGCCCGCAGGCGCGCGAGCTTCTCTTCGAGGGGTTCACCGTCGTCTTCGGCCTCGGGGGCTCCGACGTAGCGTCCTGGTGTCAGCGCGTAGTCGGCCGCCTTGATCTCGGCCAGCGGAGCGGAGTAGCAGAAGCCGGGGATGTTCTCGTAGGGGTCGGGGCGTTTCGACTCGCTGCGCTCGCTCAACGAACGGGCGGGGTCATCGAGATCCTCGGGGCGTTTCGACTCGGCGGCTTCGCCGCCTCGCTCAACGAGCGGATCATCTCCGAGCCAGGCGTGGTACGTACCCGCAATCCGAGCGATATCTTCATCCGACAGCGCGCGCTCGGCACGATCCACCATGTGCCCCAGCCCGCGCGCGTCGATGAAGAGCACCTCGCCCGCGCGCGCGCCCTTCGACCGGGCGAAGAACCACACGCACACCGGAATCCCGGTCGACCGGAACAGCTGCGTCGGCAGAGCCACCATGCACGAGACCAGATCGGCCTCGACGATCTCGGCGCGGATCTGCCCCTCACCGCCCGAGTTCGACGACATCGACCCGTTCGCCATCACGACGCCGGCCTGCCCGCCCGGCGCGAGCTTCGACAAAATGTGCTGAATCCACGCGTAGTTCGCGTTGCCCGCCGGCGGCACGCCGTAACACCACCGCGGGTCGGACTCCGACCGCGCCCAGTCCTTGATGTTGAACGGCGGGTTCGCCATGACGAAATCGGCCTGCAGCTCGGGGTGCAGATCACGCGCGAACGTGTCGCCCCACCGCGGCCCGAGATTGCCCGACAGTCCGTGGATGGCGAGGTTCATCTTCGCCATGCGCCAGGTGCGCTCGTTGAGCTCCTGCCCATAGACCGAGATGTCGGTCCCCTCGCCGTGATGCGCATCGATGAACTTCTCGGCCTGCACGAACATGCCGCCCGACCCGCAGCACGGGTCGTACACGCGCCCGTGCGTGGGCCGCAGCATCCCGACCAGCACACGCACGACCCCCGCCGGCGTATAGAACTCGCCGCCCCGCTTGCCCTCGGCGGCGGCGAACTTCTCGAGGAAGTACTCGTACACCTCGCCCAGCAGATCCCGCGCGCGACGACCGTCGGCCCCCGCCTGCCCTTGACCGGCGAACCGCGCCGTGTTGAACAGGTCGACCAGCTCACCGAGCCTGCGCTGGTCGACGTTGTCGCGGTTGAAGATGCGCGGCAGGGTGCCCGACAGTCCCGGATTTGCCTGCATGAGAGCATCCATCGCCTCATCGATCAGCTGCCCGATCGTCTTCTCGTCCGAATCGAGCGAGGCGTGCAAGCCCTTCGCGTGCTCGGCGAGGTACGTCCACCGCGCGTGCTCGTCGATCCAGAACACCCCGCGACCCGTGTATTCGTCGACGTCGTCGATCAGCTCGGCGATCTGGTCGTCGTCGTATCCGTCGGCGGCCAGCTCGGCGCGGATCTGCCCGCGGCGCTCGTCGAAGGCATCCGACGCGTACTTCAGGAACACCAGCCCCAGAATCACGTCCTTGTACTGCGAGGCGTCCATCGACCCGCGTAGCTTGTCGGCCGCCTTCCAGAGCGTGTCCTTGAGCTGCTTCATGGTCGACGGCGCCTGCGGCGCAGCGGTCTTCGCGGTTCTGGGCATGAGTCCTTCTTACTGGGTGGTGAGGTCGGTCGAGATCGTGACGGCGCGGGCGGCGACGGCATCGGAGAGCACCGCGACCAGCCGGTCGAGCCGATCGATGCGTTCGCGCAGATTGTCACGGGTGAGGGATGCCGCGGCCAGCGTCGCGCGCAGGGGCTGCAACTGCGCCGGAGCGACCGTGCGCACGCGCCACCGGCGCCACGCGCCGGGCCCGGCGCCACCTGCTGTGATGTCGGCGGCGACCAGCTCGGGCACAAGCCCACCGGGGTCGGCCGCGGTCACTCGCAGCACCCGAGCCGGGTACGCGACGACATGCGACCCGTCGCGGTCGACCCACGCGCGCGGCGTCGGACTGGTGCGAAAGACGACGTCGCCCGGCCGCGTCAGCTGCGCCTTCGGGTGCTTCTCGGCGAACGCCAGATGATCCACGCGGCGCGCGCCGATCCCGGCCGGGTCATCGAGGTCGGCCGCGTCAACGACGACCAGACCGGTGTCGCCGATCTCATCGGCCCCGAGCCGGATGCCAGCCAGCACCCGCGCGTGGCCGGCCGAGATCGCGGCATCCACCGTCGTCGTCTCGGGCGCCGGCAACGCGGCCGTCTGCACCGTCACCTCGAGCGCCGGCGCATCGACGCCGGCGGCGGCGAGCGCGGCGTCGAGCAGGGTCGGAAGATCGCGGGATGCCGCCAGCACCGCGGCCGATCGGGGCGGGGTGTCGGCCATCAGCGCTCCCGACCGCGCGAGCACCGACGAGGTGCGCTGCAGCCGGGCAAAGCGGAATGCGTGCGCGCGGGCGGCGATCGGGCCGCCGAGGTTGGCCAGGATGTCGCTGACCAGGTCACCGGCGACTGCGGCGCTCAGCGCCGCGCCGGTCAGGTCGGCGAGGGCGATGACCCGGTCGCCGAGCGGAATGTCGGCCGCGGGCCCGAAGACCCACAGTGCGAGCGCCTCGCGTGAGGCGGAGGTGACGTGCCCGGCATCCAACCGCACCACAGCACGCACGCGCCCGGTGCGCAGGGTGTCGGCGCGGGCAGCGGCCCGCGGGGCCGACAGGCCGTCGACCAGGGCACGCGCCGGCCCGACCATGACCGCGACCTCGTCGGGGTCAAGGCTCAGACCGAGTTCGTCGACGGCGCTCACGATGTCATCGACCGACGCCCCGGCGACCGCGGGCACACGCCCGAGCACGACGGCGCCCGGCTGTGCGATGACCGTGTCGATCGGGATGCCGCTGCACGCGTTCGCACGTCGCAGCGGCCGGCTCTCGTCGTCGGTCGGCCAGACGACGTCGACCTCGCCGTCGAAACGGCGCACGACGGCGTCGAACAGAGTCGTGTCGACCCCCGGCGCGATGCGCATGGTCGGCCGCTCGCCCGGCTCGCCGACCTCAGCGGCGAGCGCCTGCACCAGAGCCGTGACCAGGTCGCGCGCGGGTGCGGCGAGCGCACCTGACGACCCGAGCGCCCGCTGACGACGGGCTGCGCGGCGCTGTACGAGTGCCAGCGCCGCGGCCGGGGAGTACGCCGCGTCGATGAGCCGGTCGGCGTACGCGGCCCAGGGCGCCCCGCGCTCGCGGTGCCGCTCGACCTCGCGGCGCAGGTGCGTGTCGTCGGGGTCGGCCGCGAACGCGAGTGCCTGCAGGTCGCGCGCCTCGCCGAGCTGCTCGCCGGTCTGTGCGCGCAAGGCGATGAGGGCTGCGAGCTCGGCGACCTGCCCTGGCTCGGAGAAGTCGATGCCCATGCCGTCGACGTAGGCCGCGGCATCCCCCACCGCATCGGGATTGTGCCCGTGCCCCGTCTCGACCAGCCACTCCGCAACCGCATGCGCATCGAACAGGTCGCGACCGCCGCGGTGCGCGGCCGCCGGCGGGAAAGGCGCGTCGCCGCGTTGCGACCGCGTGCGCCACAGCGAGGCCACGGGGCGGCGCACACCCGCCAGCTCGGCCACGCCGGCGAGCGAGATGAGCAATTGCTCTTCTGCGGGCACGTTGGGCGTGGTCATGGATGTGACAGTAGCGGGAAGCTCCGACATCGGGCAACGAGCAACATTGATAAGGAGCCTTATCGCTCGTGTTGGCGTTGGCTTGTTCCGGCGGTTCTAGCTTCATCAACGACGGAGACGTCGAGCGGCGGCGGCAGGGGGGGGCGACCGCCGATCGAGACGCCTCGCAGTCAGGGCAGGCGGCGATCGCTGGGGCTCGCCGCCTGCCCGCTTCGACACAGCACAGAACGGGGAATCACCATGAAGCGCCACCTCATCGCCGGCCTTGCGCTGGTAGCGGCACTCGCCACGACCGGATGCAGCGCCGTCGCCGCGGCGTCGGCCTCTCCGTCGACCGAGCCTGACGTCGTCTATCCCGATGGCTACGGGCCTGATGACGCATCCGAGGCCGACGAACCCACCGATCCCGTCGAGACGACGCCCGACGTCGGGACTCTCGACAACCCGTATCCCCAGGGAGAGGCCGCCGTCATCTCACAGGACGATGAGGACTACTACTCCGTCGCCTTCACTCTGGCCGATGCCGACGCCGACAAGGAGGTCGCCGCGGCGAACCAGTTCAACGACAAGGCCCCGAGCGGCTTCCACTACGTGGTCGTGGAGGCAACGTTCACTGGACTCAGCAGCGAAGCTGTCGACCCGGCCGTCGAGATGTGGGACTGGCAGATCGCCGACCAGGACGGCAACCTCTACCAGTCCGCCAGCATCGTGACCGACACCACCGAGCTCGATGACGCACCTGAGCTCCACAAGGGCCAGAAATACACCGGCGTCGAGGTCTACGCCGTTCCCGACGCAACCGAGGCCCTCTACATGAGCGCGCTCGGCTCGTACGTCGCGCTCTGACCCGCAGCATCCACCCTCCCGCAATCACCATCGAAAGGAACACCCCATGACCATCCCCACCGCTCCCGCAGGCGCCTACCCTCCGCCGGTCGCAACTCCGCAGCCCGTCGACGACGGCAAGCCGTTCATCGCCACCTGGCTGCTGTCGTTCTTCTTCGGCCTGTTCGGGGTCGACCGGTTCTTCCTCGGAAAGGTTGGCACCGGCATTCTGAAGCTCATCACGCTCGGCGGCCTGGGCATCTGGTGGTTCGTCGACCTCATCGTGATTCTCACCGGCGGCATGCGCGACCGCGCCGGCCGCCCGCTGACCGGCTACGACGCGCACAAGAAGATCGCCTGGATCATCACCGGCGCGCTCGTCGTGCTGAGCATCGTCAGCGGGTCGATCTCGGGCGCCGTTTCGGGCGGCGATGCGGCGCCGGTCGGATCGGATCGGGATGCCGCGGTGCAGCCCTCGTCCGACACCGCGGCCACCGCGGCCGAGCCGTCTGACGAGGCTGCGGACGAGGCATCCACCCCCGTCGAAGAGGTCGAACCCGAAGAGCCTGTGAACGTCGCCGGCGACTGGGCCGACGACACGTTCGGCACCTTCGACACCGTCAAGAAGACGGGCCACGGCGACACGCTGATCACGCTGCCGAAGGGCGCGACCGGCGGCGTCGTGACTGCCACGCACAAGGGGCAGGCGAACTTCGCGATCACGGTGCTCGACGGCGACAACGCGTCGACGGGTGAGCTGCTCGTCAACACGATCGGCCACTACAGCGGCACGACCGCGTGGGGTCTGATGGCCCTCGGCGACGGCGCACGCCTGCAGGTCACCGCCGACGGCGACTGGAAGATCACCCTCGCCCCGTTCTCAAGCGCGAAGGCCTTCGACGGGTCGGCGAAGGGCACCGGCGATGCGGTCGAACTGTACGACGGCGACGCGGCTGCACTGACCGCGACGCACAAGGGATCGGCGAACTTCGTGGTGTACGAGGAGACATCCGAGGCCTTCAGCATGGGGCTGCTCATCAACGAGATCGGAAAGTACTCGGGCACGGTGCCGCTGTCGGCGGGTCCGTCGATCGTGACCGTGAAGGCCGACGGCGCCTGGACGCTCAAGGCCGAGTAAGACGCGCGGGGCGGGGTGTGCCTGCCCTCCGCCCACACATGACTTGCCGCAAATGGCGGGTGCTCTTCGCTCAACACCCACCATTTGCGGCAAGTCATCACCAGCGTGCTCGTCGCCGCGCTCGCGAGGCTGCCGTGGCAGCCGCTGGCGCTGAGCGCCGCTGCCCAGCCACGACTCATCGCAGAACTCGCAGCCGCCGATATCTCCGGGGGCCCGGCGGCTCAGGCCGCGCGCACCGGGCCGACGAGGGTCACCGGGTTCCAGACGCCGGGGCGGTCCAAC
Organism: Microbacterium horticulturae; assembly: GCF_029094505.1. Lineage (NCBI taxonomy): Bacteria > Bacillati > Actinomycetota > Actinomycetes > Micrococcales > Microbacteriaceae > Microbacterium > Microbacterium horticulturae. Next base: position 347,998 of record NZ_CP119108.1, on the reverse strand, counting down.
TCGGCGTAGCGCACGTCGACCTCATCCGCACTGACGGAGGCCGTGCACAGCAGCAGCGACTGGGTCGGGTATCCATGCGCGTTGTTGTCGCGGATGATGGCCCGGTCATCCGCCGGGTCGAGTTGCGCGGTGCGGGCGAGCAGCGGCATCCACTCGTCGGGGTCTGCCGCCGCAAAGGCGTCGTGCCATGCGACGATGCGCGGCGAGCGCGGGTCGTCGAGGTCGTGGTGCGCGATCATGTGGGTGCCCGGTGGCACGGTGAGCTCGGTGCGCACGGCGCCGTCCCAGGTGACGACGTGCACGCCCGACTGGTCGACGGTGACGAGGTTGAATCCGAGAACTGCGGGGGTGGGATGCGGCGGCCTGCCCGCGACCGCGTCCAGCACGATTCCCCCACGTGAGACCTGCGCGACACCAGGCGGCACAGGTGGGCTCTCGCGGTTCAGCAGCACGGCGAGGCGGCCTGCTGCGGCATCCACCGCCAGCCACGCACCGCCCGCGCGCACGTCGCGCACGCCGATCACGCCAGGCCGGTCGGGCCACCACTCGCCCAGCGGCTGCCAGGGGCGTGCGGGGTCTTCGTCGCGCACCGCGAGCAGGCGCACGGGCTCGCCGGCCGCAGCCGGCACGCGCACTATGACCGTGCACACGGGGCACCTGCGCATGGGAGGATCGAGCCATGTTCGTGGTCGTGGGAGTGACCGGCGGCATCGCCGCGTACAAGTCCGTGCACCTGGTGCGCCTGCTCGTGAAGGCCGGTCATGAGGTGCACGTCATCCCCACCGCGGACGCCCTGCGGTTCGTCGGGCTGCCGACGTGGGAGGCGATCAGCCGCCACGCGGTGACCACGAGCGTGCACGACGACGTGCCGCAGGTACGCCACGTCGCCCTCGGACGCCAGGCCGACCTGGTCATCGTCGCTCCCGCCACGGCTGACTCCCTCGCGAAGATGGCCGCAGGCCTCGCCGGCGACCTGCTCGGAACCACCCTACTTGCGACGACGGCGCCGGTCGTCGTCGCGCCCGCCATGCACACGGAGATGTGGCGGCATCCCGCAACGCAGGCCAATATCGCCACGCTCGCCGAGCGCGGCGTGCAGATCGCAGGTCCCGCGGACGGCGAGCTGACCGGCGGAGATTCCGGCCCCGGACGCATGCTCGAGCCCGAGGAGATCGTTGCGCGGGCGCTGGCGGTCGTGCATCCGGCCGATCTGGCCGGGCTGCGCGTGGTGGTCTCCACCGGCGGCACGCGTGAGCCGATCGATCCGGTGCGCTTCATCGGCAACCGATCCAGCGGACGGCAGGGCGTCGCGCTGGCCCGCGCCGCCGCTGACCGCGGCGCCGACGTCGTGCTCGTGGCCGCCCACACCGACGACGGGGTGCTCGCCGAGGCCGCGGACCTGCCCGTCGTGCGCGCGACGACGGCCGCCGACCTGCTGACGGAGATGGTGGATGCCGCGGCCGACGCCGACGTGGTGGTCATGGCCGCGGCGGTCGCCGATTATCGGCCCGCGTCGACCTCCGACGCGAAGCTGACGAAGGAGGGCTCTCGGCGCAAGGCGCGGTCGCTCGCGCTCGTCGAGACCGAGGACGTGCTCGCGACGCTCGCCGCCCGGCGACGGGAGGGGCAGACGCTCGTCGGCTTCGCCGCCGAGACCTCGCGCGGCGACGAGCTGCTGGCACGCGGGCGCCGCAAGCTCGAGCGCAAGGGCGCCGACCTTCTCGTGGTCAACGAGGTGGGCTGGGAGAAGGGGTTCGAGGCTTCCGCTAACGAGGTGGTGGTGCTGGGCCGCGGCGGACAGGTCGTGGCCGAGGCCGCCGGCACCAAGCGCGCGGTCGCCGACGCGGTGTGGGACGCGGTGCTCGCCGCCCGCGCGCGCTGAACGGGGGACGGGACCAGTTGGGAGCACAGTCCTGCGCGCCCTGGACCCCCAGCATCCACCGGCCGTCTTCCTCGCCGAATTCATATGGAACTGTCCTGTGCACACCAAACCGGCGGCGGTTTGATGTTCGTGGGACAAACTCATATGAATTTGCCGCAATGATAAGGCGACCGCAGACTGCCGTATCCGCCCCGGTATCACCCGCAGCGCGCAACGCCTCTCCGCAGAAGGGAGGTCACCATGAGCGCCCCGATCACGCCGAAGAACATCGTCATCTGCCTCGACGGCACGAGCAATGAGCTCGATCACCATCCGACGAACGCCGCGAAGGTATTCATGATGCTCGACCTCGACGACCCCGCGAAGCAGATTGCCTACTACGACCCGGGCGTCGGCACGCTGCCGTCGGCCACCGCGCACGGGTGGATCGAGCGCCGGCTCTCCGAGCTGTGCGGCCTGGCGTTCGGCTTCGGCATGCGCGCCAAGGTCAGCCGCGCGTACGGGTGGCTGGTCGAGCACTACCGCCCGGGCGACCGCATCTACATCTTCGGGTTCAGCCGCGGCGCATACACCGCCCGCGCCTTGGCCGCGCTCCTTGCCCGGCCGGGGCTGCTGCGCAGCGGGTCAGAGCACCTCGTCGACTACGCCGTCGCGCAGTACGTCAAACCGGCCGGCACCCGCAAAGCCGTGGCCCAGCGCGCTCGTGAGGCGAAGGCATTCGCCGATGCCCTGTGCTGGGGCACCGCGGGCGAACCCATCTCGGGCGCGACCGGCGGGTTCGCAGCATCCACTCCCGATGATCTGGCCCACGACATCCACGCGATCCCCGTCGAATACCTCGGCCTGTGGGACACCGTCGAGGCCTGGTTCGCGGGTCTCGGAAGTCTCGACTGGCCCGACACCGCGTCGCTGTGGAATGTGCGGCGCATCCGCCACGCGGTGTCGATCGACGAGGCGCGCCGGCCGTTCCGCTATCTGCCAATCGAGTGCCGGGCCGCCTGCGAAGAGGTCTGGTTCCCGGGCGTGCACTGCGATGTGGGCGGTACGTTCGCCAACCACGAGCTGGCCTCGATCGCGCTGAAGTGGGTGTTCGACGGCATCTGCGATTCGCTGATGCTGCGCGATGGGCAAGCGGCGGAGATCTACCGGAGGTACTGCGGCGTCGAGCGCGCCTGGGCGGGCTCGGGCCCGACCCACGCGAACAGCTGGGCCTGGAACCTGCTGCCGCCGGTGCACCGGCACATTCCCGATCACGCTGTGCTGCACGCCTCGGTGCGCGAGCGCCGGGCGGCGATGCCGTCATACCTGCCCGCTCTGGCGCGGGCGACGGCCTCGGACCGCTGGACGGATGACGAATGGTGGATGCCGCGGGTCGCGGCATCCACTCCCCCGCCACAACCCGTGCCCGTGTGAGAGTGAGGTGCGCACGCCCGTGATCTCGTATCATCGTTCGGGATGGACGGTTTCACAGCTGAGGACCCGGATGTTCTGATCGCCCGGGTGCAGGATCAGGTCGCCGCCGCGCAGCAGCGCGCGCAGGCGGCGCAGCAGATGCGCGCACAAGTCGAGGCGGTGCGTGGGACCGCGTACTCGCAACGCCGTGAACTGTCGGTCACGGTCGACGCGTCGGGCCGGCTGGTCGATGTGGAGTTGTCGGATGCCGCGCTGGACCTGCGGGCGCGGGACCTGTCCCGGCTGATCGTGACGACCGCGCAGGCCGCGTCCCGCGACGCCGGACAGCAGGCCATGGACCTGGCCGTGACCGCGTTCGGGGAAGATTCCCCGGTCGTCGCACGCCTGCGCGACGAAGTGCAAGCCCGCACCGGTCAGGACGAGGAGCAGTAGCCGTGGCCGGTCAGATCGCGATCGACCAGGACCTGATCATCGCCCACGCCGCCCGGGTGCGCCAGGTGTCTTCCGACGTGCAGGTAGCGCGCAATGCCGCTTCGGCCACGAACATGTCGGGTGGCGCGTTCGGGGTCATGTGCGCGTTCCTGATCGGTCCCGCCACCCTGGTCGCGTCCGCGGCATCCGCGGCCATAGCGTCCGCGCAGGGGCTGGTCGACCGGTCGGCGACCGAGATCCGCGGGGTCGCCGACGACATGGCCGCGTTCGAAGACGAGCTCTCCGCCTCCATCCGACAGATCGAAAGCGCCCTGGGCTGATGGCGAATCCGCTGGTCGCCACCGCGCAGGACCACACCTCCCCGTTTGCGGGCACCCTGCTCCTGGAGGACGGGGAACAGCTGGTCAGCGCGATCAACTCCGGCGACTGGGTTTCTGGCGGCATGGCCGCCTTCTCCGCCGTGCTCGACACCGCAGCTGCGGTGTCCGACCCGTTGGGCACCCTGATCGCCGCCGGGCTGGGATGGCTGATCGACCACGTCGAGCCCCTCAAGGGCTGGTTCAACGACCTGACCGGCAATGCGTCCGAGGTGCAGGCGTTCGCGCAGACCTGGGCGAATATCCAGACCCAGATGGAGGGCGCGGGCACCGAACTGCAACGCGTGCTCGGGGACGTGGAAGACCTCGCCGGGGAGGCGATGGACGCCTACCGCCGGTTCCAGCAAGACACCGCCGCGCACCTGACCGCGGCGGGCACCTGGGCGGGTGCGTTCTCCACCGGCCTGAACATCGCCTCCATGATCGTCCAAGCCGTGCACGACCTGGTCCGTGACGTGCTCTCCCAACTGGTCGGCTCCGCGATCTCCTGGGCCTCCGAGGCCGTGTTCACCCTGGGGCTGGCGACCCCGTGGATCATCGAACAGGTCACCACCCGCGTCTCCTCCCTGGTCAGCCGGGTCAGCAAGTTCATCACCAACCTCCTCGAATCCATCAAGTCCCTCCGCGGCCTGCTCGACGAGCTCAAACCCCTCCTCGACAAAGCCAGCGAACTCTTCGCCAAACTCCTCCACGGCGCGAAGGGAGCAACGCACACCGCGAAAGAGACAGTCGCGGCGCTCCCCGGCATCCGCCGACTCGACCCACGACGCAACGACCTCATCAGCAACATGGAAGACTGGGCCAACTCAGCCGGGATTCCCGGTTATAAACCGTTCGGTGACCTCACACCCGATGGCTTCATTGACACTCACCTCAAGGGTTTCACCGACTCCGGCTATCCCGACTGGCGCTGGCCACCAGACAATGGATTCGGGGGACCGAGCGGACCGCACGGGCTCAACGTGGGAGACAAGATCGACCGCATCGCTCCCGGTGGCGGTGACGGGCGATTCGCATCCCCCTCGAACACTCCCTTCCCCGACCGTGCTATTCCGCCCGACCGCCTGAGCCCGTCCTTTTCGACGACCGACTACGAGGTGCTCAAGCCTCTCCCCGCCGATGTCGTCAAGGGTCCCATCGCCGGAGCCTTCGAGCAGCCCGGCGGGGGAGTGCAGTATTACTTCCCGAAGGGGATCAAGTGGTACATCCGAAACGGCTATCTGGGGTGACATCTGATGACATACGATGAACTGCGCGCACGGCTGTTGTCGCTGCCCGGCGCGACCCAGGACTGGCTCACTTACACGCTGTCCTACAGCGACGATGGCCGTCCGATTCCCACAAGCTACTGCCTCGTCAAGCACGACGATGAGGACTGGGCCGTCTTCCAGGGCGACGAGCGGGGCGGCACATTCCCGGCGACACGGGAAGATGGCGAGACCCCCCTCACCTTCCGCTCAGAATCATCGGCCTGTGAGTGGATCTGGCAGGAGATCCTCTGGTGGCGCGAGTTCGAGGAACGTCGCGCAGCGAGGTAGGTGCCGACGAGATTCGCGCGAGATGACAGGCAACGCATACCCCGGGGCATGCGAGATCTGTGCGGACTACCGGATGAACTATGCGCCGGAAGCCCGGGCCGTCACGCTCGGTGAGAGTGACGAGTTCATGGCGGAGGTCCGCCGTTGCCGCCACTGCGGCACCTCTTGGGAAGTCGGCGCATTCAGCAACCCGCAGGTGATCTCGTGGGAGCACGCACGCCGCGAACTCCCCGATCTCGATACCGTGGAATCTTCACTCGGCATCGATTTTCCTGAACCCGCTGACGTGCCGCTGCGCTGAGGCCGACCGGCCGCGGCACTCCTCACAGCCGTTCGGGACGGAACCCGTACCCCACCACCTGTGCCACCACGCGGCGCAGGACCGGCAGCGCGAGCCGCAGCACGGTGCGCTGCGCGCGCGTGGGCGGGTTGTCGATCAGCTGCGCGACACGCCCCGTGCCCAAGAGCACATGCGCGCGCCGCTGGATCGCCTGCATCATCGCGGTCGGGCGCTCGCGCCGTCGTTGCACGGCCTCGCACGCGGCGTCGAGGGCCTCGTCGGCGGCATCCTTCACCGATCCCCGCGGCCGCAGCACCGGAATCAGCACGCGGGCGGCAGCCACGGCATCCTGCACCGCATAATTGATGCCCACGCCGAAGACCGGCGACATCGCGTGGGCCGCGTCGCCGATGCACAGCGCACCGGGGCGCCACCACCGCGGCAGCCGGTTGATCTGCACGTTCAGGCGCTTGACGTCGTCGAGCGAGGCGACCGCCTCGATCACGGGCGCCAGCCGTGGCACGATCTGCACGACCCGGTCGCGGAACGCCTCGACCGTGTCGAAGTGCTCGTCTTTGCGGACCAGCAGCGCGCACTGCAGGTACTCGGGCCGCGGGATCGTGATCACCACGCCCGCCGTACTCGCCCAGCCGAGCGTGTCGGGCAGCGGCCGCTCGGGCCGCGGCACCCGGAACCACAGCACATCGGTGTCGACCTGCGCCCCCTCGGGCGTGAAGCCGAGCGCGTCGCGCACCGTTGACGTGCGGCCGTCGGCGGCAACCACCAGGCGCGCCTCGATCGCGTCGCCGGAGGTCGTGACGACGCCCGTCACGCGGCCGTCGCGTTCGGTCACGCCAGCGACCTCCGCGCCCATTGTGAGATGGAACGAGGGATGCCGCGAACCTGCCTCGGCGAGCATGTCGAGAAGGTCCCACTGGGGCATCAGGGTGATGAAGCGGTTGGGCGGCGGCAGGGTCGTGAAGTCGACGAGATGGATGCGGATGCCGTTGATCACGGCATCCAGCTGCGGCAGCGGTTCGTGTGGCACGGCGTCGAATGCCGCACGCAACCCGAGCGCGTCGATGAGGTTCACGGTCGAGGGGTGCACGGTGTCGCCGCGGAAGTCGCGGAAGAAGTCGTCGTGCTTCTCGAGCACCATGACGTCGACGCCCGCGCGCGCGAGCAGCAGGCCGAGGAAGACCCCTGCCGGGCCCCCGCCCGCGATGCACACGTCCGTGCGGTGCGTCGTCACGCTCGCAGAATACGCCGGATCGGTGGCGGAGTGTGCCAAAGCGCCGGGCTCGCGCGCTCTCACCCCTTCCGCGCTCTTACCTCTTGCGCGCTCCCACCCCGTGCGCGCTCTCATCCCTTGCGCACTCTCACCGCTTCGGCGAATCAGGTGTTTTCGCGAAAGCAGGAGGATCTGCCCGCCAATCGACCTGATCTCGCGAAAACACCTGATTTCAGAAGGGCGATCGCGGGCGCCCGAGTCCGGCACGGGCGAAGCGAAGGTCCAAGCGCGCACGGCGACAGCGGCCCTTCGTCTCGCCGGTCCGCTCCTCGCTCGGGGACCTGCGCCGCTCCTCGTACGCCGCTCCTCGTACGCCGCTCCTGGTGCGCCGCTCCTGGTGCGCCGCTCCTGGTGCGCCGCTCAGACCCCGGTCGCGATGAAGAGGCGCCCCGCGCCCGACACGCGCACCTCGGCGGGCGCGTCGACGAAGACGATCGCGCCGCGGGCGGCCGCGGCATCCACTCCCTCCGTCGAGAGGGTGAACGAACCGTCGACGGCGAGCGCGATGGCGGCCGAGCCGGTCGTCACCGTCGCGTCGCCGGTCACGAGCAGCAGCTCGAAGTCGACGCCCTCGCCCGACGGCACCGACGCCGGCCGGTACGACACGATGTTCTGCGACACGGCGACGGGTGAGAGGTGCGAGGCGAGCCCGGGCGTGAAGTCGAGCACCTTCTGCAGCTCGTCGCGGTCGACGTGCTTGGGGGTGAGTCCTCCGCGCAGCACGTTGTCGCTCGGACCCATCAGCTCGACGCCGGTGCCGCGCAGGTACGCGTGGATGTTGCCCGCCGGCAGCCACAGCGCCACACCCGCCGCGAGCGTGACGTGGTTGAGCATCTGCGCGACGAGGATGCCTGGGTCGCCGGGATACTCCCCCGAAAGCCGCACGATGAGCTCGAAGTCATCGGGATGCGCGTGTGCGACGGCGGTCGCGGCGGCGACGGCGGCATCGACCTCCGGAGCGCCGGAGAGCAGCCAGACGAATCCCTCGCGGACGCCGGCGGACGCGGCATCCCGCCACGCCTGCAGAGGTGCGGGGGCGTCGGATGCCTGCGCCAGCGCATCGATGAGCGCGAGCGTCTCGCTGACAGGGCGGAATCCGCAGAGCGCCTCGAAACCGTCGTCGACCGCGACGATGAGCTCGGGCTTGGCATTCGGGTCTTTGTAGTTGCGCTCGCGGGCGGTCAGCGGCAGGCCGGCGGCCTCTTCGCGGGCGAAGCCCTCGGCCGCCTGCTCGGGCGTCGGGTGCGCCTGGAGGGAGAGGGGGGATGTCGCAGACAGCAGCTTCAGCAGGTAGGGCAGGGCGGCACCGGACTGCTGCTCCCACTCGGCGAGGTCGTGCCATTCCGGCGCGTCGGACGACGCCGCCGGCTCGCTCGGTGAAAGCGGGTGCGCGCCGAGCCACAGCTCGGCCTCCGGGCCGCCGGTCGGCGCCCAGCCGAGCGTGCGGGCGACACCGTCGATCGTGCCCCACGCGTAGTCGCGGGGAGTATTGGTCAGCGGGATGAGAGCGGCCATGGCATCCTTTCGTCCGTGTCCAGCGTAGGGGCGGTCGGAGTGGGCGCTGCGCGTGTGTCGGGGCGCGTGCGCCCTTCGGAACTTCGGTCGTCACGGATTACGGTCTCAGCGGGCGAAAGTCGTCATCTGTGGCGACCGAGATGCCGAGTGTCCCGTTCGGTCGTCGCGGATTACCAGTTCGGCGGACGAAAACGGTAATCCGCGACGACTGAAGCAGATGGGAGGGATGCCGCGGGCGCGGGGCGTACACGGAGGCGGGATGCCGCGGGCGCGGGGCGTACGGAGACGGGATGCCGCGGGCAGGCGCGCCGCGCCCGCCCTACCCGAGATACGCGTCGAGCGGCGCCAGCGCGGGCTGGCTGCGCTCGTCGGCGACGGCGGCGGCTCCGACCGCACACGCGGCGCGCAGCGCGACCTCGTCGTCGAGCCCGCGCAGCAGCGCCACTGTCAGTGCGGCGGCGAACGCGTCGCCCGCGCCCACCGTACTCACGACCGAGGTCGGCGCCGAGGGGGCCTCGGCCACACGCCGCCCCCCGCGCAGCAGCACCGCGCCGTCGGCGCCCAGCGTCAGCGCGACCAGCGGTGCCGTCGCCAGTCGCGGCAGCGCCGCGTATTCGCCCTCGTTGACGATGAACAATCCCGTGCGGTCCCACAGCAGCTGTCCCAGTTCGCGCGCCGGCGACACATTCAGCGCGAACAGCCCGGTGCTCGTGCGCGCCAGATGGTCGACGACGGCGCCGTCGACTTCGAGCTGGGCCAGCACCGGCACGGCCGCGTCGCGCTCGAACCGGTCGGGGTCGATGCGCGCGTTTGCTCCCGGACACACGACGATCGAATTCTCGCCGGCCTCGTCGACGACGATCAGCGCCGTGCCTGTCGGCTCGTCGACGGTCTGCACCGCCGACACGTCGACCCCCGCCGACTCCAGTGCCGCGCGCATCTGGGCGGCGGCGGCATCCCGCCCCACGGCACCCAGCATGCGCACCTGCGCGCCCAGTCGCGCCGCGGCGGCGGCCTGGTTCGCGCCTTTTCCGCCGGGCTGATGCTGCAGCACCCCGTCGGCCACGGTCTCGCCGAGCGCCGGCGCCCGCCGCACGCGCGCGACGACGTCTTCGTTGATAGCACCCAGCACGTCGAGCCGGGTCATGCGCGGGCCTCCCGCGGCGTCTTCTTCGCGATCACGACGTTCACACCGCGCTTGCGCAGTCGGTCGATGTGCGAGCGTTCGGTGTCGGCATCCACCACCACGGCGTCGAAGTCGCTGAGCGGCAGCATCGCGTGCAGGGCCCGTTTGTCGAACTTGGTGTGGTCGGCCAGGAGGATCCGCGTGCTCGCCGATTCGAACATGGCGCGCTTCACGTCGACGGTCTCGAGTGTCTGATGGAAGGCGATGTCATCGGTGATCGCCGAGGTCGACATCACCAGCACGTCGGCGCGCAGCGAGGCGAAGGCCTCGACGGCCATGCGCCCCATGAACGCCGAACACCAGTTGTAGAACTGGCCGCCGACCGAGATGAGGGTGATGCCACGGGTGCCCTTGAGCTCGTCCATGATCGTGAGCGTGTTGGTGATCACCGTCAGCGGCGTCTTCGTGTGCAGCAGCGGCACGAGGTGCAGTGTCGTCGTCGAGTCATCGAGGATGATCGCCTGCCCGGGTTCGATGAGCTCCAGCGCGGCACGGGCGAGGGCTTCCTTCTCGCCCAGTTGACGCGACGAGCGATAGACGTCACTCGATTCGACCAGCGCCGTCGACATCGCGGTGGCCACGCCTCTGTCTTTGCGCAGCAGACCGCGCCCCTCGAGCTCGTCGAGGTCGCGGTGCACCGTCATGACGCTGATGTGAAACCGGTCCGCGAGCTGCTCGATGCGGACCGCCCCCTCGGCCATGACAGCCTCGGTGATGGCGCGCTGCCGAGCCTGCTGCCGGCTCTGCCGCGATTGCGGGCGTTCCGTCGCCGGTGCGCTCACGTCCCCTCCCGGAGTATCGACTGGAATCAGAGTAGCGTCGCCGCCTCGCCGACGACCTTCTCAAGCCGCTCGGCGTCATGAGCGAAGCGACCGAGGAACAGTCCGTCGACCTCCCGCCCGAGTCGGGTCAGCAGACCCGGTCGCGCACTGCCGCCGTAGATGACGGATGCCGCGGCGACGCGATCGTCGTGACGAAGCGCGGTGCGCAACGCGGCGACGACGGGCGTGATCGCCTCGACCGGGGCCGGATCGGATTCCCCGATTGCCCAGACCGGCTCATACGCGACGACGAGCTCGTCGATGGCCGTGCCGGGCGTCAGCCCCTCGAGTGCCGACGCAAGCTGCGCGACGCAGACGGCCGAGCCGTCGAGGTCGGACGAGTCCTCACCGACACAGAGGATCGGCGTCAGACCGTTGCGCACGGCGGCGGCCAGCTTGCGCCGTACGATCGTGTCGTCCTCGCCGAACACCGTGCGCCGCTCGGCGTGCCCGACTTCGACGAAGCCGCAGCCGGCCTGACGCAGATCGGAGCCGCTCACGCCCCCCGTGTATGGCCCGCGGTCTTCCCAGAACAGATCCTGCGCACCGAGCTGCACATCGCTGCCTTCGAGCGCCGCGCGCGTGGCCTCGAGAGCCGGCAATGACGGCAGCGCGACCATCCGCACGTCGCCGGCGCGCACGGTCGGCTGCCCGCGGGCGATCTCGGCCGCCTGCTGCGCCCAGAGGACGGTGCGCGGGATGTCGAGGTACAGCTTCAGGCTGATCGCCAGAGTGACCGCGGGGCGATCGCTCATCGCGGCGCGCCTGCGTCCTCGCCGGGTTTGCCGTGTTCGTAGTCCTCGAGCACGGCGACCTTCTCGGCGGACGCCGACGCGTCGTCGAATTCGTAGCCGAGCCATTCCTTGGCAAGGCGACGAGCGAGCTCGAGCCCGACGACCCGCTGCCCGAACGTGAGGACCTGCGCGTTGTTGCTGAGCACGCTGCGCTCGACGCTGAAACTGTCGTGGGCGGTGACGGCCCGGATGCCGGGCACCTTGTTCGCCGCGATCGCGACCCCGAGCCCGGTCCCGCACACGAGCAGCGCCCGGTCGGCCTCGCCGGCGGCGACCTTCTCGGCCGCGGCGATGGCGACGGTCGGATACGGGGTGTGCGACTGCGCGTCGACTCCCACATCGACCACTTCCGACACCCGCGGATCATTCTCGAGGTCGGCCTTGAGCGCCTCCTTGTACTGGAAGCCGGCGTCGTCGGATCCGACGATCACACGCCATGTGCGCGCCATCTCAGTTCTCCTTCTCTTTCTGTCCCCGGTGCTCGTCGAGCGCTGCGGCGACCGCAGTCGCCGCGAGCGCGAGCGAGACGGCCCCTGGATCGGGGGTTCCCAGGCTCTTCTCCGTGTGCGGCCGTGCGCGGCCCATCCGCGGAAGCAGGTCGGCGGTCGCCTGTGCCGCCGCCGTGGCCGCTGCCGCGGCATCCCTCCACGCGTCGGCGAGACCGGCGCCGGCGTCGACCCTCTCTGCGAGGGTCGCGGCGAACGGCACGAGTGCGTCGACGAGCGTCTTGTCGCCCACCTGTGCCTTGCCGAATCCCTGCACGGCGTCTCGCGCGGCCGCCACCGCGGCGACGACCGCGCGCGGATCGGGGGCGGCGGCATCCCCGAGCCGCTCCCCGATCGCGCGCAGCCCCATTCCCCAGAGGGCTCCGGATGTTCCCCCGGCCTTGTCGGCCCACGCGTCGCCCGCCCGGGTCAGCACGGTGCCGATGCCTGCTCCGGCACCGGCGGCCTCGCCGGCCGCGGTGTCGGCCGCCCGCGCACCGCGCTGCATGCCGATGCCGTGGTCGCCGTCGCCCGCGATGGCGTCGAGCCGGCCGAGCTCGTCGGCCTCTCGGTCGATCACCGCACGAACGGCGGAGAGAGCGGATGCCGCGGCGCGCCCCGCCGCGGCGGCCTCGGGCCCTGCCTCAGCGATCGTCTCCTCATCGTCGAGCGCATCGGCGTCGGCGGTGGTGCGCTCGGCGTCGAGAACGACGACGCCCTTGCGGTAGGCGGGCGTGTAGGCGGGGGCCTGCCAGGCCCGCTCGAGCTCGTCATCGAGCCACATCAGGGTGAGCGAGACGCCGGCCATCTCGAAGCTGGTGGCGAACTCGCCGACCTCGGGGTCGACGATGTGCAGCCCCGCTGCCGTGAGCGCGGCCGCGATGCCGCCGTAGAGCACGAACAGCTCTTCACTCTTGACCGAGCCCAGTCCGTTGACGATGACGGCGACACGGTCGCCGGCGTGATCGGGCCGCTCGCCGAGGAGACGCTCGACGAGCATCGTCGCGAGCTCCGCCGCCGACGGCAACCGGAGGGTCTCGATGCCCGGCTCGCCGTGGATGCCCATTCCCACCGCCATGTGGCCGGCGGGCACGGTGAACAACGGCTCGTCGGCGCCGGGCAGCGTGCAGCCTGAGAATGCCACCCCGATCGAGCGGGTCCGCTCGTTGGCCCGGGAGGCCAGGGCGGTGACCGCGTCGAGATCGCGCCCCTGCTCCGCAGCCCAGCCCGCGACCCGGAACACGGTGAGGTCGCCGGCGATGCCGCGACGCTTCTCGCGCTCGTCGGGACCGGCGCTGTAGATGTCGTCGGTCACGCGTACCGTCTCACAGGCGATGCCCTCGGCGCGCAGCTGTTCCTGCGCCTGATCGAAGTTCAATGCGTCGCCGGCGTAGTTGCCGTAGGTCAGCAGCACGCCGGCATCGGTGGCCACCGCTTTCGCCACGGCGTGCACCTGCTGGGCGCTGGGCGACGCGAACACGTTGCCCATGGCTGCGGCGTGGGCGATCCCCGGGCCGACCAACCCCGCGAAGGCCGGGTAGTGACCCGATCCGCCGCCGATGACGACGGCGACCTGGCCGTCCGGCGTGGCCGACGCCCGCGCGACACCGCCGCGAACACGCCGCACGAGGCCCGGATGCGCGGCGACGAAGCCGTCGGCCGCCTCGTCGGCGAAGTCGGCGGCGTCGTTGAGTACGTGGCTCATGATGTCCTCGGAGTGGTGGTGCGAACTGTCAGTGGGGTCCGGGGCGGGTGCAGGGCACCCGCCCCGGAGTGGCCGAACGGGAGCGAACGGCCGTCTGCGCGTCGATCAGCCGCCGTAGGTGAACGGACCGGTCATCTTGTCGACGTTGTCTTTCGTGATGAGGATGCAGTCGAACGACTGCTTCTCCTGTGCCGGCTTCTCACCGGTGCGGATGTACTTGTCGAGCTGCTGCACCGCTTCCTTGGCGAACGTGGCCACCGGCTGCAGCACCGTGTAGGCGAGCTCACCGGCCTTGATGGCATCGATCGCGTCGGGCGATCCGTCGAAGCCACCGACGACGATGCCGTCACCGGTGCCGTCGACCGACAACTTCTTGCCGGCCTGCTTGATGGCGGCGATGGCACCCAGCGCCATCTCGTCGTTGCCCGAGATCACGGCGTTGATGTCGGGGTGCGCCTGCAGGATCGACTGCATCTTCTGCTGGCCCTGCGCGCGGTCCCAGTTGGCGGTCTGCTGTGCGACCTTCTTCCAGTCGGGGTACTGCGAGATGACCGTCTTGTAGCCGTTGGACCGCGTCGCCGCGTTGTTGTCGGAGGGCAGGCCGAACAGCTCTGCGTACTGGCCCTTCGTGCCGGCTGCCTTGATCCACTGCTGCGCACCCAGCGCGGCGCCCTGTGCGTTGTTCGAGACCAGCTGGCCGAGGGCGACCCCCTGCTCGTTGATCTCGGCGTTGACCAGGAACACCGGGATGTCCTTGGCCATCGCGCGCTTGATGTTGCCGATCGAGCCGTCGGCGTTGGCCGGATCGAGGATGATGCCGGCGGCGTGCTTGGCGATGGCGGTGTCGATGATCGTCGACTCGGTGTTCACGTCGCCCTTCGAGGCGGCGACCGAGGCCGTGTAGCCGAGCTTCTCGGCTTCTGCCTGGGCGACGTTCCCCTCAGTGAGCCAGTACGGATTCGAGGGGTCGTTGACGACGATCTGGATGAAGCCGCCGGCCTTGGCGGTCTTCTGCGTCGACGGGGTGTCATTCGAACCGCTCTGGCCGGAGCACCCGGCCAGAGCAAGGACCGCCGACAGCCCGAGGGCTGCGAGTGCGGCGAGTTTCTTGCGGGACATTTCGGTGTTTCCTTTTCTTCTCTTCGGTGAGCGGGAGCGCGCGTTCAGCTGCGGGCGCTCTCGGTGACGGAATCGGTGGATGCGGCATCCACCCCACTCGGAGGCGGCGCCGACGCGCTGCCGGCCGTGGGCACGCCGGGCTTGCGCTGCCGGCGCGAGCGCAGCTGGATGCCGTTGAGCAGCACGGCGAGGACGATGACCGCACCGGTGAACACGGTCTGCACATACGCGGAGATGCCGACGATCGTCAGGCCGGCCGCCAGGAAGCCGATCACGAACGCGCCCAGCAGGGTGCCGCGCACGTTGCCGGTGCCGCCCATCAGCGACGCGCCGCCAATGACGACGGCCGCGATGGCGGTGAGTTCGTAGGAGGTGCCCTGGGTCGGGCCGGCGCTGGTCAGCTCGCTGGTGAGGATGACACCGGCGATCGCCGCGCACACGCCGGCGATGACATAGGCACGCACGCTGACCTTGCGCACGGGCACGCCCGACAACTCCGCGGCCCGGCGGTTGCCGCCCTGCGCGTACAGCCAGCGGCCGTACACTGTGCGGCTGAGCAGCAGGCTCGCCGCGAGGCTGACGAGGACCATGATCCACACGCCCACGGGGATGCCGAGGATCGAGTTGAAGCCCAGCCACTCGAACCCCGTGTTGCCCAGCTCGGACTTGCCGGAGAGGTTGTTGACCGTGAGGCCGTTCGTCGTCAGCTGCGCGAGCCCGCGCACCACATACATCATGCCGAGGGTCGCCACGAACGGAGCGACCTTCAGCCGCGCGACGAGCAGTCCGTTGACCAGCCCTACAAGCGCCCCGGTGGCCACCGCGAGGATCACCACCACCCAGACCGGCGGGTAGAGGATGACCCCGCCGATCGGGAACCCGTGCAGTGCCAGGCCGGCGACCATGCCCGACAGACCGAGCGTCGAGCCGACCGACAGGTCGATGCCGCCGTCCATGATGACCACCAGCATCCCGATCGCGAGAATCGCATAGATCGAGACCTGCTGACACATGGTGATGATGTTCGAGAGCGTCGGGAACGAGGCCGGCGCGAGGATCGAGAAGATGACGAAGATGACGAGGAGCGCCAGGAACGCGCGGGCCTCGAGGAGGAACGCTCCCAGGGTCAGTCCCTGGAAGGGACGGCGTCTGCCGGACAGTGCTGTGTGAGACATCAGAATTCCTTCGGGACGGGCGCTAAGCCTCGACCACAGCTTCGCCGGAGGCGGCCATGATCTCTTCCTTGGTGACGGACGGGTCGAACTCCGCGACGATGCGGCCGCGTGCCATGACGACGATGCGGTGGGCGATACTCAGGCACTCGCCGACCTCACTGGTGGAGTAGACGACGGCGAGACCGGTGCGGGCGCGCTGGGCGACGAGCTTGAAGACCTCGGCCTTGGCGCCGACGTCGATGCCGCGGGTCGGTTCATCCAGGAGCAGCACCTTGGGGCCGGTCGAGACGATCTTGCCGATCACGACCTTCTGCTGGTTGCCTCCGGACAGCGACCCGATGGGCGCGGCGGCTCCGTCGGTCTTCACCGTGACGTCGGCGATCGCCTCGTCGGCATGGGCCTTCTCCTTCGCTCGCGAGACGAACAGACCCTTCACGAACGTGCTGACCGCGGCCAGCGAGATGTTGCGGCCGACGCTGAGGGTGGGCACCAGACCGTCGCGTTGGCGGTCTTCGGGCACCAGACCCAGTCCTGACGCGAGCCGATCGCGCAGGCTGAGATTCGTGATCTCGCCCTTCCGCATGGTGACACGCCCACCGGCGAGCGCGCGGCGCCCGGCGACGGCCTCGAGCAGCTCGGTGCGGCCGGCGCCCATCAGGCCGTAGATGCAGACGATCTCGCCTTCCTGCACCTTCAGCGACAACCGGTCGACGAGCATCCGGTCGGGCTCCTTCGGGTCCGCGACGCTGACCTCCTCGATGTCGAGCGCGAGCGGCCCGAAGTCGTAGCCGACCGGCGGCGACCCGAGATCGAAGTTCTCGCCGACCATGTGTCGCACGATCCATTCCAGGTCGATCTCGTCGGCCGGCGCCTTGGCGGTCATCGAACCGTCACGGAGCACCACAGCCTGATCGGTCACCTGCAGCGCCTCTTCGAGGTGGTGAGAGATGTAGACGATGGCCACGCCCTTGCTCGTGAGGTCGTCGATCACCCGGAAGAGGATCTCGACCTCATTGGCCGACAGCGCCGAGGTGGGCTCGTCCATGATGAGGATGCGCGATTCGGCCAGCAGCGCCCGCGCGATCTCGATGAGCTGCTGTTCGCCCAGCCGCAGCTCCGAGACGATGAGGTGCGGGTCGATGTCCAGACCGAGTTCCGCGAGCACCTCGCGGCTGCGCTTCTCCTGCTCGCGGTAGTCGACCGCGATCCCCCGGCGCAGCTCGCGTCCCATGTAGAGGTTGTCGCGCACCGAGATATTCGGCGACAGGCTGAGCTCCTGATGGATGATCGAGATGCCGTGGGCACGAGCATCGTTGGTGTCGGCGAACACGACCTCCTGCCCGTCGAGCAGGATCGTGCCGTCGGTGGGCTGTTCGACACCCGAGAGGATCTTCATGAGCGTCGACTTGCCGGCGCCGTTCTCACCGAACAGTGTGGTGACCGTACCCGGGTAGACGTCGAAGTCCACGCCCTTCAGCGCGCGCACCCCGCCGTAGTTCTTCACGATGTGGCGCGCAGACAGAACCGGCGCGCCCAGTTGCTGTGCCGCGTTCATCCGATCACTGCTCCACCGTGATCTTCGACGGCGTGACGTTCCACTGCTGCGGGTTCACCAGGGTGAAGGCCCCCTGCACCGAGACCGTCTTTCCCTTGAGCTCGGTCGCGTTCATGGCCGCGAGGTTCTTCTTGAGCACGTCGTTGATGGCGGCTCCGGCGTTCTGAAACTCGATCTGATTCTCGAAGTCGTTGAGCGTGACCTTGCCCGTGACGTCGCGCAGGTCAGTGCCATTGATGGCCGGGCCCAGCTGCAATCCGACGTTGATGTCCTTCGGCAGCCCCTCGACGGTCACCGGCGTGTAGCCGGATGCCGGAACCTCGCCGACGACGCCGGTGAACGTGACGGGGATGATGTACGTCGCTCCGTCGACCGACTTGCCGTATTGCTTCGCTGCGGCCGACTGGTCCTTCTCGACGGCAGTGGCCAGTGTCGCGGCATCCACCGCATGATCGGCGATGTAGCTCTGGATCTTGGGGAACTGCGCCGCACCGTACTCCGCAGCGTTGAACTTCTGCGTGCCCTGGGCGGCCGCCGAGTCCTTCGAGACGACCCTGGTCGACAGCGCCATCGCGACCACGAGGATCACGATCAGACCGATCCAGATGAGACGCTTGACGATCGGCCGCATGCCTCGGGGCTTGACGGCGACGCTGGTGGTGACGGCACTCATGCGATCAGTACCCGGGACTCGGAGTCGTTCGGGCGGATCTGCAGCTTGCGCCCGGTACCGGCACGGAACATCGCGAGTGCGTCGGCGTAGTCGTCGAGCGTGAACGAGTGGCTGATCATGGCCTTCGCGTTGATCGCCCCGGCCTCGAACAGCTCGACCGCACGGCCGAAGGAATTGAGCACCGCCATGGTGCCGACGATCGTGAGCTCGTCACGGTAGACGCGGAACGGCGAGAACTGCGCCGTGCGGTCGGCCGGGGCAACGCCGAAGTCTTGGAAGAAGCCGGCGGGCTTCACGCGTGTCAGCGCATCTTCGATGGCGCGGATGTTGCCTGTGCAGTCGATGACCACGTCCCATTTGTCGCGGTCGGCCTGATCGGCGTTGGTGTAGCGGTTCTGGATGCCGCACTCGGCGGCGACCTTCAGCCGGTCTTCGTTGAGGTCGACGATCGACACGGTCGACGCGCCCGCGCGCGACGCGAGCTGTGCCATGAGCAGCCCCATCGTGCCCGAGCCATAGACGAGCACGTGGTCGCCCAGGCGACGCGGCAGCACGTCCCACCCGCGGATCGCGCAGGCCAGCGGCTCGATGAGCGCCGCCTGGTAGAGGTCGGTGTCAGGCTTGAGCGTGTACACGTTGCGCGACGGCGCCGTGAAGAACTGCTGCGAGGCACCGTCGCTGGCGACCACCCCCAGACCGTTCCACTGCGGGCAGAGATTCTGATGCCCGTTCAGGCAGAACTCGCATTCGCCGCACGTCGTGCTGGGGTTGACGGCGACATGGTCGCCGACCTTGAAGTCGAACACCCCGTCGTTGACGCCCTCCCCGAGCGCGACGATCGTGCCGGTGGCCTCGTGTCCGGGGACGAGGGGGAACACTGTTCCCTCGAACTCGCCGTCGAACACATGCGTGTCGGTACCGCAGATACCCACTGCTGCGGTCTCGATGAGGATCTCTTTGTACCCGGGTTCGGGTGTGGGCCGCTCCTGCAGGGCGAGTTCTCCCTGGGCGGTGAAAACGACTGCGCGCATCTTTGCTCCCGTTCGCGGCGTCGACCCCGCATGCGGTGCGGTGGTCATTCACCTCGTGTTACTTTTTCTGTGATCTTGTCACATGATCACGTTAAATACACCATAGGAATGGTGCGGCCTGATGTCAACAGCCGCGATCGTGAGGAGAAGAAGATGTCCATCCCGCAGACCATGCGTGCCGCCGTCCTCGTGCGCCCCGGTGAAATCCGTATCCAAGAGCGGGAGGTGCCGGCGCCCGGGCCCGATGAGGTGCTCGTCGAGGTCAGCGCCGTGGGCGTCTGCGGCTCCGACGTCCACTTCTACAAGGAGGGGCGCCTGGGCGACTGGGTCGTCGATGAGCCGCTCGTGCTCGGCCACGAGTCCGGCGGCCACATCGTCGCCGTGGGACGTGATGTCGCGCCCCACCGCATCGGCGAACGCGTGTCGATCGAGCCGCAGCATCCCTCCCCGTCGTCGGCTGAGACGCTCCGTGGTGACTACAACCTCGACCCGCACATGCGCTTCTACGCCGTGCCGGGCACCGACGGCGCCTTCTGCCAGTACGTGACCATTCAGGGCCATTTCGCCCACCCCGTGCCCGACAACGTGAGCGACGGCGCCGCCGCGCTGCTCGAACCGCTGTCGGTGGCGATCGCGGCCGGCCGCAAGGCCGAGCTCGGTCTGGGCTCGCGCGTGCTTGTGACCGGCGCCGGTCCGGTCGGCCTCGCCGTCGCACAGGTGGCGCGCGCAGCGGGCGCGGTCGAGGTGCTGATCACCGACATCAGCGCCGAGCGTCGCGCGGCGGCGCTGCGGTTCGGCGCCACCGCCGCGCTCGATCCGGCGGCCGACGCCGCTGCCGTGGCGACTGCCGGAGTCGACGCCTTCATCGACGCCTCCGGTGCCGGCGCGGCGGTACGGGCGGGGCTGGAGGCCCTGCGGCCGGCCGGACGTGCGGTGCTCGTCGGCATGGGGCTGGCCGAGCTGCCGTTCCCGGTGACCCACATCCAGAACAACGAACTCGTGGTCACCGGCGTCTTCCGGTATGCGAACACGTGGCCGACGGCCGTGGCGATGGCGGCGACGGGCATGGTCGACCTCGACGCGATGATCACCGGAGCCTTCCCGCTCGCTCAGACCGCCGCAGCTATGGAGTCGACGACCGCGCCCGGCACGATCAAGAGCGTTGTCGAGCCGCAGCACTGAGGCGGGCAGGATGATAGCCCTGCGGGGTCGGCGCGTCAGCCCCCTCGGCGTCGGGCGCGCGGTGGCGGTGTACTCGCTCTGACAGAGGAGGCACGCCATGAGCGATCCGAACGAACGGCCCGAGCCCGACGCCGACCGGGGCGGCAACCCGCCGCCGGCCAGCGCCGACACGCCCGACGGCCAGTTCGACGACCAGAACATGCCCACGACCGACGGCGAACCGGCCGAGCCGGACGCTGAGCCGCGGTCCGCCGAAGCAGAAGCCGGCGACGAACCGGCAGACCCTGCCGCCGAGCCCGAGCCGGCGGACCCCAAGGGCCAGCCCGGTCCCGACGGCCAGCCCGCCGAACCGGGCGCTCAGCCCGAGCCGCCCGACTGAGCGCGGCGGGCTGTTCGGTAGAGCCCCGGGACCGACGCTCAGAGGCCCCTGATCCGGCGCAGTCGGCGGTACGCGCGCAGCCGCACGCGCAGGCGCCGCACGCCACCGACGATGCGCTCGCGGAACACCCAGTACAGCGCGAGCGCGAGCAGCATGAACGGCAGCAGCTCGGGGGCCATCAGAAACGTTCCGAGAAGCGCCTCGAGACCCTCGAAGCCGACGACGGCGGCGGCTCCGAGGATCATCCAGGTATTGAGACGCCACAGCGGTGCGGCCCACAGCTGCGCGCGGCGTCGGGCGCGCAGCATCCACAGACGAACAAGACGAACAGAGCGATATGAGGGCATGACGAGGCTTTCGTGAGAGCACGGGCACGAGCTTGTGCCGCCTCGTCGCGCTGTTGCGCGCGTCAGGCGAGGCGGCCGAAAGCCGCCCCGGGCGCCCGGGGGCCTCGTCCGCCGAGCGGGCGCGGGCTCGCGGGCGGAGGCGTCGCGAGCGCGAAGACCGGCTCGCGGACGAACGCCGGGAGGGATGCCGCAGCCCACCGCCGCAGCATCGTCGCCAGCAGCGCAGCAGCCACCACGGCCAGCACCGTCGCGGCGATGAGCATCGCCAGCACCAGGGCGAACGAACTCGCATGCGCCTCGAGCCACGCCCAGGTCGTCAGGGCGATGAGCCCCTGAGACAGCGTGTCGATCATGCGCACTTCCGGTTCGAGTGAGGGATGCCGCGGTCCGGCCATTCTCGCACGGGCGCTGTGTTCGCGCGCCGGGCGGGGTAGGTTCACGGTATGGCGCAGGCCGTGGTCGATTTCACCGGCCAGGGGTGGCTGCAGGTGGGCGAGCTGCTCCTGGCGTTCGTGCTGAGCGCGCTCATCGGGCTCGAGCGGCAGCTACGCCGGCACAGCGCCGGCATCCGGACGCAGGCGATCGTCGGCACCTCGGCGGCCCTGTTCGTGCTGGTGAGCAAGTACGGCTTCATGGACGTGTTGGGCGAGCACGTCCAGCTCGACCCGTCCCGCGTCGCGGCGCAGGTCGTCACCGGCATCGGATTTCTCGGGGCCGGGCTTATCCTGACCCGGCACGGCGCGGTGCGCGGGCTGACCACGGCGGCATCGGTGTGGGAGACCGCAGCGATCGGCATGGCCGCCGGCGCGGGCCTCTGGCTGCTCGCGCTGGTGGTCACGGCGCTGCACTTCGTGATCACGTTCGGTGTGCAGATCTTCGGGCGCCACCTGCCCGGCAACGTCGACCGGCAGGTGCAGGTGCGCGTGGTCTACGTCGACGGGCGCGGGCTGCTGCGCGCGGTGCTGTCGACCGTGACCGGCAGCGGATGGGCCGTCCAGCGCGCCGAGCAGCGCGACGACCCCGCCGGCGGAACGGTGTCGGTCACGCTCGAGCTGGAGGGCAGTCAGGACCCGCAACGCGTCGTCGCGGCGCTCACCGACATCGACGGCGTGCGCGACGTGCAGCTCTACCGCGAGAACGAGCTGGAGTAGAGGGATGCCGCGCGCGCCGGGCCGACCGGGCCGGGCCGTCTCTGCCACGCACTGCGTCCGGCCCTCGCCTCAGCCGAGGGGATATGCCGAGGAGAGGACCGTTTCGCCGGATTCGCTCCTCGCTCCGGCAGATCCCCTCGCCTCGGGCGAGGGGGCGGGATGCCGGGGCCCGGTGAGCCGGCTCAGCGGCCCCCGCCCGCCGCGATCTCCACGAGCAGGCGCGAGGCGCCGTGCAGGGCGTCGGCGCCGCCGCGCCACAGAGCGGTGAGCGGACGCACGATCGGCGAGCCTTCGATCTCGACGCGGCGTACGCGCCCGAGCTTCACGTCGTCGGCGACGGCGAGCTCGCTGAGCACGGCGGGAGCGACTCCGCCGGCCACCGCCGAGAGCACGGCCACGGTCGTGTCGAGCTCGAGAGCGGCCTCGGCGGGCTCGGCGCCGAGGCGGTCGACGACCGCGAGCTCGAACGCCGACCGCGTGCCGCTGCCGCTCTCGCGCACGACGAGCGGCGTGGCCGCGAGCTCGGCGAGACCGATCGTGCCGCCCCATGTGTGATCGGGCGGCACGACCGCGACGAGCCGGTCGGCCGCCACCGTGGTCGAGGCCAGGTCGGCCGGCAGCCGCGGCGTCTCGATGAAGCCGAGGTCGAGGGCGCCCTCGCGCACGAACCGTGCGATCTCGGTGCTGTTGCCGGTGAGCAGGCGTACGGCGGTGGGATGCTGCGCCGCCTCGATCTGCCGTTCGCGCAGCCGCAGCATCCACCCCGGCAGCAGCCGTGCCGCGATCGTCTGGCTTCCGCCGACGGCCAGGGTGCGCTCGGGCGCGGCGTGCAGCAGGTCGATGGCCGCGCCCATGCGCTCGGCCGCGGCCAGCACCTCGCGCGCCCACGCGACGACCGACTCGCCGTCGCTGGTCAGCCGGGCGCCCTGCGGTGAGCGCACGAACAGTTCGACGCCGAGCTGGCGCTCGATGGCGCGGATCTTCGTGGAGACGGCCTGCTGCGTGATGAGGAACTCGCGGCCGGCCGCCGACATGCTGCCGGTGCGTGCGACGGCGTCGACGAGCTCGAGACCGGCCAGCTCCGGTACCCGTCGATGCATCACAACCTCCGCTTGTACCTCCACAGGATATAGCCGTCTACCGGCTGCCCTCGACGCGGCGGAGGCTGGATAGCATGTTCGTCACCCCCGTCGCCTCGCTCCCCGGTCGCCTCGCTCTACGCGCACGGGACGTGTGGCCGGGGCTTCTCGTGTGCGTGGGGATCGCGGTCGTGGCATCCCTCATCGGTCATCTCGTTCCGGTGCTCGGCGGCGCGGTGCCGGCGATCGTGATCGGCGTCGGCATCGCGCTCGTGCGACGGCCGGGTGGACGGCTGATGCCCGGCATCGAGTACAGCTCGAAGTTCCTGCTGCAGTGTGCGGTTGTGCTGCTGGGCGCGCAGCTGTCGCTGGCGAGCATCTTCGAGGTGGGCCTGGAGTCACTGCCGGTGATGCTCTCGACGCTCGCGGTGTGTCTGCTCGCGGCGTGGGCGATCGGGCGTGCCCTGCGCATCGAACCGCGGCTGCGCACCCTGATCGGCGTGGGCACCGGCATCTGCGGGGCCTCCGCGATCGCCGCGGTCTCGCCGGTGATCACGGCGGCCAGCGCCGAGGTCGCGTACGCGGTCTCGACGATCTTCTTGTTCAATGTGCTCGCGGTGCTGCTCTTCCCGCTGCTCGGCCATGCGCTGCACATGTCGCCGCACGCGTTCGGGCTGCTGGCGGGCACCGCTGTCAACGACACCAGCTCGGTGGTCGCGACGGCGAGTGTGTACGGCGCGGCCGCGCTCAGTTTCGCCGTGGTCGTCAAGCTCGTGCGCACGCTGATGATCATCCCGATCACGGTGACGCTCGCCGCGGTCGAGGCCCGCCGCACCGCATCACGTGGAATGTCTGCCGCGCAGATCGGCCGGCTCGTGCCGTGGTTCCTCATCGGGTTCCTCGTCGTGGCCATCATCAATTCGCTCGGTGTGATTACGCCGGGCGTACAGGACGGTCTCGTGCAGTTGAGCGTGTTCCTCATCGCCGTGGCCCTCGCCGGCATCGGATTGTCGACGGATGTCGCGGCCCTGCGCCGCGCAGGCCTGAAGCCGCTGCTGCTCGGGGCGATCCTCTGGGTGCTCGTGACGGCGACATCGCTGCTCGTGATCTGGCTCACCGGGGGGTTGGGCTGATCGCGGGCGGCGGGTCGGGCTGGTCGCGGGCGGTGGGTCGGGCTGGTCGCGGGCGGTGGGTCGGGCTGACCCGGTGAGAGTACAACTGGTCGCCGAGAGATAGGGAAATACCCGCTCTCTCGTCCGGGAGTTGTTCCCTCACGGTGCAGAAGGAGAGGAGGGGCCGGATGCCGCGGCCGATCAGAGGCCGGACGGCAGCGGCGACAGCCAACCCCGGTGGCGTTCGCGCAGCACGTCGCGCATGGCGGCGTCGGGCAGGATGACATCGGCCCCGGCGTAATAGGGCGCGTAGATCCACGCGGCATCGCTCGTCGTGATGATGGCATCCACCTCGGCGTCGCGAACGACCTCGAGGAGCGGGACAAGCCCCTCGACGTCATCGCAGCTCCACGACCAGAACCAGTGATCGAGGAGCTCGGGCCCGGGCTCGGCGAAATGCCGCCACGGCCAGGCGTCCGGACGCAGCCTCTGCGCCCAGCCGGGGTCTGTGAAGCCGGCGTCGGGGCGGCCCTCGCCCGCGAAGTCATCGGCGATGACGACGAGACCGCCGTCGCGCGGCAGGTCGCGAAGAACGGTGAGGTGCCGCCGCTGCATCTCGCCGCGCTCAGCAGCGGTCGTCGCCTGCGCGGTGAGCGCCGGCAGCGAGTGGAAGCGGACCCACCGATCCGGATGCGCCTGGCGCAGCATCCACCCCACCGGCTCGCCTGTCGACCAACGGCACTCCCAGGCGCGGGTGAGTGCCGCCGCACGTGCGCTGCGCTCGGGTTCTGCGAATGTGCCTGTCATCGATGGTCGTCCTGTCGTCGGTGCCTCGTCCACCCTGGCACGGCCTGGGCCCCGACCTGGCACAGCCTGCGCCCCGATTCGGTGAGAGAACAACTGGTCGCCGAGAGATAGGGAAGTACCCGCTCTCTCGTCCGGGAGTTGTTCTCTCACGGTCGAGGAGGGGCGAGATGCCGCGGCCCATGGCCCGCCGACGCGGCTACGCCGGCGGCGCGAGCCAGGCCCCCGCGGCAGCCAGCAGCGCCTCGGTGCCGGTCTGCAGCGTCGGCTGCACGACCGGCAGGAACAGCGGCGAGTGGTTCCCGGGGATGTCGGCGTGCACAGTGCCCGAGGCGACCGCGGTGTCCCAGGTGGCGGCATCCACCCCTCCGATCCCCCAGTAGGCGTACGGCACGCCCCATGCGCGCGGGATGTCGCTGAAGTCCTCGCTCGCGGTCTGGAGCGGCAGCTCTCCCGCCCGGTCGCCGAACCACGCCGCGAACGCGTCGGCGACCCGTGCGGTCGCATCGGGGTCGTTCGAGGTCGACGGAAAGCTGTCGTACACCTCGAACGCGGGCTCACGCGGCGCGCCGCTCGCGGCGCACTCGGCCCGCACGACGCGTTCGATGGCCTCGTGCAGCCGCCGCCGGGTCGCGTCACTGTAGCTGCGGGTGTTGATCTCGAGCACGGCATCGTCCGGAATGATGTTGCTCTTCGACCCGGCGTGGATCGACCCCACGGTGAGAACGGCGGGCTCGGTCGGGGCGATCTCGCGGGAGACGACCGTCTGCAGACGCACGACGATAGTGGATGCCAGCACCACCGGATCCACGGTGTTCTGCGGCATCGAGCCATGCCCGCCGCGCCCGAACACCCGCACCCGGATGCTGTCGGCGGCCGAGAACACCGGGCCGCTGCGCGTCGCGACCTCACCCGCGCGCATCGCCAGCACGTGCTGCGCGAGGGCGACATCGGGCTGCGGAATCCTGTCGCGCAGCCCGTCATCGACCATGCCGCGCGCGCCGTCGCCGGCCTCTTCGGCCGGCTGGAATAGCGCGATCACGGTGCCGCGCCAGGCACCCGTACTCTCGGCCAGCAGCCGCGCCGCGCCGAGCAGGCAGGCGACATGCACATCGTGCCCGCACGCGTGCATCACGGGCACCGACTGGCCCGCGGCATCCGTCACCACCACCGTGCTCGCGTACGCGACGCCCGTCGCTTCGCGGACCGGCAGCGCGTCCATGTCGGCGCGCATCAGCACGGTCGGGCCCTCGCCGTTCGCGCGCACGCCGACCACACCCGTGCCGCCGATGCCGGTGGTCACGTCGTAGCCCCACGCGGTCAGGCGACGTGCGACCTCGTCGGCCGTGCGCGTCTCCTGGTGCGAGAGTTCGGGATTCTCATGCAGCTCGCGGTAGAAGGCCTCTTGATCCGCACGGATCGACTCGTAACGCGCCCGCACCTCGGTGAAGTCCGCCATGGTCGCCCCCTCGGGCGCCACGTTACGCCGGATCGGGATGCCGCGGCCAGAGGTTGCGCGGGCGTCAGACGACCAGCGGGGCAGCTCCCTCGTCGTAACCTTGCATTGCAATACTTGTGACGCAAGGTTACGCTGACAACGTGGCAGCGTCGGCCGAGAGCATCGCAACGGGCATCCGTAAGGGCGTCCTGGAGTTCTGCGTGCTCGCGCTGCTCGACCAGCGCGAGCGGTACGGACTGGAGCTTGCGACCGAGCTGATAGATCGCGAGCTGATAGCCAGCGAAGGCAGCCTCTATCCGCTGCTGGCACGCATGCGCGACAACGACCTGGTGACGACGCGCTCGCAGTCGGCCGGAAGCGGCCGCCCCCGCCGGTACTACGCGCTCACGAACGCCGGTCGGGAGCAACTTGCCATCTTCGCCGACGTCTGGAACCGGCTCGGCCCGCAGGTCGACGCTCTCGTGGAGGGGACCTCATGATCACCCAGGACGACTACCTCGACGCGGTCCGACGCGAGCTGCGCGACCTCGATGCCCGCCATCGTGAGGCCGTGCTGGCAGATCTGCGCGAGCACTTCGCCGATGCGACGGAGCAGGGCCGCAGCCCCGAGGAGATCTCTCGCGCACTCGGCACACCGCGTGAGATCAGCGAGCGCGCGTACGAGGAGTTCGGACGCTCGGGCTCGACGGCCGAGCGTCTGCGCACGGTCCTGACGGTCGCCGCGATCGTCGTCGCCGTCGTGACGGCCGTGTTCGTCGCGTTCCTACTCCCGAGCTACACCGTGGCCGACGGCACCGGTGACGAGACGGCCGAGACGCTCGCGGCGTACGCAGGCTTCGCGGCAGCCCTCGTGACTCTCGTGCCTGCCCTCGTCGTCACCGTGCCGCTCGTGGTGCCCCGCCGCGCACGCGGCGGAACGAGCCTCGCCGTCGCGATCGTGCTCACGCTCATGGCCGTCGTCGGCGGATTCACGATCGGCGGCTTCGCCGTGCCCATCGCGATGCTGGCGTGGGCAGCGGTCGTCGTGCCGCGGGGCGCCCGTCGCGGCGGGTTCGGGGTCGTCTCCCACATCGTCGGAGCCATGCTCGTCGTCAGCCCGTTCGCAGTCCTGACCCGGGGAATCCTCACCGGCACCGTCGGATTGAGCGCATGGGGGATCGTGGTCGTCGTCGTGATCACCGCTGTGGCCGTGCTCATCGGGTTCGGCGTGCGCGCAGCGGGATGGCTACTGCTGGTCATCGGCGCGGCCGTGATGATCGCAACGCTGGTCTTTCCGTCGATGCTCGCGGTCGCCCTCTGGGCGATGGGCGGCCTCTACGTCACGATCGGACTCAGCCACGCTGTCGCGCCCGTGCGGGCGCGCATCTCGCCCCGATAGGTGGTCTGGCTTCTGGCGAGCGCGGACACCGGTTGACGACGCGCCGCGTCATGCCGGATCGGGATGCCGTGGCCACGAGCCGTGCGCGTGCGGGATGCGCCAGCCGAACTTCAGCGACAGCACGCGGAAGACGAACACGACGACGGCCACCGCGTACAGCGCGACCGGTCCGTACCAACCCAGATACCAGAGCCCCGCGATCAGCACGGCGCCGAGAAACGCGGGCACCGCGTACAGGTCACGCGGGTTGAACAGCTGCGGGTCGCGGTTGGCCACCACGTCGCGCAGCAGCCCGCCGCCGACGCCGGTCGTCACGCCGAGCAGAATCGCGGCCACCGGATTCATCCCGGCCGACAGCGCCGTGACCGTGCCGGTCGTGCAGAACACGGCGAGCCCGCCCGCGTCGAAGACGAGCAGCGTGCGCGAGAACCTCTGCACGAGTCCGCTCAGGAAGAACACGAGCACCGCAGCCAGGGCCGGCGCGACGAAGTGGATCGGCTCGGCGAACGCCGCCGGTGGCGCCCCGATGATGACATCGCGGATGACCCCGCCGCCCAGACCCGTGAGCGAGCCGAGCAGCAGTGACGCGACGATGTCGAAGCCGCGCTGCGCCGCGAGCAGGCTGCCCGAGATCGCGAAGAAGAATGTGCCCAGCAGGTCGAGCGCCAAGGCCCATGTCATCGCCCACCCCCGATCCTCGGGCCAGTGTAGTCAGGGCGCGTGAACGCGTTCCGCCGCCGACGCCATGAGGAGCACTCGGAGCTTGTGTTTCGTCACGTGACAGCGCGCTTCGTGATGTGCGGAAGGCCTCGTACTCTCGGAGAGTCCCGATCAGAAGGAGATTCCCGTGAGCACGCCACTGACCCGCCAAACGCCCTTCGAGGTGCGTGAGCGTGTCGCGTGCATGTGCAGTCACGGCGGAGACTGCTCCTCCTTCGCACCGGGTCATGCCCTCCATCTCATCCAGGCGCGCATCGCGTCGGCGACGCCGTCGGAGTGGGCAGATGCCCTGGTGACGGGAGTGGATGCCGCGACCGGCGACATCCGGCTGCTGACGCTCGACGGCACGACGTTCGACGTCTGGAACGCCGGCGGCGCGGCCCTTGAGGTCGAGCCGGGCACCCCGGTGGCGCTGCACCCGCGCTACGGCGTGCTGGCGGTCGGCCGCCTCCAGTACAACGTCGCGCTCAGCGCCTGACGCGCACCCGGGCGCCGCGTTTTCCGGCCCCACAGGGCCACCTGATTTGCTCACCACTTGATGACTCAGAGTCATCAACTGGTGAGCAGAACGAAAGTGCCCGGCGGCCTTCCGCGAGAACACGCTCGTGCACGTCTCATCCGCGAAAACGCGTGCACAACCGTGATCTCGTGAGCATCATGCCTGTGCACGTCACCGGGCGCGCCTTCCGTGCACAACGATCAAGAAACGCGCCGCGCCGCGGCATCCCGAACCGTTGTCACATGGTCGCGGGCATCGATGCGCGCATCGTCATGCACGCGTCCATGCAGGCCTTGCAGGCCTGAGCGCACATGCGGCACACTTCGCTGTCCATCTCCATGCAGGCGTCCATGCACATCTGGCACATCGCGACGCACGCGTCGAGCATGGCCATCATGACCGCAGGGGTCATGCCCTTCATACGCATCATGCTGCGCATCATGGTGTTGCACATGTCGGCGCAGTTCATGCACTCCGGAGCGCAGTCCATCATCTCCATCGCGCAGATCGTGCATGCCTGCTCACATGCCGAGCAGGCGTCCATACACGCCTGCATCGCGGTCATGTCCATCGACTCCATGCCGGGCATCGACGCCTTGCTCATGGCGTCCATCATCATCGCGTCCATACCTGTTCCGCCTTCCGCCTCGATGTGGCGGGCAGGTGCGGCCCGCCTGAGCCCAGGCTAGCCCCGATAGCGCGCGCGGTCGATGGTGGTTCCCGGGCCACGCGGCGTCCGGAACGAGCGATGTCTATGGCCAGATGGCCTCGGGCGACTCCATGCCACCCGAGCGCACGAACTCACGGTACATCTCGGTCTGGCTGAGGCCTGAGACCACCATGATGCCGGTCTGCAACTGCGCCCATCCGCCGCTCCAGGTCAGGCGCGACGCGATGTCCCAGGTCGAGGCGTCGGGGTCTTCTCGCAGCAGCTCGGCCGTCTCGCGCACACGTCGCAGCGCGTGCAGCGCGGTGTCGCGGCGGCGCGCGGCCAGCCCACGGAAGCGATAGCCGTGCCCGGGCACGACCTCGAACTCGTCATAGGGATGCAGCCGGTGCAGGGCTCGCAGGTACGCCGCGAGCGGGTTCTCGTCGAAGCCCGCACCGAGCCCGAGACCGGGGAACACTGTGGGCAGCACGTGGTCGCCCGAGAAGAGCAGGCCGTGCTCCTCGTCCACGATGCAGAGGTGGCCGGGCGTGTGGCCCGGGGTGTGCAGCGCGCGCCAGGATGCGCCGGCGACCGGGAGCTCGTCACCGTCGGCCACCAGCACGTCGGCGCGCAGATGCGTCGACTGCGGCCCACCGGCCGTGCGGGCGCGCTCGGCCATCGCGCGGGCGCGGTCGGGAGCCACGCCCCATCCGTGCAGCCGTTCCACGAACTCCGCGACCGCCTCGGACGATGTCGGGTCGGGGGCGGCGTCGAGCGACGCCTGCTCACTCTCATGGAGCACGACCTGTGCCCCGCTCGCCTCGCGCACGGCGTCGGCGAGCCCCAGGTGGTCGGGGTGCGAGTGCGTGACGACGACGGTCGCGACATCCCCCAGTCCACGGCCGAGAGTCGCCAGGAACGCGTCGAGGCGCTCGATCGATCCCGGCTCAGCCCAGCCCGGGTCGACGACGGCGACCTGGCCGGCGGGGCCGAGCTGCACCGCGGCGAGCGTGTACCCGAGACCCGCACCGCCGGGCATCGGCATCGCGAGCGACCACAGTCCGTCGGCGATGCGCTCGGCCTCGGGCAGGCCGCCCGACGTCGCGGCTCGGTACTGGGCGTCGCTGACAGGCTCCATCGTCTTCCTTCCGGCAGGATGCGGGCCACGCCCGCTCTCCGAACGCTACCGAGCCGCCGTCCCGTGCAGGAAATCGGCACGGCACGCTGCGCCCCTGACATAGGCTCTTCCCGGAAGGAGCCACCGATGTCCCCTCTCGTCACCGCCGCCGAGCTGCGCGAGCTGCTCGCGTCGCCGCATCCGCCCCGCGTCCTCGATGTGCGCTGGCGCCTCGACCGGCCCGACGGGCGCGAGGCGTTCGCGAACGGTCACATCCCGGGTGCCGTGTACGTCGACCTCGACACCGAACTGGCCGCCCACGGCGCACCGCCCGACGGCCGGCATCCCCTCCCGTCCCCCGCGCACCTGCAAGACTGCGCCCGCCGATGGGGCCTGAACGACGGAGACGCCGTCGTCGTCTACGACGACATCAAGAACACCTCCGCCGCCCGCGCGTGGTGGCTGCTGCGCGACGCCGGCGTCGACGCGCGGGTGCTCGACGGCGCGTACGACGCGTGGGTCGGCGCCGGGCTGCCGATCGAGACCGGTGAGAGCGACCAGACGCCGGGTGACGTGACCCTGACGACCGGACGCATGCCGACGGTGGAGATGGATGCCGCGGCCGCCGTGCCCGCGACGGGCATCCTGCTCGACGCCCGGGCGTCCGAGCGGTACCGCGGCGAGGTCGAGCCGGTCGACCCGCAGGCGGGGCACATCCCGGGCGCGGTGAGCGCCCCCACGACCGAGAACGTCGACGCGCAGGGCCGCCTTCTGCCGCCCGAGGTGCTGCGGGCTCGGTTCGCGGCGCTCGGCGTGACCGACGGCATCCCGGTCGCCACCTACTGCGGCTCGGGGGTGACCGCGTCGCACGAGGTGCTGGCGCTCGCTGTCGCCGGCATCGACGCCGCACTGTATCCCGGCTCGTGGAGTCAATGGTCGAACACCCCGGGCCGCCCGGTCGCCACCGGCGCGCAGCCCGCACCCGATGAGGAGGAACAATGAGCGCAGTCGCCATCGTCACCGGAGGCGCGCGCGGCATCGGCGCCGCGACGTCGCGTCGCCTGGCAGCCGACGGCTTCGACATCGCGGTGATCGATCTGGTCGAAGCCGATGCGCAGCCGGTGGTGGACGAGATCCGCGCGACGGGCCGCCAGGCGCTCGCGGTCGGCGCCGATGTCTCCGACGAGGCCGCGGTCACCACCGCCGTCGACCGCATCGCCGCCGAGTTGGGCGCACCCGTCGTGCTCGTGAACAACGCCGGCGTGATCCGCGACAACCTGCTGTTCAAGATGACCGCCGACGACTGGGACACCGTGCTGCGCGTCCACCTGCGCGGCGCCTTCCTGATGAGTCGCGCCGTGCAGAAGCACATGGTCGATGCCGGCTGGGGCCGCATCGTGAACCTCTCGAGCACCTCGGCGCTCGGCAACCGCGGACAGGCGAACTATTCCGCCGCGAAGGCCGGCATGCAGGGGCTGACAAAGACGCTCGCGATCGAGCTGGGGCGCTTCGGCGTGACGGCGAACGCGATAGCGCCGGGGTTCATCGAGACCGACATGACCGCCGCCACCGCCGCCCGCATCGGTGTGCCGTTCGACGAGTTCATCGCCGCCCGCGCAGCCGAGATCCCGGTCGGGCGCGGCGGCAAGCCCGACGACATCGCCAACGCAGTGTCGTTCTTCGTGTCCGAGGCCTCGGGCTTTGTCTCAGGCCAGGTGCTCTACGTCGCGGGCGGGCCGAAGGCCTGAGCGGGGCCACCCCGGCTGTCAAGGGGGCTGTGCCCACGGCATCCCGATGCCACCGTCCTTCATGAGGAGGAATCATGAAGGCGGTCACATGGCAGGGACGACGACACATCAGCGTGGAGGAGGTGCCGGATCCGAGGATCGAAGAGCCGACGGACGCCATCGTGCAGGTCTCGTCGACGGCGATCTGCGGCTCGGATCTGCACCTCTACGAGATCCTCGGACCCTTCCTCGACGCGGGCGACGTGCTGGGACATGAGCCGATGGGCACGGTCGTGGAGGTCGGATCCGACGTGCACGGCCTCGCCGTCGGCGACCGCGTCGTCATCCCGTTCAACATCGCGTGCGGCGAATGCTGGATGTGCCGGCACGGTCTGCAGTCGCAGTGCGAGACGACGCAGGTGCGCGAATACGGCTCGGGGGCGGCGCTGTTCGGCTACACCAAGCTGTATGGTCAGGTTCCCGGCGGCCAGGCCGAGCTGCTGCGGGTTCCGCTTGCCGATCACAATCACATCCGCGTGGCCGACGAACCGCCCGACGAACGGTACCTCTACCTCAGCGACATCCTGCCCACCGCATGGCAGGGCGTCGAGTACGCGGATGTGCCCGACGACGGCACGCTGGTGGTGCTCGGCCTCGGGCCCGTCGGCCAGTTCGTCTCGCGCATCGCGGTGCGGCGCGGATGCCGGGTGCTGGCGATCGAGCCGGTGGACGAACGCCGCGCCATGGCCGAGCGTCATGGCGTCGAGGCGTTCGCGCCCGGCGACGGTCTGCTCGACGAGCTGCGCGACGCCACCGACGGCCGCGGGCCGGACTCGGTGGTGGATGCCGTTGGACTCGAGGCGCACGGCAGCCCGGCCGTCGGCTTCGCGCAGAAGACCGTGGGGATGCTGCCCGATCCGATCGCGCAGCGGCTGATGCAGCGCGCCGGCATGGACCGGCTGAGCGCGCTGTACACGGCGATCGATCTCGTGCGGCGCGGCGGCACGATCTCGCTGAGTGGCGTGTACGCCGGCGACGCCGACATCCTGCCGATGAAGACGCTCTTCGACAAGCAGGTGAGTCTGCGCATGGGCCAGTGCAACGTCAAGCACTGGATCGGGCAGCTGCTCCCCCTCGTCGAAGATCCAGCGGACCCGCTCGGGGTCATGGACCTTGCAACCCATCGCGCACCGCTGGACGATGCCCCGGGCTTGTACGAGACCTTCCAGAAGAAGGCGGACGGGTGCGTGAAGGTCGTTCTGCAGCCATGATCGCAAACGGCCCCGATTCGGGTAAACAGTGGCAGACTGCCGATATGGCGACCACGATCCCGGTCGACCGCACAGACACGATGACGTCTCATCTCCCGCCTGCGCAGGCTGACCTCCTGAACCGAACGCGCATCGAGCAAAAGGGCAATATCGTCGTTCGGTGGATCACCTCCACCGACCACAAGATCATCGGGTACATGTACCTGATCTCCTCGGTCATGTTCTTCATGCTCGGCG
This sequence comes from Microbacterium horticulturae, assembly GCF_029094505.1. Lineage (NCBI taxonomy): Bacteria > Bacillati > Actinomycetota > Actinomycetes > Micrococcales > Microbacteriaceae > Microbacterium > Microbacterium horticulturae. The sequence continues at coordinate 313,615 of NZ_CP119108.1, read as the reverse complement.
GTGTGATGGCGTTGATCATCCGTGCCGAGCTGTTCGCCCCGGGCATTCAGATCGTTGCGACGAAGGACCAGTTCAACCAGCTGTTCACGATGCACGGCACGATCATGCTGCTGATGTTCGCGACGCCGTTGTTCGCCGGGTTCGCCAATGCGATCCTGCCGTTGCAGCTGGGCGCTCCCGATGTGGCGTTCCCCCGGTTGAACGCTTTCGCGTTCTGGCTGTTCCTGTTCGGATCGCTGATCGCGGTGGCCGGGTTCCTGACCCCGCAGGGGGCGGCGGCGTTCGGGTGGTTCGCGTACCAGCCGTTGGCGAATGCGACGTTCTCGCCGGGGGCCGGTGGCAACCTCTGGTTCCTGGGCCTGGGGATGAGCGGTTTCGGCACGATCCTCGGCGCTGTGAACTTCATCACCACCGTGGTCACGATGCGCGCGCCCGGCCTGACCATGTGGCGCATGCCGATCTTCTCGTGGAACATCCTGCTGACCAGCATCCTGATCCTCATGGCGTTCCCGGTGCTGGCCGCGGCCCTCCTGGCCGCCGCTGCCGACCGCATCCTCGGTGCGCACCTGTTCGACCCTGCCAACGGGGGCGTGCTGCTGTGGCAGCACATGTTCTGGTTCTTCGGGCACCCTGAGGTGTACATCATCGCGCTGCCGTTCTTCGGCATCGTCACCGAGGTGTTCCCCGTCTTCAGCCGGAAGCCGATCTTCGGCTATCGCACGCTGATCTATGCGACGATCGCGATCGCCGCGCTGTCGGCATCGGTATGGGCGCACCACATGTTCGCCACCGGTGCCGTGCTGCTGCCGTTCTTCTCCTTCATGTCGATGCTGATCGCGGTGCCGACGGGTGTGAAGATCTTCAACTGGATCGGCACGATGTGGCGCGGCTCGGTCACGTTCGAGACGCCAATCGTGTTCGCTATCGGATTCTTGACGTCGTTCGTGTTCGGTGGCCTGACCGGCGTGATCCTCGCGTCGCCGCCGCTCGACTTCCACGTCACCGACTCGTACTTCGTGGTGGCGCACTTCCACTATGTGGTGTTCGGCACGGTCGTGTTCGCCATGTTCTCGGGTTTCTATTTCTGGTGGCCGAAGTGGACCGGCAAGATGCTCAACGAGCGGCTGGGCATGGTGCACTTCTGGATGCTGTTCATCGGCTTCCACATGACCTTCCTCGTGCAGCACTGGCTCGGCGTGGCCGGGATGCCGCGTCGCTACGCGGACTATGCGCCGTCTGACGGGTTCACCTGGATGAACCAGGTGTCGTCGATCGGCGCGATGCTGCTGGGCTCGTCGATGATCCCGTTCATCCTGAATGTGTGGATCACCGCTCGCAAGGCGCAGCGGGTGACCGTGAACGACCCGTGGGGCTACGGGGGATCGCTCGAGTGGGCGACCAGCTGCCCGCCGCCACGGCACAACTTCACGTCGATCCCACGGATCCGCAGCGAGCGGCCCGCGTTCGACCTGAACCATCCCGAGGCAGCGCCCACGCGCGCCTGAGAGTGCGGTTGCGCGGCGGCACGCTCGCCGACATCGTTACGCGTCGAATCGACCGGCGGGGCGCGGCTCATTATGCTCGATGCGACCCTCCCACCGCGCAGATCGCTCCTCCATGACCCCTTCCGCTGCATCGTCCGCACCCGCCGTCACCCGGGTGTCGGTGGTCGGACGCGGGCGACTCGGCTCGGCCATCGCCCCCACGCTGACCCACGCCGGCTACACCGTCTTCGGGCCCACCGGCCGCGACGAGCCCGTGGGCGACGCCGATGTGGTGCTGCTCTGCGTGCCCGATCGGGAGATTCGGGATGCCGCGGCCGCCGCGTCGGGTCACGCCACGCTCATCGGCCACACCTCCGGGGCGACCGGGCTCGATGATGTCGATTTCGGCCTCCACCCGTTGCAGACCTTTGCCGGCGGCGACGACCCCTCGGTCTTCGCCGGAATCGGCGCCGCGATCGGCGGGCGCTCGCCCGAGGCACTCACTATCGCGCGCTCGCTGGCGACGGCGCTGGGCATGCACGCGTTCGAGATCGCCGACGCCGACCGTGCGCGGTACCACGCCGCCGCCGCGTTCGCCGCGAACTTCGTCGTGACCCTCGAAGGCCTCGCAGAGCGTCTGCTGCGCGAGGCGGGGCCCGACATCGACGATGGCGACGCGCGAGCCCTACTGGCGCCGCTCGTGCGGCGCACGGTCGAGAACTGGGCGGCGCGCGGCGCGGCATCCGCCCTCACCGGACCCATCGCCCGCGGCGACGATGAGACCGTCGCCCGACAGCGCGCAGCGCTCGCGCCCGAACTCGTGCCGCTTTTCGACGTGCTCGCCGACCACACCCGCGCCCTCGCCGCGGAACGGAGCCGATGATGCAGACGCTGCGAACAGTCGCCGAGGTGCGCGCGGTCGTGCACGCGACGCGCGAGCGCGGCGGCACCGTCGGCCTCGTGCCGACGATGGGTGCCTTTCACGAGGGGCATCTGTCGCTCATGCGCGCGGCGCGCGACGCGCACGACCTGGTCGTGGTGTCGCTGTTCGTGAACCCGACACAGTTCGGCCCGAGCGAAGACCTCGCGGCCTACCCACGCGATGAGCACCGCGATGCGCGGCTCGCCGCACAGGCCGGGGCCGACGTGCTGTTCACTCCCCCGGTCGGCGAGGTGTACCCCGACGGTTACGCGACCTCGATCCATGTGGCGGGGATCACCGATGTGCTCTGCGGCGCAACCCGACCCGGGCACTTCGACGGCGTGGCGACCGTGGTCACGAAGCTGTTCGGCATCGTCCGGCCCGACGCCGCGTACTTCGGGCAGAAGGACGCCCAGCAGGTGCTCGTGGTACGCCGGGTGGTACGCGACCTGAACCTCGACGTGAACGTGGTCGCATGCCCGATCGTGCGCGAGGCGGACGGTCTCGCGATGAGCTCGAGGAACGCGTATCTGGATGCCGCGTCCCGCGAGCGCGCGACAGCGCTCAGCCGTGCCCTCGATGCGGCCGAGAGCGCCGTGTCGTCCGGTCAGACCGGTGCGCACGAGCTGCTCAAGGCGGCACGCGCCGTGCTCGAGAGCGCCGGCATCGAACCCGAGTACCTCGAGCTGCGCTCCGCCGACGACCTCGCCCTCGTCGACGCCGTCGCACCGACCGCACTGCTGGCGGTGGCGGCCCGAGTCGGTGCTGCCCGCCTCATCGACAACCGGCTGCTGGAGGCCTCCTGATGCGACGCACCATGCTCAAGTCCAAGATCCACCGCGCCAGGGTGACCGGCAGCGACCTGCACTACGTCGGATCGATCACCGTCGACCCCGAGCTGCTCGAGGCCGCCGACATCCGCCCGAACGAACAGGTGCACGTCGTGGACGTCGACAACGGGTCACGCCTGGTGACCTACACGATCGCAGGCGTCCGCGGGTCCGGTGACCTGCAGCTCAACGGCGCGGCCGCCCGACTCGTGCACACCGGCGACACCGTGATCGTCATCTCGTACGCAGATGTCGACGATGGCGAGCTCGACGCCTACGAGCCGCGCGTGGTGCACGTCGACGAGCACAATCGCATCATCACCGTGGACGCCGAGCCCGGCGTCCTCGTCGCAGCGGAGGCCCTGGCATGAGCACGCATCCCGGCGAGCGCGCCCCGAAGACCACGTTCGCGACGCTCGCCGCCAAGAAGGCCGCGGGCGAGCCCATCGTCATGGTGACCGCGTACGACCATCCCGGCGCTCGCGCCGCCGAGGCGGCGGGGGTGGATGCCGTGCTCGTCGGGGATTCGGCCGCCATGACCGTGCTCGGCTACGACAGCACGGTGTCGGTGACGGTCGACGAGCTGCTCATGCTCACTGCGGCCGTGCGCCGCGGACTGGTCGGCCCGCTCCTCGTGGGCGACCTGCCGTTCGGCTCGTACGAGGCGAGCGACGAGCAGGCCGTGCGCACCGCGCAGCGCTTCGTGAAGGAGGCCGGGGTCGACGCCGTCAAGATCGAGCGCGGTGGCACGACCGTCGAGCGGGCGCGGGCGATCGTGGCCGCGGGCATCCCCGTGATGGGGCACGTCGGGCTCACGCCGCAGACCGTCGGTGTACTCGGTGGCTACCGTGCCCAGGGCCGCACCGCCGAGGCCGCTCAGCAGGTGGCGGCCGACGCGCTGGCGCTGCAGGCTGCGGGATGCTTCGCGCTCGTGTTCGAAGCGATCCCGAGCGAGGCCACAGCGGCGATAGTGCCCCTGCTGGACGTACCCGTGATCGGCATCGGCGCGGGCCCGGCCGTCGATGGTCAGGTGCTCGTGTTCCACGACCTGCTGGGCATCCACGACGGACATCAGGCGCGCTTCGTCAAGCGCTTCGCCGAGGTCGGCGCCGCGACGATCGACGGCATCCGGGCCTACGCGGGCGAGGTACGGTCGGGCGCCTACCCCGCGCCCGAGCACGGCTACGCGATGGCGGCAGGCGAGGCCGAGAAGCTGCACGCCGCGCTCGACGACCTGCGCTGAGCCGCGGCATCCCGCCTCTCGGCCACCCTTCCCCCGAGCCTCAGCACCGCCCCTGTTCGGCCGTCACGTTCGGCGATCCGAGCCGCGCGCGGGCCGCGGGAAGCGCCCACAGCGCCGCAGCGCGAAGAAAAGCACCAGCACCGGGATCGCCGCCAGCACGGCCCCCGCGGCGACCCAGCCGTTGCCCGGTCACGGCCTGCCATGATGTGGAGATGCGCACGATCCTCAACATCATCTGGGTGGTCTTCGCCGGATTCTGGCTGTTCATCGGATACATGGCCGCGGGCATCGTGCTGTGCATCCCGATCTTCACGATCCCGTGGGCGATCGCGTCGTTCCGCATCGCCCGCTACTCGCTGTGGCCGTTCGGACGGCAGATCGTCGACAAGCGGCAGCCGGGCGTCTTCTCGTTCCTGGGCAATGTCGTCTGGGTCGTCGTGGCCGGGTGGTGGTTGGCGATCGGACACATCGTCTCGGGCCTGGCGCTGTGCGTGACCATCATCGGTATTCCTATGGGCATCGCCGACTTCAAGCTCGTGGCGGTGTCACTCATGCCGTTGGGCAAGCAGATCGTCTCGACGCGCTCGGGCGCCTTCGACTGACCTCAGGTGCGCAGCAGTCGAAACTCGTTCCGGCGCAGCAGCGTGAGCAGCGCGGTGGCTGGAGGGCCGAACGCCTTTCGGCCGGCATCCGTCGGGTACGGTTCGATGGCGACGATGCGGTGCGGGATGCCGCGCACGACGAGTTCGCATCCGCCGGCGGCCACCACATTGCGGTACCAGTTGACCTGCTCGCCGTAGGTCAGTTCGGCGACGAAGCCCTCGGGCACCGCGGCGACGATGATGGGCGTCTCGTAGACGGTTCCGCTCTTGCGGCCGACGTGCCGCACGAGGCTGAACGGGCCGTGCCCCGTGCGCGCGAGGGCGCTCGTGCCCTTGTTGAGGGTGTTCTTCAGCAGCCACAGCCACGCCCGGCGGATCCGGTTCATGTGTCGAGCGTACGGCGGGGGGATGCCGCAGCACAGTGTCTGATCAGCCGGAGTGCATGATCAGCCACGGTGCGTGATCAGCCGGAGAGCTGCACCGCGGCTTGGATGATCGCCAGCAGACCGCTCAGCAGCAGCATCCCGAGCACGATCCAGCGGAAGGCACCCTGACCGATGCGGTGGAAGAGGCGGTCGCCGAGCCACCAGCCGAGCACCAGGGCCGGCACGGCGATCAGCGCGAGGAGGCCGACTTGGGGCGTGAGTCGCGCGACGAACACGAAGCCGATGATCGCCAGCAGGTCTTGGATGGCGAAGGCCGCCTGCAGCGACGCGCGGAACGCCACGGGGCGCAGCCCACGCGTCTGGAATACCGCGACGACCGGCGGACCGTTCATGCCTGTCGAGCTGAGCATCGCACCGCTGAGCACGCCGGCGGCGACGATGCCCCTTCTGCTCTCCAGCTGCAGCGGCGTGCGGCGGGCCAGCAGAACGGTCGCGCCGATCACGACGACGCCGATGACCAGCGAGAGCCAGTGTGGGTCGAGAAACTGCAAGACCGCGAGGCCGATCGGAATGCCGACCAGCGCGGCGCCCGACAACGCAAAGACGGGGCGCCATTCCACCGCGCGGCGTTCGGCGATCGTGCTGCCGATGGTCAAGACGAGTCCGAGCACGGTCGCGACGACGACCGATGAAGGTGCGCCCAGCACGGGGATCATCAGCGGCACGCTGAGCATTGCAAAACCAAAGCCCGACACTGCCTGCGCCGCGGCGGCGAGGGCTGCGATGATGCAGACCGCGATCGCGGTGAGCAGCAGGCTCACGGTCGTCTCTCGCGGGGCATCGGGCCAGCGTAACCGCGCACGCGCGGAAACGTCACATCTGGGGATCACGCTCGGACGCTCCGTCGACACCGCGGACCGCGCTACACTGCCTGCGTACACGGGAGTCCGGTGAGCCGGGCTGAGAGGAAGGTCTTCAACCTTCGACCGTCGAACCTGATCCGGATCATGCCGGCGCAGGGAGGCAGCTTTCTCGACGTGTGCACGGCACCGCGTCGCGCACACACCCGTGCCTACCTCCGAGGAGAAAGGGCACACAACGTGCATTCGGTCACGCAAGATAATCAGCAAGAGGCCCAAGACACACCGACGCCCCAGCAGTTCGGTGTCGGCGGCCGCATCACCCTCGCGGTGATGAGCGATGACTATGTCGACGTCATCCTCACCGCCCTCGCCGAAGCCTCGGCCGACGCGGCGCAGCTCGATGTCGTCACTGACGACGTCAGCACGTGGGCGACCGGCGACGAGACGGCCCTGGCCACATATTTCGCGCGCCTGATCGCCGCGGCTGCGCGCGGCGGGCGTCACGTGAGCGCCACGGTGATGTTCTCGAGGGGATGCCCCGGCGAGGTGCGCTGCGCGCTCCCGGCCGGCGGCGGGCTCGTGTCGCCCCTCCCCGACGTCCCGCCGACCGGCGTCGTGGGCTCGGCGCAGTGGGCGCTGTATCCGCTCGATGACAGCGGAGCCGCCGACCACATGCGCGATATCTACGCCGCCATCGACGACGCGCGAGCGAACGGCACGTACGTGCGCAGCGACCACTACGTGACGCGCCTGCACGGCGATGTCGCGACGATCCTCGAGACCGTGGCCGGCGGCTGGGTGCGCGTGGGCCGCACGGTGCCGCACGTGACGACCCACGTCACCATCTCGGTGAACAGCCCGAGCGGAGCTGCGGCATGAGCGCCCCCGAGAGCGCCACGGCGAGCGCCTTCGAGAACGGCACGGCGCGTCCCCGACCCACGCGCAGTCACCGCGGCTGGAGCCTGCGCGACATCATGCTCATCGTCGTGCTCGGCGTGGTCGCAGGCTTCCTCTACTGGGCGCTCGTGCAGGCCTGGGCGTGGCTGTCGGTGCTCGCCGGTCCGCTCGGGGACCTCACCCAGCACGTGCTTCTGGGTGGATGGCTCCTGGTGTCGCCGATCGCGGTGGCGATCGTGCGGCGCCCCTTCGCGGGCGTGGCCGCCGAGATCCTCGCGTCGGTGATCGAGGTCGTCTTCCTCGGGTCGGCGGTCGGTCCGTTGCTGTTCGTCGCGGCGGGCATTCAGGGCATCGGCAGCGAACTCCCGTTCGCGCTGACGCGCTACCGGCGCTACGGATGGCTGCAGTACGCGCTCTCCGGCGCACTGGGCGCCGGCTTCGTGTTCTTCTTCTCGGCCTTCCGCTCGGGGTGGTACGGCACCGATCTGTTCTGGATCCGCCTCGTCGTCCAGGTGCTCTCGGGTATCGTGCTCGGCGGCCTGCTGGCCAAGCCGATCGTCTCGGCGGTCGCACGCACCGGCGTGGTCGACAACTTCGCGATCGGTCGCGACCGTGCCGCGCGCGCTGAGTGATCACGATCGGCCGGTCACACGCCAGACGACGGACGTGCGGGTGGATGCCGCATCCATCCGCTTCGGCACGCGCGCCGTCCTCGACGAGGTGACCGCGGAGTTCCCTGCGGGCAGCCGCACCATAGTGTTCGGGCCGTCGGGGTCGGGCAAGTCGACGCTGCTCGACGTGCTCTCGGGGGTCGTGCCGCACTCGGTCACGGCCACGATGCACGGTCGCGCGACGGTCGGCGGGGTCGACACCGAGTCAAAGACCGTCGTCGAGCTGGCGCGCACCGTCGGCGCGCTCGCGCAGGACCCCGACGCGCAGCTGTGCATGGTCGACGTGGACGCCGAGGTCGCGTTCGGGCTCGAGAACCACGGCGTACCGCGCGACGAGATGGACGCCCGGATCACGGCTGCGCTGGAAGTGGTGGATGCCGCAGACCTGCGCGGCCGCGGCATCCACTCCCTCTCCGGAGGGCAGCGTCAGCGCGTGGCTCTCGCGGCCGTTCTCGCGTCCGAGCCCGGCGTGCTGCTGCTCGACGAGCCGACCTCGATGCTCGACGCCGATGGGGTCATCGCGGTGCGTGCGGCCATCGATGCCGCTGTCGCTGCGACCGAAGCGACGACGGTGCTCGTCGAGCATCGTCTCGACGATCTGGCCGATGCCGGGGCGATGCCCGAGCGCGCCGTCGTCCTTGACGACCGAGGGCGAGTCGCGGCGAGCGGCGACACCGCTGCGGTCCTGGCTGAGCATGCGGCACGGCTGCGCGACGCGGGCTGCTGGCTGCCGCTCGATGCCGAACTGCATGCGGTCACGGGAGTGCCGGGCGCGCTCGACGCCGCGGCGAATCGGGCCTTCGTCGATTCCCTTTCGCAGGCAGCGCCGGGTATGCCGCCCGAACGCGGCGCCGTCGTCTTGGAGGCACACCGCCTGAGCGTGGGCGCCTCCGAGCCGGTGCTCGATGACGTGTCGCTCGAGCTGCGCGCGGGCGAGGTCGTCGTGCTGCTGGGCCGCAACGGCGCCGGCAAGTCGACGCTGCTGCGCACGTTGGCAGGGCTGCAACAGTGCCTCGGCGGCGCGGTGACCGGCTACGGCGTCCGGCGGGGCGCCGGCATGGTCTTTCAGAATCCCGAGCATCAGTTCGTCGGGCGCACGGTGGCCGACGAGGTCGCGCACGGGCTCGCTGCGTCGGCGCCGCGACGCGGGAGGCATCGGCGTGGGGACGCCGGCATCGCCGCACGCGTCGAGCAGGCGCTGGACGCGCATCGTCTCACGCATGTGCGGGGCAGCAGCCCGTACCGTCTCTCGGGCGGTGAGAAGCGGCGCCTGAGCCTCGCGGCGATGCTCGCCCACGACCGCCCGATCCTCATCGCGGACGAGCCCACGTTCGGGCTCGACCGTCGAGACGCGCTGCGGGCCGCACGTCAGCTGCGGGTCGCCGCCGACGACGGACGCGCCGTGCTCGCGGCATCCCACGACCTCCGCTCGCTGGCCGCGGTCGCCGACCGCGCGATAGTGATCGACGAGGGCCGGGTCATTCGTGACGGTGACCTCGCCGACGTGCTGCGCGAAGGCGCTCTGCTGCGCCGCGCCGGCGTGCGCGTTCCGCGGCTGGTCGAGCATCTGCTGACGCGCTGCCGATCGACCGCCGAGCTGCACGCCGCGCTCGACGCCTACGACAGAGCGCCCTCACGATGAGCGCCGGCTCTCCGACCGACCTCCGGCGGCACCTGGTCGGCCCGCTTGCGCAGCGCAATCCGAGTGTGAAGCTCGCGCTGCTGTTCGCCGTCTCGCTCGTGCTGCTGTTCGTGTTCGATGTGCCCACGCTCGCCGCGCTCTACGTGGTGGCCGTCGCGGCCGTCCTGGCGGCGCGGGCCGTCCCGCCGCGCACGCTCGCGCTCGGGCACGTGCCGTTCATCGCGTTCGCGTTGGGACTGTTCGTCGCGAACATGCTCACGCGGCCGGGGACGGTGCTCTGGCAGGCGGGTCTCCTCCGGGTCACGCAGGAGGGCCTCGACGTTGGACTGGCGTTGGCCCTGCGCACGCTGGCGACCGGCGTCCTGTCGATCGCCTTCATCGTGTCGACCGACCCTGTGGCGCTCATGACGAGCGCACACCAGCATCTGCGTCTCGACATCCGCGTCGCCAGCGCCCTGCTCGCCGGCTACCGCATGCTGCAGACGATGGGCGCCGAGTGGCAGACGATCCGCGCGGCGCACCTGGTGCGCGCACCGATCGGACGGAACGGGATGCCGCGGCTCGGCGCCGCCGGGCACCTCGCCGCGGCATCCGCCCTTCTCATCGGTTCCTTGCGTCGTGGCGAGCGTCTCGCGCGGGCGCTCGAGCAGCGCGGGCTGGGCCTTTCACCACGCACGATCTGGCGACCGGTCGCGCTCACGGCCCGGGACGCGCTCTTCGCAGGCGGCGTGCTCGCGGCGCTGGCCGCGGTGCTCGTCGCGTCGGCCAGCGCCGGCACGCTCACCGGCCCGGGTGCGCTGTTCGGGGCAGGGTGAACGCATTCTGGACGAGCGCCGGTCCGCGGCCAGCGCTCAGCGGATCGCGTGGTCGTGGATCGGCGACGACAGATGCGTGCCGTTCAGCTCGAGGTAGACCTGCCGCTCGGTGACCGACAGCGTCATCTCATTGCGCCGCTCGACGAGCCCCGCCGCCGCGTCGATGAACCCCGGATCGAAGCTGTGCACCGTGATCGCGTCGGCCTCGTGGATGGTCTTGCCCGCCCACTGCGCGATGACCTTCGCGGGGTCGCGATGTGTGTACACGGCGGTGCGGTCGGCGAGCTTACTGCCGAAGTGCAGGCGGGGGGCATCCGGTGCTCCCACTTCGATCCACGCCGTGACCCGACCGGTCAGGTCACGCACCAGCACGGCCGGCTCGTCGGTCGCCGAGATGCCCTCGCTGAACGCGATGCCCTCTTCATACTCGAGGCAGTACGCGAGAAGCCGCGTGATCATATAGGCGTCGGTCTCGGAGGGATGCCGCGCCAGGCGCAGCGTCAGCTCCTCATACACGCCGCGATCGACGTCGGCCAGTTGCACCTCGAAGGTGTGCATCGTCGCTCCGGTAGCCATCGCGATCGAGCCTACGCGTACTCCGTCTGCGGCCGGCGACGCCCTCACTCCGCGACGAGCACAGCCTGCGCGGCCTCGCTCTTCGTCTTGTGGTCGATCCACGCCGCCTCAGTCTCCAGCGCCGAGACGTTCTGCTGCGCTTCGGACAGGAGATCGCGATCGCGCAGGCCCGAGGCCGCCTGCACGACGACCTCCCACGCGGTATGCACGAACCCTGCCAGCCGCGCGAGCTCTGCGAGGTCGCTCAGCAGAGCGAGCGGACCGGGCTGCGCCGCCGCGAACGAGGCCGGCGCACCCTCGTCCGTGCCGCCGGGGTAGCGGTCTTCGCACGCGGCGGCGAGCGCATCGGCCCTCGCCCGCGACGCCTCGGCGAACGAACGAGACGTCAATGCGACGTCAGCCACGCCTGCGTGCGCGCGCGTCACCTGGTCGTATCCGTCGGCAAGCCTGCGCTCGGCGGTCACGAGGGCTGCGAGATAGTGCGGCAGCTGCATGTCACACCTCCTCCACCGGTGCCGACGCCGTCAGCAGCGGTGCCGGTGCGGGCCCATCGCCGTCGCGCACCTTCTGCAGCCGGATCGCCGCGACCTTGAACTCGGGCTGCTTCGAGACGGGATCCCACGCGGTCAGCGTGAGCTCGTTCGCCGCCGTGAGCGCATCGCCGCCGTAGTGCCACGGCGCGAACACGACACCGTCGCGCACATGCGACACCCGCGCCGGTGCCTCGATGGAGCCACGACGCGACGTGACGCGAACGATATCGCCCTCGTGGATGCCGCGGGCCGCGGCATCCACTTGCGACACTTCCACCCACATCGACGGCGCGGCCTCTTGCAGAGGCGCCGCGCGCTTGGTCTTCGTGCGGGTGTGGAAGTGGTAGACGGTGCGCCCGGTGGTCAGCCGCAGCGGGTACTCGTCGTCGGGGGTCTCGAAAGCCTCTTGATACGGCGCGGTCTTGAGCACCGCACGGCCGTCGGGGTGGTCGGCGAGGTACTGCGTGCGCGTGACCGGAGTGCCGGTCGTCAGATCGTGCCCGTAGGTCTCGCAGAAGTCGGCGTGCGTCGCGAAGCGTCCGTCGCCGTAGAGGCGTTCGGTGCCGTCGGGCGCCTGCGCGGTGACCGGCCACTGGATGCCGCCGACCTCGTGCAGCTGACCATAGGAGAGGCCCGTGTAGTCGCACAGGCGGCCTGCGCTGCACTCCTGCCAGCCGGCGAACGCGGCCTCGGGCGTGTTCCAGGCCGGCAGCGGGTGGCCGTCCTTGTCGTGCAGATCGAGCCGTCGCGCGTAGTCGATCCAGATGTCGAGATCGCTGCGCGCCTGCCCGGGCGGGTCGACGGCCTTCTCTTGCAGGTGCACGGTGCGGTCGACGTTGGTGTAGCTGCCGGTCTTCTCGGCCCACAGCGCGGTCGGCAGGACGACGTCGGCGAGCGCCGCGGTTTCGGTGAGGTAGCCGTCTGAGACCACGACGAAGCACTGGTCCCCCGCAAGCGTCGCCCGAATCCGCGCCAGATCGGGCATCGAGACCGCCGGATTCGTGCCGGCGATCCACAGGAAACCGATCGACCCTTCCTCGGCATACCGGAACAACGTCATCGCGTCGGTCGGCGGCTTCCAGTGCGGAATGACGAGCGGGTCGACGTTCCACAGCGTTGCGAGCTCGTCGACGTGGGCCGGATTCGACCAGTTGCGGAAGCCGGGCAACGCCGCCCCGCATCCGGCCTCGCGGTTGTTCTCGGCCGACGGTTGGCCGTTCATCTGAAGGATGCCGGCGCCTGGCCGCCCCACCATTCCCCGCAGCAGGTGCATGTTGTTCACTTGGCACGACGCCGCCGTCGCCTGGTGCGACTGGTAGAAACCCATCGAGCAGGTCGAGACCACGCGCTCGCTGGTCGCGAAGATCTCGGCGGCCTTCTTTATATCGGATGCCGCGACCCCGCAGATCTCCGCAGCCCATTCGGCCGTGGCATCCTTCGTCATCTTCTCGAGCTCGTCGAAGCCGATCGTGTGCGCGTCGACGTAGGTGCGGTCGACGGCACCGGCGGCGATGATCTCGTGGACGAGGGCGTTCATGAGGGCGAGGTTCGTGCCGTTGCGGATGGGCAGGTGCACCGTGGCGCGCTCGGCGACCTTGGTGCGCCGCGGGTCGACGCACACGAGCCGCGGGGGGTTGGGACCGTCGAGACGGTCGAGCATGCGACTCCAGAGCACGGTCTGCGTCTCGGCGACGTTGTGCCCGAAGAGGAAGATAGTGTCGCAGAGGTCGATGTCGGTGTACGAGCCGGGTTGCCCGTCGCTGCCGAACGACTCCTGGAACGCCGCCGACGCCGTCGCGGTGCACAAGCGGGTGTTGCCGTCCATGTGCGGCGTGCCGATGCCGGCCTTGCCGATGACGGCGAGCGTGTAGTACTCCTCGATCATCAGTTGACCCGAGGTGTAGAACCCGTGCGAGAGCGGACCCTTGGTCTCGAGCAGGGTGCGCGAGCGGTCGACGATCGCCGACATCGCGGTCTCCCAGTCGGTCTCGACGAGCTCGCCGTCGCGCCGGATCAGCGGCGCCGTGAGCCGGTCGTGCTGCTCGCCCTGCCAACCGTAGAGCCCCTTCGGGCCGAGCCGGCCGTGGTTCACGCGGTCTTCGGCGCGTCCGCGGATGCCCACCATCCGACCGCCGGCGACCGCGACCTCGACGCCGCAGCCGTTGCTGCACAGCAGGCACGCGCCGCGCACCCACTTCTCCACATCGTCGTGGCCGATGCCGTCGATGAGGTGCTCGTCCTGTCTCTGCGGCCACACCTCACCCGCCGCGAACGGGGTGCGCGCACCCCAGATGTCATTGATCCGATCGGTTCCGACCATCATGGCCCCCTCGCCTGGCGGGTCGTTGGCAAGCGCGTGACTCGGATCCCGCCGTCTGGGGGTCACGATACGTTCTCGGGGCGGCGGGCGCCAGGTGGTTGCGTTGCACAGAACGAGCCGAACACTGCCACGGCGGATAGGGTGGCGACGTGACAACGCCTGCACCGCCGAGCCCCGCCCCCGCGCCGCGTCCGGGCGCCGTCTATTTCATCGGGCGGGTCATCCTGCGACCGCTGTTCTGGCTGCTGTACCGGCCGCGCATCGTCGGCCGAGACAACGTGCCCGCCCGCGGGCCGGTGCTTCTGGTGAGCAACCACCTCGCGTCGCTCGACACTCTCATCATCCCGACCTCCGCCACCCGCCCGGTGCAGTTCCTCACCAAGTCGTCGTACTTCACCGGGCCCGGAGTCCTCGGCCGCGTCAAGCGCTGGTTCTTCACGTCGGTCGGCGGCGTGCCGGTGCACCGTGCGACCGGACGCGACGCACGCGCCGCGCTCGACGCCGGCAGCAGCATCCTTCGCGCTGGCAGCGTGTTCGCGGTGTTCCCGGAGGGCACCCGCTCACGCGACGGCCACCTGCACGAGGGGCATGGCGGCGCGGCGTGGATGGCCCGCAGCACGGGCGCCGCCGTTGTGCCGGTCGGACTGATCGGCACAAGTACCGCCAAGCCGCTCGGCCACCTGCTGCCGGGTCGACCGCGCCTGGAGGTGCGCTTCGGCGAGCCGCTCGACCTGTCCGATCTTGCCGACGTGCCCGATGGAAAGGCTCGCCGCGAGATCACCGAGCGCATGATGGCCGCCATCGCACGTCTGAGCGGCCAGGAGCGCTCCGGCAGCGTGAACGCGACGTCGCGAGACTGAGCAGCTCGGGAGCACCACCGAGCGGGGAGAACGGACCGGCCATGACCGAGCAGACGCTGGCGGAGATCGCCGCCAAGCTCTATGCCGGTTCGCCCGACGACTTCATCGCCACCCGAAACGCCCGGGCGAAGGATGCTGCCGACCCCGACCTTGCGCAGCAGATCCGCGCCCTGCGCAAGCCCTCGGTCGCCGCGTGGGTGGTGAACGTGTTCGCCCGCGAGCGCGCGCAGGCGCTCGCGCAGGCACTGGAACTCGCCGAAGAGCTTCGCGAAGCGCAGACCGACCTCGACGCGGCGGCGCTCACTCAGCTGAGCAAGCAGCGGCGCGCACTGACCGATCGCCTCGCGCAGGATGCCGCCGCGCTCGCCACCGCGCGCGGCGGTCGCGTCACGGCGTCGACGCTCGAGGCGGTGCAACAGACGATCAGCGCGGCGTTCTTCGATCGGGATGCCGCGACCGCCGTCGCCTCGGGGCGACTGGTCCGCGAGCTCGAGCCGTCCGGCTCGCTCGACCTCGCCGCCGCGCTCGGTGGCGGCGAGGTCGAGCCCGCACACGCCGCGGCTGTGCCGACCGACGAACTCAAGGCACGGCGCGAGCGGCACAAGGCAGAGCGCGCCGTGCACGATGCCGAGCAGGCGCTGTCGCGCGCGCAGCGCGAACAGAAGAGCACGGAGCGAGACCTCAGTGAGGCTCTCGCCCGCTACGACGAGCTCGACAGTCGTCAGAAGGAACTGGATGCCGAGCTGCGCCGTGTGCGCGATGAGGCGGCGGACCTGCACAGCCGAATGGGCCAGCTGGAGGAGCGCCGCTCGGCGGCGGACGAAAAGGTGGATGCCGCGGAGCAGGCTCTCGCGGCAGCCCAGGCTGCGCTGGAGAAGAACGCCCGCTGAGTGGTGCGGACGCGGCATCCATTGATACAGCCGACGGCGTTTCGCCACCCGCCCGGAGGACTCAGCCACGCGTGCTTCAGCGAGGGCGAATCCGTCCGCGCGTGAACGGAAGAGCCGGCGCCCGATAGACCAGCGCCGACGGGCCGCCCGGCTCGATCGCGAACTCCGACTGACCGAAACGCCACAGGCGGTTGAAGAGGAAGACGCCGATGGTCGCGGACTGGTCTGATGGAATCTGCCAAGTGCCGACGCCCCACTGCGCAGGGTGCCCACGCCCGCCGATGACGACCGTCGGCCGGACACCGAAATAGAGTGCGAACCACGGCTTGTGCAACGTCACCTCAATGCGGCGGACTGCCGCATCGCCGCTGCTCACTCAGACTCCGGTCGGCCGGCACGTGACATGGGTGCTCCTGTCGTTCTGTCCGTCCAGCGTGACCCGCCTCGTGGACGAGGTCAAACCGACGGTCTTTGAGGCAGCGCGACGAGCGTCACGTCGCGGATGTCGGAGCCGTCGATCACAGCCGTCATGAACGTGTGCTGCGGCTGCCGGCGCCGGTCGGTGGGCGAACCCGGGTTGAGCAGACGCAGCCCACCGGGTGTCGTCGTGTCCCACGGGATGTGGCTGTGCCCGAACACGAGCAGGTCGACATCGCCGAACTGCTCGTCCATGCGACGCTCGCGCGTCTTCGCGTCACCTGTCACGTGCACGACCGCCACGTCGACCTCTTCGATGCGCCGGCGCGCGATCTCGGGCAGCCGGCGGCGGAGTTCTGGTCCGTCGTTGTTGCCCCACACGCCGAGCACGTCGCCGTGGGCGCAGAGTTCGTCGAGGACGGATGCCGCCACCCAATCTCCGGCGTGGATGATGACATCCGCTTCATCGGCCGCCCGCAGCACGGCGGGCGGCAGCACCCGCGCACGCTTGGGGATGTGCGTGTCGGCAAGAAGCACGAGCCGCGTCGTCATGAAACGACCGTAGCGCCCGGTGGTCTGCGTCGTGCACAGTGCTGGGGATCTCGACAGCCGTCGGTCATGATGGTGGGGAGCGAAAGGCCGACGGTGAGCCAAGGGCGAGCGGCAAGATCCCCGCGGATGACGTGGTCGCGGGGTGTCACGACCCTCGTCGAGAGCGCGATCCTCCTCACGAGCGTCGCTTATGTCGTCCTCGGCCAACTCTGGACCCTACTGCTGTGGGAATCGATCACCCTGGCGTACCTCATCGGTGTGCTGGTGGTGGCGTGGAACGGACAGCGAGATCAAGAAGCCCCCGCCGTCA
Source organism: Microbacterium horticulturae (assembly GCF_029094505.1). Classification (NCBI taxonomy): domain Bacteria; kingdom Bacillati; phylum Actinomycetota; class Actinomycetes; order Micrococcales; family Microbacteriaceae; genus Microbacterium; species Microbacterium horticulturae. The sequence goes on along the minus strand of NZ_CP119108.1, from coordinate 296,802 downwards.
TCCGAGAGGTCGCACGCTGGTCGTGGCTTCTCCCCCTGGCGGCCAGCGTGACCGGCGGCTACTCCGCGGTCGTCGCACTCGTGACACAGGCGCACGGCGGCACCCCGTTGCCTATCGCAGTCGCCGCTTCGATAGGTGTGGTGCTGTCCTGGGCGCTCTTGCAAGTGGGCTTCGCATACAACTACTGGGCAGTAGACGAAGCCGGGCAGCGAGGTGGGGTTACATTCCCCGGCAAGAGGAAACCCACTCTCATCGACTATTTCTACTTCTCCTTCACCATCGGTGCGTCCTTCGCGACCTCAGACGCCCAGGTGCTGAGTCTTCGCGTCCGGCGCGTCGTCCTGCTGCACAGCATCCTGAGCTTCTTCTACAACGCGCTCGTCGTCGCCATCGCCTTCCAGGTTCTGCAACAGACCATCCGCACTTAAGGCTGTCGCGACGGCGGAGCGTCGCGGCGGCCCCTGCCCCAATGCTGCTTCGAGCTCAGCGGCACCTGCAGCAACCTCGACTGCAGCCTGTTCGGCTGAGCTCGCACCGAAGAACCCCGCCATCTCGACAGCGATGGGGTTCTCCCGATTCCGGTCATTGCACTGACATCCGCCGGATCACCGAGGCGTATGAGTCGAGGGCCCCGAAGATGCCGCGGTGCTGCCAGACGCGGCCGCGGCTCTTCCCCGTGGTCTCGGTGAGCACGTCCCGGTCCGTCAGCGCGTCCAGCGCGCGCAGCGCGGCCATCTCGCCGAGACCGAGCGCGCTCTTCAGGTACTTCACGCTCACCGCAGGCTGACCGACGAGAGTGGGCAAGATCTTCCACGCCGCGGCATCGGCACGGATGCCGGCCATCTTCTCGCGCGACTCTTCGAGCTGCTCTACGAGGTCGTCGACGAGCTGCGTTCCCGTGGTCGCCGCGATCCGGCTCGCGTTGGCGAAGTCGCGGATGATCGGGCCGGCGTCGCCCTCTCTGAAGGAGCTGAGCGCGTCGAAGTAGCGGTGGACGTCCACGAGGAGGCCGGCCGAGATCGGTACGGCGGTGGAGCCGACGAGACCCTTGTTGCGGAGGATCGACTGCGCGAGCGCTCGGCCGGTCCGGCCGTTGCCGTCCGGGAACGGGTGGATCGTCTCGAACTGAGCGTGGGCGACGGCCACCTGGACGAGCACGGGAACATCCTGGCACTTCACGAAGTTCACGAGGTCCTCGATCGCACCGAAGATCCGGTCGTGATGCGGGGCGACGAAGTCGGCCAGTCGAGGACCGGCTTCACCCCGACCGATCCAGACCTGCTCCTGGCGGTACCGGCCGGCTTCCTCGGGCGGGAAGCCGGTTTGGTGGAGCATCAGCGCCTTGTGCATCGCGAGGATGGAGTCCTCGCTGATGTCGTCGGCGAGAGCCAGGGCGGCTTCCATAGCGCGCACGTTGCCGAGGACGGTGAGCGCGTTCTGCTTGTCGCCCTCGTCGATCTCCGCGAGGGCGAGCTGCTTGGCCGACGTAGTCAGCTGCTCGATCTGTGACGACGACGCCGACTCCGTGCGAAGCAGGATCGCGGTCGTCGGTCCGAGCGCAGGGTTGTCGGTGCCCAGCTTCTTCTGCGCGTGCTGGTCGAACTCAATCAGCCGGCGGGTGGCATCCTCGACGTCGGCGGAGTCTTCGCTCGAGACGACCGGCGACCACGCGGCGATGGGCGGCGTGATCGCGGCATCGTACGGCCCGGTCTGGCGCGCCACCTCGGCCCGCGAGTGCATCTCCGGCGCACGCGGCTTCCAGTCGAACGTCTCGTACGTCACCGCATCGATCGGAACGAGACCCTCGGTAGGCGTGGGCATGGGACCATCTTACCAACATTTAATTTAATAAGTGTTGGTAATGCGGTTCTCAACGCACGTGTGAGGTTTCGAGACGCCCCATTGGGCGGGGTGCCCACGCCCGCCGATGACGACCGTCGGCCTGACGCCGAAATGGAGCGCGAACCACGGCTTGTGCAACGTCACCTCGATGCGGCGGACTGCCGCATCGCCTCAGCGTACAGCCGCGCGGCACCGGCGGCATCGCTTAGGGTTCCGGTCGGTGGGAGGTAAGGGCGTTGGAGACCGCGGCGATGACGCGACGTTTTCGGGCGGACGGTGTGGTGGAGTCGCCGAGGAACTGGAATGTGGCGGCGACAGCGCCCATGAAGGCGCCGACGAGGGCAGCAAGTTCGGCCTCGTCGACTTCCGGGTATGCGTCATGGAGTGCCGCAGTGATCTTCTGCTGCGCTTCGAGTTGGAGTCGGAGGGCTCGTGCTTGGATCGCGGGGACATGGGGCATGAGCATCTGTCGTAGCTGTGAGCTCGGGTTGGTCGCCTCAGCGTCGATCTGTGGGCTGGCCAGGCTGCGCAGCAGGACTTCCGTTGGCAACTCACCCGCCTTGCGCGTGTCGATGGCGCTCAGAGCTGAGGTGACTCGGGGGTCGGTGTCAGAGAACAAGAGCTGCTCTTTGGTCTCGAAGTATGCGAAGAAGGTTCGTGTGCCGATGTCGGCGGCTGCAGCGATGTCGGCGACGGTCGTCTCGTCGTAGCCGCGCTCTTCGAACAGGCGTCGACCGGTCTCCATCAGCAGTTCACGCGTGCGCTGGCGCTTGCGCTCCCGCAGAGGAAGGCGCGCGTGCTCGTCCATGCCCATGAGCAAATTTTACACACTTGCTGTCAATCCGCAGTGACTGCATATCCGCAGTTGAAGCGAATCGACATTGACTGCATACTGTGGGGATGACGAAGAAGAGTGCTCTGATCTCTGGATCGGGGATCGCTGGCGCGACTGCGGCGTACTGGCTGGCTCGCTCGGGCTGGAATGTGACGGTGGTCGAGAAGGCGGATGCGGTCCGTTCCAGCGGGAACCCGATCGATGTGCGGGGTGATGCGGCAGCCGTGGTACGCGAGATGGGTGTGTGGCCGAGGCTGCGGGCTGCGGCGACCCGTGTGGACCGGCTCGAAGTGGTCGATTCTGGCGGAGGCGCCCGCGTCACCATCGACACACGACAGACAGCAGATCTCGAACAGGAGGTCGAGGTTCCGCGTGCCGACCTCGCTGCCGCCCTGCTCGCTGCGGCTCGCGATGAAGCGGAGGTGATCGTCGGTGACGTCATCACTGGGCTCGAACAAGACCGTCACGGCATCGATGCCACATTCAACACGGGGGCGCCGGGTCGGTTCGACCTGGTGATCGGTGCGGATGGCCTGCACTCAGGAGTGCGTCGCATCGCCTTCGGGCCGGAGAGCGACTTCGCATCGCCGTTCGGCATGTTCGTCGGAACGATGCACACGAGAATCGCCTCAGGAGACCCACGTGCTCTGCAGCTGTTCAACCGACCCGGGGTGTCTCTTTCGATTCACCCAGGCGCCGGCAGCCCTCTCGCTGCGTTCATTTTTCGAAGTGACAGAGTCTACGACCGGCATGATCCCGAGGCGCACAAGCGCCTGGTACGAGACGCTTACACGGGACAGGGGTGGGTCAGCGACCAGGCGGTGGCCGAGTGGCTGGCGACAGACGACGTCTACTTCGACGCCGTCACCCGGATCGCCATGCCGGCCTGGACCGCGGGCCGCATCACTCTGCTCGGGGATGCCGCCGACTGCATCAGCCTTCTCGGCGAAGGTTCGAGCAACGCCATCGTCGCGGCGAAGACGCTTGCAGACGCGATCGCCAAGCACCCCTCTGATGTCCCGTCGGCTCTGTCGGCGTATGAACGGCGCCATCGTGCCCGGGTACGTGCCTTCCACCGCCGAGCCCGCCGCAACTCGCACTGGCTGGTCCCCACCACCTCTCCCGGTATTGCGTTCCGCAACGCAAGCATGCGGGTGGCGACCATGTTCCAGGCGGTCAGGAAATAGGCAAAGGCCCCTACGCGTGCACCAGGCTTTACGTCGCGTCCAGCGCGCCGCTGGTCACCGTGTTGGCGATGGCCTCCCGCCCGCAACGCGCCGGCAGATCCACGCCGCAGCAGTACGCGCGGAAGAGGACCATCACTGGAGATGACTGCGTCCCTGGGCTGGGGGCTCGGCCGAACCTATCGAAAGCCAGGCATCACCAACGAACACAACATTCCGAAATCACGCGGCGAACGAGCGTCGGTGACTGAACACCGGATCCATACATGTCGGCGGCACAGAGACAACTGAACGCCGGGAATCCGCACCGCGGACGCACCACGAGCTCCTCGGAGAAAGCAGAAAACCCCTGTTTCACCAGGGGTTTTCTATGGCGGTGACGGTGGGATTTGAACCCACGGTAGGGGGTTACCCTACACAACTTTTCGAGAGTTGCACCTTCGGCCGCTCGGACACGTCACCGCCGACAAGTGTACGTGAGATTTCAACCGGTCGCGAACCAGCACCTGTGCATCCGCCGACAACTAGTTGCCTGTGGCAACTACCTCTTCTAGACTGAAATCATGTCGACACCGGCATCCACCGCCATCCTGACGGCCCTCACGCACCTGATGACCCAATGGTCGTCCCCCCGCGTGCAGTCACAGTACGCGGAAGCTGCCGGCGTCAACATCGATTCGGGCGACATCGCGATCGTCTACACGCTCGGCATGCAGGGCAATCTCCGTTCCAGCGCCCTCGCCGACCGCCTGCGGCTCACGCGACCCACGATGAGCAAGCAGTTGCACCGGCTCGAGTCGACGGGACTCATCGTGCGCCGCCCGGATCCCGAAGACGGGCGCGCATCGTTCATCGATCTCTCCGAGGCCGGGCGCGCCGCCTACGGCGCCCTGGTCTCGCGCGGAATCGCGGCCATCGAGACAGCGATCGGCGACTGGAGTCCCGACGATCGCGAACACTTCGCCGAGCTCGCCCGACGTTTCGTCACGAGCGTCGGCGTCGACATCCCCGATACCTCACAGAAGGAGGAATGAGCCATGGCTCGCACCTACGTCGTCACCGGATCCGCGTCCGGAATCGGCGCCACCACCGCACAGATTCTGCGTGACCGAGGCGAGAAGGTGATCGGCATCGACCTGCGCAATGCGGATGTCGAGGCCGACCTGTCCACCGTTCAAGGGCGAGTGGATGCCGCAGCCCGGGCCACGAAGCTGGCCAACGGCACCATCGACGCGGTGATCGCCTGCGCCGGCATCTCGGCCCCTGTTCCCGCGACGATCTCCGTCAACTACTTCGGCGTGGTCGAACTGCTGGACGGCTTGCTGCCGGCACTGAAGACCTCCGACGCGCCGCGCGTCGCTGTCGTATCGTCGATGGCATCGCTTCAGCCGAACTCCCCCGAGATGGTCGAGGCGGCTCTCGCCGGCGACGAGTCCACCGCCCGCGAGATCGCCCAGAACCTCGCCGACCAGGACCCGCAGATCGGCTACCTGGCCTACCCGTCGAGCAAGCGCGCGCTCAGCCGCTGGGTGCGTCGCGCCTCGATCTCTGACGACTACGCCGGCAACGGCATCCCGCTCAACGCCGTCGCCCCCGGCACGGTTCTCACCCCGATGACAGCCGAACTCCTTTCGACGCCCGAGGGCGCGAAGATGGTCGACGCCAACGTTCCGATGCCGCTGAACTACCACCAGCCGCCCGAGTCGATCGCGAACCTGCTCATCTGGCTGACGAGCGTCGAGAACACACACCTGGCCGGCCAGGTCATCTACGACGACGGCGGTGCCGACGCCACCTTGCGCGGCGACGACATCTGGTCGTGGAACGACCCGAAGTGAGCTAGCGCCTCACCACGCCGCGGCGACCGCCGCGTGCGTGCGCAGAATGTCATCGGTCGTGCCCTCCGGGGCGCGGCCGATGCCGCATTCGGTGGCGACGCCGAACACCGGCACGTGCTTGCGCGCGACGTCGATGCGGCGTTGCGCGCCCTCTGCCCCGTCCTCACGGTGCACGAGCCCGAGGTACAGCTCGGCGTCGCCGATCTGCAGGCCGTCGAGCGGAACGAAGTAGGCGTCGTCGTCGCGTTCGATCGGCACCGGCAGATGGATCCAGTCGATCCCACGGGTGGATGCCGCAACGAGCATATTCGCGAAGCGGACGAGGTTCGCGGCATCCTTCGGCTCCACGAAGTGCTTCTCGGCGACGTCGCCGTAGCAGAGATGGAAGCCGACCTCCACGTCGGCGGGCACCCGGTCGGCCTGTTCCGCCGAGCGCGCGGCGAGGCCCTCCCAGGCGTCGCCTTCCCACCACGGCTTCGCGCTGACGCCCTCGATCATGCCGAACTCCACGGCGTTGTCCCACTGGATCGCAAGATCCTCGTGCGGGATCGCCGCGAGGATCTCATCCAGCTCGCGGTACATCGCCGACCGATACACCGGCTCGATAGCGGCGCGCTGATCCTCGGGGAAGAACGCCCCGACCACCGCCAGCGGCGTGGGTAGCGACACCTGGAAACGTGTGCCTTCGGGTACCACGCCCTCGTCGCGCAGCCGGCGGAACACCGCATACGACTCTTCGGCGGCCGCCGCATATCCCAGAGGCGGGAACTTGATGGAGGCCGGGTCGACGCCGTCGGTGACCCGCAGCGGGCGTGCGTCGAGCATGCGCAACATTCGCGGCTCGTCCCCCACGCGCTCGACGCCCTCGGCCTGGCCGAGCACGTCGGGCTGGAACATGATCCAGTGGAACCGCGGCCCGCATTCCCCGTCTGGAATACGCTTCAGCCGATCGCCGAGAATGCCTGCCGCCCGGCGAATCGTCGTCTCGGCGTCGTCGAAGTTCACGCTTCCGACGAGGTGCGCGCCCTGCGGCTGAGTCATGATCGTGCCTGTCTTTCGAAGGGTGGATGCCGCACCCCACGGTACTCGCTCGAAAGACCCTGGCCCGCAGCATCCACCCCCTGCCAGACTGGGCCCATGAGCGTCATCGAGAACTCGAAACTGACCGTCGTCGGCGCAGGCAGTGTGGGGTCGAGCACGGCGTATGCCGCGCTGATCCGCGGGTCGGCACGACACGTCGCGTTGTACGACATCGCGACCGAGCGGGCCGAGGCCGAGGTACTCGACCTCGCGCACGGCACGCAGTTCACCGGTTCCAGCGACATCATCGGTGGCAGTGACATCTCGGTCGTCGAGGGCTCGCACGTCGTGGTGATCACGGCGGGGGCCAAGCAGAACCCCGGTCAGACGCGCATCGAGCTGGCCGGCGTCAACGCGAACATCATGAAGACGATGATGCCGCAACTGCTCGAGGTCGCCCCCGACGCCATCTACGTCATCGTGACGAACCCGTGCGACGTGCTCACGGTGCTCGCGCAAGAGGCGACCGGGCTCCCGCCCGAGCGCCTCTTCGCCTCGGGTACGGTGCTCGACACCTCGCGCCTGCGCTGGCTGCTCGGCCGGCGCGCGGGCGTGTCGACTTCGAGCGTGCACGCGTACATCGTCGGCGAGCACGGCGACACCGAGTTCCCGCTGTGGTCGCGCGCGACGATCGGCACGGTGCCGATCCTCGATTGGCAGACCGAGGGCCACCCGCCGATGACGGTCGAAGAGCTCGACGAGATCGCCGTGGACGTACGGGATGCCGCGTACAAGGTCATCCAGGGCAAGGGCGCGACGAACTACGCGATCGGGCTGTCGAGCGCGCGCATCGTCGAAGCGATCCTCGGTGACGAGCACGCCGTGATGCCGGTCTCGCCCGTGCTCGACGACTTCCACGGTGTGAGCGGAGTGGCGCTGTCGGTGCCGTCGATCGTGAGCGCCTCGGGCGCGGTGCCGATCCGCGAGACGACGTTCGACGAGCACGAGCTCGCGCTGTTCCACCGCTCGGCCGACGCGCTGCGCTCGGTCGCCGTCGAGCTGCGCTGAGCCGCGGCACGCACCACCGCTACCTCTCGCGTCGCCACCGCGCCACCTTCGCCGAGAGAACATCTGCCGGCCGAGAGAACGGGTAATCCCCACCTCCTCAGCCGGCAGATGTCCTCTCGCGGTCACATCGGTCGCGTACGCCTCCGGTCGACGCGTGGGGCGGCGGGGTGGATGTCGCAGGCCCGGCATAGCCTGGAGGCATGGCCACCAAGCGTCCCACCGCCGCCCCCTATCGCTGCACGGAGTGCGGGTGGACGACCCTCAAGTGGGTGGGTCGCTGCGCAGAGTGCCAGCAGTGGGGCACAGTGGTCGAAGCAGCCGAGCAGACCGGCATCGCGGCGCGCAAGGTCTCCGCCGCCGCACCGCGGCGCAGCGCGCAGCCGATCACGATGGTCGACACCGCCTCGACGCCTCGACGCACGAGCGGCCTGGCCGAGTTCGACCGTGTGCTCGGCGGCGGCGTCGTGCCGGGAGCGGCGATCCTTCTGTCGGGCGAACCCGGCGTCGGCAAGTCCACGCTCCTGCTCGAGGTGGCGGCCAAGTCCGCCGGTGCCGGCAAGCGCGTGCTCTATGCGAGCGGAGAAGAGTCGGCGGCCCAGATTCGGCTGCGCGCCGAACGCACCGGCGCCCTGCACGACGAGCTGTTCCTCGCGAGCGAGACAGACCTCGCGACGATCCTCGGCCACGTTGACGAGGTCGAGCCCGAGCTGCTCATCGTCGACTCGGTGCAGACGGTGTCGTCGTCGCTGTCCGACGGCATGGCCGGGCACCCCAGTCAAGTGCGCGAAGTGGCGGCCAGCCTCATCCGCGTCGCCAAGGAGCGCGCCTTGCCGGTCGTGATCGTCGGGCACGTCACGAAAGACGGGTCGATCGCCGGTCCGCGCATCCTCGAGCATCTGGTCGACGTCGTCGCGCACTTCGAGGGCGACCGGCAGACCTCGCTGCGCTTCCTGCGCACGCTGAAGAACCGCTTCGGTCCGACCGACGAGGTGGGATGCTTCGACATGACCGGCACCGGCATCGAAGAGGTCCCCGATCCGAGCCGGCTGTTCCTCGGCAGCGGCAAGCCGGTCGCCGGCACGTGCATCACGATCGCGCTCGAGGGCCGGCGCGCAATGCCCGTGGAGGTGCAGGCGCTGACGGTTCCGGCATCCGGACCCAATCCTCGCCGGGTGGTGAGCGGGGTGGATGCCTCGCGTGTAGCCATGATCCTGGCCCTGCTGGAGAAGCGGGCCGGGGTCAACCTGTCCAAGCATGATGTGTACGTGTCGACGGTCGGCGGCGTGCGACTCGTCGAGCCCGGCGCCGACCTCGCCATCGCAATCTCGTGTGCCACGGCGCTGCGCGATCACGCGGTGCGGCATGATGTCGCCGCGATCGGTGAGCTGAGCCTCTCGGGTGAGATCCGGCCGGTCACGCAGGCGGCGCAACGGCGAGGCGAAGCGCACCGGCTCGGCTATCGCACGTTGATCGACGAGAGCGCCTCGTCGATCAGGCAGGCGCTGAGCCTCGTGAAGGGCACGGCGACGATCACCGCCGACGACGGCGTGCCGGTGTTCTGAGGCGCGCGGCCCCGCGCGGCAGCGCCGCGCGTCAGGCGTCGAGCGCCGCGATCAGGTCCGCCGGCGACGCCTGCATCGGATGCGGGCCGGCGATGTCGAAGAAGACCGTCGTGATCTCGTCCCCGTGCACCTCGAGGAACGCCCGCAGCCACTCGGGTGAGTGCAGCCCGACTGCCTTGGGCATCGCCTCGGGCTTGTGCAAGGCATCGCTGAACAGCAGCAACGCCACCTGCCCCGTCTTCGGGTCGCGGAACGTCCAGACCTCACCCGTGTCGCGCGGATCGTCGCGAGCGCCGGGCCGCATCAGCGGCACGACGGTCGGGCCGTGCCGCAGCGCGAACGCGACGGCCGCCATGTCCTGCGTCTGCAGAGCGTCGGCGAGCTGAGTGTTGCGGAACTCGACCTCGGGCTTCTTGCCGCGCTTCTTACCGGATGCCACAGATCCAGCGTAATCGCGCGCGACCGTGCACGCAGACAGAAAGGGACCCCCTCGAGCCGCTCATTGGGGACTGGACGACTCGAGAGGGTCCGGGACGCCGTGCGCGCGGTGACGGCTCGCTGGGGACGAACCTTGTCGCTGCTGGGGACAGCTCCACCGCGCATTTGCGCTCGACGTGTACCTACAGTCTAAGGGAACTTCCGACCGGCTTGGTGTCCCCCTTTTGGGGGACACGGGGCGCTGTGCGGTGAGAAATCGCTAATACAGCTGGAAGATGGCGTCGTCGATCGAATCGATTCCGCCGATCTGGACCGACAAGTGGTAACTCGCGCCACCACCGGCGGCCTGCGGACGGTTCTTCGCCTGGCAGGTCGCCACCGATGACCTCGTGCGGTCCCAGGTGATCGGCTGCGAGCTCGACACCTTCTGCCCCGCGTTCAGCACGACGAGCATGTCGCTCGGCTCGCTCTGGCAGTCGGTCGAGCGCCACCAGGTGTCGCTGCCGCTCGTGATCGTGAACACCTGTGCGCTGGTACCGACGTTCAGCGTGCACGGCTCGTCGCTCTCGTTCACGAGTTCGATCGACAGCTGGGGGTCTTCCCCCGATGCATAGCTCTTCTTGTCGGTGACGGCCTGCACGGTCACGTCGTTGGGCGTGCACGCAGCGGCGGTCACGCCCGGGCTCGGCGTCCTGGCGGCGGACGGGGATGCCGCATCCGTCGCCGCATCGGTGGTTCCGGGGGTTTCAGCCGTCGTGTCATCCGGCGTCGAGGTCGGTGTTCCCGAGACCCCATCGCTCGGCTCCGGCGACGTGGAGATCACGGGCAGGATCGGCTGGGCGTCCTGACCTTGCGCATCACCGGGTTCAACGGCCGCACCGCTGCTCCAGGGCCGCGCGATCAGCAGCCAGACCACCGCCGCGATGATGATGAGCACGAGCAGCAGCGCAAGACGTCGCCGCCGATACACCGCGGGCGAATGACGACGTGCTCTGCCAGGCGAACTGCTCACCCCGCCAGGCTAAGCGGCCGTGCGGCCCCGCTACCGGCGACGCGCCCGCCGATGCACCGGATTCACAGGTGCTTGAGCATGCGGGTGTTGCCGAGCGTGTTCGGCTTCACATGCGCGAGATCGAGGAACTCCGCGACACCGGCGTCGGGGCTGCGCAGCAGCTGCGCGTACACGTCCGGGTCGACGACGTGCTCGCCGATCGGCGCGAATCCGTGCCGGGTGAAGAACGAGACCTCGAAGGTGAGGCAGAACAGGCGCTCGAGCCCGAGCTCGATGGCGCGCGCCTCGAGCACCTCGACGATGCGCCCGCCGATGCCTTCATGCAGCCGGTCCTCGCGCACGAGCAGCGTGCGGACCTCGCCGATGTCCTTCCAGATGACGTGCAGGGCGCCGCATCCCAGCACCTCGCCCGCCGACTCGGCCACGACGAACTCTTGCACGGCCTCGTACAGCGAGACCATCTCTTTGCCCAGCAGAATGCGCCGGGCCACGAGCGGTTCGAGCAGCCCGAACATTCCCGGCACGTCGGAGGTGCGGGCCGGCCGGATGACGATGTCGCTCACGGTGAAGAGCCTACGTCGCCGGTGGCGCGTCGCCGCGGTATTGCGCGCGCGTCAGCCCTTCCAGACCGTCTTGAGGTTGCAGAACTCGCGGATGCCCGCGGCGGCCAGTTCGCGACCCACGCCGGAGTCCTTGACGCCGCCGAAGGGCAACTCAGGAAACGACGCTGTCATGCCGTTGACGAACACGGCGCCGGCGTCGAGCCGGTTGATGAACCACTCCTGTTCGTCCGCATCGGTGGTCCACACCGCCGAACTCAGGCCGAAGGTCGTGCCGTTGGCGACGGCGGCGGCCTCCTCGCGGCTGGCCACACGGTAGATGGATGCCACGGGCCCGAAGGCCTCCTCGAGGTACAGCCGCATCTCGGGCGTGATGCCCTCGAGCACGGTCGGCTCGAAGAACCAGCCGTCACGGTCGGGCACGGTGCCACCGGTGCGCACGGTCGCCCCCTTGGCCACGGCATCCGCCACCTGCGACTCGAGCTCGTCGCGGCCCGATTCGGTCGCGACCGGGCCGACATCGGTCGACTCGTCGAGAGGGTCACCGACGGTCAGGGCCGCGACCTTCTCGGTGAACAGGCGCACGAACTCGTCGTAGACGTCGGCGTGGACGATGAACCGCTTGGCGGCGATGCACGACTGGCCGTTGTTCTGGTTGCGGGCGGTGACGCCCACGGTCGTGGCCTTCTCGAGATCTGCGGAGGGCATGACGACGAACGGGTCGGAGCCGCCGAGCTCGAGCACGACGTGCTTGACCTCGGAGCCGGCGATCGAAGCGAGGGAACGGCCGGCGGGCTCCGAACCGGTCAGGGTGGTCGCCTTGATGCGCGGGTCCCGCAGCACGGATTCGACGCGGGATGCCGGAATCAGCAGCGTCCGGAACGCACCGGACGGGAACCCGGCGCGATCGAACAGGGTATCGAGGTAAAGAGCGGCCTGCGGCACGTTCGACGCGTGCTTGAGCAGCCCGACGTTGCCGGCCATGAGCGCGGGACCGGCGAAGCGCAGCACCTGCCACAGAGGGTAGTTCCACGGCATCACGGCCAGCACGATGCCGATCGGGGCGTACCGCGTACCCGCAGCCGACGCGTTGACCTTGGCGGGGTCGGCAAGCTGCTCGGGGGCGAGGAACTCCTCGGCGTTCTCGGCGTAGAAGCGCAAGCCCTTCGCGCACTTGAGCACCTCGGCGCGGGCGGCGGCGATGGGCCTGCCCATCTCGATCGTGATGAGACGACCGAGCTCGTCGGCGTCGTCTTCGAGCAGTTGCGCTGCCTTGTTCATCCACTCCGCGCGCTGCGCGAAGGTCGTGTCCTTCAGCGCCTCGAACGCGGCCTGCGCCTCGGCGATGCGCCGATCGACCTCTGCGTCATCGTGCGCCTCGAAAGTCTTCTCGACCTGTCCGGTGGTGGGGTTGATCGTCGCGATGGCCATGGGTCTCCTTCGAATACACGCCTGCCCGTCAAGCCTAAGCGCTCACGGGTGCCCGGAGCCCTGCGGTGCGCCGATGGGAGGCATGCGTGCACGCACGGCACAGCACCCCGCAGACACGCGCGCACAGCGTCGCCGCGCACGCACGCAGCCCCGCAGCGATCACCAGTCAATCGAAAGCGGCCCCGTTCCGAGAAACGGGGCCGCTCGATCCGGCGGCTGACTCAGCTGCCGGCGATGATGTCGGGCGTCGCGCCGATCTGCTCGGGCGCGCCCACACCGACCGCGACCTTCTCGCCGCGCGGCGCGTGCTCGAACACGAACTGGCCGTTCTCGGCATCCACCTTCACGTGATCGCCGGAGTTCAGTTCGCCGTGCAGAATCCGCTCGCTGAGCTGATCCTCGATCTCGCGCTGCATGGCGCGACGCAGCGGGCGCGCGCCCAGCGTCGGGTCGAAACCGATCTCGATGAGCTTGTCTTTCGCGGCATCCGACAGCTCGATGGTCATGTCGCGGTCGAGCAGGCGCTCGCCCAGACGCTTGGTGAACAGGCCGACGATCTGGCGCAGTTCGTCCTTGTTCAGCTGCGGGAAGACGATGATGTCATCCACGCGGTTGAGGAACTCGGGCTTGAAGTGGCGCTTGAGCTCTTCGTCGACCTTGCCCTTCATCCGCTCGTATGAGGTCGTCGAGTCGCCCTCGACCTGGAAGCCCACGGGGCCTCCGGCGATCGCCGACGAGCCGAGGTTCGTCGTCATGATGATGACCGTGTTCTTGAAGTCGACCACGCGACCCTGACCGTCGGTGAGGCGACCCTCTTCGAGAATCTGCAGCAACGAGTTGAAGATGTCGGGGTGGGCCTTCTCGATCTCGTCGAAGAGCACGACCGAGAACGGCTTGCGGCGCACCTTCTCGGTGAGCTGGCCGCCCTCTTCGAACCCGACGAACCCGGGAGGGGCACCGAACAGCCGCGACACCGTGTGCTTCTCACCGAACTCGCTCATGTCGAGCGAGATCAGCGCGCCCTCGTCGTCGAACAGGAACTCGGCGAGCGCCTTGGCCAGCTCGGTCTTGCCGACGCCGGTGGGGCCGGCGAAGATGAACGAGCCCGACGGACGCTTCGGGTCCTTCAGCCCCGCGCGCTGGCGGCGAATGGTGCGGGCGAGGGCCGAGATGGCCTCTTCCTGACCGATGACGCGCTCGTGCAGGGCCTTCTCCATGAAGACGAGCCGGCTCGACTCCTCCTCGGTGAGTTTGAAGACGGGGATGCCGGTGGCCTGTGCCAGAACCTCGGCGATGAGCCCCTCATCCACCACAGCGGTGGTCGCGACATCACCCGAGCGCCACTGCTTCTCCAGGCGCAGACGCTCGGCGAGCAGCGACTTCTCCTCGTCGCGCAACGACGCGGCCTTCTCGAAGTCCTGCTCCTCGCTGGCCTGCTCCTTCGTCGTGCGCACGTCGGCGATCTTGTCGTCGAGTTCGCGCAGCTCGGGCGGGCTGGAGAGGATCGACAGCCGCAGGCGAGCCCCGGCCTCGTCGATCAGGTCGATCGCCTTGTCGGGCAGGAACCGGTCGGAGACGTAACGGTCCGACAGGTTCGCAGCCGCCACGATCGCGCCGTCGGTGATCTGCACCTTGTGGTGCGCCTCGTACCGGTCGCGCAGACCCTTCAGGATGTTGATGGCATGCGGCAGCGTCGGCTCGTTGACCTGCACCGGCTGGAAGCGGCGCTCGAGCGCGGCATCCTTCTCGAAGTGTTTCCGGTACTCGTCGAGCGTGGTGGCGCCGATCGTCTGCAGCTCGCCGCGCGCGAGGAGCGGCTTCAGAATGGATGCCGCATCGATCGCGCCCTCGGCGGCGCCCGCGCCCACCAGGGTGTGGATCTCGTCGATGAACACGATGATGTCGCCGCGGGTGCGGATCTCTTTGGTGACCTTCTTCAGGCGCTCTTCGAAGTCGCCGCGGTAGCGGGACCCGGCGATGAGCGAGCCGAGGTCGAGCGAGTAGAGCTGCTTGTCCTTCAGCGTCTCGGGCACGTCGCCCTTCACGATCGCCTGGGCGAGGCCCTCGACGACCGCGGTCTTGCCGACGCCGGGCTCGCCGATGAGGACGGGGTTGTTCTTGGAGCGGCGGGAGAGGATCTGCATGACCCGCTCCGCCTCCTTCTCGCGCCCGATGACGGGGTCGAGCTTGTTGTCGCGGGCGGCCTGGGTGAGGTTGCGGCCGAACTGGTCGAGCACCTGCGACCCGCCCTGTGCGCCCTGCGCCGACTCGTGTGCGGCGCCCGAGACGGCAGCGGGCTCCTTGCCCTGGTAGCCGCTGAGCAGCTGGATGACCTGTTGGCGCACCTTGTTCAGGTCCGCGCCGAGCTTGACGAGCACCTGGGCGGCGACGCCCTCGCCCTCGCGGATCAGACCGAGCAGGATGTGCTCGGTGCCGATGTAGTTGTGGCCCAGCTGCAGCGCCTCGCGCAGGCTCAGCTCGAGCACCTTCTTGGCGCGCGGCGTGAACGGGATGTGCCCGGTCGGCTGCTGCTGACCCTGGCCGATGATGTCCTGCACCTGCTCGCGCACTGCGTCGAGCGAGATCCCGAGCGACTCGAGCGCCTTCGCGGCGACGCCCTCCCCCTCGTGGATCAGGCCCAGGAGGATGTGCTCCGTCCCGATGTAGTTGTGGTTGAGCATCTTCGCCTCTTCCTGGGCGAGCACAACCACGCGACGGGCTCGATCGGTGAATCTCTCGAACATCTCTGACTCCTCCGGACGCACACTTCTGGCGCCTTGCTTCGAGCGTAACGAGAGCTCGCGGGCCACGTCGCGCTGTTCGCTGGGGGCATAGCGGTGTGACGGTGTGCGGCGAGCACGCTGGGCCGCGGCATCCCGCCTCCCGCTCCGCTCCTCCGCCCGCGTTTCGTTCAGTCGTCACGGATGACTATTTCTGCGCGCCACAGCCGTAATCTGCGACGACTGAAATTGCGACTCAGACTTCGGTCGTCGCAGATGACCGTTCTGTGCCGGGAAATCGGTAATCCGCGACGACTGAAGTACACAGTGGATGCCGCGAGCCGCGCAGAAACGACGGCACGGGAAGCCGCGAGCCGCGCAGACCCCTTGACGCGCAGCATCCACCGCCCTTATCGTTCTTCGATAACAACGACTATCGATAAGGAGACGTCGTGGGCTCATTCTCGTGGGTGCACCTGCTGGTGCTGCTCGCCGTCGTGGCGATCATCGTGCTGGTCGTCGCGCTGGCGCTGCGCGGCTGGCGGCGGCGCGGCATCGACACCACTGTCGGCATCACCCTGTCGGGCGCAGCGATCGTCGCAGCGGTCTCGCTGCTGTTGGCCATCGGCACGGTCATCACGGTGCTGGCCTCGGACTCGGTGCACTTCACGATCCCGGTGAACGAGTATTGGCCGCCGCTGCCCGACGGCGTCACTGTCACGACGTCGGCGCACCTGGAGAGCGGCGGCTTCACCTCGGCCGACGTCTGGGTCACCGGGGCGAGCACCGCCGCGCGCGTGTTCTGGGCGCTCGGGCAGGGCATCGGCTACCTCGTGCCCGCCGCGGTGGCTGCGCTCATTGCCATCACGTGCTTCCAGCTGCTGCGCGGCGTGCCGTTCGCGCGCATGGTCGTGCGCGCCGCGCTTGTCACCGCGGTCATGGTGCTCGTCGGCGGAGTCACGGCCGACGTGCTCAGCCAGATCGGCGGCAGCATCGTCTCGCACGAACTGCTGTCGATGACCGCGGCATCGTGGACCGATCCGCAACAAGATATCGACGCGCTTCTGCCGCAGCCGACGATGTCAGTGATGATCCCGTTCTGGCCGATCGGCGCCGGGCTCGGCTTCGCCGCGCTGGCCGCGGTGCTCAAGTACGGCGCTGTGCTGCAGCGCGACACGGAGAGGCTCGTGTGATGACCACGACCACGCGCGAGAGAAGCGATTCGGCCACCGTTCTGGCGATCGGCGTCATCGCCGCGGTCGCCACCGTGTGGTGGGGAGCCGATCGCGCCTACTCCACGTTCCGCGCGCCGCTGGGCATCGCCTGGCACATCCAGATCGACGAGATGCCGGTCAACGCGACGGTCGGTTCGGCGACGGGCGACGTCTCCGCGATCGTCGGCGAAGGCACGGTCTTCGCCGAGCACGTCAATGCTGTGTCGATCGTCATGATCATCGTGTCGCTGGTCGCTTCGATCCTGACGGCGCTCGTCGTTATCGGATGCGTCATGTTCCTGGCGCGCAGCGCAATGCGCGGCACGCTCTTCACTCGCCGCACCGCGCGCGCCTGGGATGTCATCGGCGGCGCACTCGTCGCCGGCGGCGTGCTCATGCTCGTCGGCGACACCCTCGGCGGCAATGGCGTGCTTGCTGCCCTCGGCCTTCAAGATGCGGATGTCGCCCCCTCGGTCGGCTTCTGGGGATACGCCCCGATGTGGGCCGTCGGCTGTGCGTGCGGGCTGATCGGCATCGCGTACCGCCGCGGGCTCGCGCTTCAGCGCGACACCGAGGGGCTGGTGTGATGGGCTACGTCGACTGGGCGTTCCTCGCAACCTGGCTCGGCGCCCCGTCGCTGGTCGTCATCGTCATCGTCGCCCTCGCCGTCTTCGCCGGGAATCGCACCAGCCGTGCCGCACGGCGTGCAACAGCCGTGGTCGCCGCAGCAGCCGGCGCGGCCTCGCTGCTGCTCGCCGCATACAGCGCGACGGCGATCGTCAGCGTCGGCATCCAGGCGTTCACCTCGCCGACGCGGTTCTTCACCGACGTTGCTCTGAGCAGCACGGAGGCGCCCGACTTCGTGCGCGACACGCCCGCGATCGTCGACGGCGGCTACTCCACGCTCTGGCTCCAGGTGAAGGGGGTGGATGCCGCAACCCGCTGGGCCCTCTGGCTTCAGGACGCGCTGCCCTGGGTGGCCGCCCTCGCCGTAGCGATCACGATCGTCTGGCTGGCACTCCGCGTGCTGCGCCGGCGACCTTTCGGGCGACGCCTCCCGATCGCGATCGGCATCAGCGCGATCGCGGTGCTCATCGGCGGCATAGGCACCCAGGTGTTCGACGCGATCGTGCAGAGTCGTCTGATCGACTTCCTCGGTCCAGACGGCACCACCAGCGGATGCACCTCGGAGGGCCTCTGCGAAAGCATCGGGAGCGCGCTGAGCCTCGACAGTTCGCCCGTCTTCTGGGCGCTCGGGTTGGCCCTCGTGGCCGCGGCGTTCCAGTATGGTGCCACCCTGCAGCGTGACACGGAGGGGCTCGTGTGACTCCCGCCGACGAGGACGAGCTCACCGGCATCCATTGCCGGCTCGACGAGCTGCTCGCCGAACGCGGCATGACCCTGACCCGCCTCAGCGAGCTGGTCGGCGTCTCGATCGTGAACCTGTCGGTGCTCAAGAACGACCGCGCACGGGCGATCCGCTACTCGACGCTCTCGGCGATCTGCCGCGCGCTCGACTGTGAGGTCGGCGAGTTGCTCGTGCGGGCGGACTGAGCCGCGGCATCCCGTCCCGTCCCGGGCCACTTAGCATCGAAGAGTGACCGAGTTCGTGTTCAATCCGCGGCGCGATGCGACCGAAGATGCCGGCGACGACGCGCGCCCGCGCGACCTCGTCGATCGCCCTGAGATGTTCGGGCGCTGGGGCAAGCCCATGCGCGCCGCCGCGGGGGTCGACCCCACAGACGCACGGTTCATCGCCGCGAACCTGCAGCACTGGGTCGCGAACGCGATGCGTGAGGAAGTGCTCATGCTGCGCACGAACCTCGCGACGCTGCTGCCGACGCTTCACACCACCTCGCCCGAGGTCACGCTCGACCGCATCTCGCGGCTGCAGCATGGCGACGAGCCGATGCGCCTCGACGACCTGCTCGTGTTCGCGCGCCGCTTCGACAGCGTGCGCGACATCCTCGTGTCGGCATTCGGCGACGCGTCACGGCCGGCGGTGACGACCAAGCCGCCCGAAGAGGGCGGCATGGGCCCCGTCATCACGACCGGGCGCGGGCGCTCTGCCGGTTGAGGTTCGGCGGGCCGGGCTTCAGCGGGCCGCGCGTTGCGCGAGCCTCACGCGGCGGCTCCCGAACCCGTACCCTCGTTCAGTCGTCACAGATGACGACTTCACGCGCCGAAAACGGTAATCCGCGACGACCGAACGAATGCATCGAGTTTTCAGTCGTCACAGATGACGACTTCACGCGCCGAAAACGGTAATCCGCGACGACCGAATCGCGAGCGGGTGCATGCCGCGAGGGGTGGATGCCGAGAGCGGGTGCATTCCACGACCGAAACGACGAGAGCGGGTGGAAGCCGCACCCGAAACGACCGAGAGCGGGGTGGATGCCGCGACCCGGCGCGCTCGCAGACAGCAACGAAGCGCGGGCCCGACACCGCGACAAGCACGAGCCTGTGGATAACCGAAACGGCGGTCGCGGCATCCATGCCACAGTGTCTGCATGCCATCGGACGACCTGCCGCCGACTCTCGGCGCCGCGTTCGATGTCGTCGCCGCTCGCAGCGCCGGAGTGAGCCCCTCGCGCCTGCGCCGCCGCGACCTCGAGCGCCCGTTCTACGCCGCGCGCAGCGTCATCGGCGCGTCGCTCATCGTCGACGAGGAGGCCGATGCCCGGCGCGCGTATCCACGCAGCGCGGCGGAGAAACGCATCCACCAGCGCGCGATGCAGTTCGCCGCCGTAATGCCCGACGACGCCTTCTTCGCCGGCGTCACCGCCGCGGTTCTGTGGGATGCTCCACTCCCGAAGCCGTTACTGACAAGCACCGATGCTCATCTCGACGTCGGCGTGATCTGGCCGCACCGGGCACCACGCCACAGCGGCATCACGGGTCACGCCCTTCGCCGTCCGCTCGTGCACACGGTGGCGCACCCTGTCTCAGGGCTGCGGGTGACATCGCCATCCTCGACGTGGGCGATGCTCGCGACGGTCCTGCCGCACCCCTACGACCTCGTCGCGGCAGCGGACTACTTCGTGCGGGTCATCGACCACCGTTCAGCCGACCGAACGAACCAGTCGCGCCGCCACTTGCGACGCTGAAGCAGCTGACGTCTGCCGTGGACGCCGGCCGCCGCCGCGGCATCCACCATCTGCGGGACGCACTCCCTCGTGTGCGCACGGGTTCAGCGTCACGCCCCGAGACCTGGACCCGCTTGACCCTCATCGACGGCGGGCTGCCCGAACCCGTTCTCGACCATGATGTTCTCGACCACGCGGAGCGATTCGTCGCACGCGTCGACCAGGCCTACCCGCAGTGGAAGATCGCCATCGAGTACGAGGGCGCGCACCACAACACCGATCAGCAGTGGGAGAGCGACATCGAGCGGTATGCGCGCCTGGAGGCTGCCGGCTGGCTCGTCATCCGCGTCTCGCGCACGCTGCTCTTTCAGCATCCCGACCTGCTCGTCGCCCGCGTGCGCGACGCGATCGTCCGCCGGTCGCGCTGAACGCTCGCGCACGCGCCGTGCCGCGGCATCCATCGTCCCGTTGCCCTTTGCGCGCGCGACGCGAGTCTTCAGTCGTCACAGATGACCGCTTTCGAGCGCTGAAATGGTCATCTGTAACGACCGAAATCGCCGCGCGCCGTTCGGTCGTCACAGATGACCGTTCTGGGACGTGAAGACGGTAATCCGTGACGACTGAATGAGAGGGGTGGATGCCGCGGGCCGGCGCACCCCGCAAAGCCGCGGGATGCCGCGGTCCCGCGCACCCCCGCAAAACGACAAGCGAGCCGCGACCCCTACTGCAGCGCCGAGGTCAACCGCGCGATGTTGTCGAGCACGGTCGAGCGCAGCGGCTGCTTGCGCCACTCCTCGAGCGTGATCTCGCGCGACAGCTCGCGGTACTGCTGCTCGACCTCGCGCATCTCCGCGACGAACTCTTCGCCGCGCACGAGCATCGAGATCTCCAGGTTCAGACCGAACGAGCGCATGTCCATGTTGCTCGAGCCGATGATCGCGACCTCGTCGTCGATCGTCATCGACTTCGAGTGCAGGATGTACGGCGCCCTATACAGCCAGATGCGCACGCCCGCCCGCAACAGCGCCTCGTAGTAACTGCGCTGCGCGTGGTAGACGAGCGCCTGGTCGCCGATCTCCGACACGAACAGCTCGACCTGCAGCCCGCGATGGCACGCCGTGGTCACCGCGAGCAGCAGCGCCTCGTCGGGCACGAAGTAGGGGCTCACGATGATGAGCTTGCGCTGTGCCGAGTACATCAGCCCGAGGAACAGCCGCAGGTTGTTCTCGAACCGGAATCCCGGCCCGCTCGGCACGATCTGGCAGTCGAGGTCGCCACCGCTCTCGCCGATCGCGAACATCTCGTCTTCGGTCTGCAGCGCCTCGTCGGTCTCGCTGTACCAGTCCGACAGGAACACCGCGTTCACCGACCCGACGATGGGTCCGTGAAGTTTCACCATCAGATCGACCCAGTGCAATCCGCGCTTGACGTTCTTGCGCAAGTTGTACGTCGAATCGGTGACGTTCTGCGAACCCATGAACGCCACGTCGCCGTCGACGACGAGCAGCTTGCGGTGGTTGCGCAGGTCGGGGCGCTGATACTTTCCCTTCAGCGGCTGCACCGGCAGCATGAGCTTCCATCGCGCACCCATGGCGTCCAGCCGCTTCAGCGTCTTCCGATAGAACGGCTTGCGCCAGTTGGCCCAGTGGTCCAAGAGGACACGGACCGGGATGCCGCGGGCACACGCGTCTTCGAGCGCCGCGAAGAATCCGTCGGTCGAGGCGTCCGTCTGCAGGATGTAGAACTCGACGTGCACGTACTTCTGCGCCCCGCGGATGGCCTGGGCCATCGCATCAATGCTGCCTTGGTAGTCGGAGATGAGGTGCGCTTCGTTGTCGCCGGCCAGCGGCATGGCACCCAGCTGGTGGTTCATCGTCACCAGAGACGTGAACCACTCCGGCGCGCCCGGACGCAGCGATCCTAGGTCGAGCTGAGCGCTGGCGTCGCGGATGAACTCGTTGATGTCGTCCTGCTTGCGCCGCCGCTTGCGCGGCAGGTGCGGCGTGCCGATGAGCAGGAACAGCAACACGCCCGCGACGGGGATGAAATAGATGGCCAGAAGCCAGGCCATCGCCGCAGTAGGGCGGCGGTTGCGCGGAACGATGATGATCGCCGCGACGCGGATGATGATGTCGAAGACGAGGACGACGATCGGCCACCACTCGACGATCTGCGCCATCCGACCTCCCCCACACTCCCTGTGGACTCAGAGTATCCGCAAAGCGCCCGCCGTCAGAGATGGCGGGCGCGGGGATCGGGATGCCGCGGCGCGCGACGTGCGCTCAGGCCCCTGAGCGAGCGGGACGAAGAGCCGCTCGCTCTCGTGAAGTCAGCGGGTGACGGCCGGCGGTTTCGGCGGGAGTCCGCGCTTGGCCCGCTCTTCGGCCTCGACCTTGCTGTAGGTGCGGCGCTCGTTGCGATCCATGTGGATGATGCCGCGCAGCATGTAGATGAGCAACCCGAGCACGACGATGGTCGGGATGAGCGACCACACCGCGGCGACCCAGAAGTTGTCCATGCACCCATCGTACCCGCGGTCTCAATGAACGGGCGGGGCGCCGCGGGGCGCGGCATCCACCACCGTCACTTCACGAGCGGGAAGAGGATCGTCTCGCGGATGCCCAGGCCGGTGATCGCCATGAGCAGGCGGTCGATGCCCATGCCCATGCCGCCCATCGGGGGCATGCCGTGTTCCATGGCGCGCAGGAACTCCTCGTCGATGCGCATGGCTTCGTCGTCACCGGCGGCGGCGAGCTTCGCCTGTGCGACGAAGCGCTCGCGCTGGATCACCGGGTCGACCAGCTCGGAGTAGCCGGTGGCCAGTTCGAAGCCGCGCACGTAGAGGTCCCACTTCTCGACGACGCCCGCGATGGAGCGGTGGTCTCGCACGAGCGGGCTCGTGTCGACGGGGAAGTCCATCACGAACGTGGGGCGGGTCAGGCCCGGCTTGACGAAGTGCTCCCAGAGTTCTTCGACCCACTTGCCGTGCGTGGGATGCGGCGGCTCGTCGACCCCATTCGCCGCCGCGAGTGCCTCGAGCTCGGCGAGCGTGGTCTGCGGGGTGACCTCCACTCCGGCCGCCTCGGAGAGCGAGCCGTACATCGAGATGCGGTCCCACTGGCCGCCGAGGTCGTACTCGGTGCCGTCGGCCCAGGTGACCGTGGTGGACCCAGCGACCGCGATCGCGGCGTTCTGCACGAGCTCCTGCGTGAGGTCGGCGATGCCGTTGTAGTCGCTGTACGCCTGGTACGCCTCGAGCATCGCGAACTCAGGGCTGTGCGTCGAGTCGGCACCCTCATTGCGGAAGTTGCGGTTGATCTCGAACACGCGATCGATGCCACCAACCGCCGCCCGCTTCAGGTACAGCTCGGGGGCTATGCGCAGGTACAGCTCGGCGTCGAACGCGTTCGAGTGCGTGACGAACGGGCGGGCCGCGGCCCCGCCGTGCTGGATCTGCAGCATCGGCGTCTCGACCTCGATGAAGTCATGGTCGGTGAACGTTTGGCGCAGGCTCGCGTTGACCTTCGCGCGGGCGCGCACCGTCTGGCGCGCCTGATCGCGCACGATCAGGTCGAGGAACCGCGAGCGCACGCGGCTCTCTTCAGAGAGCTCGGTGTACAGGTTCGGCAGCGGCAGCAGCGCCTTGGATGCGATGGCCCAGTCATCGACCATGATCGACAGCTCGCCGCGGCGGCTCGAGATCACCTCGCCGCGCACGTACACGTGGTCGCCGAGGTCGACGAGTTCCTTCCAGCGCTGCAGAGACTCGTCGCCCACCGAGGCGAGCGACACCATCGCCTGGATACGGCTGCCGTCACCCGCCTGCAGCGACGCGAAGCACAGCTTGCCGGTGTTGCGGCTGAACACGATGCGCCCCGCGACGGCGGCGGTCACGCCGGTCTCGGCACCGGCCTCGAGGTCGCCGAAACGCTCGCGGAGTGCGCCGATGGTGTCGGTGACCGGAACCGTCACCGGATACGCGCCGCCCGCGGCATCCACCCGCTCCGCGATCAGCCGCTCGCGCTTGGCAAGACGGACCGCCTTCTGCTCGATGACATCGTCTTCATCGGTGTCTGTGGCAGGCGTGGTGGCAGGGGTGTCGGTCATGACGGCGGGCTCCTCGGAAAGTCGCCGTCCAGTCTATCGGCGCGCGGGTTGGGCCCCTGAGCGGCGGATGCCGGGGGGTGGTAGCGCGGGTGGATACCGCGGGCTGGATGCCGCGGGGTGGATGCCGCGGACCGGCGCGCCCGCACGGCGCACCGGCGCGGTGCCCTCGCCAACAACGCGCACGTTCGGCCGTCACAGATGACGGTCTTCACGCGTCAGAGCGGTCATCTGTGACGACTCAGCATCGGGCCGCGAACTCTGTCGTCGAGAACGACCACTTTCTCGCAGCATCGCGGTCACACGTGACGACGGAAGAATGGATGCCGCGGGCCGGCGCTCCCGCTCCGACGCCTGAGTCGCGCTACGCGCGCGCGTGCGCGACTCGGCGGAAAAGGTAGAACGCGTGGATCGCGCCCTCGGTGACCGTGCCTTGCCCGGTCGCCAGCACGCGGTTCGTCGAGGTTGCACCGGTCTCGACGAAGACATGGTCGACGTGCTCGAGGTGCCAGCCGACAGCTTCGATCGCGGCGAGCTGGCTGACGCCGCCGTCCCCGTGTCGGATCGAGTTGCCGGATGATCCGAAGCCCGACGGCTGCCCGTTCAGCGCCGCGGTCACATCCGTGAACTGGAAGAACCCGTCGCCGTTCGCATACGCCGCCTCGGCGCGCCCGAGCGGACTGGCCAGATATGCCGCCCGGCGACGCTGCTCCTCGGCCGCTGCCTGTTCGGCTGCCGCCTGCCGCTGCTCGGCCTCGCGCTGCTGTCGCTCGGCTTCCTTCTGCTCTTCGGTCTTGCCCCAGGCCATCGACGCCTCCTCGTGGATCCCTCCACACCGTAGCGGCCGGCCGGCCCGCGGCATCCACTCGGCACGCCGCGAGGTTCGTTCGTCAGCTTCTGCAGGCGCTCGTGTCTGGGCTCTGCAGAAGCTGACTGTCGGAATCGGCGGTGGGATGCCGCGCGCCGCGGACCCGCCGCGGTGACGGCGCCGAATCGCCGACCGATAGCCGCAACCCGCCGGCCGACAGCCCCGGCCCCGCGACGCCGGCCGCTCAGAGGTCGGGCTGCTCGGGCGCGCCCAACTCGGGCTCGCCCGGGTCGGCTAGCGCGTCGTCGACGGTCGAATGCACGATCACCGAGAGGAACGCCCGGGGGTTCTCCACACCGGCCGAGGCCAGCAGTCCGGAAGCCTGCCGCACGATCGAGCGCGAGAACTCGGTCGCGGTGGCGATGCCCTCGGCGTAGGCAGCGCGATCGGCGTCGTCGACCACGACCGGCTCGCAACCGAGCTCGACGGCCAATGCCTGGGCGATCGGCAGCACTGCCGCGGGGGCCGTGACGGCCGCGTACGCGTCGGTGAGGCGGCGCAGATCCATCGAGGTGCCGGTGAAAGTGATCGCGGGATGGATCGCCAGCGGAATCGCCCCGCTCCCCGCGGCCGGCGCCAGCACCTCAAGCCCGTACCCCGGGTCGGTGTGCACCACGAGCTGCCCCATCTGCCACGCGCCCACCTCTGCCAGCCCCGCCACGAGCCCCGGCAGCTCATCGTGCGGCACGGCCAGCACCACGAGCTCGGCGCGACGCACGACCTCGGGCGCGTCGAGGAACGGCGCACCGGGCAGCACCGACTCGACGCGGTCGTCGTCCGACCCGTGCGTGATGCCGACCACCGCGTGCCCGGAACCGGCGAGCGCAGCGCCGATCACGGGGCCGACACGCCCGGCGCCGATGATGCCGACGCCGAGGCGCCCGTCACGGCTCATGATTCCTCCGGGTCGCCGGGGCGGGATGCCGCAGCCCCGGGCTCATCGTCGGGGCGGGATGCTGCAGCCCCAGGCTCGTCGCCCTCGCCAACCGCTCCGGCGTCCACCCCAGCCGCAGCATCCATCCCGGTTCCGGCCTCATCCGGGACGACCTCGCGAAATCCGGTACGACCTCGCGGATTCAGGTACGACCTCGCGAAATCCGGTACGACCTCGGTGGGCAATGCGGGCCCCCGCGCGGCAGCGGGCCCACCCGCAACGTCGGACCCCGCCGCAACGACGCCGGCCTCCGCCACATCGACGACCTCGACGCCCCAGCGGTGGCTGCGGTCGCTCGTGCCGGCCACGACCGCGGCGGCCTCGGCATCCGCGAACAGGCGCACCGCGGCATCCCGATCCACGCCCCCGAGCTCGCCCGAGACGCGGCCCGCGATAGTGTGCGCATGCACCGACGCCACGCCCAGCGAGCGCGAGAGCGGCCCCTGGTGCATGCCGACGCTCTGCAGTCGCGCGAGCGGAAAGATCCCGAGCGTCCGCCAGATCACCCCGCGGCGCAGGAACAGCGCCGCCGGTGTCAGCTCGAAGCCATTGCGCCGCCACGAGAACAGCCGCAGAATCCGCGCGCGCCGCGGCGTATTCGTGTACGGGTCGCCGGGCTGAGGCCCGAGGATGCCGTGCTCGAACACGAGCGGCCATTCGGCCTCGGGCATGCCGGGCATGAGCAGCCGCAGCACGCGCTCGACGTCGCGCCGGTCGCCGACCGGCAGCACCTCGGCGAACTGGTCGTTGCCGTTCTGGTCGGCGCGCTTGCCGGTCATCCGGTTCACGGTGATCGACCACCACCCCGCCGGCCGCCATATCAGCGGCTGGCGCACCTCGATCGCGTGGATGCGCCCGGGTGGCAGCGTCTCGGTCACGGTCGTGAACAGCCCGTACGTGATGCGCACGCCGTCGGGCGTGGGAGCGATCGCGTAGCGCAGCGACTTGGTCAGCGACCGTACGAACACCGCACCGAACCCGAGGAAGATCGGCACGATCGTGAAGAGGATCCAGGGCGTTCCCACGACCGACCCGACGATCGCGGCGATCACGAGCACCACGAGAGCTATCAGCCGGCCGCTGAACACGCGCGAGAGAATCAGCCGCACGACCGGAATGTGCACGACCGACGCCTGCTCGGCGACAGGTTCTTCGGCGCCCAGAACGAGTCCGGTGAGGGCGTCAGTGACGATGGATGCCGCGGCCTGCGTCCGTGAGCCGTGCACGCCCTCGCGCGCTTGCTGTTCGGCCAGGCGCCGCCCGGATGCGAGCCGCAGGATGTCGGCGCGCACGGCCTCCGCGTTCGAGGTCGAAAGGTACTCGAGCTTGACGTTGGCGTCGGTGCCGGCACCGACGACCTCGAGCTTGGCCATGCCGCACAGCCGTGCGAGCATCGGCCGGGTGAGGTTGACCGCCTGCACGCGGTCGATCGGCGAGCGACGGTGGCTGCGGAACAGAACGCCCTGCCGCACCTCGACATCGTCGCCGGTGATGCGGAACGAGTGGAACCGCCAGGCGAGGTAGAACAGGCCGACGAGCACGATCACGATGACGAGCACGGCCAGCAGTGCGAGAGGCACGAGCCCGTGCCTGAGCACGAAGTCGACCGGGTCACCGGTGTCGTTGAATTCGGGTCCTTCCGGCACCGCCGACCGCAGGAAGAAGTCGATGATCCGCTCGCGCAGGTTCGAGATCACCAGGCCCGCGACGATCACCAGCACGAGCCCGCCGCGGAACAGCGGCGTGAGCGGGTGCATCCGGTGCCACTGCCCATCCGACAGCGGCGAGCGCGCCCCCGGCAGCGACCCGGGCGGGGCGCTCGGACCCGAAGGGAGCGGGCCCGGCAGCGGTGCGCCGGCGGGATCGGTCATAGTCCCGTCCTGCGGGTCTCGGCGACGGCGATGAGGGTGTCACGCAGGCTCTCGGCCGCGCCCTGGGTGAGTCCGGGAATGGACACGCCGGTGGATGCCGCAGCCGTGACGAGCTTCAGCTGTGCGATGCCGAACGCCCGGTCGAGCGGCCCATGCGTGATGTCGACGAGCTGCATGCGCCCGTAGGGCACCGCGACCATCCGCTGCCACAGGATTCCGCGACGGAACACGAGGTCGTCGGCCCGCAGCTGGTAGCCGAACGAGCGCGCCTGCCGCGGCGTGATCGCCGCCGTCCAGGCCGCTCCGATCGCGACCACGCCGGCCGGGACCCACAGCCAGACCTCACCGCTGAACGACGTGATCACCGCTGCCGCAGCCAGCACGACGACGAACAGTGCCGTCAGCGAGATCAGCCGCACCCACACGTACGCACGCGCCAGCTGATGCCACGTGCCGTCACCCAGCGGCAGCCGATTCTCGCTGCGCGGCTCGAGCACACGGTCGAACGTCTTGTCGTCGAGCACGGGCGCTGCTGCCTCGGCTTCGGCCCCCGGCGTCTCAGTGGGCGGCGTAGTGCCCGTCGGTGTCGCCGGTGTCGGAGTCGTCGACTCCTCCGGCCCCGCTCCCGGCTCCGGGATGCTTGTCATCGTCGTCCTTCCGGATCGTGCACAGGTGTTCGGCGATCAGGCCGCCCACCAGCAGCAGCACCGCGCCGACCGCCGTGCCGATCAGCGCGCCCAACGAGCCTACCGAGGGCTCAGCCGGGCGGGTCAGAAGAAAGAGAAGAAGTCCCAGCGACACCCCGGTGAACACGGCGCCGACCAGGCTCGAGGCCTTGGCCAGCATCGCTATTCGCACGGCATGGAACGGGTTCACCGGCGCGTCGGCCTTGCCCTGCGTCGCTCGGCGGATCGGCAGCGCCAGCAGCACGACGATCACGCCCAGCGCCACGAGCAGAATGGGCAGCGAGATCTGCGGCGTGAACGTCGGACGCCCCGCCGACGTCAGCAGCTGATCGAACAGGTAGCCGGCGCCCCCGCCGAGGACGGCGGCGACGATGAGGGATGCCGCTCCGGTGCGCTTCATGCATCCAGCCTCTCGCGCAGCACCGACACCGGCCCTGCGCCCGGCAGCTGCGCGTCGGGGTCGAGCGCGAGCCACGGGTCGAGCACGAAAGTGCGCTCGGCCGCCCGCGGGTGCGGCAGGGTCAGGTCGGGGTCGGAGCTTTGCACGTCGCCGTAGGCGATGATGTCGAGGTCGAGCGTGCGGTCGCCCCAGCGCTCGGTGCGCACGCGTCCGTGCCGGTTCTCGATGTCGTGCAGGGCGCCCAGCAACACATGTGGCGCGAGCCGGGTGGTGAGCGTGGCCACAGTGTTGAGGTAGCGGGGGGCCGCGGCATCCACTCCCTCCGGCTTGACCGCGATCGACGTGATCGCATCTGCCACCCGCACCTCGTCGGTCAGCGGCAGCGCGCGCAGCTCGTCGACGGCGGCCTGCAGCGTCGCCTCGCGGTCGCCGAGGTTCGCGCCCAGCGCTATCACGACCGGCGTTCCGATCGGGCGCGGCGTGAATCCCTGCGCGAGCCGGCGGTTCATGCGCGCCTCCGGGTGATGGTCAGGGTCACATCGTCGAACGGCACGGTGATCGGCGCATCGGGCTTGTGCACGGTGACCGAGACCTCCTGCACGCCGGCAAAGCGCAGCAGCGCGTCGGCGATGCGCCCGGCGAGCGTCTCGATGAGGTCGACCGGTTCGCCGGTCACGAGCGAGGTGACCGCTTCGGCGACCTCGCCGTAGTGCACCGTGTCGGACAGGTCGTCGGATGCCGCAGCCGCCCGCGTGTCGGTGCGCAGTGTGACGTCGACCACGAAGATCTGTCCCTCACGTCGTTCGTGCGGAAAGACCCCGTGATACCCGAACGCGCGCAGCCCGTGCAGGGTGATCTCGTCGAGTTCGTCGGTCATCAGTTGCTCCAGGCCTCCCAGACCCGCAGCGCGTCGCGGGTCGCCGCCACGTCGTGCACGCGTACGCCCCAGACCCCGGCCTGCGCGCCGAGCACGCTGGCCACCGCGGTGGCCAGGTCGCGGCGCTGCTCGGTGGCTTCACCCGCGTCGCCTTCTTCGAGCAGGTCGGCGAGGAACCGCTTGCGGCTCGTGCCGATGAGCACGCGCGGACCGAGTCCGACCAGCGTGTTCAGGCCCCGCAGCATCTCCCAGTTCTGCACGCCGCGTTTGGCGAAGCCGATGCCCGGGTCAAGAATGATCCGCGCCGGCGGAATGCCTGCGGCCGCGGCCGCGTCGATCCGGTCGACGAGCTCGCTCGCGACATCCCGCGCCACGTCGTCGTAGACCGCCTGCGCGTACATGTCGTCCGAGTGCCCGCGCCAGTGGCTGATGATGATGTCGACCTCGAGCTCGGCGGCGACCCGCAGCATGTCGGGGTCGGCGAGTCCTCCGGCGACGTCGTTGATGATGGATGCCCCGGCTTCGACCGACGCGGCGGCCGTGGCGGCGTGCATGGTGTCGACGCTGATCACGGCACCCGCGGCGGCCAGCTCGCGGATCACCGGCAGCACCCGCCGCTGCTCTTCAGACGGGTCGATGCGTGCGGCACCGGGGCGCGTGGACTCTCCGCCGATGTCGAGGATGTCGGCACCGTCGGCGCGCAGCTGCATCCCGTGTTCGATGGCGGCGTCAGTGTGCAGATAACGTCCGCCGTCGCTGAACGAGTCTGGCGTGACGTTCACGGCGCCCATGATGACGGTCATGCGCCCTCCCTGCCGATGAGAGCGATGATCTCTGCCCGGGCGACGGGCTCGGTGTACTCGCCGCGCGCGGCGATCGTGACCGTCGACGCATCGGTCTGTTTGCCGCCGCGCATCGTCACGCACTGGTGCACGGCGTCGAGCACGACGAGCACCCCGCGGCAGTCGAGGGCCCCGGCGATGGTGTCCGCGATCTGCTCGCCCAGGCGCTCCTGCACCTGCGGGCGCGCGGCGAGGACGTCGACGACCTTGGGCAGCGCGCCCAAGCCGACGACCTGCTCGCCGGGAAGATACGCGATGTGCGCACGGCCGGCGAACGGCAGCAGGTGATGCTCGCACATGGACCGGAAGCGGATGTCGCGCAGCATCACCGCGCCGCTGGGCACGGTGTCGGGCGCCGGCCCGTGCGAGACCGAGATCGTGCGGGCGAGGGGGGCTGCGGCATCCTCCCCCACTCCCGAGAAGAAGTCGGCGTATGCGTCGGCCACCCGCTGCGGCGTCTGCCGGAGTCCGGGCCGCTCGGGCTCCTCGCCGATCGCGACGAGGAGTTCCCGCACAAGCGTGCGGACGCGCTCACGGTCCACGGCCATGGGCGAGACCCTATGCCGTCGCGGGGCGGGGCGGCAGGCTCGGACGGCGGCGATGCGCCTTCTCGGCAGTCTCGGATCCGACGGATGCCGCAACCCCGACATCACCGCGACGCGGCACGTCGACCGGGGGCAGCGCCGAGACCGGACGGTCGTCGCTGGAGAGCCACTGCGGGCGCTCGGGCAGCTTCTTCACGTCGGTGAAGATCTCGGCGATCTCGGTGTGGTCGAGGGTCTCCTTCTCAAGCAGCGCAAGGGCGAGCTTGTCGAGGATGTCGCGGTTGGCGTTCAGGACCTCGTAGGCCTCGTTGTGCGCCTGCTCGAGCAGGTCGCGCATCTGCTCGTCGACCGCCTCGGCGAGCGAGTCGGAGAAGTCGCGGCCGTGGCCCATGTCACGACCCATGAACACCTCGCCCGACGACTGGCCGAGCTTGACCGGGCCGATAGCGCTGGTCATGCCGTACTCGGTGACCATCTTGCGGGCGATGTCGGTGGCCTTCTCGATGTCGTTCGCAGCCCCGCTGGTCGGGTCGTGGAACACGATCTCTTCCGCGACGCGGCCGCCCATGGCCCACGCGAGCTGGTCCTGCAGCTCGTTGCGGGTGATGGAGTACTTGTCTTCGAGCGGCATCACCATCGTGTAGCCGAGGGCCTTGCCGCGCGGCAGGATCGTGATCTTCGTGACCGGGTCGGAGTGGTTCAGCGCCGCGGCGGTGAGGGCGTGGCCGCCCTCGTGGTACGCGGTGATGAGCTTCTCCTTGTCTTTCATCACGCGGGTGCGCCGCTGAGGGCCGGCGATGACGCGGTCGATGGCCTCATCGAGCGCGCGGTTGTCGATCAGCTGCGCGTTCGAGCGGGCGGTCAGCAGGGCCGCCTCGTTGAGCACGTTGGCAAGATCCGCACCGGTGAAGCCGGGCGTCTTGCGGGCGACGACCTCGAGGTCGACGCCGTCGGCGAGCGGCTTGCCGCGGCCGTGCACCTGCAGAATCTTCAGGCGTCCCTGCATGTCGGGGGCGTCCACGCCGATCTGGCGGTCGAACCGGCCCGGACGCAGCAGCGCCGGGTCGAGGATGTCGGGGCGGTTGGTCGCCGCGATGACGATCACGTTGACCTTGGGGTCGAAGCCGTCCATCTCGACGAGCATCTGGTTCAGCGTCTGCTCGCGCTCGTCGTGTCCGCCGCCCATGCCGGCACCGCGGTGGCGGCCGACGGCGTCGATCTCATCGATGAAGATGATCGACGGCGAGTTCTCCTTGGCCTGGTTGAACAGGTCGCGCACACGGCTGGCGCCGACGCCGACGAACATCTCGACGAAGTCCGAGCCCGAGATCGAGTAGAACGGCACGCCCGCCTCGCCGGCGACGGCGCGCGCGAGCAGGGTCTTGCCCGTTCCGGGAGGGCCGTACAGCAGCACGCCCTTCGGGATGCGCGCGCCCACAGCCTGGAACTTGGCCGGGTCCTTCAAGAAGTCCTTGATCTCGTGCAGCTCTTCGATCGCCTCGTCGGCGCCCGCGACGTCGGCGAACGTGACGGTGGGCGATTCCTTCGAGACGAGCTTCGCCCGCGACTTGCCGAACTGCATGACCTTGCCGCCGCCCCCGTTGGCGGATGCGAGCAGGATCCAGAACAGCACGCCCAGCAGCAGCATCGGCAGCATCAGCGAAAGGAAGCTGTCGAACCAGCTGGTCTGCGGCACTGCGTCGTTGAACCCGTCCTTGGGCGACGCGGAATCGATGGCCTGCACGACCTGGTCGGCGCGCGCCTCGACGTAGTAGAACTGCACCTCGGTGGAGCCCTCGTACGCGTCGGACAGCGTCATGTCCACGCGCTGGTCGCCGTCGGTGTTGACGACCTTGGTGACAGTGTCGCCCTTGAGCAGGTTGAGCCCCTGCTGCGTGGTGATCTGCTTCGCGCCGCTCAGGCTGGAGATGAGCGAGAAGCCCACGATCAGCAGAACCCCGATCAGCAGGACATACAGCAGCGGGTTGCGGGTGATCTTCTTGAAGTCCATGGTGCGGAGACGGCCTCCGAGCCCTTTCGTCGCTGTCCGCCTCTCGCGGACTATCGTTTCAGGGTATCGCGCACGGCTTTGCGGGGTCTGTGCATTCGCCCACGGCGTACAGGGCCGGGCGCGGCGGGCCTGCGGCCGTTGGCATCAGCGGGTGGCGTCGGGCCGCGGCATCCCCCCACTCCGTTCAGTCGTCACGGATTACCGTTCTCCCCGCCGAAAGTGGTCATCCGTGACGACTGAAATCCCCGCCCGAGATGTGATGTCTCAGGACATCGGTGACGGTTCTGTATCAGGAGATCGGTGACGCTTCATGTATCAGGACATCGGTGACGGTTCGTGTTGTGTGGGTTGGGTGAGGGGACGTCCGCGGCGGGCGCCGCTGCTCACGTAGCGGGTGCCGTGGGGTGGCCAGGGGTGCTCGGCGATGACTTCGCCGTGGCGGTCGGCGAAGACGACGCCGAGCGGGTCCCAGATGGCGTGGATCCTCTGTCCTGCCCTGCGGCTGCTGATGTTGAACAGGATCATCCGCACGCGCACGGCGCCGTTGGCGGGGACGATCACGTTGCTGTGACCGTGCTCCCCCGTCCGGATGACGCCGGCCCTGGGACGGTGTGGTGGGTGCCCGGCTAGGCCGTCAGGCTTGGCGCGGGCGACGGGCACGACCGGTTCGACGGGCGCGGGCTTGGGTCGGGGTGGCTCGGCGAGAGGGGTGGCATCCCATGCGTGCTGCGGGGTCACCCGTCCCGGCAGTCCTTGATGGGGGCGTTCGGTGTTGTAGATCACGTCGAACCGGTCGACCTGCTCCTGGAGCTGTTGAATCGACTCGACGATGGGCTGCTTGTCCAGCCAGCGGAACAGGGTCTGATGGAACCGTTCGTTCTTGCCTTGCGTGGTCGGCTTGTACGGCTTCCCGGTGATCGCTTCCACCCCGAGGGACGTGGCGAAGCTCACCAGCTGACCTTCCCAACCGCGTCGGGTCGGGTTCAGCGCTACCCCGTTGTCGGTGAGGAGCCGCTGCGGCACCCCGCGAGCGGCCACGCCCTTCTTGAACACGGCCAACGCGCCCTCGCTGGTCTCTCCGGGGGCGACGTGGGACGCGACCGCGACCCGGGAATGGTCGTCCTGAAGCTGGAAGATCACGCACGTACGGCCACCGGTGAGCACGTACTCGGTCGCATCCAGCTGCCAGCACGCGTTCG
This sequence comes from Microbacterium horticulturae, assembly GCF_029094505.1. Lineage (NCBI taxonomy): Bacteria > Bacillati > Actinomycetota > Actinomycetes > Micrococcales > Microbacteriaceae > Microbacterium > Microbacterium horticulturae. Next base: position 262,655 of record NZ_CP119108.1, on the reverse strand, counting down.
GTGCCGGATAAACAAACCGGCGGTACGCAGAACGGGGCTTCTTCTTCGGCTCGTGCCGGGCAGCACCCTTCTCCCGGAAGATCCGCGCCAGCGACGCCGTGGACGGTGCGTGCATGCCCAGCGCGGTCATCTTGTCGTGCACGCTGATCGGACCATGGTCCAGCCCCGATGCCTCCAGCGCGGCACGCACGCCCAGCGCCTGCTGCTTCACGTCCTCCCCAAACGCGGTCGGGGAGGACCGCGGCCGCCGCGACCGCGGCTCCAGCGCCGCGGCTTGTCCCTCCGCCCGGGCACGGGCACGGATCGCGTAGAACGTCTTCCGGGAAAGACCGTGCTCAGCACAGAACGAGGTCACCGACCCACGCGGGGCGTCCACTGGCCACTGGGCGATCGCGAGACGGACACGGGCATCGACAGGCTGATTGCTACTCACCCACCAATTCCAGGAGAAGTGTCACCACCAAACCCCCCGAAATGTCACCGATGTCCTGATACAGAACTGTCACCAATGTCCTGCGACATAACAATCCCCGCCCGAGATTCGGTCGTCGCGGATTACCGATCCTCGCGCGAAAAGTCGTCATCTGTGACGACTGAACACGACGCGTCGGCGCGCGCGATGAGCCGCCGAGACTGAACGAGATGAGTGGATGCCGCGGCGCGCGACCGCGAGGCGTCGCCCCGTGGCATCCCGCCCCGCATCATTCCACGATCAGCCGGCCATCGTCGTCGAAGCGCCCGCGCCACCACGCGTCGGAGCGGTAGGGCGCGGGCACCCAGTCCTGCGGGTCGTGCGGCGGGATGTTCTCGGGCACGACGTCGGCGAGCTCGTCCCACCACTGCTCGCTCAGCGGCACGGGCAGTTTCGCTCCGCACCACGGACAGAACACGAAGAGCTGCCGCACCGCGGCCTGGCCCGGCGCCACGACCACCGGCATCCAGTACTCGCGGAACTGCGGGTCGTAGCCGACCGGCAACCGCGGATCGTCCAGGAACGCACGCAGTTCGCGGCAGGCGTGCGGCGGCTCGGCCGGCACACCCACCGGCCTAGGCACGCCGGCCATCTCAGCTATAGACGTGCGGCGCGAGCACGGCGACGTCGCGCACGTTGCGGTAGCGCTCGTCGTAGTCCAGCCCGTAGCCGATGACGAATTCGTTCGGGATGTCGAAGCCGATGTATTTGCAGTCGACCTGCACCTTCGCGGCATCGGGCTTGCGCAGCAGAGCGAAGACCTCGACCGAGGCGGCTCCGCGCGACGCGAAGTTCTCGAGCAGCCAGCTCAGCGTCAGTCCGGAGTCGATGATGTCTTCAACGATGAGCACGTGCCGGTCGTGCAGGTCGGTGTCGAGATCCTTGCGGATCTGCACGACGCCGCTCGACTTCGTGCCGCTGCCGTAGGAGGAGACGGCCATCCAGTCCATCGGCACGACGTACGGCAGCGCCCGCGCGAAGTCGGCCATCACCATGACGGCCCCCTTCAGAACGCCCACGAGCAGCAGGTCTTTGCCCTCGTAGTCCGCGGCAACCTGGGCTGCGATCTCGCGCAGCTTCTCCTGGATCTGCTCTTCGGTGACGAGGGTGGTCGTGATCTGGTCGGAGATGTCCGTCGCACGCATACGTCGAGTGTACGGGTCGCCTCAGCGCGCCGTGAAGACGATCCGCGCTCCCACCCGCCGTGCCGTGCATCCCGGCAGATCAAGAGGCCCCTGCCCCGCCCAGTCGGTGACGAGCCGCGCGACCTCGAGCGTCTGCGCGCGGGTCAGGCTCTGTCCGAATTCGCTGGCCACCACGTGCCGGATGATCCGGTGCCGCAGCGCCGCCGGGTTCGCGGCGAGCGCCGGCACCGAGACCGAGATACCGGCCTCGGCGGGTTCCACGATGTCTTCGATCGTCTCGTCGACCATCGCGGCGAAGGCTGCGGCATCCTCCCGCGCCTGCTCGGCCGTGCGAGCCAGCGCCTCGGCGATGCCGGGCCCGAGCTCGGCCTCGAGCACGGGCAGCACGCGCTCGCGCACGCGCACGCGCGCATAAGAGGGGTCGGTGTTCTGCGGGTCGTCCCACGGCTCGAGCCCCTGAGCCGCACAGGCTGCGCGGGTGGTCACGCGTCCCAGCGCGAGAAAGGGACGCAGCAGCAGAATCCCCTGGAGAGTGGATGCCGCAGCCATCCCCTGCAGGCTGCCGGCGCCCGATCCTCGGGCCAGCCCCAGCAGCACGGTCTCGGCCTGATCGTCGAGGGTGTGCGCGACCAGCACCGCTGCGGCATCGACCTCGCCGGCCACGCGCGCGAGCGCCGTGTAGCGCGCCGTGCGGGCCGCCGCCTCGGGCCCGCCGTCCGCGCCGACCTCGACGCGCTCGATGCGGGCGTCGAAGCCGAGCTCCTCCGCCTGGCGCGCCGCGGTCTCGGCGACCTCGGCGGATCCCGCCTGCAGAGCGTGGTCGATGGTCGCGCTGATCAGGGTCATGCCGCGCTTCGGCGCCTCGAACGCGGTCGCGGCGGCCAGGGCGAGCGAGTCGGCGCCGCCCGACAGGGCGACGACCACCGCCCCCGGGCGGATCTCGGCCAGCGCCTGCCGCACGGCCGAGCGCGTTTGCGCTGTGGCGGGGTCGAGGCTCGGGCGGTGCTCCATCGTCTCACCGTAGCGCTGCGGCGCGTACCGTCTACATGGTGAATCGGACTTCCGGCGCCTCCCGGAAGTCGCGAGGCACCGTTCCCCCTGTTGACGGTACGCATGAGCCGCGTCGCTTCGGCTCGCTGCGCCCGCTCAACGACCGGGCCCGTGGCACGACTAGGCTTGTCCGCGGAATTCCCGTCATCGAAGGAGCACAAGCATGGGCGCGTACGACGCCGTCATCGAGATCCCGCGCGGCAGCCGCGTGAAGTACGAAGTCGACCACGAGACCGGCAACGTCTACCTCGACCGAATCCTGTTCACGTCGTTCGGCTATCCGGCCGATTACGGCTTCTTCGACAAGACGCTGGGCGAAGACGGCGACCCGCTCGACGTGCTCGTCCTCCTCGACCAGACGCTGTTCCCCGGAGTGCACGTGAGCGTGCGCCCGGTCGGCGTCTTGCACATGACCGATGAGGCCGGCGGAGACGACAAGGTCGTCGCGGTTCTGGCGAAGGACCCGCGCTGGGCCCACATCCAGGACGTCGCCGATATCCCCGAGCACACGAAGAAGGAGATCTCGCACTTCTTCGAGCACTACAAGGACCTCGAAGAGGGCAAGTGGGTCAAGGTCGACGAGTGGGCGAGCGCCGCCGAGGCCGAGCGCCTCGTCGAAGAGGCCGCTGCGCGCTTCGAGAGCCACTGACAGCACACGAAGGGGGGGTGGATGCCGCGGCATCCACCCCCCCTTCGTTGCAGGAGAAGTCAGACCGAGATTCCGCGCGCAGCCATGAACGGCGCGGGGTTCACGGTGCGGCCGTTGACGTACACCTCGAAGTGGAGGTGGCAGCCGAACGAGTTGCCGGTGTTGCCCTCGCTGGCGATGACCTGGCCGGCGCTCACGTGCTGGCCGTAGCCGACGAAGATGCCGCCCTGGCGGATGTGCCCGTAGCCGGTCGCGATGCCGCCGCCGTGATTGATCTTCACGTAGTAGCCGTAGCCGCCGTTGTACCCGGCGTAGACGACCGTGCCCGAGTGCGCGGCGTAGATGTTGCTGCTGCAGCTGTCGGCCAGGTCGACGCCCTCGTGGAAGCTGCTCGAGCAGTATCCGCTCGTGCACTGCACCGATCGGCGCCCGTAGCCCGAGCTCTGCCAGCCGTGGTTGGGGCGGACCCATCCGGAGCCGCCGCCTCCCCCGCCGCCGCCACCACCGCCGCCGGACGACGAGCCCCCGCCTGAGGAGTGGTTCTTGGCGGCTGCCGCGGCGGCCGCAGCCGCGGCCCTGCGCCGGGCCTCGGCCTCGCGCTTCTTGCGGGCCTCTTCGGCCTTGCGGCGGGCTTCGACGCCCTTCTTGTAGTCGGTGACGGTCTTGCTGGTCTTGTCGTGGAGCGCCGCCAGCTGCGCCTCGAGGTCTTCGAGGTGGGCGTCCTGCGTCTCGACCGCAGCCTGCGCTGCCTGCGCGGCATTCTGCGCTTCGATCATCTTCTGCTCGGCGATCTTCTGCAGCCGGTCGCGCTCTTCGCGCTGCGACTTGGCCTGATCGCTGAGGCTCTGCGCCGAGTCGCGCGCGGCGACCGCCTCGGCATACACCGTTTGATTGGCGTCGAGCAGCTTGTCCATCGTGCCCAGGCGCGCGAGCAGGTCGTCGGCCCCCTTCGCCGAGCCGGAGAGGAAGAGCTCGAGCGAGGCATTGTCGCCGCCGTTGCGGTAGAGCTGGGCGGCGACCTGGCCGGCCTTGTCGGCGGCTTCGTCGGCCTTCTTGGCCTGCTTGTCGGCCTGATCCTGCAGGTCGTCAGCGCGGCGGGCTGCGTCGAGGAAGTCCTGCTGCGCTTGGAAGTAGGCGTCGCCGGCAAGCTCTGCCTTCTGCTGCGCGGCCGCGGCCGCCGCCTTCAGATTGGCGATGAGGGTCTCGATCTTGCTGACCTCGGCCGACTTCGCCGACTCGCTCCTCTTGGCACGCTGCACGTCGTCCCACGACGGGTAGTCGGCGGCGAACGCCGCGGGGATGCGCGGTGCGGCAACCACGCCGGCCGCAGCGACGCCGAGGATGCCGATCGCCAGCGCACTGCGCCGCGTCACGGTCTTCAGATCGGGCCACAGCACCCGACGCTCGCGCTCCGAGGGTGCACAATCGCACTCTTCAGGGTCTGTCGATCGGTCGTCGATCACCCGGCTTCCCTCCCCCGTGCACGCGTCGGGCTACGGCACAGTTGTTTCCACGGTAGCAACAGTTTTCACATTTGCAACAGCATTCACAGGATCGGGTGGTATCGCCGACCGCGGATCACCTCATCATGCGCGCGCTTCGTCCTATAGAGAAGGAGGCGCGGCGCGCGGCGTTTGATTCCGTTCGGTGGGGTGGATGCCGCGGCCCCGCGTTCAGAGGTCAGCCGATCCGGGCGCAACCCGGCGCTATGCGGCCCGTGCGCGGCGCGAAGCGCCCGAATGGATGAGTTCTGAACAGCCCCGGCCGAAGCGTTGGCCACACATCGCCTCGGGCGCGCCGGCGAGCGCGGCGCCGCGGCATCCACCCTCCCTTTCTGTTCAGCAGTCGCTATCTGCGCCTGCAGAAACCGCGTGTCGAACGTGCGCACGCGCGGGCGCGCGGGGCCGGACACGCCCGGGACACGTGAACTCCCCGGTCGGATTGGCGATTCTGGCGGGAATCTCTTATGCTTGAGCGTCGGCAAGCGTGAGACCAAGCCTGCGAGGGCGAGGGTTCATCCGGCCCCATCGTTTAGCGGCCTAGGACGCCGCCCTTTCACGGCGGTAGCACGGGTTCGAATCCCGTTGGGGTCACTCTTCCGATACAATTTCACAAGCATGGCCCTGTAGCGCAGCTGGTTAGCGTGCCGCCCTGTCACGGCGGAGGTCGCGGGTTCAAGTCCCGTCAGGGTCGCTCCGAGCGACGGGCCCTTTTCGAAGGGCCTTTCGTTTAGATGCGGCAGGAATGCCGCACGGCTCTGTAGCTCAGTTGGTAGAGCGCACGACTGAAAATCGTGAGGTCACGGGATCGACGCCCGTCGGAGCCACTGGAACCCTTGGGTGGCTTCTACGCCCGGGGGTTTCTTCTTTTTTTCCGGTCAAACCACCTTGCACGGCCACACGCCTCTCGTGCATGACTAGTGTTTCAAACCAATGATTGTGCAGTCATGGTGATCTCGACGACGATGGATGCCGCATCCCGTTCGGTCGTCACGAATGACCGTTTCGCTCTCGAAACACGGTAATACGTGACGACCGAAGCGCCGAGGCGAGGCCTAGCCTCTAGCCGCGCACTTCGGGCCGCCGAAGCACTCAGACCCGCGCATGCCGGGTCCGCCGAAGCGCGCGCCCCGCGGACGACTCCGCAACACTCCCACGCACCCACCCGCCACGCGCCAAGATGGGCAGATGCCCACCGGCGCAGCATCCACTCGTCTCGTCGTCCTGCGCGGGCCGTCGGCGTCCGGCAAGACGACCGCGGCGCTCGCGCTGCGGCCACTGCTCGGCCCGAAGACGGCGCTGATTCATCAGGACTACTTCCGCCGCGAACTGTTGCACAGTGATGAGCGGCTCAAACGCGCGGCCGACGCTGCGGCGCTCATCATCGCGACCGCGCGGCAGGCGCTCGATCGCGGGTACGACGTCATCCTCGATGGCATCTTCAACCTGCGCGACTACGCCGACGCTCTCGAACAGCTCGCGAACGATCACGCCGGCACCACACGCATCTATGCGTTCGACCTCCCGCTCGACGAGACGATCCGTCGGCATGCGACGCGGCCGCTGAGCGCCGAGTTCGGCGACGACAAGCTGCGCGACTGGTATGACGGATGGCAGCCGCTGCCGCGCCTGGCCGAGACGCGCGTGACCGCCGACGTCACGACCGACAAACTCGTCGCGATGATTCTGCGCGACGTCGAGCGCCCATGACTGCCCTCAGATGCAGAGCGGCTCGCCCAGGTCGATGCTCTCGCCGTCGAGCGTGATCACGCCGACCGCGCACAGCCGCGTCTGCGGCGTCGGCCGCACGACCAGCGTCGTGTAAGCGCTCTGCACATTCGGCTCGGTCGCCGTCTGCCGGTCCGGGCCCTGTGCGGACGTCTCGGGATAGATCGCGACCGTCATCGAATTGCCCGAGAACTTTTCGTCGTAGCGGGTGATGCGCGCCCAGCCGGCGTAACACTTGTTCGACCAGATGATCTCGATCAGCGTGTTGTGGGCGCGCGACGACGAGGTCGCGACCTCCGCATCGTTCACGCACGGCGTCATCGCGGGGTCCACACCGTTGTGCACGTTGATCTGCGCGCGGGGCGTCACGGGCGAATCGGTCAGCTCGTGCCGTGCGGCCGCGGCGCCGTCGGCGCGCGCCTGCGACACCGCCGCGGTGCTGACGAACCAGCTGACCCCGCTCGCCACCAGAATGCCGATCGCGAACGCAGCCGCCATTAGCAGACCGGCCGTGCGCCGGCGCATGGTGCCGGATGCGGGTGTGGATGCCGCATCCGGCCCCTCTCCGGAGGGAGAAGTGGATGCCGCAGACACGGCACCCTCCACCGAAGCCGAACCGGCGGCGGCCGAAGCAGAGCCGGCCGAAGCCGAACTCGCCGAAGCAGAGCCAGCAGAAGCCGAGCCCACAGCAGCCGGACCCGCAGTATCCGAACTCACCGAAGCAGAGCCAGCCAGCCGATCACGCCGCCGCACCCACGCGGCCGCGTCGCCACCGAGCGCACGCACGAGCCGATCGACCGTGCGCACCGACGGCAGATGCCGCCCGGCGAAGGCCTCCGACAGCACGCTCTTCGATATGCCCGCGTCGTTCTGCAGGCGAGCGAGGGTGGGGCTTTCGGCATCCAATCTCAACGCACGCAGGTCCGCGGCGAACAGGGCGACGGAGTCGGCGCTCGGGTCGGGGTCGGCTGTCATCGATGCTGGGCTCCTATCGGGAGAGAACCTGCCGGAAGAACATGAGAGCGCACTCATCCTCGAGCGCGGTCAATTCGTATCACAGCGCCTCGACACCCCGGCCGTGAGTCACGCTGCGTGACAGCTGGTACGGGTTTTCCGGCCTTTCCGGTTCGGACGTTTCCGGACCCCGGAGGTCGGAACCCCCTGCTTCGATGTGATGCGGGAGCGCTCGTCTTCGGCTGGGGCGAAGCGAGTCGTTCCTCATCGGGGGGAGGGGCCCGGCCCGCGGCGATCGCCGGGCCGGGTCCCTGACCGCGCCGGCGCCCGACCGAGAGCTCGGTCAGGCGCCACGACGCGTACGGGAGGACGACGCGTCGCACACGATGATGGCGACGCCCGTGGGCGCCGCGTCGGCTGATCGATCAAGCGTCCGCGGCACCCACGACTTTGCGTCACCACGGGTCGATCGGTGAAGGTGCGACAACCCAACTCCCCAGTTGCTCTTTGTCGCGAAACCTTCTCTGCACTCCCCAGTATGTGTGCACGTTCACCATAGCGGAGAAGGAGGATTTATACATCCCCCGGGCGTTACGAGAACAAACCCGATAGAACTACCCTGTAGGTAGTCGCAAGTTTCCTCCCGCCTCGAGTCCCCAGCTCGAGTTGCGCGCTGTTCCCCAGACAGCGCCGCGTGCGAGCCCCTCGCGACGAGTGGGTGCCGCGCTCTCTGTGCGAACCAGTGTCCGCGGCACCCACGCCTTCACGACCGCACGGACATGCCGTCGCAGCTCGATGTTTGAAGGCGCCCCGGAACGAACTCCCCAGTCGATTCCGTGATGGGCGCCTTCGGTAACAGATCCCCAGTCACTGTTGATATCACTCTAGCCTCCCATTTGTCCCCCATTTGGGGGACAAACCATATCCTGAGCAAACCTTCAGCCAAGCTGCGGGGCCGACTCTGCACAGTGGCCTCCCACGGACGGCGTCGATAGACTTCGAACGCACTTCTGCAGAGCGAGTGGGGTCGCGCCGGGAGTGGGATTGGGGATGCCGGTGGTCCGCACTGTGCGCGCACGTTGGCTCGTTCTGGGCTTGATCGCGGCCGTCGTCGTGATGCTCGCCGCTCTCGCCTGGGTCGGCGTGCGCGCGATCATGGCCAAGGGCGAGATCGACGAGGTCACCGCTCACATCGACGAAATGCGGCAAGCCGTCAGTGACGGCGACCTCGACAAGCTCGCGGTGGTTGCCGAAGACGTGGCGCCGCACGTCGAACGTGCCGACGCTCTGACCTCCGACCCGATCTGGCGTGCGACCGAGGTCGTTCCGGTACTCGGTCCCAACCTCGCCGCCGCCCGGGTTTCGTCGTCGCAGCTGAACGTGCTCGTGAACGATCTGGCGCTGCCGCTGATGAAGGACCTTCCGCATCTCGGCGACGGCAAGGGCGGCATCGCGGTACCCACACTGCAGAGCGTCGCGACGACATTGCAGGGAGTGGATGCCGCGTTGCAGGCCGGTCAGCGCGAGTTCGCCGCCCTCGACCTCGATGCGACGTTGCCCGCCGTCGGCGACGGCGCCCGGCAGCTGCAGAAGATCACCGGCCAGGTGGCGCCGATCGTCCACGGCATCGCACCGGTCGCGCACATCGCGCCCGGCCTGCTCGGTGCCGACGCAACGCGACACATCCTCATGATCGTGCAGAACAACGCCGAGCTGCGCACGGCGGGCGGCATCAGCGGGTCCTTCGTCGAGCTGACCGCCGACGACGGGCACATCACGCTGAAGAAGGTCGCGAGCGATGCCGTGTTCCCCGAGCCGAAGAAGCCGGTGGCTGACGTTCCCGCCTCGACCTCGAAGCTGTACGGCGACGTCATCGCCACCCACGTGCAGAACACGACGATGCCGGCCGACTTCGCCGTCACGGCCGATCTCGCCACCGCGTGGTGGAAGCTGCACACCGGCGAGACGCCCGATGTCGTGCTGTCGATCGATCCCGTCGTCCTCGCGTCCCTGCTGCAGGCAACCGGACCGGTGACGGTCTCCGGCACGACGCTGAACGCCGACAACGCGGTGCAGGAGCTTCTCGTCAACGCCTACCTGAACCTCGACGAAGACCAGCAGGATCCCTTCTTCGAGGCCGCGGCCACCGCGGTGTTCACGCGCTTGACCGATGGCAGCGCCGATCCGGTCGCGCTGGCGAAGGCGCTTCAGCAGCCGCTGACCGACGGTCGCATCTCGGCGTTCAGCGCTCGCGCCGATGAGCAGAAGGTGTTGAGTGTCAGCGCCTTGGGCGGCTCGACTTCACGGCACGTGGCCGCTGGCCGCGACGCCTACGCGGTGTACTTCAACGACGCCACCGGCAGCAAAATGGACAGCTTCCTGCGTACCTCGATGACGATCGGCAGTGCGGAGTGTCGCCCCGACGACCACCGCGACGTACTCATCACCGTACGGCTGGAGAGCGCCGCGCCCGCCGACGCCGGCACGTCGCTGCCCGGCCCGATGACAGGATGGGGTCTGAGCGGCACGCCGGCCGGCGACATCAGCACGATCGTTTCCGTCGCAGCACCTCGCGGTACGTTCTTCGCGGGCGTGCAGCTGCAGGGCAAAGACACCAGGTCGGTCAACGTCGAGGACTTCGGCTTCCCGACGAGCGCGACGACGGTGGTGCTCAAGCCCGGCGAGCACAAGACCGTCACGTTCCGGTTCACCGCCGCACACACCGGCGCCGTCTCGCCGGTGCTGTTGCACACGCCGATGATGACGGCACCCACTGTGTCAACGGGGAAGGTCGTCTGCGGCTGACCGCGCCGCGACCGGCCCCGCCACGAACAGCCTCAGCCGCCGCCGCGCGGCCGCCCCGCGCGCGCCCCGCAGCAGGAGCGATCGCACCGCGGCGTTGCACACGCCTGCCGCTCGGAACACCTGCCAACCGAGCGTTCCGTAGTGCTTGCGGATATACAGCTCGCCGCTCGCGTAGAAGTGCCCCTCGCGTATCGACGGGTCGCCGCCGGTGCCGGCGCCCTCGTGCGTGGCACTGACTTCGGCGACTCGGATGCTCCAGCCGTGTCGGCGCGCGCGGTACTGCCAATCGGTCTCCTCCGCATAGAGGAAGAAGCGCTCGTCAAGTCCACCCAGCTCGGCGATCGCTCGCGCATTCAGCAGCAGCGCCGACCCGATCGCGAAGCCCTTCGCCCGGTTCAGCGGTCCTAGGCCAACCGCCTCCAGCCACGCCCCCCACGGGCTCGGAAACGGCCACCAGACGCGCACGCGGGCGCCCGAATCCGGCTCGGTCTGGGTGGCGCCGACGGCTGCGACCCGCGGATGCACGTGCAACGCACGTTGCATCACCGCGACGGCGTCGGCGTCAATGCGGGCATCGGGATTGAGCAGCAGCACATCGCGGTCACCCTGGCCTGCGTCGGCGAGCGCGCGCAGACCGATATTCACCCCACCCGCGAACCCACGGTTGCCGCCGGCGTCGATGTAGCGCGCGCCATGCCGGTTGGCGACATCTTGAGTCTCCGGCAGCGAGGAGTTGTCGACGACCGTGATCGGCAGCCGGCCACTCAGCGCCGCCAGGCTCTCATCGAGCCCGTCCGGCGAACCGTATGCGACGACGAGAACATCGGGTGCGTACGCATTTCCCGTCTCGCCGAGCACCTCGGCGTACATCTCGCGCTGCGCGGCGGCAACGGCATCCCACGCGAACTGCGGGGCACGGGCGAGCCCCCGCTCGCGCAACTGCGTCCAGCGTTCCGGGCTCAGAGTTTCATCGATCGCGCGCACGAGCGCGGCGGCATCCCCCGGGGGCACCAGAATGCCCGAGTCGCCCACCACATCGGGGATCGCTCCCGTGTCGCTGGCGACGACCGGAACGCCCGACGCCATCGCCTCGACGGCGACACGGCAGAACTGCTCGAGCCAGCTTGTCGTGGGCAGCGAAGGCACCGCGAGAACATCGAGTTCGCGATAGCGCGAGGCGAGGTCTTCATCGGTCGTGAAGCCGAGAAAGCGCACGCGGTCGGCGATGCCGAGGGTGCGCGCCAGCGCCTCCAGCTCTGCCCGTTGCGGACCGTCACCGGTGATGCGCAGCTGCCAGTGGGGGCGGGATGCCGCGGCCCTCAGCAGCACGTCGACACCTTTGTGGGCCTGGAGCCGACCGATATAGCCGACGACCGGTTCGGTGTGCGGCGCCGCCCGTTCAGCGGGTGCGAACACGGCGGTGTCGACGCCGAGCGGAATCAGCACGGCAGGCGCCCGCAGGCCCTTCTCGTGCAGAATGCGGCCCGCTTCGTTGTTGCACACGTAGACCGCCGCAGCCCCGCGCAGCGAGACCCGCTCGATCCAGCGGAACGGTATGGGGTACCGCTTGGCGATGTTCTGGGCTGAGTAGAGCACGTACGGCGCGCGGCAGCGTCGCAGCCACCGGATGAGGAGCGTCTCGGCGGTGATCATCGCGTTGGGCTCTTCGTGCAGGTCGATGAGGTCGGGCTTCTCCCCGATGGCGCGCCAGATCGGGCGCGGGTCGCAGACGAAAACGCTGGGGTGCCGCCCCACCGTGCGTGCAGCACGCACGAATCCGTCTTCTTCGGCCTCGAGCGCGACATCCCGGCCGCCCTCATTCCAGACCGCGGCCGAGATCAGGGTGACGTCCACACCCTGATTTATCAGCCGACGCTCACGTTCTCGCCACGCCGATACGACGGCGTGATGGGCGATCCGAAGCACGCGCATGGTTCCCCGTTCTCGTCCCCACAACGACAGGCACCACAATAGACCCATGCGCCGACGGCCCGACAACACCCCCGTCCGTGTCCTGGCCGTCGACCACACGGCCGGACTCGCGGGCGGCGAAGTCGCGCTGGCCCGTCTGCTCGAAGAGATCGACCGCGACGAGTACGATCTCCGCGTGCTCGTGCTCGCCGACGGCCCGCTCGTCGAGCGGTTGGGCGCGGCATCCATCCCCACAGCCGTGCTCCCTGCTTCGCGCGCGCTCACCGAGGCGGGGCGTGACAAGGCGGCCTCTTCGCTCCTGCAGCTTGCCGGCAATGCAGGCCGCACGATGCTCCTGGTGCCACGGGTGGCACGGGCGATCCGTGGATCCGGCGCCGACCTCGTCGTGGCCAACACGCTCAAGGCCGCGGTCATCACGGCATTTGCGGCTCCCCTGGCCGGACGCCGCTGGGTGTGGCACCTGCACGACCGCATCGCGGCCGACTACCTGCCGGCGCCCCTGGTGAGTGCGCTGCGCATCCTCGCACGGATGGGGCCCCGGGTCGTCGTCGCGAACTCGGTGGCGACGCGGCGCACGCTGCCCGCCCTGCCCGACGACCGGGTGGTCGTCGCGTATCCGGCAGCACCGGCATCCACCCCCCTTCCTCCACGGCCGCCGAAGACACCGACGTTCGGTCTGCTCGGCAGGATCGCCCCGACGAAGGGGCAGCGCGAGTTCATCCAGGCGGCGGCGATCATCGCGGAGAACGCCCCCGAGGCCCGCTTCGTCGTGCTCGGCGACGCGATGTTCAACGACCACGCGTTCGCCGAAGAGGTGCGCGCGCTGCCGGCCGTACTCGGAGTCGCCGACGCGGTGACCTTCGCCGGATGGGTCGACGATCCGGCCGAGGCGCTGCAGACGCTGACCGCGCTCGTACACGCGTCGCCCGTACCCGAGCCGTTCGGCCAGGTCGTGGTGGAAGGCATGCTCGCCGGCATCCCCGTCATCGCCACCGCGGCGGGCGGCGTACCTGAGATCGTGGATCCCGACGGCGTGGCCGCTCCTGTCGCCGATGGCGTGACTCAGACGCCGTTCGGGCTGCTGGTGAGACCGGGGGATGCCGCGGCTCTCGCCCTCGCGATGCGCTACATCGCGGACCATCCCGGCGAAGCGGGCGATACAGCCGCACGCGCCCGGGCGATGTCACGGGAGCGATTCGACATCGCCAACACCGCCCGGACGGTACAGGACGCCTGGCGCCGAGCACTGCGCTGACAGCTGCTCACCGCTACTCGATGACGTCACACGCGCCATCCGGTCTTCCCCTTATCACGGGAGCGAGATAGAGTAAGCGCAAACCTTCAGAGACATCCAAACCGCACCACCGCTGGGGAGTGGCAGTGCGGGTCTGTGAAGGAAAGTGTGCGGCGCTTGCGTCGCTTCTGGGGAACACTGGGGAACGGCTATGTTGCATGCCTCTTTGGGAGAGGCTGTCGGCGCTGGGGCGCCGCAGTTCGGCACGATCACGTCATCTGTCTCACAGATGACAGCGGTCATCGACCGCGCCACGGCGCCGCCTATCGCTGCGCCGCACTTGAGCGTCGTCCTGCCGCGACACACAGTCACTCCACGCAGTGCACCTGCGCTCGAGCACCGGCAGAGCTGGTTGCGCCGTTACCGCGCGCGCGTGCTGCTCACCGACATCGCCATTGTGCTGATGGTGACGAGCATCGGCGCGCTGGTCCAGCTCGCCGGCGTCGCTGGCATCGATCCGCGTGACGCGTCGTGGCAGTACTTGCGGGTCCACGTCATCACGTGCGTCATCTGGTTGCTCATGCTCGTGCTCTTCCAGACCCGCGCAGAGCAGACGATCGGTCACGGCACGACCGAGTACCGGCGGGTCGTTCATGCGACCGGCATGGCATTTGGTGTGCTGGCGATCGGCTTCCTCCTCCTGCAATCGCAGGGGCTGCGCACGCAGCTGCTTGTGGGGCTGCCGGTGGGGATCCCCGCGTTGCTGGTCGGGCGCTGGGCGTGGCGGCATTGGCTGGTGCGCCAGCGGCAGCTAGGCGCCTTTCTTCCCCGTGCACTCGTCGTCGGACGTCGTCGCGACGTCGAGCACGTCACCGAATCGGTGCAGACGCACGATGTGGCGGGATATCACGTGGTCGGGGTGACTCTCGACGATGACGGCGCACGCACGGTCGTCGTCGGCGGCCGCGCCATCCCGGCCCTGGGCTCGTACAACACTGTCGCGCGCACCGCGCAACAGATCGGCGCCGACACCGTGATCGTCGCGAGCACACCCGATGACCCCGAGTACCTCAAGCAGCTCAGCTGGCAGCTTGAGGGCACCGCCGCAGAACTCGTGCTCTCCAGCCCCCTCACCGACATCGCCGGCCCGCGCATGTCACTCCACCAGCTCGAGGGCATGCCGCTGGTGCGGGTCACCATCCCCACCTTCGAGGGCACCCGATACCTCGTCAAACGCGCCACCGACATCATCTTGTCGTCGCTCGCGCTCCTCGTGATCGGCATCGCCACCCCGTTCATCGCACTCGCGATCAAGTTCGACAGCAGAGGTGCGGTGTTCTTCCGGCAGGAGCGGGTGGGCCGTGACGGCCAGACGTTTCGCATGGTCAAGTTCCGTTCGATGGCGGCCGACGCTGAAGAACGCAAGGCCGAGCTGCTCGAGCAGAACGACGGCGCCGGCCCTCTGTTCAAGATGAAGGCCGACCCGCGCATCACGCGGGTCGGGGGCATCCTCCGCCGCTTCTCCCTCGACGAGCTCCCCCAGTTCTGGAACGTCCTCAAGGGCGACATGAGCATCGTGGGGCCACGTCCGCCGCTGCCGTCAGAGGTGACGGCATACGACGGCAAGGTCTTCCGCCGGCTGTACATTCGCCCCGGCATCACCGGCCTCTGGCAGGTGAACGGTCGGAGCGATCTCTGCTGGGAGGAGAGTGTACGTCTCGACTTGCGTTACGTCGAGAACTGGTCGGTGACCGGCGACCTCCTGCTCATCTGTCGTACGGCGGCCGCAATGGTTCGCCCCAGCGGATCGTATTGATGCGATCGCGCGCGCAGATCTGGGCGCAACCCCCGAGCCGCGAGGGCATCCCCACCAATTCGCGTCTCGCAAGGGGATGAGGTCGTCGGTCACCCTGTCTTCGGGATGACCGGCCGGGCCTCACACGCCCATCCACTCCCTGACGCGCGTCCCGAAGGCGGCGCCGTCGAATTCCGCGGCGCGGGCGCGGCAGGCATCCGGCGCGCAGCGGGCCGCGGCATCCACCGCCTCGCGCAGCGCGTGTGCGTCGACGCCGTGCAGTAACGCGCCGGTGATACCGGCGACGACGGTTTCGGTCGCTCCGCCGACGGCATTGCCGACGACGGGCGTACCCGCCGCCATCGCCTCGACGGGCATGATGCCGAAGTCTTCCACCGGGGCGAAGACATACACAAGTGCGCGGCGGTAGAGCGCCCGCAGCATCGCATCCGACGGGCGGTCGATGAACGTCACGCGGCGGGCCTGCTTCTCAGCCAGGGCCGCGAGGCGTGCCCGGTCGGGACCGCTGCCAGCCAGCACAACGGGCAGGTCAGCGGCCGCACCAGCCGCGATTGCGACATCGAGCCGCTTGTACGGCACGAAACGCGAGGCGCCGAGCACGAAATCACGCGGCAGCGCCATGACAGCGGCGAGCTCGTCATCCGTGAGCTCGCCGTCGCTGCCGGGGTAGCTGCGCACGTCGACGGGCGGGTGGATGACCGTGCTCTCGCGCCCCCAGCAGCGCTCGACGCGTTCGGCGATATGGCGGCTGACAGCGGCGACCTTCACAGCTTCCTGAGCGCGCCGGCGGTCGATGCGCTGCAACGGAGCGGCCAGCGCGCGGGCGGCGGCGCTGCTTCCGCGCTCATCGATCTCAGGACTCCAGATGTACCGGGCAGGACTGTACGTATAGACGTACTTCGGCACGTCGCGCCCCCGCAGCCGCGCGTGATGGGCGAACAGGTGCGAGCCGCACAGCATCCAATCGGGATCGGCACTCACCGGCAGGTGCCGCCACCACGAGAGCAGAAACGGCATGCTGAGCGCCTTGTGCCGCCGCAGCGGGGTGCGAGCGAGCCAGGCCTGTTGCTCGCGCCCGGGCGCCCAGCGGTCGGGGCGGTCATCCCAGGGCACCACGAACGGCGCGTCGGCGAACTCTGCCGCCCAGGCGTCGACGACGCGTTCGGCCCCGCCCATGGCCTCGAGCCACTCATGGACGATGAGTCCGGTCATGCCACGCCCGGCGTGGCGATCTCGGCGGGAGCGTCGATCGTGACCGACAGGGTGGCGGGCGCGACAGCCTCGGCGCGTGCCAGTTCGAGATCGTGCGAGACCATGCGGCGTACGAGTCCCTTGAAGTCGACCTCCGGCCGCCAACCGAGCACTTCATGCGCCTTGCTCGCGTCACCGAACAGGTGCCCGACTTCGGCCGCGCGCTCGAATGTGCGGTCGTAGGCGACGTACGAGCGCCAGTCGTCGATACCGACCTCGGCGAATGCCTGCTCGACGAAGTCCTGCACCGAGTGGGTCATGCCGGTGGCGAGGACGAAGTCTTCGGGCTCGTCTCGTTGCATCATCAGGTGGATGCCGCGCACGTAGTCCCCGGCGTACCCCCAGTCGCGCCGCGGCCAGAGTGCGCCGAGGTGCAGGTCTTCTTGCAGCCCGAGACTGATGCGGGCAACCGCGCGGCTGATCTTGCGCGTGACGAATTCGGTGCCGCGGCGCTCGCCCTCGTGGTTGAAGAGGATGCCGCACACGACAAACATGCCGTAGCTTTCACGGTAGTTGCGGGCGATCCAGTGGCCATAGGCCTTCGCGGCACCATAGGGGCTGCGCGGGTGCAGCGGCGAGGATTCGTTGTAGCCGGTGCGGGGCATCTCACCGTCCACCCCTCCAAACATCTCCGAAGTGGATGCCTGATAGACGCGGGTGCGGTCTTCTCGGCCGGTGAGGCGCACGGCCTCGAGAACGTTCAAGACGCCCTTACCCGTGACATCCATCGTCACGGACGGGTGGGTGAACGAATAGCCGACGTGGCTGATCGCGGCGAAGTTGTAGAGCTCATCGGCGTCGGCGAGGTTGATGGCGCGTGCAACCGAACCGAGATCGAGGACGTCGCCCTCGATGATGTGCACGAACGGCAGGTCACGCTCGACCTCCGCCCGCCGCGGATTGTTCTGCCCGCGGATCATGCCCCAGACGGCATACCCCTCGGCATGCAAGTGCTGCGCGAGGTGGCCCGCGTCTTGACCGGTGATCCCGGTCAGCAACGCCGTACGTCTCCCCGCAGGTGGCATCATCTTCGTCACCGACATCACGCTGCCTTCTCCCCAGTGGCGAACGTGCCCACACTAGACCCTCGAAGCGCCTGGCCGCCAGGGACGTTTCAGCGGGGCGGAAACAAACCGACCAGAATCGCCGAGAGCGCCGAGTCGAGTTCGGCGCTCATCGCCCGCCACTCTTCGATGGGGCGACCGATCGGGTCGGCGACGTCATCGGCGACAGACGCACCGAGCAACTCGGCCCGCGACCGGTCGGCGGCGACAGCGTCGAGCCAGGGCCCGACAGCGGCGCGGCGCGGACGCCGGTGGTCGGCGAGCCAACGCGCGAACTGCTTCACGGTGAACAGCCGGGACCGCACCGATGCGTCTGCTGCCAGGAGTTCGCGTGCGTGCGCACGAGTGAGGGGCAGTAGCACATCGTAGACGGCGAGGTCGTCCCACGGCACGGTGCGGCTGAGGTGATGATCAAGGTCGATACCTCGCTCGTGGGCGTGCAGCCGTCCCACATCGGGCGTGGGGCGCCGCCAGGCATCGATGCCCGCCGACTCGAAGATGATCGGCAGATCACCTGCTTGCTGACGCCCTAGCGCTTCGGCGAACGGCGAACGGCACTCATTCGCCGTGCATACGAACAGCACCCGCGCGAATGACGTCATCGCTCGCTGTTCGCCTGGCTCTGCTCGTCGACGCGGGCTTCCGTCTCATCCGGAGTTTCGTTGTCGAATGCGTCGCCCGTACGCTCCTCACCGTCAACGATGTCGTCTGGCGCATCCGCGTGGTCGACGTCAGAGCT
This sequence comes from Microbacterium horticulturae, assembly GCF_029094505.1. Lineage (NCBI taxonomy): Bacteria > Bacillati > Actinomycetota > Actinomycetes > Micrococcales > Microbacteriaceae > Microbacterium > Microbacterium horticulturae. The sequence continues at coordinate 244,317 of NZ_CP119108.1, read as the reverse complement.
GTCGTCGGACACCCCGATGGGTTCCGGGGTGTTGCCCTGCTCGTCGGCGCTGTCGACCGTGTTGTCCGGTGCGACGGGCTCCTCGAGGCTTTCGCCGGTGCCATCGTCGTGCGCACGACTTTCGCCGCGCCCAGCGCCGCGTCGGCGCCTGCGTTCACCCACCGACCGCGCGTCGGCCGCCGCGTCTCGCACCTCGGCTGAGGTGGGATGCGCGTCGTCCTGCGTCTCGTCGCGGTGCGACTCGGCGACCAGCGCGGCGGCGATCGCAGCACCGTGCCGCTGCTTGTCGGCCGTCTGACGCAGGTAGTACGACCCGTACGACTTCGGCAGTTTGCGCCGCGAGCGGTTGACCACGAGGCCGAGAAGATTCAACCCATTCGCACGCAACGCGTCGACCGTGTCAACGACGAGTTCTTTCCGCGTGCGGCCGACCGACGCAAGCACGATCACTCCGTCCGCGTAGGCGGCCAGTTCCGAGGCGTCGGCCAGCGCAAGGGCCGGTGGGGTGTCGATGACGACGAGGTCAGCGTTCTTCGCCAGCACCCGGATGACGCGCTCCAGGGGCGCGCTGGCCAGTAGATCGGCGGGCTCGCCGTAGTGGCGCGGGTCACCGGCCGGCAGAACCCGCAGCCCCCGGTACGGGGTGCTCCGCAGGGCCCCGGTGATCTGCGCGTTGCTGAGGGCCTTCTTTGCATCGGCGGCGTCGGCAAGGAGTGTGCCGAGGCCGGGCTCTTCGCCGGCCGACTCGAAGTAGTGGGGCAGCTCGGCGCGACGCAGGTCGCCGCCGACGAGAATCACCTTGCGCCCCGACCGTGCCCACGAGAGCGCGAGGTTCGCCGAAACGAATGTCTTGCCATCCCCGGGCTCGACACTCGTGATCGCCACAACACCCCGGCCCTCGGGCAGCAGCACCTGCACACTCGTCCGCAGCGAGCGCATGCCTTCACTCAAGGCCGTGCGATGCACCGACGCGGTGGGCAGCCTCTCGCGCTTGCGCGCGACGGCACGGTCGTTGGCCAGCGTTCCGAGCACCGGTGTGTCGGTGAGCTCTTCGAGTCCGTCATCGTCGCGCAGTCGGTCGTCGAAGTGGTCACGCACCAATGCGACTCCCGCGCCGGCCAGAAGGCCACACACCAGCGCAAGGGCGACCACGACCGGCAGCTTCGGGTTCGTGGACGACCCGATTGTCGCGGGCGACGTCACCGTGACCGACTGCCCCGCAACCTCGAGCGCACTGACCTGCGTGCTGAGCGTACTCAGTGTGGTGGTCGCCGTCGCCAGGTTGGTCTGAGCGACAGGATCGTCGGGGTTCTTGGTCAGGGCCTTACGGTATTTGGTCGCCTCATCACCGACTTGCGTGTACCGCGTCTTCAGCTGGTCGAGCGTGGTCGAGACCATCGTGTCGAGGTAAGTGTTCAGACTCTTGACCACCGCATTGGCCCGCACCTGTGCGAGTGCGGAATCGGGCGCCGCGACCGTCAGATCTATCAACGTACTTGTCGTCGTCACGTTTGTCGTAGCCGGGGCGTATGTAACGGTGCCGTACAACGAGCCCTTGGGTTCGCCGAGGAGTTCAGCGGCGGGGTCGAGCACATCGGGTGAAGTGATGATGGTCGGGTCGGCGCTGACCGCGATACCACCGAGCTGCCCACTCGTTGCGGCGCTCGTGATCGTCGGGCTGAATCGCACGGTCACATTGGACTCGTAGTTCGGCGTGACGCGGTACAGGTAGCCCGCGGCCACCACGGCTGCCAGAAGCGTCACCGCAACGATGATCCACTTGCGTCGCCACAGGGCGACGAGTATCTGCCGGATGCTCACATGGTCCCTGTCGACGCTCGTTGGTGCTCGCTACAGAATAGCGTCAAGCACGCGCAGTCACCTGGGGATGGACCCCGAAGCGCCGCGGTCGCGGACCATCCGCAGCACCTCGGCGTAGGCATCGACTCGATCTGCCCAATCGGGCACATCGTCAACCGTCATGGTCGCCGCGCGCGCCGCCACGCCAGTCACCACGTTCTCGCTGAAAGTGTCTCGATCGCAGATCGTGAGGCCTGCCGCATCCTTCCGCTCCCGGAAACCCGCAACGGGAGTCGACACGATCGGCCGGCCCACCGCGCGATACTCGTACAGCTTGAGCGGATCGAGGCTGTTGGTGAACTCGTCGACCACGTGCGGAACGATGAGCACGTCGGCATGCTGCAGATAGGCGGGGATCTCCGCGTATGGCCGCGGCCCCAGCACAGCGACGCCGGGCGTCTCGTGAAGCCTCGACGTGTTCTCGGCCGACAGCGCGTTCGGGCCCACCAGCACGCAGGTCGCTCCAACCGTTGCGAGCCGCTGGCCTGTCTCGATGACGAGCTCGACGTCGAGACGGTCCTCGTGCAGGGTGCCGACGTACACCGCCGTGCCGCCCGGCGCGAGATCGGCCGGGCGCGTGGCCGGCCGACGGTACCGCGCAACGTCAACGGCATTCGGAATGAGGCGAATGTCGGGACGGATGCCGCGGCGCGACGCTTCGAGTCCGCTCGAGCAGGCAACGACCGCCGCGCATCGGCTCATAAGGATGCGTTCGTTCGCGACAAGGCGGTCATGCTCCCGCGCCGGGCGGTCCGCCTCGAGCCAGTCGTCCGTCATGTCGTACAGGGCGGGTGTCTCGCTGCGGGCGACGAGCATCGCCCAGCTCGGGTCGTTGACCCACAGGGCGTTGGGGGTGACGTTCGCCTTGCGCAGCGCGCGCCGCAACGTGGAGCGCAACAGAGTGTCGGCCAGCGGCCCGGCCGTACGGGGCAGCCACTTCGTCGGCTGGAAGGCGATCAGGCGCCCGTCGTAGCCGCCCACGGTGCGCACGCCGCTGCCACGGCGGGCGCCACGGCCCGAGCGCAGTTCGTAGAGCACGTCGCGGGGCGGTTCGACGAACAGCACCCGCAAGTCGGCGTCGCGTCGCAGCATCCCGTCGATCAGGTACTGATTGCGGCGCCAGACCGCATCCCACGGCTCGAGCGAGAAGATGACGAGGTCGGTCATCGAGCGAGCACCCTTCGGTAGACGTCCATGGTCTGGCACGCCCATCGTTCCACGCTGAACTCGCGCTGCTGCAGCGCGCGCAGTTCTTCGCCATACGCACGACGGGCTGACTCGTCGTCGATCAGCGCGGTCAGGCCATCGGCGGCGCCCTGCACATCGCCGGGCGCGAAGAGTGCAGCATGCTCGGCGGCTCCGACCGTCTCGAGGTGTCCTCCCCCGCCGGCGGCGATCACGGGCAGGCCGTGCGCCATCGCCTCGACCACAGACAAACCGTACGGTTCAAGCGGCGCGCTGGCCAAGAACACTCCGGCCGCATCCATGAGTTCGGAAACGTCAGAGCGATAGCCGAGAAACTCGACACTGCCGCGAACACCGAGATCGCTCGCGAGACGTTCAAGGTCTCCACGGAGTGCCCCCTGCCCGGCGACGCGCAAGGTCCACCCCCGCATCGGGCCCGCACTCGCTGCCCACGCGCGCAGTGCCAGCGCGGTGTTCTTCTCAGATTCGAGCCGCTGCGCGACCAAGACGAACGATTCACGATCGGTATCTGCAGCCTCGGCGGGGGGAACCCCGGTGAGGATCACGTCGCTGGGTACTCTAACCTCGCCCGCCACGAAGCCCGAGATGGCGATGTCTGCGGCGAACCGGCGCCTTGCTGCCCGGAAAGCCGTGCGCACCGCGGGAGACCCTCCTCGGGGAGCGGCGAAGTGCCGCGTGCTCACCAATCGCGTCGCGCCCCGGCGCGCATAAAGCAGACCGACGAGGTCGCCCTCGCTCATGTGCGTATTGACGATGTCGGGTGCGTGAAGGCTGCGCAATGCTCGCAGCGCCGACCGAACCGACGGCGCCGGGATGAAGCGTGCGCGCGTTCCCAGTGCCCCGCGCATCGGCTCTTCCGCGCCCCCGATCACGGTCACGTCGGCACCGAGATCGACCAGGGCGGGCGCGAGTACGCTGACGTAACGCTCCACGCCTGCGAACGCGTCGGAACACATCACCTGAACGATATGGATGGCTTTCTCCCTCTCACACAGATCGTGGAGGCACAGGACGGGGCAGGATGCGCCGTTGGCGATGTCGCGAGTCTCTCCCCGGAAGAACAATCTCCGTGCCCTGTGCGCGGTCACGTTCGAGGACGCCGTAGCAGATGCCTGCGATGATCCACAGCAGCGACGCCTGCCCCGCGACCCAGTACAGATCGAACTGTGCCTGCACGAAACGCGTGGCGATGATCGCCGTGCCGACAGTTCCATAGACGGGATTGATGCGCCATGTCGCCCATATCGCAACCGCGAACATCACGAGGAACCCGCCGAGCCCGACGACACCGAAGGTACTCAGCACCTCCAGTTCTGCGTTCGGCGGCTGGAAGGCCTCGCCGAACTGGCCCGTGTACCACCAGCGTTGGCCGACGCCGAAGACGGAAGACGTCAGCCAAATCCTGATGGTCTCGGCGTACCAGCTGAGCCGCTGATAACTGGAGTTGAATTGATTGCCCGAATCGAGCTGGTCATTGACCATCGTGAGAACGATGAAGAGCACCGGCACGGCGGCAAACCAGACGATCTTCGGAAAACGTCCGGTCTCTGGCCGGCGACGCAAGCTTACGATGAAGACTCCCGCAATCGCGCCCACCATCGCCTGGCGTGACTGTGCTGCGGAGATCCCCGCGCCGCACAGCAGAATCGTGCCCCACGTCATCCACGATGGCAGCCGTAACCACGTCGGTCTCGCGTATACCATCACGATGGCAAACCCGAGCATGCCGCCGATGGTGTTCTTGTTGAGGTCAGGTAAACCGACCGGCTGCAGCGCCCCTTGTGCAATGTATATCAGGCCGACCGCCGAGGCCCAGGCAGCGATCACGAGGCACGCAAGAAGGTAGAGGCGGGCTGCGAGGCTCGCACGCCCGGTGCGCCCGACGGCAAAGCCTACGATCATGCTGCCGAGCACGAGTGCGACCTCGTGGAACCACTCGATGATGTTGGATGAGAACGGATTCAAAACCACCGACGGCAGGCTGCAGGCGAGGTAGAAGGTGCCTGCCCACAGCAAGCTCTGCATGGACCTCAATCCTTGCGGTCGGACCAAAATGAGCACGACCGCAGCGGCGAGAGCCAAGACCAGGTCGGCAACACTCAACAGGCCGCCCACACGCGACTGCAAGACCGTCGCTGGCAAGGCGACGACGGCGACGAGCGGAGGATCCACCAACGCCAACGCCGCACAGACAACGGCGAGCGCGATGAGGAAGGCGACGTCACCCAGCGTCGCACTCAATATCCCCATGACAGCACCGGTGACAGTGAGCACCAAAATGACGGTGCCGCATTCCACCGGAAGCCGCCGCCGGCCCCACGGCGTTCCCCACACACTCATCAGCTTAGGAGAAGCCCAAGGGAGCCGCCACCGACCGCGACCGCTCAGCCCACTGCAAGCTGGGCCATGGCCGCAGCAGCTTTTGACCATGAAAACTGCTCGGCTCTGCGCAAGGCAGAGTGCTTTGCAGCCTCCAATCCATCTGGTGTTGACGCGAGTGCGACTAAATGCTCAGCAATCACGGCGGGGTCACCAGCTGGTGCAATCAGACCAGCATCCCCGACAGCTTCGAGCATCCCTGGCGAATCCGACGTGATGACCGCTGCGCCGCTCGCCATCGCTTCGAGAGCCGAGAGCGGCAGGCCTTCCGCCCATTGCGACGGCAGGCAAGCCACGTCGGCACGGCGCAGGTGCGCCGCAAGGTCTGTCTTTGGCATAAAGGGTAAGAACTCCACCCGCGTCTTGAGACGTCCTGCCACAGAGTGCAGGTCTTGTTCGAACGAGGTGACCTCACCTACGCGATGGCCGTATGAATCAGAGCCGATCACCTGAACATGCATCGGTCGGTCAATGCGGCGCTCCGCAAGCTTCACCGCTTCCAGAACGAGGTGCACACCCTTCGCGGCCGTGGGGCGCCCTGCAAATACGATCCGAAATTCCTCCTCAGGCTCCCTAGAAGCCGGGCTGAACTCCGCTCCAACCCCGTTGTGTATGGTCAGCAGTCTCGTAACCGATTGCGAGCCGAGGCGCTCTTCAACGTCCTCCCTCAAGTGGTCCGCACAGAAGATGACCGCGTCAGCGTGCGACAGAAGACGGCGCAACTCGCGTCGACTATATGAACGTGACAGCGGATTGTGCACATACAGCACGACCTTGCACCGGCGCCGTACTTGCGACCAGCGAGGTAGTGTCGCTGACGCATAGTGACCTTCATACAACAACACCATGTCAGCAGAAAGATCGAACGCGGCGGTGGTTGCAGGGTCGTAGAGTCGTCCATAGTTCGGTCGCAATAGACCTATCCGCCCGGCGACAACGTCTCTCGCCAGCTCGCATCGCGAGAACCACTCACGAGGACAATTCGTGGTGTAGTCGACATAGACCGCCTCCGCCCTCTCCACCGAGACATCCCGGTTGTGGCTGAGTATGGCGGAACTCTCAATACCGACCCCAGCCCCCGCGTCAATAAGACTCTGAGCGACGGCCATCAACGTCGACCCTTGTGTCGAGAGCGCCATAGGCACGTGCGTTATTGTTATCAATGCGCTTCCACCTGAGTCTCCGTGACTTCGGTCCAGACGGTATGGCGACACCACCACTGAGGTGAGACACGCGGACAAATCATTTATAGCCCCAGCTCCTCAATAACGACGCAAACCTATAGTCAATGATGTGCTCGCTGACCACCCTCCTCGCAGCATTCTTCGACAATCGAATAGCCAATTCAGGTTCTCGATGGAGTTTGCTCACCCAGTCCGGTATTTCATCCGCTTCACGCCAGGTGATCATTTCGACACCTGGCTCAAAGAAGTCAGCGGATTTTGGGTTGTCATCCACGAGTACCCCGCCGGCCGCGGCGATCTCAAACACTCTCGGGCTCACACCAGCCACGCAGGTGCGGTGGCCGTTGACACAAATCCGTCCCCCAGACGACAGAGCCAACGACTCTGAAAGCGTCACATCATCGAACAATCGAACGCACGGTGACGCGTCCATGTACTCGCCCCACGTGTGCCCCACAAGGTCAACACAAAACCCCGCGTTGACGAGCGCCTCCGCTGCCATACGCCGGCTGGGATATGGTGCCCCAAGCAGCAGCGGACCGGAAGATGCAGCCCTCGAAACGAAGCCAATCGGAGCGTACCCTTGAGGAACGTATGACACGTCGCACCCCCACCCGGACGCCAACTGAGAGGCCTGGTGAGCGCTGAACGACGCGTGGTAACCGAAAGCGCGATAGTCTAATCTGCTGACCGGCAAGGTCTCCACCTCGTCGAGGAGCCACACTCCCGTTGCAGCGCCTTGACCGTGAATAATGTCCAAGGTTGCATCGGTTGCGATACTCGCGGAATTTACAAACAGAACGAAGTCTGTCTTCGGCGCAGCACGACGAAACCACCTCGCGAAGCGGTTCTGGCCAAGTTTCAGCGGGTCGCGCTCGATGCCGAGCAATCCAGGGAGTCGAACACCCATGGCACGGTGTATTCGAGCACGAAGCGCGCGGTGGTCCGTCCCCTCGTAGAGAACTACGCGATGTCCGAGGCGCGACAGCGCCGACGCATAAAGCGGGGCATACCCGCGATACCCGAGCCCGACCAAGAGAATTCTCATTCCGCCCTCCCGCGGCGCAACGGGCTATACGTCCACACGGACGTCGCGTGTCAACTGTGACGGAGCTGTCGTATCAACGGCTCAGCATCTGGGTTTCGTTCCGATCTGTTTCCCCGCGCAGCCAGTGCTACCCAGGATGATACGTGGCCAGCGTAGTACGTGCCCTCTACCTCGGGAGCGTTGCAGCTGAGTTCGCCTTGGAGGCCCTGGCATTTCACTACCACACGTGAGCAAGGGCGGCGGTTTCAACCGGCTGAACAGTTCGCCGGTCTCGTCAAAGAAACATGAGCCTAAATACCCTTGGTGTAGGGGTTTGGGTCGTACACGGCGTGAACGCTGTCGACCAGCCCACCAAGGAATCCTCGTCGCGACCCGAAGTCTGACTCAACAACCTGGCTCCGCCGGATCAACCCCCGGGGAGAGCCCGTCGACCGTGTTGGCGAGTGCCCGATTACAGTTGTCGCGCACATGGTTCCCGTCGACGGTTTCGCGCCGGATTCTGCGATCCGCGTCGACCGGTGCTCGGCGCGATGGAGAGCTGGCTCAGCGGTCTGTCGCAGCGCACGACTGCACGACTGCACGACGCCATGTTCGCGCAGTGCCGAGTCAGTCGGTGATGAGGAGGTTCTTCTTGCGGAGTTGCGCGATGAATTCACGAGTGTCTTGTGCTGCGATGGATTCGGGCAAGTCATACTCTTCGGCGAGAGCGGATGCGAGTTCTCTTTCTGTCCGATCCTCAGTGAGCAGCTTCGTGAGGAACGTGCCGCTCCCGTTCGCCGTCAGATACACAGAGCCGGCGAGGTCGAGGACGACGAGCTCCCCGTCGATCTCCTGCCAAGTCAACGAATCTGTCCTTAGCTTCATGTGTCCTCCTTGGCGCCTGCTCATGTTTGGAATCATAGGCGCAGCGATTACCTTGTGCAGAGCGAGGCGGTCGGACGTTGCGGGCCGCTCCGCTACCACAGCGTGTCACCGTGAGCCTTGACCTTGTCGAGCGTGGCGCGGAGGCTGGGTCCATCATTCAGGAGCGGTCCGCCGAATAGCCGCTTCCGACTCAGCCGATATCGGCGGCCAGCACTCGCGCCTCCCGACGACGAGCCCGACGAACGCGTCGACGTTGGGTCAGACCACCCATAATCTGAAGTCCGTCTACACGACCCCGTCCAGGGGCGCGGCGGGAGCCAGGTTCGAGGGGTCCGCAGAGGGATCGGAATAGTGCAGGACGTATCCCACGATGGGCCCAACCGATGCCGCGGCGATTCCTCTACCTCGTGGCCAGCTCGTTTGACCCGGCCGGGCGTGGCCGGGAACGCTGAGCGACCTGTAAAGGTCCGCCCTGAACACCTTCGCGATCAGCTTCGAAGGCCGAATCAAGCAACAATGCACCAGGCCAGATCCAGCGTTCATGTGGCGGCTCCCTATCAGCGATCACACCCCGCGCCCAGGCTCTGTGACGGCATCGCCCGATCGTCAAGGACAGGGGCGCTCATACGAGCCCCGGCTGGCCCGCGCCGCCAGCCTGTCCGCAGAGCGGCCCCGCCGAAGAAAATTGCTGCTCGCTCACCGTGTCCGGCCCCGGTACGGCTTCGTGAGCGTCGGAACGGGGCGGTAGTCTGGAAGCGCGGCGGCTCCCCGGTTGCGGCGTCGCTAGAAATCCCGGTGCGTGATTCACGACAGTGAACGCGAATTCGACGACGGAGACGAAGATGGTTGTGGCTGCGGAGCTCGTAGAGTCGGGAGTCACTGCCCTGCGTGGTAGCGCTGAGAGGGCGGTCTGGTTCGGCCCCAATGATCGGCCGCTCTTCGGGTGGGTGGGAGTTCCGGAAGGGGACCGAGCCCGGGGAGGCATTGTGTTGTGCCCGCCCATCACCACGGAAGCCCGAGCGACGCATGGTGTTCTGCGGATACTTGCGGCGACACTACGTTCAGCCGGCTTCATGACACTCCGTTTTGATTACGACGGTACCGGTGATTCCTATGGAAAGTGGGAGGACCCTGGTCGCCTCGATGCCTGGACCAACAGCATAAGGTCCGCCGTGGCCGAGGTGCGGCTCGCGGGGTGCACAAACGTCTCCGCGGTCGGTGTGAGGATGGGCGCCACGTTGCTTGCGGCGACGGCCTCCGACTTGGGTCTTAGATCCGCTGTGCTGTGGGATCCGATCACGGACGGCCGCAAGTTTCTTCGTCGCCAGAACCTCTTACTCTCCGCCTCGATGGCCGGCAGTAGCGATACGACGTATGACGGCGTCGACGCGCTGGGATACGCTTTTCCCGCGGCTGTGGCGGAAGAGCTGCGGCAGCTGCAGCTTGAATCGCTGATGCCGAACCTGGCGGGTCTCGACCACGTGTTGTATGCGCATCCCACGGAGAGTGGACTTTCGAAAGCGCTTCTCCGTGTGATAACAGAGTCGTCCAATTGCGAGACGCTTGCCGTGGCCGGACAGGTTGAGCTCTTAGAAGTGTCTCCCGAACGCTCAGAGATCCCGATGGACGCACTCGTCGACATCAGCCGCTGGCTGTGCACCGTGGCGGATGACGTGCTCGCGGCGATTCACTGTCAGTCAGGGCGCGACAGTATTGAGATCTCGGATGGAGGGCGCGTCGTCGCCGCGGAGCGCGCGCGTAGCTTTGGTACCGCTCAGCTGTTTGGAATATTCACCGAGCCCGTGGGGGAGATGCGGGCAGAAGCCTCATCCCGCCCGTGGCTGGTCATGTTGAACAACGGTGCCGAGACGCACATAGGGCCGGGGCGCAGGTGGGTCGAGTGGAGCCGACAATGGGCGGCGCTGGGGTTCCGGTGCTGCCGGATCGACCTGAGTGGTCTCGGCGACAGTGGGGTATGGCCGGGGCAAGATCGGCTCGTCATCCTCGCACCGCAGTGGATGGAAGATGCAACCGAGATCATCCAGGAGTTATCTCCCGAGGAGTCCCCGGGCGTGGTCTTTATGGGCCTGTGTTCGGGAGCGCACGTCGCGATCGAGGCAGCGCTTTCAGATCACCCACCGCGAGGTGTGGTCGCGCTGAATGCCATCCTGCGTGAGAATAGCCTGCGTCTGAAGGACCTGCGGAACGAGCGTCGCCGTGCATGGCGACCTGATCCGAAGATCATTGACGTCATCAGCAGACGGAATCCGCGCCTCGGGCAACGCTTGGCGCGCGCGGTTCGAGAGCTTCACGTTCGGAGTTCCCCCTTCGACCCGTTCGCCAAGGCGGCGCGCGCGGGCGTCAACGTCTTGGCGATCTACGGGCCGGGCGATATCTGGCAGTTCGGCAACGATATCTACTGGCGACGTTTCGGCGTCCCGCGGCTGCAGCGACGCCATGCATTTGAGTTTGTACGCCTTCGAACGCTCGATCACTCGCTCTATCACCGTGCGGCACAGTGCGATGTGGAGAGACTTGTGCGGACCCATCTATTGGAAAATTATGGGAACGCCCGCGATCTCACCAATTCCGCCGAAGGCGGCGGCCTCGTGGATTCGACGAGCGGAGTGCGTGGATGAAGACCTCTTCGTAGGCTTCGGCGATGTGGTTCCAAGTGAAGCTCTCGCTACTGACTCTCTGATGACCGCGCTCGGCCAGGCGCACACGCAGGGGTTTATCGTCGAGCACTCTGATGAGCGCATCTGTGAGCGATGCAGGGTCGTCAGGCGGGAACAGGATGCCATCGACCCCATCGTCTATCAGGTCCGCGATACCGCCTCCGTTAGTTGCGATCAAGGGGGTCGCAGAGCGCCAACCTTCGAGCGCTACGATGCCGAAAGCTTCGATCCGGCTGGGTATTACCTGCACGACGGCGTGATCGAGCAGCGTGGCGACCTGCCCTTGACGCAGAGGACCGATGAGATGAACACGGTCGGCGATATGCAGGTCAGACGCGAGTTGACGCAACTTCTCCCACTCCGGTCCCTCGCCCGCGATCACCAGTTCCGTGCCGTCAACCGAGTTCTTGGACACCGCCAACGCAAATGCTCGGATGAGCGTCGCGAAACCCTTGTTCTCAACAAGCCTGCCGACTCCCGCGATGAACCTCGGCGGAAGTGGGTGCTCCACTGGCTCGCGAAGAATGTCGAGAAGGATGCCATTGCCGACGACGGTGGGCTGCGCAGTCGCACCGAACTGCGCGAGGTCCCGACCCGCGTGCGGCGAGCACGTCGTGACGTTCGTATGTTGCACGGCGAACCGTAGCGCGCGTCTGAGCAGCGCTGATTTTGCAAAGACGTGGTCGGCATCCATGTACGTTTCACCGTGGTTGCTATAGATGACCGGGATGCTGTGGATCCGTGCGGCAGCGAGCGACCAAGGCCCGTTCGGCCCGAAACATTGGATATCAATAACGTCCGGTCGGTCCGAGCGAAGCGCGCGATTCCATGCTCGAAGCGCGCCTGGAGCGGCCGCCGCAAACCGGGCGGCCGAGCGCATAGATCTGGCTGGCAATGGGGTTGGGAGATAGCGGACCTCGATGCCGTCTTCGCGATGCGCCTCGGCATCGCCCCGATCGACGGCCCAGACGGCGACGGTGTGGCCACGTCGGCGCAGGGCATGCGCGACGGAGGCCACGTGCTGCTCGACGCCTCCGATCCGCGGGTGGTATGAACTCGCTGCGAGCACGATTCGCACGATCACTCCGCCTCGGGACTCGGCGCGGACGTTAGACTCTCGAGCGCAATTGCAGCTCGCCGCCAACTGAATATCCGGCTCTGGACGAGCGCGCGTGACTGTAATTCGGCAAGGAGTCCGCGCGAGGTGGCGAGCGAGGTCAGCGCATCAGCGATCGAATGCAGCTCTGGCCTGACTGCCAACGCGGCGTCCCCTACAACCTCGGCTACGCCACCGGTCGGAATTGCGATGACGGCACAACCTGACGCGAGAGCCTCGACCGCCGTGAGGCCAAAGGGCTCAGGCACCAACGGCAGGATGAGCGCTACGTCGAACTCGCGGAGCGCGGCGGCCATCGACGTCGCGGGTATTCGTCCAAGCATCGTTCCGTTGCATGCCTCGACGGTTCGGCACAGTTCCGCGTAATACGCTGCGGCTGCCTCTTCGCTTGAATCGAAGGCACGGAGGCCTCCGATCACAGTGAGTTCGATGCCGGTTGCCCCGCCTTCTTGCGCAGCGCGAACCGCCTGAGCCCCGAGCAGTTGTCCCTTGTTGGGGTCGATGCGGCCGCAGAATGCCACTCGGAGACGTTCGCTGTCGTGGCGTTGGAGGGGCGGGCGGAACGACACGTGATCCACGCCGTTATAGATCACGGTGATGAGTTCGGCAGCGACATGGCATTGCTCCTGCGTCCACGTGCGCACAGACTCGCTGACGGTGACGACGCGGGTCGCCGAGGGCAGTGCTCCCAGTTCTTCCGCTTGTGCTCCCCGTAGGTAATTGTGAAGCCATATCACTATCGGGTTCGCGCAGGCCTCACGGATGCTCGCCGCCAGCGCTGGGTCGTTCGCAACGACAATGGTCGTGTGCTCGCTCAACTCTCCGGCATACTCGACTACTTCACGAACGTACCTCTCGCGTCGCCCGAAGCGACCGGGGAATACGCGCCCGAGAGCGCGTATCATTAACCACCGAACACGCGAGCGGGGTCCACCGACCAACTTGAGTTCGTGTAGGTCCCCCGCGTCGTACGGCGTCTCATCCAGTCTGGGTGTTACGATCAGGGCGAGACTCCCGAGTGACGCAAGTTCCTTCACAATAGCTTGAGTGAATGTCGCGATTGCGCCGCCTTTGGATGCCGAATACGGCTCGTCCTCCGGAAGGATGAACGCATATTTGTGCTCGTGCGTTGGTTTCATCATGTCGTGAGTCCACCCGCCGATAAGAGGCCGTCCAGCGTCCTTTCCCACGTGAACGATTGGACGCGTTGGAGTGCGCGTTGTCCAAGCTCTTCGCGAAGCGTGGAATCCTGAATAAGAGGCTCGAGTGCGGCGGCGAGTGCCTCTGGGTTCTCACGTTCCACAAGTCGCCCGCTGTCCGAAACCATCTCTGGTATGCCTCCGACCGCGGTCGCCACGAGTGCACAGCCTGCCGCCATGCCTTCGAGCACAGTCAGTGGGAGAGGGTCGTCCCATCTAGACGGTACGACGTGCACGTCCGTGGCGGAGAGAGCGGCCGGCACCTCGGCGCGAGAGAGGTGTCCAGTCCGGTGAACGTGTATACCCGCAGAAGTTAGAGAGGCTACGAGCTCGTTCAAGCGCCGACTATAGGGATTCTCCTGCGAGTACCCCCAGTTCGTGTCGCCCACGACTTGAACGCTGAACCTATTGCTTCGGGCTGCGAGTATGAGGCACGACTCCAGGAACGTGTCGACACCCTTTTCCACTGCGATCCGCCCCAAGAAACCGAGTACGGGGAGCTTCCCGGAGCGATATTCTCTGCTTGTTCTGAAGCGTTGTGCATCAACCCCGTTATGCACCGTTGTGACCCTGAATGGCGTCAGTTCGTCGACGTTCTCAATTGCCCGTGCCAGGTAGGAACTAACTGCGGCCAACGAGAGGCCTGACTCTCGCATAATCAGACGCTTGAAGCGATCACCGGTCGTTTCCAGATTGTGAAACCAGTGAAGAACTCGGGTCTGCGGTAGCTTACGCTGCAGAAAGATGGCGATCTCCGGGTCATTGTTCACGATCACCAGACCTGCGGCGAGATCGCGAAGGACAGCAAGGGACTGCTTCGCGTATGCGCGCTGATCCGGCCGAGCCCAGCCATCAAGACGGCGGCGTACACGCCGGACGAGGGAGCCGAACGCCGACCCGGGTGTCGGCGCGTGCAACAGCGTCACATCCTGCCACGGGTACGCCGCACCTGGACCGTCTCGGGTGATTACGTGTGGTGTGAAGCCGCGGGAGGACGCCACACGAACCAGCTCCCAGATACAGGTTCCGATGGCACCGCTTCGGTCCGCGGTGAAAGTCTCTCTGCTGTTGTTGAGAAAAACGACGCCGTTCTTTTGCATCAGGAGCCCTCCGAGACCGTCCGGATCATTATGCATACCGTGATTCGCCGTACGCGCAGTGCGGGATGGTGAGTCCCACCGCTAGCCGCCGGCATCGTCATGCTGCGTCCTCAGCTGCGGCACGCCAGATGGCGGCGTGTCGGTCCAAGCAGCGCTCCCATGTGAATTCTGCGGATCTGGCGCGGCCGTGTGAGATCATACGTTCGACGTCCACCTTCCCTCGCAATATAGCGAGCAGGCCATCGGCGACGCCTTCGGCTGTAGGCGGCACGAGGAGTGCGGCTCCGCCCGCCACCTCCGGGAGCGATGTGGAATTTGCTGCGACCACCGGCACGCCCGCCGCCATACCCTCGAGAACGGGAAGTCCGAAGCCCTCATGGAGGGACGGGACAACGAGGGCCGTGGCGCCGGCGAGGAGACCGGGTACATCCGCGTTCCCGGTCCGGCCAATGAGGCGCGTTCGAGGCAACGTTGAGAAGAGTGCCGTGCGGTGCGGATGGGGCGGCCCCGAGAGCACAAGAGACAGTTCAGGGCATTCCCGTGCGACGACGGACCATGCGTCGGCGAGCGCTCCGAGATTCTTCCGGTTGCTTGCTCCGCCAGCATGAACGATGTATGGCTGCTTGATGCTGAGTTCGCGAAGACGTCCGGGATCAAGCGGCCGCGCGTTGCGGAAGTCCTCGCTTATGCCAGGGTAAACAACATGCGTGTTAGTGAGGCCGAGCAACTGTTGAGCGTCATCCGCAGTCGCCTGAGATACGCAGATCACTGCTCGCGCGGCGCGCAACTCTGCACCTGCCGAGCGGATGACCGCACCTTCGTCAGGAAACCGCCACGCGACTACATCGTGGAGCGTGACCACCTCATTCGGAGCCGGCGGCAGCGACAGACTCATGCGATGTACGAGACTTTGACGCGGATAGGTCAGAGATCCGACCGCACGCCTCAGCGCGCCCCCATTCCTCTCCAAGAGTCTCATGGGCAGTCTCGCGGTGCCGGCCAACGGCGACCGGAGTGAGCGTGCCACAAGATGAGATACCTCCCATCCTCCATCACGCGTAGCCAGGGCCCGCGCAGCGCCTTCGACGATCGCTCGCTCGTAAACTTGCGCGCCCATCGGCGCCGCACTGGCGACGGTCGCTATGACCAGATCGTTCACGCCTTTCGCTCCTCTGTCGCTAACCCCCGGCTTGTGGGACTCCTGCGAAGTGGTCGCGGACTCTTACTGGCGCCAACCGATTGAAGCCATTCAACGACCGGCTCGACAGCCTTCTCCCACGTTAGACGGCCGAGAGCGTATTCGCGCAGCGGCGCCGGAGCTGGCGCCGTACGACGTTCTCGTAGCCGTTCGATGATCCATCTGCTCCACTCGTCGGCGTCCTGGCTAACATGAGCGGGCGCAGCCGGGAACGCGCTCGCGCCGTCTGGTGTGGAGATGACGCTTCCGCCGCTTGCCAATGCTTCGGCATACTTGAGTGGAGCTCCGACACCGTCGAAGACAGGAACTGCGACGACGGTTGCTCGCGAGAGGAAGCCCGCGAGATCAGCGACACGACCCACGTAGTGGGCGCCGGTCGGCCACGCACCCGCATCTTTGACGCCCGGCCCTGCGACGAGCAGTCTTGCTCCCGCAACTGCCTCACTAACCGCTGGCCACACATTCCTTATCATCCACTCCAAACCTGTGGCGTTCGGTCCCCAATACCAGCTTCCGAATAGTGCAACAATCGCCTCATCACGAGGGAAACAAGCTTCCTGCCATTCCGCAGGATCGACACCAAGGGGAGCGACAAAGACCTTCTGCCTAGCTTCTGGATGAGCCTCTAGCAGGTGCAGTCGTTCATTGTTTGAGCATACGGACACTACAGTAGCCGCCGCTATTCCTTTACGCTCCGCTTCGAATTCCTCAGCGGACTGCCTATACTCGCCGGCATCTCTATACCACCGGCTCAAGACATTGTGAAAGTCGAGCAACGTCGGAGTTTGCAGGTTCTTTGGCAGCAACGCCCATGAAGTATGGTGGGCCACAATGATTGCGTCCCAACGTCTTGCACCGATAAAACGATGCATCAGCCACACCATCGGTTGAAGATGGATTCCTTTCACCATCAGGCGCGGACGCCACGTCCTGACCAATTCGCGAATTGACGTGTCCGACTGTTTAGATCGCGGAACAAGGACGGTAACGCTGGCATGGCCGCGCGATACCAGCGCCCGTATTTGATGGAACTGGCGCCGCTGGCCCCCTTGACCATCTTGATCGGGCGATTCATAACTCACCCAGAGAATGTTTGGTTTCTTATCTCGCGACATTGTCAAATAAAGTCCGCGAAGGCGCGCTCTTGCCGCTGGAAGATCAGTACTCCTCCAAAGAAAACTGCGATTGAAACGATTGGCAAGGCCACGAGCTGCCACACTGGAGGCACCGGTTGGCCAAGAGCCGACCATCTCACAGTTTGCATCAACCATGTCAGCGGATTGATCTCGAAGGCCCAGAGGAGGCGGTGGGGGACCGTGTCGAGCGTATACGCAATTGGAGTCGCGTATAGCAGTATTTGAAGGACCCACGGGAGTATGTAAGACACGTCTCGATATTTAACTGTGACGGCCGAGGCTGCAACTCCTACTCCAGAGGCGAGGAGTAGCGTGAGTATAAGCCAGATGGGCGTAAAAAATATCGACCAATGAGGCTGGACGCCGAAGACGACAAGCAGAACCAGAAATAACGCGAAGGCAACAGCGAAGTCCAGAACCACTGATATCGCGCTCGAGAGAGGCACCAGTAGGCGCGGAAAAAATACTTTTGACACCAGGGCCTGGTTCGATACAAGCGATGTCGATGAGCGGGAAATGACACCGTTAAATACGTTCCACGCCATCATGCCCGCGAAGCTGAAGACAAAGTACGGTATGCCCCCGGACGGAAGCCCCGCCACCTGGCCGAACACCACGGAGAATATTCCGGCTGCCGCGAGCGGCTGAAGGACGACCCACGCGACACCGACCGCGGTTTGCCTGTACCGCAAGACGATGTCACGTATGCCGAAACGGAGGAGAACCTCCCGGGCCTGCCAGAGCTCCCGCCATGACGGTAGATTGAATCGACGCGGCGGCCGAATAACTGTACGGCTCAACCCTGCACCTCATAGTTGAAGTCGGCCAGGACCATGCCGGCCGCAATAGCATCATCGGCGGCGATTTCAGGATAGGGCGAAGATGGCAGAACGTCGATAGTGTCGGCCGCCTCCCAACGGTCAAGAATTCCCGCTTGGCATATGAACATGTCAATCGAGTAACGGCCGGGCTTGAGCCAGAGCGCCCTGATAAGCAGTCTCCCATGTTGAGGGACACCCGGCTCGAACCACGCACCCGAGAGGCGGGAATCGCATTGGACAACAACATTGCCATTCACATCGTTGATGTGGCAAGAGACGAAGTACTTGCCCGCGAGCTCGGAGTTGGCTCCGATCTCGAATTCGATGGTCTTATCGTCTGTCGGTTCCACGACCTCTTCTGTCATCGTCACCCGGGTGAACCGTAGTTGGCCGCTGCCCGGCCGTCGAGCAGCGTCGCTTTGTTCAACCTGGAAGCGTTCGAAGGTGTCTCGGTACCGAGCAAGCGCAGCGTCGACACCGCCGACGTATGACAGCGAGCCCCTCTCAAGGAAGAGTGCCGAGCTGCACAACGACGTCACCGTCTGAGGTTGGTGACTCACATACAAGACTGTACGACCGCTATGCGCAACATCACGCATCTTGGCAAGAGACTTAGCCTGAAACTCGGCATCCCCGACGGCAAGCACCTCATCAATTGCGAGGATCTCGGTTTCGAGGTGCGCCGCAACCGCGAATGCGAGCCTCACATACATTCCCGACGAGTATCTCTTAACTTGCGTGTCGAGAAACTTGCCGACACCGGAAAACTCGACGATCTCGTCGAATCGACGCGCGATCTCGCGGCGCGTCATTCCGAGAAGCGAGCCATTGAGAAATATGTTCTCACGGCCCGTGAGCTCTGGGTGGAAGCCTGTGCCAATCTCAAGCAGACTGCCGACTCGGCCGCCGAGGTCAATGACGCCTGCCGTCGGTGCGGTAATTCGGGTCAGGAGCTTCAGGAGGGTACTCTTGCCGGCACCGTTGCGGCCGATGATTCCAACGGCCTCACCCCATGGAATATCAAAGGACATGTCATCCACTGCCGGGAACTCGTCGTAGCGCGTGCGGCGCATCGGATGACGCAACCGGTTCAGTACGGCGTCGGTGATGCGGTTGTGTCGTTCACTACTGCGTGCGATGCGGTAGGTCTTTGAAAGATGCCGAACGCTTATCGCATTATCGGACATAGTTGTAGTTCCGTTCCCCAACGGTTTCAGGTGTGGCCAGCACGACAGCATCGACCGCGCACAGGGGCCGTGAAAAGGTTACCATCACGCACACGATGCACTGTCCTGACTTTGGCGCGACGTCTTCTTGTGGAGGTGCTGGCTTCACACGGGAGAAAGAGGATTGGACTGTTCGGCGGGACCGGGCCGTGTCGCTCATGCTCGGGCACCGAACCAACCAGAAGGAAGCGCCACCAGCGCCACCGACGACGTCGTGTGAGAGGCCCCGTGAAAGCAGTCGACCGGGCTGTTCCGGGCCGCTGCGAGGGAGTCCTGATGATCGACACCGGCCGGTCCGCAACTCACGCCCATGAACGCGTGTTTCCATAGGAGAGTCTACGCACTCATGGCCAGAGCGCGGCCCGAACAGACTCTGGCCAGCTCTCCGAAGCAACGCCGTGCCGGCTAAACAGCGCGAGGGCGATGCGCTCAAGACCAAATCCGAAGCACGCCGAGTGTGCGGTGCCGCCTGTTTCGGTCGTCAGGCCGAATTCCTCTCCAAAGTGCGCTTCGTGGTAGTTGGCCGATGCAATCGCCGTGCGCTGATCCTGCGAACTGACCGGGCACGTGATTTCAAACTTCAGTGCCGTCGCGCGTTGGTTCGCGGCGAGCATGCGCCCGGCTCTCCCGAAGAATGGATCGTTGGCCTCCTCGGAGGTTACGTCCAGCCCAAGGTCAGAGAGCGCTGTCAGACCGCGTTGTAGCCAACGGTCGCGGTGTTCCAACGCCGCGCTCGCCTCACCGATGTACACGAACTCGTGCATCCGAAAACTCTGCATCCGCGCGGGGTCAAGGCTCGGCTCGTGTCGGAAACAGTATCCCTGCACTTCGTATCTCAGCCCGGAGCCCGGTATCCGTAGAGGAACATGCGGATAGAGCGCATGGCAGGCTGCGGAACTCAAAGTGATGTCTGACGGCGTCAACCGGGCAGTCCAGTCTTCGCCCCCGTCTACGGCTTTGAGCAGTTCCGCGTGTTCGGCGTCACCGCCCTTAAACACCTCGATGGCTCCGAGCAAGTTCGGGAACGATCGCAGATATCCGGTGTGCTCGAAGTCCGCGCGGGGCAGCAGGGGCGGGAAGTAGTATTGTGCACCACCTTCCCCGGCTGCGGCGCGTGAGGCGTGAGCCTCGATACCTCGCACCACACGCTCAAATGCTCCCGATCGCTGATACAGCCCGTCCACTCCCGCATCGACGAGCAGTCCAGCGTCGATGAGTGCCGCCCGAAAGACGGACTGCTCCGTCTCCACGAGCTCGCGGCCGTGGTCCATCATCTCCCCCTCTGAACCAGCAACAACTCCGCGTTGTTCACGTTGATGCGGTCGTTGTTGATCATCAACTGAGCGCCGACCGCATCGCGAAGAATTCGGCCGAGCGAGAACGGCGAGTGATTGGCATAACCAGCCATTCCACAGATCAAGAACGCCTTCTGCACGATCTCTTGAAGAAGACCCGAGGCTGCGACCTTGAGTGAGTTCATCGAAGTTGCGTATGCAATGGACGCCCCGTAGTCCGGATCGGCGTCTGCGGTTGCGAGCCTGGCCCGCGCACCAAGGAGCAGGTCGTCTAGCTGCTGGACGCCCAACGCCATCTCGGACAGGCGCAGAGCACTCGGCGGTAGCGATCCTGGCGATCTCCGCGCAGCTTGCTGCGCGAACCGCCGCGAGCGCGCGTCGGCTTCCTTCGCCATACCCAGCCAGAGAGATGCCCACAGAATGTGCGTGACGGGCAGCATCGTCTCGCTCGAAAGATCGCCGAACGGCGTCGGAAACACATGATTCAGCGGACCCCGCGCGTCGAGCACGAAGCCGGGGCTACATGTCCCCCGAAAGCCGAGCGCATCCCAGTCACTCGTCTGCGTGAGCGCGAACTCGTCCTTCTCGCAGATGACGAGCACCTGGTCGCTCGGTGCACTGTCAGGGGTGCGTCTCGCTGTCGCGAACACCGCGTCCGCATATGAACCGTAGGAGATCACCGGAACGAGCTTGTGAAGGGTGAAAGATTCGCCGTCTGCGCGCACCGCACACACGCTGCTGCGCACATCGCCGCGGACCTCGGCCTCGGCTGCCGCCGATGCCAGAAGGAGGTTCTGCGCCGCGACCCGTCGTCGGAACGCCGCCAGGGCTTCAGTCTCTCCGTGCCGTACCAAGCATGCAACTTGTATGGAGTGAAGCGCGAGGATCATCGCCGATGACGCACACCATCGACCGAGCTCGATAAGGACATCCGAGAGTTCATCGAGTGTGGCGCCCAGCCCGCCTTCTTCCACCGAGATCAGGGCGCGAAGGAAGCCCACCTGTCGGAAAGCGTCCACGGACTCTGTCGGGAACCGACCGGTGGCGTCGACATCGTCCGCATTGGGACCAAGGACCCCTTCACCGATTTCCCTCGCGGCGTCGCGGAGACCAGTATCCCGCCCCGCGGTCGTCACATCGACCTCAGACTGATGCCGGGTCGACGAGGTTCCGCAGCGCTTCTGCGATCACCGCGATCGAACGAAAGGTGTCCTTGCGAAGCAGGGCGTCCGGAAATTCGACATCGAACGCATCTTCAAGGCCCAACATCACATTGACGCTCGCATGCGAAGTCAGCCCCAATGTGTATAGGTCCGCATCGACGTCGATCGACCCCACATCGACCGGCAGCCGCGCCTGATCCGCGAGAACTTTACGAATCTCATCTTCCATCTCAGCCACATTCCCCTCAGTGACCGGGTATCTCCCCGACGTGCTCTCATCATATCCGGGACCACGTCGGCGCGGTTGGCATACTTAGCGCGCGATCACGATTGCGGACGCGATCCCTTCTGTATGTGAGAACGACACATCAAAGGCGGTCAGCGAGGCATCTCGGGCGATCTCTGCGGCGAGCGCATGCAAGCGGAGCGACGGCCAGCCGCCCCGCTCACGAACGATCTCGATATCACGCCAGCTCGGCACGAGGTTGTCGACCCGGAGAGCCTTCAGCGTCGCCTCTTTCGCGGCGAAGCGCCCAGCGAGCGAAGGAGCGGAGCTCACAGGCGGTGCCCCCCAACCGCCACAGTCTGAGATCTCGGAGTCCGTGAACAGCCGCCGGCGATAGCGGTCGCCGAAGTTCACAAGCGCGTCGCGAACCTCATTCACGGACTGCACGTCGATGCCCACGCGCATCAGGTCCCTCCCCCCACAAAGACATCCCACTCGGTGTGAATGCGCACAGCCGCGTGTTTCGCCTGTACGAGCATCCTCGCGACGTCCTCTACGAATGACGGCGGGCCGCACACGAAGCACTCCGGATTCTCGCTCGGAGCGATCCCGTAGAGCTCAAGGTCCAGGGCGCTCAAACGCCTCGGCCGCGCTACGCGCGAGCCCTCAGCTCCTCTCCGTGTGATGACCGTGACAGCAGTCCCGTCGTCCTCCGCATCGAGTTCCTCGAGTTCAGAACCATAGACGACATCACCGGCGGATCGCACGGAGTACAACAGCGTCAATCGTGATCTCTCCGCACGACGACGCCATTCCCGCGCGATGGCGATGAGCGGAACGACTCCGGTACCGCCAGCGATCAGGAGCAGCGGTCGCGAAGCCGTCGCATCAGCATCCCACCGCAGCCCCTCCCCCTCCGGCCCGCACACCTCGATGAAGGATCCGACGGCGAGGCCCCGAAGCACATCGCTGACCGCGACCAGGTGAATTCGACTGCTGCCCGCGGTGTGCGGGTTTGCGATTGAAAACCTCCGCACGTCACTGCCGGCGTCCGGTCGCACCTCAACGTATTGGCCGGGAAGGTGACCGGGCCAGTCAGGAACGCGCAGCTCGAGCTGTGTGATGTTCTCCCCCAACGAGGATCTGGATGAGACCTCCGCTGTCAGCCACAACCGACCCTTCATCGACGTCCTCCTCGCCGACGACAGTCAGATCGACTTACGGGCGATGAGAACCTCCGCGTTCTGCCGGAGCAGTCCATCGTTGCCGAACATCACGAGCGCCGCATGTGCATCTCGAACGATCCGCTCGATGACCATGCTTCCACCTCGTTGGATCCCCTGGATGCCGCAGATTTGCAGGGACTTGGTCGCCACCTCCGTGGCAACCGCTGTGCTCGCGACCTTGAGATTGCGCAGCGACGAGATATAGGCGATGTCGTCAAGTCGCGACTCGCGGTCCAACTCGTCAAACCTGGATGCCACGCCCGCAAGAAGCCCCCGGAGCTTCTCGACCTCGAGCAAGAGCTCCGCGAGCCGCGCGGCGCTCGGTGGTGTGGTCCCCACAGACCTGCGCGCCTCGCGCCGCACGACAGCGTGGGCCTCACGCAGTGCGGCCTCGGCGATCCCGACGTATGCTGCGCCCGCGAGGATGTGGCGCACCTGAATGAACCCGGAGTTCATTATGGTCGGCCATGGCGTCGGGAAAACCGCGTCTACGTCGATCTCGGACCTGATCCGCAGACCGTTGCTGCACGTGCCGCGGAGCCCCAGGGTGTCCCACGTCGATGTCTGTTCGATTTCGGCACGCGCGGTCGGGATGACCACGTAGATCCGATCGTCTCGTGCGGCATCGGGGGCCCTCCTCACATGCGTGAGTATCACGTCGGCGTCCAACCCGTACGAGCACGCAATCGTGCTGCGGTCGACCCGCAGAGCACCCGCGTCTTCGATAAGAGCCGCTCCACCGTCCGGGGTGGGAAACTCGCTTGTGGCGTTCGCCAGCAGAATCTGGTCGCTGACAACCCGATCTAGCAGACCGCTCAGCAATGAAGTCTCGCCGAACCGCTCCAAGGTGAATACCTCGATGGTGTGCATGGCAAGGACCAGCGCACTCGACGTGCAGTACTGAGACAGCGTGCGGACCACATCCGCCATCTCGCCAACACTCGCCCCTAGACCGCCTCGGCCTACGGAAGCGACGGCTGAGAGTAGGCGCTCCTCACGCAACGCATCCACCGATTCGCGTGGAAACCGAGCATGGGTATCGACATCCCGAGATGCTGGCCCGGCAACGCCCTCGCCGATGCGCTGCGCGACCTCAACCAGTGATCGCCCACCGCCCAGGTCCCCAGAATGCACCGCGTTTTCAATCCCCACGGGGACAAGAATAGCCGCGAACCGCTCTGCTCACGAGTGCCCAGATACGACAACCTGCGCAAGAATCTGCTCACGGATGCGCCTCCGTGCGTCGTGATCGGACGCGATCCCCGCTACGCGGACAATGTACTCCATCATCCCCTCATGCGGATCGATGTCATCGCCGGCACCACGTTTGGGGATGACCGAGTTCACGCCGTCGATGGCACTCAACGTATCGAGCCCCGAGACGCGGGTGATGCGCCGTAGTTCCATGTCGGGGAGCACGTACACCGAGTACCCCACATCCTCGGGCCTAGGAAGATCTCGATACGTCACGCGCTCGCCTAGCGCGATGCGCATAGCGACCTGGAAGATGTTAAGCCCGAATGCGTGTTCGAGGAGGTCTGGGAGAGCGCTGCCGCCTGGTCGAGGGTTGAGTTCGATGACGACAGGGCCTGTGTCCGTCACCTTCACCTCCACATGGAGAGCGCCGAATTCAACACCCAGTGCACGCACCGCCTCGGCGGCGACGTCGACCAGCTCATCGTGCAACTCATCCGAGACTTCTGCAGGAAAGAACAGCCCCGCTTCTCGAAACGGCTCGACGAGCGGATGTCGTCCTGTCACGCCAAGCACGCTGACGACACCGTGACTCACGAGTGTCTCCACCGACACGTAATAGGCGTTATCCACTCCGGTCAGCGATGTCGACGGGTCCGGGATGAACTCTTCGACCACCATCGGCTCTGGACCGGAAGACGCGACCAGAGCCTTCAGTGCGTCGGGTCCAGGCACACGAACCATGTCTCGGCTTGCGCGCCCGGAACGCGGCTTTGCGATCAGCGGATACGCGGCATGGTGTGCCACTCTGCCAAGGAGGGCCTCATCTCGCGCGAGCTCGCCCACATCCCAGAAGCCGGGCGTCCGTAATCCGTGATCGCGCAGAGATCGGCGTTGCTCCCATTTGTCCGACAGCGCCGCGGCTGTCCCGACACTGTGGTACGGCAACCGCAACAGTTCTGCGACCCGTGCAGTCCACGGAACGTTCGACTCGTAGAAAGCGACGATCCCACCCGGTGCGTGCCCCCGGATGGCCTCTGCAGCCTGTTCCTCAGACCGTCCGCACACGTCCACGACATCACCAGAACGCCGCAGAATGCGCACGTAACGCTTGGTTTCGACGTCGTCGCGAAGCGTCACCCACAGAGGTCGGCACACCCCTGCAGCCGCTTCCACGTATGTCAGCGGAAAGAACTCCCGCAGGGGACTGTCGAGCACGATGGCAAGGACTGGGAGCGCCGTATCCGAAGGCGATGTCGTCATTGCGCCAGTATGGCGGTTCAGGTCGGCGTTGTCTCGTCTACGATGATCCACAAGTGCCACCGGGAGACTGGAGACCCGCCAATGCTGAGTGCTTCATCAACGGTTCCCGCATGCGATTCGCGGCCCTGCGCGTGACGCCGTGAGCAACCTCCGCATCGCCGTACTCCATCACGCGCGTTCTTTTTTCCCCCTCGACCTCTTCGAACGAACGCGGCAGACGGCCGATCTCATCTGGGTACTTGACGATGCCTTCAGCGACGACACGATCACGCGCAGGCTTCTCAAGCGGCTGGGAATGGTCGTGGACATCGCTGGTCTGGACGACGATGCCGCCGCTGAAGCGATCGCTCTAGCCAGCCCCGACGGAATCCTGAGCTTCGTCGATGACCAGATTCCGCGTGCTGCCGCCCTCGCAAGCCGACTCGGGCTGAGATACCACACCCCGGAGCTCGCGCACGTACTCACCGACAAGGGAGAACAACGCGCCGTCCTCGGCACCGCGGGCGTGCCGCAACCGTGGTTCGTTTCCGTGCCGGCACACAGCTCGCGCGATGAGCTCGCCGTGGTGCCCCAACAGCTCGTCTTCCCCTGCGTTGTGAAACCGGCATCGGGGATGGCAAGCCGCGGCATCCGGCTCATCCACACCTCTGAGGAGTTTGTGGCACTCGCCGGGTCAGAGTCCGACCACGTCGTGGAGGAGTACCTCCGCGATCGCGACGGTCTCCCCCCATGGGCCGGCAGTTATCTGTCGGTTGAGACCGTCGTCGTGGGCGGCCGCCCCCGTCACATTGCCCTGACAGGCAGATTTCCCGTCGCTGCACCGTTTCGCGAGACAGGAAACTTCATTCCCGCCATCGCCGACGCCGACACGCGATCGCGCGTCATTGCACTGGCCGACGATGTCGTCAAGGCGCTCGGAGTGCAAGATTCCCTTCTGCACATCGAGATCAAGCTGACACCGTCCGGGCCGCGACTCATTGAGGTCAACGGTCGCTTGGGAGGACGCCCGGGATTCGTTCTCTCAGAAGTGAGCAACGTCAACCTCTTCGCCGTCGCTTGCAAGGTCGCCGCTGGTACGCCCGTTGATCTCGAGGATGTCGCGCCCGTTGACGGTGTTGGTTTCTGGCTCATGTTCCAACCCCCTATGAGCGCGACCTCGCTCGTCGCGACGGAAGGAGTCGACGAAGCAAGCCACTTAGACGGAGTGGGGCAGCTCGACCAGAAGCGATTCTCGGGACAGCCCGTCGACTGGCGTGAAGGCACGGACGGGCAGGTACTGACCGTCCATGGCGCGGTCAGCAACCATGACGACCTCGGCAGGTTGATCGCACAGTTGCACGATGTCATCCGTCTTGACTACGCCGAAACAACAGACGCTCTGGAGAGATGAAAAGATGAGCACCGACGAACGAGAACCGCTCTATATCCACACGCCCCGCTCGACCCGACGAGCTCGCATCGGCGTCGTGATCAAGCCCCACCACGCGACGTACCGCGAGCTTCGGGCCGCGGCTGTCGCTGCCGAAGAAGCCGGCGCTGATGTGCTCTTCGGCTGGGATCACTTCTTCCCTCTCATCGGAGACCCAGACGGGCCCAACTTCGAAGCCTGGTCATTGCTCGCCGCGTTCGCCGAAGTCACGCATCGTGCCGAACTCGGCATCCTCGTCGCAGCGAATGGCTATCGGAACCCCCACCTTCACGCCGACATGGCACGGACGGTCGATCACATCAGCGCGCGTGACGGCCGCGTGGGTCGGGTCATCCTCGGGATCGGTTCAGGATGGAGTGAACGCGACTTCGAGGAATACGGGTATGAATTCGGAACGGCGCCCGATCGGCTCCGCCAGCTGTCCCGCGATCTCCCGAGAATTAAAGACCGCTGGCAGAAGCTGAACCCTCCCCCCACGCGGAGGATACCGATTCTGATCGGCGGTGGCGGCGAGCAGGTGACGCTCCGCATCACCGCGCGTCACGCCGACATCTGGCACGGATCAGGAACGCCGGACACCATTGCGCACAAACATCAGATTCTCGATGAATGGTGCAGAAAAGAGGGACGTGACCCCGCCGACATACAGAGGAGCGCCGGAGTAAATCCGCGCCAGCCGATGTACCCGGAGCGGCTCAAAGACTATCCCGAGCACGCGCAGGCTCTCTACGACGTCGGAACGAGGCTTTTCATCGTCGGAATGGAATCCACTACAGGCTGGGATCTCGGGCCGATACAAGACTTGATCGCTTGGCGAGACAGTGTCAACGATGCCACTGGGTAGTCTTCATCGACGCAATCACGACCGATGAACTGCCGCCAGGAACTCGTTGCGTGACTCGGCATCCGGCACAGCAATGTGCAAGGGGTTTCGCCTGATCTGGGGTGCCGCCCGATGCCCGACGTTCATCATGTGTCCCCAGGCTTCCCTGGCATACGCTCGCGAGCTATCCCATCCTGCCGTACGTGTCGAAGTGAATAATGCTCTGTGAGTTCCAGTTTCGGCAAGTGGGCGAATCGGACCCGTCACCTTGTCTCTGCGACGCACGAGCTTTCGCCACCACGTCTCGCGGAACTCGTTCCGAAGGCCGAAAGAGTCGCCGGTGTCAAAGACGCTGGAGACGCGATCGAGCATGACACTCAAGACCAACTCCAGCTTGTTATCACGGGCGCGTTGGAGCACATCGCCCCGGACGTCACCTGCTGCCCTCGCCGCAAGCTCTACATCCTTGAGCCAGAGCAACCTGTGTGCTCCGGAATGCGCCGCGTGGTAAGCGAGGTGAAGAAGAGTATCGGCCGGATCGAGCGTTGCGAACTCCACATTCCCTGCCGTCACATGTTCTCGCCGCTCGAGGAGAGGCTGCATCGACCAGCTCAGCCGTTCACGGACCTGAGCCGAGTTCACAAGAGTCCAATGCACGTCAAGCTCGACGCCACGCGCGCTTATGAACGTCAACTCTCCCCGAAATTGACGTGCGATGAGCGGCCAATTCTGGTCGAGAAGCGAGTAACCTGCCGTGGCGAGTACCTCGATGACGTCTTCGAACCGTGATGCGTCGACGAGAAGATCGAGATCGTAATACTCGCGCATCTCAGGAGACGCCCACAGCGTGTGAGCCACGGCTGGGCCTTTGACTACGAGCCACGAGATGCCGGCGGCGCTGAGTACCTTCCCTGCCCGCTCGATCTCCGAGGTGATTGCCAGCTGGAGCAGCGTCTGCTCCAGGCGCACGCGTCGCAGTTCCTCCGCGAAGCTGCAAGGCAAATGGTGACGATGCACGAACCGTGCAAGAGAGGGAGTGACTCTGTGCGCGCGTGCTGCGTCGAGGAGTCCGTCGCTCAATTCGACATCAGAATTTTCAACACGAGGTTCTGATTGAAGATCAGAGTCCTGCAGTACTTGGACAAGTTGCTGTGCGTCGGTCACGATGTGGGCTGACTATCCAACCATGCCGAGAATGAACGGCTCACGTCGGCAGGGAACGGGGGGCCCCACGGAACATGGGCTATCACCACAGGGGTCGTTCTCGCGAGAGCGGTTGCGTGCTCAAACGATCGCGTGACAACGTCATCGTCGCGCCAACCCATGAGGCGCGGAAAAGAGAGGAGCGCAAACACTGCGTTGCGCCGGCTCAACCTTTCGAACCGCAATGGACTCCCGTCGCGCGTAGGGCTAGGAATGACGAGTGCGCGCAACGGCAGTGACTCTTCCTCCGAATACTGCGGGCTGAGCACGAGACGCTTATCCGCACTCGTCCGCACCTCGCGAGCCACAACAGTTGATGCGAGCTCCTCGGTACCGGGGCGCAACCGAAGCTCTCTTGACCCGCGGCGAACCGTTGGCTGATCCTCGGGAGAGTCAACGACGAGAACATCATCAGTGACTACTGACGCGCCCTCCGCGCAGAACATCGTCGCCGTTGTGGTCTTGCCCTGACCCGAATGCCCGATGAACGCTATCGCGCCTCCGGCCATTTCTACCGCGCTGCCATGCAGTACCGTCGCACCACGAAGGCAAAGCAGCAGAGAGAGGAGAGCGCCCGTTGTCATGACTGAATCCATTCCGACGGCTGCCCCTTTGTACATCGCCAGGTCGACCTGCCTCAAGTCAGACGAAATCGCGAAGTCGCAGATGCTCGGGATACGGAAGAAGAAGGTGCCGTCCTCAGCGCGAACGAGCTGATACCACTGGTTGTCTCCCGTCCAGTAATCCAAGAGCGTCGACCCGTTGGGCAATTTATCCCACTTCCCGAAAGCAGGTCTCGAAGCCACGACGACGTCTGGATCAGCATCCGTGCTGTCTCCCACTCCGTGGAGATCGAAGTCTGTCGCCAGAGTAAGTCCATACAGTTCGGTCTTCAGCACGGGTCTTCCTCACTCGGTTTCGCCAGGGCCATGTATTTTCGGGGACCATCCGGGTCCAGGCTCACCCCATCCACCTCGATCCAAGCATGTGCAGTGACCCTGCCTCGATCCTTTGCGACGCCAATTCGTAACAGCGGGTCGTGTGCGCGAAGGAAGTATCCGCCGACGATGGCTCGACGAAGACAGGTCCCGTTGAACGGACGTTGCCGAAGGACGCGCCAGGCGGTGTCGAGTTGCTCCTTCTCGCGCTCGCTGAGCGTCAAGGCAACTCCTGAATCGTTGAGGCACGGAGCCGCTGCGCCGTCCATCCCCACTCGAACTCTCCCGATGTGCGCAGCGCGCTGAACCCCGCCGCGTGCCAGCGCCATCTCTACTCGAACGGCGAGCAACACGGCTGTGAGCAAGTCTCCCCACCGTCGCGGAGGATACGACCCAACCGTCCGAAGACGCTGCCTAAGACCCATGTGGCACCAAAGGAAGGTTATTCTGAGCCAGCCACGCGGCATGCAAGTGCAATTCCGACAGCGACCCGGGACGCTCCGACATCCAGGTATCGCGCAATCGGTCGGAATCGATGAACCGCGCGGACACCCCTAACCCTGACCACGTCTGCACGAATTCTCGCTCCACGGGGCCCCAGCGCGTCTGATCGAAGGACGCCTTCGAACTTCTCGCCAGAACCGCGTCCGGAAGAAGTCCGGCGAACAAGGATCTCATCATTGCTGTGCGATCACCGAGCCCCACGAGCCCTCCGGCGCCACACAGCGCTGAGACAAATCGCGGATGCCCGAGAGGGTGTAACGGAATCAAGCCATTCGATGCGATCATTCCTGAGAGATTTGTGTCGACGAGTCTCGCCGGACGCGAGGCCACAACCGCTGCGAGCGCGCGCGACCAATTCAATGGTGCGATAGGCCACCGATAGGACGCAGCAATCTGCCGGCCCTCGCTCGTCAGCCACGGCAGGTCCTCTGCAAGCATGCGACCACTTTGCGCCGAGCGTTTACGATCATCGCTGATCCAGCGAAGAGCTCTCAGCGCCCTTCGGGGATGCCCCGTTCGCATTGCGTCGATCAGTGGAGTGATGCGGCGACCGGAAAGCACCATGTCACCGTTCTCGCCAGTCAGCAGCGAGCCCCCAGAGAGCGACTCGAATACCGATTGCCAGACATGCACCGCCGCCGGCCAAAGGAGGCCATTACGTCTGAGACTCCTCTGAGCGCCCTCTGACAGCCATGTCTGGTCATCTCCGAGCTCAAAGACGATCCGCTCGTTGACGTCCAGATACTCCAAGACGAGTTCC
Organism: Microbacterium horticulturae; assembly: GCF_029094505.1. Classification (NCBI taxonomy): domain Bacteria; kingdom Bacillati; phylum Actinomycetota; class Actinomycetes; order Micrococcales; family Microbacteriaceae; genus Microbacterium; species Microbacterium horticulturae. Next base: position 213,277 of record NZ_CP119108.1, on the reverse strand, counting down.
TGCCACTCCGTTTCGATCGAGTCCGGAGCGCCCGGGAACCGAACCGAGACCGGAATGGGGTCTTCGACGCCAATCCGTCGCGCTACAGCGACGGCAGTCGCGAGGATTCCTGAAGAGTCGCGTCCGCCCGAGAACAAGACATAGCAGGGCCCAGACTCGAGACGCTCGCGAATAAGCTCTTCGAGTGCGTGGCGCGGTGATTCTTTCTCTTCGGACCACGCGACGAGCGCGCCCGATGTGGAAGGTCGAGGGAAGGCGACGATGCGTTCGTCGTCATCAAGACGAATGAATTCGGTCATTGGCAAACCAGTCGCCGCCTGAGTAGTCAGACGGCGACTGGCATCCCTGGTCACTTCGAGCCGTTGGGCCCCGAAAAGTCCGGGAGGAACCAGTTGAATCCGTCGAACACCACTCGTTCATTCGGGTTCCCCAGCGTCGTGCTCGCGAACGAACCGACCACGCTGATCTTGGGTGCTTCGTATGCCATGTGTCTCTCCCCAGGAGATATAGGTGTAGCCGCAGAGAGGTTCCCAGCGGATGAGAGCACTCTAACAGTGGACTCATTCGCCGGCAAGAAGCGCCCGCAAGAATGCGCACCGCATCAGGACGGTAATCTCTTCACGTGGGGAACGATCCGTCATCGACGACGTCCAAGAGCCTGGGGCGGCTGTGGCGACTGGTGCGCTTCAGCCTGTCCCTCGTCTGGTCGGCGGCGCGCGCGCCCTTCATCTGGCTGATCACACTGCAGCTGTTCGGCGCCGGTCTATTGGCCGCACAGGTGCTCAGCGTCCAGTGGGTTCTGAACGGCATCCTCGCACTCGGCACGCCCGCGGCATCCATCCCCCAGCTCGTCGCCGGCGTCGCCGCGCTGGCACTGCTGACCGCCGGCAGCGCCGTCATCGGTTCGGTGCAGAGCTTTCTGAGCCGCTATGTCGGCGAGTCGGTGGCCCGTGCGATGTGGCAACGTCTCCTCGACGTGTCGACCGGCGTCGGGCTGAAGCAGTTCGAGTCGCCCGAGTTCTTCGACCGCCTGGAACGCGTGCGCACGAGCGCGCTAACTCAACCGTTCCAGGTCACGAACGGCGTGATCGCCGTGATCGGCGCGACAGTGACCGGCATAGCCCTCGCGGTCACCCTGGCCACTTTCAACCCTCTACTGCTCCCGCTGCTGCTACTCAGCGGCATCCCGATCATCTTCACGAGCCGTCGGGAGAGCCGGCTGGAGTTTCGCTTCAACGTCGCGCAGACCCAGCCACAGCGCCAGCGTGCCTACACCTCCCTGTTGCTCACGGGCCGCGACGAAGCCAAGGAAGTGCGCGCGTTCGGCCTCGCTCGCACGTTGCGCGCGAGGTTCAACGCTCTGTACGACCGGTACCTCGCCGACCTGAAGCGGCACCTGCGCCACCGCGCCGGTTACAACGTGACCGGTCAGCTCGTGTCGGCCATCGTGCTCGGGCTCACGCTCCTCGTCCTCGTTTGGCTGATCTCCAGCAACGGCCTCAGCGTTGCGACCGCCGGTGCCGCTCTGGTGGCCGTACGCTCACTCGCGACACAAGTTCAGGCGCTGGCGAGCGGCGTCCAGACGATCTTCGAGTCGGGTCTGTTCATCGATGACCTACAGGAGTTCATGACGCTGGCGCCGCAGCGCTCTGATGCAGAGACCACCGCCGATCCCTTCGACTTCGACAAGGTCATTGCTGACGACATCGCCTTCACCTACCCGGGGCGCACGGATCCTGCTGTCGACGGCGTGAGCATTCGCATCGGCAAAGGCGAGGTCGTCGCCCTTGTCGGCGAGAACGGCTCAGGGAAGACGACACTCGCCAAGATCATGGCGGGGCTGTATCCCGTCGACAGCGGCCGGATCTCCTGGGACGAGACAGACGCAAGAGACCTTCCGCCCGGAACCATCCGTGCCAGCACGGCAGTGATCTTCCAAGACTTCGTGCGCTATGCCATGGATGGGCGCACGAACATCGCTCTGGGTCGCGCTGATGCCAAACCCGATGAGGCACGCGTGTTCGAAGCCGCCCGAGCGTCGGGGGCCGACGACTTTCTCCGCGATCTCCCGGATGGTTACGACACACCGCTCACGCGGTGGTTCGACGGAGGTCACGATCTGTCGGGCGGGCAATGGCAGCGCGTCGCCATCGCGCGGGCGTTTTATCGTGATGCACCGCTCGTCGTTCTCGACGAGCCCTCATCAGCACTCGATCCGCGTGCCGAGTACGATCTCTTCTCGTCGTTGCGCAAGACGATCCGCGGCAAGTCGGCGCTGGTCATCTCGCACCGCTTCTCGACGGTGCGCAACGCCGACCGCATTTACGTCATGGACTCGGGCCGCATCGTCGAGAGCGGCTCGCACGACGAACTCATGGCACTCGATGGGGTGTACGCCGAACTCTTCACTCTGCAGGCGGCGGCGTACCTGCCTGAAGTCCGCGACGAGTGACGGCGCGCTCGGGCACCGCCACGCGCAAGACAATGACGGTGAGGGATGCCACAGCCACCGGCACCAGCACCGAGAACCCGAGGGCCACCCAGCCTCGCGACGGCGCACACACCATGACACTGGCAGCCACGGTCACTGCCGCCACGACCCAGACAAGGGGCGGTCGCCGGTTCATCGCCTGAGTAGCGGTTGGCACGCGGCCACGAGCGACAACCGGGGCAAACACGCCCACCAGCAACACTGCGCCGATCACGTCGCTCGCTCGGTGTGCGAACGTGATGACCGAGGCCGCAGCGAGAACCGCCACGGCGGCGACCATCGCGACCCTCGCCGCGCCCACGCTTCGTTCCCACGGCCACAGCCGCACGATGAGAACTGCCAACGCAAGTCCGACGACGACGTGGCGACTGGGGTATGAGTTCACGAAGTAGCCGAAGTCTCCGAGCAGCGGCCGCACGAAGACCGCGTCACGCAGAGGCCCGCTGCCGAGGATGAGAACGAGCGCCACTGCGACGCACACCGACGTGTCCACCCAGCGACGCTGCACCAGCCCCACGACAACAGCTGCCATCGCCATTACGGCGAGGAGCGCAGGGATGCCCGGTCGCAGGAACGTGAGCAGGGCAGTCAGCGCCGGCCCGCCGAAGAACGAGCGCCCCAGGCTGCGCGCGTCGATCTCCTGCCCGAAGGGCGTTAGCACGGCCAACGCATACAGCGCAACGAGAGCGAGCGCGAAGACAAGGCTCCAGAGCATAGAGCGCACGAGCCCTACGTGCCTCGCGCGGGCATTCGCCCGCTCAGGCGCGCGCACGCTCTTCCTCGACCACTGCACGGATGCGCGCGGTGAACCGGGCCTCGCTGAACGAGTCGGCGTGAGAGGTGATGGTTGCGGCACCCCACTTCCGCCCCACCAGTTCGTCGACGCCCGCCGCGATCGCCGCAGCGGTGGGCGCATCGAAGAAGGCGCCCGTGCGATGTTCAACGACCGTGTCGAGGTAGCCGCCGTCGCGCAGCGCGGCGGTGGGCTTGCCGAACGATGCCGCCTCGAGCGGCGAGAGCCCAAAGTCTTCATGGGATGCCGCGACGAGGCCGATGCTGTTCTCATACAGCCAGCGCAGCTGCGCGTCGCTGACCCGGCCCGCGAGCAGGGTCGATCCGACACGGCGCGCCCGCTCTTCAAGCCGAGCGCGCTCGGGCCCATCACCCACCACGACCAGCCCCATGCCCGGGACCTGCGCAACGGCGTCGATGACGGCGTCCACGTTCTTGTAGGGGAGCAGTCGCGCGACACAAAGCACGAAGGGCTCGGAGACTCCCACCACCGGTTCGGACGCTCCCTCGGCCGCGAGCGGCGCGGGTGGCGGCGCGAGCACCTCGGCGTCGATGCCGTAGACCTCGCGCACCGCCTCGCGGATCACCGTCGAGTTCACCAGGTACCGGTCCGCGGAGCGAGCCGCGCGCTGGTCCCACTCGCGCAGGCCCGGCCCCAGCATCCGCACCACCGCATTCACGGCCCCCGAACGGGCACCATCGCCGGCGTACCGGTTGGTCTGGTACAGCCACCGGGCGGGAGCATGGCAGTACACGACCTTGCGACCAGTGGTCGGGATGCCGTGGGCCCAGCCGCTGGAGCTGGCCACCAGCACCTCCGCCTCGATCGGATAGCGGTCCACAGCCCGAGCCAGAAACGGCAGAGCGAGCCTGTGGTGCCTGCGCAGCACACCCCACCGGTTGATGGGCATCGCACGCACGTCGACGTCGGCGAACTCGGGGAACGTCGTCGGCGGATGGTACAGCGTCGTGTGCAGTGCCGCATCCGGAAACGCCCGCGAGAGCGAAAGCGCAACGCGCTCGGCGCCGCCGCGCTGCGTCACGTAATCGTGTGCGAGCGCGACCGACGAAGGCTCCCCAGTCCCCATTCCGTCAGCCTACCGGCCTGATCAAGGTCGGCGCGGGACACGTGCGGGTGACCGACGGCAACATGCGGAAAACTGACCGGTCACAACTCCCCCGGCGTCGCGGCTTGGGCGTCGATCTCCTCGACGACCTCGCGCACGCGCGAGCGGGCGCCGGCCTTGCGGGGTGCGTAGACGACCAACGAGTGGAACATGAACCGCACCACGAACGCCACGATCAGGGTCAGCCCTGCGGCGATGACGCTCGAGATGTGCCACGTGTTCACCAGCAGCGCTATCACGGGGATGCGCACCAGCGCCTCGATGTTGTTGAACGCGAACGACTTGGCGAACCGCGACCAGACACCCGCGGCATCCGACCGCATGTCTTGGAAGACGAACCGTTCCTGCAGCAGGAAGTTTCCGACGATTGTCACTTCGGCGCCGATGATCGCGGCGGGGATGTAGTTCATCCCCAGCTGGATCAGCGCCCACATGATGACGAGGTTCACCACCGCGCCCAACGCGCCGATCAGTGCGAACAGCGACATCTTGCCGAACCGCAGCCCGGTCAGCTGCACGAGAAAGTTCACGCCCTGCCGCACTGACGCCTTCGACTCTCCCGCGAACCGGTCCGCGAAGTGGAACGGCACCTCCACCACCCGCACACTCTTGCGCGCGAGCATTTCGAGCAGGATCTTGAACCCGCGCGGGTGCAACCCCTCCAGGTCGATACGCGTGCGGTCCACGACGAAGAACCCGGTCATCGGGTCCGTGACCCCGCGCAACCGGATCGGGAACATCGCCCGCGTCAACAGGGTCGACAGCTTCGACACCCACACCCGCGTGCGATCGGCCAGCCCGCGCGCCGACCCGCTGACCATGTACCGCGACGCCACGACCACATCGGCGTCGCCGACACCGAAACGTCCGAACAGCGCCGGGATGTCTTCGGGGGGATGCTGCAGATCACCGTCCATGACCAGACAGACGTCGGAATCCGCGATCTTCATGCCCTCGACCACCGCACCGCCCAGGCCGCCGGTGGGCGTATCGCGGTGGATCATCCGGACGGGAAGAGGAGCGGATGCCGCCACGTCGGCGATCGCGGCGGGCGTGGCATCCACACTGTCGTCGACGAAGATGATCTCGGTCTCGATCCCCCGCACCGCGTCGGCCACGCGACGCACGAGCTCTGCCACGTTGGGCGCCTCGTTGTAGGTCGGGACGATGATCGACAGCTGCATGGGTCTTCCGGTTCGGTGGCCGCGGCGGGCGCGGTTGTTCCATCGTCGCACGCTCACCTGGAGGATTTCCGGGGTGTGGGCGACTCCATAGGAGCCGCGTGCCGATCATTGAGCGAGCGTCGAAGACTCCCGGTCGTTGAGCGAGGGTCGAAGACCTGGTCGTTGAGCGAGCGAGCGCAGCGAGCGAGTCGAAACGGGTCGGGCTTTCGTTTCGACTCGCTTCGCTCGCTCAACGACCGGACATCAGGCCGGCAGCACCCCCGCCGCCCGCGCCGGCGCGGCGTACGCCTCGGCGAGTGTCGCCACGGTGTCGTGCGCATTCAGTCCGCTGGGGTTCGGCACGACCCAGAGCTCGGCGCCACCGAGGGCCTCAGGCTGCCTGCCGGCGGCGGCCTTCGCCCGCCCGAACCCTTGGCGATACGCGGTGAGGCCCACGACCGCGACGACGGCGGGATGCCATCGCTCAATGTCGCCCTCGAGGCGGCGGGCGCCCTCCCGCAGTTCGTCGCGGCTCAGCTCATCGGCCCGGGCAGTGGCGCGGCGCACGAGGTTGGAGATGCCGATCCCGGCGTCGAAGAACATGCGCCGGTCGACATCGGGCATTCCTTCCACGCCAATCTCGGGCACGCGCGGAATGACGCCGGCCCGCACGAGCGCCGGGTAGAAGCGGTTGCCGGGGTGCGCGAACGGCACCCCGGTCGCCGCCGTCCACAGTCCGGGGTTTATGCCCACGAAGATCAGCCGCGGATACTCGGGGACGAAGTCCGGGATGCCGCGGCCGCGGTACGACTCGAGTTCGGCGCGTGTGAAACCCACGTGTACCAGTCTCGCCCGATCTCAGTCGGGCACGACGACGGCGCGCTCCGCGCCCCGATACGCCCACGCCTCGGCGACCTGCGACAGAGCGAAGGCGCGCACCGGCACCACGACCTCGCCGTCGGCGACGCGCTGCACGAAACCGGGCAGCTGCTTCATGAGCTCGGCGACCGGAGTCGACCCGGCCCCCGCGCCGCGCACGACGATGCGGCGACTGCGCAGCAGCGCGCCGGGCAGTGCCGCGGTAGCACCCGCCATCGTGCCGATCTGTACGTGCACGATGTCGGCCTCATCGTCGTGCAGGCCGCGGCGCGAGAGCGCCTGCCAGACCGCCTCGGCGGGCTCGCCCCACGCGAAGTCGACCACGATGCTCGGCGACGTGCCGTCGAGGGCTCGGGCGATGGCCTCGGGCCCGTCGGCGAGCGCGACCGGCACGCCCCCGAGCGCGCCGATCTCGTCGAGCCGCTCGGGATTGCGGCCGACGCCGACGACATGGTCGGCGCCGAGCGCGAACGCGTTCTGCACGGCGATGCGGCCGGCCACACCCGTGGCGCCGACGATGAGCACGGTGCCGAGCGCCTGGACCTCGCCCGTGCGGGCCAGGAGTGGCATCCACGAACTCATACCGGGGTTGAGCCCGCCCGCGACGGCGATCGGGTCGGCGCCGTCGGGCAGCGGCACGCCGAACCGCGCCGCGACCTGCTCGGCCATCGTGCCCCAGGGAGCCCGGATGAGCCCCGTGTACCGCGCGACGCCATCATCGCCGATCGCGACGGCGTCGACCCCGGGCACGAGCGGATATGTGCCCCCGCTGGCGTAGTGCCGCCCACTCGCCATTCCCCGGACGACGGGGTGGATGCCGGCGGCGACGACCCGCATCAGCTGCTCGCCCTCGGCGGGCTCCGGCACGGCGAAGTCGTCATAACGCGGGGCCGCTCCTGCGGCGTCGATGACTGCAGCCTTCATGATCTCTCCTTAACGTTGTTAAACGATGTGGCCATCTTCCCTTAACGCCGTTAAGCTGTCAACCATGGCGAAAGGCATCACCCGCGACGCGATCGTCGACGCCGCGCTGGCCGTGCTCGACGACGTCGGCATGGACGGCCTCACCGTCCGGGCCGTCGCGGCACGCCTCGACGTGAAGGCGCCGGCGCTCTACTGGCACGTGCGCGACAAGAAGGCCCTCCTCGACGAGATGGGCACCCGCGTGTGGACCGAGATCGGGCGCGCGGTGCCGCTGATGGGCGACGCTCCCGGGAATAAGGACGCGGCCCGCGCGGGGGCCGGCGATGCACGCGCGGATGGCGCGGGCACGGCGGCCGCGGCATCCACCCCCTCTGTCGAGGGCTGGCGCGACGCCCTCGAGCAGTACGCACACGCCACCCGCCGCGGGCTGCTCGCGCACCGCGACGGCGCGCGCGCTTTCAGCGGCACCGCCCTCACCGACGCGTCGCTCCTGCGCGGGCAGGAGGCGGGGCTGGCCTGGATGGAGCAGCAGGGCTTCACCGTCGAGGCGTCGACCGATGCCGTTTCGATCCTCACGGCGTTCACCGTCGGCAGCTGCATCGAAGAGCAGGAGCGCGCGCAGGCGCCCGCCGGAACCTACGACATCGAGAAGCGGGATGCCGCGGTCGACGCGGCAGCGCACCCGCGCGTGGCCGCGTCCGGACGATACGGCTATGCCACCGCCGCCGGGGAGCGCTTCGCCACGCAGTTGTCGGTGGTGCTCGACAGCATCGCGTCGCTGCGCTCAGCGTCTCCCCTGCTGTGAGCTGGGAGAATGGAGACATGACTTCTCCGATCAAGATGTTCGGCGCCGAATGGTGCCGTGACTGCCGCCGCACCAAGAAGCAGCTCGACGAACTCGGTATCGAGTACGACTACATCGACCTCGTCGTCGACCCCTCGGCCGCCGACGTCGCCGAAGAGATCTCGGGCCGCAAGAACATCCCCGTCGTGGTGTACCCCGACGCCTCGCACCAGGTCGAGCCGTCGAACGCCGACGTCGAGGCCAAGCTGCGCGAGCTTTCGCTGATCTGACGCGCTGCCGCGGTCGCCCGCGCAGCCCGCGCGCCCTCGGCCGCCGGCTCGCGCTCGCGTGTCCGCTCGCTCTGGCCTGCCCGTCCGCTCTGGCCTGCCCGCCCGCGCTCGCCTGTCCCCTCGCCTGTGTGAACGGGAAGTTCAATGAGGTTTTGAGCGAGTGTCGGTCGCCACCGGGCATTCCGCTGCTCACCGCTGCCGCGGCATCCACCCCTCCGGCGAGCGCGCATAGGCTGGACGACGTGGACGAAGGCGTCGAGCGCAACACGAGAACAATCGAAGAGACGGTCATCACGGACTTTGAAGACCGGATGACCTACAGCGGATACCTGGAGCTGGGCACGCTGCTGCAGGCGCAGCATCCCCTCAGCTCTCCCGAGCATCATGATGAGCTGCTGTTCATCATCCAGCACCAGACGACCGAGCTGTGGCTGAAGCTGATCCTGCACGAGCTGGGCGCGGCATGCGCGCATCTGCGCGCCGACGAGCTCGGCCACGCGCTGAAGTGCATAGCGCGGGTCAAGCACATCCAGAAGACGATCACCGATCAGTGGTCGGTGCTGGCGACGCTCACGCCCACCGAGTACTCGCAGTTCCGCGGCATCCTGGGCAATGCCAGCGGCTTCCAGTCGGCGCAGTACCGCGCGGTCGAGTTCACGCTGGGCAACAAGCACGCGGGGATGCTGCGCGTCTTCGAATCCGACCCCGCGAACCTCGCGCTGGTCACGGCGGCGCTGGAGGCGCCGAGCCTGTACGACGAGTTCCTGCGGCTGCTCGCGCGTGCCGGCCATGCCGTTCCGCAGGCGGTGCTCGAGCGCGACGTGACCAAGGCGTGGGAGTTCACGCCCGAACTGGTGCCGCTGTTCGCGGCGATCTACGCCGACGCCGATGCGCACTGGGCCGAATACGAGACGTGCGAAGAGCTTGTCGACCTGGAAGACAATTTCCAGCTGTGGCGCTTCCGGCATCTGAAGACCGTGGAGCGCATCATCGGATACAAGCGGGGCACCGGCGGGTCCAGCGGCGTGAGCTTTCTCAAGCGCGCGCTCGACCTGACGTTCTTCCCCGAGCTGTACGCGGTGCGCACCGAGATCGGGAGATGACCATGCCGCACGTCGATCCGGAGCGCCTCGCCGCGCTCCTGGGACCGCACGCCCACACCTGCCGTCGGGCGATCACCGGGCAAGAGGGTATTGCTCTGCCCGCCTTCATGGACCACCACCTGCACCTGCACCTGGTGAATGAGCACGCCCTGCCCGCACGCGGAATCGCGGCGGCGCTCGATCTCGGCGGTGACCCCGCGTACTTCGCGCGTCGCCCCAAGCGCGGTATTCCGTACGTGGCATACGCCGGTGCGTTCCTGACGGTGCCGGGCGGTTACCCGACGTTCCAGCCCTGGGCACCGGCCCAGATCGTGCACATGGTGACCTCGGCCTCGGCCGATCCGGGAGTGTCGGGCGGCGCCCGCACGAGCGTGGACGAGATGGCGGATGCCGGAGCCGCCGTCATCAAGGTCGCACTGAACTCCGCGGCCGGGCCCGTCTTCGACCGCCCCACGCTCGACGCCGTGATCGCTGCCGCGCACGCGCGCTCGCTGCCGGTGGTCGCGCACGTGGAGGGCGACGGGATGGCCGAGCTGGCGGTGGATGCCGGAGCCGACACGATAGCGCACACGCCGTTCACTGAGCGGGTCGACGAAGAGCTGATCGCCCGTGCGGTCGATGCCGGGCAGCGCTGGATCTCGACGCTCACCATCAACGAGGACCCGGCCATCGCCATCGAGAATCTCGGCCGCTTCGCAGCGGCCGGCGGTACCGTGCTGTACGGCACCGACCTGGGCAATGGGCCGCGCGGCGCGGGCCTGCTCGTCGAAGAACTGCACGCGCTGCACGAGGCCGGCGTGCGGGGACCCGCGCTCGTGACGGCGCTCACCGATCCCTGGCCTCTGCCGCACCCTGAGACCGGGGTCGCCACGTTCGTGTCCGGTCCCCCGCCCGCCGACGAGGCCGCGATCCCGGAGTGGCTCGGCGCGGCGACTGTCGTACCCACCGAGGAGCTGACGCCCCATGAGCCCTGACCTTCTCGACGCCCGCCTCGCCGACGCACGGGCCGAGGCATCCACCCTCGACGCCGCCGACCCGCTGCGCGCGCACCGCTCGCTGTTCGTCGGGTCGGAGACGTCACTGGTCTACTTCGACGGCAACTCACTGGGAAGGCCGCTGCGCGCGACGGCCGAATCGGTGGGCGCGTTCGTGCGCGATGAATGGGGCGGGCGGCTCATCCGCGGGTGGGATGAGCGCTGGATGAGTCAGCCGTTCGAGCTCGGCGACCTGCTCGGGCGCGTCGCGCTGGGCGCGGCGCCCGCGCAGACGGTCATCGGCGACTCCACGACCGTGCTGCTGTACAAACTGCTGCGCGCGGCGTTCGACCACGCACACGCAGTCGATCCGGAGCGTGTGGAGATCGTGGTCGATCGCGACAACTTTCCCACCGACCGTTTTCTGGTCGAGGGCGTCGCCGCCGAGCGCGGCGGGCGCGTGCGCTGGATCGAGGCGCCGCGTGACGGCGGCGTGACCGCTGATCTGCTCGCGTCGGCGCTGGGCCCGTCGACCGCCGTCGTGCTACTCAGCCACGTCGCATACCGGTCGGGACATATGGCGGATGCCGCCGCCCTGACCGGGCTCGCGCATGACGCCGGGGCGCTCATCGTGTGGGACCTCTGCCACTCCGCCGGATCGGTTCCCGTGCAGGCCGACGCGTGGGGTTTCGACCTCGCGGTGGGCTGCACGTACAAGTACCTGGGCGGCGGTCCGGGGTCGCCCGCGTTCGCATATGTCGCGACGCGGTGGCAGGACGTGCTGACCCAGCCGATCCAAGGCTGGATGGGCGCGGCCGACGTGTTCGCGATGGGCCCGGAGTACGAGCCGGCGCCGGGAGTGCGCCGCTTTCTGTCGGGCACGCCCCCGATCACCGGCATGCTCGCCCTGCGCGACACGCTGCCGCTGCTGGGCGAGGTCGGCATCGACGCCGTGCGCGCGAAGTCGGTCGCCCTGACCTCATTCGCCGTGCGTCTGGCCGACACGCTGCTGCCGGGGGTGTCGGTGGCATCGCCGCGGGATGCCGCGGCCCGGGGCGGCCACGTCACACTGACACATCCGGCCATGCGCGAAGTCACGGCGCGGCTGTGGGAGCAGGACGTGATCCCCGACTACCGCGACCCGGGCGGGCTGCGCATGGGGCTCTCGCCGCTGTCGACCTCGTTCGCCGAGGTCGTCGAAGGGGTCGTCGCGATCGCCGGGGCGTTGGAGGCCGTCGCTCTCGGCCGTTGAGCGAGGAGCGCTTTCTTCAGTTGTCACAGATGACCGTTTTGGTCGCGCAGAACGGTCATCTGTGACGACTGAAATTCTTGGGCGCGGTTCCGTCGTCACAGATGACCGTCTTCTTCGCGTGAAGCGGTAATCCGTGACGACTGAAGCTCTGGGGCGGCAGAGCGCAGCGACGAGTCGAAACACTCCGCCGCGTCGACGTCGCTTCGGGTCGCTGCGCTCGCTCAACGACCGGACGTCGACCAGTTCTCGGGCCGCCCGCGACATACACTGACGGGATGAGCAACGACGCTCCCGACGCCGCTGCACCCGAAACGAACGCGCCCGCGCGCGCTCCCCGGCTGCCGCCCCCTGTGATCACCCGTTATGCCATCGGCTCGATCGGCACGGGCGGGTTCGCGACCCTGCCCGGCCTCGTGCTGACCTACTACCTGACCGACTCACTCGGCGTCGCGGCCCTCGTGGCCGGCATCGTCATCACGGCGGCCAAGATCTGGGACGTCATCATCGACCCGATCGTCGGCGCCCTCAGCGACCGCGACCGGTCGCGCCACGGCACCCGCCGCCGGCTCATGCTCATCGGAGCCTGCACGATCTGGGTGTTCTTCGCCCTGACCTTCGCGACGCCTCCCGCGCTCGGCCCGGTGTTCGGCGCGATCTGGGTGCTGGTCGCGTTCCTGTTGACCGCGACATCCTTCAGCCTGTTCCAGGTGCCGTACATCGCCCTGCCCGCCGAGCTCACGCCGGGCTACGACGAGCGCACGCGGTTGCTCACCTGGCGCGTCGTGGTGCTGACGCTCGCGATCCTGCTGTTCGGCGCCGGCGGACCGGCGCTGCGCCGGCTCACGAGCGACCCCGTCACGGGATATCTGCTGATGGGCGTGGTCGCCGGCATCGTGCTGGCGGGCGGGATGCTGGTGGCAACGACGGTCGCAAAGCTCGCGGCCTCTCGCTCGTTGAGCGAGCGAAGCGAGTCGAAATGGGACACCAATGGCGTTTCGTCTCGCGGCTCCGCCGCTCGCTCAACGGGCGCGGGGCTCAGCATCCGCGCGCACTACGCCGAGGGCATCGGCACCCTGCGGCGCAGCGCGCCGTTCCGCACCCTGCTGTCGGCGTACCTGTTGCAGGCTCTGGCGACCGGGCTCATGCTCGCCGGCGCGCAGTATGTCGCGACCTGGGTGCTGCACTCCGAGGCCGCCGTCGAGCTGCTGTTCGCGGCGCTCATCGCGCCGGCCTTCCTGGCCGCGCCGGGCTGGGGAGCGATCGCGGGCCGCCTCGGCAAAGAGCGCACGTTCGCGTTCGCCAGCGTCGTCTTCGCCGTCGCGGCGCTCTCCCTGTTCGGCCTGCAGTTCGCGCCGGGTGCTTGGGCCTACGCGCCGGTGGCGGTCGCGGGCATCGCCTATGCGGGCATGCAGTCGCTGCCGATGGCGATGCTGCCCGACGTCATCTCGCACGACGAGCGCACGAACGGGCCCGGCCGGGCCGGAACCTTCAGCGGCGTCTGGACCGCCGGCGAGACGATCGGCATGGCGCTCGGGGCGACGGCGCTGTCGATCATCCTCGCCATCACCGGATACGTCTCGTCGACGAACGACATGACGGTCACGCAGCCGGATGCCGCGGTCTCGGGCATCGTCGTCAGCTTCAGCATCGCTCCTGCCGTGCTTATCGTGCTGAGCCTGATCGCCCTCGGCCGGTACCGGCTGCGCCGAGGCGACATCGACGCCGGCGCCGACCCCGCGCGCCCCTCGCCGAACGCGACGGGATCGCACCGGCGCTGACACCGGATCCCACGCCTAGACTGAGAACCCCGCCCGAAGGAGAGCGACGTGCCGTCAGCCGACACCAGCCCCGACCAGTCCCCCACCGAGGTTTCCACCGACGTTTCGACCGAGGCTTCGGCCGAGGTTTCCGCCCCGGACTCCGTCGCCACACCGGAGCCGCGCTCCGCGACGGCCGATGCCGCCTCGTCCGCGCCTCCTGTGGATAAGGACACCTCCACGACGAACGCCCCGACGACCTCGGCCGGTGGCGCCGAGCCTGACCCCGGCGACGAGCCCGACCCCGGCGCCGTGGCCACGCAGAAGGCGAAGGCTGCACCGAAAGCGAAGCCCACGCCGAAAGCCAAGCCCGCACCGAAGTCGAAGCCCGCGCCGAAGACCAAACCCGCACCGAAAGGGAAGGCCGCCGCATCCCCCGCTCTTCCCGAGGGGACGCGCGACGCGCTCGACGCCGCGATCGGCGCCGTGCAGACGGGCGCCCGCGCCTGGACGCTGCTCACGCTCGACCAGCGGGCCCGGCTGTTCGAGCGGGTGCGCGCGGCCGTCGTGGCATGTTCCGAAGAGTGGGCGACCACCGCGGCCCGCTCGAAGGGTCTCGACGAGTCGAATCCGCTGTTCGGCGAAGAGTGGCTGGCCGGCCCGTACGCGGTGCTCGAGGCCATCGACGGCTACATCGCGACGCTGCGTCGGCTCGACGACGGCGCAAGCCCTCTGCACGGGGTCCGAATGGATGCTGCGCCCGGGGACCGGGTGCGGGCGCATGTGTTCCCGGCCGAGGGAATGGACCGTATCCTGCTCTCGGGCTTCACCGGAGAGGTGTGGTTCGAGCCGGGCGTCAGCGGCGCGCAGGCGCGGACCGACGCGGGGCTGGGGCAGCGGCATCCCGACGAATCCGCCACCGTGGGACTCGTGCTGGGCGCGGGTAACATCACGGCGATCCCGGTGCTCGACGTGTTCTATGAGCTGCTGGCAGCCAACCGCGTCAGCGTGCTGAAGGTCAACCCGACGCAGGATGCGCTCGTGCCGATCTACGAGCGGGCGCTGGCTCCGCTGGTCGAGCCCGGCTTTCTGCGCGTCGTGCGCGGTGCCGGCGACGTCGGCGCGTACCTGACCGGGCACGAGGCCTTCACTCACGTGCACATCACTGGGGCGGCCACGACGTTCGACGCCATCGTGTGGGGCACGGGCGACGAGGCAGCCCGGCGTCGCGCGGCCGACGACCCGAAGCTGGCCACGCCCATCACCGCCGAGCTGGGCGGCGTCTCCCCGATCATCGTCGTGCCGGGCCGCTGGTCGAAGGCCGACCTTGCCTACCAGGCGTCGCACATCGCGACGATGCGGCTGCATAACAGCGGGCACAACTGCATCGCCGGCCAGGTCGTGATCATGAGCCGCGATTGGGCGCAGCGCGACGAGTTTCTGCAGGCGCTGCGCGCCGCGTACGCGGATGCCCCACAGCGACCCGTCTGGTACCCCAACAGCGAGGGCAAGCTGGCTGCGGCATCCACCGACTATCCCGACGCCAAGTGGTGCGCGGACCACACGCGCGCGCTCGTCGAGATCGGCGCCGGCGACGACGCCACGGCCCTCGAGCAGACCGAGTACTTCTCACCGGTACTGGGCGTCGTCGAGCTGCCCGGCAACGGGCAGGAGTTCCTCGACGCGGCGGTGGCGCACGCGAACGACCGACTCGCCGGAACCCTCGGCGCCAACGTGCTGATCGACTCCGACACCGAGCACGCGCTGGGCGACGGCTTCGAGCGCGCGATCGCCGAGCTGCGCTACGGCGGCATCGCGATCAACGCCTGGACGGGCATCGTGTTCGCCACGCCCGTGCTGTCGTGGGGCGCGTTCCCCGGCGGCACGCTCGAGGAGGTGTCCAGCGGCATCGGCGTCGTGCACAACACGCTGCTGCTCGACCACGTGGAGCGGTCGGTCATGCGAGGGCCGTTCCGCCCCTTCCCGCGGTCGCTGGGCGGGCGAGGTCGTTTCTCGGTCCTGCCCAAGCCGCCGTGGTTCGTCGACGCGCGCACCGGCACGGCCGTGAGCGAAGGCCTCACCCGGTGGGACATGCACCACAGCGTGCCGGGCCTGATCGCCACGCTCACGAAGGCGATGCGTTCGTGAGCCGACCGCTGCACGCCGACTACATCGTCGTCGGGGCGGGGTCGGCGGGCGCCGCCCTGGCCGCGCGCCTGAGCGAGGATCCGCACACCGACGTGCTGCTGCTCGAGGCGGGCGGACCCGACAAGGCGCTCGAGCTGCACGTGCCGGCCGCGTTCTCGAAGCTCTTCCGCGGACCCTACGACTGGAACTACGACACCATCCCGCAGGAGCACCTCGAGGGCCGCACGGTGTACTGGCCGCGCGGCAAGACCCTCGGCGGATCGTCGTCGCTGAACGCCATGATGTGGATCCGGGGCTTCGCCGCGGACTACGACGCGTGGGGGGATGCCGTGGGCCCGCGATGGTCGTGGGAAGGGCTGGTCCCCTACTTCCGCCGCGTCGAGAACACGCAGGACGCCGCCGACGAGACCCAGGGCACCGCCGGCCCGCAGCGGGTCGAGCACCAGCGCGACCCGCGGCCGCACACCGTCGCCTTCCTTGAGGCCGCGCGGGAGGCCGGGTATCCGGTGACGCCCGCGAACCTTCCCGCGGCGCAGGGGTTCTCGCAGACGATGGTCACGCACTCCCGGGGCGCGCGGGCCTCGACCGCCGACGCGTATCTGCGCCCGGCATCCCGCCGCCGCAACCTGCGCGTGGTGACGAACGCGCTCGTGCGGCGCGTGACGTTCGCGGGCACGCGCGCCACCGGCGTCTACGTCGAGATCGACGGGATCACGCGGCAGGCGGTCGCGCGGCGCGAGGTGATCCTCTGCGGCGGAGCCGTGAACACGCCCCAGCTGCTGCAGCTGAGCGGCATCGGACCCGCCGATCACCTGCGTGATCGCGGCATCCACCCGCTCGTCGACGCTCCCGAGGTCGGGGCGAACCTGCAGGACCACCTCGTGGCCGGGCTCGCGCCCGCCGTCCGCGGCGGCACGCTCTACAACGCTGAGAAGCGCGCCGAGCTCGTCCGCTACCTCGCGCAGCGTCGCGGCATGCTGACGTCGAACGTCGCCGAGGCCTACGGGTTCGTGCGCACCGACGGCGGCGACGGACTGCCCGACATCGAGATCATCTTCGCCGCGGCGCCGTATGTCGGCGAGGGCCTGGTGCCGCTGCCGGGCGAGGGGATCACGGTCGGGGCGATCCTGCTGCAGCCGCGCAGCCGCGGCACCGTGCGGCTGGCATCGGCGGATCCGAACGAGAAGCCGCTCATCGACCCCGGGTATCTGTCGGATCCGGCCGACGCCGAGACGCTGCGCGCCGGACTGGTCGTGTGCGAGCGTCTGCTCGACACCGACGCGCTTCGCGCTATGACCACCGGCGCCTGGGTGCAGCCTGCCGGCGGCGAGCGCATGAGTGCCGACGAGCGTGCTGAGCTGTCGCTGCGCCGCTATTCGCACACGCTGTACCACCCGGTCGGCACCGCACGGATGGGAGTGGATGCCGCATCCGTCGTCGACCCCGAGCTACGCGTCCGCGGGGTCGAGGGACTGCGCGTGGCCGACGCGTCGGTGATGCCGCGGATCATCCGCGGGCACACGAACGCCCCCGCGATCGTGATCGGCGAGGTGGCGGCGGACCTGATCCGGGGCGTGCCCAGTCGTTGAGCCCCGGTCGTTGAGCGAGCGAGCGAAGCGAGCGAGTCGAAACGACTCCCGACCACCAGGCTCGTTTCGACTCGCTGCGCTCGCTCAACGACCGACCCCGGTTCAGACCTCCGCTCATCCGAGCCTCGATCGCCCCGAAGACGGCGCGCCGCGGCATCCATCCACCAGATCAGCGGAGTTCTGAACACCCGACCTCCGCCGCGCACTTCGCCGGAATAGGCTCAGACCATGGCGCAGACACCTGTCACCGCGACCATCACCGGCGCGGGCGGCCAGATCGGCTATGCCCTGCTCTTCCGTATCGCGGCGGGCGACCTGCTCGGGCCCGACCGCGAGGTGCGGCTGCGGCTGCTGGAGATTCCGCAGGGGCTGAGATCGGCCGAGGGCGCCGCGCTTGAGCTGCAAGACGGCGCCTTTCCCCTGCTGCGCGGCGTCGAGGTCACCGACGACGCCGCGATCGGCTTCGACGGGTGCGACATAGCGCTGCTCGTGGGCTCGCGGCCGCGCGGGCCGGGCATGGAGCGCGCCGACCTGCTCGCAGCGAACGCCGGGATCTTCGGACCGCAGGGAGCGGCGATCCAGGAGCATGCGGCGCCCGACGTGCGGGTCGTGGTGGTCGGCAACCCCGCGAACACCAATGCCCTCATCGCGCGCGCGGCGGCACCCGAGCTGCCCGACGACCGGTTCACCGCGCTCACCCGCCTCGACCACAATCGCGCGGTCGGCCAGCTGGCGGCGGCGCTCGACGTGGGCGCCGGGGCGATCCGCGATGTGGCTATCTGGGGCAACCACTCCGCGTCGCAGTTCCCCGACGTCGCGCACGCGACGGTCGACGGCAGGCCCGCGATGCAGGCCCTGGCCGAGCGCTTCGGCGGGGCGGAGAACGCCGCCGGCTGGCTCGACGACGAGTTCGTCCCCCGGGTGGCGAAGCGCGGCGCCGAGATCATCGAGGTGCGCGGGTCGTCGTCGGTCGCCTCCGCGGCGAACGCGACGATCGATCACGTGCGCGACTGGATGCTCGGCCGACCCGCCGACGCCGGCTGGACCTCGGCCGCCGTCGTCTCACACGGCGAGTATGGCGTGCCCGAGGGGTTGGTGTCGTCGTTCCCGGTCACGAGCGACGGGTCGGGATACCGCACCGTCGAGGGACTGGACGTGGATGCCCGAGCCCGGGCCCGCATCGCCGCGTCGGTCGCCGAGCTGGTCGGCGAGCGCGAGGCGGTGGCGGGGCTGCTCTAACCGGCGCGCGGGGGCCGCGCGCCGGACCGCCCGTTGTACATCAAACCGTCCACTGCACATCAATCTGTCGCCGGTTTGATGTGCACAGGGCAAATTCATATGAATTTGCCCCCGCCCCGCCAGCGGCGGGCCGCAGCCGGGCTCAGCCCGCGAGGCGGTCGGTCGCGGCGCGCAGCGCCCGCGCGATGCCGGGCTCGCTCGCGGCGTGACCCGCGTCATCCACCACCACGAACTCGGCCTCGGGCCAGGCACGGTGCAGCTCCCACGCGGTCATCATCGGGGTGCACACGTCGTAGCGGCCCTGGACGATGACGGCCGGGATGCCGCGCAGCGACGCCACCCCGGCGATGAGCTGATGGTCACCGAACCATCCGCGGTTGAGGAAGTAGTGATTCTCGATGCGCGCGAACGCCACGGCGTGGTCGGGCTCGACGGCCTCGGCCACCCTCTCCTCGTCTGGCAGCAGCGAGATCGTCTCTGCCTCCCAGCGCGACCACGCCACCGCCGCCGGCACATGCACGGACGGATCGGGGTCGGTCAGCCGGCGGTGGTACGCCTCGATCATGCGTGAGCGCTCGAGCACCGGGATGGGGGCGATGAACTCTTCCCACTTGTCGGGGAACAGCGCCGCCGCCCCGCCCTCGTAGAACCACTCGAGCTCATGCCGCTGGAGTGTGAAGACTCCGCGCAGCACGATCTCGCTCACCGACGACGAATGCGCCTGCGCGTATGCAAGCGCGAGCGCGCTGCCCCACGACCCGCCGAACACCATCCAGCGGTCGATGCCGAGGTTCTTGCGCAGCAGCTCGAGGTCGGCCACGAGGTACCAGGTGGTGTTGTGACGCAGGTCGGCGTCGGGATCGGAGACGTGCGGGGTCGACTTGCCGCAGCCGCGCTGGTCGAGAAGGACGATGCGGTAGCGCTCCGGGTCGAAGAAGCGCCGGTGCCATGCGGACGTGCCGCTGCCCGGCCCTCCGTGCAGGAACACCACGGGCTTGCCATCAGGGTTACCGCTCTGCTCCCAGTACACCCGCTGCCCGTCGCCGACCAGCAGCATCCCGCTGTCGTAAGGCTCGATGTCCGGATAAAGGACATCGTCCACACGTGTCGGACCGCTCACAATTTCCCCCCGGACGTTCAGATTTCCGGTGAACGTCATGCGATAACGTTATCGCGAGCGCACCGCCGGGGCGAGGATGCCGCAGCCCGCATATGCCCGATCGGTGGACATTCCGCGGCGGTTCGCACAGAGGACGCGCGGTGCCGCTCTCCCTCCCACATCCGCATCGCGAGGAGGACCGATGGAAGACCCCCTGCTGCTCGGACTGGTCATCGCGGTCGCCGGCGTGATCGTCATCGTCGTCATCAACACGCTCGCACAACGGCTGGGCGTGGCCGGCCCGCTCCTGCTGGTCGCCGTGGGCCTCATCATCTCGGTGCTGCCGTTCGTCGACATCCCGCCGATCCCGCCCGAGTGGATCCTGGTGGGTGTGCTGCCCCCGCTGCTGTACTCGGCGGCAGTCAAACTCCCGGCCATCGAGTTCCGGAGAGACTTCGGACCCATCGCCGGCATGGCCGTCGTGCTGGTGCTGGTCAGTGCCATAGTGCTGGGCGTGTTCTTCTGGCTCGTCATCCCGAGCGTGAGCCTGCCGGTGGGCATCGCGCTGGGAGCTATCCTCTCCCCGACGGATGCCGTGGCCACCTCCATCGCTAAACGGCTGGGTATCGCGCCGCGCGTGGTGACGATGCTCGAGGGCGAGAGCCTGCTGAACGACGCGACGGCCCTCGTGCTGCTGCGCACGGCCGTGGCCGCCATCGCCGGCGGCTTCTCCGTCTGGGGCGCGATCGGCACGTTCGCGTGGGGTGTGGTCGCCGCCCTCATCGTCGGCGCCATCGTCGGCTGGGTCGTGCTGATGCTGCGGGAGTGGATCGGCGGCGCGGCCGCCAACACCGCGATCAGCTTCTGCGCGCCGTTCCTCGCGTACCTTCCCACCGAGCACCTCGGCGGTTCGGGTCTGGTGGCCGCAGTGGTCGCGGGCATCGTGGCCGGGCAGGGCTCGCGCCGCCGGCTGACCCCCGAGCAGCGGCTGAGCGACAATCTCAACTGGCGCACGATCGAGCAGGTGCTCGAGGGCGCCGTGTTCCTGGTGATGGGGCTCGAGCTGCGCGACATCCTCGAGCAGACCATCGCCGATGTCGGCTCGTTCGGGCACGCGGTCTGGCAGGGCGTGTGGCTGGCGCTGGTGGCTCTCGCGATCGTGCTGCTGGTGCGCACCGCGTACGTGTCGCTCGTCGTGTGGGGGCAGTCGCGACGCGCGGACCGCCTCGACCGCGACCGCCTCACCCACTTCAGCGAACGGCTCGACGGCCTCGAGGACGGCAGCATCCCCTTTCCTCAGGGACGCGGAGCACCGTCCGATCCCGCGCGGCAGCAGCGCCGCGTGGACACGATGCGCACGCGGGTCAACCGCCTGATCGCCGACTTCGACTATTACCAGTCACAGCCGGTGGGCTGGCGCAACGGGACGATCCTGGTGTGGGCGGGCATGCGCGGTGTCGTCACGCTCGCGGCCGCTCAGACGCTGCCACGCGAGGGCATCGACCACCGGGCGCTGCTGGTGTTCGTCGCGTTCCTCGTGGCGCTGATCAGCCTGATGATGCAGGGGTTCACCCTGCCCTGGGTGGTGCGGATCCTGGGGCTGGCCAACACCGGCGAAGAGTCGCCGCTGGCGGGCGAGAAGGCGCGTCTGGATGCCGCGCTGCGCGCCGCGAGTGCTCAGGCGCTGAGCTCGACCGAGCTGCGAAAGCACGACGGCGCCCCGTTCACTCCGCAGCTGACCGAGCGCCTGCGCGATCAGATGAGCGCCCCGCCCAGCGACGATCGCTCGGCGGTCGCCCGCGAGATGCTCGAACTGCGGCTCATCTCGATCACCGCGATGCGGCGGTCGCTGGCCGACCTCTCGCACGGCGGGTCGTACAGCTCGGCGACCCTGCGCCATGCGCTGGCCGAGCTCGACGCCGACGAGATGAGCCTGCGCCTGCGCCTCGAAGACGAGTGAGGGTCGACGTTGCGACATTTCGTCGCTTCGACATTTCGTCGCTTCGACCCGCGCCGCTCAGTCAACGACCCCGTCTTCCACCGTTCGGTCGTCACGAATGACGGCTTTCGGCGGGAAAATCGGTAATCCGTGACGACCGAAATTCAGAGCCGGTCGCCCCGCAAGCGGCGCGCGCAGCGCGCCCGAGTCCAAACGCTCGTCAGTGTCGGTGGCGCGGGGGAGAATAGAGTCATGAACGAGAGCGGTCCTGCGGAGCACGTGGCGGCAGAATGCCCGGAGTGCTTCGAGCAGTTGCAGAGCGACCGCGACTGGTGGCAGGCACGCCCGACCGGGTCGCGCCTGGTCGGCGTCGTCGTCGCACGCGACGACATGCCGTCGATCAAGCAGCAGCGTGACGACCTGACGCGTTTCGGCGTGCCGATCGAGGGGTTCCGGCATCCCTCTCCCGAGACGCTCGAGAGCTGGGAAGAGCGGCTGGTCCGCCTGTTCGGCACGCTGCAGAACGGCGACGTCGTGGTCGTGGCGAGCATCCACGCGCTCGGCCGTTCGCGCGATGAGGAGAACCGCACCCTTGCCGAGCTGCGCCGCCGCGGCGTGATGGTCAAGGTGCTCGGCCACGAGAGCCGGCACCTGCGCGACGCCGCGCGTTAGCCCGTCACGCGGCGCCCGGAGCCCGGCGCCCGGACCCACGGGCGCGCTCAGCCGGTCACGCCCTCCTCGGGCGGAATCGCGAAGTTGTCGGAGAACACCCCGTCCGGGTCGACTCGCGCCTTGATAGCGCGCAGGCGCGCGAGGTGGGCGGGCGGGAACGCCTCGCCGATCCGCTCGGGTCGCAGCGTCGAGTCGAAGCTCAGGTAGACGCCGCGCGCATGCGCGGCGAGCTCGCGCCAGTGCACGTCGAGCCGCTGCGGATCGGCCCCGAACGCGACGGCCGAGAACGCCGCCTGCCGGTGCGCATAGGCGGTGGCGTCTTCGGGCACATCGGCCACGGCCCCGCCCACCGACCGGATCTGGAAGAAGTACGAGTCGCCGGCGTCCAGCATCCCTTCGATGAGGGATGCCGCAGCCGGTGTGATCTCGTCGAGCTGGGCCGAGCGCGCCAGCGGCTCGCCGGCGCCATGCTGCGGGCCGATGTCGGCGTTCGACATGACCTGGGCGTACGAGGTCAACTGCACCTGCTGGTCGAGCAGCGGGCCCAGCTGCGCAAACGGCTGCAGCGCCGCGACGATGTCGTCGGGCTCGGAGCGGTCGACCATCGCCATGACGTGCGCGACCTGCGGCTGTCGGGGCCGGCGCGGGCCCATGATCAGGAAGCTCGTCACCTCGCGCGGCGCGGCCTGCACGGTCTGCCCCCAGCGCACGAGGAAGTCGGCGGTGTCGGACGCATCGAACACCAGCCGCGCGAACCCGAGCGGGCCGACCTCGTCGACCTCGAACTCGAACGCGGTCGCGATGCCCATGTTCGCGCCTGCGCCGCGCATCGCCCAGAACAGCTCGGGGTCGGATGCGGCATCCACCCGCTCGATCATGCCATCGGCGAGCACCACCTCGACCGCGCGCACGTGGTCGATGGTCAGGCCGTGCTCGCGGGCGAGCCAACCGATGCCGCCCGCTGTGGCGAGTCCCCCGACGCCGACCGCACCGTAGTCGCCCGAGCTGAGCGCCCAGCCGTGCTCGGCGAGGACGGCGGCGACCTCCATCCAGCGGGCGCCGGGACCGATGCGCACCAGGCGCCGGGCTTCGTCGATGACCTCGATGTCGTTCAGGCGACGCAGGTCGATGACGATGCCACCGTCGTTCGTGGAACGTCCGGAGATGCCGTGGCCCCCGCTGCGGACGGCGAGCGGAAGGTCGGAATGCCGGCGCGCGAAGGCGAGCGCTGCGGCCACCTGTGCCGGCGAGTCGGGCTGCAGGACGATGCCCGGCTCGCCGCCGCGCATGTAGGTCGATTGCACGTCGGCGTAGTCGAAGTCGCCGGGCTCGATGACATGGAGACCTGCAGGCACGTCGTCGTACGCTATGCCGCTGCGACGGGCGGCGAGCGCCGCGGCTGAGCGCGTCGACGCCGGCGCGATGCCGCGGCCGGCGCGCTCTTGTGCGACGAGCTCGCGCACGGCCGGGGCGATCTCCTCACCGAACGCCTGGATCGAGCCCGCGTCGTCGGCGGCGAGGATGAAGGTGCCGATCCCGTCGTCGAGGGTCAGCTGCGCGAGCTGCTCGACCCAGCCCTGCACGTCGCCCGAGGGGCCGCCGATGTTCAGCAGCCGGCGGATCTCGTGCGGGTCGCGCCCGACACCGGCTGCGGCATCGTCGATGCGCGCATTTCCGGCCGCGAGGTCGCCCGGCTTCATGTAGCCGTGCGAGGGCAGCCAGCCGTCGGCGAGCCGGCCGGTGAGCGCGAGCATGCGCGGCTTGTACGCGCCCAGCCAGATGGGGATGTCGTGTGCCGGACGCGGACCGCGCTTCGCGCCGTGAGCCCGGTAGTAGGCGCCCTCTTCGAAGATGCCGCCACGGGTCGCGGCATCCCACGACTGACGGATCAGTCCGATGGCCTCTTCCAGCGCCGAAACAGCCTGGCCGGGGGTGAGCCGGCGCCCGCCCATGGCCTCGATGGCGTCCCAGAAGGCGCCCGAGCCCAGGCCGAGATCGAAGCGACCGCCGCTCAGCAGATCGAGGCTCGCGGCCGCGCGCGCGACGACGAGCGGCGGGCGCAGCGGCAGGTTGAGCACATTGGGAGCGAGATGGATGCTCTCGGTCTGCGCCGCCGCGTACGACAGCAGCGTCCACGTGTCGAGGAACGCCGGCTGGTACGGGTGGTCCTGAAAGGTCACGAGGTCGAGACCCGATGTCTCGGCGTGGCGGGCGAGCGCGACCGGCGCCTGCGGCTGCGCGTTCGCGGGGGTGATGAAGACGCCGAAGCGCAGCGGGTGTCCGTAGTCCAAGGGATTCCTCCGGTGGCGGCAACCAGGGCGCGGGCGCATGTATTCCCGCGTATGGAAATGGGGTGGCCCGGTCGCTGAGCGAGCGAAGCGAGTCGAAACGACGCCCAGGGGTTCTCGCGCCCTCCTGGGGATAAGCACACCGCCCCGGACGTTGCGCGAGCGGCGCGGGCCGAAACGGCCCTCCACACACCGACCAGACGCGCCGGTGGCCGTAGGCTGGCGACGATGAGCACCGTGAGCGTCGTCGTCCCGTCGCTGAACGACGCCGCCATGCTGCGTGAGTGCCTGCGGTGCCTGGCCGCGCAGACGCGGGCGCCCGACGAGATCATCGTGGTCGACAACGGCTCGACCGACGACACCGTGGCCGTCGCGCGGGCCGCCGGCGCGCGTGTCGTATCGGAACCGCGCCGTGGCGTGCTGCGCGCCACCGCCGCCGGGTTCGACACCGCGGTCGGCGAGGTGATCGGGAGACTGGATGCCGATTCCCGGCCTGATCCGCACTGGACAGCCCGCGTCGCCGAGCGGTTCGACACCGACCCCGAGCTGGCCGGCCTCACCGGCACGGGAGAGTTCTACGGCGCCGGACGCTTCTGGCGCTGGGTCGGCGGGCACGTCTATCTCGCCGGATACTTCTGGTTCGTGCGCATCATGGCAGGGCAGCAGCCCGTGTTCGGGTCGAACTTCGCACTGCGCCAAGCCGTGTGGGAGCGCGTCCGCGACCGCGTGCACCTCGACGATCCGCACGTGCACGACGACCTCGAGATCACGATGACGCTCGACGCCGACATGCGCGTCGAGTACGACGCCGAGCTGCACGTGGGCGTGTCGGCGCGGCCGTTCCAGAACGTCGCAGGGTTCAAGCGCCGGGCGTCGTGGGCGTTCCACGACATCACGCTGAACCTGCGCGAGATCGGTTGGCGGGAGCGCCGGCGCCGCCGCCGCACGGTGCTCCGGGCTCGCCGCCGCGCTCGTTCGGTCGTCACGGATGACGGTTCTCGCGCGAAAAATCGGTAATCTGCGACGACGGAAGATCCCGTGGTGGATGCCGCGGGCCCCAGCATCCACTCCGCTCGTTCGGTCGTCACGGATGACCGTTCTCGCCCGGAAAATCGGTAATCTGCGACGACGGAACGAGGGTGGCATCAGTTCGGGATGATGCCGCAAGCCGGGGCACACGGCACAGGGCACACGGCGCCCCGCCGCGGCGAAGACACGGGGCCGCGGCATCCACCCCGCGTCAGCGGCCGGCGGCGAAGAAGTCGGTCATGGCTTCCGCGAGCTGGTGCGGCGCGCTCTCGCACGGGCTGTGTCCGGCGTCGAGGATGACGAGCCTGCCGCCGAGACGTTCAGCGAAGTCGCGGTGCGCATCGACCGGCCAGACGTCGTGCCGCCCGGCGACGACGAGGGTCGGGACGCCGCGAGCCCGCACCGCCGACGCGACGTCGGGCGTGTGCTTCATGAGGTCGAAGATGTCGATCACGCTGTCGAGGCGCGTCTTGTCGAATCGCGCCGTCACGAACGCGGCGCGGTCGAGCGGTGCACGATGCACGTTGTGTCGCAGCACCCAGACGAACAGCCGCCCGAGCGCTCTCGAGGGCAGCAGGCCGCTGAACGGTCCCAGCACCTTGAAGGCGCGAAGCGCCTGACCGACCGCCGGCGTCGTCGACAGCAGAGTGAGACTGCGCACGAGCTCGGGGTGCGAGCCGGCGACCGCGGCGGCGACGGTTCCCGCAAACGAGTAACCGAGCAGGTGCGCAGGAGGTCCGGCGGCCAGAACCGCACGCAGGTCTTCTTCGAACAGCGCCATCGCGTAATGTCCGCCCGGCGGCGGGCCCGCCACACCGGACTCGTACTGGCCCGCCATGTCGAAGGATTCGACGCGGAATCCGGATGCCGCGAGCAACGGCATCACGCGCACGAAATCTTCTTTCGACCCGGTCATCCCGGGCATGAGCACGACGCGCTCACCGTCGACCGGGCCGAGGGCGATGCGCGCGAGCGGGCCGCTGGGCGCCGCGAACTCATCGCGTTCGACGTCGGCAGGCAGGGCGCTCCAGTCGATGGGTTGCAGCCCGGCGTCTTGCGCTGCGGCCAGGCGAAGCCGCGCCGCGAGATCGTTCTCACTGCCGATGGTCACGTCTGCATCCTGCCATCTCGCGGCGGGCGGCGCCCGGCCAGGCGGGTGTGTCGCCGCGTCACCCCGCGCTGAGGTGCCCGTCGTGCAGCTGCAGCACCCGGTCGGCGCGCGCGAGCATCGCCGGGTCGTGCGTCGCGACGATCGCCGCGGTGCCACGCTCGTGCACGAGGCTCGCGACCAGCGCCATGATCTGCGCGCCGGTCTCCGAGTCGAGCTGGCCCGTCGGTTCGTCGGCCAGCAGCACGGACGGCTCAGTCACGAGCGCCCGTGCGATGGCGACGCGCTGCTGCTGCCCGCCCGACAGCTCGGCCGGACGCTGCGCGGCATGCTCGGCCAGCCCCACCGCCGCCAGTGCGTCGGCGACACGGCGGGAGCGGTCGGCGGGGTGGGACCTGCGGATCCGCAGCGGCACCTCGACGTTCTCGGCCGCTGACAGGATCGGCACCAGCCCGAACCCCTGGAAGATGCTCGCCACCTCGGTGCCCAGCATCGACGCGCCCTCGCGGCCGTAAAGGTCGACGCCCCCGATCTCGACGCGGCCGGCGTCGGGCGCATCGAGCCCGCCGAGCATCGTCAGCAGCGAGCTCTTTCCCGCACCCGACCGCCCGCGGATCGCCACGAGCTCACCGGCCGCGACCTCGAGGTCGATGGCGTCGACGGCGGTCAGCTCGCCCGCCGGCGTGCGGTAGGTGCGGGTGAGCCCGGTGGCGCGCAGCGCGGTCATGACCGGTCCTCCTCGTCGGAGGTGGATGCCGGGGGCCGGGGATCCTGCTCGGGTTGCGACGTCTGGACTCGCTGCGCTCGCGAGGCGTCCTTATCCCCAGGAGCGTCGGGCGTTTCGACTCGCTTCGCTCGCTCAACGACCGAGGGCACGTCGGACGTTTCGACTCGCGGCTGCGCTGCTCGCTCAACGGGCGGGGGCACCGGCGGCGCCCCGCTCCCGGGCCGCACCTCGATGCGGTCGGGCTCGAGCGAGAGGCGCACCCGGTCGCGCAGCTCGAGCGCCTCGACGTAGTCGGCGGGCAGCTGCATGCGCCCGGCGCGGTCGAGCACCGCGTATTCGGCGGCCACGCGCACGCGGCGTCCGGACTCGTCAGTGTGCGTGGCGCGCAACGTCTCGGTCGAGGTGCGTCCGTCACGGATGCGCACGGTGCGATCGACGTGCTCGGCGACGGTCGCGTCGTGCGTGACGATGAGGGTCGTGGCACCGTGCTCGCGGTTGACCTGTTCCATGGCCGCGAGCACCTCGGCGCTCGTGGCCTCGTCGAGCTCGCCGGTCGGCTCATCCGCGAGCAGCACACGCGGGCCGTTCGCCAGCGCGACGGCGATCGCCACCCGCTGCTTCTGCCCGCCCGACAGCTGCGCGGGTCGCCTGTCAGCGACGTGCGCCACGCCGAGCTGTTCGAGCAGCGCATCCACTCGCTCTTCTCGCTCACGACGAGGGATGACGCCGGCGACGTCCTGGGCCATGGCGACGTTCTCGCGCCCCGAGAGGTATGGGAGCAGGTTGCGCCCGGACTGCTGCCAGACGAACCCGACGACGCCGCGCCGGTAGTCGAGCCGCTCGCGCCCGCGCATGGCGACCAGATCGTGACCGGCGACCCGGGCGCGTCCCGCGCTGGGGGTGTCGGAGCCCGACAGGATGTTCAGCAGCGTCGACTTGCCCGAACCGGACGCCCCGATGAGCGCGACCATCTCGCCGGGCTGTACGAGCAGGTCGAGCCCCTGCAGCGCCTGCACCTCGACGCCCTGCGCCGTGTAGATGCGCACGAGTCCTTCACACACGATGTCGGGTTCGTCACTCATGTCTCGATCTCCTCGTCGATGCGCCGCAGCGCGATCATCGCGGTCATCCGCGCCGCCACAGCCGCAGCGACCACCACGGCGACGGCGGCGATCAGCAGGTAGCCGCCCACGGTCAGCCACACCAGCCACGATGGCGCCGCGATGGGTGCTTGCGCTCCCCCGCCCACGAACCGTGCGAGGTCGACGGCTGGCAGCAGCAGCGGCGGCAGCGTGAAGCCTGCCGCGACGCCGACCGGCAGTGCGAGCAGCAGCGGCGGGGCGACCTCCCATGCCACAAGCGGCAGTTCCCGGCCGCGCGGATACCCCATCGCCGCCAGCAGGCCGAGCATCCGGCCGCGCGCGGGTGCACCGCGCAGCAGGGTCATCGCCACGGCGAGCACGAGCAGCAGCGTCACGATCGCGAGCGCCGCCACGAGCGATGCCTGCACCGCCTGCATCGCCGGGTCGGCGGCGATCTGCGCGGCGATCTCGCTGGGGACGACGGCCTCGGCGCCCTTGCCCAGCAGTCGGGTGGCGGATGCCGCAACCCGCTGCGCCTCGGCACCGTCGGCGACGTCGAGCAGCACCGTGTCGACGTTCGGCGCGGGCCCGAGGATGCGCGCGGCGTCGGCGCGGCCGACGACGAGCCAGAGGCCCGCCGGCGCGAAGGCAGCGCTCTCCGCGTGCGCGGCGACCTCGACCTCGACACCGCGCACGACGATCGCGTCGCCGTCGAGCATCCGGGCGAGCGCGTCCGACGCCACGGCCTGCACGGGTCCGCCGCTCGCACCCAGCGTCTTCGGCAGCGGCAGGGCCCCGGCCACGTCCTGCTGCACCGCGGCGAGCTCCGCGGGATCGACGCCGAGGATCGTCACGGTGGTCCAGGTGCCCTCCGAGTGCGCGGGGAGGGCTGCGCCGCCGTAGACCGGAGCCGCGGCATCCACCCCCTTCAGAGCGCGCAGGGCGGCGAGCTGATCCGCGTCGATCGCCGGGGCGCTCACGCGCAGGTCGGCGCCGGCCTGCGCGCGGGCCGATTGCGCGATGCCCGAGGTGATCGTGGCGATCGACACGCCGGCGAACAGCGCAGTCGCAACGCACACGAGAGCGGCCAGCACGGTGGCGATCGGCAGGGTGCGCCCGCGTCTCGCGCGAGCGGGCCCGACGAGCGCCATGACGCCGCGCCCGCGGGCGACCAGCGCCTCGACACCGGTGAGCACCGGCGGGATGAGGCGCAGCACCACCACGCATCCGATCGCGAACACGGCGGCCGGCACTGCGAGCAGCACCGGCGTGAGCCCCATACCGACCGGTCGGTTCGCGGCGACCAGGATCGTCGCCGCCGCGATGGCGACGACGGCGCCCTCCACGATGAGCCGGCGGCGGCGGGTCGGCCGGTCGGCGACGCCGAGGTCGCGCCGGGCGGTGCGGGCGGCCGCGTTCAGCGCCGCGGCCGGCACGGCGATCATCGGGGTCACCGCGACGATGACCGGAACGACGGTGGATGCCACACCCGTCCACCCCACGAGGATCGCCGCGAGAGCGGCTCCGACGGCGGCACCCACCGCGCCGAGTACGAGCCCTTCCACGCCGAGCAGCGCGGCCAGCAACCGCAGCGACGCCCCTCGGGCGCGCGCGGCGCGCACGGTGCCGACACGGCGCGAGGCGAGCATCCGGCCCGCCATCGCGATGGCGACCACGGCGACCGCCAGCGGCCCGACCGCCGCGAGCGTCGCGACCGCGGCGATGGCATCACCGCGCGCGGCTCCGGCCTCGAGCGACGTCGGAGCCGAGCTGCGGAACGTGAGCCCCTGCTCGTAGAAGCCGGCGCCGCGCACCGAGAACTGCTGCTGCGACGCGGAGAAGCCGCGCAGCTGCGCGGCGAGCTCGGCCGCCTGCGCGCCGGTGACGCGGTCGTCGAGCAGCGGCATCCACACCGTCGTCGACGCCTCGCCCACCCACACGTCGATCGCACCGAGCATGTCGGACGCGGCGTACGCCGTGGCCAGGTGCACCGCCTCACCGCCGCTCTGATCGGCCGACGGGTGCAGTCCGGTCGGCCGCTGCACCCACGCCGGGTCACCGGGGTCGACCGCCTCGTAGAGGCCGACGAGCCTGACGGTCATCGGCAGGTCGCTGAAGCCGAGCACGCGCTTCTGGCCGAGCGGCCACGCAAGCGCCGCCGAGGCCTCCTGCGACAGCACGACGTCGACGACCGGATGCGCTGCGGTCGAGACGTCGGTGGGCCGCGGCATCCGTCCCTTCACGATGCGGATCCGCTGATCAAGGTCCGGATCGAGCGCGACCTCGACCCGGTTCGACGGCGCCGGCACACGCGGGGTCGGCACCGCCGTCTGGCCGTCGAGCACGACAGACACACCGGGCGCGCCCAGCACACGGCGCAGCGGCGACGGCAGGTCGCGGTGGATGCCGGCGGCGGTGTCTTCGGCGAGCGCCCACGGGTCCGCTCCGGTCGTGGAGTCGGGGGATGCCGCACCCTGCAAGGTCGCGACCGGGTCGAGCACGGCGCGGGGCAGGGTGTGCAGTTCGCGCTGCACGGTCGCCGTGCGGGCGTCGTCGAGCAGGGAGGGCACCGCGGCGCCGACGAACGCGATGACCGCGGCGAGGACCACGACGATGAGCGAGACGACCGGGCTCGTCGCCACCGCGCGCACAGCGAGCCCGAGCCCGCGCCGGCCGCTCATGTCACGCCTCCCACTGTCAGCGCCGCGGTGAGAGCGGGCCCGAGCCACAGCGCGATAGCGAGCCCGGCGGCGGCGCCCAGCACGAGCGCGAACACGGCGGTCACGGTCAGTTCGATCGTCGCGGTGGTCCGCTGTCGGGCGGCGGTGAAGCCGAACGAGCGCAGGGGGATCGCCTCGTCGCGCCGCGCCCGCACGACGCCCGCCGACACAGCCGCGAACGCGAGCGCCGCCAGGAGCGCGACCAGAACGATGCCGGCGGCCACGACCGCGAGCACCGGATCGATGAGGCCGGCGCTGCCGATGGATGCCGCGGTCACTATCTGCACCGGGCGATCGGCGACCGCCCGCAGTGCCGCCGAGGTCGCGGCGACATCGTCGGTGTGCGCCCAGAGCTGGCCCGGCGCCGGCACCGAACCGCCCTGGTCGAGCGCGCGGGCGACCAGACCGTTGAGGTCGACGGCGACGCCGGGGATCGTGCCGACACCGGCCACGCCGTCGCGCACCGCCACGATCTCGCCGTCGATCGGGCGGGCGACGGTGCCCAGGCGGAACGAGATCTCGGCGCCGGTGCGCAGTGCGAGCTGGTCGGCCAGCGCCCGGGTGACGACGACCGGGAGCGGGGCGTCGAAGTCGGAAACCGTCACCGCCCGCGGCTCGGGTGTGCGGTCGGAGACGACGACGGCGACGGGCGCGCCGCGTTCGGCCCCGCCGCTGCGGACCGTGACCTGCACGCTGACACCGGGCTGCACATCGGTGCCGCTGACTTGCACCGCGACGAGTGCTTCGCCGTCGTCGACGTCGGTCTCGAGGCGATGCCGCGCCCCGTCGATGGGCACCGCCCCCATCGACACGCGCCGCGCCGAGCCGCTCCGATCGACCAGCCACGCCGTGATGGTCACGTCGGCGCGCGGGTGCAGCGCCTTATCGGTGCCGGCGGCGGCGACGTCGAGCTCGAGGTCTCCGTCGAGGGCCCGCGGCGTACCACCGGCCAGCTCTGCGGCACGGATGCCGGTGGCCGCGGCCAGCTCGTCGGGAGCGAGCGCGAGCAGCTGGGCGTCGGTCTGCCCGATCGTGATCGAGGCGCGCAGCGCGGCGAAGACGTCGGCGCCCGGCACGTCTTCGGGGTTCAGGGCGCGTTCTGGC
The DNA here is from genome assembly GCF_029094505.1 of Microbacterium horticulturae. NCBI lineage: Bacteria > Bacillati > Actinomycetota > Actinomycetes > Micrococcales > Microbacteriaceae > Microbacterium > Microbacterium horticulturae. The sequence goes on along the minus strand of NZ_CP119108.1, from coordinate 180,997 downwards.
CCGTCGATGAGCGGCGACACGTCGTACACGCCGCGCACATCGGCGCCGACCACCTGGGCGACCTCCGCGTGCACGACGTCATGGCTGCGCGCGGCGCTGAGCGTCGCGAACCCGATGGCCCCGGCGGCCAGTCCCAGGCTGAGCACCCCGGCGACCACCGTCGACGCCTGCCGTGCGATGCGGCGCAGGGCGAGGACGGCGGCCAGGCCGCGGACCGGGCGGGCGAGCCGTTCGCCGATCGCAGCGAACGGGCCGGCCAACAGCGCCACGATCAGGGCGGCGAAGATCACCACGAGTGCCGGCGCGGCGGCGGCCGCGGCATCCGCCCGTCCATCGAACGCGAGACCCGCGCTCAGCAGCTGCCAGGCGGCGAGGCCCGCCACGATCCCGGCGAACACCGCGGCGACGGCCGTCGCGGCAAGGCCCCGTCGGCTCACGTCGCCGCGCACTTCGGGCTCGGCGAGCGCGGCCGACGTGCCGACCGCCGTGACGAGCACGAGCGCCGCCACCGCGACGGCGCCGGCCCAGACGAGTGCGTGGCCGGGCGGGCTGCCCGCGAGCACGCCGATGCCGGTGGCGACGACGGCCGCGGCGGCGCAGACGACGGCGTTGACCGCGGTGTCTTCGAGGAAGAGCCGGCGGGTCGAGGCGCCCCGGGCCGTCAGCAGATGGACGGCGCCCGCACGCGCGGCACCGTGCGCCCGCGCGAGCACGCCCAGCACGAGTGCACCCATGACGAGCAGCAGCGCGACCGGCACCGCGAGCACGCAGCGCGCGACGCCGGCGGCGCCTGCCGCGCGGGCGAGCGTGGCATCCCACCCTCCGCTCGTGCGCACGCCCGTGCCCTCGAGGTTGTCGAACGCGGTCGCCAGCCGCGCGATGCCGGCGCGGTACCCGGTGATCTGGTCGGCGGCGACAGCGCCGGCGGCGCTGACGATCCACGCCGCGCGCACGCCGCGGCCGTGGTCGGCGATGAAGCCGGGCGAGACCAGCACAGGCCCAACCTCGCCGTCCTCGTGGCCGGATGCGACGGACGGATGGCCCACCCACGCGACGGCGGCCGGATCGCTCGCGCGCCAGGTGCCTGAGACCCTCACGGGGGCGTCGCCGATCTCGGTGAGGCTCAGCGCGCCCGCGACCCCGGCGACGGCGACGTCCGCATCGGTGCTCGGCCATGCACCCGTGTCGAGGGTCGCGACGGTCGCGATGTCGGGATCGGAGAGCAGCACGACCTCCCCGTCGGAGCTCGGTGCACGCGACCACGTCATCCGCCGCACGCTCACGTCGCGGCCCGCGAACGCGGCGTCGATCGCCGCGGTGACGTCGTCGTCGGCCACACCGGCCGGTGCGTCGACGACGATGCTCTGGGCGACGGGATCGGCGTCGGCGACGATCCGCGCCGTGCCGCCGTCGATCGTGCGGTCGGCGATCGCGGTGGTGGCCGCGAGGGCCCCGCCGAGCACCGCGACGGCGACCCCGATGACCACCGACTGACCGGCATGCTGCGCGGCTCGTCGTGCGGCGAACAGCATGCACATCCTCCGTCGGGTGAGTCCGATCCAGGCTAACCGTGTGGGCGCACGGGTGCCACAGGCTGGCCGCACAGGGCTCGACCGCGCGCGCGGCCGCGGCGGCTCAGCCGTGCGCGACGATCTGCAACCCGATCACGATCAGGCCGAGCGCGGCCTCGCCGCCGAGCACGATGAGCCGCTGCCACCAGGTCAGAGGCACCCGTCGCACCGCCACGTATCCATACAGTACGAGCGTCACGGCGAGGAGGATCGCACTGGCGACCAGCGCAGCATCCACGTCCCACCACCCCAGCGCCGCGGCGCCGAGGAACACGAACGGAATGAGCACAGATCCCACGGCGCCGAAGGTGGCGAACAGGATGGTGCGGAGTTCAGCCCGCGTCGGCGGGCTCTCGTGCATGATCAAATGGGCGATGACCTCGGCGGTGAACACCGCCATGAGCGTGCCGAGGATCGTGACCGCGAGCGTCACCGCTGCCGCGCCGACCTCGACGTGCCCGTGCGTGCGCATAGCGAGCACCACGGCGAGCGCGACGAATGAGAGGTAGATCTGCTCGCGGAGCCGGTCGGCGAGCTCCTGCGAGGCGAGTCGTGATCGGGATGCCATGGCCCTCCGTTCAGCCGGCGCGTTCAGCCGGCACGCCAGCAGCCGGCGAGGTGGTCGTCCACCATGCCGGTGGCCTGCATCAGCGCGTACATCGTCGTGGGCCCGACGAACCGGAATCCGCGCCGACGCAGCTCCTTGCTCAGGGCCGTGGATTCGGGAGTGGATGCCGCAACCTCGGCGAACGAGGCGGGCCGGGCGCGCGGGCCGGTCGGGGCGAACGACCACATCAGCGCGTCGAGGTCGCCGTCAGGCATGTCGGCGACCAGCCGGGCGTTACCGATCGTCGCCAGAATCTTCGCCCGGTTGCGAATGATGCCGGTGTCGGCCATGAGCCGCTCCACGTCATCGTCACCGAAGCCCGCGACGACCGCCGGATCGAAGCCCGCGAACACCTCGCGGAAGCGCGGCCGCTTGCGCAGAATCGTGATCCAGCTCAGACCCGCCTGGAAACCCTCGAGCGACAGCTTCTCGAACAGCGCCCGGTCGCCGTGCTGCGGCATCCCCCACTCTTCGTCGTGGTAGCGGCGATACTCGTCGTCCGTGCCCGGCCACACGCAGCGGGCACGCCCGTCGGGGCCGAGCTCGAGGTCGGAGTTCACGCGATCAGCCTAGCCGCGGGGTGCGACACGGCCAGGGTCGCGCATCCCGACCGCGGGCACCACATGTGCGCCCCGCTCGTTCGGTCGTCACAGATGACGGTTTTTCGCGCGCGGAACGGTAATCCGTGACGACTCAAACTGGGGCGGCAGTTGTGATGTCTCAGGACATCGGTGACGGTTCTGTATCAGGAGATCGGTGACGCTTCATGTATCAGGACATCGGTGACGGTTCGTGTTGTGTGGGTTGGGTGAGGGGACGTCCGCGGCGGGCGCCGCTGCTCACGTAGCGGGTGCCGTGGGGTGGCCAGGGGTGCTCGGCGATGACTTCGCCGTGGCGGTCGGCGAAGACGACGCCGAGCGGGTCCCAGATGGCGTGGATCCTCTGTCCTGCCCTGCGGCTGCTGATGTTGAACAGGATCATCCGCACGCGCACGGCGCCGTTGGCGGGGACGATCACGTTGCTGTGACCGTGCTCCCCCGTCCGGATGACGCCGGCCCTGGGACGGTGTGGTGGGTGCCCGGCTAGGCCGTCAGGCTTGGCGCGGGCGACGGGCACGACCGGTTCGACGGGCGCGGGCTTGGGTCGGGGTGGCTCGGCGAGAGGGGTGGCATCCCATGCGTGCTGCGGGGTCACCCGTCCCGGCAGTCCTTGATGGGGGCGTTCGGTGTTGTAGATCACGTCGAACCGGTCGACCTGCTCCTGGAGCTGTTGAATCGACTCGACGATGGGCTGCTTGTCCAGCCAGCGGAACAGGGTCTGATGGAACCGTTCGTTCTTGCCTTGCGTGGTCGGCTTGTACGGCTTCCCGGTGATCGCTTCCACCCCGAGGGACGTGGCGAAGCTCACCAGCTGACCTTCCCAACCGCGTCGGGTCGGGTTCAGCGCTACCCCGTTGTCGGTGAGGAGCCGCTGCGGCACCCCGCGAGCGGCCACGCCCTTCTTGAACACGGCCAACGCGCCCTCGCTGGTCTCTCCGGGGGCGACGTGGGACGCGACCGCGACCCGGGAATGGTCGTCCTGAAGCTGGAAGATCACGCACGTACGGCCACCGGTGAGCACGTACTCGGTCGCATCCAGCTGCCAGCACGCGTTCGGTGCCGGATAAACAAACCGGCGGTACGCAGAACGGGGCTTCTTCTTCGGCTCGTGCCGGGCAGCACCCTTCTCCCGGAAGATCCGCGCCAGCGACGCCGTGGACGGTGCGTGCATGCCCAGCGCGGTCATCTTGTCGTGCACGCTGATCGGACCATGGTCCAGCCCCGATGCCTCCAGCGCGGCACGCACGCCCAGCGCCTGCTGCTTCACGTCCTCCCCAAACGCGGTCGGGGAGGACCGCGGCCGCCGCGACCGCGGCTCCAGCGCCGCGGCTTGTCCCTCCGCCCGGGCACGGGCACGGATCGCGTAGAACGTCTTCCGGGAAAGACCGTGCTCAGCACAGAACGAGGTCACCGACCCACGCGGGGCGTCCACTGGCCACTGGGCGATCGCGAGACGGACACGGGCATCGACAGGCTGATTGCTACTCACCCACCAATTCCAGGAGAAGTGTCACCACCAAACCCCCCCGAAATGTCACCGATGTCCTGATACAGAACTGTCACCAATGTCCTGCGACATAACAACTGGGGCGGCAGTTCGGTCGTCACGGATGACCATTTTCCGCGGACAGAACGGTAATCCGTGACGACCGAATCTCGGGGTGGGGCGTGCCGACTCGGCTCTGCGCGCCCTCGCTCAACGCTCTGCGCGCCCTCGCTCAACGCGGTCCGCGTGCCGGCGCCCGACGACGCGCGCGCCCCTACTTCTTCTGCTTGCGCAGCGTCTTCTCACTGACCGGCGCCTCGCCCGAGGCGGCGAGCGCCGCGTAGTACGCGCGGGCCTCGTCCTGTCGGGCCTTCTCGCCGCCGAGCGCAATGGGCGCGCGCACGTGCTCGGCCTCGAAGCCGAAGGCGTCGACGAGGTCCTGCGCGTGCGGACGCAGCCGAGTGCACAGCCGGTCGATGTACCGGGTGACGGATGCCGCGCGCTGCGCCGACAGCCGCCCATTGATGAGGTACCAGGCCAGGTGCTTCTCGATCAGCCACAGACCGAACAGGTCGCGCATCCACGTCAGCACCTGCCCGGTGCCGGCGTCGTCGACACCGGCGACGCCCTCGGCGAAGGCCTCCCACTGCAGCAGCTCGCCGTGTGCGCGAGCGGCCTCGATGAGCTCGGACTGGTGCTCGTTGAACAGCGCCGCGGCATCGGCGGGAGACAGTGTGGATGCCGGACGCAGCGCGGTCGCCACGTCGGTCACCATCTGCTCGACGCGTCCGGCCAGCAGCTCGTGCTGCTGCTCGGCGCGCAGCCCGAGCTCGATCGAGCGGGCGGTCGAGCCGAAGTCGGCGACCGACTGGCCAAGCCGGCGCAGCCCCGCGCCGTGGAAGATCTTTCCGGCGGTCTGCCCGACTGCGTAGCGGGCCAGGGCCGCGGCATCCTTCCCCTTGAACTGCTTCGCGAAGTCGCTGAGCAGCCGCTTGCCGACCAGCTGCAGCAGGATGTTGTTGTCGCCCTCGAATGTGGCGTACACGTCGAGGTCCTGATGCATACCGACCAGTCGGTTCTCGGCCATGAACCCGGCGCCGCCGCACGCCTCGCGGCACTCCTGCACGGTGTCGAGCGCGTTCCAGGTGGACAGCGGCTTCAGCGCCGCGGCGAGGGTCTCGAGGTCTTCGCGCTCGTCAGGGGTGTCGTGGGTGCCGCCGAAGACCCCGTCGAAACGCTGCAGCAGCTTGTCGTGCGAGAAGAACTGCGCGTAGGTCTGCGCGAGGCGCGGCAGCAGGCGCCGCTGGTGCTTGCCGTAGTCGAGCAGCACGACCTCGTCGGTCCCCGTTCCCGAATCGAACTGGCGGCGCTGATTCGCGTACGTGATGGCGATGTACTCCGCGAGCGCCGCGCCGGTGGTGGATGCCCCATCCAGCGACACCCGGCCCTGAACGAGCGCGCCCAGCATCGTGAAGAAGCGGCGACCGGGGCTGGGGATGTCGCTCGAGTAGGTGCCGTCGGCCGCGACGTCGCCATAGCGGTTGAGCAGGTTCTCGCGCGGGATGCGCACGTTCTCGAACGCGAGGCGGCCGTTATCGATACCGTTCAGGCCGCCCTTGACGCCGTCGTCTTCGCTGGTCACGCCCGGCAGATTCTGCCCGTTCTCGTCGCGGATCGGCACGAAGAAGCAGTGCACGCCGTAGTTGACGCCGCCGGTGATCAGCTGCGCGAACACGGTCGCCGCTTGCCCGTGCAGAGCCGCGTTGCCGAGGAACTCCTTGGTCGCCGCGCGGAACGGGGTGTTGATGACGAACTCATCGGTGTCGGGGTCGTAGGTGGCGGTCGTGCCGATGGCTGCGACGTCCGAGCCGTGGCCCATCTCGGTCATCGCGAAAGCGCCCGGCAGCTTCAGCGTGCGTACGTCGTCGAGCCACTTCGCGTGGTGCTTCGCGGTGCCCAGCTGTTGGATCGCCGAGCCGAACAGCCCCCACTGCACACCGGCCTTGATCTGCATGCTGGGGTCGGCCAGCACGAGCTCTTCGAACGAGGCGAGGTTGCCGCCGTTGTCGCCCTGGCCGCCGTGCTCGACGGGGTAGGCGCGACCCGCGGCGCCCGCCTCGACGAAGCGGTGCAGCTGACCCAGCACGCGCTCGCGGTGCTCGGGCATCGGCTGGCCGGGGATCTGCCAGAACGCCTCGTCCTTGATCATCTCGCGCGATTCGCGGCGCGCGTCCGCCCAGGTGCCCAGCAGCAGATCGGTGACCGCGGCGATGTCGATGCGCGGCTCGGTCGCGTCGGCGCGCTGCGCCTCGGCGGCGCTGTGCGGTGCGGTCGGCGCTCCGCCACCGGGATGGCGCTTGTGGACCGAGGGCTTCTTCGTACGGACGACATCGACCATGGGAGACCTTTCCGGAGGGATCATCCTTACGGTAGGTCTCCCACAACGCACCTTCAAACAGGTTGATGGATGCCACAAGCCCGGCCGCTCTCGGGATGTGTCGGGGTTGTGGCATCCACACACTCGTGCGTGCGACCCGCGCTCCGCGACCTCCCCCACGCCAGCCGGCGCCCCGCGGCCCCTCAAGACCGTGAGAGAACAACTGGTGGGCGAGAGAGCGGTTATTTCCCTATCCCTCGTCCGTCAGTTGCACTCTCACCGATTCGAGGGCTGTGCGCTGATCGGTTCGGCGCTGTGCGCTGACCGATTCGGGCGCGGGAGTGTCGGAGGCCCGGGGCAGGATCGGGGCATGGACGTCACACTGCGGCCGTGGGCCGAGAGCGACCTGCCGCTGCTCGAACGCGCGAACACGCCCGAGATGACGCGCCACATCGGCGGACCTGAGGAGCCCGAGAAGCTCATCGAACGCAACGAGCGATACCTGCGACTCTCGGCGTCGGGCGAAGCCGAGATGTACCGCATCGAGGTCGACGGCGAGCCGGCGGGTGGCATCGGGTTCTGGATCGTCGACCACGAGGGCACGCCCGCCTACGAGACGGGATGGAACACGCTGCCCGAGTTCCAGGGGCGTGGCGTCGCACGCGAAGCGCTGCGGCAGCTGATCCCCCGCGTCGTCGCACGCGGCGATCGTGCCCTGCTCGTGGCATATCCGGGGCAGGACAATCCCGGATCGAACGCGCTGTGCTGCGGTGCCGGCTTCACGCACACGGGCGCGGACACGATGCCGTGGCGCGGCGGCGAACTCGCGTACAACGTGTGGGAGCTCGCGCTCTCGGCTTCGCGATGTCGCAGGCTGCGGCATCCAGACGCGCCCGGGTCATCGGCCAGCGAGGGTTCCTTCCCGCGACAAGGACGGCGTTAACGAGACAAATCGGACTAGTATGAGTACAAACGGACTTTTTCATCTCGAAAAGACCAAATTGATCATGCCAGCCCAGAATGTCACACCAGAGGTTCCGATGAGCGTCTTCAAGGCGAACCCGTCTGCGTTCGCTGAGACCGGCGCCATCGTGACCGTGCACAATCGGCCGCGCCTGCGGGTTGTGCCGTTGCCGGACGACGAACCCGAGCAGCTGGCGGCGATCAAGACGCGATTGCGCCTGCTGAGCGCGTTGCTCCCGGCTGAGGTCATCGAAGAAGAACGACGCGCCCTCGCCGCTGATCGTGACGCCGACCGGCTGGACGACGCACGGTGAGAGCCATGATCGACACCAGTGTGCTGATCGGCGCGCTGCCCGATCAGATCGTGAATGCGATCGAGGACCACGGCGCCTCCCATATCGTGCGCGGCGAGTTGCTTCGCGGTGCAGAGCGCTTCGCCCTGCAACCGAACGGACGCGAACTGGCGCGCGTGCGGGCCCAGCTGGTCTCCGCCCTCGATGAGTTGCGCGCGTTCTGGCGACCATTCGACGGCGCGGCCTCCACTGCGTACGCCTCGCTGACCGCGAAGCCACCGACCGCTGCGCGTTCCAAAGACGCACTCATCGCGGCGCACGCGGTCAGCCTCGGTGTACCCCTGATCACCGCCGACCGCGGCTTCACCCGATTCACGGGCCTCGAGGTCATCTTCACGGAGTGATCAGCCCGGCTGCGCGCGGCTCGCCCGGCCCACCCTGCCTTACCGCCCTCGCCTCGCCCCCTCCTCAACCACGAGAGAACACCCGACCGCCGAGAGAACGGGTATTCCCCGTGCTCTCGGCCGGGAGTTGTTCTCTCGCCGGGTCGAGCAGGTTCACAGGCTGCGGCATCCACCCCTCACCCGAACGTCTCGGCGACCAACTCGCCGAACAGTCCCTCGGCGTCGACTTCCGCCCCGCGGCGCGCAAACCAGTCGCACACGTTGACGCAGTCGCGATGGAGCAGGTCGAAGCCCTGCGGATTTGCCGCCAGGTCGACCACCTGCGGCAGGTCGATGATCACGACGCGTCGTCGGTGCACGAGCAGGTTGTACGGCGACAGGTCGCCGTGCGTGAAGCCGGCGCGCGCGAAGCGCCGCATGATGTCGATGACCTGCGCCAACAGGTCATCGAGCTCGGCGCCGCGGGCGTGCGACTGCGCCAAGCGAGGTGCGGCGACTGTGCTGTCGCCGATGAACTGCATGAGCACCTCGGTCCCGGTCACCTGCACCGGATACGGCACCGGCACGCCCAACTGCCAGAACTGTGACAGCGCGGCGAACTCCGCGTACGACCACTGCGCCGCCGCGACGGCGCGCCCGTGCGCGGACTTCTTCGCCAGCGCGCGCCCGTCGCGCGTGTTACGGGTGCGACGCCCCTCGGTGTAGACGGCCGAGCGCTGGAAGGTGCGGTGCTCATCGTCGCGGTACCGCTTGGCCGCGAGCACAACAGCGGTCGAGGGATCATCGGGCACGGCCCGCTCGACCAGGAAGACGTCGCCCTCCTTGCCCGTCTTGAGGATGCCGAGCTCGGTGTCGACGGCGCCGGCCGACGTCACCACCCAGGCGGGCCTCGGCTCGGGGCCACGTTCGGTGGGAAGTGCGGTCGGCCAGGTGGTCCAGCGCTGTCCGTCGCCGAGGGTCACGTCGGCGAAAGTGAGATCGAGGTCGTCGAAAGAAGAAGTCACGGGTGGTTGCTCCAGGAGGCGGAGGCCACCGCGGGTGGCCTCTAGGGATGTCGGCCGGCGAAGGGCACGACCAAGACGGTGATCACGTTCTCGGCTCCTTCCCTCGCATCCCGGGCGCTTCCCGGTGCCGACGAGCCTACTGCAGGCGCGGCGTCAGGAACAGTGTGGGATGCCGCGGTCCCGGCCGTGCCGGCAGACCCGGCATGGTCATGATGTTGCCGCAGATCATGACGATGAACCGCGCCCCGGCGGCCAGCCGCTCGATCTGCGCGCGCACGCCAGCGTCGGCCGTGATTCCCTCCGCGCCGTACACACGGGTGGCGAGGGCCGTCATCTTGTCCCACAGCGTCGCGTCGAGCGGAGAGGGTGGATGCCGCGGCCCGGTACGACCTCGCGAAAACAGGTACGACCTCGCGAAAACCGGTACAACCTCGCGGGAATAGGTACGACCTCGCGGGCTCAGGCGCGCGGCGCGGGCCCGGTCGAACCGCGCACGATGAGCTGCGTCGGCAGGGGGGCAGGTTGGGCGTCCTCGGGATCAAGCAGCCGCTCGACCGCCTGCCGACCGGCTGCGGCGAGGTCGGCGCCGACGGTGGTCAACGGCGGACTGATCAGCTCACTGCCGAAGATGTCGTCGAAGCCCGTCACGCTCAGACGGTCGGGGATCGGGATGCCGACGCTCGCGGCCTCTTGCATGAGCCCGATCGCCATCAGGTCGTTGTACGCGATCACCGCGCTCACCTGCGCCGCACGCACCCGGGGCAGCGCCGCACGCCCGCCGGCGATGGTGGGCGCGTTCGGGCCGATCTCGACGATCGCCATGTCGCGCGCCACGGCGGCCGCCAGGATCGTCGACCAGCGGCGCGCGCTGATCCAGGACGAGTCGGGCCCCGCGAGGAACGCCACCGAGCGATGGCCGAGGCCTGCCAAGTGATCGAGCAGTTCGATGATTCCCGCTTCGACATCGGGCAGCACGCTGCGGATGCCGTCGACCGCGCGGTTCATGAGGATCACTGGCTTGTGCTCGGCGATGCCTGTGATCGCCGAGGCGGCCAGGCGCGTGGTGGCCAGCACGAGCGCATCGACGCTGGGCAGCAGCCGTTCGATTGCCTCGGCCTCGTTCTCGCCGGATTCCTGCGACTCGGCGATGACAAGGGTGTAGCCGGCTTCGGCAGCCGCATGTTCGGCGCCACGCACGATGCCGAACACGACGGGGTTCGTGATGTCGGCCAGCACGAGCCCTATCATCTTCGTCTTGCCGGTCTGCAGGGCGCGCGCCATCGGGTTGACACGGAAGTCGAGCCGCTCGGCCGCCGCTCTCACCTTCGCAGCGGTCGCGGCGCTGATCCGTCCCGGCTTGCCGAGCGCACGCGAGACGGTGGAGGGGTTGACACCCGCGAGCTCGGCGATGTCGTAGATGGTCGGTGCGCCCCCGCGCGCGTGAACGCGCGCGAGGATCGCCTCGGCCGGGTCGTCTTCCGACATCTGCACGGTCATCGGTCGCCGGTCGCTCCCTCGCCGATGCGCTCGACCGCCGCGTCGACCAGCTCGTCCACCGGCCGGGCAAAGTCGAGCGCGAAGCCCATCTCGTCGCGATCGAGGTCTTCCAGGGTGTCGAGCTGCGACTGAAGCAAGCTCGCCGGCATGAAGTGACCCTCGCGGTCGGCGATGCGCTCTTCGAGCACGTCGCGGTCGCCAGCGAGGTGCACGAACACGGTCGCGGGCACCGCCGTACGCAGCCGGTCGCGGTAGGCGCGTTTGAGTGCTGAGCAGGCGATCACGACCGGCCCCGCAGCGAGTCGGCTGGCTCCGGCATCCAGCCACGGCCACCGATCGTCGTCAGTCAACGGGATGCCGGCGGCCATCTTGTCGACGTTCGCCTGCGGGTGCAGATCGTCGGCGTCCACGAACGGGATGCCCAAATGTGCGGCAAGTGCTGAACCGACCGAGCTCTTGCCCGATGCCGACACACCCATCACGATGAGGGGCGGTAGGGCGTCACCAGTCATGCACTGTCCCGTCGGCGAGTCGGTTGTACGGCAGATATGCCTGTTCGTAAGGGTACTTGCCCGCCTCGTCGGTGTTCAGTTCCACCCCCAGCCCGGGTTTGTCACCGGGGTGCAGCATCCCGTTCTCCCACGTGAACGACTGCTCGAACACCTGGTTCGTCTTCTCGCCATGCTTCATGTACTCCTGGATACCGAAGTTGTGGATCGACAGCCCCAGGTGCATAGCGGCGGCCATGCCGACGGGCGATATGTCGGTCGGACCGTGCATTCCCGACTTGATCTGATACTGCGACGCATAATCGAGCACCTTCTTCAGATGGGTGATGCCGCCCGTGTGCGTGACCGCGCTGCGCACATAGTCGATCAGCTGCTCACGAATGATCTGCTGGTAGTCCCACACCGTGTTGAAGATCTCGCCGATCGCCAACGGGGTCGTGGTGTGCTGACGCACCAGCCGCAGCGCCTCCTGGTTCTCGGCCGGCGTGCAGTCCTCAAGCCAGAACAGGTCGAACGGCTCAAGCGACTTGCCCAACTGTGCAGCCTGGATCGGCGTCATCCGGTGGTGACCGTCGTGCAGCAGGGGCAGCTCCGGACCGAACTCGTTTCGCACCGCCTCGAACACCGTCGGCACGTGCCGCAGGTACGAGCGCGTGTCCCAGTCCTCCTCGCTCGGCCACGCACCGCGTTGAGCAGGCTCGTAGTCGTACCGCACGCCTTTGTTGGCCTCGAACGTCGCGTTCGACGCGATGCCGTAGATCGACTTCAGGCCCGGCACCCCGGTCTGTACGCGGATCGCCCGATATCCCTGCGCCTGATACGAGCGAATCGAATCGAACAACTCGGGCAGTGTCTTGCCTGACGCGTGCCCGTATGCGAGCAGTCCGGTGCGCGACGCTCCCCCAAGCAGCTGATACAGCGGCATGCCGGCGGCCTTCGCCTTGATGTCCCACAGAGCGACGTCTACCGCGGCGATCGCCGCCATCGTCACGGGACCCCGGCGCCAGTACGCCGACCGGTACAGGAACTGCCACGTGTCTTCGATGCGATGCGCGTCACGGCCGATCAGCAGCGGTACGACGTGCTCGGTCAGATATGCGACGACCGCCAGTTCGCGACCGTTGAGCGTCGCGTCCCCCAGGCCGGTCAGCCCGTCGTCGGTCGTGAGCTTCAGCGTGACGAAGTTGCGGTCGGGGCTCGTGACGACAACCTCGGCCTTGTCGATGATCATGGTTCTTCCTGCCTACTTCCTCTTGCGTCCAAGCAGACGCGGTCGCGCCTTGCCCGCGGCGAATGCCGCCGTGGAGAGCGACACATCCTCGGCTTCGGATTCCGGTCCGACCGTCTCCAGGCTCACGCCCTCTCCGGCCAGCACGATGGATGCCTCGTCCTCAAGGATGTCCGCGGCTGCGGCATCCTCCGCCTGTCGTCGCTGCTCGATCTCGGCGACGAGTCGAGCATGCGCCCTGTCGGTGAGCGGGTAGGCGATCATGACGAGCGCGGCCGCGACGACGAATACCGCCGGCACGAGGGCGGCCCCTGCCCGAATGCCCCAGGCCGCCTGCGTGGTGAGCGTGGATGTGCCCGCGACGTACCCGCCGATGCCGATCGCGTAGGCGGCGACGGCGCCGCCGAACGCCTGCCCGGTCTTGCGGGTGAACGAGAACAGCGCGTAGGTGATGCCCTCGGTGCGCACGCCTGTTTTCCACTCACCGTACTCGACCGTGTCGGCCTCGATCGCCCACATCAGCATGCTCACGAACATGACGCCGATCATGCCCACGAACAGTCCGACGAACGCGACGATCCCGTTGGGCGCGACGCCGGCGGCGAGCATGCCGAAGGCCCCCAGGAACGACCCGATCACGTAAGCCGTGCGCTTGCCCAGCTTGCGCACCAGCAGCGGCACGAACGGAGCGAGCACGAACACGAGCACCATCTGTCCGAGCGAGAGGATCGGCACCAGGTAGAGCGCGTGGAAGACGTCGCGCATGAGGTAGATCTGCGCCGTCGACATCGAGATCATGCCGGTGAGGAACAGCAGCGAGCTCAGGCACAGCAGCACGAGCGGCTTGTTGCCCTTCAGTGTGGCCATCGATTGCCGCATGGTCACGTGAGGAACCTTGCGGTACACGCGCTCCTTGGTCGAGAACGCCGTGAACAGGTACAGCGCCATGCCGATGAACACAAACGAGACGGTCACGGTGGTGAACACGCCTTGCAGGCCCTCCTTGGCACCCATCAGCGGCGAGACGATGATGCCCAGCGCCGCGCCCACGACCACCGCGCCGATCGTGCGGGCGGTGGCAAGTTTCGCGCGCTCGCTCGGGTTCTGCGTCATCGCCGCTGCCAGCGAGCCGTAGGGGATGTTCACGAGCGAGTAGGCGATGTTCAGCAGGCCGTAGGTGAGATACGCGTACAAGAGCATGCCGCTCTGACCGATCTGCGGCACATGGAACGTGGCCACCGACAAGAGCAGCAGCGGCAGCGATCCGAACAGGATGAAGGGGCGGAACTTGCCCCAGCGCTTCGTGTTGACCCGGTCGACCAGGCGGCCCACCGCGACGTCGGCGAACGCATCGAAGATGCGCAGCACGAGGAAGAGCGTGCCGACCGAGGCTGCGGCGATGCCCGCGACGTCGGTGTAATAGATGAGCAGGAACATCGTCGCGGTCGTGAACGCCAGGTTGTTCGCCGCGTCGCCGGCCCCGTAGCCGATGATGCTGATCTTGGGCAGTTTGGCCTTCACGGCCGCCGTTGACGCGGTATCGGATTCAGACATGTGTGGCTCCTTTGCCATGGGAGTCCCGCAGGCTGCCTGCGGCAGCCCCGGGACGATCAGTTCTCGATGATGCGAGTCCAGCGCGCACGCAGGGCGTGAGCAGCGGCCTTGGGCTTGCGGTCACGGGTGAAGACGCCCTTCTTGTTGCCGTCGACTCGGAAGAAGCCCGACGACGTCTGGAAGTCGGCGAAGTTCCACACCTGCTCGCCCACCATCGTCTCGACGCGGTCGAAGACGCGGTGGTAGACGTCGAGCATCTTGGCCTGGTACTCCTCGGTCCACGGCTGGTCCCACACCGAGTGGTAGCCGGCGATGGTGTCGGCACCGTACTCGGTCATGATCATGGGCTTGCCGTACATCTGCTCCCACCCGCGCAGCTCCTGCTCGAGGTGCGCCTCGGCGGTGGCGAGGTCGCCGCCGTCCACGTACCAGCCGTAGTAGCGGTTCAGGCAGAGGACGTCGGCGAACTTCGACACCCGGCACACATTGGGCGGCGCCATCATGACGTTCACGAACGTCACCGGCCGGGTCGGGTCGAGGTCGCGGGCGAGGGCGAACAGGGGCTCGAAATAGGTGTCGGTGCCCTCGCTCATCGTGTCAGGCTCGTTGGCGATCGACCACATGACCACGCAGGGGTGGTTCTTGTCGCGCGCGATGAGCTCGCGGATCTCTCGCTTGTGCGCCTCCTGCATCTTCGGCCCGAAACCGTCGGCGAAGTCCTTGTCGCCGGCGCCCCCGAGCATGTCGGCGATGCCGCCGCCGATCTTCTTGTTCAGGCCGACCGCGGCGGTCTCGTCGATCACGACGATGCCGTGCCGGTCCGCGAAGTCCATGACCTCTTCGGCGTACGGGTAGTGCGAGGTGCGGAACGAGTTCGCCCCGATCCAGTCCAGCAGCTGGAAGTCGTGGACCAAGTACGCGTTGTCGTGGCCCTTGCCGCGCACGGCGGTGTCTTCGTGCTTGCCGAATCCCGTGAAGTGGAACGGCTCGCCGTTGATGAGAAACCGTCCCCCGTCCACGGCCACCGTGCGGATACCCACGTTCACCGGATACTCGTCGACCACGACCCCGCCGTCGACAGCCTCGACAACGAGCGAGTAGAGGTAGGCGGCCCCGGGCTTCCATAGGTGCGCGGCCTCGACGCGCAGGGATCCGGCTGCGCCGGTGGTGGATGCCACGGCCCGCCCGTCCTCGTCGAGCAGGCGCACCCGCACCTCGGCGTCGCCGTCCAGGTCGACGCGGTAGTCGACGACGCCGGTCTCGCCGTCGATGTCGGTGACGACGGTCACATCGTCGACGTGCACACGCGGCCGGCTGGCCAACCAGACCGTGCGGTGCAGGCCGGCGTAGTTGTAGAAGTCGTGCATGTAGGTCTGCGCCTGCGAGCCATCCTGGCGAGTGACGACGGTCCCCGGCGGGATCGTGTCGGGTGTCAGCCGGTTGTCGACGCCGATTGTCAGGCGGAACTCAGCGCCCGCGGTGACGAGGTCGGTGATGTCCGCCTCGAAGGGCAGGTAGCCACCCTCGTGCTCGGCGACCAACCGGTCGTCGACGTACACGACACCGCGGTGGGTCGCCGCATCCACCCGCACCAGCACGCGCTCGTCACGCCAACCGCGCGGCACGCGCACGGTGCGCTGGTACCAGACCCAGCCGACATGATCGCGGATCTTCTGATCGATGAAGAGGTCGTTGTAGCTGGCGGGCACGGGTGCCTGCAGTTCGGTCTGCAGCGGCGCCGCCCAGGGGGTGTGCAGTGCGTCGTCGTCGACGGCGAAGCTCCACAGTCCGTCGAGGGAGAGCAGTTCGCGGGTGGCAGTGACCTTCGGTGTCAGCATGGTTGCCTTTCTGCGCGTCATCGCGCGGTGATGGGTGCCCGGGAACGCACCCGGGCGATGAATTCGGAGTCGAGGTCGGCGCCGACGAGGTGCAGGAGCGCCGCGACGGGGTCGGTGATGGATGCCGCGCCACGCACGGCCTCACCCTCGCGGTCGGCGGTCGGGATGACGGCCACGGCGGCGGTGATCCAGGCGGCGAGCGCGTCGGCGCAAGCTGCAGCATCCTCTCCTCGCTCGCGCAGGCGCGCTGCGATCGGCACGATGCGGTACCGGATCTTCGTGGTCGTCTCGGCGGCGATCTGGTCGAGCCGATGCGCGATACGCGGATTCGCGAAGCGCTCGGCCAGTTGCGCACGGTAGCCGACGGTCTCGACGTCGTCGGGCAGGCAGGTGACGGCCTCCGCCCAGAATGCCTCGACGAGTGCGCGGCAGTCGTCGTCGGCGAACGCCTCGGCAACCGTGGCGTGCCCGCGAGCCGGGCCGGCGACCGCGAGGATCGTGTGCGCCCCGTTGAGCAGCCAGAGCTTGCGGTCCTCCCAGGGCCGGATGTCGTCGACGAAGCGCGCACCCACGGTGTGCCAGGCGGGGCGTCCAGCGGGAAAGTCGCCTTCGAGCACCCAGTCTGCGAACGGCTCGGCGACCACCGTGGCCCGGTCGTGCCAGCCGCGCTCAACGACCGCGTCGACCTCGCCGTGGTGTGCCGGGGTGATGCGGTCGACGCTCGTGCTGACGAACGAGACGTCCTCGCCGATCCACCGCGCGAGGTCATCGTCGATCTCACTCGCGAGTGCCGTCAGGGTGCGCCGGGTGACATCGCCATTGGCGGGGATGTTGTCGCATGAGACGACCGCGATCGGGCCGGCGTGCGCAGCGCAGCGGGCGGCAAGGCCGAGCAGGAGGCGCCCGAGCGGGGTGACGGGACCCCTTGTTGCCGTCATCCCGTCGGCGGTCAGGGTCGCGGTGCGCAGCGCTGCGACGTCGGCTTGCACCTCGGGGTCTTCGCGGTCAAGCTCTCCGTCGGGGCCGAGCCGGTAGCCCGCCTCGGTGATGGTGAGGGACACGATGCCGACGGCCGGGTCGGAGAGCAGTTCGATGAGCCGGGTGAGGTCGGCTCCGTCGCGCGCCTCGCTGATACTCGTGATGATCTCGACCGTGTCACCGGCGGCCCCTCGGGCGACGAGGGCGTAGATGCCGTCCTGTGCGGCGAGGGGCTCGGCCGCGCGCGGCGAGCGTCCGGTGAAGGCGGCGATGCCCCAGCCGTCGCCGGCGCGCTGCGTGTACCAGGCCTGGTGTGCACGGTGGAAGGCGCCGAGACCGAGGTGCACTATGCGCACCGGGGCGGGTTCGGACGGGATGCCGGCGACGGCGAGATGCGCGCGGTTCAGGTCGAGAGGAGCCTGCGCCGCGGTGCTGCGGGATGATGCCATGGCCGGTGTGTACTGGTGTGTCACAGCTTGAACACCTCGCGCGGGATCGCGTCGACGAGGTCGCGCGCGATGCGACCGGCGGTGGGTCGGCTGATGCGCCCTTCGACGACCAGTCGCGCGAGGAACGCAGCATCCAGGCGTCGTGACGTGTCGTGCCGTGCCGGGATGGACAGGAACGCCCGGGTGTCGTCGATGAAGCCGCTGGAACGGTAGAAACCGGCCGTCTCGGTCACGGCGGCTCGCCAGCGGAGGATGGCGTCGGGTGCGTCGAGGAACCACCACGGCGCCCCGATGTACAGGCTCGGGTAGAAGCCAGCGAGGGGGGCGATCTCGCGCGAGAAGCTCGTTTCGTCGACCGTGAACAGCACGAGGTGCAGGTTCTTCTCAGTACCGAACGCCTCGAGAAGCGGACGGAGGTTCTCGGTGTACTCCGTGCGGACCGGGATGTCGTGCCCGGTGTCGGGACCGAACGCGTCGAAGGTCGGACGGTGATGGTTGCGCCGCACGCCGGGGTGCACGGTCATGACGAGGCCGTCGTCGACGCTCATCTTCGCCGCCTGGAAGAGCATGTGGCCGCGGAGCTCGCGGGCGGACCGGGCGTCGAGCGCGCCCTTCAGCGCTTGGGCGAAGAGGTCCTGCGCGGTGGCGGGGTCGAGGTCGGTCGTATACGGCTCGAGCACGCCATGGTCGGCCGAGACGGCGCCATGCTCAATGAAGTACGCGCGACGATCGCGCAGGGCCTGCACGTACCCGGCGAAGGTGGCGGGGCGGCCGGTGCTCTCAAGCAGACGCGTGACGCGGTCGGCGAAGCCGGCGGCCTGGGGATCGAGGTAGGCATCGGGGCGGAAGGTCGGCAGCACGCGCCCGCGGAAGTCCGGATCGGCCGCCAGCGCGGCATGCGCGGCGAGATCGTCGAGCGGATCGTCAGTGGTCGCGAGTACCTCGATGCCGAAGCGATCGAACAGCGCGCGTGGCCGGAAGTCGGGGTTCTGCAGCCAGGCGGCGATCGTGTCGTACAGTGCGTCGGCGTTCTCGGCGCTCGGCTCGTCGACGATATCGAACAGCGTGCGCAGCTCGTGTTCGAGCCAATACGCAGATGCGGTGCCCGCGAAGCGGTGCCAGTTCTCGGCGAGATGGCGCCAGATGCTCCGCGGGTCGGCGTTCGCAGCGGGCCCGACGCCGAGTTCATCGAGCGGAACCCCTGAGGCGAACAGCAGTCGGGTGACGTAGTGGTCCTTCGTGATCAGCAGCTCGGCCGGGTCGGCGAACGGGTCGTCGCGCAGCAGCATGCCAGGGTCGACGTGTCCGTGCGGGGACAGGATCGGCGCGTCGGCGACCTCGGCGTACAGCTCGAGGGCGACATCACGGGTGCTCTCGTTGGCGGGCATCAGCGCCAGGGCGGGAGAGTGCGTCATCGCGGGCATGACTCCATGATGCGCCGGTCTCCGCATCTTGTCAACCGATTGCCAAATGTTGTCTTCAGCCGGTCTGCTCGTTTGGTGTTACCACGTACAACCGATTGCACGAACGCGTGGCCGTGCCGTTCACCTCCCGGGTGGTACCGGGTGCTGCGGCCTCAGGCGTGCTCGGCGATGACCTCGAGCACGGCATGCCCATACGCCTCGCGCTTCTTGGCACCGATGCCGGAGATGCCGTCGAGATCCTCGAGCGAGCCCGGCCGGTGTTCGGCCAGGGCGCGCAGCGTGGCATCACCGAAGACGATGTACGCGGGCACACCCTGCTCGCGGGCCACGCCGCCGCGCCAGGTGCGCAGCGCCTCGAACAGCTCGCGGTCGGCGGGCTGCAGCGACTCGGCCGCGGCTGCCTTGCGGGCGCGGCCGCTCGAGCGCGACCCGCCGCGCCCGAGCACATCGTGCCGCAGGGGCACGTCCGTCTCGCCGCGCAGCACAGGGCCTGCGGCCTCGCCGAGCGCAAGGGTGCCGTACTCCCCCTTCGCCACAAGGATGCCGCGGGCCAGCAGCTGGCGCACGACGCTGCGCCAGTCCTGATCGGAAAGGTCTGCGCCGATGCCGTAGGTCGCGAGCTTGTCGTGCCCGAAGCGCACGATGCGCTCGGTCGATGCTCCGCGCAGGATGTCGATGAGGTGCCCGGCGCCGTAGGCCTGCCCGCGCTCGCGCTGCAGGCGCACGATGGTGGAAAGGATCTTCTGCGCGGGGACGAGCCCGTCCCACGTGTCGGGCTTCTGCAGGCAGGTGTCGCAATTGCCGCACGGCTCGGAGGATTGTCCGAAGTATCCGAGCAGGTTCTGCCGGCGGCATCCCACCGTCTCGCACAGCGCCAGCATGGCGTCGAGATGCTGGCCGAGGCGCATCTTGAAGGTACGGTCACCCTCCGACGCATCGATGAGACGGCGCTGCTGCACGACGTCGCCCAGGCCGTACGCCATCCAGGCGACGGACGGCTCACCGTCTCGGCCGGCGCGGCCGGTCTCTTGGTAGTAGCCCTCGACCGACTTGGGCAGGTCGATGTGCGCGACGAAGCGCACGT
Organism: Microbacterium horticulturae; assembly: GCF_029094505.1. Taxonomy (NCBI): domain Bacteria; kingdom Bacillati; phylum Actinomycetota; class Actinomycetes; order Micrococcales; family Microbacteriaceae; genus Microbacterium; species Microbacterium horticulturae. Next base: position 161,132 of record NZ_CP119108.1, on the reverse strand, counting down.
CGGGTTTGTCGATGCCCATGCCGAACGCGATCGTGGCGACCATGACGACGCCGTCTTCGCGCAGGAACCGCGACTGATGCCGGGCGCGCATGCCGGCATCCAACCCCGCGTGATACGGCAGCGCGTCGATGCCCTGACCGCGTAGATGCTCGGCGGTCGCCTCGACGCTCTTGCGCGACAGCGCGTAGACGATGCCGGCCGACCCTTCGGGCATGGTGCGGATGAACTGCACCAGCTGCCGCCGCACGTCGACCTTCGGCTCGATGCGGTACTGGATGTTGGGCCGGTCGAAGCTCGCGACGAAGTGCTTCGCGTCAGGCAGGTGCAGGCGCTCAGAGAGCTCGCGGTGCGTCTCGCGGGTCGCCGTGGCCGTCAGTGCCATGCGCGGCACACCGGGGAAACGCTCGCCCAGATCGCCGAGCGCGAGATAGTCGGGGCGGAAGTCGTGACCCCACTGCGACACACAGTGCGCCTCATCGATCGCTATGACGCTGAGTCGGCCGCGCTGCAGCAGCGCCGTGGTCTGCGCGAGGTTGAGGCGCTCGGGCGCAACGTAGAGAAGGTCGAGCTCGCCGGCGAGGTACGCCTGCTCGACAGCCGCTCGCTCTTGCGGCGTCTGCGTCGAGTTCAGATACGCCGCGCTCGCGCCGTTGGCGAGCAGAGCGTCGACCTGGTCGTGCATGAGGGCGATGAGCGGGCTGACGACGAGACCGGTGCCCTCGCGCACGAGCGCGGGCACCTGGTAGGTCACAGACTTGCCGCCGCCTGTGGGCATGAGAACGACGGCGTCACCGCCGGCGACGACCTGCTCGACGATCGCGGCCTGCTCGCCGCGGAACGCGTCGTATCCGTACACCTCGTGCAACACGTGCAGCGGGTCGGCGCCGGCGAAGTCGCGGCGCGGTGGGGAGATTCGGGATGCCGCGGGCCCGGGCGCGGTCGCGGTCGCGCGCGCAGCATCAGGCGGCGGCATCCACCCGTCGTCCTCCGGCGGGGGCGCCCACTCGTCGGGCGGAGCGTCGGCATCGCTCCACACGATGTCTGCGTACGGTTCGCCGGCGGGAGTGCTCACCCCTTCAACGTTAGCCGCGCCCGCCGACACCGACGTCGGACCCCACCTCTACACTCGGCGCATGCCCATCTTCGATCACCTGGGAATCACCGTCGACGACCTCGACCGCGGCCGCGAACAGTTCGATCCGATCATGAAGGCACTCGGTTACGGCCGCAGCGACTACGACCGCGGCACGTCGTGGACGCGCGACGGCGAGACCGAGCTGCTCCTCTATTGCGCCCGTGAGACTGGCACCGGCCCGCATGTGCACGGCCGGGTCGGCTGGCAGCACCTTGCCTTCACCGCCGACTCGCGCGCCGAGGTCGACCGGCTGCACGAGATCGCGACCGACGCCGGCTGGACGGTCGTGCGCGAGCCCAAGGAGTACCCGCGCTTCACCGACCGCTATTACGCGTCGTTCGTCGAGGACGACAACGGCATTCGCCTCGAGTTCATGTACAACCCGCCGCGCTCAGACGAGTAGGCGGCGCTCGAGCCGAAGCCCGCGAAACCGCGACCGGCTGATCACGTTGCGCACCGCGAGCACCTGCACGGGCGACATCCACCCCTGCGACGCCTTGTTCAGCACCCATCCGTTGCCGAGGGTCACTGCAGAGTGTGCGGGCGCGCCGTCGGTATCGCGCCACAGCAGCACGGTGCCGGCGTCTTCGTCGCGACCGCCGGGGCGAGTGGATGCCGCGAGCCAGTCCTCGAACGGCGGCAGTTGCATCCATTCCTCCGCCGCTCCGGGGATGCCCGCGGCCGCCATGACGGCGCCGAAGCAGTTCGGCCCGCTACCGCCGACGAAGGTGCCGGCCAGGCTCCGCGCGCCCGCCAGCGCCGCGGCATCCCGCCACTGAACCTCGGTGACCTCGCGGTGCCGGCTGAGTACACGACCGCGCTCCATGTATCGGAGCGTGCGGGTGGTATCGGCCGCGGTATCGCTCGTCGGCCAGCGGTGCGGGGCCGGCTGCGCGCGACGAACCTCGGCGGGCAACTCCTGGACGGTCGCACGGTCGAGTAGAACGATGGCTTGATCGGGCATCACCGCGTAGAGCTCGAACGTGTCGACGAGCTCGAACGCGAGGGCGGCACGGTCATCCGCCCATCCGCGCTGGCGGGCCAGGGCCATCGGCACGACGAACGGCTGCCGCTCAGGCATGAGCCAGCCGCGCCAGCGCGTGACCAGCTCGTCGTCGACGTCGATGCCGAGCACGGTCACGGTCATCCCGCGAGCGTATCGGTGTGGCGCACCGTCAGTCGACGAGCCGCGCGTCGCGCGTGAACTCGACGAGCAACCACAGCTGCATCGGCAGGTCGCCGAGCCCCTCCGTGACTCCCCGGCGCAGGCGGTCTTCGCCGTCGATGTCGCCGACGCCTTCAGGTAGCACGAACGCGAGCTCGACCATGAGCGCGTTGCCCATGCGGCCGAGACGCTGACGCGGTTCGGGCAGTCCCTCCCGGCGCCGGACCGCATCGACGACCGCGCTCACCCGCGCGACGACATCCGCATCGGGCCGCGGGGTCTGCAGCTCGCGCACGCCGCGACGCGCAAGCGAGAGAGGCACCACCGCCAGGGCGAGTCCGCTGATGAGCACGAGCACGGAGTCGGCATACGGCGTCACGGAGCGCCATCCCGCGGCTTCAAGCACCATCACGGCGATGCCGCCGATCACGATCACGACGCTGCTGCCGATGGACGACAGCCAGCCGGCTGCCTCGGCGATGATCAGCGACTGTCCGTGGGCCATGCGGCGCAGCATCCACCACGCTCCCGTGCACACGATCGTGCCGAACACCCCGTACAGCGTGAGCGACAGACCAGAGACGTCTGACCCGCCCTCGATGATGACTCTCACCGCCTCGACCATCGCGTAGAGCAGTCCCGCGAACATCACGAGCGCTTGCGCGAGCACGAACAGCGGAATCAGCGCGTCGCGGCCGAACGGAAAGCGTCGCGTCGGCGCCTCGGCCGCGATCCTCGACACGAGCATCGCCGCCCAGGTCGACAGCAGGCTCACCGGCGTGAAGATCGCGTCCAGCAGCATCACCTGCGACCCGGTCGCCAGCCCCCACACGACGGCCACGACGGCGAACACGCACGACACGATGATCGACAGCCGAAGCGCGCGCCGCTCCCGCTGCCGACTCGTCGCGGCGCCTGATTCGCCCACGCCGCCCATCCTGCCGCCGATCGGACGCCGGCGCGACCCGCCGCACCGGAACGCGCCCGCCCGCGTGCCGCCCGCGTGCCGCCCACGCACGGTATCGTCGTGCGCATGCAATGCCGGTGATCGTCTTCTCCCGATCGATCGATGGATGCCGCGGCATCCGAGAAAGGCACTGCCATGTCCGCACTTCCTCTGCTCGGCCAGACCGCTCTGGTCACCGGCGTCTCGCGCCGTCGCGGGATCGGCTTCGCGATCGCGGCCGAGTTCGCACGCCTGGGCGCGAGCGTGTTCATCCACCACTTCGCGCCTCACGACGCGGATCAGCCGTGGGGCGACGACGACCTCGACGCGCTGCGCGCCGAACTGCGCGGGATGCTGCACCCCGGCGCCCGGCTCGGCGATGCCTCTGCCGACCTGCGTGACGCGGACACGATCGAGCCGCTCGTTGCCGCGGCGCACGCGCTGACCGGGCGACTCGACATCCTCGTCTGCAACCACGCGCGCAGCGGCGGCGACGGCTCGCTGCTCGACCAGACCGCGGCATCCCTCGACGCCTTCTGGGAGACGAACACCCGCTCGACGCTGCTGCTCACGCGGGCGTTCGCAGCGCTGCACGCGGACAGGGGCAGTGCCGCGCCGGCCGCAGGACCCGGCGACGTCGCACCGGCCCGCCCCGGCGAGCGCGCCGGGCGAGCCGAGCCCTTCGCCGCACCGACCGGTCGCGTCTTCTGGATGACCTCCGGTCAGCAGGACGGTCCGATGCCCGGCGAGGTCGCGTACGCCGCCAGCAAGGCGGCGCTCGCCGGCGTCACGAAGACGATCGCGGCCGACCTGCTCGATCTCGGGATCATCCTCAACACGATCAACCCCGGGCCGGTGAACACCGGATACCTCGACCCAGAGACGACCGATCGCCCGCTCGACGAGATCGAGACGTGGATGCGCGCCACCCCGTTCGGCCGCTACGGCCAGCCGGCCGATCCGGCGCGGCTCATCGGCTGGCTCGCGACGCCGGCGGCCGCGTGGGTGGTCGGGCAGGTGCTGACGACCGACGGCGGGCTGTCGCTGGGGTGATGGGGCGGGATGCCGCGGCCCGCGCCGACCCGCAGCTCAGCACGTCTGCGGCGCGCGACGCTCTGCACGACGCCCTGTGGATAACCACGATGCGTTGTCCGTGACCCGGGCTATCGTGCTCAGCACGTGCCCTCAACCCCATCCACCCACTCCGAGAGGAACGCCTTCATGTCACCGACGCCCACACCCCAGCAGAGCGCCTGGCTCGATCAAGACGACGCGCGCGTCGCCGACGTCATCCGCCGCCATGGCGTCTGCCTGCAACTCATCGGCATGGGCACGTGCTCCGTTCCCGGCTGCACCTGCTCGGCCGAGTCGAAAAGGCCGTTCGCCTACACGATCGGGCTGTTCGGCATTGCCCATCCCGAGCTCGTCATCGTCGGCGTCGGAATGCCGGAGGTCGCATCCGTCCTCAACTCCGCCGCGCGGCTCGTGCTCGACGGGGCTCGCCTCACCCCGGGCGAGAACGTCGTGCTTCCCTGCTGGGACAGGCGCATCTTCGTCGAGGAAGTGCCGAATCCCGGCGACATCGCCTTCGGTGCCAACCGGCATTATCAGCGCCCGGCTGAGGCATCGGTTCCCCTGCTGCAATTGACCTACACCGACAATCGGGGACGGTTCCCGTGGGATCCGAGGTACACCGGAGCGCGCCGCCGCCAGCCGCGCCCCGGAGAATGGGATGCGCGCTGAGACCGGCTCGACCCTACAGCCGCACGACCTCGGCGACGCGCACGACAGCGGCGCCGGCCTCCGCCGACGCTTCCAGGTTGACGACCGCCCGGATGCGCCAGTCGTGGTCGCCCTCCGGGTCGTCGATCGTCTGCTCGACGCGCCACTGGCCGGACGACTCGGCTCCGGACTCGTCGATCGCGCACAGCCGCGGCGAGCGCGCCGGTCCCCCGACGAGAATCGCATCATGCTCGGCGAAGTACTCATCGAGCACCGCGGGCCACGAGACATCGGGGTCGAGCTCGATCAGCTCGTCATCGCGCTGCAGCGCCGCCAGCTGCACACGCCGGAACAGTTCGTTACGCACGAGCACCGTGAACGCGCGGTGGTTCGCGACGACCGAGGGCGGCGCCGGCGGCACGACAGGCTCGTCCGAACCCGAGGCCGCAGGATGCACGAGCTCCTCCCACTCATCGACAAGGCTCGAGTCGACCTGGCGCACGAGCTCGCCGAGCCACTCGATGACATCGAGCAGCTCAGAGGTGCGCGCCTCCCGCGGAACGGTCTGCCGAATGGCCCGGTACGCGTCCGACAGGTACCGCAGCACGAGGCCCTCGCTGCGCGCGAGCTGGTAGAACGACACGAACTCCGCGAACGACATCGCCCGCTCGAACATGTCGCGCACCACCGACTTGGGCGACAGCGCGAAGTCGCGCACCCACGGCTGGCTCGACGCGAACACCTCGAACGACTGGTGCAGCAGCTCGTCGAGCGGCTTCGGGTAGGTGACCTCTTCGAGCGCGTCCATGCGCTGGTCGTAGTCGAGCCCGTCGGCCTTCATCGCAGCCACAGCTTCGCCCCGTGCCTTGTACTCCTGCTGCGCGAGGATCGCCCGCGGGTCGTCGAGCGTCGCCTCGATGATGCTCACGACGTCGAGCGCATAGTGGCCCGAGCCGGCGGCTCCCCGTTCATCGGACGGGTCGAGCACTTCGATCGCCGCGAGGGCGAACGGCGACAGCGGCTGGTTCAGTGCGAAGTTCGGCTGCAGGTCGACGGTGAGGTGGATGTCGGAACCCGACACCTCCACGATCCCTGCATCGCGCAGCGTGCGGAAGATCGCCAACGCCCGCCGCGCCAGCGCGAACTGCTGTGCCCGGGTCTGGTGGTTGTCGAAGACGAGCGACCGGACGTGGGCGAACACGTCGCCGCCGCGCGCTATGACGTTGATGAGCATGGCCGCCGACAGCTGCAACTGGGGCACAAGCGCCTCGGGCGCGGCATCCACCAGTCTCTCGAACGGGCCCTTGCCCCAGTTGACGGCGCCCGTCGGAGCCTTCTTGCGCACGATCTTCTTGCGCTTGGCGGGGTTGTCGGCGGCCTTCGCCAGCGCCGCCGCGTTCTCGATCTCCCACTCCGGCGCCATCACGACGACGTTGCCGTAGGGGTCATAGCCTGCGCGTCCCGCCCGGCCGGCGACCTGGTGGAACTCGCGCGCCGTGAGCTGGCGCATCCGGGTCCCGTCGAACTTCGCGAGCTCGGTGACCACGACCGTGCGGATGGGCACGTTGATGCCGACGCCGAGCGTGTCGGTTCCGCAGATCACGCGCAGCAGGCCGCGCTGGGCGAGTGTCTCGACGAGGCGCCGATACCGCGGCAGCATGCCCGCATGGTGGATGCCGATACCGCCGCGCACGAGTCGCGACAGCGTCTTGCCGAACCCGGTCGAGAAGCGGAAGTCGCCCAGTGCCTCGGCGATCTGATCACGCTGCTCGCGCGAGGCGATCTTCATGCTCGACAGCGCCTGCGCGCGCTCGACGGCGGCGGCCTGCGAGAAGTGCACGATGTACACCGGTACTTCGCGGTCGCTCAGCAACAGTTCGAGCACCTCGTGCACCGGCCGGATCTCGTACGAGAAGTGCAGCGGCACCGGCCGTTCGACGCCGGTGACCTGCGCAACCGGGCGCTCGGTGCGCCGTTCGAGGTCTTCGGCGAGCGCCGTGACATCGCCGAGGGTCGCCGACATGAGCAGGAACTGCGCGTGCGGCATGAGCAGCAGCGGCACCTGCCACGCCCACCCGCGGTCGGGGTCGCCGTAGAAGTGGAACTCGTCCATGACGACCTGGTCCACCGGGCCCACGCGCCCGGAGGCTCCGGGCGCCGCGTCAGCGGCGTCTGGAGTGGGCGTGGGGAGCGTCTCGTCGCCGTGCCGCAGCGCCATGTTCGCGAGGATCTCGGCCGTGCAGCACACTATGGGCGCATCGGGGTTGACCGACGAGTCACCGGTGACCATGCCCACGTTCTCGGCGCCGAAGATCTCGACGAGTGCGAAGAACTTCTCGCTGACGAGCGCCTTGATCGGCGCCGTATAGAAGGAACGACGACCGGATGCCACGGCCGCCGCGTGCGCCGCGATCGCGACGAGCGACTTGCCGGTTCCGGTGGGCGTCGACAGGATCACGTGCGAACCCGAGACCAGTTCGATCACGGCCTCGTCCTGCGCCGGGTACAGGGTCAGCCCGCGACCCTCCGCCCACCCGACGAACCCGTCGTAGACGGCGTCGTCATCGGCACCGCGCACACGGTCGAGAAGGGAGGGGTTCACCCCTCGAGTCTGCCTCACATGTCTGGCATCCCCTGAGCGAGTACCCTGGAAGACGCGACTGGCGTGGCCGGATTCACCGGCAGGGAGCGCAGTAAGACCGGCATCGCCCGCCTGGGTGCCCATCGAGACCACCGTCGACGCGACAGCGCCGACCGACCAGGAGCACCCGCATGCGCTACGGAATGAACCCGCACCAGGAAGCCTCTGTCACCGGCGGCCCCACGATCCGCAACGGGGCCCCGTCGATGATCAACTACCTCGACGCCCTGAACGCCTACGCGCTGGTCCGCGAGGCCGATGACGTTACGGGCCGGCCGGCCGCGGCATCCTTCAAGCACGTCTCCCCTGCCGGCGCGGCCGTTGCCGGCCTCGTCGACGACACCGCGCGCGAGACCTGGAACCTCGAGGGCGCCGACGGCCTGCTCTCCGCCTACGTGCGGGCGCGCGACGCCGATCCCAAGTCGTCGTTCGGCGACGTGATCGCGCTGTCGCGTCCGGTCGATGCGGCCACGGCCGAGTTCTTGCGCACGATGATCTGCGATGCGTTGATCGCCCCCGGCTTCGACGAGGGCACGCTCGAGGTGCTCAGTGCCAAGCGGGGCGGAAAGTTCCTCGTCTTCGAAGTCGATCCCGACGCCGAGGTGCCGACCCGCGAGCGCCGCGACATCATGGGCGCCACGCTGATCCAGGATCGGGATGCCGCAGACCTGGCCGCAGCCCTCCCCGACGACCTCGAGCGCCACGTCCGCGAAGACGCACTGATCGGCATGGCCGCCGCGCGCTACACCCAGTCCAACTCGGTCGTGTTCGTTAAAGACGGCGCGGCGATCGGCATCGGCGCGGGGCAGCAGAACCGCGTCGACTGCGTGCGGCTGGCCGGTTCCAAGGCGCGCGTGTGGTGGCTGCGCCGGCACCCGCTCGTGCGCGACCTGCCGGTCATCGAGGGGATGAAGCGCCAGGACCGCGTGAACTGGCAGATCCGTTTCGCAGGCCACGAGATGACCCGGCTGCAGCTTGAGGAGTTCGGGCGCCTGTTCGGCGACCAGGCCCTGTCCGCTTACGACGAGCCGCTGTGGCGCGACGCGTGGGCGCGCGAGCTGACCGGCGTCACGATGGTGTCAGACGGCTTCCTCCCCTTCCGCGACAACGTCGACCATGCCGCCGAGTTCGGCGTGACGACGATCGTCGAGCCGGGCGGATCGACCCGTGCCGACGAGGTCGAGGCCGCCTGTATGGAGCTCGGCATCGCGCGCGTGCAGACGGGGCTGCGCCTCTTCCACCACTGAGCCGGGTCATCTGCCCGCAGCCTCTGGCGGAACACACGCCGCCCTCCGTACGTTGGAGCCAGCGACGAGAGGAGCCCCGATGGCTGAGACGACCGTCGAGCGCGACGACGAGAACGCCCGGTACACGATCGCTGTGGACGGCGAGCTGGCCGGTTACACCGAGATCCAGCCCGACGGCGAGGGACGGCTGCGCATGCCGCACACCGTGATCATCCCATCGTTCCGCGGACAGGGGCTTGCCGGCGCCCTGGTCGCGGGCGCGCTGGCCGACATCGCCGCCCGCGGCGAGACTGTCGTGCCGCTGTGCCCCGTGGTCCGCAAGTACCTGCGTGAGAACGAGGTCGAGGGGCTGGGCGTGGAGTGGCCGGATGCCTGACCCGACCCCGACCGTCACCTTCAACGAGGCCCGCAGCCGCTACGAGATCGACGTGGACGGCGTGCTCGGCGGATATGCCGTCGTGGAGCCGACCGGCGCGGGGGTCGTGCGGTTTCCCGAGACCGTGATCGACCCGGCCTTTCGGGAGAAGGGTCTGGGCAGTCGGCTCATCGATGAGGCGCTGCGGGATGCCGCGGCCCGCGGCCAGACGGTCGTTCCGCTGTGCCCGTTCGTGCGGAGCTTTCTGCGTGACCACGAGGTGCCGGGTCTGCAGATAGCGTGGCCACCCGGGATCGACCAAGGTTAGGTTCGCCTCACCTTGCCCCAATAGAATGGCCTGATGCCCGCCCGCGCTGTTCTGTCGACCCGCACGCTGCTCGTGTGCGCGGCGATCGGCGTCGCCACCGGCATCCTCGGCGGCATCGCCGGATGGATCACCCCCGTCGTCGTCGTGACCCTCCCCATGGTGTACGGCTTCGTGCTGGGCGTGCACGTGATCCCCGGCATCATCGCGCAAGAGGTGCTGCGCCTGCCCTGGGTGGCGCTGCTCACACACGTGCTCGCCGCCCTCGTCTCCAGCGCGGCAGCTCCCCAGTGGGCAGCGCGGTTCCTGGGCACCGCGCTGCTGTTCGGCGGCATCCAAGAGCTCGTGGCCGCTGTCACCCGCTACCGCGAGTGGCGTGCGTGGCGCTTCTTCGTCTCGGCGGTGATCATCGGCATCATGGTCGCGTTCGTCGTCTGGATGGTCGTCGACCTCGCCACCTTCCCCCTCTGGGCGCAGATCTCGTACCTCGTCTGCGCGGTGCTCGGCCCCGTCGCCTGGACGGCGCTCGGCCTTCTCGTGGGAACGAAGTTGCGCCAGGCCGGCATCGGCCGCCGCGCGGGCCGGAGCTGACATGTCGCTCCTGCGCGTGCAGGACCTCGCCGTGCGGCACGACGGCGAGGCCGTGTTCGCCCCCTCGAGCGCATCGTTCACCGTGGAGCCGGGCGAGGTCGTGCTGCTGCTCGGCCCGAGCGGTTCGGGCAAATCCACCCTCGCGCTGACGCTCAACGGGCTCATCCCGCACGACATCGAGGCCGAGGTACGCGGCAGCGTCACCGTGGACGGGATGGATGCGGCATCCACCCCCGTCTCCCGCCTCGCGACCCGTGTCGGCATGGTCTTCCAAGACCCCGACGCGCAGCTGGTCACCGGCACCGTGCTCGATGAGGTCGCGTTCGGCCCTGAGAACCTGCGGCTCCCGGTCAGCCAGGTGCTCGCGCGCAGCGAAGACGCCCTGCGCCGCGTCGGGCTGTGGGAGCGCCGCGACGACAGTCCCGACGCGCTCTCGGGCGGCGGCCGTCAGCGTCTCGCCATCGCCGCGGCGCTGGCCCTCGGTTCACCGCTGCTCGTGCTCGACGAGCCCACGGCCAACCTCGACCCGCGCGGCGTCGACGAGGTCTCCGCGACGGTCGGCGAGATCGTCGCGGCAGGCGACCGCGCCGTCGTGCTCGTCGAGCACAACCTCGATCAGGCGATCGGCTTCGTCGACCGGGTGGTGGTGATGGATGCCTCGGGCCGCACCATCGCCGACGGCCCGGCCGCCGACATCCTGCGCAGCCGCGCCGCCGAGCTGCACGAGCTGGGCGTCTGGCTGCCGACGGCGACGCTCGCAGCCCTGCGGATGCGTCGCGCCGGGTATGTGCTCGAGCCGTTGCCGCTGACCCCAGCCGAGCTGCGCGTCGCGCTGGAGAGTGCGCCGCCCGTCCACCCGGTCGTTGAGCGAGCGAAGCGAGTCGAAACGACACCCGGACCGCGTTTCGACTCGGTCGCTCCACTCCCTCGCTCAACGCCCGGTAACAGCACACCCTCGGTCGCCCCGCGAGCGGTGCAGCCGCGAGTCGAAACGCCCGAAGCAGTGAGCGTCCGCCATCTCACTCTGCGCCGTGGCACGACCGAGGTGCTGCACGACGTCAGCCTCGACATCGGCGCCGGCGAGTTCGTCGCCGTGGTGGGAGCGAACGGTGCCGGCAAGACGAGCCTGCTGCAGGCGATCGCGGGGGTCGTGCGGCCGCTGCGCGGCTCCGTACTGGTCGGCGGCGTCGATGTCGCCCGCGCACGCGAGCTGACGAGCCGCATCGGCTTCGTCTTCCAGAACCCCGAGCACCAGTTCGTCACGCACACGGTGCGCGACGAACTCGCCTACGGGCTGCGTCATCCCACTGACGACGCGGCTGACGCGCGTGTCGACGACATTCTGCGGCGCTTCGGACTCGAAGATCGCGCCGATGTGCACCCGTTCCTGCTGTCGGGCGGCCAGAAGCGCCGTCTCTCGGTGGGCACCGCGCTGGTGGCCGGCGCACCGGTGCTCGCCCTCGACGAGCCGACGTTCGGGCAGGACCGCGCCCGCGCCGACGAACTGCTCGACCTGCTCACCGACCTCAACCGCGACGGCACCACGGTCATCGTCGTGACGCACGACATGCAGCTGGTCGCCGAGCATGCGACCCGCACCATCGTGCTCGACGACGGGCGCGTGCTCGCCGACGGGCGGACGCACGCGGTGTTCTCCGATGACGCGCTCATCGAGCGCGCGGGGCTGCGACCCCCGCCGCTGCGCGCCGCGCTGCGTGGGCTGGCGCGGCATCCCGAACTCGACGGGGTCGTGCGCCTGGCCGACCTGCCCGGGGGCGACCTCCTGCGCCGCGACCTGCCCGAAGCGCGATCGTGACCGCGATCCCGGCCGCCGGCTCCGCGCGCTTCCTGCACGGGCTCAACCCTCTGGCGAAGCTGCTGGCGCCCGTGCCGGCGATGCTGATGCTGATCTTCGTGCGCGACCTCGCCACTCCCCTGGCCTTCATCGTGCTCGCGTACGCGCTCGTGCTCGTCGGCGCCCGGGTCACCGCGCGCACGGTGGTCATGCTGTTCGCCGTCGTCCCCGCGCTCGTCGCGATCATGACCGTCGGCTTCGCGCTGTGGACCGACCCGGCAGGCGTTGCACACGACGTCGTCGTCCTGCGCCTCGGCGGGTGGACGCTGTACGGCGCAGCCGTACAGGTCGGCCTGGCCACCGGCCTGCGGCTGGCGGCCATCGTCGCGCTCGCGCTCGTCGCGGGGCTGACCACGACCGGCCAGGATCTCGCCCGCTCGCTCGTGCAGCAGCTGCGGGTGCCCTACCGGGTCGGGTACACGGCGATCGCGGCGTTCCGGTTCGTGCCGCGGTTCCGCCACGAGCTCGAGATCATCCGGCAGGCGCATCGCGTGCGCGGTCAGGCGCGCGGCCCGCTGGCGGCGCTCGGCCGCGGTTTCGGGTACATCGTGCCGCTGCTGGCCGGCGCCATCCGGCATGCCGAGCGCGTTGCCCTGGCGATGGATGCCCGCGCCTTCGGCGCGTACCCCGACCGCACCGAGCGCCACGACGTGCCGTTCCGCACGCGCGACACGGTGTTCGTGGCGCTCGTGCTGGCGGTGTCGGCGGCGCTGTTCGCGCTGCTGTGGCCGTGGGGGCGGTGACCCTCAGCCCCGCGAGAGTGCCTCGAGCTTCGCTCGCGCGATCCGCAGCGTGACCGAAACCGCCCTCAGCCGCGCTCGAACAGGGCAACCATCTCGTCGATGCGACGCGCGTCGAGCGCGGCGTCGAGTCGTCCATGCGCGGCGAAGCGACTCACGCCGTGCAGCATGCTCCACAGCAACTCGGCGCGCACCTCGGCGTCATCGGCACGCGCCGCCGCCACCACGGCGACGACGGTGTCGAACGCACGGCGCAGCTCTTCGGGCGTCTTGTCGGACGCAAAGACGATCTCGGTGTCGCTCGAAGCCATGGCCTCGTAGAGCGCCGGATGCTCGCGGGCGAACGCGAGGTATCGCTCGATGAGGGCGCGCACCGGCGAGCTGCCCTCGCCCGAAGGCTCGGCGAGCACATCGGCCAGGCCCGCGTAGCCGGCGATCACAACGCGCTCCACGATCTCGTCGCGCCCGCGGGGGAAGTGCCGGTACAGAATCGGCTGGCTGAAGCCGATCGCATCGGCGAGACGCCGCACGGTGACGGCGGGCCATCCTTCGTCCTCGGCGATCTGCCGCGCGACATCCACGATCTTGCGCTCCCGCGAGCGGAACTGCTCTTCTGCTTGCGCTGATCGCGGCATGCCGCTACGTTAGCACCACTAACAGTTAGCGCCGCTAACACCATGAACGGGAGAACGACATGGACATTGTCATCGGCATCACCGCCACCCTCGCGATCCTCGGCACCGCCGTGATCTTCGGCACCGACGTGCTCACCGCGGTCGTTCTGCGCCCCTCCTACGCCGAGGTCGGCGATGAGGCGATGGTGCAGCTGGTCGGCCGCAGCCACCATTACGGCGACAAGCGGCTGCCCATCGCCGGCATCGGCGGTGCGGTCTTCACCGGTCTGACCGCCGGCATCGCCTTCATCGCGGGCGCCTGGGCCAGCGGCATCCTGGCACTGACGGCCCTCGTGCTGCTGTTCGTGTGGCTGGGCATCTTCGGCCGCGTCTCGGCTCCCATCAACAAGACGCTGACCGCCGCGGCGTTTGCCGGCGAAGTGCCCGCCGACACCCGCACGCTGCAGGCTCGCTGGGACTCGGTCATCGTGCTGCGCTCGGTGCTGCAGGGCGCAGCGCTCCTGCTGCTGTGCGCGGCGATCGTGCTCGCCTGACGTCACCGCGATCACGCGAGCACCGGCTCGCCCTCGGCCGACAGCGTCGGCGCGTCCTGCCCCGCGGCGAACATCCGCCGCACGAGCGGGCGCAGCGGGCGCGACAGCATCGCGCGGGTCATCGCGCGTGACATCGCCGCCTCGAAGCGGGATGCCGGCACCATGCGCGCGATGCCGCCGCCGGGGATCTTCTTGCCCGCCTCGGCGAAGGGCGCGATGTCGGCGTCGTAGCGGAGCAGGGCGGCCGCGGCATCCGCTCCCCCTTCAGCGGTGCGCTCAGCCTCGGCCAGCCGCTCCGCCAGCAGGTACGCACCGACCAGCGCCGTGGCCGTGCCCATGCCGGTCATCGGCGACCCGCACGACGCGGCGTCGCCGAGCAGCACGACGCGTCCCTCGACGACGCTCGGCATGTCGATGCGCAGCAGCTCGTCGAAGTAGAAGTCGGATGCCTGATCCATCGCCGCGAGGATCTCGGGGGCGCGCCATCCTGCGTCCTGCAGCAGTCCGCGGATGAGGTCCTGCTGCCGCGCGCGGTCGCCGCGCAGCGCGGGGTCGCGGTCGACGCGCAGCGTGAGGATCGCCTTCGATGTGGCCGGATCGAGATCGGGGCGGATGCCGAAGGTGATGCCCGGCACGAAGCGCATCGCGAACCACCCCGGGTCGACATCGGCGGGGGTGGGCATCGTGAAGAACGCGGCGTACCCGCCCAGGCCGGTCGCGTAGGCCTCTTCGGGGCCGAAGGCCAGGCGCCGCGTCGCCGAGTGCACGCCATCGGCGCCCACCACGACGGCGAACCGCTCCGCGCGGGCGTGCTCGAAGGTGACATCGACGCCGTCGCCGTCCTGCGTGAGCGCCATGATGCGATCGCCGAAACGCAGATCGAGAAGACCGGGGTGCGCCTGCGCCGCTGTCTGCAACTCGGCCAGCAGCACCTCGGCGAGGTCGCCCCGCGCGATCTCGATCTCGGCGACCGCGCCGGCGCCGTCGAAGGCCTCCATCGACATGCGCCCGAACACGCGCCCGCCGCCATCGACGTAGGCGAGGCCCTCCTCGTGCAGACGAAAAGGCTCGATGGCGCGCATCAGGCCCATGCGCTCGGCGACCTCGCGGCTTGCGCCGCGCAGGTCGACGGCTTGACCGCCGGGGCGGGGCGCGGAGGCGCGCTCAACGACAGTGACGGCGATGTCATGGCGGACGAGCTGAAGCGCCAGGGCCAGGCCGGCGATGCCGCCGCCCGAGACGAGGACGCGCGTGGTGTCGTGAGCGGTCATGATTCCTCCGTGAAACAAGTTGAGAAGAGTGAGACGTTTGTCTCATACAGATGTCTAACAGAGATCTGAGACGTTTGTCTAGTACGTATGTCTAAATCGCTCTAGGATCGGAGCATGGGAAACCGCGAAGACCTTCTCGCCGGCGCGCGCCGGGTGATCCTCGAACAGGGCGTGGCCAAGGCCACGGCGCGCGAGATCGCAAGCACGGCGGGGGTCAGCCTGGCGGCGATCGGCTACCACTTCGGCTCGAAGGAGCAGCTCATCACCGAGGCACTCGCCCAGTCACTGGGCAGCGGCCTGGGCGATGAGATGGAAGAGGCGGTCGCCGAACATGCCGCCGAGCCGCTCCTCGAAGGATTCGCCGCGCTCTGGAATCAGATGCCCGAAATCTTCGCCACCCACCACGAGACGCTGCTGGCCAGCCTCGAGAACGCCGCACGGGCACTGCGCAGCGAGGGCGGCGCGCGAGGCCTCGCCGAGGCCACCGCACACGGGCATCAGGGCATCGCCGAAAACCTCCGGTCGGTGCGCCCCGAGCTGAGCGCCGCCGACGCCGAGGCCGTCGCGAAACTCGACTTCGCGCTCGCACAGGGCCTCGGCACGCTCTGGCTGCTCAGCCCCGATGCGGTTCCCACCGGCGACGAGCTCGCGCGTGCGGTCGCGGTGATCGCGCGCACCGGCGCTGCGTCGGCGTCAGAATGACGGATGCCGCGGCCCCGGGCGCTCCATGAGCGCGGGGCCGCGGCATCCCGAACCGTCGGCTACTTGCGACCGGTCACCTGACGCGCGACGATCTCGCGCATGACCTCGTTGGTCCCACCGTAGATGCGGTGCACACGGGCGTCGGTCCACGCACGGGCGATCGGGTACTCGAGCATGTAGCCGTAGCCGCCGTGCAGCTGCACGCCCAGGTCGAGCAGCTCCCACTCGCGCTCGGTCGCCCAGAACTTGACCTTCGCGGCCTCTTCGGGGCTGAGCTTGCGGTCCTTGTAGAGCATCATCGCGCGGTCGACATAGGTCCACATCACGTCGACGGTCGTGGCCATGTCAGCCAGCGAGAAGCGCGTGTTCTGGAAGTCGGCGACCGGCTGCCCGAAAGCCTCACGGCTCAGCGTGTAGTCGAGCGTCCACTTCAGCGCCGCCTCGCCGGCAGCCGCCGCCGCGACGCCGATCGACAGCCGCTCGAGCGGCAGGTTCATCATCAGCTGGATGAAGCCCTTGCCCTCGGCGCCCCCGATGAGGTTCTCGTCGGGCACGAACACATCGGTGAAGCTGAGCTCGGCGGTGTCCCACCCGTGGAAGCCGACCTTGTTGAGCTTGTTGCCGTGCTCGAAGCCCTCCATGCCGTCCTCGATGAGCACGAGGCTGAACGCGTCGGGGCGGTTGCCCTCGCCGGTCTTGACGAACGTGACGACGACGTCGGCGGTCTTGCCGCTGGAGATGAACGTCTTCGCACCGTTGACGATGTAGCCGCCGTCGACCTTCTTGGCGGTGGTTTTGATGCCCCGCAGGTCACTGCCGGCGCCGGGCTCGGTCATCGCGAGCGCACCGAGGATCTCGCCGGTCGCCATCTTCGGCAGCCACTTCTGCTTCTGCTCGGGCGTGCCCATGTGCACGAGGTACGGCACAGCCAGGTCGTCCTGGATGCCGAAGGCACCGGCGAGCGAGCCCTGCCCCGCCTGGATGGTCTCCTCGAGCACAATCGAGCGGAACCGGTAGTCCTGCAGCATCCCGGCTCCCCCGAACTCCTCCGGAACGGACAGGCCGATGATGCCGGCCTCGCCTGCGGCGAGCATGGTGTCGCGGTCGATCTCGCCGTCGCGGTCCCACTGCTCGCGCTTGTCGTTGGTCGCGTAGCGCTTGAGGAACTCCTTGACGACGTCGCGGAACGCCTCGTGGTCTTCGTCGTAGATCTCCCGTTCCATGGCGGGCGGAACCTCTCTCTTCGTCGAGCTCGCGACAGGGATTCAACGTCGCGGCACGGTCGATCCTACGCGGTATCCAGTGTCAATCACGATGGCATTCAGTGCCGCCTACAAGGAATGGCGGATGTGAGCTGCTCGGCGTGGCCGGAGCGCACAAGAGCGAGTCTTGACGACTTCCGGCCGTCCGGAGCACCGCTCAGTCGGCGTAGTCGGGCGCGGCCGGCAGCCCGAAGAACTGCTCGAGCGTGCGGTAGCCGCCGTCTTGGTACGCCTCGGCGAGATCGCGGCCGATGTACCGCAAGTGCCACGGCTCGGGCGCGTAGCCGGTGACGCCGGTCTCGCCCTTCTCATAGCGGACGATCCAGCCGTATTTCCAGGAGTTCTTGACGAGCCAGTCGCCCTGGGCGCTGTCGGCGACGTCGTCGAGGGTCGCGCACGATCCGCCTGTGCACGGCACGATGTCGGCCGCGAGACCGGTCTGGTGCTCGCTGTAGCCGGGACGCGCGCTGACGGCATCGGCGCCCTTGGTGCCACGCTGCTCCTTCTGCGTGCCGTAGTTGCCGATCTGCGTCTTGTACGAGCGGTAGCCGCTGTTCAGCGCTATCTGTCCTGCGCCCGCCTTGCGCACAGCCTTGTCGAGGGCCGTGAGCGCGTCGGCGGCATCGGTGCGCAGCCCGCTGCCGTCGAGGCTCTTCATGTCACCGGGCTGCTGGCGTGGCGAAGGCGCGTAGTCCTTGGGATCGAGCGCGTGCGCCTTGTCGACGACGACCCAGACGTGCGTGGGGTCGGTCAGCGGCACACACGGCGCCTGCCCGTCTGCGACGGCGTCGCGGAACGGCTCAGCGCCGCCCGCCGCGCGGATCGCAGCCGCGTCGTCGCCGTTCTTCAGCGCTGTGGTGAAGTCGTCCGTGTCGCACAGGGCGATCGATGCGAGCGACTGGTCGAACGACGGCACGGTATCGTCGCGCTGGGCCGCGGGAGTCTTCGTGGCCTGGCCGGTGGGATCGACCATGCGCGGGCCGACCTTCGACCCGGTGATGTCGGCGACCAGCGTGCTCCCGGCGGTCACCGACACGTTCTGGTCGGGAAGCTGCGAAAGCGCGAACGCAGATCCCGCCCCGGCGAGAACGAGCGCCGATGCGGCTGCGACACTGATGCGCGCCGTGAGACCGACGCGCGGTTTGCGCGCGTGTCGCGCGTGCGCGTGCTCGGTGGTCAGAGGGCGCAGCACCGGCCGTAGACCGCCCGGTGGCAGCGGAGGTGGCGGCGGCTTGAAGATCGGGGGGTGCGATGGTCCGTCGTCGTCGGGCTGCACGATCGGGATCGGCAGTGTCTGGATGGTCGCCGTGTCGGCACGTTCGGCGAGGTCGGCCTGAGCGCGCGCTTCACGCAATGCACGCCGCGTCAGGGGCGCGTGCATCACGGAGGAATCGTGCGGGTCGGGGGCCGTCACCCGATCTATTCTGCCCCCTTGATTCGCTCCAGGTCGAGAGCGCTCCCAGGATTCGACACTCCGACCATCGATGTTGACATTGTCTCGTAGATCTGTTCCCATTGTGAAATGCGGTGGCAGGGGCAGGATGTGGGGGCGACGGATGCCGCAGCTCTGCCCGGTATGGAGCGGCTGAGCGGGTTCGTCCGCTCCGTGACGACGCCCGAATTCGCCGGCGTGACGTTCCACGAGGTGATGAGCAAGAGCGCGCTGAACCGGGTGCCGAGCTCGTCGGCGATGCCGTTCGACTGGACCGTCAACCCGTATCGGGGCTGCAGTCACGCGTGCAGTTATTGCTTTGCCCGCGGCACCCACGAATACCTCGACCTCGACGCCGGACACGATTTCGATTCACAGGTGGTCGTCAAGGTGAACGTCGCCGACGTGCTGCGCCACGAGCTCTCGCGAGGAACGTGGGGGCGCGAACCCGTGGCGCTGGGCACCAACACCGACCCGTATCAGCGCGCAGAAGGCCGGTACCGGCTCATGCCGGGCATCATCGACGCCCTCGCCGAATCGGGCACGCCGTTCTCGATCCTCACGAAGGGCACGCTGCTGCGCCGGGATCTGCCACAGCTCGTGGATGCGGCATCCCACGTCCCCGTGTCGCTCGCGATGTCGATCGCGATCTTCGATGACACGCTGCAGCACTCGGTCGAGCCGGGCACGCCGTCGACGGCGGCACGGCTGCAGACCGTGCGCGCGGCGACCGATGCGGGGTTCGCGGTCACGGTGTTTCTCATGCCGATCCTGCCGCATCTGACCGATTCGATCCGGATGCTCGACGACGCGCTGGCCCGCATCAGGGCCGCCGGCGCGGTGCGGGTGGTGTTCGGGGCGTTGCATCTGCGCCCGGGAGCGAAGGGATGGTTCCTGCAGTGGCTCGGGCAACAGCATCCTGAACTCGTGTCGTCGTATCGCGGACTGTATCCCGGCGTCGCGGCGTACGCGCCGAAGGGTTATCGCGCGTGGCTCGGCAAGCGGGTGCGCCCACTGCTGCGCGCACACGGCCTCGACGGAAGGCTTGAAGACGATCAGCCGCGGCGCGCGGTGACCGGGCCGGTGGTGACGACGTCGCTCGCTGCACCGCGGGGTGCGGCTTCGCCGAGACGAGTGGATGCCGCAGCCGACCGCCTCTTCTGAGGGGCGGGCTGCTCGGCGGGTTGGGCTGTTCTGTGGGCAAGCCTGCTTCTGCGAGCGAGCCTGCTTCTGCGAGCGAGCTCGTCCGACGGTCACGCCCACCAGGCGACGAAGCGGCTGTCGCGCTCGTCGGCCGCACGGTCGGTGACGTTCATGATGTCCGCCTGATCGGTCGGGTGGATGCGGAACGGCAGCTCGCTGAGCGGGTGCGGCGACACGGTGTCGAATGCAGGCGCTTCAGCGCGACCATGCGGAAAGGAGGCGACCTCATACAAGGGCCGCCGGTCGCCGCCGCCGCCGACGCGGCGGATGAGCAGTTGTGCGTCAGTCGGCCTGAGAGGCAGAGGAGACGTCACTTCCGCATCGTCGACCGCACGGCCGCGCAACGACGAGGGCTGCTCAGGGTGGTGACGTCGCATCTGTTCAGCTTATGGCCGGCGTACACAGGGCGCGTCACTCGCCCGGGGCGCCGCCGGAGGCCGCGGCCAGATCGGTAAGAGCGTTCGCGTCCGAGGTGGATGCGAGGACGTGACGTCCGAGTCGGCGACTGGCACAATCGCCGACGACGGAGCGTGCAGTGGTACTGGCCTTGCTCACCATCACACGGGGGCAGCCGATGTTACGTATGAGCGTTCTCTCACTCCTCTTGGTTGCACATTCGTGGATATGTGCTAGTCTTGATTTATATCGCAGGTCCGCGAATCGTGAAGCAGCACCGAGGCCAGGATCATCACGCGGAGTCGACTGTTCGGTCGGTTCCTTTCGTTCAGACGCCGCGGACACGCCCATCATCATTGGCGTTCGTCTGGAGTGTGGTTCTCGTGTCTTCCCTCCCGCAGTCTCCCGACCCGGCAGAGCCGGACCCGGTCGACCCGGGTGGGTCGAGTGAGCCGCGTGCTTCCGGGGGCGACGTTCCGTCCTCGAGCGGGCCCGGCGCCACTCCTGGAGAGACATCGGTCGATTCGTGCCCTCCGGCGGCGGACCCGACCGCCGACCCGTGTGAGCCGGCCGCGCTGGCGGGCCCGGTGAATCGGTCGGGGATCTGGGGGACGCTGGACACTCTCGTAACCGACCTGGTCGATACCCGCAAGCAGATCGCCGCGCTGCAAGCGCACGAGACCTCGCTGCTCGCCCGGGCGGTCGATGTCGTCATCGAGCGGGAAGCAGACCGGCGTGAGCGGGGCCTGCGGGTCACCCATGACCTGCCGTTACGGGAGATCTCCGCGGAACTGGCCGCGGCGATGCGACTGTCTGACCGGTCCGTGCAGTCCCGGATGGGCACCGCGTCCCTGCTGGTGCAGATGTTCCCCGAAACCCACACCGCCCTGGCTGCGGGGCAGATCGATCTGGCCCACGCGCACACGATCGTCGACGCCGGCACCCTGATCGCCGACCCGGACAAACGTGCCGAGTATGAGCACCGGGCACTGATCGCCGCGGCCAGTGAGACCCCGTACCGGCTCAGCAAGATCGTGAAGATCCTCGCCGCACGCATCGACCCCGATACCGTGCAGGCCGAGATCGAACGCTCCAAAGAAGACCGGTCCGTGCGGCTGATCGATCTGCCCCACGGCCGCGGGCAGGTCATCTTCGAAGGCCCCGCCGTGCTCGCCCACGCGATCTACGACCGGCTCACCGCCGCCGCCCACACCCTCACCCGCACCACGAAGAACGCCCCCGCCGCGACCGTCGAGAAGGACGCGACCAGCGACAGCAACGTGGGCGATGCCGACACGGGCGCGGACGGCGCCGACTCCGGCACGACCGGCACCGGTGGTCAGGAGGCGACTGTCTCCGACGCCGGCCAGACCGACACCGGTGAGGAGACCGGTGGTGAGACCGGCGAACCCTGGTTCACCCTGATCACCGGCCCCCACGCCGACGCCTGCACCAGCGACGACACGGACGGGAACGACGCCGCTGACGCCGACCCGCGGACCATGGACCAGAAACGCGCCGACATCCTCGCCGACATCCTCCTGACCGGCACCCCCACCGGCCACGGAGACGCCCTGGACGCGATCCACGCCACCGTGCAGATCACCATCCCCGCCCTCACCCTCCTCGGCCACTCCACACAACCCGCCCTCCTAGCAGGCCACGGACCCATCGACCTGGCAACAGCCAAACGCCTCGCCGCCGGAGCCCCCGGCTGGGACCGCGTCCTCACCCACCCCTCCACCGGAGAACCAGTCGCCGTCGACCGGTACCGACCATCAGCACAACTCAAACGCTTCCTGCACGTCAGAGACCAACACTGCCGCTTCCCCGGCTGCACCCGGCCACCCTGGAACTGCGACCAAGACCACACCATCGACGCCGCCCTAGGAGGGCCCACCAGCGAAGAGAACCTCGGCGACTTCTGTCGACCCCACCACATCGTCAAACACCACACCCTCTGGCACGTCAAACAACTCGGCCACGGCATCCTCCAATGGACCAGCCCCACTGGACGCCACTACACCGACACCCCCATCAGCACCCTCACCTTCATCCCCGAACCAGCACCCTTCTGAAGACGCGCGGAGACGCCATGACACACGCACACATCACGTGCCGGCAACGCGTTCCACAGCGCGCCCGCAACCGCATTCCGCACGCTCCCGACACCGGCGTCAAGACAAGAACGGCCACCCCGAAGGATGGCCGCCCCGGCGCGCTGCGATTCAGCGCGTTGCGATTCAGATGCAGCTCAGCTCTGCCATGGGCCCCACTGCTGGCCGGGCTTCTGGTTACGGGTCCACCACTGCGCCGTGTAGGTCACGCCCTTGTAGGTCACCTTGTCTCCGCGCTGATACACGCGGTCGGCCGCCCATGCCTGAACCGTCGCCGGATCCACACCGCACGCCGTCAGCGTGCTCCACGGACCGACGTGGGATGCGCCCGGCTCCTGCGCCTTGCCCTTGGCATACCAGAGCGCCTCATACACGTGTCCGCCGAAGAACACGCGATCACCCGTGTCGTACTTCGTCTGCGCATTCCAGGCCTGCGCCGTCGCCTGTGGCGTCTGAGTGCACGAGGTGAGCTCGTCGCCGGCGACCGGGCCGCTGTCGGCAGCACGCATGACCGCCGCCGATGCCGCCGACAGGTTGCCGTCGAGGTCCTGGCTCAGCTCCCAGAAGTCGACGCCGCCGAGTCCCTGACGAATCGCCCACTTGGTCTTCTCCGCCACCGAGAACGTGTCGTCGAACGACCAGAACTCCTTCGCCTCGGCGTCGTAGCCCCACGTCGCGTTGTAGTGCCCATTCGCCGCGTAATCGTGGTGGATCTCGAGGTTGCGGGCCTTCAGCTGATCGTACGATTGCTGACCGATGCCCGTCGCCGGCGTCCAGGGCTCAGCCGCGGCATCCTTCCAGCCTTGCCCATAGGCGGGAACGCCGAGGTTCAGCTGAGCCGGGTCGACGCCGGCGTCCTTGTACGACGCGACGATCGTGTCGAGCCCCAAGCCCCAGTTCTGCGCGGGGTCGCCATAGATGTTGGCCTGATGCCCCGTCGTCGCCGACCAGGTGCCCCACAGGTCATAGCCCTGCAGGTTGCCATAGTCGAGGTACTGGAACAGCTCAGGTGCGCTCCACCCGCCCGCAGTGATCACCGTCGGGCTCGCCGGCAGGAACGCCGACAACTCATAGTCGTCACCGGTCTTGCTCGAGAGTGCATCGAGCTGCGTACGCAGCTCCTTCACGAACGCGAGCATGTTCGCCGCATCGTTCTCGGGATCGACGGAGTTACCGACTTCCTGCGCCCAGTCGGGTGCACCCGGCCACTCCCAGTCGATGTCGAAGCCGTCGAAGATGCCGGCAGCGGCGCCGTCGCCACCGCGGCCGTCGATCTGCGGCAGGTTGCCCTTGATGTAGAGATCAATGCAGCTCGTGGCCAGCTTGGCGCGGCTCTCCGGCGTCGCCACCGCCTTCGAGAACGACTTCGACCACGACCACCCGCCGAGCGAGATGCTCACCTTCAGCTCGGGGTACAGCTTCTTGAGCTCACGCAGCTGATTGAAGTTGCCCGCGAGCTTCTGCTTCTTGGCGTCCGCGACGCCCAAGACGGCGTCGTCGGCCGCGTACGCGCGCACGAAGTCGTCAGCCGCAGAACCGGCGGCCTCTGTCTCGCCCGCGGCGGGCGCGGCAACGTCCGAGATGAAGCACGTGTACGGGTCGACGTCATCGAGGCCCTGGGCTCCGTCGTCGCGCGCGGCGTCGAGCGCCTCCTGCGACCCGGCGATGTTGCCGAACGAATAGTTCAGCTGGGTGATGTTCTCGCCCGTCGGCTGGTCGACGAACAGCTTCTTCAGCGTCGCTTTCGCGTCGCCTGCCGCCTGCCAGCCGCCGTAGTAGCCGACATTGCGGTATCCGTTGACGGTCGTGGTGGGCGTGGATGCCGTATCGGGCGCGGGTTCGGCGGTGGCGGGGGATGCCGCAACCATGCCGACGATCACTGCTCCTGCCAGCGCGGTGGCCAGCAGCGAAGTGCGGGGGATCACTTCACAAGCTCCTTCGATCGGGGAGTGCGCTCGACGCGGGTCATCGAGCCGTATCCATCCGGCGTTAGGCAGTACGCCTTACAAACACGTGGGCCCCATCCTGGCAGAGACTCTGCCCGAAGGGAATACCCGCCCGGGGTCCACGGGCTGGACTCCGGACGGGTATTCCGACATGTGAGACCGGGCATTCGGCCCGAGCTCGATCCCGATACCGATCCCGCAGAGGATCAGACGGTCGGGTCGACCTGACGGCCGCTGAGTTCCTCGAGCACATCGTCACCCGGGCGCGCCGGTGTGAACGGCGCCTCGATCTCGGCGCGCTCGAGCATCTCCGACATGCGGCGCTGCCGCTGGCGCGGCACCAGCGTCACGACGGTGCCGGCGCGTCCCGCGCGCCCGGTACGTCCCGAGCGGTGCAGATACGTCTTGTACTCGCTGGGCGCATCGGCCTGCACCACCAGATCGATGTCGTCGACGTGGATGCCGCGGGCGGCGACATCCGTCGCCACCAGCACGTTCACCTTGCCGTCGGTCAGCCGCTGGAGGTTACGCGAGCGCTTGGCCTGGTTCAGATCGCCATGCAGGGCGACGGCGCGGATCCCGGCCTCTTCGAACTGCTCGGCGAGCATCTCCGTGTACGCACGCGTGCGCGAGAACACGAGGGTCTTACCGTCGCGGTCGACCAGCGAGTTGAGGATCTCGGCCTTGTCGCGATGGTCGATGACCAATACGCGGTGGTCGATCGTGCTCGACTCCTGGTCTTCGCCGGCGACCTCGTAGACGGCGGGCTCCACGAGGAACTCGTCGACGAGCGCCGCGACCTCGCGGTCGAGCGTGGCCGAGAACAGCAGCTTCTGCGCGCCGTCGGCGACGAGACGAAGAATGCGCTGCATCGGCTCGAGGAATCCGAGCTCAGACATGTGGTCGGCCTCGTCGAGCACCACCACGCTCACCTGCGAGAGGTCGAGCTTGCCCTGATTCTGCAGGTCCTCGATGCGGCCCGGGGTGCCGATGATGATGTCGACGCCCTTCTTCAGCGCACCGACCTGTCGCGCCTGCGGAACGCCGCCGTAGATCTGCGTCGTGAACAAGCCCACGCTCCGCGCGATCGGCTGCACGGTGCGGTCGATCTGCAGGGCGAGCTCGCGCGTCGGCGCAAGAATCAGCGCCACCGGCGCACGGCCGAACTCGCGCTTGACGCCCGCTTTCGAGCGCAGGATCGACTCCACCAACGGAGCACCGAAGGCGATCGTCTTGCCCGAACCCGTGCGGCCGCGGCCGAGCACGTCCTTGCCGGCGAGGATGGGGCCGATCGTCGCGGCCTGAATCGGGAACGGGTGCTCCGCGCCCAGACTCGCGAGCACGCGGACGATGTTCTCGCCGAGACCGAGATCGGAGAAGGATGCCGTGGCCCCGGCATCCGCCTGCACCGCCTGTGCCTGCAGCTTCTCGTGGACGACGTCGATGTGCTCTTCATGCTGCACAGACGCGTGGTTGTCACGGCGATCGAAGGAACGACGGTCGTCGCGACGCGCGGTGTGCGACGGGGTGTCGCGGAAGCGCGCTCCACGGTCGTCGCGGAACGACGGACGCGCTCCACGATCGTCGCGGCGGTCATCCCGATACGAGGGGCGCTGACCCCGATCCTCACGACGATCTCCGCGGAACCCCCGGTCATCGCGGTCGTTGTGCCGAGGCGCGCTGTCGCCGCGGTATCCACGCTCGGCGCGATCGTCATGGCGGGCCGGACGGCGGTCGCCGAACCCGCGGTCGTCCCGGCGATCGCCGCGATACGAGGGGCGCTGACGCCGGTCATCCCGATACGAGGGGCGCTGGCCGCGGTCGTCGTGGGAGGCGGGGCGCTCGGCGCGGTCGTCCCGGCGAGCGCCGCGGAACCCGCGGTCGTCCCGATCGTTCTGCCGAGCGCCGCGGAACCCGCGCTCGTCGCTGTCGTTCTGACGCGGTCCCCGGTCGTCCCGGTAGGCGGGACGCTGACCCCGGTCGGCACCGCGGTATCCACGCTCGTCGCGGTCGTTGTGACGCGGGCCACGGTCGTCCCGGTAGGCGGGGCGCTGGGCGCGGTCATCCCGGCGACCGCCGCTGAACCCGCGGTCGTCGCCGTCGTTCTGCCGCGCACCGCGGAACCCGCGGTCGTCGCGGTCGTTCTGCCGCGCACCGCGGTATCCACGCTCGTCGCGGTCGTTCTGCCGCGCACCGCGGAACCCGCGGTCGTCGCGGTCGTTCTGGCGCGGGGCGCGATCGTCGCGGTAGGCGGGACGCTGACCGCGGTCGTCGCGACGTGCTGACCGGTCGTCGCGGAAGCCGCGCTCGTCACCGCGGTACCCGTGACCGTCGCGGATGGCACGCGACTCATCGCGGCCGGCCTTCTCCTGCGCGGTCCAGCGACGCTTGGGCGCCTCGGCCTCGGCAGGGCGGTATCCGCGGTGGCCTGGGCTGCGGCTGCCGGCCTTTCCGGCCGACGACTCCCCCGGGCGATGCTTGGTCTTCGCGGCGTAGCGGGGATCGAAATTACGAGCGGGCCGGCCTCCGGCCGGCTTCTTGTTCTTGGGCATGGTCCTTCTGGGTTCTCTTACACGAGAACAGCGCTCGAGCGCACGCCCGAGCAACCCGGACATTCGTCGGCCGGGGCCATTCTGATGATGGTCATGCACGCCGAGCGGCGCCCATCATCGGCCCCTCGGGCACACAAACCCACATCTCGCCCTGAGCCGACCCGACCAGCCTATCGGCCGCACCTGGGAGACCGCCCGGGCCACGGCATTCCGGGCTACACACCCGGAAATCCCCTGTCAACCCCGGCTTCCGCCCGTGCGATCAGCGGTCGAGCCTAATAGCATCGTCTCGACGGCTTGCGCCGTCACGCTGGGGGCTGGAGAAAACTGCATCCGGCGCGACACACGGATCAGGTCTGGGGACTCGGGCGAGTGGTGCGCCTCGAGGGGGACTGATGTCGACCGGGGAACCGACCTCTTATTTCAGGCCGATACCGGCGCTGCGCTTCGACCCGACGCGATTGCCGATCCTGTTGCGCCCGACGGCTCCGCGGTGGGCGGCACTCGTGACGGTGATGCTGATCCTGGGCACGGCCGTCTCGATGGTCACGACGACTGACACCGACTGGTGGCGTTCGCAGTTCAGCGAGCTGGGGACGTTCCGCGATTTCTCGGGACACACCTTCAACGCCACGATGATCGTGGTCGGGATGCTGTTCCTCGGGTTCTCGCTGCAGGTCCGACGCGACATGCACGCCCTGCAGGACCTGCGGGGCACCAAGCGCTCGGGCAAGGTCAGCGTGCTGCTGGCATGCTCGGGCGCGCACCTGGCGGCAGTCGGATTCTTCCCGATGAACGTCAACCAGTTCATGCACGAACGCGCCGCCGACGGCATCATCTTCTCGTTCCTCGGCGTGCTCATCACGGTCGTCGTGCGCCGGCGCCACTACACGCCGCGCCTGATGATGTTCACCTATGTCCTGGGCAGCACCCTCGTGACCACGACCATCGTGTACCTGTTCAAGTTCATGACGCTGGCCGCATTCGAGCTCATCGCGTTCACGCTCATCTTCACGTGGGTCGGTGTGTTCGCGGGGCGGCTGCACCGCACCCTCACCGAGACGCGGCATGGGCATGCGTCCGCTCCGGCGACCGCGGACGCTCAGTGCTCGCGGCGCGACCTGCGCGATGACTCCACCTGGTGGATCGCCGGCGCTGACGGCAGCGCCCCGACCGTCTCGGTCCCGTCGACGTCGGCTGTGGCATCCGCCCTCATCCCGCGGGCTGCCTCCCGCCGCTCGCGCGCACCCTCGACGAGGTTGTACAGCGTCGGCAGCACAAGCAGCGTCATCACGGTCGACGACACGAGGCCGCCGATCACGACGATCGCGAGCGGCTGCGAGATGAACCCGCCGTGGCCCGTGATCCCGAGCGCCATGGGCGTCAGCGCGAAGATGGTCGCCAGCGCCGTCATGAGGATCGGCCGCAACCGCCTCGACCCGCCTGCCATCACCGCGTCATGGGTGGACAGGCCCTTGACGCGGTACTGGTTGACGAGGTCCACGAGCACGATGGCATTCGTGACCACGATGCCGATGAGCATGAGCACGCCGATGAGGGATGCCACGCCCAGCGGCACTCCCGTGATCAGCTGCAGCAGGATCGCGCCCGTCGCGGCGAACGGGATCGACACCAGCAGCAGCAGCGGCTGGCGCAGCGACTTGAACGTGGCCACCATCACGACGTAGACGATCAGGATCGCGGCGAGCATCGCCAGACCCAGCTGCGAGAACGCGGTGCCCTGCTGCGAGAGGACGCCACCGATCGACGCATCGGCCGCCTCCGGCAGATCGGCGTTCTTCAGCGCCTCGTCGATGGTGGTGGATGCCGCGGTCAAGTCGTCGGTCGACGGGGTGACCGTCACCGTCGCGGTGCGCACGCCGCGCTGCGTCGAGATCGAGGTGGGGCCGTTGCTCTTCTCCACGGTCGCTATGTCGCCCAGCTCGATGATTCCTGTCGCAGTCGCGACATCCATCTTCTTCAGCGCCGCGAGCGAGTCGGGCACGTCGGCGGCATCGAGGTACACGGTGACGCTCGACTCGTCGATCTCGACCGTGCCGATCTGCTGCGGGCGCATGGTGTTCGACACGATGCTGCCCACGGCCGCCTCGCTCAGGCCGTGTTCGGCGGCCTTGTCGCGGTCGACCGACACCGAGATGTAGGGCAGAGAAGCCGACAGGTTCGTGGAGACCTGCCCGATGCCGGCCTTGCCGCTGACGGCATCCACCACCGCATCGGTCGCGGTCTGCAGCGTCTTGCCGTCGGGGGCGGTGATGTCGATCTCGACGTCACTCGAGCCGAACCCGCCCTCGGCGGCAGCGACCGTCACGGTGCCGACGCCCTTCAGGTCGGCCACGGCGTCTTCGACGTCGGCCCGGACCTGCTCCTGGTCGGCGTCGGTGTCGGTCGTGATCGAGTACGTCACGCCGCTGCCGCCGCCCGAGAAAGCGTCGCGCAGGGCCGAGCCGCTCGAGCCGATCGAGGTCTGCACGGTGTCGATCCCGTCGACGTCTTTGATCGCGGCTTCGACCTTCTTCGCCGCGGCGTCCTGAGAGGCGAGGGATGCCGCGGGCCCCAGGTCCTGCGTCATCGTGAACGTGTTCTGCCCCGAGTCGCCGAGGAAGTTCGTCTTCATCAGCGGCGCGAGGGCGATCGTGCCGCCGAGCACGAGAACGGCGATGATCACGGTCACGCCGGAGTGCTTGAGCGTCCAGTGCAGGATCGGCAGGTAGCCCTTCTGCAGACGCGACGGCGGGGCATCGGCAGCCTCGGGATCGATCGGCTTGCCGTCGGCGTCGAGCAGCTGCTTGCCCGGCTTGAGGAACCAGTACGCCAGCACCGGCACGATGGTGAGGGCCACGACCAGCGAGGCGACCATCGCGATCGTGACGGTCAGCGCGAACGGCCGGAACAGCTCACCGGTCATGTCGCCGACGAACGCGATGGGAAGGAACACTGCCACCGTTGTCAGTGTCGACGCCGAGACGGCCGTCGCCACCTCGCGCACGGCGCGGGTGATCGCCTGCAGCTTGTCGGCGCCCTCGACGTAATGCCGTTTGATGTTCTCGATGACGACGATCGAGTCGTCCACGACGCGCCCGATGGCGATCGTCAGCGCGCCGAGCGTGAGGATGTTCAGCGAGTAGCCGAATGCCTGGATGCCGATGAACGTGATGAGCACGCTCGTCGGGATCGAGATCGCGGTGACCAGCGTGGAGCGCACCGACAGCAGGAAGATCAGGATGATGATCACCGCGAACAGCAGACCGAGCAGGCCCTCCTGGGCGAGCGAGTCGATCGACTGCTGGATGTACGGCGCCTGATCGAACACGACGGTGAAGTGTGCACCGTCCAGCTGCTTCTGCAGATCGGGCAGCGCGTCTCGCACGGCCGTCGACACGTCGACGGTGTTGGCCGCCGGCAGCTTCGTGATCGCCAGCGTGAGGGCGTTCTCGCCGTTGACCCGCGAGATGGTCGTCACCGGGTCACGCTCGAGCTTCACGCTCGCGACATCCGCGATGGCCGTCGTCGTCGACGTCGTGGTCTTCGCGCCGCCCGCCGCGCCCGCCTGCGCCGGGGCCTGGGCCTGCTGCTGGGCCAGGCCTTGCGCGCTCGGCACGAGCGGCAGCTTCTCGATCTCCTTGACGGCGTCGAGCTTCGCGCCGGTCTGCACGGTGAGAGTCTGGTCGCCCTCGGTGATGTCGCCGCCCGGGAAGAGCAGCCCGTTCTGGCTGAGTGCGTCGGTGATCGACTGCGTGGTGAATCCGGATGCCGCCAGCTCGTCGGTGTCGGGAGTGATGGTCACGCGCTGGCCGCGTCCGCCGACGATCTGCGCGGCGTTGACGCCGTCGATGTCTTCGAGGTCGGGGACGACGGTGCTCTCCAGCCGCGACTGCACGGTCTGCTCGTCGTCGAAGCCGGTCACCGCCAGCTGGATCACCGGGAAGTCGTCGATCGACGCTGAGATCACATTGGGATCCACCCCATCGGGGAGCGTGGACTTTATCCGGTTGATCGCGACGCTGATCTTCTGTTCGGCCGTGGCCAGGTCGGTGCCGTACGTGAACTGCGCCTGCACGATCGACGAGTTCGTGGTGCTGGTGGCGCTGGTCTCTTCCAGGCCCGGCACACCCTGGATCGCCTGCTCGATCGGGTCGGACACGTCGCGCGACACGACCTCGGGAGAGGCACCCGAATACGTCGAGACGACGATCAGCTGCGGAAACTCGATCGAGGGGATGAGCTCCTGCTTGAGATTGACCAGGGCGATCGAGCCGAAGACGGCGGCGATGATCGTGATCAGCGCGATCAGCGCGCGGTTACGCAGACTGAGGACGGCGAGCTTCGACACGGGGGCCCTTCGAGCGGGAGGCGGGGCACGGCCGCGATCAGCCGCACGGGCGCGATTATTCCACGCGTCCGTTGTGCGTACGCCGTGCCGCTGTACAGACCTGCCGGTCAGTGATTGCGCAGCATGTCGATGAGCTCGCTCTTGCGCTTGTCGGAGTAGCCGTGCAGGCCGAGTTCCTTCGCGCGCTTCTTCAGCTCGCCGACGGTGCGGTCCTCATAGTCTTTCGCCTTGCCACCGCGCCGCCCGACCTTCTTCTCGCCCTCGTTCGCTGCGGCGTTCGAGATGCGCGCGGCCTTCTCTTTCGAAGCGCCGTCGTCGCGCAGCTCTTCGTACATGTCGGGATTCTTCAGGCTGTTCGAGGCTCGTCCTCGGGGCATGATGTCTCCTTCCTTCGGCCCCTCACCGTAGCGCCGCGAGCCGTGCCGCGGGGAGGGGTTGACGCGCCTACCCGATCCATGCTCAGGTAGGCACACGTTAAAGGGAGGTCACGCTTATGAATGCCGCATTGATCATCATCCTCATCATCGCTGTGATCGTCGCGATCTTCAGCGGACTGAACGCCGCCCTGCACTGGTTGCTCTGGGTCGCGCTCGTGGTCGCCGTGATCGCTTTGATCGCGTTCTTGTTCCGGGTCATCAGCGGGCGCAACCGCACCTGATCGTCGCGATGTCGCGTGCGCGCGACGAGCCGGACGACCCACCGGACGCCGAACCAGCCGATGTCGCGAGCGAGGAGCGCCGCGACCGTCCTGCTGCCGTGCCCGCCGAGGAGCGGGCACGGCAGCAGGGTGCCGGCCAGGTGGCGCTGGTCGCATTGGCGGTGCTGGGCGTCGTGTACGGAGACCTCGGCACGAGCACCATCTATGCGCTGCACGCCGTTTTCAACGGTGGCGCCGGCCACCTCGAGCCCGACCGCGACAACGTGCTCGGCATCCTCTCCCTCGTATTCTGGACGCTGATCCTCGTCGTCTCGCTGAAGTACATTGCCCTGGTGCTCCGCGCCGACAACCGAGGTGAAGGCGGCGTGTTCGCCCTCGTCGCACTTCTGCAGCCCTGGCGTGGTGTGAAACGACTGCCGCGTCGCACGCTGATTCTCGTCGGGCTGGCCGGCGCCGCCATGCTGTAGCGTGCGCATCTGATTCGGTCGCATGCACGGGCCGGGCATAGCCTGAACGCATGACCTCTGCGACGCCGCCGATCCACCGCGACGGCGCCGCCCGCGCGGGCCTCATGCTCGCCGGCGTTCTGCTGCTCGCCGCCAACCTGCGCGCGGGAATCACCTCGGTCGGCCCGGTCCTGGGCGACATCCGCACCGATCTGGGCATCGGCGGCACCGCAGCATCCTTCCTCGTCGCACTCCCGGTGATCGGGTTCGCCGTCGTCTCACCCATCGCCCCCGGCATCGCCCGCAAGGTCGGCCTCGAGCGCGCCCTCGGCGGTTCGCTGCTGATCCTCGCGGTGGCCATCGTGCTGCGATCGGTGCCGCTGCCGGGCGCGATCTGGGTCGGCACGGCGATCCTCGGTGGCGCCATCGCGATGATCAACGTGCTGCTGCCGGCCCTCATCAAGCGCGAGTATCCCGACCGGGTGGGGCCGATGACCGGCATCTACTCCGCGCTGCAGAGCGGGGTAGCGGCGATCGCCGCGGGCCTGGCCGTGCCGATCGCCGGCATGACGAGTGCGGGCTGGCGGCTGTCGCTGGGTATCTGGGCTGCGCTGGCCCTCATCGCGTTCGCGGTGTTCCTGCCGCAGCTGCGCGCCCGGTACACCCCCGCCGACAAGGCGATGGATGCCGCGGCCGCCGAAGGCGCCGACGCCCCGGCCGACCCCGCCCACGTGGGACCGATGTGGCGCTCTCCGCTCGCGTGGGCGGTGACGCTGTATCTCGGTCTGCAGTCGACGATATACTACACGGCGATCACCTGGTGGCCGACCGTCGAGCACGACGGCGGGCTGTCGATCGTGGGCGCCGGGTGGCACCAGTTCGTGTTCCAGTGTTTCGGCATCGTCGGCAGTCTCACCGCCGCAGCGCTGCTCCACCGGCTGCGCGCGCAGAGCGGGCTCGCAGCGATCGCAGCGGTCGTCGTGTTCGTCGCGGTGGGCGGGCAGATGCTGCTGCCGGCCCTGGGCATCGTCTGGGTGGCGATGCTGGGTGCGGCGGGCGGGGCATCCATCACCGTCGCGCTGTCGCTGTTCGGTCTTCGCACCCGCAACCACCACCAGGCTGCGGCGCTGTCGGGCATGGGTCAGTCGGTGGGCTATCTGCTGGCGGCGTTCGGGCCCATCCTCGTGGGGGCTCTGCACGACGCGACCGGCTCGTGGGAGTGGCCGCTGTTCGCGCTGCTCGTGGTGAGCGTCGGCATCTTCATCACGGGCATCCTCGCCGGCCGCGCCCGGTACGTCGGCGAACGGGCCTGACGCGCCCTCAGCGCCTGCGGCGGGGCGGCGGCTCGGGCACCCGGACGGCGTGCGTCACGGCATCCAACGGCACGCGCACAAGCCCCCGGCGGGTCTCGACGACGCAGCTGGTCGGCGTGATCTCGCGCAGATACCCGAGCGCGTCCGCCCAGCCGCCGTCGGTCCTGCGTCGCACGGTCACCCGCGTGCCCGGCTCGCAGGAGCGCAGGAAGTCGACGGGACCGGGCATACCGCCAGCTTAGAGCGGCGCTGCGGCTACAGGTCCGCGTCGGCATAGACGCGCAGCGCGTCGCGTACGAACGCGGCACCCTCGGCGCCGCCGTAGTTGGCGGCGAACCGCGGGTCGGCGACATACATCTCGCCCAGGCCCCGCACGTATCCGGCGATGTCGCCGTCGGATGCCGCGGCCGGCGTCCCCGGGATGCCCCGGAGCCACTGCACATGCCGTTCGGCCAGCCCGTGCGCCTCGGCGCTGTCAGCCGGGATGCCGCGGGCCGCGGCATCCCGCCACTGCTCGTTCAGGTCAGCGACCTGCCTCTGCCACGCCGCCCGCTGGTCGGGGGTCATCCCCTGCCACCAGTCGTTGCCGCGTGCGTACGCGTCGCCGCCCCAGCGCTCGGTGACCTCCGCCTGATACTGCGTGTTGTCGAATCCGTCGAACATCTTCTCGGCCATGGGTTCTTCCCCTTTCTGAAGGGCATCGATGGTGGACGTGACGGCGGCGATCCGCCGGTCGAGGCGCTCCTTCTCCTGCCGCAGCAGGTCGAGGTGCGTGCGCAGGGCCCGCACCTCGCTCGTCTCGCGGTCGAGCACCTCGGCGATCTGCGGCAACGGCAGCCCGAGCTCGCGCAGCAACAGGATGCGCTGCAGCCGCACGAGCGCCGACTCGTCGTACCGTCGATACCCGTTCGCGCCGATGCGGCTGGGAGCCAGCAGCCCGATCGCGTCGTAGTGACGCAGAGTTCTGCTGGTCGTGCCCGCGAGCGTGGCGATCTCGTGGATGGTTCTGTCCATGCGCCCCTCTCCTTCCGTTCTCGTCCCGTCGGGCTCCACGCTAATCCTTGACGTAACGTCAAGCTCAAGCGCCCGCGGCGGTGAGAATCTCCTGCGAGGGGTTGCGCTCGAGCTATATCGCGTTTATTGTCAAAGACACGATATATCTCGAATCACATACGGGAGTCCTCATGACCAGCGAGAAGTGGCTCATCCAGCCGGGCCAGACACGCGTCATCGATATCGAAGACGTGACCAGACTCAAGATCGGGCTCATCGGCGGGCAGATCGACGTGGTCGCCCACGACGAGCCGAACCTGCGCATCGAGGTGCACGCGGTCTCCGGCCGCGACCTGCGCATCGAGGCGATCGACGGCGCCGTCGAGATCGACCACCCTCAACTCGGGTGGGACAACTTCCTCGACGTGTTCCGCCACTTCGGCGCGAACGGCCCGAAGGCCGAGATCAGCGTCGCCGTCCCCCGCACCGCGGCCGTCACTCTCGGCGTGGTCAGCGCCAGCGCGCTGGTGAGCGGGCTGCGTACCGACGCGCGCCTGAACACCGTCTCGGGCGACCTGCTCGTCGACGGCCTGACGGGCGACCTCACCGTCAACGCCGTCTCCGGCGACGTGCAGATTCGGGGCCTTGCCGGCGCCCTCCTGGCCAACAGCGTGTCGGGCGACGTCACGGCGTCGGGCTCGATCGCCAAGGCCATCGTCGACACGGTCTCGGGTCCGGTCCTCATCGACAGCACCGGCGACGTCGACCGCATCTCGCTGAACACTGTCTCGGGCGACGCGACGATCCGGCTCGACGAGGGACGAGCCGCCAACTATGTCGTGCGCAGCGTCAGCGGCCAGGTGCTCATCGATGGCACGGTCCGATCGGGGCAGGGCAACGGCCCGGGCACGAGCTACACCGGCACGACCGGGCAGCTCTCGGGCAGCTTCGCCGACGTGCGGACCAACTCCGTCTCCGGAAACCTGTCGGTCCTGCGCCGACCGACGGACGGGGTGGATGCCGCGGCCGACGCCGGCGGCGACACCGACGCGACGACGGAGGAGGAGTGGTGATGGCCCCGGTCTTCTCACACGGCGACCTGCGCCTGTACCTGCTGAAGTTGCTCGACGAGCAGCCCCGGCACGGTTACGACCTGATCCAGGCGCTCACCGATCGCACCGGCGGCACTTACACGCCCAGCGCGGGCACGATCTATCCGCGGCTGGCGAAGCTCGAGGAGGAAGGTCTGGTCACCAAGACCGTCGAGGGCCGCAAGACGATCTACGCGATCACCGACGCCGGGCGCGCCGAGGTGGCCGACCGCGCCGAGGAGTTCGACGGGATCGAGGCGGGCCTGGCCGACTCGGTGCGCCTCATCGCCGACGAGGTGCGCGGCAGTGTGCGTGAGGCGATGAAGAGCCTGCGCGCCGACCTGGCCGCAGCCGCGCACGAGGAGCGGCGGGCCGCCCCGACGCGCACGGCGCGTGACGACGACCCGCGCGTGCGCAGCCGCGAACAGCTGCAGCGCGCCGACACGGCCGTGAACGCCTTCCGCGCCCACGTGCGCACCGACCTGCGCGCACACGTGGCGCGCGGCGGGGTGGTCGCGGCATCCACTGTCGACCGACTGGTGCGCGCACTCGACGACGCCGCGAAGGAGGTCACCCGTGCGCTGCACGGGTGAGCGTCACCAGTCGAAGTCCTGGTCGTCCGCCAACGTCTCGCCGATGGGCACCACCAGAACGGGCCGCGTCTGCCGGTGCGCGAGGCGCACGGCGACGGACCCGGTGAAGAACTCGCGGATCGACTCGCCGAGGCCCTGCTTGCGGGTGCCGACGACGATGACGCGTGCGCGCGCCTCATCGGCGAGCTTCTTCATCGCCAGCGCCGGGTCGCCCACGAGCCACCGCATCGACCAGTCGATGCCGCAGCCGTCCAGCGCGGCCTTCGTCTCATCGGTTATCTGCCGCACCTCGTTCTCGCGCCCGACGGCGGCGAGGTCGATCGCCGCCGTCTGCACCGAGCCGTCGGGGTCTTCGTACGCCACGAACCGCGTGACGTCGACGTTGACCACCACCAGCGGCGCGCCGAATGCCTTGGCGTACCGCGCGGCCTCCTTCACGACGCGCGGCGATTGCCCCGCGACGATGCCGACGATCACCGCACCGGCGAGGTCGGCGGCCGTCTCGGGCTTGGGTGCGGCGTCGGATGCCTCCTGGGACATATATCTCGCAGCCTCTCGTTGGGGACCGGTCGGGGGGCTGCCCGCAATCAGGCCGTTCGCCACCCCGCGTGATATCCTGAATGCTACTCTTGCCGGTTGATACCGGACATCGTGAACAGTCGGGCCAGACACTGCCCGCGACTTGACCATAAGGGGGTCTCGCATGGGGCGTGGCCGTCAGAAGGCGAAGCACACCAAGATCGCTCGCGAGCTCAAGTACGACACGTACAACGTGAACTTCGCGTCGCTCGAGCGTGAGCTGGGTCATCCCGAGTCCAATGAGGACGAATACGTCGACAAGTGGGCGGACAAGTACGCCGACGACGAAGACGACGAGAGCGCGGGCTCGTACCAACAGCGTCTGCAGGCGTAGACCGCCTCCGACCATACGCGGCGGCCGCGAGGCTCAGCGCGGGGTGTTCGACGCGCGCGCGTTCGGCGTGCGCGCAGTGTTCGATGCGCGTACGACGCGCCGGGCGTCGCGGCGCGCATGCCACCACGCCCAGAACCGGGCGAGCTGCTTCTTCAGCCAGCCCGACAAGCGGTGCGCCCACACGAACTCGGTGCCCAGCAGCGCGAGTCCGGTGAAGACGATGAGCCAGCCCGGGCCCGGCAGCGGCACGAGGATCAGTCCGCCGAGGGTCAGCAGCGTGCCGATGACCCCAACGGCGATGCGGTAGCCGCGCTCCAGGCGCGGGTGACCCGACAGCCAACGGCGGGCGCGGCGCAGGCCGCGACGCACGGGGCCTGCGGGTTTCTCGATGGCCGCGGGATCCGTTCGCGCGATCCGGGTGAGTTCTCCGGTGGGAGCGGAAGCGGCCGACATGAGCCGACGCTAACAACCGACCTCGAATGTGGGCTGTGAGTCTGCGTACTCGCACCACGCCCCGGGTCCCTCACGAAATCAGGTGTTCTCGCGAAATCAGGAAGGATTCGGCCCGCAACGACCTGATCTCGCGAAAACACCTGATTTGAGACCGGCGGGACGCCACGGGCGGCGGTCCGGCGGGGCGCCACGGGCGGCGCTGCAGCGGGATGCCCGGGAAGGGGCGCTGCAGCGGGATGCCGCGGGCCGATCATCCGCGCAGTGCTGTTCGTCTCGCAGGAGATCCAGGCCGAATCGCCCCGACACGCCGGCCGACGCGCCCGCGATCGCCATTCCATCCTGCGAGAGGAACGCCGGGGAGGGATGCCGGTGGCCGGAGGAACGCCGGGGAGCGACGCCGGGGCCGGGATGCCGCAGGCCGCGGACCCGACAGCCACCCGGCTGCGGAGCTCAGCTCTCCTGCGACCCCTCGACCCAGGCGAGGTACTCGTCGGTGACGGTACCGGTGACGTAGCGGCCATCGAAGCAGCTCAGATCGAGGTCGTTCAGCTCCGATCCCTCGACGATGGCGCTCTTGAGGTCTTCGACCTCCTGGTACACGAGATGGTCGCAACCGAGTTCGATGGCGATCTCGGGGATCGTACGCTCGTGGGCGATGAGCTCGCGCGCCGACGGCATATTGATGCCGTACACGTGCGGGTAACGCACGGGCGGCGCGGCCGATGCGAACGTGACCGAGGCGGCTCCGGCATCCCGTGCCATCTGGATGATCTGCTTGCTCGTCGTGCCGCGCACGATCGAATCGTCGATGAGCAGCACGTTCTTGCCCTCGAACTCGCTCGACATGGCGTTGAGCTTCTGGCGCACCGACTTCTTGCGCACGGCCTGCCCGGGCATGATGAACGTGCGGCCGATGTAGTGGTTCTTGTAGAAGCCCTCGCGGTACTCGATGCCCAGCACCCGGGCGACCTCCATGGCAGCGGGCCGCGACGAGTCGGGGATCGGCATCACGACGTCGATGTCGTCGACCGGCGTGTGCTTGGCGATCGTGGCGGCGAGCTTCGCGCCCATCCGCAGCCGCGCGTCGTAGACCGAGACACCGTTCATCACCGAGTCGGGCCGCGCGAGGTACACGTACTCGAACGAGCAGGGCACCAGCTGCGGCTGCTCGGCGCACTGGCGTGAGTGCAGCTCGCCCTCGCTCGTGATGAACACGGCCTCGCCCGGCGCTATCTCGCGGACGATCTCATAGTCGGCGTTCTCGAGCACGAGCGATTCGCTGGCCACCACCCATTCGTCGCCGGCCAGACCCGCGCTGCGCCGGCCCAGCACGAGGGGACGGATGCCGAACGGATCACGGAACGCGAGCAGACCGTACCCGGCGATCAGCGCTATCACCGCGTAGGCGCCCTCGATGCGCCGGTGCGTGCGGGCGACGGCGTCGAAGATGCGCTCGGGCTCGAGGTCGACGGGGCTCGTGGTCTCTTGCAGCTCGCTGGCCAGCGCGTTCAGCAGCAGTTCGGTGTCGCTCGACGAGTTCAGGTGCCGGCGGTCGCGGTGCGCCATCTCGTCGGTGAGTTCACGCGTGTTCGTCAGGTTGCCGTTGTGGATGAGCACGATGCCGTACGGCGAGTTCACGTAGAACGGCTGCGCTTCTTCTTCGCTCGAGGCGGCGCCCCGCGTCGCGTAGCGCACATGACCGAGGCCGACGTTACCGAGCAGCGACCGCATGTCGCGGGTGCGGAAGCTCTCGCGCACCTGCCCTTGGCCCTTGCTCATGTGGATGACGCCGCCCGGCTCGGCCGTGGCGATGCCCGTGGCATCCTGCCCACGATGCTGAAGAAGAAGGAGGGAGTCGTAGATGTCCTGGTTGACCGGGCCGCGCCCGACCATTCCGACGATGCCGCACATCTGCTGTTACTTCGCTCCGTCTTCCCGATACGCGCCGACCAGGCGCACCGCGCCGCCGTCGACGCCCTTGGCGCCCTGGTCGAACTCCCCCGTAGGACGCTCGCCCGAGGCGACGACGCCGATCTGCCAGGTGTCGATTCCCGCGGAGGCGAGAGTGGATGCCGCATCCGCCGCGACCGCCTGGTCGACGACCGCGAGGAAGCCGACACCCAGGTTCCAGGTGCCCTCCGTGGCGACGAGGTCCAGACCGCCGAGGTCCGCGAGCACGCGGAACACCGGCGCCGGAGACCACGTGGAACGGTCGAGCTCGACCCAGGTCTCCTGCGGCAGCACGCGCGCGAGGTTCGCGGCGATTCCGCCGCCGGTGACGTGGCTGAGAGAGTGGATGCCGCGGCCGAACCGCTCGACGAGCTGCAGCAGCGGGCTCGTGTAGAGGCGTGTGGGCTCGAGCAGGGCTTCACCCCAGGTCGTGCCCAGTTCGGCGCTGCGGTCACCGTACGTGATGCCGGCGCCCGAGACGATGTGGCGCACGAGCGAGAAGCCGTTGGAGTGCAGGCCGCTGGAGGCCAGGGCGAGCACGGCATCGCCCGGGCGCACGCGCTCGGCGCCGAGGATGCGGTCGGCCTCGACCACGCCGGTTGCGGCCCCCGCCACGTCGTAGTCGGCGGGACCGAGCAGGCCGGGGTGCTCGGCGGTCTCGCCGCCGACCAGCGCCGTGCCGGTCAGCTCGCAGCCGCGTGCGATGCCGGCGACGATGTCGGCGATGCGGTCGGGCACGACCTTGCCGCAGGCGATGTAGTCGGTCATGAACAGCGGCTTGGCGCCGACCACGACGATGTCGTCGACGACCATGCCGACGAGGTCTTCGCCGATGGTGT
Source organism: Microbacterium horticulturae (assembly GCF_029094505.1). NCBI lineage: Bacteria > Bacillati > Actinomycetota > Actinomycetes > Micrococcales > Microbacteriaceae > Microbacterium > Microbacterium horticulturae. The sequence continues at coordinate 120,761 of NZ_CP119108.1, read as the reverse complement.
CGTGCTTGTCGATCGCCTGCGCGATGGCCACCTTCGTGCCCACGCCGTCCGTGCTCGAGGCGAGCAGCGGACGCGTGTATCCGAGCAGAGCGGAGGCGTCGAAGAGGCCTGCGAATCCGCCCACACCGCCGAGCACTTCGGGGCCGTGGGTGCGCTTGACGGCCGACTTCATCAACTCGACCGCGAGATCACCCGCGGCGGTGTCGACTCCGGCTTGTGCATAGGGGTTGGCGGAAGGGGTCGCTGCCACGGCACAAGCCTACCCGGGCGATGCCTGTGCAGATGCCGGATGTCGGGCGCCGCCCGAGCGGCGAGAACGCCCGATCAGCCCGGTCCTCGGGCGCGCGCTCGCCCTACAATGGCGGCATGCACAGCGACGATCCGGGATGGGCGATCCGCGAGAGCGCCGATCGCCCGGTGCTGCTCGCGCTGTGCCTGCGACAGCTGGCGGGAGTGCGCTCGCCGGTCGAACTCCCCTATCTGCGCGGCATCCCGCCTCGTGAGAACGACCGCAGCGCCGACGCGCAGGAGGCCCTCGAGCGGCAGTGGACCTCGTACTGGAAGATGACCGTCGAGCCTCAGGCGCACCCTTCGGCGGCGCCGCTCGAGCTCGTCGACGGCTTCGAGACGCTCGTGGCTCTCCCGGCGGGATTCGCCGAGTTGCGGCGGGCCATCATTCCGCACGCCGCCGAGGCGCTGCAGCTGTCGGACGACATGGCCACCCGCTACAAGAAGGCCGAGATCGCGAACCCCGGCATCTCTTACCGCGGCTATGCCAGCGCCATCGCCGAGCATGAGCGGCAGGTGGGCCGACGCGCGCACCCGTTCGAGCTGAACGTGCAGGTGCTGCCGCTGACGCAGCGCGGCGTGTGGTGGATCGGTGCGCTCACCGTCGCCGTGACCGATGGACTGCGGCAGGATGTCGCGGCCTTCGACACAGCGATCCACCCGATCATCGCCGACCTGGCGTGACGCAGGCCGGTCCGATCGTCAGTCGACGGTGGTGACCCGTTCGCGGCCGACCTGCACCTCTCGGGTACGACGGCCGACGGTGCGCTCGAGGATGAGTGCGACGATGCCGCCCAGCGCGACGCCGACGACACCGCACACCAGCACGAGGAAGCCGAAGACCTGGCCGCTCGTGTAGCTGACCGCGCTGTAGGCGCTCTGCTCGGCGCCCGTCGCGTCGAACACACCGAATCCGTAGGTGAAGATCAGCGCCGCGAGCACGCCGAGGGCGGCTCCAAGCACCAGGAATACGAGCATCTTCGGCGCGCGGCGCACGCTGACGGTCTCGACGCTCTCCTCGATCAGTTCCGCGGGAGCGGAGGGTGCCGGCTTGTCCGCTTCTTCGACCATGCCTCCATTGTCGCACCGCTGGTTGTGAGCGGGATCGGGATGCCGCGGGTCTTGATCGCACGGCGGCCGGCCCGCGGCATCCATCCTTCCGTCGTCACAGATGACCATTCCCGCGCCAGAAAGCGGCAATCCGTGACGACCCAAAATCGAGCGGAATTTCAGTCGTCGCAGATGACCACTTCGGCGCGCGAAAACGGTAATCCGTGACGACTGAAAATCGACGGCGCCGCATGCCCGCCTACCGCGCTCGGCACGCGAGCGCGCTCAGGGGCGCAGCGGCAGCAGGTCGGAGATGTCGGCACGCACGCCGGAGGCCAGGATGCGGCCGGATGCCTCGGCTTCTTGCCACTGCTGGGTGCCGAGGGCGAGCGAGATCCAGGTCATCGGGTCGGTCTCGACGACATTCGGCGGCGTGCCGCGGGTGTGCCGTGGCCCCTCGATGATCTGCACGGCGCCGAACGGCGGCACGCGCACCTCGACCGTGTGCCCCGGCGCCTTCTCGCCGAGCAGCTGCAGCAGATAGCGGACCGAGGTGGCCAGGTCGGTGCGTTCGGGGTCGCCGCTGCGGACCCCGGCCAACGCGGCTCTGCCATCCTCCGTGGAGATCTTGCGGGCCATGCGGCCACGCTACCCCGCGCGGCACGCCAAGCGGCAGTATCCGAACGGATCACGCCGTTAGGCTGGCAGCGTGAGAATCCTGGTCCTGGGTGCGGGCGCCCGTGAGCACGCCATCATCCTCGCTCTGCGCGAGGAGAGCACGCCGCACGAGATCTTCGCCGCGCCCGGCAACGCGGGCATCGCGCAGGACGCGGTCGTCGTCGCGCTCGACGCGAACGACCCGGGGGCCGTCACCACGTACGCGAACGACGAGCACATCGACCTCGTCGTCGTGGGCCCTGAGGCTCCCCTGGTCGCGGGAGTCGCCGACGCACTGCGCGAGCGCGGCATCCCGGTGTTCGGCCCCGGCAAGGCGGCCGCGCAGCTCGAGGGCTCGAAGGCGTTCGCGAAGCGGGTGATGGATGCCGCAGGTGTGCCCACCGGCCGCGCCGTGCATGTGCGCACCCCGAGCGACGTCGCCGCCGCCCTCGACGACTTCGGCGCCCCCTACGTGGTCAAAGCCGATGGCCTGGCCGCCGGCAAGGGCGTCATCGTCACCGAAGACCGCGATGCCGCGCTCGCGCATGCCGAGCAGTACCTTGCCGACGCCCCCGTGCTCATCGAGGAACACCTCGCCGGACCCGAAGTGTCGCTCTTCTTCCTCTGCGACGGCGACCATGTGCTGCCGCTGAGCCCCGCGCAGGACTACAAGCGTCTGCTCGACGGTGATGAAGGCCCGAACACCGGCGGCATGGGCGCCTACTCGCCCCTCCCCTGGCTGCTGGAGCGCTTCGGCGGAGAGGACGCGTTCGTCGACCACGTCACCGAGACGATCGCCGAGCCGGTCATCCGCCACCTCGACGCCGAAGGCACGCCGTTCATCGGCCTGCTCTACGCCGGACTCATCCTCACCGAGCAAGGTGTGAAGGTCATCGAGTTCAACGCACGGTTCGGCGACCCCGAGACCCAGGTCGTGCTGCCGCGGCTCGTCGATCCCTTGTCCGAGCTGCTGCTGGCCGCGGCATCCGGCCACCTCGAAGACCACCCCAAGCCGGCCTTCGCCGAGGCGACCGCCGTCACGGTGGTACTCGCCAGCGAGGGGTACCCGGCGAAGCCGATCACCGGGCGGGTGCTTTCGGGGCTGGATGCCGCAGCCGCCGTCGACGGCGTGCACGTCGCGCACGCCGCGACCGGACGCACCGACGCCGGCCTGGTCGCCACCGGCGGCCGCGTGCTCAACGTCGTGGCCCTGGGCACGACGTTCGCCGAGTCGACCGAGCGCGTCTACGAGGCCATCGCGAAGATCGGCCTGGAGGGCGGCCAGTACCGCACCGACATCGCCGCACGCGTCATCGAGGACTGAGGCCTACAGCTCCTTCAGTCGCGGCACCACGCCCTCGACCAGCGCGTCGACCGCGGCCTGCTGCGCGTTCGGGCGCACGCCGAACACGACCAGGTCGACGCCGAGGTCCGCGAAGCGCTGCATCGTCGGCCAGAACGCGGCGTCGTCGGAGTTCAGCCTGCTCCCCATGATCTGCTTCTCGATCGCGTCGTAGTCGGTGCCGACGGCGTCACAGTGCCCGCGCAGCACGTCGAGCAGATGCGCGACCTCGTCGGGGTCGGCCGAGGTGAGATTCACTATCTGCGCGTACTGTGCGGCGAGGCGCAGGGTCTTGCGCTCGCCCTTGCCGCCGATCATGATCGGCGGATGCGGCGCCGAGACCGCCGCAGGCGAGTTCAGTGTCTCGGCCGGCGAGTAGTGGCGGCCCTCGTAGGGTCCGTTGTCGTCGCCGAACATCTGCAGTGCGATCTGCACCGCTTCTTCAAGCCGTTCGAAGCGCTCGGCCAGCGCCGGATACGGCACCCCCAGCGCATGGTGCTCGCGCTCGTACCAGGCCGCGCCGATGCCGAGTGCCGCCCGGCCGGCGCTGAGCACATCGAGCGTCGTCACGGTCTTGGCCAGGAGCGCGGGATGCCGGTACGTCACGCCCGCCACCAGCGGCGCAAGCCGCATCCGGCTCGTCTGCGCGGCCACGAACGCGAGCGTCGAGAACGCCTCGAGCATGGGTTCTGCCGGATCTCCCGCCTGTTCCATCTGGAACCAATGGTCCATCACCGTGAACTGATCGACGCCGCCCTCCTCGGCTGTACGGGCGACCTCGGCGATCGTCGTGGGGATGGATGCCGCAGCCTGCGGCATCGTGTAATTCCAGAAGTGGAGTCCCGCGTGCATGAGGTCAGGGTATGCCCGCCGCCCCGCACGCGCACCTGGTCTCTCGCCATCGCCGCGCCGCGGCATCCATCCCTCACATCACAACCAGGTAACACCCCAAGGCGGTTCACAAGGAGGGCGGTCTACGCTCGGTTGTCGTGAGACCGCGCCTGCCGAAACGACTGAACCGCTACGTCTCGCGTGCCGAGAAGGCCGCGCAGGCCGAGCGCATCGCCTACGCGCGGTCGAAGCCGGTGCAGGCCGACACCGTGCTCTACGAGTCGTTCGCCGGCAACGGCATGCTGTGCAATCCGGAGGCGATCTTCCGCCACCTGCTGGGCCGCCCCGACTTCGACCACCTCTGGCATGTGTGGGCACTGGACGATGAGGCGGCCATCGCCCGATTCGAGGCCGAGTTCGCCGCGCACCCGCGGGTGTCGTTCGTGCGGCGCAGTTCGTTCGACTACTGGCGCGTGCTCTCGACCGCCGGCTACCTCATCAACAACGCGACGTTCCCGCCGGCCTTCGGCAAGCGTCCCGGCCAGGTGTACCTGAACACCTGGCACGGCACACCGCTCAAGCTCATGGGCTTCGACATGCCGAACGGCGCCGTCGAGTCGGCCAACACGCTGCGCAACCTGCTCTCGGCTGACTTCGTGCTGGCAGCGAACCCGTTCATGGCCGAGACGATGTACGAGAACGCCTACCGGCTGCGCAACGTGTACCAGGGTCAGATCATCGAAGAGGGCTACCCCCGCATCGACCGCCAACGGCTCACCCCTGCGCAGGAGGCCGACGTGCGCAGCGAGCTCGCGCAGCACGGCATCGCGCTGAACGGACGCAAGATCGTGCTGTTCGCTCCGACCTGGCGCGGCACCTCGTTCAGCCACCCCGACGACGACCTCGACGCGCTGGCCGTACAGGTCAGCGCGCTGCAGTCACGGGTCGGCGAAGACCATGTGGTGCTGCTGAAGACGCACCAGGTCGTGCATGTGGCGGCTTCCGGCCGGCCCGAGCTGCGCAGCATCCTTCTTCCCAACGCGATCCCGACCAATGTGCTGCTGGGCGCAGCATCGGCGCTCGTCACCGACTACTCATCGATCTTCTTCGACTACCTGGCGACCGGCCGACCCATCGTGTTCTTCACGCCCGACGCCGACGACTACTCCGCCGACCGCGGCACCTACCTGCCCCTCGACGAACTGCCGGGACCATCGACCAGCGACCCGTTCGAAGCCGGCAGCCTGGTCGCCGAGCTGCTCGAGGGCCGCCAGCACGAGCGCTATGCGCCGTGGGCCGAGCGCTTCACCCCCTGGGAGGACGGCGACGCCACCCGGCGCGTGGTCGACATCGTGTTCCGCGGTCGCACGACCGGGCGGCGCGTGCGACCGGCGGTCAATGACGGGCGCATCCGCCTTCTCTTCTACCTGGGCGGCATGCATTCGAACGGCATCACCAGTTCGATCCTCAACCTGCTCGCGGCCATCGACCACGACAAGTACGACGTCACCGCGCTCATGGCCAAGTTCCGCGCATCCGACACGCTGGCGAACCAGGCGCTCATCCATCCGGCGGTGCGCCAGGTGATGCGCATCGGGGGCATGAACGGCTCGAAGGCCCTGCAGCTGCGCCGCCACACCCGCGACCGTCGCGGCTTGCCCCCCGCCCCCCGCGACGAGCGCTGGCACGCCCAGCTGTGGGACGCCGAATGGGCCCGCGTCTTCGGATCGGCGACGTTCGACTGGGTCGCCGACTTCAGCGGCTACAGCCCCATCTGGACGAACCTGCTGCTGCACTCGCCGTACGCGCCGCGCGCGATCTGGCTGCACAACGAGATGGCGTCCGACCAACAGCGCACGGTCGGCGGCCGTCAGCCGCTGCGCCACAAGCTGCAGCTCGTCTTCAGCCAGTACGGCGCCTTCGACCACCTCGTGTCGGTCTCGCCGCGGCTGACCGAGCTCAACCGCGGCGCGCTGGCCGAGTACGCCGCCGCCGACCGCTTCACGACCGTGCGCAATCTGCCCGACGTCGAGCGCGTGGTCACCGGAATGGCCGAGCCGCTCGAAGAACTGCTGGCCGAGAACGAGGCCGAACCCGAGTGGATGACCGAACTGCGGCATCCCGATCATGAGACCCGCTGGTTCGTGTCGGTGGGGCGTCTGTCGACGGAGAAGAACCACGCACGCCTCATCCGCGCGTTCGCCGAGGTGCACGCGCTGCACCCCGAGGCGCGGCTGGTCATCGTCGGCGGCGGACCACTGGCCGGCGACCTCGAAAGTCAGATCCGGGATGCCGGGCTCGAGCATGCCGCGTTCCTCGCGGGGTTGCGGCGCAACCCGTTCGCGATCATGGCGGCGGCCGACTGCTTCGTGCTCTCCAGCCGCTACGAGGGCCAGCCGATGGTGCTGCTCGAGGCGGCGCTGTGCCGCCTGCCGATCGTCTCGACGGCGTTCGGGTCGGTGCGCGATGCGTTGCCGGGCGACACCATCCATGTCGTGGAACAGACCGACGCCGCGCTGCGCGACGGTATGCTCGCGTACCTCGACGGCGAGGTCGAGACCAGTACGCTCGACGCGCCGACCTACACCGCCGAGGTGCGCGCTGAGCTCGATGCACTCATCGCCTCGGGCCGCTCTGCACCGATGACCGCGCCGGTGCGCACGGTTCGCGCTCGCTGAAGCGGGGCGGGGCGGCGAGCCCGGGCGGGCCGGGAGCCCGGGCGGGGCTGCGAGCCCGGGCGGGCGGGGGCCTGGGGTGGGGCTGCGAGCCCGGGCGGGGCGGCGTTGAGCGCGCGGGCCAGGGTTGATCCGCTTCCCTCCCCTCGCGAGATCACGTCTCTGCACGCCAAAAGGCGGTCCGGGCGTGCACAAGCGTGCGCTCGCGTAGGGCCGGCGCGGGGCCGGCAGCGCAGGAACCATGATTGGCTTGACGGGTTGCACGTCGTGCGCGCCCGCCGCGCACCCGACGCACTGCACGCCGAGGAGGATTCGATGACGGATGCCGCAACCACCACGCCCCCCGAGCAGGGGCTGTTCTTCCGCGCCGGGGGACGCAACCGCTTCACCGCCCGCGAGGCGACCGTCGTCGCCGTCTCGCGTCCGACCGACGAGTACGTGCGCGTGACACTCACCGGCCCCGACTTCGGCGACTTCCCCGATGCCGGTCCCAGCGACCACGTGCGGACGTTCTTCCCCGACCCGACGACGGGCGAGCTCGTCGCGCCGGTGGCCGCCGAGGGCGGCGACGGCATCGTGCGCCCCGACCGCGCCTCGTTCGGCCGCGACTTCACGCCGCTGAACGTGCGCGACGAAGACGGACGCCGCGTGGTCGACCTCGACATCCTGCGACATGACAGCCCCGGCCCCGCGGCGCAGTTCGGCGCGAAGGCCCAGGTGGGCGACACGCTCGTGCTCGTGGGCCCCCGCGGCTCGCGCCAGGCGACGCAGAACGCGCCACGCGTCGTGCTGATCGTCGACGGAACCTCGCTGCCCTCCGCGGGTCGCTGGGTCGCCGACGTCCCGGCGACGACCGCGGTCGAGGTCATCACCTCGACGTCACTGGACGCCGCCCGCGCCTACCTCTCCGGCTTCTCAAACCGACCGGTCGGTTTGCACGCCGCGGGAGACGACCTCGTGGCAGCGCTCACCACGGTGGGTGTGGATGCCGAAACCTACGTGTTCGCCGCGGGCGAGGCATCCGCCCTCGTCCCTCTGCGCCGCCATCTGCGCCACACACTCGAGCTGCCGCGCGAGCAGTTCTCGGTCAGTGGTTACTGGCGCCACGGCGTCGAGGCCTGGGACCATCACGCTCCCATCGACCCTTCCGACCCCGACTGAGCGAGACCGTCGGCGCGGTATGTCTCGGGCGGCGGCACCGCGGCACGCAGCGGGTCGGCGCCCGTCGTTCAGCAGTCCGCTTCTGCAGCCAAGACTCCTACGGGCCCGCAGAAGGCGACTGCTGAACAGGGCGGGCGCGGCCGCGCGGCCGCAAGTCGAGACCGGGGAGCGGGCATCAGACCGCCCTCGGCGTCCTGGGCGTCCTGGGCGGGACGTCCTCTCCTGCCACATCGAGTGTCACCGATGTCCTGAGATACACACCTCACCGCGTGAGCTCAGTCGTCACGGATTACCGTTCTCCCCACAAAAAACGGTCATCTGTGGCGACTGAAGAAGGCGCGCAGATTGTGATGTCTCAGGACATCGGTGACGGTTCTGTATCAGGAGATCGGTGACGCTTCATGTATCAGGACATCGGTGACGGTTCGTGTTGTGTGGGTTGGGTGAGGGGACGTCCGCGGCGGGCGCCGCTGCTCACGTAGCGGGTGCCGTGGGGTGGCCAGGGGTGCTCGGCGATGACTTCGCCGTGGCGGTCGGCGAAGACGACGCCGAGCGGGTCCCAGATGGCGTGGATCCTCTGTCCTGCCCTGCGGCTGCTGATGTTGAACAGGATCATCCGCACGCGCACGGCGCCGTTGGCGGGGACGATCACGTTGCTGTGACCGTGCTCCCCCGTCCGGATGACGCCGGCCCTGGGACGGTGTGGTGGGTGCCCGGCTAGGCCGTCAGGCTTGGCGCGGGCGACGGGCACGACCGGTTCGACGGGCGCGGGCTTGGGTCGGGGTGGCTCGGCGAGAGGGGTGGCATCCCATGCGTGCTGCGGGGTCACCCGTCCCGGCAGTCCTTGATGGGGGCGTTCGGTGTTGTAGATCACGTCGAACCGGTCGACCTGCTCCTGGAGCTGTTGAATCGACTCGACGATGGGCTGCTTGTCCAGCCAGCGGAACAGGGTCTGATGGAACCGTTCGTTCTTGCCTTGCGTGGTCGGCTTGTACGGCTTCCCGGTGATCGCTTCCACCCCGAGGGACGTGGCGAAGCTCACCAGCTGACCTTCCCAACCGCGTCGGGTCGGGTTCAGCGCTACCCCGTTGTCGGTGAGGAGCCGCTGCGGCACCCCGCGAGCGGCCACGCCCTTCTTGAACACGGCCAACGCGCCCTCGCTGGTCTCTCCGGGGGCGACGTGGGACGCGACCGCGACCCGGGAATGGTCGTCCTGAAGCTGGAAGATCACGCACGTACGGCCACCGGTGAGCACGTACTCGGTCGCATCCAGCTGCCAGCACGCGTTCGGTGCCGGATAAACAAACCGGCGGTACGCAGAACGGGGCTTCTTCTTCGGCTCGTGCCGGGCAGCACCCTTCTCCCGGAAGATCCGCGCCAGCGACGCCGTGGACGGTGCGTGCATGCCCAGCGCGGTCATCTTGTCGTGCACGCTGATCGGACCATGGTCCAGCCCCGATGCCTCCAGCGCGGCACGCACGCCCAGCGCCTGCTGCTTCACGTCCTCCCCAAACGCGGTCGGGGAGGACCGCGGCCGCCGCGACCGCGGCTCCAGCGCCGCGGCTTGTCCCTCCGCCCGGGCACGGGCACGGATCGCGTAGAACGTCTTCCGGGAAAGACCGTGCTCAGCACAGAACGAGGTCACCGACCCACGCGGGGCGTCCACTGGCCACTGGGCGATCGCGAGACGGACACGGGCATCGACAGGCTGATTGCTACTCACCCACCAATTCCAGGAGAAGTGTCACCACCAAACCCCCCGAAATGTCACCGATGTCCTGATACAGAACTGTCACCAATGTCCTGCGACATAACAGAAGGCGCGCAGATTTGGGTCGTCACGGATTACCGTTCTCCCCACAAAAAACGGTCATCTGTGACGACTGAAAACCGCGTCGACGCGCCCCGCCCATGCGAAAAGTGGATGCCGCGACCCAGAACCTCGAGCCACGGCATCCACTGCCCGCATCACGTGCCTAGTGGTGCTCCCACTCCGCGGCCTTGGATGCGCGGGCATCCTTCATGAAGAGCACGACGATCACGCCCGCCGCGACCACGATCGCCGGCATCAACATGGTCTGCGCCATCGCGTCGGCGAACGGGCCGGCGATGGCGTCGGGCAGCTGTCCGCCCGAGCCGAAGCCTCCGGTCGCATCCGACGCACCCGGCAGGTTGGCCTCGAGCCGTCCCTGCATGAACGCTGCAATCGCCGATGAGCCCAGCACCGAACCCATGGTGCGCGTCGTGTTGTAGATGCCCGAACCGGCGCCGGCCTGACGCGGCGGCAGATTGCGCGTCGCGGTCGTGGCCAGCGGCCCCCACACTCCCGCGCTGCCGATGCCCATCATGGCCGAGGGAAGCAGGAACATCCAGATCGGGGTGTCCATGTTCGTCAGCGCGACGTACCAGAACAGCGATCCGGCGAACAGCGCGAGACCCGGCACCAGCAGGAACCGCGAGTCGGTGCGGTCGAGCAGCTTGCCCGCGAACGGTGCGAGCACACCCGCGAGCACCGCCATCGGAATCTGCAGCAGCGCCGCCTCGGTCGGCGTCAGCCCGCGCGCGAGCTGAATGAAGAACATCATCGGCAGCGTCATGCTCGTCACGGTGAATCCGACGATCGCAATGCCGAGGTTCGAGACCGAGAAGTTGCGGTCGAGGAACAGCTTCAGCGGCACGAGCGCCTCACTGCGGGTCTTGGCCTGCTGCCAGATGAACACGCCCAGCAGCACCACACCCAGTGCGATCAGCTGCCACACGGTGATGGGCCCCCAGATCGCGCCCCAGTCGTACTTCTCGCCCTCCTGCAGGCCGAACACGATGAAGAACAGTGCGGCCGCCGACAAGAACACGCCGACCATGTCGAACTTGTGGTCGTGGGTGGGGAGCTTCGGCACGAGGATCCACGCCAGGACGAACGCCACGACGCCGACCGGCAGGTTGACGAAGAAGATCCACTCCCAGCCGAAGCCGTCGACCAGCAGGCCGCCGGCCAGCGGGCCGACGAGCATGGCGACGCCCGAGGTGGCGCCCCACAGACCCATGGCCGCACCGCGCTGGTTCGGCGGGAAGGTCCGCGTGATGACCGCCATCGTCTGTGGGGTCAGCATCGACGCGCCCACGCCCTGTATCGCGCGGAACACGATGAGTATCGTCAGACTCGACGACAGACCGCAGCCCAGCGAGGCGAGCGTGAAGATCGTCAGGCCGATCAGGTAGAGGTTCTTCGGGCCGAACCGGTCGCCGAGGCGGCCCGTGATCAGCAGCGGCACCGCATAGCCGAGCAGGTACGCGCTCGTGACCCACACGACGTTGTCGAGGTTGGCGGTGTCGGGGTCGAGCGCGGCCTTGATGGCGGGGTTCGCCACCGACACGATGGTCGTGTCGAGAAGGATCATGAAGAACCCGATGACCATGGCCCACAGGGCCGGCCACGGGCTGCGCGGCTGATGGCCGCGTGGAGTGGATGCCGCGGACTGCGCCGCGGAAGTCGTTTCGGTCACTGCTGAGCTGCCTTTCGCATGGCTTCGTGGACGGCGCGGTTCTCAGGAGTGAGAGCGCCGACACCCCAGGGGAAGTCCTCACTCGCCATTCGGGCGAGGAGGGAGTCGGTCCAATCCAGATCGGCGCGCAGCAGTGCAGCGTACCGATCGAGCTCGATGAGGTACTGCTCGGAGACGGGACGAGCCCGCGCGTTGTGCAACCCCGATGCCATGGCGGCGTATTCCGCGGCGAGCGCATCGCGATGCGCGGTGAGAAGCTCAATGGCCTCCGCGCGGTCGAGGTTGTGGGCCTCACTGAGCGCGACCCGGTATTTCTGCGTGTCGTCTCCGCGTCCCAGGTGCAGGCGCACCCAGTCTTCGAGCGCCACCGGCCCCGCCCCGGTCAGCGTGTAGGTCGTGCGCTCGGGCCGGTTGCCATCGCGATCGACGCCCACCTCGGCGATGAGCCCCTGCTGCTCGAGGCGCGACACCGTGTGGTAGAAGGTGCCGTTCGTGATCTTGACCATGCGGTCTTCACGTCGCTGGCGCAGCAGACGCATCATCTCGTACGGGTGCATGTCGCCCTCGCGCAGCAGCGCGAGCACGAGCACGCCGAGGGGCGTGAGCACAGCATCCATCATCACTCCATGTCGATTAGTCCACATGGACTATACACCCCTCGTGGGAAGATGAACACGTGAGCACCCCCCAAGAACTTCCCGGTTGGACGCACACCTACTCCGGAAAGGTGCGCGACCTGTACGTGCCCGAAAGCACCGCCGAGGGTGCCAAGCCGGAGAAGCTGCTGGTCGTCGCGAGCGACCGGGTGAGCTCGTTCGACTTCATGCTCGAGCCGCCGATCCCCGGCAAGGGCGAGCTGCTCACCACGCTCAGCCTCTGGTGGTTCAACCGGCTCGCAGGCGGTGACGGTGGCGCACCGATCCCGAACCATCTCATCGCGGACGCCGAGGCCCCGGCCGAGGTCGCGGGTCGTGCAATGGTCGTGCGGGCGCTCGACATGCTGCCCATCGAGTGCGTAGTACGCGGATATCTCACCGGGTCGGGCTGGAGCGAATACCAGGCAAGCCAGACCGTGTGCGGCATCCATCTTCCCGACGGATTGCAGAACGGCGACCGGCTGCCCGCCCCCATCTTCACCCCCGCGTACAAGGCGCCGCAGGGTGAGCACGACGAGAACATCTCCTTCGAGCGCGCCGTCGAGCTCGTCGGCACCGAGCATGCCGAAAGCGCGCGCACGCTCTCGCTCGACATCTACAACCGCGCGGCGGCCACCGCCGAGGAGCGCGGGTTGATCCTCGCGGACACCAAGTTCGAGTTCGGGGTGGATGCCGCAGGCACGATGACCCTCGCCGACGAGGTGCTCACCGCGGATTCGTCCCGGTACTGGGATGCCGAGGCCTGGCGCACCGGCACGACTCCGGCCGAGCGCATGGCGAGCTTCGACAAGCAGATAGTGCGCGACTGGCTTTCGGCGCACTGGGACAAGACCGGCGAGCCGCCGGTACTGCCCGACGAGATCGTCGAGCGCACCGCCGCGCGCTACCACGAGCTGATCGAGCGCCTGACGGCGTGACGATGTCAGGTCGCCGCGTCAGCTCACCGCGAGGTCGCGGCGTCGGAACCCGGCGAACCCGACCACGAGGAACAGCAGCGTCACCAGACTGGTCCAGACGAGTCCCATCCCGTCCATCGACTCATCGGTGACGTTCGGCACGTGCCAGAACGGGCTGATGGCGAGGATCCCGTCCCACAGCTTGAATGTCGGGCCCAGCAGCGTGAGCGCAAACGACGCCAGGACTCCGAGCCAGGCCGCCAGCAGCACCTGTGGCCGCGCACCGATCACGAACACCGAGAACGCCACGACCGTCCACACGGCGGGTATCGTGGCCGCGGCCTGCAGCACGACGTCACCGAAGTCCACGCCGATGTCGGCGGTGCTCGCGAGCGTCGCTATAAGGAGGCCCGCGAGCAGCAAAGACACGGCTGGCGCGAGAAGGGCGATCACGACGTTGCCGCCGTAGTACCGCGCGCGTGGAACGCTACCGGCCAGCAGGGGCTCGACGCGGTCGGCGAGCTCTTCGGCACGCACCTTGAGCATGATCTGGATACCCGGGATCGCCGCGAGGATGCCCACGAGCGAGAGCACGGTGACCACGAACGCCGAGATGAGCTCGCCCGGCGACGTCGCGCCGGCGGCCAGCACGTGCTGCACGGCCGGGTTGTCTTCGAGGATCCCCTTGATCGAGGTCGTGAAGTACCCGAACACGAAGCCCAGGCCCACGAACGCCAGAGCCCAGGTGATCAGCGGCGCGCGGTTCACGCGGAGCGCGAGCCGCAGCGTCGACCGCTCGCGACCGCGCGCAGGACCGGGGCGCGGGGCGACAGCGCCCCCGCCGAAGTCGCGCCGCGCCTGCAGCGCGAACGCGACGGCCAGCAGCACGGCGGTGAGCACCACCGCGAGCAGCAGCGGCCACCAGTCGTTCTCGACCGCGGGCTTGGTCTGCGTCATCCACCCCAGCGGGTTGATCCAGATGGTCCAGTCCACAGCATCCATCGCATATGCGACGCCGCGCAGCACGAACAGCGCCCCGAGCGTACCGACCGCGAGCGAGTTGGCGGTGCGGACGTCCGACCCCAACTGCGCGGTGATCGCGGCGACGCCCGTGAACATCCACCCGGTCGCGGCCATGGTCGCGCCCAGCAGCATCGAGGCGTTCCATCCGCCGCCGCACGACGCCGTCACGACGCCGACGACGACACCGAGCACGACCGAGAGAGCGAGGCACATCCACACCCCAGCCATGAGCCGGGCCGCGCGCCCCATCACACCGGAGGCCAGCAGCTCGGCCTGCCCCGAGTCCTCCTGCGCGCGCGTGGCGCGCGTGACCAAGAAGACCACCCCGAGCGCCGTGAGAAAGCCGCCGAGCGCCAGCGACCGCCACGCATTGAACCCGTCGGTGGTCGACAGGTCGAACGCCGGACCGAAGATCAGTCCCAAAGCGGGATTGGCGCCGATCGCAGTGGCAAGGGCCGTGCGGTCCTGTTCGGACGGGAAGATCCACGGATACACCAGCACCGATGACACCGACAGGGCGGTCGTGATGAGGATCCACGGCGCGAACAGCCGCCCGTCGTGCCGCAACGAGGCGCGCAGCAGTGGCGGCGTACCGGCGATGGCGGTGCTCATCGCGCGGCCTCGTCGGCACCCGCGGCGTCAGGCTCATACAGCCGCAGGAACAGCGACTCGAGCGAGGGCGGCTCGACGGTGAGCGCCGTGATCTCGTATCGCGCGAGCGCGCTCATCGCCTCGCCGATGCGCGACGACTCGACCGTGGCCGACAGCTTGTCGCCGTCGACGTGCACATCGTGCAGGCTCGCGAGCACCTCGGAAGGGAGTGGATGCCGCAACCCGGCGTGGATCGTCGTACGCGTGTGCCCGCGCAGGTCGGCCAAGGTGCCGGTCTCGACGATGCGCCCGTCGCGGATGATCGAGAGCCGGTCGGCGAGCGACTCGACCTCGGCGAGGATGTGGCTCGACAGCAGCACGCTCGCGCCGCGCGCCTTCGCCTCGCCGATGACCTCCTGGAACACGTTCTCCATGAGCGGGTCGAGCCCGCTCGTCGGCTCGTCGAGGATCAAGAGTTCGACGTCGGAGGCCAGTGCGGCCACGATCGCCACCTTCTGCCGATTGCCCTTCGAGTATTGCCGCCCCCGCTTGGTCGGGTCGAGCTCGAACCGCTCGATGAGGTCCTTGCGCCGGGCCTCGTCGAGTCCGCCGCGCAGCGAACCGAGAAGGTCGATGGCCTCACCGCCGGTCATGCCCGGCCACAGCGATACGTCGCCCGGCACATACGCCAGCCGGCGGTGCAGCGCGACCACGTCCTTCCACGGGTCGCCGCCGAGCACACGGGCCGTTCCTCCGTCGGCACGCAGCAGCCCGAGCAGCACGCGGATGGTCGTCGACTTGCCCGCCCCGTTCGGGCCGAGAAAGCCGTGGACCTCGCCCTTGGCCACGTTCAGGTCGAGTCCGCGCAGCGCGGGGAAGCGCCCGAACGACTTCGTGAGGCCAGAGACCTCGATCACCGCGTCGGCCATGGCGGCCCCTCCTCCTGCCGCGCGTGAAGCGGCTCGCGGTCAGCATATCGAGAACTCCCCGACCGAGGAAATCCCCCATCGTGGAGTTATAGACTGAGCGCATGGCCAGCGAGCAGCATCCCCCCGCTCGTCGTCGACCTTCGGGGCGCCGGACCGGCGACAGCGGCACCCGCGATGCGATCCTCGACGCGGCGCGCGATCTGTTTGCCGCGAAGGGGTATGACGGGGCGTCCATCCGGGCCATCGCCGCGCGAGCCGGCGTCGATCCGGCCCTCGTGCGGCACTTCTTCACCGACAAAGAGCGGTTGTTCGCGACGACGATGGCCGATCGCACGGCCATCCCGCAGCGTCTGGCCGCAGCGTTCTCAGGTTCGCCCGACGGTCGCGGCCGACGCCTGACCACGGCCTACTTCGAGATCTGGGAAGACCCCGAGATCCGCCCGGTTCTACTCGGACTCGTCCGCTCGGCGATGACGAGTGGTCACGGCGTGATGATGCTCATCGAGGCGCTCACCGCGCGCGCCCGCGAAGACGCCCCGGTCCCCCACATCGCCGACAGCCCAGCCGCACGTGGGTTCGCGCTGGCGGCATCCCACCTGTTCGGAACATCGGTCGCGCGGCATGTGCTGCAGGTGCCGATGCTGGCCGACCTGCCGCTCGACGAACTCGTCGACCTGGTGGCGCCCGCGGTCGAGCGCTACCTCGCCGAGAGCGCCTGACACCTACACCCATCCGCGCGAATCCGCGGGAGCCGCAGGCGTGTCTGCACAACTCGGCAATTGCACCGGAGTTCGTCGCGGCCCTTCTTGTCGACCACGACATATAGTGTCGGCATCCAGAATCACTCCCACATATAGTGGTCATCGCGTTCCGGTGGTCGAAAGGACGCAATGTCACACAACACGGGGAGCAACCATGCACGCACCGGACACCGTCACCGTCTCATCGACCGTCGAGGAGTACCTCGACCGCTCCGACTGGCGGGTGAACGCCAACGCCAACCAGGGGTACTCACTGGGCGGCCTCATCCTGAACGCCTCGGGCAAGCTGATCGCCAACTACTGGCTCAACGAGGTGTACGCACCCGAGGCGGGGCAGGCGCATCGGGCGGGCGACATCCATATCCACGACCTCGACGTGTTCGCCGGCTACTGCGCGGGCTGGTCGCTGCGGATGCTGCTCGAAGAGGGCTTCAACGGCGCGCCCGGCAAGATCGCCTCGGCCCCGCCGAAGCATCTGACGAGCGCCCTCGGGCAGATGGTGAACTTCCTCGGCACCCTCCAGAACGAGTGGGCCGGCGCCCAAGCCTTCAGCTCGTTCGACACCTACCTCGCTCCGTTCGTGCGGCTCGACGCCCTCGGGTACGACGTCGTGCTGCAGACCATGCAGGAGTTCGTCTTCAACCTCAACATCCCCTCGCGCTGGGGCACGCAGACCCCGTTCACCAACCTCACGTTCGACTGGACCGTGCCCGACGATCTCGCCGAGCAGCATCCCCTCATCGGCGGCGCCGTGCAGCCGTTCACCTACGGCGAGCTCACCGACGAGATGGCCATGATCAACCGCGCCTTCATCGAGGTGATGAGCGGAGGGGATGCCGCGGGCCGGGCCTTCACCTTCCCGATCCCGACGTACAACATCACCCGCGACTTCGACTGGGACGGGCCCAACGTCGAGGCGCTGTTCGCGATGACGGCGAAGTACGGGCTGCCCTACTTCCAGAACTTCGTGAACTCCGACCTCGATCCGCACATGATCCGTTCGATGTGCTGCCGCCTGCAACTGGATGTCACCGAGCTGCTCAAGCGCGGCAACGGCCTCTTCGGCTCGGCCGAGCAGACCGGATCGCTGGGCGTGGTCACCGTCAATTGCGCCCGACTCGGCTTCGTGCACGCGGGAGACGAGGATGCCGTCATCCGTCGCCTGGACGAACTCCTCGAGATCGCGCGCAACAGCCTCGAGATCAAGCGCGCCGTGATCGACGGGCACATCGCCGGCGGCCTGTTCCCGTACACCAAGCGGTACCTCGGCGGCCTGCACAACCACTTCTCGACGATCGGCGTGAACGGCCTCAACGAGTACGTGCGCAATTTCACGGGCGACACCGATGACATCACGACCGACCGCGGGCGCGCGCTCGCGCTGCGACTGCTCGACCACGTGCGCGCGCGGATGGTCGACTTCCAGACCTCGACCGGCAACATGTACAACCTCGAGGCGAGCCCCGCCGAGGGCGCGACCTACCGCTTCGCGAAGGAAGACATCGCGCGCTTCCCGGGGATCATCCACGCCGGCACCGAGGACAACCCGTATTACACGAACAGCTCGCAGCTGCCCGTGGGGTGGACCGACGACCCGTTCGAGGCGCTCGAGCAGCAGGAGGAACTGCAGGCCAAGTACACCGGCGGCACTGTGCTGCACCTCTACATGGGCGAGGCGCTGGTCTCGGCGGTCGCCTGCAAGAATCTCGTGCGCCGCTCGCTCGAGCGCTTCCGCCTGCCGTACATCACCGTGACGCCGACGTTCTCTATCTGCCCCGCGCACGGGTACGTCTCGGGCCACCACGAGCAGTGCCCCACCTGCGGCGCCTCGTGCGAGGTGTGGACGCGGGTGATGGGCTACTTCCGCCCCATCTCGTCGTTCAACATCGGCAAGAAGGGCGAGGCCGCCGAGCGGCTCTACTTCTCGCAGGAGGTCGCAGCCCCCGAGGCCGCGCTGGCGGGAGCCCCGGCGTGAGCGAGAACGTCGGGGCGGGGCCGGCCGCGCCCGCGGCGCCGAACCGGTTGCGCGTGGCGGGCATGACGCGCATCTCGTCGGTGGACTGGCCCGAGCACCTCGTGGCCACCGTCTTCCTGCAGGGCTGCCCGTGGGACTGCTTCTACTGCCACAACCCGGCGCTCATCGACCCGCGCGCGCCCGGGCAGCTCGCGTGGAACGAGGTCATCTCGTTCTTGGGGCGGCGGGCCGGGATGCTGGACGGCATCGTGTTCTCGGGCGGCGAGCCGACCCTGCACGCGGCGCTCGACCAGGCCGTCGACGAGGTCCGCGCCCTCGGCTTCGGCGTGGGGCTGCATACCTCGGGTGCATACCCGAGGCGGCTTGAACGGCTGCTGCCCCGCCTCGACTGGGTGGGTCTTGACATCAAGGCCACCGACGCCGGCTACGACCACGTCGTGGGCCGCGGCGGCGGGGCCGTCCGGGCGTGGCACGCCCTCGAGCTGGTCTTGCACGAGCATGCGCGACGCGCCGGTTCGCGGCATCCCCTCGACTACGAAGTGCGCACCACGGTGCACTCCGACGCGATCGACGAGGCCGGGCTCTGCACGCTCGCCGACCGGCTGGCCGGCATCGGCGTGGGCACGTGGGCCTTGCAGCGGTTCCGCACGACCGGCACGAGAGACGGGATGCCGCGGGTCGACGGCCCCGGACGCCCGGTCGACCTGGGCGTCGTGGACGCCGACCGGTTCGAGCGGCTGATCATCCGCTGACGCAGACCGCCCCCGCCGCGCGCGACCACCCGCGCGGCGGGGGTCTTCGTCAGTTGGACTCGGGGCGACCGATCTCGACGCGCCAGGTCGTCGGCCCCTCTTCGAGGTACTCCCAGGTGAACTGGCCCTCGTGCTCGGCTGCGAACTGGTAGTACAGCGGCTTCGGGTCGTGGTCGTTGACGAGAATGTAGGACTGCCCGGGCTCGAGGGCGTTGTACTTCTCGAAGATGATCACGTGCCGCTGGGCCGGGATCAGTTCGCGGACATCAAGGATTTCGGACTCGCTCATGGAGCTCCCTTCTGGATACAGAATCGACGCTAGCGCCGTCCGGAGGGGGTCGGCTCCGTTCCCGCCGGATCAATGCCGGAGGTGGATGCCGACGGTCACCGCCGTCTTGCACGCCTGGTCCCCCTCGGGTCTGTGGTTCACAGTCCCCTCCCAGGTAAAGTTCTGGAGGCGGCATCCCCGCCCCTCACCCCTGGAGACCGCATGCCCCTCTGGACCCTGCACGGCAACGGCCGCAATGTCGAGCCCGGAAAGGTGGTGCACCCGAGCGAACGGCTGAGCTGGGGCGCCACGATCGCGATCGGCGCGCAGCACGTCGTCGCGATGTTCGGCGCGACGTTCCTCGTACCGATCCTCACCGGATTCCCCGTCTCGACGACCCTCCTTTTCTCCGGCCTGGGAACGCTGCTGTTCCTGGTCATCACCCGAAACAAGATGCCCAGCTACCTCGGCTCGTCGTTCGCGTTCATCGCGCCGATCACCGCGCTGAACGCCGGCAAGGCGCTCGAGACACCGTTGCAGATCACGCAGGCGCTGCTCGGCATCGTCGCCGCGGGCGTGCTGCTGGCGATCGTCGGCTTCATCGTGCAGAAGGCCGGCGTGCGCTGGATCGACAAGCTCATGCCGCCGGTGGTCGCGGGCTCGATCGTGGCGCTCATCGGCTTCAACCTGGCACCCGCCGCCTGGAACAACTTCCAACAGCAGCCGGAGCTTGCGACCGTGACGCTGGTGGCCGTCATCCTGTTCAGCGTGCTGTTCCGCGGATTCCTCGGGCGCATCTCGATCTTCCTCGGCGTGGTCGTCGGCTACATCGTGGCGGCGCTGACGAACCAGGTCTCGTTCGACGCCGTGGCCAAGGCCGCCTGGATCGGTCTGCCGCAGTTCCACCTCGCCGGCTTCGGCGACGGCCTCGCGTGGGCGGCCGTGCCGATGTTTCTGCCGGTCGTCCTGGTGCTCATCGCTGAAAACGTCGGGCACGTGCGCGGCGTCGCGACGATGACCGAGGACCCCTCGATCAACAAGCACACCGGCCGGGCGCTCATCGCCGACGGCGTCTCGACCACGCTCGCCGGCGCATTCGGCGGATCGGGCACCACGACATACGGCGAGAACATCGGCGTCATGGCCGCAACCCGCGTCTACTCGACGGCCGCGTACTGGGTCGCGGGCATCGTGGCAATCTTGCTGGCCTTCTCGCCCAAGATCGGTGCGCTGTTCAACACGATCCCCCCGGGAATGCTCGGCGGCGTGACAACCGCGCTGTACGGCCTGATCGGCGTCATCGGCATCAAGATCTGGGTCGACAACCGCGTCGACTTCTCGCGCCCCGTCAACCAGTACACGGTCGCGGTGTCATTCGTGATCGCGATCGCGGGCTTCGCGATGGGTTGGGGAAACTTCCAGCTCGGCGCCATCGTGATCGGCACCGTCGCGGCACTGCTCATCTACCACCTCGGCAACTTCATCGCCCGCGTACGCAAGACCGGTGCCGACGACGGCGGCCCGATCCCGGCCGTGGGCCAGCTCGGCGGCGACCCGCACGACGTCGAGGCGAAGTAGCGGGCGGCGCAGGGCGCTCCGCGGTGCCGGGGCGACAGCATCCGCTCAACAGTCGGTTTTGACCGTTCAGCGACCCGCGCGCTTCTCCCCTCATTGCCCTCCGCGAGCACACGCTCGTGCACGCGCATCCGGCGGAGAGGCGTGCACAAGCGTGTTCTCGCGATGGATGAGAACGGGATGCCGCGGCTCGGGCCGTCCGAAGACAGCGGCCGCGGCATCCACCTCCGTGTCTTTCGCCGGCCTCACCCCGCCCGGTTCTCCGCGACCGCCTCGAGCACGAGCCGGCGCAGCGCGCCCTCATCGACCTGTGCGCCCTCGAAGACGTCGATCGCACGGACGGTGCTGCCGTCTAGCCGCGCGTTGAAGAGGCCCGTCGGGTCGTCCAGCCGCGCGCCCCGGGGAAACGTCAGGCGCACCGCCTTCTTCAGCACGTCCGCCATGCAGACGTTCCCCCGACAGGTCCATGTGGCGACCCCCTCGGGCTTCGACGGTTTGCGCCACTTGATCTCCTCGACGATCTCAGGGTCGGCGCTGATGATGACGGCGCGGATCGTCGCGAGCGCCTCCGCCCGCCACCCGCCGGCCCCGGCGATGATCGCGTCGACTTCTTCTCGGGCAGATGTCTCGTGTGTGCTCATGGTCGCATCATCCCCTTCTCCGCTCACCGCCGTGCGGTCTCGCTTTCGTCGAGGATCTCACGCTCGATGACCGTGAGATCCGCCGTCAGCGAGAGCGTGTCGCCGGCGAGCGGGAACTCGGCCAGATCGCCCTGTCCCTCGAACTCGAGCAGGATTCGAGAAGCGCGCGGGATGCCGCATCCGTATCGTGAACGACATGAGCACAGAGTCATCCACCAAGTCCGGTTTCAGCGCGGAAGAGCGCTCAGCGATGCGGCAGCGTGCCGCCGAGATGAAGGCGCAGCAGCGCAAGGGCAAGTCGCCCGAAGAGAAGGCCGCGCTCGACCGGCAAGAGTTGGTCGACGCCATCGCGGGTATGGACGACAGCGACCGGGTCATCGCGCAGGGCATCGATGACATCGTGACCGAGGTCGCGCCGCAGCTCGGTTCGAAGACCTGGTACGGCTTCCCCGCCTACACGCGCGGAGGCAAGGTCGTGCTGTTCTTCAAGCCCGCTGCCAAGTTCAAGGATCGTTACGCCACCCTCGGGTTCGAGACCAACGCCCTGCTCGACGACGGACAGATGTGGCCGACGTCGTACGCGATCCTGTCGCTGACCGCCGACGACGAGAAGCGCATTGCCGAGCTCGTGCGCCGCGCGGCGGGCTGAGTTCGCGGCGCGCGGCGGGCTGAGTTCGCGGCGCGCGGCGGGCTGAGTTCGCGGCGCGCGGCGGGCTGAGTTCGCGGCGCGCGCTGCGCCGGAGGGCGGGCGCCGAGCCACCGGACGCCGAGCACCGGACACCGCGCCGCGCCGCGCCCTGCCACGCCGCCCCGGCCCTACGCCGAGGCGCGCACCACGAGTTCGGCCGACAGGATCGTGCCGTGCGGCGGATTCTGCCCCGCGAGGATGTCAAGAAGCAGCCCTGCCATCGTCTGCCCCTGCTCGAACGACGGCTGGCGCATCGTGGTCAGGGCCGGCGCCCCCGAAACGGCGACCGGCGAGTCGTCGAACCCGACAACGGCCACGTCATCGGGCACGCGCAGGCCGGCGGACTGCAGCACCTCGATCGCCCCGCGGGCCATCAGGTCGCTCGCGACGAAGATCCCATCCGGCGGATCACCGGCGGCGAGGATCTGCCTCATCGCCTCAGCCCCGCCGTCCGACGAGAACTCGCCGTCGACGTTGATGCCCTCGGGCAGACCGGCGTCCGTCAGCGCCGAGTGATAGCCCTGCAGGCGGTCGACCGAGGCCGCCATCGTCAGCGGTCCGGTGATCGTCGCAAGACGGCGCCGCCCCTGGGAGATGAGGTACTCGGTGGCGTCCCGACTCGCGGCGATATTGTCGATGTCGACGTAGTGGTCGCCCTCACGGTGACGCACCGGGCGGCCGCCGTAGACGACCGGCATGGTTGCGGCGATGCGGTCGACGAACGTGTCGCTGGTGTGGTGCGACACGATGATCGCCCCGTCGACATTGCCGCCGCGCATGTAGCTCGTCATCTTGTGACCGGGGTCGTCGCTGGCGATGAACAGGTTCAGCACGTAGTCGCTGCGCACAAGCCGCTCGTTGATCCCCGACACGATCGACGCGAAGAACGGGTCGCCGAAGAACCGTGTGGTGTCTTCGGGCACGACCAGGCCGATGGCCAGCGTCTGCCGGCTCGCCAGCGACCGCGCCGCCCTGTTGGGCACGTACTTGAGATCGGCGATCGCCTTCTGCACTGATTCGAGCGCTGCCGGACTCACCGCCGTCGACCCGTTGACCACGCGCGACACGGTCGAGCGCGAGACGCCCGCCGCGGCGGCGACCTCCTCGATCGTCACGGCCGCATGGTTCATCGCTTGCTTCACATGCGGGATGCTACCGGGCACCCGCGGTCGAGACGTCATCGAGTGCGCGCTCGGCGATGATCCGGGCGTACTCCAGCGCGCTGTCTTTGGGCGTGCGTTCCTGCGTCTCGTAGTCGACGCGCACGATGCCGAAGCGCTTGTCGTAGCCCCAGGCCCACTCGAAGTTGTCGAGCAGCGACCAGTAGAAGTAGCCGCGCACGTCGACCCCGGCATCCACAGCGTCCAGCACCGCACCGAGGTGCGCGCGCACGTACGTGACGCGGTCCGGGTCGTGCACGGCGCCTTCGGTGACGACATCGTCGTACGCCGCACCGTTCTCGGTGACGAACAGGCGCACGCCCTTCTCGCCGGTGTACTCGTCGTGCACGCGCTGCAGCAGTCGGGTGAGCCCCTCGGGCTGCACCTCCCAGCCCTGAGCTGTGCGCGGCAGTCCTCGTTCGACGGGGTGGATGCCGGCATCCGACGGATACGGGCTGCGCCCGGCGCGTGTGGTGGCAGGTCCTCCGGAGACGGGCGCGTGCTCAGGGGCGGTGCCCGAGACGAGGTCGCCGTGGTAGTAGTTCACGCCCTGCGTGTCGATCGGCTGGGCGATCGTCGCCAAGTCGCCGTCGCGCACGGCCGCCTCGAAGGAGGCCACGGCCGCGGCATCCACCTTCCGGATGTCTTCCACGATGTCGGCCGGGTACGACGCCCGGTGGATCGGATCGAGGAACCACCGGTTGAACTGGCCGTCGACGCGGCGCGCGGCGTCGACGTCGGCGGGTTTCTGCGGGTCGGCCGGGTCGGCGACCGTGTGGTTGAGCGTGATGCCGAGGTCAAGCGACGCGTCGCGCGCACGCAGCTCGCGCACGGCCTGCCCGTGACCGAGCAGCAGGTGGTGCGAGGCGAGCAGCCCCTCCTCGATGCTGTGGTGCCCCGGCGCGTGCTCGCCGCCGGTGTAACTGAGGAACGAGGCGCACCACGGCTCGTTGAGCGTCGTCCAGACCGGCACCCGGTCGCCGAGCGCGTCGTGCATGTCGAGCGCATATTCGGTGAACAGATCGGCGGTGGAGCGCGCCGTCCAGCCGCCGCGCTCCTGCAGAGCCTGCGGGAGGTCCCAGTGGTACAGGGTCAGCCACGGCAGGATGTCTGCTTCGCGCAGCTCGTCGACCAGCCGCTTGTAGAAGTCGAGGCCCGCCGGGTTGAGAGCACCGCCGTCGGGGCGCACTCGAGACCACGACACCGAGAACCGGTACGTCTGCAGCCCAAGGCGCTTCATGAGCGCGACGTCGTCGCGATAACGGTGGTAGTGGTCGCATGCCACATCGCCGTTGTCGCCGCCGACGACCGCTCCCGGCACCCGGCAGAACACGTCCCAGATCGAGTCACGGCGACCGTCTTCGTGCGCGGCACCTTCGATCTGATAGGCGGCCGTCGCAGCACCGAACAGGAAGTCCTGCGGAAAAGAGCGACCGGTCGTGCTCATGCGGGCGGAGTCCTCTCGGAGAAGGGTGGAACGAGGTGTCGTCAAGGGTCAGCCTTTCACAGCACCGGCCATGATGCCGCTGACCAGCTGCTTTCCGGCCAGGACGAGCACCACGAGCAGCGGCAGGGTCGCCAGGATCGCCCCGGCGAGAACAATGGAATAGTCGACGTAGCGGGCGCTCTGCAGCTGGCTCAGCGCCACCTGCAGGGTCGGATTCTGCGGGACCACGAGCAATGGCCACAGATAGTCGGTCCACGCGGTCATGAACGTGAACAGCCCGAGGATGCCCATCGCGGGACGCGCGGCGGGCACGCCGACGTGCCAGAACGTGCGGAACATGCTCGCGCCGTCGATGCGCGCCGCCTCGATGAGCTCATCGGGGATCACATCGACGAGGTACTGTCGCATGAAGAAGACGCCGAAGGCCGTGACCAGCGTCGGGATGATGACGGCGCCGAGCGTGCCGGTCCAGCCGAACTGCTTCATCATCATGAACATCGGGATGATGCCCAGCTGCGTGGGGACCGCGAGCGTCGCGATGACGAACACCATGAGGCCTTCGCGGCCCCGGAAGCGCAGCTTGGCGAACGCGTAGCCGGCCAGGGTCGAGAAGAAGATCACCGACGCCGAGATGACGACCGACACGATGATCGAGTTGCCCAGGGCCAACCAGAAGTCGACGGTGTCGAACACCTCGCCGACGTTCTTCCAGAACTGCCCGCCCGGCAGCAGCGGCGGCCAGGTCTGGGTCAGCGCGGTGTTGTCGTGCGACCCCATGATGAACGACCAGTACAGGGGGTAGGCCCCTGCGATGAAGAACACCGCGACGAGCGTGTAGCTGAACCAGCCGGGCCGGCGCTCGATGCCCCAGCCGCCGCGCCTGTGGCGCTTCGGCATCGAAGCCGGCGACGTGGTGCGGGTCTTCGTCGGCGGAGTGAGGGTCTGCGCGGTCATTCGACTCCCCTTTCGGTGGCGGCGCCGACGGCGGCTGCGGCATCCATCTCCCGCTGCCGCACCCGCGCGAGCTTGCGCTGCTTGCGACGCGAGATCGCCTTCGCCTCGGCACCCGAGATGCTGCGCGTGATGGCGAAGTTGATCAGGCCGATCGCAAGGATCATGAGGAACAGGATCCACGCGACGGCGGCGGCCTTGCCGAACGACTGCCGGTTGAACGCGAGATCCCACAGGTACAGCACGGTCGTCTGGTATTGCCGCTGTGGACCGCCGGGTATGGCGCTGGCCGCGTTGAACAGCTTGGGCTCGGTGAAGATCTGCAACCCGCCGATCGTGGCGGTGATGACGACGAAGATGAACGTGGGCTTGATGCTCGGGATCGTGATCGAGAAGAAGCGGCGCACGGCACCGGCGCCGTCGATGGCGGCCGACTCGTGGATGTCGCGGGGCACCGCCTGCATCGCGGCGAGCAAGATGAGCGCGTTGTATCCCGTCCAACGCCAGTTGACCATGGTGGCGATGGCGAGGTGGCTGGGCAGCGTCTCGGTCTTCCACATGATTCCGGGGATGTGGAGCGACTCGAGGATGTTGTTGATCAGGCCGTACTTCTCGCCGAACATGTTGCTGAAGATCAGCGTGACGGCGACGGGCGTGACCACGTAGGGCAGGATCACCGAGATGCGCCAGAACGTCTTGGCTCGCAGATTCTGGTCGAGCACCGCGGCGATCACGGTCGCGGCGATCAGCTGCGGGATCGCCGAGAGGAAGAAGATGCTGAAGGTGTTGAAGACCGAGTTCCAGAACAGGTGATCGGTCAGCTCGCTGACGAAGTTGTCGAGGCCCACCCAGTCACCGGGGCCGGTGAGCAGGTTCCAGTCGTTCAGCGACACGACGAACGTGTACAGCAGCGGGAACAGACCCACCAGGCCGAACAGGATGAAGAACGGCGCCACATAGAAGTAGGGCGAGTAACGCACATCCCAGCGGTTGAGCCGTTGGCGGAGGGTGGGGCGGGGGGTGGATGCCGCGGGTCGCGGCGCGCTCGGGCGCTTCTGCCGCGGCGGCGAAGAGAGTGTGGAAGTCATGACGAATTGCACCTGTCAAGAAGGATGCCGGCGGCCCCGCGGGGGGCCCGGGGCCGCCGGCCGGTTGCGGAAGGACCCGCTACTTGTTGATCACGAGATCGTCGAGCAGCTTCATGGCGTTGTTCCACGCCTTGGTGCCGTCGGCCTTGCCCGAGTCGAGAAGCTGAATGCTCGGACCGAACACCTGCTCCTGGATGACAGCGTCATCGGGGCCCTTGTACTGCGCCTTGACGCCTTCGGCACGCTTGCCGAGGATCGTGCCGATCGGAGCGTCGTTGAAGAACTTCGTCAGATCGCTCTGCCCAGTCACGCCGGGGTCGGTCTGCGCCTCGATCACGCTCGGGAAGGTGCCCGCCGCCTGGAAGGCGGTGACCAGTGACGGCGCGCTGGTCAGGTACTCGGCCAGCGCCGCGGCCTCCTTCGGGTGCTTCGACGTGGTCGGCACGGTCAGGAAGGTGCCGCCCCAGTTGGCGGGGCCGCCGGGGAACACGTCGGCGAAGTCCCATCCGCTCGAGGCGTCGCCACCCGCGGCTTCGGTGCTGTTCTTGACGTTGCCGAGCATCCAGCCGGGGCACACGAATGTTGCGAACGAGCCGTCGACGAAGGCCTTGCCCCCGCCCCAGTCCCACTGGGTCTGGTTGCTCGACAGGCCATCGGCCGCGCCCTGTGAGAGCAGCGCCCAGCGCGCCTTGAGGTCGGCATTGTCCTTGACGTTCAGCGTGCCGTCGGTCTTGTAGTAGCCCTCGGGCAGCTGGTTGACCATGGCGTTCCACACGAAGCCGGACTGGTCGTACCAGGCCTTGCCGGTCTTCTCGTGGTACTGCTTGCCGATCTTGAAGTAGTCCTCCCAGGTCGCGTTGGCGCCGCCGAACAGCTCGGCCACCGCGTCACGGTCGGTGGGCAGACCCGCGGCTTCGAAGAGCTTGCGGTTGTAGCAGAGACCCTCGGGACCGATGTCGGTGCCGTAGCCGATGATGCGGCCATCCTTGTCGGTGGCCTCGTCGACCTTGTAGGGCACCCAGCGATCCTTGATCTTGTCGGCGCCGTAGTCGCGCAGATCAGTGAAGGTGTTGCTCACCAGCATGACCTGGCCGAGCCAGCCCTCTTCGACCGACTGCACGTCGGGCAGGCCCGCGCCGGCGGCCTGCTTGGTCTGCCAGTCGGTCAGCGCGTTGCCGCCGGTGTCGATGTTGGTGGCCTTGATGGTGATGTTCGGGTGCGCGTCCTCGTACTTCTTGTACAGCGAGTCGAGCCCCATGGTGCCGAACGTGGTCACGGTCAGCGTGATCTTCTCGTTCGAGTCACCGGAACCGGACCCATTGCTGCTGCCGGCGCAGCCGGCGAGAGCAAGGGCAGCGGTGGACACGGCGGCCGTCACGATGACGGTACGTCGCAGTGCACGTGATTTCACGATGTCACTCCTTTGTGGTGTGCGGTTTCTTCGGGTGGTGCGGAGGAGCGGGCGGAAGCGCGTCTGCCTGTGAGCGTCCTTGTGGGAGCGCTCCCACTCACGTGCGCTCCACGATATGGGAACGCTCCCACATGCGTCAAGGGAGCGCTCCCACGATTTCATCACGGTTCGGTAACGTCGCGCGCTCGACCGTGAGGGTGCAGCGGGGGGGTGTGGATGCCGCGGGCCAGGCGGCGCGCGGATCGACGCAGGCCGGCGCGAGACCGGCGGCCTCCCAGCGAAACGGCGGGGCACGGGCCCGTAGACTGGTCGAGCACCCTTTTCCGCGACATCCGGAGCCCTCAATGCCCACCATCGTCGTCGACGTCATGCCCAAGGCCGAACTGCTCGATCCGCAGGGAAAGGCCGTCGCCGGCGCCCTGAACCGCATCGGCGACAGCGCGTTCAGCGCGGTGCGCATCGGCAAGCGCTTCGAGCTCACTGTCGACGGCGACGTCACCGACGCAGTGCTCGCCGAAGCCAAGCGCGTCGCCGACGAAGTGCTCTCGAACGCCGTGATCGAAGACGTCGTGGGCATCGAGGTCGTGGAATGACCGTCCGCATCGGGGTCATCACCTTTCCGGGCTCGCTCGATGACGGCGATGCCCAGCGCGCTGTGCGCATCGCGGGCGCCGAGCCGGTCGCGCTCTGGCACGGCTCGCACGACCTCGAGGGCGTCGACGCGCTCGTGCTGCCCGGCGGCTTCAGCTACGGCGATTACCTGCGCTCCGGCGCTATCGCTGCGCTCTCGCCGATCATGGCGGAGGTGAAGGATGCCGCAGCCGCGGGCATGCCCGTGCTGGGCATCTGCAACGGCTTCCAGATGCTCGTCGAGGCGCACCTGCTGCCGGGCGGTCTGATCCGCAACGCGAACCAGCAGTTCATCCGCCGCGACCAGCGGCTGCGGGTCGAGAACGGCGACACCGCCTGGACCAGCGCGTTCGAGGCCGGCCAGGAGATCGTCATCCCGCTGAAGAACGGTGAGGGCGGGTACATCGCCGACGCCGAGACACTCAAGCGCATCGAGGGCGAAGGCCAGGTCGCGTTCCGCTACCTGGGCGTGAACCCGAACGGCTCCCTCAACGACATCGCCGGCGTGACCAACGAGCGCGGCAACGTCGTCGGCCTCATGCCGCACCCCGAGCACGCGACCGAGCCCGGCTTCGGCCCCGACACCGCCGCGGCGATGCGCTCGGGCGTGGACGGGCTGGGCTTCTTCACCTCCGCGATCGCGGCCGTGGCCGCCGTCGCGGCCTGAGCCGCGGCATCCACTCTCCCCTCCGCCCTCTCTCAGCCGTGAGAGTGCAGCGGGTGGATGACGGAGCGGTTGCTTCCCTGTCTCTCGTCGACGAGTTGCACTCTCACGGGTAGGGGGCGCGCGGCACCTGCCGGCGCGCGCCGAAGCGTGGTTGACTGGGCGCGGAAGCGGAGGTGACCGTGTCGCAGAAGATCTCCCTCGTCGCGCAGGCGCGACAGGAACTCAAACTCGCCGCCGACGCCCCCAGCGGGCGCAGCGCCAAGACCGTCTTCGGCGGTCACGAGAAGTCGCTGCGCCAGACCGTCATAGCTCTGCTGGCCGGGCGCGACCTCGAAGAGCACAACAACCCGGGTGAGGCGACCGTGCACGTGATCAGCGGGCATATCCGCCTGCGCGCGGGCGATGTCGTCTGGGAAGGGCTGCCCGGCGACCTGCTGATCGTGCCCGACGGGCGGCACGCCGTCGAGGCTGTCGACGACTCGGCGTTCGTGCTGACGGTGGTCAAGGACGTCTGACCGTAGCGTTGGGGGTATGGCTGGTCTCGTCGTCTCCGTTCCCACTCGGCAGCTCGCCGCCGATCTTCAGCCGCTGCCCGACGGCGTCGAGGTGATCGAGTGGGCGATGGATGCCGCGGCTCCGCGCGACGCGATCGACATCGTCGTGCCGCCGTACATGAACGGCAGCGTGGTGTACCCGCGGCTGGAAGGCGTGCGCACCCGGCTCGTGCAGGGGCAGTCGATCGGCTACGACGGCGTCGCCGACGTGCTGCCGCCCGGGCACGTGTTCGCCAATGCGGCGAGCGTGCACGAGACATCGACCGCCGAGCTGGCGCTCGCGCTGACACTGGCGGCGCAACGGCACCTGCCCGACTTCGTCCGCGCTCAGGAGCACGGGCAGTGGGCTCCTGTGTTCGCCGAGAGCCTGGCCGATCGCCGCGTGCTGCTGCTCGGATACGGCGGCGTGGGCAAGGCCGTCGCCGAGCGCCTGGCACCCTTCGAGGTCGACCTGACCGTGGTCGCGCATCGCGCACGGACCGAGGACGGCGTCTCGGTGCACGGCGCGGACGAGCTGCCGGACCTGCTGCCTGCGGCCGAGATCGTGATCCTCACTCTTCCGGGTGGCGATGCGACGCGGCACATCATCGACGATGCAGCGCTCTCGCTGCTGCCCGAAGGGGCGCTGGTCGTCAACGTCGGGCGCGGACCGCTCGTTGACACCGACGCCCTCGTCGACCATGTGCGGCGCGGGCGGGTGCGCGCGGCGCTGGACGTGACCGATCCCGAGCCGCTGCCGGCGGATCACCCGCTGTGGACGCTGCCCGGGGTGCTCATCGCACCGCACGTGGGCGGGGCGTCGACGGCGATGCGTCCGCGCATCGCGAAGCTCATCCGCACCCAGATCGAGCGGATGCTGGCCGGCGAGCCGCCGCTGAACGTGGTGCTCCCGGCATCCTGAGCCCTCCAGCGTGCGGCGAATTCATATGGATTTGTCTCGTGCACATCGAACCGTCGGCGGTTTGATGTCCATCGGACGGATTCATATGAATTTGCCGAAGAGGCTCGGGCGGGAGATGGCGCGGAGGATCCAGGCGCGGTGGACCTAGGCGCGGAAGATCGTGTGCACGTCGCCGACGACCGCACGCCCGCCGAGCGCTTCGAGCTCCATGAGCACCGACGTGCCCACGACCTCGCCGCCCAGCTCGCGCACGAGCGTGTGCGCTGCCTGCAGCGTGCCGCCGGTCGCGAGAACGTCGTCGACGAGCAGCAGGCGCATTCCCGGCCGGATGTCGTCATGCGCCTCGATCGTGGCCGTGCCGTACTCGAGGGCGTAGTCGACGGATGCCGCCGGCCGCGGCAGCTTGCCGGCCTTGCGGATCGGCACCAGCCCGACCCCCGCCGCGATCGCGACGGCACCCGCGAGCAGGAACCCGCGTGCCTCGATCCCCGCGACGACGTCGAACGTGCCGGCGAACGGTTCGATCATGGCGTCGATCGTCGCGCGCAGAGCGTCGGCGTCGGCCAGCAGCGGGGTGATGTCGCGAAAGAGCACGCCGGGTTCGGGATAGTCCGGGATGCTGCGGATCAAGCTCTCGGCACGGGTCAGTCTGTCGTCGGGCACCCGTCAACTTTACGCGCCGGCCAAAGGCGCGGACTGTACCCGCTCACAGAAAAATGTAAGCGCTTGCACTAGCATGGCGTCATGACTTCGACCGCGCTCGACGCCGCGCACGCTCTGCCCACGTCCCCCGGAGCAGAGTGGTGGCGCTCCGCCGTCATCTACCAGATCTATCCGCGTTCGTTCGCCGACAGCAACGGCGACGGCATGGGCGATCTGCCCGGCATCACGGCGCACCTCGCCGACCTCGCCGACCTCGGCATCGACGCGGTATGGCTGAGTCCGTTCATGACGAGCCCGCAGAAGGACGCCGGCTATGACGTCGCCGACTACTGCGACGTCGACCCGCTCTTCGGCACCCTGGCCGACTTCGACGCGATGCTGGCCGAAGCGCACGCCCGCGGCATCCGGCTCATCGTCGACCTGGTGCCCAACCACTCCTCCGACCAGCACGTCTGGTTCCAGCAGGCGCTGGCCGCTGCGCCCGGCAGCCCCGAACGCGCCCGGTACCTGTTCCGCGACGGACGCGGCGAGCACGGCGAGCTGCCCCCGAACAACTGGCAGTCGGTGTTCGGCGGCCCCGCGTGGACCCGCGTCACCGAACCCGATGGCACGCCGGGCCAGTGGTACCTGCACCTGTTCGACTCGTCGCAGCCGGACTTCGACTGGACCAACCCCGAGGTCCACGCCGAGTTCCGCCGCATCCTGCGCTTCTGGCTGGACCGGGGCGTCGACGGCTTCCGCGTCGACGTCGCGCACGGCCTCATGAAGAAGGAGGGGCTGCCCGACTTCATGCCCGCCGAGGACGCGGGCTCGATGGGCGGCGACTCGGTCGGCGTGCCGTACTGGGGCCAGCCCGAGGTGCACGATGTATACCGCGAATGGCATGGAGTGCTGGCGGAGTACGACGGCGACCGCGCGCTGTGCGCCGAGGCATGGATGCCGACCGTCGCCGAGATTGCGATGTGGGTGCGCTCCGACGAGATGCACCAGGCCTTCAACTTCGGGTACCTGATGACGGAGTGGGATGCCGCGAAGCTCCGCGACGTCATCGTCGAGTCCCTCCGCGAGTATCACGCCGTGGGCGCGCCGAGCACCTGGGTCCTCTCGAACCACGACGTCATCCGGCATGCGTCGCGTCTCGCACTGACCGCCGACAGCCCGCAGGGCGATGGCATCGGTCCGAACTCCCCCGGCAAGCCCGACCCGGTCATCGGCCTGCGTCGCGCGCGCGGCGCGACGACGCTCATGCTGGCGCTGCCCGGCTCGGCGTACGTCTACCAGGGCGAAGAGCTCGGGCTGCCCGAGGTCATCGAGATCCCCGACGAGGCGCGGCAGGACCCGACCTGGTTCCGCACCAACCACGAGCGTTACGGCCGCGACGGCTGCCGCGTGCCGCTGCCCTGGGTCGGCGACGCTCCGGCATACGGCTTCAACACCACCGGTGCCTCATGGCTGCCGCAGCCACCCGAGTGGGCGCGGCTCGCGCGCGACGTGGAGGCGGAGGATGCGGCATCCACCCTCTCGCTCTACACGACGCTGCTGACCGAACGTCGCGCCCGCGGCCTGGGAACCGGCACACTGAAGTGGGTCGAGGGATACGACGCCGAGGTCGTGGCATTCCGCAACGGGAATGTCACGGTCATCGCGAACCTGGGCTCTGAGCCGGTGGCGTTGCCGGCGGGATCCGTGATCGTGGCGAGCGGACCGCTCGCCGACGCCAGCCTGCCCACCGACACCACCGTGTGGGTGCAGACCGACTGACACGAACCGCCGAAGGGACGCGCAATGGTGAGCATCGACGAAGTCGCCCGGCTCGCGGGCGTCTCCACGGCGACCGTGTCGCGGGCGCTCAGCGGCCGCGGGCACGTGTCGGAGTCCGCCAAGACCCGCGTGCGGGCGGCGGCCGAAGAGCTCGGCTACGTCGTTTCGGCGTCGGCGTCGAGCCTCGCGTCGGGTCGGAATCGCAACATCGGTCTGCTCGTGCCGTTCCTCGAGCGCTGGTTCTTCAGCACCGTGCTGTCGGGCACCGCGACCGAGCTCATGCGGCAGGGGTTCGACACGACCCTGTACAGCCTCGCTGAGGACCGCGAACTGCGGCGCAATGTCTTTGACACGCTGCTTCGGCGCCGGCGCGTGGATGGCGTGATCGCGGTGTCGCTCGAGCTCGACGACGAGGAGATCGCCGGCCTGCTGGCGCTCGGCATCCCCGTGATCGCGATCGGCGGCCCGAACCCGCGGCTGAGCACCCTCACCGTCGACGATGAGGGCGTCGCCCGGCTGGCGACGCAGCATCTGCTGGCGCTCGGTCATCGCCGCATCGCTCATATCGGAGCGAGCCCCGAGTTCGACCTCGACTTCCATATTCCGACGCAACGGCGTCAGGGGTTCGAGCAGGCGCTCGACGAGGCCGGCATCGAGGTCAACCCGACGCTGTTCGAGCCGGCCGACTTCACGATCGAAGGCGGTTTCCGCGCTGCCAAGCAGCTACTGGGTCGGCCCGGCGAGCAGCCTACGGCGATCTTCGCTGCCTCCGACGAGATGGCGATCGGCGCGCTGTTGGCGTCGCGCGAGCTCGGTTATCGCGTGCCGCACGACCTGTCGATCGTCGGTGTCGACGGCCATGAGCTCGGCGAGTTCTTCCGGCTGACGACGGTGGATCAGTTTCCGCTGCGACAGGGTGCGCGAGCGGCCACTGCGATGCTCTCGGCGCTGCGGGGCGGTCTGGCGCCCGAGCCGGCGCCGCTGCCGTTCGAACTCATCGTGCGCGGCACGACCGCGCGGCCGGCGGTCGACTGACGGCGGGATGCCGCGGCACCGGCGACGGCCGAACGCTCAGATCCGCGGCGCAAGTTCGCTGCCGTGCTCGTGCAGCAGGTGCGCGACGTGGGCCGCCGACCGCGACAGACGTCGCGATCGAGGCCAGACGACCGACAGCCGTTCAAGGTTCGGCGCGGGATCGAGCGGCCGCTGCACGACCGACAGCCCCTCGTAGCTGTACTGCGTGCGCGGCGCCTGGATGCACAACGCGACCCCGAGCCGCCGTGCGACGAGACTGCGCATGAGTTCGAAATCGCCGGTGCGCACCCAGACCTGCGGAGCGAGTCCCTGGCGCACGAAGTAGCTGAGAGTGTCGTCGGGACCGGGCGGCAGCGCCATGAGGATCAGCCGCTCGTGCTCGAGCTCGGATGCGGGCACCACCTCCCGCGCGGCCAGCGGATGGTCTGCCGCCAGAATTACGTGCATCACGGTGTCGTAGACGAGCAGGCTCTCCAGATCGTGCTCGAGGTGCACGTTGTAGGCCACGGCGAGGTCGAGGTCACCGGCGCGCAGCGCTGCCATGAGCTCCGGCTGCGGACGTGCGCGCACATCGAGCCGCAGGTCGGGATGCTGCTCGGCCAGCAGTTCGAACACCAGCGGGAACGCCGTCGGCACCACCGAGGGGAACGACCCGACGACCACGGTGCCCGTCAACCGCGAGCCCGCGACCCGGCCGGGCAGATCGTCGGCCTCACGGAGCAGCGACAGCGCCAGCTCGAACACCGCTTCGCCTGCGGCCGTGAGCACGAAGCCCGCACCGCGGCTGCGGGTGGCCAGCGGCATCCCGAACAACGCCTCCAGCTCGTTGACCGCACCCGCGACCACCGACCGGGAGATGTGCTCGCTCTCGGCCGCCGCCGCGATACTGCCCGCACGGGCGGCCGCGACGAAGTACGCCAGTTGGCGGAGGGTGAACCGAGGGGTCGACATCCTGCCCAGTGTCGCGGGCGGCACCGCATCGCGCAATGGCTCGAGCCGTGCGAACTCAGCGCAGCGGATCGCGGGCGGTCTCCGGCATCCGCCACACCACCGCCACGCTGATCAGGCACAGCACGACGAGGTACGCGGTGTAGATCCAGTGCAGGTCGAGCGACTCGAGCCACGTGTTCAGGTAGGGGGCGGTGCCGCCGAAGATCGCTGCCGAGGTCGCGTAGCCGATGCCGATGACGGTGGCACGCTCCTTCGTCGGGACGAGTTCGGCGAAGGCGGCACCGAGCGGTCCGGTGTTGGCGCTGATGAGTACCGCCGCGACGCCCATCGCCAGCAGCAGCGTCCACGGGTTCGGGCCGAGGATGGCGTCGAGCCCGAACGCCGCGATCGCGAACCCAACACTGAAGATCTGCAGCACCGGTCGCCGCCCGATGCGGTCGGACAGACGACCGAACAGCGGTGAGGCGATCACGAGGATCAGCTGCGCCGCGACCCCGATGGTCAGTGCGGTCGAGGCGTCGATGCCGAACTCCCGTGTCGCGTACCCGGGGGCGAAGATGAGCCAGGTGTAGAACACCGTCACGCCGCCGATGGTCAGTCCGGTGATGCGACCGATCGTGCCGCGGTGTCGGCCGATGAGACGGAAGGTCTCGCGCAGTGTGGGGCTGGGCTCATCAGAGGTCTCGAACTTCTCGGACTCGGTGAGGCGGAATCGAATCCACAGCGAGTAGAGCCCGAGCACGGCGGCGAGCGCGAACGGGATGCGCCAGCCGAACGCGGTCATCTGCTCGGCGGACAGCAGCCCCGACAGCAGGGCGCCCAGCCCGGTCGCCGCGATCGAACCGATGCCGACGCCGATCCACGGGAAGCTCGCCCACAGGCCGCGCCGGTGGTCGGGCGCGATCTCGGCAAGATAGGTGAAGGCCGACCCCGTCTCTCCGCCGTGCGAGAGCCCCTGCAGCAGCCGGGCGAGCAGCAGGATCACCGCGGCCCACACGCCGACAACGGTGGCGGTGGGCGCGAGGGCGATCACGGCACTGCCCACCGCGGCGAGTCCGATCGCGAGAGTGAGGCTGAAGCGTCGCCCGCGGGCGTCGGCGATCTGGCCGAACAGCCATCCGCCCACCGGGCGCATGAGAAAGCCGACGGCGAAGATCGCGAGCGTCGACAGCAGCGCCGTGAGCGGGTCATCTCCCTGGAAGAACTGCGCCGCGAAGAACGGGGCGAAGATCGCGTAGGTGTTCCAGTCGAACCATTCGAGCGCGTTGCCGATGTTGACGGCGAACAGATCGCGCACGCGCCGGGTGCGCACCGGGGCCGAAGCCGAGTCGACAGTGATCACAGCACATCCTCCTCATCGAGAACGGGTGCCGGCGGGGGCCGGCTGCCCCCACTTTCACGGCGGCCGCGCCGTAGCGTCAAGAACACAGCTGCGCCATCGGATGGCGCAGATCACGCCATCGCCACCCGCGGCGTCCGCCGTAGCATGCCGATATGACTGACATCCTGGATCACGTCGCCGCGCCCGCGCTGCGGCCCGTCAGCAGCATCCGCGTCGATGTGGACGAGCCCGTCGATCTCGGCGAGGGCAGTGACGGGCGCCGACGCATCGTGCCGATCCTCGGTGGCACGGCGACCGGCGAGCTGAGCGGCCGTGTGCTCGGCGGGGGTGCCGATTTCCAAGTGCTGCGACCCGACCGGGTCACCGAGCTCGAGGCGCGCTACCCGATCGCGCTCGATGACGGCACACTCATCGAAGTGGTCAATCGCGGCATCCGCGCCGCAGCGCCCGACGACATCGATCGGCTCATGCGCGGCGAGATCGTCGATCCCGATCGCGTCTACTTCCGGTGCACGCCCACGCTGCGCGCTCCACGCGGACAGTGGGAGTGGCTGAACCGCACGCTCTTCGTCGGCACCGGGCGGCGGCATCCCGATTCCGTCGAGATCAGCGTCTTCGCGGTCGGCTGACCTCCCCGTCAATCAGCGCTGCATCCCGCGGACGGTCGGGGCCGATTACGTCGTCGAGGTGGTGTTCGACCCAGAGCCGCAGCCCGCGCAGCGGCTCGGCGACACTGCGACCGAGGTCGGTGAGCGCGTACTCGACGTGCGCGGGCACGGCCGGGTAGACGGTGCGCGAGACGAGGTCAGATGCTTCAAGGCGCCGCAGCGTCTGGGCGAGCATCTTCGGACTCACACCGCCGAGCGTCTGCTTGAGCGCGCCGAAGCGCACGGGTCCGTCTTCGAGCGCCCCGATGGCCAGCGCCGTCCACTTGTTCGCGAGCAGGTCGAGCAACGATCGGCAGGGGCAGCCGGCTTCGTAGACGTTGTGATGATCGTGCTGGCCGGTCGGGCAGGCTTCCACGGGCGCTCCTCGGGTCGGTATCTTTCAGATACTAGTAGCCCTTGCGGGTAACCACTATCGGACGCATACGGTCGAACCCGCGGGCGCAGACGCCGCCCGGAGGGAGAACAGGATGAACACGATGCGGGCGATCCACCAGACGGCCTTCGGCGACTCTTCGGTGCTCGAGTTGGTCGAGGCGCCGGTGCCCGAACCGCTGCCCACCGAGGTGCGCGTGCGGGTGCATGCGGCGGGTGTGAACCCGGTCGACGGCAAGACGCGCGAGGGGAAGGGCATGGCCGCGGTGCTCGGCACTCCTCCGTTCGGTGTGGGGTGGGATGTCTCCGGCGTCGTGGACGCGGTCGGCTTCGGCGTGACGACGCTGGCGCCCGGCGACGAGGTGTACGGCATGCCGTGGTTCCCGCGCGAGGCCGGCGCGTACGCCGACTACGTCACGGCGCCATCGCGCCAGTTCGCGCGGAAGCCGCGGTCGATCGGCCACGTCGCGGCGGCGGCGCTTCCGCTGGCGGCGCTGACGGCATGGCAGGCGCTGGTCGACACCGCGCGCGTCGAGGCCGGTCAGCGGGTGCTCATTCATGCCGCCGCGGGCGGTGTCGGCCATCTCGCGGTGCAGATCGCCACGGCGCGCGGCGCGCACGTCATCGGCACCGGCAGCTCCGCGCGCGAGGCCTTCGTCCGATCCCTGGGTGCCGCCGAGTTCGTCGACTACCGCTCCGCGCGTTTCGAGGAGCAGCTCGAGCCCGTCGACATCGTCATCGACCTCATCGGTGACGCGGAGCAGACCGGCCTGCGCTCGGTCTCGCTCGTGAGGCCGGGCGGCCTCTATGTGGGCGTACCCTCGGGCATCAGCGACGAGGTCGGCACCGCAGCCGCAGCCCGCGGCGTGCGTGCCACAGGCATCCTCGTCGAGCCCGACGGCGCCGCGCTCGCGCAGATCGCCGAACTCGTCGACGCCGGCCGACTCCGCGTTGAAGTCGAGCGCACGTTCCCGCTCGCGCAAGCCGCGGCCGCACAGAACGCCGTCGCTACCGGCCGCACCCAGGGAAAGATCGTGCTCGAGGTGGTGTGAGAAGTGGATGCCGCAGGCCCCGGCCTGCGGCATCCACGTGTCTTCGACATGCTCAACTGCGGCCGTCACCCCTCGCAGCGGCCGTCTGAGCCCGTTCGGCATGTCGACGGCACACTCTTCCTTCATGCGGGGTGGACAGCCTCCGCACGCAGCGAGCGCGCGTCGACGAGGCGCTGCCCGCTGATCACGCCCGGCAGTCCTCGACCGCGCGCGGTCGCGAAGAACAGAACGACGCCGGCCAGTCCGAACAGCCAGGCGAGCCAGCTCCCTCCGGGGATCATGCCGAGCAGCGCGTACCCGCCGATGCCGCCCACGAACCGGAGTAGCCGTGCGAGCGGGCGCGGCAGGCGGCCGCCGACGTAGCGCAGCTGCACGCTCAGGTCGCCGATCGTGCCGCCGGTAGTCATCACGGCGATGAACCAGATCGCCAGGGCCGTGATGCTGCCGGTCAGTGACGCGGCAGTGCCGTCGTGCACGATCTCGTCGAAGCCGAGCACGTGCAGGCCGAGCTGGGTGGTCAGAGCCACCGCCCCTTCCGCGCACGTGATCGCGAGGAGGTCGCACAGCATCGAGAGCGCGCGGCGCGCGCGGGTGACCGGGCGCGGGTCGTCCGCGGTGTCGAGCTGCGGCATCCCCCGGTGACGACGCGGAACGAGCAGGGCGATGAGCGATCCGGCGAGCGCGCCGAGCGTGTTGGTCAGCAGGTCGTCGACATCGAAGACGCGGTACGCACACGGGTAGAGACCCCACACGCCGGTCAGCTGCGTGAATTCGATGACCAGCGAGATGCCGAGACCGACGAGTCCGGCGACGAGGATGCCGCGGCCGACGAGCACGCGGAGGAAGAACCCGAGCGGCACGAACAGCACGACGTTGAGTCCGAGCTGCAGAATGCCGCTGTTCAGCAGCGGGTTGCCGGGGCCGGTGAACGCCTCGCGGATGTCGTCGACGAATTGCAGCAGGTTGAGGTTGACGCCCGCGCAGCGGATGGTGTCAGGATCGGGCAGCGGCAGCAGCGTGTATGTCCAGATCGCCCAGAAGTAGACGAGCGAGCCGGTCCAGAGCACGAGGCGACCGGCGCTCAGTCGCCCGCGGCGCCGATAGCTCAGCGCGACGAACGGGACGAACAGGATGAGGCCGACGAACGCCCCGATCCCGACGGCGATCACCCCGAGCAGGACCTGATCCGACACGGGTCGAGCCTATCCGGGGCATGTGGTCAGGTTGAGTGCGTCGGTGCGCGCGCCTAGTGTGGTGCGACATGGTGTCGTTCTGGAATCTGCCCCCGCTCGTCAACGCCGCCATCGCCCTCGTCATCGCGGCGGCGATCGTGATCGCCGTGACGTTCGCCTTCACCCGGCTCTTCGCCTTTCTCGGTCGGGATCGCCCGTGGCTCGTGCTGCTCAAGCGCCGCACGCGCGTGCCGTTCGTGGTGGTCACATCGGTCGTGCTCGCCTGGATAGCGCTGCGCATGACGATTCCGTACCGTGACAATGCCGCCGACGTGTTCCGGCATGTGTTCGTCGTGCTGCTGGTGCTGTCGATCACATGGGCGGTGGGTTCGGCGCTGACATTCGCCGCCGACCTGGGGCTGTCGCACTATGCGACCGATGGGTCGGACGGCTGGCAGGCGCGGCGGGCACGCACCCAGGTGCTCGTGGTGCGACGGCTCATCGCTGCGGGAACCGTCATCATCGGCGTGGGTGCCGCACTGCTGACGATCCCCGGCATCGCGGCGGTGGGAACGACGCTGCTCGCGTCAGCCGGGTTCTTGTCGGTGGTCGCCGGTCTCGCGGCGCAGTCCACGTTGAGCAACGTGTTCGCCGGCATGCAGCTGGCCTTCAGCGGGGCCGTCCGGCTCGAAGACATCGTGGTGGTGAACGGCGAGTGGGGATACATCGAGGAGATCACCCTCACCTACGTGGTGGTGCGGGTGTGGGATGAGCGGCGGCTCGTTCTGCCGTCGACGTACTTCACGCAGCAGCCGTATGAGAACTGGACCCGTGAGTCGACGGCGGTGCTGGGCACGGTGTTCTTCGATCTCGACTGGGGTGTCGACATTCCGCGCATGCGTGCGCGCCTGGATCGCATCCTCGACGAGAGCGGGCTGTGGGACGGCGAGGCGTCGTCGCTGCGCATCACCGACACCGTCGGCGGATACGTGCAGGTGCGCGCGCTCATCAGCGCCGACGATGCGTTCAAGATGTTCGATCTGTCGCGCACCGTGCGCGAGGAGATGCTGCTCTGGCTGCAGAAGGAGAATCCGGAGGGTCTGCCGCGCACGCGCATCCAGACCGTGCAGCGCGACGGGGAGGTGTTCCCGAAGCCGGCGCGCAAGCCCCAGCATCCCGCTGAGAGCGCCGACGATGCGGAACGATCGCGCGGTGACGAGACAAAGCCGCTGCGCCTGGCCGACATCGAGGCGGCCCGGGCTGCGGCACCCGGCGTCGACGAGAAGTGACCCGCCTACGGAACGAGCCGTCCTAGCGTGTCTTCGACCGTGAACGCGACGGCGTCGGTTCCCGACAGCTCCGAGCGGAACTCGAGCGCCCGGTCGGGATGGTCGGTGACGATGCCGTCGACGCGTGATGCGAGAAAGCGGCGCAGGCCGTCATCGTCGTTGACCGTCCAGACGTAGACGGCCTTGCCCCGCCGATGCGCCTCCTGCAGGAACTCGGTCGTGTACGACGCCTGCTCGATGACGTAGAAGTCGCACGGGCTGTCGGGCACCCCGCCGCGGCTCACGGCGATGGTGAGCCCGACGCGCAGGTGCGGGCGCAGTGTCTTCAACGTCTCGACGACCTCGGGGTCGAGCGAGTGATACGTCTCATCGGCGGTGACGCCCAGGCCGTCGAGCACGGTGAGGAAGTCCTCGACGAAGCCGGGATGCTCATGCCCTGTCACTTTGAGTTCGATCAGCAGCGGCATCCCGAGCTTCACCGCGTGGCGCACGTACTGCTCCATCGTCGGAATGGTGTCGTGGAATCCGCCCTCGCGCACGACCGTCGATGTGACCTCGTCGGCAGTCATCTCGTAGATGTTCTCGTTGCGCCCGGCGACCATCAGCAGATTGGTGTCGTGCGAGGCGACGAAGACGCCGTCCTTCGTCTGCTGCACATCCATCTCGACGGCGTCGGCGTGCGCGGCCGCCGCCGCGTCCAGCGCACTGAGCGTGTTCTCGACGCCGCCGCCGGAGAACCCGCGATGCGCGATCACGATCGTGTCGCTGGGTTCGGCAGGGCTGGCGAGCGCGGTGGACACGGAAGTGGATGTCGCGACCGTGAACACGGCGGCGGCAACGGCCAGCGCCGCCCATCGGCGGCCCGCACGAGACCGGTGCACGGCCGCGGGCGCGAGGGCGGGTGCCGACGCGAGCCTGTGGGTCGGTACCGTTCGCGATGAAGCGAGAGTGTCGGCGACGCACAGGTTGATGGCGGTGACCGTCGCCCACGCGATGAGGACCAGACCGACGCATTTCACGACACCGGTCGCGACGCTCACCAGCACGATCTCGGCGACGTGGCCGAGGCGCGCCACTCCGACGACGAGCTCGACCAGCCCCGACGACATCAGCCATGCGAG
Source organism: Microbacterium horticulturae (assembly GCF_029094505.1). Lineage (NCBI taxonomy): Bacteria > Bacillati > Actinomycetota > Actinomycetes > Micrococcales > Microbacteriaceae > Microbacterium > Microbacterium horticulturae. The sequence continues at coordinate 78,264 of NZ_CP119108.1, read as the reverse complement.
GCCCGCCGGCAGTCCGACCATGATCACGACGCGCAGCACTCGCCAGCGGGCGGTCATCCGCACGCTCTCTCGCATCGCCGCGAGCGGCGGCGTCCGGCGCAGGAACATGATCGGGACGGTGTAGATCAGCCGTGCGTTCACGAAGACGACCGCCGCCGACGCGGCGACGTAGATGGCCGTGCCCAGCCCCGACTTCAGATACTCGCGCGTCACGAACGGCGGGATGGCGATGCCGTGGGTGACCGCAGAGAACAGCCCCAGCCCGGTGACCGGCGCCAGGACGAGCAGGTACACGAACAGGACGGCCGCCTGAGGATGAAGAACGACTCGCAGGTTGCGGACTGTGTCGTGGATCATTCCGCGTACGGTCAGCGCGCGGCCGCGCTGCTGCCGCGCCGAGATCGCGAACAGCGCCGCCAGCTGCAGCAGTACGGCAGCGAGCATGACGACGAGCACGGCCACCAGCATCAGGTCGGCGACAGGATCGGTCAGCAGCATGCCGAGGTTGTGGTCGGTGACGTTGGTGAGACCGGCGTGCGCGAGCGCGCGCTCGAACAGGAAGCCGATCGCCGGCACCGCGACACCGGCGCTGAGCGCCTGGATGAGCACGATGCTCCAGATACTCTCGGCGAGCCCGCCGCGAGCCGCCTGCCACACGTGCGAGAAGTGCGCTCGGACGCCGAGCCGCGGGGCTCGCGCCTCGTGTCTCAACATGCGCTCACGGGTGGCAAGGATATCGGGTCACGACGCGGCGATCCTGAGTATGGTGCGCCCGTCGGCTGTCCGTGCGCGATCCCAGGCGGGCGCCCTGGCGGACGTCCCACCCGATCACCCTTCGCGCGGCTACCTCATCACTTCGCGCAGCGCGCTACGCGATTGATCCGCGGACGCCCTATCCGATCACTTCGCGCAGCCGGGCCGCAACGCCGGCCGGGTCGCCCGGCATCCCGGGCTGATCGCTGAAGCCGCCGTGGTGGCTGGGGAATTCGACGGGATGGATGCCGACGGCCGCGGCGATCGCGCGGGCCGCACGCGCTGCCATCGCGTCGCCCGATTCCACACCGAAGCCGATCGCAAGGCGGTCGCCGAGGGCGCGGAGCGCGTCGATGTCGGGGGCGTAGGAGGTGACCGAGGGCATGTTCCGCAGCAGTGGATTCGTGCGGACGCCGTCGTCGACCGCCGGCATCCCGAACATCGCCGGATCGGGCGCCGGCTGGTCGAGATAGTCGGCGGGGAGTTCGCCCTGCAGCATCACGAGCTGCACGAACTTTGCCATCGCCGCTCCCTCGCCCTGCTCGGCGTAGGTGCGCTTCATATCGTCGATCACTGCGCCGATGCGATCCGCGTCGGGCAGCACGGCGCCCGTCGCGGGCTCGTGTGCGACCACGCGGCGCAGGTCTTCGGGATGAGCAGTGGCCAGCGCGAGCAGCGTCACTCCGCCGCCACTGTTGCCGAAGGCATCCACCGGCCCAGTCTCGAGCGCCGAGATGACCCGATGCAGGTCGTCCACGTGCTGCTGCACGGTGATGTCGGTCGTGCCCAGCGGGTTGCGGTCGGCGCCGCGCGGGTCGTAGGTGATCACGGGTCGGTCGGTGAAGAATCCGGCGAGGGCCGCGAACCCGCTCGCGCCCATCGGTGCTCCGAAGAGGAAGAGGGGTGGTCGCTCAGTAGTAGCGGTGGCGAGATCGCCGCGGATGTCATAGGTGATGACATCGTCGCCGGTGCCGACGGTGCGGGTCAGGAGGGTGGTGGCGTCAGTGCTCATGGGGTGTCCTTACGTTGGTCCTTCTTCGTTGTCCGCCGTCGGCGAAGTGTGCATGCTGCCGGTTGCCCGGTCAACGCACGACCCGATAGCGCAGATGGGTGGCGTAACGGCTCGCGCGGGCACGCAGCGGCTCGAGCTGCACGGGTGTGCGTGTGAGTCCGTCGAACAATCGGATGCCCGAACCGAGGATGACCGGCACGAGTTGGAGCTCGACCTCGTCGACGACTCCGGCGTCCAGTGCCTGACGACAGATGTCAGCGCCGCCGCCGATGCCGACGTTCTTGTCTCCGGCAACGTCACGGGCTCGCGCGACCGCCGTCGGCGCCCCTTCGCCGACGAAGGTGAAGGGAGAACCGGCGCCGTTCCATTCCGCGGGCGCGTGGTGGGTGACCACGAAGCACGGCAGTCCACCGGGCGGAGCGCCGTCCCAGGCGTTCGAGACGTCGAACATCCGCCGGCCGACGACGATGGCGCCGGTTTCGTCGAACATCGCATGTTCGTCGGCGTCCTGCATCCAGTGATGCAGGATCTCGCCGCCGTCGCCGAGCCCCCGCGCGGGCGAGTCGTTGTCGCCCGCGATGATGCCGTCCAGCGACATCGAGATGGAGACGATGACCTTGCCCATGACGGTTCCCGCCGGTCAGCTCACGATGAGTACGCGTTCGAGACGCGCGTAGCTGTCTTCCATGCCGTCGATCATGCCGGTGGCGAGGATCGCGTCGCGCGTGGCGGCGTCGGGGTACTCGATGAGCATCGTGAGCAGTGTGGCGCCGTCTTCTTCGTACAGCTGCAGATCGTTCATCGTTTCGGGGCCGTCGGTGCCCGCCATGCGTTCGGTCATGACGGTGCGGCGTTGCGGTTCGCTGTACAGGATGTCGCCTTCGAAGCCGAAGGGTTCGCCCTCCGTGCCCGATTCCGGCGCCCAGGCGTTGCGGTAATGACGGTCGCTGATCTCGCAGTCGGTCATGCGCCAGCCGTCGGGTCCCAGCATCCACTGTCGGATCAGGTCTGGTTCGTGATGTGCGCGCCAGACGAGATCGCGGGGGCCGTCGATGACGCGAGTGATGCGAACGTGCCGGTCGTCGAGGACCTCCAGCTGAGTGCCCTTGCCGGCGGCGTAGTCGCGGAGGTCTTGCAGCACGGTGTCGAGCTGACCCATGGCGAGACGGGTGCCTTCGACCATGCCCATCTGCACCATCTGCTCGAGCGAGTCAGCGGAGGTGAAGTAGGTCTGGCCGTTCAGGCGTGTGCCGGTCGGCGTCTCTTCGAAGGCGAAGACCATGCGCATCGGTTCGAATTCACCGGTGAGGTCGCCGTCTTCGTCGGCGAACCCGTCAAGGACCTCAAACGAGCGCGGTTCGTCGATGCTGAGGAACTCCCATCGACCGCGCGAGACCTCTCCGTTTGGGCTGGTCATGTGGTACTGGGCGAGCCCGCCGGGGGCGAAGTCGAAGCCAGTGAAAGTGGCGGGCCATCCGGGAGGTCCCCAGAACCGTTCGAGCTGGCGCGGATCGGTGAACACCTTCCAGACGCGTTCGCGCGGGGCTGCGAAGTCTGCGGTGATGTTCACCGTGAGCGTGTCGGCGTCGGCGGAAATGTCGGTGACAGGCATGTCGGTTCCTTTGTCAGGTGTCTTCGGTGTGTTCAGCCAGCAGCGCGTCGATGCGATCGATGCGGCCGCGCCACAGGTCTTGGAAGCGCTCGAGCAGGTGCTGTGCGCGGGCGATGACGGCGGGGTCGGCTCGCACGAGTCGTTCTCGCCCTTCGGCACGTTTGACGATCAGGTGTGCCGCTTCAAGGACGGCGACGTGCTTCTGCACTGCGGCGAACGACATGTCGTAGTCGGCGGCGAGGGTCGAGACCGATCGTTCATCGGTGACGGTTCGTCGCAGGATGTCGCGTCGCGTGGCATCGGCGAGGGCCCGAAAGATGCGGTCCACGTCGTCGTCACTGAGTTCGTCTTGTACAACCATTTGGTTGTAGATTAGGTGTCGCCGGTGACGCTGTCAAGGGGTGTGGATGCCGCGGCTTGAGTTTGTGCCGGTCGCCGAAGTCGTCTGGCGTTGAAGCGGGGCAGGCGTCGAGATAGGGCAGGCGCCGAGGTGGGGTTGGCGTCGAAGCTGCGGCGCATGCCGCGGTCGCCGAGGGCCCCCACCGAAGCGCGGGGTTGCAGCGCATCGCATATACGTATTGAACTTCCTGCTCACACAATCGGTCTGGATCAGCGGGGCCGCTCCGTCTCCCCTGTCTTGTAGCGCTCCCTGTGCGAACAGGTTGCTCCCCTGCGTGAAGAGCGCGCTCCACTGCGTGAAGAGCGCGCTCCGGTAAGTGAGCAGGAAGTTCAATGCGGTGACGGCATCATGTCGGCCGGCAGCCTCGGCCCCCGTGGCGAGGCTGCGGCGGACGCCGAGGAGAGGAAACGGCGCGCTCAGCCCAACTCTGCCGTTGCGGCAGCCACGCCGCGCGGCGAGGCGAACTCCGGGGAAGGGGCCCATGACGTAACTCATGCCGCGTACTCGTGCCGTGCGCGCCCGCCGAGTCTTGGCGTGCGGGTCGGGTCGATGCGCGCGGGTGGAATGAACCAGACGTGGGCGCCGGGACCGGTGGTCGCGTTGCGGCGAGCGCCGGGTGCTGGGTCGATGCGGATGTCCCATCCATTGTCGTGGATGCGATGGTGGCAGGTTTCGCACAGCAGGATCCCGTTGGCAAGGTCTGTTCTGCCTTTATCGCGGGCCCACCAGTAGATGTGGTGGGCGCGGGTGTGTCCGGGTGGTGCTCCGCAGAACGCGCACCCGCCGTCACGCTCGTAGAGGACGAGTTTCTGCGCTGGGGTGAACAGACGCTGGGATCTGCCCAGGTCCAACACTTCCTTGTTCGGCCCGAGATACATGGGGATGACGGGTCCGGTACCCCCGATTCTTCGGATCGTGTCGATAGAGATGGGCTGGTCGAGCCCGTCGATGGTGCCGGTACCGGTGCCTTCTTGCAGGTCGTCCATATTGACCCGCACGATCACGGTCGCACCCCCGGTGGGCTCGCCGGTGTGAGCGCAATCAAGGTAGTGCCGGCACAGGATCATCAGCGCATCCAACCGCCGCTGCGCGACGGTGCGCTCATCGAGCATCGCCGCAGCCACCGCCGCGTCGGCAGTGTCGCCTGCCGCCCCGGTGCCATCAGCACCGGTGCTGTCAGTTCTGGTGCCGTCGCCGGGGTCCCCGTCGTGGTCTGCGTCGACGCTGCTACCGACGTTGCCGGTATCGGCGGTGTCGGCGGCACTCCCGCTGGTATCGGTGCTGGTGCGGAAGCTGGTGGTGACCAGGGCGTCCAGGACGGTGACGAGGGGTGCGGCGGTGGCCGCGTCGGCGGCACCTTCGAAGTGCACGGCCTGGTCTTTCTCCCAGATGCGCAGGTACCGCCTCGCGTGTACTTCCGCTTCCCGCCTGGCGAGGCCTTCCGGGTCGAGGGCCGCGTGGGCTTCGACAAGGATCCTGTGCCACCGATCTGACGGTAGCCCCGACAGCTTGGCCACCAGACGCTCCTCGGCCTGAGTCTTGCGGTCGGCAGGGATCGAGGCGGGCAGCCGGTCCAACAGGCGGATTATTTGCTCCGCCGCAGCGACCGGCAGCCTGTCGGCGGCCACTGCCACGCCCACTGCCGGGTGCGCGGGCGGGGCTGGCGTATCACCGAACGTGGGGCGTGGGGCTGTGGCTTGCCCGACCTTCACCAGCCTCATCGCTTCCCCTGTGGTGGCCCCGGTAGTAGTGGAGATCAGATCCACCACCGAGGTGTGCCCGGTCTTCCGAGCCAGCGACTCCGGCCCTGATCCGGGACGAGAGCGTGCCGCCAGCTGCGCGGCGATCTGCGCTTGCGCGGCTTCAGTGCGCCGGCGCAGCACCCCCAGCGCCGTGTTCGTCGCGAGCAGCTGCTCGTCGGTGAACTCACCCGGGTCCGACACACGCCACGCGCCCTGGACCGCGGCTGCCGCCGCGACCAGTCCCGCCATGGGTGTGTTCATACCTCCATGCTACCCATCCGAACGTATAGTGTCAAACGTTTATTCGGTTTTCCCTCGAAGATCCCGGCGTCCTCAGAGCATCCTCAACCCGCATGACCAACCTCGGGCAGAATGTATAGAACGCATGTTCCTCCGCAGGTCGCGTGTTTGAGTCCCGGTACCGCGGCGGGCAGGCCGGTCCCGTTTCGGCTCGGCCCGTTCTGGCAGAGTCTGGGGTTCGAGTCGGCGAATCAGGACGAGCTCGCCGAGGCGCGCGCGGACGCGCATCCGGTACACCTCTTCCGGCCGATCGGACAGCTGGGCAGCGAAGTCGCCCTGGTCACGCCCGCTGCCTGCTACTCCTCAACCGTGAGGTATTCCGGCGGCACGCTGTCGGCGAGATAGATGTACGGACCGGCCGCAAACAGCTCGTGCCCGTCGGAACGGAAGCGCGCGACATCCACCGACAGCAACGCCGGGTGCGCGTCTTTGCGACGTCCGACACGCACGGCGACCTCGGGCTCGACTGCCAGGTGCACATATTGTCTGGCCATGGCGCGCAGGCCCTCGGAGCGGATGGCCGTCAGCACGCTCGGCGCCGTGGCATGGAAGAGCCGATCCGGAGGATTGGAGACGAGTGGATGCTGGATCCGCCCCTCGATGGAGTGCCCATAGACAGCGCGGATCGAGACGCCGTCGGTCTCGAAGCGTCGCTTCGGCGACTCGGCGACGACACGCTCAATGTCGTCGAGGGTGACGGGTGCGCGCAGCGCCTTCGAAACCGCGGCGCGCACCTCTTCGAGGTCCGTCCAGCCTGCGGCGTCCAACGTCAGTCCGTACTCTTCGGGCGCATGGCGCAGCGCGTGCGACATGGTCTTGCTGATCGTGACGTCATTCATCGGGACTCTCTTCTGCCGCCTCTTCTCGTAGCCATTCCGCGTGTTCCTCCTCGGCGGCTTCCATGAAGACGTCGAAGTTGTCCCAGTAGCCGCGGTTCTCATAACCGGGATCTGTGAAGGTGTGAACGATATACACGCGGGGGTTCCCCGAAGTGTCAGTCCCGTCGAAGCAGAACACATCATCGGTGAACCCATGCTTTGCGAACGGGACCAGGGCAGACCGCGACGGAAATTGTGCCTTGATGGTCTCCGACCAGAACTGCGACAGGTCGTGGAAGAGAAACACCCACCACCACGGATCGATGTCGGGAGGCTCCTCCTGTCGGATGATCTCATCAAAGCGCGGAGGCGTCACGAACCCCGCCGGTCGGATCCCTTCGAATCCAGCGAGTCGCTGCTCAATCGTTGATCGCTCACGACGTTCCATTCGGTCTCCCTGTTACTCGTGGCAGCACAAACGTGCCATTGGGGTTCTCTCGAGCCCATGCCCCCCGTTGCTTTGCCACGCGGATGAGCGCTGCTTCTTCCCAAGTGCGCGGCTTCCCTAACGGCTCCCAGAAGAATCGCTCACTCTCTTGCGTCGTCAAAGGCTCACTCGGCTCGTGTACGCGCGCATCGACCGGTGTACCTGTCTCCACGGCAGCACGCAATCGTGTGTTGTCCATGCTTGTGAGTTCGCCATCTGACATTCGCACGACGTCGATCGGGTCGAAGATCCAGCCTCGCTCGACCATGACCGTCACAATATCGTCGTACGTATACTCGAAGCCGTCCCGGAACTTTCGGAACGAAACCGTCTTCTGCGAGAACCGCGCCGTGTCGGGAAACAGAGCTCGCACGGCAGCCTTGCTCGCCGCTGAAGGCCACGCGTCGCCACCAGTCCCCGGAGCCGGACTCGCCGCATGCGCTTCCCGCGCCCACACACGGTGTGCCGCTTCCCCAACGCCGATTCCGGGCACGCCACCGGCCTCCCCCGCCAGCGCCACCCTCGCCTCGTCGCCCCGCAGCATCCGGTCGAGCATCTTGCCACCGCGTGCGAACAGCTCCCGCAGCTCGCCGATGAGCCGCACCAGCTCGCGGAATCCGCGCTGCAGTCGCACGATGGCGCGCCCGACAGTGTCGGCGACCGACGCGACCCGCGCGGTGACCTGGCCGATCGCGAACGGGGCCGCGATCCCGAGTGTCAGCGCCGTCTCGGCCGCGACGGCGAGCGCCGTGCCGACCACCTGGGCGACGGCATCCCGCACCACATCGTGCACGACCTGCACGAGCTGCGACGCCACACGCATGCCGGTGGCGATCGCGGCCGCCCAGTCACCCGCCGCCGCCAGATGTCGCGACGCGCCGGCAGCGTAATCGAGGTAGGCGTCGATGGCCGCGCCCGACAACTCGGCGACGTCGTCGGTGCGCCGCAGCAGCGCCTCGCCCGTCTCGCGGAGCCGGGCGGCGACGTTGTCCCACGTCTGCGCGAACCCGGCGACCTCACCCGGATTGCCCGTGAAGTCGTTCAGCCACCCCTTCAACGGCTCGAGGTGGTCGAGCACCCACCCGAGTCCGTTCGCGATCAACGTGCCGATCGGATCGATCACCGCCGCCGCGGTGTCGATGAGCGCCGAGAACGCCGCGACGCCACCCTCGAGCCAGTCGCCCGACCGCACGGCATCCACCAGACACTGCCCGTCTTCGATGAGGAAAGCCCCCGAGAACGGGCTCTCCGTCTCGACCGGCGCCGCGACCAGCGTCACTCCAGCCCTCCGCCCAGCGCCTTCAGCGCGTCGACGACGCCGAGTTCGAACTCCTCGCCGTCGTGCGCCAGCCCACGCAGCTGCATGCTGGTCCGCTGCAGCAGCGCCTCGGAATCGCCGATCATCCCGGCGGCCACCGACGTGATCATCACCGCCGGCGCCACGAGAAACGAGCACAGCAGCCCGAAGGCGCCGTCGCCCATCCCCTGCGAGCGCACCGCCGATGCCGCCTCACCCACGTCATCCCCCAGCTGCTCGACCCGGTGCGCGTGCTCGCGCAGCACATCGAAATCCCACGCGACGTGCCTCACCGATCCGCCCTCTCAAGCTGGGCGCGCAGTCCGTCGAGCGCCGGATCGTCCTCGCCGAGAATGGTGGATGCCGCAGCAAGCAGCTTCTGCTCGAGATCCCGCCGGGCGAGCCGCGCCGTGTCGAGGATGAGCCGCGCAACCCCGGCCGGCCCGCGCCGCATCGCCGCGTCGGTCAGCCGGAGTTCGGTGAGCCACCCGGAGTGGTCGACCTGCACGGCGAGCTCACGACCGCTCGAGATCGCCGTGCCGCGCGCCGCCGACGTCGCTTGCTGCAGCTCGCCCATCCGCTCGGCCCGCTGCTGGGCGCGCCGCACGTCGTCCTGCACCTTCGCGATCGCCGCGTCTGCGTCGTCGAACATGCGCGCCTCCGGTTGATCGTCGAGTGGACCCGCCTGACTCTGTCGGCGGTGTTCCCCATGTTTCCCGAAACCGCCGACACGCCGCGAAAGTTATCCACAGGCGGGCGCGCGACAACGGCGGAGCGCCGACCCCGCGGCCACCGGCGACGCGTAGCCTTGAAAGCGTGACAACCCTTGCCGGCGCCCTCGATGTGACCGCCGTCCGAGCCGACTTCCCCATCCTGACCGAGTCCGTGAACGGCGAACCGCTCGTGTACCTGGACTCGGCCGCGACCAGCCAGAAACCGCGGGTCGTGCTCGACGCCGAACGTGCCTTCCTCGAGCACGAGAACGCGGCCGTGCACCGCGGTGCGCACACCCTTGCAGCGGAGGCGACGGAGTCGTTCGAAGACGCGCGCGCTGCGGTGGCGCGCTTCGTCGGAGCCGGCCCCGAAAGCATCGTCTGGACCTCCGGTGCGACATCCGCCCTCAACCTCGTCGCGTACGCGATCGGCAACGCGTCGATCGCGGGCGGCCCCCTCGCCCTGACCCGCGGCGACGAGATCGTCGTCACCGAAGCCGAGCATCACGCGAACCTCATCCCCTGGCAGCAGTTGGCCGCACGCACCGGTGCGACGCTGCGCCACATCCCCGTGCACGACGACGGCACCCTCGACCTGGTCACTGCCGCCGACCTCATCGGCGAGCGCACCCGCATCGTGGCGTTCCCGCACGTCTCCAACGTGCTGGGCATCGTCAACCCGGTCGCAGACCTGGTCGCCCTCGCCCGCAGCGCCGGCGCACTCACGGTGCTCGACGCCTGCCAGTCTGCCCCGCACCTGCCCCTGGATCTGCCTGCGCTCGGCGTCGACCTGGCCGCCTTCTCCGGTCACAAGATGCTCGGCCCTTACGGCATCGGCGCCCTCTACGGGCGTGGCGAGGTGCTCGACGCGCTTCCTCCTGTGCTCACCGGCGGCTCGATGGTCACCACCGTCACGCTCGATGCCGCCGAGTTCCTGCCCGCGCCGCAGAAGTTCGAGGCGGGCACACAGCCGGTGTCGCAGGCCATCGGCCTGGCCGCCGCCGTCCGCTACCTCGATCACCTGGGCATGCAGAACGTGCATGAGCGCGAGCGGGTGCTCGAGAAGCGCCTGCGCGACGGGGTGCGTTCGATTCCCGGCATCCGCCTGCTCGGCGACACCGACGTCGCCGACCGCGTTGCACTGTGCGCGTTCGACGTCGATGGCGTCCACGCGCACGATGTCGGCCAGGTGCTCGACGCTCGCGGTATCGCCGTGCGCGTCGGACATCACTGCGCCCAGCCGCTGCACCGCCGTTTCGACATGACGGCGACCGTGCGTGCGAGCGCCTCGGTGTTCACGACCGAGGCCGAGATCGACACCTTCCTCGACGCGCTCTCAGGCGTGCGCGCGTTCTTCGGAGTGCGTCGATGAGCGGGCTCGAGTCGCTCTACCAGGACCTGATCCTCGACCACTCGAGGCACCCGCACGGCTCCGGGCTCGCCCCCGAAGAGGGGGTGGTCGGCACGGCACACGAACGCAACCCGGTGTGCGGCGACGAGATCACGCTGCGCGTGCGCCTGGAAGGCGACCGCATCCGCGACGTCACCTGGGAAGGCTCCGGCTGCTCGATCTCGCAGGCATCGGCATCGATGCTCGCGTCGCTGATCGAAGAAGAGGGCGGGATGCCGCGGGCCGCGGCATCCACTCTCATCGCGTCGTTCCGCGAGGCGATGCGCTCCCGCGGCCAGATTCCCCTCGACGAGGAGACCTTCGGTGACGCCGCTGCCCTCTCGGGTGCCTCGAAGTTCACTGCGCGCGTGAAGTGCGCGATGCTCGCCTGGGTCACGCTCGAGAACGCACTGGCGCAGGTGTGATCGTCAGCCGGCGAGCGCGTCGACGAAGTCGCGGGCCGCGGCCGAGATCTGCGCGCGTGCCTCGTCGTCGCTGATCGTCGGCGTTCCGTCGCCGGCTTGCGCCCCGTACGAGCCGAACTGCGCGTGCGAGGCGCCGGCGATCTGCACGAACTGCGCGTCGGCCGGCAGATCCGCGTGCGAGGCGTCGATCTTCGCGGGCGTCGACAGCCCGTCGTTCGAGCCCGAGATCGACAGCACGGCGGTCGTGAGCGACCCGCTGAGGTCGCTCGCCGGGTATGAGGCGAAGAACATCAGCCCGACCGCGGGGGCGGTGGATGCCGCATCCGCCCCGTCCGCCTCGATCGCCGCGACGGTGCCGCCCAATGAATGACCGGCCACGACCCAGCCCGTCGCCTCGGGCAGACGAGACCGCGCCTCGTCGAACGCGCCGAGCGCGAGGAACGCGATTCCCAGCGGCTGCTTGGCGATGATGACCGGATGCCCCGCCTCGGCGAGCGGCCGCAGCACAGCGGCGTACGCGCGGGCGTCGACGAACGCGCCGGGCTGGAAGAAGACCGCGGTCGTGTCGGCGTCGGCCGGTGTCATCACGATCTCGGTGGCCGACTCGGCCACGGTCACGCGGGCATCGGATGCCATCGCCGCCAGCGCCGGTTCGACGGCGGTGTGCGGGCGCATCCACGCGGTGGCCGCGAGCCAGCCCGCTCCGAGCACGATCGCGATGATCGTGACCGTGGCGCGCCATGCGCCCCGCCGGCGTCCGCGCACTCCCGCAACGACGGTGAGCACGGATGCCACCGCGGTCACGCCCAGGAGCACGGCGTAGGCGGGATGGCCGTGCACGACGCCGCCCCACGCGGTGAGGCAGACCCAGGCCACTACGATGACGCCCGCGACGCCCAGCAGCACGAGCAGCCAGCTGAGCACCCCGCGACGGCGCGGTGTGGGCGCTTCGCCAGACGCGGGCTCGACGGTCGCCGGAATCTCGGTCATCGTGGGACCATTCTTCCAGACGGGCGTCGGCGAACTCTCGTGCCGCTCGCGGGACGGACGAGGTCTCGATTCCCTCGTCGGTTCCTTCCTGGATTCCCTCCTGGGGATAAGGACACTTGGGTGCCGCTGCAGCAGACGTCCCTATCCCCAGGAGTGCCGCGAACAGCTCCGCTCGCGTCGCCGGCCCGGAGCCGACCACGAAGACAGGCGGCGCACTGCCCCCGCCGACGCCCCGTCATGCGGAGGCGAACGCCGCCCGGCCGGCGACGTAGCACCACGCCCCGATCGCGAGGAACACCGGCGCTCCGAGCACACCGCACCAGAAGCTGCGCGCGGCGATCTCGTGCGGTACGAAGGCCGCGACGATCGCGATCGCGGTGATGAGCGCACCCGCCAGATGCAGCACCGGCTGGTGGAAGACGAGGGCGAGCGCGAAGAAGTGGATGCCGACGATCAGCATGATCAGCGGGGCGATGAGATCTGACCGACCCACCCGCGTCGCGATGATCGCCAGCACGACGGCGACGGCGACTTCGACCCAGAACACGATGACGTAGACCACGAAGCCGGTCGTGTGAGGGTTGATCGCCGACGGTGTGCCCCAGTTCTTGATCGCGAGCGGAATGCTCAGCGCCATCAGCGCCAGTCCCAGAACCGACAGCACCGCAAGGACGACGCGCCAGACGGCGCCGGCGGGCGGCTGCTCCTGCGCCCACCCCGCCCACACGAATGCCGCCATCCCGAAGACGGCGCCGATCATCACGAGATCACGCGGATAATCGAGCTCAAGCACGGCGCCTCGTTTCGTCGGTGTGCGACTCACTGTAGGGCGTGCCGGGGTCACCGCGCGAGGGCGACTGCGGCGTCGATGAGACGCAGCGCGGCTGGTCTGACCCTCGGCGTGACACCGGGCCGCGGCATCCACTCCTCCCTCGAAACCCCGCACAGTGCTCACAGCGACCCCAACTAGAATCGATGGTGTCCGGCGCCCGCGATCCCTGGAGCTCAGCCGCATGACCACCCCTTCCATCGACACCGTCGACAACGCCGCCGCGACACCCGAGAAGGAGCAGCCGTACGCCGCTCTCGGGCTCAAGCCCGACGAGTACGAGCAGATCAAGCAGATCCTCGGCCGTCGTCCCACCGGCGGCGAGCTGGCGATGTACTCGGTCATGTGGAGCGAGCACTGCTCATACAAGAGCTCCAAGATCTATCTCAAGAGGTTCGGCCAGAAGGTCACCGACGAGATGAAGAAGCGGCTCATGGTCGGCATGGGCCAGAATGCCGGCGTCGTCGACATCGGCGAGGGCTGGGCGGTCACCTTCAAGGTCGAGAGCCACAACCACCCCAGCTACGTCGAGCCGTTCCAGGGTGCGGCCACCGGCGTGGGCGGCATCGTGCGCGACATCATCTCGATGGGCGCGCGCCCGGTCGCGGTCATGGACCAGCTGCGCTTCGGCGCCATCGACAATCCCGACACCGCGCGCGTGGTGCACGGCGTGACCAGCGGCATCTCGTTCTACGGCAACTGCCTGGGCCTGCCCAACATCGGCGGCGAGACGGTGTTCGACGCGGTGTACCAGGGCAACCCGCTCGTCAACGCGCTGGCGGTGGGCGTGCTGCGCCACGAAGACCTGAAGCTCGCCAACGCGTCGGGCACCGGCAACAAGGTCGTGCTGTTCGGAGCCCGCACCGGCGGTGACGGCATCGGCGGGGCATCCATTCTCGCGTCCGACACGTTCGCCGACGGCGGCCCGACCAAGCGCCCCGCGGTGCAGGTCGGCGACCCGTTCGCCGAGAAGGTGCTCATCGAGTGCTGCCTCGAGCTGTACAAGGGCGAACTCGTCGAGGCCATTCAAGACCTCGGCGCCGCCGGCATCTCGTGCGCGACCAGCGAGCTGGCCGCCAACGGCGGATCCGGCATGCGCGTCGACCTCGAGAATGTGCTGCTGCGCGACCCCTCGCTCACGCCCGAAGAGATCCTCATGAGCGAGAGCCAGGAGCGCATGATGGCGATCGTCTCGCCGGACAAGCTCGACGCCTTCCTCGAGGTGACGACGAAGTGGGATGTCGAGACCAGCGTGCTCGGCGAGGTCACCGGCGACGGGCGCCTGAAGATCTACTGGCACGGCGAGCAGATCGTCGACGTCGACCCGTCCACCGTCGCGGTCGACGGCCCCGTGTACGAGCGCCCCGTCGCCTACCCGACCTGGATCGACGCCCTGCAGCAGGAGCCCGCGGCAGCCCTGCCCCGCTCGAACGACGCTGACACGCTGCGCACGCAGTTCCTGCAGCTGATCGCGAGCCCTAACCAGGCCGACACCAGCTGGATCACGAACCAGTACGACTATTACGTCTTAGGCGATACGGCCCTCGCGTTCCCCGACGACGCCGGCATGATCCGCGTCGACGAGTCAAGCGGCCTCGGCTTCGCTATCGCGACCGACGCGAACGGCCGCTACTGCCAGCTCGACCCGTACCAGGGCGCCCAGCTCGCCCTCGCCGAGGCGTACCGCAACGTCGCCGTGACCGGTGCTGTGCCCGCCGCGGTCACCGACTGCCTCAACTTCGGCAGTCCGGAGAACCCCGAGGTCATGTGGCAGTTCTCGCAGGCCGTCGACGGACTCGCAGACGGGTGCCTCGAGCTCGGCATCCCCGTCACCGGCGGCAACGTCAGCTTCTACAACCAGACCGGTGACACCCCGATCCACCCGACGCCGGTCGTGGGCGTCATGGGCATCATCGACGACGTCGCGCACCGGGTGCCCAGCGGTTGGCAGGACGAGGGCGAGAACATCTACCTGCTCGGAGTGACGGCGACCGAGCTGAGCGGTTCGGCATGGGCCGCCACCGTGCACCAGCACCTCGGCGGACGCCCGCCGGCCGTCGACCTCGCCGCCGAGCAGCGCCTCGCCGGCCTCATCCGCGCTGCGAACGACGAGAACCTCATCTCCAGCGCGCACGACTTGAGCGAGGGCGGCCTCGCCCAGAGCCTCGCCGACGGCGTGCTGCGGTTCGGTGTCGGCGCGCGGGTATGGCTCGACGAGATCATCGACCGGGACGGGGTGGATGCCGCATCCGCCCTCTTCTCCGAGTCCACCGGCCGCGTCATCGTGACCGTGCCGCGCGAGGAGGACGTCAAGTTCCGCGGCCTGTGCGAGGGACGCAACTACCCCGTGCTGCGCATCGGCGTGACCGACCAGGCGGGGTCTGACGCTGCGCTCGAAGTGCAGGGGCTGTTCACGCTCGCTGTGCCTGAGCTGCGTGCGACGTCGGCCGCGACCCTGCCGGCCGCGTTCGGCCCGACGGTCACCGAGTAGTCGCGGACGCGCTCCGCACGCGATCTAGGATTGAGACCATGGCCGACGACGAGGACCTCAGCACGCTCAGCGAGCGACGCCAGCGGCGCGTCAAGATCACCGCGTGGGTGGTCATCGTCGCGCTCATCCTCACCGCCGGCGGCGCGACGGTGTTCGCGCTGCTGTTCGGCTGACAGTCTCGTCACGGCCCGACGCCCCTGGCCTACGATGACAGGGTGGATGGCTTCT
This sequence comes from Microbacterium horticulturae, assembly GCF_029094505.1. NCBI lineage: Bacteria > Bacillati > Actinomycetota > Actinomycetes > Micrococcales > Microbacteriaceae > Microbacterium > Microbacterium horticulturae. Next base: position 62,777 of record NZ_CP119108.1, on the reverse strand, counting down.
GGAACTTCGCCGGTCAGTACTGGTGGCTGGTCTTCCCCCTGATGGGGGTGGCCGGCGGCCTGGCGCGGTCGTGGGAGCGCAGCGCGAAGTCGCGGCACCAGCGCAAGCTCGAGACGCTGCACGCGAAGGCAGAACTCAAAGCCGCGCAGGCTGAGGCGCGCAACACCGGGCGGCAGAGGGTCGTGGCGGCAGCATCCACCCCTCCCGAAGACTCGCACGAGCAGCAGCTCGAGAAGCTGTTCGCCGCGCACGACGCCGTCACGAAGCGCTGGCTCGACTATGAGCTGGATGTTGCGAAGCTCATCGCATTTCCCGCGATGAGCGACGGGCGCCAGCCGCTGACGGCGGCGTTCCTGCGCGCCAAGAAGGTCGCCGACCGGTTGCGCCCGGCCTCGCCGAAGGTGAAGCTCAGCAAGGAGCAGCTCGACGAGTACCGCAACGCGGTCACCGACTTCGAGGTGGCGTTCGACGTCGCCGAGCGCGACGCACGCCGACTGCGCGACTCGACGTTCACCGAGGCCGAGCGCAAGCGCCTCGACACCGCGAAGCAGCTGCTGACCGTGGCCATCGACCAGGCCGCAACGCCCGCCGAGCGCCAGGTCGCCTACAAGCGCGTGCGCGAAGAACTCGACGGGCTCATCTCGATCTCCGACGAGGCCGTCGAAGAACTCGAGAAGAAGGTCGCTCTCGAACTGCCCGCGAAGCCCGGGAGCTGATCAGCCCAGCACATCGTCGAGCACCGGGTGCAGGTGGCGCGTGGTGAGAACGGATGCCGCATGCCGCGCACCCGCGGCGAGAGCCTCAGGCACGTCCGCCCCGGCGAGGGTGGCATCGAGCGAGCCGGCCATGAACGCGTCGCCGGCGCCGTTCGTGTCGACGACCTCCGTGGGCACCGCCGCGACGCGGTGTTCCCGGCCCGCGGCATCCACCCCTATAGCGCCCTCGGCGCCCAGAGTGCAGACCGCGAGCGACGCGCCCCGCTCGACGGTCGCGTGCAGGAACGGCAGCGGGTCGCCGATGCCGTCGGCGTTCATGAACACCGCATCAGCGGCCTCGATGAACGGCCGATGGAATGCGGCGGTGCCGTCGTAGTCGTGCACGTCGGTCCAGATCGGCCGACCTGTCTCGCGCGCCCGCGGGATGAGCCGGCGCGACTCGGCACCCAGGTCGAGGACGATGACGTCGGCGGTATCCATGGCGGCGGTGAGGGATGCCGCGGTCGCGTCCCGCGACGGCTCGTCGGTCTCGCCGGGGGCCGAGAGATAGATCGAGACCCGCTCGCCGGTCGGCGTCATGAGGTTGAGGTGGCGCTCGGTGGCCTCGGTTGCGCCCGCGATGAGCGCGACTCCGGCGGCGCTCAGCGCGTCGGCGACCCGCGTGCCGTCGGGGTCGTCGCCCAGCAGCGTGTACAGCAGGGTCTTGCGGCCGAGTGCGGCGAGGCCCAGCGCCTTGCCGGCCGATGTGCCGCCCACGGTCTCGTGCTCAGCGAGCGCGAACTGCATGTGCGGCACCGGCTCGGGCAGGCGGTCGACGAGGACGATCCGGTTCCACGACGCGGGCCCGGCGATGAAGACGCTCACCGGTCCATCCTGACGCAGGAGCCGCTGTTCAGCAGTCGGTTTCCGCGAGTGTCACACCGGTGGGTCCGCAGAAGCTGACTGCCGAACACGAAGGCGCAGGCCTCACACCCCGGCCGGCACGCCGCGGCTCCCTTACGCTGCGGCATCCACTCCGCCCATGCTCGCGCCGCTACGCCGTGAACGGCAGTACGAGACGCGACGGGTGCAGCGCGTCGCGGTAGATCGTGTGCGTGACGGGGCGCCCCACCGGCAGATGGAAGGCGTCCGGCGGCAGCAGCGAATTGTGCTCGTCGGTCAGCGGCTCGTCGCAACTCAGCTCGGCGACCACCCTGTGTCCGGGCAGGATCGTCGCGGCGAACGGGTACACGCGCAACACGTATTCCTCGATCACGCCGGGGGTCACCGGCACCTTCCGCGTGTGCGGGTGGACGGGGCTTCCGTACTCCGACAACGACGGATCGAGCTCGCGCTGCGAGGCCTTCAGGTACGCGGTCGTCAGCAGCTGGCGGGCACCGCCGGGCGCAGCATCCCACAGCCGGAGGATGAAGTTCGTGTCGTCCTGGTCGATTACGGCGAAAAGGTGGAACGCGCCCGTGCCGATCATCTCGGCCGGCTCGGTGAACGGCTCGGTCGACCACGAGAGGATCTCGACCTTGTCGGTCACCGTCAGCGGCGCCTGGAAGAAGCCGTCGGGCGCTGCGGCCGCAGGCCCGAAGATCTCCGGCTCGAACGACAGTCTGCGCCGCGGGCGCAGGTACAGCTCCCGGTGCTTGACGGGCTTGGGCGGCCACTGCGCGGCGGTCACGACCCTGCGCGACCCCTCGACGAACACCTCGACGGCCGGCTCGCGGTCCACACCGTTGTCGATGCCTTTGAGCCATTTGTCGTACCAGCGGAACATCTTGTCGTGCTCCTCGACCCACGGGCGCGATTGCATCGGCGGGTACGAGCCGATCGACAGGCGCTTGTTCTGCGAGCGCAGCGTCTGGAACAGCTCGATCGTGCCGTCCATGGTCCAGCCGCGGCCCTGGTCGATCTGCAGCCACACCGGGATGTCGATGTTCGGCGCGAGCGTGATCGGGTTGCGTTCCTCGTACCAGTCGCCGTCGAGGTCGTTCGTGATGATGTCGAACCAGGCCTCGTGATGCTTCGGATAGTGCAGCGTATGCACGAGGTTCGGCCAGGCCGCGACGTCCGGGTCGGCCAGCCGCTCGGCCACCCGCGCCTTGACCTCGGCCTCGTCGACGCACGTCAGCATGCGCGAGGTGATCCGGTCGGTGAACGCCCACCCGGAGTCGCCGCCACGCCCCTCACGCGCCGCGCGCGGCATGAACCACATCACGCCGCCGTGGTACGTCGTCTCGTAGAAGTCGTAGTGCCCGCCCGACACGAAGATCGCCTTGAGGTGCGGCGGGCGCTCGGCGGCGGCGAGCACCTGCATCGACCCGTAGTACGAGATGCCGATCATGCCGACGTTGCCGTCGCACCAGGGCTGTGCCGCGACCCACTCGATGACGTCGTAGGCGTCCTGCCCGAGCGACACTCCCCCGGCGTTGTAGTTGCCGACGTGCTCACCCTCCGATCCGCCCGAGCCCCGCAGGTCGCCGATCACGTGCACGTAGCCCTCGTCGACGACGCGGGCGATGTCGCCGGCCTCGATGCAGCCGTCCCACATGGGCGACGGACGCCGCTGCGGCGGCATGGTCAGCGCGAGCGCCTGCAGCTCTTTGCCATATGGCGAGAGGGCGATCAGCGCGGGGCGCGGCTTGTCGTCGGGCGCGTGATAGGCGTCGGCGACGAGCGTCACGCCGTCGCGCATGGGGATGTCGAGGTCCCTGCGCACGGTGATCTCGCGGTCCCCGGCGGTCACGGTGGTGGTGTGGGTCATGATGCTCCTGTGTGCACCGCGGCGTAGCCGCGCATCGTGGTGAAGAAGGGCGACGGCTCAAGCGTCGGATCGCCCGTGTAGTCGAGGGATGCCGCGACCGCGGCATACGGCGAGTACACCGAGTCGGATGCCCCAGCAGGGTGCAGTCGCGCGGCGCCGCGGATCTGCGCCTCGCGCGCGAGGCTGCCGTCGAGTGCCTCTGCAGTGTCGGCGGCGTCGAGCGCGACGGGGAACGCCGAGCCGTCGGCCCGGTGGTAGGGATGCCCGAGATAGAGGTGCTCCGGTGCCAGGGCGCTCAGCCGCTCGAGGCTGGACCGGTATGCGTCGGGATCCTCATAGCCGGGGAACCCGCTTGCAGCCCCGAAGCACTGCACCGCGTCGCCGGCGAACACGTGTCCGTCGACGGCGTACGCGACGGCTCCCGCCGTGTGCCCCGGCACGGCGTGCACCTCGACAGTCACGCCGCCCAGGTTGAGGGTGTCGCCGCCGCGCACCAGGCGCGTGGGCTCGAACTCGCCCGAGATGGCTTCTGCCGCCTCGGCGGTCTTGGCGGCCTCCAGCGCCTCGCGGCCGACGAGGTCACCGCGCAGGGCGAGCGCTTCGTCGACGTGGGCCCGCCGCGAACGCACGAAGTCCGCATCGTCGGCGCCGATGACGACCTGGGCTCTGCGGCCGGTGGCCTCCCACAGCGCGTACGCCCCGCCGACGTGGTCGATGTGCCCGTGCGTGAGCAGGATCCACCGTACGTCCTCGATGCGCCGACCGAGGCGCTCGAGTTCGGCCGGCACGCCCGCCGCCGACGCGGTGACCCCGGTGTCGACGAGCGCGAGCTCGGGCGCGTCGATCAGGAAGCTGTAGAGGTGGAACCGCCCCCAGGGCGCGGCAATCGGGTGGACGGCGACGGTCATCCCGCCTCCCCGACGAAGCGGGCCACCTGCGCGATGGCCTCGCGGCTCTCGTCCAGGTGCGGGAAGTTCTGCACGAACCCATGATTGGCCCGCGGCATCCGCACCACTTCCGCGTCGACGCCCGCATCGCGAAGCCGCTGCCCGTAGGCCTCGCCCTCGTCACGCAACGGGTCGAACTGTGCCGTCACGATGAGCGCCGCCGGCAGACCCGTGAGGTCCGCCCGCTTCGTCGGCGAGACGAGCGGGTCGGCGGGGTCGGCGCCCGACCCGAGATAGAACGCGTTGAAAGGCGCAAGGCCCGCGAACTCGAGCCCGTACCCGGTCGCGTTCTCGACGAGCGACGGGTACCGGCTCTGATCGAAGTCGAGGTCGAGCGACGGATACAGCAGCACCTGGTGTGTGATGCGGTCGAAGCCCTCGTCATGCAAGCGCGCGGCGACCGCCGCGGCGAACGTGCCGCCCGAGCTGTCGCCGGCCACGGCCAGCACGGGGCCGCCGTCGAGCTCGTCGGCCCAGCGCACGACGCCGCACGCGTCGTCGAGCCCCGCGGGGAACGCGTTCTCAGGAGCGAGCCGGTAGCCCACGGCGACAACGTCGAGGCCGGTCGCGACGGCGAGCGCCCGCGCGACATGGTCGTGCGTCTCGATACTGCCGAGGAAGAACGCGCCGCCGTGAAGATAGACCAGGATGCCGCGGCCCGCGGCCCCGTCACGGTACACCCTTACCGGCACGTCGCCGTCGGGAGTGCGTGCGGTTCGGTCTTCGACGCTCGCGACGTGCGGGCGCGACGAGACCGGCGCGAGGTGCGCGTGCTCGGCGGCGCGCAGCACGTCCGGATCGATCGGACCGGGTTCGGGCGTCGGCAGCGAAGCCAGGAACGCCGCGATGTCAGGATGAAGCGGCATCCTCACTCCTTCATCATCGCGGCGAGCTCACCGGGCTTCTGTCCCGGGAACACCGAGTCGATCTCGTCTTCGCTCCACCCCTGGCGCGACACCTTCTGCAGTCCGTCGGTGATGGGCTTGCGCAGCGCCTGGTACTGGGCGAGCGCGTCGGCGACCGTGGCCGCCTCGGTCAGGCACTCGGCGAGCACCGCGGCGTCGAGGATCGCCGAGTTCGCGCCCTGCCCCTGGTGATGGCACATGGCGTGCGCCGCGTCGCCGACGAGCACGACGTCATCGGAGTGCCACACGTCGATCGGGTCGATGTCGTAGACCGAGCGGATGTTGACGATGTCCATGTCGAGGTCACGGGTGGCGGCGACGATCGCGTCGTCGAAGCCGGCGACCGTGGCGACGATCATCTCCTTCGAGTCGAGAGGGGTCGGGGTCGGGTCGGGGTTGAGCGCGGTGATGTCGAACGAGAGCTGCCCGCGGTGCTGGAGCGGCAGCGCGTAGATCTTCGTGCCGTGCCCGAGGTACATGCGCAGCTTGTCGTCGAACGGCAGGCCGTGCCACGCGTCGACGTCGATGACGGCGCGATAGGCGTGCTCGCCCGCGTACACCGGTTCGGCGTCGCTGAACAGCTCGCGGCGCACCCGCGAGCGGATGCCGTCAGCGCCCACCACGAGATCGGCGGTCACCGTCGAGCCGTCGTCGAACGTCAGCACGGGGCGCTCACCCGCGTCGTCGATACGGACCAGTCGGTGCGCGGTGTGCACCATGCCCTCGGGCAGCACGCCGATGAGGGCGTCGATGAAGTCGCCGCGGTGTACGAAGCGGGTGGTCAGGCCGAAGACGTCCTTCTCCGGCCACTCCTCCTCGGCGATGCGCTCCCCCGTCGCCGTGAGGATCTCGAAGCTCTCGCTGGGGCTGGTGACCGCCTCGATCGCGTCGAGCATGCCCCAGGTGCGGAACGCGTCGAGCGATGACGGGCGCAGCCCGATGCCGGCCCCGACCTCGTGGATCTCGCGCGCTTTCTCATAGACGTTCACTGTCGCGCCGAGCCGGCTCAGCGCTTTCGCGGTGGCGGCTCCGGCGTAGCCGGCGCCGACGACGGCGATGTCGAGGTTCTTCAGGTCCATGACGCGTCCTTGTCGTTCTGGGATCGTGCGGGTTGTGCGGGTCGTGCGGTCGTGCGGGAGGGCCGGGTGCGGTCAGCCATCGATGGTGAGGAAGCCGGCCGGGTTCGTCACGAAGATCCGGTGGATCGTCGCGTCGTCGACGCCGGCGTCGCGCAGCGACGGGATGAGCTGCTCGAACAGGTAGTTGACGGTGTGGCCCTTGACGCCGGGCCAGCCCAGCGGGCTGCAGTTGGCGTCGGCCGAGGCCAACAGCTGGTCGACGTGCCCGGCGCGTACGAGCGAGAGGAAGTGCTCGAGCCGCTCGTCGCGGTGCCGGCCCCAGAAGGGCGGGTCGGGCAGTTCGAGGTCGTAGCCGAAGGTGTCGAAGCCGAGGCGCCCGCCCGCAGCGAGGATCGCCTGCTGGTTGACCTTGCCCTGGCTCACACCATCGTCGGCGTGCCCGAACAGCACGCGATCCAGCGGCAGCTGCTCCTCGGCGAAGATCGTCAGCGCGGGCTCGACGTCGACGGCCAGGTGCGTGAAGATCGGCACGCCGGTCTCCAGCGACGCCTGGGCGGCGGCACGGTAGATGCGAAGGTCGAGCTCCTTCATCCGGAACCCGCGGCTCACGCCGACCTTGATGATGCCGGCCTTGGCCGCGCTGCCCTGGATGCCAACCGTGATCTCATGCACGAACTGGCGCCGCAGGTAGTCGACGCTCGCCTCGGCGAAGTACTTCAGCGCCGTGTCACCGCCGACGAAGCCCGTGCACGCGACGATGTGCACGCCGGTCTTCTCCGACAGCGACTGGTAGTACGGGATGTCTCGGCCGTTGCAGATGCCGGTGGCGTCGACGAACGTGCCTCCGCCGTTCTCGTGGAACAAGCGCAGCTTGGGCACGGTCTCCTCATACCGCTGCTCCGGCGACTTCCACCACTGCGTGTCGAGCTCGGAACCCGGCATCCCGTATCCGATGTGCTCGTGCACAGCGACGAAGCCGAGCTCTTCCGGGGCGATGGCCCCCAAGACCGTGTTCACGCGGGCCATATCAGTCCTCCTTCACGGCGAGCAGGCGACCGGGATTGTCGACGAGAAGACGGTGGATGCCGTCATCCGGCACTCCCGCCTCCTGCAGGAGTGGCACGAAGACCTCGAGCACGTGGGAGAACGAGACGCCCGCGTCGTGATGGCCCTTCGCGACGCCGGTCGCCGATGACGAGAGGACGACGCGGTCGCCGTGTCCGGCGGCGACGAGGCCCGCGACCAGCGCCGCGCGGGCCGCGTCATCGATCTCGCCGGAGTGGCCGATGTGGTCGATGCCGACGTACGCGCCCGCCCCGGCGACGGCGGCGGGAGCGCCGGCCGCGATGGCGTCGGCGCGGTCGAGCCCGCCGACGACCACGCGGTCGGCGGGCAGGGCGGCGTCGAGCACCACACCCAGGTCATGCAGCGCGTCGGTGCCATGCCGGATCGACAGGGCGACACCCGTGACCGCCCCGGCGCGGGCACAGCCGCGGAACTGGCTCTCTTCGGTGGCTGTCATGCCCGTGCGGGTCGCACCGGTGGCGATGAGCCCCGCCGCTGCGCGCCGCTCGACGCGCGGCACGACCATTCCCTCGGTGATCTCGCGGGCATACAGCTCGGCGAAGCGCTCGGCCGGCCACGGCGTGGGCGGGTTGGTCTGCGGCGTGAGGAAGTAGCCACCCAGCTCGCCTTCGGGGCCCTGCCCCGTCGAGGCGATGATGTGCACCCCGGTCGCCCGTGAGAGCGCCTCGTACAGCGGCAGATCGCGACCGTGGAACATACCGGTCGCGTCGACGATCGCGCCGCCGCCGGCCGCAGCGAACGCGCGAAGCTTCGCGGCGAGCTCGGCGAAGATCTCGGCGCGGTCGAAGGGGATGTCATACGCATATTGCGCCCCCGGGACGACCGACAGCAGCGCTTCGTGCACCGCGACGACGCCCAGCTGGTCGGCGGGGATGTCGCCGAGCACCGTGTGGACTGTGCCGTTCACTGGATTCCTCTCCATCGAGTCGCGGCCGGGCCGCAGCGTCTACTCACTTTACAGCATGTCAAGTGAGTAGACGTCACAAGAAGCGGTCTCCCCCGCCGACGAGCAGCGACTGCCCAGTGACGAAGCCGGCCTCCTCGCTCGCGAGATAGGCGACCGCGGCAGCCACGTCGGCGGGACGGCCACGACGCGGCACGGCCTGCGACCGCACGACCTGTGCGAACAGCTCGTCCGCGCCATCGTGCTGCTCCTTCAGGTGCTCGGTCTCGATAAGCCCCGGCAGCACGCAGTTGGCGGTGATCCCGTCCGGCCCGCCCTCGTTCGCGAGCGAGCGGGTGAGCCCCACGACACCAGCCTTCGAGGCGATATACGCGGACTGCGGAGGCGCTCCGATCAGGAACGTGCCCGATCCCACCGTGACGATGCGCCCGTAACGCGCGGTTCGCATGTGCGGCATCACCGACAAGACGGCGGTGAGCGTACCGACCAGATTCACATCGAGCACGCGCCGCAGCACGTCGGCCGACATCGCCTCGAATGGCACCCACGGATACACACCCGCCATCGTGACGAGCACATCGACACCGCCGAGCGCTGCGACGAGGTCCCCGATCGCGGCGGTCGCGGCATCCTCATCCGACACGTCGGCGGCCGCGCCCGCAGCGGTCGCACCGCCAGCGCGCAGGGAGGCCACGGCCCCGTCGACGGCGGCCGCATCGAGATCGACGATCCCGACCGCGGCGCCCTCGTCGGCGAGCCGACCGGCGACGGCGCGGCCGATGCCGCGCGCGCCGCCGGTGACGATGGCCAATCGACCGGCGAAGCGATGCACGCTCACAGCTGCGTCTCGACCGTGACGCTCGCCTTCGTGCGGAACAGGCCGAAGAAGGCCGCCAGCATCGCGACCGTCGCCGCGATGCCCGCGACGAGGAACGCCCCCTGGAAGCCCTCGCCGAGCGCATCGGAAGCTGCGCCGAGGACCTGGTTCACCGCGGCGTCGCCGGCGACGCCGCCGACCGCCTGCTGCAGCTCGGCGCTGGAGAGGAAGCCCATGGGGGGCACATGCGACAGCTGCGCCACCATCTCGGCCGGTAGTCCCAGGCTCGTCGCGATGCCTGCGAACGCGCCGCTGAAAACGGTGGCACCGATGCCGAACGCTATCGCCGCCCCCACGATCGGACCGAGCGAGAAGCCGAGGTCGCGGAACATGTTCGTCGCAGCGGAAGCGAGCCCCTCCTGCGCCGGCGGCACAGTGTTGACCGCGGCGGCGGTGATCGATCCGATCACGAGCCAGAAGCCGAGGCCCACGAGCAGGCTCGGCAGGATGTAGACGGTCCAGCTCGGCAGGGAGTGATCGGCGTTCGCGAGCGGCAGCGTCGCGTACCAGTAGCAGCCGACCGCCATCAGCGCGCAGCCGATCGTCAGCAGCCACCGCGGCGAGACGCGGTGGATCAGGATGCCGGTCAGCGGGATCAACAGGAACGCAGGGGCCTGCACGAACACCATGAGCACGCCGTTGACCCATGCAGGGTTCTGCTGCAGACCGGTCGTCCAGATGCTCATCGAGAAGCAGTAGGTCAGGAACGCGAACATGCCCACCACGGCGACGATCGACGCGACGGCGAACGAGCGGTTCTTGAACACCGACAGGTGCAGCAGCGGCGCGTCGGAGCGCAGCTCGATGACGACGAACGCGACGAGCAGCAGACCGCCCGCGACGAAGCCGGCGATGACCCAGGGGTTGCCGTAGCCGACCAAGGCGTCCGATCCCTGCGCCGTGGCGGTCAGCAGGGCGATGAGACCGAGCGCGAGAGTGATCTGACCGGGCACGTCCACGCGCTTCCCGGTCGGCGCCTTCGACTCCTGTGAGCGGAAGTTGCAGACGAACACCACGGCCGCGATCACCGCGGTCACGAGGAAGGCGATGCGCCAGCCGGGGAAGGCGACGGTGCCGTCGGCATTCAAGCTCGTGAACGCCGACGCGGTGAACCCGCCGAGCAGGGGCGCGATCACCGCGCCGAGGGAGAGGAAGCCCGTCCACGCCGCGATGTTGCGCGCGCGGGCGGCGGTCGTGGTCGAGACCGAGGTCGCCAGCGACAGCGAGATCGGGAAGAGGATGCCGGCGCCCAGGCCGTCGAAGATGCGGCCTATCCACATCACCCAGACGGCACTGAGCGGCGCCGACGCGTCGATGATCGTGCCGATCACGACCAGGGCGGCACCCACGAACAGCAGGCGACGGCGACCGAAGCGGTCGCCGAGCATGCCGAAGGTGAGCTCGAAGCACACCAGCGGGATCATGAACGCCGTCGAGATCCAGGTCAGCTCGGCGTTCGAGATGGCGACGCCGCCGTTGTGGAACTGCACCTGGAAGGTGCCGTTGAGCGCGCCGGGCAACGCGTTCACGATCTGCGCGAGGGTGACGGCCAGGAACGCCGTCACGAGCGTGGCGCGCGTGCGCGCCTGTGAGAGGGGCGACCGGGCGGGTGAACCGGCGCTGCCCTCGACGGTGGCTTCGACCATGGGAGGAACTCCTTCGTTCTCTTCTGCCGCCGGCGGCCTCGCCGGTGGCTTCGTCAAGTCTGAAGCTTGACCTTACACGCTGTCAACTCAATTTACGAGGGATCCGATGAGCATCGAGGGCGATTAGGCTCGCAGGCATGGCCAACCTCCGGCAGAAGCAGAAAGAATCCACGCGTAAGCGGCTGCTTGAGGTGGCTCTCGATCTCTTCGTCACCAACGGCTACGTAGCCACAACGATCGATGACATCGCGACCGGCGCCGGCACCACGCGCGTCACGTTCTACGCCCATTTCGAGTCGCGCCAGGACCTCATGCGCGCCCTGATCGGGGAGCTGAATGAGATCCTCGATCGGCGCGCGCGTCCCGACACAGGGGGTTCGACGGCGAGCCCCCTCGTCGACGCCGTACGGATCGGCTCACGCGGCCTCCTGGCCGATTGGCTGCTCAATCAGGCGAGGCGCTGGCCGCGCATCCGTCCCTACATCATCGCGGCGACCGAAGCCGCCGCGGTGGATCCCGACATCCGTACGCTGTTCTACGCGTGGGTCGAGGAGGTCGTCGCCGACGTCGTGGAGGGGCTGGATGCCGCGGACCGGTTCGATCCGGCCGCGCGGCACTTCCGCGGCGAACTCGCCTTTGCGAACCTCGACCAGACCGCCCTGTACTGGATGCGTAACGGCGGCTTCGACATCGACACCGCGCCCGAGTTCGACGTGATGGTCGAGGCTTGGTGGCGCCTGGTCGGCACCGGCGGCCTGCGCTGAGGCCGTCGGCTACGGCATCCCGCCTCTCGTTCGGTCGTCACGAATGACCGTTTCCGTCGCGAAAAACGGTAATACGCGACGACTGAATCGCAGCGCCCTGACGCCGCGTGCCGCAGCATCCACCCCCTCCCTCGCCCAGGCACGACGAAGGGCCGGCACCCCGCGAACGGGATACCGGCCCCTGGGCCCTGCAGCGGTCGTTTCGGCTCGGGCCTGCAGCCCTCGCTCAACGACGCAGCGGACCTACTTGGTCATGGAGTCGACGAAGTCCTGGTTGTCGGCCATCCACTTCTTGACGATCTCGGGGTACTCGCTCTGCTTGTGGTCCTCGCGGAACATCACGTTCTCGAGCGAGAACAGCAGGTCAGAGTCCATCTTGAACGCCGTGAACCACTTGTTGGCCTCGGCCTGGTCGTCGGCGAAGCCCGTGCGGGTCACCGTGTTGATCGACTCGGCATCGCCCAGCGCGCCCTTCGGGTCCTTGAGGTCCTTCAGGTCGTAGGCGTCGTACGCCCAGTGCGGGCGCCACAGCGTCACGACGATGTCCTCGTCGGCGTCGAGCGCCTTCTTCAGCTCGGCAAGCATGGCCGGCGTCGACGAGGTGATGAAGTCCATGTCATCCAGTCCGTACTGGGGGATGACCTTCTTCTCCATCGCCTCGGTCAGGCCCGCGCCCGGCTCGATGCCGATGATCCGGTTGTCGAACTTGTCGGCGTTCGCGGCGAGCTCGTCGATCGAGTCGATCGGCGCGTCGGCGTTGACCGTGAGGGTCAGCTTGGCGTCGTTGTTCCAGGCACCGACCTTGACGAGGTCGTCGCCGTACTGCTCGAAGTAGCTGGCGTGCGTGGTGGGCAGCCAGGCGTCGAACGTCACGTCATAGTCGCCCTTGGCCAGGCCCGCGAAGACCGGGCCGGCGTCGGCGTACTCGAGCTTGACGTCGTAGCCCTGCTTCTCGAGGACGGCCTGCCACAGGTATGAGACGGCCTCGCCCTCGGGCCAGCCGTTGAACACGCCGACCGTGATCTTCTTGCTCTGGGCGTCGCCCGAGCCGGAGCCGGAGCCGGCGCTGTCGCCGGTGCCGCTCGCGCAGCCGACGAGGGCCACGCTGGCGGCCACGCCCATGGCGAGGGCGCCGAGCAGTGTGCGCTTCTTCATGTGATTGATTCCTTTCCTCCCGCGTGCTGTCCACGGGTGTTGGGGAGGCCCGCGCGGTTCGCGGGCATGTCGGCGTCTCGGGTGGTGGCCCGGGCGCCGAAGAGTGGATGCCGCTAGCCGGCGTGGACCACGACGGTCTCGGTGCCGGCGTCGGGTGCCTCGTCCATTGCGGTCGCTACCTGCGCCCGCCTGCGCGAGCGCTTCGCATCGCCGAAGCCGCTGGTGATGCGGTCGAGGATCATCGCGATGATGACGACGGCCAGACCGGCCTCGAAGCCGAGCGAGATGTCGGTACGGCTCAGTGCCTGGATGATGTCCTTGCCCAGGCCCGGTCCGCCGACCATGCTGGCGATGACCGCCATCGACAGGGCGAGCATGATGACCTGGTTGACGCCGGCCATGATCGAAGGCATCGCCAGCGGCAGCTGGATCTGTCGCAGGATGCGGCCGGGTGTCGCGCCGAAAGCGTTGCCGGCTTCGACGACCTCTTGATCGACGCCGCGGATCCCCAGCTCGGTGAGACGTACGCCGGGGGCGACCGCGAACAGCACGGTCGCGACCATGCCGGGCACGACGCCGACGCCGAACAGGAAGATCGCGGGGATCAGGTAGACGAAGGCGGGCATCGTCTGGAGGAAGTCGAGGATCGGTCGCACAGTCGCCGACACCGTCTGCGACTTGGCGGCCCAGATGCCGACCGGGATCGCGATGATGAGCGCGATGACCACGGCGACGATGGTGAGCGCGAGGGTGTCCATCGCGTTCTCCCACTGGTCGAGCACGGCGATCACCAGCAGACCGATGATCGCGCCGACGGCGAGCTTCCAGCCCTTGGCGAGCCACCCGATCGCGGCGATCACGATGATGATCGCCCAGAACGGCGGCGTGGCCAGCAGCCAGTCGACTCCGTCGTAGAAGCCGGAGAAGACCGTCGATACGACGTCGAAGAAGCCGCCGAAGACGTCGATGACCCAACCGATGAAGGTCTCGACCCAGTCGCCGAGAGGAATGCGGGGGATGTCCATCAGTGGTCGCCTCCTTCCGTCGCGGCCACAGCCGTGTCGGCGGGGGCGCCTCCGGCCGCGTGCGCGAGGGCACCGGGTTCGAGCCGGCCGATCTCGGCCGCGAGCTCGAGCGCGGTGGCCGGGATGATCGGCATCGACTGCGTGGTGGCGGGCACGTTGCCGAGCGCGGCGAGCAAGGTGATGCGCGGGATGACCCCGAGCAGGCGTCCACCCTCGCCGACCACCGGCAGCGGCACGGGGCTGCCGACGGCCTGCTCGACGATGTCGGTGAGCAGTTCGTCGGGTCCGACGCCGCGCACCGACCGGTCCGCGATAGTGCGCAGATCGGTCGTGCCGCCCTTGACCGCGTGGATCACGGCCCGGTCGGTGACCACGCCCACGAGCTTGCGGTTCTCGACGACGTAGACCTCGCCGACCTGCTCTTCGCGCATGACGCGCAGCGCGCCGCGGATGCCGGCCGAGACCGGCACGGCCAGCGGACGCTCCATGACGCCGCTGGCGGTGAGCACCCGGGCACGGTCGACGTCCTGCACGAACTGGGCCACGTAGTCGTTGGCGGGATCGGTGAGGATCTCTTCGGGCGTGCCGTTCTGCACGATGCGCCCGTCGCGCATGACCGCGATGCGGTCGCCGAGGAACATGGCCTCGTTCAGATCGTGCGTGATGAAGATGATCGTGCGGCCGAGTTCCTGCTGCAGCTCGACGAGCTGCTCCTGCAGCTCACGGCGGATCAGCGGGTCGAGCGCGGAGAACGCCTCGTCCATGAGCAGGATGTCGGTGCCCGCCGCAAGCCCGCGGGCCAGGCCCACGCGCTGCTTCATGCCACCCGACAGCTCATCGGGCATCGCGTCGATGCGGTCGCCGAGCCCCACCTTGGTGAGGATCTCGCGAGCGCGCTCGCGACGCTCGGTCTTGCCGACGCCCTGGATCTCGAGGCCATAGGCGGCGTTGTCGAGCACGCTGCGGTGCGGCAGCAGCGCGAAGTGCTGGAACACCATCGACATGGACTGGCGACGGATGCCGCGCAGCTCGCTCGGGCTCGCCGTGGTGACGTTGGCCCCCTGGACGAGCACCTCGCCCGCGCTGGGCTGGAGCAGGCCGTTGAGCATGCGGATGATCGTCGACTTACCCGACCCCGACAGGCCCATGATCACGAAGATCTCGCCGGGCTGCACCGTGAAGCTCGCGTCGATGACGGCTGCCGTTCCGGCATCCGCCACCTGTGCACGGCTCTCGCCGGACTTCAAGCGGCGGACGACGTCTTTCGGGGTGCGCCCGAAGACTTTGTAGAGGCCCTTGGCCTCGACTGCTGGTGGGATTGTCACGTTGCTTGGCCTCCGCAGTCGCTGCCAACTCGACTGCATCGGTTGCGCCCGGGTGACGATCTTCAGCGTTTCGCACAGCATTCACCGTTGGATGCCTTGTAGCGGAAACACGTCGGCGACACACATCGGGTCTGTCGCCCAGACCGTCGACCATACGCCCGTATCAGAACACCCCAGGGGCGACGACACGGCCGCGGACTGGTCGTCAGGGCTCGGCACACAGCGGTGCGGCCCTTCTATCAACGTTATGTCAATCTATAGAGCTTCGCAACCTGCCCAGACATCCACTCTTGACATCGGCCCGGTCCGGTGGTTCATTAGTCGAGTAACTAACCGACAGACCGAGGAGGCGATGTGGTCGACGAAGGCAGAGCGCTCTTCCTGCAGATCGCGGAGAGCGTCGAAGACGCCATCATCGACGGCAGTCTCGCCGAAGAGGCGCAAGCCCCGTCGACGAACGAGCTCGCCTCCTTCCATCGCATCAACCCCGCCACTGCGGCGAAGGGAGTGAACATGCTCGTCGACAAGGGCGTGCTCTACAAGCGGCGCGGCATCGGCATGTTCGTCGCGCCCGGCGCGCGGCACCTGCTGCTCGAAGAGCGGCGTTCGGCGTTCGCCGACCGCTACGTCGAACCGCTCCTGGCCGAGGCGGCCAAGATCGGGCTCGACGCCGACGACCTGCGCGCACTCATCCGCGAGCGCGCGTCTGCACACACCACCACCGGAGGGAGCGCGCTGTGACCAGCGTCATCGAGGTGGAGAACCTCACCAAGCGCTACGGCGACGTCATCGCCGTCGACGACGTCGGATTCAAGATCGAGAAGGACGTGATCTACGGCCTGCTCGGCCGCAACGGCGCCGGCAAGACGACCGTCATGTCGATCCTCACAGCGCAGAACTTCGCCACGAGCGGCGACGTCCGCGTGTTCGGCGAGGTGCCCTACGAGAACGCGCGGGTACTGCCGCGCATGTGCTTCGTGCGCGAGAGTCAGAAGTACCCCGATGACGCGAAGGCCCCGCACGCCTTCCGCACGGCGAAGCTCTTCTTCCCGAACTGGGATCAGGAGCTGTGCGACCGGCTCGTCGCCGACTTCCAGCTGCCGATGAACCGGCGCATCAAGAAGCTCTCGCGTGGCCAGCTCTCGGCGGTCGGCGTGATCATCGGCCTCGCCTCGCGCGCCGAGATCACGTTCTTCGACGAGCCGTATCTGGGGTTGGATGCCGTGGCCCGGCAGGTCTTCTACGACAGACTCATCGAAGATTACGCCGCCTACCCGCGCACGATCATCCTCTCGAGTCACCTGATCGACGAGGTCTCGAACCTCATCGAGCGCGTGCTCGTGATCGATCAGGGCCGGATCATCATGGACGAGACCACCGACGAGGTACGCGACCGCGCCGCCACGATCGTGGGCGATGCCGGCGCGGTCGAGGCGTTCGTCGCCGGCCGCGAGGTCATCCACCGCGAGTCGCTCGGGCGCGTCGTCTCCGTGACCGTGCTGGGCGCGCTCACCGACGACGAACGGCGACGGCTCGCGGCATCCGGCCTCGATGTCGTGCCCGTCTCGCTGCAGCAGCTGATCGTGCGCATGACGCAGCGCGCGGCCGATAGCCACGTCCCGAACGAAGGAGCCCTGCGATGACCGCCCTCACCCAGACCGCCTCGGCCACCCCGCGCGGTCGCATCGTCAACGTCGTGCGCATGCAGTTCGTGAACCGGATGACCTTCGTGTGGATCCCGCTGATCATCCTCGCCGCGGTGTTCGTGTTCTCCATGGTGATCTGGTTGATGATCCCCTACGGCGGCCCCAAGTACTCGGGCGGCGCCCAGGCGCTCATCTGGTACCTGCTCGCCGTCGGCATCCAGTCGCTCACTCTCACGTTCCCGTTCTCGCAGGCGATGAGCGTGACCCGCCGCGAGTTCTTCTTCGGCACCTACCTGACCGCCGCCCTGACGGCGGCGCTCCTGGCGGTGGTGACGACCGTCGGCGGACTCATCGAGTCGGCCACCGGCGGCTGGGGTCTGAACGGCTGGATGTTCTACACCGACTGGACGTGGGCCTCGGGGCCACTGGGTTCGGCGCTGTCGGTCTTCGCCCTGGCGATGCTCACCTTCACCGCGGGGTTCTGGTGCGCCACGATCTACAAGCGCTTCGGCGGAATCGGCCTGACCCTGGTGCTCGTGGGCGTGGGGGCGCTCCTCCTCGTCGCACTGTGGATCATCGGTCGGTTCAACGCCTGGGCCGCCGTGTTCGGATGGCTGGCAAGCCTCGGAGTCGTGCCGCTCTCGCTGGTGGTGCTGGCCATCGTGGTCGTGCTGGCAGCAACCGAGTTCTGGATGCTGCGGCGGCTGACTCCCTGATCCTGGATCGCGTCGTTCCCCCTGTGCTCTTGTGGGCTCGGGGGGATCGTCGCGTCAGGCGCCGTCCGCGGCGGCTTCGTGGTGCTGGATCACCTCGGCGACCACGAACGAGAACCACTTGTGCGCGAACTCGGGGTCGAGGTCGGCCTCTTCGGCGAGGTTGCGCAGGCGCGCTATCTGCTGCTCTTCGCGCGCAGGATCGGACGGCGGCATTTTGTGTTCGGCCTTCAGCCGACCCACCTGTTTGGTGCACTTGAACCGCTCGGCCAGCAGGTAGATGAGCGCGGCGTCGATGTTGTCGATGCTGTGGCGAAAGCGTCGCAGCGTGTCGATGGGGTCTTCGGCGTCGGTCATGGTGGTTCTCCGTCAGCGTGCAGTGCGTTTCGACCCTATCGCCCGGGCCGTGCGAGCCTGCCGGGTGTGACGCCGCGGTGCCCATAGAGTGTGCTCCATGACAGACGCAACGGGCGATGTCCCCGCGGTCGACGCGGCCGCTGAAGACGTGGATGCCGCGGCTGCGGCATCCACCCTCCCCGTCGACGGACCCGCGACCGACGCCGTCGCCCTGCAGTCCGGCGAGGCCGTGCCGTCGCGCACGTTCTGGGCGAGTTTGAACCATCCGTTCGCCGTGGGGTTCTTCGTCACGGCGGGGGCGCTGGTGGCGATCCTGCTCGGGCTGGCGGTCTCGAATCTGTCGACGGTCATCATCTACGTCGTCTTCGCGATGTTCGCGGCGCTCGGCCTCGACCCACTGGTGCGGATGCTGGAACGGCACAACGTGCAGCGCGCGTGGGGCATCGTCATCGTCTACACGGTGTTCGCACTCGTGCTGGTCGGTGTGCTCTGGCTGATCATCCCGACCGTGATCCAGCAGATCACCGCGTTCGTGAAGAACGTGCCGCAGCTAGTGTCGGACTTCCAGGCCACCGACTTGTACGCCTGGCTGCAGAGCAACTTCGGCGACCAGGTCGGCGATCTCGTCGGTCAAGTGCAGAAGTTCCTGTCCGACCCGGCCAACATCGCCGCCATCGGCGGCGGCGTGGTGCAGGTGGGCGTGACCATCGGCACGACGATCTCCGGGCTGATCATCATCCTCGTGCTGAGCCTCTACTTCCTCGCGTCGCTGCCGACCATGAAGGTGGCGTTCACCACGCTGGCACCGGCTCGCAACCGGCCGAAGGTCGCATCGATCACCGAGCAGATCACGACGTCGATCGGCGGGTACCTGGGCGGGATGGTCGTGCTGGCCTTCTTCAACGCACTGGTCGCGTTCATCCTCTATCTGGTGCTGCAGCTGCCGTTCCCGCTGCTGCTGGCTGTCGTGGCGTTCATCATCACGCTCATCCCCCTTGTGGGATCGGTGCTGTTCTGGGTGATCGGCACGACGATCGCGCTGTTCGCCAGCCCGCTCGGCGCGCTGATCTTCGCGATCGTCTACATCATCTACATGCAGATCGAGGCGTACGTGCTCACGCCCCGCGTCATGAACAAGGCGGTGTCGGTGCCCGGCTCGCTCGTCGTCATCGGCGCGCTCGTCGGCGGCACACTGCTGGGGCTGCTCGGAGCGCTCGTCGCGATCCCGGTGACCGCGTCGATCCTGCTGATCATCAAGCAGGTCGTGATTCCACGCCAAGACGCGAAAGTGTAGGCGGGCGCGCCGTCTGAGGCGCGGCCGGGTGCTCGTGCCGGCCTGGCCGGGATGTTCCGGCGGCCGGAGTCCCTATCCCGGCCCGACTTACCCTCCCTGCACGGCCCGCGGAGCCTCTCGTCCGGCCGACGGGACCAGGGCTGACGGAACCTCGGGCCGGCGGGACCGGGGCCGGCGGGACCAGGCCGTGGCCCGGGCCGGCGGAACCTTTCCAAAAGCGCATTGAACTTCCGGTTCACACAGCCCTCGCCGTTGTGTGAACCGGAAGTTCAATGCCGAAAACCGATGCACCTGACGTGCGCACAGGGCAGGCCAGTGAAGGCCTGGCTTACGCACGGCCCAGGCCGGTGAGGCCGCGCTGGCTTACGCACGGCGCAGGTCGGTGAAGCCGCCCTGGCTTACGCACAGGGCAGGTCGGTGAAGCCGCGCTCGTCTGACTCAGCGCGCGGGCAGCAGGCAGGTCGGCGACGGCACCGCGGTGCGATGGCGAACGGTGCCGGGCACGCCCGTGCGCAGGTCGAGCGCGAGCGAGGCGACCTCATCGCCGAGCTGACCGGCGGCCAGCAGCGTGTCGCGCACGACGATGTGATGCCGGGGCCAGTTCACCCCCGAGTCGACGAGCGCCACCGGCTGCAGCTGCGAGCCGTCGCCGCGCACGCGCAGCGTGGCGATAGTGTTCGAGCCGCGCACGCCCGCATAGAGGAATTCGCCGTCGCGGGATGCCGCGAGCTCGGCGGCCGTGTCGTCGTCGAGCAGGCCCCCGGCCAGCGGCGTGCCCGCGATGATCCGCCAGGCGCCCGAGGCCTCGGGGGCGAGCACGAACACCTCGCGCGACAGCTCTGTGATGACGTACAGATGCCCGCTCGGGTGCCAGCGCATGTGGCGCGGGCCGCTCCCCCGGGGCAGCACGACCTGTCCAATCGGTCGCAGGCCGGTCGCGGCATCCCGCCAGAACCGCACCAGGTCGAGACCCATGTCGGTCGTCGCGATCACGCCGCCGGGCAGATACGCGCTCTGGTGGGTGCGCGAGACCCGGGTGTCGCCGGCGGACTCCGCACTCGCACCCCCGGTATCACCGTGAGAGTGCAGCTGATCGCCGAGAGATAGGGAACCACCCGCTTCCTCGTCCGCCAGCTGCACTCTCAGCGGGGAAGGGCTGGGCGCGGAGGGCGAAAGGAGGCGGGAGAGGTCGACCGCGCCGGCGGCCTCGCCCGCGGCGAGCGCGGCGGCGAGGTCGGGCTCGGCGTACGGGTCAGCCGCTGCCGGCGCGAGCGTCGGCGACGAGGGGCGGCCCGCGGCATCCAGCGGCATCCGCACGATGCGGCCGTCACCCCAGCACGCCGCCAGCAGCGAGGCTCCGTCGGGCGCCACCGCGACGTGGCAGGTCAGATCACCGGCGGCGACCGGACCGCCGAGCCGGGTGAACGAGGCCTCCCCTGTGCGCGCGAACGCCTGCACCGCACCGTCGGCCTCGAGCGCTGCGTACAGCACGTCGAGGGTCGGGTGTGCGGCGATCCACGAGGGCGAACCTCCGGTGGCTGCGGCATCGCCCGCGAAGCCCAGCGGCCCGCCCGCGAGCGCGTCATCCGCGCCGCCGGCCAGGAGAGTGCCGATGCCGGTGGCCGAACCGTCCATGTCGGCGGTGTAGCCGCCGGTGAACAAACGCATGGTTTTCCCTTTCTGCGGCATCGCCGCCGGCCGCTCGGCGACCTGGATCAGACGAGGTCGTGGCGCACGACGACGGCGTCGCGCGCGGCACCCACACCGATCACCGAGATGCGCGTGTTGCTCATCTTCTCGAGGGCGATGACGTAGTCCTGCGCGGTCTGCGGCAGGTCTTCGAAGGTGCGGGCACCCGAGATGTCTTCGCTCCAGCCAGGGAAGTACTCGTAGATCGGCGTCGCGTGGTGGAAGTCGGTCTGGTTGACCGGCACCTCGTCGAAGCGCTCTCCGCCCACGTCGTAGGCGACGCACACGGGAATCTGCTCAAGCCCGGTGAGGATGTCGAGCTTGGTCATCACCAGGTCGGTGATGCCGTTGATGCGCGTCGCGTATCGGGTCACCGGGGCGTCGTACCAGCCCACGCGTCGCGGGCGGCCGGTAGTAGTGCCGAACTCGAAGCCGCGCGAGCGCAGCCAGTCGCCCGACTCGTCGAACAGCTCGGTCGGGAACGGGCCCGCGCCCACCCGGGTCGTGTACGCCTTGACGATGCCGACGATGCGGTCGAGCCGGTTCGGACCTACACCCGAGCCCGTGGCCGCTCCCCCGGCGGTGGCCGACGACGACGTGACGAACGGATAGGTGCCGTGGTCGATGTCGAGCATCGTGGCCTGGCCGCCCTCGAACACGACGACGTCGCCGGCGTCGAGCGCTCGATCGAGCAGCAGGGCGGTGTCGTCGACCATCGGGCGCAGTCGCTCGGTGTACGACAGAAGGTCTTCGAGCACCTCATCGCATGTGATCGCGCGCCGGTTGTAGACCTTCAGCAGCAGGTGGTTCTTCTGGTCGAGCGCGCCCTCGATCTTCTGGCGCAGGATGCCCTCGTCGAAGAGGTCCTGCACGCGGATGCCGACGCGGTTGATCTTGTCGGCGTAGGTCGGGCCGATGCCGCGCCCGGTCGTGCCGATCTGCCGCTTGCCGAGGAAGCGCTCGGTCACCTTGTCGAGGGTGCGGTGATACTGCGTGATGATGTGCGCGTTCGCGCTGACCTTCAGCCGCGACACGTCGACGCCACGGGCGGTCAGCGCCTCGAGCTCGCTGAAGAGCACCTCGAGGTCGATGACCACGCCGTTGCCGATCACCGGGGTGACGCCGGGAGTCAGGATGCCGCTGGGCAACAGGTGCAGCGCGTACTTCTCATCGCCCACCACCACGGTGTGGCCGGCGTTGTTGCCGCCGTTGAACTTGACGACCCAGTCGGTGCGGTCGGCGAGGAGATCAGTGGCCTTGCCCTTCCCCTCGTCACCCCATTGCACTCCGACGATGACGATTCCCGGCATGAGAGACCCCCGGTTGATGAAAGGACGGGTTGCACTCCATCCTATCGAGACGGGATGCCGCGGCCACAGTCGCCCGTACGATGACGTCATGACCTCGCCCACCGACAGCCCCGGTCACCGCTTCCCACGGGCGGTGTTCGCGCGTGGGACCGAACCCGACGCCCGCTTCTCACTCGCCAACGAGCGGACGTTCCTCGCGTGGACGCGCACGTCGCTCGCCCTGATCGCCGGCGGTGTCGCCCTCGAGGCGCTCGGACTGGATCTGCAGCCGCAGCTGCGGCTCGCGGCATCCCTCGTCCTGATCATCGTCGGCGCGGTGCTCCCCCTGGCCTCGTGGATCGCCTGGGCGTACACCGAGCGCGCGATGCGCGAGGCCCGACACCTTCCGCACCCGCCGGTCGGAGCCGCTCTGGCGGTCACGCTGGCAGTGGCCGGCGTGCTCGTGCTGCTGGCGGTGCTGCTGCGATGACGGCACCCGGTCCGGTCGACGTCGGCCTGCAGATCGAGCGCACGACGCTGTCGTGGCGGCGCACCGGGCTGTCGGTCGCCGTCGGCTCACTCGTGGCGATGCGGCTGCTGCCCGAGCTGCTGGGCGGACTGGCGTGGGCGATTCCGGGCGCGGTGGGCGTCGTCGCCTCACTCTGGATGTGGTGGATGTCGCGGCGCCGGCATCATGCCTTCGTCGAGCGCGCAGCTGCTTCGGGCACGCCGCGCGTGGGCGGCGCCGCTCCCCTCTGCGCGATCGCTGTGGGCACGACGCTGATCGGGCTGTTCGGCGTCGGCCTCGCTGCCCTGGTGGGGTGACTCACCAGTCGGCGCTGACGCCCGGTGGTTCGGGGCCGTCTGTCACCCGGCGCAGATAGGCCACCAGTTGCACCATCGCCCGCTTGCCCTGCGGCGTGTCCAGCGCGAGGGCATACTCGTGGCCGACGGTGTCGGGCGTCGTCGCCGGGTCGAAGAACAGGGTCGTGACATCCACCCCGTGCGCAGCCAGCGCCTTCGCCATGGATTCCGAATGGCTCAGGAGCGGGTCGGCGGGGCCTGTCGAGAGGAACGTGGGCGGATACGACGAGGTCACGTGCTCGGGCAGAGACACGGAGGCGAGGGCGGGATCGGTGCGGAAGTCCTTCGTGCCGGTGTACGCCCACAGCACCGTGTTGAGAAACCACGCCATCTGGCGGTTCTCGGGGTTCGTCAGCCGCAGATCGAACGGGCCGCTGAACAGGGCCGCACCACGCAGCGCTGTGGCGGGGATGGCACGCGGCAGATCGGCGTCTGCCGCGTAGCGCGCATCGCTGATGGCCAACGCGGTCTGACCGGCGATGTGTGCGCCGGCGGAGTCACCGCCCAGCACGATCTGATCGGCGTCGACGCCGAGCTCGCCGGCGTGCGCGCGAACGTACTCCAGCGCAGCACTGAGCTGTTTCACCGGCGTCGGATACGTCGCTTCGGGAGCATGGGTGTACTCGACGTTGACGGTGGTGAAGCCGTGTGACGCGAGGATCTTCAGGTACGGCCGCAGAGGCGCTTTGATCCCGCCGATGAACCCGCCCCCGTGCACCCACACGATCGTCGGCAGCGGCCCGCTCACCGAGGCGGGGCGGAAGACGTCGAGCGTCATGCCGTCGTGGTACACGAGGTCGAGATCGGAGTGGATGCCGTCGGGCACGTACGCCTCGTTGCCCCGGGCCGTCCCCATGCCGTCGTCGCCGACGGCGCGTAGGAGGAGGACGCTCGGCCACGGACTCACCTGGAACGCGACGACGACCAACGCCACCACGGCCGCCACGCTCCCCAGGACGATGCCCAGCACTTTCGGCCAGCGGCGTCTTCTCATCGGCGCTCCTTCCGTCCCTTGTCCGCAGTGGAATCTACCGGACGGTCGACAGGGGCGCGCCGTGTGTTGATCGGTTCGCCCAGGCGTCAGTCGTGATCGTGCCCGGCACGCATGGCGCGCGTCGTGCGCAATCCGATGATCAGCGGCACCGCGCCGAGGATCAACAGGAGCATCGCCAAGCCGAATCCGACACCTGGATGATCGGGCAGATCGACGATGAAGACGGCGATCGAACCGGCGAAGGCCACCACCACGCTCGCGAGCATGAGCCACAGGTGTGGCCAGCGCCAGCGCAACGAGGGCAGCCCGGCCGCCCTGACGGTGCCGATCCCGTCTGCGACGGCGATCGCGCCCACGAGTCCGACGGGCACGAAGAACACAACGTCGGCATCGGGCAGAAGAGCGAGGAAGAGGAGGATCCCCGCCGCCAGGTAGATCGCTCCCATGACGATCTCGACGATTCCGTACACGCGGAATCCTCGCGTATCACGCTTCTGGTCCGCCACGCGTCTCCTCCGTCCGAGCCGGTCGGCGCGACGATCGTAGCAAGCGACGGCGGTGCCACGGCTGAAACGCCGCCGATGCGGCATCCCGCCCCTTTGTAGACTTGGGAGCATGACGAAGGTTCTGCAGTCCCTCCCCGTCGGCGAGCGCGTCGGCATCGCCTTCTCCGGGGGGCTTGACACTTCCGTCGCCGTCGCGTGGATGCGCGACAAGGGTGCCGTCCCCTGCACCTACACCGGCGACCTCGGTCAGCCCGACGAGACCGACATCGAGGCCATCCCCGGCCGCGCCGCGCAGTACGGCGCCGAGGTGTCGCGTCTGGTCGACTGCAAGCGCGCGCTGGTCGAAGAGGGCTTCGGGGCCCTCGCGTGCGGCGCGTTCCACATCCGCAGCGGCGGACGCACCTACTTCAACACGACGCCCATCGGCCGTGCCGTCACCGGCACCCTGCTCGTGCGCGCCATGAAGGAGGACGGCGTCGACATCTGGGGCGACGGCTCGACCTACAAGGGCAACGACATCGAGCGGTTCTACCGCTACGGACTGCTCGCCAACCCCGCGCTGCGCATCTACAAGCCGTGGCTCGACCCCAACTTCGTCGGCGAGCTCGGCGGCCGCCAGGAGATGAGCGAGTGGCTCGTCGAGCACGGGTTCCCGTACCGCGACTCGGCCGAGAAGGCGTACTCGACCGACGCCAACATCTGGGGTGCGACGCACGAGGCCAAGACGCTCGAGCACCTGAACGTGTCGCTCGAGACCGTCGAGCCGATCATGGGCGTGCGCTTCTGGGACCCGACGGTCGAGATCGACACCGAAGACGTCACCGTCACGTTCGAGGCGGGCCGTCCGGTGGCGCTCAACGGCGTGTCGTTCGACGACCCGGTGCAGCTCGTGTTCGAGGCCAACCGCATCGGCGGACGCCACGGGCTGGGCATGAGCGACCAGATCGAGAACCGCATCATCGAGGCGAAGTCGCGCGGCATCTACGAGGCCCCCGGCATGGCGCTGCTGTTCATCGCGTACGAGCGCCTGGTCAACGGCATCCTGAACGAAGACACTTTGGCCACCTACCACGAGCAGGGTCGGCGCCTCGGCCGGCTGATGTACGAGGGACGCTGGCTCGAGCCGCAGTCGCTGATGCTGCGCGAGTCGATCCAGCGCTGGGTCGGCTCGGCGATCACGGGCGAGGTCACGCTGCGCCTGCGCCGCGGTGAGGACTACACGATCCTCGACACGACCAGCCCGCACCTGTCGTACGCGCCCGAGAAGCTCTCGATGGAGCGCGTGGGCGATGCCGCCTTCGGCCCGACCGACCGCATCGGCCAGCTCACGATGCGCAACCTCGACATCGCCGACTCGCGCGGACGCCTCGAGCAGTACGCCGGCATGGGCCTGATCGGCGGCGCGACCGCCGACCTCGTCGGAGCGCTCGAGCAGGGCGCCGCCGAGGAGATCTCCGAGGGCTCGGCCGCCACGCGCTCCGAGGCGGCGGCCGTCGACGAGGCCAGCGAGGGCGCCGCGTTCGACTCCGGCACCGACTGAGCCTCCGGTTCGGGATGCCGCCGGCCGCGGTCTGCGCGCGGTGCTGAGCCGCGGCATCCGCTCCCCGTCCGCTCCCATTGACGTTCGGTCGTCACGTATTACCGTTCTACGGCGCCAAAACGGTCATGTGCGACGACCGAACCGCGCCGTCGGCACAGCGACTACGCCGCGTCGCTGGCGTCGGGTCGAGCCTTCGCCGGCCCTTCGCACGGAGAAAACCGAAGAGAGTTCGGCATCGCGGTCGCCGGGCGATACGATGCGAGGACGTCCGCGCACCCGAGGCGCGGTTTCCCACCGCAAGACGTTCACCGCCGAAGAGTCATCCGTGTCTGAAACTCCGCACCCCGCAAAGCCCAAGATGTCCGTCGGTCGCAAGATCGGCGTCACCCTGTTCAGCGTGCTCGCCGGGATCGTGGTGATCGCCGTGGTCGCCGCTGGTTTCGTCGTGTTCACGATCCAGCGCTCGTTCCCCACCGTCGACGGTCAGATCACCGCCGCGGGGCTGAATGACCAGGTGACGGTGCTGCGTGATGATCGCGGCATCCCGACCATCGAAGCCGACACCACCCACGACCTGTTCTTCGCACAGGGGTACGTGCACGCGCAGGACCGCTTCTGGGAGATGGACTTCCGTCGCCATGTGACCAGCGGACGGCTGTCTGAACTTTTCGGCGAGTCGCAGCTGGCGACTGATAAGTTCTTGCGCACGCTCGGCTGGCGCAAAGTCGCCGAGCAAGAGGTCGAGCTGCTCTCCGACGACGCCAAGGCCTACTACCAGGCCTACGCCGACGGGGTGAACGCCTACCTCAAGGACCACAAGGGCGCCGCAGTCTCGCTGGAGTACGGCATCCTCAAACTCCAGAACCCCGATTACACGATCGAGAAGTGGACCATCGCCGACTCGCTGGCGTGGCTGAAGGCCATGGCCTGGGATCTGCGCGCGAATCTCGGTGACGAGACCGACCGCGCCCTGCTTGCCGGCGAGGGCTATACGCAGGACCAGATCGACGATCTCTATCCGTCGTACCCGTTCGACGAGAACCCCGTGATCGTGCCTGAGATCTCGACCGACGTGCCCGCCGCGAAGGCGTCGACGATCGGCGACGAGAAGGGCACGGACACCGGTGGCGGCGACAGCGCCGGCGAAGGCACCAGCACCAAGCCGTCGTCGTCCATCCACTGGAAGCGGGTCGACAGCGTCATCGAGGCCGCCAGCGCCCTCATCGGGCCGGTGGGCGAGGGCATCGGCTCGAACTCGTGGGTCGTCTCCGGCGAACTCACCGCGACCGGTATGCCGCTGCTGTCGAACGACCCGCACCTGGGCGCGGCGATGCCCAGCATCTGGCACCAGATCACGCTGCGCTGCACCAAGCTGTCGGACGCGTGCCCGTTCGATGTGTCGGGCTTCGGGTTCTCGGGAGTTCCGGGCGTGGTCATCGGCCACAACGGGAAGATCGCATGGGGCTTCACGAACCTCACCACCGACGTGACCGACCTGTATCTCGAGCGCATCAAGGGCGATGAGTACTGGCGCGATGGCAAGCTCGAGCCGCTGAAGATCTCACACGAGACCATCAAGGTCGCGGGCGCCAAGGATGTCGACCTCGAGATCCGGTCGACGAACAACGGTCCGATCATCTCGAGCGTCAACGACGACGACGCGTCCATCGCCGAGACACCCGCCACCGGCAGCGCCGACAAGGTGACCGAGCCGAAGAACATGCCCGAGGGCGAGACCGCAGTCGCACTGAAGTGGACGGCCCTGACCCCGGGCACCACCGCCGAGGCCATCTTCACGCTCGACACTGCCCGCGACTTCGCCGGGTTCCGCGCCGCAGCCGCGCAGTTCGACGTGCCCGCGCAGAACCTCATCTACGCCGACGTCGAGGGCAACATCGGCTATCAGGCGCCGGGCAAGCTGCCTATCCGTGGCAAGGGCGACGGATCGATGCCGCAGCCGGGCTGGGACTCCGACTACGACTGGACGGGCTTCATCCCCTTCAAGGATCTGCCGGTCTCATACAACCCCGACGACGGCTACATCG
The DNA here is from genome assembly GCF_029094505.1 of Microbacterium horticulturae. Taxonomy (NCBI): domain Bacteria; kingdom Bacillati; phylum Actinomycetota; class Actinomycetes; order Micrococcales; family Microbacteriaceae; genus Microbacterium; species Microbacterium horticulturae. The sequence continues at coordinate 34,659 of NZ_CP119108.1, read as the reverse complement.
TCACCGCGAACAACGCGATCATCGGCGACGACTACAAGTACTTCCTCACCAACGACTGGGACTACGGCTGGCGCGCGGCACGCATCACCGACTTGATCTCCCGCAAGTCGGCCGACCACAAACTGACCGTGCAAGACATGCGCGACATCCAGGCCGACACCGATTTCTGGATCGGCAAGAAGCTCATCACCGCCTACTCCGACATCACGGTCGACGACAAGGACGTCCAGGCGGCCCTCGACCTGTTCGACCTGTGGGACGGCCAGAACGCGGCCGATTCCGCCGCCGCGGCCTACGCCAACGTCGTGTGGGACGAGCTCACGCAGGATCTCTTCACCCGTCGCGACTCTCCGGCGCCCACGGGCAGTCAGAGCCGGGTCTTCCTCGTGGTCGACAAGCTGCTCGAGAACCCCGACTCCGACTGGTGGAGCAACAGCAAGATCGGTGTCAGCGGGCAGCGCGCGATGCTCGTGAAGGCGGCCAATCAGGCGTACGACCGGCTGTCGAAGCTTCAGGGCTCGAATCCGGCGAACTGGACGTGGGGTGGCCTGCACACCCTGGAGCTGACCAGCGGGACGTTCGGCTCGAGCGGCATCGCCCCGATCGAATGGCTGTTCAACCGCGGTCCGTTCTCCGTCGGCGGTGGGTCGAGTGTGGTGGATGCCACGGGCTGGTCGATCGGCGGCGGATTCGACGTGAACACGGTCCCGTCGATGCGACTCGTCGTCGACCTGTCGAACTTCGACGCGTCGACCTGGACGAACCTCACCGGCGAGAGCGGCCACGCGTTCCACCCGAACTACAACGATCAGGTGGATGCCTGGCAGCACGTCGAGGCCCTCCCGTGGGCGTTCTCGCCGAAGGCCGTCAAGGCCGCCGCGAAGCACACCCTCGTGCTGACGCCATAGCGGCACAGGTCGTTTCGAGGCCCTGGCCTCAACTCAGCTGGGTGCGCGAGCCCGCCGCCTCGATGAGGTGCGGATCGTGGGATGCCACGAGCACCGCGATCCCGTCGGCGACGAGCTCGCCCAGCAGCCCGATGAGCTGATCGGCCGTCTCGCGGTCGAGGCTGGCGGTCGGCTCGTCGGCCATGATGATCGCGGGTTCCAGCAGCAACGCCCGTGCGAACGCGACCCGCTGACGCTCCCCGCCCGAGAGACGCTCGGGGTAGTGCGTGGCTCGAGCGCCGACACCCAGCCGATGCAGAAGATCACGTGCGCGGCGCGAGAGCTCACGTGTGCGCCGATCGGGCACGGCCGGCAGCAGCACGTTCTCGAGCGCGGTCAACCCGGGCACCAGGCTGCCGCGTTGGTCGAGGTAGCCGATGTGCGTGCGACGACGTGCCGTGACCACGTCGTCGGCGAGCCCGGTGATCTCCAGGCCCTCCCAGCGCACCGTGCCGGCCGCGGGCGGCACGAGCCCCGCCGCCACCCGCAGGATGCTCGTCTTGCCCGATCCGCTGCGTCCCGCCAGACAGTGCATCTGCCCGCGCTCAAGCGTGAGGTCGTAGCCGTCGACGATCTGCAGCGGCTCAGAACCGGGGCGCTCGAACTGGATCGTCACGCTGCGCAGTGCGACGGCGGCACCACCGTAGGCGGCGGCCGCGGCATCCTGCATCGTCGTCGTATCGGTCACGTGTCACGTCCTTTTCCGCGGGCGGTGAAGGTGAGGAGCGAACAGACGATGCCCGCCCCGCCGGCGGCCGCCGCGCTGATCCAGGTGGGCTCGAAGCCCAGAGCGATCGCCCCACCCCATGCCACGAGCGCCGCGAGCGCGATCGCCGGGAGAGCGACCACGATGCCCTCGGTGCGCTGGGCCGCGGCCAGTTGCCCGGTCGTCCATCCGGCTGCGCGCAGCACCCGCCACTGGGCGGCGCGACGGTCGAGGTCGATGCGCCGCACGAGCCGCGCCAGCAGCAGGCCGCCTCCGATCCCGGCGAGGCCCAGGGCGAGCTGCGGCCAGAGCATGCGCACCCACGTCAGGCCGGCGAGCAGGCTGGCGCCCGCCTCGCTCCGGGCGTTGAGCGCGACGGCGACGAGTCCGGCACAGGCGACGCCGACCACGACGATAGCGACCGTGTGCACGACCGATGACAGCGGGTGGATGCGCGCCTGCCGCGCGCCGAATCCGATGATGGATGCCGCGCCCATCCGCCGCGACGCGGATCCACGTGGTCGCGTCCCGACGCGCGCTCGGGAGCCGGCGATCACCGAGATCGCACCGACGACGGCGATGATCACGAGTGCAACGCCGACCACGACCGCGGCGAGCAGGCGGTCAGCTGCCAGCGCCACGGCCGCACCACCGACGAGGGCGACGATCAGCCAGCCTGGAACCTCTTCTGCCGCATACCAGCGCGCGATCCGCGCGCGGGTAAACCCGATGTCGCGCATCGCGCGCGCCTGTAGCCGCCTTCCTGGGATCGCAGCGAGCTGCACGGTGCCCATCAGCAGCAGCACGGCGACGAGGCCTATGCCGAGCATGGCATACGTCGCGGTCGACACCGAGAGGTCGACCCGGGCGGCGGCGCCGAGCTCTGACCAGCGCTGGACAACCGTACCCAGATCGCCGACGGTCTGGGTACCGTTCGGGTCCATCGTGCCGAATGCATAGCCGGTCACGTCGACCCCAACCTGCGTCGGCGACGATCCTGCCACGACCGTCGCCTGAAACCCGAGGTTCTGGATCGCCGTCGCGACGTCGATCACCTTCTGTCGTGCACCGGCGTCATAAGCCGAGATGCCCGCCACCCGTACCCTCACCGCGTCGATCGGTGCGTCGTCGTGCCACGCCGCGGCGCTTGCGATCGAGGCGATCGCCACCGTGCGGGTACCGACCAGTCCGGTGCCGCTGACCGCGGGACGGAGCGTCGATCCGGCATGCGGCCCAGCGGTGACCGTCGAACTCACGTCACTGTAGGCCCCGAGCGGCACGGAGCCCGCCACACTTTCACTACCGCCGATGCTCCGCGGATCGAACGAGCCGACTGGCACCGCCATAGCGGGCAGTCCGTCGCTGTTGCCGAACGTCCAAGTCTCGTCGAGAAGCTGATACGCCGCTTCACTACCGATCGCATTGGGATCCTCATTCTCGCCGAACGAGTTCTGGTCACTCCCATGAAGCGGGCTGCGGTAGCCCGTAACCGCAAGGGTGATTCCCTGTGGTGTGACTGTGTATCCCGTTGCGGCATCGCGCCCGGCGGCCTGAATCTCGAGCGCGCCGTATCCGCCCACCACGTCATCGAGCTCCGTGCCGGGCCAGGCAACCGTGTCGGTCTGCACACGTAGGAACGGATTGAGCACCTCGGAGGCATCCGCCGATGTCGATCCGACCGTCGTCCCTTTCTTCTGGGTCACCGCCGCGGACGGCCCGTATTCGAGCACGCCATCGCCGCCTTCGACCTTCGACGCCGGCCCGAAGGCCGAGATATCAACCTTGACCGACAGATTCGCGGTCGGCGCATTCGACACCAGCAGCGGCACGGCCGCGGTGTTCGAGATGTCGTGGGCGACCCACTCGTCCCAGTCGTCACCGTTGGCCTTCCAGATCTGGCGGAGCTCGGGCAGAACGTCCGCTGGCGCATCGAAAAGCCCCGAGGCCATCCCACCGAGCGTGGTGCGGGCGTCGCGGGCGAAGTCCGACGACGCCGACTGCGCCCAGGTCGCGACGCCGCGCACATCGGTATCAGCCGATGGATCCAGGTCGACCAGCGGCGAGAGGAAGGCGCCGTCCTTGCCCAGCAGCTTCTGTTCGGCCACTGGGTCCACAAGAGTGATACGCGTCGTCGACAACGTTCCCACGGGCAGGGCGATGCTGTACTGGCCGTCATATCCGCTGTATCGGAGGCGCGTATCGCCGTTCGGGCCGGGGAGGAAGCCGGTAACCCCGTTCAGCACCGGCGAAAGCTGCTGGCAGAGATACGTCGTGAGCGCCGGGTAGTCGCTCTCGCGGTACGTGCGCCCGTCGATGCTCGAGGTGCCATCGGGGTCTTCACCGCACTGGGCCCCGTCTTCACGTGCATCGGCGGGGTGCGTCTCGTCGACGATGAATGTCTGAGTGCCGTGCCAGACAATCCGCTCGCCCAACCCGTCGTCGCTCGTGTACGTCGCGCTCAAACGATACGTCTGCGGTTCCGTGTCGGTGCCGGCGAGCCCGTGGGGCACCGACATGCTCACCGTTCCTGCCGCCAGATTGGGCAACAGCATCTCACCGAGCGGGGCAGCAACGTCAACACCGGCGACCGCACGCACCTTCTTCAGATCGTCGAGCGTCAGGCCGCTGAACGTGCTGTTGAGCGTGTTCGGCGGCAACATTCCGTTCACGGCATGCATCCCGTCGCGCGGTGTCACGAGGATGTCGTAGGCGCCCCGCCAGTTCGCGTCGAGCGTGGACTGCAGCGCGGTCGCCGCGGCGGATTGGATTCCGGATGCCGCAAGCGCGACGCCCGCGAGAAGGACCACGGCCACCACCCGCAGCGGCTGCCGCGCCAGGCGCCGCAATGCGCCGGGGACCAGGCGGATCACCGGCCGCCTCCAGACAGCCCGGCGCGCGCACATCGCAGCGCGGATGAGCTCGGGTCGCCAGTGGTGACCAGCACGACGATCGCACCATCATCGCGGGTGCACACGGCCGCGTCGCCGATGTGCTGCGTCGACGCGACGGCGAAGGATGCGGCATCCACCCGCACTTCCGTCGTCGGCACCTCGCCGCTGACACCGGCGATCAGACGCCCAGCAAGGGCGCGCGAGGCATCGGGGCTGAGCGCCCGCACCTCGGCGTCGGCCACGGCCCGCGCGGCCGTGCAGATCGCCGAGGGGGAGACCTCGACGCCCGCATCGACCCGATACCGGGCGGTGAAGTACGCGGGCGCATCGACGTCGGTGCCGTCGACGCACGCGATGCTGTGCGGGGTCATGTCTGCCACCGGCACGGCCGTCTCATCGCTGGTCCCCGCCGCGGTGAGCGCATAGGCGGCGACGGATCCACTGAGCACGGTCGCCGACACCAGCCCCACGACCCCCCAGGCGCGGCGGCGGTGTCGGCGACGGCCCAGCTCATCGATGCGCTCGTCGATCCGCTCGCCGACGACGGCGAGCGCGGCATCCACGTACGCACCCTGCTTCGGCTCCGCGCTCATGCTTCCCCCCGCACCGCTCGCCGCACGCTCGCCCGCGCGCGCTCGAGCCGCTTGGCCACGGCAGACGTCGACAGGCCGAGGTGGTCGGCGGCCTCGGCGTACGAATAGCCCTCGACCAGGCACAGGTGCACGACGCGCTGGTCCATACCGCCGAGCCGCCCGATCGCCTCGCGCACCCAGGTGAGCTCTTCGACCCGTTCCTGCCGCGTGCGGTCCCCCGGCAGCAGCGACTCGTCGAGCGCGAGATGTCCGCGCCGGGCACGCAGCGCGTTGCGGGCGAGGTTGCGGCAGGTCACGAGCAGCCACGGCAGCGCCGAGGCGTCGACCAGCCGAATGCCCCGCAGCCGTCGCCACGCGATCACGAACGTGTCTTGGGTGAGGTCTTCGGCGTCGCGGTCGTCGCGCGTCATGCCCCAGGCATACAGGTACACCGCCTTGCCGTGGCGCGCGAACATCGCACTGAAAGCACCGCGATCGCCGCGCAGCGCGAGCCGGATCAGCTCGCCGTCGGTGTCGGTCTCGTACATGCGTCCTCGTCGTGTGCGGAAGTGCCTTCACCCTCTAGTGTCGCGGGCGCACCGATCATGACATCCACCCGCCGAACGCGCCGGAGATGCCGGAGATGCCGCGTCGAACGCGTCGGCGATGCCGCGCCTACGGCCCGCAGCGCGTGCACCGCGTCGGGGATTCTGCTCGGCGCGCCGCGAGCGGCGCGAACCGCACGGCGTGTCGCCGCCGATCCCCGACCCTATGCACGCCCGCCACCGCAGGCGACGATCTCACTCCTCGGGTGCTGGGCTGCCCATCGTTCCCGCCGGCCACGCCTCGGGCACGGCGTCGTCGGGTGCGGGCACTATCCCCTGCCAGGGGGTGACCGACGTCCACGTCCCGTCGAGATCGGTCAGCAGGATCAGCTGGGGGCCCGATGCCGCGGCGAACGGATCGCCCGCCGGGTACGGCGACCCGTCGCTGCAGGTCTCGGGCGCCGACAGCACCCGCAGTTCATCGTCACCCGAACCCTTGATCCACCGGTCGACGTGCACGGTCCACGCGTTGACCTCGTAGCTGTACAGGTCAGTGGTGCCGTCCTGCCCGCCGACGGTGCCGATGACGGCGTGCGACACGTCGGCAAGAGCATCGGCCGGTGTCGCATAGGCCACCCAGTCGACGCACGTTCCCACCGCGCCGAACGGCCCGCCCGCGCACCCGGCCAGCGCCGCCGACCCCCACCCGCACACCACGAGAGCCCCCAGAACGCGCCGCATCATGCACCTATTTTCGGGGGCGCACAAGCCGCGGCATCCCGATCGTTATACGAACGCGATGGATGCTACGGCCAGGCCTTTCCCAGAAAGCGTCCAGAATCCGCGCTTAGCGTGGTCCGGTCCCCGCCCCGGCACCCGATCGAGACGGTGGATGCCCCGGTTCGGCCACTCGGCCGACGGCTCAGCACCCCGGCACAGCGCCGGTTCGTGCCGCGCGACGCTTGCGCCGCAGAGCACATGCCAGGCCGGGGCGACCAGCCCGTTCGGGCGGCGTCGCGCTGAAGACGTCGTCTGTAGCCCGCGGCCCTGAGAGGGGTCGCGCCACGCACGACGGGACAGAAAGAACATCGGAGCCCCGTGCGCCTTCGCACCCTCACCCACCCGAAGAAGTCCCTCCTCTTGGCCGTCACCGCGGCGGCCGCCCTCGGTGTCGTGGCCGTTCCGGCGAGTGCCGCCGGTGCTCCGCCCCGAGACACCACCCCGGTCGTCGCCGAAGCCGGTCCGCGGCCCGTCGACGAGAACGCCGCCTACTACGCGAACGTCGCCCGTGCGGCCGCCGATGCCGCGCATGGCAAGGTCAGCGCGGCCTCGCTGAAGGCGCAGATCTCCGACATTCAGGAGTCCGCCGATGCCTCGCCCGCCGCGGTGCGCGCGATGACCGCCGACCTGCGCACCACCACCGCGACGGTGGCGACCAAGGTCGTCGCCTACGACAAGGAGCAGGCACGCAAGGAGGCGGCACGCAAGGCCGCCGAAGAGAAGGCCCGCAAGGAGGCCGCCCAGCGCGCCGCCGAGCGCGCCGCCCAGCAGCAGGCCGCCTCGAGCAGCTCCAGCACTTCGAGCAGCTCGTCGTCGCAGCCGGCCGCGGCCAGCGTGTCGGCATCCGGCGGCAACTCACCGTCGGCCGCCCGTGCGTACGCGCGCAGCGCCATGGCCAGCCGCTACGGCTGGGGCGGCGACCAGTTCACCTGCCTCAACAACCTCTGGAACCGCGAGTCCGGCTGGCGCGTGAACGCCGCCAACCCGTCGGGCGCCTACGGTATTCCGCAGGCCCTGCCCGGATCGAAGATGGGCTCGGGCTGGCAGAGCAGCGCGACCGTCCAGGTCAACTGGGGCCTCGGCTACATCAAGAGCCGTTACGGCACGCCGTGCGGCGCCTGGGGCCACTCCCAGTCGACCGGCTGGTACTGACGCGGTGGCGGGATGCCGCGGCATCCCGCCCCTCGCACGCTTGAGCGCGCGCAGCCCCCTCTTCGCTGAGAGTGCAGCTGGTGGACGAGGATGCGGGTGCTTCCCTACCTCTCGTCCACCCACTGCACTCTCACCGTTCGGGGGTGTCGGAGGGCCCGTCGGGGCCCCGGCCCGCGTCGGCGAGCTCGTCCACGATCATGTCGTCGCGGGCGATGCGGCCGTTTCGGTAGGCCTGTCGTCCCACCATGTGCGCCGACAGCGGCGCCGTCGCCAGCTGGACGAGCACCACCGACACGAGAAACGCCGTCACCGGCCACGAGCGCAGCGCAAGCGCGATCGCCACGCAGATGATCATCACGCCGAGCACCTGCGGCTTGGTGGCCGCGTGCAGACGGGTCGGCACGTCTTTGAACCGGACCACCCCGATCGCGGCAGTCAGGCACAGCAATGCGCCGATGAGCACCAGCACCGCTGCGATCGCGTCGAGCACGGCATCCATCATCGGCCGTCCTTCCGCGCGACGAACCGGGCGATCGTGATCGACCCGAAAGCGCCGACGGCCGCGATGATCAGCAGCACCGGCAGCGTGCGCGTGTGGTGGTTGAGCACCATGTCGGCACCCAGCACGCAGAGCACCTCGGTCAGCAGCACATCGGCGGCCACCGCCCGGTCGAGAATCGACGGCCCGCGCACGATGCGCCACAAGGTCACCAGCGCTGCGGCCGCGAACACGAAGTAGATGGTCCACATCAGGATGGTCATCGGTCCTGCCCTCCCGACCCGTGTCCGCCCACGCCCGGCGCCGGGCTCTTCAGCATCTCGACCTGCGCGCGCGAACCGACCGCGCGCACGATGCGCGCCTCCCAGCGCTGCACCCCGCGCCGCTGCTTCTCGACATCGGCCAGCGAATGCACGCCGACGAAGTGCAGGTAGATGATGCGCCGATCGCGGTCGGTGTGTACCACCAGCGATCCGGGGATGAGGGATGCCGTGACCCCGACGTGCGTCATGATCAGATCGTCGTCGGTCCGCAGCGGCACGGCGATGATCGCGGTCTCGGGCTGATGCCGCCAGTCGACCGTCTGCCACGCGACCAGGAGCGAGCCCAGCACGACGTTGCCGATGAACGTCACGATGTACACGAGCCCCCACCAGAGGTTCACGCGACCCGACAGCTCGACGGGCGGCAGCCGGAACACGCGCGTGACGAACAGCGCGACGATCAGTCCCGTGAGCGCCGAGAGCACCGTGAATTGGCCCCACAGCAGCATCCACAACGCGATCAGCCAGATGAAGAACGGCAGTTGTCGCCAGGCGATCCGAAGGGTGTTCACTGTCCGGCCTCCTCCTCGAGCTGGGAGAGGTGCACCGGGTGCGCGATGCCGTCCCCGATGCGCGCGCACAGGTCGTACAGCGGGCCCGCGAACACCGTCAGCGCGAGGGTCACGGCGACCATACCGGCGGTGGCGGCGGTCATGATCTTGGGGATCGCGCGCCGCTCGGTCTGAACGCCGGCGGCGGGAGCCCCCTTCAGATAGGCGACGCGGTCGAGCGTCTCGAGCTCGGCCTCGTCGGGCTCGTCGTCCTCACGCCAGAACGAGAGGTTCCAGGCGCGCATGAGGGCGTACAGCGTCAGCAGCGAGGTGACGATGCCGCCGACGATGAGCGTCATCATGAGCGGCGTGCCCACCTGCGCCGCTGCGGCGAACAGCGCGTACTTGCCGATGAAGCCCGAGAACGGCGGCAGCCCGCCCAGGTTGATCGCGGGGATGAAGAACAGCACGGCCAAAAGCGGCGCCGCCCGCATCAGGCCTTTGACCTTCAGGATCGACGTCGATCCGGCGCGGCGTTCGATGAGACCGATCGCGAGGAACAGGGTCGTCTGCACGACGATGTGGTGCACGATGTAGTACGCGACGGCGCCGAGCCCGGCGGGCGTGGCGATGGCTAGGCCGAACACCATGTAGCCGATGTGACTGACCAGCGTGAACGACAGGATGCGTTTGAGCTCGGCCTGCGCCAGCGCGCCGAGGATGCCGATGACCATGGTCGCCAGCCCCACGATCAGCAACAGGGTGTTCACATCGCTCGAAGGGAACAGCTGCGTCTCGGTGCGGATCATCGCGTACACGCCGACCTTGGTCAGAAGGCCCGCGAACACGGCGGTGACCGGCGCCGGCGCCGTCGGGTACGAGTCGGGCAGCCAGAAAGACAGCGGGAACACGGCGGCCTTGATCGCGAAGGCGATCAGCAGCATGAGGTGCAGGACGAGCTGAGTGGATGCCGGCAGCTGGCCCATCCGCTCGGCGATCTGCGCCATGTTCACGGTGCCCACCGCCGCATAGATGATCGCGATCGCGGCCAGGAAGAGGATCGATGACACCAGCGAGACGACGATGTAGACGACGCCGGTGCGGATGCGCGACTCGGTGCCGCCCAGCGTGATCAGCACGTACGAGGCCACCAGCAGGATCTCGAACCCGACGTACATGTTGAAAAGGTCGCCGGCGATGAACGTCGTGAAGATGCCCGCCGACAGGATCAGGTACGTCGGATGGAAGATCGTCACCGGGGTGTCGTCGTCGCCGTCGGCATAGCCCTGCCCGACCGAGAACAGCAGCACCGCCAGCAGCACCACCGCCGACACGCCCACGAGCAGCGCCGAGAGCCGGTCGACGTACAGCACGATGCCGAACGGTATGGGCCAGCCGCCCACCGAGACGGCGACGGGTGTGCCCGAGGCATCCACCGTCCCCAGCAGAACCGCGGCGATCACGACGACCGCCGTGAGGGTGGTGACGGATGCCGCTATCTGCACGCGCCGGCGGCGGCCGGCCACGAGCGCCACGGCTGCGCCGAGCAGGGGCAGCATCACCAGGAGCGGGATCAGCGAGCTCATGCGTCAGGCCCCTTGCCGTTCGGATCGTCGGCGCGCTCATCGGTGCGGCGATCGGGCGCGTCGACCGGGGCGTCGTCGTCGATCACGGAGTTGTCGGCATGGTGCAGCACCGTGATGGGCGAGGTGGAGACGTCGATGAAGTCCGAAGAGATCTCGTCGTCGGCGAGCTCGACCTCGACCTCGTCGTCGAGCGCGTCCTCTTCGGCCGCGTGGTCGGGGGCGCGCAGGGCGATGTCGTCCTCGTCGTCGGTGACGGTGTCGGCCTGGCCGAGCTGCCAGGTGCGGTAGATGAGTGCGAGCAGAAACGCCGATACTGCGAACGTGATGACGATGGCCGTGAGCGTGAGAGCCTGCGGCAGCGGATCGCTGAACTCGTCCTTGTCGGCGTCGCCGAAGAACGCCGGCAGCCCCGGCTCGCCCATGACGATCAGCAGCAGCAGGTTGGCGGCGTTGCCCAGCAGCAGAAAGCCGATGAGCACGCGGGTGAGGCTGCGCTCGAGCATCGCGTAGACGCCGCACGCGAACAGCACGGCCATGATGACGATGAGCACCCCGCTGGCGGTCATGAGGCGGCCTCCGCGGCTTCGGCCCGCTGCTCGGCCGTCTGGCGGTCGACTTCGGCACCGAGACTGCGCAGCACGTCGAGCACGAGCCCGATGACCACGAGGTACACGCCGATGTCGAAGATCGTCGAGGTGACGAACTCGATGTGGCCGAGCACGGGAATGTCGGCCTCGAACACCGCGCTGGTCAGCGGCGCCGCGCCGAAAAGCACTGGTACGAGAGCCGTGACGACGGCCAGCACCATGCCGGCGCCCAGCAGCCGGCCGGCATCGGCAGGGGCGGCGGCGCCGAGTTCGTACCGCCCGCCGGCGACGTATCGCATGACCAGGGCCATGCCGGCGACCAGCCCTCCGGCGAAGCCGCCGCCGGGCAGATTGTGTCCCGCGAACAGCAGATAGATCGAGGCGACGATGATCGTGTGGAACAGGATGCGCACGATCACCTCGAGCATGATCGAACGCTCGGCGGGCCGCACACGCCGGCTGCCGACGAGCCACGCGCGCTGCCCCTGCGCCTCGTCCGACTGCTGCTGCAGGCCGTCGTCGGTCTCGATGAGCAGCCGGCGGCTGCGACCGACGCCGGCGGGCAGGGCCGAGAGCGACGAGAGCAGGTCGGCGCGGTGGGTGACGAAGACGAGGGATGCCACGCCCGTGGCCGCCAGGATCAGCACCGACAGTTCGCCCATGGTGTCCCACCCGCGCAAGTCGACGAGCGCCACATTGACGACGTTCCTACCGTGGCCGAGCTGGTAGGCGAGCTCGGGGAACTCCTTCGAGATCGGCACGGCCTCGCGGGCGCCGGTGGCGATGATCGCGACGGCCGCCATCACGATGCCCACGGCGGCCCCGAGGATCGCGCGGGTGATCGGCCACACCGAGTCGTTGTGCGTGCCCATGCGCGAGGGGATGCGCCGCAGCACGAGCGCGAACGCCACCATGGTCACGGTCTCGACGAGCACCTGGGTGAGGGCGAGGTCGGGGGCGCCGCTCGTCGCGAACAGCAGGATCATGCCGAGCCCGGTCACCGAAACCAGTACGACGCCGGTGTAGCGTTTGCCGGCGCGCACGGCGATGAGACCCGCGATGATCATGAGGGGTGCGACGAACAGCTGCATGGGCGACTGCCAGGCGTCCAGCTGCGCACGCCATCCCGGCGATGCCAGCAGAACGGTTCCCTCGGCGACGACGAACACCACGAAGATCGTGCCGACGTAGATGGGCAGTGAGCCGCGCTGGGTGACCCGCGTCACCGCGACCGAGAGGCGGGCGACGCCACGCAGCACGGCGTTGTACGCGTCGCCGGCACCGAACGGCAGCACGCGACGCACCTCGTCCCAGCGGATCGCGCGCGCGATCGCGACCAGCACGGCGCCCAGGACGAGCGTGCCCAGCGATATCCACAGCGCGGGCTCTGCCCAGCCGTGCCAGAGGACGAGGTGTGCGTGACCCGCGCCCGGCACGGTGTCGGCGTAGCGGGCGAGCGCGGCATCCATCCCCGGCGCGGCGAAGCCGGCGCCCAGTGACAGCGCGGCCAGCACGACGGGCGCTGCGGCAAACCCCGCGCGAGGAACCGGCCACCGGGTCGTCGGCGCGTTCTTCTTGCGCCAGAACGCGCCCCACACGAACCGGATCGCATACGCGGCGGTCAGCGCCGAGCCCACGACGACGCCGACGAGCGCGACGATGTCCCATGCGTCGGCGGGGTGCAGGAGCGCGGCGACGACGCTCTCCTTCGCGACGAAGCCCAGCGTCGGGATGACGCCGGCCATCGAGCACACCGCGATGATCGACGCGGTGGCCATGACGGGCGCCTGGCGGCCCACGCCCGACAACTCGCGGATGTCACGGGTGCCCAGTTGCCGGTCGATGACGCCGACGATGAGGAAGAGGCACGACTTGAACAGTGCATGGCCGACCAGCAGCGCCATGCCGGCAAGTGCCGCGTCGCGCGTGCCGTAGCCGAGCACGATTGTAAGGAACCCGAGCTGGCTGACCGTGCCGTACGCGAGGATGCGCTTGAGGTCGGTTTCGCGCAGCGCCTGGACGCCGCCGAGCAGCATCGTGAACGCGCCAAGCCCGAGGAGGATCGGCCGCCAGGGTCCGACGAGGGCGAACGCCGGCGCGAGGCGTGCGATGAGGTAGATGCCGGCCTTGACCATGGCGGCGGCGTGCAGGTAGGCACTGACCGGGGTGGGCGCGGCCATGGCGCCGGGCAGCCAGAAGTGGAAGGGGAAGATCGCCGACTTGCTGAGCGCTCCGACCAGGATCAGCACGATCGCCGCGTCGACGATCGGGCCGGTCGGTGCGTCGGCGATGATCCCCGACAGGCTCGTCGTGCCGGCCTGGATCACCAGCAGCACCACGCCGATGAGCATCACCAGTCCGCCGATCGTGGTGACCAGCAGCGCCTGCAGCGCGGCACGGCGGCTCGCGCCGCGGCGGTGGTAATAGCCGATGAGCAGGTAGCTGAGGACGCTCGTGACCTCCCAGAGCATCACGAGCACGACGATGTCGTCGATGAGCACGAGCCCGTACATGGCGCCGGCGAAGCCGAGCAGCACAGCCGAGAACTGGCCTATGCCCTCGAGGTGGCCGACGAAGTACCAGCGGCAGTAGAGCAGCACGATGGCGCCGATGCCGGTGACGATGAGAGTGAGCACCCAGCTGAGCACATCCATGCGCATCGACAGGTTGATGTGCAGGCTCGGGATCCACGTGTATGTCTCGAACGGAATGTGGCCACTGAAGACCGCCGGCGCCTGCAGCGCGGTATTCACGAAGGCGACCGCGGGCAGGAGCGCCGCGCCATAGAACGCGCGTGCCCCGACCAGGCGGACCGCCCAGGGCAACAGCAGCGGAACCAGGGCGAACGCCGCCAGGAGGATCAGCACACTGCGGCCTCCTCACCGGTCGGGGGGTCTGCCGTCCATCCTACTTTCCCGCAGCTCCGGCAAATTCATATGGATTTGTCTCATGGACATCAAACCGGCGGCGGTTTGGTGTGCAGCGGACAGTTTCATATGAATTCGCCGCGGTGTTGCGCGGGACGGGATGCCGGGAGTCAGGCACCCGGCTCAAGCACACGGCTCAGGCGCCCGGCTCCGGCACCCGGCTCAGGCCGCGGGCGGCGCGGCCGTGTTGCCCGCGCGGAACGTGCAAGTGAAGCGGAAGGATGCGGCATCCCGCCCCTGCAGCATCGCGGTCACGGCCTGCCCCGCCGCGCGTCCCTTGTCGGCCGCCGGCTGAGCCATCGTCGTGAGCTCGTACGGCGCCAGCCCGTCGACGCTGACCCCATCGAACCCGGTGACCGTGACGTCGTGCGGCACACGCAGACCGGCCTCTTCAGCCGCACGGATCACACCCGCCGCGAGCATGTCGCTCTGCGCGACCACGGCGGTCGGCCGACGCGCGGGGTCGGCGAACAGCGTGCGCCCGGCGATGAGTCCCTCGTCGATCGAGCTGCCGGCTGCGGCGAGCGCGCCCGCGTCGGGGAAGACATCACGGAAGCCCGCCAGCCGATCGCGCGTCACGTCGACCGTGAAGACCTGGTCGGCGGGGATCCACGCGCGCCGCCGCGCCGCATCGGCCGACAGGGTCACCGCCGCGACACGCTCGTGCCCGAGCGTGCGCACGTGCTGTGCCATCTCGCGCTGCGCCTCGCGGTTGTCCAGGTCGATCTGCGGCACATCGTCGCCGGCCTCGCCCTCGATGACCACGACCGGGATGCCCCGCGAGCGCAGCATCCCGAGCGAGTCGCGCATCTGCGCATTGCAGCCGACGAGCACCGCGGCATCCAGCGGCGCGGTCGTCAGAGTCGGCTCGCGATCGTCATCGTCACGCAGCAGCAGGAGGGCGGCGCCGAGGTCGGTGACGCCGTCGGCGATGCCGTCCATCATGATGCGAGTCACCGGGTCGAGGAAGACCGTGCGCAACGGCCCCTGGAACACCACACCGACGATGCCACTGCGACCGCGCCGCAACGAGGCCGCGCGCGGGTCGGGCCCGGTGTAGCCGAGCTCGGCGGCGGCGGTCAGAACGCGGTCACGAGTGGCGTCCGAGACCGGGGTCTTGCCGCTGAAGACCACCGACGCGGTCGACGCCGCGACACCGGCCGCCCGGGCGACATCGGCGATGGTGGCTCTGCGCTCGCTCACGCCTCGATGCTACCTTCCCCACCAATGCGTGTCTCGAATCGATTCGATATGCTGTCGGGATGGATTCCGTCCTCACCCGCGCCCAGATCACCCGGTGGCGCAACGCCGTCTTCGCGATCTTCCTCGCGAGCGGCCTGAGCATCGCGACCTGGTCGGCGCGCGTGCCGGCGATCCGCGACACCCTCGACATCAGCCGCACCGACGTCGGCCTCATGCTGTTCATCGGCGGCGTCGCGTCGATCATCGGCCTCTCGATCAGCTCGGTGATCCTGGCGCGCTTCGGCGCACGCCGGTCGATGCTGGCGCTCATGACGGTCTTCGCGGCGGGCATCGCGGTCATCGGACTGGGCACCGACGTGTTCGGCTCGTGGCCGGTCGTCACTCTCGGCCTCGTCCTGTGGGGCTTCGGCAACGGATGCCTCGACGTCATCATGAACGTCGAGGCGGCGGCCATCGAGAAGACGATCAAGAAGACGATCCTGCCGCTGTTCCACGCGTTCTTCAGCTTCGGCACCGTGATCGGGGCAGGGCTGGGAACGCTGGCGATCACGGTCGGCCTCGTGCCCGGCATCCACCTTCCGATCATCGCCGTGCTCATCGTCGTCATCGGCGCGATCAGCGTCGCGTTCGTGCCGAACCGGGAGACGGCGATGGATGCCACACCCGCCGAAGAACGGGAAGGCTGGCGCGAGCGGCTGCACATCGCGCTTTCTGCGTGGCGCGAGCCGCGCACCTACGCGCTGGGCCTGATCATGCTCGGTATGGCGTTCGCCGAGGGCGGGGCGAACGATTGGCTCGCGCTGGGCGTGGTCGACGGACACGCCGCACCCGAGGCGATGGGTGCGGCGGCTCTGGCCACGTTCTCGGTCTGCATGACCCTGGCGCGCATCTTCGGTGGGCCCCTGGTCGACCGGTTCGGCCGCGTGGTCACGTTGCGCGTGCTGTCGGTGCTGGCAGGAGCCGGGCTCTTGCTGTTCGTCCTCGCGCCGAACCTGCCGCTCGTGTTCGTCGGCGCGGCGCTGTGGGGGCTGGGCGCGTCGCTGGGCTTCCCGCTCGGGATGTCGGCGGCCGCAGACGACCCGGCGCGCGCTGCGGCGCGGGTGAGTGCCGCCTCGACGATCGGCTACGTGGCGTTCCTCGCCGGGCCGCCCGCGCTCGGCTTCATCAGCGACCACATCGGACTGCTGAACACCCTGTACATCATCCTGGGGCTGATCGTCCTGTCGGGCTTCGCGTCGGGCGCCGCCCGCCCGATCGCCGGTTCGACCGTCGGGGCGGGGCATCCCGCGCCCGCAGGGGCCGAGCGCGACTGAGGCGCCGGCGCTCCGCGCCGGCGCCGTTGCGCCGTTCAGAACTCATCCAATCCCGCGGCATCCCGGCCGAAACCAGCCCGATCCGCGCACCCAGCGCGCAGATCGACGGAGTTCTGAACAGGATGCCGCGGCAAAACGCCCCACGGCTGGGCGCCCTGCACGCCCACCGGCCCGTTCCACCCCACACCCTCAGTGCTGCGCGCGCCGCAGCGCCGCGGCCTGGAACAGCGAGACCGCCAGGTGCACCACGCCGGTCGCGACCGCGGCGATGACGACGCCGCCCCAGGCTGCGGCATCCACTCCGCCCGCCAGCAGCTGACCGAGCATGACCGTCGCGGCGATGGCGCCGAGGTAGCGCGTCGACTGCAGGAGACCGGATGCCACACCCACCGCGTCGGGCGGGGCGGCGCGCCGCACGGCTTCGGTCATCACGAGCGATCCCATGCAGTACGGGATGCCCATGACCGCCGCCATGAGCAGCATCCACACGGGGTTCGTCGTCGCGACGCCGATGCCGAGCAGTCCCGCCGAGACCAACAGCACGATGGCCATGGTGATCAGCACCGGTACGAGCCCGCGCTTGTCGATCGCGCGCGCGACGACCGGTGCGATGGCGATCGTCATGCCCGAGAGCGGCAGCATCAGCAGCCCGACGATCGCGGTCGAGTACCCGGCGTGCGCCTCGAGAAACTGCGGCAGCCCGAAGAACGCCAGGTAGTACAGCGCGCTGAACACGGTGAAGCCGAGGTACGAGAGCGTGAGGGCGCGGTTGGCTGCGAGCATCCGCACATCGATGAACGGCGCGCGGGCGCGCAGCTCGCGCCAGACGAACAGTCCGAGCGCCACGACGCCGACGGCCACGAGCAGCCACGTGGCGTCACCGCCCGCATCGAGGAGTACGACCAGCAGCGCCACCGCCGCGATCGCGAACGACAGCACGCCGGCGGGGTCGAGCACGCGCACGAGCGCCCGTCCGGTCACCGCCTCGCGCGGGTTGTCGCGCGGGGCAAGGATCCACACGCTGATCAATCCGGCGATGCCCAGCGGTACGTTCACCAAGAAGATCGCCGGCCATCCCGCCACCGCGATCAGCAGGCCGCCCACGACCGGACCGAGGGCGGCGGCCGTCGTGTTCGCGATCTGGATGCGCGCCAGCAGCCGCGGCGGGCTCATCCCTCCGGCGCGCGCGAGCGGGCCCACCAGCGCCACGGCGGCCGGGAAAGCGACCGAGGTGCCCAGCGCCAGGATGCCGCGCGAGACGAGCACGAGCGCGAACCCGCCCAGTGGCGCGATGACGCCGGCGACGACCACCACGGCCATGCCCGCGACGAACACGCGCCGCGCACCGAGCGCGTCGATGACGCGTCCCATCAGCGGCTGGCCGACGGTCGAGGCGATGTAGAAGAGAGTGATCACCCACGTCACCTGCGGCGTGGTCAGGTCGAAATCGTGCTGCAGCGACAGCAGCGCCACCGCGATCATCGACGAGTTCAGCGGGTTCAGGGTCGTACCCAGGCAGAGGGCGGCGACCGTCAGGCCGACGCGCCGCCGCGCGGCATCCACCCCTTCAGAACTCACCCCTCGATCCTCGCACCGGCGCGGGGCGCGGCCGCACCGCCCGCTCGATCACCTGCCGCGGCATGGCATGAAGAGCGCGGAAGTGGATGCCGCGGGTCCGCCCCGGGCGCCGCGCGGCGGCATCCCGCACCGCAGGTAGGCTCGTCGGGTGCGTCTCGTCATCGCCCGCTGCGCCGTCGACTATCACGGCAGGCTCAATGCCCATCTCGACCCGGCCCTGCGCCTGCTCGTGCACAAGGGCGACGGCAGTCTGCTCATCCACTCCGATGGCGGGTCGTACAAACCGCTGAACTGGATGAGCCCGCCGTGCACCCTCGCGATCGAAGAGCCGGAGGGGGATGCCGCAGCCGCCGGCGTCATCGAGCAGTGGCGTGTCACCCACCGCAAGTCGGGCGATGAGCTCGTGGTGCAGATCTACGAGATCGTGCACGACACCGCTCACGAGCTGGGCGTGGACCCGGGCCTGGTCAAGGACGGCGTCGAAGCCGATCTGCAGCGCCTGCTCGCCGAGCAGGTCGACGTGATCGGCGACGGGCTGCAGCTGGTGCGTCGCGAGTTCCCGACCGCGATCGGACCGGTCGACCTGCTGTTGCGCGACCCGGCCGGCGGCACGATCGCCGTCGAGGTCAAGCGGCGCGGCGACATCGACGGCGTCGAGCAGCTCACCCGGTATCTCGCGCTGCTCGATCGTGACCCGCACCTGACGCCGGTGACGGGCGTGTTCGCCGCGCAAGAGATCAAGCCGCAGGCCAAGGTGCTGGCGGCCGACCGCGGCATCCGCTGCGTGACCCTGGACTACGAGGGCATGAAGGGCGTCGAGTCGGGCGCCCCGCGGCTGTTCTGACGCGTCGCGCGCGCCTGCACCGCCCCCGCCGCCCGCACCGCCGGCGATCTGTGTCCCGTAGCGCCGACCAGATGGTGAGAGTGCAGCGGGTCGCCGAGAGATAGGGAAGCACCCGCATCCTCGTCCACCAGTTGCACTCTCACTGAGCCGCGACCGCGCGCCACCCGCTCCGGCCCGCGATCGCCCACCCCGTAGGCTGGTCGCATGCCGCACCGCTCGCCCTTCACCTGTGTCCTGTGGGACGTCGACGGCACGATCATCGACGCGTCCGAGGGCATTTTGCGGCGCCTGGCCACGACGCTCACGCACTTCGGCTTTCCGCCGCCGACGCGTGACGAGCTCGTGCACTGGATCGGCCCGCCGATGTACGACTCGATGCAGACCAATCTCGGTGTCACGCCCGAGAAGGCCGCCGAGGCCGTCACCTACTACCGCACGGTCGGCAAAGCCGAGGGCTACACCGCCGGCGCCCGCCTCATCGACGGCATCGGCGAACTCATCGCCGATCTCGATGACGTCGGCATTCCGCAGGCGACGGCGAGTTCGAAGCCCGAGGTGCAGGTCGTCGCGCTCATGGAGCACTTCGACCTCGACACCCACCTCGCGGCGATCACCGGCTCGACGCCCGACGAGAAGACCCTCAGCCGGAAGGCCGACATCATCGGCGAAGCGCTGCGCCGCCTCGAAGCCGTCGGCGTCGACACGAGCCGGCCGGTGCTCATCGGCGACCGTCATCACGACGTCGAAGGCGGTGCCGAACAAGACGTCCCCGTGATCTTCGTGCGCTGGGGCTTCAGCTGGCCGCACGAGTCCGAGGGCGCGCAGGCCGCGGTCGACACCGTCGCCCAGCTGCGCGACCTCCTGTTGCTGCCCGAGGACGGCTGACGTGAGCGAACTGGTCGGCGAGATCCTGCGGTGGGGCGTGCCCGCCCTGGTCGTGGTGGTCATCGCCGGCATCCTCGTGGTCGCGGTCGCCTGGGCGGTGCGTGCCGCTCGTCGTTCGCCGCGCGCCAAGGCTGCGGCCGACGCCGCCCGCGCCACAGCCGGGTCCGAGCTCGTGCGACTCGACGACGCGGTCGCCGAGCTCGACCTCGAGGTGGGACTGTCGGGCGCCCTCTACGGCGGCGACGCACCGACGTCGCTGCGCCGCGCACGCATGACCGCACAGCATGTGCGCGACGACGCGTTCGAGGTGTTCCGCACGATCAGCGACGACCCGACGCTGCTGCCGGTCGAGGTGCAGCGCCGCGCGCGACTCATCTCGGCGCGGGTGACTGAGGCGATGGCCGCGATCACGCACGCAAGCGGTGAGCACGAGGCGTGGATGCAGGCGAACACCTCCGCCGCCGACCAGGTGGCGGCCGCGCGCCGACGCCTCGCCGATCTGCGCGAGCAGATGGGCGACCCCGACGCCCTCGTCGCGCAGCTGCGTTCTGAATACGACGAGTCGGAATGGGGGGATGCCGCAGCCGCCGCAGCCGCGGCATCCCACCACGCCGCCGAGGCGAGCGCGTTGCTCGACCGCGCTGCGGCCAGCGCCGGCGATCCTTCGCGCAGCGCGCTGTCTGACCTGGCCCTCGCCGAGCGGCGCATCCGATCGGCGCAGATCGAGGCGCGACGCCTCGACGAGGTGCACGGGTTCATCGCGCAGGCGGTGCAGTCGTTGCCCGACGAGTTCGCGGCCGTCCGGGCCGCGCTGCGGCAGGCGATGACGGTGCGCGAGGGTCTCGAGCCCACGGCGGCCGAGCGGCTGGGCGACGCCATTCGCGAGGCCGAGTCGGCACTGACGCGGTGGGAGAAGGATGCCGCGCGACGGCCCACGCAGGCGGTCGACGGCGTCGCACGCCTGCGTGATCGGCTCGACCTCGCCCTGGGCGATGCCCGCACGTCGCAGCAGCGCCTGCGTGGTGCGCGGACCGCACTCACCGGCACGATCGCGGCGGCGCAGTCCGCAGTCGCGCGAGCCGAGGCGTCTGCAGCCGGTGCCGGTGCCGACGCGCGCGTGCGACTGGCGTCAGCGCGCGACGAACTGGCGGACGCCCGCCGGCTTCCCGACCCGGTCGAGGCATTGGATGCCGCGCGCCGGGCGATGCGTCACGCCGAAGACGCGCAGGCTCTCGCCACCTACGACCGGATGACATCCGGACGCTGATGGCGAGAGCCGCGCAGTGCTGTGTTGTCTACAGCGCGCGGATGTTCTCGGCCTGCAGGCCCTTGGGACCCTGTGCGACCTCGAACTCGACGCGCTGGTTCTCCTCAAGGCTCTTGAAGCCGTTGGACTGGATGGCGCTGTAGTGCGCGAAGACGTCCGCACCCCCCTCGTCGGGGGCGATGAAGCCGAAGCCCTTCTCCGCGTTGAACCACTTGACGGTGCCCTGCGTGCTCATGTACTGCCGTTCTTTCGGTTCCCAGCACACCGTGCGCCGGGATTTCCTCCACGCTAACGAACACACGAGGGTCGCGGTGGGTCCGTGTCGGATGGTGACACAAATGTTGCAGAACGCACGCCCATACGGTGCCCGGACCGCCAGCAGAACGCCGAACGGACCGGGCACCGACGGATCCCCCCGGATAAGTCACGCGAACGTGACCCTTCAACTCTACTGATATATCGCGGAGAACTCCTGCGCTCGGCCACGACGGCGGGCGGCAGGTCTTGTGCCCTCTGCACATATCCCGAACTGGTATATTGCCTCCGATTCCCAGTGCTCTGTTATTACCCGGCCGTTCCCC
Organism: Microbacterium horticulturae; assembly: GCF_029094505.1. NCBI lineage: Bacteria > Bacillati > Actinomycetota > Actinomycetes > Micrococcales > Microbacteriaceae > Microbacterium > Microbacterium horticulturae. The sequence continues at coordinate 12,982 of NZ_CP119108.1, read as the reverse complement.
CGGCGGCCGTTCCGAACCGATACATAGACTTGGGCCACCCATGACCAGCGATGTTGCTTTCGCGCCGCTCGACCCCCGCGGTGCAGTCCTCGGCGACGAGGTGTACACAGTGCTCGGCGAAGCGATCCTCGACGGACGCCTTGCACCCGGCGAACGTCTGCGCGATGTCGAGCTCGCCGAGAACCTCGGCGTCTCGCGCACGCCGGTGCGCGAGGCTCTGCAGCGCCTCGAGAGATGCGGCCTGGTGGAGGTGTCGGCGAACCGGTGGACCCGGGTGTCGATCCCGGATGCATCGATGCTCGAGGCCACGCACGAGTTCATCGTGTACACGATGGGCAACGCGATCCGGATGGCGGTGGGCCGCTGCTCCGACGACACGCTCGATCAGCTGCTCGCCGGCGTCGACGAGCTGATCGCGGCATCCCGTGCCGACGATCGCCGCGAAATGCTGCGCCTGAGCGCTCAGTTCTTCACCATGGTGACCTACGCCACCGGCAATCGCATGCTCGAGCAGATCCTCGAGGAGTGCGAGTTCGGGCTCCGGCGCAACCTGTACGGCTGGCGCCCGCACGTGACGGACGAGGTCGAGCGCACCGACATGTACCGGGTGTTCCGTGACGCCGTGGCCGCCCGCGACGGCGATCGCGCCGAGCGTATTCTGCGGCTGCAGCACGGCTTCGGCTGAAGACCGCCGTGCCCGCGGCATCCCTCATCGTCTGACGACGGACGGGGGATGTCGGGTGTCGGGTGTCCCGAGTAGCTTTGGCGCATGGCGCACATCGACCTGCGTGACCTCGACGACGACGACCTCGACGCCGTCTTCGAGATGATGGGTGACCCGGACGCGGTGGCGATGGCCTCCTTCACCGCGGCCGATCCATCCGATCGCGCCGCCTTCGACGCCCACATGGCCCGCGTGCGCGCCGACCCCGCGAACGCACTGTTCGTCGTGACCGAGCGCGGCGGGTTCGCTGGAACCGCGGGCGCCTACACCTCCGAGGGCGAGCGCGAGGTCACGTACTGGATCGCCCGCCACGCCTGGGGGCGGGGCGTGGCCACCGAGGCGCTGCGCCTGCTCATCTCGCGCGAGCCCACCCGGCCCCTGTTCGCGCGCGTCGCCGCACACAATGCGGGCTCGATCGCGGTGCTCGAGAAGAACGGCTTCGCCGAGGTCTCGCGGTCGGTGGGGTTCGCCGCCGGACTCGGCCATGAGGTGGAGGAGTTGCGGTTCGCGCTGGTGCCCGTTCTGGAATGACGGGCCCCGCCGGCACGGGCCGCGGCATCCCGATTCACGTGAAACATCGGCTCGGCGCGGTCACTGCTCGAGCAGATGACGCAGGTAGCGCTGCGGCGCCTCGAGGTACGCGCGGTGGTGACGCACGAGCTCGAGGTCTTCCCACGTCGATTCGCGGATGCCCCACTCACCGAGCTCGAGGATCGTCGCCCCGGGCAGCGAGCACAGGATCGGGGAGTGCGTCGCACAGATCACCTGGGTCCCGCGCGCACGCATCGCATCGAGGTTGGCGATCCACCGGAGCGTGGACTCAAACGACAGCGCGGCCTCGGGCTCATCCAGCAGCGCGAGCCCGGTGACGTACCGCGCGTGGTTCAGCTTCTCGTCCAGCAGCGCATTGAACGACTCGCCGTGGCTCATGCCGTGCAGGTGCGTGTCGGGGCTGTTCGGCAGCGACTCGAGCCACGTGTAATAACTGTGCATGGTCTCCGCGCGCAGAAAGAATCCGCCGCGGCCCGCCATCTTGCCGCGGATGACCTTCAGCCACTGACCGAGCGGTGACTCGCTCGGTCTCGTCGTCACCCCACCGCTGTGCGATCCGCCTTCGGCCGGCAGCCCGGCCGCCTCGGCGATGCCCTCCAGCAGCGTCGACTTGCCCGACCCGTTCTCACCGACGAGAAACGTCACGCCTGCGCTGAACTCATAGCCGTCGAACGGCGCACCGGACGCCGCGACGCGCAGAAACTGGGCGACGGACGGGATGCCGGCGGGCCACGTCTTCTCGTCGATCACGGCGTCTTCGAAGACGCCGATCGCGCGGATGGGCCGCGCGTCGTACATCCAGTCGGTCGCCACCCCGCCACCCTACGGCCGCGCCCTGACACTCTACGACGGCGCTCTTCGCGGCGTGCCACGGCGCGCGGCGGCTGCCGCCCACCCTTCCCAGATCAGGTGTTTTCGCGAGATCAGGACGATTGACCCCCGAAACAGCCTGATCTCGCGAGAACACCTGATTTCGCGCGGAGAGGGACACAGCGGCCGCTCGGCCCGCACCGCCCGGCCGATGCCCTTGGCAGCGCCTCGGATCTGAGCCGCCGACCACCGAGAAAGGGGCCCTCCGCAACGTGCTCGCGTCGACCCCCCGACAAATGCGAAACGGCCCCTCACGGGACCGTTTCTCATCTGTGCGCGAGGGGGGACTTGAACCCCCACGCCCTTGCGGGCACTGGCACCTGAAGCCAGCGCGTCTACCAATTCCGCCACTCGCGCAGGTCCGGAATCACTTCCGAAACCAACTTCACGAGAATAGCATGCGCACGCGTGCGGACCGAATCCGCGGCATCCCTCCGTCACGCTCCACAACCGGCGAAACGGCCGGGCCGCGGGCCGAATCCACCCCCTCCCCAGCCGAGACAACTACCATGTAGCCACCAGTCCGCCTGCCCAAGGAGACGTGTGGGACTACTTGACAGCTTCGAGCGGGGTCTCGAGCGTGCCGTGAACGGTGCGTTCGCCAAGACCTTCCGCAGCGGCATCCAGCCGGTCGAGATCGCCTCCGCCCTGCGCAGCGAGCTCGACAAGAAGGCCGCCGTCGTCTCGCGCGACCGCATCCTCGTACCCAACACGCTCGCGGTACGGCTCGCCGCCAACGATGCCGAGCGCATGGCGGGCATCGGTCCCGCCTTGGTCAACGAGCTCACCGAGATCGTGCGCACCCACGCGGCATCGCAGCACTATTCCTTCGCCGGGCCGGTGTCGGTGACCCTCCAACCAGACCCCGACTTGTCCACAGGCACGCTGCGTGTGGATTCGCGCACAGCCGAAGGCACGGTAACGTGGCGCGGCGTGGTCGACATCGCCGGAACCCGCCACCCCCTGCGCAAGGGTCGCACCGTCATCGGCCGCGGCAGTGACGCCGACATCACCATCTCCGACGCGGGCACGAGTCGTAAGCACGTCGAGATCCTGTGGGACGGCGAACGCGCCGTCGTGCGCGACCTCGGTTCGACGAACGGCACCACCCTCGACGGGCAGAAGGTCTCGCAGGCACCGCTGCCCCCCGACTCGACCGTGCAGATCGGGCGCACGGACATCGTCTTCCACGTGGTGCCGCAGGCCGCTCCCCAAGCTCCCCAGGCTCCGCAGGGGATGGATGCCGCAACCCGGCAGTTCGGCGTCGGGGGAGGCCGCGCGTGAGTGAACTGACCCTCCTGCTGCTGCGCATCGGCTTCCTGGTGCTGATGTGGTTCTTCGTCTTCGCTGTGGTCTATTCGCTGCGCGCCGACCTCTTCGGAGTGAAGGTGCGCAAGATGCCCGAGCCGCAGGCGGCACCCGTCCCGGCCGCGGCACCCGCGGGCCCGGGAGACGCCACGATGCCCGTGCAGTCGCTGACCTCGCCACCGGCGGCCGCCGGAGCCGCCACGACCCAGACCGTGTCACGCATCGTCATCACGAGCGGCCCCAAGACCGGGCTCGAGCTGCCGCTGGGCACCGAGCCGCTGACGATCGGGCGCTCGAGCGAGTCGGGTCTGGTGATCCGCGATGACTACACCTCGAGCCACCACGCCCGCCTCGTGCTCTGGGGCGACCAGTGGATGATCCAAGACCTGGACTCGACCAACGGCACCTGGCATGCCGGCGTCCGCGTGTCGGCACCGACCCCGGTGACCGTCGGCGCTCCCATCAAGGTGGGCGCGACGACGTTCGAGCTGCGGAAGTAGGCACACGCCGACATGGTCTTCTCGGGATCGAGTGCCGCCCTCTCACACACCGGCAAGGTGCGCTCGAACAACCAGGACTCCGGGTACTCCGGCGCCAATCTGTTCGTCGTGGCCGACGGCATGGGCGGGCACGCGGGCGGTGACGTCGCCTCCAGCGTCGCCATCGCGCGGCTCGAGGGGCTCGACCGCATCTACGCGACCACCGGTGAGGCCGAGAGGGCGCTGGAAGACACGCTGCATGCGGCGGCATCCGATCTCATCAACACGGTCAAGTCCAAGCCCGAGCTGGCAGGGCTGGGCACCACGGTCTGCGCGATCATCATGGTCGACGAGTACGCGGTCATCGCCCACATCGGCGACTCGCGCATCTACCTGTACCGCGACGACGCACTCACGCAGATCACCACCGACCATACGTTCGTGCAGCGCCTGGTCGATTCGGGGCGCATCACGCCCGAGGAGGCGCGCTACCACCCACGCCGCTCGGTGCTGATGCGCGTGCTCTCCGATATGGAGGCCGACCCCGAGATCGACACGTTCGTCATGCCGACCAAACCCGGTGACCGCTGGCTGCTGTGCTCCGACGGCCTTTGCGGCGTCGTCGACGACACGCACACCGCCAAGACACTGGCTCTGGGCATGGCTCCGGGCAGAACCGCCGACATGCTGCTGAAGCAGGCGCTGGATGCCGGCGCGCCCGACAACGTGACGATCGTCATCGTGGATGTCGGGGGCCAGCACCCGCTCGTCTCGGGCACGCCGACCATCGTGGGTGCGGCATCCAACCCCCAAGGCGTCGAGGTCCCCGCAGCCCGCACCGGCCGCATCTCGTGGTTCCACCCGGCACGTCAGGCCGCCAACGAGCCGACGCACTTCGAACCGGCCGCGGAGTACCTCGAAGAGCTCATCGAAGAAGACCGCCGGCGCGCCCGTCGGCGGCGCATCGGGTGGATCGCCGGCTTGGTGCTCGTGCTGGCCCTCATCGCCGGCGCACTGTTCGGCGCGTACCAGTGGACGCAGACGCGCTACTTCGTCGGGGCCGACGAAGACACGGTGGTGATCTTCCGCGGCATCCAGCAGAATGTCGGCCCGATCTCGCTGTCGACCCCGTACGAAGACACCGGCATCCCGTTGATCCTGCTGCCGGAGTTCGAGCGTGAGACCGTGCAGGCGACGATCGCCGCGAACTCGCTGGAAGACGCGCAGAACATCGTCGACCAGCTACGCGAGAACATAGGGAGCGAATAATGCGCACGCCCCCCGGTGGAATCACTCCTGTCCGGCCCACCACCGAGCCGGCAGCCGTCGACGACGGCCACACCGACACCGCCGTGGTGCGTGCGCTGCGAAAGATCCGCGTGCCGCAGAAGCAACGCAACCGCGAGCTCGCGCTGCTGGTCTTCGCGTTCATCATCAACGGCGCTGCCGTCGTGCTCGTGCAGCTGGGCGCCGCCGGCGAGGTCGACCCGAAGTTCCTCATCTACCTCGGTGTGCTCACGGCCCTCGCGCTCGCACTGCACATCACCCTGCGCATCGTCGCCCGCGACGCCGACCCGTTCGTCGTGCCCATCGCGACGGTACTGACCGGGCTCGGCCTGGCCATGATCTATCGTCTCGACGTGCACTGGGGCCGGCACGGGTGGGCCGCGTACTCGAACCGTCAGCTCGCCTGGGCAGGCATCGCCCTGGTCGGGGCGATCCTCGTGGTGATCCTGCTGCGCAACTACCGCGTGCTCTTCCGATACACGTACCTCTTCGGCCTGGCGGGCATCGTGCTGCTGATCCTGCCGATCATCCCCGGATTGGGGACGGATGCCAATGCCGACGTCTGGGTGTCGCTCGGGTTCTTCTCCTTCCAGCCGGGCGAGCTGGCCAAGATCTGCCTGGCGATCTTCTTCGCCGGCTACCTGGTGCGCACGCGCGACAGTCTGACCTCGACCGGCAAGAAGTTCCTCGGCTTCACCTGGCCGCGCCCCCGCGAGCTCGGCCCGCTGCTGGTGATCTGGCTCATCTCGCTCGGCATCATCGTCATGCAGCGCGACCTGGGCACCGGGTTGCTGATCTTCGGCATGTTCGTGGCGATGCTGTACGTGGCCACCGGCAAGACCAGCTGGGTGCTGATGGGTGTGATCCTGGCCGCGGCCGGTGCCTTCGCGGCATCCCGCGTTCTTCCCTACGTGCACGGGCGCTTCGAGAACTGGCTCGACGCCTTCAACCCCAAGCTGATGGACGGCAACAGCTATCAGCTCGTCACGGGCATCTTCGGGATGTCCAAGGGCGGGCTCATCGGCACTGGTCTCGGCCAGGGCCGGCCCTGGCTGACGCCCGTCGCCGAGAGCGACTACATCTTCCCGAGTCTGGGCGAAGAGCTGGGCCTCATCGGCCTGTTCGCGATCCTGTGCCTGTACATGGTGTTCACCAGCCGCGGGCTGCGCATCGGCCTGAACGGCCAGGACGACTTCGGTAAGCTGCTCGCCGTCGGCGTCTCGTTCACGGTCGCGCTGCAGGTCGTGATCATGGTCGGCGGCGTCACGCGGCTGATCCCTCTGACCGGACTTGCGACCCCGTTCCTGGCGGCGGGCGGATCGTCGCTTGTGGCGAACTGGATCATCGTGGCGATCCTGCTGCGGATCTCGGATGCCGTCAGATCACGGCCCCGGGTGGTGATCGGCTGACATGACCAAAGAACTCAGGCGCCTCTCGATCATCGTCCTGATCATGTTCCTCGCCCTGTTCGGGTCGACGAGCGTGATCCAGGTCGTGCAGGCCGACAACCTCGCCCAGAACGCCGCGAACAAGCGCACGCTCTACGACTCGTTCGAGGTGCAGCGCGGATCGATCATCGCCAGCGGCTCGGCCATCGCACGATCGGTGAAGTCGAACGACATCTACAGCTGGCAGCGCAAGTACACCGATCCCGACATGTGGGCACCGGTGACCGGCTACATCAACCCGGTGCTGCAGTCATCGACCGGCATCGAGCAGGCGATGAACCAGGAGCTCTCGGGCACCGGCAGCTCGCAGTTCCTCGCACGGATCGAACGGATCGTCAGCGGCCAGCCGCCGCGCGGGTCAAACGTCGTGCTCTCGCTCGATGCCGACGTGCAGAAGGCGGCCTATGACGCGCTGGGCGACCTGCAGGGGGCGGTCATCGCGATCGAACCGAAGACGGGGCGCATCCTCGCAATGGTCACGAGCCCGAGCTTCGACACGAACAAGCTGGCCTCACACGACTCCGATGCCGTCAACACGTTCTACGACTCGCTCGTCAAGGACGCGTCGAACCCGCTCTACAACCGCGCCATCGGCGGAAACCTCAACCCACCGGGATCGACGTTCAAGCTCGTCACGGCCTCGGCCGCCCTCGCTTCGGGTGACTTCACGCCCGACTCGAAGCTCCCCAACCTCGCGCGCTACACGCTCCCGGGCACATCGACGCAGATCCGCAACGACACCGGCGGCACCTGCGGCTCGGGCAAGGAGGTCACGATCGCGACGGCGCTGCGACTGAGCTGCAACATCCCGATGGCCGAACTGGCCGTCAAGGTGGGAGACGACGCGATCCGCGCCGAGGCCGAGAAGTACGGCTTCAACTCGTCGTTCACCATGCCGCTGACCTCGACCCCGTCCGTGTACCCGAAAGACCTCACGCCCGACCGAACCGCCCTCAGCGGCTTCGGCCAGGGCGACGTGCGCGCGACACCGCTGCAGATGGCCATGGTGACGGCCGGCATCGCCAACGGCGGCATCGTCATGAACCCGCGGATGGTCGACGAGGTCGTCGGGCCGGATCTGAAGGTGCAGAAGACGTTCGACGACACGCAGTTCGGCCGCGCGCTCGATGAGGATCTCGACAAAGAGATGGCCGACATGATGGTCGCCAATGTCAGCGAGGGCATCGCGACCAATGCAAGAATTGACGGGGTCGAGGTCGGAGGCAAGACCGGTACCGCGCAGAACGGCGATGACGAGCCGTTCACGCTGTGGTTCACCGGTTTCGCGCCCGCAGACGACCCTCAGGTTGCGGTGGCCGTCGTCGTGGAGAATGGCGGAGGTCAAGGGCAGTCGGGCAGCGGGAATACGATCGCGGCGCCCATCGCGAAAAAGGTCATGGAGGCGGTGCTGGGTAAATGAGACCGACGCAGGGTGTGACCTTCGGCGGCCGCTACGAGCTCGACTCGCGGATCGCGATCGGCGGCATGGGCGAGGTGTGGGAGGCCACCGACCACGTCATCGGCCGCACCGTCGCCATCAAGATCCTCAAAGACGAGTACATGGGCGATCCCGGCTTCCTCGAGCGCTTCCGCGCGGAGGCCCGCCACGCCGCCCTCGTCAACCACGAGGGCATAGCGAGCGTCTTCGACTACGGCGAGGAGAACGGCTCGGCCTTCCTCGTCATGGAGCTCGTGCCCGGCGAGGCGCTCTCGACCATTCTCGAGCGCGAGACCTCGTTGTCGACCGACAAGACGCTCGACATCGTCGCGCAGACCGCGGCCGCCCTGCAGGCCGCTCACGCCGCCGGACTCGTGCACCGCGACATCAAACCCGGAAACCTGCTGATCACGCCCGACGGCCGAGTGAAGATCACCGACTTCGGTATCGCGCGCATCGCCGACCAGGTGCCGCTGACCGCGACCGGTCAGGTCATGGGCACGGTGCAGTATCTCTCGCCCGAGCAGGCGTCCGGACACCCGGCATCGCCCGCCACCGACATCTACTCGCTGGGCATCGTCGCGTACGAGTGCCTGGCTGGCAAGCGTCCCTTCACGGGCGAGTCGCAGGTCGCCATCGCCATGGCACAGATCAACGACGCGCCGCCGCCGCTGCCGGCCACGGTCGCCCAGCCGGTGCAGAACTTCGTGATGTCGATGATCGCGAAGAAGCCGGAGGACCGCCCGGCTTCGACCGCCATCGTGGCACGTGCCGCGACCGCCCTGCGGCGCGGTGACATCGCGGCGGCCATCGCGGCCGTCCCCGCCATCGGGACAGGGGTGGATGCCGCGACCCAGCTGCTCACGACCGGCGGCGACACCTCGGCCACCACACGGCTGCTGCCCGAAGCCGCGCTGCTGCCCGGTCAGCCGGCCGGCGCCGATGAGAAGCAGAAGAAGAAGCGCAGCCCGTGGACCTGGCCGTTGATCGCGCTCATCGCCCTGTTGATCATCGTGCTGGCCGGCACGCTCTTCGCCATCTTCGGCAACCGCGGCGGCGACGACGCGGCAAGCAAGAGCCCGTCGGCTCCGGTATCGAGCCCGGCGAGCCCGACGCCGACCGACACCGTGACACCGGTCAACATCGATGCGCTGAGCCTCGTCGGCATGAAGTGCGATGCCGCCGCCGCCCTCCTCGACGACAACGATCTCCAGGCGAACATCGTCGATGGATCCGCGGCCTCGTCGAAGGACGAGCAGGGCACCGTGCAGTCGGTCGACCCGCGTGGCAACGCGACGCCGCCGGCCACCATCACCCTCACCTGCTACACCGCGCCCACCACCATCACCACGCCGCCGGGAGCCGCCTCCATCACCGGCAGCGGAGACAACGGCCAGGTCGTCGAGGGCGGCACCGCGACGGTCACCATCCCCGACTTCACCTGCCCCTCGGGCACCGGCAACCTCACCGGCTACTCGTTCACGGCGACCAACGGTCAGTTCGTCAACGGCTCGAACTCGGGCAGCACGTCCACACTGTCGACGGGCACGAGCCCCGGTGACATCTCGCTGACGATCACCGGCGCGGGTGGAGACGACCTCAAGATCGTGTACACGGCGACCTGCTCGGGCACGAGCGGTGAGCTCACCTCGCCCAAGTCGACGAAGACCGTCACCATCGCTGCGGCTCCCGCCCCCGAACAGACGACCACGCCGCCCGCCGACGGTGAAGGTCAGGGCTTGGGAGACAGCGGCGACGACGGTTCCGGAGACGCCGCCGGCTGACGGGTCCCCACGGACCCGTCCGTTAGGCTGGCGTGAGTGCAATCCATGGAGAGTGATGTGGCAGCCGAGTCGCGCGTGCTTTCCGGACGCTACCGCGTCGACGAGCCCATCGGGCACGGCGGCATGGCATCGGTGTTCCGGGGTTACGACCTCACCCTCGGCCGTCCGGTCGCGATAAAGATCCTCGACGCCGAGCTGAGCCGCGACAGCGCGTTCCGGACCCGCTTCCGCCTCGAGGCTCAGGCCGCATCACGCATGTCGTCTCCGGCGATCGTGCGGGTGTACGACGCGGGCGAAGACACCGAGGTGGATGACCGCGGCACCGCACGGGCGGTTCCGTACATCATCATGGAGCTCGTGCACGGCCGGCTGCTGAAGGACGTCATCGCCGAGGGACCCGTGCCGATTCCCGATGCGGTCCGCTATGTCGACGGTATCCTCGAGGCGCTCGAGTACTCGCACCGGGCCGGCGTCGTGCACCGCGACATCAAGCCCGGCAACGTGATGATCACGGACGCGGGCCAGGTCAAGGTCATGGACTTCGGCATCGCCCGCGCGGTCTCCGACTCGTCCTCGACAGTCGCCGAGACCACCACGATCCTGGGCACCGCGGCCTACTTCTCACCCGAGCAGGCCAAGGGCGATGTGGTGGATGCCCGCACCGACCTGTACTCGACGGGTGTGGTGCTCTACGAGCTGCTGACCGGACGCCAGCCGTTCCGCGGCGACACGCCCGTGGCCGTCGCCTACCAGCACGTCAGCGAAGCACCCGTCCCGCCCTCCGAGATCGTCGACACGGTGCCGCGCGCACTGGACGCGGTCGTGCTGCAGGCCCTGGCGAAGGACCCCTTCCAGCGCTTTCCCGATGCGGCGGCGTTCCGTGAGACGCTCGATGCCACCGTCGACGGCAAAGAGCCCTCACGCCGCGAGGTCGACACGCTGTCGAACACGCTGTATGGTCCCGATCCCCGTCAGGCCGCCGAGACGGCCCGTGCCCTGCGTCAGCTGAGCACCGATCCGACGATGAAGCGCACGCAGGCGGGTCCGCCGGCCGCGTGGATCTGGGGCGGCGTCGCCATCCTCGCGGTGCTGCTGATCTCCGTCCTCGTCTGGGTGTTCACGCTCCGCCCGCTGAACATCGTGCCCAGCGGGTCGCGCATCGTGCCCACGGTGGCCGGAATGACCTACGAGAACGCCGAGCAGGCGCTCAACAAAGAAGACCTGGTCGCGAAGCGCGTCGACAAGCCCAGCGAGACCGTCGATGACGGAACGGTGATCAGCACCGACCCCGATGAGGGCATCTCGGTGCAGAAGGACTCGCAGGTCACGGTGTACGTGTCGACCGGACCCGAGTTGACGACCGTTCCGAAGCTGGAGGGGCTCTCGCTGCCCGATGCCGAGCAGGCCCTTGACGACGCGGGTCTCACCCTCGGTCAGGTGCGCAGCGAAGACGACCCCGCCACCGAGAAGGACGTCGTCCTCAGCGCGTCTGCGGATGAGAAGAGCAAGGTATCGAAAGACACCGCGATCGACCTCGTCGTGGCTACCGGAACCGTGACGGTCATCAATTTCGACCAGGAGGGCTACACGCTCGAGGACGCGCAGAACGCGCTCACAGAGCTCAAGCTCACCGTCACCGTGCAGGACGATCCGAGTTGTGCGGCCAGCGATCCGCGGACTGTCAAGACGCAGAACCCGATCGGCGAGGTGCCGATCCACTCCGAGGTGACCCTGGTCTCGTGCTCGGGCGCCGCGGAGACGGACGACACCGGCGACGACGGGCAGTAGCTCAGTCGACCTGCTCGACCCAGTTGCGCAGCAGCGTGCGGCCGTGGTCGGTCAGCACGCTCTCCGGATGGAACTGCACGCCCTCGATCGGCGCCGTCCGATGGCGCAGACCCATGACGGTGCCGTCGACCGTGCGCGCCGTCACCCGCACCACCGCGGGCACCTGGGTGACCGCCAGTGAGTGGTACCGACCGGCGGCGAAGGGCTGCGGCATCCCGTCATAGAGTCCTGTGCCGTCATGCTCGATCTCAGACACCATCCCGTGCATGAGTTCGGGTGCCCCGCCCACGACCCCGCCGAAGGCCTCGGCGATGACCTGGTGTCCCAGGCACACGCCGAGCAGCGGCATCCCTCTCCGCTCCGCCTCGTGCACGAGGGGGATGGATGCCCCGGCGTCGCCGGGCGTGCCCGGCCCAGGAGAGATGAGCACGCCGTCATAGCCGTCCAGCGCGAGGTTCGGGTCGAGCGCATCTGCCTCAACGAGGTCGATGTCGGCGCCGAGCACCATGAGGTGGTCGATCAGGATGTGCACGAAGCTGTCGTGGTTGTCGACCACGAGCAGGCCGGTCACTGCACCGTGCCGCTGTCGGGGTCGATGATCGCGCTCACCCAGGGGAACACGTAGAAGAACAGTCCGTACAGCACGGCCGCCACCACGACGAGCAGGATGAGCACCCGCACCCACCACGGGCCGGGCAAGATCTGCCAGAGAGCCGCGTACATCACTTCACCCCCTCGAGCACATCGGGCGGGCCGTCGGCGCGGGGCGTGAACGACTCGAACACGCTGTACGCGACGATGCGCTCACTCTTCCAGTACATGGGGCTGCAGCTGGTCATCGTGAGGTAGCGGCCGTCGGCCTTGACATCCTTCTCCTGAGGCACCGGCAGCAGCACGTCGACGGCGCTGGGCTTCACGTACTCGAGATTGCGGAACCGGTAGACGTACCAGCCGGCCTTCGTCTCGATGATGATCGGGTCGTTCAGCCGCAGTTTGGCGATCTTGTTGAACGGCTTGCCGTAGGTCGTGCGGTGGGCCGCCAGCGACACATTGCCCTTGGCCCCGGGCATCGGCGTGCCGGGATAGTGCCCGATGCCGATCGGGTCGAGCGTGACCGGTCTGGTCACACCACCCGCCATGGGCACCTGGTAATCCTTGCCGAAGCGAGGAATGTACATGACGCCGAACACCTTGCCGTTCTTCGCCTCGGGCAGGATGACGGGTTCAGCGGCCGGGTCGGGCGTCGCCGACACCGTCGGGTCCGGGGTTGCCGTCGGCGTGGAGGCAGGGGGTGTGTCGAACTC